>CAWJWD010000007.1:0-686501 GCA_963846505.1 uncultured Thermoleophilaceae bacterium | reverse complement strand
CCGCGAGCGTCGAAGCGCGCAGCGCCTGCCTGGTGGCTTCAATAGCCGCCGGCACCTTTCGCAATCTTATACTCGCTGAGCCGGCTGTTGCTTGGAGCCTGTTGAACTACTTTGTTCTGGAGATTCGTGAACTCACCACCCGCGTCTACGAATTCAGCACGATGGCGGTCCGCTATCGCATACAGGCCGAGATCTTGCGGCTCGCCAACCTATCCGTTCGGCAGGGGAAGACTGCTCGCATAGCCCCCATCCCCACGCATGCCGAGATCGCAAGCCGGACGAGTACGCATCGCGAGGCCGTCACCCGCGAACTCAATAGGCTTTCAAAACTGGGAATCGTCGAACAGCAACGACGCGTTCTTATCATTAAGGATATCGATCGGCTAAGCGCCCTCGTGAAGGACGCAGGGAATGACCCAGCGAGCGGTCGCGGTGAATGAGGCGGGTTGCTAGACGTCAAGCACGAGCTGATACACTTCGACCTCGCGCGAAATGTTCTTGAGCTTGAAGGCGCCCATTCTCCTGAACTCGAGCAAGCCGAGCTCCGCCACCTGATCGTACACCACGCGCGAAACGAGCACGCTGCCGGGCTCGGCGAGGCTTTGGATACGGACCGCCAGATTGATTGCATCGCCCTGAACTTCGCCGCTGGGCTTTGCCAGGATATCGCCGGTGTTGACCGCGATCCTGAACTGCATGCGCTGATCCTCCGCCAGGTCTCTGTTGAACTCCCTCAGCTCCTGCTGCAGGCTCCTTGCACACACAACGGCGAGCAGCACGCTGGAGAACAGTGCGAGCACGCTATCCGCCAGCTTCTGGACAAGCTGGCCGCCGTGGCGCTCAACTTCGCCCTGAAAAATAGCGTGGCATCCTTCAAGCTTGCGTAGCGTGGCCTCGGAGGCGGTCTCCACCAATCTGGTGAAGTCTACGACGTCGGCCGCGAGGATGACCGAGATCCGCCTGGAGAAAAGGACGTTCGGTTCGGTGGCAAAATCGTTCTCCGGAAAAACATCGAAGCGAAGGGCCACGCCTTCCGCAAATTCGATGATGTCGCCTGACTTGAGCTTGAGAATATTGGCGACGGGCATCTTGTTCACGAAGGTCGGGTTTGTCGTGCTGCGTTGGATGAGGTGATAGCTGTCGTTGTCGGCGGAAATAACCGCGTGCGCGCGCGAGACCCGCCGATCGAGGATACGAACATGAGCTTCGGGAGCGCGTCCAATCGTGGTGTTCGTTTGACGCAGCACGTATTGAGCCTTCGACGCCCACCCCGTATCGCGGACGGGAGTCAGGCATCCTCCAGGCGGAGTTTGCTTCGGGGCCGACATCTGGGGTTTGCCACCCGCCGCGAAATGCTCAAGCGCCTCTTATGCTTAGCTAGGCGAAAACACTACGACATGATACGGTAGTAAGCGCCTAGTGTTACAGCTTGTGTACCCTATTTCAGCTCAGACCGGGGCGGCAACCGAGCTTCGTGATTGGCCTTGGCGGCTGAGGACCTATCATGAATTTGTCGTCGGAACTTTCCGTAGCTCCGAAGTCGGACCGATACGAGATTCATTCTTTGATCGGTCGAGGCGCCACTAGCCTCGTCTACAGAGCCTTCGATCTCGACAAGAACTGCATCGTTGCTCTGAAGTCGCTGCGATTTCCGGAGCCGGACTACATTTATCATCTCAAGAGCGAATTCAGATCTCTTGCGCATATTTATCATCCCAATCTCGCTCAACTCTATGATCTGATGATCGACGAGAGCAATTGCTTCATCACCATGGAGCTGATCGAGGGGTCGGACTTCGTCAGTTTCGTGCGAGGCCCTCCTTCCGCCGCCTCGCGCCGCGGCCCCAACGTCGAAGCCGTCCGCAAGGCGCTCGGCCATCTGGCTCGCGGTCTGACGGCCCTGCATGCAGCGGGCAAAGTGCACCGGGACATCAAGCCCACCAACGTCCTGGTGGAGCCCAACGGCCGCGCGGTCCTGGTCGATTTCGGCCTTGCCATGGACCGCTCGCCGGAACTCGATGAACACGCTATCGCTCCTTAATGCCGGAACGCTCGCTTATATGTCGCCTGAAAGGCTCGAGGGACCTGAAGGCGCGCCGGCCTCCGAAGCGAGCGACTGGTACAGCGTCGGTGCAATGCTCTACGAGGCGTTGGTTGGCACGCTACCTTTCGGCGCCGAAACCCAAGTAGGTCTCTACAAGGCCCAGAAGCGGCCGCCCATTCCGCCACACAAGCTCAATGAGAAGATCCCGACCGATCTGAGCGAGCTTTCGCTTGCTCTGTTACATCGGGATCCGAAGGCGAGGGCGGGCGCCGCGGAGGTCGCCGCACTTGCGTCCTCGGCCACCAATACAGACGAGCCTGGGCCGAGTGCGGCGTCCCTCGACTATGGCAGAGAGGCGTTTGTTGGCCGGGCAGCGGAGGAGAAGCGGCTCTGGCAAGCCTTCGACCAGAGCTGCAACCACAACGTCCTGGTGCTCGTGGAAGGCGTCTCGGGCGTCGGCAAGACGACGCTCATCGAACACTTTGCCTCAGCTGCGTACGACTCCCGCAAGGCGCTCGTGCTGAGGTCGAGATGCCATTTCCAGGAGTCGGTGGCTTATAACGGGATCGACGGGATCGTCGACAATCTGAGCCGCTATCTCGTGCTTCAGAGCCCGGAAGATTTGGCGACGCGGCGCCTGCGCATCTCAACGCGCTCTTCAAGGTCTTTCCGGTCCTCGGTCGCGTGCCGTTCCCGACCCGCTTCCGCTTGCAGCCCCTGCCAACGGATCCGCAAGTGGTCCTGGCCCGTGCGCGGGCGGCCTTGCGTCATCTTCTCGCCGAAGTCGCGAAGAAGCGGCCTCTGATCGTATGGATCGACGACGCCCAATGGTGCGATCTCGCAAGCATATCATTGCTCAAGGAGGTCTTCACCGGACCCGAGGCACCGAGCAATCTCCTGCTTCTCTCCTTCCGCAGCGAGGACCGCTCAAGCAATGAAGTCCTCTCTCTGCTCTCCGGCGCCAACCCGGACGGGTTGCCCGCCGCCGATGAGCACCTGACGCTGTCGCCTTTGGCGGAGAGCGACATCAAGACATTCATGTCCGACATCGGGCTCATGCAGATCAATGGCCACGCCGACGTCGTGCGGCGGATATGCGAGGAGACCGGGGGGTTGCCGTTCTTCGTTGTCGAGCTGGCTCACCACTACCGGAGCAGGCCGTCGTCGCGAGACACGACGGAACCCATCAATGTCGGCTCGATGCTCAAGGACCGCCTCGTCTCGCTTCCAAGCCCGCTCCGGTCCTTGCTCGAGATCGTTGCGGTGTCCAGCGGCCCGCTCGACGAGGAGGCGGCGATAGCGGCCGCCGGCGAAAGTGGCGCCGGAGCCGCCGCCATATATCGACTCTGCGGCGAGCACCTCCTGCGCAAGACCATGGTGCGCGGACAGTGGTCGCTCGAGAGCTATCACGACCGGATCCGGAAAATCTTGCTGGACCTGATCCCGCCCGATGCGTCGCGAAGATTGCACCATCGAATCGCCGAGGCCTTGACAAGGCGTCCGGGGGTCGATTCCGAGAACTCTCGTCGAGCACTATCGCAGCGCCGGCGAGCTACTGGCCGCGGCGGAACATGCCATCGTCGGCGGACGCAGCGCGGCCGAACGGCTCGCCTTCGACCGCGCCGCCGAGCTATTCAAATTGGCGGTGGAATTGCGCGGCGGCCGGAAAGAGGATTGGCCGATCCTGCTTGACGAAGCACAGGCGCTGGCCAATGGCGGCCGTCCCGTAAATGCCGCCGAGACCTATCTCGAAGCGGCAAAGAAGGCAAAGTCGCTGCGACGCGATTCAAGTGAAATTTCTGCGGTGAAGGTTAGAGCGGCTGAGCAATTCCTGACCGGGGGCCTCCTGACCAAAGGTCTCAAGCATCTCTGCGACGTCTTCGCGGACCTGAAGCTTCCCTTCCCCGCCGGACCGCGCGCGGCGCAGCTCATGTCGTTGAAAAACCGCTTTCGGTTCTGGTGGCTGACGAGGCGTGTCCAGCGGCACGAATTGACGGAACTCTCCGCCCGAGGGCCTCCTCAGATTGGACACCCTTTGGGTCGCCTCCAGGGGCATGGTCATGCTCGACTACGTCGTTGGGGAAGCGATGACAAGCTGGTATCTCACGGAAGTAGCGAGACATCGCGACCGGTCGCGTTTGCTGCGCGCCCTGGCGCTCGAGTCGAGCGTCTACGCCAATATTGGCAACCGCTGGAGCACGCGGAGAAGTGCGAACCTCCTCCAATGGGCTGAGGACTTACTGAATGACTCGCGCGATCCTTACGACAATGCCTGGATCAAGCTGGCCCACGCGAGCAGCGCTTGGTTCGGCGGTCGGTGGAGGGACTCGGTCGGGTTCGCTCGTGCCGCGGTCGCGCAACTGCAAAACGAATGCACCGGCGCCAATTGGGACGTCGCCATGAGCCTGAGCTTCGGGCTGTCGGCGCAGGTCTTTCTCGGAGAGTATCGCGCACTTAACGAAGCAATACCCAAATTGCTCGCTGACGCGGAGCGGCGGGGCGACCGCTACGTAACGACCGTGTTTAGGTCCGGCTACCTGGTGTTTCTCCCGCTGGCGGAGGACTGCCCGGAGGAGGCGTTCAAGGCGGCGCAAGCGACCATTCGGGGAGTCCCGAAGGACCGCTTTACGGCTTTCCACTTCCATCACTTCAATGCCGCCACAAACGCGCTTCTGTACCAGGGGAAGGCTTGGCAAGCTTGGTCGTTGATCGAACAGCGCTGGCCTCTGATCGAGGAGGGCGGCTTCCTGCATCTTGCCTGTATCGGCTCGCTGCTGCGTGAACTTCGCGCGAGAGGCGCACTCGCCGCCGCCAACGAAGAGCCGAGCAAGCGATTCCCGCAATGGACGAAGACTCGGCTCCTCGACGTCGCGCTAAAGGAGGCCAGCGCCATTGCTTCGAAATCACTTCCCCACGCCGGCGCCATGGCAGGCGGTCTTCGGGCCGGCGTTGCCGCGCTTCGTGGCGATCAATCCGGCGAGAAAGCTGGGCTCGAGAAGGCGATCTCGGGCTTCGACAACGCCGAGATGACGATCCACCACGCGGCGGCCCGGATACGTTTGGGAGCCTTGCTCGGCGGCCAGCAGGGCATCGACATGGTGACCGCCTCGAAGAGTTTTCTCGCCGCTCAGAGCGTGCGGAATCCCGAACGCATGACGGCGTTGCTGTTTCCTGGGACTTAGGTCTGCGTCCGTTGCAGTTGCGTTTTGCGGGAGTCACTTCCATGCATTTGATGGCCTATCTCGATGCTTGCCGGGAGCAGGTGCGTGCTGAATTGCAGGCGATGCTGCCAGCAGATACGGCGCGAACCGGCGGCCTCTATGAATTGATGCTCAAATATCCGTTGCGGTACGGCAAGGCTTTGAGACCCGCCCTCAGCATTGCGATATGCAGAGCGCGGGGAGGGTCACTCCCGGCGATACTCCCGACGGCGGCCGTCTTGGAGCTTTACCACAATGCCTTCCTGGTCCACGACGACATCGAGGATCAATCCGAGCTGCGCCGCTCGGAGCCTACTCTCCATCGCGAATACGGGCTTCCCATTGCCGTGAATGTCGGCGACGGCATGTTGGCGATGGCGATCCAACCTTTGCTGGATAACATCGAGCGGGTTGGCTTAGGGAAGGCGCTCACGATACTTCAGATTGTCTCCCGTATGGCCCGGGAGACGGCCGAAGGCCAAATGATTGAGCTCGACTGGGTTCGATCTGGGGACTGGACCCATGCAGATGTCGAATATGTCAGGCTCGTCTACAAGAAATCCGCCTGGTATTCGTTTGTTGCTCCCATCTTGGTTGGAGCGGTAGCGGCGGGGCTTTCCGATTCCGAGGTCAAGAAGCTCGGGCGGATGGCCATCCCGCTTGGAATCGCCTTCCAGATTCAAGACGACATCCTCAATCTTTGCGCGGCCAGAGACAGCTACGGCAAGGATCATTGCGGTGACCTCTGGGAAGGAAAACACACCCTCATTCTCATCCATGCTTTGCGCGCGGCCGAACCTGACAGCAGGCGAAAGGCTGTCGACATTCTGCGCAAGCCCCAACCAACGGCCGAGCAAAAGAATGGCAAGGTATTGCACAATGGGTCCGGCGGCAGCGCCGCCGAATGGCGGCGGGTCAATGCCTCGCGACAAGGAGATCCCGGAGACGTCGAAATCCGAGGACGAGGTGGCCTTTCTTCGTGCACTCATCGATGAGTGTGGCAGCATCCACTATGCGCGGGCGATAGCGCTGAAATACGCGCGCCGCTTCGAGCGGGACCTTCAGCTCGCTTCCAAGGCATGGACCCAGTCCATACACAAGGACTTCCTGCACGATCTCGCCGAGTTTACGATCGATAGAAACCATTGAGGCAGCACATGCCCACCCTGCCAGACCGCGAGCCTGAGCCGCAAAAACCGCTTCGAAGACTCGGCGATTGTGGACCTGCTCTGCAGATTGGCCCGCGCGCAAGAGCCGGCGCCGGCAAGCGTCGAAAGCGACGGAACCCAGCCGGTGGTTCAGTTGTTACGCGCCGCTCCCGCGCTTCTTTGGGAACTCGGCGAGTTCGTTGTTACGCGCGTCAATCAAGCTGGCGGTCTCGGCGGGATCATCGATGGCGTCGGGAGGGCTCAATCCAGCGCGGCGGGGACGAGCGGAGCGAATGGGAGGAGTTATGAGGATACGCGCCGCCGCTTCTCGGAACTTGAGGTGAAGCTCCGGGAACAGACCAGAGCAATCGAGCACCTCGTCGGACCTTCGCAGTCTGACTCGAAGGTCCTGCAGGCCTTGCATCACACGCTCGTCCTCGCATGCCCGCAAGGCGGTAGGACGCGAGGCCAATTTCGCTGCCTGAACAGGATCGGACGCGAGGCGTCGGTCGATATGCGTGTTCGCGCCCTGCACGGTGAACCCGGAACTCTCAACGCTGCCTCGCTAACCTGCCAGCCAAATGAGACGCGCTTGGCGCCTGACGAGGCTGCACTGTTCACCATCGACGCCGATCTCTCTGGCTGTCCGGAGCTATCCGACGAAACTCTGCGGACCAGTGTCGATGTCTATCTGAATGCGGAATTGACGCTGAGGCTCTTCGTCTCCGTCGCCGTGCAGGCGGGGACCACGACCGCGGCAGCCACCGAGGAGAACGCCGCGACGATCGAGTTGCACGACATCGACGCAACCACGCACCGGATCCTGCAATCGATTCAACGCCTGCTGCTGAAGCATCCAGTCGCCTTTCAGGCCGCCTACAGCGCCCTGATCGCCGAAGGCGAGCAGTTTGCGACGACGCCCGAGGGGCAGATCTTGAAAGCCAGACTGGAGCGATCGCCCGTCTTGCAGCAACTGCGCTACGTCTTCGACTTGACGACCTTCTCACTGCTGGAGCGCGAGGAGCCCGAGACGCTGCCGTCGGCTTACATCGACACGCTCTTCATGCTGGCTTCCAATCATCGCTCAGACGACATTCTCGACCGGCTGTTTCGGGAGATGACGCCGTGACGACCCGCAGCCTGCTCGACAGTCAGATTGACGGCACCGCCGAGCACAACGACATGGTCCCGCTCCTGCTGGGGCTGTGGAAGATCCTCGAGGACGCAGGGATAGAGCTGGAGGCGCACGCTCCCCACGAACAAGGAAAGGCGGCGATTGTCGACAGAGACGTTCTCCTGGCTCTCCTCGGCCTCATCAGCTTGCGCAACACATTGCACAATTGGCTCGGTGAAGCCGAAAGCTCTCAGCCTCAATCCTTCGATGTTCCAGTTGATGAAGCAAACGCATGGCGGCTCTCGCGATGACGGATCGGCGCTTGTTCATATCTGACTTCTCGTCCTTGAGCGGCCTTTCTGCATTGGCTTTTGCGCGGAGCGACTATTGGCGGCGCGCTCCGCTCCGCAGCGGCGATTCCGCCTTGCATAAGGAGTGGAGTCACTTTTGCGCGGCCACGCCGGAGCTCGATGTCATCATCAATTTCAGCTTGATGGAGCATGCCTGGTGCGGCGGCGCGGAGATTCCACGGGTCACGATGATCGTCAGGCATGACAGGGATGTTTGGGAGGGAGACGTCGTTCAGTACGCGCCGGAGGACAGCAATAAGTTGGCCAAACGCAAACTGATATCGATATCGGCGGCAACGCCATCCGTTTTGCCGACGCAGCCTACCATGTGAAGGCGGCGATCGAATCCGGCGCCCTCGGGGCAGATCTTCGCTTCCGTCCGATGGCAAGACCCGCATTGGCAAGCAGTGTCCGGCTCTCTGGCCGGCAACGCATGCGGTGGCTGGTCGTCCCGCGCCTTGTCGCCGAGGGCGAGATCGTCGCCGGCGGTAGAACTTTCATGCTGAAGGATGCGCCGGCCTATCACGACCGCAACTGGGGTCACTTCCGCTGGGGCGAGAACTACAGCTGGGAGTGGGCCACGATCCTTCCCGCCTCGCAATCGGTGCCGTGGAGCCTCGTCTATATGCGCATTAGCGACGGGACAAGAAACCGGACCTACTCGCAAGGCCTGATGGTGTGGCGTGGGGCCAACTCAAGGCGCGTCTTCCACGGGGAAGACATGCGCCTTCGCCAGGCTGGCTGGTTGCAACAAGAACGCGTCTTACGCCTGCCCCGTATCGTCAATCTGATGATTGGAGGGCAAGCGTCTCCCGTCCCGCGCAGGCTCGACATCGAGGCGCGGGCCTGGACCGATCACATCGACGCCAGTCTCGTCTTCGAGGACATGGCGCAAGTCGGCGTCCCGAACGAAGGTCCCGACGGGCTGACGCTGCTTTCGGAGGTGACGGGCGCGGCCGAGGTGACGGGCCGTGTCGGCGGGGAAGAGGTGCGGTTTCATGGCCGCGTGCTGATGGAGTTCAACCATGCCGGCTGACTTCTTCGCCTTTCTCTTCACCTCGGTCGATCTCCTCAAAGGCGAAGCGCCGGAGAATTTTTCGAGATTGGCGCGCGAGATGGACGGGCTGCGAGCCGGCGTCTCCGCCAACGGCATCCGAAAGCATGTCTATTTCAGAGGCGATTGCCTGGCGCTCGACGAGGAGTTGGCCGAGGAGGAGCCTCGGGAGCCCGATATCGAAGTCGCACTCACCGATCGCGCAGTTCTCGATCTCATCGACGGCAAATGCTCGCTGCAGCAATCCGTGGTGCAAGGTGAAATCCACATCAAGGGCGAGTCTGTCGTTCTCGATCGATATTACCGCTGCCTAAGCCACTATCTGAACGGCGCCTTGCGCAGCGAGAGCTTTCCAACGCTTCTCTCGCAATACAGGAGCGCGGTCTCAAGCTCTGGGTGAAGGCCATGCCACAATCAACACTGCCTACGGGCGAAGAGCCGATTCGCAGCGACGATAAGCCTCCGGAAGTCACGATCTTCGGCGCCGGCATTGCGGGGCTGACTGCCGCGCACGAGCTGATCGAGCGCGGATTCAACGTCAAGGTTGTCGAGGCAGCAGAGAGTCCGCTCGAGGAGTATGCCTGTCAGATTGGCGGCATGGCGGCAAATCAGCTTGGCCGGGTGAAGGCCGATACCATCGATATCAAAAGGCTGCTCGCCCGCGGCATCATCCCCGGTCAAGTCATTCCAAAATCGGATCAGGACACAGCGTCGTTCGCGGCGATCCAGAAATTCACGGAGACTGGCGAATTCACAATCCCACTTCTGTTCGACAGTGAAGCGGACGAAAAAATCCTGAAACGGGCGCGTGAATTGACGATGCAACCGGTACAGCGGCGCTTTGCCATCACGCATCGAATTCGTCTCAAGAAGCAGCCGGAACAGGGTGAAAATTGGCTCGAAATTCAGGATGAATATGGGCGATCCAACCGGGACAAGATCGCAGAAGTCTATCTGACCCTTCGCCGAGCCTATGTCGAATACCGGAGAGATTGGAAAATCATCGAAAAGCGTTTGGAGCTCGAGAAGACAAGCCCCGGCGTCGATCTGGATATTCTCCAGGTCTTCATCCTCGGCTTTACCGATGCCGATGGTCTACCTGAGGACAACCGAAAGAAGAGCCTGGAATGGGCAGGGCTGGTCCGAGACGAGCGTCTTCGCGGGCGACTGAGGGGCGGCCGGCATGGGCGGCGATAGTACACGCTGTTCGGCGTCCGTCGAGGCGTAACCCGCAAAAAACTCGCGAATTCGCCTCGACCTCGACTTGAGCTTCAGGCGACTTCGGGCCTCTTGAGCGTTTTCTCAGCGTTTGCAGGCATTTTCACCCTGGGCAGCGCAAAGCGGACGCGCCACCCCGAAAAGAGGCCGCACTATGCGGAAAAAAGACTGCGCAGATTCACCCAGTCCGGGGGGCCGGTTCGCCCGTACGGGGTGAGTCGGGCGTCGCCGTGGTCAGCGTCGACACGTCTCCGCCGGCGTGGAGCTCCTGCAACGAGACAACGCCGATCTCGTCGCTGCGCTGAGCCCTGATCGCTCGCTGCGCGGCGCTCGCCCCGGACATCGTCGTGATGCAGGGGACGCCGTGGGCGACCGCGGCACGCCGGATCTCGTAGCCGTCCGCACGTGCGCCTGAGCCGGTGGGCGTGTTGATCACGAGGTCGACCTCGCCCGCCTCGATCCGCTCGACGACGTTCGGCGAACCCTCGGAGAGCTTCTGGACGCTCTCCACCGGCACGCCCATGCGCCTGATCGCCTGCGCCGTGCCACCCGTGGCGAGCACGCGGAAGCCCATGTCATGGAAGGCCGCGGCGATCTGGGTCGCGGCCGGCTTGTCGCCGTCGGTGACGCTGATGAAGACCGCCCCCGCCGCCGGCAGCTGCGCGCCGGCCGCGGCCTGGGCCTTGCCGAAGGCCGCGGGATAGTCGGAGGCCACCCCCATCACCTCGCCGGTCGACTTCATCTCCGGGCCGAGCAACGCGTCCGAGCGTGGGAAGCGCCCGAACGGCAGCACCGCCTCCTTGACCGACACGTGGCTGGGCGCGACCGCGCCCTGGAAGCCGGTGTCGATCAGCGACTCGCCGAG
This sequence comes from uncultured Thermoleophilaceae bacterium, assembly GCA_963846505.1. Classification (GTDB taxonomy): domain Bacteria; phylum Actinomycetota; class Thermoleophilia; order Solirubrobacterales; family Thermoleophilaceae; genus JACVRW01. The sequence continues at coordinate 675,508 of CAWJWD010000007.1, read as the reverse complement.
CATCAGGCGGCAGGCGAGCTTGGCCAGCGGCACGCCGGTCGCCTTGGAGACGAACGGCACCGTGCGCGAGGCGCGCGGGTTGGCCTCGATCACGTACAGCTCCTCGTCGGCGGTGACGGCGAACTGGATGTTGATGAGCCCGATCACCCCCAGCCGCAGCGCGATCGCCTCGGTTGCCTGCTCGACCTGGGCCAGCATCTCCGGCCCGAGCGACATCGCCGGGATCACGCAGGCCGAGTCGCCGGAGTGCACGCCGGCCTCCTCGACGTGCTGCATGATCGCGCCGATGCGCATCTCGCGGCCGTCGCAGAGCGCGTCGACGTCGACCTCGATCGCGTTCTCGAGGAAGCGGTCGAGGAAGATCGTGCCGCTCACCTCCGGCTCGCCTGTCTCGTCCGACCTGCCTGTGCGGCGCAGGTAGTCCGCGAGCCCGCCGGGCGAATAGCAGATCTCCATCGCCCGGCCGCCCAGCACGTACGAGGGGCGCACGAGCAGCGGATAGCCCACCTGCGCGGCGGCCGCGAGCGCCTCGTCGGCCGTCTCGGCGGTGGCGTACGGCGGGCTGCGCAGGCCGAGCTCCTCGAGGATGCCGCCGAAGCTCGGCCGGTCCTCGGCGAGGTGGATCGACTCGACCGGCGTGCCCAGCAGCGGCACGCCCGCGGCCGCCAGCGGCGCGGCGAGCTTCAGCGGCGTCTGGCCGCCGAACTGGACGATCACGCCCTCGGGCTGTTCGAGCTCGATCACGCCGAGCACGTCCTCGAGCGTCAGCGGCTCGAAGTAGAGCCGGTCCGAGGTGTCGTAGTCGGTCGAGACCGTCTCGGGATTGCAGTTGATCATCACCGCGTCGCGACCGGAGGCGCGCACGGTCATCGCCGCGTGGACGCAGCAGTAGTCGAACTCGATGCCCTGGCCGATGCGGTTCGGCCCCGAGCCGAGGATCACGACGCTCGGCCGCTCGCCGCGCCGCACCTCGTGCGCCACCGTGCGCTCCCAGCCCGAGTAGAAGTACGGCGTCTCGGCCTCGAACTCCGCCGCGCAGGTGTCGACCGACTTGTAGCTGCGCTCGAGGCCCGCCTGTGGATCCTCGCCGCGTGCCAGCGCAGCCATCTCCGCCATGAACCAGGGGTCGATGCCCGTGCGCCTGCACAGCTCGGCCTCGCCGGCACCGCGGCGAACCGCCTCGAACAGCACCTCGTAGCGATCGTGCGAGGGTGTCTCGAGCCGCTGCAGCAACTCCTCGTCGCCCTCCTCGAACGTCGTGCGCTCGACGTCGAGCTCGCGCGAGCGGCGTGCCTTGGCGAACGCCTGCTTGAAGGTCCGCCCGATCGCCATCGCCTCGCCGACCGACTGCATCGAGGTGTGCAGCGCACCGTCCGCGCCCGGGAACTTCTCGAAGGCGAAGCGCGGCCACTTGACGACCACGTAGTCGATCGTCGGCTCGAAGCTCGCGGGCGTCTTGCGCGTGATGTCGTTGTCGATCTCCTCGAGCGCGTAGCCGACGGCCAGCCGCGCCGCGATCTTGGCGATCGGGAAGCCGGTCGCCTTCGAGGCCAGCGCCGAGGAGCGCGAGACGCGCGGGTTCATCTCGATCACGACGATCTCGTCGGTCTCGGGGTTGACCGCGAACTGGATGTTCGAGCCCCCGGTCTCGACGCCCACGGCGCGGATCACGGTCAGGGCCTGGTCGCGCAGCTTCTGGTAGAGCGCGTCGGAGAGCGTCTGCTGCGGCGCGACGGTGACCGAGTCGCCGGTGTGGACGCCCATCGGGTCGATGTTCTCGATCGAGCAGACGATCACGACGTTGTCGTTGCGGTCGCGCATCACCTCCAGCTCGAACTCGCCCCAGCCGATCACCGACTCCTCGACCAGCACCTGGCCGATCGGGCTGGCCGCGAGACCCTCGGCGACGACCTGGCGGTACTCGGTCTCGCTGTAGGCGATGCCGCCCCCGGCGCCGCCCATCGTGAACCCCGGTCGCACGATCGCCGGCAGGCCGATGTCCGGCAACGCCCGCTCGGCCTCGCTCATCGACTCGACCGCCGCGCTGCGGGGCACGCGCAGGCCGGCGCGCTCCATCGTGATGCGGAACAGGTCGCGGTCCTCGGCGCGGCGGATCGCCTCATAGTCGGCGCCGATCAACTCGACGTCGAAGCGGCGCAGCGTGCCGTCCTCGGACAGCTCGCGGGCGAGGTCGAGCGCGGTGCCGCCGCCGAGCGTCGGCAGCAGCGCGTCGGGGCGCTCGCGCTCGATCACGCGCGCGACCGATCCGGGCAGCAGCGGCTCGATGTAGGTGGCCGTCGCGAACTCCGGGTCGGTCATGATCGTGGCCGGGTTGGAGTTCACGAGCACGACCTCGTAGCCCTCCTCGAGCAGCACCTTGCACGCCTGCGCGCCGGAGTAGTCGAACTCGGCCGCCTGACCGATCACGATCGGGCCCGAGCCGAGCACGAGGATCTTGGAGATGTCGTTGCGGCGCGGCATCAGGCCGTCACCAGGCGCTCGAGGAAGCGGTCGAAGAGGTGCACCGCGTCGTGCGGTCCCGGTCCGGCCTCGGGGTGGTATTGGACGGTCGAGGCGGGCACGTCGCGCAGCACCAGGCCCTCGACCGTGCGGTCGTAGAGGTTCAGCTGCTGCAGCTCGGCGGCGCCGAAGTCCGTCTCCCAGCGCACCGGCTCGTCGCTGTCGATCGTGCGCTCACCGTTCGGGCCGAGCACGGCGAAGCCATGGTTCTGCGAGGTGATCTCGATTCTCCCCGTCTCGAGGTCCTTGACCGGATGGTTGGCTCCGCGATGGCCGAACGGCAGTTTGAACGTCTCCAGGCCGACGGCGCGGCAGAGCAGTTGGTGACCGAGGCAGATGCCCCAGACCGGCACCGTGCCGACCAGCTCTCGCACCGTGTCGACGACGTAGCCGAGCGCGGCGGGATCGCCGGGGCCGTTGGCGAGGAAGACCGCGTCCGGCGAGCGGGCGAGCAGCTCCTGCGCGCTCGTGTCGCACGGGTGCAGCTCGAGCCGCACGCCGCGGTCGCGCAGATGGCGCACGATCGAGCCCTTGATGCCGGTGTCGATGCCGACCACCAGCGGGCCGTCGCCCCCCTCGAAGACCTGCACCTCGCCCGGGATCACCTCGCGCGCGAGGTCGCGGCCGGCCATCGGCGGCTCGGACTCGATCCGTTCGCGTGCCTGGGGTTCGGGCAGCTCGGCGGGAAAGACGCCGCCGCGCATTGCGCCCCGCGAGCGGATGTGGCGCACCAGCGCGCGCGTGTCGACGCCGGTCAGCGCAGGCACGCCGCAGTCCGACAGCCACGTCAGCCAGCCGCCCTCGGCGTGCGCGGAGTCCTCGCGGTCGATGCCCTCGCGCATGATCACCGCGCGCGCGTGGATCCGGTCCGACTCCATGTTCGCCTGCGAGACGCCGTAGTTGCCGACCAACGGATAGGTGAAGACGACGATCTGGCCGGCGTAGCTCGGGTCGGTGACCGACTCCTGATAGCCCGCCATCGAGGTGTTGAAGACAACCTCGCCGAGCCCCTCGACGGGTGCGCCGACCGACTCGCCGTCGAAGCGCGTGCCGTCTTCGAGCAGCAGGTACGCGGGGGCGCCCATCAGCGCACCGCCTCGAGCGCGAAGGAGCGCTCGCGGTAGGCGACGGCACCGTCGGCGATCGTCATCCGCACGCGCCCGGTGAGCCGGCGGCCGTCGAAGGCGCAGTTGGCCGAGCGGCTCTCGTAGCCGGCCTCCCCCACCTGCCACTCGGCCTCGAGGTCGAGCAGGCAGACGTTCGCCGGCGCGTCGGCCACGAGCGTCGGTGCTGCGATCCCGAACGGCTCGCCGCCGGCGGTCATGCGTTCGAGGATCAGCTCGAGCTCGAGCACGCCGCCCAGCACGAGGTCGGTGTGGAGCGCGGCGAACGCGGTCTCGAGCCCGGTCACGCCCATCGGCGCGAGCTCGAACGGCTGCTCCTTCTCCTCGCGCGAGTGCGGCGCGTGGTCGGTGGCGATGCAGTCGATCGCACCCGAGCGCAGGCCGGCGATCAGCGCCTGGCGATCGCCTTCGGTGCGCAGCGGCGGGTTCATCTTCTTGTGCGTGTCGAGCGTGCGCACGGCGTCGTCGGTCAGCAGCAGGTGGTGGGGCGTCGCCTCGCAGGTGACCTGTGCGCCGTCGGCCTTGGCGTGCTCGATCGCCTCGACGGTCTCGCGCGCGGACACGTGCTGGACGTGGATGCGGCCGTCCTCGTAGAGCGCCAGCGCGCAGTCGCGCGCGACCTGGGTCGACTCGGAGACCGACGGGATGCCGGCGAGGCCGAGCAGCGCCGAGACCTCCCCCTCGTGCATCACGCCGGCGCCCGAGAGCGACGGGTCCTCCTCGTGCAGCGCCAACACGCGCCCGGCGAGGCGCTGGTACTGGAGCGCCTGGCGCATCACGCCGGCCGAGCGCACCGGCAGGCCGTCGTCGGTGAAGGCGGCCGCGCCGACCTCCGAGAGCTCGGCCATCTCGCTCAGCTGCTCGCCCTGCATGCCGCGCGTGATCGTGGCGGTGAAGCCGGTGGGGACACGCGCCTGCGCGCGCGCGCGCTCGCGAAGGGAGCGCAGGATCGGGGCGGAGTCCACGACCGGATCGGTGTTCGGCATCGCGAGGATCGCGCAGAAGCCGCCGGCTGCCGCGGCGCGGGTGCCGGTCTCGATGTCCTCCTCGTCCTCGCGCCCGGGCGTGCGCAGGTGCACGTGCGGGTCGACGAAGGCGGGGACCGCGGTCAACCCGGCCGCGGCGACGATCTCGGCCCCGTCGGGCGCGGCGAGTTCCGCACCGATCTCGGCGATGCGGCCGTCGCGGATCAGCAGGTCGGCGGTCTGGTCGAGGCCGGCACGCCGGTCGAGCAGGCGCGCCCCGCGCACGAGCACGGTCGCGGCCGGCACGGGCGCGCGGTCGAGTTCGATCGGCTTCATCGGCGAGCTCCGGTCGTCGTCGGGAGCACGCTCGCGACAGTGGCCGTCTTCGGGCGCATGCCGGCGGCGGAGGCGGTCGAGCAGGTGCTCATGCGGGCTGCGGCTCCGTCTCGGCGGCGGCGCGCAGGCCGACCGGCGCTCCCCCGCCCCCGGCGAGCAGCTCGTACAGGACCGCCATCCGCACCACGACGCCCGACTCGACCTGCTGAGCGATCAGCGCCTGCGGCGAGTCGATCACCTCCGCGGACAGCTCGACGCCGCGGTTGACCGGGCCAGGGTGCATCAGCAGCTGGTTGGGGCCGAGCCGGCGACTGTCGATCTGGTACTGCGCCGCGTACTCGCGCAGCGACGGCACGAGCGCGTCCTCCATGCGCTCGCGCTGCATCCGCAGCGCGTAGACGACGTCGGCCTGGCCGAGATCGTCGAGCGTGTGGCGCACGCTGCAGCCGAGCGACTCGATCCCGCGCGGGATCAGCGTCGGCGGCCCGCAGACCACCACCTCGCAGCCCATGCGCGAGAAGGCGAGGATGTTCGAGCGGGCGACGCGGCTGTGGGCGACGTCGCCGACGATCCAGACCCTGAGGCCGTCGAGCGTGCCGGCGCGACGCTTGAGCGTGAAGAGGTCGAGCAGCGCCTGGGTCGGGTGCTCGTGCTTGCCGTCGCCGGCGTTGATCACCGAGGCGCGCGTCCAGCGCGAGACGAGCGTGGCCGCGCCGGCGTGCGGCGAGCGGATCACGATCGCGGCCGGGTCGTAGGCCGAGAGCGTCTGCACCGTGTCCTTGAGCGACTCGCCCTTCTCGATCGACGAGCCGCTTGACTTGACGCTGACGAGGTCGGCCGAGAGGCGCTTGGCCGCCAGCTCGAACGAGGAGCTCGTGCGCGTCGAGGCCTCGTAGAAGAGGTTGATCACGGTGCGACCGCGCAGCGTCGGCACCTTCTTGATCTCGCGCCCGGAGACCTCGGCGAAGCTCTCGGCGCGGCGCAGGATGCGCTCGATGTCCTCGCGCGAGAGGTCGTCGATCTGCAGCAGATGGTGTCTCATGGCCGTGCCTCCACGCCGGTCGCAATCGCTATCTCATCGACGCCGTCGATCTCCTCGACGCGCACGTTGACCCGCTCCTCGCGCGCGGTCGGCAGGTTCTTGCCGACGTAGTCGGGGCGGATCGGCAGCTCGCGATGGCCGCGGTCGGCGAGCACGGCGAGCTGGACCCGGCGCGGGCGACCGTAGTCGAACAGCGCGTCGATCGCGGCGCGCACCGTGCGCCCGGTGTAGAGCACGTCGTCGACGAGCACGATCGTGGTCTCGCCGACGGGGAAGTCGATGTGCGAGGCGTGGACGACCGGCTGCGCCTCGGGGGCGCGCAGGCCGAGGTCGTCGCGATAGAAGCTGATGTCGATGTCGCCGAGCGGCACCGGCTCGCCGACCAGTTCGGCGACCAGATCGCGCAGGCGAGCGGCCAAGACGGCTCCGCGGCGATGAATCCCGACGACGGCGACGCCCTCGCCGCCTGTCTTCTCGACGATCTCGTGTGCGATCCGCACCAGCGTGCGACGCACGTCCTCCTGGTCGAGGACCGTCTTCTCGTTCACTGCGTACCGCCCTTCCTGGCCTCTCGGGACCGGGTTAAAGGAACCGCCGCGAGGCTAGCACCCACGGCCGACGACCGAGCCGCACGGGACTAGCCTCGCCGGTTGTGTCCGAGCGCGTCCCCGTCGCCGTCCCCGTCCGCCGCGCCCGTGCTGCGGTCGCGGCCGTCTTCGCGCTCAACGGGCTGCTGTTCGGCTGCTTCGCGGCGCGCCTGCCGGCCGTGCGCGACCGGGTCGAGCTCTCCGACGGCGAGCAGGGGCTCGCGCTCGCCTGCCTGGCGCTGGGCGCGGTCGTGGCGATGCCGGTGGCGGGCGCGCTGGTCGGCCCGCTTCGGCAGTCGCCGGGTGACCCGTGCCGCGTTCGTGCTCGCCTGCCTGGGCACCGGCACCGTCTCGCTCGCCGCCTCGCTGCCCGCCCTGTGCGCGCTGGCGCTGCTGGTCGGCTGCGGCCACGGCGCGCTCGACGTCGCGATGAACGCCCACGGCGTCACGGTCGAGCGGCGTTATGGCCGGCCGATCCTGGCGAGCTTCCACGGCTTCTTCTCGCTCGGCGGCCTCGCCGGCGGTGCGATCTCCGCGCTGGCCGCGGCGGCTCGAGATCGACGTGCGGGCGCAGCTCGGCGTCGTCGCGCTGGGAAGCGCGGTGGTCGGCCTGAGCTGGTCTCGCCAGCTGCTGCCGACCAGCGAGGACGCCGCGGGCAAGGCGCAGCGGTCCTTCGCGCGGCCGCCGGCGCGCCTGCTGACGCTGGGCGCGATCGCCTTCTCGTGCCTGCTGATCGAGGGTGCCGCGGCCGACTGGAGCGCGGTCTACCTGCGCGACCACGCCGGCGCCAGCGCGGCCGCCGCGGCGATCGGCTTCACGAGCTTCTCGATCACGATGACGGTCGTGCGCTTCGGCGGCGACCGGCTCGTGTCGCGGCCTCGGCCCGCTGCGGCTGTTGCGCCTCGGCGGCCTGCTGACCGCGCTCGGCTTCGGCGTGGCGCTCGCGGCCGGCGGAGCGCCCGCCGGGATCGCCGGCTTCGCCTGCGTCGGCGCCGGCATGGCCGGCGTCTTCCCGGTGGTGCTGCGCGCGGCCAGCGGCGTCGGCGGCATCGCCCCCGGCGTCGCGCTCGCGGCGGTCACGACGACCGGCTATCTCGGCTTCATCGCCGGCCCGGCGTTGATCGGCGGCCTGGCAGCGTTGATCGGGCTGAGGACGGCGCTCGGCGCGGTAGTCGTGCTCGCCCTGGTCGTAGCGGCCCTCGCCCCGGCGGTGCGGGGTGTTCGCGCGGCTGCTGGCGCGAGCGCGTAGCGCCCTTCTGCCTCGACAGGCTGCCCAGTCGTGCAGTCGCCCCTTGGCGGTGCGAGTGCTATCCAGGCACCGGCTGCGGGCGCTCGTCGGACGCGCGTACGTGCACGGGCTCGCCGCGCTCGGGAAACGGCAGCTCGATGCGGTCGAAGTCGCGCGGCACGACGGTGTTGGCGAACGCGGCGCGCGCCTCGTCGCGCAGCTCGCCGCCGGCGTAGCGCGGCGAGACGTGCGTCAGCGCCAGCATTCCGACCTCTGCCGCGGCGGCGAGCTCGGCGGCCGCGCGTGCGGTCGAGTGGCGGGTCTCCGCCGCGCGCTCGGCCTCCTCCTCCATGAACGTCGCCTCGTGCACCAGCAGGTCCGCACGGTGAGCGACCAGGCGGGTCATGTCGCACGGCGCGGTATCGCCGGCGAGCACGACGCTGCGACCGCGTCGCGTCTCCCCCATCACCTGCTCCGGGCGCACGCCGTCGACGGTCTCGCCGCGCTGCAGGCGGCCGAGGTCCGGCCCGTGGGTGATGCCGAGCTCGCGGGCGCGTGCGGGATCGAGATGCCCCGGCCGCTTGTCCTCCACGACCGCGTAGCCGAGCGCGCGCACGCCGTGGTCGACCGCGAAGGCGGCGATCCGATAGCCGTCTCGCTCCAGCGTGTCGTTCGGCTCGAGCTCGACCAGCTCGAGCGGGAAGATCGTGCCGCCCGATCACGGGCTTGAGCGCGTCGAAGAGCCGCCTGAGACCGACGGGCCCGTAGATCGGTCAGCTCCCGCTCGCGCTGGCGCAGGCCGTAGGTCTTGAGCAGCCCGGGCAGGCCGAGCACGTGGTCGGCGTGGAAGTGGGTGATGAAGATCTCCTCGAGCTCGATCAGCCCGACCGAGCGCACGAGCTGTCGCTGGGTGCCCTCGCCGCAGTCGAACAGCAGCCGATCGCCGCCGCGCCGGACGAGCGTCGCGGGCAGGCCGCGCCGGGCCGTCGGAGACGAGCCGGCGGTGCCGAGGAAGAGCACGTCGAGGTCCATCGCGCCCTATCTTCGCGTGCGCGCGCCGCGGACGTCTCGCTCAGAGCTCGATCAGCTCGAAGCTCGATCGCGCCGCGCCTCGACCCGCGCGATGCCCATCGTGTGCGTCGGCGCCCGCCGCCGCTCGGTCGGGCTGCCGGGGTTGAAGATCTGAAAGCCGTCCTCGGCGCGCTCGTGCAGCGGCAGATGCGAGTGCCCGAAGACCACCAGCCTCCGCCCGCTCCCCGAAGCGCCGCCGCATCCGCTCCAGCCGACCCTGCCGCGGTCCGGCGTCGTGCACCATCCCGATCCGCGCGCCCCCGGCCTCGACCACCCGCTCCTCCGGCAGCAGCCGCCGCAGCTCGGCGCTGTCGACGTTGCCGTGCACCGCCGCCAGCGGCGGCCCGATCCGCTCCAGCTCCCGCAGCACCTCGACCGTCGCGACGTCGCCCGCGTGCAGCAGCAGGTCCGCCGCCTCGATCCGCTCCACGCAGGCGTCGGGCAGCCGCCGCGCCCCGCGCGGCAGGTGCGTGTCGGATATCACCGCGATCAGCATCGGGGCTCTAGACTGACCGAACTCGGCGCCCGTAGCTCAGTGGATAGAGCGCTGCCCTCCGGAGGCAGAAGTCGCAGGTTCGAATCCTGCCGGGCGCGTCGCCCGCAAGCCCGCTCTAGGAGCGGGCTGGTTTCAGTTGAGCTGCTCGGCCAGTCCGATGATGATGCCCTCGGGGCCACGTAGGAAGCAGAGCCGGTAGATGTCCTCGTACTGGGCGATCTCGCCGACGAGTTCGGCACCGTGGCTGCGCAGGCGGGCAACGACGTCGTCGACGTCGTCGACAGTGAACATGATGCGGCGTATGCCCAGCGTGTTCGCCGGCGCGCTTTCCGGGTCGGCTTTGACCGCCGGTGGCGTGTGGAACTTCGTCAGCTCGACCCCGCCGTGGCCGTCCGGGGTCCGCATCATGGCGATGTCGGCGCGGACGCCTTCGAGCCCGACGGTGCTGTCCGCCCAAGGCCCCTCGACCTGCGTCTCGCCTTCCAGCTCCATACCGAGTTCGGCGAAGAACGCTTTGGCACCCTCGAGGTCCTCGACAACGATGAGGACGTTGTCCATCCGCTGAAGGGTCATATCTCCGGAGCATAGGCTCGGATGTTCGCTGTGCTGATGACGGGTGGCGTGCTAGCCGGCGAATACGAACGTGGAGAACATCGTGCGGCGAGCAAGGCCGGGTAGGCCGGGGACGGCTGCATTGACAGTCTTCGATGGAGTTGGTTAGCTGTTGCATTGATGATTGTCGATCTAGAGCTTGCGCCGAAGTCCAAGCGCCCGGCCGGTGAGGCGTGCTGCGAGCCGCTCGTGTTCCCCGAGGTCTCGAAGGTCGACGCCGAGCGGCTGGCAGAGGTCGCGAAGGCGCTGGCCGATCCGGTGCGCGTGCAGCTCGTGGACGTGTTGCGCCGCCATGCCGGCAAGGTCTGCGTGTGCGAGCTGGTGCCGCTGTTCGACATTGGCCAACCGACGCTCTCGCACCATCTGCGAAAGCTCCGCGACGCGGGGTTGGTCGACTGCGAAAAGCGGGGGTTGTGGTCCTACTACTACGTGTTGCCCGACGCGCTGGAGGAGTTGTCTGCATGGCTGAGCAAGTAACCGAGACCGACGAGCTGCACGAGGCCGTCCGCGCCCGGTATGCGGCGGCTGCCAAGCAAGTCAACGACGGCACCGCGGGCGGCGGATGTTGCGGCGGCGAGGGCGGCTGCGGGTCGTCGGCGCTGCCGGCCGAGGAGGCCGAGGTGTTCGGCGCCCGCCTCTACGACGACCAGGCGCGCGACGAGCTGCCCGACACCGCCGCGCTGGCGTCGCTTGGGTGCGGCAATCCGACGGCGGTCGCCGAGCTGCACGAGGGCGAGACGGTCCTCGACCTCGGCTCGGGCGGCGGCATCGACGTGCTGCTCTCCGCGCGTCGCGTCGGGCCGACCGGCAAGGCGTACGGGCTGGACATGACCGACGAGATGCTCGATCTGGCGCGTGCCAACCAGGCCAAGGCCGGTGTCTCCAATGTGGAGTGGCTGCGCGGCCAGATCGAGGCCGTCCCGCTGCCTGACGAGTCGGTCGACGTGGTGATCTCCAACTGCGTGATCAACCTGTCGGGCGACAAGCCCAAGGTGCTGGCCGAGGCGGCGCGGGTGCTCGAGCCCGGTGGTCGGTTCGCCGTCTCGGACGTGATCGCCGACGAGGACATGGACGACGCCACCCGCGCCGACATGCAGCAATGGACTGGCTGCATCGCCGGGGCGCTGACCCGCCGCGAGTTCGAGGACGCGCTCACGGCCGCCGGGCTGGTCGATGTGGAGATCACCGAGACCCACCGCGTCCACGAGCATGCGGGATCGGCGATCGTGCGTGCCCGCAAGCCGGTCAGGGTGTCGTGAGCGAGCAGCGGCTGTTCGGGCCTCAGACGCTCTATCGCCATTGGGAGGACGAGCAGTGGAACCCGTTTGCGATCGACCTCGACCGTGATCGTGAGCAGTGGGGCGAGCTGTCGGGCGATGACCGAGGGCTGATCTTCTGGGTGCTGTCGTCGTTGATGGTGGCCGAGGAGCGCATCACCACCAAGTTCTCGGGCTTGGTCGGCGCGTACGGCACCGAGGAGGAAGCGACCTTCCTGGCCACTCAGCAGGTCGACGAGGCGCGGCACATGCAGTTCTACGCGCGCTTCCAAGACGAGGTCGTGGCCGACCCCGCCTCCATCGGCGCCCATGTCGAACGGGCGCGCGAGCAGGTCTCCCCCGCGTTCCGGGCGATCTTCGACGTCGCCCTGGTGCAAGCTCACGAGCGGCTGGTTGCCAACCCTGCCGACGCGGGGGCGAAGGTCCGATTCGTGACGCTCTATCACCAGATCCTCGAGGGAACGCTCGGGCTGACCTCCTACCAGTTCGTCACCGACTACCTCGAGCGCGAAGGCCTGCTCGCCGGGTTCGTGGAGGGCTACTCGCTCATCCACCACGACGAGCAACGCCACATCGGCTACGGGACGTGGTTCCTGCAACAGGCCGTTGCCGCTGACCCGGCGCTTGGCGACGTGGTCCGCGACACGCTGCGCGAGCTGCTCCCATCGGTCGCCGAGTCGCTGACGCCACCGGATCGGGAGGGCACCGACTGGGACGCGCTCGGTGCCAGCGGCGATGACATTCGCGGCTTCGCGCTCGACGGGCTGACCCGCCGGCTGAAGATCATCGGCGTGCCGCTCGACACGCTGTGACCGGCCGGCCGGACCTCGCCCGCCGCGCCGGGGCCGAAGCGCTCGCCGCGTTCCTGCTCGTGTTCGCCGGCTGCGGCGCGATCGTCACCGACGCCGTCTACGACGGCGCGCTCGGCACCGTGGGCGTCGGGCTGGTGTTCGGGCTGATCGTGATGGCGATGGTCTACGCCACCGGCCATCTGTCCGGCGCGCACGTCAACCCCGCCGTCACGATCGCGTTCACGCTGACGCGGCACTTCCCGGCCCGCGACGCCGTCGCCTACATCGCCGCGCAGCTGGCCGGCGCCATCGCCGCCGCGCTCGTGCTGCTGGCGATCTGGCCCGACCAACCGGCACAGCTCGGCGCCACCGTGCCGAGCGTCGCCGCCGGCAGCGCCTTCGTCTACGAGGCGATCCTGACGGCCGCGCTGATGTTCGTGATCATGGCCGTCGCGACCGACACTCGCGCGGTCGGCCCAGCCGCCGCGATCGCCATCGGTGGCACCGTGGGCCTCGACGCGATCATGGGCGGCCCCGTCACCGGAGCGTCGATGAACCCCGCCCGCTCCCTCGGTCCCGCCTTGACCGCCGGACAGTGGACCGACTTCTGGGTCTACCTCGCCGGCCCGATCCTCGGCGCCACCGTGGGCGCGCTCGCCTACCAACTCGTCCGAGGTCACCATCAACGCACGGAGGCCAGCGATGGCGCACGTCCTGTTCGTCTGCCTGCATAACGCCGGCCGCTCCCAGATGAGCCGCGCGCTGTTCGAGCACGCCGCCCAAGGTCGCCACACCGCCGACTCAGCCGGCACCACCCCCGCCGACCAGCTCCACGCCGAAGTCATCGAAGCGATGGCCGAGCTGGACATCGACCTGACCGACCGCGTCCCCCAGCTGCTCACGCGCGAGCTGGCCGAACGGGCGGACGTGGTCGTGACGATGGGCTGCGGCGACCAGTGCCCCTACATCCCCGGCAAGCGCTACGTCGACTGGAACCTCCCCGACCCCAAGGACCAACCCATCGAGCAGGTCCGCACCACCCGCGACACCATCGCCAGCCACGTCAGCGACCTCATCACAGAACTCGACACGGCGAGCGCGCGAGCCGAAGGGGCAACCAGCTAACGCAGTCGCCGGCGCTCACCACGGCCTCCAGCTACGTGGCCCAGCGAAAGCCGGTGGGGCCGGGGCGCGGCGCCAGTGGACTCGCCGGCAGCTCGCCTGCCGGGTCGTCCTCGTTATAGGCGCTCGGCGCCACATCGTTGGGCGCGTCGGCGTGAAACTGCGCGGCCAGCAGCTCGATCTGCCCGCGGCCCACGCCCAGCTCGCCCATGCCGCCGCCGTACATCGGCCGTCGCTCTCGCGCACAGCGCGCGTACACCTCGAACAGCGCGCGCAGGCTGCCGATCCGCGACGGCTTGACGTTCACCACGCGCGCCGGAAGCGGCGTCGCGCCGATGTCCTGCGCGCTGTGGATCGGCGCGTCGTAGGACACGCGCTCGACGTGATCGCGGAGCCGCCGCGCGATCTCGGGCAGGTCGTGCGGATCCTCCAGATACGCGTCCGGGAGCGCGTCGAGCACGTGGTCGTACAACGCACCCAGCGCTTCCGGATCCTCGACCTCGAAGCCGTACTGGCCCTTGAAGTCGATCGTGTCGACCGCGCCCGTGGCCGCGACCTCGTCGACGAGCGCGGGCGCCCAGGTCGCCTCCGCGTCGAGCTTGAAGCGCACGCCCGCCGAGCGGGCGAGCCGCCGACGCACGGGCTCGATCGAGGGCTGCTCGCCGAGACCCAGCGAGTTGACGAAGCGCACCGGCCGCGGCTCCAGGCCGAGCACATCGTGCAGGGAACGACCGGCCTGGCGCAACGCGAGGTCCAGCGCCGCCGACTCCAACGCCCAGTTGCGATAGCGCCGCGCCGCCTCCCACTCCGGCGGCTTGGGCCACAGCTCGAGCGTCGCCAGGCGATCGCAGAAGCCGGCGAGCGTCCACTCGCCCGCGAGCGGCAGCGCGGGCCGCGTCTCGTGGAGCGAGGTGCCGTCCTCGACATGGACCGAGACGTCCTCGCCGAGTCCGTCGACGCCGGCGCCGACGAGCCGCACGTGCGTCGTCACGCGCTTGAACTCGTGGGCGAGGACGGCGTGCAGTCGCTCGTACTCGCACGACTCGACGACGAGCGGCAACCCCGCCAGCCGCGGCCAGAGCGATTCCATGGGAACCATCGCCCAGCAGCCTAACCTCAGACGCGCTCTCCCACGACGCGATCCCTACACGGTGGATGATACGACTCACTAGTTAGTGATATTTTCAGTATTCATATTCCCTCTTGAAAGGAGGAGCTGCCGCATCGCTCGACTCGCAGACCACCCGGCGTGGAGCCGGGAGAGAGGCACCAATGAAGAGCTTCTACAAGTGGACGCCGATACTGACCATCGCGCTGCTGGTCGCCCTCGGGGTAACCGGTCCCGCGAACGCCAGATTCAACCCACCGAATGCCGCAGTTTCAGCTAGCTCCATCGACTCCCAGTACGTCAACAGCGACGGCTTGATCGTCACGTGTCCCACAGCCAGCTACACAGGCAGAATCAACGGGACGGGAACGACGCTCTCAGGCAGAATCGTCTTCTCAGGCAGGACCGGCCCTCCGAGACTCACATGTGTCCTGCAGGGCTTTGGCCTCTCAGTCGACCCCCTCGTCAGAGGCAGAGTCACACTCAACTCAAGAAGATCAGACGTCCCTGGCAGAAGAGCGACGGGGGACGTGACCCTGGATAGCGACTTCGAAGCTTCAATCAGCGTCGTCGCCTTGGGCTGCAGCGTCACAATCAGAGGCCCGCAGACGTTCGGCGACGCTTGGACGTTCGACGTCGCCACGCAATCGCTGAGACTCAGCGTCAGAGGCATCAGAGCGACGGGCTCGGGAGGGCTCTGCGGCGGCTCGCAGACCGTATCCCTCACTGCCACATTCAGAGTGTCAACGGGAGGCCCGATCACGATCTCGTGACGCATTCGTCCCACGACGCCACATCGAGGGGGTGGCGAGTGCCACCCCCTCCCCTACCTACCTAGACTGACCACCGCCTAGACGCTTCGAGCTAGCCCCAGGATCGTCCTCCTGATCCTCCTCGAGCCGCTCGCGCGCCTCGCGCTGCGGCTCGGGATCGTCGTCGCGGGGCGTTACGTGGCGGTCGGGGCGCTCGCCGGGCTTGCCCAGGGCTTCCCGGACGCGCTCGAGGTCGGGACGGTCGCGCTGTTCATCGGGGGGCATCCCCGTTCGGGTACCCGTTGCGGGCGCCCGCACCCTCGTCCATGCCGGCGATCTCCTCCATGCGCTCGAAGCGGTCGGCACCGAGGGCCGAGATCGTGGTCGGACCGACGCGGGCGAGCGAGAAGCGACGTACGGCGCCGGGGCCGGCGTTGTCGCCGATGCGGCGCTGCACGAGCATGACGCGGCGGACGGGTCTTGCCTGCATGCCATGGATTGTCGGCGGCCGCCGTCCCGCTCACCATGGCCACCTGTCGAAATCTGCGTCGGCGCGACTCGACATGGTGTAGGTGTCAACTGCAACGAGCCGAGTACCACTCCCAGGCTGCGGCAAGGCCGCGCTCGAGCTCCCAACGCGGCTTCCAGCCCAGCTCGGAGCGAATAGCGCTCGAGTCCAGCCACTGGCGGTCGATCTCGCCGTGGGGCGTCCCCTCCCCCTGGATCTCCGGCTCGACGTCCCGTCCCGACACGCGCGTCAGCGCGCGCACGAGCTCGAGCACCGACAGCGGCTCGTCCGAGCCTGCGTTCCACGCCCGGCCCCGCAGCGCGGGATCGTCCAGCGAGGCCGCCACGGTCATGTAGACGTCGACGGCGTCGTCGACGTAGAGGTAGTCGCGCTCGGGCGTGCCGTCCGAGCGGATCACCGGCCGTTCTCCGCGCACCAGCGCCCGTGCTGTGTCGGGCACGATCCGCGACCAGTTGACGTCGCCGGGTCCGTAGACGTTGGCCAGCCGGGTGACGGCCACCGGCATCCCGTACGTCGTGGCGTACGAGCGCGCGATCATGTCCTGGCAGGCCTTCGAGACGTCGTAGGGATAGCGCGGCTGCAGTGGCAGGTCCTCGCGGTACGGCAGATCGTCCTGATCGCCGTAGGCCTTGTCCGACGACGCCACCACGATGCGCTCGACCGCCCCGGCCAGGACGCCGTGCGCACGGCAGGCCTCGAGCAGCGTCCAGGTGCCGCGCACGTTCGACTCCCAGGTCGACAGCGGCCCGCGGTTGGCGATCCCGACCAGCGTCTGCGCGGCCAGATGGAAGACCGTGGTCACCTCGTGCTCGTTGAGCACGCGCAGCACCGACTCGTAGTCGGTCACGTCGCACGGAACGATCGTGCAGCGCTCCTCCACGCCCTCGCGACGGAAGCGCGACTCCGGCTCCGCGTCGCGTCGCGGCACGACCACGCGCGCGCCCTCGTCGAGCAAGCGCTCCGCCAGCCACGACCCGACGAAGCCCTGCGCCCCCGTGACGAGGGCGGTGGAGCCGCGCATGGGGTCGCTAGCCGCCGGCGACAGCCGGCAGGATCGTGACCTCGTCGCCGTCCTCGACGGGCGTGTCGAGCCCGTCGAGGAAGCGGATGTCCTCACCGCCGACGTACACGTTCACGAAGCGGCGCAGGTCCCCGTCCTCGGCGATCCGGTCACGGAGGCCGTCGAAGCGGTCGTAGAGGCCGTCGAGCACCTCGCCGACCGTCGCGGCGCCGTCCACGTCGGTCTCGGATTCGCCGCCGGTGACGCTGCGCAGCTGCGTTGGAATCTTCACGGTCACTGCCATCGGGCCGGACAGTCTACGCAGCCGCGGCGGCGGGCTGGAGCACGGCCTCGAACGAGTCGAGCGTGGCGTCGATCGCGTACGGCTCGAACGTGCCGCGCACGGCGTCGAGGGTCTTCAGGCCCTCGCCGGTGATCACCAGCACGACGCGCTCGTCCGGGTCGATGCGACGCTCGTCGGCGAGGCGCTTGAGCACCGCCGTCGTCGTGCCGCCGGCGGTCTCGGTGAAGATGCCGGTCGTCTCGGCGAGCAGCCGGATGCCGGCGCTTGATCTCCTCGTCGCTGACCGCGTCGATCGAGCCGCCGCTGCTGCGGGCGAGCTCGAGCGCGTAGGGACCGTCAGCGGGATTGCCGATCGCGAGCGACTTGGCGATCGTGTCCGGCTTGACCGGCTTGCAGACGTCCCACCCCTGCTCGAACGCCTGCGCGACCGGCGCGCAGCCGGCGGCCTGGGCGCCGTTCATCACCGGGCGATCGCCCTCGACGAGCCCGAGCTCGCGCCAGTCCTCGAAGCCGCGCGCGATCTTCGTGAACAGCGAGCCGGAGGCGACGGGCGCCACGACGCGGTCGGGCAGCTCGAAGCCGAGCTGCTCGGCGATCTCGTAGGCGACGGTCTTCGACCCCTCGGCGTAGTACGGGCGCACGTTGACGTTCACGAACGCCCAGTCCTCGTGCTCGCCGGCCAGCTGGGTGCAGAGGCGGTTGACGTCGTCGTAGTTGCCGCGCACTGTGACGAGCTTGGTGCCGTAGACGCCGGTGGCGAGGATCTTCTGCTCCTCGAGGTCCGCCGGGATGAAGACGTACGACTCGATGCCGGCCGCCGCGGCGTGGGCGGCGACGGCGTTGGCGAGGTTGCCGGTCGACGGGCAGGCGAGCACCTTGTAGCCGAGCTCCTGCGCCTTGGCGAGCGCGACCGAGACGACGCGGTCCTTGAAGGAGTGCGTCGGGTTGGCGGCGTCGTTCTTGACCCAGACCTCGCGCAGGCCGAGCTGCTCGGCGAGCCGCGTGGCCTTGACCAGCGGCGTCGAGCCGGTCGGCAGCGCCGTGCGCGGCGCCTGCTCGAAGGGCAGGAAGTCCGCGTAGCGCCAGATCGTCTGCGGTCCGGCCTGGATGCGGCGCTTGACGCTGTCCGCGTCGAGCGTCGAGTAGTCGTAGGCGACCTCGAGCGGCCCGAAGCACTGATCGCAGACGTAGCGCGCCTCGAGCGGGTAGGTGGCCTTGCATTCCTTGCACTGCAGTGCTTGTACCGGCATGGCTTTCGCCCTCCTATTGGAAACCCTCCGCCGTCACTCTGTGACGGAGGGGCCGGTAAAAGCTCCTCGTCACATCTCGATGGAATTGGCACCGTTCCCGTCGGGCAAGATGCCCTCTAGGAGGTTGCCGGGGTTTCAAAGGGCCATGTCCCTCCACCCCTCAGGATGCAACGGCGATATGTGTGTACTCCGTACAGAGTACATGTCGGCGCAAGTAGACTGCCACTTGAGATGCCGCACCCGGCCGACGACCCGCTCAGACCCTATGCCCAGCCTGCCGAAGCCACGGCTGCGCCGGTCTGCTCGCGCGCGCGTCGCCCAGCAGCCGCCTAGCACCGAGCCGAACGTCGAGGTCGTCGAGCACGGCGGCCTGCGCTGGATCAACATCGAGCGGCCGAACACGGTCGATCGCGCCTGGCTCGAGGAGCACTTCGACTTCCACCCGCTCGACTACGAGGACGTCCTCTCGCGCAACCAGCGGCCGAAGATCGACGAGTACGAGGACTACCTCTTCATCGTCCTCTACTTCCCGGTCTTCGACAAGACGGTCGGTCGCCTCAACGCCGCCGAGCTCGACATCTTCATCGGGCCGGACTTCCTGATCACGCTGCCCAACCAGCCGATCCCGCCGGTCGAGTACCTGTTCGAGCGCTGCCGCTCGAACGTCGAGGCGCGCGACCAGCTGCTGCTCAAGGGCTCGGGCTACCTGCTCTACAAGATCGTCGACGACGCCTTCGACTACTGCTTTCCGATGCTGCGCAAGATCGGCAACAAGCTCGAGCGCATCGAGGAGGACATCTTCGAGGGGCGCTCGGAGGAGGTCGTGCGCGACATCTCCAACGCCAAGCAGGAGATCATCAACTTCCGCAAGGTCATCCGCCCGCAGCGCGCGGTGCTGCGCGACCTCGAGCGCACCAAGCAGCGCTACCTGTCCGAGGACATGGAGGTCTACTTCGACGACATCGTCGACGCCTCCGAGCGCATCTGGGACATGCTCGAGAACTACAAGGAAGTCGTCGAGGCGCTCGAGAGCACGAACGAGTCGGTGATCTCGCACCGCGTCAACGAGGTGCTGCGCGTGCTGACCTCGATCAGCGTCGTGGTGCTGCCGCTGACCTTGATCGCGAGCATCTGGGGCATGAACGTGGGCGTGCCGGGCGAGGCCGACCACACGGCGTTCTACATCGTGGTCGGCTGCATGGTCGCGCTGCTGGTCGGCATGGTCAGCTACTTCCGCCGCCGCCGCTGGCTGTAGCTGGTAGAACGCTGGCCTCGTGATCGACACCTCCATCTTCAAGGCCTACGACGTCCGCGGCACCCATCCCGACCAGCTCGACGAGCAGCTGGCGTACCGCATCGGCCGCGCCTTCGCGCGCGTGCTGGGCGAGCTCGAGGGCAAGGCCCCGGGCGACCTGCGCGTCGCCGTCGGGCGCGACATGCGCCTGACCGCGCCCGCGATGGCCGAGCGCTACGCCGCCGGGATCGTCGACGAGGGCGCCGACGTGCTCGACGTCGGCATGGTCGGCACCGAGATGCTCTATTGGACGGTCGGCTCGCGCGAGCTCGACGGCGGGCTGATGTGCACCGCCTCGCACAACCCGAAGGCCTACACCGGCGCCAAGCTCGTGCGCAGCGGCGCGCTGGCGCTGTCCGGCGACGCCGGCATCGGCGAGCTGCGCGACCTCGTCAGCGCCGGCGAGCCCGGGCCGACGGTCGCCGAGCCGGGCGAGCTGACGCGCGAGGACATCGCCGACGAGTTCCACGCCGTCGCGCTCGGCTACGTCGACGCGGAGCGGATCCGCCCGCTGAAGGTCGTGCTCGACGGCGGCAACGGCATGGCCGGGCCGATGGTCGGCCCGCTGCTCGACCGCTTCCCGCTCGAGCAGGTGGCCACCTACTGGACGCCGGACGGGAACTTCCCCGACCACGAGCCGAACCCGCTGCTGCCCGAGAACCGCCAATTCATCATCGACAAGGTGCGCGAGACCGGCGCCGGCCTCGGCATCGCCTGGGACGGCGACGCCGACCGCTGCTTCTTCATCGACGACGGCGGCGAGTTCGTCGACGGCGACTTCCTGACCGCGCTGCTGGCCGAGTCGATCCTGCGCAAGGAGCCGGGCGCGACGGTCCTCTACGACGTGCGCGCCTCGCGCGCAGTCGCGGACGTGGTCGAGCGGGCCGGCGGCACGGCGCTCGTCAACCGCGTCGGGCACGCCTTCTTCAAGACCCGCATGCGCGAGACCGGCGCCGTCTTCGGCGGCGAGGTGTCGGGCCACTACTACTTCCGCCAGTTCTACAACGCCGACTCGGGCACGCTGCCGGCGCTGCTGATGCTGGAGCTGCTGTCGAGCGAGGGCAAGCGCATGAGCGAGCTGCTGGCGCCGTTGCGCGAGCGCTACTTCATCTCCGGCGAGATCAACTCGGAGGTCGAGGACCAGACCGCGAAGATGGCGGAGATCGAGCAGCGCTACGGCGACGGCGAGGTCTCCCATCTCGACGGCATCTCGATCGACTACGAGGACTGGCACCTCAACGTGCGGCCCTCGAACACCGAGCCGCTGCTGCGGCTCAACCTCGAGTCGCTGCGCTCGCGCGAGCACATGGAGCAGCAGCGCGACGAGGTGCTCGCGCTGATTCGCGCATGAGCGCCGAGGATGCCGACCCCTATGCCCCGGCGGCGGCGGTCGGCATCCATCGTCTGGCGATCCCGACGCCGTTCGCCGTCGGACGCGTCAACGTCTTCCTGATCGACGACGACCCGCTCACGCTCGTCGACACCGGGCCCAACTCGGGCACCTCGTTCGACGAGCTGCAGCGTGGCCTGCGGGCACTGGGCCACCCGCTCGAGGAGATCGAGCTCGTGCTCCTCACCCACCAGCACCTCGACCATCTCGGACTCGTGTCGCTGGTGGTCGCGCACTCGGGCGCGCAGGTGGCCGCGATCGACCGCTGCGCCAGCTATCTCGAGGGCTTCCCCGACGAGGCCCAGGCCGAGGACGAGTTCGCCATGGCGATGATGCTGCGCCACGGCATCCCCGAGGACGTGGTGACGGCGCTGCAGGCGGTCTCGGCGGCGTTCCGGGCCTGGGCCGCGCGGGCGAGCGTCGACCGCGTGCTGGCCGACGGCGACCGCGTCGAGCTTCGAGACCGCACGCTGGAGGTCATGTTCCGGCCGGGGCACAGCCCGTCGGACACGGTCTTCCTCGACCGTGCGCGCAAGCAGCTGGTCGCCGGCGACCACCTGCTCAAGCACATCTCCTCCAACCCGCTGCTGACGCGGCCGCTGGACGGGTCGGACGAACGGCCGCAGGAGCTGGTCACCTACCTCGACTCGCTGCGCCGCACCCAGGATCTGGACCTGGAGCTGGTGTTGCCCGGCCACGGCGACCCGATCACCGATCACCGCGCGCTGATCGACGTGCGCTTCCGCGGCCACGAGCGGCGCGCGGACAAGATCCACCGGCTCGTCGCCGAGCGCCCGCGCACGGCCTACGAGATCGCCCAGGCGCTGTGGGGCAACATCGCCGTGACCCAGGCCTACCTGACGCTCTCGGAGGTGCTCGGCCACACCGACCTGCTGCTCAACGCCGGTCGCGTCTCCGAGCACCGGCGCGACGACGGCGTGAGCGTCTTCGAGGCGGTCGGGTAGTGGCCGCCGAGCCGCTCGTGCTCGTCGGCTCCGGCGGCTTCGGGCGCGAGACCGCCGAGCTCGTGCGCGCCGTCGACGCCAGCGAGCCGCGCTGGGACCTGCTCGGCTTCCTCGACGACGACGAAGGGCGCTGGGGCCGCACGATCTCCGGCACGCCGGTCCTCGGCGGGCTCGACCACCTGGCCGAGCTCGGCGACGCCCGCGTGGCGGTCTGCACCGGACATCCGGGCGACTTCACGACCAAGAAGCGGATCGTGCGGCGCCTCGGGCTCGCGCCCGAGCGCTACGCGACGCTGGTCCACCCCTCGGCGTCGCTGGCGAGCTCGTGTCAGTTGGGCGAGGGCAGCGTCGTCCTGGCGGGCGTGGTCGCCACCGCCGACGTCGAGATCGGCGCCCACGCCGGGATCATGCCCCAGTCGGTGCTCACCCACGACGACCGGCTCGGAGACTTCGTCACGCTCGGCACCGGCGTGCGCGTGGCCGGCACGGTGCAGGTCGGCGAGGGTGCCTACCTGGGTTCGGGCTGCCTGATCCGCGAGGGTCGCACGATCGGCCCCTGGGCGCTCGTCGGCATGGGTGCCGTAGTCACCCGCGACGTGCCGGGCGGCGAAGTCTGGGCCGGCACGCCGGCCCGCTTCGTGCGCGCGGTCGAGCGCTCGGGCGCCGAGCTCTAGGACCCGGCGCCGTTGACGACGCGACCGCCCGCGAGCTGGGCGATCGTGAAGTCGCGTGCGGCGTTCGGCACGTCGCCGGCCAGCGACTTCGGCGCCGGACCGAGCGCCACCGGCGCACCGGACGAGGTCAGCGACGAGTGCGCCGCCTCCAGCACCTTGACGATCTCGACCCCGAGGCCGGCGTGCGAGCGGGGCGTCTCGCCGGTGCGGATCGCGTGGGCGAAGTCGTCGAGCTCGAGGCCGAGCGGCTCGGCCGGCTCCAGGCGCGGCACGATCATGTCGCCGGAGCGGTAGGTCAGCTGGTACTCGCCGAAGGTCGCCGGCTCGGTGAAGTCGAAGCCGCGGTCGTAGATGCGCACGGCGCCGTCGAAGGCGGCGTCGTCGTAGACCACCATCTTGCGGCTGCCGACGACGATCATCTGGCGCACCTTGTGCGGGGCCAGCCAGGACAGCTGCACGTTGGCGGTCTGGCCCTGCTCGAAGCCGAGGCTCAGGAACGCCGTCTCCGGAACGCCGTTCTGGAACACCGTCGAGCCCGAGGCGGAGACGATCGACACCGGCTGGTCGAGCCAGTAGAGCAGGATCGAGAGGTCGTGCGGCGCGAGGTCGTTGATCACGCCGTCGGGCTGGTAGATGCCGAGGTTCATGCGCGACGAGGTGACGAAGTAGACCTCGCCCAGCTCGCCCGACTCGATCAGCGAGCGGACCTTGTTGACGGCCGGGCTGTACAGGAACGTGTGGCCCGGCATCAGCACGAGCCCCTCGCGCTCGGCGAGCTCCTTCAGCTCCTCGGCGTCGGCCGCGGTGGTGGCCAGCGGCTTCTCGATCAGGACGTGCTTGCCGGCCTCGAGCGCCTGCTTGGCGAGCTTGTAGTGCGTCGACGGAGGCGTCGCGATCGAGACCGCGTCGACCCCGGGATTGGCCAGCACGTCCTCGAAGCTGGTGCGCGTGCGCGGACCCGGGTAGCGCTTGCTGAACTCCGCGGTACGGGCCTCGTTGAGTTCACACAATCCCCACAACGCGAGGTCGCGGCGCTCCATAAGATTGCGCGCGATGTTCGGGCCCCAGTACCCGTAGCCCACCAGCGCCACGTTGACGACGCCATTGCTCATCTCGCTCACGCTGCCCTTTCGGCCAGGGTCGGAAGGTCGTGCACGGACGCCGTGACCCAGGCGATCTCCTCGTCGGTCATCCGTGGTGCGAGCGGCAGCGAGCAGATGCGCTCGGCAAGTCGCTCGGCGTTCGGTAGCGATCCTGGCCCCAGCCCGAGATCCGCATAGGCCGGAGCACGATGGATCGGAACGGGGTAATGAATGCCGCTCGCGACGCCGCGCTCGGTCAGGTGATCGCGCAGCCGGTCGCGGTCGTCGCACTCGACGACGTACTGGTGGAAGACGTGGTCAGCTCCGGACGGGGTCGGCGCCGGCGGGCGCACGGGGCCGTCGGCGAGCGCTGCGGTGAGCGCCGCGGCCACCTGGCGGCGACCGTCGTTGACGTCGTCCAGGCGGCGCAACTTCACGCGCAGGACCGCCGCGTGGATCGCGTCCAGCCGCGACGTGAAGCCCGGAACGTGGTGGTGGTAGCGCGGGTTCTCGCCATGGGCGCGCAGCAGGCGCACCCGCTCGGCCAGCGCCGGGTCGTCGGTCACGACCGCGCCGCCGTCCCCCCAGGCACCGAGGTTCTTGGCCGGGTAGAAGCTGAAGCAGCCGAGCGCGCCGAGCGAGCCCACCCGTCGCCCGCGATAGCGGGCGCCATGAGCCTGGCAGGCGTCTTCGACGACGGCGATGCCCGCGCGCTCGGCCAAGGCCAGCAGCGGGTCCATGTCGACGGTGCGGCCGTAGAGGTGGACGGGGATCACGCACGCGGTCTGCGGGGTGATCGCCGCTTCGACGATCTCCGCCGTGATCAGCTGGGTGGCTGGATCGACGTCGACCAGCCGCGGCGTGGCGCCGGCGATCGTGACCGCCTCCGCCGTCGCGATGAAGCTGTTGGTCGGGACGATCACCTCGTCGCCCGGTCCGATCCCGAGCGCCAGCAGCGACAGCGCCAGCGCGTCGGTGCCGGAGCCGACGCCGATCGCCTCCTCGGTCTCGCAATAGGCCGCGTACTCGGACTCGAACTCCTCGACCTCGCGCCCCAGCACGAAGGCCGCGTCGCGTGCGACCCGCTCCACCGCCATCAACAGCTCTTCCATCAGGGCCGGATCGGCGTTGTCGAGGCGAGTCAGTGGTACCTGCACGGGCGATTGCACATACACAGAACGACCGCCGCGCGGCCGTGCTTTCGTCCCACTCGGCCGCAATCTTGCAAGTCCACATCGATCACTTGTCCAGTTCACGGCTGATACGACCGCTCGACCGTCCCGGACGGCCGATGGCGGTGACGATGGCGCGGCAAAGTCCAGCCACCGAATCGCGCGGCGTCATGCCCGCGCTTGTTATGTCCGCGCTTGGTTCGGGTACATGGCCAAGCCAAGGCGCTGCTTTCCATAACCGCGCCAACCGGGTCAGCGGATCACAACGGTCCGCAGAACGACGGGGGGAAACGTGAAGCACAGTTCTGCCGCGCGCTCTTGCGTGCGTGGGTTTGTACGAGTGTGGGCGCTGGTAGCGCTCGCCGCAACGATGATGGCCGTACCGGCCGTGGCCGACGCGAAGAAGGTGGTCGACCGCGATCGAGACGGCCTCAGCGACAAGTACGAGCAGCGGACCTCGAAGACGCTTCCGCGCAAGGCGGACAGCGACAGCGACAAGCTCAAGGACGGCTACGAGGTGCGCACCTCGCGCACCAGCCCCCGGCAGAAGGACACCGACAGGGACGGCCTGTCGGACGGCACCGAGGTCTACCAGACCAAGACCTCCCCGAAGAACAAGGACACCGACGGGGACCTGCTCTCCGACGGTGACGAGGTGCTGCGCTACAAGACCAACCCGCTCAAGCGCGACACGGACGGGGACGGCGTCTCCGACCGGGTCGAGATCGCGTTCGGCGGCGATCCGCTGCATCCGCCGTCGGGTGGCTCGCACGGGTACATCCCCCCGACCTTCCCCCCGCCGACGACCCCTCCAACGCCTCAACCTGAGCCTGAGCCTGAGCCATTGCCGGACACCGTCGACCCCCAGACCGCAATCACCGCCGGTCCCAGCGGGACGGTCGACACGGCGAGCGCCAGCTTCAACTTCACCTCCTCGGAGGCAAACTCGACCTTCCGCTGCCGGCTCGACGGCGGCGGCTGGGGGAACTGCACCTCCCCCCGGAGCTACACGAACCTCTCGAACGGATCGCACACCTTCCGGGTGCGAGCGACCGATGCGGCCGGCAACTCCGACCAGAGCTCGGCGAGCCGTACCTGGACGGTCGACGTGGAGTCCGAGCCTCCGCCTCCGCCCGCCGACACCACGCCCCCGAACACGACGATCGGCTCCGGCCCCAGCGGCACGGTGACGACGGCGTCCGCCAGCTTCGGCTTCTCGGCCTCCGAGACGGGCTCGACGTTCGAGTGCCGACTCGACGGCGGCAGCTGGGGCGACTGCGACTCCCCCAAGGCCTACGCCAGCCTCGCCGACGGCTCGCACAGCTTCGACGTGCGTGCGACCGACGTGGCCGGCAACACCGACGCCTCCCCCGCCTCGCGCACCTGGACGGTGGACGTGCCGTCCGAGCCGCCTCCGCCCCCGCCCGCAGACACCACCGCGCCGAACACGACGATCGGCTCGGGTCCGAGCGGAACGCTGGCATCCGCGGCGGCGACCTTCACGTTCAGCTCCTCGGAGGATCCCTCGAGCTTCCAGTGCCGTCTCGACGGCGGCAGCTGGGGCGCCTGCACGACCCCCAAGAGCTACGCCGGCCTCGCCAACGGCTCGCACACGTTCGACGTGCGCGCCACCGACGCGGCCAGCAACACCGACGCCTCCCCCGCCTCGCGCACCTGGACGGTGAACGTGCCGTCCGAGCCGCCCCCGGGCGGGTCCGAGGGCTGCGATCGCGACGCGACGACCTCGACCTTCAGCTCGCAGGTCTCCGCCGCCAGCGCGGGTCAGGTCGTCTGCCTGGCGTCCGGCAGCTACGGCAACTGGTCGGGAACCAACAAGGCGATCACGATCCGGCCGCAGGCCGGCGCCAGTCCGACGATGAGCTTCCGCTTCGCCTCCGGTGCGTCCGGCTTCACGATCGACGGCGGTCGCAGCTCGTTCTCGTCCTCGACCGGCCTGACCATCAGCGGCAGCAGCTCGATCGCCTCCGGCGCGAGCAACATCACGGTCGAGAACGCCAACTTCTCGGCCGGCGTCACGATCGACGGAGTCACCAACTCCAACATCCTGTTCGACCACAACCAGCACTCCAACCTGTCCGCCGACAACACCACCGGCGCCTTCCACCTCAGCTACGGCGCCTCCCAGCACTCCGGCGTGACGATCCAGAACTCGCTGCTGCGCGACATGTCGGCCGACGGCATCCAATCCGGGCCTGCGGTCAACATCCTCAACAACGAGTTGGCCCGCATCCGTCCGGCGGTGTCGTCCCAGCACACCGACGCGATCCAGCTGTACAGCGGTTGCGCCAGCGCGACCGGGACGGGATCGACGATCCGCGGCAACTACATCCACGACGGCGAGCAGGCCATCGGCGCGTTCGACGGCACCTGCGGCAACGTGATCGAGCACAACGTGATCCAGAACTTCAGCGCCCACTGGATCACGCTCGGTGGCGATCGCCCAGGCTCGACGATCCAGTGGAACACGATCGCCGGCTCGGGCTCGGCCTCGATCAACTGCAGCTCGAAGGCAGGGGCCCAGGCCTCGCAGCCGACGATCCGCAACAACATCGCGGGCAGCGTCGCCCTCTCCGGCGGGGTGAACTGCACCCCGGCGGTGAACGCGAACAACATGCTGCGCTCGGGAGCCGGTGGTAGCAACTTCACCGGCACGCCGGCGTTCACCGGCGGCTCCAGCCCGTCCACGTTCAGCGGCTTCCAGCTCGCTCCGAGCTCGCCCGGCAAGGGCCGGGCGACTGACGGCACCGACGTCGGCGCCTTCGGTGGCGGCTTCAACGGAGGTCCGCCGACCTCCTAGCTAGGCAGTCTCGACTCGGGCCTCGGTGACGCTGTTCGGACGTCCTTCGTCACCGAGGTCCGGCGGGAACTGCGGCTGACTCGGCAGCGACGTCAGCGACGTCGCTACCGCCTCCGCATGCAGTTCGTCCTGCTCCCGCTCCGAGGCGGCGCGCCAGCTGCGCGCCAGTCCCGACACCAGCAGGATCGCGGCGCAGCCGGCCAGGAAGATGAAGACCGCCGCGCCCAGTGCGATCACGCGGCGCGGGCCTCGCTCGACCACGCGCACCTGCGGGGCTCCGAGGCCCGAGACGCGCAGCCGGCGCGCATCCGAGACCTTCTCGACGACAGCCTTGGAGTCCAGGTAGGCGTCCAGCCCGCCGATGGCCGCGGTCGCCAGGCGACCCGCCCGAGCGGCGTCCGGGGCCTGCGCCTCGATCTCGATGATCGGCAGCGGGTCGCCGCTGGCGTTGGTCACCAGACGGGTCGTCAACACGTAGCCACGAGGTTCCACGGGGCCGGCGGCGGGGGCGGCCGTCGGCTCGACGGCGGACTCGGACACGGCCACGAGCTGCCCCGGTCGCAGGCCCGCACGCTTGGCGATGGCCTGCTTGACCTCACCCTCGGTCATCAAGTTCGCAAGCAGGCTCGCGCGCTCGCCGAGCGTCTCCGAGCCCTTCGGCGAGACCGTGACCGTCTGCGAGCTGGGCGTGTCGACCAGGACCCGGCCGGAGGCCACGCCGACCTCGTACTTGCGGCTCTCGGGCGGGAACGAGGGACGGAAGGTGAGCGCAAGGCACGCGAACACCGCGAGGCAGGCGACGACGCCGACCAGGAAGCGGCGGCGCCAGAGTTCGCGGAGGACGGTGACGGTTTCCATCGAGTGTGAGTGAGAAGCGCGGGGATCGACCGAATCTGGTCCCTTGCAAGTTCAAACGCGGGCTCGCCGGAGTTTCTTCTGAGCTGGGCGCGACGTCTCGAGAACCGGGTCGACGGCGCAAGAGGGGCCGTCCGGTCTCCGTTGGTGGACCAGAGTGCCCGACACGACGGTCAACCTCACCTTCCATGGGATCGGAGAGCCCGTCCGGCAGATGGAGCCGGGCGAGGATCTCGTCTGGCTCGACACGGGTCAGTTCGAGGCCGCGCTCGACGCGGTCGCGGGCCGTGACGACGTGCGCATCACGTTCGACGACGGCAACGCCTCCGACCTCGAGATCGCGCTGCCGGCACTGCTCGAGCGTGGTCTGACGGCCACCTTCTTCGTCGTCGCAGGCAAGCTCGGCACGCCCGGCTTCCTCGACGAGCAGGGCGTGCGCGCGCTCGCGGAGGCAGGGATGACGATCGGCTCGCACGGGATGCGCCACTGCGCCTGGCGACGACTCGACGAGATCGGGCTGCGCGAGGAGTTCGACGAGGCGCGCCGTCTGCTCGAGGAGATCGTGGAGCGTCCCGTGACCGAGGCGGCCTGCCCCTTCGGCGCCTACGACCGTCGCGTGCTCGGCTCGCTGCGCCGCCGCGGCTACGAGCGCGTCTACACCAGCGATCGCGGCAGCTGCCGCTCGGACGACTGGCTGCAGCCGCGCAACACCATCGGCCCGCACGACGACGCTCGACGCCTGAGCCACGTGCTCGCCCCCGGACAGTCCCCCCGCGGTCCGCTGCGGCGCCGCGCGAAGCTGGCGGTGAAGCGATGGCGGTGACGGTCGCGAGCGCGATCCGGGTCACGGCGATCGAGGGCGCCGACGTCCCGCGGGTGGCGGCGTTCCTGCAGGCTCACCTCAACGAGCGCGTGAGCGCCGCCGACTGGGCGCGCGCCGTCGACGTTCCCTGGGAGGTCGACAGGCCCAACGCCGGCTTCATGCTGCTCGACGGCGACGAGGTCGTGGGCGCGCAGCTCGCCTTCTACTCCGAGCGGCTCGTCGACGGGCGGCCCGAGCGCTTCTGCAACCTGGGCGCCTGGTGCGTGCTGCCCGACTACCGCCTCGCCGGCCTGCGGCTGCTGAAGGCGGCCCTGGCCCAAGAGGGCTACCACTTCACCGACCTGTCGCCGAGCGGCAACGTGGTGCGGATCAACGAGCGGCTCGGCTTCCGCTTCCTCGACACGACGACGGCGCTCGTGCCGAACCTGCCCTGGCCGAGCCTGCCCGGCCGCTGCACGATCAGCTCCGCCCCGGCGCTGATCGAGCGCACGCTCGACGGCCCCGAGCTGCAGCTCTACCGCGATCACGCCGCTGCCGGCGCGGCGCGCCACGTCGTGCTGGTCGCCGGCGACGAGTGGTGCTACGTGATCTTCCGCAAGGACCGGCGCAAGGATCTGCCGCTGTTCGCGAGCCTGCTGCACGTCAGCAACCCGCAGCTGCTGCGCCGCCTGGCCCGCCCGTTCGCGCGCCACCTGCTCGTCCGTCACGGCGCCGTGGCGACGCTGGCCGAGGAGCGCATCCTGGGCTACCGGCCGCGGCTGGCCCGGCAGCTGGGCGCACCCCGCCGCAAGATGCTCCGCAGCGCCGAGCTCGAGCCAGACGACGTCGACGACCTCTACAGCGAACTGGTCTGCGTCGCCTGGTGACGCAGACCGCCCCGACAGCAGAAGGACCCGCCGCGATGCCCACCCAAGTCCACGAGATCGTCGCCGAGGCGGCGCGTCGGCATGCCGACGCGCCGGCCTTGACCTTCAAGGACACGACGATCACCTACGGCGAGCTGTGGGACAGCATGCGGGCGTTCGCCACCGGTCTCGCCGGGCTCGGGCTCGGGCGCGGCGAGCGAGTCGCCATCCACCTCGACAAGCGCGTCGAGACGGTCGCGGCGCTGCTCGGCCCGTCGGCCGCCGGCGGCGTGTTCGTCCCGGTCAACCCGCTGCTGCGCGCGCCGCAGGTCGCGCACATCCTCGACGACTGCGACGTGCGCGTGCTCGTGACCACCGCCCAGCGGCTGGAGCTGCTGGTCGAGGAGCTGCGTCAGCGCCCGTCGGTCGAGCACGTGGTGGTCGTCGGCGCGCAGCCCGAGGCGGAGCTCGACCTGCCCTGCGCGGTGCACGCCTGGGAGGACCTCCAGGGCGCCCCCGAGGAGCCGGTCGGGAACGCGATCGACGTCGAACTGGCGGCGATCTTCTACACCTCCGGCAGCACCGGCAAGCCGAAGGGCGTCGTGCTCTCGCACCGCAACCTGATCGTCGGCGGGCAGAGCGTCAGCCAGTACCTCAAGAACCACGCCGGCGACTGCATCCTCGCGGCGCTGCCGCTCAGCTTCGACGCCGGCTTCTCCCAGCTCACGACCGGCTTCACGGTCGGCGCGCACGTCGTGCTCGTCAACTACCTGCTGCCGCGCGAGGTCGTGAACCTGTGCGCCAAGCACGGCGTGACCGGGCTCACCTGCGTGCCGCCCCTGTGGCTGCAGCTGGCCGACCAGAGCTGGCCCGAGGAGGCGACGCGCAGCATGCGCTACATCGCCAACACCGGCGGGCGCATGCCCAAGTCGACGCTCGACAAGCTGCGCGCGATCTTCGGTCAGGCCAAGCCGTACCTGATGTACGGGCTCACCGAGGCCTTCCGCTCGACCTATCTCGACCCGGCCGAGGTCGACCGCCGCCCCGACTCGATCGGCAAGGCGATCCCGAACGCCGAGATCCTGGTCGTGCGCGAGGACGGCTCGCCGTGCGACCCCGGCGAGGAGGGCGAGCTCGTGCACCGCGGCGCGCTGGTGGCGCTCGGCTACTGGAACGACCCGGAGCGCACCGCCGAGCGCTTCAAGCCGGTGCCCGGCCGCGACCCGGCGATCTGCACGCCCGAGACGGCCGTGTTCTCCGGCGACCTCGTCAAGCGCGACGAGGAGGGCTTCCTCTACTTCGTCAGCCGCAAGGACGAGATGATCAAGACCTCCGGCTACCGGGTCAGCCCGACGGAGATCGAAGAGGTCGTCTACGACACCGGCATGGTCGGCGACGCGGTCGCGCTCGGCGTCGAGGACGAGCGGCTCGGGCAGCGCATCGTGCTCGCCGCCAGCCCCGCCAACGGCCATCTCGACGCCGACGAGCTGCTGACCGAGCTGCGCCAGCGGCTGCCGCTCTACATGGTGCCCAAGGACGTGGTGGTGCGGCCCTCGCTGCCCCGCTCGCCCAACAACAAGTTCGACCGCGCGCTGCTGCGCCAGGAGCTAGCCGCCCGATGAGCGAACTGTTGACCATGCCGGCACGCCCGACGTCCTGCCACGAGGTCGGCGGCGTTCCGCTCGAGCGGCTCGCCGCGCGCGTGGGCTCGACGCCGTTCTTCGCCTACGACCGCGCGCGGCTGACGGAACGGGTCGGCCTGCTGCGCTCGGCGCTGCCGACCGACGTCGAGCTCAGCTACGCGGTCAAGGCCAACCCGATGCCGGCCGTCGTGCAGCACCTGAGCGGGCTCGTCGACGCCTTCGACGTCGCCTCCGCCGGCGAGCTGCAGATCGCGCTCGACACGCCGATGCCGTCCGACCACGTCAGCTTCGCCGGTCCGGGCAAGACGCCGGCCGAGATCGCCCAGGCGGTCGCGGCGGGCGTCACGATCGAGCTGGAGTCCGAGACCGAGGCGCGGCGCGCGATCGAGGCCGGCGAGCGGCTCGGGATCTGCCCCCGGGTGGCGGTGCGCGTCAACCCCGACTTCCAGGTCAAGGGCTCGGGCATGCGCATGGGCGGCGGCGCGCAGCAGTTCGGCGTCGACGCCGAGCGGGTGCCCGCCCTGCTCGCGGAGCTCGAGCGAGCCGACGTCACGTTGCTCGGCGTGCACATCTTCGCCGGCTCCCAGAACCTCAACGCCGAGATCCTCTGCGAGGCCCAGCAGAAGACCGTCGAGCTGGCGCTGCGCCTCTCGCGCGAGTCCGGCGTGCCGTTCGGCTACGTCAACGTCGGCGGCGGCTTCGGCATCCCCTACTCCGACCGCGACCAGCCGCTCGACCTCGGCGCGGTCGGCGACAACCTCGGTCGCCTGATGCAGGACGAGCTGCGCCCCGCGCTGCCGGACGCCCGCGTGGTGGTCGAGCTCGGCCGCTACGTCGTCGGCGAGAGCGGCGTCTACGTGACGCGCATCGTGGACCGCAAGCAGTCGCGCGGCAAGACGTTCCTGGTCGTCGACGGCGGCATGCACCACCAGCTCGCCGCCTCCGGCAACTTCGGCCAGGTGATCCGCCGCAACTACCCGGTCGCGATCGGCGGCCGCGACGACGACGAGACGGCGGAGACCGTCAGCGTCGTCGGCTGCCTCTGCACGCCGCTCGACCTGCTCGCCGACGACGTCTCGCTGCCGCGCGCGGAGATCGGCGACCTGGTGGTCGTCTTCCAGGCCGGGGCCTATGGGCTGACGGCGAGCCCGACCGCCTTCCTCGGCCACCCGGCGCCCGCCGAGGTGCTGGTGTGATCCTTTCCCTCCTTGCCCTGGCGATCGCCCTCCCGGGGCTCGCCACCGCTGCGCACCTCGGCCTGCTGGCCGTCGCGTCGCTGTTCTACCGCGACCCGCACCCCGCCGAGGGTGACGGCGTCCGCTTCCTGGTGCTCGTGCCCGCCCACGACGAGGAGCTCGTGATCGGGCACTGCCTCGAGGCGATCGAGGCCGATCGCCGGCCCGGTGACCGCGTGCTGGTGGTCGCCGATCGCTGCTCCGACTCGACCGCGAAGATCGCCCGCGGCTTCGGGGCGACGGTGCTCGAGCGCGGGCCGGACGACGAGCCGGGTCGCGCCGCCGCGCGTCAGGCCGGGCTCGAGCACGTCCGCGAGCTCGACTGGGACGCCGTGCTGATGCTCGACGCCGACTCGGTCATCTCGCCCGGCTTCTTCGACCTCTGCGAGCGAGCCATGGCCACCGGCGCCGGCGCCGTCCAGGCGCGCAGCGAGAGCAAGCAGGGCAGGACGCTCGCCACCGAGGCGTCGCTGGCCGCCTTCACGCTGCAGGGCATCACCGTCCCGCGCGGTCGCGACCGGCTGGGCGTGTCCGTGCGCCTGCGCGGAACCGGGATGGCGATCCGGCGCGAGCTGGCGCTCTCGCACACCTTCCGCGCACCCGCGTCCGAGGACCTCTTCTTCACGCTCGACCTGCTGCTCGACGGCGTGCGCTGCCGGCACGTCGACGGAGCGCGCCTGCGCTCCGAGGGTGAGAGCACGTGGGGCAGCTTCGGCGGCCAGAAGGTCCGCTACGAGGCCGGGCGCATGGCGGCCGCGCGCGCCTACGTGCCGCGGCTGCTGCGGCGGGCGCTGCGTCAGCGCGACGCGTCCTGCCTCGAGGCGGCGTGGTTCCTCGCCACTCCCCCCTTCGCGATCGGCGCCCTGTCGCTGGTCGTGGGCCTCGCGCTCGCGGCCGTTGCCCAGGCATGGCTGGTCGCGGCGATCGTCGGAGCCGCGCTGCTGGCGCTGGCGCTCGTCGTCGCGACCGGTCTGATCCAGGCCCGCGCCGGCCTGCGCACCTGGCTGGCGCTGCTCGCGGCCCCCTGGTATCTGGTGTGGAAGGCCGTCGTCCAGCTGCGCGCGCTCGCCAGCGTGCTGCGGCGAGACGAGCACTACGCGCCGACTGCACGGGTGTGACCGCCGCCGAACTGGCTATAGTGCCGGCCGTCCCAGTGGCAGATAGGGCGTACGGACGTTCATCCGTACGCATGGCGGCGTCATGAGGGAAGAAGCGAGCCGCCAGCCACGCGCCCCAGATGTAGGAGGCTCTCCCATGTCGAAGTGGCTGGTGCTGCCGCTCGTGGCACTCGCGTACCTCGCAGGATCTGCCGTTGCGGCCACGCCGCGCGATCGCGACCACGATCGGATCCCGGACCGCTGGGAGCAGCGCTTCCACCTGTCGACGTCGAAGGTCTCCGCCAAGGCCGATCCCGACGAGGATCGCCTGCGCAACCGGCGCGAGTTCCGCCTCAGCACGAACCCGCGCAAGTGGGACACCGACGGCGACCGGCTCGGCGACGGCGCCGAGGTCTTCCGCTACAAGACCAACCCGCGCAGGAAGGACACCGACGGCGACGGGCTCAGCGACCGGGCCGAGATCAAGCGCTGGAAGACCAACCCGCGCAAGAAGGACACCGACGGCGACGGCGTCAAGGACCGCATCGAGGTGCTCGGCGGCAGCAACCCGCGCAATCCGGCGAGCACGCCCCCGCCGGGCGCCGGCGGCTCGCCGGGCCTGCGCACGCCC
This sequence comes from uncultured Thermoleophilaceae bacterium, assembly GCA_963846505.1. GTDB lineage: Bacteria > Actinomycetota > Thermoleophilia > Solirubrobacterales > Thermoleophilaceae > JACVRW01. The sequence goes on along the minus strand of CAWJWD010000007.1, from coordinate 640,869 downwards.
TCTCCCGCCCCGGCGGGCGGCTTCCCGAGCCCTTCCACGACCGGCGTCCCGGCAGGTTGGACGCCGGCCGAGACCCGCAGCTCGGACCTGACCGTCACCCAAGCGGGCGCAGTGGTCCAGGACGTGCTGCTCCAGAACGCCAACCTGATCATCGCCGCCCCCAACGTCACGGTACGCCGCGTCAAGCTCCAGGGTGGTCAGATCAACAACTGGCCGGGCTCGACGTGCAGCGCCAACACGGTGATCGAGGACACGACGCTCGAGCCGCCGCCCGGAGCGAGCGAGAGCACCGACGGCGACTTGGCGCTCGGCGTCGGGGGCTACACCGCCCGCCGCGTCAAGATCTGGCAGCGCAACGAGGGCTTCCGCGTCGGTGGACGCGGCTCGGGCTGCGGCCCGGTGCGGATCGAGAGCTCGTTCGCCAAGATCGTCATCCCCGACGGTCGCTGCGACATGCACTCGGACGGCATCCAAGGCTACGACGGGCCGCCGTTGACCGTGGTCAACAGCACGATCGACTTCTACGACGCCGCCTGCGGGACCGCGCCGTACTTCGTGCCCGAGGACCAGGGGAACTCGACGGCGGACGTCGACCGGCTGCTCGTGATGGGCGGCGGCTACCCGTTCCGCCAGACCATCCCGGGCAGCGTCAGCGGCCTCAAGGTCGTCGACAAGTCGTGGGGCTACGGCCCGCTCGAGGTCAAGTGCTCGGCGTTCAGCCACTGGGACGCGAGCGTGGTCACGATCGGCTCGGACTACCAGGTCACGAAGACCGTGCGCTCGCTGCCCTGCAACGGCTGAGCGAACGCGCGAGGACTACCAGCGCACGACCGCGGGCGAGCTCGCGTCGCTGACGAAGCGGCGCGGCTTGCCGCTGCCGTCGGCGGGGACGATCCAGACGTCCCCGTCGACGCCGTAGAGCACGCGCTCGTCGTCGAGCCACTCGACCTGGTCGTCGACCGAGCGGGTCTCCGCCAGCGGCATCTCGCGCATCGTGTCGAGGTCGAGGACCGTGAGGTGCCAGAGGTCGTCCCCCGAGCCGGTGCGCTTCTTGTAGGCGATGCGGGTGCCGTCGGGCGACAGCGACGGGCACTCGACGTTCTCGTGGATCGTGTGCGCCGTGCGCTCGCCGACCGAGCCCTGGATCAGGTAGGTCTTGCCGCCGGTGGCCATCGTGGCGTAGAAGCGGTCGCTGTCGTCGGCGAAGGTGACGCCCCAGAAGTTGCGATCGGCGGCGGTCACCTGCTTGCCGTCGCGAGTGACGGTGAAGCCCTCGAGATCGCCGAGCTTCTCCCCTCGCTCGAGGTCGATCAGCGTCGTCTGCGTCGAGAACGCACCGGCCTCGGCGTAGGCGTGACCGGTGACGAACAGCGTGACCGAGCCGTAGCGGCCGTCCGGGGACACGCGCGCCCGGCTCGGGATGCCGTCGACCGGCAGCTCGTGGCGCACGCGCAGCTGGTCGTCGAAGACCTTCGCTCGATAGCCGCTGGCGAAGCCGCTCCCACGCGCCAGGCAGACGCCCTCGCCGGCGGCGAAGTAGACGCGATCGCAGCTCAACTCGGCGAGCGTGCGCCGGCCCGCGCGCGCGCCGGCCGTGGACGCCAGGGCGACCTGGCCGCGGGCCTTCTGATCTGCGTCCTGGTCGCGGAACACCACCAGCGGGCGGTCGCTCGCGCGCGCCTCGGGCAGCAGCCGGCGCGCCGCGTCCGAGCCGCCCTTGTCGGCGTCGCTCTCGCGCACCCCGGCCACGATCGCGACGGCGGCGATGACGGTGCAGGCGACGACCAGCAGTCCGAAGACGAGGCCGCGGCGGTTATGCATGGGAGGTCTGACGAGTCCGCACGAGCACGAATGCTGCCAGTGCGGTGGCCGCGACGAGTGCCAGCCCGAAGCAGACGATCGCGACGTCGATGCCCCAGATCGTCCAGAGGGCGCCGAAGGCGACCGACGCGATCAGGCGCGCGATGCTCGTCGAGGTGCGCAGCAGGGCGAGGCCGCTGCCGCGCACGTCCTCGGGCACGACCGAGCTCCCGAGCGCCATCAGGACGCCGTCGGTAGCGGCGTAGTAGGCGCCGAGCATGCCGAGCGCGGCGATCGCCAGCCACCAGCCGCCGCCGGGCAGCAGCAGCGAGGCGTAGACGGCCATCAGCAGCGCGTAGCCGGCGAGGAACACGCGCCCGCGGCCGATGCGGTCGGCGAGCCGGCCGGCCGGCACCGCCAGCGTCATGTACACCGCCGAGCTGGCGACGAACAGCAGCGGGAACAGCGAGGTGCCGAGGTCGAGGTTCTCGCTCAGCACGAGGAAGATGAAGGCGTCGCTGGCGGTCGCGAGGCTGAGCGCGGCGCCGGCGATCAGCAGCGCGCGGTAGCGCGGCAGCCGCACCAGCGCGAAGGCGCCCTTCAGCGAGGCCGGCCGCTCCGGCTGGGCGCCGCCCTCGGCCGCCTGGCGCGGATGCACGAACAGCACCAGCACGGCGACGCCGAGCACGGCCAGGCAGAAGCTGACGAGGAAGATCGAGTTGAAGGCCAGCGGCGCGATCGCGAGGATGCCGAAGGCCACCAGCGGGCCGAGCATCGCCCCGGTGGTGTCCATCGCCCGGTGCACGCCGAACGCCATGCCGAGCTGGCGCTCGGGCGTCGAGAGCGAGATCATCGCGTCGCGGGGGGCGGTGCGGATGCCCTTGCCGGCCCGGTCGAGCAGCACCACGGCGCCGATCGCCGAGACGGCGGTGCCGACCATCAGCAGCAGCAGCTTGCAGATCGCCGAGAGCCCATAGCCGGTGACCGCCACCTCCTTGTGCCTGCGCCAGCGGTCGCCGATGAAGCCGCTGGCCAGGCCCGCGATCGCGACCGCCCCGTTGTAGAGGCCGTCGATGACCCCGAACGCCAGCGGCGAGAAGCCGCCGACGTAGACGAGGTACAGCGGCAGCACCGTCACGACCATCTCCGAGGAGATGTCGGTGATCAGGCTGGTCAGGCCGAGCAGGACGACCGTGCGGCTGACGCGCTCCCCGGTCTGCCCACGCGACAGCAGACGCCGGTGGCTGCGCAGCAGCGCGGTCGGACTCGAGACGACCTGGTACATACCCGACTAACGCAGGATCAGGCGCGCAACTGTCGCGGGATCAGGCGGGCAACTGGCGCAGCGCCTGGGCGGCGAACTGCTTGGCGACCTTGCAGGGCGCGGCGACCGCGAGCACGCGGTCGCCCGAGAGCGGCACGTACAGCATCTGCTGGCCCTGCTGGCCGCAGTAGGCGGTGCGCGAGCCGACGCTGAAGGAGCTGGCCTGGTGCAGCCGCGGCTCGATCTGCTCGTCGAAGTCGGCCGACTGCACCGCGACGGTCACGAAGCTCTTGGCTGCCTTGCTGCGGTAGATGCAGGTGGGACCCTGGGGTGCCTCGAGCAGATCCTGCACCTCCTCGCCGAGGATCTTCGACGCCTGCGCACGCGTGACGAGGTTGCAGGGCGTGAAGCGCCCGCGCGGCTTGCTGGTCTGCTGCTCGAGCAGCGCCCGGTAGCCGGGCTGGCCGCTGTCCGAGCCCCCTGCCGACGCGCCCTCGTTCGAGCGCCCCGCCGTCGAGGCGGCCTGATCGGCCGGCACGGTCGCCACCAGCGGGTTCTCCGGACTGCCCGGAGGCGCCTTGGAGGAGGCGGGCTCGCCGTCGCCGCCGCAGGCGGGCAGCGCCGCGGTCGAGGCGACCAGCGCGAGCAGCGCGAGCGAGCGGATGCGCGTCATCGGGGCGTCACGGAGCCGGGGCGAACAGCACGTCCACCCAGTAGTTGGTCGCGTTCCAGCTGCTCGACGGGAACGCCGGCGCGCCACCGTAGCGGAACACGCCGTTGCCGACGTCCGGGTTCGCGAGCGCATGCAGCGGCGGGTTGTCGACCGGATTGCTGGCGAACGCCGCCGAGGTGAGCGAGTAGTGGCCGTTGGGCGCGTAGTACGAGGCGACGTACGTCGTGCCGGCGGTCACCGACTCGGGCTCGGCGAACTGCACGGTCTGCCAGCCGGAGGCGCTCTCGTCACTGAAGGTCGCCCGCTCGAGCAGGTCGCCCGACGAGCTCCAGAGGCTGGCCACGTGGCTGCCGCTGTTCGCCGCCGCCTTGTGGAAGCGCAGGCCGGTGATCGTGCCGTTGACGTCGGCGGTGAACTTCACGCCCAGCTCGACCGCGTCGGGCTCGCCCGAGTCCGCCACCGCGGGGGTGCCGAGCTCGAAGATCGAGGCGCGCGGCGTGACGGCGTTGGAGGCCGCCGAGTCCGTGCCGGCGCTGGCGCTGTTGCTCGCCCTGACCTTGAACGTGTAGGCGGTGTGGTTGGTCAGGCCGGTGATGCGCGTGCGGGTCGTCGAGGCGCCCACGTCGGCGGAGCTCTGCGCCGTGGCGCCGATGTACGGCGTGACGGTGTAGCCGGTGATCGCGCTGCCGCCGTCGTTGCCGGGAGCGGTCCACTTGACGATCGCGGACTTCGTGTCGCCCTGCGCGCTCACCGCGGTCGGGGCGCCCGGTCCGCCCGCGGCCTGCGGCGTGACGGAGTTGGACGCCGCGGAGTCGGGTCCACCGCCGCCCGAGTTCAGGGCCTGCACCTTGAAGGTGTACGCCGTGCCCGGGGTCAGCCCCGTGACGCTGGTGCTGGTCGCGGGCGGCGTGCCGGTGATCGTCTTCGGGGTCTGCGCGGTCGAGCCGACGTACGGCGTGATCTTGTACGAGGTCACCGGACCGCCGCTCGACGGCGCCGTCCAGGACACGTTGGCCGAGGACTGGCCCGCCGTCGCGGTCACGCCGGTCGGCGTGCCGGGGATGGCGCTCGGCGCGAACAGCACGTCGACCCCGTAGTCGCTGGCGTTCCAGCTGCTGCTCGGGAACGTGCTGGTCGTGTTGTAGGCGTAGACGCCGTTCGAGCTGACCGAGTTGGCGAGCGCGTGCAGCGGCCCGTTGTCGAGCCCGTCGATCAGGCCCGCGCCGGTGACCGAGTAGTGCCCGTTGGGCGCGTAGTACGACGCCACGTAGGTCGTGTCGGCCGTCAGCGAGACCGGGCTCGAGAACAGCACGGTCTGCCAGCCGGAGGCGGTCTCGTTGGCGAAGGTGGCCTGCCCGATGCGGCTGCCCGCGGAGGTCCAGAGGCTGCCGATGTGCGTGCCGGTGTTGGTGGCCGCCTTGTAGAAGCGGACGCCGGTCACCGTGCCGTCCACGTCGGCGCGGAACTTCACGCCCAGCTCCACCGGCGTCGCGTCGTCGGCGTCCGCGACTGCCGGCGTGGCGAAGTCGTGGAGCGTGTGCCGCGGCGTGACCGCATTCGAGTCGGCCGAGGCGACGCCGTCGCCGACGTTGTTCGTGGCCTTGACCTTGAACGTGTAGCCGGTGCCGTTGGTCAGCCCCGTGACCGTCGTGCTCGTCGTCGAGCCGCCGACCTGGACCGGCGTCTGCGCCGTCGAGCCGACGTACGGGGTCACGGTGTAGCCGGTGATCGCGCTACCGCCGTCGCTGCTGGGGGCGTTCCAGCTCACGAGCGCCCGGCTCGTGGCCGGCTTCGCCAGCACCGAGGTCGGAGCGGTCGGGACCGCGGCGCCCTGCGGCGTGACCGCGTTCGAGGCCGCCGACTCCGGGCCGGCGCCGCTCGAGTTGACCGCCTGCACCTTGAACGTGTAGGCGGTGCCCGTGGTCAGGCCCGTGACGGTGGTGCTGGTCGCCAGCGGGGTGCCGCTGACGAGCTTCGGCGTCTGGGCCGTCGAGCCGATGTACGGGGTGACCTTGTACGAGGTCACCGGACCGCCGCTCGACGGCGCCGACCAGGACACGTGCGCGGACGTCGGTCCGCCGGCCTCGGCGCTGACGCCCGTGACCTGCCCGGGCTTCGGCGTCGAGAACATCACGTCGACCATGTAGTTGGCCGCCTGGAAGGTGCTGGTGGGGTACGTGCTCGAGGTGCTGTAGGCGTAGACGCCGTTGACGCTCTCGGAGTTCGCGATCGCGTGCAGCGGCGGGTTGTCCACGCCGGCGGCCAGGTTGGTGCCGATCGAGTAGTGGCCCTTCGGCGCGTAGTAGGACGCGACGTAGGTCTGTCCCCCGGTCACGTTGACCGGGGAGGCGAACTTCACGCTCTGCCAGCCGGAGGCCGTCTCGCTCGTGAAGGTGGCCTGCCCGATGCGGCTGCCCGCGGAGTTCCAGAGGCTGCCGATGTGCACGCCGGTGTTGGTCGCCGCCTTGTAGAAGCGGATGCCGGTGACGCTGCCGCTGACGTCGGCCTTGAACTTCACGCCCAGCTCGACCGCGCTCGGATCGTCGCCGTCGACCGTCGTCGGGGTGGTGAAGTCGAAGATCGTCGACTGCGGCGTGATCGGGGCCGAGGGCACCGAGAGCGGGCTGTCGCCGACCGCGTTGGTCGCCCTGACGCGGAACGTGTAGTTGCCGCCGTTGTCGAGGCCGGTGACCGTCGTGCTGGTCGCCGACGCGCCGGCGCTGGCCGGGGTCCCGGCGACGCCGTCCAGGTACGGGACCACGGTGTAGCCGGTGATCGGGCTGTCGCCGTCGGAGCCCGGCGGCGTCCAGGTCACGCGCGCCTGCTGGGAGGCGGGCTCGGCCGAGACGCTCGTCGGCTGCGGCGGGGCCACGGGTCCGAGCGGCGTGACGGCGCTCGAGGCCGCGGACTCGGGTCCGTTGCCGTTCGGGTTGATCGCCTGCACCTTGAAGGTGTAGGTCGTGCCGGTCGTCAGCCCGGTGACGGTGGTGCTGGTCACGGGCGGCGTGCCGGTGATGGTCTTCGGCGTCTGGGCCGTGGAGCCGACGTACGGGGTGACCTTGTAGGAGGTCACCGGACCGCCGCTCGACGGCGCCGTCCAGGAGACGTTGGCCGAGGTCGCGCCACCGGCCGTGGCGGTGACGCCCGTCACCGATCCGGGCAGCGGCGACGGCGTGAAGCGCACGTCGACCCAGTAGTTGGCCGCGCCGAACTCGTTGTTCGGGAACGTGCTCGAGGACGAGTAGCTGAAGACGCCGTTGCCGGTCGGACCGGTCACGCGCAGCGCGTGCAGCGGCGGCGAGTCGGTCAGCGAGAGACCGTGCGGGCCGGGCGACGGCTGGCGGTAGAAGTAGTCGTTGGTGGCCGAGTAGTGCCCGTTCGGGGCGTAGTACGAGGCCACGTAGGTCGTGTTCGGCTGCACCTCGACCGGATTGGGGAAGGTCACGCTCTGCCAGCCGGAGCTGGTCTCGCCGGAGAACGTGGCCTGGCTCAGCAACTGACCGTCGGCGGTCCAGAGGCTGCCGATGTGCGTGCCGGTGTTGGCGGCGGCCTTGTAGAAGCGGACGCCGGAGATCGTGCCGTGCTTGTCCGACTTGAACTTGACGCCGACCTCGACCGGGGTCGGGTCGCCGCCGTCGACGTCAGCGGACGGAACCTGGGTGTTCGTGCTCCAGATCGAGCACGGGCAGTTGACGTTGACCGTCGTGCCGGCGCCGGGGATCTGCGTGTTGCCGCTGTCGTCGGTCGCGCGCACCTTGATGGTGGTCGACGGGTTGCCGTGGGCGATCCAGCTGTAGGTCCAGCTGGTGGTGCCGCTGGCCGGGTGCCAGCTGGTGCCGCCGTCGGTCGAGACCTCGACCCCGGCCACCACGCCACCGGCGGCGTCGCTTGCGCTGCCGCTGATCGTGACCTGCTGGCCGTCGGTCAGCGTCGCGCCGCCGCTCGGCGAGCTGATCGTGGCGGTCGGCTTGGTGGTGTCGGTCGACTGGGTCCCGGTCACGAGGCCGGATTCCAGCTGGTAGGGCTGCGTGCCCATGTCGGCGAGCAGGTTGACCGTCGCCTGCTGCATGTTTCTGTCGGCGGAGTCGCCCTCGGGGTTCTCGTTGTCGAGACCCCAAGCCCACTGCACGGTGCCGGCGCCGAAGACGCGCGCGCCGCTGGCGACCTTGTACATCGTCAGGTTGTGCGTGGCGGTGCCGTTGAGCTTGGTCGTGCTGCCGTAGTCGGTGAAGACCTCGACGCCGCTGACGGTCGTCGACGAGAGCCGGAACTGGCCGGCCGGGCGGAAGCCGTTGTCGGCGTCCTCGTCCCACTCGTAGCCGAGCGTGTTGGGCGCCAGCTGCACCGTCTGGCTGGACAGGATCATCTGAGCGACCTGCGTGTTCTTCCACATGCGCAGGTTCTTGTAGGCGAAGGGCACCGTGATGCGCGACGTGCCGAGGTTCACGAGGAAGGACTGACCCGTGAGCGCGTTCTCGGGCTTGATGTTCTCCGCCGGGTTGGCAAAGCGCGGGTCGCGCCAGGTGCCGGTCCAGGAGACCGGGTCCTGCTGCTCGGTGAAGTGGGTGTCCTTGTAGGAGACGAGCGTGCGGTTGGCACCGGCGGAGCTGTCGATGCTCGGCTCCAGGCGCGTCTTCCAGTACATCTCGTTGCCGCTGAAGAAGGCGAGGTTGAGGCCGGCGTTGTCGCGGGCGTTCTCGACGTTGGCGCGCTGCGTGGCCGTCCAGTACTCGTCGTGGCCGCTCGACAGGAACGTCTTCTGGTTGAGCAGGAACGACGGTCGCGCATGCGTGTCGACGCCGCTGATGTAGCTCAGGTTGTAGCCCTGGCGCTCGAGGAAGCGGATCATCGTGTACTCGGCGCCGGTGAACAGCGCGGAGCGGCCGCCGTCGTCGGCGGCGACGTGCAGCGGGCGGTTGTAGGAGACCTTGTAGGCGGCCTTGTAGGTGCTCGGGTTGCCGGGCGGGCAGTTCGGGTCCTCGCACGTGTAGAGGCTGTTGCCGCCGTAGGTGTTGTAGGCCTGCCAGGTCTCGTCGGAGGTCTGCACGACGAGCTTGTTGGTGGCCGAGTCGTCGCGCACCACGAAGGTGATGTGGCTCTCGATCTCCGGGTTGTCGAGCCGGTACAGGTGAGCGATGTAGACGCCCGAGACGGCGGTGCTCGGCACCGTCCAGGAGCGGGTGACCGACCAGTTGCCGCAGTCGATCAGGCCGGTGCTCGGCTGGGTCAGGCAGGCGGGCTGGGTCGAGGGTCCCGTCGGCGCGAGGTTGGACGCCATCACCCGCGCGCCGTCGCCGCCGTAGTAGCCGAGGCGCAGGACGTCGATGCGGTAGTTCGTCGACGTCGACTTGATCTTGAAGTTGATCGTCTCGCCCTTGTTGACGCTCATCTGCGTCGCGAAGCCCTGCAGGGAGTCGTCGCCGGCACCGTCGATCTGCCAGGTGCTCGGGTCCGCCCCCGTCTGCGTGTTCTCACACGCAACCGGGTTCGTCACCGGTGGCGTACAGGCAGCGGCCTCCGAGGCCGCCGGGATCGTCGCCAGCGCAAGCAGCGCGGTGGCGATGGCCAGGCTGCACACCAGCAGCCGGCGAAGGTTGGTAAGGACCGGGGAAGCACCCAAGGTGCGCGCCTGCACGCTCATCACTCGACCAACGGGTCGGGTTGGGAGAACTCGCGGTCGCTGGCGAGAACTCGCGGACGAAAATCGGTCTACTCCGGTCGCGTGCACAGCCCCCAGATGGGGTTGCTCGGAGAATCTCGCGCGGGTGGAAGCTCGCAGGACGCGCGGGTGGAAGCGCGGCGGACGCGCAGGCGTTGCTCAGACGTGACCGCCTTCTCGCACGGGACCCGCCTGCTGTGAGCGACGTCCGCAGCAACGCGGAGCTGACCGAGGCGACCGCCTCGGGGCTGCGCTGGATCACGCTCGCGCGCGTCGGAACCGAACTGCTGCTGCTCGGGTCGATGGTGGTGCTCGCGCGTCTGATCCCGCCGAGCGCCTTCGGCATGTTCGCGATCGCCGTGATCGTCCAGGAGCTGGCGATCACCGTCCCCAGCGAGGGTGTCGGCACGGCGCTGGTGCAGCGCAAGAGCATCGAGCGCATGCACCTGCAGGGCGGCTTCGCGCTCGCGCTGCTGCTCGGCGCGGGGCTCGCGCTGGTGACGGTGCTGCTCTCCTTCGTCGTCGTGCGGCCGGTGTTCGGAGACGAGACGGCCGACCTGGTGCTGCTGAGCACGCCCTGGTTCCTGCTCGGCGCGGTGCTGGCCCTGCCGCTGTCGGTCCTGCGCCGCAAGCTCGAGTTCCGGCTGCTGTCGATCCTGGACGTGACCCAGAGCGCCGTGCGCTCGGCGACCTCGATCGTGCTCGCCGCGGTCGTCGGACTCGACGCGACCGCGCTCGTGCTGGGCGGGCTCGCGGGCATGCTCGCGGTGATCGTGCTCGCGCTGATCTTCGCGCCCGTGCCCCTCCCCCGCTGGCGCACGCAGGCCGCGCGCGACCTGCTCGGCTATGGCGGCCCGGCGTCGCTCGCGACGCTCTGCTGGGCAGGCTTCCGCAACGGCGACTACGCCATCGTCGGCGCCAAGCTGGGACCGGCGCAGGCGGGCTTCTACTGGCGCGGCTACCAGCTCGCGGTCGAGTACCAGCGCAAGATCAGCCAGGTGATGACGTCGGTCGCCTTCCCGGTGCTCGCCCGCACCGCCGGCTCGGAGGAGATGTTCGCCCTGCGCGGGCGCATGGTGCGGCTGCTCACGATCACGCTCTTCCCGCTGCTGGTGCTGCTGATCCTGCTCGCTCCCGTCGCCGTCCCCTTCATCTTCGGCCCCGCCTGGGAGCCGGCGGTGCTGCCGACGCAGATCCTCGCCGGCGCAGGTGCCGCGACCGTCGTCATCGACGCGGTCGGCACGGTGTTCATGGCCCAGGGCCGCGCCCGGGCGCTGCTCGGCTACGGCATCGCCCACTTCGTGGTCTACATCGGGGCCGTGCTGTTCGCCGCGAAGTGGGGCCTGGCCGGGGTCAGCATCGCGGCGGTGTCCACGCACACGGTCTTCCTCGTGATCGCCTACAAGATGCTGCTGAAGGGCCGCTCCGAGAGCACGCTGCGCTTCCTCTGGAACGACATCGCGGCGGCCACGGTCTCCTGCGCCGCGCTGCTGGGCGCCGCGCTCCCCGTCGACCTCGCGTTCCGCGAGTCGGGCGCCCCGGTGCTCGTCGAGATGGCGACCGTCTGCCTCCTCGGCGGCTGTGCGTACCTCGTGGCGCTGCGGTTCTGGTTCCCGGACGGCTGGCAGGACCTGCTCTCGCTCGTACGGCGCGTGCTGCCCACGCGCCGGCTGCAGGCGGTCGTGCGGCGGGTGCCGCTGCTCGCCGGACGCTCCTCCTAGGACGCTCCGCGCATCCGGCGAATCCGCGCTTCCTCGGTCGGACGCAGGACGCTGCGCGCGTCCGGCGAACGGCTCAGACGCCGTTGCGCTCCCAGCGCCGCCACCAGAGGGCGCCGCGCACGCGGCGATGGACCGCGGACAGCATCAGCGGCTGCAGGTAGGGGCAGACGCGCGGACCGACCTGCCGGCGCCAGCGCAGACCCCAGTACTCGGGCAGCCGCGTGACGTCGGGGTAGGTCTCGCAGGCGAACTCGTAGAGCTCGTCCAGGGGCGTCTCGTCCATGCGCCGGCGCTCGTAGGCGCGGCAGGCCCGCCAGAGGGCCTCCTTGGCCATCGTGCGGTCGGCGCGCCGCCGCAGGCGGTCCGCGTCGGGGACGTGGTCGCCGTACTCGTCGAAGAGCGTGTCGTAGGCAGCCTTGCGCTGGACCAGGTCCACGTACGGGACGCGGTCGTTGGTCATCTGGGCGCCATGGATGCGGTAGTAGGCCTGGTGGGCGCCCTTGACGTAGGCGACGTCGGACTGGGTCGCGAAGCGCATCCACATCTCCGCGTCGCCGGTGTGCGGCAGCTCGGGGCGATAGCCGCCGAGGCGCCGCTGCAGCGAGGTGCGCACGAGCACCTCGGGCGAGGAGACGACGGTGTGGCCGAGGCCGCAGACGATGCGCAGCCAGTCGAGGCCCTCCCAGATCGTCACGCCCTTGGTCTCGAAGCGCGGCTCCGGCAGCGGCTCTCCCTCGCGCCACCAGGGCGCGTGGCCGTAGACGAAGCCGACGTTCGGGTTTGCCTCGAGCACCGCCGCGGAACGTGCCAGCGAGCCCGGGGTGAGCAGGTCGTCGGCCGAGATCAGGACCGTGTAGTCGCCCTCGGCCCAGCCCAGCAGGCCCTCGTTGTAGGTGGCGATGTGGCCCTTGTTCTGCTCGTGGCAGATGACCTCGACGCGGTCGTCGGCGGCCGCCAGGCCCTTGGCCACCTCGGCGCTGTCGTCGGGCGAGGCGTCGTCGATGATCAGGACGCGCACGTCGACGCCGTCCTGGTCGAGCGCGCTGCCGACGCAGTCGTGCAGGTAGCGCCCGTAGCGGTAGCACGGGACGACGACGCTGACGGTCGGCCGGCGAGCGCCCGTGCCGACGGTCGACGGTGCACGATTGCTGACGACCATCCGAGGCACCAACGCCCCGGCGGCGACGAGACTTCCGGTGCGCCCGACCACGCAAGATCCCAGACGGGCAGAGCGTTTCTCTGGCATGAGCGCCCCGCGCGTGCTGCTGTCGTTTCCGATGCGGATCGGAGTGTCCGGGATCGGCGTGACCGCCTGGCAGCAGGCGACCGGGCTCGCCCGCCGCAACGCCGAGGTGTCGGTGGCCTGCGGGAGCGTCGAACGCGCCATGCCCGGCGTGCAGGTGGTCGCCGAGACGATGGCGCTGGCGGGACGCAAGCTCCCCTATCGCGCCGTCGGCGTCGATCGGGCCACCGCGTTGCACGACCGGCGCGTCGCCCGCCTGCTGCTGCGCGGCAGGCACGGCTTCGACGTCGTCCACGCCTGGCCGGGTGGCTGCGAGCGGACCCTCGCCGCGGCCCGGGCGATCGGCGTACCGGCGTTCCTGGAGCGCCCGAACGCGCACACGGGGTTCGCCTTCGAGGTGGTCGCACGCGAGTGCGAGCGCCTCGGCATGGCCCTCGAGCCGTCCAGTCCTCACGCCTTCGACGCGCGCAAGCTCGAGCGCGAGGAGCGCGAGTTCGCCGCCGCGGACGCGCTCTTGTGCCCATCCGACTTCGTCGCCGCCACGCACGCCGACCGCGGCGAGCCGTCGCAGCGCCTGCTGCGCCACCGCTACGGCTGCGACCCCGAGCAGTTCGGGCCGTCGACGACGCCGCGCGCCCCCTCTCCCCTCGTCGTGACCTTCCTCGGCCGGCTGGAGCCCCGCAAGGGCGTGCACCTCGCGCTCGAGGCCTGGCGCCGGGCCGAGCTGCCCGAAGGAGCGCGGCTGCTGCTCTGCGGCGCCATGGAGCCCGGCTACGAGCGGGTGCTGGAGCCGCTGCTCGAGCAGCCGGGCGTCGAGTTGGTCGGCCACGTGTCCGACCCTGCCGGACTGCTGCGCGAGAGCGACGCGCTCGTGCTGCCGAGCCTCGAGGAGGGCAGTGCGCTCGTCACCTACGAGGCGCGCGCCTGCGGCGCCGTGCTGCTGGTCTCCGACCACAGCGGCGCGCTCGCACGCGACGGCCACGACGCGCTCGTGCACCCTGCCGGCGACGTCGAGCGGCTCGCCGCCGACCTGCGCCGTCTCGCTGCAGAAGCCGACCTGCTGCCGAGGCTGCGCACCAACAGCCTCGCCGGCATCGACGACCTGACCTGGGACGCGGCCGCCGACGAGCTCCTGGCCGCCTATGCCGAAGGCGCGGCACGCCTGCGCGCAGGCGTGCCGATCGGCTCCCGCCTCGCGGCGTAGCTGGTCGCCGCCCGCCGCTAGGCGGCTTGCCCGACCGGCTGGGCGCCGCGCGCGGCGGCTTGCTCCACCGCCCGCGTCACGATCCGCACCACCGAGGCGCCGGCGTCGTCCCACGACAGCCCGGCGACGCTGGCGGCGGCGGTCTGCGCCGCGGCCGCGCGCTGCTCGAGCGGACGCGAGACGAGCTTCGACAGGGTCTCCGCCAGCTCGAACGGCGTGGCGGGCGCGTACGCGACCTCGGGGTTGTCGAGCACGACGCGGTTCTGCTCGGCGTCGTTGACGACCGGGATGCATCCGGCCGCGAGCATCTCGTGCGGCACCAGCGACACGTTGGTCGCCGACAGCACGAGCCCCGCGACGCAGCGGTTGTAGAGGTCGTTGAGCTGCTCGGGCGTCTGCAGGCCGTGGTCGATCGCCGCGAACGGCAGCCCCTTGGCCGGCTTGCCGTAGAGGTGGATGTCGACCTCGGGATGGCGCGCCGCGAACAGGTCGAGCGCGAGCACGGCCAGCTCGAACGCCCGCCGGGGCGTGTCGGGCCGCGAGTAGAGGCAGACCCCCGTCCGCTCGGCGGGCGGGATCGACGCGTCGAGCGCGTAGCCCGGGTCGCTGCCGAAGTCGAACGGCTCGGCGGCCATGTCGTAGTCGGCCTGCAGGCGCTCGGCCAGCCAGCGGCCGGCGGTGACGCCGTGGAACCCGAAGCGGTACGTGGCCTCGGCCATCAGCGCCTCGCTGCCCTGCGGGTAGAACCACGGCTCGAAGTCCTGGACGAGGTAGAAGCGCAGCCCGCGCGCCCGCGCGGCGAGCACCGGGTAGGCGGTGTCCCACGAGGTGGCGAAGATGCCGTGCGCGTCCTCGATGCCGTCGGCGACGTCGCGCACCTCGGCGCGCATCCACGGCCACCACGACCGGATCGTGTGCTCGTGCTGCTCCAGCGACCAGCCGTGGTCGTCCTTGAGGTAGAGGATGCAGCGATGGCCGGCCTGCTCGAGCGCCGAGACGAGCCGGAAGGCCGTCGTGTGCCCGCCGGATCCGGGTCCCGGCGGGCTGCAGACCCAGGCCAGGGTCAGCGGCTCGCCCCGGGTGGTCGGCAAGGGCGGCGGGAGCTCCCAGCCGTTGCCGGCGATCTCGGCCGCCCGCAGGAGGTCCTCGCGCGCGATCGGCAGCGACTGCCCTCCCGCCGGGGCCAGGCGCTCGGAGGCGCGCTCGACCAGGCGCGTCGCAACGCCCTGGTAGCCCTCGGAGCGCAGCAGCCGCCGGGTCTGGCGGATGCGGTCGATCGGGCCCGGGCGACTCATGCCGTCACGGCCGCCGTCACGTGGCGGGCGAGACCCTCGATCACACGGTCCTGCTGCTCGTCGGTCAGGCCGGCGAACAGCGGCAGCATCAACGACCGGGCGGAGGCCGCCTCCGTCTGGGGCAGCCGCACGGCCGGGTCGGCGTACGAGCGCTCCTGGTGGATCGCCATCACGCCGCGCCGGGACGGCACCCCGTCGAGCAGCAGCAGCCGCATCAGCTCGTTGCGCTCGATCGGCGCGTCGTCGGCGAGCGTCACCGCATACGACTGCCAGGTGCGCTCGGCGTAGTCGGGCTCGTAGGGCGGCTCGAGGCCGGGCATGCGCTCGACCGCCTCGGTGTAGCGCTCGGCCAGCCGCTGCCGCTCGGCGCGGATCTCGTCGAGCAGCTCGAGCTGGCAGAGCCCGAGCGCCGCCTGCATGTCGGTCATGCGGTAGTTCCAGCCGCGCTCGGGATAGGACTCGATCACGACGTCGCGCGCCCCGTGGCGGGCGAGGTCCGAGACGTCCATCGCGTGCTGGCGCAGCTGGCGCAGGCGCGCGGCGACCTCGGAGTCCTGGAGGGCGATCATGCCCCCCTCCCCCGTCGTGATCACCTTGCGCGGGTGCAGCGAGAAGCAGGCCAGCGGCCCCAGCGAGCCGATCGGCCGTCCGCGGTAGCGGGCGCCGATCGCGCAGGCGGCGTCCTCGACGAGCTCGAGGCCATAGCTGTCGGCGAGCGCGAAGAAGCGGTCCATGTCGGCCGGCAGGCCGAGCTGGTGCACCGGCATGATCGCCTTCGTGCGGCTGGTGATCATGCCCTCGGTCGCCTCGGGGTCGAGGTTGAACGTGCGCGGGTCCACGTCCGCGAACACGGGCGTGGCGCCGCACTGCCAGACGGCGTTGGCCGTGGCGATGAACGACATCGACGGCACGATCACCTCGTCGCCGACGCCGACGCCCGAGACGTGCAGCGCGAGCTGCAGCGCCGTCGTGCAGTTGCTGACGGCGACCGCCTCGGCGGCGCCCACGCGCTCGGCGAAGGCGGCCTCGAACTCGCGCACGCGCGGTCCCTGCGAGACCCAGCCCGACGCGATCACCTGCGCGACCGCGTCGCCCTCGTCGCCTCGCAGCGTGGGCTTGCTGAACGGGATCTCGCTCACGACGCTCCGGCCAGCATGCGGGTGGGCTGGGTCGGCACGCCGGCGCGCTCGCCGCGCCACCACTCGACGAGGCGCGTCAGGCCCTCCTCGAGTTGCACCTCGGCCTCGAAGCCGAGCTGCTCGCGGGCGGCCGACGTGTCGGCCAGCCGGCGCGTGACGCCGTTGACGGCGCGGGCGGGGCCGTGCTCGACCGGCAGGTCGGAGTCCATCACCCGCAGCAGCGCCTCGGCGAGCTCGAGCAGGCTGGTCTCGACCCCGCAGGCGACGTTGAAGGACGCGTCGGTGAGCTCGGACTCGGCGGCGAGCATGTTCGCGCGCGCCACGTCGCCGATGTAGACGAAGTCCATCGTCTGCTTGCCGTCGCCGAGGATCAGCGGCGGCTGGCCGGAGTCGATCCGCTCCATCCAGCGCACCAGCACCTCGGTGTAGAGGCCGTGCACGTCCATGCGCGGGCCGTAGACGTTGAAGTAGCGCAGCGCGACGTAGTCGAGCCCCTTCATCGCGTGCATGCTGCGCAGCAGCCCCTCGTTGAAGACCTTGGAGGCGCCGTAGAGCGTGTCGTTGGCGTACGGGTGATGGTCCTCGCGCGTGGGGAACTGCTCGGCCAGCCCGTAGGCGGAGGCCGAGGAGGACGCGATCAGGCGGCGCACGCCGGCCTCGGCGGCGGCCTCGACGACGTTGTAGGTGCCGTCGACCAGCACCTCGAGCGCCAGCCGGGGCTCCTCGGCGCACTGGGTGATGCGGATCGCGGCGAGGTGGAAGACGACGTCGACGCCGTCCATCAGGCGGCGCACGAGCTCCTGGTCGCGGATGTCGCCCTCGACCAGCGTGACCGCGCCGTTCTCCCGCGCCCATGCGAGGTTCTCGCGGCGGCCGCGGACGAAGTTGTCGAGCACGACGACCTCTTCGGCGCCGGCGATGACCAGCTCGTCGGCGACGTTGGAGCCGATGGCGCCACCGCCGCCGGTGACGAGGACGCGACCGAAGGCACTCACTTGGACTCCTTCGCGACGCTGACGGTGTGGTTGCAAGGCATTGTTGGCTTCCCCTCGGTTTCGAAGCGGTCAGCCAATTCAACGGATCGGACCCTGACGATCTTGCAGGCTTCCTGCGTCTCGCGCTGGTCCGAAAATCCACCCCCCGGTGCACCGTTAGTCGCCTGGAGAACGATTTCGAAAGGACGTCATGGACGCGAACGCAACCATCGACGTGGACGCCGTCAAGGCCGTTCTCGTCGACACCCTGGGCCTGGAGGACCGAGCGGAGTCGCTCGACGCCTCGACGGCGCTGCTCGGCGAGCTGCCCGAGCTCGACTCGATGGCCGTGCTGGAGCTGGTGCTCGCGCTCGAGGAGCGCTTCGGCATCTCGGTCGAGGACGACGAGGTGACCGAGGAGGTCTTCGCGACGCTCGGCAGCCTGACGGCGTTCGTCGCCGGCAAGCTCGGCTAGGCAGGCCTCGAGACTCCGGCCTGGGGCTTCGGCCTCAGGCCGTACGCAGTGGCCTCAGGCCGTGCGCAGCCGGCCGTGCTGCCTGACCGCGCGCACGAGCAGCGGGCCGAGCAGCACGCACCCCGTCCAGAGCACGAGCAGGAACAGCGGCGGGCCGACGGCCTTGATCGGATCGGCGGACGCGACGACGGTCTTCGCCCGCACCGTGCCGACGTCCTCGACGACCAGGCCCTGTCGCCCGCGCGGCACGGCGGTCAGCTCCTGCAGCTGCGCCGCCGACTCGGCCGCCGTGTCCAGCTCCCCTCCCGGCGCAGGCACCTCCGCCTTCAGCGCGGCGGCACCCGCATCGGCGAGCCGCTGAGCGCCCGCGCGGTCGGGCGCCTGCGCGTCCAGCGTGACGATCGGCAGCGCCTCGTCCTCGAGGTAGGCGGTCAGCACGTAGAGCGCCCCGTTCGGAAAGGCCGCCTCTGACGCGCTCTCGGGCAGCGAGGCGGGCGCCTGGGGAGCGCCCAGGCCGCGGTCGACCACCGCCAGCTGGTCGGGCCTCAGCCCGAGCCGGTCGGCGAGCTCCCGCGTGACCGTCTCGCGCGCCAGCAGGTGCGTCAGCAGGCTTGCCCGCCAGGCCAGGCTGTCCGCGCCGGTCGGGTCGGCGTCGACCACCTGCGACGTCGGCGTGTCGAGCACGATCCGGGTCGAGGCGAACCCGCTCGAGGTCGAGCCGCCGCTCCCGACCACGAACGCCAGCGCGATCGCAGCGATCGCACCGACCGCGAGCGCCAGGCGACGGCGCCAGAGCAGATGCAGGAGCGGCAGTACCTCCATCAGCCGGTCCGCGTCATGCGCCTTCGCCGGCGGCGGGAGCGCCCTCTATGCGCCAGCCGCGACGTACCCGGTCGACGAAGATGAGCGTCGCGCAGCAGATGCCGAAGGCGATCAGGAAGACCAGGATCGCCACCTGCCAGTCGACCCCCTCGTTGATCACCACGCCGTGCCCCTTCCCGAGCTGCACGAGCTGGATCTGATCCCGCTCCGGCGTGTCCTCCCGCGTCGCGAGCCGGTTCAGGTAGCTGCGCAACTCGTCGACGGCGCTGTTGACGAGCACGGCCGCGCTCTCGGCCGTCGGAGCCTGCGCGTAGATGTCGAGCATCGGCACGCTCACGTTCGCCTTGACGTCGAGCCGGTACTGGTCGTTGGACTTCAAGATGTCGTTGGTGTGCCGGGCGTTCTCCGAGTCCACGGGCGGTGCGGACTGCTCCCGCGTGAGCGGCGGCTGGATGCGCACGTCGCCGATCGGCAGCCCGAGGCGGCGGGCGATGTTGCCGCGGACCTCGGTGCCGGCGATCACGTTCCCGAGCAGCACGGAGCGGTTGCGCAGCCCCTCGACGCTGTAGGTGTCCTGGCGCAGGTCGACGAGCGCGGACGTCGGCGTGTCGACCACGACGTGCGTGGAGGCGGTCGCCATCTCGAGCGCTCGCGGCTTCAACCCGGGCGGGGAGAGGCTGATCTCCTGCACGCTCCAGAGCGCGGCCAGGGCAGCGACGAACAGGCTGACGACCACACCGGCCTTCAGCCCCCACAGCCTTCGCAAGCGAATTCCCAGTCCCACCATCAGATCAACGGCGCGAGCTCGCGGTGCCTTGTGCCGCGATCCGGCGCGGACGATGGACACGTCCGCCGTGCGGGCGCTCGCGCGGCGCCGGGGCGGCCTCGGGTCGGCGCGCCACGACCACCGTGACGAGACCCGCCAGGTACAGGAAGATGTAGGTGGCGTGCGGGAAGCCGAGCACGTCGTAGAGCGTCGAGACGACCAGGAAGCAGACCGCCGCCGCGGCGCCCACCAGCGCCAGGGGCGCGTAGGTCGGGTCGCGACCGGCGATCGTCCTGCGTGCGACGAGCACCACGGAGATCCCGACGAGCAGGAACGCGAGCAGGCCCACCAGGCCCGTCTCGACCACGCGGTTGAGGATCTCCGAGTCGAGGATCCGGTAGGTCTCGTGGTTGTAGCTGCCGTAGCCGCGGCCGAACAGCAGGTGCGTCCACAGATCCGGGCGCACCGCGTCGTAGTCGGCCGTGCGGTCGCTGGTCGTCGCGACGCTCGCACGGTCGGGGCGCAGGAACTGCGAGATCGTCCCCTGGACGGCCCCGGGCGAGAGGACGCTCACGGCGATGGCGATCACGAGACCGACCGGCGCCAGCGACAGCAGCTCGCGGCGGCGGAAGTACGCCATCGTGAGGATGACGGCCAGGGGCGCCAGCAGCGCGCTCTTGCGGCCGGTCGCGAACATCGCAGCCAGCAGCACGACCGCGGCGAGCGCGTAGAGGAAGCGATCGCGGGGCCGGCCTCCCTGCATCAGCCCGACCAGCGCGATCGGCAGGGCCATGCTCAGCATGCTCACGGCCTCCAGCCCGGCCTGCGCGGGACCGGCGATCCCGCGGCGCCCGAGGCTGTCGACGGTCACGCCGCCCGAGTCGCTCGCGAACTCGAAGACGTTGGGCAGCAGCCGATCGGACCAGATGCTGAACAGGTTCTGGTTGGTCCGGTACTGCCAGATCATCCCGATCCCGCAGACCACGGCCAGGCCGAGCGTGTACTTCATGAACGGGCGCACCTCGGTCGGGCGCACGGCGCTGGCCACGATCACGAAGACGGACACGTAGGCCACCAGCAGCGGCAGCTTCTTCAAGGCCAGGTCCAGCTCGAGCGTCTGGTTCAGGTACTGGGCGTCAAGCACCACGCTGAGGAAGGCGCAGGCGACGAATCCCGCCGAGGGCGACGTGGATCCAGGTCATCTTCAGCCAGGGGCGCGAACGCGCGGCCGCCGAAGAACGCGGCCACCCAGGCCAGGACGACGAACGGCAGCACGAGCCGGTCGAGCTTGAGGTCGACGGGCATCGAGACGGCGAGCTGGATCGTGTTGAACGGGACCAGCCACAACATCGCGATGAAGCCGGCGAGCAGCCATGGGAGCACACGCGTCGTGCGCGGCCAGTCGTCGAGGCGTCCACGGTCGCGGGGCTCAGCCGGCGGTGGGGCCGTCGCTTCCCCCCGGCGCAGCTGGCGCCTGCGCAGCCGCACGAGCCCGAAGGCCACGGCGCACGTCAACCCGAATGCGACGATGAAGGTGAGCGCGGCGATCACGACCGACGCGCGGCCGCTGACGACGGCCCCTCTGGCCGCACCGAGCTGCCGTAGGTGGACGCGATCCTTCGGCGGGATCCCCTGCTTGCGCGCCAGCGCGTCCAGGTAGTCGCGCAGACCTGCGACCGAGGCGTCGGCGAGTCCCTTCGCCTCGAGCTCGGACGGCCCCTGCGCATAGACCGCGAGCACCGGCTCGTCCGGGTCGGACTGCAGCTCCAGCCGATAGGGCAAGCGCGAGTCCCGGATTTGGCTCGCCCGTTCCTCGCTGCCCGGCTCGGTGAGCGTGATCGGCACCTCGGCGGTCGTGCGGGCGATCGCTCCGATGCTGCCCGGCGGAAGGTCCGCCCGGCGGGCGATGCGAGCGAGGACGGGCTCGGTCGTCATCAGCCGGCCGAACAGCTCGGCTCGCTTCTGCAGGCTGCTCACGTGCTGCGGCAGCGCCCGTCGCTGCACGATCGACGGATCGCCGACGTCCACGAGCGCGTGCGTGGACGCCGTCGCCACCGGGCTGCTGCCCGAGGCGTTGACCTTGGCCGCGACGAGCCCCACGAGCGTGGCGAGCACGAGCACGGCAAGCAGCAGCCGGGTACGGGGAGTGAGTCGATCGATCATCCGTTTTTCACCCGACCAACGGGCGAGGAGGGCGTGGACTTCCCTGGCGTGCGCGACTGCGCTACGAGGCCAGCGTGGCCGTGCCGCTGGCGGGGTGGCCCTCGATGAAGGCCCGCAGGGCGACGATGAAGTCGTCCGACGCGTAGGGGCTGATCGGCTCCTGCACCGCGAGCGCGTCGAGCTCGTCCAGCTTGGCTGCGAGCTCGCTCTCGTCGAAGGCGACCGCGACCTTGCCCAGCTCGGCGAAGCGCGTGGCCGTCGCGAGCTGGTGGTCGTTGCGCTGCTCGCCCAGCGCGGCGCGGCGCGGCATCACCAGCAGCGGCTTGCCCAGCTCGAGCGCGCTCAGGATCGTGCCCATGCCGGCGTGGGCGACGATCGCCCGCGCCTCCACCATGCGCGCCTTGCACTCCTCCGGCGAGATGAAGTCCCGGTAGTCGATGTGCTGCGGCGCGAACTCGGTCGGACCGGTCTGCGCGAACACCTGGCGGCCGGGGTGCGCCCCCGCCCACGCGTCGATGCCGGCGATCAGCCGGTCGAAGCCCAGTTGCGTGCCGACGGTGACGAAGATCACAGCACCGCTCCGCGGTACTGCACCCGCTCGCCGGCGAGGTGCGGCCACTGCGTCAGGCAGAGGTCGGCCGTGGTGCTCGCCATGCGCCCCGAGAGCGACAGCTCGTCGACGTTGGCGACGCTGTCGATCCAGACCGTGCGGGCGCCCAGCAGCTTGCCGAAGCGGATCGCCAGGTAGCCCGGCGCCGCCCCGGTGGACACGACCACCCGCGGACGCTCGCGCAGCACGACCCAGAGCACCTTCAGCGCGCTGCGCAGCAGCGCGAGCTTGTTCCAGCGGTTGGCGTCGCCGACGGTGTAGAAGCGCGCCTGGCCGACCTCGGCCCGATGGCCTGGATCGGTCGTCAGGTACGCGACGTCGTGTCCCTCGAAGGCGGGACCGAGCCGGCGCAGCTGGACCCAATGGCCGCCGCTCGAGGCGACGGCGAGAACACGGGCGTCGTCGTTCGCGGCCATCCACTCGAAGAACGTGAGGCGGTCGCGGCTTCTCCCATCCTCGTCCCACCCGAAAAGGACGAGATTCGGACAGGTGCCCTCAGGGAAGGCATCCGATGCGCCGAGGTAGGGTATGTGAACACCGTCGGCGACCGATGGGAGGCAGCATGCTGTTGATCGCAGTGGCGAGCATCCTGGTCCTCTGGGCCCTGGTCATGGCTGCTGTCGTCGGGCTGTGCACGCAGGCCAAGGCCGGCGATCGCATCCTTTCCCGCGCCCCGCGGTCGGTCCGCCCCGAGCAGAGCGGCCTGAAGCTGATCGCCTAGACGTTGCCGCTGCGCAGCACGTGCCGCGCGGTGCGCAGCAGGATCTTCAGGTCCAGCCAGAGCGACCAGTTGGCGACGTAGAGATAGTCGATGCCGACCATCTCCTGCATCGGCACGCGACTGCCGAGAACCTGCCAGGGACCGGTCATGCCGGGCGTCAGGTGCAGCCGGCTGCGGTCGAGCCCGAACACCTGAGCGTCCTCGTCGGTGACCAGCGGGCGCGGACCCACGAGGCTCATCTGGCCGCGCATGACGTTGAACAGCTGCGGCAGCTCGTCGAGCGACGTGCGGCGCAGGAGGCGGCCGACGCGCGTCACGCGCGGGTCGTCGCTGATCTTGAACATGCCATCGCCGACCTCGCTGAGCGCACGCAGGTCTTCCTGCTGCTGCTCGGCGCCGTCGATCATCGAGCGGAACTTCAGGATCGGGAAGTGGCAGCCGTCGCGGCCGACGCGCGTCTGGCGGAAGAACACCGGCCCCTTCGAGTCCAGCCGGATCGCCAGTGCGATCGCCGCGATCAGCGGTCCCGCCGCCAGCAGGCCGATCGACGTCGCGACCAGGTCGAACGCGCGCTTGAGCATGCGCGACGAGCGCGAGAGGCCGAAGGGCCGCACGCCGAGCATCGTCATGCCGTCGACGTCCTCGACCTCGACCGCCGAGCCGACGACCTCGAGCATCCGCGGCAGCACGCTGACCTGCACCCCGGCCGCCTTGGCGACCCGGATCAGCTCGGCGACGGCACCGACCTCCGCCCGCGTCGGGGCGATCAGGATCCGGTGCACCTGCAGCTCGTCGACGACGGCGCGGACGCTCTCCGGGCTGTCCAGCCCCTCCACCTCGACGGCGTCCTGGGCGAGCGGCAGCGTCGCGATCACGGTCGCGTGGGCGCGGCTCGAGGCGAGCTTCTCGCGGATCCGATCGGCCTGGGCCTGCTCCCCGATCACCAGGCAGCGCTCGACGGCCACGGCGCGGCCGGCGATCGAACGAGCGACCACGCGGCCGCCCATGATCGCCAGGAAGCTGACCAGCCAGAGCGCCGCGATCTGCGCGGGCGCCAGTGCTCCCTCAAACACCAGCGGCTGCAGGATCGCCACGCTGAGCGTGTACAGGCCGGTCAACTGGGCCAGCGCCGGGGCCTCGTCGAGCGTCGAGTGGACGAGCCGCAGCTGGTCGCGGTCGTAGAGACCGACGATCTTGAACAGCAGCACCACGAGCGGCATGCCGAGCAGCGCGGCCGGCCCGAGCGCCGCCTCGCCCGACAGCGACAGGGCGAGCACGAGCGCGAGCGTCGCGCCCAGCACGTCCGCCGCGCCGAGCAGGCGGCGATAGACCGCCTCGCGCTCCAGACGCCCGGAGGGCGCCTGCTCGCCGGCCTCGACGAGGCGCAGCGAACGCTTCGGCAGCGCGGCGGAGACGCCGTTCTGGACCAGCTGCGGCCCCTCGGCCAGCGGCTGCTCGTGAATCGTCAATCTGGCGGAAAGTTGCGGCGTCATCACTCGATCCGACCGATCAACGCCACCATCCTTTAGGGACTTGCTCCCAACCTGGACGATCGGCCGAATCTCGCCCTTTTGGTCAAGGACGGGAAATGACGAAGGGCCCGCCGGCTGGCGGGCCCCTCACCTCGAGAGTCCAAACGCAGCCGGCCGCGAGCGGCCGGCGAGCGGGTCCTAGAGCACTGCGCCGAAGCGCTGGATGCGCGGCTCCAGCTCGTGCATGAGCTCCAGCCAGCGGATGTTGTAGTAGCGCGGGTCGCTCAGGCTCGAGCGGTCCGCCAGGTCGATCTGCTCGAGCATCTCCGAGACCGCCTCGACGACCGAGCGGCGCGGCGTGAAGCCGAGCTTCTGGCTGAGCTTCGCGTTCGAGCACTCGTAGTCGCGCGTGAGCTTCGGAGCGGGCACCTCCTCGAGGCGCACGTTGCGCCCGAGCAGCTGCACCGAGCCGGCCACGAGCATCGCCAGCTCACGGATCTGGTAGTTGCTGTGCAGGACGTTGAAGACCTCGCCCCGGACCACGTCGGACGGCGCCTCGAAGGCGGCGATCATCGCGTCGGCGACGTCGCGCACGTCCACCAGCGGCCGCCACATCCAGCCGCCGCCGTGCAGCAGCAGGCGCTCCTGCAGCAGCGCGTCCTTGACGAACGTGTTGACGACCAGGTCGTAGCGCATGCGCGGGCTGTGGCCGTAGACGGTGCCGTTGCGCAGGATCACCGGGCAGAGGCCGCTGTCGATCAGGCCGAGCAGCGCCTGCTCGCCGTAGTGCTTCGAGGTCGCGTACGCGCCGCGCGGCTGCACCGGCGCCGTCTCGTCGTGCATGCCCGGGGGCATGCCGTCGTAGAGCGAGCAGGACGAGGCGAACACGAGCCGCTCGATGCCGCGATCGACGCAGGCCTGCCCGAGCGTCTCGGTCGCGACGGCGTTCATCTGCCAGTTCGCGTCCGGGTCGTACTCGGCGGTCGGGTCGTTCGAGAGGCCGGCGAGGTTGATCACGCCGTCGACGCCGTCGAGCGCGGTCGTGGGGATGTCGCGCACGTCGGCGATCTCCACCTCGACGCGACCGGCGTAGGCCTCGAGCGGGCCCTCGCCCCAGTAGAGACGGTCGAGCAGCCGCACGTTGTAGCCGCGGTCGAGCAGGCGGCCCGTGAGCACGCTGCCGATGTAGCCGGCGCCGCCCGCGATCAGGACGGTCAGGCCCTTCTCGGGCGGGTTGGGCGACAGGCCGTTGCTGCGGCTGGGCTCTGCTTCGAGCAGCCGTCCGCCCTGAGAGCCGTTGGTTGCGGCGCCCGGATCGTGGGCGCGGCCGTTGCCGTTGCCGTTAGAGGCGGTCATAGCTGTTGTAAATCTCCTTGAGTGGCTGCGCTTGGCGCGATCCGATGTCCTGCGCAACCAACGAGCGATACTCCGGGATTCTTGCTCGGCGACCGATAGGGATTTTGCGCAAGCCCTACGCCGCGCAAGGCGTTGGTAGGGCCGATTCCGAGGCAATCCACAGGAGGCGAAATGGAACGATTGGAGACGCGGCTGGAGGGGCCGATCCTGGTGAAGCCGCTCATCCACGGCGACGAGCGGGGCTTCTTCCACGAGAGCTACCGCCGCAACAGCTACACCGAGCTGGGCATCCCGGAGGAGTTCATCCAGGACAACCACTCCCGCTCGGGCCCCGGCATCGTGCGTGGAATGCACTTCCAGATCGGCGACGGCGTCGCCAAGCTGGTCCGCTGCGGCCGCGGCGCGATCCTCGACGTGGTGGTGGACATCCGCCGCGGCTCGCCGACCTTCGGCGAGTGGGAGGCCTTCGAGCTGACCGACGAGAACCTGCATCAGCTCTACTGCCCGATCGGCTTCGCGCACGGCTTCTGCGTGCTCAGCGACCTGGCCGACGTGATGTACAAGCAGACGCAGTACTACCGGGACGAGCTCGAGCGCGGCATCAAGTACGACGATCCCGACGTGGCGATCGCCTGGCCGTCCGAGGTCGAGCTGGTCCCGTCGGCGCGCGACGCGTCGGCGCCGCTCCTGCGCGATATCGAGCAGGAGCTGCCGTTCGTCTACGAGCCCGTCGCGGGCTAGTCCGGTCGTCCCGCCCGCTAGGACCCGAGAGGGCTAGCGGGCGGCGGCCGGCGCCGTCAGGTCGGCGCTCGCCATGTAGTCCGCGAGCGCGTCCTGCCAGGACCGCAGGGCCGGCAGGCCCAGCGCGCGGGCGCGCTCGACCGAGAGCACGCCGTTGAGCGGACGGTCGGCGCCGCCCGGAGGCCGCGTCGTGGCCACCGCCTCGACCGGCACGTCCTCGAGGCCGGCGTTGCGCATGATCTCGAGCGTGAACTCGTGCCACGAGCAGGCGCCGCCGTTGGCGACGTGCAGCAGGCCGCGCACGTCGGACTCGACGGCGGCGACGAGCGCCTCGGCGAGGTCGGCGGTGTAGGTCGGCGTCAGGCGCTGGTCGGCGACCATCTTCAGCGCACCCTGCTCGCGTGCGCGGGCCAACATGCGCTGGACGAAGTTGCCGCCCTTGGAGACGCTGCCGTGGCGGCCGTAGAGACCGGCGCCACGCACGACCAGCGCATCCGGGCAGTAGGCCAGCGCGACGTGCTCGCCGGCCAGCTTCGAGATCGCGTAGATGCTGCGCGCGTCCGGGAGGTCGGCCTCGGTGTAGGGCTCGTCGCGGTCGCCGGCGAAGACGTAGTTGGTGCTCAGGTGCACGAACGTCGCCCCCGCCTCGGCGCAGCCCTCGGCGAGCCGCTTGACGGCGCGCGCGTTGACCTCGAACGAACGGTCCTCCTCGCGCTCGCAGACCTCCACGTTGTGGAAGGCGGCGCAGTTGAAGACGACGCCGGGACGATGCTGTGCGAAGGCGGCGTCGAGCGCCTCCTGATCGGTGACGTCCAGCTCGGCGCGACCGAGCGCGGTCACCTCGCAGCGGTCCCCGAGCAGCTCGTCGAGGTCCGAGGCCAGCTGGCCTCCCCCGCCGGTGATCAGGATCTTGCGTCCGTCGATCCGGGTCTGCTCGGTCATCGGTCCAGCACCTCCACGGCTCCCTGCCGTTGTTCGGCCGTGGCAGTCAGCACGGGCAGTTGGGCGGTCTTCGGCTCGTAGGGCACCGGCGCGCGCCCCAGCAGCGTGCGCAGCACGGCGCGGTTGGCCTCGCGCCGGCGCTTGCCGAGCTCGCCCGAGCCGGCGAGCACGGAGCGCATGCCATGGCGCAGGTAGACGGCGGCCGAGTAGGCGGCACGATGCCCGGGCGAGAAGTGCTTGCGCGCGTAGACGAGGCGGTTGTATGCGTTGAGGCTCTCGATGTGGGGCTTGATGCCCGCCTTGCCCTCGTGGTGGACGATCGTCATGTCGGGCAGATGGCGGATCTCCCAGCCGGCGGTCTTGATACGGCGGCAGAAGTCCGTCTCGTCGGAGTACATGAAGAAGCGCTCGTCGAGGAAGCCGGCGCTCTCGATCGCCTCGCGGCGGACGAGCATGAACGAGCCGCTGGTCCAGTCGCAGGCGACCTCGCGCTCGTAGACGTCGAGGTCGAGCTCGCGCTCGCCCAGCCAGCGCGGGCGGTTGGCCATGCGCTCGGCCGAGAAGGCCTCGCCGACCGCGCGCAGCGCGTTCGGGAAGTGGCGGATGGTGGTGTCGAGCTTGCCCTTGCCGTCGAGCTGCTTGACGCCGATCAGGCCGACCGTCGGCCGCTCGTCCATCGCCCGCACCAGCTCCTCGAAGGTCCCCGAGACGATCTCGGTGTCCGGGTTGAGGAACAGCACGTAGCGGGCGTTGGTCGTCATCAGCGCACGGTTGTTGGCGTGCGAGAAGCCGTGGTTGGCCGACCACACCACGCGCGCGTCGGGGAACTCGTCCGCGACCACGTCCGGCGTGCCGTCGCTCGAGTCGTTGTCGACGACGACGACGTCGGCTCGAATGTCTCCAAGGTGCTCGAAGACCGTGCGCAGGCAGGGGCGAATCCAGTTCGCCTCGTTCGTCGACACGGTGATGATCGCGAGATCGTCCATAACGACCAATCAACGACGGCGCGCGACCGGCTCTTTCACCCGAGCGGGCGAGCCGGATTGCCGACCACCGTGGCGCCCGCGGCGACGTCCCTGGTCACGACCGCGCCGGCCCCGACCTGCGCCCCCGCGCCGATCGTCAGGCCACACAGGATCGTCGCGCCCGAGCCGATCGAGGCGCCGTCCTCGATCACGGTCTCCACCAGCTCCCAGTCGTCCTCGGACTGCAGCCCGCCGTCGGCGGCGGTCGCGTGCGGGCGGCGGTCGTTGATGAACATCACCCCGTGGCCGACGAAGACCTCGTCGCCGATCCGCACGCCGTCGCAGACGAAGGTGTGGCTCTGGATCTTGCAGCGGGCGCCGATCTCGGCCCCGCGCTGGACCTCGACGAAGGTCCCGATGCGGGACTCGGCGCCGATGCGGCAGCCGTAGAGGTTCGTGAACGAGTAGACGACGATGTCGGGGCCGAAGGCGACGTCGTCGATCATCCGGTAGGGCGCCTCGTTGGCGGGCGCGTCGAGCGCGGCGGAGTTGGTCACACGCGACCAACGCGCGCGAGGTCGCTAGGCTTCCCCTCAGAGGGGCAGTACCCCGCAATCGGCGCTTTCGTCAATACGGCCCACGGGCCCGGAGCGTCGGCCGTCCGAGCACTCGGCGGTGGGAGAGACCTTCGCACGGATACCGAACCGTCGGAGGCTCTTGAAATGGATTTGTGGGTATGGGTCGTCTTCTCGCTGGGGATCGTCGGGCTGCTGCTGGTCGACCTGCTCGTCGCCGGCCGCGCCAAGGGGATTCCCTCGCTGCGCTCCTCGCTGGCCTGGAGCGTCTTCTGGACCGTCCTGGCGCTCGCGTTCACGCTCGTGCTGCTGACCTGGCAGGACGGCAAGTCGGCCGAGGAGTACCTCTCCGGCTATCTGATCGAGCGCAGCCTGTCGCTCGACAACCTGTTCGTCTTCGCCCTGCTGTTCACGTACTTCGCGGTGCCGGCCGTGGCCCAGCGGCGGGTGCTGTTCTTCGGCATCCTCGGCGCGATCGTGCTGCGCGCGATCTTCATCTTCGCGGGCGCGGCGCTGCTGGACGCCTTCCACTGGAGCATCTACCTGTTCGGCGCGGTGCTGCTGCTGACCGGCATCCGCATGGCCACGCACGACAGCGGTGAGATCCATCCGGAGCGCAATCCGGTCCTCAAGCTCGTCCGGCGCGCCGTGCCGATGACCGACCGCTACGACGGCGAGCGCATCTTCACGCGCGAGGATGGGCGCCGGATGGCCACCCCGCTGCTGGCGGCGCTGCTGCTGGTCGCGACCTTCGACGTCGTGTTCGCGATCGACAGCATCCCGGCGATCTTCGCGATCACCCGCGACGAGTTCATCGTCTTTGCCGCCAACGCGTTCTCGCTGCTGGGCCTGATGTCGCTCTACTTCCTGCTGGCCGGCATGGCTCAGCGCTTCCTCTACCTGAACGTCGGGCTGGCGGCGATCCTCGTCTTCGTCGGCCTCAAGATGCTGCTGTCGGACGTCTACCACGTGCCGACGCTCGCCTCGCTGGCCTTCATCGTGCTCGCGCTGACGGTCGCGATCGTCGCCTCGCAGCGGGGCGACGACGACGATCCCGACGCCGGCGACACCACTGCGCCCCCCGCGCCGGAGCCCGATCCGGCGTCGCTCACCGCCGGCAGCCGAGCCTGAGCGCGATGGGCGCGCTGGCGGTCGCCGACTGGGTGCGGCGCTTCATGGACGACAACGGCTACCTCGCGCTCGGGACGCTCGTGGTGGCCGAGAACCTCTTCCCCCCGATCCCGTCCGAGGTCGTGCTGCCGCTCGCCGGCTTCTACGTCGGCACCGGGGTGATGAGCTTCACGCTCGCGCTGCTGGTGGCAACCACCGGCTCGGTCGTCGGGGCGCTGCTGCTGTACGCGCTCGGGCGCTGGGGCGGCCGGCCGTTGCTGCTGCGCTGGGGACGCGTCGTGCGCCTCGACCACGATCGCCTCGATCGCGCCGACGACTGGTTCGACGAGCACGGCTGGAAGGTCGTGCTGTTCGGTCGGCTGCTGCCCGGCGTGCGCAGCCTGGTCTCGATCCCGGCCGGCAGCTCCGAGATGCCGATCGCGCGCTTCGCCGCGCTGACCGCAACCGGATCGATGCTCTGGAACGCCGCGCTGATCGGCGCCGGTTGGGCACTCGGCAGCAACTGGGAACACGTCGAGACGGTCGTGGGACCACTCGGGATCGCGGTGCTCGGCCTCGTCCTGCTCGGCCTCGCCGCGGCGCTGCTGCTGCACCGCCAACGCAGCGCTTGAGTACTCGTACGTACTTTTCGCAACATGCTCGCGGAAGTGACGCCCGGTCGCCCGCGTTTCTCTGACGTGAGCATCTCGCGTGTTGCATACGACGACCTGCCTACCGCCGCCCCCGCGAACACGCTCAGCGTCGCCGTCGTCGCCCATGACGTCGTGACCTCGCGCAGGATCGCCGCCACGCTCGCGGCCGAGGACATCCACATCGCCGCCGTGGTCACCGACCCCGGCGAGCTGCTGGTGACGTCCGCGGACGCACAGCCCGAGGTGCTGGTGCTGGCCTGCGATCCGTCGGACGCCGGTCGCCTGACGTGGCTGCGACGCCTGCGCAAGGAGCTGCGCGGCACCGCGATCGTGATGGTCGCCTGCGGCTCCCGCCAGACAAGCGCCCGCGAGGCGCTCAACACCGGCGCGGACGGCTTCGTCCTCGAAACCGAGCTCGAGAGCGCGATCGCGCCGGTCGTGCGCACCGTCGCCGCCGGACAGATCTCCGTGCCGCGCGAGCTGCGCCGCTGCGTCGCTCGCCCCGCGTTCTCCCATCGCGAGCGCCAAGTGCTGACGCTGATGATCGAGGGACTGCAGAACCGCGAGATCGCCGATCGGCTCTTCCTCGCCGAGAGCACCGTCAAGAGCCACCTCGCGTCGTCGTTCGAGAAGCTCGGCGTGCGCTCGCGCAAGGAGGCGGCCGCACTCGTGCTCGATCCCGAGGAGGGGTTGCGCGCACTGGTGCTCGAGAGCGACGTCGCAATGCCCGCGGCGGAGTAGCGGTAGTCCGAACTTCCACCCCCTGCGACGTCGCGGTGAAGCAGATTTCCATCGCCTCGCGCGTTCCTAGTACGTGACCCCTTCGAAGGCCCTCGTACTCGCTCGGGAACCGAGCGCGGCCGCCCGATCTCGCCTGTCGGCGATGCCCGCCCTGGCATCCGTCGGCAACCGCACGCTCGTCTGCCACGCACTCGAGTGGCTCGGCCAATCGGGAATCCAGGAGGTCGCGATCGTCACGCCGGCCGATGCCGCCCGAGACGTGCGACTCGCGCTCGAGCGCGAGGACGACTGGGGCTTCGAGACGCGCTGGCTCGAGCAGCTGCCGGGCGAGCGCTTCGCCGAGTCGCTCGCGGCGCTCGGAGACTTCCTCGACGACGAGCCGTTCGTGCTCCATCTGGCAGACAGCCTCTCCAAGCACGACCTCGGGTCGCTGCTGGGCTCGGAGGATCCCGCCGACGACGAGGCTCTGCTCCTGGTCGGCGAGGGCGCGGCCGGCCCCTCGCCCGCAGAGGTCATCGACCTCGGCGCCTGGCGGGGCCAAACCGGTCCGGCCGGCTTGCATCCCTGTGCCTCCGCCGGCGTCGCGGTGCTCGGTCCGGCCGTCGCCCAGGCCGGCGCGGCGCTCGACGCGTTTCCCCAGGGCGGGCTCGAGGTGCTCGGCTCGCGCGTGCACGAGCTCGGCGGCCGCGTGAGCACGCGCACCGCCAGACGCTGGTGGCGCTTTCGCACCGGCGCGGACGCGTTGCTCGAGGGCAACCGCTTCGCGCTCGAGGATCTCGACTCCGACTACGAACGGGCAACGCTCTCGAACGCGGACATCCAGGGCGCGGTGGTGGCGCATCCGACAGCGCGGATCGAGTCCAGCGTCGTGCGCGGCCCGGCGATCCTCGGGCCACGCGCCCGCCTGATCGACTCGTATGTCGGTCCCTACACCTCGATCGGCCCCGACGTGGTGGTCGAGGGCGCGGAGATCGAGCACTCGGTCGTGCTCAACGGCGCCTCGATCCGGCATCTCGGCGGTCGCCTGGAGGCGAGCGTGGTGGGACCGCACGCGAAGATCTTCCGCGACTTCCGCCTCCCGCGCGCCTTGCGGGTGCAAGTCGGCGAAGGCGCCGAAGTTTCCCTCGCCTGAGCGGCGCGCGCCCCGTATGGGGGGCGTCCAGCCCCGGTTTTTCCTGCTGAAGCCGCAAACACCGAAACTCTGGGGTAGCGACCCTAGGGCGCCCTAGGGCAACCGCACGTAGGGTCGAATCACGTCCTCAGCACGTCGCTGACCAGGACGAATTTCCTGCTTTTGCCCACCGCGCCACCGCGCACCCTGGACTCGCATCCATAGGAGAAACATGCCCGACGCCCTGCAGATTTCCGACGCCGACGTGCTCACGCCCAGTCGTAGCCCGCGGTTCGTACGCGGGAACTCCGCCACGCGCGACCCCGATCGCCTGCTGAGCAACGCGATCGCCCGCGCAAAGGAGGGCGACACCGGCGCCCTGCACTTCCTCTACGTCCGCTTCGCCGACGACGTGCGCGGCTACGTCCAGAGCATCGTGCACGACCAGCACGAGGCCGAGGACATCACGCACACGCTGTTCGCGAAGCTGATGACCAAGATCCAGCGCTACGAGCAGCGCGAGGTGCCCTTCGCCGCCTGGATCCTGCGCGTCGCCCGCAACGCCGCACTCGACCACGTGCGCGCCCGTCGCGCGATTCCCTGCGAGGAGGTGCGCACGAGCGACGAGCACGGCGACGAGGCCGCGATCGAGCGTGGCGCCTCGCTGCGCGCGGCGCTCGAGCAGCTGCCCGCCGAGCAGCGCGAGGTGCTGGTCCTGCGTCACATCGCCGGGCTCTCCCCCGGTGAGATCGCCGAGCGGCTCGGCAAGACCGAGAGCTCGATCCACGGCCTGCACCATCGCGGCCGCGGCGCGTTGCAGACCGCTTTGCGCGATCTCGACGCAGCGCCGGTGATCGCCAGCGCCTAGCGCCGGACCCTCGGCGACCGTCAGTCGTCGGCGTCGACCAGACGCTCGGCGACCAGCCCGGAATCCAGGTCGCCGAGGTACAGCAGGGCGGCGTGTCCCAGCAGACGGGACACCGGCACGCCCGTCGCCTTCGCGGCCGCGTCGAAGGCCTCCCACTCGGAGTCCTCGAGGTCGACGTCCATCTGCACCAGCTCGTCGCCGAGCGAGGTGACGCGCGCGAAGCGCGGCAGCCGAGGCGCCGCGCGCCCGGTCTCGATCTCGGCGAGGTAGTGCAGCACCGCGTGCCGCACGAAGATCGCGATCGGCACCTGCTGACGCGAGGCCTGCTCCGCGACGCTCTCGCGGCTGAAGGCACTCAGCTCCACCGTGACGCTACGGGTCACCACGTCTTCCACCTCGGCGCATTATCGACATCGCGGCCGGACGACTTGAGCGTCGACCGCGTCCCTCTCGACATCGTGCCTCGATCCTTCCGCGCCCGCACCGTGACCAAACCCCGTTGCGCGCGTCACCCCGGACTCAGCCGGACGCGTCGCCCCCGCTCTCGTCCGCGAGCACCGTGGCGAGCTCGTCGCGCGAGCGCACGTCGAGCTTGATGAACGACTGGCGCAGGTGCCACTCGACCGTCTTGATCGTCACGACGAGCTCTTCGGCGATCTCGCGGTTGGACCTGCCCAAGGCCGCCAGGCTGGCGACCTGCTGCTCGCGCGGCGTCAGCGAGTCCGCGCCCGAGAGCGCGGTGCGGCGTGGGCGAGCGCCGGCGGCAGCCAGCTCCTCGGCGGCGCGGCGCACCAGCGAGCTGGCACCGCAGCGCTCGGCGAGGTCCATTCCCTGACGCAGCGGCTCGCGCGCGTCGCGACGCTTGCCGGCCCGGCGCAGCGCGGCGCCGAGGCCTATGAGCGCGTGCGCGCGTGAGAGCGCGAGCTGCGAGCCCTCGAGCTGGTCGACGGCCTCGCGCAGCAGCTCCAAGCGCGCCGAGCTCTGCTCCAGCAGGGAGCGCATCTGCAGGCTGCGGCCGAGCGCGCCGCGCGCGCCGATGCGGCGGGCCAGCTCGATCTCGTGGTCGGCGAGCTCGCGGCCGCGGTCGGCCTGGCCCAGCTGCGAGCAGGCCAGCGCCGCCCAACCGCGCCACGGCACCGCGGCGGGATTGAGCACCCCGAGGTCCTCGAGCCGCGCGCCGGCGTCCTCGAGCGCGCGCAGCGCCTCGGCCGGGCGCCCGAGCGCCAGATCGAGACGCGCACCGCCGAAGCCCTGCACGATCCCGCTGAGCGCGTCCTCGCGGCGGCCTGCGCCGCGTTCGGCGAGCGCCAGGCGTGTGGCGGCGCCCTCGAGGTCGCCGCGCTCGAGCAGCACGTCGGCGAGCACGCCGTGCGCAGCGGGCACGAACACGCGCCAGCCGCTGCGCTGGGCATGCAGCGCCTGCTCGGCGTCCGCCTCCGCCTGTGCCAGGCGCCCGCGGCGCAGGATCGCCCAGGCGCGGAAGCCGGCAGCGGTCGCGACGCCGACGCGCGAGCCGCGGTCGTTGGCATCCTCGACGGCGGCGGTCAACGCCAGCTCGGCCGCCTGGAGGTCCTCGGTCAACACGAGCGCGGTCGTGGCGAGGTAGTAGCTGAGGCCGTCGGAGGTCTCGACGTCGAGCAGCGCGCCGCGACCGAGCGCGGTGCGGGCCAGCTCGCGCACGCCGTCGTTGGGCTCGCCGCGCAGGGCGCGCTCGAAGGCCAGCCGCGCGAGCAGCACCCGCCCGGCGGCGGAGTCCGCCGCGTAGGCGTCGACGGCCTCGGCGGACAACGTCACCGTGGCCGGCACGTCACGGCCGCTCAGGCGCAGCGCGAGGGCCTGCGCGGCCTCGAGGCGCATCGCGAGCTGACCGTCGGCGTCGCCGAGGTCGGCGATGCCGTCGCTGAAGATCTCGGCCGCCTCGCCGAAGCGCCCGTGCGTGCAGAGGGTGCGGCCGGTCTCGAGCGTCGTGGTGGCGCGCTCGCGCGGATCGTCGGAGAGGCGCACCGCCTCGCTCAAGCGCCCGGCCGCCTGCGGCTTGCCCGCCAGCGCCTCCGCGCGGCCGAGGTCGCGCGTCAAGCTCGGCAGCGCAGCGCGCGTCGGAGGCTCCTCGAGCGCGCGGCGCAGGTAGGTGACGGCGGCGTCCGGCTCTCCGCGGCCGAGCGCGTCCCGAGCCGCGTCGGCGAGGGCCTCGACGACCCAGGCGCTGCCGGAGCAGCGGGCTCGCAGGAGGTGCGTCGCCACGCGCTCTCGGGGCGCGTGCTGCTCGGCGAGCAGCCGAGCAGCGCCCAGGTGGGCCTCGGCGAGCTCGGACGGCGTCGACATCGCCTCGACGGCGCGGGCGACCAGCGGCTGCTCGAAGGCGAGGCGCTCGGCCGAGCGCAGGATGCCGGCAGCCGCCAGCGCGTCGGTGAGCGCGGTCACGCAGTTCTCGTCCAGTCCGGCCAGCAGTGCCGCGTGCCGCGGGTCGGCCCCCTCGCCGAGCACGGTCGCCGCGCGTGCGAACGCGGCCGCGTCCGACGCCAGCCGCGCCAGCCGCAGCGCCACCCAGCGCACCACGCTCTCCGGCGTCGCGAGCGAGATCGCGCCGGCGCTGGAGCCCGAGGGCTGGACACCGGCCACGGCCAGCTCGCGCACGAGCTCGGCGAGCAGGAAGGGGTTGCCGCGCGTCGTGCGGTAGCACTCGCGTGCGAAGCGATCGTCGGTGCGACCGAGCCCAGCCCGCACCGCAGTGCGCACGGCGTCGGGATCGAGCGGATCGAGCGGCAGCGAGTGAGCAGCCGGCTCGGCGGCGAGCTCGGCCAGCTCGCGCCGGTCGCGCTCGTGTGCGCGCAGGTCCGCGCTCAGCACCAGGCACAGCGGCAGGTCCGCGACACGGTGCGCGAGGTAGAGCACGAAGCGCAGCGACGCCGGATCGGCCCAGTGGGCGTCGTCGACCAGCAGCACCAGCGGCGTCTCGTCGGCGAGGTTGGCGCACAGGCGATAGAGCCCGTGGAGCAGCGAGAAGGCCTCCCCCTCGTCCGGCAGGGCGACCCGCGGACCGGGGCTCAACAACGGGCCGGCGAGCCGCGCCGGGCCCGCGAGCAGACGTGCCGCTCTCGTCCGGCGAAGCGTCGGCGACGCGTGTCTCGAGCAGTTGCAGGGCGATCCCGAACGTGAAGTCGCGCTCGAGCTCGCGCCCGGCGGCCGTGAGCACCGCCAGCTCGTGCTCGCGCGCGATCAGCGCGGCGGCGTCCACCAGCTTCGACTTGCCGAGGCCGGGGCCGCCGTCGATCACGACCACGCTGCCGCGACCCGCACGCGCGGCGGCGAAGGCGTCGGTCAGCCGCTCGAGCTCCGAGCCGCGTTCGAGCAGGCTCGATCCCGCGGCCGGTGCCGATTCAGATGCGGTGCGCGCTTCCATCAGCCGAGCGGCGCGCACGGCGTCAGGTAGCAAGCCAGTGCGAGCATGGTGGATTCCCCCGTCGGTGGGATCCGTCCCGCCGTACGCGTCCTTCCAGCGTAGGCGTGCAAGGCCGAAACCGCAAACCGGGCTACACGCGCGTAACCGACGGGTGGTTCTAGGGTTCGGGGCTCTGTGATCTCCGAGACGGCCCTGGAGCGGGCCGAGCAGCTGGCGGAGCGCCTGCTCCCGGACCGCTCGCCCAAGCGGCGCATGCTGGTGATCGTCAACCCGTACGCGACGACGGTCTCCGATCGGCTGCGCAACCTCGTCGTCTACGCGCTGCAGTCGCGCTACTCGGTCGAGGCGATCGACACCGAGAAGCGCGACCACGCCACGCAGATCACGCGCGAGGCGGCCAGCGAGGGCTACGACGTGGTCGTCGCCTTCGGCGGCGACGGCACGGTCAACGAGGCCGCCAACGGCCTGGTCGGCTCCGACACGCCGCTGTTTCCGCTGCCGGGCGGCTCGACCAACGTCTGGGCGCGCACGCTCGGCATCCCCAACGACGTCGTCGACGCGACCGAGCACCTGCTGCGCATCGCCGACGACTTTCGCCCCCGCCGCGTCGACCTCGGGCGCGTCAACGGCCGCCACTTCGTGTTCGCCTCGGGCGTCGGGCTCGACGCGTCGGTCGTCGAGCGCGTGGACGCCCATCCGCTGCGCAAGGCGCGCTACGGCGCCTGGTACTACAGCGCGGCCG
Organism: uncultured Thermoleophilaceae bacterium; assembly: GCA_963846505.1. Taxonomy (GTDB): domain Bacteria; phylum Actinomycetota; class Thermoleophilia; order Solirubrobacterales; family Thermoleophilaceae; genus JACVRW01. The sequence continues at coordinate 603,664 of CAWJWD010000007.1, read as the reverse complement.
GCATCGGCATCTTCAGCCGCCGCTACCTGCGCAGGCCGCCGATCGTGCGCGTGCGCGCCGGCGACCGGGAGTTGACCGGCGTGACCGTGATCGTCCAGAACTCCGATCCGTTCACCTACTTCCGCCAGCGCCCGGTGCGCGTGGCCGAGGGCGCCGCGCTGGACTCCGGCTCGCTCGCGGTCGCGGTCCTGCGCCGAGCGACGCCGCTGGAGCTGCCGACGCTGATCCCGCGCCTGCTGGCAGCGAGCTCAGACAGCGTGCTCGGCCACCGTCAGGTCGAGAGCCTCCCCGACCTCGACGGCCTGCGCGTGGAGGCCGTCGACGATCGGCCCTTCCCGGTCCAGGTCGACGGCGACTACATCGGCGAGTTCGAGTCGGTCGAGTACGCCGCCGTGCCCGCCGCGCTGACCGCGCTCGCCTAGACGGGGCCGGGCGCGTCCGGGGCGAGGCGCGTGGTGGCGGCCTCGTGGGTCCAGGCCTGCCAGAAGCCGCGCAGCTTGCCGTAGCTGTTGTCGAGCAGCAGCTGCGGCACGCCGGCCAGCAGCGCGACGATGTGGCCGTGCAGGCGGTCGGTGACGAGCAGCTCGCCGGCACCGACGACCTGCAGCCCGGCGTGCAGGCGCTCGCGCGCGAGCCGCTCGTAGCCGTCGGCGAGCGCTGGCGCGATCGTGCGCGCGAGCGGCGGCGCGAGGCCGCCGAGCTTGCCCGTCGCGCGCGTGGCCTGGCGCAGCGCGCGCCAGCGCGGACCCTGTACGGGCCAGTCCAGCTGCACGCCGGCCGGCACGTCCCGGCGCTCGGCGCGCTCCTTGTCGGTGCGCAGCAGGCACAGCACCTCGTGGCGCGCCGGGCCAGGCCGCAGCGGCCCGAGCGCGAACGCCATGTCGCAGACGACGGCGGTGCGCGCGCCGAGCTGCTCGCGGGCATAGCGCTCGCTGCCGGCGTCGCGCACGCAGAGCGTGAAGTCCGGATGCGCGGCGATCAGCTGCGCCGTCCGGCGGGCCGCGGCGGGATCCTCGAAGTGGACGGTCTGCGGCAGCTGCACGACGCGGTAGTCGCGAAAGCTCGCCAGCACGTGCTCGCGGAAGCGCTGGTAGACCGGCCAGAGGTCGCCGAAGTTCCCGCCGCCGTGCAGCAGGATCGTGCCGCGCGGCAGCCGCCGGCGCAGCTCCGGCGCGCTGAGCCCGGTGTGGTCGGACGCGTACGCCAGCTCGTGGCCCGCGGCGCGCAGCCAGGCCAGCTCGCCGAGCCAGATCGCGGCGTCGCCGACGTTGTCGTGGTTGGGGAAGTCCAGCAGCGCCACCGGCTCGCCCGCCGGCACCAGCTCGGCCAGGCCCGCGCGCACGTCGGCGCCGAGCCGCTCGATCAAGGCGCGGTCGCTGTCATCGCGCATGCTGCTCGACACCTCCTCGTTGCTGGTCGGACGCTCGCCGTGCGGCGCCGACAGGCGAGCGCCGCGAGGATCCAGATTAGGTGCGGCGATCCGGCTAGGGCCTGCTGGCACGCCGCTGGGATTGCACCGCGAGGGCGCCGATCGAACGATCGCGAGGGTTCAACGCCGCGGCACGGGCGTAATCGACCGCCGCCTGCCGCCAGTCGCCGCGGCGGGTGGCGAGATCCCCCAGCAGCGCCCAGGTCACGAAGTCGTGTGGTTCGCGTCGCGTCGCTTCGACCAGCGCGGCACGGGCCGGGCCGTATTCACCCAAGCGTGCCCAGGCAGCCGCCTGCAAGTAGTACGCCGGCAGCGACTCGTCGTTGAGCGCGAGCGCGTCGCGCGACTTCTCGAGCGCCCCGACCGGATCGCGGCTGAGCAGCTCCTGACCCTGGGACCGATACCGATCCGCCAGGGCGGAGCGACCGATCAGCACCGCCCCGATCGCCACCACGAGCGCACAGACGACCACGCTCGCGATCCGCAGTCGGCCTCCCCCACGGGCCTGGGGCCGCGCCCACGGCCCGACGAGCACCGCCGCGGCGCAGAGCGCCAAGCCGGTCAACCCCGGGATCAGGTGCAACCAGTCCACGCTCGTATGGACGAGCCAGAGCAGGAACGTCCCCCCCGCCGCGACCGCCAGGCCCGCTTGACGTGGATCGCTCCTCCCGGCGCGCGCACGCCGGGCCAGGCCGACGAATACCGCACCGACGAACAGCACGAGCAGCACCCCGCCGACGAGACCGAGTTCGCCAAGCGTCTGCAGCTCGATGCTGTGCGCCTGCCTGATGTCCTCGGTCGTCCGACGCTCGAGGAAGTACGTGCGGTCATAGTTGCCGGCACCGACGCCGCGCAACGGCTCGTCGCGGAACTGGTCCCAGGCGACGCGCCAGTAGTCGTAGCGGTTGCCGCCGCCGCTGGTGAAGCGGGACGAGCGTCCCACGTTTCCATCCAGCTCGGTGAACGACCGGTACTCCCCTCGGACCTTCGACACCGGATCGTCGATCGCCGCGAACATCGCGATGACCGCTGCGAGCGCCGCGGCGACGAGGACCGTCCCGCCGGCGACGCGCAGGCGCTGCGCGCCGACGATCTGCTGAACCCTCGGTGCCAGCATGCGAAGTCCGACCCAGACGGCACCGGCGGCCATCGCGGCGACGACGACGGCGATGGCCGCGTCACTCAGGCTGTCCGAGCTGGGTTGGGACGCTCGAGGAGTCGAGTCGTACACCTCGAGCACCGGACCCAGGCAAGCCGCTACGCCACCGGCTACGACGACGAGCGCCAACCCACGCCGTACGCGACCGGGCACGACGACCACCAAGACGAGGGTGGAGAGCAGTACTGCCGGGATCAGCGCACGCGTCTGTCCAAGCGCAGCAAGCGACGCGACGGCGACCGCGCCGGCCACAGCCGCCCCCGCGACCAGCGGTCTACGCGCACGCTCCGCAGCCGCCACGAGCGGCCACAGGGCCAGCAGCAGGTATGCAGACTGCCCGTTGACATAGCCGAGCGGATCGTGCAACCGAGCGCCAAGGAAGAGCTCCGATCCCGAACCGTCCACCATCCGTACGAGCACGTAGCCGCCGAGCGCCACGATGACCGCCGTGCTCGCAGCGAGCACGAGCACTCCCAGCCGATCGTCACGCAGCAGCAGCACCAGGATCCCGAACAGCGCCGCATAGAAGAGCCAGCGGTTGGCATCGGTCAAGGCCTGATCGGCCGATTCAGACCAGCGCGTGGATGCCAACGCCCATAGCCATAGCCCGATCAGCGCACCAACGACGACGAGGGCCTCTCTCCTCGGTGCCGCTGGGCGGGCGATCAGCAGCCCGAGCAGTCCCGCCAGGAGACCGAGCGCGATCGGCCCCCAGACGCCCACGTCGTAGAACCCGTAGAGGAAGGGGCTCAGACCACATGCGACAGCGACGAACGCGATCACGACGCCCTCGACCAGCGTCGGACGGCTAGGACCCCCGAGCCAGGACCGGCTCGTCTGGGCGGCTGAGGCTTGCTGCGATCCGCCACCGAGCTCACGTGCGGGAGCCCAAGCGCTGGTTTCCAGCAACGCGATTGCGGCTACCGCGGCAACGAACCAGATCGACCAGGCCGCGATCACCGACCCACGCCCAGACTGGACTGCCCCGATGGCGACGACGGCAAGGACGGCTTGGATCAAGCCGAGCGTTCCAGCCACGGTGCGCGGCGTGCCCAGTCGTGGCAGCAAACGATGCGTGACGTGATCGCGGCCTCCCGTCAGCAGCGGAATGCCGGCCCGCCAACGGGAGAGCATCACGAGGCTCGTGTCGACGATCGGCAGGCCCACCAGCAGCGCTGCCGCCAACATCTGCTCGAAACCCGTGCCACCGCTGTGCTGCAACGCCATCAGCCCAGCTGCGATCAGGAACCCGATCGGCAGGCTGCCACCGTCGCCCAGGAAGATTCGAGCCGGCTGCGCAAGGTTGTATGGCAGGAAGCCCAGACAAGCTCCTGCAAGCGCGAGGGCCAGGACCGCCAGCGCCGGGTCGTCCTGCACGAAGGCCAGCACCGCGATTGCAGTCCCGGTGACGAACGCGAGCGTCGTCGCGGCGCCATCCATGTTGTCGAAGAGGTTGAAGGCGTTGATCACCCCCACCACCCACACGATCGTGAGTGCGACGTTCGCGCCGTCCCAGGGAAGCACCTCCCAGCCAAGCCCCGAGGCCCAGAGGACGATCGCGAGGATCGCCTCGACCGCCATGCGCGGCACCGGGGGCAAGTTGAGGCGGTCGTCGAGCGTGCCGAGGGCCCACAACCCGCAGGTACAAGCGACGATCGGAGACAACCGAGCGAAGTCGCCGCCGACCACAGCCGCCGCCACCAGGAAGCCGCCGAGCACCGCCGCACCGCCGAGGTAGGGGGTCGGCCGAGCATGCCCCTTGTAGCCGATGGGCTTGTCGTTGAAGCCCGTACGACCTGCGACCGCAATCGCCAGCGGGGTGACCGCGAGCGTGGTCAGCAGCGCGATCGAGAATGCAAGGACCAGGCTCAGCTCAACTGCCACGACTAGATCGGCTGCGCGACCTGGCCGTCGAGCATCGTGCGCGAGCGTTCGTGCTCGATCACGTCTACGAGGATCTCGTCGAGCGCGCGGGTCGGCGCCCAATCGAGCAGCGCTTGGATCTTGTCGATCGCCGGGACACGCCGCGGCATGTCCTCGAACCCTTCCTCATAGGCCTCTTCGTACGGCACGAGCACGATCTCGGAGTCTGCCGCCGCCGCCTCGCGAATTCGCTCGGCCAGCGCCGTGATGGTGATCTCCTCGGTACCGCCGATGTTGTAGATGTTGCCGTAGGCCCGTTCGTGATCCATCAAGCCGGCAAGCGCTTGGATCACGTCCGCGACGTGGCAGAAGCAGCGCCGCTGCGTCCCGTCGCCGTACACCGTGAGCGGCTGCCCGGCCAGCGCCTGACGAACCAAGGACGGCACGACCATTCCGTAGCGGCCGGTCTGCCGCGGCCCTACGGTGTTGAACAGGCGTCCCACCACCACCGGGAGCTTGCGCTCCTTCCAATAGGCGAGCCCTAGGTACTCGTCCAGCGCCTTGGAACACGCATATGCCCAGCGCCCCTTGTGCGTCGGCCCGAGCACGAGGTCGTCGCTCTCGCGAAACGGCAGTCGCTCGCTCTTCCCGTAGACCTCGCTCGTCGAGGCGATGAAGACGGGCTTCTTCTTCTTCGTGGCCTGAGCCAGCAGGATCTCCGTGCAATGCACGTTGGTCTCGATCGTCCGCACGGGGCTCTCGACGATCAACTCGACGCCGACGGCCGCTGCGAGGTGGAACACCACATCCGCTTGGTCGACCAGCTCGGCGACCAGCGCCACGTTGCCGGCCGATTCGATCGTGTACAAGAACCGCGGGTGATCCTTGAGATGGCGGATGTTCTCCATCGCTCCCGTAGACAAGTCGTCCATGACATGAACCGCGTGTCCACGTCTCAACAACTCCTCCGACAAGTGGCTGCCGATGAAGCCCGCGCCACCGGTGACGAGATAGCTGGTCAAGGCGTGGCCAACTCCGTAAGACCCGGATCGAGCACCGGCGCGTCGTCGCGACTGCGCAGGTCCTGGAGGTAGTCGGCTTGAAGCTTCCTTGCGGCGGCCGCTGCTCGCAGCGCGGTCCGTCCTGGCTGCCTCGCGAGCGGATCGTCCCTGGTCTGAGCCGCACGCTGAGCAGCCAGGGCCAACGCATCGTCGAGCATCGAGTCGTACACGATGCGCCAGCTTCCATCCTCGCGCCGCCATTGAACCGAGCGCAGCAACTCCTGCTCCCCCTCGCGACGCAGTGCGTACGAGACGACGGCCCCGTTGGCGGACCTCCTGACGTCGATGATGCGCGGACGCGCGGAGCGAACCTCATCGCCTGCCGCTTGAAGGGCGACGACGAGTCTCGCCAGCCCGATGTGGCCCGCCAGCCCGGGATCGAAGAAGTCAGTCGCGCGGGGCCATGCTTGGAGCTGGAGCGCCTGCCTGTACTGGAGGAAGGCATTGAGCGGCGAGCCCGACGGGGTCCGTTCGACGTCGGCCTTCGAGTAGATGACGTTGGACAGCGGCCGGACGTCACCCGCTACCGAACGGCTGCTCAAAGCCCGTGCTTCGTCATCAGCGCCGTCGTTGCACGAAGCCAGCACGAGGCCAGCGCCGGCGATCGCAAAGCACGCGACGAGGACCCACCTAGACCACTGCCTCCTCCGAACTCGATGCATCAAGTCGCGCCGCAATGTACCGACCCGCTAGGAGCGCCGCGCTGACGATCACGGCCGCACCCACGATGTGCGGAGCGAGGAAGTTGTACTGCACGCTCGAGTACAGGATGGCCGTCGCCACGAGCGCATACACGACGATTCCCGTCGCGGATCGTGACTGTGCGGCATGCCAGAGCGCACCGACGCCAACGCCCGTGAGCAGCGTGATGATCCAGAACAACCCGGTCCCGAGGTCGATGAGGGGGAAGTCCAGGCCGGTATAGGTGTTCCACGTCAGCGGGCGTGCCGTGAATGGTCGCAGCCGAGGCTCCGGATGGACGTCGAGGCCGGCTCGCGCCAGGATCGAGCACACCTCCCTGCCGGTCGCGCATCCCTGCGCCCGTCCCCAGGTCCCGGTCACCCCGACCTGTTCGTCGAGAGCCGCGAGCGGAGTGCTGACGTAGTGGTACGGCAGCGCGAGCGGACGGAGTAGCTCGTGACGCGTGAACGACGTGTCCATTGTCGCGATCTCGGAGTTCGCGAACGTCTTCCCCAGCAACTGCCCCACGCCCAGGAACGCCAGCAGCGTGCCGACCGTCAGCAGGGCCGCTCCCTTCAGCACCATCCCATTCGAGGGGCGCGTGCTGGAGCCCAAGGCGAACGCGACGGCTCCTGCTGCCCCTGCGATCAGCATCGTCGACCGACCGGTGGAGAAATAGGTGCTCAACGTGCAGGCAGCAGCGACGGCCAACCAGCGCCACCGCGTCGCCGACAGCCGTGCGGCCGCGAGCCCCCCCAACGCGGCACCCCCGAGCGCCGGGTAGACGAACTTGATCGTCGCCCCGGCGAAGCCGTCGCCGATGGCACGTCGGACGTCTGCGGAAGCGACGACGCTGGCCCTGAGTCCATAGGTCGCCGCCACCTGGAGCAGGAACGCTCCGAGCATGATCGCGGCCAGTGCTGCCACGAGCACGGTGGCCACGGCCAACGCACGATCGGCGTCGCCCTCACGGTCACCAGCAGTCGATCGATCGGCTCCTAAGCGCCGAGCGAACAGGCGCTCACCCACCAGCGTCCCCACGATGAAGGTGACCGAACCGGCCAACGCCACGACCGCCGTCAACGGGTCAGGGTCGTGATACGGCAGCAAGTGCAGGAGATAGAGCGTCGAGGCAAGGCTCCACACCGCCGCCCAGAGAGTCGCCGGGTGAAGCAGGGGCAAGCGCGCTGCCACGGCGACGAGCAGCGCAACGTTGCCGCCGAAGATCGCGAGAGCGGTGACGGACATGCGGATCGGTCCCGAGGACCGGGCCCCGATTATGGCGAGGCGGGTGACGACACCTCGACATACACTGCCGCGGTGGCCACGCCGCAGGAGGTAGTACTCGACCATTGTCCCGCCTGCGGCGGCCGACGCTGGGCACCCGCCGGAACCAAGTCTGAGCTGGGGCTGACGCTGGTGCGCTGCCCGTCGTGCGATCTCGTCTACACCAATCCTCAACCACGCGGGCTCGTGCTGCACAAGTACCTCGCGGAGTACGACCTGGCGGCTCACTTCAGCGCTCGCGCAGTCCGCAAGCAGGTTCTGTTCGAACGTCGGCTCGAGCGGATCGGCGCCCCGACCCCTGGGGGCCGACTCTGGGATGTGGCGTCCGGCGATGGGCAATTCCTTGCCCTGGCACGCGAACACGGGTGGGAGGTGTCAGGCGTCGAGTTGAACCCCGCCGCAGCCGATCGGGCGAGGACGCGCGGCCTGCCCGTCGAAGAGGGACTCTTCGAAGAGATGGAGGAGCTGCCCTGGGGAGAGGTCGACGTGGTCACGTCGTGGGACACGCTCGAGCACACTCCTCGACCTCGGGCGTTCGCCGACAAGTTGGCTCGCCTGCTGAGACCGGGCGGCCGTCTCCATCTCACGACCTTGAATCGGCACGCGCTCGTGGGACGCTGCTTCGGTATGCAGTGGTCGATGGTCGTCGAGGACCACTTCACCTACTGGAGCCGGCGATCGCTCGTTGCACTCGCCGAGCGAGCCGGGCTCCAGGTCACGCAGGTGCACTCGTTTGGCCTCGGACGCGACTTCTTCCGCTGGCTCGACCGTCGCAGCAAGCCCGTGCAAGCAACGGGGAGCAGCGGCGTGGCGTCGGCCGACTGGTCGTCGCGCCGTCCCGTGCTGATGGCGGAGACCATGGCGAATCACGCGCTCGACCTCACCGGGCTGGGCGTCGGCATCGCCATCGAAGCCCGGCGAGTGGCCTGACGGAGCACATCCGATGGTGAGTCTCAGGCGCAACGTCAGCGTCCTGCTCGCAGGAGATCTCACCAACAAGGCCCTACGGCTACTGGCGGCCGTCGTCCTCGCCCGCACCCTGTCGCTCGAGCAGTTCGGGCTCTTCAACGTCGGGATCGCCATTGCCGGTGTGGCCGTAACCGCGACCACGCTCGGGCTGCCCGATCTCGGCGCCCGTGATGCAGCCATCGAGCCCGAGCGCGCCTCGTGGATCGCAGGTCGCGTCGTCACCGCCCGGGTACTGGCGCTCGGCGCCTTGGCGACGCTGACGGCGCTCCCCGCCATCGCGCTCTGGCCAGACGACAGCGGTTTCGTGCTCGCGATCGCGGCCATGGCGCTCTGCATGTCGACTTCGGCCGACTGGCTGGCGCGAGGGCTGGAGCGAATGCGAGCCCTTGCGCTCGCGTGGATCCTGGGAGGTCTCACGGTGGCTGCCGGCTGCGGGATCGTGGCGGCCACGGGAGGAGGCGCCGCGTCTGCTCTGGCCGTGTTCGTCCTCGCGGAGGCTGTCGTCGCGGGTGGCTGCTGGTACGCGGTCCGAAGGGCCGGACGCCCCGAGCTCGGCACCGAAGGACTCCGGGCGCTGCTGAAGCGTTCTTGGCCGCTCGGCGTCTCGACCATCGTGGTCTACAGCTACTACGCGAACGTGGACACGCTGCTGCTCGCCGCGATCCGCTCGGCGGAGGAGGCGGGCTTGTACAGCGCCGCCTACCGAACGTTCCTGGTGCTCAACATCGTCGCCATCTTCGCGTCGTACGCGCTGCTGCCTCGGCTATCTCGTGAGGCAGCTGCCGACGCGTCCGCACAGCCACCCGCGTATCTGCTGCGCACGCTCTGGGTGCTCTTCGCGTATGGCGCGACCGTCCTCGGGCTGGCCGAGATCGCGGGTGGCCCGGCCCTCGAGCTCGTCTACGGCTCCGAGTTCGAGGGCGTGGCACCGACCTTCATCCTCTTGTGCATCGGCGTTGCCTGGTACTCGGTCGGCTATCCAGCCGGCTACACCCTGATCGCCAGCGACCGCAATCGCAGCTTCCTCGCAGGGGCAATCGTCGCCGGAGTCGCGAACATCGCTATCAATCTCGCGCTCATTCCCACGCTGGGCATCGAGGGGGCGGGCATCGCCACGGCCGTGGCCTTCGCCTTCGCTGCGCTGGTCTGGCTGACTGTTCGCGCCGTTCCCCGGCACGAGTTGGTGGCGTTCGCAGTGGCGCTACTGGCGATCAGCGTCGGTGGTGCGTTCGCAGCCTCGAGCGACCAGCTCCGAGCGCCCATCGGCGCCGTGACGATCGTAGCCGGAGTCGCACTTGGTTGGCACCGCGCGCGAGCACGCTCAGAGCGGCTCACTCCCCCTTGAGGACGCGTGCGAGCGTCGGCGCCCAGGCCGCCACCGAGAAGGACTGCTCCGCTCGCCTCCGTCCTGCAGCCCCGAGCTCCGCACGCAGTGATGGACTGTCCGCAAGCTCGGTCAAGGCGTCCACCCACTCGGACTCCGAGCCGACGCTCCGACCTCCATCCCCGATCACCGTGCTCGTCACTCCTACGGCGTCAGCCACCACCGGCACTCCGGAAGCCATGTACTGGATCGCCTTGTACGCACACTTGCCACGCGTCCAGCGGTTGTCGGGCAAGGGCATGATCCCGATGTCCATGTGGCTGAGCAGGTCCCGTTCAGCCTCCTCGCTCCAAGGGTGCGTGACGGCACCCACGCCACGGACGGAGGGCACCGCGCCTCCGAGCATGACGAGCTTGAAGGTCAGCTCCGGACGCCGAGCGGCGACGTGCTCGAGCGCTTCGGTCAGGCGCGACACGTAGGCCGCAGTCGTGCGAGATCCAATCCATCCGATGACCACCTCCGTGCTCTCGCGATGTTGGCGCACGGGCACGCCGCGCGTCTCGACCAGCGACGGGACCACGGTCAGCTCGCGGGTATGGCGACTCAACCAATCGGCTAGGACATCGCTGCCCGCGACGACATGGTCGGCATTCCGTGCCAGCCAGGTCGCCTTGCGCTCGGAGCCCTTCATGAATGCAAGGGCATGACCCTGTGCCTCGGGACCGTCGAACCAGATGGCGTCGTCCACGTCGTAGACCAGCCTCCGTCCCGCGCGCAGGCGCCGTTCGAACGACGGGGTAGGCAGCATGTCGCCTCGTCGCAACACCCAGGCTACGTCGCCGACCGCGCCGTGAGCCCGGCGCCGCTGGCGTGCATGGGCGCGAGCCGCGAGAAGGGCCCGCCGACCCGGCGAGGCAATGCTGAAGCGCCCGTACTCGCTGTCCGTGAACAACGGAAGCTGCTGCACCATCACCCCATGGAGAGCGAGTTCGGCTGCTGGGATACCCGCCCGAACGCGCAGGCTCGGCGTCGATTCGCCCTGGGAGCTGACCGCGAGTGCGCGTACGTCATCCCCCACGGCGCGTCACGCCCCCGAGTGCAGGAGATCGCGATAGAGACGATCCACGTCACGGACCAACCGGTCCAGGGTGAAGGTCGAGCGAACGTGAGCTCGTCCCTCGCGTCCGAACTCGGCCGCTCGGGCGGGAGCGTCGAGCAGCCCGTCGACCGCCGCCGCAAAGCCACTCTCGTCCTCCGCCGCGACCAGGTGACCGCTGATGCCGTCGCGGACGACGGCGGCTACGCCGCCTACCCTCGTGCTCACTACCGGTCGGCTCGCCGCGTGCGCCTCGATCAGGCTCACGGGCGTGCCCTCGTTGTCGGAGGTCTGCACGACGACGTCCGCACCGAAGAGTGCCGGAGCGACATCGCCCTCGAAGCCGAGCCACGTCAAGCGGTCGCCGAGTGCCCTGGCCGCATCGCTCGATCGAAGCTCGTCGCCGAGCTCTCCGTCTCCCGCGACGGCGAAGGTCGCATCCGACCGATCGGCGACGAGCCGTGCCACACGCAGGAACCGGTCGACGCGCTTGATCGGCACGAGGCGGGCTATCAGCAGGACCAGCGGCACGTCCACGGGGATGCCGTTGCTCGATCGCCAAGCGCGGCCCTGGGCCTCCCGCTCGGCATCGCTCACGAGGAAACGCTCGAGCTCGAAGCCGAGCGGCACCACCGAGATCTTCTCGGGTGGTGCGATCCGCAGGTCGATCAGATCTTGACGCACCTCCTCGGACACCGCGATCAACCGAGTCGTCCGACGCGCGAGCCAGCGCTCGACGTGCGTGAAGATCGCCACCTTCGCCGGCGAGAAGTACCCGTCGAGCACGTGCCCATGGAAGGTGTGCACGAGAACCCTCGGCGTACCGCGTCCGGCCAGAGTCGCAGCCAAACGCCCGACTGCGCCGCCCTTGGCTGCGTGGGTATGTACGAGGTCCGGGGCCTCGCGGCGCACGATCCGACCGACCGTGGTGAGAGCACGCAGGTCGTGCAGACCGATCTCCCGCCGGAGCGTCCCGACCCGGAGCGGGGCGACGCCCTCCGCAACGGCCAAGGCGTCCATCGAACCTTCGCGAGGCCCCTCCCGCCCACGGATGAGGACCGTTTCGTAGCCGTTGGCACGCAGACGGCTCGACAGCGTGATGGCCTGGATGGCCGGACCGCCGACGTTCAGCCGCCCGATGACCCGCACGATCTTGACCCGGCTCGCGCCGGAGGAGCGAGCGGTCGTCAATCCGAGCTGCCGAACATCCCGGCAGGGGCCTCGGCCGACTCTGCGAGGCCCTCCCGAAAGAACTCGACCGTTCGCTCGAGTCCCTCGCTGAAGCTCACCGACGGCTCATACGCCAGGAACGCACGCGCACGGTCGATGTCCGCCCACGAATGGCGCACATCCGCAGGACGCGGGGGCACTCGCTCGATGGCGACGGTTCGGCCGGTGATTCGCTCGGTCTCGGCCACGAGCTCGTTGATGCTCACCCGACCTCCGCAAGCGATGTTGAAGACGCCGCCGCCGACGCCGTCTGCGTGCATCGCCAGCAGGTTCGCGTCGACGACGTTGTCGATGTACGTAAAGTCTCGCGACTGATCGCCGTCGCCAAAGACCGTAATCGGCGTGCCGACAAGGAGGGCCGAGATGAACCGTGGAACGACGGCGGCGTACTGCGAGAGGGGATCCTGGCGAGGGCCGAAGACGTTGAAGTAGCGCAGAGCGACCGTCTCGAGACCGTACACCTCGAAGAAACTGCGGCAGTACCCCTCCCCCGCCAACTTCGCGACGGCATATGGCGAGATCGGCTCCGGCTTCACGTCCTCCCCCTTCGGTAGGGCGGTGGAGGCCCCGTAGACCGACGAGGACGAAGCGAACACGACGCGCCGCACGCCGCAATCGCGAGCGGCGAGCAGCACGTTGAGGGTTCCGATCACGTTGGCGGCGTTGCTCGTCAGGGGATCTTGCACCGAACGCGGCACCGACGGCAATGCCGCCTGATGGAGCACCACCTCACAGTCGCGGACCGCGGCATGAGCACGCTCGTAGCTCTGGATGTCGCCCTCGATCAGTTCGACGTCGTCCCCCAAGTCGATGAGGTTCTCGCGCCGGCCCGTCGCAAAGCTGTCGAGGACCCGCACGGCGTGGCCCTCCCGCAGCAGCCGCCGCACCAGATGGTTTCCGATGAAACCGCCGCCGCCCGTGACCAGGACTCGCACGTCGAAACTCCTCTTTCGGGATCGCTCTCTAGCTTCGCCGGGAAGTTCGCAGGGTACGACGAAGCGCAAGGCCCCCGACCCCTCCCAGCACGATGACACCAAGGGCAATGGTGCCGGTGGTCAGGGTGCCCGAGCCACCGCCGTCCGAGCCGATCTGTGCCTTGCTCGGCTCGGGCGACGCCCGTCGATCGGTCGCTTCTCGTTCGTCTTCGCGGGACGCGTCGGGAGCCGAACGGTGGTCTCGGCCCTCGGCTCCCTTGCCGCGGGGCTCGATGCCCTCGCCGAAGAGACGATCGTCGGCGCTGCCGCGAGCGGCCCCGCCGTCACGCTCGCGACCGGCAGTACCCGGCGAGCCCTGTCCGCCTTCACGCGCCCGTTCCAGGGGAATCTGGTACTCAACACCCGCAGGACTGTCCGGATCGACGCGGACCCCGTTCTGTGCCTCGGCAGCCGCAGGAGACCATGCAAGCAATGCGAACAGACAGAGCCCCAGGCGCCTCACGGCGAGCGAGTATAGGGGCAGGCTTCACCGCACAAGAGGCTGCGGCGAAACGCGGCTCCACCGCAACATCGCTCGTCTCGACGAGTTCTCGCAGCATGCGTCTGCGGCTCCTGCTCTCTGCTGTGTTCGCCGTCGCGCTCGCCCTACCCGCGACGGCCGACGCACGCACGACGAAGTCGATCTGGGGGCCGGTCCGCCTTCCAGGCGGCGCGTCCGCGTTTCCCGTCTACCGCGACCTCGGAGTGGACACGTTCCAGTACGCACTCACGTGGAGCCATGCGGCACCGTCCCGCCCCAGCCAACCTGCGGATCCGGCTGACCCGGCCTATCACTGGCCCCCCGAGCTCGACGAGGCCATTCGACTCGGCCGGCGCTACGGGGTCAAGGTCGCCGTGCTCGTCAATGCGTCCCCGCCCTGGGCCAACGGAAATCGCTCTCCTGCATGGGCTCCGGATCCACGCGAGTACGCGCACTTCCTGACCGCAGCGGCTCGACGGTACCCCACGATCCGCACCTGGATGATCTGGGGAGAACCCAACCGAGCCGCGGTCTTTCAGCCCCTGCCACCGAACAGCCCCGTGGGACCCCGCCGCTATGCACGACTGTTGAACGCCGCATACAAGGCCCTCAAGCGCCAAAGCAGGCAGAACACCGTGATCGGGGGTATGACGTTCTCCTTCGGCGAGGTTCGTCCGCGGGACTTCGCCCGCTGGATGCGACTTCCCAACGGCAAGCCGGCACCCCTCGACGTCTATGGCCACAACCCGTTCACGCGCCGCTTTCCCAATCTCGCGGATCACGGCTACGCGGGCATCCCCGGCGCACGAGACATCGGCGACGTCGACCTCTTCCATCGCGAGCTCGGCCGCCTCTACCGAGGCCGCTATCCCCAATTCCAAGGGCGAGGTCCGCGCCTCTGGCTATCGGAATTCACCATTTCGTCCGACCGCGCGAACCGCTCCTTCGACTTCTACGTGAGCCGCAAGGACCAGGCTCGCTGGCTCACCGCGGCGTACTCGATCGCCGACCGCTCACCCTTCGTCGCCGGCCTCGGCTGGTACAACCTGATCGACGAGCCACCCTCCGTCGACCACGGGCAGACGACCGGCCTGCTGACCTACGACGGCACGCGCAAGCCCGCCTACCGCGCCTACAAGCGCGTCCCGTGACCTAGCGCCCCAGCGGCACGTAGTCGCGCCCCGGCTCGAGCTGCTGCAGCTCGATCCCCTCCTCGTCGAGCAGGTACTCGTAGCCGATCGGCTGCCAGACCTCGTCGGGGTCGATGCGGTGGTAGCGCGCCAAGCGGGCATGGCGGTCCTCGGCCCGGATCATGCGCAGGTGGTAGAGGCGCAGGTCCGCGGCGGGATAGTCGCCGCGTTCGGGCGGCCAGGGCGCCCAGTTGGCGTGCACGCGCCGATCGTCGAAGCGGTGGCGGCGCGTGGCGCGAAACAGGCAGGCCTTGCGCTTGCCCCCCCAGATCCCGTCGACGCGCATGCGGTCCGGCGCGCCCCAGAGCTCGCGGAAGGGCACCCAGAGCCCGCTGTGGCCGTCGTGCTCGGCCCGCGCGATCTCCTCCTCGGCACGAGCGCGGAAGTCGCGCTCGACCCGCTCGTCGGCGTCGATGCCGAGCAGCCAGTCGGGTCGGTGGCGCCAGGAGGCCTCGACGAGCGCGCGATGGTTCTTGCCGTCCTCGAGCTCGTCCTGGGTGCCGGCGGGCACGTGCAGCACCTCGACGACGAGCGGGTGGTCGCGCAGCAGCTCGCTCGAGCCGTCGCTCGAGCCGTCGTCGAGCGCGACCAGCCCGTCGACCTGCAAGGCGAGGTTCTCCAGCAGCCCCGGGAGAAAGCGCTCCTCGTCGCGGTAGGCGACGAGCGCCAGTAGGCGCGGGCGACTTCGGCGCCGACGCGCCAGCCGTTGACCGAGCTCGGAGTCGACGGCCCGGCGAGCGGCGTCGAGGGGCGCGGCCAGCAGCGCCCCGGCCTTGTAGCGGCGAGTCGCCTTGAGGCTCTCGATCTCGCCGAGCAGGTCGTGGGTGACGTCGATCACCTCGGCCTTCTCGCGCAGCAGCTCCTCCATGCGCTCGCGCAGCTCCTCGTTCTCGGTGCGAAGCAGCGCGGCGTTGCCCTCCACCTGCCACTGCAGCCGCCGCAGCCGGGCGATCTCGCGCAGCGACTCCTCGTCGTACGCAACCGGCGGCGCGGCGTTGCGCAGCAGCGCGACGAGGTCGGCCGTGTGCCGGACGGCGTCGTGGCTGACGCGTGCCAGCTCGCGGTTGACCAGGCCCATGTCCGCCGTGTAGGCGCTCAGGTCGCGGCGCAGGCGGGATCGATCGATCGCCTCGTCGCTGGCCGTGCCGGCGAAGCCGTTGGCCTCCAGCCGCGGGTAGGACTCGCCGGTGACCCAGCCGTCCCCGCCGCTGTGGTCGAAGACGTAGACCGCGCGCCCCGACGCCATGCCCTCGAGCGCGGAGCGTCCGTAGCCGACCACGATGTCTGCGTCGGCGAGCTCCATCTCCGGCCGCGCGTGCGCGGCTGCGCCGTGTGCGCCGAGCTGGCGCCATTCGAGCCCGAGCTCGTCGCAGACCTCGAGCAGCACGTCTCGGCGCGGGCCGCGCAGGTAGTTGCCCAGCAGCAGGACCCGCTTGGGCGTGGCCCTGATCGGCGCTCGTGGACTGAAGCGATCGAGGTCGATCGGCTGGCGCATGCGCACGACCTCGTGGCCGGCGGCGGCCGCCTCGGCACGCAGGCGCACACGGTCGTTCATCGCCACCACCTTCGCCACCAGGCCGGGAAGCTGTGGCGGCAACATCACGTCGAAGCCGATCCCGTGCGACACGAAGACCTGTGGGGTCGTGGGGTAGTGCGCCGCCAGCAGGTGCGAGGTGACGGCGTCCTGCACCAGGATCGCGTCGCAGTCCGCGGGCAGCTGCTCCAGCGATCCATGGACGCGCAGGCCGCGCCGAATCGCCTCGTCGGCCATCTCGCCCAGCTCTTGGGCATGGATCGTCACGCCGTGGCCCAGCCGTTCCAGCTGTTCGGCCACGGTCAGTAGATAGGTCTCCGCCCCCCCGATCGACGCGAAGCGCTGAGCGCTGAGCACCGCCTCCATGCTCGGCCGAAGGCTAATCGACGCCCGCCTCCAGGTGTCGCTCGCCGTCCTACGCGCATGGACAGCGCGCGGGAAGTCCGATCAGAATAGTCCCCGCGAGGCATTGCCCGGCGCCCCTCGCCCGCTGGACGCTGGCGGCCGGGTCTTGCCTGGCCCCCTGTCGCCGTGCTTGGCCCCAGGCGATGATCGACGAAGCGGAAGTCACGGAAGGCGTTGTCGAGCCCGGCGGGCCGCCGGTCGAAGCGGGCAGCCTGCAGGGCGTGCTCGAGCTTGCGATCCGCAGCCTCGACGCCGCGCCGGAAAGCCCGACACGTGCCGCGTGGAGGCAGCTGGAGCGCGCCCAACGCGAGCGCGAGCCGGTGATCGGGCGGCTGCTGCTGACCCTTGAACCGGGTGCGTTCCTGTTGCTGAGCGACGGCCTCTACGGCTTCGCGCCCCGCGTCGAGCTGCCTGCCTGGGTCCCACGCCGGCCTCGCTCGGACTGCGTCGGGCGCGAGCTGGGGTGCACGCTGATCGCGCTCGACGCGCAGGCGGGCGTGGCGCTGCTGTCGCCGCGGCTGCTGGCGCTGCGCCGCGCACGCGAGGCGATCGGCGCCGGCGAGCGGGTGCACGGCACGGTCGTCTCGGTGACGGGGACCGGCGTCGTCGTGGACCTCGGCGGCGCCCGCGCGTTCGTCCCGCTGGCCGAGCTCTCGGCCGAGGCGCTGCTGACCCCGCCCGAGCCCGGCGCCCCGTGGTGGGGCCATGTGATGGGGATGACCGACACCGGGCCGCTGCTCTCCCAGCACGCGCCGCAGGTCCGCCAGGCGCGTGCGCGCGCGGGCGAGCGCCTGCTCGCAGCGCTCGTTCCCGGCGCAGTCGCGTCCGGTCGGGTGCTGAGACTCGGTGCGACAGGGGCGCTGATCTCCTTCGAGGGCGGGATCGCCTGGGGCGGCGTGCCGCGGCCCGGGCTGCGCTGCCCGGCCGGACGCCGACTGGCGCGCGGAGCCTCCGGCCAGTTCCGTGTGCTCGGCCGCGACCTCGGCGCCCCGATTCAGCTCCAGCTCTGGCCAACTCCGCGAAGAGAGCTCTAGACGAGCAGCGATCCCTGTTCCTTCTGCCATGTCTGATCGGCTCGGCGATATTGCGGTGCTGGGTAATCGCCCCGCAAATAGTCCATGCGAGGTATTGACATACCCCCTCGCGCCGATAAGCATCATTTGAGTGTTAGAGACGCCATTAACGCACCCCGACGAGGAAATGCTGGTTCCGTTCGCCCGCGCAGTCGTGAATCCCATCCGGTTGCGCATCTTGCTCCTGGCCACCGTCGCGGAGGAGATCACCCCCCGCTCCGCGGCCAGCGACTTGGGCATCGGACTGGGCAGGCTGAGCTACCACGTCCGCTACCTCGCGGACCTCGGCGCGCTCGAGCTGGCGCGCACGATCCCCGTTCGCGGCGCGCTGCAGCACGTCTACGTGCTCAGCTCGGGCGCCCGCACCTTCATGGAGGCGGCGGTCCGCGGCGGACTGATCAAGGCGCCGGAGCCAGCTCCGGTCGTGGCTGCCTAGCTCGGCCGCAGCGCCCGCGCGGCCGACTGCCGGGCGCGGAAGATCCAGAGCGCCGGCGTCGCGAGCGCGCCGAATGCGGCGAGCACGCTCTCGCTCACCGCGCGATGCCCCGGCACGTCAGCGGCGGGCGTCGCCAGGTAGTAGCAAGCCATCCCGATCAGGATCAGCGCATGGCGATCGCCGTGGCGTAGGTCCATGGCAAGCGCCACCGAGCGCTCGGCCAGTGTGCCGAGGCGCTCGGCCGCCTCGACCTCCGAGCGGTAGTACGAGATCTGGCTGTGGTTGCCCGTCGTCCGGTCGGCCGCCCAGTCCACCACGCTGTCGAGCAGCGTGCCGAGGCCGGTGATCCAGGGAAAGTAGGCGTCGGCGAGCCGGGCGGCCTCGCGTGACGTCATCGTCGGGTCGGCCGCCTCCGCCAGCAGCGCGTGGATCGTCAGCGTCGAGACGGCCGCCGAGGCGGTCTCCCACCAACGCAATCCGGCACCGGCCGGGGTGCGCTGCCGAGCCCAGTGGGCGAGCGCGTCGTGGCTCCCGTAGAGCCCGGCGTGGTTGAGGCTCTGCCCCTCGGCCGCAAGCCCGGTCGCGACGCCGACCCACGGCATGACGGCGCCATAGCCCGGCAGCTCGACCACCAACGCCCGGCAGCGCTCCACGTATGCGCGCAGGAAGCCACCGTCGTCGCCGCGGGCGTGCTCGGCGTAGTAGTCGCAGTGCGCGGCGCCCGGGGTCAGCGCGACCGCCAGTGCCCGATGCAGCTGGCGACCGTTGGCCAGGGGATCGAGCGCGGGCTGCTCGGAGAGCGTGTCGAGGTAGTCGAACATCGACTGCAGCGAGACCAGCAGGCAGGCCACGGCGCGGCGCTGACGTCGCGGAGCGAGCGTCGCGAACGCCGCGGCGCCCTCGGCGTTGCGGTGCTTGCCCGCGAGCGACTCGAGCGCGTCTCGGCGCAGATCGGGATCGGGTATCCGCTCGGCCAGGCGCTGCCAACCGCGCAGCTCCCGGAACACGTGCGGATAGATCTCGAGCCAGTAGCTTCCGGCCGCGGACGTGAAGGCCCAGCGGGACGCCGGCTGGGCGGACTTGAGCGAGTGCATGCTGACACGGTGCTGTCAGCGCTCCGATCGAGCCTCACTCCTGCATGCTCACCCGCATCGGCGTGCGCGCGGCGAAGTAGCCGGGCAGCGCACTGATCGCGCACGCCATCCCGCCAACCAGCGCTGCCACCAGCAGCACCTGCTCGATGCCGAGCGAAAACGGCGCCGGAAAGCCGGTCGCGAGCTTGAGATAGCGGCCGGCGAGATAGTGCCCGTAGACGCCGATCACCGCCCCGACGGCACACCCGACCGACACCAGGAAGCCCGTCTCGATCAACAGCGCGCGCCAGAGCTGCCAGGGATCGAAGCCCTGCACCTTGAGCGCCGCCAGACGCCCTCGCCGCTGCCAGGTCGTCGCAGCCAGCACGCTCGCCACCGCCAGCGCCGCCGCGAGCAGCAACAGGGCCGAGATCTGGCTCAGCCGCGTCAGCCCCTGCTGGCCGAGGTCGACGAACTGCCGCTCGCGCTCCGCGCGGGTCTGGACGTGGAGGCTCACGCTCGGCCCGAGGGCGGCGCGCACGCTGCGCTTGCCCTGGGCGGGCGTCACCCCGGGCTCGAGGTCGACCTCGAGCGCGGTCGGATCGGCCGTTCGGAACGCCCGGCGGTAGTCACGCTCGTTGAGCGTGACCCCACCCGGCGGCCAGCCGAGGTTGGTCGTGATCGCCGCGACGCGGAAGCGCTGGCTGCCCGCCGGGCTCGGCAGCGTGAAGCGCTCGCCGACGCCTAGCCCGTAGCGCTCCGCCCACGTGTCGGAGACGGTTGCCCAGCCCCCGGCCCGCAGGCGCTGGGTCAGCTGCGGCTGACGACCGGCGAGCACCTGGCTCGGCGGAATCATGATGCGGTCGGTCCGCGGCCGCCCGACCACCCACAGGCGCCGGTCGTCGACGTCCAGCAGCGTGCTGCGGTACTCCCGGACCGCTGCGACGCCGACGGCTCCGGCCACCGTGCGCGCGTGCTGTGCGCGCGAGAACCCGTCGGTGGTGAGGTCGTTGCCCCCCGTCGTGATCCAGAGGTCGGCGGTCGAGAAGTTCTCGGTCGTATGGCGGTTGAGCCCGCGCAGCAGGTCGGCGTGCGCACCGCCGATCGCGACGCTGCCGTACACCGCGAGCGCACAGATGGCGACGAGCCCAAGCGAGCGCGTGCGCGTGCTCTGCACCTCCAGCATCGCGACCGCGATCATGTTGAACCGGCGGCTGCGGCGGCTGAGGGCAGCCATCCCCCGTCCGGCCGCGGTGAACGCGACCGGGGTCAGCAGCAGCGTCGCCAGCGCCAGCGTGACGCCGCCGACGATCGTCGCCTCCGGTGCGACCGAGACCACCAGCGTCGTGGCGGCGATCAGCGCAAGGCCGCACGCGAACAGCACCCTGGTGGCGCGCGTGCTGATCATCTCCCCCGGCTCGCCGCGCTCGTGGAAGACGGCGTCGACCGGCTGGTGGCGACGCAGGTCCAGCAGCGGCCGCAGCGAGGCCAGCAGCGACGCCGCCAGGCCGCCGCCGAGCGCCAGCACGACGGTCAGCGGCTCGACCACCTGCTGCGTGCCGACCGGGAACGCGAAGGCCAGGTACTCGGGGACCTTGTCGAACATCAGCCGTGAGAGCAGGTCGCCCAGGGCGAGGCCGACCAGCGAGGCGCCGATGCCCAGCAGCGCCGCCTCGAACAGCAGGATCGTCACCACCTGCCGCGGCTCGAAGCCCTGGATGCGCAGGTCGGCGATGAAGCGCCGTCGCTCCGGCGCGGTGATCAGCATCGCGTTGAAGGCGAACAGGCAGCCGACCATCGCGCTGATGGCGGCGAACAGGCTCGTGGACTGGTCGTTCGGCTTGGCCGCCTGACGCAGCGAGCGCAACTCGGCGTCCGCGGAGGCGATCGTGATGCCGTTTCCGACGATCGGCTCGAGCCGGCGGCGCACCTGCTCCTCCGTACCAGGGCGAGCGCCGATCAGCAGCTGGGACAGCCGCCCCGGCTTGCCGCTGATCCGCTGCGCGAAGCGCAGCGACGCGAGTGCCGCCTGGCTCGCCGCCAGCGGACCGATCGTGTCCTCGCCGAGCACGGCGCCGATCGCCACGCGCTGGCGCCGTCCGTTGACGAGCAACGTCACCGTCGAATCCGAACGCGCCCCGATCGACTCGGCCACACGGGCAGGCAAGCCGATGCTCGCGCCCAGGCGCAGGCCGCGCCGCCCGAAGTTGCGCGTCAGCTCGCCACGAAAGGCCGCGAGCGCGGGAGAACTGCCGAGGAGCTCCATCGAGCGGCGCCCCCGTGGCCCGACCACCGTCACGCGCGTGCGCCACAGCGGCGCGACCCGCTCGACGCCCGGCACCCGCACGACCCGCGCGACCACTCGCTCGGAGAAGCCGTCCTCGGACCGAGCCGCGAGCTGGAGCTTGGCCGAGCCGACGATGCCGTTGACGATCTCGTCGGCCGAGCCGGTGATGCTCGTGTTGGCGACCTGGACCGCGAACACGAGCGCGACCCCGACCGCGATGCCCGCGGCCGCGAACACCTCCTGCACTGGATGCTTGCGCACCCGGCGCCCGTAGAAGTGCAGCAGCGTTCGCAGCCGCAGTCCGAACACGGGCGCTCAGCCCTCCCTGGCGGACATCCCCGCGAACGCCCGGTCAGCGGCCGTCAGCCGGCCGTCTCTGAGCACGTGGAGGTGGTCGACGATCTCGATCGCCTGCGAGTCGTGGGTCACCAGCAGCACCGGGATCTGCTGTTCGGTGGCGAGCGCGCGCAGCAGCTCGAGCACGTCACGTCCGCGCTTGGTGTCGAGGTTGCCCGTCGGCTCGTCGGCCAGCACCAGCCGCGGTTGGTTGACCAGCGCCCGGGCGATCGCGACGCGCTGGCACTCACCCGTCGACAGCTGCCCGGGCACGTGGTCGATGCGCCGGCCGAGCCCGACGCGCTCGATCCAGGGCTCCGCTTCGCGCCGCGCGTCACTGAGGCTCCAGCCGTCGGCGAGCAGCTTCAGCGCTGCGTTGTCCAGCACCGACGCCGCGGCCATCAGATGGAAGGACTGGAAGATGAAGCCGACCTCTTGGCGCCGGTAGCGCGCGCTCTCGCGTTCTCCCAGCGACGCGATGTCGCGTCCGCCGAAGTAGACCTGGCCACCGTCGGGCTGCGCGATGCCCGCCGCCAGCGTGAGCAGGGTCGTCTTGCCCGAGCCGCTGGGCCCGTAGAGGGCCGCGAACTCCCCGGGCTCGACCGTCAACGAGACGCCGTCGACCGCGCGTACGACCTCGCCGTCGCTCGGGTAGTGCTTGACCAGGTCGCGAAGCTCGAGCGCACCGGCGGGGCAGGTGCGACTCAGCGGGCGGCCCTCTCTTGCGGAAACGGCACCACGGTGCCGGCTCGATCGGTGGACAGCAGCCGCCCGTCCCCGACCGAGAACAGCCGGGAGGCGCCCCGTAGCGCGCTCGTGTCCTGCGAGGCCACGATCAGCGTCACGTTCCCCTCGGCGGTCAGCGACCGCAGCAACTGGCGAATCTCGTCGCGCTCGCGCGGGCTTGGCATCAGCGCCGGCTCGTCGACCAGCAGCAGCCGCGGATCGCGCACGATCGCACGGGCGAGCGAGACGCGCGTGCGCTCGCCGATCGACAGCTCCCTGGTCGACGCGTGCACGCAATCGCTGGCGCCGACGCGCTCGAGCGCCTGGCGACCGGCGATTCTCGTCTCGCTGGGCCGGCGTCGATCGCCGAGCAGCGGCTCGGCGACGTGGTCGAGCACGCGATCGCAGCGGCCGGCGTTCCAGGAGGCGGCGTCGAGCGGTGTCGCGACGTAGCCGATCGACCGTCGCAGCAGCAGCGCGCGCTCGCGCGTCGAGAGTTGCGCGAGGTCGCGCCCGTCGAAGCAGATG
This sequence comes from uncultured Thermoleophilaceae bacterium, assembly GCA_963846505.1. Classification (GTDB taxonomy): domain Bacteria; phylum Actinomycetota; class Thermoleophilia; order Solirubrobacterales; family Thermoleophilaceae; genus JACVRW01. The sequence goes on along the minus strand of CAWJWD010000007.1, from coordinate 580,522 downwards.
CGGCCGCCGTCGGGCTCCTCGATGCCCGCGGCGAGTCGCAGCAGCGAGGACTTGCCCGAACGCGGAGCGCCCCAGATGCCGACGAAGTCGCCGTCGTCGACCTCGAGCGACACGTCACCGAGCACGACCACCTCGCGGCGACCGGAGCGGTGGCGCTTGCTGACCTCTTCGAGCGACAGCAGCGCCACGGCTTCAATCCTGTCCGAACTCGATGATCCGCGAGCGCGTCGACACGACCCACTGCAACTCGGCACGCAGGTGCTCGCAGGCCGCGTCCTCGATCACTCTCGCCAGCAGCCCGTTCCAGGTGCCGGTGTCGGGCTCGTCCTCCTCGCTGGCGGCGGCGAGCATCGTGAGGCAGTCGCGCTCGTAGTCGTCGAGCGCCGCCAGCAGCATCGGCGCATGCTCGGGTCGCGCGACGGCGATCTTGGCGAGCAGCTGCGTGCGGATCGGCTCCTTGCGCTCCGGGCTGCCCAGCCAGCGTTCGAAGGCCATGGCGCCCTGGTCGGTCGCGTGGTACATCACCCGCTCGCGCGCTCGCGGTCGGCCCGTCAGCTCGCGGACGTCGCGGCGCACGAACTCCTGCGACTCCAGGCGATCGAGCACCGAGTAGATCGTGGACGGGGTCAGCTTCCATGCAGAGCCCATGCGCTCGTCCAGGCGCTTGCCAAGCTCATAGCCATACCCGGGACGCTCGAGGAGCAGCCCAAGCAGGGCTCCAGTGACCGGCGATGAGGCTCCGCGCATCCAAACCCTCCTGAGCCAGCGCCCCACGGCGAGCGCCTGCCGTTAGATATAGCGACGTGTCTATTTAGACACTAACCGACCACTCCGGACAGCCGCAAGCGCGTTCGGTCTTCGCCCCCGCACCACGCGCGCCCCCCGAGCCGGCATCAGCGTGATGTGATCGCTGCGCAGGCGCTCGCCCACCGCACGGTCCGCACGCAGCTCGATCTGTCTGAGCACGGTGCGCAGGACGACGCGCATGTGGAACGAGGCGAACGCCGCGCCCAGGCAGCGGCGCGTGCCGCCCCCGAACGGGATCCAGCTGTAGGTCGAGCCCTGCCCCTCCAGGAAGCGCTCCGGCCGAAACTGCAGCGGGCGCGGAAACACCGTCGGCGACAGCTGCACCAGGCGAGCGCTGGCCATCACCGTCATGCCGGCGGGCAAGAGCCAGGTGCCCAACCGAGCCGGTCGCGACAACCGACGCACGACCGCCGGCAGCACCGGCCGCACGCGCATGGCCTCCTTGATCGCAGCGTCCAGATAGGCGTCGTCGGCGCGCGCCCGTTCGAGCGCCCGCGGATGGCGCACGAGGCGCTCGAGGGTCCACGCCAACGCCGTCGCGGTCGTGTCGTGGCCGGCCAGCAGCAGCGTGCCGACCTGGTCGAGCAGCTCGTCGTCGGACAGCTCGCCGGCCTGGATCAACAGCGCCAGGACGTCGTCGCGTTCGCTCAGCCGCGGGTCGCGACGGGCGCTGGCGATCTCCTCCAGGATCAGCCGCCGGGCGTACGCGAGGCTGCTGCGGAACCGCCGCCAGGGGCCGACGCCCTGCAGGCAGGGCCAGATCCACATCAGCAGCGCGATCGGCTTCAACGCCACGCCGCGCACGATCGCCGCCCCCAGCTCCTCGCGCCGCTCCTCGCTGTCGACGCCCAGCACCGACCGCAGCAGCACGTCGAGTGTGATCAGCTTCATCTGGTCGAGCACCGCGAACGGCCGCTCCAGCGGCCAGCGAGCGACGGACTCGGCAGTGACCTGCTCGATCATCCGCTCGTGGCTGCGCACGGCCTTGCCGTGGAAGGGCGGCAGCAGGCGCCGGCGCGCGCACAGGTGCTCGTCCCCGTCGAGCACGATCACCGACTTCGACCCGAGCAGCGGACGCAGCAGCTCGTAGCCCTCGCCGGCCCGCCACAGGTCCGGATCGCCGGTGAAGACGGTCTTGATCGTCTCCGGCTCCGTCACGACCACGACGTTCCCCCAGGGCACCGCCTGGACGGTGAAGACAGGGCCGTAGCGACGCTTGCAGAGAGCGCCGAACCGATCCGCGTGCCGGACCATCAGGTAGGCCTGAGTCGCCCGTGGGAGTGCGGGTCCAGGTGGGAGTACCACAATGACCTCCAAGCAATCGGGAAGTTCCGATCTTGAGACGTCCATGTGTATAGCCCCATAGACCCTGTTGGGTCAACAACTTCCGACTAAACCTCCCCGACGTTTCCGCAACGTCGGCGCAAGCCGGCCCCGAAACGGCCGGCCCGACGGGCGCGTGGAGTCAGCCCGTGGGGGTGACGCGATACGCGTCGAAGACCGATTCGATGTTGCGCAGGCGGGTGATCACCGCGCGCAGCGCCTCGGTGTCCCCCACCTCGACGACGAACCGGTTCTTGACCATCGGATGGACGACCGTGCAGCGCGCCTCCAGGATGTTCACGCCTGCCTCGGCGAAGTTGCGCGAGAGGTCCTCGAGCAGGCGCGTGCGATCCCAGCCGTCGACCTCGATCTCGGCCCGGAAGGCCGATGCGGACTCGCCGTCCCAGGCCACCTCGGTGAAGCGCTCGGGGTTGCGACGCAGATGGCGCGCGTTCTTGCAGTCGACGTGGTGGATCGTGATGCCCTTGCCGAGCGAGATGTAGCCGACGATCGGGTCGCCCGGCACGGGCCGGCAGCACTTGGCCAGCCGCAGCATCACGTCGTCGACGCCCTCGACCTTGATGCCGTACGTCGAGGAGGCGGCGGTCTTCTTCGGCTGCTCGCGCCGCTCCAGCAGCTCGGTGGCCGCCGAGGTCGGCTCGACCGCCGACTCGCCCTCCTTGAGCCGGGCGATCAGCTTTGTCGTGACGGTCTTGGCCGAGATCTTCGCGCCGCCGAGCGCGATGTAGAAGTCCTCGGCCTTGCGGAAGCCCATCTCGCGGATCACGTCCGCGAGCAGCGGCGAACCCGCGATGCGCTGCGGCGGCAGCCCCGCGCGCTTGAGGTTCTCGGTCAGGATCTCGCGGCCCGTGCGCTCGGAGTCCTCGCGCCGCTCGCGCTTGAACCAGGCGCGGATCTTCGACTGCGCGCGCGTGGTCTTCGCCAGCGAGAGCCAGTCGCGGCTGGGCCCGCGCTCCTTCTTGGAGGTCAGCACCTCGCAGATGTCGCCGGACTCGAGCTCGTAGTGCAGCGGCACGATCTTGCCGTTGACCTTCGCGCCGACGCAGCGGTGCCCGACGTCGGTGTGCACGGCGTAGGCGAAGTCGAGCGGCGTCGCGCCGTGGGCGAGCGACTTGACCTCGCCCTTGGGCGTGAACACGAACACCTCGTCCTCGAACAGGTCCGCCTTCAGCGTCTGGGCGAACTCCTGCGGGTCGTGCATGTCCTGCTGCCAGTCGAGCAGGTGGCGCAGCCACTCGACCTTCTCCTCGACCTCCTTGCCCTCGTCCTCCTTGTAGATCCAGTGCGCCGCGACGCCGTACTCGGCCGTCTTGTGCATCTCCTGCGTGCGGATCTGGATCTCGAGCGGCCGGCCCTCGGGCCCGATCACCGTCGTGTGCAGCGCCTGGTACATGTTGAACTTGGGCATCGCGACCCAGTCCTTGAAGCGCCCGGGCAGCGGCTTCCAGAGCGAGTGGATGACCCCGATCGCGCCGTAGCAGTCCTTGACCGAGTCGACGATCACGCGCATCGCGGTGAGGTCGTAGATCTCGTTGAACTCGCGGCCCTTCTTGGTCATCTTCGAGTAGATCGAGTAGAAGTGCTTGGCGCGCCCGGAGATGTCGGCGGCGATGCCGACCGACTCCAGCTCCTGCTGCAGGTACGCGCCGGCGCGCGCGACGTAGTCCTCGCGCTCGGTGCGCTGCTGGCTGACCAGCTGCTTGATCTCGTTGTACTTGCGCGGGTGCAGCGTCGCGAAGGCGAGGTCCTCCAGCTCCCACTTGATCGCGTGGATGCCGAGCCGGTGCGCCAGCGGCGCGAAGATCTCGAGCGTCTCCTTGGCCTTCTCCTGCTGCTTGTTCTTCGGCATCGAGCCGAGCGTGCGCATGTTGTGCAGGCGGTCGGCGAGCTTGATCAGGATGACCCGGATGTCGCGGGCCATCGCGACCATCATCTTGCGGTAGTTCTCGGCCTGGCGATCGTCGCGGCTCTGGAAGGTGACGCCGGAGAGCTTGGTGACGCCGTCGACCAGCGTCGCGATCTCCTCGCCGAACTCGCACGCGCACCTCGTCCAGCGACGCGCTGGTGTCCTCGACGGTGTCGTGCAGCAGCGCCGCGGCCAGCGTGGCCGTGTCGAGGCGCATGCCGGCGCAGATCTTGGCAACGCCGAGCGGGTGCACGATGAAGTCCTCGCCGCTCGCCCGCCGCTGGTCGGCGTGGCGCTCGCAGGCGAAGATGAAGGCGCGCTCGACGAGGTCGCGATCGATGCGCTCGGCCGCCGCCCCCGAGTGCTCCTCGACGACCGCGAACAGGTCGCCGAGCATCCGGCGCTCCTCGTCGCTCAAGCGCGTCGCCGGCCCTGTGGGCAGGGCTGCGCCGGCCTGATCGACGGTCGGCCGCTCGAACTCGGTGCGCCGGGGCAGCTTTGGCATCCCTTCGAGTTTAGACCGGCGCCCCGGCGAGCTCAGGCACCGCTGGGACTGAGCGCGACCGAGACGGGCGCCGGCTGCAGCTCAGGAGCGGGCTCGACCAGCACGCGCTCGAGCACCTCCACCACGCGCGGGTTGAACTGGCGCCCCGACTCGGCGCGCAGTTCCTCAAGCGCCTGCTCGACCGAGCGGGCCCGACGGTACGGGCGGTCGGTGGTCATCGCGTTGAACGCGTCGCAAGCCGAGACGATCGCCGCGCCGAGCGGGATCTCGCTCGCCCACCAGCCCGTCCGGGTAGCCGGAGCCGTCCCAACTCTCGTGCGAGGAGCGCACGATGCGCCCGACCTCGCTCAGCAGGCCACCGACCTGGTCGAGCATGCGCTGCCCCTCGATCGTGTGCGCCTTGATCACCACCCACTCCTCGGCGTCCAGCGGCCCGGGCTTGTTGATGATCTCCTTCGGCACCGCGATCTTGCCGACGTCGTGCAGCAGCGCGCCGAACTCGACGTGGCGGCGCTCGGTGGAGCTCAGCCCCAGCTCGTCGGCGACCGCCACCGACAGCGCGACGACGCCGCGGCTGTGCAGGCCGGTGTACTCGTCGTCGGCCTCCAGCACGTCGCTGAGCAGCAGCGTCGTGCCGCGATAGGCGCGGCTGAGCTCGAGCGCCTGGGTCAGGCGCGCCGCACGCTCGGCGGCGAACACCGCCAGCAGGCCGCCCAGCGGCGCCACCAGCAGCACGGCGTAGGGCGCGTCCTGCGCGGCGATCGCCGCCAGCAGGCCGACCGGCGAGAGCAGCACGTCCACCATCCCGACCCAGCCCAGCATCGACGGCTGCAGGCTGGGCGAGATCCCGAGGCCCAGCCACTCGCGCAGCGTCGAGGCTGAGGTTGTCGCCAAGCAACTGCGCCGCCAGCGCCGCGAGCAGCAGCGGCCATGCGACAGCTCCGGATCAGCGACCCCGGCAAGGCCGAGCACGAGCGCCGGGCCGACGGCGTGCCAGCTGTCGCCGAGCGCCAGCGGCAGCCGCGACGGGTGCAGCCGTCCGCCGCAGGTAGTCCGGCAGGCCGCCGAGCACGATGCCGGCCGCCACGAGCAGCGGCACCGTGCCGGGAGGCAGGCAGGAACAGCATCGGCACGAACACGATCTGCGTCGGCACGGTGAAGCCGTGACCGACGGCGAAGCGGATGCGCGACGCGAGCGCGTAGAGGACCACGAGCGTGCAGCGCGAGCGGCACGTCCAGCGGCCGGCCGGTGTCGATCAGCGCTGGCCATCGCGACGCCGACCGCCAGGAACAGCGCCGCACTCGCCGCTTCCACGGCACGCTCGCGCCCACGCAGGGGCGTGGGCGAACTGGTGTCGTAGCCCTCGAGGAGCTCCTCCACCGCCGGGCTCGGGCCCTCCCGGATCTCGGCGAACAGAGACATGGGTTTCCCCGCTACATCGGCAGTTCGTGACCGCTGCCGCATGGACGGCTGTTCGATGGACGGATGGCCAGCCGCCGACTGGACGCATGTCCGTGGCGAAGCGCGAGCGTCCAGGCCCATGCTCGACGCACGATGCTCATCTCGAATCCCATCCGTCAGGCCGGGCGCGCGTTCGCCACGGCAGTCCTCGCTGGCCGACCGTCCTGGTCATCGCCGCCTCTCCCGCCAGCGCCGGCGTGCTCGTCAAGTCCGCGCCCAGCTGCACGGGTCAGGACGTCAGCAAGCCCTTTCGCCCCTGGAACGACCTGGCCGACTACACGCTCTCTCCCGGCGGCGCCTTCGAAGCCGGTCGACGCCGGCTGGACGCTCCAGGCGCCCGCACCGAGCCGGGCAACGAGCCGTTCCTCGTGCGCAAGCTCAGGGCGACCAGCGCTCGCTCGAGCTCAGCCCGGGCGACACCGCGACCTCGCCGACGATGTGCGTCGGCCTCGAGCACCCCACGCTGCGCTTCTTCGCCAAGGGCGAGAGCAAGCTGCTCTCGACGCTCGACGTCGAGGTCATCACCGAGACCTCGCTCGGCCTCCAGCTCGCGCTGCCGGTCGGCGTCGTGCTGCCCAACGGTGCCTGGCAGCCGACGCCCACCTACCTCGTGGTCGGCAACCTGCTGCCGCTGCTGCCCGGCAAGTACACGCCGGTGCGCTTCCGCCTGCGTGCGGTCGGCGGCACCTGGAACGTCGACGACTTCTACGTCGATCCCAAGCGCCGGGCCTAGACGTCCCCTTCGAGACGCGCATCGTCCTCTCGACGCGCCGGGCGACCACGAGTCGCCCGGCGCGTTCGTCGTTCTCATGCTCGGCGCCCTACTCTCCCGGCGATGGAAATTCCCGTCGTCGACGACACGCGGCCGGACCAGCTGCCGGCGATCGCCGCGATCTACGCGGCGGCGGTGACGGACGGGCCGGCGACCTTCGACCTCGACGCCCGCCGCTGGCCTGGTGGAGCAGCGTGCTGGACGCCGTCGACGCCGCTGCCGGGCACCTGATGCTGAGCGCGCTCGACCCCGACGGGCGCGTGCTCGGATACGCCAAGAGCGGCGGCTTCCGCCCCAAGGCCGCCTACGACAGCACCTGCGAGACCTCGATCTACGTCGCCGCCGACGCACGCGGTCAGGGCGTCGGCGACGCGCTCTACCGCGAGCTGCTCGCGCGCCTCGACCGCAGCGGCCTGCGGCTCGTCGGTCGCCGGCATGACCGCACCCAACCCGGCGAGCGCGCGGCTGCACCTGCGCCACGGCTTCACCGAGGTCGGGACCTTCGCGGGCGTCGGCGTGAAGTTCGGCCGGCCGTGGGACGTCGTCTGGTACCAGCGGCCGCTGCGCAGCGCGGCGCTGCTCGACGAGCTGGCCGCCGCGGCTCGAGCAGGGCGCCAGCGCAGGCGCCGCCGCGGTGCTGCGCGCAGCGCGGGGACCACCGCCGCGTGGCCGTCCATGACGCCTGCGACGGCGACTTCGAGCTGCTCGGCGAGGAACCGGCGGCGAGACGAGCCGACCGCCGGCCTTCGACGCCGCCGCGCTGGCCGCCGGTCGGGGAGTCGTGCGACGGACGACGGGCGATCGCGCCGGTGCTCGAGCCCGATCGCGGCCGGCTGCTCGGCGTGCTCGAGGTCGATGACGGCGCCGCTGCCTTCGACGAGCTCGACCTCGGCCGCTTCGAGCGATGCGCACGCGTGCTGCGGCCGCTCTGGCGACCGACCGCGAGCTAGGCGGCGTGGGCGGTCGTCGCCGGCACGGCGGCCAGCGCGCGCTCGGTCGTCGCGAAGCGCGCGGCGTAGGCGCGGTAGGTCGCCGAGGCCTCGAGGTCGGTGCGCGCCGCCTCGAGCAGCTCGACCGTCGGTACGTCGACGCTGACGCGGGCGAGGCCCAACTCGGTGAGCACCCGCAGCACTCGGGCGCAGCACTCGGGCGTGCGGGGATAGCGGCCGTCGCCGCGGAGCGCCGTCTCCAGCTCCTCCGCGCTCGGCCTGCGGCGGCGAGCGCGCGCAGTGAGCGATAGGCCGCCGTCAACGCCGGCCGCAGCTCCAGCTCCGCGCGCCAGACCGCCAGCGCGAACTCGACCTCGGCCGGCCCCCAGGCCAGGTGCGCCTGCGGCCTCGCCGCGCAGCAGCGGATCGGCGAGCGCCGCCTGGCGGCGGGTCGAAGGCGACCAGGTGCGCGAAGCCGGCGGCGAGCCGGGGCTCGCGCCGCAGCGCGTCCCAGGAGGCGACCGCGAGCCCGTCCTCGGCCAGCCCGGCGACCAGCTGCTCGAGCGCGCCCGGCGTCGGGAGACGTCCGCGACCGCGACGAGCACGTTCTCGCCGCTGGTCAGCAGCGCGCCGAGCACGCCGGCGAAGCCCTCGCCACGACGATCGATCGGGGATCCGCGTCGCTGACCCGCCCGACGAGCCCGTGCGCCGCCGGGTCGCGCGCCATGCTCGGCGCGCACGCGCTCCCAGAACGAGCCGTCCTCGCCGAGCACGCGCAGCTCGCCCGGGCGGGTCGGACAGAGGGCGCGCATGCACGACCCGCGGCTCGACCGAGCCGTTCCAGCGGTTGAGCTCCAGCCGCAGCGCGACGTCGTGCGGACCGTTGCGCGCGGCCGCGCGAACTCGCTCGGCGCGGAGCCGAAGGCGACGCCGCGAGCGCGCGAGCCGCCGGTCACCAGTGTGAAGCGAGCGTGCTGACGCTGCTCGCCCATGCCGGCCACGTTCTCGACCCGCGCCGCCGGCACCAGCAGCGTCGGCTGCGGGTTGCGCGGCCCCGAACGGCCGCAGCCGCTCGAGCTCCTCGGCCAGCCCGATGCCGAGCGCCCCGCCGGGCACGACCGCGTCGACGCGCTCGACCGGGATCAGCTGCTGCGGGCGTCAGCACGCCGCGCCGGCATGGGCGGCCAGCGCGCGGCGGAACGGCCCCACCGCGGTCGGCGTCCAGCTCGACCCCGGCCGCCATCCGGTGGCCGCCGAAGCGACGCAGGTGCGGCGCGCAGGCCGCGAGGCCCGCGTGCAGGTCGTAGGCGCCGATGCTGCGTCCCGAGCCGCGGGCGCGCTCCCCGTCGAGCGCGATCACGACCGCCGGGCGACCCCAGCGCTCGACCAGGCGCGAGGCGACGATGCCCACCACGCCCGGGTGCCAGCCCTCCCCCGCCACCACGAGCGCGCCCTGGCTCGCCTGCGCGAGGCGGCGGCCTCGGCCTCGGCGAGGATCCGCAGCTCGGCGTCGCGACGGTCGTGGTTGAGCAGGTCGAGCTCGCGGGCCACCTCCGCCGCGCGCGCCTCGTCGGCTGTCATCAGCAGCTCGAGCGCGGCGTCGGCGCGCTGCATGCGGCCGGCGGCGTTGAGCCGCGGTCCGAGCCGGAAGCCGATCGCCTGCTCGTCGACCTCGCCCGGCTCCAGCGCGGCGACCGCCATCAGCGCGCGCAGGCCGGGGCTGCGCGTGCGGGCGAGCGCACGCAGTCCCTCGCGCACGATGCGACGGTTCTCGCCCCGCAGCGGCACGAGGTCGCAGACGGTTCCGAGCGCCGCCAGCTCGAGCAGCTCCGCGGGCGGCCCGAGCTCTGTCGCCCCCGCCACGTCGCCCGCCACGCCAAGCCCGGCCTGGGCGCGCAGCAGCTCGGCGAACTTGAGCGCGGTACCAGCGGCGCACAGCTCCGGGCAGGGATAGGCGCCCAGCGCCGGGTGGACGATCTCGCAGTCCGGCAGCGTCCTCGCCGGGGCGGTGATGGTCGATCACCAGCACGTCCATCCCGGCCGCCCGGGCGGCGGCCACCTCGGCCACGGCGGTGATGCCGCAGTCGACGGTGATCAGCAGGTCGACGCCGCGCGCGCGCGAAGCGCTCGACGCTCGGCCTGCGAGAGGCCGTAGCCGTCGCCGAAGCGATGCGGCAGCTCCCAGAGCGGGTCGGCACCGAGCGCGCGCAGGGTGCGCAGCAGGATCGCCGTGGAGCAGACGCCGTCGACGTCGTAGTCGCCGTAGACCGCGATCACGCGAGCCGCGCTCGACGTGGGCCAGCACGAGCTCGGCCGCGGCGGGAGCGCCTGGCAGCGTGCGCGGGTCGTTGCGCTCGTCGGCGGCGAGGAAGCGCCGCGCCTGCTCGGGGTCGGCGAGCCCGCGCCGGACGAGCACCGTCGCGAGCGTCGCCGACAGGCCCAGCTCGCGCTGCAGGCAGGCGACCGCCTCCAGCTCATAGGGAGGGCAAGACCAGCGCGATGGCCGCGAGCGCATCCGACCCATCTTGGTCGCCGGGGCGGACGGAACGGCCGCCGCGGCCGGCTCAGGAACCGGCGTGCGTGAATCCGTGGTCGATCCCGTGCTGGCGATCCACGGCGCGCTCCCCACCAGTAGGAGAGCGCAAGCCCGATCGCCGCGCCGGGCACGGCGATGGCCGCCTGGAACAGGTCGGTGTCGTTGCGACCGGGGATGTCGCCGGCGTTGACGATCAGCCCGAACACCAGCCGAGGCCGTCACCGACGCCAGGAAGGCACCGACGATGCCGCCCCAGAAGCGATCGGGCAGGAAGACCGTGAAGTGCCAGACCGCGATGCCCATCATCACCCAGACTACCAGCCCCATCTCAGCGCCTCCCGTGCTTCCTGCGTGCGCGGCTGCCCTTCGAGCCGCGCTTCGGCTTGGGCGGCGTCGAGCCGGATGTGCTCGTCACCGACGACTGGCGCGGCTGCTCGGTCGCCGTCCTCGGCGGGCGCCGTTGCCCGACTCGTGCACGCCGTCGCCGCCGTCCTGGCAGGCCGTTGCCGGCGTCGGGCGTCGGGACGTGGCCGCTCGGCCGGCTCGCCGTTGCCCGGCGACTCGCGATCGTCGACCGGCGGCTCGTCGACCGGCGGCGCGGCCGTGGGCGCACCGCCCGTAGACGGGCCGGCAGCAGGCGGCGGCTGCATCGCCGAGCGCGACGGGGCGCGTGGCCCTTCTGCAGGCCGGCCGGCTCCCCGTCTCGCGGCGCTTGCGCCGTCCGCCTCTCAGCCGCCCGCGGGCGCGTCGGCCTCGGCGTCCTGGGCCAGCGACGGTCCGACCGTCGCGAACGCCGGCACGAGGCCGTCGTGCTGCTCCATCACCAGCCGGCGGCGACGCATGTAGACCCGCTCGCGCTCCTTCCACTCCACGAGCACCGGCGTGGCGATGAAGATCGACGAGTACGCGCCGGAGGCGACGCCGACCAGCAGCGCGAAGGCGAAGTCCTTCAGCGTCTCGCCGCCGAACAGCATCAGCGCCGCGATCGGCATCAGGGTCGAGAAGCTCGTCGCGAGCGAGCGCGTGAAGACCTCGGACATCGAGCGGTTGGCGATCTGCGAGTAGGTGGCGCGCGGCATGCGCGGCACGTTCTCGCGGATGCGGTCGAACACGATGATCGTGTCGTAGAGCGAGTAGCCGAGAATCGTCAGCAGCGCTGCGACCGTGGCGCTCGTCACCTCCCGGTCGGTCAGCGCGTACACGCCCGCGGTGATCAGCAGGTCGTGCACGAGCGCGATCAGCACCGGCACGGCGAACTTCCACTCGAAGCGGACCGCGATGTAGATCGAGATCAGCAGCAGCGACGCGATCACGGCGATCAGCGCCGTGCGCGCGATCTGCTCGCCGAAGGTCGGCCCGATCGAGTTCGTCGAGAAGTCGTCGCCGCTGACGCCGAAGCTCTTGTCGAGCGCGTTCTCAACCTCGCTCACCTCGCCCGGGTCGAGCTGCTTGACCGCGATCTGGACGACGTTGTCGCCGAGCTCGGGATCGTTGACCTCTTGGATCTTGGCGTCGGCGTAGCCGAGCGGCTCGAGCGTGTCGCGCACCTGCTGCGCGTTCGCCGAGCGCTCGAGCGGGGTCGTGATGCGGGTGCCCGACTCGAAGTCGATGCCGAAGTTCAGGCCGAGCGCGGCGATCGCGATCGCGCCGATCGCGATGATCAGGCCGGAGGTCGAGAAGAACCACTTCGACTTGCCCATGAAGTCGAACTTCCAGCCCCCGCCCTCACTGCGGACGCCGAGCGCGCTCGGGCGTCGCATGACGCGGGTGCGCGCCATCGTGCCGAGGATCGCCGAGGTCGCGAGCACCGCCGTGAACAGCGAGACGATCGTGCCGATCCCGAGGGTGAAGGCGAAGCCGCGCACGCCGGCGGTGGCGAGCGTGAAGAGGATGAAGGCGACGCCGATCGTGACGACGTTCGCATCGACGATCGTCCTGAGCGCCTTCGCGTAGCCGCTCGAGATCGCCGCCGGGATCGACTTGCCGCTGCGCGCCTCCTCCTTGATGCGCTCGTACATGACGATGTTGGCATCTGCCGCCACCCCCAAGGTGAGCATCAGCCCGGCGATGCCCGGCAGCGTGAGGGTGATCGGGATCAGCTTCACGAGCGCGAACAGGAAGATCGCGTAGATCGCGAGCGCGACCATCGCCACGAGGCCGAGCACGCGGTAGAAGGTGATCAGGAACAGGATCGTCAGGGCGAAGCCGACGATCGCCGCGGTCAGGCCCTGGTCGAGCGCCTGCTTGCCGAGGGTCGCCGAGACCTGGGTCTGCGAGATCAGCTTGAGGTCGACCGGCAGCGCGCCGATGCGCAGGCTCTCGGCGAGGTCGTTGGCGTCGTTGAAGTCGCCGATGCCGTTGATCTGCGCGCCCGTGCGGCCGTCGATGCCCTCCGGGTTCTGGAGGAAGTCGATCGTCGCCAGCGAGACGATCTGGTTGTCGAGCGAGATCGCGAAGCGCTGGAACTTCTGCTCGTTCGGCGTGCCGGGCGCGATGATCTTCGAGCCCGCGGTCGGCGATGCGCCTCGTCACACGGGCGAAGGACTCGCGGCCCTTGTCCGTGAACTCCATCGTGACGATCGGCTCGTTGGTGTTCTGGTCGGTGTTCGCCTCGGGGTTCTTGATGTCCGACCCGGTCAACTCCGAGTCGTCTTCGAGCACGTAGTAGCGCCGGACGTTCTCCGGCTGATTCGGGGCTCGGTCGGCCTCGCAGCACGACGATGCCCTGCGGGCACCTTGACGATCTTCGAGCCGGCCGGCGGACCACCGTTCCCAAGTGCCTTCAGCTCGTCCTCGCACTCGGTGCCCTTGGCGTACTTGCGCGGCTCGCCGGTGCCCTCGTCGTAGTCGGAGAGCACCTCCTTGCAGCTCGCCGACGGCTGGTAGTCGCCGGTGGCCAGGGGCTTGCCGTCGGGACCGATCGGGCGTCTGTCGGGACCGAACAGGTAGTACTGGTCCTTGGCCGAGTCGTTCTGTCTGTCCGCTTGCTTGGGCGAGAGGTTGGAGCCCGGCGGGACGTCGGTCTGCTCGGCACGGGGCTTCTGCTTCGACGCCACCCTGACGGCCTCGTAGAGCGCGGTGGCGCCGACGTACGGACGATCCGGGCCCGCGGTCGCCGAGCACGTTCGGCTCCCAGTCGTAGAACTGCAGCTGGGCGGTGGTACCGACCTGCTCGATTGCGCGATCGGCGTTCTGCACGGCCGGCAGGCCGATCGAGATCTGGGTCGTGCCGGCGCGCTGGATCTCGGGCTCCGATACGCCGAGCGCATCGGTGCGCTTGCGGATCGTCTCGAGCGCGTCGTCGACGGCCTGTGCGGTCACCGTCGGGACCTGCGGCGTCGGGCGGGCCTCGTAGACGAGCTCGGTGCCGCCCTCGAGGTCGAGGCCGAGCTTGGTCGGCTTGGTGAGGATCACCGCGATCGCCGCGCCGAGCAGCACGACGACGAGCGCGAGAATGCGCGAGATTGCGGCGGCGGTCGGTCACGAGATCTTGGGCGTCAGCACGAGCAGCAGCCCGCCGTCGTCATCGTAGGCGGGAAAGATGTCGGCCTTGGCGGCCTCCGGACGGTCGCCCTCGGCATGCACCGTCACGGGCTTGTCGAGCACGCGCACGCCCCACTCGAGCGCGGTTCCGATGTAGTCGTCGCCGTTCTCGAACTCGAGCCCGAGCACGTCGCCGACGGCACGGCCGATCACGTCCATGTCCCCCAGCCCCGTCAACTCGCGCGCTCCACGGCCGGTGCCGATCAGCCTGCTCTGCTGGTCGAGGATGAAGAAGGCGGCGTTCGGAGCCGGGTAATAGTCGTCGAGCAGTTCGAACAAGAATCCGAAGCCGCAGCGTGAACACGCGCGTGCCTGATCGCGGAAGCCGGCGGTGCGCTCAGCGGCAGTGCTCCGGTTGCCGCAATTCGGACAGATGAAGATCGGCATGAACGCCTCATGCTAGCCAGAGGCCGAAGGGCCGGTGCTAGAACAGCCGCTCGCCGCGGTCGCGCGGGGCCGCGAGGCCCTGGTGAGCATAGGCGGCCTCGGTCGCGACGCGTCCACGAGGGGTGCGCATCAAGAAGCCCTGCTGCAGCAGATACGGCTCGTAGACGTCCTCGATCGTGTCCGCTTCCTCGCCGACCGCCACGGCAAGCGTCGAGAGGCCGACCGGTCCGCCACCGAACTTGACGCAGATCGCCTCGAGGATCTCGCGGTCGAGGCGGTCGAGGCCCGCCTCGTCGACCTCGAGCAGGTCGAGCGCCTCGCGCGCGAGCGCCGTGTCGATGCGTCCGCTGGCTCGAACCTCGGCGACGTCGCGCACGCGCTTGAGCAACCGGTTGGCCACGCGCGGAGTCCCTCGTGCCCGCGCCGCGATCGCCTCGGCGCCGGCGACGTCGATCTCGACGTCGAGGATGTCGGCCGAGCGCAGCACGATCCGCGCGAGCTCCGCCGGCACGTACAGCTCGAGCCGGTGCGAGACGCCGAAGCGGTCGCGCAGCGGCGTGGTCAGCAGCCCCGTGCGCGTCGTCGCGCCGATCAGCGTGAACTGCGGCAGGTCGAGCGTGACCACCCGCGCGCCGGCCCCCTGACCGACGGTGATCGGCAGCTTGCGGTCCTCCATCGCCGGATAGAACGTCTCCTCGAGCGCCCGCGGCAGGCGGTGGATCTCGTCGACGAAGAACACGCTGTGCGACTCGAGCGCCGTCAGGTAGCTGGCGACGTCGCCCTTGCGCTCGAGCGCCGGGCCCGCCGTCGGCACGAACTCGACGCCGAGCTCGTTGGCCACGATCTGCGCCAGCGAGGTCTTGCCGAGACCGGGCGGTCCCGCGAGCAGCACGTGGTCGAGCGCCTCGCCGCGCGCCTTCGCGGCTTCGATGAAGACCGCCAGCTGCTCCTTGACCCGTTCCTGACCGATGAAGTCCTCGAGCCGCCGCGGTCGCAGCGTGCGCTCGAAGTCGTCCTCGGGCAGCGCCGCCGGCTCGGGCAGGCGCTCGACGCCCGGGGTGCGGATGCCCGTCATCGGGCTCCCTTCAACGCGTGGGCGATCAGATCCTCGGGCGTCTCGCCGTGGGCGCCGTCGAGCAGCTTGTCCGCCTCCTGCGGGTTGAAGCCGAGCCCGAGCAGGCCCTCGCGGGCGAGCGTGCGCGGGTCGTCGCTGGCCGTCGCCCGCACCACGATCTCGTCGGTGACCTTGCCGGCGACCTTCTCGCGCAGCTCGACGATGATGCGCTCGGCAGTTCGCTTGCCGATGCCCGGCACCGCCTGGAAGCGCGCGCTGTCGCCCGAGGCGATCGCGTTCAGCAACTCGCGCGACGTGCCGCCGGAGAGCACGGCCAGCGCCACCTTGGGACCGACGCTCTGCACGCCGATCAGCATCAGGAAGAGCTCTCGCTCGGCCTCGCTGGCGAAGCCGAACAGATGCATGCCGTCGTCGCGCAGCACGAGGTGCGTGAACAGCCGCGCCTGCTCGCCGGCACCGGGCACCGTGGCGAGCGTCTGCGACGAGACCGCCATGCGATAGCCCACGCCCGCGGCCTCGATCACGACCTCGCCGGGCAGCCGCACGATCACCTCGCCGCGGATCAGCGCGATCACGGCCTCGCTCCTTCGACGTCGCTCATTCGCCGACGGATTCTGGTCGGCGCCGCGGACGACCTCGCGCTCACAGCGCGGCCCGCAGCGGCGCGCCGTTGGCGTGGCAGATCGCGACGGCCAGCGCGTCCGCGGCGTGGTCGGGCCGGGGCGGCTCGGGCAGGCCGAGCAGCGCGCCGACCATGCGCTGGACCTGGTCCTTGGCTGCACCGCCGCTGCCGCAGACCGACTGCTTGACCTGCTGCGGGGTGTACGAGAAGCACGGCAGCCCGGCGCTGCCGGCGGCCAGCAGCACCACCCCGCGCGCCTGCCCGACGGCCAGCGCGCTGTGGACGTTGCGGCCGAAGTAGAGATCCTCGACGGCCACCGCCAGCGGCTGGTGCTCGGCGATCAGCTCCTCCACCCGCGCGTGGATGTCGACGAGCCGGCGCTCGAGCGGCACCCCGGCGCGCGTCTCGATCACGCCGCCGTCGAGCGCCGCAAGCCTGCTGCCACGCGAGAGCACCACGCCGAAGCCGGTGTGCGCGGTACCGGGATCGATGCCGAGGACGACCACCACGATCCTGATTCTGCGGCGAGGACCAGACGCCTCCCGCGGCGGCGGGGCCGCTCAGGCGGTGGCGAGGCGCTCGAGCACCTCGGCGTCCACGTCGAAGTTCGCGTGCACGGCCTGGACGTCGTCATGGTCCTCGAAGGCCTCGATCAGCCGCATCAGCGAGGCGACCCTGTCCTCGTCGACCGGGGTGCGCGTGGTGGGACGCTGGACCAGCTCCGACGACTGCACCTCGACGCCGGCCGCGTCGAGCGCGTCTCGCACGGCGGCGACGTCGGTAGGGCCGGTGACGATCTCCCAGATGTCGCCGTCGAGGCTCATGTCCTCGGCGCCGGCGTCGATCGCCGCGAGCAGGTCGTCCTCGCCGTAGCGACCGCCGTCGACGACGATCTCGCCCTTCTTCTCGAACGTCCAGGCGACCGATCCGGGCTCGCCGAGATTGCCGCCGTGCTTGGAGAACAGGTGCCGCACCTCGGAACCGGTGCGGTTGCGGTTGTCGGTCAGCGCCTCGACGAGGATCGCGACCCCGCCGGGCCCGTAGCCCTCGTAGAGCACCGACTCGAAGGTCTCGCCGTCGGAGTCGGCGCCGGTGCCCTTGGCGATCGCCCGCTCGATGTTGTCCTTGGGCATGCTCGCGTCGCGCGCCTTCTGGACCGCGAGCGCGAGCGACGGGTTGCCGTCCGGGTCTCCCCCGCCCTCACGCGCGGCGACCGTGATCGCGCGCGAGAGCTTGGTGAACAGCTGTCCGCGCTTGGCGTCGACCGCCTTCTTCTTGTGCTTGATCGACGCCCACTTGGAATGACCTGCCATGCGATCAGTCTATGGCGTTCGAGCCCGAAACCGGGCCTAGACGAGGAAGCGCCCGTCGCGCTGCACCTCGATGCCGTCGACGACGATCGCACCGCCCTGACGCAGGTCGCAGACCATGTCCCAGTGCACCGCGGAGTCGTTGACGCCGCCGGTCTCGGGATAGCTCATGCCGATCGCCAGATGCACCGTGCCGCCGATCTTCTCGTCGAGCAGGATCTCCTTGGTGCCGGTCGCGATTCCGTAGTTGGTGCCGATGCCGAGCTCGCCGATCCGGCGCGCTCCCTCGTCGGTGTCGAGCATCTCGATCAGCAGCGGTTCGCCTCGATCCGCCGACGCGTCGACGACCACGCCGTCCCTGAAGCGCAGCTTGACGCCGGCGACCTCGCGGCCGCCGTAGCTGGCCGGGAACGAGTAGGCGATCTCGCCGTTGATCGAGTCCTCGACCGGGCCGGTGAAGAACTCGCCGTCGGGCATGTTGTGCTCGCCCGCGCAGGCGATCCAGGTGCGCTCGGCGACACCGATCTCGAGGTCGGTGCCCGGGGCGGTGACGTGGACCTCCTCGCGCCCCTGCATCCACTCCGTCAACCGCTTGACCTCGTCGGACTGACGCTGCCAGGCCGTCAGCGGCTCGTCGTCGGTGGCCAGGCAGGCGGCGTAGTAGAAGTCCTCGTACTCGCTCAGCGACATGCCCGCCTCGGACGCGTAGGCGTGCGTCGGGAAGAGGGTCAGCGCCCAGCGATGCTCACCCGCGGCGGCGCGCTTCATCGACGTGTCCATGACGTGCTTGCGGGCACGCTGGGAGCGGGCCTGCTTCTTCGGATCGGCCTGCGAGAGCGCCTTCGGGTTGACGTCGGCGAGCGCCACGATGCGCACGTCCGCGTGCTCGGCGGTCCACTCGACGGGCGGCGGCACCCAGTCCAGCTGCTCGTCGCTGGCCAAGCGGAAGAAGGCCGCCTGCGCCTCGTCGGTGGTCAGCTGCATGATCGGCAGGCCGCCTGCGCGCAGCACCTCCTCGTAGACCGCCTGCACCAGCGCCTCGGCGGCGGTGGTCGACTGGATCACGCAGGTGTCGCCCGGCCTCACCTTGGTGGAGTAGCGGACGAGGATCTGCGCCAGGGCGTCGACGCGCTGGTCCCTCATGGACTGTCTCCGTTCGTCGCAGGGACGACCCAGCGGTGCACCCGCCGGTCGTCGGTCAGTTCGGGATGGAAGGCAACCGCCAGGATGTTGTCCTGGCGCACGGCCACCGCGTGGCCGTCGACCTCGGCGAGCACCTCGACGCCCTCGCCGTGGCGCTCGACCCAGGGCGCGCGGATGAAGACCGCCCGCAGCTCCCCCAGGCCGGCCACGTCGAGGTCGGCCTCGAAGCTGTGCAGTTGACGACCGAAGGCGTTGCGCTCGGCGCTGACGTCGAGCAGGCCGAGGTGGTCACGGTCGAGCACGATCAGGCCGGCACAGGTGCCGAGCACCGGCTTGCCGCTGCGCACGAACGCGCGCAACGGCTCGGCGAGGCCCTCGCGCTCGATGCCGAGCGTCATCGTCGTGGACTCGCCACCGGGCAGCACGAGCCCGTCCAGGCCCTCGAGCTCGGCCGGCACGCGCACGCTGCGCGCCTCGGCGCCGAGCTCGGCCAGCGCCCGCGCATGTGCCTCGAAGTCGCCCTGGAGGGCGAGGACGCCGATGAGCGGGGAGCTCACCAGCCGCGGTCTTGAAGCAATCCGCCGTTGGCCTCGAGCGCGCCGATCTCCAGGCCGGGCATCGCGTCTCCAAGCCCGCGCGAGGCGGCCGCGACCCGCTCCGGATCCGCGAAGTGCGTCGTCGCCTCGACGATCGCACGCGCCCGCCGGCCGGGGTCGGAGGACTTGAAGATGCCCGAGCCGACGAAGTTGCCCTCGGCGCCCAGCTGCATCATCAGCGCCGCGTCGGCGGGCGTCGCGATGCCGCCGGCGCAGAACAGCACGACCGGCAGCTTGCCGCGCTCGGCCACGTCGCGTACCAGCTCCAGCGGCGCCTGCAGCTCCTTCGCCACCGTCGGCAGCTCCATCGCGCCGAGCGCTTGCAGCCGCCGGATCGCGCCCGTGATCAGACGGATGTGGCGTACGGCCTCGACGATGTTGCCGGTGCCCGCCTCGCCCTTGGAGCGGATCATCGCCGCGCCCTCGGCGATCCGCCGCAGGGCCTCGCCGAGGTTGGTCGCGCCGCACACGAACGGGATCGTGAAGGCGTGCTTGTCGATGTGGTTGGCCTCGTCGGCCGGCGTCAGCACCTCGGACTCGTCGATGTAGTCGACCTCGAGCGCCTGCAGCACCTGCGCCTCGGCGAAGTGGCCGATGCGCGCCTTGGCCATCACCGGGATCGAGACGGCCTCCTGGATGCCCTCGACCATCGTCGGGTCCGACATGCGGGCGACGCCGCCGTCGCGACGAATGTCGGCCGGCACGCGCTCGAGCGCCATCACGGCGGCGGCGCCCGCGTCCTCGGCCACCTTCGCCTGCTCGGGCGTGACCACGTCCATGATCACCCCGCCCTTGAGCATCTCGGCAAGGCCCGACTTGACTCGAAACGTTCCGATCTCCATCTAGCGGTCCATGCTACCTACGGCCCCGTCCAACCGGCCGCATGGCACGGCTGGCCGCCGCAGGTGTCGACGAACGCGCCGTCCAGCTTCAGGAACTCCGAGAACTGCGCGGCGGCCTGTGGACCGAACGCGGTCAGCGCATGCGGGTCGACGCCGCGCGTCTGCACGGTGTTGGTGGTCGGCGCGGGCGGGGTCCCGAAGACCGTTCCACCGACCGTGCGCAGCGGGCCGGTGTCGTAGAGCACCAGCGTGTTGCCCGACCAGGGCTGCGACGGCAGCGTCGGGATCCCGTAGAAGGGTCGCCGGTCGACACTGCGCCCGGGATCGAGGGACGGCGTGCGCAGCCGCGCACCGACCACGCGCGCCTCGACCTCGGTCGCGACGTTCGCCACCTGATGGTCGCCGAAGGCCTCGTGCAACAGCACCGTGTGGCGCGGCGTGTTCGGGTACGGGTCGCGAGTCATGTGCCAGGCGTAGCCGTTGGCCTCGCCGCGGTCCCAGAGCATCTGGATCAGCGACAGCACGAGCGGGCGCTCCAGCTGCTTCGGATAGGCCGGGTAGATGACCGAGGCGAAGCGCGAGAACTGCGTGCTGCGCGTCAGCAGCAGCCCGAAGTTCATTCCAGGCACGATCAGCGCCGCGCGGTCGAAGTCCGGCGCCACCGCCGTCAACGCACCGCCCAGGATCCCGCCCTGGCTCGCGCCGGCGAAGAACAGTCGCCGCTGGTCGATCACGTTGCCGATCGCTGCACTCGCCGTGAGCCCCTGCGGGTGCAGCATCAGACGACCGAGGAACATGAAGTTGAGGAAGCCCTGCTGGTTGCGGTCGGCGAGCGTCGGGAAGCGCGAGAGGTCGCCCGACAGCGCGAGCACGTTGGGCAGGTCGGGCGTCGACATGCCCGACCAGTCGGTCGCGCAGGCGACGAAGTTGCCGGCCGACGCGAGCGGGGTCAGTTGCAGGACCGCGTCTGCGGTGCCCAGCAGCCCGTGGCCGAACAGCAGCGGCCGCGCCGGGGTCGCGGGCGAGGCCGTCGGCGGCACCACGCAGATGAAGTTCGCCTGCTGGGCGTTGCCGGGCACGCGTTGCGGGAGCCCGTCACGGCCGAGCCGGAAGCGCGCCCCCGGCGGGCAGCCGGGCTGGTCCAGGAAGCAGGGCACCGTGAAGTGGCCGAAGACGCGGCGCACGCCGCCGACGTCCTCGCTGCGGTCGACGGTGAATGCGGGGCTGCCGCCCTGGACCTCCCGGTCGGCGAGGTTCGTGTCGCCCAGCTCGGCGAAGGCCCGGTCGCGGATCGACAGCAGCCGACGCGAGAGGTTGTCGCCGCTGGCGACCGTGAAGTCCCAAGCCAGGTAGAGGCTGCGACGGGCGATCCCGGCTCGACGCAGCGTGCGAAACAGCCGCTCCATGTGGGGACGCCGGGCCTGGACGGCACGGCCGTGGGCGGGCAGTCGATCGCGGTAGACGCGGAAGGCGCGCCGTGCCTTCAGCGTCCGTCCACGGCGGTCCTTCAGGTTGCGCAACGCGACGACGTAGCGCCGGCCCTCGTGCCAGTTCGCACCCGGATGGACCAGCAGCGCCCGCGCCCCGGCGCTCGCGGCCTGCGCGTCGAGCTCGGCCCAGATCAGTTGGCGCTTGCCGGTGCGAGCGTCGATCACGACGATCGGCGCGCGCTTGGCGTAGCTGCGTGCGAGGTTCGTGACCGGCACTGCGCCGCTGCGGCGCAGGTTCAACCGCGGTACCCGCGTGACGATCGTCTGCCCGGGGCTGAAGCCGTCCGAGCGGTTGTAGTCGGCCGCGTGGATGGGCTTGCCGGCGGCGTTGCGCGGCATCATCGCGTCGCGCAGCGCCAAGCGCCCATGCTCGACGAAGCGGTCGTTCGGCCAGGGCAGCAGGCAGGCCGAGGGATCGAGCGGATCGCAGCCCCGTGGGGCCGCCTGGGCGACGGGAACGCAGGCGACCGAGACGAGCGCGGCGAGGGCCGCGCAGAGTGCCCCTCTCCTCACATGGAGGAGGTTACTTCAGACGAAAGGCCTTGATGCGATCGGCGTAGGCCGACTCGTCGAGCGCGTAGATGCCGTACGCGAGCGCCTGCACGAGGCCCAGCAGCGCGGTGTGCGAGCGCACGTAGGCCGGGCTGTTCGACGAGTAGTAGAGGCGGTGGTCGGCAAGCTTGGCGACCTCGGAGAGCGTCGCGTCGGCGATCGCGATCGTCGCCGCGCGACGGTTGCGCGCCAGCTTCATCGCGCGCACGACGAGCGGGTGCGGACGTCCGGCCGAGAAGCCGACCAGCACGGTCTTGTCGTCGACCCGGCCGAGCTTCGCCAGGCCCTCTTGGCTTGGACTCGCGACCACCTCGGCACGCAGGTCCAGCAGCATCAGCAGGTGGCGCAGGTAGCTCGCGAAGAAGGCCATCTGATCGGTGCCGCAGAGCACGATCCGGTCCGCGCGGGAGATCAGGTCGACCGCCGCGGTGACCTCGTCGCGGTCGATCTTGCGCGCCGTCTCGGCGACGTTCGCGTGATCGGCGGCGAGCGCCGTCTCGAACTCGGTCTGGTCGATCGGAAACAGCGGCGGGTTTGCGAGGTCGGGAGTGCCGGTGGCCTGCTCGCGAGCGCGACGGTACTCGTCTCGCGCGGCGGCCTGCAGCTCCGGAAAGCCTTCGAAGCCGAGCGCCTGGGCGAAGCGGACGACCGTCGAGCTGGAGGTGTTGGCGCGGCGCGCCAACTCCTCGGCCGTGTGGAACGCCGCCTCCTCGAGATGGTCGACGATGTATTGACCCACATCCTTCTGCGAGCGAGAGAACTCGTCGAAGCGCTGGCGGATCTCCTCGGAGAGGGTTAGGGCGGTGGTGGTAGAGGAGCGCGTCACGGCCCCAGATTTCGCCGGGGCGGCCGGAGTTCCTTCTGCGGCTAGCCGTGTGCGTGCGGTCGAGCGGCTCTGGGAAGCGGCCAGAGGAAGAGGTCGACCTCCCGGTCCTCGGGATCGGAGGGCCGCCCCACGACGCGGAAGGCCAGCTCGCGATCCGGCTGCAGCGTCGCCCCCACGCGGCTGCGCAGCGCCGGCGCCGGCACGAGGCCGGTGAGCAGACCGTCGCCGAAGGTGACCAGCGCGCCGCCGCTGCCCGTGGCGAGCACGCGACCGTTGAGCGTCATGCCCTCGCTCAGCGCCGCCAGGGCCCGCGCGCGACGGCTCGCGCGTCGCGCGCGCGTGTTCGGCGTGAAGCTCGACATGCGGACGATCGCGTCGCCCATCTCGACGACGTAGCCGCGCCAGCGGCTGCCTGGCACCGGCCCCTCGAGCAGCCAGTCGAGCTCCAGCTCGCGCCGCGGGGCGAAGCCTCGCCCACCACCGAGGTCGACCACCAGGCCGCTGATGCTCGCCGAGACCACGCGCGCGGTCACGCGGCGTGCCTGTCCGGCGCGCTCTCGGGCCGAGCGCAAGGCGGCCAGGCGCGGCGACAGGAACACCGCGCCGGCGGGCTCGTCGACACCGGTCACGATCCCCTCCAGCTGACGCCCGACCGCGCTGCGGTGGGGCCAGCGCGGCACCCACGACGGCAGGTCCTGGCGCGGCGCGAAGCCGTACACGCCGACGCCGAGATAGAGGAACGCGCCCGCCTCGAGCGTCAGCGCCACGCGCCCCACGATCGGATCGCCGGCGTCGCGGGCGCGTGCGATCGCCTCCCAGACGGTCTCGTCGGACATGCCGGCGCGCTCGCGGTGCGAGTCGACCGCGGCGATCGCGTCGTCGACGAGTTGACGCAGCGAGTCGTCGCCGGACAGACGCTGCGCCACCGACGCCACCGGCATCAGCCGCGGCGGGCCCAGCTCGACGTCCTGCATGCCCGCGTCCAACGGGAGCCCTCCGGCAGCTCCCTTTCCAGATCCAGGCGGGCCCTCCAACAAGGCTACGTCTCGCGTCCCGAACGACTCGCCGCGCGCTCGGGCTCGGCGGGAGCCGGCTCGGCGAGCACCGCGGCCGCCGCGGGCAGCAGCCGCCGCAACTCGTCCTTGAGGGAGTAGAAGTGCTGCACCGCGCCGCGACGGGGAACCATCCGCTGCAGCTCGAGCATCTCGAGGCTGACCAGATAGCGGACGTGATAGCTGACCGTGCCCAGCGGTTGCCCCAGCTCGTCTGCGAGCTCCCGCGGACTCGCCTCGTCTCTGTCGAGCAGCGCCGTCAGGATCTCCACTCGCAGCGGATGTCCCAGGGCTCGGCCCAGCTGGGCCAGTTGAGCGGCAGGCGAACGTCCTGCGCTGATCTTGGACGCCCCTGCGCCCGTCGAACCGTTCTCATCGAAGTCGTGCGTGTCGATATCTGCCGTCCTAGGCTGACGCAGCTCGGGCTGGAGGCCCGATCCCATGCTAGTAGCGCTGCCGTTCATGGATCCGGAATGCGCCTAGGCGGTGACACGACGCCCCCGCCATGACTGGTCAAGGATCGCTCGCCAGCGTCGCTGCTGGAATCCCCCACAGTGAGCATTCAGTAATAGGGATTTTCGCCTACGGTGCGCGTCGGAGGAGTGGAAAATCGATTACTTCGCCCCCCTCCGAGGTCCGGTCGGGCTCGATCAGCTGTCCCCGATCGAGCGATGCCACGCGCTGAGACCGCAGCGTGCCGGGCGCGTCGGGAACCGTCATCAGCACCGCGATCCGGCGCTCGCCGCTGATGCGGTCGAGCAACCCCAGCAGCTGTTCGCGCTCGACCACGTTCAGGCCCGCCGTCGGCTCGTCGGCCAGCAGCAGGCGCGGCCTGCGTACGAGGGCGTGAGCCAGCTTGACGCGGATGCAGTCCGCGGTCGAGAGCTCGTCCCAAGGCATCTCGGCCGCGTCGGCCGCGCCAACGTCGGCGAGCGCCTCGAGCGCCCGCGTGCGCGCCGTCCGTGCGTCGCCAAGCCGCAACGGCAGCGCGACCTGGTCGAGCACCGACAACCCACGCGGAGCGTCCGGCGTACGCCAGACGCAGCCGACCTCCGAGCTCAGCAGCTTGCTGAGCTCCCGCCGCGACAGCAGCGCGAGGTCGCGGCCGTCGTAGCGCACGCTGTCCCTGGTCCGGCGCTTCGATTCCGGCCGCGATCCGCAACAGCGTGGTCTTGCCGGAGCGCGCCGCACCCCAGATCGCCATGCTCTGCGCTTCGTCGAGCACCAACGAGACGTCGTCCAACGCCGACGACGAGCGGCTTCCACGCCGGTAGCGCCTGCTCACGTGCTCGAGCTCGAGCAGCGCCATCAGGCCCGTCGCAGGGCACGGTCAGGCTCGTCGAGCAGCCATTGCATCGCCTCGCGGATGCGACGCAGCCACTCGATCGTGGCTTGCAGATAGGCGATCTCGGCGTCTCGCACCATGACGGCGGAGATCGCCTCCCACGGCTCGACCTGGCGTACGAGCTCCTCGAATTGCAGCTTGCCGGCGTACTGCTCGAGCCGCTCGAGGCAGGTTCGCTCCTGCTCGACGGTGATCTCGATCAGTCGCGGCAGATGTCGTTCGCGCGACAGCGCGAGCTTGAGGTGCAGTTCCTCTCGCAGCGGTGCGCGCAACGAGGGCGACAGCATCCAGGCCTCGAACTCCTCCGCGCCGGCCGTCGTGGCCTCGTACATCACGCGCGGCGCGCCACGGTGGGTACGACGCTTGCCGGCCGGTCGCCGCGTCCTCAGAGGTGTGGCGCACGAGCCCCTCGCGCTGCAGGTTGTCGAGGGCGACGTAGATCGCACCCTCGTTCAGCTGCCAGCCAGGCCCGACACGGTCCTCGAAGCGGCGCGCGAGGTCGTAGCCGTAGCCCCGGCGCTCGACCAGAAGCCCCAGTACGGCCAGCTTCAGGGACATCTTCGAGACGGCGCGCCGGGCCAGTTCGCCATAGACACGAGTGTATGTGAAACGGTGTTGCAATGCCAACCAGACGACGGACTCCGACGCGTGAAGAAGCCGCATACTGCTGTCTATAGTCGCGCGATGCAACGTCCGGGCTCGGGGGCGCTGGAGCTACGCCAGGTCGTCAAGCACTACCCCGCCTCTGGCGAGGTCGTGCGCGCGGTCGACGGCGTCTCGCTGACGATCGAGCCGGGCGAGCTGGTCGCGCTCTACGGTCCGAGCGGCTCGGGCAAGACGTCGCTGCTGCTGCTGGCAGCCGGCGTCCTGACCCCCGATGCCGGCAGCGTCAGCTTCGGCGGTCGCGACCTCGCGGACCTCAGCGAGTCCGAGCTGTCCGACTACCAGCGCCGGGACGTCGGCGTCGTCCATCAATCGTTCCATCTGCTCGCGGGCGTGCCCGCGCTCGAGAACGCTGCGATCAAGCTGCTGGCCGATCGGGTGCCGCTCGAACGCGCGCGCCGGCTCGCGATCCCGTGGCTCGAGCGCGTCGGTCTCGCCGGCGCGCTTGGATCACGTGCCCGCCCGGCTGTCCGGCGGCGAACGCCAGCGCGTCGCGATCGCGCGCGCGCTCGTCAACGAGCCGCGTCTGATCCTCGCCGACGAGCCGACCGGCAACCTCGACAGCCAACGCGGCGCCGAGGTGCTCGAGCTCGCTGGCAGAGCTCTGCCGCACACTGCGAACCGCCGTGCTGCTCGTCACCCACGACCCGCAGGCAGCGGCGATGGCAGACCGCGTGCACACGCTGCGCGACGGGGTGCTGCTCGGCGACCAGTCCCCGCACACGCGCACTCCCGGCTGAGCGTCGATGCGCCCCCTGACGCTCGCCTACCTGTACCTGCGGCGGCTGCGGACCCATCCCGTGCAGGAGCTGCTCGCAGGCGTCGGAATCGCGATCGGCGTGGCCCTGACCTGCGCCGTCCAGATCGCCAACCACAGCGTCACCGGCTCGGCAGCGCAGACCGTGCGCGAGCTGGGCGGCGCGGCGACGCTCCAGCTGTCGGCACGCTCGCCCCAGCGGCGTGCCCGAGCGAGGTCGTCGAGCGGGTGCGCGAGCTGCCGGCGGTCGAACGGGCGACGGGGCTGCTCGAGCAGCGCGGCGTCCTCACCGGTCCGCAGCGGGCAGACCGCGGCGGCGCACGTGGTCGGCGTCCGGCTCGAGCAGAACGAGCTTGGCGGCCTGCTGCCCGGCTGGCCGCTCGATCGCGGGAATCGACGCTGGGACGCGGCATCGTGCTGCCGCGGCAGCTCGCGACCGAGTTGGACGCGCTTCCCGGCAGCAGCCCTGGCGGGCGCTCGCTCGCCGTGCAGCTTGAGCCTGCGTGGGCGAAGAGCGCCCGTGGAGGTCATCCAGGCGCCCGGCCAGGACAGAGTCGGATCGTTCGCGGAGGGAAGCGCTGCCGTGATGCCGCGTGCCCAGCTTCAGCGGCTCGCGCGCCTTCCCCGGCGCGTCACCCGCATACTCGTCAGGGCTCGTCCGGGACGCACGGCCGCCGCCCGCCGTCAACTCGCCCGCATGGCCGGACCAGAGCTCATGCTCGGCCGCCCCGGCGACGAGGTCGAGCTGCTCGAGCAGGCGACCGGTCCGAGCGACCGGGCCACCAGCTTCTTCACCCTGATCGCGGCGGCAGTCGGCTGGTTGCTCGCCTTCAACGCGATGCTGCTGAGCGCTCCCGAACGGCGCCGGGCGATCGCGGAGCTTCGGCTCCAGGGCTACCGCTTCGGTCAGTTGGCGCAGATCGCGCTGTTCCAGGCCGGCGTGCTGGCGCTCGTGGCGTCGGTTGCCGGGCTGGCGCTCGGGGCGCTGCTCGCTCGCGACGTGCTCGCCGAGTCGGCCGACTACCTCAGCAACGCCTTCAGCTTCGGCACCCAAACGGTCGTCCCGCGGTCCGCGCTCGTGCTCTCGTTCGCGGGAGGCGTGCTCGCCACCTGCCTCGCCGCCGCGCCACCCCTGCTGGCGCTGCGGCACCGCGAGGCGGTCGGCGAGGCCTACCAGGACGCTGCCGGCAGCGGCCAGGCCTCGAGCTCGCGTGTGCGGCGCCGGCTCGCCGTCGCGGCGCTCGTGGCCCTTGCGCTCGCAGCCGTCCAGCCGACCGCGACCGCGATCGTCGCGATCCTGTTGCTGACGCTCGCGCTGCTGCTGGTGTTGCCGTCGGCCGTCGTGGCCAGCGTCGCCGCCCTGCGCTGGCTCACGGCGCGTACCAGTCGGCTGACGATGGTCGGCGCTCGGCCTGCTGATGCTGCAGGCCGCGACGCTGCGATCGCTGGCGCTGGCCGCAACCGCGGCGCTGGCCGTGTTCGGCAGCGTCGCCGTCGGCAGCGCGCGCGAGGACCTGCTGCGAGGCATCTCGCAGTTCTCCGAACGCTACGCAAGCTCGGCCGACCTCTGGGTCGTGCATCCCAGCGACAACCAGACGACCAAGGACTTCCCCGCCGACGCGCTCCGTCAGCGGCTCGAAGCGCCTGCCGGACGATCGACTCGGTACGCCCCTACCGAGGCGGCTACGTCGACGTCGCCGACCGACGAGTGTGGGTGATCGCCCACTCGCCGTACACCCCCGAGCCGGTTCCCCCGTCCGAGCTCGTCGACGGAGCCGACGACGCCGTCGGCACGCGCTTGCGCGAGGGCGGCTGGCTGACGCTCTCCGACCAGCTCGCCGAGCGGCTCGGCGTCGGCGCCGGTGACTCGCTGCCGCTACCGACCCCCCGCGGGCGAGTCCGCTACCGCATCGCGGCGACCACCACGAACTTCGGCTGGACCTCCGGCACGATCGTGCTGTCCGCCTCGGACTATCGCGCGCGACTGGGAAAGCTCCGACGTCACCGGCCTGGAGCTCGACCTGCGTCCGGGTTCCGCGAGCACCGCAGCGGTGGCGGCGGTTCGCCGTGCCTTGGGCCCGGACACGGGGCTGGAGGTCAAGACCGCCTACGAGCGCGTCGACGGAGGCCAACGCCTCCGCCAGCGAGGGGCTCGAACGCCTGGGCCAGATCGCGGTGCTGTTGATCGTGGGAGCCGGCGCTGGCGATGGCGGCTGCGATCGGCGCCTCGATCTGGCAGCGCCGGCCGGTGCTCGCGGCGTTGCGGCTCCAAGGGCTGCGCCCGGGGCAGCTCTGGCGGGCCGTGCTCTGCGAAGACGCGCCGATCCTCGTCACCGGCTGCGTCGCCGGTGGCGCTTGCCGGCCTCTACGGCCAGTTCCTGATCGATCGCTACCTCCAGCACGCGACCGGCTTCGCCGCCCCGTACGCACCTGGCGCGGGCCCGGTGCTGAGCGCGCTCGGCCTGCTGATCGCACTCGTGCTGGCCGCGCTCGCGCTACCCGCGTACCTCGCGGCGCGCGCTCCCGCCGCGCTCGGGCTCCGCGAGCAGACGACCTAGCGCCGCGCGGCAGGGAACGCTGCAGCCGCACCCGCCGCTCGACGCGGCGGCCGTTCTGACCGCGCATCGTCAGCACCGAGACCGGCCGGCGAGCGCAGAGGTCCTTCGTCGGCGTCAGCAGGCCCGGCGCCAGCCGCATCTGAAGGAGCTCAAGCGGCACGTCCGGCAGCGTGCCGAAGCGTCGTGCGCACGCCCCCGCGCGTCACCGCGGTGTTGCCGAGCAGGTCGACGCGCAGGTCGCCGTCCAGTCGCAGCGCGAGCTTCGGGAAGACGTCCCCTCTGACGCCGCGGATGAAGTAGACCGGGCCCGTGAGCGCGCGCCGCCAGCAGCGGCGAGGCAGCACGCGCCTTGCCGACGCGCGACTGGCGCGGACATGCGTCCTGCGCCAGTTGCACGCGCCTGCACATGCGCGGACCGCCGCGCGACGCGTCGAAGGCGATGCTGCGGCGGCAGCGTGAACGACGACCGAGCGCAGGTTGGCCTGGCCGCGCGGACGCGAACCGTGCACGCGCAAGCCCGGGCGCTTGCCGTCGGTCGTCTGGCCGCGCCCGAGCGAGCGCGACCGAGAAGCGCGGCGTGAACCGAGCGCGGCGCAGTCGCCGACCTGGAAGGGGACCGCCGGGCTGCTCGTCGCTCCCTGCACCGCGCTGACGGTGCTCTGCACCTGCGTGCGCCGGCAGTCTGTCGGGATTGACCATGAAGCCCGGCCGGTCGATGGCGAGGTGGACGTCGCGCAGGCGCAGCGGCACGCCGCGCAGGATGCGCGGCAACGGATCGGTGACGACCTTCAGCTGCACGCGTGTCCGGGATCGACGAGCATCGCCGGCTCGGACGACGACGGTGCCCAGGTCGAACGGGCCCGCGAGCGCCCGCACGACGATCGCGAGCCCGAAGCGGCCCCCGCCATAGCCGTCGGTGAGGAAGACCCGTCCGCGCTCAGGTAGTAGCGGCGCCGAGCCGGCGCCGGCGCCGACCGTCACCGTGCCGACCCGCGAGCCGGCCGCCACAGCGCCGGCTGGCAGCCGGACGCGCCGGGCAGCGCGGGATCGCCGGCGAGCTTCGCGCTCACGCCCTTCGGCATGCGTCAGCGTGAGGCGCTCGAGCTCCTGACGGCCGTCCTGGCGCTGGACGCGGAACACGAACGGCGTGAGACGCCCGCGCGACCGGATCGAGCGTGCCGGCCTGGACCGCTGGGATCGAACGGGAGCGTCCTGGGGCAGCCGCCGTCGCCGACCTGGAACAGGCTCTGCGCCTGACCGCGGGCGCAGTGCCGCTCCATGGGCGTCAGCACGCTGCGCGTCGAGTAGCTGCCGCATTCGATCGGGTTGGCGAGCATCGCCCGGGGCCCGCCCTTGAAGCGCACCTGGATCGAGCTGAACGGCAGTTGCGGCAACTCCATGAAGGCGGCGGTCACCTGCCCGCTCTGCGGATCGAGGCGAATCTCGCCCGGCAGCTTGATGTGCACGCCGCGCTCCGAGCTCGCGGTCAGCGCGATCCGGAACAGCTGGTCCGGCGTGGAGGGGCGCACGAAGATCGAGCCGCGTGAGTTCCCCGGCGATCGCCGGGCTGGTGATCTCGACCGTCCCGACCTTGGACGCGTCCGGGCAGGCAGCCGGCTCCTGGCTGTCGAAGCGGCAGCTGCTCGTCGACAGCACGCGACGAGCCCGTCGGCCGCTGCCCGGCGAGACCGACGACCCCGGGCGGCAGCGCCGATCGCGACTTCCCGCAGGTGCGACTGGGCCAGCGGCAGCGTCGCCCTGGCAGCGGTGCGGCAACGCCGGCACCGCCGCGAGCGTCAGGGCGCACGCGCCGAGGATGAGCAGGCGTCCGCTCAGCAAGCGACCGTCCTCGTCGCCTCGGCCCGATTGCCGCTCTCGTCGATGAAGGCCGCCCGGATCAGGCGCGTGCTGCCGCGACAGCCGATCGACGAGAAGTAGCCCACCGTGCGCAGCCGCCCCTTGATGCGCGTGGTCGCGGTCGCTCCGTGCGCAGCGAGGCGTCCACGAGCTGGAGCGCGCCCTCCCAGCCCTGCAAGCGGCTGCAGCAGCAGCTTCGGCAGCGTGAAGCTCAGCTCCGTGGACGGCCAGACCGTCGATCGTCGTCTCGCACGAACGACCGGCGATGGCGGTGTGGATCGGCACCGGGCAGCCGATCTTGCGCGACTTGAAGCTGGGCGGGATCGGCGGTGTCGGTGTCGACGCGCAGGGCTATGCCCTTGCCGGTGTTGTAGAGGCGCAGCCGCAGGTTGCAGGGCAGGCTCTCGGCCATCGTGGTGTCTTCCTCGAAGCCGGCAGCGGCGCGGATCAGGCCCTCGCCGACGAGCGCCTCGGCACATGCCCTTGCCGGGCCCCGCCGAACCTTCGCCCTGCGACACCGAGCACGACGGGAAGCGCCTGCGAATAGGCGAGCACGCCCTCGACGCTGATCGCATAGGTCTTGATCGGCTGGGGACGCTGCGAGCGATCGTCCGCCGCTGACGCCGAGCCCGAAGCCGACGCTCATCGGTCGAGGCGATCGGGACGCTGCCACCCCCGGCCGGCGCGAGATCGGCGCGGCTGACTCGGTAGGCGTCGGCGCTCGCACCTCCGGCGCCCGCCAGGACTCCCATGCACGTCGCAGCCGCGAGCACACAACGCTCGCGCACGTCCCTGCTCGATCAACCGTCCCTCTCCCTTGAGCCAGTGGCGTTTACGCAGCCAGATTAACGCTACGCTGGCGCCATCATGGACTGGAGACGGCTCAGTGTCTAGTCGGTACCGGGTCGAGCGCATCGGTTGCGGGCGTGCTGGCAAGCGCAGCGCTGGCGATCGGCTGCGGCAGCGACACGGAAGCCCCCGAGCAAGCGGACGCCTCGCTGCCGCTGACCTCGGCGCCGACGACCAGCTCGCCCACCGTCCCGACCTCGACCGAGACCTCGCCGACCCCCAGCAGCGCCGAGCGGGCCGCCGAGCGCGCGCAGCGCGCTCGTGCCCAGCGACGCAAGCGACGCGCCGCCGCCAAGCGCCGCGCCGCGGCGGCCGAGGCCAGGACCGAGACCGAGACGACCGCACGGGCGCCGTCGGACGATGCCGGCGTCGGCAGACACGCCGGCCGACCAGTCCGAGGCCGTTCAGCCGACGCCTGCGCCCAAGCCGACGGGTCCCGCCCGTGCACACGATCACCGAGCAGGCCGTCCTGCAGCTGGTCAGCAAGAACGGCAGCCGCTCGTTCGTCCACGAGGGCGCCGTCGAGGGGACGCTCACCGGCACGATGAACCTCCGCACGCAAGCTCGGCGGCGACGGGCATCATCGGCGACTTCACGGTCACGCTCTCGGACGGCACGATGCAGCGGCCGCGCCTCCGGCCACGCTCGCGCTCGCCGGGCTCGAAGGCGACGCTTCAAGGGCACCGCGACGATCGTGGGCGGAACCGGCGCCTACGCCAAGGCGAACGGCATCGGGCCTCGCCTTCAGCGGCCACGTCGCCTCGGATGCCTCGCGGTCGTTCATCCGCATGAGCGGCCACGGTCCGCTACTGAGCTAGTCCCAGAGCTTCCAGGGCGCGTCGCCGGCGGCCCAGGCGTCGTTGAGCTCGACGGCGTCCTTGTAGGTGTCCATGCACTCCCAGAAGCCGGTGTGGCGGTACGCGGTCAGCTGCCCGTCGGCGGCCAACCGCTCGAGCGGCTCGCGCTCGAGCACCGACGACTCCTCGAGGTAGTCGAGCACGCCCGGCTCGAAGCAGAAGAAGCCGCCGTTGACCCACACGCCGGCGCGCGGCTTCTCCTGGAAGCCCGTCACCGACTCGTCGCCGTCGATCATCGCGACGCCGAACTGCAGCGACGGGCGCACGACCGTCATCGTGGCCAGACGGCCATGCGCGGCGTGGTGCGCGTGCAGGCGCTCGAGGTCGACGTCGGCGACTCCGTCCGCATAGGTGGCGCAGAACGGGCCCGCCGGGAGCTGCTCGCGCGCACGCAGGATGCGGCCGCCGGTCGGTGTGTCGAGACCGGTGTCGACGCATTCGATCTCCACCCCGGCCGGCCAGTCCTCGCTGGCGACGAAGCGCTCGATCTGGTCGCCGAGATAGCCGGTCAGCAGCAGGAAGCGGCGGAAGCCCTGCACGGCGTAGATCTGCAGCACGTGCCAGAGGATCGGCCGGCCACCGATCTCGACCAGCGGCTTCGGAATCGACTGGGTGTGCTCCTGGAGCCGCATCCCGCGGCCTCCGCACAGGATGGCGACGTCCATCATCGGGCCGGCATTATGACGAGCGCGCCCGGAAACGCGGCAACACCCCAATCACCGATCTGGGGGTTGACATTCGTCCTGAGCAGGGAAAAAATCAGGCAGCTTCGAAAGGTGGACGAGACTTTCAGCACAGACCTGGCGCGCCTCAGCCTCAGCGGGCAGATCCCCGCGCCGCTCGAACGCGCTCGCCAGAGCAAGCTGCACGAGCGCAAGGAGATCGCTCGGGCGCTGCTCGAGCGCGGCATCGAACCGCACGACCTCGAGCTGCAGCCGAGCTTTGGCTCGCTGACGTCCAGCGGCGCCTTCACCGCCGACCTGCAGCTGCCGTTCCCGCCCGAGCTCGCGCCCCGGCCGCGCCCGCTCGAGCCGGCCCCGTCCCCCGACGCCGCGCTTCCGCCCGCCGACGTGCTGGTCCTCGGCTCGACGATCGCCGAGCTGCGCGCGCTGGCGGACGTGCTGACGCCCGGCCATGCGCGCGGGACCTGGCACCGCTACAGCCGCGGCTTCGAACAGCGCTACCTGCCGCAGATGCGGCCGGGGGCGCCCGCGTTGCGCTCGCGGCGGCTCGGCAGCTGGTTGCCGACCCGTGTCGGAGCGACCGACGTGCTCTGCTTCAAGTCCGAGCTGCACCTCAGCCAGGACGGGATCCCGACCGGCCCGGGAACCGCGACACTGCCGCTCGAGGAGCTCCTGCACCAGCTGCTCGACGAGGTCCGCCCGCGCGTCGTGCTGACGCTCGGCACCGCCGGCGCGCTGACGGCAGACCAGGAGCTGGGCGACGTCATGATCACGCGCGCAGCCGCGTTTCGCTGCGGCGCCGAGTACGCGGCGGAGCGCTGGAACGGCTCGACCTTCAGCAGCGACTGGGCGCTGCCGACCACGCGCTTGTGCGAGGCCGAGGAGCTGATGCGCCGCCACGCCATCGAGCTGATCGAGCCGGCATTCGGACCGCCGACCAAGCGCTACGCCCCCGAGACGCCGCTCTGCATGAGCGAGGCGTCCAACAGGCCACGCATCCACCTCGACGGCCGCGACCTCCCGGCGCAGCAGCCGGTGCTGACCAGCGACTTCTTCGAGTTCGGCACCACGGCGGACGAGCTCGGCCGCGAGGGCTGCGCGATCGAGCTCGGGGACGCGGTGCTGGGACTGGTCTGCTCCGAGCGGCCGCGGCCGCCGGCGTGGGCCAGCGTCCGCTGCATCTCGCACCCGCAGATCAACGCCGACCTCCAGAGCGACCCGCCGCGACTGGACATGCAGACGCACTGGACGGTCTGGTACGAGGAGGCCTTCGGCTACTGGAGCAGCGTGATGGCCGCGATCGCGGCCTGGGGCGTCGTCGCCGGCCTCGAAGAGCGAGCGTAGGCCCGCCCTCCACGCTACATCCGGAACACCGGCGTCGCCGCGCGGCGCGAGCGGCGCGTTCGCGCAGGCACCGAGCGCCAGGCCGACCACTCGCCGCGTGTCGAGCGGGTCGATCACCCCGTCGTCCCAGAGGCGTGCGGTGGCGTAGTACGGGTTGCCCTGGCGCTCGTACTGGTCGCGCAGATCCTGGCGGAAGCGCTCGGCCTCGTCCTGCGGCCACTCCCGGCCGGCCGCCTGCGCCTGGTCGGCACGAATCGTCGACAGCACCGTCGCCGCCTGCTCGCCGCCCATCACCGAGATGCGAGCGTTCGGCCACATCCAGAGGAAGCGCGGGTCGTAGGCGCGTCCGCACATGCCGTAGTTGCCGGCGCCGAAGCTGCCGCCGACGATCACCGTCAGCTTCGGCACGCGCGTCGTCGAGACCGCGCTGACCAGCTTGGCCCCGTCCTTGGCGATGCCGCCCGCCTCGTACTCGCGGCCGACCATGAAGCCGCTGATGTTCTGCAGGAACAGCAGCGGCACGCCGCGTTGGTCGCAGAGCTCGACGAAGTGGGCGGCCTTCAGCGAGCTCTCGCTGAAGAGGATCCCCTGGTTGGCGATCACCCCCACCGGGTGGCCGTGGAGGTGCCCGAAGCCGCAGACGACCGTCGTGCCGTAGAGCGGCTTGAACTCGTGCAGGCGGCTGCCGTCGAGCAGCCGCGCGAGCAGCTCGCGCGGGTCGTACGGCGTGCGCGTGCCGGGCGGGATCGCCCCGTAGAGCGTGTCCGGGTCGACCGCCGGCGGCTCGACGGCCTGGCGCTCCCAGGGCACGGGCGGCCGTGGACCGAGCGTCCCGACGATCGAGCGCACGAGCTGCAGCGCGTGCTGGTCGTCCTCGGCGAGGTGGTCGACCACGCCGGAGGTGCGCGCGTGCAGGTCCCCCCCGCCGAGCTCCTCGGCGCTGACGACCTCGCCGGTCGCCGCCTTCACCAGCGGCGGGCCGCCGAGGAAGATCGTCCCCTGCTCGCGCACGATCACGGTCTCGTCGCTCATCGCCGGCACGTAGGCGCCGCCCGCGGTGCAGGAGCCGAGCACCGCCGCGATCTGCGGGAATTCCCTCGGCCGACATCGTCGCCTGGTTGAAGAAGATGCGCCCGAAGTGCTCGCGGTCGGGAAAGACCTCGTCCTGCTTGGGCAGGAACGCGCCGCCGGAGTCCACCAGGTAGATGCAGGGCAGCCGGTTGCGCAGCGCCACCTCCTGCGCGCGCAGGTGCTTCTTGACGGTCAGCGGATAGTAGGTGCCGCCCTTGACCGTCGCGTCGTTGGCCACGATCACGACCTCGCGCCCCTCGACGCGTCCGACGCAGGTGATGATGCCGGCGCCGGGGGCGTCGCCGTCGTAGAGGTCCTCCGCGGCCAGCGGCGACAGCTCGAGCAGCGGCGCGCCAGGATCGCAGAGGCGGTCGACGCGCTCGCGCGGCAGCAGCTTGCCGCGTGCGACGTGGCGGGCGCTGGCCTTCTCGCCGCCCCCACGGGCGGCGCGGCGCAGACGCTCGTCGAGCTCGCCGACCAGACGGCGGTGCTCGGCCTCGTTGGCGGCGAACTCCTCGCTGCCGGGGTGGGCGTGCGTGCGCAGCACGGTGCTCATGCCGCCTCGACCTCGACCAGTGGCTGCCCCTGGCTGACCTGATCGCCCGCGTCCACGTGCACGCCGCCGACCGTGCCGTCGGCCGGGCTGACGACCGACAGCTCCATCTTCATCGACTCCATCACCACCAGCACGTCGCCTTCCTCGACCGTCGCGCCGGCTTGGGTGCGCACGTCGAGGATCACGCCCGGCATCGGCGCCTCGAGCGAACCGGCGCTCACGTGCTCGGCGGCGCTCGACGCGTGCTGCTCCCAGCGGGTCGGGACGCCGTCGTCGACGAGCCAGACGGCGGTCGTCCCCTCGGGCAGGACGTCGACCGTGCGCCCCGTGACGTCGACCCAGCCGCCGCGCCCGTCGGGCCGGGCTCGACCCTCCGCCGGTCCCGCCGGTCCCACGAGCTGCATGACGAGGTCGGCCGGGCGTCCGAGGCGCCAACCGTCGCGGGCGTCCCAGGGATCGTCGGACGGCGGCGGTCCAGCGAGGGCGACCGCGGCGACCGCGGCGAGTTCGGGCGCGGCCGGTGCGGGCGCGACCTGGTCGCCGAGGCGCTCGACGAGGCCGGTGTCGAGGTCTCCGGCACGGACGTCGGGATGGTCGAGCAGCGCGCGAAGGTAGGCGGCGTTGGTGGTCGGGCCGAGCAGCCGGAGCTCCGCGAGGGCGGTTCGCAGCGTGGCCAGCGCGGTCTCGCGATCGGGGCCGTGGGCGATCAGCTTGGCGAGCATCGAGTCGTAGTACGCGCTGACCTCGCTGCCCTGCTCGACGCCGCTGTCGGTGCGCACGCCCGGCAGGCTCGCGGTAGGCGACGATGCGACCGGTCGCGGGCAGGAAGCCGTTGGCAGGATCCTCGGCGCACACGCGAGCCTCGATCGCGTGGCCCTGCAGCTGCAGCTCGTCCTGGGTGAGCGCCAGCGGCTCGCCGGCCGCGACGCGAAGCTGGAGCTCGACGAGGTCGAGGCCGGTGACCGCTTCGGTGACGGGATGCTCGACCTGCAGGCGGGCGTTGAGCTCGAGGAAGTAGAAGCTCGAGGGGTCGTCGGCGTCGACGATCAGCTCGACGGTGCCGGCGTTCGTGTAGCCGCAGCTGCGTGCGAGCTCGACGGCCGCGGCACCCATGCGGGCGCGCAGCTCGGGGTCGACGACCGGCGACGGGGTCTCCTCGATCAGCTTCTGGTGGCGGCGCTGGAGGCTGCACTCGCGCTCGCCGAGGTGCAGGACGGTGCCGTGGTCGTCGCCGACGATCTGGATCTCCACGTGGCGAGCACGCTCGAGGTAGCGCTCGGCGAGCATCGCGTCGTCGCCGAAGGACGCCTTGGCCTCGCGCCGCGCGGCTGCGAGCGCCGCGGGGAGCTCGGCGTGGTCGTGGACCACGCGCATGCCCTTGCCGCCGCCGCCGGCTGCCGCCTTGAGCAGCAACGGAAGCTGCTGGGTGGCGGCCCACGCGCCGATCTCCTCGTCGCTGAGGCCGGGGCGGTGCAGGCCGGGAACGACCGGGACGCCGGCGGCCTCGGCGGCTGCCTTGGCGGCGACCTTGTCGCCGAGCAGTGCGATCGCGTCCGGGCTTGGGGCCGATGAAGGTCAGCCCGGCCCGCTCGCAGGCGCGGGCGAACTCGGCGCGCTCGGACAGCAGTCCGTAGCCGGGATGGATCGCCTGGGCGCCGCTGGTCAGGGCCGCTTCGACCACCCGCTCGAGCTGCAGATAGGACTCGGCGGCCGGCGGCGGGCCGAGGCGGACGGCCCGGCCGGCGGCGCGGACGTGAGGGGCGTCGGCGTCCGCGTCGCTGTAGACGGCGACGGCCTCGATGCCGAGACGCCGCAGGGTGCGCATGACGCGCACGGCGATCTCGCCGCGGTTGGCGACCAGCACCCGCTCGAACATCAGCGCGCGCTCACGCCCCCAGGGCGCGGGCGATCACCAGCTGCTGGACCTCGTCGGTGCCCTCGCCGATCGTGAGGATCTTGGCGTCGCGGTAGAAGCGGCAGACGGGGTACTCCTCGATGTAGCCGTAGCCGCCGTGGATCTGGACCGCCTCCTCGCAGGCGCGCACCGCGAGCCGGCCGCTCTTGAGCTTGGCCTGGGCGGCGGTGAGGCTGAAGTTGCGGCCCTGGTCCTTTTCGTAGGCGGCTTTGTAGACGAGCAGGCGGGCGGCCTCGATCTCGGTCGAGATGTCGGCGAGCTTGGCCTGGATCGCCTGGAACTTCGAGATCGACTTGCCGAACGCCTGGCGCTCCTTGGCGTAGGCGAGCGCCTCGTCGAGCGCGCCCTGGGCGAGACCGACGCCCATCGCGGCGACGCCGATGCGGCCGATGTCGAGGATGTGCAGGAACTGCCGGAAGCCGGCGCCGCGCGGGCCGAGCAGGTTGTCCTCGGGCACGCGACAGTCCGTGAAGGTCAGCGGGCGCGTGTCGGAGGCGTTCCAGCCCATCTTGCGGTACGGCTCCCCCTGCTCGTAGCCGGGCGTGCCGTTGGCCACGATCAGGTTCGAGATCTCGTCGTCGCCGGTGCGCGCGGTGATGCAGACGACGCCGGAGATGTCCGTGCCGGCGTTCGTGATGAACTGCTTGGCGCCGTCGATCACCCACCCGCCGCCGTCGAGCCGGGCGCGGGTCTTGACGTTGCCCGCGTCCGAGCCCGCCTCGGGCTCGGTGAGGCCGAAGGCGCCCAGCAGCTCGCCGGCGCACAGCCGCGGCAGCCAGTCCGCCTTCTGCTCGTCGCTGCCGAAGAGGTAGATCGGCTGGGTGCCGAGCGAGGTGTGGGCGCAGAGCGTGATCGCGACCGACGAGTCGATGCGCGTCAGCTCCTCGACCGCGAGCGCGTAGGCGAGCGTGTCCCCACCCCCGCCGCCGACCTCCTCGGGGAACGGGATCCCCATCAGGCCGAGCTCGCCGAGGCGCTTGACGATCTCGTAGGGGAAGCGCTTCTCGCGGTCGAGCTCCTCCGCGACCGGCGCCACCTCGGAGACGGCGAAGTCGCGCACGGTGCGCTGGATCAGTCGATGCTCGTCGGAAAGGTCGAAGTGCACGCCGGCTAGAATACCGAACGTCCGCTCGAAATTCGAACGATCGCTCGAAGATGGCTGCTTCGCCCCCCACCCGCCCCGCGCTCCGCGAGCGCTACGACCGCCGCCAGCGCGAGGTGGTCGACGTCGCCGCGCGCCTGTTCGCCGAGCACGGCTACCACGCGACGTCGATCGCGGACCTGATCGAGGCCACCGGCCTCACCAGCGGCGGGCTCTACCACTACATCCAGAGCAAGGAACAGCTGCTGCTGCGCATCTGCGACCAGCTGATGGACCCGCTGCTGGTCGAGGCGCACGCGATCGAGCGCGCTGCCGAGCCGGCGACGCAGCGTCTGCGACTGCTCGTGCGCGCCTGGATGCAGCACGTCGAGCGCCACCACGACCACATGCTCGTCTTCCAGCAGGAGCGCCGGGTGCTCGAGGCGGATCCCCGCTGGCAGGACGTGCGGCGCAAGCGCAAGCGCTTCGAGCGCATCGTCGACGGGCTGCTGCGCGAGGCCGAGGAGCAGGGCGCCGTGCGCTTCGCCGATCGAGCGGTGGCGCTGCGAGGCCTGCTCGGGATGGTCAACTACGCGCCCCAGTGGTTTCGCGCCGACGGACGCCTGGGCGCCGAGCAGATCGCCGACCGCTGGTGCGACCTGCTGCTCGGCGACGACGTGCGCTAGAGCGCTCGCACGAGGGCGATCCCCGCCGCTACTCGGTGCCGGCGCACGTCTCGGCCCGGGCCAGCAGCACGCCGCGTTCGCGCTCGTTGGCCGTCAGCTCCGCCGCCGCGAGGAACTCGCCGCGTGCCTCGCTCGTACGGCCGAGCTTCTCCAGCAGGTCGCCGCGCACGCTCGGAAGCAGGTGGTAGCCCTTCAGCGCCGGCTCGTCCGCAAGCTCCTCCACCAGCTCCAGTCCCGCCGCCGGCCCGAAGGCCATCGCCAGCGCGACCGCGCGGTTGAGCTCCACCACCGGCGAACCGGTGAGCGCCGCGAGCCCGTCGTAGAGCGCGACGATGCGCTCCCAGTCGGTCTGCTCGGGCGTGCGGGCGCGCGCATGACAACCCGCGATCGCCGCCTGCAGCGTGTACGGACCGAGCGCGCCGCTGAGCCCTTCGGCCCGCTCGAGCGCGGCCAGGCCGCGCCCCACCAGCGTCCAGTCCCAGCGCGAGCGCTCCTGGTCGAGCAGCAGCACCGGCTCGCCGCCGGGGCCCGTTCGCGCCCGCATGCGCGACGCCTGGATCTCCATCAGCGCGACGAGGCCGTGGACCTCGGGCTCGCGCGGCGCCAGCCCGGCCAGGATGCGCCCCAGTCGGAGCGCGTCCTCGCACAGCGCGGGCCGCATCCAGTCGTCACCGGCGGTCGCCGAGTAGCCCTCGTTGAAGATCAGGTAGACGACCTCGAGCACCGACGACAGGCGCTCGTGCAGCTCGTCGCCGCTCGGGACCTCGAACGGCACGCGGGCCTCGGCCAGCGTCCGCTTCGCCCGCACGATCCGCTGCGCCACCGTGGCCTCGGAGGCGAGGAAGGCGCGCGCGATCTCCTTCGTCGTCAGGCCGCCGACCAGCCGCAGCGTCAGCGCGACCCGCGCGTCGGTGGACAGCACCGGATGGCAGGTCACGAACACGAGGCCGAGCAGGTCGTCGCCGACCTGGTCGTCGATCGCGGCGTCGAGGTCCTGCTGCTCGGTGGCCTGGCGGACCTCCAGCTCGTGCCCGAGCTCCCGGGTCTTGCGCTCGAGCACCTTGCTGCGCCGCAACCGGTCGATCCCGCGGT
The DNA here is from genome assembly GCA_963846505.1 of uncultured Thermoleophilaceae bacterium. Classification (GTDB taxonomy): domain Bacteria; phylum Actinomycetota; class Thermoleophilia; order Solirubrobacterales; family Thermoleophilaceae; genus JACVRW01. The sequence continues at coordinate 539,509 of CAWJWD010000007.1, read as the reverse complement.
GCTTGGCGGTGGTCATGAGCCAGGCGCCCGGCGTGTCCGGGACGCCCGACTCCGGCCACTGCTCCAGCGCCGCCACGAGCGCTTCCTGGGCGAGGTCCTCCGCGAGGCCGACGTCGCCCGTCATGCGCGCGAGCGCGGCGATCAACTTGGCCGACTCGATTCGCCAGACCGCGTCGATCGCCGCATTCGTCGCCGAGGCGCCCATCGCGCGTCGCCGCTCCGAGCGCCTACTAGCTAGTTGCCCTCGGAGATCGCGCGCGTGCGCTGGTCCTGCTCCTGCAGCTCGGGCGTGTACTCCTCGCCGAAGTCATCGGCCTCGAACACCTGCCGGATCTCGATCTCCGACTCCTCCTCCATCGGGTTGGGGCAGCGCTTGATCCACTCGATCGCCTCGTCCAGCGACTTGACCTGCAGCAGCCAGTAGCCCGCGATCAGCTCCTTGGTCTCGGCGAACGGCCCGTCGACGACGGTGCGGTCCTTGCCCGAGAACTTCACCCGCGCGCCCTTGGAGCTGGGATGCAGCCCGTCGCCGCCGACCAGGATGCCGGCCTTCGCCAGCTCCTCGTTGTACGCGCCCATCTCGCTCAGCATCTGCTCGCTCGGCATCTTGCCCGCCTCGCTGTCCGCATTTGCCTTGACGATCGCCATGACTCGCATTCGTGGTTCCTCCTAGTGGTTCGACTTGCCTCTACCCACACGTCGAACGAGCGTCCCGGAAATCGACACGGAAGCGAAGAATCTTTCGCCGCTGCGCAGAACATGCTGATTTGCGGGGCTTTTGGTGGGCCGGGATGGATTCGAACCATCGACCGACGGATTATGAGTCCGCTGCTCTAACCGCTGAGCTACCGGCCCTCGACGGCGAATGCTAAGCGGCCGGGCGGCCGCCGGGGTCAGCTCTGGCCGATGGCCTTCTTGGCGGCGGCGGTGAGCTCGTCGGCGCTGTAGGCGCCCTCGATGCGCTCGACGATGCGGCCGTCGCGGTCGATCGCGAAGACCCAGGGCTCGCTGGGCAGGCGCCAGGCGCGGACCTGGGGCCGCTCGCCCTTGGCGATCTCGTTGTCGTCGTAGATCTCCATGTGGATGAAGGCGGCCTTGTCGCCGAGCTCGGACTTGACCTGCTCGGCGATGTCCACGACCGGACCGCAGACGCGGCTCTGGCACAGCAGCGGCGTCGCGAACACGAGCACGACCGGCTGCTTGCCGACGACGTCGGCGAAGTCCACCTCGTGCATGTCGCTCGGTGGCACGCGCGTGTCGATCTGCGCGACGTCGCCGCCGACGTCGGCCTCGGTGGGCGTATGGATGCGCGGCGCCTGCTCGCCGACCGACGGCACCTGGTCGCGTGCCTTGGGCTGCACGACCAGCGGTGGCCCGACGGAGGTGGCGGCGACCAGCCGGTCGTCGAGGCGGGCGATCCCGAGCACCTCGTACTTGCCGGGCTTGGCGAAGCTCAGGTCGGCGACGTAGACCGAGCGGGCAGAGTCGCGGTCGAGCTTGACCGTCTTGCTCTGGAACGGGGCGTCGACCTTCAGCGACTCCCACTCGGCGACGATCGGCCCGCTCACCTTGCCGCCCCCGACCGGCGCCACGTAGAGCGCGACCTGGGCGTCGGCGATCTGGTTGCGACCGCGGTCGAAGAGCGCGAAGCCGAAGCGGTTGCTGCCGGTCGTGAACTGCGAGACGGCCGGGGCGAGCACGGGCCCCCCTTCGGGCAGGCCCTGGCGCAGCTCCACGAGCGTCTTGCCGTCGGCGGTCGGGAAGTCCTCGGGTCTCGCCACCGCCGGCGGCTTGTCGGCATCGCCGCCGTCGTCGCCTCCACAGCCGGCAGCGATCAGCGCACAGGCGGCGACCAGCGCCGCGATCAGGACTCTGCCGGCAGACACGGGCAGCGAAGCGTAGGGATCCCGGGCCGGCTCATGAAGCTTCCTTAACCGTTCCTTCCAATAGAGTCCCCGACCCCATGGTGGAGCGCGCGGCACTGATCACCGGCGGCTCGAGCGGCATCGGGCTCGCGATCGCGCGAGCCCTCGGCGCCGAGGGCTACGCCCTGACGTTGTCCGCGCGTCGTCCCGAGAAGCTCGAGGACGCCGCCCAGCGCCTGCGCGACGAGGGATTCGAGGTGCTGTCGGTGCCGGCCAACGTCGCCGACGAAGCGGCGCTCCAAGGGCTCGCCGAGGCCCACCGCGAGCGCTACGGCCGCCTCGACGTGCTCGCCAACAACGCCGGCGTCGGCATCGGCGCGGCGATCGGGGAGACGCAGACGAAGTTCCTCGACATGCAGCTGGCCGTCAACGTGCGCTCGATCGTGCTGCTCACGCGCGAATGCCTGCCGCTGCTGAAGGAGGCGGGCGCCGAGCACGGCAAGGCGCTGATCGTCAACACCGCCTCGATCGCGGGCAAGTACCCGCAGGGCTTCCTCGGCATCTACTCCGCGACCAAGCACGCGGTGGTCGGCCTCAGCGGCGCGCTGCACAAGGAGCACCAGGGCGACGGCATCCAGGTGACGGCGCTCTGCCCCGGCTTCGTCGACACGCCGATGAGCGACTGGATCCAGGGCCAGATCCCGCGCGAGGAGATGATCGCGCCCGAGGACATCGCCCAGGCCGTGACCTTCCTGCTGCACACCTCCCCTGCGTGCGTCGTGCCGGAGATCCAGTTCCTCCGGCGCGGCGACACGATCCCCTAGGCCGTCGAGATCAGCTCGCGCGCCTCGCGCTCGGCGCGCTCGAGCTCCGCCAGCGCGCGCTCGTACTCGTCGAGGCGCCGGAACGGTCGTAGCCAGGCCCAGCCCTCGCGGCCGCCCAGTTCGGCGACGCGGGAGCGCTCGCCGGTGTCCGGAGCAGGTCGCTTGGCGCGGACGCGGGACGTCGGACAGGCGCGGCAGCTCGTCGAGCGCGATGCTCGCCTCGAGCATCGTGCGCAGCGTGTTCAGCTCGCGCTCGGTGGCCGCTCGCGCCTTGCGTGCGCGGGTGTAGCGGTCCCAGGCGTGGGCGAAGCTGGCGAGGCTCGTGCGACCGCCGTTGCGGTGGGCGGCGAGCATCGGGCAGACGCCCCCGCTGCGGTCGACGTAGGCGCCGACGATGATGCGATTGGCCTCGATCCCGCCCAGCATCGCCTTGCGGGTCTGGAGCGGCAGGCAGTCGATGGCGACCCGCAGGTCGCGAGCCGGCCGGCGTCGGGTCCTCATCGGGTCCGTAGGATGCCACGGCACCGGGGACTCGCGGACGGGCGAAAGGAGACTTGCATGCGGTTGGGACTGAGCATCGGGTATTGGGGTCTGGGGCTGACGGCCGAACAGCAGATCGCCGGCGTGCGCGAGGCGGAGGCCGCGGGCTACGACTCCGTCTGGGCCGCCGAGGCCTACGGCTCCGACGCCGCCACCGTGCTGGCCTGGATCGCCGCGCAGACCGAGCGCATCAAGATCGGCTCGGCGATCTTCCAGATGCCGGCGCGCTCGCCCGCGATGACGGCCATGACCGCCGCCACGCTCGACCAGCTCTCGAACGGGCGCATGATGCTCGGCATCGGCTCCTCCGGACCGCAGGTCGCCGAGGGCTGGCACGGCCAACGCTTCGCCAAGCAGCTCGCCCGCACGCGCGACTACGTGGCGATCGTGCGCAAGGCGCTCGAGCGCGAGCGACTCGAGTACCACGGCGAGACCTACGAGCTGCCGCTGCCCGACGGCCCCGGCAAGCCGCTGAAGCTGACGATCGCCCCGGTGCAGGAGCGGATCCCGATCTACGTCGCCGCGATCGGCCCCAAGAACACCCAGCTGGTCGGCGAGATCGCCGACGGCTGGCTGCCGCTGTTCTTCAGTCCCGAGCACGTCAGCGAGGCGCGCGGCCTGCTCGAGGAGGGCGCCGCCCGCTCCGGCCGCTCGCTCGACGACTTCGACATCGCGCCGAGCGTGCAGGTGCGCATCGACGACGACATCGACCGCGCCCGCGACATGATGCGCCCGTTCCTGGCGCTCTACGTCGGGGGCATGGGCTCGCGCAAGCAGAACTTCTACAACGCGCTCGTGACGCGCTACGGCTTCGAGGAGGCGGCCAAGGAGGTCCAGGACCTCTACCTCGAGGGCAAGAAGGAGGAGGCCGCCGCGGCACTGCCGGCGGAGCTGATCGACATCACCACGCTCGCCGGGCCGCGCGAGCACATCAAGGAGCGGCTGGCGGTCTACCGCGAGGCCGGCGTGGGCACGCTGAACATCACGCCGATCGCCTTCGAGGCCGAGGAGCGCAGCCGGCTGGTCCGCGAGCTGCCGGAGCTGCTCTGAGCACCCGCCGCTACCTGCTCTCGGCCTTCGGCGACCCTGGGCACGCGTTCCCGGCGATCGCCCTCGGTCGCGAGTTGGCCGCACGCGGGCACGAGGTCGTACTGGAGACGTGGAGCCGCTGGCAGGAGGCGGTCGAGCGCGAGGGCATGCGCTTCGCCGCCGCGCCGGAGTACCAGGTCTTCCCCACGCGCGAGCGGCCGCTGAAGCCCTACGAGGCGGCCGTGCGCGCCTCGGCCGTCACGCGCGAGCTGATCCGCGAACTCGACGCGGATGCGGTGATCGTCGACATCCTGACGGCCGCCGGCGCCCTGGCCGCCCAGCTCGAGCAGCGACCCTGGGTGACGCTCGTGCCCCACGTGCTGCCCGTCGGCGAGCCGGACTTCCCCACCTACGCGGTCGGCGGCGTCTACCCCCGCACGCGCCTCGGCGCGCGGATCTGGCGCGTGACGCGGCCGCTGACGATGGCCGGCGAGCGTCAGGGGCGCGACGAGCTCAACGAGACCCGCAAGCGGGTCGGCCTGCCGCCGCTCGACTACGTGCACGGCGGCATCTCGCGCGAGCTCGCGCTGGTCGCGACGCTGCCGCAGCTCGAGTACCCGCGCGCGGAGTCGCTGCCGGGGATGCGGGTGACCGGGCCGCTGCTGTGGGAGCAGCCCTTCGGCGACGTCGAGCTGCCCCCGGGCGACGACCCGCTCGTGCTCGTCGCCCCCAGCACCTCGCAGGATCCCGACCAGACGCTGCTGCGCGCCGCGCTCGAGGGGCTGGCCGACCAGCCGGTGCGCGTGCTCGCCACGATCAACCGTCGCCAGCCGCCCGAGCCGCTGCCCGAACCGCCGAACGCGCGCATCGTCGACTGGGTCTCCTACGCCCGCACGATGCCGCGCTGCGCCGCGGTGATCTGCCATGCCGGCCACGGCACGCTGGCGCGGGCGCTGAGCTGCGGCGTGCCGGTCGTGGCGGTGCCGTTCGCCGGCGACATGGCCGAGAACTCGGCGCGGGTGCGCTGGTCCGGCCTCGGCGTCTCGCTGCCACGCCGCTTCCAGACGCCCAGCGGCGTGCGGCTGGCCCTGCGCCGACTGCTCGGCGATCCCGGCTACGCCGCGCCGGGCGGCCGAGGTGCAGCGCTGGGCCGAGACCCACGACGGCGCCGTCACAGCCGCCGACGCCGTCGAGGAGCTCGCGGAGCGGCGGCGACCGGCGGCGACGCTGCGCTAGGAGGAGAAAGAGGCTCCGGGGGTGGGACTCGAACCCACAACCCTTCGGTTAACAGCCGAATGCTCTGCCAATTGAGCTACCCCGGAACGGCCAGCACTGCACGATAGTCGCTCAGGCCTCGTCGGCGGTCCCGGCCAGACGGCCGGCTCCGCCGGATGCCTTGAGCATCGCAAGCGTCTTGGACTCGATCTGGCGCACGCGCTCGCGCGTGACGCCGACCTCGCGCCCGATCTCCTCCAGCGTCAACGGACCCTTGTCCCCCAAGCCGTAGCGCAGCTCGATCACACGTCGCTCGCGCCACTGCAGCGAGTCGAGCACGCGGGTCAGGTCCGCGTCGCGGATGCGGTTGGCGACGATCTCGAGCGGCCGGTCGATCGCCTCGTCCTCGATGAAGTCGCCCAGCGAGGCGTCGCCCTCCTCGCCCCCGACCGGCGCCTCCAGCGAGACCGGCTCCTGGCCGAGCTTGAGGATCTCCTCGACCTTCTCCGCGGTCATCTCGACCAGCTCGCCGATCTCCGCCGGCGTCGGCTCGCGGTTGTGCTTCTGCATGAAGGCCCGGCGAGCGCGCGAGACGCGGTTCATGCGCTCGACCATGTGCACGGGGATGCGGATCGTGCGCGACTGGTCGGCGAGCGCGCGCGTGATCGCCTGGCGAATCCACCAGGTCGCGTAGGTCGAGAACTTGAAGCCGCGCCGCCAGTCGAACTTCTCGACCGCGCGGATCAGGCCGAGGTTGCCCTCCTGGATCAGGTCGAGCAGCGTCAGGCCGCGGCCGGTGTAGCGCTTGGCGATCGAGACGACCAGGCGCAGGTTGGCCTCGATCAGGGCGTTCTTGGCCGCCATGTCGTTCTGCTCGATGCGCTTGGCCAGCCGCACCTCGTCCTCGCGCGTGAGCAAGCGGCACGCGGCCGATCGAGCGCAGGTACAGCCGCACGGCGTCCTCGGCCCCCTGCTCGGGCGGGGCCACGGGGAGTCCCGCGGTGACGACGCCGCCCTCGTCGTAGAGGTCAGCGGGCTCGCTGCCCGCCTCGTCGACCCCCGGCGCGGCGCCCGTCAGCTCGTCGGACTCGTCGTCGGTCTCGAAGGCGCGTTCGTTCATGCCGTTTGACTGCTCACGGACTTTAGCTCGCCCATGACTGCCGCCCAAGCGGTGGCCAACTCGCGCTGGCGCTCGAGATCGCCTTGCTCGGCCGCACGCGCGGCTTCGCGCTTCGACGCGCCGCAGCTCGAGGGCGAGGAAGCTGATGCTGCAGCTCGGCCTCCGTCGCTGGACCGCGCTCCTCGGCCTCGGCGAGCAACGCCGCCGACGAATCCCCCGAGCGCTGGATCGTCCTCGGGCAGCGCAGCCAGGGGATCTTCGAAGTTCGCGAGCGAGATATGCCAGCGCACGGACTGCGCCGATCGGAGGACAGGTGTCCGGCGCCGAGCTTGCCCGAGCTAAGCCGCGACCGAGATCGCCGCTGGCCAGGCAAGCAGCGATGAATGCGTCGCTCCGGCCGCAGCGAGGCAGCCGTGGGAGATCCTGCAGCCGCGTCCTTCCCCGCAGGGCGTGCGCTTGCTCGAGCTGGGGACCATTCGGGCCCCGGGTCGCCGTCGAGCAGCTGCGGGCCGGGATCGCTCGCCGGACCGGCGCCCGCCGGCGATCGGTTCGGGCCGGCGTCTCGCGGCGCACGGCGCGGCCGATCGTCGGGTCCGGGGACGAGGTAGTTCTCGGGCACGCCGAAGCGATCCGCGCCTTCGCGGATCAACGAGTCTCGTAGGACGGAACGGTCTGGAGTCGTCGCGATCAGTGCCCTTGCCTCCTCGATCGCCCGGTCGGTGCCGGTCGGCGAGTCGAGGTCTGCATCGGCAACTACCCGACGCAGCTGAAACCGCTCCACCTCGATTGCATCGCCCAGCCGCTGCTCGAAGGCCTCGGCCCCCTCGCTGGCGATCAGGTCCGCCGGATCGCCACCCTCTTCGGGCAGCTCGACGACCTGCAGCTCGAGCTGCTTCTCGCGCGCCGCCCGCACCGCGCGCAGCATCGCCTCCTGGCCCGAGCGGTCCGCGTCGAGCGCCAGCACGACCAGCGAGGCGGCTCGGCCGAGCTCGGCGAGCTGCTCCTGGGTCAGCGCCGTGCCCATGATCGCCACGGCCTCGGGGATCCCGGCCTGATGCAGGGCGAGCACGTCCGTATATCCCTCGACGACCACGATCCGACCGCTCTTCGCAGCCGGCCCCCGCGCCAGATCGATCCCGAACAGCTGACGACCCTTGTGGTAGAGCTCGTTCTCGGACGTGTTGAGGTACTTCGGGCCCCTGCCCTCCCCCATCGCGCGCGCGCCGAAGCCGAGCACGCGACCGCGAGCGTCGGCGAGCGGGAACATGATCCGGCCCCGGAAGCGGTCGTAGAGCCCGTCCCTGTCCTTGCGCGAGGTCATCGCGACGCCGGCCGCCGTCAGCTCCTCGGGCTTGAAGCCGAGCTCGCGCGCCTTGACGGTGACCTTGTCCCAGGCGCTCGGCGCGTAGCCGACGCGAAAGTCGCGCAGCGTCTGCTCGGACAGGCCCCGGCCGGCGAGGTACTCGCGTGCCTTGCCCGCCTCCTGGGCCTCCCAGAGGTAGGCGGCGTAGAAGCGCGCGGTGCGGTCGAGCAGCTTCAACAGCCGCTCGCGCCGGCGCCGGCGCTCCTCGGCTCGCGGATCCTCGTCCTCGAGCTGCAGCTCGACGTTGAAGCGCTCGGCCAGCACGTCGACCGCCTCGCGGAAGTCGAGCCCCTCGGTCTCCTCGACGAAGCGGATCGAGTCCCCCTTGGCCTCGCAGCCGAAGCAGATGTAGAGCTTCTCCTCGGCGTTGACGTTGAACGACGGCGAGCGCTCGTCGTGGAACGGGCACAGGCCCTGCCAGCGCGTGCCGACCCGACGCAGGTCGGTCTTGCTGCTGACCAGCTCGACCATGTCGACCGCCTCGCGCAACCGCTCGATCGAGTCGCGGGTGTAGAGCGCCATCGGCGGCTAGAACCCCTGCGGCAGCGCCAGCTCTTCGAAGCTGCGGATCGCGTAGCGGTCGGTCATGCCGGCGAGCCAATCCACCACGCGCTCGCGTTCGGAGGCTCCCTCGACCGCCGCGGGTGGCGGCTCGGCAGCGTAGTGGTCGAACAGGGTGCGCAGCAGACGCTCGATGCGCGGCCGCTCGCGCTGCGCGTCGGCGGCGAGGTAGACGCGCTCGAACATGAACTCGCGCAGGCGCAGCATCGCACCGCCGACCTCGTCGCCCTGGACGATGTCGCCGGCAGCCTCCGAGCGGTCGAGCAGGTCGACCACGAGCGTCTCGATGCGCTCCGAGCCGGTCGTCCCGAGCAGCTCGACCTCCGCCCGCGGCAGGTCCTCGAAGGCGAGCACCCCCGCGCGGACGGCGTCGTCGATGTCGTGGTTGATGTAGGCGATGCGGTCGACCACGCGCACGACCCGGCCCTCCAGCGTCGCCGGTCGCTCGGGGCCCGTGTGGCGCAGGATGCCGTCGCGCACCGGCTCGGTCAGGTTCAGCCGCTCGATCCGCTCGACGACCCGCAACGAGTGCTCGTTGTGGCGAAAGCCGCCGCCGTAGCGCTCGCGCACGCAGTCGTCGAGCACCGCCTCGCCGATGTGGCCGAAGGGGGCGTGGCCGAGGTCGTGCCCGAGCCCGATCGCCTCGGTCAGGTCCTCGTTGAGCCGCAGCGCCCGCGCGACGTTGCGCGCGATGCCGCAGGCCTCGAGCGTGTGCGTGAGGCGCGTGCGGTAGTGGTCGCCCTCCGGCGCGATGAAGACCTGGGTCTTGTGCTTGAGCCGGCGGAAGGCCTTCGAGTGGACGATCCGGTCCCGATCGCGCTGGAACGGGGTGCGATGGTCGGAGTCGGGCTCGGCCTGCTCGCGCCGCGCCGGGTAGGAGCGGGCTGCGAGTGGCGACAGGCGCTCCTCCTCGAGCTCCTCCGTGCGCTCGCGGAAGCTCGCCCGAGTGGTTGCGGCGGGGCGGGCCATGCGTGCCGATTGTCGCAGGCTACGATCCGCCCGTGACCGCTGCCGAGCGCACCCGCCAGGCACGCGGCGAACTGCGTCGCCAGGCGATCCTGACGGCGGCCCTGGAAGTGATCGCCGAGCGGGGCGTCTCGGCGACCACCCACCGCGCCGTCGCCGAGCGCGCGGACGTGCCGGTGGCCGCCACGACCTACTACTTCGAGTCGCTCGACGAGCTGCTCGACGAGGCGCTGCTGCTGTTCGTGCGCGAGGAGGCCGAGCGCCTGACCGCGCTCTCGGCGCGGCTGGAGGACGAGCAGCTCGCCCCTGCCGACATCGCCCGCCTGCTGCTCGCCGAGCTGCGCAAGTTCCAGGACGACGGCCTGCCGGCGGAGATCGGCCAGTTCGAGCTGTATCTCGAGGCCGCGCGCCGACCCGGTCTGCGCGAGGTCGCCCGCCAGGCCCTCGACCTCTACGCCGAAGCGGCGGAGGCGGCCCTGCGCGCCGCCGGCTCGCCGCGTCCGGCCGAGGGCGCGCGCCTGTTCGTGGCCCTGCTCGACGGCCTCGGCCTGCACCGCATCGCCAGCGGCCGCGACGAGGACGTCGCCGACGCGCTGCTGGCGATGCTGATCCCGTTCGCGATGGACGACGACGAGCGGGCGCGCTGGGATCGCCGGCTGCGCGGCGAGCCCTCCCCCTAGTCGCCGGCGGCCTCGAGCGCCGCCTGGGCGGCGGCGACGCGGGCGATCGGCACGCGGTAGGGCGAGCAGCTGACGTAGTCGAGCCCGGCCAGCTGGAAGAAGTGGATCGAGTCCGGGTCGCCGCCGTGCTCGCCACAGACGCCGAGCTTCAGATCCGGGTCCTGCTCGCGCCCGACCCATGCGGCGAGCCGCACCAGCCAGCCGACGCCGGGCTTGTCGATCGTCTCGAACGGGCTGCGGTCGACGATCTCGAGCTCGACGTAGCGATTGAGGAAGCTGCCCTCGACGTCGTCGCGCGAGAAGCCGAGCGCGGTCTGGGTCAGGTCGTTGGTGCCGAAGGAGAAGAAGTCGGCCTGCGGCGGCGATTCTGTCGGCGACGAAGCAGGCGCGCGGAAGCTCGATCATCGTGCCGATCGAGAGCGTCAGCCGCCCCTCGGCGCCCTCCTCGGCCGCCACCCGCTCGACCAGCTCGCGCATCAGCTCCAGCTCGGTCTCGTAGGCGACCAGCGGGATCATGATCTCGAGCTGCGGCGCCTCGGGCACCGCCAGCGCCGCGCGCACGATCGCCCGCGCCTGCATCTCGTAGATCTCCGGGTGCAGGATGCCGAGGCGCACGCCGCGCGTGCCGAGCATCGGGTTGGTCTCGGCCAGCGCGTGCACGCGGTCGAGCGTGTGCTCGAGCTCGGCGAGGTCGTCGCGCTGCTCGTTGCGCGCCCGCTCGGCTTCCTGGGCGACCTCCTCGGCGGAGGGCATGAACTCGTGCAGCGGCGGGTCGAGCAGCCGGATCGTGATCGGCAGGCCGCGCATCTCCTCGAACAGCCCCTCGAAGTCCCCCTGCTGCAGCGGCAGCAGCTCGGCCAGCGCCGCGCGGCGCTCCTCCTCGGTCGAGGCCATCACCATCGCGCGCATCTTCGGCTGGCGGTCGGCGGCCATGAACATGTGCTCGGTGCGGCAGAGGCCGATGCCCCCGGCGCCGAACGCGCGCGCCTTGGCGGCGTCCTCGGGCGTGTCGGCGTTGGCGCGCACGCCGAGCGTGCGCAGCTCGTCCGCCCAGGCCAGCACCGTGCGGAACTGGTCGCCCATCTCCGGCTCGGCGAGCGGCACGTCGTCGACGGTGACGAGACCGGCGCTGCCGTCGATCACGATCAGGTCGCCCTCGGCGAGGCTCGTGCCGTTCACGCGCAGCGTGCGCGCGCCGCAGGTCGATCTCGAGCGCCGACGCGCCGGAGACGCATGGCTTGCCCATGCCGCGGGCGACGAGCGCGGCGTGGCTGGCCTTGCCGCCCTCGGAGGTGAGCACGCCGCGCGCGGCGTGGAAGCCGGCGACGTCGTCGGCCTCGGTGAACGGGCGCACCAGGATCACGTCGCGGCCCTGCTCGGCGGCCGCGACCGCGTCGGGGGCGGTGAAGACGATCGCGCCCTTGGCGGCGCCCGGCGAGGCGCTGACGCCGCGGGCGAGCACCTCGAAGTCGGCGTCGCGGGCGATCGTGGGATGCAGCAGCGCGTCGAGCGCGGCGGGGTCGATGGTCAGCAGCGCCTGCTCGCGCGTCAGCAGGCCCTCCGTCGACGGCGTCGACCGCGAAGCGCACCGCCGCCTGCGCCGGGCGCTTGGCGCTGCGCGTCTGGAGCATGTACAGGCGCCCCTCCTCGACGGTGAACTCGGTGTCCTGCATGTCCCCGTAGTGGCGCTCGAGCGTGCGCAGGATCTCCATCAGCTCGGCGTGGGCCGCCGGCATGGTCTCGGCCAGCTCGGCTGATGTCGCGCGGCGTGCGGACGCCGGAGACGACGTCCTCGCCCTGGGCGTTGGGCAGGAAGTCGCCGCTCGGCTCGGGCGCGCCGGTGATCTCGTCGCGCGAGAAGGCGACGCCCGAGCACGAGCCGTCGCCCTTGTTGCCGAACACCATCTGCTGCACGTTGACCGCGGTGCCCCAGTCGTCGGGGATGCGGTTGATGCGCCGGTAGGCGACCGCACGCTCGCCGACCCAGCTGTCGAAGACCGCACGGATCGCCTGCCGCAGCTGCTCGCGCGGCTCGTCGGGGAACTCCTCGCCGGTCTGCTCGCGAAAGAGCTCGCGGAAGTCCCGCGTCAGCGCGCGCAGGTCCTCGACGTCGAGCTGCGACGTCCTGCTCGACGCCGGCCGTCCGCTTGCGCTCGGCGATCAGCTCCTCGTAGCGCTCGCCGGGGATGCCGCGGCAGACGTTGCCGAACATCTGCGCGAAGCGGCGGTAGGAGTCCCAGGCGAAGCGCTCGTTGCCGGTCGCGCGCGCGAGGCCCTCGACCGACTCGGCGTTGCAGGCCGAGGTTGAGCACGGTGTCGAGCATGCCCGGCATCGACTCGCGCGCGCCCGAGCGGACGGAGACGAGCAGCGGATCGTCGGGGTCGCCGAGGCGCTTGCCGGCCTGCTGCTCGAGCGCGGCCAGCGCCGCGTCGACCTGCTCCTCCAGCCCGTCGGGGAACGCGCGGTCGCCGGCCATGTAGGCGACGCAGGCCTCGGTGGTGATCGTGAAGCCGGCGGGTACGCGCTCGGCGCCGAGCACGCGCGTCATCTCCGCCACGTTCGCGCCCTTGCCGCCCAGCAGCTCGCGCATGTCGCGCGAGCCCTCGGCGAAGGCGTAGACCAGCTTCGGCATGCGTGGATGCTACGCGTCAGGCGGCCACGCGCCGCAGACGCACGTGCGCGTGGTGCTCCAGCGTCTCCGCGAGCGCCCGGTCGGCCTGGCGCGAGCGCCGGCGCGGGCGCCGTCGGCGCCTCGGCCAGCGGCCGGGCGAGCGCCTCGACGAGGAAGCGGTGGGCCTCCTCGCCGAGCGGGAACGAGCCCGCCTCGCAGCCGGGACAGACCACCCCGCCGGCGCTCGGCGAGAAGCCGCCGACGTGCTCGGCGTCGCCGCAGGACGCGCACGAGGCCAGCTCGGGCGCGAAGCCGGCCGCCAGCAGCAGCTTGATGCCGGAACGCCAGCGCGTGCGCGCGGGTGGCGGCGTCGGGCCGCTCGTCGAGCAGCGCGAGCTCGTTGCAGAGCAGGTTGTAGGCGGGCGGTTCGGCTCGGCCGAGTCGAGCAGCCGCAGCACCGCCTCGCAGGCCTGCACCGCGCGCTCGAGCGAGCAGCCGCTGCTCGCGCAGCGCCGCGTGGGCGTGCACGGTGTCGGCCTGGCTGACCGTGCAGAGCTCGCCGCGCCCCTCGTGCAGCACCAGCCGCACGCGCGCGAGCGGCTCGAGCCGGCCGCCGAGGCGCGAGCGCACCCGCCGCACGCCCTTGGCCACCGCCCCCACGCGGCCGCGATCGGCGTGTAGAGGTGCAGCACGCGATCGGCCTCGCCGTAGCGGATCGAACGCAGCACGACTGCCTCGGTCTTGAAGGTACCGGGCACGCCTAGACTTTGAAGCGGATGTCGGACGTCACCGCGATCACCCTCTACACCACCGAGCCGTGCGGCTTCTGCCGCCAGGCGAAGGCGCTGCTGCAGGCGCGCGGCGTCGAGTACGTGGAGGTCAACCTGGCCAAGGATCCCGAAGGTCGCGCCGCGCTCGTGGCCCTCACCGGGCCAGATGACCTTCCCCCAGATCCTGATCGGCGAGCGCTCGATCGGGGGCTTTCGCGAGCTGCTCGAGGCCGACCGCAACGGCTCGCTCGACGCCCTCGCTCGCCGCCTGAGCGCGCGCGCGCGGCGGCGGCTGGCAGCGGCGGCAGACGTAGGTGCCGCGCCCGGCGGCGCGCAGCTTGACGATCGCGCTGCCGCAGCGCGGGCAGGGCTCGCCCTCGCGCCGGTGCACGAGGAAGCGGTCCTGGAAGCTGCCGCGGGCGCCGTCGGCGTGGCGGAAGTCGTCGATCGTCGCGCCCTTGGCGTCGATGCCGGCCTCGAGCGACGCCACGACCGCGTCGCGCAGCGCCTCGAGCTGCGGGCGCCTGAGCGTGCCGACCGGGCGCAGCGGGTGGATGCGGGCCCGGTAGAGCGCCTCGTCCGCGTAGATGTTGCCGACGCCGGCGATCCGCTCCTGGCTGAGCAGGAACGCCTTGACCGGCGCGCGGCGGCCGCGGGCGGCGGCGCGCAGGGCCTCGGCGGTGAAGTCGGGCGACAGCGGCTCGACGCCGAGCCGGGCGGAGAAGTAGTCCTCGAGCGCGTCGTCGCCGAGCAGCACGATCCCGGTGCCGAAGCGGCGCACGTCGACGAACAGCAGGCGCTTGCCGTCGTCGAGGCCGAAGCGGGCACGCAGGTGCGGTCGCGCGGGGTCGTCGTCGGCCGCCTCGACGAGCAGCAGGTTGCCGGTCATGCGCAGGTGCATGACCAGGTGGACCTCGTCGGCGAGGCTGACGATCAGGTACTTGCCGCGGCGGCCGAGACGCTCGATCTCGCGGCCGCGGACGGCGTCGGCGAGCGCCGCGGGCGGGGCCGGCTCGCACCAGCGCGGGTCGAGCACCTCGAGCTCGACCAGCGTGCGGCCCTCCAGCGCAGGCGCCAGCTGGCGGCGGATCGTCTCGACCTCGGGCAGCTCGGGCACGCGGGCCTAGCAGGCTAGCCGGCGGTCGCGCGCGGGTGGCGCGCGGAAGTAGACGTCCTTGAGCCGCTCGCTCGAGAGGTGCGTGTAGAGCTGGGTCGTGGCGACGTCGGCGTGGCCGAGCATCTCCTGCACCGAGCGCAGGTCGCAGCCGCCGGCGAGCAGGTGGGTGGCGAAGGTGTGGCGCAGCGTGTGCGGGCTCATGCGGTCGGCGAGGCCGGCGCTGGTGGCGTGGCGGCGGACGATCTTGTAGAGGCCCTGGCGGGTGAGCGCGCCGCCGCGGAAGTTGACGAACAGGTGCGGACTCGGGCGTGTCCTTGACGAGCGCCGGGCGGCCCCGCTCCAGGTAGCTGCTCGAGCGCGCGCAGGGCGGCGCCGCCGACCGGCACCAGGCGCTCCTTCGAGCCCTTGCCGCGCGCGCGCAGCACGCGCTCCTCGAGGTCGACGTCGCGCACCTCGAGGCCGATCGCCTCCGAGGCGCGCAGCCCGCAGGCGTACATCAGCTCCAGCAGCGCGCGGTCGCGCAGCGCGGTCGGCTCGGTGCCGCGCGGCTGGGCGAGCAGCTTGTCGACCTCGCCGCGCGTGAGCACCTGCGGCAGCTTGCGGCTGCGCCGCGGGGCGCTGAGCGTGGCGGTCGGGTCGGAGTCGCGCACGCCCTCGCGGCGCAGGTGGCGGTAGAAGGAGCGCAGGCAGGCCGCCTTGCGGTGGACCGTCGCGGGCGAGGCCGGCCGGGCGCCGGGCTCGGCCACCGAGCGCGCCCGTCAGCCGTCCCGCCGCCAGGTCGGCGAGGAAGTCGGAGACGTCCGCGGCCTGCGCGTCGACCGCCGACAGGCCGCGCGCGTCGAGGAAGCGGCCGAACTGGAGCAGGTCGGAGCGGTAGGCCTCGAGCGTGTTGCGCGACAGCCCGCGCTCGAACTCGAGGTAGGCGAGGAAGTCGAGCACGAGGTGCTCGAAGCGGCGCGACGCCAGCGGCTGTTCGATCGTGGCCATGCCCCCATCGGGTTCGCCCACGCGGGGCGCAGTCCTTGACGCTGCAACGTGAGCGTCAGGCGAGCTCGAACGCCCGCAGCCAGAGCAGACCGACGAGCGTCTTCGCGTCGCGGCACTCGCGCGATCGTCTCGTCGAGCTCGCTCGAGCGGGACCTCGACGATCTCGATCCGCTCCTCCTCGTCGGTCTCGGCCCGCTCGTCGTAGAGGTCGGTGGCGAGGAAGAGGTGGCACTCCTCGTCGGCGAAGCCGGGCGAGGTGTAGAAGCTCGTCAGCGACTTCCAGCTCGCGGGCGCCCTTGCCGATCTCCTCGGCCAGCTCGCGCTTGGCGGTCGCCAGCGGGTCCTCGCCCTCCTCGTCGAGCTTGCCGGCCGGCAGCTCCAGCAGCGCCTGCTCGCCGACCGGCCTCGCGCGGCTGGCGCACGAGGTAGAGCCGCTCGCCGTCGTGGGCGACGATCGCCGACCGCGCCCGGGTGGGCGACGATCTCGCGCTCGGCCTCCTCGCCGTCGTCGTAGCGGAAGCGTGTCGACTGCGGACGGTGGCGATCCTGCCCCTGCCAGCTCGTCCCGCTGTCGATGCGCTCGAACGCCATCGCGTGCCCCTACCCGGCGCTCGCGGCGACCAGCGCGAGCGTCACGTCGAGCATCGTCTCCAGCGCGTCGACGGTGACCGACTCGTCGGGCTGGTGGTTGCGCTCGGTGCCGTTGGCGACGTTGACGCACCGGCAGCCCGCCGGCGATGAAGGCGTTGGCGTCGCTGCCGCCGCCGGTGGCGATCGGCACCGGCTCGATGCCGCAGCCTCGAGCGCGCCGCTCGGCGACCTCGCACGGGCGGCGCGGTGCGCGGCAGCCGGTAGCCGCGGAACAGCCGCTCGACCGAGGTCTCGACGTCGCACTCGGCGTCGCTGGCGGCCTCGGCGAGCGCGTCGACCAGCTCGCCGACCAGCTCGCCGGCGCGCGTCGTCGTCGAGGCTGCGCGCCTCGAGCTCGACCAGGCAGCGCTCGGCGCACCACGTTGGCGGCGGTGCCGCCCTCGATGCGGCCGACGTTGGCGGTGGTCTCGTCGTCGAGGCGGCCGAGCGGCATCGCCGCCAGCGCGCGGCCGCGGCGACGATCGCGTTGCGCCCGTCCTCGGGGCGGATGCCCGCGTGGGCGGCGGCGCCGTGGAAGCGCGCCTCGAGCCGGTAGTAGGTCGGCGCGGCCACGATCAGCTCGCCGATCGGCGAGGCGTGGTCGAACACGAAGCCGAACTCGCGCGCGCAGCCGGCCGGCGTCGAACGCCTTGGCGCCGGCGAGCGCCAGCTCCTCGCAGGTGGTGAACAGCAGCTCGACGCCGACCGGGCGAGCCCTCCGCGACCAGCCGCCGCGCCGCGGCCATCACGTCGCCACCGCGGCCTTGTTGTCGGCGCCGAGGATCGCCGCGTTGCGGTTGCGAGAACGCGTCGTCCTCGCGCACCACCTCGACCGGCGCGTCGAGCGGCACGGTGTCCAGGTGCGCGCAGAGCAGGATCGTGCGCGCGCCCTCCGGCCCGGGGATGCGCGCGAGCAGGTTGCCGGCGTCCGAGCCGGTCTCGGCGCCGCTGTCGTCCTCCTCGACCTCGAGCCCGAGCGCGCGCAGGTCGGCGCGTCAGCGCGTCGGCGATCGCGCGCTCGCGGCGCGACGGGCTCTCGATCTCGCAGAGCCGCACGAAGTCGCCGAGCAGCTGCGTGCGCTCGGCAGGCTGGCGGCGGGTCGGTGGCGCGCATCGCAGGCTACGAGCGCGCATCGGCTCGGAGCGCTCGGCGAGCCGGTGGCGTCGCACGGCTAGGCGGGGGACTCGGCGTGCGACGTCGGGCTCGACCTCGGGCGCGCGGCCGGTGGCGCGGGCCAGCGCGGCGCCGACGAACTCGCGGAACAGCGGCTGCGGGCGCAGCGGGCGCGACTTGAACTCGGGGTGGAACTGCGAGGCGACGAAGAACGGGTGGTCGGGCAGCTCGACGACCTCGACGAGCCGGTCGTCGGGCGAGGTGCCCGAGAAGACCAGGCCGGCGTGCTCGAGGCGCTTGCGCAGGTGGTTGTTGACCTCGTAGCGGTGGCGGTGGCGCTCGTAGATGACGGCCTCGCCGTAGATCTCGCGGGCGCGGGTGCCGTCGTGGAGCTTCACCGGGTCGGCGCCCAGGCGCATCGTGCCGCCCATGTCGCGCACCTCCTTCTGCTCGGGCAGGAGGTCGATCACCGGGATACGGCGTCTCGGGGTCGAACTCGGTCGAGTTGGCGCCGTCCATGCCGCAGACGTGGCGGGCGAACTCGGCCACCGCGATCTGCATGCCGAGGCAGATGCCGAGGTACGGCACGTCGTGCTCGCGCGCGTAGCGCGCGGCCCGGATCTTGCCCTCGATGCCGCGCACGCCGAAGCCGCCGGGGATGAGGATGCCGTCGCAGGCGGCGAGCTCGCGCTCGGCCTCCTCGTCGGTGAGCCGCTCGGAGTCGACCCAGCGCACCTCGACCTTGCCGCCGTGGTGGGCGCCGGCGTGGTTGAGCGCCTCGATCACCGACAGGTAGGCGTCCTCGAGCTGGGTGTACTTGCCGACCAGCGCCGATCCGCACCGGCTGGGTCGCCTCGTCGATCGCGCTCGACGAGCTCCTCCCAGCGGCCGAGGTCGGGCTCGGGCGCCTCGATGCCGAAGTGCGTCGAGCACCTGGTCGTCGACGCCCTCGGCGCGGAACTAGAGCGGCACCCTGTAGATCGAGTCGACGTCGCGCGCGGAGATCACCGACGACACCGGCAGGTTCGCGAACAGCGCGATCTTCTCGCGGATGTCGCTGCGACAGCGGCTCCTCGGAGCGGCACATGACCATGTCGGGCTGGATGCCGATGCGGCGCAGCTCCTGCACGGAGTGCTGGGTCGGCTTGGTCTTCAGCTCGCCGGCGTGGCCGAGGAACGGCACCAGCGTGAGGTGCACGAACATGCAGCGCTCGCGGCCCGCCTCGAAGTGGAACTGGCGCAGCGCCTCGAGGAACGGCAGCGACTCGATGTCGCCGACCGTGCCGCCGATCTCGGTGATCACGATGTCCACGTCGGCGGACTCGGCCACCAGCCGGATGCGGTTCTTGATCTCGTCGGTGATGTGCGGGATCACCTGGACGGTGCCGCCGAGGTAGTCGCCGCGGCGCTCGCGCCGGATGACCGAGTCGTAGATCGCGCCGGCGGTCGCGTTCGAGGCGCGCGTGGCGTTGACGTCGGTGAAGCGCTCGTAGTGGCCGAGGTCGAGGTCGGTCTCGGCGCCGTCCTCGGTGACGAACACCTCGCCGTGCTGGAACGGGCTCATCGTGCCCGGGTCGACGTTGATGTACGGGTCGAACTTCTGGATCGTCACCGAGAGGCCGCGCGAGACCAGCAGCTGGCCGATCGACGCGGCGGCGATGCCCTTGCCGAGCGCGGAGACGACGCCGCCGGTGACGAAGATGAAGCGGGTCTCGGGCGGCGTTGGGACGATGGAAAGTCGTGCATCAAGCTCTGGGAAGTCGAGTCTACCGGCGCGCCTGCGGCGGCGACGCCCGCCGCTCACGCCGCCGCCAGCAGCTCCTCGGCGTGGCGGCGGGCGCGCGTCGTCGGACGCCTCCGCGCCCAGCATCCGCACAGCTCCTCCACCACGCCCTCGCCCTCGATCGCCTCGACGCTCGTCAGCGCGGTGTCGGTCGTCCGCGCGACTTCTCGATCCGGAAGTGGGTGCTCGGCCAGCGCGGCGATCTGCGGCAGGTGGGTGATGCAGAGCACCTGGCGCGCCTCGCCGAGCGCGCGCAGCCGCTCGCCGACCGCCCGCGCCGGTCTGACCGCCCACGCCCGCGTCGACCTCGTCGAACACGAGCGTGCGCGACTCGCCCGCGCCCGCGACGGTCATCAGCGCCAGCATCACGCGCGACAGCTCGCCGCCCGAGGCGCCGTCGCGCACCGGCGCGGCCGGCACGCCGGGGTTCGGCGCGAGCAGGAACTCGACCCGCTCCGCGCCGGTCGGCCCGATCTCCTCGCGCGGCTCGAGCGCGACCTCGAAGCTCGCGCCCTCCATCGCCAGCGCCGCCAGCTCGGCCTCGACCTGCTTGGCCAGCCGCGGCGCCGCCTTGGCGCGCGCCCTTGCTCAGCTCGCGCGGCCAGCTGGTCGCGCGCGCCGCGCGCCTCGCGCCAGCGCCGCCTCGGCGCGCTCGGTCGCCACCTCGGCCTGCTCGAGCCGCTCGCGCTCGGCACGGCAGCGCTCGGCGTGCTCGAGCACGGCCGCGACGCTGCCGCCGTGCTTGCGCTCGAGCCGGTCGTAGCGCGTCGAGCCGCTCCTCGACCTCCTGCAAGCCGCCCGGGGTCGGCCTCGAGGCCCTCGACGTAGCGGCGCAGCTCGGCGCCGAGGTCCTCGGCCTCGAGGCGCAGGCCGCCGAGCCGCCGGGCGAGCGCGTCGAGCTCGGGGTCCACGCCCGCGACGCCCTCGGCCAGCCGCTCGGCCTCGGCCAGCGCCGACGCCACGCCCGGCGCCGTCGCCGGCCTCCGGCGCGATCGCCTCGGCGCCGCCGCCGGCCGCGGCCAGCAGCGCGTCGACGCCGCGCAGCCGCTCGCGCTCGGCGCGCAGCGCCTCGTGCTCCTCCTCGCTCGGGTCGAGCTCCTCGATCTCCTCGATCTCGAACGCCAGCAGGTCGAGGTCGCGCTCGCGCGTGCCGGCGCGCTCGCGCAGTTCGGTCGAGCTCGCGCTCGAGCCGCCGCACCCGGCCGTGCTCGGCCGCCAGCCGCTCGCGCAGCGCGCAGGTGCTCGCTCGCCGCAGAAGCCGTCGAGCAGCTCGAGCTGGGCCGAGGCGACGCGTCAGCCGGCGGTGCTCGTGCTGGCCGAAGAAGGCGACCAGCCGCCCGCCCAGCTCGTGCAGGTCCGCCGCGGTCGCCGAGCGGCCCTGCACGAACGCGCGCGTGCGCCCCTCGGCGCCGACGCGCCGCGCCAGCACGAGCTCGTCCGGCTGCCTCGCCGACGCGCTCGCGCAGATCGGCCAGCTCGGGCGCGTCGAGCAGGCCCGGGGCGGCTCGAACACGCCCTCGACGTAGGCCTCCTTGGCGCCCGGGCGCACGATCCCCGTGCGCGGCTTGCCGCCGAGCAGCAGGTCGAGCGCGTGCGCGAGCACCGTCTTGCCCGCGCCGGTCTCGCCCGTGATCGCGTTCAGCCCCTGCCCAGGCCGCAGCTCGGCCCGGTCGATCAGCAGCAGGTTCTCGATGCGCAGCTCGAGGAGCACGCCGCCAGGTCTACCAGCGCCTCCCGACGGAGCGGGCGCCGATTTCACGCACCCGTGCGTCGTTTGCGGCTCTTCAGGAGGCGAGACGACCGAACTTGTCACGCAGGCGGTGGTAGAAGGTCGCGCCGGGCGCCTGCGCGAGCAGCGCCTGGCCGTGCTCGAAGCGGATCGGCACGCGCTCTCCGGGACCGAGCGCGGGCGGCCTCGCGACCGTCGGTGGTCATGTCGATCGCCTCGCTCGTGCGAGAGGTTGGCGACCTCGAGCACGTCGTCGGGGGCCACCACGAGCGCACGCGCGGTGAGCGTGTGCGGCGCGATGAACGAGACGACGTAGCCCTCCACGCCCCAGGCCAGCACCGGCCCGCCGTTGGCGAGGTTGTAGCCCGGTCGAGCCGGCGGGCGTGGACGCCACCAGGCCGTCGCAGCGCACCGCGCCGAGCTTCTCGCCGGCGACCGAGAAGCCGACCTCCGCCACGCGCCCGTTGCGGCGCCGGTGGAAGGAGATGTCGTTGACGGCCAGGTCCTCGCCGTCGCCGGTCCTCGACGATCAGCGCCGGCAGGTCGAGCACGTCGAAGTCGCCCTTCAGCGCGCGTTGCGACGCCGGCGTCGAGGTCGTCCGCCTCGACCGTGGCGAGGAAGCCGATCGCGCCGTAGTTGAGCGCGAACACCGGCACGTCGCGATCGGCGTAGCGGCGCAGCGTCGAGAGGATCGTGCCGTCGCCGCCGAGCACGAGCGCCAGATCGGTCTCGGTCGCCGGGTCGACGCCGAGCTCGACGCCCTGCGCGTCGCCGAGCCCGTGGCGCTCGACCTCCTCGGACGGCACGCGCACGGTCACGCCCGCCTCGCGCGCGAGCTCGATCACGCGGCGCAGCGCCGCGCCGGCCGCGCTCGGAGCTGGCGTGGGTGAAGACGGTGATCGTGCGCGGCGCGGCTCTCACGGCTCAGCCCTTCGCGCCGCAGCCTCGACGTCCTCCACCGCACCCTCGCGCCCGGCCTCCGCCAGCCAGGCGAAGCTCTCGCGGTTGCCGGCCGGGCCGGGCAGCCCCGAGGAGGCGAAGCCGAGCAGCGACACGCCCAGCTGCCCGCGCGCGCAGCTCGCCGATCGCGACCAGCGCCGCGCGGCGATCGGCGGCCTCGCGCACGACCCCGCCCTTGCCGACGCGCTCGCGCCCGACCTCGAACTGCGGCTTGACCAGCGCCAGGCAGTCGAAGCGCGGCGCCGCGGCGGCGAGGACGGCCGGCAGCACCTTGGCGAGACCGATGAACGAGACGTCGATCGCGATCAGGTCGGGCACCCACGGCAGCGCTTCGGGCGACGAGCGAGCGCGCGTTGCTGCGCTCGATCACGGTCACGCGCGGATCCTGGCGCAGCCGCCAGTGCAACTCGCCGTAGGCGACGTCGAACGCCACCACCGCCTCGGCCCCACGCTGAAGCAGGCAGTCGGTGAACCCGCCGGTGGAGGCGCCCACGTCGAGGCAGCGCCTGCCGGCCGGATCGATCGCGAAGGCGTCGAGCGCGTTGGCGAGCTTGATCCCGCCGCGAGACACGAACGGCGGCGCGGCCCGCACCGCCAGCTCCGCGTCCTCGGCGACCAGCTCCCCGGGCTTGGTCGCCGGGCGCTCGTCGACGCGCACGTCCCCGGCCAGCACCGCGGCCGCGGCACGCGTGCGGGAGTCGTACAGCCCGCGCTGCGCCAGCAGGGTGTCGAGGCGGCGCTTCGGCACGCGCGCAGCGTACTCGGCAGCTAGCTGGTTCGATGGTCATCGAACCAGTGTGACCTACCTCACACACCCTTCGAACAGTCGGACCTACTCTCTTTCTCGTGGTCAAGTGAGGTTCTGCCTCGCTCCGGGGCAATAGCACCGCAGCGTGGGACAGGAGCAGTACTCCTCATTTGAACGCACACAACATACGCATCACTCCTCCCTCAGGAATCGGCTCCGCGAAAGCGGGGCCGTTTCCGCTTTCAGGGCCGGATGCGTCGAGGCGACGGCGCCTTGGCGGCCGTGCTGCGGGCGTACACTCCCCGCGTCGTGACCGTCCAGCGCTATGAGACCCGGGTGCAGTGGAAGGGCTCCACCGGCCTCGGCTGGGAGCGCTATGACCGCGCCCACGTCGCATCGGCGCGACCGGCCGACCAGGAGCTGGAGCTCACGACCGGAGAGGCCAAGGGCGACCCGTCGCTGCTCAATCCCGAACAGCTGCTGGTGATGGCGGCCTCGTCCTGCCAGATGCTGTGGTTCCTGCACCTGGCGGCGAAGGCGCGCATCGACGTCGTCGAGTACGTCGACGAGGCCGTGGCCACGATGCCGCCGAACGCCGGCTTCGACCAGATCACGCTGCGCCCGCGCATCCTGCTGGGCGCGGGCGCCGACGTGCGACGGGCGCGCCGGCTGATCGGAACCGCGCACGAGCACTGCAACATCGCCCGGAGCCTCCACACTCCGATTGCCGTCGAACCCGAGCTGGAGCTGCAGCCATGACCCCCCTGCCCGACGTCCTGCGCACGCTGATCACCGCCGCGGGCCCGCCCGGCGCCGAGGCCGCGGCCGTGGCCGCCTGGCGCGAGGCCGCCGAGGGCTTCGGCGCCGAGGTCACGATCGACAAGCTCGGCAGCCCGATCGCGCGCGTGCCCGGACGCGCGGACGGCCCGCTGATGGCGGTGGTCGGCCACATCGACGAGATCGCCCTGCTCGTCAACCACGTCAACGACAAGGGCTACCTGCACATGATCAACGCAGGCGGCTGGGATCCGCAGATCCTGGTCGGCCAGCGGGTCGAGGTGCTGACGGCCGACGGCCCGATCCCGGGCGTCGTCGGCCGCAAGCCGGCGCACGTGCTGGAGGGCAAGGACCGCGAGACCGCGGTCAAGCTCAAGGAGCTGCACGTCGACATCGGCGCCGAGGACGGCGACGAGGCGCGTTCGCTGGTACGCGTCGGCGATCCGCTCGTGATCGCCGCCGAGCCGGTCGAGCTGCGCAACGGGCGGCTGGTGTCGCGCTCGCTGGACAACCGGCTCGGCTCGTACGTGGCGCTCGAGGTGGCGCGGCGCGTCAAGGAGGCCGGCGGCGCCGCCGGCCCGGTCGCGGGCGTGGCGGCGGTGCAGGAGGAGATCGGCTCGATCGGCGCGCGCACCGTCGCGCACGAGCTGCGCCCCGACGTGGCGATCGTCGTCGACGTCACCCACGCCTCGGACGCGCCCGGCGTCGATGCGAGCCAGGTCGGCGACCACGGCCTGGGCAGCGGCGCCTCGATCTCGCGCGGGCCGTTCATCAACCACCGGCTCGTCGACCTGCTGGTCGAGATCGCGGAGGCACGAGGAGATTCGCCTACACCCTCGAGGCCGAAGGTCGCTCGACGTTCACCGACGCGGACTCCTTCCACGCCAGCCGCGGCGGCATCCCGACCGGTCTGGTGGCGATCCCGATCCGCTACATGCACTCGCCGGTCGAGCTCGTGCAGCTCGACGACGTCGAGGCCGTCGTCGCGCTGCTGACGGCGTTCGCCCTGCGCCTGGACGCGAGCACGGAGCTCGCGCGCTGGTGAGATGACCAGCTTCACCCCCGTCCATCCCGTCCGGCACCTGCTGCGCGCCAAGGACCTGATCGACGCCAAGTACGCCGAGCCGCTCGACGTCAGCGCGCTCGCGGCCGCCGCACACCTCTCGCCGGCACACTTCTCGCGCGAGTTCCGACGCGCCTTCGGCGAATCGCCGCATCAGTACCTGCTCACGCGCCGGATGGAACGCGCGGCGGCGCTGCTGCGCCACACCGACTATTCGGTCGCGGCCATCTGCGTGGAGGTCGGGCTGTCGAGCGTCGGCTCGTTCACGACCAGCTTCCACCGCATCTACGGCATGACGCCGACCGCCTACCGGGCGGCGCATCCGCCGGCCGCGGCACGGGCGCGCGTGCCGAGCTGCATGGTGCGCGCGTGGGCGCGTCCGACGTCCAGCAGGTTTGGAGAAGACAGCGCCAAGCGGCCGCAATAGCGTGCTCGGCGTTCGATCAATCGCAACGCCGGAGGCACACGATGCTCAAGAACCTCACGCACGTCAACGTCTGGGTCGACGACCAGGACGAGGCGCTCGCCTTCTACACCGAGAAGCTCGGCATGGAGCTTCGTGACGACGTCACGCTGCCGGAGATGGAGCGGCTTTCGCTGGCTGACCGTCAGCCCGCCCGACCAGCCGGACGTGGCGCTGACGCTGATGGAGATCCCTGGGCCGCCCGTCTTCACCGAGGAGACGCGCAAGCAGGTCCGCGACGTGATGGCCAAGGGCGCCGCCGGCGGGCTGTTCTTCACCACCGACGACTGCCAGACGACCTACGAGGAGCTGAAGGCGCGCGGCGTGGAGTTCACCGGAGAGCCCGAGCAGCGGCCCTACGGCCTCGACGTCGGCTTCCGCGACCCGTTCGGCAACTCGTTCCGGATGGTGCAGTAGCGCGCCGGCTCGGCGACGTCAGCACGCGGCTAGGCCAGGCTCGGCTGCGCGACGGCCTCGGCCACGCGGGCGGCGACGCCCTGCGCTGTGAGGCCGACCTCCTCGCGCAGCAGCGCCGGCTTGCCGTGTGTGACGAAGCGGTCCGGCAGGCCGAGCCGCAGCACGCGAGCGCGGCCGAGCAGGTCGCGCGTCGGCGAGCTGCTCGAGCACGCCGGAGCCGAAGCCGCCGGCGAGCACGTTCTCCTCGACGGTCACGAGCAGCTCGTGCTCGGAGACCAGCCGCTCGAGCAGCTCGGCGTCGAGCGGCTTGGCGAAGCGGGCGTCGGCGACGGTCGGCTCGATGCCGTGCTCGCCGGCCAGCTGCTCGGCCGCGCCGAGCGCGACCTGGACGCCGTAGCCGTAGCCGAGCAGCGCGACGCGCTCGCCCTCGCGCAGGATCTCGCCGCGACCGATCTCGATCTGCTCGGGGCGCGCTGGGCAGCGCGACGCCCTCGCCCTCGCCGCGCGGGTAGCGCAGCGCGATCGGGCCGTCGTAGGTCGAGCGCGGTGTGCAGCATGTCGACGAGCGCCGCCTCGTCGCGCGGCGCCATCAGCACGATGTTCGGCAGGCAGCGCAGGTAGGAGATGTCGAAGGCGCCGTGATGGGTCGGGCCGTCGTCGCCGACCAGGCCGGCGCGGTCCATCGCGAACACCACGTTGAGGTTCTGCAGGCAGACGTCGTGGACGATCTGGTCGTAGCCGCGCTGCAGGAAGGTGGAGTAGATCGCGGCGACCGGCTTGGCGCCCTGCAGCGCGAGGCCGGCGGCGAACAGCACCGCGTGCTGCTCGGCGATGCCGACGTCGTAGTAGCGGTCCGGGCAGCTCGCGCTGGAGGATGTTGAGGCCGGTGCCGGAGTTCATCGCGGCGGTGATGCCGAGCACGCGCTCGTCGCGGCGGCCTCGCTGCACGAGCGCGTCGCCGAAGACCGCCGTGTACTGCGGCTTGGCCTTGGCGGCGCGGAGCCGTTGGCCTTCTTCTTCGGCGCGGCGGCGGTGCCGTTGACGATCGAGCCGGGCTTGGCGGCGTGCCACTGCTCCATGCCCTCCAGGCCGCCCTCCTCGGCCGGGGCGAAGCCCTTGCCCTTGACGGTCTTGCAGTGCACGACCACGGGCCGATCGGCCTCGAGCGCCTCGCCGATCGCCTCGCGCAGCGCCTTGACGTCGTGGCCGTCGACGACGCCGACGTAGGCGAGGTCGAGCTCCTCGAAGAAGAGGCCGGGCGCCCAGTAGGCCTTCAGCGACTCCTTGAGGATCGGGCCGATGCGCTCGATGCGCTTGCCGATGCCGGCCGGCAGCTTGGTCAGCGCCTCCTCGGCGTCCTCACGCGCGTGGTACAGCTTGGGATTGAGCCGCATGCGCGTGAAGTAGCGCGAGAGCGCGCCGACGTTCGGCGCGATCGACATGCCGTTGTCGTTGACGACGATCACCATCGGCACGTCCATGCCACCGGCGTTCAGCAGCGCTTCGAAGGAGACGCCGCCGGTCAGGGCACCGTCGCCGATCACGGCGACGACGCGGCCGTCCGTGCCGATGCCCAAGCGCATCGCCTCCTTGATGCCGACCCCGTAGGAGATCGAGGTCGAGGCGTGGCCGGCGCCCATGATGTCGTGCTCGGACTCGCCCATCGAGCAGAACGGCGCGAGGCCGCCGTAGGTGCGAATCGTGTGCAGCTGGTCGCGGCGGCCGGTGAGGATCTTGTGCGGGTAGGCCTGGTGGCCGACGTCCCAGAGCACCTTGTCCTGGGGGGACTCGAGCAGCGAGTGCAGCGCGACGGCGATCTCGCAGGTGCCGAGGTTGGCGCCGAAGTGGCCGCCGATCTCGCCGATCGTGTCGATGATCAGCTCGCGCACCTCTTGGGCGACCTGCTGCAACTGCTCGTCGTCGAGCTGCTTGAGGTCGGCGGGGCCGTCGATGGAGTCGAGGAGCGTGGTCATGTGGTGCGGGTGAGGACGTAGTCCGCGATCTGCCCGAGCCGGCCACTGTCCCCCGTTGCCTGCTCGAGCGCCTCGCGGGCGCTGGCGTGCGACTCGCAGGCGAGCTCACGTGCGCGCTCGAGGCCGTAGACGCTGACGTAGGTGGCCTTGCCGTGCCGTTGGTCGGAACCCTGGGGCTTGCCGAGCTCGGCCTCGTCCCCGGTCACGTCAAGGATGTCGTCCACGATCTGGAACACAACACCTAGCTCCGCCGCGAAGCGGCGAAACGGGATTGTGGCAGGTCCGGCGAGACCCTCGAGCGACAGCACGCAGCCGACCGAGGCCGCGATCAGGGCGCCGGTCTTGAGCTCGTGCAGGCGCCGCAGCTCCACGTCCGCGGCGGAGATGTCGAGGAACTGCCCGCCGACCATGCCGCCGACGCCGACGGCCGTCGTCAGCTCGCGCGTCGCGGCGAGCACGTTGGCCGGCTCGCCGGGCTGCTCGGTGAGCGCCAGCCGCAGCGCCTCGGCGAAGAGGCCGTCGCCGGCGAGGATCGCGACGTCCTCGCCGAACGCGACGTGACAGGTCGGCTTGCCGCGTCGCAGCCGGTCGTCGTCCATCGCCGGCAGGTCGTCGTGGATCAGCGAGTAGGTGTGGATCATCTCGATCGCGGCCGCCAGCGGCAGCACGCTCGCGGGGTCGCGGTCGAGCGCCTCGGCGGTCGCGAGCGCGAGCACCGGGCGGATGCGCTTGCCGCCCGCCAGCAGCGAGTAGCGCATCGCTTCCTCGAGACGACCGGCCCCCTCGATCTCGTCGCCGAAGCGCAGGGTGTCGAGGTACTCGTCCACCTGCTGCTGCAGCTCGACCGGGTAGGCGGCCGCCTGCACGGTCACAGCAGGCGTTCCTGTCCCTGCGCCTCGGTGGCCGCGCGGCTGCGCGCGTCGAGCTCGCCGCCGATCCCGTTCGCCAGCTCGGCGCAGCGCTCGACCAGGTCGGCCGCCTCGTCGGCGTCGACGGCACCCGATCTGCAGCTTGTCCGCGACGGCCTCCAGCTCCTCGACCAGCTCGGTCAGCTGCTCGCTCATCCGGCGTGTGCCTCCTCGTGGCGTTGGACGGCGCCGAGGATGCCGTTGACGAAGCCGGGCGCCTCGGCCGCGCACAGCTCCTTGGCGGCTTCGACCGCCTCGTCGATCGCCACCTCGGCCGGGACGTCGGGGCGATGCAGGAGCTCGAAGAGGGCGACGCGCAGGATGTTGCGCTCCAGCGGCGCGATGCGCTCGAGTGACCAGCCGCTGGCGTGGCGGCCGATCAGCTCGTCGAGCTCGGCCTGCTCCTTGAGCGTGCCGTCCACGAGCTCCCGGGTGAAGGGCTTGGTGTCGCGCTCGAGCAGCGCCTGCGCCTCACGTCCGGTCACGTCCGCCTGATAGAGGGCGAAGACGGCGGCGCGGCGCTGATCGGTGCGACGCACGAGCGTTACGCGCGCGAGACGTACTCGCCCGAGCTGGTGTTCACTCGGATCCGGTCGCCGACGTTGACGAACAGCGGCACTCGCACCACGACGCCGGACTCGAGCGTAGCCGGCTTGTCGCCGCCACCGGAAGCCGTGTCCCCCCGCAGGCCCGGCTCGGTCTCGGTGACGGCCATCTCGACCGCGGCCGGCACCTGGACGTCGCTCGGGTTCTCGTCGACGTAGAGGATCTCGACCTCCTCGTTGGGCAGGACCCACTTGAGCGACTCGGCGATCGAGGTCTCCGCAACGGCCATCTGGTCGAATGTCTGGAGGTCCATGAAGTGGGCGTCGGTGCCATCCGCGTAGAGGAACTGCATCTTGCGCGACTCCGTGCGGACCGGCCGGAACTTCTCCCCGGCACGGAAGGTGCGGTCGATCACGGCGCCGTCGACGGTGCGCTTGAGCTTCGTGCGCACGAACGCCCCGCCCTTGCCGGGCTTGACGTGCTGGAACTCGACGATCTTGAAGATCGTCCCGTCCACCTCGACGTGCATCCCGTTCTTGAATTGATTCGTGGAAACGATGGTGGTGCTGCCTTTCGTGCGAACCCGTGCCTGGTCCGTGGTGCGCGGGGCCCAGGACGATAGCCGCTTCAATAGAGGATCGAGCGGGCGCGGCGACAGCCCGGGCGTCGCTCACGGCGTCGTCGATCGCGACAACGCCGGGCGCCCCGCGGGGGCCGCGAGACGCAAGGTCGGTCAGGTCCGCGGCGAGTCATGGCGAGTCATGGCGATTGCCAGAGCAGGGCGCCCCTGCCGTCGCGGAGGAAGCCGTAGCACTCGGCGCCGTTGGCGAGCTCATGGCCGGCCCAGGCTGCGGTGAACTGGAACGCGAACTCCCAGCCCGGTCCGAGCGGTGGGCTGCCGGAGACGAAGAGCGGTGTGCCGCCGATCTTGTTCCAATCGCCGTGCGGCTCGCCGGCGTCGGTGGCGACGAGGCCGTCCCACACCTCCGGGTCGGCGCCCGGCTCGAGCGCGACGAAGCGCTCGTAGGGCCGCGCGCGGGTACGCCGGCGAAAGCCCTGGCGCTCGGGGACGCGCTCGAACAGGTGCGGACCGGTTGCCTGGGCGACCGTCTGGAGCTGGCAGGGCTCGCCGGGTTGGACGATCATCGCATTGCCCTCGCCGAGCGGCTCCCAGCTCGCCACGTCTGCGTCGAGGCTGAAGAAGAGATATGCCGTGCGTGGGGTGTCGCCGTCCACGGGCAGCTGTCCATAGAAGACCAGCGGGCGCAGGTCCTCGGTGACCGGCCACGCCGGCGGGCCGGTCCAGTCGGGCTGACCGCCGAACTTCGCAGGCGGCCACGCGACGCCGTCGATCCGGTCGATCGACAGGTCGGCGAGCGTCATGCACGCCACGGTGCGGTCGCCGACCGCTGCCGGCGCGGGCGGATCGTGGTCGGGAACGTCGGCACCGAGCGCCCCGGCGTGCGAGTCGCGCGGGTCTCCGCGGGCGCTCGGTGCCATTCCCTCTCCGTGCTCGTCGAGCCAGCGCAGCAGCTGCTGCGCGTGCAGGCGC
Organism: uncultured Thermoleophilaceae bacterium; assembly: GCA_963846505.1. Taxonomy (GTDB): domain Bacteria; phylum Actinomycetota; class Thermoleophilia; order Solirubrobacterales; family Thermoleophilaceae; genus JACVRW01. The sequence goes on along the minus strand of CAWJWD010000007.1, from coordinate 509,196 downwards.
TCGTTGACCTCGAGCTGCTCCAGCGCTCCGGCCAGAGCGCTCGCGGCCTGGCCTCCGCCCAGGTCCGCGAGCGTCGCGCGGGCCGCTTCCCGGACGTCCGTGTCCGGGTCCTGCAGCGCGTCCGCGGCGACCGACACGTCGGCCGGCCCTCCGCTCCAGCCAAGGCTCGCCATCGCTGCCGCCCGCACACGCGGGTTCGCGTGCCTGACCGCCCAGCGCAGTGCCGGGACCGCCTGCGGGTCGCCGATCCGAGCCAGCAGGCGAGGCGCTCGGTGCGCACCCCGATCGACGTACTCGGCGAGCTTGCGGACCAGCGTGGTGTCCGCGCGAGCAGACCAGCAGAGCTCGCACGGCAAGCCAGGCTCGATCGGCAGGTCATTACCGCACCGAGCACACCAAGTGGCCACGCCTGACTTATATGACCATCTCGATTGACGAACCATCCCCCAAATCGGGGAGATGTGAAAAAACGGTCAGCCGAGCGCGAGTGCAGCGAGGCCCGCAACGATCGCCCCTGCGGCCGCCAATCGGCGCGCGCCGTCCGCTTCGGACAGCACCCCCACCCCGAGCGCAGCGCCCACCACGATGCTGACCTCGCGCGCCGGTGCGACGTAGCTCACGGGCGCTCGCCTCAACGCGTACAGCACGAGCACGTAGGCGAGTGCGCTGAGCCCGCCGACCGCGAACGCGCGCGGCAATTCGGCGCGCCAGCGCGGGCGCCGCGCCGGATCGCCCCAGATCACGACCGGCGTCAGCAGCAGCACCTCGGTCAGCATCGTGCCCCAGAGGTAGACCTCGGGCGTCTGGCCCGCCGCGTCGACGGCGTGCTTGTCCCAGAGCGTGTAGGCGGCGATGGACACGCCGGTCACGAGCGCGAACAGCGGCGCGCTGCCCTGCTCGCGCCAGCCCTGGCGGCCGACCGCGATCGACAGCACCGCACCGACGATCAGCGCCCCGCCGAGCAGCGCGAGCGCCGAGGGCCGCTCGTCCAGGACGGCGATCGCGACCACGGTCGCCAGCAGCGGCCCGACCCCGCGCGCGAGCGGATAGACGAACGACAGGTCGCCGTCGCGGTAGGCACGCTGCAGCGAGACGAAGTACCAGGCGTGCAGCACGCCGCTGCCGGCCATCAACCCGACGTCGCCCGCCGAGAGGTCGAGCCCGCCGTCGTCGATCGCGTCGAAGACGACGATCGGCGACAGCAGCAGCGCGCTGCAGAGCGAGAACAGCCAGACGAAGGCCGCACCGCCGCCCGCGCCCTTGGCGAGGAAGTTCCAGCCGGCGTGGGCGAACGCCGCCGCCAGCACCAGCACGAGCGCAACGAGGTCTACTGCGACCCCTCCGCCGCTGCGAGACGCTGGACGCCCGACGGCAGCCGCCCCTCCTGCTCCAGCTTCTCGAGGTGCGCCTCGAGCGTGATCGCGGCGGCGAAGCGCAGCTGCTCCGGAACCTCGGGCCAGGCCGCGTCGAGCAGCTCGCCGGTGCTGCGTGCCCCGGCCTCCAGTCCCTTCGACAGGCGTCGCTCGCGGTCGAGGCGGTGCGCGAGGTACTCGTCGAGCTTGGCGCGCGGGTCGTACACGTACGGCCCGTGGCCGGGGCAGAGCACGTCCAGCTCGAGCTCGCGCAGGCGCCGCAGCGAGTCGAGGTAGGCCGCCAGGGACCCCTCCCCCGGCGCGATGAAGACGCTGCCCGTGCCGAGCACCGTGTCCCCGGTGAAGCAGATCCGCCCGGCGACCAGGCAGACGTGGTCGGCGGCGTGGCCCGGGGTGGCGATCGCCCGGAACGGCCCCACCTGCTGCTCGTCACGCGGCCGCACGATCGGCACGTCGCCACCTGCGGCGCGCGCGAGCGGCTCGGCGCCCTCGGCGTGGTCGGCGTGCCCGTGGGTGAGCACGATTCCCTCGAGCCGGCCGCCGGCGGCCGCGAGCACCGCGTCCAGATGGGTCGGGTCGTCGGGCCCGGGATCGACGACCCAGCCGTGGGTGACGTAGGTGTTGGTGCCGTCGAGCGTCAGCGGCGAGGGGTTCGCGGCGCGCACGCGCACGACGCCGGCGGGGTTGCGATCGGGGGAGCTCACCCCCGAGGTTCTATCGGAGTGGCCAGCCCATATCCGCCGGGGCGCGTGCGATGATCTTGCGTCCCTGCGTGGCCCTGCATGTCCCCGCCCAGGGTGAGCGGGGCGTTTGGAATGTTCGACCTTGGCGGAAACTTGGGTACAGAGCAGGGCAGGGTCAACCTTTTGAATACGTCACGCGAGACGGGAGAGCGACAATCGCTACCCAGGAAGGCATCGTCGCGCGCCACGGCGCGTCGTCTCAGACGCGCTCGTTCGGACCGAGGGCGTGACTACGAGCGATCACACGCAGCCGCGGCCGGGGCGCCGAGGACTCGTTCACGTTGCGGCTGAGCGGGGGGCCCGAGGCCGCCGCGATCGCGCGCCGCTACCTCTCGCGCCTGCGCGGCGACCTCGATCCGCCGCTGATGGAGACGATGAGACTGCTGGTGACCGAGCTGGTCGCCAACAGCGTCAAGCACGCGCAGGCCGACAGCGTCGAGCTCAAGGTCGTCGTCGGCCGCAGCGCCGTGCTGATCGAGGTGCTCGACGAGGGCCCCGGCTTCGAGCCCTCGCCGCGCGACGAGCACAGCCGCGACGACTCGGGCTGGGGCCTGTTCCTGGTCGAGCGGCTCGCCAACCGCTGGGGCGTGATCCGCGACGGCGCCGCCACGCGGGTCTGGTTCGAGCTGCTGCGCGCGTAGCCGCTAGTCGGCCTGCGCGAACACCGCCAGCGTGGCGGTGAACGTGTGCACGAAGCTGCGCGGACCGACCGGGCCGATCTCGCCGGCGCAGAAGAAGCCGCCGGTGGGCGCGCCGTTGAGCGCCTCCGAGACGGCCTGCGCGTCGTGGTCGGGCACGCCGAACATGCCCGCGCCGCGCGCGTTGCAGGTGAACAGCAGCGCGCCGGCAGGCGTCTTCGGCAGCCAGGCGAGGTCGCGGTCGAGCGTGTCGACGAGGTCGTCGTGCGCCGAGGCGGCGTCGCGGACGTGCAGCCGCACCGCCTGGCCGACGCGCACGCCGGTGCCGACGCTGAGCGTGCCCTCGTCCTCGTCGGCGCCGGTGATCGCGCGCACGAGGAAGTCGCCGCGCTCGTACTCGGGCTTGTTCTGGTCGACGACCATGCCGAGCATCAGGCCGCGCGCGGCCAGCGCCGCGCTCCTCCGGCGACAGCTCCTCGACCACCTCGCGCAGCTGCTCCAGCGCCGGGCGGCGAGGCGAGCTCGTGGATCTGGCCGCCCTCGCCCGCCGGTGATGATCATCTCCGGGCCGATCGGGCGCGCGCCCTGCGAGACGCAGGTCAGCACGCGCGTCGCCGCGCACCACCACGCCGACGGCGCCGCCGGGGCTGGCGTCGTCGCCCTTGAGCAGCGCCGCCCCGGGACCGGCGCTGGCCATGCCGCCGATCACCGGCAGGCCGGGATGGGCGTCGTTGAGATGGGTGAGCAGCACGTCGATCGGGAAGCCGTGCGGGTCGGCGAGCAGGATCACCGCGTCCGCCCCCTCGAGCTCGGGCACGCCGGCGATCGTGACGCTGCCGCCGCCCAGCGAGGACGAGAGCCGGAACGGCATCAGCTCCGCGCCGGGCGAGGCTCGCCGCCCAGACCGCTGACGCCGCCGCGCTCGTGCTCGCGCCCGGCGCCGACGCACGCCCTGGGCGCCGCAGCCGACGAGCGCGCGCGGCTCGCAGGCGCTCGCGCACGGCCGCCGCCCCGGCCTCGGCCTGCTCGGCGTTGGCGCCGCCGGCGAACACGAGCGCGAGGTCGCACGGCAGCGCGCCGAGGCCGAGCGCGGCGCGGCCGGCGGCCGCCTCGTAGCGCCGGGCACGCCGTCGCCGTTGCTGGCGACGCCGACTGCGGCCCGCACGCTCATGCGAGGCGCAGCTGGGCGTCCTGCGGGCGGCGGGCCGGGATCCTGGCCGAGCAGGGCGCGGAAGCGCTCGGGCGGCGGTCGGCGCGTCGTCGTCGCGGTTGTTGTTGAAGGCCACGTGCACCTCGGCCGCCTGCTCGGCGAGGCCGCGCACGCGCTCGGCGACCTCCTCCAGCTCGCTCGTCGCTGTAGCGCCAGGCGAAGCGCTCGGCGACCGACTTGCCGTGCAGGTAGCCCTCGGTGTTGCGGCCGTGCAGGCGGAGGTAGGCGAGGTCGTCGCGGGTGACGGCGTCGATGCCGGGCATGATCGGCACGTGGTCGCCGGGCGGGGCGTCGACGCAGACGAAGGCGACGCCGTGGTCGGAGAACCAGCCGAGCGTCTGCTCGACGCGCTCCTCGCGCACCCAGCAGCCGGTTGCGCAGCTCGATCGCGACGCGGTGCGGGGCGAACGCCTCGACGAGCCCGTCGAGCTCGCCGAGCTCGTGCTTGTCGGGCCCGAAGGCGGGCGTGAACTGGATCAGGAAGGCGCCGAGCTTGCCGGCCTCGAGTCAGCGGCGAGACCTCGTCGAGCAGCCGCTCGACCAGCGCCCGCTCGAGCTCCGGGCGTCAGCCGCACGCGCCCGCGCTCGTTGGTCTCGACGTCGTCGCGCATGTCCGGCGGCAGCGAGTCGAGCTGCGGCGGCGTGGCGCGAGAGCGCGCGGTGGGCCTTGACGTCGAAGCGGAAGCCGTCGGGCGTGACCTCGACCCAGCGGCGCGACCGTGTGCGCTCGGGGATCGCGTAGAAGCTCGAGTTGAGCTCGACCCACTCGAAGCGCTCCGCGTACCAGCCCAGGCGGTCGCGGGCGGCCATCCCGTGCGGGTACCACTCCTTGACGAAGCCGGGGTCCGCCCAGCTCGAGGTGCCGACGAGGATGCGACCTGCCATCCCTGGACGGTAGCGGCGCGGGTGGCGGCACGGCGAGGGCGCCTCTACGCTGGGGCGCGATGACGCTTCCCGTTGAGGCCTGGCGACTCGAGGGCATCTCGCCGCGCGCCTACCAGCACCCCGCCGATCGCGCCGCCACCGCCGCCCTGGCGAAGGTGCCCTACCTCGACCAGGTCGTGCGCAAGCTCGTCTCGCTCGGCTACGAGCGGGCGCTGCGGGTGGCGTCGCTGGGCGCCGCCGTGAAGGCTCGGCCAGGAGCAGCTGCCGCACGTGTGGGTGCTGCACCGGCAGGTCTTCAACGCGCTCGACATGGAGGCCGTGCCGGACCTCTACATCACGCAGTTCCCGATCGCCAACGCGTACACGTTCGGCACCGGCAAGCCGGTCGTGGTGATGAACTCGGAGCTGGTGCGGCTGCTCGACGACGACGGTCGCCGCGTCGTGCTCGCCCACGAGGCCGCGCACGTGCACTCCGACCACGTCCTCTACCGCACCGCGCTGATGATCCTGCTGCAGCTCGGCGCCTCGGCGCGACTGCCGATCCTGGCCGGACTGCCGCTGCTGGCGATCCAGCTGGCGCTGCTGGAGTGGGCGCGCGCCACCGAGCTCAGCTGCGACCGCGCCGCCGCGATCGTGACGCGCGACCCGCAGGCCGTCTGCCGTGCGCTGATGACGATCGCCGCCGGCGAGGAGGCCCGGCAGCTCGAACCTCGACGCGTTCATCGCACAGGGCATGGAGTACGACGAAGGCGGCAGCGGGCTCGAGCGGCTGACCAAGCTGCTGCAGGATCTGCGCGTGACCCACCCGATGCCGGTGCGCCGCGTGCGCATGCTGCTCGACTGGGTCCAGGCCGGCGACTACGACGCGATCGTGCGCGGCGAGTACGTGCGCCGCGGCGAGGAGCCGTCCGCGAGCGAGGAGGCCAGTGCGGCCGGTGCGTTCTACGGCGATCGCGTCTCGAACGCGGTCCAGTCCGCCGGCTCGTCGATCTCCGACATGGGCAAGCAACTCGGAGACTGGCTGCAGCGCACGTCGGGCAACGACGGCAGCTGAGCCTCGTCCAGTCTGGCGCCCGCCGGACCGCGGGCGTAGCCTCCCGGTCATGACGACGAAGCGGGTGGCGATCGTGACCGGCGCGGGATCCGGCATCGGCCGGGCGGCGGCGCGCACGCTGCTGGACGCGGGCTACCGGGTCGCGCTGGCGGGCAGGCGCAGGGAGGCGCTGGCCGGAGCGGCGGGCGACGCAGAGGGCACGCTCGTCGTACCGGCGGACATATCGCGCGAGCAGGACGTGCGGGCGCTGTTCGAGCGCACGCGCGAGCGCTTCGGGCGCGTGGACGTGGTCTTCAACAACGCCGGCAGCTTCGGCCGCCCAGGGCCGGTCGACGAGCTCTCGCTGGCGGACTGGCAGGCCGTCGTCGACGTCAACCTCACGGGCGTCTTCCTCTGCGCGCGCGAGGCGTTCAGGGTCATGAAGGAGCAGAAGCCGCGCGGCGGGCGGATCATCAACAACGGCTCGATCTCCGCTCAGGTGCCGCGCCCGCTCGCGGCCGCATACACGACGACCAAGCACGGCGTCACCGGACTGACCAAGCAGCTGTCGCTGGACGGGCGACGCTACGGCATCGCCTGCGGCCAGATAGACGTCGGCAACGCGGCGACGGAGATGACCGAGGCGATGGCGGCCGGCGTGCCGCAGGCGGACGGCTCGCTGGCAGCCGAGCCGCGCATGGACGTCGCCGACGTCGCGCGCGCCGTGCTGTACATGGCCGACCTGCCGCCCGAGGCCAACGTCCAGTTCCTCACCGTGATGGCGACCACGATGCCGTTCATCGGTCGCGGCTGAAGGAGGTGCCGATCGCCCATAGATGGGCTAGTGTTGATTTATGGGTATGGGCTTTGTGGATCGCAGTCCGAGCATCCCGGACGATCGCCGGACTGCCACGCTGCTGCGACATCTCTTCGACGCCTTCGCCGCCCGCGACATGAACGCAATCGCCGCCCGCTTCGCCGCCGACATCCGCTGGCACACCCCGGGTCGCAGCCAGCTCGCCGGCGACTACGTCGGACGCAAGGTGGTGCTGGCGCAAGTCAGCCGTCTCGCCGAGCTGACCGACGCCTACCGTGTCGAGGTCGAGGACTTCATGGACGGCGAGCACCATGCGACGGCGCTCTATCGCGCGATCGGCAGCCGCCTGGGGCGCCAGCTCGACCTTCGCCACCTGGCGCTGTATTCGATCGCCGACTCGGCCGTGCAGGAGATCTGGATCGTGCCGCTCGACCAGCAGGCGTTCGACGTCTTCTGGTCCTAGCCAGCCCGGTCGCCGTTCAGCGGCCGCGGCGGCCGAAGCTGTGGCCGGCAGGCACGACGGCGCGCAGGTCGGTCTCCTGCTCCTCGCCCGGGAAGCCGTCTTGGCCGTCGGTCGACCAGGTGCGGCGGGGCTCGATGTGCTTGACCTCGGCGCGCGGCAGATCGGGCCGCTCGAGGCGCCCGACCTCGTCCACGAGCACGTTCGTGGTGCCCTCGGAGTGCTCGACGCGTCCGGCCGCCCGGACCAGCGGCTCCCCCCGGATCGCGAGCCGGCAGCGGTCGTGGACCGGCGGCGGCACGATCAGGTTGATCGTGCCGAACTCGTCCTCGAGCAGCATGAACGTGACCCCGTTCGCGGTCGCCGGCCGCTGACGCGCCACCACCAGGCCGGCGACCTCGACCCGAGTGCCGTGCCCGGCGCGCTCGACCTCCTGGCTGGAGCGCAGCGTGCCCGGCAGGCTCGGGCGCATCAGCTCGAGCGGATGCTCGCGCAGGGTGACGCCGGTCGAGCCGTAGTCGGCCAGCATCCGCTCCCAGGCGGTGAGCGCGCGCAGCTGCGGCCCCTCGTGGGGATCCAGGGGAAGCGCCAGCTGCGTGCCGCCCTTGACCTTCGTGCCAGGGACGGCGACGCCGAGCAGCCAGAGGGCACGCCGGCGGGAGGAGCCCGCGTCAGCCGCGAGCAGCGCGTCGCAGGCGCCGGCCCAAGCCAGCTTCCCCAGCGTCTCGGCCGAGGCGCCGGAGCGGCCGGCGAGGTCGCCGATCGAGCGGTACGGACCTCCCTGGTCGCGCTCGGCCGCCAGCGCCCGGACCTCGTCCGCGTTCGTGCCGTTGACGTAGCCGAGACCGAGGCGCACGCCGAGCTCGCCGGCCTCCGAGCACTCGACCAGGCAGAGCGCGCCGCTGCGGGCCACGCAAGGTGGCAGCACCTCCAAGCCACGTCGCTGCGCCTCGTGGACGAGCGAGTCGGGCGGGTAGAAGCCCATCGGCTGCTCGTTGAGCAGCGAGCAGAGGAACTCGGCGCCGTAGTGGACCCGTAGCCAGGTCGACTGGTAGGCGAGCAGGCCGAAGGCCGCCGAGTGCGCCTTCGGGAAGCCGAAGCCGGAGAAGCCGACGATCTGCGACCAGACCGTCGCCGCCACCTCGGGCGAGGCGTCGCGCGCGATCGCGCCGGCGACGAACTTCTCCTCGTAGGCGCGCATCGCCGCCTCCGAGCGCTTGCGGCTCATCGCCCGGCGCAGCCCCTCGGCCTCCCCCGCCGAGAAGCCGGCGAAGGCCATCGCGACCTCGATCACCTGGTCCTGGAAGACGATCGCGCCGAGCGTGTCCGCCAGCGGCCCCTCCAGCGACGGGTGCACGTAGGGCACCTGGTACGACGGATCGGCACGCAACCGCTTGCGACGCTCGATGTAGGGGTGCACGGCGCCGCCGAGGATCGGCCCCGGCCGCACCAGAGCCACCTGCACGGTGATGTCGTCGAGGTTCTCCGGCTTGGTGCGCTTGAGCATCTGCATCTGCGCGCGCGACTCGATCTGGAAGACGCCCATCGTCTCCGCCGCCTGGATCTCGCCGTAGACCCGCTCGTCGTCGAAGTCGATGCGCGAGAGGTCGATCGACTCGCCGCGCACGCGCGCGATCTCGTCGACGCAGCGCTCGACGGCCGACAGCATCCCCAGGCCCAGCAGGTCGATCTTGAGGAAGCCGGCGTCGCCGCAGGAGTCCTTGTCCCACTGCACGATCTGGCGCCCCTCCATCGAGGCCGGCTGCACCGGGCAGAGGTCGATCAGGGACTGCGTCGAGATCACCATCCCGCCCGGGTGCTGGGTGACGTGGCGCGGCAATCGCCAGGCGTCGCGCACCAGCCGCACGAGCGCATCCCAGCGCGGCGAGCGCGAGCGCGCCTGCTGCACGTCGTCCTCGATGTCGTTGCGGTCCTTCCAGGGGTCGACCGCGCGCGCCAGCCGCTCGACCTCCCCCGGCGGCAGCCCCAGCACCTTGGCGAAGTCGCGCACCGCCGAGCGCACCTGGAAGGTGGCGAAGGCCGACACCAGCGCGCACTTGTCGCGCCCGTAGCGCTGGTGCACGCGCGGGATCAGCACGTCGCGGATGTCGCGCGGGAAGTCGAGGTCGATGTCCGGCAGCGCCGTCAGCTCCTCGTTGAGGAAGCGCCCGAGGAAGAGGTCGTTCTCGATCGGATCGACGTGCGAGAGGCCCGTGAGGTAGCAGACGATCGACGAGACGCTCGAGCCGCGCCCGCGTCCGGGCGGCAACAGCCGGCGCGCCGAGTCGTTGCCGCGTACCTCGGCCGCGACCTCGCGTGCCAGCTCGAGCATGTCGCGGTGCAGCAGGAAGAAGCCGGAGAGTCCGAGATGGCGGATCACCCTCAGCTCCTCCTCCAGGCGCGCCCGGGCCTCGGCGAGCGTCGAGCGCCCGGCGTAGCGCTCGCCGACGCGCTCGGTGCAGATCTGCGCCAGCGTCGCGTCGGCCGTCTGGTCCTCGGCGCCGGGATAGCGGTAGCCGAGGTCCTCGGTGAGGTCGAAGCACAGGCGCTCGGCCAGGCGCCCGCTCTCGGCGACCGCGTCCGGGTGCTCGGGAAAGCGCTCGGCCATCCGTTCCGGCGGCGCCAGCACGTGCGAGGAGTTGCCGCGCCGGCTGGGCTCGGTCTCGTCCAGGGTCCTGCCCAGCCGCACGGCGACCATGGCGTCCTGCAACGCGACCCGCGCGCGCTCGTGGGCGTGGACGTTGCCGGTCGCCACGCACGGCACGCCGAGCCGCTCGGCCAGTTCGGACAGCAGCCGGTTGCGGCGCCGGTCCCCCTGCCACCAGGGCCGTTGCAGCTCGACGCGGAAGCGCTCGGGGCCGAAGGTGCCCAGCAGCCGGCGCGCGACCGCCGCCGCGCCCGGATGGTCGCGAGCGGCGATCCGCCGCGCGAGCGGCCCGTCGCGGGCGCAGCCCGAGAGGCAGACCAGTCCGGCGGCGTTCTGCTCCAGCTCCTCGAGCGTGACCGACGGTCCCTCGTCGAGGGTGTCCTGGCCAGGGCGCCTGTGGGCCCGCTGGGCGGAGGCCGGCTCGGTCCAGCCCTCGCGCGCCCAGCGCCGCGTGCGCCAGTGCGCGCCGGTGATCAGCCGGCAGAGGTTCGTGTAGCCCTCGCGCGTCTCGCACAGCAGCGTCAGGTGCGAGCCGTCGTCGAGCGTCAGCTCGGCGCCGGTGATCGGGCGCACGCCCAGCGAGCGCAGCGCCTGCGCCATCTCCATCGCGCCGTACAGACCGTCGTGGTCGGTCAGCGCGAGCGCGCCATGACCCTGCTCGGCCGCCGCCGCGGCCAGCTCGACCGGATGCGAGGCCCCGTCGAGGAACGAGTAGGCCGAGTGGCAGTGGAGCTCGACGTATTGCACGAACACATGTTCGCACATGGTGCGGCCTGTTCGAAGGCCGGCTCCGAGCCCGTCGCGACCCGGGAGCCGAGCGGCTCAGCCGGCTTGGCGGGCGTCGCCCAGGCGCTCGCGCTTGGCGAGGTAGAGCGCGCGGTCGGCCTCGGAGACCAGCCGCTCGGAGGGATCGCCGGACGCGTGCACGGCGACGCCGAAGCAGGCCTCGACGGTGCCGACCGGAGCGATGCCGCCACCGGCCAGGCTGCGCTGCAGGCGCTCGACGACGTGCTCGGCATCCGCGCGGTCGGCGTCGGCGAGCAGCAGCGCGAACTCGTCGCCGCCGAGGCGGTAGGCCTCGTCGCTGCGGCGCAGGCCGGTGCGCAGCACCTCGGCCAGCAGGCAGAGGGCGCGGTCGCCGGCCTCGTGGCCATGCGTGTCGTTGACCAGCTTGAGACCGTCCATGTCGCAGAGCACCAGCGCGAACGAGCCGCCGTGGCGCTCCGAGCGCCCGGTCTCCTGCGTCAACCGGGCGAAGAAGGCGCGGCGGTTGGCGAGACCGGTGAGCGCGTCGTGGGTCGCCTCGTGGTGCAGGCGCACCACGCGATCGGCCGAGCGCAGCGCCGCGACCGCCTGGTTGGCGAACAGCCGCAGCGCCTGCAGGCGATCGTGCGTGGGCAGCAACCGGTCGCGCGGGTCGTCGACCCAGATCACGCCCTGCCGGCGGCCGTCGCTGTCGTCGAGCGGCACCAGCAGCCAGTGCCGTGACCAGGCGTGCGGGCCGCGGCCGTTGAGCGCCGAGCGGTAGCCGAACGGGTTCGCGCCCAGTTGGGACTCGGCGGCGGCGTGCGGCAGCAGATAGCAGCCGGCGATCTCGTACTCGGGGTCCAGCACCGTCGCGAGCGCGCCGAGCGTCAGGTCCGAGCGCAGCGCGACCGGCTCGTGGCCCCAGCCGGCGCTGGCGACGGGCACGAGCGCGTCGGTGGGCGCGTCGTCGTCGGTCAGCGCTATCACGACCTTGTCAAAGGCGAGCGCGTCGCGGATGCCGTCGCAGACCGCCTGCAGCACCGTCTCGGCGTCGTGTGCGCCGGCGAGGCGGGCCGAGACCTCGAGCACGCCCTCGAGCATGCGCTGGTGCTGGGCGTCGGCGGCGGTCTCCTGGGCGATCCGGATCGCCAGCGCGGCGTGCTGGGCGATCGCCACCAGCGCCGCCAGCTCGCGGTCGTTGGGGCGCAGGCCGCTGACGGGCTCGTCGACGCTGAGCATGCCGAGCAGCGCGCCGTCGTGGCCGCGCAGCGGCACGAACAGCGCGTCGCCGGGGCCCCAGCCGTCGGGGTGCTCGGGGCGCTCGAGGTCGGGCACGTAGGTGTCGACGCCGAGCGCGTCCCAGTCGAAGTCCTCGTCGGGGATCAGGTAGGCGCCGCCGCGGTCGAAGCGCTCGTCGAGCAGCGGTGTCCAGGTCTCCATGCGCGACTCGGTGCCCAGCAGCTGCTCGCGCGAGCGCTCGGAGCCGTGCACGGCAGCGGTCTGGAAGTCGTCGAAGGCCGGGCGGTAGATGTTGATCACCGCCGTGCGATAGCCGAGCGCCTCGCCGACGCCGCGCGCGACCTCGTCGAGCACGGCCGGCAGATCGTGCGCGCCGCGCACCGCGGCGGTGCGCTCGAGCACCACGCCGAGCCGGCCGATCGCGGTCAGCTCGTCCGCGCTGGCCAGCGGCTCCCTCACCGACGGGAGGGACGGTCGGGGGGCGAGGGAACGCGGCCGAGGGGCGAAGGCGGCTGCGGGGACATTGGGGCTTGTATCGGCCGCAGGTGCGGATTCCTGAAGGCTTTGGACCGAATTTCAGACGTGGAAGCTACGCACGCCGCAGGGACCTAGGCACGTTGCACGTACCAGCGCCCTTCCACCAGGTCGCGGAAGACGACGGTGTTGCGCCCGTCGTCGAGCACGAGCTCGAAGTAGCGACGTCGCAGGGGCTGGGCGGTCCACCAGCGATCCTCGACGACCCACTCCTCGCGCACGCCCTCGACCTCGAGCTCTCCGACGGCGACGGGTACGCCCCCCTCCCCCGTCTCGACCTGCGCCGGCCGGGGATCGCCGAGGCGACGGGCGGGCGGCGGGCTCACCGCGCCGGCGGTTCGGGGAAGGGCGCCAGCATCGCCCGCCGCTCCGGGACGCGCGACTCGGGATCGACCTCGAGCACGCGCATGGCGGCCTCCGAGCCGGCCGCCTGGCGCGCCTGGCGCACGGCCTCGCCGAGACGAGCGCGGCGAACCGCACCCTGCTCCTCGAGCAGCCGCCCCTGGTCGTGGGCAGGCGGGCCGAAGGCCTCCACCTCGAGTCCCAGCGACTCGGCCGGCGCGGGCAGCTCGGCCAGACGCTGACCGAGGGCGAGCTTGATGCGTGCCGGATCCGCGCTGGCGTGGCGCAGCGTGACGCTCGTGCGCCAGGTACCGCCGGCGACGAAGCGAGCCGAGACGGCCAGCGCCCGCAACCCGCGCCCGCGCCGCTCGCGCCGCGCCAGCACACGCCCCAGCAGCAGCTCGAGCGCCCGCTCGAGCTGCTGGCCCGAGGCGGCCTCCGGCAGCTCCAGCCGCTCGCTCACCGGCTCCGTCGGGCGCCGCGGCTCGAGCGGCGTGTCGCGCCCGCCGGCGAGGTCGAGCGCCAGCAGGCCGGGGTGGCCGAAGCGCTCCGACAGCGCCCGTGCCGGCAGCGCCGCCAGCTCCCCGAGCGTGCGGATGCCCAACCGCTCGAAGACGTCCGGCAGCGCCAGCAGCTCGGGACGCGTGCGCAGCAGCGCGACGGGCAGCGGCGCGAGGAAGGAGCGCACGTCCTCCTCCCGCACCACGCGGATCGGCTTCCTCCGAGGCCGGGCCTGCCGGGCGGCGGCGTGGGCGGCAAAGCGGCTGGGAGCGACGCCGAGGCGGGCACCGGAGCCGAGCGCGCGGCGGGTGGCGGCGAGCACGCCCTCGAGGCCGCCGTGCAGCCGATGGAGCCCGCCGGCCTCGAAGCAGGCGGCGCCGGCGAGGTCGGACTCGACCGCGGCGCCGATCGTCTCGAGACGGTCCAACACGACGTTCCACAGCGAGCGCACGCCCTCGGGATCCGGCGGGACCAGGCGCAGCTCGGGACAGCGCGAGAGCGCCTCGCCGAGACGCATGCCGCGCACCACGCCGAACGCCTCGGCCGGCGCGGAGACCTCCCCCACGTTCTGCTCGCGACCGGCTTCCGGCGCCAGCGCGACCGGCTCCGCGAGCAGCGCGCGCCGGTCCGCCAGAGCCGCCAGCAGCTCGAAGCGCGGATAGAGGGCACACACGACCATTGACACGAACACATGTTCGCATTGGGTACAACACCCTCCACCGCACATCTGCGTGCAAGGCATGCAGCGCACGGTGCAAGCGTCCAGGCCACGAACGGGGGCTAACAGTCCCCTTCCGGGCGTCCGATGCCCAAAGGGTGACGCGCCCAGGACTGCCGCGCCTCCCGGCAGACATAGAGCCCACGTCGCGCGCAGACGCGCGTGTGGCTGCGCTGCTGCTCGCGGTCGCCCGCCGCCGCACCCGCCCCTGGGTGCTGATCGCGCTGCCGGCCCTCACCACGGCCGTGATCTCCGCGGGCGTCTACTCGGCGGGCTTCACCGGGCGCAGCACCCAGGTGCTCTACATCTGGGTCGCGCTCTACTGCGCCTTCTTCCTCAGCCGACGCCAGATGGCGTTGCAGCTGGCCTGGATCGCCGCCGCCTACGCCGGCGTGCTGGCGCTGAGAACCGAGACGCTGAACGAGTCGGCGCTGCCCTGGCTGCTGATCGTCGGCACGGCTGCGATCGCAGCCGTCGTGCTCGGCCTCGTGCGCGAGACGGTCACCGGCATGCTGCGCAGTCTCGCCGACGCGGCCCACACCGACCCGCTCACCGGCCTCGAGAACCGCCGCGGCCTCGAGCAGCGGATCGCCCTCGAGGTCGAGCGCGCCCGCCGCCACGATCGCTCGCTGACGGTCGTGATCGGCGACCTCGACCACTTCAAGCGCATCAACGACACGCTCGGCCACAGAGCCGGCGACGAGGCGCTGATGCTCGTCGGCTCGATCCTCAACGACCGCAAGCGTCGCGTGGACGCCGTCGCCCGCACCGGCGGCGAGGAGTTCACGCTGGTGATGCCCGACACCGATCGTCACGAGGCGTACATGGTCACCGAGCGTCTGCGCGCCGAGGTCGAGCGGCGCCTCGCCGGCGAGCGCATGCCGCTCACGCTCAGCTTCGGGATCGCCGCCTACCCCGAGCACGGCCGCGAGACCGGGATGCTGCTGGAGGCCGCAGACCAAGCGCTCTACTCCGCCAAGGCGCTCGGACGCAACCGCTCGGTAATCTTCAACCCCGGCGTCGCGTCGGCCTTCGCGCCCGTGCGCCAAGGTGCGCTGGAGGGCGACATGCAGCTCGCGACGCTGCTGTCGCTGGCCGAGGCGCTCGACATGCGCGACACCGGCACCACGCGCCACTCGCACACCGTCGGACACCTCTGCGAGCTGATGGCCGCCGAGCTCGGCCTCGCCCCCGCGCACATCGAGCGCGTGCGCTTGGCTGGCGTGCTGCACGACATCGGGAAGGTCGGCGTGCCCGACGCGCTGCTGACCAAGCCCAGCCGCCTCACCGACGTCGAGCGCCAGAAGGTCGCCACCCACCCGGAGATCGGCGCCCAGCTGCTGTCGGCGCCCGGCTTCGAGGACCTGCGCCACTGGGTGCTGACGCACCAGGAGCGACCGGACGGCAAGGGCTACCCGCAGGGACTCGGCGACGAGCAGATCCCGCTGGAGGCGAAGATCCTCGCCGTCGGGGACGCCTTCGAGGCCATGACCGCCGACCGGCCCTACCGCTCGGCGCTCGGCCTGCACGGCGCCCGCTCGGAGCTGCTGCGCTGTGCGGGCGAGCAGTTCGACCCGCGCGTGGTCAGTGCCCTGCTGGCGGCGCTCGCACGCGAGACCGCCGCGCAGGACATGACCGCGGCATAACAGAGGCCGGACCGTCCCGCACGGTCCGGCCCCTTGCTCTCTCGGCCTACTGCTGCTTCGGCTTGCGACAGGCGTTGCCGAGCTGGACCTTCTGGCCGCGATCGACGACCACGTCCCGGCTGCTCACGGCCTTGCCCTGCTTGTCGAAGCAGGTCAGCGTCCAAGCCTCCTTGTCCGGGTTGACCACCCGCGGCCGCGGCGACTCGAAGGTCACGCTGCCGTTGGTCCAGTCGTCGGGCGGATCCTGGACCTGGTCGTAGTTGACGATGTGCGCGACGTAGTCGCCCGGCGGCGGGTCGAACAGCGACGCGTCCTCGTTGGTGTCGCCGAACGAGGCGGACTGGGTCACGATCTCGCCCGTGTCGGCGTCGACCACGTAGACGTCCCAGTCGGTCTCCGGGTTCGACCACTCGACGTGGACCGTGAAGCGGCCGTTGTCGATGCCGTCGTCGGGCCCTTGGACCGTGAACGGGATCGACTCGAACGGCTCGGCCGGGTAGTCGACGTTCTCGGCCGGGATGCCCTCCGGGTTGTCGAAGCCGATCGCCGCCTGCGGCGGCCCGGTCGGGTCGCGCCCGTCGCGACCGGCCACGATCGGCCGGGTGGACGGGTTCACGTGCCACTTGAAGTTCCCGCCCGTCCCGCGCAGATCGGAGACGAGGATGGTCCGGGAACTGGATCGGGTCGCCGATGTCGGTCCCGAAGTCGTTGTTCCAGACCGGCGAGGTCGAGGTGAGGAAGTCCTTGCGGATCTGCAGGCGATAGCCCGCAGGCGCGCGGCCGCTGAGCACGCCGTGCAGCGACGTGTCGGCGGTGGCCTTCAGCATCTCGTAGTAGGCGGCCTCGTTGCCGCCCTTGCCGGCGCCCGCGGCGTCGCCGCGGCCGAGGTACTCGTCCACCACGCCCGTCTCATACGGCGGGTGGAACTCGTCGGGCCCGATCTCGAACGTGTAGCCGAAGCCGCCGGCCGTCCAGAACGACCAGTCCTCGGTCGCGCCGGTGGTGTCGTAGAGGCCGAAGCTCGGGTTGTTGGCGTAGCCGTTGTGGGCGGTCATGCGCGCGCCGAGCTCCTTGGCGATCGGCTCCTCGAGCGGGAAGCCCATGTCGGCGATGCCCGGGCGGGCGCAGCACGAGGTTCGAGTAGGTGTGGTTGGTGATCAGGTTGGTGACCTGACGCGACTGGATCAGCTCGTGGATGTTCTGCGTCTCGGGCTCGGAGAACGGGCCGTCGCCGCGGTAGGTGTCGTCGGACCAGTTGACGCTCGCGCCGCCGCCGCCCCAGAGGCCGCCGTAGTTGCGGTTGAGGTCGGTGCCGCGCAGCCGCCCGGCCGGGTTGTCGTTGCAGGTGCCGCCCCGATACTCCTCGGGCGTGTTGACCGACTGCTTGCAGTTCTTGCGCTTCATCTCGTAGTCGAAGAGCGAGAAGTCGCCCAGCGGCGCGGCCTCGCGCGAGATGTTGAAGCCGTCCGGGTTGACGACCGGGATGACGATGTTGCGCGTGCGCTGCACGAGCTTGCGCACGCTGCGGCTTCCTGCCGTAGTTGGTCAGCAGGTCGTAGGCCCACTCGAGCGCGTGCTCGGCCGACGGCCACTCGCGGGCGTGATGGGTGCCCATGTTGAGGAAGACCGGCTTGCCGTCCTGGGTGTCGTAGGGGTTGGTCGTGATCTCGATGCCGGTCACGTCGCGGCCCTCGATCGTCTTGTGCGGCAGCGTGATCGGCTTGACGAGGCTCGGGTAGCGCATCGCCAGCTGCTTGAGCTCGAGCTGGACGTCGGCCAGATGGCGGTACTCCGTGCTGCCGCTGGGCAGGCCGCTGGTGGCCGAGCTGCGCGCGTAGCGCACGTCCTTGCGCTGGTTGGCGCGCGTGCGCTTGGCGAGGTCGGCGATCTCGACCGTGTAGCGGAAGCCGGCCTTGCGCAGCGTGCGCACGTCGGCCTTGCCGTGCAGCAGCACCTCGATCGAGTTCGCATCGCCATGCTCGGTGAGGTCGAGGCCGAGCCCTGCAGCCGCGCCTTCGCCTTGCGATTGGCGGTGCGCACCTCGACGACCTGCACCTTCTGCTTGCTCTCCTTGACGCGCATGAAGCTGACGCGCGTGCGCGCGCTGGCGCTGTCGCCGTTCATGCGGCAGGCCTGCACGGTCAGGCGCTCGCCCTTGCGGGCGAAGCCCTCCGCGACCTCCGTGGCGCCGAAGGCGGCCGAGCCGGCCACGCGACGCTGCTTGGCGCCGAAGACGCCGAGGTCCCAGTCACCGCTCGACGCGTTCAACGCGACGCGCACCAGCGCCTTGTAGGGAGCCGTGACGCGGTAGCTGTCGCGTGCCTTGCCGGCGCCGCCGAGCGACGTCGGGCAGGCGCTGGCAGCGGCTTGGGCGGCGCTGACGGTGCGGGTGGTCGCGGCCCCGGCGGGGGCGGCTGCGGCAGCGAGCGCAGCTGCCGCCGCGGCGGCCCCGAACAGCCCGCGTGCGAGCGATGGTCGCATCGAGTCTTCCTTCCTCGTGGGTGCTGGCCGGTGAAGACGCCCTCACCGATCCCTCTGCGGCCCGCCATACCCGGGTCCCGGCTGGTCTATGCCTGTCTCCGCCTAGGCGGCCAACGCACCGGCCAGGACGCTGGCCGCCCCGGCCAGTGCGACGAGCGCGAGCGCCATGCGCGAGAACGCACGCTGGTCGAGGCGTCGGAACGCCGCGGCACCGAGCACGTGGCCGGCCAGCACGAGCGCCAGCAGCGGCAGGAGCAACGCCGGCCTCGATCGCGCCAGCGCCCCCGGTGGCGAGCACCACGACGCCGCCGGCGAGGTTGAGGCAGAGGAAGGCGACCGCCAGCGAGGCGCGGATCTCCGCCGGCCCCAGCCCGCGCGCCTCGAGCCAGAGCACGATCGGCGGACCGCTGATGCTGACCGAGGTCGTCAGCGCGCCGCTGGTGAAGCCGATCGAGGGCGGCGGACGCGGCGCCGCCTGCCTGCCTCGGAGCAGCCTCCTTCGAAGCGGCCTGCTTCGGAGCACGGGTGCGCGCCTGCCACTGGACTGCCGCAGCGAGGATCACAGCGGCGCCGACGGCCACCTGCAGCACCGGCTTCGACAGCCATGCGAGCAGGCCGGCGCCGAGCAGCAGCCCCGGCAGCGCGGCCAGCAGCATCGGCGCTCAGTGCGCGGCCCTGCGCCGGGCCGACACCGCCGTCGGCGAGCACTAGCAGGTTGAGGGCAGACCGAGCGCGAGCAGGGCGGTGACGGCCTCGTACGGGTCGACGACGGCGAACAGCGCCGGGCACAGCAGCAGCGCGAAGCCGAAGCCGGTCGCCGATTGGACCGCCGCTCCGACGAGCGCGGCGACCGCGGCGAGCGCGATCAAGCCGCGACCACGAGCTCCTTGGGGAAGCTCGTCAGCACGTCGTTCCCTGCTCGCCGACGATCACGAGATCCTCGATGCGCACGCCCACCTTGCCCGGCACGTACACGCCCGGCTCGATCGTGACGGCGTAGCCGGCCGCGAGCTCGCCGTCGGGCGCGCTCTTGGACACGCGCGGCCCCTCGTGGATGTCGAGTCCGACACCGTGGCCGAGGCCGTGACCGAACTGGTCGCCGTGGCCGGCCGCCTCGATCACCGTGCGCGCCACGCCGTCGAGCTCGCGACAGCCGATGCCGGGCCGCACGGCCGCGAGCGCCTGCTGCTGCGCGTCCAGCACGAGGTCGTAGATCGCGCGCGACTCGTCGTCGACCGGACCGGTGGCGAACGTGCGCGTGCAGTCCGAGCAGTAGCCGTCCACGTGCGCGCCCATGTCGATCACCACGAGCGTGTCCGCCGGGATCTCGACCGTCGCGCGGCTCGGCGTGCGGCAGCGCGCCGTGCGCCCCGGAGGCGACGATCGACGGGAACGAGGTGCCCTCCGCCCCACGCGCCTGCATCTGCGCCTCGATCTCGCGTGCCACGTCGCGCTCGCTGCGCCCGACCAGGCCGTGCTCGCGCAGGTGCTCGTAGACCTCGTCGGCGATCGCGGCGGCGGCGCGCATCGCCTCCACCTCGCCGGCGTCCTTGACCAGCCGCAGCTGCTCGACGAGCCCGCCCGCGGCGACCAGCTCGGCGCCGGCCGAGAGCTTGCTCGGTCGAGCTTCCCGTGGCGTGCGCACGCTGACGTGCTCGTCCTCGAAGCCCGCGCGTCCGCGCAGCCGGCCCGCCAGCTCGCCGGCCATGTCGGCGCCGACCTGCACGGTCTCGTAGCCGCGCACCTGCTCGGCTGCCTGTTCGACGTAGCGGAAGTCCGTCAGGAACAGCCGCTCGTCGGCGGTCACCACGCACGCGCCGTTGGTGCCGGTGAAACCGGTCAGGTAGCGCACGTTGATCAGGTCGGTGACCAGCAGCGAGTCCAGCTCGCGCTCGGCCAGGAGCGCCGCCAGTCGGTCGCTGCGGCTCTCCACGCTCACGCTCATTCGCTCATCCGCTCCTTCAGCATCGCCAGCGCCTCACGGTAGCCGTCGACGCCCTTGCCCTGGACGTGACCGATGCAGACGTCGCGGATCACCGAGCTGCGCCGCCACTCCTCCCGGCCCTCGATGTTCGAGATGTGCACCTCGACCGCCGGCAGCCGCGTGAGCTCGATCGCGTCGCGGATCGCGTACGAGTAGTGGGTCCAGGCGCCGGGGTTGAGCACCAGCCCGTCGGCGAGGTCCATCGCCCGATGCAGCGCCTCGCAGTAGGCGCCCTCGTGGTTGGTCTGCGTGAAGCTCAGATCCAGCTCGAACTCGCGCCCGAAGCCCTGGATCGTCTGCCTCCAGCTCCCGCAGGGAACCGCCGCCGTAGATCGCCGCGTCGCGCTTCTCGAGCAGGTCGAAGTTGACGCCGTGCAGCACCTCGACGCGAACCTTCCTCATCCGGCCACCTCCTCCACCGCGGCGCGCAGCGCCGCGCTCTCGACCTCGTGCCCCGGCGTCACGTCGCCTGGCGCCTGCACCAGCACGAAGGGCACCTTGCCGCCGACACGCTTCTTGTCGCGCTCGATCAGTGCCAGCACCTCGTCCACGCTCGCGCCCGCGAAGGACTGCGGCAGGCCCCGCGCGGCCAGCAGCTCGGCGACCTCGTCGCGCAGCGCGTCGCGCTCGGACAGCCGCAGCGCGGCCAGCAGGCCGATCGCGACCGCCTCGCCGTGGCGGTAGCGGGCGTAGTCGGTGGCGGACTCGATCGCGTGCCCGATCGTGTGCCCGAGGTTCAGCACCTGGCGTCGGCCGCCGTCGCGCTCGTCCTCGGCGACCGTCGCCAGCTTCGTGCGCACGCAGCCGAGGATGACCTCCTCGTCGACCTCACCGCCCTGGCGCACCCGGGCCCAGAGCGGCCCGCCCGCGATCAGCGCGGTCTTGACCACCTCGGCGTAGCCGGCGGCCGACTCCTCCGCCGGGAGCGTGTCGAGCGCCGCCGGGTCGCAGATCACCGCGGCCGGCTGGTGATAGGCGCCGGCGTAGTTCTTGCCCTCGGGCAGGTCGACGCCGGTCTTGCCGCCGTAGGCGGAGTCGACCTGGGCGACGAGCGTCGTCGGCACCTGCACGCAGCGCATGCCGCGTTGGTAGACCGCGGCGCAGAAGCCGGCCAGATCGCCCACCACGCCTCCGCCGACGGCGACGACCACGTCCCCCCGCTCGGCGCCCGACTGCGCCAGCCAGCGCAGCACCTCCTCGGCGCTGCTCAACGTCTTGTCCTGCTCGCCCGGAGACAGCAGGAAGCGCCGCCCACTCGGCTGCGCGCCTCCCCAGCGGTGGTGTCGATCGACGTGCTCGTCGGTGACGACGAACGGGCGCCCGACTCGCGGGAACAGGAAGCCGGCCGCGAGCAGTCCACGCCCGAGGAAGACCGGGTAGTCCCCGGACGCCGACGACGCCCAGACCATGCGCGTGCCCTCCGGCGCCTCCCGGAGCGCGAGCAGCGCCGGCAGCGCGTGCCGCACCGCCTCGCGGCCGGTCGGTGGCAGCGTCGCGTGCGCGGCGGCGGCGTAGACGGCGGCGCGGTCGGCGTGCAGCTGCTCGAAGCGGACACGGTCGCGTGCCAGCGGTCGACCGCGCCCGGAAGCGCGGTGCCAGGCGTCCTCGGGCGTCACCTCGAGGTGCACGACCGTGTGCACGCCCAGCGCCTCGCGCACGCGCTCGGACCCGAGCGCACCGCCGCCGAGCGCGAGCACCGGGCCCGGTGGCGACGCCAGCAGCCGCAGCACCGTCGCCTCCTCGCGCTCGCGGAAGGCGGCCTCGCCCTCACGGTCGAAGAAGTCCTCGATCGTCTCGCCCAGCTCGAGCTCGAGCTCGCGATCGGCGTCGACCGGCTCGGCGCCCAGCTCCGCCGCGATCGCGCGAGCCGCGCTGGTCTTGCCGGCGCCCATGAAGCCGACGAACACGAGTGCGCGCTCGCCGGCGGCGGTCCCCGGCTGGGGCCCTAGCGCCTCCACCCGATGCGCTCCTCGTAGGCCCGCAGGGCCGCGCGCGCGTCGTCGACGTGGTCGCCGCCGAACTTCTCGCGGTAGGCGGCGGCCAGGACGAGCGCGACCATCGCCTCGCCGACCACCGCACCCGCCGGGACGGTGCAGGAGTCGGTGCGCTCGCGCAGCGCCTGCGCCGGCTCCTTGGTCTCGGTGTCGACGCTGCGCAGCGGCTTGGTCAGCGTCGGGATCGGCTTCATCGCGCCGCTGACGCTGATCGTGCCGCCGATCGACATGCCGCCCTCGATGCCCCCGGCGCGGTTGGTCTCGCGGTGGTAGCCGCGCTCGTCGGACCAGAAGATCTCGTCGTGGGCGAGCGAGCCGACGCGCCCCGCGAGCGCGAAGCCGTCGCCGATCTCGACGCCCTTCATCGACTGGATCGACATCAGCGCCCCGGCCAGGCGGCCGTCGAGGCGCTCCTGCCCGGAGACGTGCGAGCCGATCCCCGGCACGAGGCCGAAGGCGAGCACCTCGAAGACGCCGCCGAGCGACTCGTTGGCCTTGCGAGAGACGTTGATCTCCTCGACCATGGCCGCCGTCGCGTCGGCGTCGAGGCAGCGCACCGGCGACTCGTCGACGCCCTCGAAGTCCGCCAGCTCGAGCGCGTCGCGCACGGGCGCCTCGACCGAGCCGATGCGCTTGACGTGGCTGCGGACCTCGACGCCGAAGGCGCGCAGCAGCGCCTTCGCCAGCCCGCCGGCGGCCACGCGCGCGGCGGTCTCGCGCGCGCTCGCGCGCTCGAGCACGTTGCGCACGTCGGCGAAGCCGTACTTCTGCACGCCGGCGAGGTCGGCGTGCCCCGGGCGCGGCAGGTGCACCTCGGCCACCTCGGCCTCGACCGGCCAGGGGTTCATCCGCTCCTCCCAGTTGGCGTAGTCGCGGTTGGCGATGCGCAGGGAGACCGGGCTGCCGAGCGTGCGCCCGTGGCGCACCCCGGAGGTGACCTCGGCACGGTCCTTCTCGATCTTCATGCGCCCGCCGCGCCCGTGGCCGAGCTGGCGGCGGGCGAGGTCGGCGTCGAGATCCTCGGGGCGCAGCTCGAGGCCGGCCGGCAGGCCCTCGACGACCGCGGTCAGACCTGGACCGTGGGACTCGCCGGCGGTGACGAAGCGGAGCGACATGGCGCCCACACCCTACTTACGCGGGCATGGGCGCCGGGTTGGAGCCGCAGGTCAGTTGAGCGAGGCCCAGGTGAGCGAGCCGTCGTACGGTGCGCTGTCGCCACCGACGCCCGGGTGCAGCGTGCAGGTCCGCGAGAGGCGGTCGGGCAGGCAGGGATTGAACGGGTTCACGCGACCGTAGACCTCGGGGTGCAGGGTCGCGGGCGGCGTCGGCAGCGAGTCGAGCGGCTTGCACTCGCGCTCCCCGTCCCACTCGCCCGAAGCCGAGTTGCGGCTCAGCTCCATGACGTTCGGCACGTCGTCGTGGTCCTGGTCGTCGGCTCCGTCGATCACGCCGTCGCCGTCCGAGTCCGGATCGATGACGCTGGTACCCGCATACGGGATGTTGTACGACGCCTCGATCGAGTAGCAGCCCTTCCAGTACTCGGGCGTGATGCGGCCGTGCGTCTCCTCGTAGTTGTTGAGGCCGTCGCCGTCCTCGTCGCGCTCGTCGTCGGAGAGCCAGCCGTCGAAGCGGGTGTCGTAGTAGTAGACCTCGGAGTTGAAGTACCGCTTGCCGTCTGCGTCGGCGTCAGCGGGGTCGCGTCCGGGCTCCTCGACGCCGTCGCGGTTCATGTCCAGCAGGCCGAACAGACCGCCGTTGGCCGGGGACGTGTCCGCCGCATGCTGCAGCTCGACGTTGCGATAGCCGTGCGCGGCCGCCCAGGCGAGGAAGCCGATCTGCTTGGAGTAGCCGGCCGCCGGCTGGGTCGGCTGACGCCGGCCGTCGGGACCGCGGACGCTGAGCGAGTACTGCTCGCCGTCCGAGTAGCTCAGCGGCGTCAGCGTACGCGGCGCGCCGTTGGCGATCGTGTAGTTCCAGAGCGACTGCTCCTCGGTCAGCGTCAGGACGTCGCCGTCGAAGTCGAGGTGCGCGTCCGAGGGGTCGAGCGGATTCGGGTAGGGCCGCTTGCCCGGGAACGGCAGCGAGCTGTTGGGCTCCTGGTAGTCGTCGTCGTTGAGGTCGACCGCGGACTTGAACTCGTAGCCGTCCTCGATGCCGTCGCCGTCGGTGTCCTTCAGGCAGGGATCGGTCTTCAGCTTCAGCTCGTCGCTGTTGGCGAGCAGGTCCCCGTCGTAGTCGACGCCCTTGCATGCCGCGTTGCCGGGACTGCCGGGCCCGCCGTCCTTGCCACCGGCGCCGCCGGGGCCGAGGACGACCGGGGACAGCCGGCGCGAGGTGAACTTGCTGAAGCTGCCCGACAGCACGCGCAGCTTGAAGCGAGTCGGCTTGACGGCGCTCGAGCTGCGCGCCAGCAGGCGGCTGACCGCTGCCGGCACGACGACGACGAGCTTGGTCTTGCTCGCCTTGGTCGGCTTGGCGAACGCGGTGCGACCGCTGGGAGCACGGAAGATCACGGTGTTGCGATTGCGATTGGCCTTGAAGTTCTTGCCACGGATCGTGAGCTTCTCGCCCACGCTCAGGCGCATCGGCAGCACGCGCGTGATCGCAGGGGCGCTGGCCTGCTTCTTCGAGGGCTTGGCCGTCGAGGCAGCAGGCAGCACCGCCAGCGAGGCGGCCGCGGCAAGGGTCAGGCAGATGGCGAGCAGGCGGCGCATGTGTCGTTTCCTATCGGCGGTCGCTGTCGGGGGTAGAGGTGTCGCCGTCGGAGCTGGACACCGACACGAGGTCGTCGATCAGCTCGGGCACGAAGCGGGAGCGCTCGCCGCCGACGGCGGCCGAGGCCCGGGAGTGCTTGGCGCGACTGGCCTTGGACGCCTTGGCGCCCACCTTGACCTTGCGGATCTCGTTGACGCGCAGCGTGTACGAATCGCCGGCCTCGTTGGTGAACTCGTGCTCGGAACCGGCGCCGATGTGCAGGAACGCGCACTCGTCCACGCTCGGTCGGCAGCTGCCCTCGCCTGCCGCGGTGAGGGTCGAGTCGACCAGCAGCACGGCGTTGTCGCCGCTGGCCTCGACGCCCAGGAACAGCAGCAGCGGCTTGTCCTCGCTGGGCAGCATGTCGAGGCGCTCCAGCGTCTTGATGCGGCGGGTGCGACCGTTGGCGGAGAAGGTCACGTCGATCACGTAGCGGTACTGCGTGGTCGTCGTCTGGTCGCCCTGGTCGGGCGTGCCGCCGGTGCCCGGGGTGGTCGGCGTGCTGCCGCCGCCCGAGGGCTCGCTCGAGCCGCCGCCCAAGGGCGAGACGCTCTCGTCGATCTGGATGTCGGCGGACCCGGCCTCGAGGGCTTCGTCGATCTTGTCGCGCCGGACCACCGCCGCCGGCGGACGGAACGGGTTGGACGGGTCGAAGGTGTCGAGCGGCGAGCCCTGGTCGACCGACGACTCGTCGAGCTCGACCGAGGCCAGCTCGCGCAGCTCACCCGGATCCGGGGCCTCGCGCTGTGCGGTCACGGGCGCGGGGTCGGTCGAAGCGTCCTCGGCGGACTTGGACAGCACCACGGGGACGGCCACGAGTCCGAGCGCCAGCACCACGGCCACGGGCCAGAGGCGCTTCTCGCGCAGGTCATGCCAGATGTCGAGCAGGAAGGCCTTCATGTCCTTACGGGGTCGCGGTGGCGGTCGGAGCCGGGATGACGTTGCTGGGCGAGTTGCTCGCCGGCGTGCTCTGGGTGGCGTCGCCGGTGCTCGGCGCGGGCCCCTGCGGCGTTGCGCCGGCGGTGGCGCCCTCCGCCTTCGGCGAGAGGTAGACGGTCGCGTCGAGCTCCGCCTTGATCCTCGGGAACAGCTCGGGGTCGCTCGAGAAGCGCACGCCCTCGATCGTGATCAGGCGGCCGCCGACGACCACACGCTGGTTGGCGACGTTGACGAAGCGCTTCACGTCGTGGAAGAAGTCGGCGAGGTTGAAGAAGTCGCCCACGAACTCCAGCTCGAGCGGCACGGTCTCCAGGCCCGCGGGCGCGGTACCGGTGCCGTCGATCCCCGTCGGAGCGGCGGTGCCGCCGCCGACCGGAAGGCCGGAGCCGGAGGAGGTCGACGTCGAGGTGTCGCCGGCGCTCACACCCGACTGCTCGGCTGCGGCGCTCTGCTGGTTGGACGTCTGGGCAGCGTCGTTGGCCGCCTCGGTCGCCTGTCCGGGCGCACTCTGAGCCTGCGCCCCGCCAGCGGCGGCGGGAGGCGTGGAGCCGGTCGGCGAGGTCGTGGCCGGAGCGGTCGTGGCGGGGGTCTCACGCTCGCCGGTGGCGATGCGCGTGAAGCGGATCCCCGTCCCGTCGGCGGCGCTGTCGAGCTGCACCAGCAGGCTCGGCATGTCGATGTTGGCCGGGATCGCCTTGCCGAGGCGCACGATCTCGCCGTAGTCGGCCGCGAAGTCGGTCTTGGCGCCCTTGGCCTGGTCGACGACCGCTCGCGCGTCGTCGAGCTGCTGCTGCTGCTCGGTCAGCGCCTTGCCCGCGGTGGCGGCCTCCTCGCGCTTGGGCGCGAGCAGGAGGAACCAGTACGCGGCCAGCAGCAGGATCGGCAGCAGCCCGAGGATGATCTTGCGATCGCGATCGCTGAGACTCACGATCCACCTCCCAGGGAGACCGGCACGCTGTCCTTGCCGCGCGGCGCCTCCTTCGAGGGCGTCGCGGTGCTGAAGGTCACCGTGATGTCGAACTTGTAGAGGCGACCGCAGTTGTCGACGCTCGTCGTCACGTCCGCACCGGTCGCCTCGCGCACGGACTCGTTGAGCTTGACGTCGTCCACGCGGTACATGCGGCGCATGCGCACCATCATGCGAGCGACGTCCGACTGCCGTGGGGTGCAGCCGACGAAGGTCGCTGCCGGGCCGGCCGGTGCCGCGCCCGGGACGGTCGCCGCCGGGTCGGTCGTGGCGTCGCTGGTCCCCGCGACCGACGCGTCGGTCGTCTGCAGCCAGCTGCCCTCGGGCATGATGCGCGAGAGCTCGTGCATCAGACGCTCCCAGTCGAAGCGGGTCGACGAGACGCCGATGACAGATCCCAGACGGATCTGCTTGAGCTCGGCGAAGTTGGCGAAGGAGGCGAGCTGCTGGGTCTGGGCCTCGAGCTGCTCGGTCTCGGCACGCGCGGCGTCGGTGTCGGCCTGGCGCGTGGAGATCTGGTTCGTGGTCAGCACGTAGGCGACCGCCATCACGAGCAGCACCGCGAGTCCGCCGAGCACGAAGTACGCGCTGCCGGGCCGCTGCGCGGTCTGGCGGCGTTGGTCCTGCGGGACGAGATTGACGGGCCTCATGCCGCGGCTCCCAGCGCGAGCCCGGCGGCGACGGTGTAGCGCCGCGGATCGTCGCCGACCGCGGCGGCGTCGAGGCCGCCGAGCGGCTCGGCGACCACCACGGGCAGACCGAGGTGCAGTCCGAGATCCTCGACGAGCGTCTCGTCGCCCGAGCCGGGACCGGAGAGGACGACCTCGCCGACCGGCTTGGCCTGACCCTGGGTCATGTAGTAGTCGATCGACAGGCGAACCTCGTCCGCGAGTCGAGCGCCGGCGTCGTCGTCACCCCAGGTGGCCGACAGCGGACGCGTGAAGAAGCAGGTGGAGCCGACGGCGATCGCCAGGTTGGTGACGCCGCCGAGGTGACAGTAGACGCGCGCGTGGTCGCTGCTGGCGTCGGCGCCGCGAATCGCGAGCGCGCGGACGAGCGCGAAGGCGTCGAGGTCGACCCCCTCGGTCTTGAGCCCGGCCTTCTTGACGGCCTCGAGCAGCGTCTCGATCATCTTGCGCCGCGCGGCGACGACGACGACCTTCATCCGTCCCTCCTCGGCGCCCTCGCCGTCCTCGGCCACCTGGTGGTCGAGCACCGCCTCGTCGAGCGGCATCGCGATCGCCTCGGCCGCCTGGAAGCGGACGGCGGACTCGCGCTGCTTGGGGTCGTCGATGCGCGGCAGGTCGATCACGCGCACGACGATCTGCTGGTTGGTGACGCCGAGGCGCACCTTGCGCGGCAGACCGGCCTCCTGCGCGAAGTCCTTGAGCGTCTCGGCCAGCGCGGCGACGTCGGAGACCTCGCCGTCGCGGATCAGCCCGTCGGGCAGCTCGATGCTCGCGGCGCGGACGACGCGACCGGATTCGACCTGCGCGGCAGCGAGGTAGCGGCCGTCGATGTCGAGGCCGATGCTGCCACGTTCAGAGCTCTTGCGGAGGGAGAGGGCCATTGGGACTCCTCCCCTCTATCGGCCGCACCCCAAGCTCCCTTAGCGCGAGCTTCGCACGGTCCACGTTCGGTGGACGCTAGGAGAGGAAGTGGTCCTCGTAGACGTCGATCAGCTCCGGCCCCGCAAGCACGCCGACAACCCCGCCGAGCGCCAGGAAGATGCCGAAGGGAACGGCCTTCTTGCGCGCGCTCGCGCCCTCCCGCACGATCATGCCGAGACCGACGAGCGAGCCGCTGAGAAACGCGACCAGCAGCGCAGGGACGATCGAGAGGCCGAGGAACAGGCCCATCGCACCGGCGAGCTTGACGTCGCCCATCCCCATCCCGGACGGGTAGGCGAGCGCCGCTACGAGCAGGAACGTGAAGGCGCCAGCGCCCGCGATCAGGTGCTCGACGACGTCGTCGGCGACGACGACGCTCGCGACGAGCCCGTAGGCCGCAAGCGGATAGACGATCTTGTTGGGCAGGATGCGATGGTCGAGGTCGATCGCGGCCAGCGCGATCAGGGCGGCGACGAACGGCAGCTCGAGCACGAGGCCGTCGTCGACGCCGCGGACGGCCACGACCGCGGCGAACGCGACCGCCGTCAGCAGCTCGACGAGCGGATAGCGCACCGACACGCGCGTGCCGCAGTGGCGACAACGACCGCGCAGCAGCAGCCACGAGATCAGCGGGACGTTGTCGTAGGGCGCGATCGGCGTCTCGCAGGACGGACAGCGCGAGCGCGGGTGCACCAGCGACTCGCCCAGCGGCAGTCGGT
Source organism: uncultured Thermoleophilaceae bacterium (assembly GCA_963846505.1). Classification (GTDB taxonomy): domain Bacteria; phylum Actinomycetota; class Thermoleophilia; order Solirubrobacterales; family Thermoleophilaceae; genus JACVRW01. The sequence continues at coordinate 480,215 of CAWJWD010000007.1, read as the reverse complement.
GCACGACGACGTTGAGGAAGCTGCCGACGAGCGCGCCCAGCACGGCAGCGACCACGATCTCGGGCGCGGACGCCATCGCGCCGGGACGCTAACGACCGCGGCGGCTGTCAGCTGCCGGACGGCGGCACGATCTCACGCCACGTGTTCTGCACCACGCCCGCCGTCCCGACGGCGGTGATGTTGTCGAACGCGGTCGGGTTGTAGACGATGTTGTCGCCCGACGAGCCCGCGTAGACGCCGCCGTTGCCGTCGACCAGCACGCCGCCGTAGACCGCCGCGGTGCCGGAGGTCTCGACCAGGCGCTCGGCACTCGAGTTGTCCAGGTTGGCGTTGTAGATGACGCCCCAGAACTCGATGTTGCCGCCGAAGTCGACGGTGCCCCGCTTGACGATGAACAGCCCTGGCCGCGCCTGGCTGTTGCAGCACTTGCCGGCGCCCGGAGCGGCGGGGGCGCTGTTGGTGTAGCGACAGGTGCCGGCGTTCTCGACGACGACGACGTCGCCGTTGGGATCGGTCGGGCAGCTCGCGTAGTAGGTCCCGTTCGCGCGCGCCATGTCCTCCAGTGCCTGCAGCTCGTCGGGACCGATCGCCGGCGTGTTCGGCCGGTTGAGCTGGAAGTTGGCCGGCGGCTGGATCTGCGGACCCTTGGTCGGGTTGAGGTCGATGCAACTCGACTGCGGCGGCTGGTTGCAGCGCACCGCGACGCCGAGCGAGCCGGTCGAGTTGACCAGGGGCCGGCCGCCGTGGCCACCACTGTTCTTGCCGCGCACGTAGCCGGCGAGGATCGCGTAGCGGGGGAAGTTGACGACCCGGTCCTCGATCTTCACCCAGGCGACGATCGCGCGCAGCTTGCCGCGCACCATGCCCTCCGAGCGCACCCAGACGTGGCGGTTGGGAGTGCCGTCGGAGTTGCCGGCACGGTCGTAGCGTGCCCAGCTGGCGTAGTTCGGGTTGGTGGCGTCGAGGATGCTCTCGTCCCAGAACTGGACGGGGTTGCCCGCGGGATCGGCGTCGTCGCGCACGAAGGTGCGCCAGGTCGTGTTCGTGTCGAAGTCGACCTGCCCCGAGCCGGTGTAGCTACGCATCAGCTGCGTGTTGTTGGGACAGAAGAGCTCGCTGCTGGTGCTGGTCGTGCAACCGCCGAGTGGGTACGGTCGCAACTGGGTCCCGGTACCGAGCCGGCCGAGGATGAACGTCTGGGCCGAGAGCGCGGCCTCCGCCAGGTTGAAGGAGGACTCGCGCTCGCGCTCGACCCGCGACTGCCCGGTCTGGGCGTCCACCTTGGACATCGCCGCGAGGCCGATGCCGGTCATGACGGCGATCACGAGGATCGCGGTCACGACGAGGTTGCCGCGTTCGTCCTTCAGGCGGGCGGACATGTCACTCCCGTTCCGGGCACGCAGATCGATTTGGCGGGTGCCTCGTCGCTGAGCGTGCCGTCGTCGACGACGAGGTAGTACGAGCGGGTGCCGGGCGCGGGTGGCACGTAGGTGAAGACGATGCCCTCGCCGAGCCAGGCGTCGGTCGCGGCGTCGTACCAGTTGAAGGACAGCGGCTTCTCCTCCGGATCCTTGGACTCGGATCCGTTCAGCAACACCTGGCTGCCCTGCAGCGCCACCGAGAACTCCGCCGTCGGGATCCGGTTCTGGTTGCGCAGGTAGACGGCCGACTGCAGCGAGACCTCGGATGGCGACCTGCCGGGATTGACGTCGACGTAGAGGCTGGTGCTGATCTCGGTGACCTGGTCGAGGACGGCCGCGTTGTAGGTGAACAACGGGCGTCCGTCGTTGACCACGTCCTTGGCGACGACGTGCTGGTTGCCCCAGCTGGCGTCGGGGCACGCGCTGCTGTTGGGCACGCCCGGTGCGATCTTCGTGATCCACGTCTGCACCTGGCGGTAGAGCCCGCCGTCGGACGAGATGCAGTAGCGCAGCCGACGCGTGTTCTGCTCGTTGAGGCTGCCGACCGGCTTGACCTTGCCCTCCGACTGGAAGATCACGTCCTGGGGCTCGGCCCGGTCGACCGCGTTGGGCAGCAGCGGCGTCGGGCTGGCGAGGTTGCGCAAGTCCCGTGCGAGCAGGTCGGTCGCCTGGCGAGCGAGATCTTGGGCGTCGTTCTGCCGGTCGTTGGTCGTGGCGTTGCGCTGGAAGGAGTCGAGCGCGAGCAGCGTCGCGCCCAGGACGATCACCATCAGGACGCAGGTGATCAGCAGTTCGACGAGCGTGAACCCGGACTCGTCGCCGTGCACTCCGATCATGGCGCGCTGATCGGGTCGCTGAGCGGCGATTCGCCGAAGTCGTCGTCGACGGCGCTGACCCGGTACTGGTGCACCTGGCCGTCGGGGTCGTACTCGAACCAGGCAAGCTCGCCGCCCTCTGGGAAGAACACGTCGTGGCGGTCCGCGTACGAGCTGCCGTCGCGGTAGACGCGGTACATCTGCACCTGCCCGTCGCCGTCGGTGGCGGGCTGCCAACGGACCACGATCGTGCCCGTCGGGGCCGGTTGCCCGGTCGGGTCGTTGCAGCCGCTCTGGCCGCCGATGCAGCTGGTCAAGCCGATCGGCTGGGTGGGCGGCGCGTTCGAGCCGCCGACGACCACCTGCTTGCTCTGCGCGCCGTTGCGCAGGCTGCCGTTCGGCGCGATGTCGACGCCGACGACGCTGTAGTAGAGCGTGCCCGCCGGCGCGCCGGCGTCGGTGCAGGAGGCTTCGGTCGTGTACTGCGGATCGGCTTGGCCGAGGCAGCTGACCTGGGTTCCGAGCGTCACCGCGCTCGTGCTGCGGAAGACGCGATAGCCACGCACGTCGCATTCCGGGTTGGGCGCCCATTGGAGGTCGACGTCCGAGCCGTTGCCGTTGCGGCCGCCCCTGACGTCGTCGGGGGCGATCGGCGCCATGCGGTTGACGACGACGGTGCGTGCCCGCGGCGTGCCCGAGCGCCCTTGCTCGTCGAAGGCATCTGCCTGGACGACGTAGGTGCAGTCGTAGTACGCGAGCTCCCCGCTGGGCGTGAGGAAGTCCCAGGTGAAGTCGAACACGGTGCCGCTGCCGTTGGCCTTGCCGCGGGAGTCGCCGCTGACCGACCAGGTCACCTCGGCGGCGGCGGTGGAGGTCTGCACCGCGAAGGTGGCCTTCGTGACGGCCTCGCTCTCGACCCGATAGGGATCGGTGCTCGAGCTGGGCGAGGTCATGTCGAGCCGCACGACCGACGGGCCGAGCCCGCCGACGGGGTTGATGATCGCCGAGGTCTGGGTGATGCTCTGGTCGGTCGCGCGCGTCCTCCAGTCGAGCATCACGCGCACGCGCTTGTAGTCGTCCGGGTTGCGGTCGACCGCGCCCTGGCCTGCGCCGAGCGCGTCGGTGTCCGCGCAGAAGACGACGCCGCTGGCGTGATCGCCGAGGTTGTCCTTGGGATCGTCGAGCGAGCAGATGCCGAGCGTGAGCGAGTACTGCACGCCGCGCTCGAGGATCGTGTAGCCCGGCACGCTCGGCTTCGAGTCGGCCAGCGCCGGGCGATTGTCGAGCGCCGCGGTGAGCGAGGCGGTGGTGAGGTCGCGATAGCGGATCGAGCGCGCCACCTCGATGATCGAGCGCGCCAGGTTGGTGCCGCCCTCACGTGCCTTGGTCTTCGAGGTGACGGCGTTCGCGCCGTCCACCAGCGAGACCACCCCCAGCACGCCGACCAGCAAGATCGAGATCGCCACGAGCACCTCGACGAGGGTGAATCCGCGCTCGCTTCGTGGCTGATCCGAGGGGGCCATCTCGCCCCTACTCGGCAGCGCTCGAGTCCACTTGCACTGCGGGTTCGAAGCGTGGCCAGAGGTGCGATTGCGGATCCGATAGCGGTCGTGTGCAGCGCCTCCCCGGAACGACGAAGGGCGGGCCCGAAGGCCCGCCCTTGCAGTCAGAACGCTAGGCGCTCGGTCTTACCAGGCGCCGGCGTTACAGCCGCCGTCGTCCGCCGGTGCGCACGTCTTGGTCACCGTCCCGCCGTTCTTCGCGTACGAGAACGTGTGGGTGGACTTCGCCGTACCGACCAGCGTGAAGGTGGCGGCACCGAGGTTGGAGATCGCGACCTTGCCGTTGCCGGCACCGATCGGGATACCGCTGCCGGTCACGTCCGTGGACGTATCGCAGCCGAGGTAGGTCTCCTTCTGGGTGAAGCAGGACTCCATGTGCGAGACGAGGTTTCGCACGTTGGACTTTGCCTCGGCGTCCTGTCCCTTCTGGCGCTGGCCCAGGAAGGCGGGCAGCGCGATTGCGGCCAGGATGCCGATGATGAGAATCACGACGAGGAGCTCGATGAGGGTGAAGCCCTTCTCGCTCTCCATGCGCTCGCGGAGCTTCCGCAGCATATGTCTCCTCCTTGAGGTGACGGGTGTAGTTGGTCTGGGGGCCAGCTGCCGCGGCGGTGCCCCGGCTCTGACTGCCCCCAGTGATCGGCCCCTGCTCGTGGGGCCTTTAACGACTGGCCGCTCGAGACCTAGGCCATTTGTCCAGCGTCCGCGCGCCGTCGCGGTTTGCGTAGCATCGGCGGATGCATTTGCGGCGCGCCCTGCTGCTGTTCGCGATCGTGCTCGGCTTGGCCGCGCTCGCGTCGACGATCTCCCGCCCGGAGAGCACCGATGACGAAGCTCCGCCGGCGACCACCGAGGCGACGGCTCCGCCGACGGTCGCCCCGGGGGCGGGCGCGGGCGAGCCGGCCGAGGTCAGCTTCGACGCCGCCGAGCCGCGGGTGCGCAAGCTCGAGGCCGGTCGTGCCGCGACCCTGCGGGTCGCAGTCGACGCGCCGGGCAGCGTCGAGATCCCGCAGCTCGGGCTGAGCGCCGCCGCCGAGCCCCTGACCCCCGCCCACTTCGACGTCCTGCTGAGCCAGCCCGGTCGCTACCAACTGCGCTTCGTGCCCGCCGCCGGCGACGAGGGCCGCCCCGCCGGCACCCTGGTCGTGCGTGCCGGCGAGGCATAGGCTGCACCGCCGTGAGCACGACGACGACGGCGGGCACGCTGCTCGCGACGGGGGCACTGGTCGCACTCGGCGGCTGCTCGGGCGACGCGCCCTCCGAGCGTTCGAACGCGCCGACGCTGACCTTGCCACCGGCCGAGACCACCCGGACCTCGCCGCGCCGGTCCTCGCGCCCACGGCCTCGCCTGCCCCGCTGTCCGGCGTCCGCGCCGCCGGGCTGTCGCAGCGCCGGCGGGCGCGTCCTCTACGTCGAGCGCGTCGACCCCGACGGCGACGGCGACGCCCATTTCGTCCTGCTGAGCCGCCAGTCGATCACCGCTCCAGGCGTCAGCGTGATCGACGTCGCACGCGATCTGAGGCCCCGACCACTGCCCGATCGAGGGGATTGGATCGCTGCCGCAGGGCCTGTTTTCACCGGTAGTTACGGCCAAAGACAGGTCGAAGCCATAGTCTTGCGCGTTTCCCGGTAGCGAAATCCTCAGCATTTGTATACGGTTTCGTTCATAAGCTACTCGGACTCGCCATGTCGATGAAGTACGCCGTACTCGGTCTCCTGGTCGAGCGACGCGGCTATGCCTACGACATCGCGCGCCGTTTCGAGGAGACGGTCGGGCCCGCGTTCCACGTCCATTACGGCGCGATCTACCAAGCGCTCGACGCGCTCGAGCGCGACGCGCTGATCCGCGGCGCCCTGCGCGAGAACGACACGCTCTCCGAGCGGCGGCGGCGGACGGGTCCCCGAGTCGTCTACGAGACCACCGACGACGGCCTCGAGGCCTACGAGGATTGGATTCGCACGCCCGCGCGCGTCGAACCGCTGCGCGGAGAGCTCCCGCTCAAGGTGGCACTCTCGCGGCCCGAGCACGGCCCGGCCCTGCTGGCCTTGATCGACGACTACGAGCGCGCCTGCCTGGAGCGGCTGCGCGAGCACGCCGCCGCGGCCCAGGAGGCCGACGACGAGGCACAAGGCTCGTGGCGGCTGTCGTCCTCGGTGATCGCCCGCGAGCGGGCGACGCGTCTACTCAACGCCGAGATCGAGTGGGTACGCGACCTGCGCCGCTCGATCACGGCGATGGGAGCGAGACCGAGCAGCTGACGCATGGCCCTGCTCGCCCTCGAACGTGTGCGCAAGCGCTACTTGCGCGGCATCCGCGAGGTGGCGGCACTCGAGGACGTATCGCTGGAGCTCTACGACGGCGACGTCTACGGCGTCCTCGGCGGCGCTCGCTCGGGCAAGACGACCCTGCTGCGCGTCGCCGCGGGCATCGAGCGACCGGACGCCGGCTGTGTGCGCTTCCTCGGCAACGACCTCGCCTCGATGTCGCGCCGCCAGCGCCAGGCGATGTTGCGCTCGGATCTCGGCTGCGTCTGGCGTGCCGACAGCCCGCTGCGCCGGCTACCCGTCGCCGACCACGTCGCGCTGCCGCTGATCGCCGGCGGCATGCCGCGGCTGAAGGCGCTCGCACGCGCGCACGGGCAGCTGCGCGGCGTCGCGGCCGAGGACTGCATGGAAGCGCTGTTGTCCGAGCTCTCCACCAGCGAGCTGGTGCGGGTGTCGATCGCCCAGGCGCTGATCCGCGAGCCGCGCCTGGTGCTTGCCGACCAGCCGACTGACACGCTCAACATGATCGAGCGCGACGAGATCCTCGCGATCCTGCGCACTGCCGCCGCCGAGGCGCGCGTGGGCGTGTTGTTGACCTCGGGCGACGCAAGCGGCCTGATCCGGACCAGCAGGCTCGCGTCGCTCGACGACGGGCGCCTGCTGGTGCCGCCGTCCGACGCGGACGAGGGGGAGCTGGTGGATTTGGAGCAGAGGCGCAACCGCGGCGGCCCATGAGCCGCCTGCCGATGCTGAGCGTCGGCACGCTCTGGCACTTCTACCGCACCCGGCTGCGCACCCAAGCGGCGCAAGAGCTGCTGGCACTCGCCGGCATCGCGGCCGGCGTCGCGCTGATCTTCGCCGTCGAGGTCGCCAACACCAGCGTGACCGGCTCCGTCGAGCAGCTCGTCCGCGGCGTCACCGGCGACGCCGAGCTGCAAGTCGCCGCACGCGGCGGCACGACGGCCGACGCCGAGCTCGAGCGCACCGTCGAGCAGGTGCAGGGCGTGCGGGTCGCGGCGCCGGCGCTCGAGCAGCGTGCGGCGCTCTCTGGTCCGAACGGCTCGCGCGCGGTCGACCTGATCGGGGTGACGCCGGAGCTCGGAACGCTCGACGGGCAGCTGATGGAGGGTCTCGGCACCCACGGCATCCGGCTCTCGGACGCGCTCGTGCTGCCCGAGCCGCTGGCGCGTGCGCTCGGTGTCCGCCCCGGCGGCCACGCACGCCTCGCGGTCGGGGGTCGCACCCGGCTGGTGCCGATCTCGCTGACGATCTCGAGCGAGCGCTACGGCAACCTGGCCCAGAGCCCGCTCGCGATCGCCCCGCTGCGCTACGTGCAGCGCCTCACCGGCCGGCCGGGGCAGATCTCGCGTGTGCTCGTCTCGACTGGACCGGGGGACGTCGAGTCCGTACGCAGCGCCTTGGAAGCCCGCCTCAGCGATCGCCTCAACGTCGACGCCGCGACCGCCGAGAGCGGCCTGATCCAGCAGGCAGCGACGCCAAACGAGCAGTCGACGGCGCTGTTCGCCGGCGTCAGCGCGCTCGTAGGCGGGTTGTTCGCGTTCACGGCGATGCTGCTGACGGTGCCCGACCGGCGACGCTTCATCGCCGAGCTGCGCCTGCAGGGCTTCAGCACGGGACAGATCTCGACGCAGGTGGCCTTCGAGTCGCTGCTGCTCGGCTCGGTGGCGTCCGCGCTCGGGCTGCTGCTCGGAGACCAGCTCTCGCGGCACCTGTTCGAGCCGCTGCCCGGATCCCTGAGCTTCGCCTTCCCGATCGGCGACCAGCGCTTCGTGACACCGAGCACGGTCGCGCTGTCCTTCGGCGCGGGGCTGCTTGCCACGCTGATCGCAGGTGCCCAGCCGCTGTTCGACGTCTTCTCGCGTCGGCCGCTCGACGCGGTGCGCTCCCATGGCGAGTCCGCCGAGAGCTCGGCCATGCCGTTCCGGCGCGCGTTGCTGCTCGCGGGCCTCGCCGTGGTGGCGCTGACGACGCTCGCCGCCGCGCTCGCCCCCGATCTGACGGTGATCGCTCCCGCCTCGCTGGCGCTTGCGCTCGTGCTCATGCTTCCGAGCGCCTTCTCGCTGCTGCTCGCCCTGTGCGAGCGCATCTCCAAGCGTACGCCGCTGGCGCTGCTGTCGGTCGCGGCGAGCGACATGCGCACCACGCGGACGCGCTCGGTCGCGCTCGCCGCCACGGTGGCGCTGGCGCTGTTCGGCACGGTCGCGATCGAGGGCGCCCATCGCGACCTGCTGCGCGGGCTCGACGACGGGGCTCACGACCTCACGGCCACGGCCGACCTCTGGGTCACCGCGCGTGCGCCCGAGAACACGCTCGCGACGGTGCCCTTCGCCGCGGATCCCGTCGCCCGGCGACTCGAGCGCGACCCGCGGGTGGCCGACGTGCGCTCCTACCGCAGCTCGTTCCTCGACGATCGTGGCCGGCGCCTGTGGGTGATCGGCAAGCCGGCCGGCGACCACGGGCAGGTGCCAGCGGGCCAGGTCGTCGAAGGCGACGCGGCCCAAGCGTCGCGACGGCTGCGTCGCGGCGGTTGGGCCGCGGTCTCCGCCGAGGTCGCCGAGGCCAAGGGCGTCGGGCTCGGCGAGCTCTTCACGCTGCCGGCTCCCAACGGGCCGCGGGTCTACCGGCTGGCGGCGCTGCTGACCAACGTCGGCTGGGGCCCGGGGACGGTGATCATCGGCGCGAGCGACTTCGAACGCGCCTGGGGTCAGGGGACGCCGTCCGCGCTCGAGGTGGACCTCCGGCCCGGAGTGAGCCCGACGATCGGCAAGGCAGCCGTCGCGGCGGCGATCGGGACTCGGCCGCTGATCGCGCAGACGTCGGCCGAGCGCTGGGCTGACCTGCGCGCGGGGGCGCGGGAGGGGCTGTCGCGCCTGAGCCAGATCGCGACGCTGGCGCTGATCTGCGCGATCGTCGCCGTGGCAGCGGCGATGGGCGCCGGCGTCTGGCAGCGACGGGGCGCGCTCGCCGAGCTGCGCGTGCACGGCTTCAGCTGGCTGCAGCTGTGGGAGCTGCTGCTGCTCGAGACCGCGCTGCTGATCGCCTGTGGCGGCCTCGTGGGCGTCGTCTTCGGTCTCTACGGGCAGGCGCTGGCGGCCCACTGGCTCGCTCTCGGCACCGGCTTCCCGATGATCTACGCACCCGCTGCCGTGCCGGCCGTGACGCTGCTGGCGCTCGTCACCGTCGCGGCCCTCGTGGTCGCCGCACTGCCGGGCTTCGCCGCCGCCCGCGCTCCCTTGCGACTCGGCTTTCGCGAGGAATGAGCCGTCTCTCCAACGTCGTGCGGCGGGGCAACACACCCACGGTCACGGTGGTGATCGGCTCCTACCTGTCGGCGATCTTCCCGCTCGCGCGCCGGGAGCTGTGGCGCTGGGAACGCCGCGCCGCCGCGATTCCCGACCCGACGCTGCGCGCCCATGCGCTGGAGACGCTCCACGCCGAGCACATGAACGCCGAGGGCGCCGCGCTGTTCGCCGTGCTGACGCCGCCACGCTGGCGCGTGCAGGTCGCCCGCACCCTGGTCGCCTACCAGACCATGTACGACTACCTCGACACGCTCACCGAGCTGCCGGAGTGCAACGAGCCGCTCAGTTGCGTCGAGCTCCACCGTGCGCTCGACGACGCGTTGCACCTCCATGGCCCGGTGAGCGACTGGTATCGGCTGCATCCCCAGCGCGAAGACCGCTATCTGCCCGCGCTCGTGGCGACCTGCCGCGCCGGTCTGGCCTCCCTCCCCTCCTTCGACGTCGTGCAGTCCGCCGCGATCGACTCGGTGCGCCGGGCGACCGAGGTCCAGACGCTCAACCATCGTCCGGCCCTGCATCGCCGCTCGGGCCTGCGGGCATGGGGCGAGCAAGCCGTCAACGACGACGGCCAGCTGACCTGGTGGGAGCACGCCGCGGGAGCCTGCTCGACGCTCGACCTGCACACCCTGCTGGCCCTCGCGGGCGAACCGGACCTGACCCTGGCCGACCTCGATCCGACGATCCGCCACGGCACGGCGCTGAGCGCGCTCAACACGATCCTCGAGTCACTCGTCGACCTGCCCGCGGACCGGCGCAGCGGCGACCACAGCTACGTCTCCTACTACGGCTCGCCCGGCGAGGCTGCCGAGCGCCTGCGCGTGCTCACCGCAGCCACGATCGAGCGCGCGCGGCTGCTGCGCAGATCCGCCCGTCACCTCGCGATCGCCCAAGCCATGAGCAGCATGTACCTGTCGCGCGCGGAAGCCCGCGCGGCCGAGGTCCGGCCGGCCGCACGGACGGTCAGAAGGACGCTGCCCTCGCCGACGCCGGGTCTGATCGCGGTCCAGCGGATGGTGCGCGCCGTCCGTCGCCGGGCGGCCGTGCTGCCTATTTGATCGAGTCGTAGACCTTGAACATCGGCAGGTACATCGCGATCACGATGAAGCCGACGATGCCACCGACCACGATGATCATCACCGGCTCGAGGATCGAGGTCAGCGCCTTGACGGCGGCCTCGACCTGCTCCTCGTAGAAGTCGGCGACCTTGGTCATCATCGTCTCGAGCGCGCCCGTCTCCTCGCCGACGCCGATCATCTGCGTGACCATCACCGGGAAGGCCTCGGGGACCTTCGTCATCGGCTGGGTCAGCGTGCCGCCCTTCTTGACGGACTCGCGCACGTCGTCCATCGCCAGCTCGATCACGCGGTTGCCCGACGTGCGGCCGGTGATCTCGATCGCCTCCAGCATCGGCACGCCCGCGGCGATCAGGCCCGAGAAGGTGCGCGAGAAGCGCGCCAAGGCGACCTTCTGCACGATGCCGCCGATCTTCATCGGGAACTTGAGCTTGAGCCGATCCCACTGGAAGCGGCCGCGATCGGTGGCCCTCCACTTGCGGAAGACGAAGACGATCGCCCAGACGACGGCGATCATCACGTACCAGCGTCCCGTGACCATGTGCGACAGCCAGACGGTGAACTTCGTGATCGCCGGCAGGTCGCCGCCGAAGTCCTTGAAGATCTTCTCGAACACGGGCACCAGGAAGGCGACCAGCGCCAGCAGGACCACCAGCGCGAAGCCGCCGATCAGCATCGGGTAGACCATCGCCGCCTTGACCTGCCGGCGCAGCGCGGCGTCCTTCTCCAGCTGGGTGGCGACGCGCACGAGCGTCTGGTCGAGGATGCCGCCGGTCTCACCGGCCTGCACCATCGCGACGTAGAGCTCGTTGAAGGCGTCGGGATGCTTGGCGAGGGCCTCCGAGAAGGAGAGGCCGGCCTCGACGTCCTTGCGCACGTCGATCCAGATCTCCTTGAGCTTCTCGCTCTCGGTCTGCTCCTCGATCACGTACAGCGCGCGCAGCAGCGACATGCCGGACTCGACCATCGTCGAGAGCTGGCGCGTGGCGATCACGAGGTCGTCGGACTTGACCTTCTTGAAGCGCGCGAGGATGTCGCCGGCGTTGGCGGCCGCCTGCTCCTCGATGTCGAGGACGATCAGGCCCTTGCCGCGCAGCTGCGCCGCGACGGCGCTCTTGTCGTCGGCCTCGATCTCGCCCTTGGTCGGCGAACCGCCGAGGTCGAGCGCCTTGAATGCGTACGTCGCCATCGCCTACGCCACCCGCACGGTGCCCATCAGCCGGCGGAGCTCCTCGGGCGTCGACGAGCGCGCCTCCGCCAGCTCACGGCTGATCTTCTGCTCGCGCACGAGCTGCGAGAGCGAGGTGTCCATGGTCTGCATGCCGTGCGAGCCGCCGGTTTGCAGTGCCGAGTAGATCTGATGGGTCTTGCCCTCGCGGATCAGGTTGCGCACCGCGGGGGTCGGGACCAGCACCTCCGTTGCACAACAGCGCCCGTTGCCCGACGCCAGCGGTAGCAGTTGCTGGGTGACGATGCCCTGCAGCGACACCGACAGCTGCACGCGCACCTGCTGCTGCTGGTCGGGCGGGAACACGTCGACGATGCGGTCGACGGTCTGGGCGGTGTCCTGGGTGTGCAGGGTCGCGAAGACCAGGTGGCCGGTCTCGGCGGCGGTCAGCGCCGTCGAGATCGTCTCGAGGTCGCGCATCTCGCCGACGAGGATGACGTCGGGATCCTGGCGCAGCGCGGCCTTGAGGCCGAGCGCGAAGCTCTTCGAGTCCGCGCCCAGCTCGCGCTGGTTGACGATGCAGCGCTTGTGCTTGTGCAGGAACTCGATCGGGTCCTCGATCGTGAGGATGTGCTCCTGGCGGGTTTCGTTGATCAGGTCGAGCATCGCCGCCAGCGTCGTCGACTTGCCCGAGCCGGTCGGACCGGTGACGAGCACGAAGCCGCGCGGCTTCTTGGTGAAGTCCTCGAGGATCGTCGGCAGGCCGAGGTCGCGCAGGTTCGGCATGTGCTGCGGGATCAGGCGGAAGGCCGCCGACAGCGACGCGCGCTGCATGTAGGCGTTGACGCGGAAGCGGGCCTTGCCGGGAATCGAGTAGGCGAGGTCGATCTGCCAGTCGTTCTCCAGCCGCTGACGCTGGTCGTTGCTGAGGATCGAGTAGACCACCTCGCGCGTGACCTGAGGGGTCAGCTTCGGGTAGTCCATCGCCTGCAACTTGCCCGAGATCCGGATCATCGGGGGCGAGCCCGCGGTCAGGTGAAGGTCGGAGGCGTCGCGCTCCATGACCTGCAGCAGCACGTCTGCGAAATCGAACTCCATCGCCATCTCCTATCGACCGTCCTGCGCGATCACGTGACCCTCGCTACTTCGCTGATGGACGTGATGCCGTTCTTGACCTTCTCGAAGCCGTCGGCGCGTAGCGGGCGCATGCCCTGCGAGACGGCGACCTTCCTTACTTCATCGGCAGAAGAGCGCTCGATCGTCAGCTCGCGGATGTCGTCGCTGATCGCCATCACCTCGTAGAGGCCGGTGCGGCCCTTGTAGCCGCTGCCGCCGCAGCGATTGCAGCCGACGGGTTCATAGGCCTCGAGGTCGAAGGCGACGTTGAAGCCGGCCTTCTCGAGCGCCGAGCTGGACAGCATCGTGCGCTTCTTGCAGTAGTTGCAGAGCTGGCGCACCAGCCGCTGGGCGACGACCGTGCAGACCGCCGAGGCGGTCAGGAACGGCTCGATGCCCATCTCGGTCAGACGCGTGATCGCCGAGGGCGCGTCGTTGGTGTGCAACGTCGACAGGACGAGGTGGCCGGTGAGCGCGGACTCGACGGCGATCTTGGCCGTCTCGCCGTCGCGGATCTCGCCGACCATGATCACGTCGGGGTCCGCGCGCAGCATCGCGCGCAACCCGCCGGCAAAGGTTAGGCCTGCCTTGACGTTGACCTGGATCTGGTTGATCCCGGGCAGCTGGTACTCGACCGGATCCTCGATCGTGATGATCTTGCGCGTCACGTCGTTGATCTCGTTCAGCGCCGCATAGAGCGTGGTCGACTTGCCCGAGCCGGTCGGGCCCGTGACGAGCACCGCGCCGAACGAGCGCGTGTAGCCGTCGATGAAGAGGTCCTCGCTCTGGCGCGACATGCCGAGCTGGTCGAGGCCGATCAGCGCCTGCTCCTTGTCCAGGATGCGCATCACGATGCCCTCGCCGTGCTGGGACGGCATCGTCACCACGCGCAGGTCGATGCTGTGGCCCTGGACGGTCAGCGAGACGCGGCCGTCCTGGGGCACGCGCTTCTCGGCGATGTCGAGGTCGGCCATGATCTTCACGCGCGAGATCACGCCCGCGAGCATGCGGCGGGGGATCTGGGTCGAGTCGCGCAGCACGCCGTCGACGCGGAAGCGCACGCGCATGTCGCGCCCCTCCGGCTCGAAGTGGATGTCCGAGGCGCCGTCCTCGACGGCGCTCGCGATCAGCGAGTTGACGAGCTTGATGACGGGCGCGTTCTCCGCCGACTCGCGGATCTCCGCGACCTCGGCAAGGTCCTCCTCGCCCTCCGAGACGGCCTCTGCGACCGCGTCGTCGAGCTTGTTCATGCGCCCGATCAGGCCGTGGATGTCCTCGGCCGAGGCCACGACCGGCCGCACCTCGTGGCCGGTCATCAACTTGAGGTCGTCGAGCGCGAGCACGTTCGACGGGTCCGCCATCGCGACCATCAGCGCGCCGTCCTCGCCGACGCCGATCGGGACGGCGGTGAAGCGCCGTGCGGCCTGCACGTTGATCAGGTTCAGCGCGGAGATGTCGGCCTTGAAGATGCCGAGGTCGACGTGGTGCAGTCCGAAGCGCTGCGCAACTGCGCGCGCGTACTGGTCCGCGCTGATCGCACCGGACTCGATCAGCAGCTGCTCGGGCGGGCGGCCGGTGTTCTTGCCCTCCTCGACGGCCGCATCGACCCGCTCGCGCGGGACGAAGCCGAGCTCGACGATGACGTCGGAGATGAAGCGCGAGCCGGCCTTGCGCTGCGGCGGGGTGATGCCGCTGGCGGTCGGTTCGGGCGGTGCCGGCCCTTCTGGCTCGGAGCCCGGCAGAGCGCGCAGCGCGGCCCCACCCTGCTGCTCGGTCATCGCGCGTCCGAAAGCTCTTGGATCAGGGTCTCGCGGTCGACGAAGCCCTCGATCAGATGCGCCTTGCCGTCGCGGTCGACGATCACGACCGCCGGTGCCTGGTTGACGCCCAGGTCTTCGACCAGCTTGCCGTAGCGCTTGGTGTTGCGCACGTCGTCGGTGAGCACGAGCGCCTTGGTCTTGCCGGCGACCTCGCGTACCGCCCGGGCCGTCGCCTGGTCGTCCAGCCCGCGTGGCTGGATGAAGAGGATCAGTGCCATGCGGTGGTCGGCGACCGCACGTGCCAGCCGCCGGGGCTTGTCGTTGGTCGGCAACTCGATCGCCTGCGGGTCGACGCCGGTCGCCAGCGACAGGCCGCTGCTGAACGCGGGCGTCGCGCCGCCGAGCACGTTGGCGGGCAGCACGTCGCTGACCTTGTCGGGCGCCTCGACGGTCTGCGGGTCGTTGACCTCGCTCAACTGCAGCTGCAGGCGCAGGGACTCGCCCTTCCCGGTGACCTCGGCCTCGACCTTGCGCACGAGCTTGTCGTCGCTGCCGACCCAGACGTCCAGCTCGGCGCGTTCGATCTCGGCGCCGGCGCCAGACAGTTGCGCCGGCCGAGCGCCCGCCACGCGGGCGAACTCGCGCACGGCGCCGTCGATGTCGAGCGTCGCGGACACGTGCTGCGTCTCGACGCCGTCGATCTCCTCGGTGCCCTCGTTGCTCGCGCGCTCGACCAGCGAGGACGCGTCGAAGCTCGCCAGTCCCGGCGCGGGCGTGGCGGAGGACTGCGTCGCGTTGGCCTCGACGGCCTGGCTCCACGCCTCGTCGGGCAACTGGTAGCCGGTCCCGTCGGCGACGACGTACCCCTTGTCGCCGGTGGAGACGAAGCCGAAGTCCGTGTCACCGCCGAAGCCGGTGCCGTCGACGCGCACGTCGAGCTTGGGCATGTCGTCGGGCCCGCCGCGTTGGAAGCGGCCGGAGACCTCGACCTTGCCGGAGTCGTCGCCGTCGACGTCCGCGGAGAAGGAGCCCTCGAAGCGGGCGCTCTTGATCTCGTCGAAGGAGAAGGCCGAGCGCAGCGCGGCGTCGGGGCTGAGCGCAGCCGCCTTGGAGGAGGTCGGGGCCGCGCCGCCGGCGTCGGCCGGCGTCTGCGTGCCGGCCGCCGGCGCCGAGTCGTCGCTCGAGCTGGAGCGCGTGCTCTGGACGGCCACGATGGTGGCCCCGAGGAGGACGACGCCCAGCAGGGCCAGCAGAAGGGGGCGGGAGATGGCCATTGCTCCGCATATCGGCACCCCTGCGGGGAGGTTTAGGCGTCAGGCCCCGTTTTCGACGGCCTGGCCGCCTGCGGCGGCCGCACGCATCGTCGCGACCGGCGACGGGCGTCCCGTCCAGTGCCGGAGGCTGCGCGCGCCCTGGCGCACGAGCACCTCGAGGCCGCCGACCACGCGCGCCCCCCGCTCGTCGGCCCAGCGCTCGAGCGCCGTCGGCTGTGCGCCGTAGACGAGATCGACCACCGTGCTCGGCTCGAGGCCGGCCAGCGGCAAGTCGTCGAGGGCCGATCCGGTCGCGAGCCCGACGGACGTCGTGTTGACGAGCAGGTCGACGTCCGCCGGCGGCCCCGCCGGGTCGTGCACCCCGACCTCCAGCTGCTGCGCCAAGGCGACCGCGCGCGCCGTCGTCCGGTTCCAGACCGCGACGTTCGCGCCCGCCCCGCGCAGCGCGTAGACCGCGCCGCGAGCGGCGCCACCCGCGCCGAGCACGAGCGCCCGCTGTCCCGCCACCGGCCGCTCCAACGCGTCGAGCAGGCCGCCGACGTCGGTGTTGTCCGCGGCGATGCGCCCGTCCTCGAAGCTGAGTGTGTTGGCGGCGCCCGTCGCGCGGGCGGCCTCGCTGAGCTCGTCCGCGAGGGCGAACGCGGCCAGCTTGTGCGGCATCGTGACGTTGACCCCGACGTAGCCCGAGCCCGGCAGCGCACGCACGGTCTCGTCGAAGCGCTCGGGCGGGATCGAGAGGCCGAGGTAGCGCCAGTCGAGGCCCAGGTCCGCCAGCGCCGCGTTCATCATCGCCGGGGAGCGGCTGTGGCGGATCGGAAAGCCGAGGACGGCGACGAGGCTAGTCACAGGACGCCGGGGAGTTGCCGCCCCGCTTGGCACGCTCGGCGTTGTAGCGCTCGACGTCTCGCTGGAACTGGGCGTCGGTCGAGGAGAAGGCGTGCTGGCCCTCGCCACAGGGCTTGACGACGTAGAAGAGGTAGTTCGTGCGCGCGGGGCGCGCGGCCGCCCTGATCGACTCGATCCCCGGGTTGCCGATCGGCCCGGGCGGCAGGCCCTGGTTGAGGCGCGTGTTGTAGGGCGTCGGGTTCGCGAGCTCGGACTGGCGCAGCGGCCTGGTCCACTGGTTGAGCGCGTAGCGGATCGTGGCGTCGATGCCGAGCGTCATCCCGTCACTGAGGCGGTTGTAGATCACCGACGCGACCAGCGGCCGCTCGCGCGCGACCTGCGCCTCGCGCTCGACCATCGAGGCGATGATGAGCACGTCGTAGGGCGTGAGGTTCTTCGAGCGCGCGTAGCGCAGGTCGACCCCGGCGAACTGACGCTCGAAGGTGCGCAGCTGCTCGTCGACGAGCGCGCGTGCGCCCTTGCCGCGCCGAAGCTCGTAGGTCGCCGGGAACAGGAAGCCCTCGAGGCTGGCCGCCGCGGGGGCGCCGTAGCGCCGAGGCGCCAGCAACGGCGAGCGGCGGCTGGCACGCAGATAGCTGCCCGCCAGCCGACCCTTCACCGACGCTGCGATCTCGCGGCGCGAGCGGCCCTCGGGGATCGTGACCTGGACCACGTCGGGCGGGACGCCGCGCTCGAGCGCGTCGAGCGCCGCCGTGAAGCTCATGTCGCGCTGGAGCGCGTACGCACCCGGCTTGAGCTGGTCGCTGCGGCCGGCGATGCGTGCGCGCAGCTGGAAGAAGGACGCGCTGGAGACGACGCCCCGCTGCTCGAGCAGGTCGGCGATCTCACCGAGGCTCGAACCTCGGGGGATGGTGACGCGCACCTCTCCCTCGCCGTCGCCGCCGAAGGGCTGGAACAGCGAGACGCAGAACCAGCCGATCGCGAGCAGCACGAGGGCGAGCACCCCGCCGGCGACGATCCGGCCCCAGCGCGGTCCATGACCTCCGGCCGCGGGCGGACGTCCGCCCGCTCCCGAGCCTCGGCCGCCGCCGACCGACGTCGACCGTCGGCGCCGCCGTATGCCGCGCCCGTCGGCGGCGGCGAGCTCGGTCTCGAGCTCGGCGACCGTCTGCGAGCCGGTCGCGCTCGTGAGCCGCTCGGCCTCGGACATCCAGTCGGGGGAGGCGGCGCGCGGCTCGGGCGCCGGCGGCGGTGGCTCCCCCTCGCGACGGGCCATGCGCTCGCGGCGAGCGGCCTCTCGCTCTTCGGGTGATCGCCCGCCGGGAACGGGCGGCGGTCCGGAGCTCACTCCGGCGTACCCGCCGGCAGCCGGGTGAGGTAGCTCTCGAGCAGATGCGCGGCGGCGCGCGAGTCGGCGTCGGCGCTGCCGCCGAGGCGCTCGGCCAGCTTGGTCGTCAGACGCTCGTCGTACAGCTCCACCGGAATCGAGAGTCTCCGTCGCAGCTGCTCGGCAAACGCCCGCGCCCGCGCCGCCTGCTCGCCCTCCTCGCCGCTGAGCGTCAGCGGCAGCCCGACGACGACGCGCTCGGCCTCCCGCTCCTCCGCCAGCCGTGCCACGGCGCTCAAGCCGCGCTTGGTGTCGGGACGCTCGACCGCCGCCAGCGGCGTCGCCAGCGTGCCGGTGGGATCGGAGACGGCGACGCCACAGCGCGCCGACCCGTGGTCCAGGGCGAGGACCCGCGGCATCAGACCGCCGTGCTCGCCCCAGGCGCCGGCTGCCCTGCCGAGCTGCTCCGGGCCGCGTCCATCAGGCCAGTGCCCGCTCGATCTGCGCCTTCGCCGTCGCCAGCGCCTCGGGCAGCTTCTCCGGATCGCGGCCGCCGGCCTGCGCCATCGTGTCGCGACCGCCCCCGCCGCCGCCGGCCACCTGCGCTGCCGCGCGCACCACGTCACCGGCCTTCACGCCGCGCTCGACGACGGGCGGGGAGACGTTCGCCACGAGGTGCACGCGCCCCTCGTGCGCCGAGCCGAGCACGACCACCGCGTCGCCGAGCCGCTGGCGCACGGCATCCGAGAGCGCGAGCAGCTGCTTGGCGTCGGTGCCCTCGACCGGCTGCACGACGATCCGCACGCCGGCCCGCTCCTCGGCGCCCGCGACGAGCTCGTCGGCGACGCCGCGGTCGGGGCCGCCGCCCCCGCCCTTCTCGAGCTCCTTCACGCGCGCGGTCAGGCGCTCGACGGCTCGCACCAACTCGGGCTCCGGCACGCGCAGCAGCTCCGACAGCTCCTGCAGGCGCGCGCTGCGCTCGCCGAGCAGGGCGACGCCCGCCGGCCCGGTGAGCGCCTCCATGCGACGCACGTTCGAGGCGCTCGAGGTCTCGCTGAGCACGTGGAAGAGGCCGATCTCGCCGGTCGTCGCGACGTGCGTGCCGCCGCAGAGCTCGCGCGAGACGCCGTCGACCTCGACCATTCGCACCCAGTCGCCGTACTTCTCGCCGAACAGCGCCATCGCGCCGAGCGCCTCGGCCTCCTGGCGCGTGGTCTCGAGCGCGTGCACGCGCGCGGCGCCGGCGATCCAGTCGCCGACCGCGCGCTCGACGTCGGCCAGCTCCTCCGGCGACAGTCGCTCGCCGTGCGTGAAGTCGAAGCGCAGCTTGTCCGGCCCGACGTACGAGCCCGCCTGACGCACGTGGGTGCCCAGCCGCTCGCGCAGCGCCGCATGCAGCAGATGCGTGGCGGTGTGGTTGCGCATCGTCGCCAACCGCCGGTCGCGTTCGACCAGCGCCGTCACGGTCTCCCCCTCCCCGAGCTCGCCCTCCAGCGGCTCGAGCGCGAGTGCCTGGTCGTCGCCGAGGCGGTACACGTCGACCACGCGTGCGCGACCGGACGGCGTCTCGACCACCCCGGTGTCGGCGACCTGGCCTCCGCCCTCGGCGTAGAAGGGACTCTCCTCCAGCTTCGCGAGCAAGCGGCCGTCGAAGGCGCGGGTGGCGCGCAGCACGGTCTCGGCCTCGGTCGTCTCGTAGCCGACGAAGCGGGTCGAGAAGCCGGCCCCGCGCGCGAAGTCGAGCACGTCCTCGTGCTCGACGTGCACCTGCGCGCTCTCGCTCGCGCGCGCCCGGTTGCGCGGACCGCCGGCGCGCGAGGTCTCGCGCGCCTGCTCCATCAGCTCCTCGAAGCCCTGGTCGTCGACCGACAGCCCCTGCTCGGCCAGCAGCTCCCTGGTCATCTCGTAGGGAAAGCCGAAGGTGTCGTGCAAGCGGAAGGCGTCCTCGGCCGAGACCCACGAGGTGCCGTCGGCCTTGGCCTGCTCGACCAGCTCGCCAAGCAGCCGCTCGCCCTGCTCGAGCGTGCGCCCGAAGCCCTCCTCCTCGGCGCGTGCCCAGCGCTCGAGCGTCGGCCACTCGCTGCGCAGCTCCGGATAGACGTCGCCCATCAGCTCGACCACCCGCTCGTACAGCTGCGGCAGGAACGAGCCCTCGATTCCGAGCACTCGGCCCTGATGCATCGTGCGTCGCATCAGCCGCCGCAGCACGTAGCCGCGGTCCTCGTTGCTGGGCACGACGCCGTCGGCCATCAGGAAGGCCGCGCCGCGACCGTGGTCGGCGAGCACGCCGAGCGCGCGCGCGGTCGCCTCGTCGCTGCCGTACCTCCGCCCCGAGAGCTCCTCGCCGAGCGCGACCAGCGGCCGGAGGTGCTCGGTCTCGAAGACCGACGGCACGTCCTGCAGGATCGCGGCCATGCGGTCGAGGCCGAGCCCGGTGTCGATGTTCTTGGAGGGCAGGTCCGTCAGCGAGCCGTCGGCGTGCAGCTCGAACTGCATGAAGACGAGGTTCCAGAACTCGAGGAAGCGGTCGGTGTCGTCGCCGGGCCGGTCGTCGGGACCGCCGAACTCGAGCCCGCGGTCGAGGTAGAGCTCCGAGCAGGGGCCGCAGGGACCGGTCGGCCCCGACTGCCAGAAGTTGTCGTCGCGGCCGAGGTGGACGATGCGCTCGTCGGGCACGCCGATCGCGCGCCAGACCTCGATCGCCTCCTCGTCGGGCCCCAGGCCGAGCTCCTCGTCGCCGCCGAAGACGGTGATCCAGATCTGCTCGGGGTCGAAGCCGAAGCCCTGCGTCGAGAGCTCCCAGGCGAACTGCGCCGCGCCCTCCTTGAAGTAGTCCCCGACCGAGAAGTTGCCCAGCATCTCGAAGAACGTGAGGTGTCGCTTGGTGGTGCCGACGACCTCGATGTCGACGGTGCGAAAGCACTTCTGGCACGACGTCAGCCGCTGCGCCGGTGGCGTCTCCTCGCCGCGGAAGTACGGCTTCAGCGGCTGCATCCCGGCGGTCGTCAGCAGCACCGACGGATCGTGCACCGAGGGCACGAGCGAGCCCGAGGGCAGGCGCAGGTGCCCACGCTCCTCGAAGAACGCCAGGAAGCGCTCGCGAATCTCGGCAGCCGTCATGAGTCGTGGAGTCTAGGCGCTGGCACCGCTTGGCCGAGACGGGCGAAATGCCCGCAACTCCTGTCCATTCCGGCGCCAAGGCTGCAGCCGGGTGCAGGCTTTTGGATCCAAAGCTCTGCAATACATGTCTCGCCACTCCAGTCTGGAGGGTCGCGTGGACGATAGGCATCGTAATGTCGGTGGAGCAACTGGTGGGGGAAGCCCGCGCGCGGCATACGCAGCGCCTGAGCCGCCTTGAGCGGCTGATCGTCGGCGTGTCGACGGTCTGCTATCTCGCGGTCGCGATCGCGATCGCCCTCTTGCTGCCCTCCGAGCGTTCCTTCGACCCCTTGCTCGTGGGCGCGATCGTGATCGGCTACGCCGTCGCCTCGCGCGTGCGCTTCGAGTTCGGCAACTGGTACGTCGTGCCCGAGCAGCTGTTGTTCGTACCGCTGCTGCTGCTCGCGCCGCTGCCGCTCGTGCCGCTGCTGGTCTCCGCCGCCGCCGTCGTCTCGCTCGTGCCGGAGTTCGTCGCCGGCAGCTGGCACCGCGAGCGCGCGCTGGGCGGCTTCTGCGACTCCTGGTTCGCCGTCGGCCCCGTGCTGGTGCTCGCGCTGCTGGCCCCCGGCGAGCCGCAGCTGAAGTACGTCGGCGTCTACGTCGCCGCGTTGGCCGCACAGCTGCTGTTCGACTTCGCCTGGACGTTGATCCGCGATCGCCTGATCGACCACATGCCGTACAGCACGATCGTGCACAACTACGTCGGCGTCGCCCGCTTCGACGCGATCCTCGCGCCCGTCGCGCTGGCGATCACGATCACCTCCGCCGAGCAGCCCTGGATGCTGATCACGATCGGTCCGCTCGTCTGGCTGCTGGAGATCCTCTCGCGCGACCGCCGCGAGCGCTATGCCGCCGCGCTCGAGCTGCAGCGCGCCTACCGCGGCACGGTGATGCTGCTGACCGACGTCGTCGAGTTCGACGACGCCTACACCGCCGACCACTCGCGCTCAGTCGTCGACCTCGTCAACGGCGTCGCCGACCGCCTGGGCATCGAGGGCTCGCGCCGCCAGGAGCTGGAGTTCGCCGCGCTGCTGCACGACGTCGGCAAGATCGCCATCCCCAAGGAGATCCTCAACAAGCCTGCCGCCCTCACCACGCAGGAGTTCGAGCTGATGAAGACGCACACGATCGAGGGGCAGTTCATGCTCGATCGCGTCGGCGGCCTGCTCGCACGCGTGGGCGAGATCGTCCGCTCCTGCCACGAGCGCTGGGACGGCGGCGGCTACCCGGACGGCCTGCGCGGCGAGCAGATCCCGGTCGAGGCCCGCATCGTCTTCGCCTGCGACGCCTACAACGCGATCACAACCGATCGCCCCTACCGCGCGGCGCGCTCGTCGGCCTACGCCCTCGAGGAGCTAGCGCGAGGTGCTGGGTCCCAGTTCGACCCCGAGATCGTCGCCGTCCTGACCGAGGTCGTCGCCGAGGGCCAGGTCGTCGCTCCCGCCGCCGACGCCGTGCGCGCCCTGCTCGCCGGCAACTCGGTCACCGAGGGCGTCGGCGCCTCCGCCTGACGCCGCCGTCCACTCGTTGCGTAGCCACACCCAGGCGAGGCCGGCGACGAGTATGCCGCCGATGCCCGAGATGACGATCATCGGCCGCGCGCCCATGGCCGCGACCAGCGCGCCGCCGACGATGAAGCCGATGCCGAAGGCCCAGGCGGTGAGCGCGTCCTTGATGCCGAACAGCCGCCCGGCGAGGTTGTCGGGCACGGCCGCCTGGATCAGCAGCCGCTCGTAGACCAGCACCAGGCCGTTGCCGGCGCCGGCGATCGCGAACGTCGCCAGCGCCACCTCGATCCCGGGCGCGAAGCCGCTGAGCAGCAGCCCGATCGCCATCAGCAGCAGCCCCTGCAGGTAGCGGCGCTTGAGCAGCGCGCCGTCCCCTCCGTGCGAGCCGCTCAGCGAGCCGGCCACGACGCCGAGTCCGAACAGCGCGGCCAGGATCGCGTAGCCGGCGTCGCCGGCGCCGAGGTCGTCGCGCGCGAACGGCAGCTCGCCGACGTTGAAGATCGCGGCGAACACGAGCGCGCCGGCCGAGGCGCCGAGCACGATGCGCACGCCGGCCATGCCCGCCGAGGCCCGCAGGCCGTCGCGCACGTCCGACAGGAACGAGCTCGGCACGTCCGACTCGAGGTCGCGCGCCGGCGAGGCGCCGAAGCGCAACCCCGCGAGCACGATCGCCGAGAGGCCGAAGGTGACGCCGTTGGCGAGCGCGATCGTGTCCGGCGCCGCGAACGTCAGCACGATCGCGGCCAGACCCGGACCGCCGGTGTAGCCGAGGTCCGCGATCGCCCCGTAGGCCGAGGTCGCCGCCGGCAGCCGCTTCTCCGCGACGAGGCTCGGCAGCGCCGCCAGCGTCGCGGGCGTGAACAGCGCGTTGCCGGTGCCCGCCAGCAGCGCCAGCAGCGAGCGTCGCCTCGAAGCTGCCGGTGAGGCCGATGCCGACGAACGCGACCGCGCGCACCACGTCGCCCAGCACCGCGCACCAGCGCCGCGACCAGCGATCGGCGAGCGCGCCGAAGACCGGTCCGAGCACCATCGAGGGCAGCAGGTCCGCCAGCAGCACCAGCGTGATCGCCCACGGCGAGCGGAAGCGCTCGTAGGCCAGCAGCAACAGCGCGACGTAGCCCGCTCCCGTGCCGAGCGCGGACTGCGTCAGCACGCCGAAGAAGACGCGCGCCCGCGGCTCGCTGCGGAAGAGGTCGACTATCGGTGCCATCCCGCGCGCCAGTGTAGCCCCGCCCGGGACGGGCTCGGCCCCGCCCGAGACGGGTTCGTCAAAACGACTGAAGCCGCGCATCTGCGCGGCTTCAGCACTGCAATCTGGCTATCTGATTAACCGCGACGAGCGGGCATGGAGGCTGCCTTTCCCCGGAGTCTCGGACCCTGCACAGGCCTACTCCGTGGTCGATTTCGCATAGGTTCCGTCCTACAGCTCGTGCAAGAGCTCGTGCAACTATCGCACGAGACCCGGCGTTTGTCACGCATTGCGTGCAAGAACCTGTGCAAAGGGTGGTCGTCTCGCCGCTTGGGGCATCTCGCGCACCGTTTGTGGGAGGAGATCGCGCAGTCGGCGCGACGTGACCGGACGCGACTAGGCGGCCGGAGCGGCGCCGTTGCCGTCGGAGACGGTCGGCTGCGAGTCGCCCGCGGACAACGGGCTGGCAGGGTCTCGCTCGGCGCCGGCGATCTCCTCGGCGCTGACCTCGAGCGGGTGGTGGCAGGCGGCCAGGTGGCCGTTCGCGTAGCGCATCAGCGGCGGCTCCACCTGACGGCAGACGTCGCTGGCGCGCGGGCAGCGCGGATGGAAGACGCAGCCCGAAGGCGGATCGATCGGATTCGGCGGCTCGCCCGAGACCACGATCCGCTCGCGACGGCGGTTCTCCCGCGGATCCGGGATCGGGATCGCGGCCAGCAGCGCGCTCGTGTACGGGTGGATCGGCTTGACGTACAGCTCCTCCGCCGGCGACAGCTCCATCACCTTGCCGAGGTACATCACGGCGATGCGGTCGGAGACGTGGCGCACGACCGAGAGGTCGTGCGCGACGAACAGGTAGGTGAGCTTGAACTCGTCCTGGAGGTCGTCGAGCAGGTTGATGATCTGCGCCTGCACCGACACGTCCAGCGCCGAGACCGGCTCGTCGAGGACGATCAGGCGCGGCTCGAGCGCGAGCGCGCGAGCGACGCCGATGCGCTGGCGCTGGCCGCCCGAGAACTCGTGCGGGAAGCGGTTGGTGTGCTCGGGCGGCAGGCCGACGCGACCGAGCAGCTCGCCGACGTGCTCGTCGAGGTCGCCGCGCGCGCTGCCGTGCAGGCGCAGCGGCAGGCCGATGATCTGTCCTACCCGCTTGCGCGGGTTCAGCGACGCGAACGGGTCCTGGAAGACCATCTGCATCTGCTTGCGCAGCGGCGCCAGCTGCCTGCGCCCGGCGCCGGTGATGTCCTCGCCCCGGAACGTGATCGTGCCGCCGGAGCTGTGGACGAGGCGCATGATCGCGCGCGAGAGCGTCGTCTTGCCACAGCCGGACTCGCCGACGAGGCCGAGCGTCTCCCCCTCGGCGATCCGCAGCGTGACGTCGTTGACGGCGTGCACGCGCGCGACCTCGCGGTCGATCAGCAGCCCGCGCTTGATCGGGAAGAAGACCTTCAGGTGCTCGACCTCGATCAGCGGCGCGCCGTCGCCCGGCGACGGTCCCTCGGGGTGCGGCTTGGTGGTCTCGACGCTCACGTCACCTCCGCCCCGTCCTTGGGCGC
The DNA here is from genome assembly GCA_963846505.1 of uncultured Thermoleophilaceae bacterium. Taxonomy (GTDB): domain Bacteria; phylum Actinomycetota; class Thermoleophilia; order Solirubrobacterales; family Thermoleophilaceae; genus JACVRW01. Next base: position 454,853 of record CAWJWD010000007.1, on the reverse strand, counting down.
GAGACCGATCTCGCCGGGACGAACCTCGCGCCGCTGCCGCTTCTGCTCTGCGCTCAGCCAGCAGCGATCGAGGTGCGCCTGAGCGTCCGGCAGCCGCGACTGCAGCGGCGGCACCTTGGCGCAGTCGGCGAACTCGTGCGGGCAGCGCGGGCGGAAGTGGCATCCCTCCGGCCGGTCCGCCAGCGACGGCGGCAGGCCGCGCGATCGCCGGCAGGCGCTCGGGGCGCGGCCGGTCGACGCGCGTGATCGAGCCCAGCAGTCCCCACGTGTAGGGGTGTTGGGGGTCGTAGAAGATCTCGTCGAGCGTGCCCTGCTCGACGATGCGACCGGCGTACATGACCGCGATCCGGTCGGCGATGTCCGCCACCACGCCGAGGTCGTGGGTGACGAGGATCACCGCGGCGCCGGTCTCGTCGCGCAGGTCGCGGATGCGCTCGAGGATCTGCGCCTGGATCGTGACGTCGAGCGCGGTCGTCGGCTCGTCGGCGATCAGGATGCTCGGGTCGCAGGAGAGCGCGAGCGCGATCATCACGCGCTGGCGCATGCCGCCCGAGAACTCGTACGGGTACGAGTCGATCCGCTCGCGGGCGCGCGGGATGCCGACCCGCTCCAGCAGCTCGACCACGCGCTCGCGTGCCTGCGCGTCGGGCATCGGCTGGTGCGCCTGGATCTGCTCGACGATCTGCCGGCCGATCCGGTGCACCGGGTTCAGCGACGTCATCGGGTCCTGGAAGATCATCGCGATCTCCTCGCCGCGGATCCGCCGCAGGGTGTCCTCGTCGGCGCCGATCAGCTCCGTGTCGCGGTAGGTGGCCGTGCCCTCGAAGCGGGCGTTCGGCGAGCGCGTCAGGCCCATCAGCGTCATCGCCGTGACCGACTTGCCGCAGCCGGACTCGCCCACGACCGCGAGCACCTCGCCGGGCGCGAGGTCGAACGTGACCTCGTCGACCGCCTGCACGACGCCCTCCTCGGTCGCGAACGAGACGCGCAGGTCGCGCACCGACAGCAGCGGCCCGTCGCCGGCGGCGCTCACTGGAGCCGAATCCGCGGGTCGAGGTACGCGTACATGATGTCCACGATCGCGTTCAGCAGCACGATGAAGAAGGCGGAGAAGAGCGTGACCGCGAGCACCGGCGGCACGTCGAGCTGACCGATCGCCTCGGCGGTGTACTGGCCGACGCCCTGCAGGTCGAAGACGGTCTCGGTGAGGATCGCCCCGCCGCCGAGCACGGCGCCGAAGTCGAGGCCCCAGAGCGTGACGATCGGGATCATCGAGTTGCGCAGCACGTGCCGGACCATCACCTGGCGCTCCGAGAGGCCCTTCGCCCGCGCGGTGCGCACGTAGTCCTCGTTGATCGTGTCGAGCACGTTCGAGCGCAGCAGCCGCGAGTAGAAGCCGATGAACAGGATCGCCAGCGCGGTCCAGGGCAGGATCAGGTGGTAGGCCCAGTCGACCGGGCTCTCGGTGAACTCGACGTAGCCGCCGTTCGGGAAGATCCCGGCCTTGAAGCCGAGGTAGTAGTTCATCAGCGCGCCGATCCAGAAGACCGGCAGCGAGATCCCCACGAGGGCGATGATCGTCAGGAAGCGGTCGGCGAACTTGCCCGCGCGCATCGCGCTGTACAAGCCGAACGCGACCGCCACGGCGAACCACAGGAGCGCCGCCCCCACCGCGAGCGAGAGCGTGCGCGGCAGCCCCTTCCAGATCTCCTCGCCGACGTCGAGCTGCGTGAAGTACGACTGCAGGTCGCCGGTGAAGACCTTCTTCATCGTCGTCAGGTACTGGGTCACGATGCCGTCGTTGAAGCCCCACTCCTCGCGGATCTGCGGCGATCTGCGACTCGGTCGGGTTCTTGCCGGCCATGCGCACGGCCGGATCGCCGTTCGGGATCGTGTTGAAGATCAGGAACGTGATCACCGAGACTGCGAACAGCACCAGCACCATCTGGATCAGGCGGCGGATGACGAAGCGCGCCATCTAGTGCTCCAGGCGGACCTTGGCCCGCGGGTCGAGGGCGTCGCGCACGCCGTCGCCGAAGACGTTCAGCGAGAGCACGGTGAGCACGACCATCAGGCCCGGCACGATCGCGAGGTGCGGCGCGGTGGCGATGCGGTCGACGCCCTCGTCGATCATCGTGCCCCACGACGGCTCGGGCGGCTGGACGCCGGCGCCGAGGAACGACAGCGCGGCCTCGAGCAGGATCGCGTTGGCGATCAGCAGCGTGAAGAAGACGAGGATCGTGGACGTCAGGTTCGGCACGATCTCGCCGAACATGATCCGCAACGGGCCTGCTCCCTGCGCGCGCGCCGCCTCGACGAACTCCTTCTCGCGCATGGACAGCACCTGGCCACGCACCGGCCGCGCCATGTACGGCACGTAGACGAGCCCGATCACCCCGATCGGGATCAGCAGCGAGTCGCTGGCGATCGTGATCGGACCGAGCTTGAGCCCGCCCAACGCCAGCGACACGCCCAGCGCGACGCCGAGGATCACGACCGGGAACGACCACATGACGTCGAGCAGCCCGCGGATGCCGCCGTCCAGGAAGCCGCCGGCATACCCGGCGATGAGACCGAGCACGACCGACAGCAGCGTCGTGATCAGCGCGGCGGTGATCCCGATCAGCAGCGAGTTGCGCCCGCCGTAGAGCAGCCGCACCATCACGTCGCGGCCGTTGCGGTCGGCGCCGAGGAAGAACTCCCCGCGCCAGGTCGGCCCGATCGGGACGCCGTCGAGCCCGACGACGTTCGTCTTCTCGCCGTCGATCGTGATCTGGTCGGAGAGGTGGTTCTCGATCGGGCCGGTGTGCGCCACGTGCTCGGCCCACAGCGGGGCGGCCAGGCACGCGACCACGATCAGCACGAACAGGAAGCCGAACAGCAGCGCGACCTTGTTGCGCCGCAGGCGCCGCAGGCCGAGCCGCCAGGGACCGACCCCGTGCACGTGCTCGCGCCGAGCTTCCTCCTCGAACGCGGCCGGCCCTTCGAACGAGAACTCCGTTGCGGGCTCCGTCGCCATGGCTTCCCTCTATTACCCCCTGACGGAGACTAGTCCAACACGGCGGGAGGGCGCCAAGGGCGCCCTCCCGTCCGTGCGGCGGCTACTTGAGGCAGAAGCTCGAGTAGTCGTTGAAGTAGACCGGATGGAAGATCGAGCAGTTGTCGAAGTCCATCCGCTCCGAGAGGAACGTGGCGAGCTTGCGGTGGCCGTACGGAGCCACCCAGCCCCGCTCGACGACGTCGTCGTTGAGCGTCTTCCACTCGCTGGCGGTCTCGTCGTCCACCGGCACCTGGTTGAGCTTGGCGATCCCGCTCGTGATCTCGGGATCGTCGGTGTTGCCGTAGTTCTGGTTGTTGGTCGGCTGGATCGACTTGCCGTCCACGAGGAACATGAAGTTCTTCGGGTGCGGGAAGTCGGCGAACCAGTTGGCGAAGCCGGTCTGGGCCTTCGTCTTGGCGTTGCCGATCGTCTGGAAGTAGACGCCGCCGTCGATGATCTTCGGCGTCGCGTCGAAGCCCATCTTGTTGAGCTGGTCGGCGTACGCCTCGGTGACCTTGTCGGTGGGGTCGTCGTTGTTGCCCCAGACGGTGACCTTGGTGCCGTCGACGCCGGCGTCCTTGATCATCTGGCGGGCCTTCTCGAGGTCAGGCGGCTCGTTGGGGTTGCCCCACGGGCAGTCGTCGACGTCGAGGGCCTCGTCGTAGCCCGGCATGCCGGGCGGCAGGAACGAGCAGCCAGGCTGCAGCTCGCCCGCGAACAGGCGCGCGAGCGCCGGCTTGTCGAGGCCGTAGTTGACCGCGTCGCGGACCTCCTTCTCGTCGAACGGAGGCACGCGGCTGTTCATGAACATGTAGTAGGTGGACGGCGTGGCCTGCTCGGAGTAGCGGTCCGAGTACTTGGCCTTGACCTCCGGCTTGATGTCGGCCGGCGGCGGGTCCTGCATGTAGTCCAGCTCGCCCGAGATCACGTCCTGGGCCTGGCGCTGGGCGTTCTTGATGATCTTGGTCGTGATCTTGTCGAGGTTGCCCTTGGGGATGCCCGGGATGTCGAAGTTCGCGTTCTTCTCGAGCACGAACTGACGGTTCGGCACCGACTCGGTGACCTTGTAGGAGCCGACGCCCGGGGGCGGGTCCTTGGTCATGTTCTTGAACGGCGTGTCGCGACGGCACCGGCGCGCCGAACCACATCGCGAGCACGTTCGAGAACGAGCCGTCCGACTCGGTCAGCTTGATCGTGATCTTGCCGGTCTCGTCGTCGGTGACGATGCCGGGGATGTCGGCGTCCGGCTTGCCGCCCTCGAGGTACTCCTGCGCACCCTCGATCGGGTAGAAGAACGCCGAGCCGCCGGACTCGAGGTTCAGCACGCGCTTGACGGCGTGCTCGAAGTCGGAGGCCTTGACGGGCGACCCGTCCGAGTACTTCAGGCCCTTGCGGACCGTCAGCTCGTAGGTCTTGCCGTCCTTGCTGATCTTCGGCAGGGCCTCGGCCACGCCCGGGATCAGCTGCTGCCCTTCCTCGCCCTCCGCGTGCTTGTAGGTCAGCAGCGGCGTGTACACCAGCCACAGCGGCTCGATGCCGTTGACCGTGTACGTCAGCGCGGGATCCAGGTAGTCGGGCTGCGAGGTCTGCGAGATCGTGATCGACCCGCCCGACTTCGCGTCGCCCCCGCCACCGCCGTCGCTGCTGCCGCTGTCGTCGTCGCTGCCGCATGCTGCTATCGCGAGCATCGACAGCGCGGCCGCGAGCAGCACGAGCGCCCGTACTCCGAGCTTCCCCATTCAATCCCCTCCAGCGTTCGTTTCCGCGCGCACGAGTAGGTGCGCCGCCGGATACGTACCCACTTGGGCCAAAGACTTGACCATTGGTTTCGCACGACAACGTGCGCTTAATGAATCGGTCGTGCTATGGCTGCTGCAGCTCGTCGCGCATGATGCCCAGCGACTTGCGGATCAGGCGCGAGACGTGCATCTGCGAGAGGCCCACGCGCTGTGCGATCTGCGTCTGCGGCAGCCCCTCCTCGAAGCGCATGCGCAGGATCTCGCGCTCGCGCTCGGGCAGGCGGCCGAGCGCCGGCTCGAGCGCCGCGCGGTTCTCCGAGCGCTCGAACTCGACGTCTTCCTCGCCGATCGTCTCGAGCGGGTCGAGCTCCTCCTCGCCCGCGGGGCCGCTGGAGAGCGAGACCGTCGAGTAGGCCGAGCCGACCTCCATCGCCTCGAGCACGGCCTCCGGCGTCGTCTCGAGCTCCGCGGCGATCTCGGCCACCGTCGGCGAATGGCCGAGCTTGACCGTCAGCCGCTCGATCGCGCCGGACATCGAGGCGTTCAGCTCCTGGAGCGCCCGCGGCACCCGGATCGCCCAGCCCTTGTCGCGGAAGTGGCGCTTGATCTCGCCGACGACGTTCGGCGTGGCGTAGGTGGCGAGCGACACCTCGCGCTCGATCTCGAAGCGGTCGATCGCCTTGATCAGTCCGATCGCGCCGACCTGCTCGATGTCCTCGAGCGCCTCGCCGCGACCGGCGTAGCGGCGCGCGAGCGAGCGCACCAGCGGCAGGTGGCGGCGGATCAGCGCCTCGCGGGCGCTCGTGTCGCCGCCCTCGTGGTAGCGGCGCAGCAGCTCGCGGTCCTCGGCGCGCGCCTTCTCGGGCGACGACGAGCGGCGGGTGGCGCTCACCACTGCCCCTTCAGCTTCTCCAGGCGCACGACGATGCCGCCGTCGTCGACGTCGTCGACGCCGAAGGAGTCGACGACCGTCTGCAGGATGCGCTTGAGCGTCAGCTCGCCCGGGCGCGGGTCGCCGTCGCGCAGCGCCTCCGCCAGCGCCGGCTCGCTGAGCGGACCGACGCGAGCCCGGATGCCGTCGCCGCCGACCTCGAACGAGAGCCGCACGCTGCGCTGCGAGCCCGCCTCCGCCAGCAGCCGCTCGACCGCGAGCTGGAGGTCGTCGATCTCCTCGAAGGCGAAGTCGACGCGCTCGGCGATGCCGCCGATGATCAGTCGCACGACGGCGTGGAAGTCGCCCGCGACCGGCGCTTCGAGCTCGATCCGCTCGCGCGGCTCGGGGCCGACGCTCACGCCGACGGCTCCGCGATCGTGCCGTGACCGACGACGCGATCGCCGGCCAGCAGGCAGGCCAGCTGGCCGGGTGCCGCGGCGTGGGCGGGCCGATCGAGCTCGAGCACGGCGCGATCGCCGTCGCGATCGTCGAGCAGCCGACAGGGAAGCGGTTGGGAGCGGTAGCGGAGCTTCACCGCCCGAACGCTATCCGGCGCGCGATGCAGGTGGCATCCCTCCAGCTCGATCCGCCGCGTGGCCAGCTGCTCGCGCGGTCCGACCACGACGCGATTGCGACGAGCGTCCTTGGCGAGCACGTAGAGCGGCTCGGCGGCTGCGACGCCGATCCCGCGCCGCTGACCGACCGTGAAGTCGTGCTGGCCGTCGTGCCGGCCGACGACCGTGCCGTCGCTCGTGACGATCTCGCCCTCGCCGTCGAGGCGGGCCGCGGCGTGCCGGCGCAGGAACGCGCGGCCGCCGAGGCCGGCGACGAAGCAGAGATCCTGGCTTTCGCGCTTGTCGGCGACCGGCAGCGCCGCGTCGCGGGCGAGCTCGCGCACCTCGGGCTTGGTCAGCGCCCCGAGCGGGAACGCGATCCGCTCCAGCAGCGCGGGCTCGAGCCGGGCGAGCATGTAGCTCTGGTCCTTGAGCGGATCGACGGCCTGGCGCACGAGCGGGCCGTCCTCGTCGCGAGCGATGCGCGCGTAGTGCCCGGTCGCGAGCCGGGCCGCGCCGAGCGCGGCGGCGAGCTCGAGCATCGCGTCGAAGCGCACCTCGCCGTTGCAGCGCACGCAGGGGTTCGGCGTGACGCCGGCGACGTAGCCGGCGATGAAGCCGTCGACCACCTCGGCGCGAAAGCGCTCGCGCAGGTCGAGCGTCAGATGCGGCAGGCCCATCCCGTGCGCAAGCGCGCGGGCACCGGTCACGGCCTGCGGCGAGCAGCAGCTGGCCGTGCCGTCGGTACCCGGATCGGACCACAGCTCGAGCGTCACGGCCACGACCTCGTCGCCGGCGTCGAGGGCCAGCTGCGCGGCCGCGGCGCTGTCGACGCCACCGCTCATCGCCACCAGCGTCCTGCTCGGCGACCGCTCGAGCGCCGGCGCGCCGGCACGGGCGGCGGCACCGAGCGCCCGGTGCAGCGCGTCTGCGGCCAGTTCCGCAGCGTGGCGCTTGGCCGGGATCAGGCCGCCGAGCGCCGCGGCGACGGCGTCCGCGTCCACGCGCGCGGCGTCGAGGAAGCCCGCTCCCTCGACCAGCTCCACCACGGCGCTGCCGGCAGCCAGCGCGGCGCCACAGCCGTCGGCGTCGAAGCCGGCCTCGACGACGCGGTCGGCTTCGACGCGAACCGTGATCCGGACGAGATCGCCGCAGGCGGCGCCGCCCGCGGCGCCGGCATGCGGCCACTCGGCCAACGCGCCGCGGCCGCGCGGCTCGTTCAGATGCTGCTCGAAGGACACGCCATACAGCGTGGCAGGTGCGCCCACCCGAACCGGCGCCCTCGGTGCGCCGGTCGCAGGCAGTTCGCACGCCCGCCGTGCTCCGCGGCAGTCGGTGCGGCTAGCCGGCGGTCGCCCGCGCCACCCGCTCCCCCAGCTCGCGCAGCCGCTGCACCAACTCCGGCGGCTCGTGGACCTCGAACTCGTGGCCGAGCATCGCGATCCGCGTGGCCAGCCAGTCGAGGTCGTCGTCGCTCGTGCGGTACTCGCAGCGCTCGTCGTCGAGCGGCTCGACCGTCCCGCCCAGCCAGCGGCGGCGGCGCAGCTCCTCCGCCGGTGCGTGCACCGTGACGCGCGCCTCGTAGCGAGACGGGTAGGAGCGCAGGCTCTCGGCGACGTAGGCGGCGGCGTCCTTGGCCGGCAGCGGACGCGGCTCGAAGCGCACGCCGGCCGTGGGCTTGGCCATGCGGTCGACGCGGAAGCTGCGCCAGTCGCCGCGGCCGCAGTCCCAGGCGACGAGATACCAACGCCGACCGACGTTGACGAGTGCGTGCGGCTCGACCTCGCGCCGGCTCTCGGCGTCGTCGCGACCGCGATAGCCGAAGCGCAACCGCTCACGATCGCGGCAGGCGGCCGCGATCGTGGTCAGGTGCTGCGGATCGACCTGCGGGCCGCCGCGCGAGGAGAGCGTCTGGGTCGCGGTCTGCAGCGCGCGCACCCGCCGACGCAGGTGCGAGGGCAGCACCTGCTCGAGCTTGACGAGCGCCCGTACCGACGTCTCCTCGATGCCGGCGACCGAGCCGCCGGCCGCCGTGCGCAGACCGACGGCGATCGCGATCGCCTCGTCGTCGTCGAGCAGCAGCGGCGGCATCGCCGTGCCGGCACGCAGCTGGTAGCCGCCCGCCGGACCGGTCAGCGAGTCGACCGGGTAGCCCAGCGCGCGCAGCCGCTCCACGTCGCGGCGGATCGTCCGGCCCGAGACGCCGAGGCGCTCGGCGAGCTCGGTGCCGGGCCAGCCGCGCCGCCCCTGCAGCAGCGACAGCAGGGTCAAGAGGCGGCTGGACGTGGTCTCGGGCATGGATCTCATGATTGCCGACATTGAGGACAGAAACTGGCCTAAATAGTTGAGAGGCTGCCGCCATGCGATCGAACCAACAGAGAGGCGGGCCGGCGATCTCGGTCACGGGCCTCGTCAAGTCCTATGGCTCGGTGCGGGCGCTGGACGGCGTCGACCTCGAAGCCGCACCAGGCACCGTGCTCGGCGTGCTCGGTCCCAACGGGGCCGGCAAGACGACCGCGGTGCGCGTGATGACGACGCTGCTCGCACCCGACGCCGGCAGCGTCGCGGTCGCGGGTCTCGACGTCGTCGAGGACGCGACCGAGCTGCGCGCCCGGATCGGGCTCGCGGGACAGTACGCCGCGATCGACGACAACCTCACCGGCGTCGAGAACCTCGTGATGGTGGGGCGCCTCTACGGCGAGCGACGCCGCGCGGCGCGCACGCGCGCGCACGAGCTGCTCGAGCGCTTCGACCTCGTCGAGGCGGGCGACCGGGTGGCCAAGACCTACTCCGGCGGCATGCGCCGGCGGCTGGACCTGGCCGCGGCGCTGGTCGCGCGCCCACCGGTGCTGTTCCTCGACGAGCCGACCACCGGGCTCGATCCGCGCAGCCGGATCGACCTCTGGGAGACGATCGAGGAGCTCGTCGCCGACGGCACGACCGTGCTGCTGACGACGCAGTACCTCGACGAGGCCGACCGCCTGGCCGACCGCATCGCGGTCATCGACCACGGCAAGGTGATCGCCGACGGCACCGCCGACGAGCTCAAGGACCGCGTCGGCGGCGAGCGCGTGGAGGTCACGCTCACCGACGCCGCGGCCGCCTTCGCGGCGACGTCCGCGCTCACCGGAATGGGCGACGAGGACCCCCATGCCGAGGGCGAGCTCGTGCGCGTGACCGTGCACGAGCGCAGCGGAGCGATCATGGAAGCCGCCCGCAGGCTCGACCGCGCGGGCGTGGGCGTCGAGGACATCGTGGTCCGCCGCCCCACGCTCGACGACGTCTTCCTCTCGCTCACCGGCCACGTCGCCCAGGACGGCGACGTGCCGCAGGACCCTACGACGCAGGCTGACGACAGGATCGAGGTGGCGGCATGACCCGACTGATTCCCGACACGCTGGTGATGGCCGAGCGCAACCTGGTGCGCCTGCCCCGCGCTCCCGACCTGCTGCTGGGCTTCACCGTCCAGCCGATCATGTTCGTGCTGCTGTTCGTCTACGTCTTCGGCGGCGCGATCGAGACCCCCGGCTACGACGACTACGTCGACTTCCTGATCCCCGGCATCATTGCCCAGAACATCGCCTTCGGCGGCTTCGTCACCGCGCTCGGCCTGGCGGAGGACATGACCAAGGGCCTGATCGACCGCTTCCGCTCGCTGCCGACCGCGCGCGCGGCGGTGCTCGCCGGCCGCACGCTCGCGGACGTCGCGACCAACGGCGTCTCGATCGTGGTGCTGCTGGTCACCGGGCTGATCCTCGGCTTCGGCTTCGACGCGAACGTCCCGGAGATCCTCGCCGGCTTCGGCCTGCTGCTGCTGTTCGGCTTCGCGTTCTCTTGGGTCTTCGCGCTGATCGGGATGTCGGTCAGCTCGCCGGAGGCGGCCAACGGCATCGGCTTCACGCTGATCTTCCCGATCACGTTCATCTCCTCGGCGTTCGTGCCGGTCGAGTCGATGCCGGCAGGGCTGGAGCAGGTGGCTGAGGTCAATCCCGTCAGCGTCGTCGTCGACGCGCTGCGCTCGCTGTGGCTCGGAGCCCCCGCGGGCGACGACGTCTGGCTGGCGTTCGTCTGGTGCCTGGTCCTGATCGCGATCTTCGCGCCGCTGGCCGTCGCGAAGTACCGCAAGGTGGCCACGCACTGATCATCCGCACCCGATCGCGGGGCTGCCGACCCGGTGGTAGCCTCGCTCTGGGCTCGAGCCTGAGCCGTGAGCCGGCCGACATGTTGAGCCGAACACCACGGAGTTGGGAGTCCAACTCATCCGCAGGCCGTGGTCTGCGGTGGAGGACACCCACGCTTGCTAGGACAGCAGGCCCAACTCCCGGACCGGCAGCGCCAGGCTGGGGCCCAGCCTCTGCTCTCGATCAGTCGCTCGGCGGCGGCTGGTCGACCTTCACGCCCAGCTCGCGCAGCTGGCGCGCGTCGACGGACGCCGGCGCCCCGGTGAGGGGGTCGGCGCCGCTGGCGGCCTTCGGGAAGGCGATCACGTCGCGGATCGTCGAGCGGCCGGCCAGCAGGGCGGCGATGCGGTCGATGCCGAAGGCGATGCCGCCGTGCGGCGGGGCGCCGTAGCGCAGCGCCTCGAGCAGGAAGCCGAAGCGCTCCTTGGCCTCCTCCGGCCCGATGCCGAGCGCGTCGAAGACCTTCTGCTGGATCTCGGGGGTGTTGATGCGGATCGAGCCGCCGCCGAGCTCCCAGCCGTTGAGGATGACGTCGTAGGCGCGGCTGCGCCAGCTGCCGGGATCGCCGTCGAGGTCGCCGGTGGGCGCGGTGAAGGGATGGTGCATCGCCTCCCAGCGCCCCTCCTCCTCGTTGCGCTCGAACATCGGGAAGTCGACGACCCAGAACAGGTCGTTGCCGGTCGGCTGCTGCTCGGCGACGTCGGGGCGCAGCACGCCGAGCACGCGCGCGGCGATCGCGGCGGTGTCGGCGACGATCAGCACGGCCTCGCCGGGCTTGGCGCCGAGCTGCTCGGTGGCACGCGCGATCTGCTCGTCGGCGAGGAACTTCGCGATCGGCGAGCGCCAGCCGCCGCCCTCCTCGACCACGGCCCAGGCCAGCCCCTTGGCGCCGAACTCCTGCGCCTTCTTGGTCAGCTCGTCGAAGCGGCTGCGCGGCCACTCGCCACCGGCCTTGATCGCGCGCACGACGCCGCCGGACTCGATCGCGCCGGCGAAGACCTTGAACTCGGTGCCGCGGAAGACCTCGGTCAGATCCTCGATCTCGACGCCCAGGCGCCGATCGGGACGGTCGCTGCCGTAGCGCAGCATCGCCTCGTCGTAGGAGATCCGCTCGAGCGGCAGCGTGACCTCGATCCCGGCGAGCGCCACGACGCGCTGGAGCATCAGGTCGACGACCGCGTGCACGTCCTCCTCGTCGACGAACGCCATCTCGACGTCGAGCTGCGTGAACTCGGGCTGACGGTCGGCGCGAAAGTCCTCGTCGCGAAAGCAGCGCGGGATCTGGAAGTAGCGCTCGAGGCCCGCGACCATCAGCAGCTGCTTGAAGATCTGCGGCGACTGCGGCAGCGCGTACCAGGAGCCGCGCAGCAGCCGGCTGGGCACGAGGAAGTCGCGCGCGCCCTCCGGCGTGGAGCGGGTCAGGATCGGCGTCTCGACCTCGAGGAAGCCCTCGTCGCTGAAGAAGTCGCGGATCTCCTTGACGATCCGGTGGCGCAGGACGATGTTGTCGAGCATCGTCTGCTTGCGCAGGTCGAGGTAGCGGTAGCGCAGCCGCAGCTCCTCGCCGACCGGATCGTCCTCGTCGATCTGGAACGGCGGCGTCTCGCTCTCGGCCAGCAGCTCGAGCTCGCGCACGACCAGCTCGACCTCGCCGGTCGGCAGGTTCGGGTTGACCGCCCCCTGCTCGCGCTCGACGAGCTCGCCGCTGACCGAGATCACGTGCTCGGAGCGCAGTCGCTCGGCGATCGCGTGCGCCGCCGGCGCCTCCTCGGGCCGGAAGACGAGCTGCAGCAACCCGGTGCGGTCGCGCAGGTCGATGAAGATCAGCCCGCCGTGGTCGCGGCGGCGATGCACCCAGCCGGCGACCCGGAGCGTCTCGCCGATCTGCTCGGCGCGCAGCTGTCCCGCCCAGTGGTCGCGGTAGTCGTTGGCGCGCGGCGCTTTCACGGCGTCTCCTTCCGCGCCCGCTGCGGCGCTCCTGCCGGCTCGTCGGTGCCTTCTCCGTCGTCGAGCTCCTCCGCCCAGCCGGCCGTCGCCAGGACTTCGAGCGCGCCGTCGGCGTCCTCGGCCGGCACCTGCTCGCCGGTCGCCATGAACTTCACGTCGATGCCGTCGCCGACGATCAGCGTGGCGCCGGCACCGATGCGGTCGGCCTGCTTGAGCTGTCCCTTCAGCGAACGCCCGGCCTGCTCCACCTCCGCCCGCACGCCCTGGCCACGCAGCAGCCGCGCCAGCCGGTGCGCTTCCGCCATCGCCTCCGGCTTGGCCAGCGCGACGTAGACGCGAGCCTCCGGCTCCCCCTCGTCCTCGGCCGCGAGCAGGATCCGCTCCACGCCCGCCGCCCAGCCGACGCCGGGCGTCGCCGGACCGCCGAGCTCCTCGACCAGCCGGTCGTAGCGCCCGCCACCGCCGAGCGCGCTCTGGGCGCCCAGCCGCGACGACTCCAGCTCGAACAGCGTGCGCGTGTAGTAGTCGAGCCCGCGCACGAGCGTCGAGTCGACCTCGTAGGCGATGCCGGCGTCGTCCAGCAACGCTCGTACGGCGGCGAAGTGCTCGGCGTCGTCGGCGGTCAGGCGGTCGAGCAGGCGCGGCGCTTCCTCCATCACGGCGCGCGTGCCGGGATGGTCGGCGTCGAAGGCGCGCAGCGGGTTGGCGTCGAGCCGTCCGCGTACCTCCTCGGAGAGCTGGTCCTCGTGCGCGCGCAGGTAGGTGCGCAGCTCGTCGAGGTAGTCCGCCCGCGTCTCGGGCGTGCCGAGCGAGGCGATCCGCAGGCGCAGGCCCTCGCCCGCCCCGGCCCGCTGCACCAACTCGGCGAGCAGCAGGATCAGCTCGGCGTCGAGCGAGGGATCGTCGGAGCCGAGCGCCTCGGCGCCGAGCTGCGTGAACTGGCGGTAGCGGCCTGCCTGCGGCGCCTCGTGACGGAAGAACGGCCCCCAGTACCAGACCTTCACCGGCTGCGGCAGCTTGTGCATGCCGTGCTCGACGTAGGCGCGGCAGACGCCGGCGGTGTTCTCCGGACGCAGCGTGAGCGAGCGCCCGGCCTTGTCCTCGAAGGTGAACATCTCCTTCTGGACGATGTCGGTCGACTCCCCCACCCCGCGCGCGAACAGGTCGGTGTCCTCGAACACCGGCGTCTCGATCGGCTCGTAGCCGGCGCGCCCCAGCAGCTCGCCCGCGAGCGCCTGCAACCTGCGACGCCGGCGCCCGTCCGGGCCGATCACGTCCAGGGTGCCCCGCGGGGCCTGCAGCTTCTTGGACGCCATGGCGCCTACCGCGCGAGCTCGGCGAGGAACGGGTTCGTCGCCCGCTCGGCGCCGAGCGAGGTGATTCCCATGTGGCCGGGGTAGACCGTCGTCTCGTCCGGCAGCGCGTCGAGCAGCGAGCCGATCGAGGCGAGCAGCGTGGGCCAGTCGCCGCCGGGCAGGTCGGTGCGGCCGACCGAACCCTGGAAGAGCACGTCGCCGGAGAGCACGAGTCGGCCGTCGGGGATCGAATAGGTGACGTGGCCGGGGCTGTGGCCCGGGGTGAACAGCACGTCGACGTCGAGACCGGCCAGCCGCAGCCGCTCGCCGCCCGACACGGTGTGCTCGGCCTCGTACGACTCGAACGGCCCGAAGCCCGGCATCACGAAGCTGTTGATGTCCGCCAGCACCATCCGCTCGGCCTCGGGCACCCAGACCTCGGCGCCGGTCGCGCGCGCCACCTCGGCGACCGCGCCGACGTGGTCGAAGTGGGTGTGCGTGAGCAGGATGCCGTCGAGCGTGACGCCGAGCGCAGCGAGTGCCTCGAGCAGCTTCGAGGCCTCCTCGCCCGGATCGATCAGCAGCGCGCGGTCCGAGCCGTCGGCGCGCACGACGTAGGCGTTCTCGGCCAGCGGGCCGACGGTGAACATGCGCACGTCCATCGGCTTGCGAGCCTACTTCTTCGCCGGCGTGGTACGGCGACGCTGGCGGTAGCGGAAGATGGCCGTGTCGGTGGCGTAGCCGAGCGGGATGTAGATGAAGAACATCACCGCCGCCAGCGCGACCCCCTGGGCGATGTCGCGCCCGAAGGCGATGATCACCAGCACGCCGAAGACCGCCGCGGCGATCGCGGCCCGGTTCATCGATCCCCGCCAGGTCGGCGGGGTGTCGAGACGCTCGGCGCGACGCTGGCGCGAGATCTGCTTGGCCTCCTCGCGCGTACGGGGCTTGCCGGTGCGGCCGGCACGCTCGATCGTCCCTGCCGGAGTGCCGCGATGCTTGCGGGTGCGCTTGCGCTTGGTCTGAGCCACGCGCTGAGCGTATCGCGCCGCCCGCAAGCGGCCGCGCGCCGCTTCAGAAGCGGGCTCGACGGGTCGATCACCTAGGTGTGGTGCGCCGTCTCGACAGATTGTCGCTGCTCGGGAAGTTCACGCTCCTGAGCCTGCTCTGCTTCATCGGCCTGGGGCTGGTGCTCGGCAGCGTGCTCGAAGCGCAGATCGAGCGTCGCGGACTCGAGGCCGCGGAGACCTCGACGGAGATCGCCGCCCAGGCCGTCGCCGGCGCGGTGCTCGAGCCCTACGACCTGCGTCGCGGCATCAGCGACGCACGCATGCAGCAACTCGACCTCGAGCTCAAGGCCGACCGCGGCGAGCGCACCGTGCAGCGCGCCAAGATCTTCGACCGCCGCGGCCGCATCGTCTACTCCGACGACCGCGGCGAGATCAGCCAGGTCCACGAACGCAGGGAAGGCGGCAACTCCGGCTTCGACTCCGCGCTCGCGGGCAAGGTCGCCTCCCAAGTCGAGGACGAGGACGGCCGTCGCCTGCTCGAGGTCTACGTGCCGCTGCGCTTCGACTCCGGCCTCGCGAGCGGCGTCGTCGAGCTGTACCTCCCCTACGCGCCGGTGGCGGCGGAGATCCGCCACGAGACGCGCGTGACCTATGCCGTGCTCGCGGGCGGGCTGCTGGTGCTGTTCGGGCTGCTGTTCAAGATCGTCGCCTCGGCCTCGAAGGCGCTCAGCTCCCAGGCCAAGCACAGCCACGAGCAGGCCCGCCACGACGCGCTCACCGGATTGCCCAACCGCACGCTGCTCTACGAGCACGGTGCGGTCGCGCTCGGCCGCTTCGGCCAGCCGCGCATGGGCGTGCTGCTGATCGACCTCGACCGCTTCAAGGAGGTCAACGACGCCCTCGGCCACGACTGCGGCGACCAGTTGCTGATCGAGGTCGCCGAGCGGATGCGGCGGGAGGTGCGCGGACAGGACATGCTCGCTCGCCTCGGTGGCGACGAGTTCGCCGTGCTGCTGGTCGAGAACACCGGCGTCGAGGCCGCTCGCACCGTCGCGCGGCGGCTGCTGCGGGCGCTCGAGCACCCCTTCAACGTGCGCGGCTTCGCCGTCCAGCTCGACGCGAGCATCGGCATCGCGCTGCATCCCGAGCACGGCGCCGACGTGACGGAGCTGATCCAGCGGGCCGACGTGGCGATGTACGAGGCCAAGCGCAAGCACAGCGGGGCCGAGCTCTACGACGCCGACAGCGACCCGCACACGCCGGAGCGGCTGACGCTGCTCGGCGAGCTGCGGCGCGCGATCGACGAGAACGAGCTGGTGCTCCACTACCAGCCGCAGATCAGCCTCAGCAGCGGGAAGCTGATCGGCGCCGAGGCGCTCGTGCGCTGGCAGCACCCCGAGCGCGGCCTGCTCGGCCCGGGCGAGTTCGTGCCGCTGGCCGAGCGCACGGCGGTGATCCGGATGCTGACCCTGTGGGTGCTCGACAACGCGCTCGAGCAGTGCCGGGCATGGCTCGACGCCGGCCTCGACATCAGCGTCGCCGTCAACCTCGCCGGCCCGAACGTCAGCGACGGCTCGATGCCGGGCGCGATCGCCGAGCTGCTCGAGTACTGGCGCGTGCCGCCCAGCAGGCTCGAGCTCGAGATCTCCGAGTCGACCGTGATGGCCGACGCGCGCCGGGCGGAGGACGTGCTCGGACGCCTCGACGCGATGGGCATCCGCCTGTCGCTGGACGACTTCGGCACCGGTCACTCGTCGCTGGGGTACCTGCGGCGGCTGCCGCTCGACCGGGTCAAGATCGACCGCTCGTTCGTGATGAACATGGACGAGTCCGAGAACGACGCCACGATCGTGCGCTCGACGATCGACCTGGCGCGCAACCTCGGCCTCGAGACCGTCGCCGAGGGAGTCGAGACCGCGGCCGCCGAGGGCACGCTGGCCCAGCTCGGCTGTCCCGTCGCCCAGGGCTTCTTCATCGGTCGCCCGATGCCGAGCGACGCCTTCGCGCGCTGGCTCGACGAACGCGGCGTCGCCGACGGCGTGCCGGCGGGCGCATAGGCCGGCTCCTCCCTACCCCAGCGCGGCCAGGACCTCTTCCAGCAGGTGCCGCTCCGGCGAGAACCCGCGCAGTGGCACGTCGTCGGGGAAGCCCTCGAACGCAGCCCGCGGAGCCAGCCCGACCAGCTCCGCCTCGGCCACCGGCGCTCTCGCGCGCACGCGCGAGACGATCTCGCGCAGTGGCACGGCGCGATGGTCGTGCACGTTCGTCGACACCTGCACCCGCCTGCGACGTGGCAGGTAGAGGCCGAGCGCCCGCACGCCCGGCAGCCCCCCACCCGACTCGCGCAGCTCCGCCGCGATCGCCTGCGCGAGCGTCAGGTCCTCGCTGTCGAGGTCCACGTTGAAGGCGATCAGCGGCGGCCGCGCAGCCGCCAGCAGCGCCCCGCCGGTCGGATGCGCCCTCGTCGGCCCGTAGTCGGGGGTCAGCTCACCCGCCGCGAGACGTCGCGCCAGCTCCGCGGGACCGCCCCGGCGCAGGAACGCGCGCTCGGCGTGCTCGGGCCGCGTCGCCAGCTCGCCGTAGAGGAAGACCGGCAGCGCCAGCTCCTCGCCGACCAGCGCCGCCGCGGTCAGCAGCTCCGCGATCGCAGCGCCGCGGCGCTGCTCGTCGAGGTAGACGACCGGCAACACGTCGAGTGCGCCCACGTGCGGGTGCAATCCGCCGTGGGTGCCGAGGTCGATCTGCTCCAGCGCCGCGCGCACGCCGCCCACGAGCGCCTCGGCCAGCTCTCCCTGCCGCCCGGCGAGCGTGAACACGGCGCGGTCGTGGTCCGGATCGGCGTGCAGGTCGAGCAAGCGCGCAGGCCCGAACCCACGCTCGATCGCCTCCAAGACCCCCAGGTCGCGTCCCTCGCTGACGTTCGGGACCGCAAGCAGCAACGGCTCGCCCATTCCCGCAGTATCGCCGTCGGCCCGGCCGGGCTAGACTCGTCGGTCCCGGCTCGGTAGCTCAGCGGTTAGAGCGCACGACTCATAATCGTGAGGTCGGTGGTTCGAATCCACCCCGAGCTATCGTCGAGGCCCGCTGCCGAAGGATGGACGGCCGTCTACCGCTCGAGGTCGTCGAGCAACTCGCCAGGCGCGATCTTCATCGCGTCGCAGAGCTTCAAGATCGTGGCAAGCTTGGGCTCGCGGATGGCGCGCTCGAGGGCGCTCGTCTGGGTGCGGCTGAGGCCGGCCTCCGCGGCCAGCGTCTCCTGGGAGAGACCAGCGCGCAGACGCTCGCGCTTGAGCGCGTCGGCGAACGCCAGCAGCAAGGGGTTCTTGTGGTCCACGGTTCACGTGCATCCTCTGCGCCAACGGCTTGCAAGTCCACGCTCTGAACGCTGACGGCGTCTACGCACACGGCGTGCACGATTCATTAGCGTTGCGGCCATGCCTGATCGCGGGGGCCCATCCCCCTCCAGTGGAGACCCATCGCAGCGGATCGGATCCGCGACTGGCGCTCCCCAAATCGACAGCCTCCTGACCGCCGCGCGTCTGCCGATCTGGCGTGCGGTCCTGAACGCCCTCGGCGAACCGCTGACGGCGGCCGAGCTCGCCGAGCGGCTCGGAGAGCCCCTCGAGATCGCCGAGGGCCATGCGCGGGTGCTCGCCGGGATGGACTGCGTCGAGCTGGTCGGCGAGGACCGCTACCGCGCGACCGTCAGAGCGGACGTGGTTCCCCACGGGCGGGGGATCGCCCTCACGATCGCCCCGTGCGAACCGCGGGAGTCATCGGGCCCGAGCTAGGCGGCGATGCGCACGGCCGGCTGCGGCACCGGCGGCGCGAGCGCGTGCGGCCGGACGAGCTGCTGGCGGGCCTTGGCCAACTCGGCCTCGAGCTGACCGGCCGGCAGGCGTCCCGCCAGGAAGGATGCGAGCGCACGCTGCTCGGCTGTGCTCAGCTGCCTCGGAGTCCACTCGGTCTGCGCTACGGCCACTGAGGTCGAGATTCGGCCTGGCGCGAGCGGCTCCTCCTGCCCGCATCGTTCGCTGCAAGCGACGGCCAGCTAGCTGAGGCTCTCGAGCCACGGCTCGGCGTCCAGCCAACCGACCGGGTCGCCGTCGCCGCAACGGCGGGCCTCCCGCAACAGTGTCTGGATCGGACGACCCGCTGCCCGAGGTCTGCGGCCCGGTCCTCGTAGCCGCCCTCGCGGATCAGGTCGATCAGGAAGCCGTTGGCCATCTCGCAGACGTCCATGCCGGCGCGCTCGGCGTGGTTGGCCGCGTCGGCGAGCACGAGTGCGGCGAGCATCGGCGCGCCGGCACGAGCACATGCCCAGCAGAGCACCTCGCCGTCGGCCGTCGTCAGCTCGAGACCGGGTTCGACGTGATGGTCGCGCTGGCAGGCGACGCAGACGACGATCCCGTAGACGTCGTGTTCCTCTTGGCAGACCGGAGGCAACGGAGCCAGCAGCGAGGTGACGCCCCGCTCCCGCTCGCGCGCCAGCTGCCGGAGACGGGCTTCGACCGTGCGCGCGTAGCGCTCGTACAGCGACACGCGCCTCTCGACGCTCTCTGACCAGCAGGGGTGTCTACCGTGTATCTGCGTCAAATCGGCGAGTCCCGGCGCGTTCCCGATCGTTGAGCCATCGCTTACTAGCTGTAGGGTCACGCATAAGTGACGTGGTCCTGGGCAACGACAGCCGCGTGTAGAGCGTGACCGGTAGGAGGGTGAGCGGTCTTCACCCCAAGGGGGTGATTGCGGGAGGCTTCGAGATCCCTCGCGAAGCCCCGGGGAACGTCGTCAGATCGCGCTGCCTGCAGCTGCTCGACGAGGCCGCGGCTGCGCCGCTGGCGCTGGTCGTCGCGGGAGCGGGTTGGGGAAAGACCAGCCTGCTGCGAGATTGGGCCGAGCCCACGGGCGCAGCCTGGCTGACGCTCGCGCCGAGACTGGGCGATCGGCTGTCCTTCTGGAACGCCGTCGGGGTGGCGCTCGGGCGATCCGCGCTCGACGCCCCGCCCCTGCCGACGTCAGACGACGTCGATGCCTACCCCCTCCGACTCGCGCACACGCTGGCTGCGGCGCCGAAGCCGGTGCGGCTGGTCCTGGACGAGTTCGACCACGTCCACGATCCCCTCGTGGCAGGTGACCTGGAGCAGCTGCTGCAGGGTTCGGGCGAGGGACTGTCGCTCGTGCTCGCCAGCCGTACCGAGCCGGCGTTCCGCCTCCAGCGGCTGCGGCTCAGCGGCCTGCTCGCCGAACTCCGCGCTTCCGAGCTGGTCTTCACCCCGGAGGAGAGCCGCGCGCTCTTCGAGCGCCACGGGGTCGCGCTGCCGGACGCCGACGCCCAGCTGATCCGGGAGCGAACGGAGGGCTGGCCGGCAGGCCTCGGGTTGACGGCACTGGCGCTGCGACGCACACCCGGCACGCCAAGCGCAGAGCGCGCGCTCGCCGACGCCGAAGGCGCATTGCACGACTACCTGCTCGACGAGGTCGTCGCGCGCGAGCCGGCACGGCGGCTCGACCTGCTGCTGCGTACCGCCCACCTGGACGTGATCGACGGGGAACTCGCGGCGGCGCTCACGGACGCCAGCGACGCGCCGCGCCTGCTGGCCGAGCTCGCGCGCGAGGGATTCCTCGCCGAGATCGACAGCGGCAACAGCTACCGCTGTCACGGCCTGCTGCGCGACGTGCTGCGGAGCGAATCCGAGCGACGGACCCCCGACGGCCTGGCGCAGCTGCACCACCGAGCCGCCGAGGTCTTCGCTCGCCGTGGCGAGATCGTCGCCGCCCTGCGCCACGCGGTCGCCGCAGGCGACTGGCTGATGGCCGCGACGTTGCTCGGCGAGCACTGGTTGTCGCTGATCGTCCAGGGCGGCAGCGACGAGTTGATCGCGTTGATGGAGCAGATCCCGGAACCGGTCGTGCGTGGCAACGCCGAGCTGGCGCTCGCGGGCGCGACGCTCGCGCTCGAGCGCGGGGACGAGCGGACCGCGGACGAGCTGCTGCCCGTGGTCGACCGCCTCGCACCTGCGCTCTGGCGAACGCGACGGGCCCGCACGGTGGTCACCGCGATCGGGGTCGAGCTCTATCGCGCCCGCAGCGGAGGCGACGTCGCAGCCTCCCTGGAGACCGCGAGGGATCGTCTCGACCCCGACTGGGAGCGGCAGGTCGACGACGACCTGCGCGGCTTGATGCTGGCGAGCCTTGGCGCCGGCGAGTTCTGGATCGGCGAGTACGCCGCGGCGGAGGCGCATCTCGAACAGGCGGTCGCGCTCGCCGAGCAGCACACCAACGACTACCTGCTGTTCGTCGCCCAGAGCTACGCCGTGGGCGTCGAGCTGGCCCAAGGCCGGCTGGACGACGTCAGGCGGCATGCGCTCGCGGTCGAGCGGCTTGCCGGCGAGCGCGGCTGGATCGAGGTGCCGCATGGCGCGATCGCCTACCTGAGCCTGGCCGCCGCTCACATGTGGGCGCACGAGCTCGACGAGGCCGAGCGCCGCGCCGAGCAGGCGCGCAGGGCCGCGAACGCTCCGCGTGACCGGCTGCCGTACTTGGCCGTCGTCCAGCTCCAGGCGACGTTGCTGCAGCTGCGCGGCGAGGCGGCACTCGCGCTCGAGCTCCTGCGCCGCGCCCACGCCACCGCCGGGCCGCTGCCTCGTCCGCTGGAGCTGTCGAAGCAGATGCTCGAGGCCGACCTGCGGCTCTCGCTCGGCGAGCTGGACGCCGCGCGGGCGCTCCTGGCAGGCGAACACAACCCGGAGGCGGCGATCAGCCACGCGCGCGTGGCCCTCGCCGCCGGCGACCCGCGCGCCGCCGCGGCGACGATCGCGCGCTTTCGCTCCGCGGAGCATTCGCCGCTGCGTCCCTACGCGAACGTCGAGGCCTGGCTGCTCGACGCGCTCGCCCAAGAGACCCTGCACGACGAGGAGCGCGCGTTGCACTCGATCGAGCAGGCGCTCGACGCCGCCGAACCGCACGGCCTGCGACACCCGTTCTTCCGGCTCGGCACACGCGTGCAGCCGCTGCTGCGCAGGCTGCTGACGCGCGGCACGCTGCATCGAGCGCTCGCGGAGGAGCTGCTGGCGGCGCTCACGGCCGGCGAGCCCAGCCCCCCGACCGGTTCCAGACCGCTGCTCGAGCCGCTCAGCGAGCGCGAGCTGGCGGTGCTGCGCTGCCTGCCGACGATGATGTCGAACGCCGAGATCGCCGCCGAGCTGTACGTCTCGGTCAACACCGTCAAGACGCATCTGCGCCACATCTACGCCAAGCTCGACGCGACCAATCGGCGCGAGGCGGTGCGCCGCGCGCGCGAGCTGCAGCTGCTCAGCCCGGGCCGTCAGGCCCACTGAGCGCACCGTCTCGCCGAGAGCGGGTACAACTGGGGTCCGTGGCGATCAGCGTCGACAACCCTGGGCCACCCCCCTACGTCCCCGCCCAGGGCTTCTTCGACGAGCTGTTCGAGGCGCCGGGCAGCCCGCGGCCGCCCGCCGCGCGCCTGGCGGAGAGCCTGCAGCGCGCTCGGCAGCGACCGCCTGCGCGCCGCCGGCGAGCTGCGCGACGCGATCTTCGTCCAGCAGGGCATCACCTTCGACGCCACCGGCGAGGACGGCCCGGTCCGCGACCGGCCCTTCCCGCTCGACCTCGTGCCGCGCATCATGCCCGGCGAGGAGTGGCGCCTGATCAAGCGCGGCCTGGCGCAGCGCGTGCGGGCGCTGAACCTGTTCGTCGAGGACGTCTACCACGGACCGCGAGATCGTGCGCGAGGGCGTCGTGCCGTGGCAGCTGGTGGTCACGCGGCCGACCTTCGAGCGCGCCGCCCACGGCATCCGCCCGCCCGGCGGCGTCTGGTGCCACGTGTCCGGCTGCGACCTCGTGCGCGACGTCGACGGCCGCTGGAAGGTGCTCGAGGACAACGTGCGCACCCCCTCCGGCATCTCGTACGTGCTCGAGAACCGGATCGCGATGAGCCGGCTGCTGCCCGAGCTGTTCGCCCGCTACGACGTGCGCCCGGTCAGCCACTACCCCGCGCTGCTGCTCGACGCGCTGCGCGCCGCGGCGCCCGGGCGGCGGCGAGAACCCGGTGGTGGTCGTCTGGACGCCGGGCTCGGCCAACAGCGCCTACTTCGAGCACGCCTTCCTCGCGCGCCAGATGGGCGTCGAGCTGGTCGAGGCCTCCGACCTGCGTGGTGCGCGACGGCGTCTGCTACATGCGCACCACGCGCGGCCTGGCGCGCGTCGACTCGATCTACCGCCGCATCGACGACGCCTTCATGGACCCGCTCGAGTTCCGCCCCGACTCGCTGCTCGGCGTGCCGGGCCTGATGGGCGCCTACCGCGCCGGCAACGTCGCGATCGCCAACGCGGTCGGCACCGGCGTCGCCGACGACAAGGCGATCTACCACTACGTGCCGGAGATGATCCGCTTCTACCTCGGCGAGGAGCCGATCCTCGACAACCTCCCGACCTGGCTGCTGGCCGACCCCGCGCAGCGCGAGGACGTGCTCGACCGCCTCGGCGAGCTGGTCGTCAAGCCGACCGGCGAGTCCGGCGGCAAGGGCGTCTTCATCGGCCCGCACGCGAGCCGCCGAGCAGATCGAGCGCGAGCGCGAGCTGATCCTGCGCGCGCCCGAGCGCTGGATCGCCCAGCAGACGGTCGCGCTCTCGACGGTGCCGACCGTGATGCCCGACGGCTCGCTGGCGCCGCGCCACGTCGACCTGCGGCCGTTCGCCGTCTACGGCGAGCGCATCAACGATCGTCCCCGGCGGCCTGACGCGGGTGGCGCTGCGCGAGGGCTCGATGATCGTCAACAGCTCGCAGGGCGGCGGCTCGAAGGACACCTGGGTGCTCGCCGACGACGGCGAGGACGACGCCGCGCCCGAGTCGCGCCGCGCCGCTCGCGCCGCCCACCCTGCCGGGCATGCGCCAGGCCGGCTGGCGCGGCCAGGAGCAGCAACAGCAGCAGGAGCGCCGCTGATGCTCGCCCGCATCGCCCACGACCTCTACTGGCTCGGCCGCCACCTCGTGCGCGCCGAGCACACCGCGCGCATGCTCGACGGCCTCTTCCACGCCGACCTCCAGGGACGCCTCGACGACCCCTCCTCGGTCACGCTGTCCTGGGACTCGCTGCTGGTGATCATGGGCGCCGCCGCGCCCCGGCCGCTCGGCGCGCCGCGACGACGTCGTGCGGCTGCTGACCACCGACGCCGACAACCCGGTCTCGATCGTCTCCTGCGTCGAGCGACGCGCGCGAGGGCGCGCGCACGCTGCGCGACACGATCTCGACCGAGATGTGGGAGTCGGTCAACACCTTCCAGCTGCAGCTCGCGCGGCGCGACCTCGACGCCGGCCTGCGCACCGGCCCGTACTCGCATCTACAGCCTCGTGCAAGCGAGCGCTGCGGCGCTGTTCTGGGGCCTGACCTCGCGCACGATGCAGAAGGACGAGGCGCGCGCGTTCCTCGTGGCGGGCGGCCGGCTGGAGGCCGCCGACATGGTGCTGCGCATGCTGCGCGTGGCGCTGCCGCCCGTGCCCGCGCCCGACGGCGAGGGGCCCGCAGGTGCCGCGCCGCGACGGCAACGCGCTGGCGCTGCTGCGCGCCGTCGGCGGCCTGCAGGCGTTCATGCGCTCGGCGGCCGCCCCGCCCGACGCCGGGCCGGTCGCGCACTTCCTGCTCTACGAGCGCGAGTTCCCCGACTCGGTGGCGTCGTCGGTCGAGTCGCTGCGGCGGCGCGCTGGAGCGAATCGAGCATCGACCCGCACGACTCGGCCGCCGGTGCTGCGCGTGCGGCGCGTGCTGGCCGACCTCGACTTCCGCGCGCAGGGCGACGCCCGGACCGTAGGCCGTCACGCCCGCCCTGCGCCCGGTCCAGCAGGAGCTCGACCGCGTCGACGCGGAGATCCACGAGCGCTACTTCGACCCGAGCACGGTCGCGCCGCAGGTGGTGAGCGTGTGAGGTTCGCGGTCCAGTACCGCACCGAGTACCGCTACGCCGAGCCGGGTCATCGACCAGCACAACGTGCTGCGCGTGCGCCCCGCGGCCACCGCCGACCCAGCGCGTCGGACGCTTCCGCATGACCGTGCGAGCCGAACGCCCGGCTGCGCACCTACAGCGACTACTTCGGCACCGAGGTGGTCGAGTTCAACGTGGCCGGCCGAGCACGACCGGCTGGTCGATCGAGGCCGAGGCCGAGGTCGACGACGAGCCCGTCGCCGCCCGCCCCCGACGGCGCGCCTGGGAGCGCCGCCCGGAGCGAGCGACTACGCCGACGCGCGGCGGCGAGTTCCTGCTGCCGACCGGCGACGAGCCGCCCGCCGGCAACTCGGCGGCCTCGTCGACGAGCTCGACCGCTGCCAGCCCGCGCGCGCTGCTGGACGCGGTCAAGCCGACGGTGATCCCCGAGCGGTTCGAGTACCGCCAGGGCGCGACCTTCGTCGGCTCGACCGTCGACGACCTGCTCGACGGCGGCGCCGGCGTCTGCCAGGACTTCGCGCACCTGGCGCTGATCCTGCTGCGTCGCGAGGGCATCGCCGCCCGCTACGTGTCCGGGCTACCTGTTCGCCACCAACGGCGGCGAGGACGGCGACTCGGCCGAGGTCAACACCCACGCCTGGGTCGAGGCGCTGCTGCCGGACCCCGACGGCGGCGAGCCGGTCTGGGTCGGCGCCGACCCGACCAACCCCGTGCTCGCCGACGAGCGCACGTCAAGATCGGCCACGGCCGCCACTACGGCGACGTCCCGCCGATCCGGGGCGTCTACCGCGGCTCGGCGCCCGGCGCCGAGCACGACGTGAAGGTGCGGATGACGTGGCTGGAGGGCTCCGGGTAGCACCAGGCAGCCGGTCGCGCTCCGGGCCCGAACTGGGCGCGGATGCGGCCGACGGCGCTCGTGCGGCGGCCGGCGCGCACGAACAGCCAGCGATCCGTGCCGACCGAAGCGAGCGCGAGCACACGGCCGTTCGGCGCCCAGGCCAGGCCCTCGTAGAAGCCGGGCCCGACGAACGCCCGTCGCGGCGGCACGGCCCGGCGGTCGACGCGCAGGAGCAGCAGCTCGCTCGAGAGGCCGTCCTGGCGCGGGGCGAGCAGCGCCAGGCGACGTCCGTCGGGCGCCAGCGCCGAGCCCTCGAAGCGCAGACCGCGCGGGGCGCGCACGCTGCGCAGCAGCCGTCCGCGCGCGTCGTGCACCAGCACCTGCCCCTTCGAGACGGCGATCAGCCGTCGGCCGTCGCGCGTCCACCACAGCTCCTGCGGGGTCATCTCGGCGCGCGTGCGTCCGATCACGCGGCCGCTGTCGGCGGCGACGACCAGCACGTGGACGCCGACCGCGTAGGCGAGCTGCTGCTCGCCCGGACGCCGCCCGGGTCGCCATGCAGGCGCCGTGTACTCGGCGCCACGCGCGAGCAGGTGGTCGCCGCTGCCGTCGCCGGCCACCACGCGCAGGTCCTCGCCGCTGCGGTAGGCGACGCGGTAGCCGTCCGGGGACCAGCGCGGTTGGGAGACCGGTCCGTCGGCGAGCAGCGACCAGCGCAGCCGCCCGTGCGGGTCGAGCGCCGCGAGCGTTCGTGCGCGCGCCGCGGCGACGAACAAGCCGCCGGGCGACCAGGTCGCCGCCGTCCAGCGCCCGAGCCGTCGGCGCGCGCCGTCGGCCTGCACGATCCACGCTTGCTCGCGCGCCTGGACGATCAGCCGCCCGGGCGCCGGCAGCTCCTGCAACACCGGCCGGGCCGACCCCGACCCGGAGTCGACGACGTCGCCGATCCAGCCGCCGACGGTCGCCCCGGCCGGCGTCAACGCCAGCACGGCGAGCAGCAGCGTCGCAGCGGCGAGCGCGACCGTCGTGCGCATGCGCGCGCCCGCCACCTGGGACCGTGCGCGCGGCGGAGCCTGCGCGTAGGCCGCGCGCACCACGCCCCAGGCTCGCTCCTCCGCACCCGGCGCATCCGGGGATCGTCGCCTTCTGCAGTCGCCGCCGCAGGGCGCGTCCGGGCTGGACTCCCCCGATCACGCGCCTTCCTCCCCCAGCTCGTCCGCGAGCCGGTCGAGACCCCGCCGCAAGCGCGAGTTCACGGTGCCGCGCGGCAGCTCGAGCATCGTGGCGATCTCGCCCGGGGTGTAGTCGAGCAGGTAGCGCAACACCACGGCCGCGCGCTGATCGGGGTCGAGCGCGCCGAGGGCGGCGACGGTCGTCTCCGACCAGCCGTCGGGCGGCCGTTCGGGCGCCTCGCCCTCCGGCGGGTCGCCGACCTCCCGCCGCAGCGCCCGCGCGCGGGTCAAGTCGATCGCCCGGTTGACCACGATCCGGTGCAGCCAGGGACCGAACGGCCGGCGCCGGTCGAAGCGGTCGAGCGCGCGCAGCGCCCCGAGGAACGCCTCCTGCGCGACGTCCTCTGCGGCCGCGGCGTCGCGGACGATCAGGTAGGCCGCGCGGTGGGCCATCGGCCAGTGCTGGCGAAACAGCTGCTCGAGCGCATGCTCGGAACCGGCTTGGGCCGCACGCACCCAGGCGCGCTCGTGGCGTTGCGAGGGCCGTCCGGACGGGACGACCGCGGGCAGTTGATCGATCACGGATGCTCGAGTCAGGGCAGACACAGGATCTCGGTCCACCTGCCATACGAGCAAGTCTGCCGTGCAGGTCCCGCCCGCGGCCCGAGCGGCACCAGCAACCGCACGCGGGCGTGGCGGCGCAGGCGCAGCGTGCGCCCGTCCTGGAGGTCGACGAGCCGCAGGGCGCGGCCGAAGTTCGAGCGCACGTAGGCGTGCCAGCCACGCGTGGCCAGCACCAGCGCCCCCGCGCTGCTCTGCGTCGCGAAGCGCCGCCTGCCCGCGGAGTCGATCGCCTCCAGCCGCAGCTCTGCGCTGCCGGTCCTCGTACGCGTCGAGCCGGCGAGCGCGAGCAGCCCCGCCGCTTGGACGTACGAGCTCGTCGGCGCCGCCGTCGTGAAGCGCCAGCCGTCGGGATCGATCAAGGTGAGCCCCAGCGGTCGCGGCACCGGGATCGTCGCCCGATCGCGTGGCGGCGTCTCCGCGTAGCCACTGACCGCCAGGCGGCCGTCGGCGAGCATGCGCGCGTCACGGTAGACGCCGTCGGCATAGCCGCCGCCCGCATGCGCCGGAGGCTCGACGACGTCCCGCAGCCGCGCCGGCAACGAGCGGCGCTCGTCCAGGCGGTGGTGGCGCACCTCGCCGTCGCGCAGGTCGACCTCGACCGCACGGGTGCTCGACGGTATGACGTAGGCGCGCCGGCCAGCCGGGTCGGCGGCGAGCGCCGGCAGCGCGAAGCGCACCAGCGAGCCGCGAAACTCCACGCCCGCTCGCACGCCGCCGAGGGGCATGCGCCGCACGCGACCGCCGGCGTCGGCGCTGACCACGCTCGCCGGGCGGACCCCGGAGCTGTGCCTGGGCATCGTCAGCAGCACCATGCCAGCTGCCGTCGTCACCACGTGGGCCGCAGCCCCGTGCCAGAGCCCGGCGCGCACCGGTCGCCGGGCGATCGGGTCGGCGAGCGTCAACTGGGTGCGCCAGCCCACGTCGCCGGTGAGCGTCAGCAGCCGCTGAGCGTGCGGCCAGGCCAGCGCGCCGACATGGGCGAAGCCGGGACGGCGCGGGCCGGGCAGCTCGATCCGCCCGGCGCGCCGCCAGCGCTGCAGGTCGATCAGCTCGACGCGGTTGGCCGCGCGCATGCCGAGCGCCAGCAGACCGCCGCCCGGCGCGGGCACGGCCACCGAGACCTCGCCGCCGAGCCGCAGCGGCCGCGAGCGCGGCACGAGCGTGCGCGGATCGAGCCAGACGACGCGGTCGGGACCGCGGCGCGCGTCGAGGATCGCCAGCAGCGGTCCCTGTGCCGGCGGCCGTGCCGGAGCGGCCGGCTCGGAGTCCGAGACGGCCAGCACCGTCACCACGGCGACGGCCACCGAGGCGGCTGCGAGGGCGAGGGCGGGTCGGACGCGCATGCCCCCGATACGAGCGCGTGCGGTAGGCAGGTCCCGCCTGCGGCGCGTACCGATGAGGTGACGGTCCACGTGCTCGAGCGCTCGCAGCGCATCCCGGTCGGCGTCGACGAGGTCTTCGGCTTCTACGCCAACGCCCTCAACCTGGAGGCGATCACGCCGCCGTGGCTGCACTTCCGCGTGCTCACGCCCGGCCCGATCCAGATGCGGGCCGGCACGTTGCTCGAGTATCGCCTGCGCCTGCACGGCATCCCCGTGCGCTGGGTCACGCGCATCGAGCAGTGGCAGCCCGGCCGCTGCTTCGTCGACGTGCAGCTACGCGGGCCGTACCGGCTCTGGCATCACACGCATCGCTTCGAGGCCGACGGCGGCGGCACGATCGTCAGCGACCGCGTGCGCTACGCGCTCCCGCTCGGACCGCTCGGCGAGCTCGCGCGGCGAGCGTTCGTCGCACGGGACCTCGAGCGCATCTTCGCCTTCCGCCAGCAGGCGGTCGCCCAGCGCTTTACAAAGTAAAGTAAGTGCGCGATGGCGACGTTCTGGCGCTTGCTCGGCTTCCTGCGCCCATATCGGGGCGGCGTCGCCGGCTCCCTCATGCTGGCCGCCGTCGCCATGGGCGTCGGCGTCCTGATCCCCTACCTCGTCGGCCAGACGATCGACGAGATCCGCCACGGCGGCGAGAGCCTCTGGCCGCTCGGGCTGGCCATCGCCGGTGCCGGCGTGCTGCGCCTGGCGTTCAGCGTCGCTCGCCGCCTGGTCGCGGGCCAGGTCTCGCTCGGGGTCGAGTTCGACCTGCGCAATCGCATGTACGAGCACCTGCACGCGCTCGAGCTCGCGTTCTTCGACAGCCAGCAGACCGGGCAGCTGATGTCGCGCGCCACGGTCGACCTGCAGGCCGTGCGCTTCTTCCTCGGCTACGGACTGATCTTCATCGTCCAGTCCGCCCTCTCGATCGTGATCGCCGCGGCGGTGATGCTGGCGCTGAACGTCGAGTTGGCGCTCGTCGCGCTGGCGCCGACGCCCTTCGTGATCTGGGTCGCCTACCGCTACGGGCGCAAGAACCGGCCCGCCAGCCAGGAGGTCCAGCAGCGCATCGCCGAGCTGACCGCGGAGGCCGAGGAGAACATCGGCGGCGTGCGCGTGGTCAAGGGCTTCGCGCAGGAAGAGCGTCAGTACGAGCGCTTCGAGGGCAGCGTCGCACGCGTGTTCGAGCAGTCGATGGTCTCGACCCGCCTGCGCGCCTTCTACAGCCCCTTCATCGGCTTCCTGCCGATGCTCGGCCTCGCCGGCGTGCTGTTCGTCGGCGGGCGCCAGACCATCAACGGCACCATCTCGGTCGGCGACTTCGTCGCCTTCTACGGCTACGTGATGATGCTGACCTCGCCGATGCGCATGCTCGGGATGGCGCTCGGCATGGCCCAGCGCGCGGTCGCCTCGGGCACGCGCGTGTTCGAGCTGCTCGACCGCGAGCCGACGCTGACGGCGGCACCCGCGGCGGTGGCGCTGCCCGCCGGCGGCGGGCGCGTCGAACTGCGCGACGTGCGCTTCGCCTACGCCGGCGGCGAGCCGGTGCTCGACGGCATCGACCTGACCGTCGAGGCTGGTCGCACGGTCGCGATCGTCGGCCCCACCGGTTCGGGCAAGTCGAGCCTCGTGATGCTGATCCCGCGTCTCTACGACGTCGACGCCGGCGCGGTGCTCGTCGACGGCGTCGACGTGCGCGAGGTCGACCCGGCATCGCTGCGCCACGAGATCGCGGTCGTCTCCGACGACGCCTTCCTGTTCAGCGACACGCTGCACGCGAACATCGCCTACGCGCGCCCGGACGCCGACGACGACCAGATCGCCGCCGCGGCCGAGCGTGCCGGCCTGACCGCGGTGATCGACGAGCTGCCCGACGGCCTGGAGACGCTCGTCGGCGAGCGTGGGCACACGCTCTCGGGCGGCCAGCGCCAGCGCGTGGCGATCGCCCGGGCGCTGCTGGCCGAGCCGCGCATCCTGATCCTCGACGACGCCACCTCGAGCGTCGACGCCACCACCGAGAGCCGCATCAAGTCCGCGCTCGAAGAGGTCATGAAGGGCCGCACGACGTTCGTGATCGCCCACCGCCTGTCGACGATCGCGCTCGCCGACGACGTCGTCGTGCTCGAGCACGGCAAGGTCGTCGCGCGCGGAACCCACGACGAGCTGCTCGAGGACTCCGAGCTCTATCGCGAGATCGCCGAGAAGGGCCTGCCGGACCAGGTCTTCCTGACCCGCAAGGACGTCGAGCGCGAGGTAGCGGGCCTGTGAGCGGACTCGGAGGCACCATCCGTCCGGCAAGCGGCCTCTGGCGCCGCCTGCGCGGCGAGGAGCGGCGGCTGCGCAAGCTGCGTCAGCTGGTCGCGCTGCTGCGCCCCTATCGCGGCCGCGTGCTGCTGATGCTGATCTCGCTCTGGATCGCGACCGGCGCCTCGCTGGTCCCCCCCTACCTCGCCGGCCGCGCGGTCGACGACGGCATCCGCGGGGGCGACACCGGCGCGCTGACGATCATCCTGGCCGCCTTCCTCGCCAGCGCCCTGATCGGCTGGGTCTTCACCTACGTCCAGACGTACCTGATCAGCTGGGTCGGCCAGCGCGCGCTGCAGGACCTGCGCCTGCGCCTGTTCAGCCATCTGCAGCGGCTGTCGATCGGCTTCTACTCGCGCAACAAGGCCGGCGTGCTGATCTCGCGCCTGACCAACGACGTGCAGGCGCTCGACCAGCTCGTCACCGACGGCGTGCAGACGCTGTTCAGCGCCACGCTGACGCTGATCGGCACCGCCGCGATCCTGGTCGTGCTCGACCCCGAGCTGGCGCTGATCACGTTCCTGACCTTCCCCGTGCTGCTGCTCGGCAGCGTCATCTTCCGCTCGCCTCCGCCGGTGCGCTACCGGCTCACGCGCGAGAAGATCGCGCACGTCACGGCCTACCTCCAGGAGACGCTCTCGGGCGTGCGCGTCGTACGCGCCTTCGGGCAGGAGCGCCGCCACCGCAAGCGCTTCGCGCAGCTCAACGAGGAGCACCGCCAGGTCAACATGCGCACGGTCTACCTCAACGCGGCCTACTTCCCGGCCGTCGAGCTGCTGACCGCCGTCGCGACCGCCGCGATCCTGATCTACGGCGGCTTGCAGGTCGCCGACGGCGACGGCGTCACGATCGGCGTGCTGGCCTCGTTCGTGTTCTACCTGCAGAGCTTCTTCGACCCGGTCCAGCAGCTGTCGCAGCTCTACACGACCTACCAGTCCGGCATGGCGGCGCTGGACAAGATCTTCGAGCTGCTCGACGAGGAGCCGGACATCCAGGACCGGCCGGACGCGATCGAGCTGCCGCCGATCCGCGGCGCGATCGACTTCGAGGACGTGACGTTCTCCTACGGCGGCGGCGAGCCGGCCCTTGTGCGAGGTCTCGCTGCACGTGCCCCCGGGCCAGACGCTCGCGCTCGTCGGCGCCACCGGCGCCGGCAAGTCCACGCTGGCGAAGCTCGTCAGCCCGCTTCTACGACCCCGACCACGGGCGCGTGCTGATCGACGGGCACGACCTGCGCGACGTGACGCGAACGCTCGCTGCGGTCGCAGCTGGGCCTCGTGCCCCAGGAGAGCTTCCTGTTCTCCGGCTCGGTGCGCGAGAACATCGCCTTCGGCCGTTCGGGCGCCGGCGAGGCGGACGTCGAAGAGGCGGCGCGAGCGGTCGGCGCGCACGAGTTCGTCGCTCGGCCTGCCGGACGGCTACGACACCGAGGTCGGCGAGCGCGGCGGCAACCTCTCCGCCGGCCAGCGCCAGCTGATCGCCTTCGCGCGTGCCGCGGCGGCCGACCCGCGCATCCTGATCCTCGACGAGGCGACCTCGAACGTCGACGTGCGCACCGAGCGCGAGATCGAGCGCGGCCTGCGCCGGCTGCTCGCCGGACGCACGGCGATCGTGATCGCCCACCGCCTCTCGACGATCCGCAACGCCGGGCACATCGTCGTGCTCGACCACGCTCGCATCGTCGAGCAGGGCACGCACGACGAGCTGCTGGAGAGCGACGGCGCCTACGCCCGCCTGTACCGCGACTGGGCGAGCCAGGCAGTTGCGTCCTGAGCCCGCCGCCGGGCGAGCCACGCCAAGCGTCCGCGTCGACGCCCCTATACTGAGGGCCGCCGTTGGGGACTGGTGTAACGGCAGCACGCCACACTCTGGATGTGGAAGTTGGGGTTCAAATCCCTGGTCCCCAGTCTCTTTCGAGCCGCCGTGAGCGGCTCGAACGCGTTCAGTAGCCGCGCGGGTGGCGCGCGACGAAGCTGGAGGACGTGCGCAGCCGCGTGCTCCAGCGCGGGCCGGTGCCCGGGCCCGGGGCGTCGGGATCCCGCATGCTCGTGTCGAAGCGCAGCCCTGCGATCACGACGTACGCATGCGACGGTGCCGTGTAGACCGTGATCCAGCTCGCCGACGCCCTTGCGCCCCCAGCGCATGAAGCTCGATGAGTCGAGCGGCGAGCGCAGGAACCTGCCGCCGTAGAGCGCGTGGCTGACCGCGCCTGAGCAGTCGTAGCCGCGTGCGAGCCGGCTCGCGAACGGCCGGTGGCCGCCGCCGTACACGTAGGGCTTCTCGACGATCTCGTTCGCTGCGGCGATCACGGCCTGCACGCGTGGCGGCGCGGAGGCGGGCGCGACGGCGCGACCGTCGACGATCGCTGCCTGCTCGGGCGGCGGTGGCGGGGGCGTGAAGACGGCGCCGCCGCTGCTGGATTGCTGTGCGGCCGCGGGAGCTGCCAGCGAGCAGCGACACGCAATCGCGAAGCAGGCGCAGTGTCGGATCAGCCGGAGCACGTTCTCTTTCGTCCGCCTGCGGGGTTAGCTGTCGGGCTCGCGCTGAAAGAGCTTGCGCGCCTCCCACTGAGAGGTTCGCCCCCGATGGCCGAAGCCACCTTGGTTCCCCCGCTCCACGCTCGAGCGTGGATTCGGCGTGCGCGGACGCTACCACGCCGTCAGGACGGGAGTCGACCGGCTCCGGCGGCGGCTTCAGCCCTGCAAGCCCGCCTGCGCGACTACAGGGAGCCGAGCTCGGCGTCGACGTCCGCGAGCGCCGCGGGGTCGAGCGAGCGGCCCTCGGAGATGAAGCGGCGGGCGTGGTCGAGATCCTCGGAGCGACCCACCGAGATCGCGGCCGTCACGCGCCCGTCCTCGTGCCAGAAGCCGCTGAACTCGCCGTCCTCCAGCGAGCCGCGCAGCACCAGCTCGCCGCTGCCCGGTCCGACGTACTCGAGCGAGACCCAGTCCGCCAGGTCCGAGAAGAAGTACGGCACGACGTCGTGCACGACGTCGCGGCCGAGCATCGCCAGGGCGGCGGTCTTGCCGTGGTTGAAGGCCACGTCCCAGTGCTCCAGGCGCAGCGGGCGACCGAGGATCGGGCTGTCCCACTCGCAGATGTCGCCGGCGGCGTAGATGCCGGGGACAGAGCTCTCGAGGCTCGCCGAGCAGCGCACGCCACCGGCCTCGCCGAGCTCGAGGCCCGCCTGGCGCGCGAGCGTCACGTCCGGCTGCACGCCCGCCCCGATCACCGCGAAGTCGCAGTCGAGCTCCAGGCCGCCGCTGGTGACGACCCTGCGCACGCGCTCGCCGTCGCCCTCGAAGCGCTCGAGCTCCTGGCCGCCGTGGACCTGGACCCCGTGCTCCTTCGAGGACGTCCTGGAAGAAGCCGCCGATGCGCTCGCCGAAGGTGCGTTCGAGCGTGTGCCGCTCCTGCATCACCAGCGAACACCGGACGCCGTAGCGAGCGGTCAGCGAGGCGGCCACCTCGCAGGCGATGTAGCTGCCGCCGATCAGCACCACGCGCTCGGCCTGCTCGGCGCTCGCGCGGATCGCGTCGGAGTTGCCGAAGGCCCGCAGATAGTGGATGCCCTCGAGGTCGCAGCCGTCCACGCGCAGACGGCGGACGTTGGCACCGGTCGCGATCAGCGCCTTGTCGAAGCTGACCTCGTCGCGCGTGGAGAGCGTCGCGACGCGCTCGGCGGCGTCGAGCTTCGTCACGCTCGTGCGCGTGAGCAGCTCGACGTCCTGCTCGGACCACCATTCGGCCGGGCGAAAGAGCGCGTCCTCCTTGCCCTCCTCCCCGCGGAGGTAGCCCTTGGACAGCGGCGGACGGTTGTAGGGCAGATCGAACTCGCGACCGACGAGCAGCACCGACCCCTCGGCGCCCTCCTCGCGCAGCCAGCGCGCGCAGTTGGCGGCCGCCAGGCCGCCGCCGATCAGCAGATGGTCGACGCTGCGCCGCGCCACGAGCTAGGCGGGCGTGCTGGAGCGGTCGGCGAAGAGCGCCGTGACGTCGTCCTCGAGGGCGACGTCGAGCGCGATCAGCACCTCGTCGCCCGCTTGGACCACCGATTCGCCGGACGGCACGAAGCCGCCGCCGTCGCGCAGGATCGAGATCACGAGCGAGCCGTCGGGCAACCCGAGGTCTCGCACCGGACGGCCGGCCGCGCTGCAGCGCTCGGAGACCTTCGAGCTCGATGATCTCCAGCCGCTCCTCCGGCAGGTCGAGCAGGTGGACCAAGCCGTACTTGGGCACCTCGTGCTCGATCAGGCGCAGGATCAGGTCCGTCGCCGACACCGCCGGCTTGGCGCCCAGCAGCTCGAAGTGCTGCAGGTTGCGCGGGTTGTTGCAGCGCGCGACGACGCGCGCGACGCCGTACTTCTCGCGCGCCACCTGGCAGATCAGGATGTTGTCCTCGTCGTCGCCGGTGACGGCGATCACGAGGTCGGCGCGCTCGATGCCGGCGCGCTCGAGCACCCACAGCTCCGAACCGTCGCCGTAGTGGACGCTGTGCTCGAGCTCCTCCTCGACGATCGCGTAGCGCTGCTGGTTGGCCTCGATGACCGTCACCTCGTGGCGCTTGCCGATCAGCTCGCGGGCGAGGTTCCAGCCGACCTTGCCGGCGCCGACGATCAGGACGTACATGCGGTCCTCATCGCGAGACGCCCTCGAAGCTGATCTCGCCGCGCACCGCCGCCTCGAGCAGCTCGATCGCGGTCTGCGTCGGGCAGACCGTCTGCAAGCCCTGCTCGGCGTACCAGCGCGCGCGGTGCGGGTCGAGCACGCGCACGACGACGCGCTCGACCTCGTAGCGGCGCTTGGCGATCTGCGCGATCACGAGGTTGGTGTTGTCGCCGTCGGTGGAGGCCACGAACGCGTCCGCCTCGGCGATGCCGGCCTCGACGAGCGCGTCGACCTCGA
The DNA here is from genome assembly GCA_963846505.1 of uncultured Thermoleophilaceae bacterium. Lineage (GTDB taxonomy): Bacteria > Actinomycetota > Thermoleophilia > Solirubrobacterales > Thermoleophilaceae > JACVRW01. The sequence goes on along the minus strand of CAWJWD010000007.1, from coordinate 418,986 downwards.
GCGCGGTGCCGACGGTGAAGCGGCCCCCGCGGTCCTCCCAGCTCTCGGTCTGCCCCTGGTTGAGCAGCGCGATGGCCTCGGGGTCCTCGTCGAGCACCGAGACCTCGTGGCCCTCGGCGAGCATCGACTTGGCGATTGCCGACCCCACTCGGCCGCATCCGACGATCAGCACGAACATCCGCTCCCACTCTACCCAGCAGCGCTAGGACTGCACGTCGCCGTGCCGCTCGCCGCCGTCGGTGGCCGGAGCGGTGAGGATCACCGTGCAGGGTGCCTTCTCGACCACGTAGCGGGTCGTCTCGCCGACGAAGCGGTCGCGCGTGCGGGCGCGGCCGCCTAGGCGCGTGCCCCCCTTGGTGCGCGTCGGCTCCTCCGCCGCAAGCACGATCGCCTCGACCCCGCGGCGCTTGGCCTCCGAGACGATCGCCTGTCCGGCCGAACGGCCGCGCACCATCGCCGTGGCCACCTCGACGCCCTCGTACTCCTCCCCTACCTCCTTGGCACGGGCGAGCACCTTCTTGGCCGTCTTGACGCGCTCCTCGGGCACGCGCGCGTCGATCGGCAGCGACATCGGGATCTCGAACACGTACAGCGCCTCGAGCACCGCGCCGCCTTCCTCCTCCTCGCCGTGCTCGGCGGCCAGCCGACCGGCGGTGCCGACGATGTCGTCGTCGATCTCCTCGCCGAAGACCGGCACGAGGATGCTGCCGTACTCGCGCTCGGGTCCCTCGCGCAGCGCCTCCTCGGGGATCGTGAAGCGCTTGGTCAGCGGCTTGCCCTGCGCGCGGCGGTAGACGACGTAGAGCGTCAGGCCGGCGAGCATCCAGGCCCCGCCGATGAAGCGGCCGCCGTCGTGCAGGATCACGACGCTGGCCCAGACCCCGATCGCCAGCAGCGCGCCCGCCGCGGCCGGCAGCGGGATGCTGCCGCCGCGCACCTTGATCGAGAGCGGCATCCGGAACGCGCTCGGCCGATTGGCCTCGACGAAGCGCAGGCGCACGATCGAGAGGTGCGCGAGCGCGAACGTGACCATCCCGCCGAAGGCGAACACGCCCGCGAGGAACTCGATGTCGCGCGACAGCGCAAGCCCGAAGCCGATCAGCGACGCCACGCCGATCACCACGTGCGGGGTGCCGCGACGACGGTGCAGACGACCGGCCGCGCTCGGGATCAGGCGGTTGGTCGCCAGCGAGTAGCCCAGGCGCGCGAGCCCGAGCATCTGGCTGTTCATCGCCGCCAGCAGCAGGGTCGCCGCGCTCGCGCCGACGACGTAGCGGGCCGCGTCGCGCAGCACGGCCGGATCGAAGGTCGAGACCACGCCCAGCAACGGCGCCTCGAGCCAGCCGGTCACGAGCTCGGTCTCCCCGTCCTCGACCGGCAGGGCCGTCAGCGCCGCCAGCGACACGCCCACCATCAGCACGACGCTGACGACCGTGCTCGCGATCACCACCCGCTTCAGCCCCCGGCGCCCGACGCGTACCTCGCCCGCCAGGCCCGAGGCCGCCTCGACGCTGATCGTCGCGATCGTGGCGATGCCGATCGCGAAGAACGCGTTCTCCCAGCCCGGCGAGCTGCCGAGCTCGATCGAGTCGCCGAGCGTGCCGAGGTCGAACGACTGCGCCAGCGCGATCGCCGCCACGCCGGCGAGCACGACGAGGCCGACGAGCGAGAGGCGCCGGATGCCGGCGATGCGCTCGGCGCTGAGGCCGCGCACGTTCTGCCAGGCCACGAACGCGAACGCAGCCGCCACGATCGCGATCTGCGGCCATGTGTCGTCGGCCGCGCCCCAGAAGGCCGTCAGGTACTCGGAGATCGCGATCGCCGCGATCGCCATCACGATGATGTAGTCGAGCACGATCGCCCAGCCCGCGATGAAGCTCCAGAGCTCGTTGAACGCGTAGCGGGCGAAGGTCGAGGCGCCGCCGCGCTCGGTGTGCAGCGAGCTGCCCTCGACGTAGGTGAGGATCGTCGTGACGAGGAAGACGGCGGCGATCAGGAACACGACCGGCGTCAGCCCGAGCGCGTCCTCGGCGACCGCGCCGAGCGCGACGTAGAGCGAAGCGACGACGCCGCCGATGATGATCGTGAAGATCGCCGGCTCGCCGAGCCCGCGGATGACGCGCGACTCCGCCAGCTCGGCCAGCAGCGAGCCGCGCTTGAACTGCGAGCGCGCGCGGTCGGCGACCGGCAGGCGCCCGCGCCCCTGCTCCTCGCTCACCCCGACCCGCCCGCAACGCCGCGCAGCGCCAGCCACAGCCGGCCGGCGCCGAGCCCTGCGAACAGCACGCCGACGATCGTGCCCAGCGCAAGCGCCCCGCCCCCGCGCGCCAACGCCAACACGAGCATGGTCAGGCCAAGCACGAGGAGCGCCCCGTTGAGAGCCACCGTGGACGCAAGCCGAGCCCGCTGCACGTCAGGGATCGTAGTCCTCGACGCCGCCGCTCAGGCCGGCGTCTCCGCCTCGTCGCGCCCACGCGACGAGTCGATGATGACCCGTGCCGGCCGCTCGGTCAGCACGGTCTCGATCGTCCTGCCGAACAGGGACATGCCGGTGCGCCGCGGCGGCAGCGACATCACGATCGCGCGCGCGTCGATCTCGCGCGCCTCCTCGACGATCCGGCGGCCCGCCTGGCCGGGTCGCACCTTCTCCCAGTGCCCGGTCACGCGCCTGCCGCCGCGCACGCGCGCCGAGTCGATCATCGACTGGGCATTGGCCTCCTGCTCGGGCAGGATGGCGTCGATCGGCGAGTTCGGCGGCACGGTGATCGTCACCAGCACGTGGATGCCGCGCCGGCGCTGGGCGGCCAGCCGGGCCGCCATCGCGACCGCCTCGCCGGAGTAGTTGCCCTCCTCGAAGGCGACCAGCACGGACTGGTACTCGACCTCGTGCTCGACCACCGGCTGGGGCATCACGATCTTCACCGTCTCGGTCAGCGGCAGCCCCTGACGTCTGCGGTAGACGACGTAGATCAGACAGCCCAGCGCCAGCCAGAGCGCGCCCGAGACGAGCACGCGCAGGTCGAGCACCGTGGCCACGATCAGCGCGGCGCCGGTGCCGAAGCCGCCGAAGACGGCGAACAGCGGCAGATCGCCCCCGCGCAGGCGCAGGTTGCCGGGGCCGCGCCAGGGCCGTTCGTGGTCGGCCTGCGTGAAGCGCAGGCGCGTGACCGCGATGTGCGCCATCGTGAACGAGAGCATCGCCCCGAAGGCGTAGATGACGCCGAGGAAGTCGGCCTGGCCCGGCAGGATCGCCACGCAGGCGATCAGCCCGAACAGCGCGATCGCGACGTAGGGCGTGCGAAAGCGCGGATGCAGCGAACGCAGCAGCTCCGGCAGCTGGCGGTGCTGGCCCATCGAGTAGCTCAGCCGCGAGACGCCGATGATGCCGGCGTTGGTGGCGATGAAGAGGATCGTCGCGGCGAGGATGCCGACGTAGATCTCGGCGGGGTGCTGGAGCGAGCCGAGGTCCATGTTCTCGACCACGCCGAGGATCGGGTCGTCGGCGTAGCCGCCCTCCTCCTTGGACAGCGCCAGGATCGTCTGGCCGTCCTTGACCGGCATCGCCGACAGCGCCACGGCCGGCAGGAAGGTGTAGATCACCGCCACGGCGCCGACCACGAGTCCGATCCCGCGGGGGATCGTCTTGCCGTAGTCCTTGGCCTCCTCGGCCATGTTCGAGACCGTCTCGATGCCGGTGTAGGCCACCATCGCGACCGGGATCGCGATCAGGAAGTCGCCGAGCGTCGGCGTGGTGCCGAAGTCGACCTGGCGCACGAGCAGGTCCGGGTCGAGCACGAGCACCGCGCCGACCACGACCAGCACCACCTGCGTCATGAAGTCCGCGACGGCGAAGAAGACGTTGACCCCCGCCGACTCCTTGACGCCGACGATGTTGATCGCCCCCAGCAGGACGACCACCACGATGCCTCCGACGATGTCGCCCGGGCTCTCGCCGAGCGGCTCCCAGAACACGGCCAGGTAGTGCGGGACGAAGAAGGCCGAGATCGAGATCGTGATGATGTAGGTGAGCATCTGGCCCCAGGCCGCGAAGAAGGACCAGAACTCGTTGAAGGCGCGGCGGGCGAAGCTCGAGGAGCCGCCGGCCTCCGGGTACATCGTCGTCGCCTCGGCGTAGGTGGCGGCGGTGGCGGCGAAGATCAGGCCGGCGATCACGAACACGACCGGCGTCATGCCGGCGGCGTAGATCGCCACCAGGCCGAGCGCGTAGTAGATCGAGCTGCCGACGTTGCCGTAGGCGGTCGCGAACAGCGAGCCGGTGCCGAGCACCCGCTCCAGTCCTTGGTTCTTGGGCCTGTACTCCGCCATCCGGCCCCGGCAGGCTATTCCTCCGGGAGGCGGCGCATCAGCTGTCGAAGCCGGCGCCGACCGCGTCGAGCAGGCGCAGCCACGGTCCGCGGCGCCCACCGCGCTCGTCGGCGCGCGCGAGCGCCCGCTGCGTGACCTCGATCGACGCCCAGCGCAGCGGCTCGGGCGGGAACGGGATCGGCCGGCGGCGCACCATGCGCAGCCCGGTCAGCTCGCTGGCGCCGCCGTGGAGCAGGTCGAGCGCCACCCGCGCGCCGAAGCGGCTGGCCGCCACGCCGAGGCCGGTGTAGCCCACGGCGTAGGCGGCGCGGCCGCCGAGCGCCGTCCCGAAGGTGGCGCAGAAGCGCGTGGAGGTGTCGATCGCACCGCCCCAGCGATGGCTGAAGCCGAGCTGCCCGAGCTGCGGGAACGTCTCGCGAAAGTGGCGCTCGAGCAGCGCAAACGACTCCGGGCGCTGCTCGAGCTCCGCCCCCACGCCGTTGCGGTAGTGGTAGATCGCGTCGAAGCCGCCCCAGAGGATGCGATCGTCGGCGGTCAGGCGGTAGTAGTGGAAGCGGTTGCCGGCGTCGCTGACGCCTTGGCGGGCACGCCACCCGAGCGCCTCGCGCTGAGCGGGCGCGAGCCGCTCGGTCACGAGCACGTAGTCGTAGACCGGCACGACGTAGCGGCGGATCGCACGTACGAGCGGCGGGAAGGCGTTGGTCGCCAGCACGACCGCGGACGCGTCGAGGCACGCGCCCCCGTCGGTGGTCAGCCGCACGCCCCGCCCCTCACGGCGCAGTCCGGTCGCGTGCGTGTGCTCGTGCACGCGCACCCCGGCCGCGCGCACGGCGCGCAGCAGGCCCCAGGCCAGCCTGGCGGGGTCGACCAACGCGACGTTCGAGCACTGGGCGCCGGCGCCGAGGTAGGTCGGGGAGTCGATCTCGGCGCGCAGCTGCTCGGCGTCGAGCAGCCGCGCCTGCTCCCCCGCGGCCTGCAGCAGCTCGACGTCCTCCTGCAGCCAGGGCAGCTCGTGCGGACGCGTGGCGACCGTGAGCTGGTCGGTGCGCTCCCAGCCGGCGTCGATCTCGTGGCGTCGCAGCGTGGCCTCGATCGCGGCGAAGTTCTCGCGGCCGAGCGTCGTCAGCCGCTCGAGCTCCTCCGGGAAGTGCGCGGCGCCGTTGCCGATCCCGTGCGTCAGCGACGCGTCGACGAAGCCGCCGTTGCGGCCGCTGGCCGCCGCGCCGATCCGCCCGCCCTCGAGCAGCACCACCTCGCGGCCCAGGTCACGCTCCTTGGCCGCCAGGGCGGCCCAGAGCCCGGTGAAGCCGCCGCCGACGATCGCCAGGTCGGCCTCGGCTGCGCCCTCGAGCGGCGCCAGCGGCTCGGGCGCCAGCGGCGAGTCGAGCCAGAAGACCCGCGGCTCGGCCTCCTCCCAGCCGGGCACCGAGGCTAGGCGACCGCCGCGCCGCTGCCGACGCCCATGTAGGCGCCCGCGTCCTCGAGCACGCTCGCCAGCGCGTCGACGATCTCGTCGAGCACCTCGGCGTCGGCGACCAGCGGCGGCGCCAGCTGCACGACGGCGTCCTGGCGGTCGTCGGCGCGCGCGATCAGGCCGGCCTCGAGCAGCCGGCCGGGCATGAAGCCCTTCACCAGCCGCTGCTTGTCCTCCGCCTCGAACGCCGTGCCGTCGGCGTCGCGCACCAGCTCCAGCGCCCAGAAGAAGCCGGTCCCGCGCACGTCGCCCACGATCGGCAGCGCGCGCAGCTGCTCGAGCCGCTCGGCCAGGTGCCCTTCGAGCGCGCGCACGTTCTCCAGCACGCGGTCGCGCTCGAAGATCTCCATCGACTTCAGCGCGATCGCGGCCGCCAGCGGATGGCCGGCGAAGGTGATGCCGTGCAGCAACGTGCGGTCGGCCTCGTAGAGCGGTGCGGCCACGCGCTCGGAGACGATCACGGCGCCCATCGGCGCGTGGGCGGCCGTCAGGCCCTTGGCGACCGTGATCAGATCGGGGCGGGCGTCGTACTCGTGCACGCCCAGCCACTCGCCCAGGCGGCCGAAGCCGGTGATCACCTCGTCGGCGACGAGCAGGATGCCGTGCCGGTCGGCGAGCTCGCGCAGCCCCTGCCAGTAGCCCTCGGGCGGCACGAAGCAGCCGCCGGCGTTCTGCACCGGCTCGGCGATGATCATCGCCACCGTCTCCGGACCCTCGGCCAGCAGCGCCTGTTCGAACTCGTCGAGCAGCGCGCGGGTCAGCTCGGCACCCTGCAGCGGCGAGCGGAACGCGTTCGTGTTGGAGACGTGGCGGGTGGGCACCGCGGGCGGGCCGAACGGCTCGCGGAACGGCTCGACGCCCGTGAAGGACAGCGCCCCCAGCGTGACGCCGTGGTAGGCGGTGCGGCGGGCGATCGCCTTGCGCCGCTCCGGCTCGCCGTTGGCCAGGTGGTACTGGCGTACGAGCTTCCAGGCGGATTCGACCGCCTCCGAGCCGCCGCTGGTGAAGAAGACGTGCTCCATGCCGGCGGGCGCGATGCCCGCGACGCGCTCGGCCAGCTCGATCGAGGCCGGGTGGGCGGTGGCCCAGTTGGTGTTGAACGGCAGCTTGACGAGCTGCTCGCGCGCCGCCTCGGCCATCTCGGCGCCGTAGGAGTAGCCGAGCTGGCAGCAGAACAGGCTCGAGAGCCCGTCGACGTAGCGGCGGCCATGGGTGTCCCAGACGTGGCAGCCCTCGCCGCGGTCGAGCACCAGCAGCTCGCCGCGGCCGGGTCCGAACGCGCCGTTGCGGGAGAAGTGCAGCAGCAGATGGTCGTGTGCGGCCCGCTGCAGGCCGTCGTGGCTCAGCTCCATCTCGACGTCACCACCTTCTTGCGGGTGTAGAAGTCCACCGCATCCATGCCGTTGGCGTGCAGGTCGCCATCGAACGAGTCCTTCCAACCGGCGAACGGGAACCAGGCGACCGGCGCCGCAACGCCGACGTTGATGCCCACCATCCCGGCCTGCACCCCGTAACGGTAGGCGCGCGCGGCGCCGCCCGAGCCGGTGAAGATCACCGAGGCGTTGCCGTAGCGGCTCGCGTTGACCTGCTCGATCGCGGTCTCGAGGTCGGGCACGCGCACGAGCGTCAGCAGCGGGCCGAACAGCTCGTCGGACACGACGCGGCTGCCGGCCGGGGCGCGGTCGACGATCGTCGGCCCGAGCTCGGCGCCGCCGGAGCCGCCGTCGCGGCGACCGTCGAGCACGAGCTCGACGCCGTCGGCCAGCGCCGCCTCGAGCTCGCCCTCGACGCGCTCGCGCGCGGCCGGCGTCACCAGCGGACAGACGTCGGTCTCGGGATCGGCGCCGTCGCCGGTGCGCATGGCGCGTGCCGCCTCGACGATCAGGTCGCGCGAGCGGTCCTGCTGCTCCGGCGTGCCCACGAGCACCGCCAGCGAGCCCGCCAGGCAGCGTTGGCCCGCCGCCCCGAAGGCCGAGCTCGTCACCCCGCCGGTCATCAGCTTCGGGTCGGCGTCGGGCATCACGACCATCGCGTTCTTGGCGCCGCCGAGCGCCTGCACGCGCTTGCCGTTCTCGGCGGCGCGGGAGTAGACGTAGCGCGCCGTCCGCGCCGAGCCGACGAACGAGATCGCGTCGACCTGCTCGTGGTCGAGCAGCCCGTCGACGGCGTCGCGCCCGCCGTGCACGAGGTTGACGACGCCGGGCGGGATCTCCTCGATGCAGTCGATCAGCTCGACGATCCGCTCGGAGGCCAGCGGGTCCTGCTCGGACGGCTTGAGCACGAACGCGTTGCCGCAGGCGAGCGCGTAGGGCAGGAACCAGAGCGGGATCATGGCCGGGAAGTTGAACGGCGTGATCGCCGCCACCACGCCGACGGGCTGGCGCACCAGCTCGACGTCGAGCCCGCGTGCCACGCCCTCGAGGTTCTCGCCCTTGAGCAGCGAGGGCGCGCCGCACGCCATCTCGATCGACTCGATGCCGCGTCCGACCTCGCCGAGCGCGTCGTCGAAGGTCTTGCCCATGTCCATGGTCACGATCCGCGCCAGCTGCTCGCGCTCGCGGTCGAGCACGTCGCGCAGCACGAACAGCGCGCGGGCGCGCACGAGCGGCGAGGTCTCGCGCCAGGCGGGGAAGGCGGCACGGGCCGCCTGCACCGCCGCGTCGACGTCGGCAGCCGTCGACAGCGGAACCTGGGCCAACGGCTCCCCCGTCGCTGGATTGCGACTCTCCAGCGCTCCGGCCGCTGCGCTCTCGCGCCACTGGCCGCCGACGTAGTTGCGCAGCGTTCGCACGCCCGCGGGGCTGGTGACCGTCATATCGCCGCATGCTGAGGGCGGGAGCGGCGATCGGCAAGGGGCGCGCGGTCACGACCTGTCGGCTGCGGTTGGACGGAACGTCAAAGCGTGCCGGCGATGCTCCGCTACCGTGACCGAGAAGTGAGTCATTCCGCAGCAAACGAGCCGTCGATCACGCTCCGGGCAGCCCTGCGGCTGCCCGCGCTGCGCCGTGCCGTGCCCGAGGTGGTGGCCGGCGCCGACGCCCTCGACCGCCCGGTGCGCTGGGTGCACGCGGGCGAGGTCCCGGACATGCCCTCGCTGCTGATGGGCGGCGAGCTGCTGCTGACGACGGGCATGGGCATCGGCAAGAGCGAGGCCGAGCAGCGTCGCTTCGCCACCGCCCTGGCCGAACGCGGCGTGGCCGGGCTGGCGCTCGAGCTCGGCTCGACCTTCGCCGACGTGCCCGCCGCCCTGCGCGAGGAGGCGCGGGCACACGGGCTGCCGCTGATCGCGCTGCACCGCGAGACGGCCTTCGTCGAGATCACCGAGGACGTCCACCGCGAGATCGTCAGCCATCAGCACGTGCTGATGCGCCGTGGCGACGAGCTGCACGCCCGCTTCACGCGGCTGATGCTGGACGGCGCCGGCATCCCCGAGGTGCTGGCGGCGCTCGCCGAGGCGATCGCCAACCCGGTCGTGCTCGACAAGGCCGGCCACGGGCTGCTCTACCACGCCACCCACCACACCGACGACCGCGAGGTCCTGGCCGCGTGGGAGGGCGTGCGGCGCGGGCTGCCGGGCACACCCGACCACGTCGAGGCACGGGTGCCGATGGGCAGCGGCGAGACCTGGGGCCGCCTGGTGGTGCTGGCCGTGGACTCGCCGCTCGACGAGTTCGACCGCGTCGCCGCCGAGCGAGCGGTGGGGCTGATCGCGCTGGCGCTGCTGCGTGGGCGCGAGGAGGACGTGCTGGCGGCGCGCGAGCGCGGCAACCTGCTGTCCGAGCTGCTCGACGGACAGCTCGAGGACGCCGAGGCCGCTCGCCGCGCTGCCTCGCTGGGCTTCGACGGGCAGCCGCGGGCGCTGCTGCCGGTCGTGGTCGCGCACGCCGGCGGCGCCAACGGCACGCGCGCTGCCGCCGACGGCGACGGTGCCGGCGGCGAGGCCGCCTGGGCGATCGTCCTGCGCGACGTCACCCACGAGCTCTCGGGCGCCGGGGTCGCCGCGATCGGCGGCCTGCGCGGGCCGGAGGGCCAGGCGATGCTCGTGCTCGGCCTCTCGGCCCCCGAGCGCCGGGCCGAGGCCGCCGGCCGCATCGCGGCCAGCGTCCGCGCGACGGCCGCGCGCCAGCTCGGCGACGGAGCGTCGCTGGCAGTCTGCGTCGGGGGCGCCGCGCCGACCTGGAGCGGGCTGCGCGAGTCGCTGGTCGAGACGCTCGCGACCGCTCCCGCCGCGCTGGCGGCGCCGCCGCGCGACTGGCACGACGTCACCTCGCCCGATCTGCACCGCCTGTTCTGGACCCTGCGCGACCACGACGAGCTGCAGCGCTTCGCGCAGCGGCGGCTGGGACCGCTGATCGAGCACGACCGTCGCCGCAAGGCCAAGCTGCTGCCGACGCTCGAGGCCTACCTCGCCCACGGCGGCCGCAAGGCCGAGACCGCCCGCGCCCTGCACCTCGAGCGCCAGTCGCTCTACCACCGGCTCGGGCGGATCCAGGAGCTGCTCGACGAGGACCTCGACGACGAGGACGTCCGCCTCGGGCTGCACGTGGCGCTGCGCGCGCTGCGCTACGCGGACGACTGAGGCGGAGCGGCCGGCAGCCGCCCCGCCTCGTCACTGCTTCGCGTCCTAGACCAGGAACGGGACGATCAGGAGCGCCACGATGTTGGCGACCTTGATCATCGGGTTGATCGCCGGGCCGGCGGTGTCCTTGTACGGGTCGCCGACGGTGTCGCCGGTGACCGACGCGGCGTGGGCCTCGGAGCCCTTGCCGCCGAACTCGCCGTCCTCGATCAGCTTCTTGGCGTTGTCCCAGGCGCCGCCGCCGGAGGTCATCGAGACCGCGGCGAAGAAGCCGACGACGATCACGCCGATCAGCAGGCCGCCGAGCGCCTGGTAGGAGAGCAGGCCGACGACGACCGTCAGCACGATCGGGATCATCGCCGGGATGATCATCTCCCGCTGAGCGGCCAGGGTCACGAGGCCCACGGCACGCGCGTAGTCGGGCTTCTCGGTGTAGTCCATGATGCCCGGCTTCTCCTTGAACTGCCGGCGCACCTCCTCGACCACGCCGCCGGCCGCGCGGCCGACCGCCTCGATCGCCAGGGCGGCGAACAGGTAGACCATCATGCCGCCGAGCAGCAGGCCGATCAGCACCTCCGGCGAGGAGATGTCGAAGTTCTTCAGCACCTCGCCGTTGGCGGCGGCCTCCTCGCGCAGCTCCTCGATGAAGGCCGCGAACAGCACCAGCGCCGCGAGCACGGCCGAGCCGATCGCGTAGCCCTTGGTGACGGCCTTGGTCGTGTTGCCGACCGCGTCCAGCGGATCGGTGACGTTGCGCACCTCTTCCGGCAGGTTCGCCATCTCGGCGATGCCGCCGGCGTTGTCGGTGATCGGGCCGAACGCGTCGAGCGCCACGATCAGGCCGGTGAGCGACAGCTGCGCCATCACGGCGACGCCGATGCCGTAGATGCCGGCGAGCTCGTTCGCCACCAGGATGCCGAGCGCCAGCAGGATCGCCGGTGCCGCCGTGGACTGGAAGCCCTGGGCGAGGCCCTGGATGATGTTCGTCGCGTGACCGGTCTCCGACGCCTTCGCCGTCGTGCGGACCGGACGGAAGCGCGTCGAGGTGTAGTAGTCGGTGATCACGAACAGGCCGGCGGTGATGACGATGCCGACCAGGGTGCAGATGTACAGCTCGATCCCGCTCGGAGCCTCGCTCCCCGCCCGCAGCAGGGCGTCGACGCCCGGCTTGTAGGAGAGGTCGTCCATCAGCAGCAGCGTGATCGGCAGGAAGGCGATCGCCGCCAAGCCGCCGGACACGATCAGGCCCTGATAGAGCGCCCGCTCGACGTTGCCGGCGCGCGAGCGCACGGCGTAGGTGCCGATGATCGACGCGATCAGCGACACGCCGCCGATGACCAGCGGGTAGACCGCGACGGTGCCGGTCTGGCCGAAGGTCAGGATGCCGAGCAGCATCACGGCGACCGCGGTGACGGCGTAGGTCTCGAACAGGTCGGCCGCCATGCCGGCGCAGTCGCCGACGTTGTCGCCGACGTTGTCGGCGATCACGGCCGGGTTGCGCGGGTCGTCCTCGGGGATGCCGGCCTCGATCTTGCCGACGAGGTCGGCGCCGACGTCGGCGGCCTTGGTGAAGATGCCGCCGCCCAGACGGGCGAAGACCGAGATCAGGGAGCCGCCGAAGCCCAGGCCCACGAGCGCGTCGATCGCGTCGCGCTCGTCGACGCCCGCGAGGATCAGGACGCCGTAGTAGCCGGCGACGCCGAGCAGCGCCAGACCGGCGACCAGCAGGCCGGTGATCGCGCCGCCCTTGAAGGCGACCTCGAGCGCGCGCGAGACGCCGTCGCGGGCGCTCTCCGCCACACGGGCGTTCGCACGCACGGAGACGTTCATCCCGATGAAGCCGGCAGCGCCCGAGAAGGTGCCGCCGATCAGGAAGCCGATCGCGATCAGGATGCCCTCGGCGTCCTGCAGCTCGAGCGCGATCGCGAGCACGACCGCGAGCACGACCGCGACGCCGGCGATGATCGTGTACTGCCGTCGCAGGTAGGCGCTGGCGCCCTCCTGCACGGCCTTGGAGATGTCCTGCATCTCCTGGTTTCCGGGCGAGAGCGCCAGCAGCCAGCGCGACGTGGTCACGCCATACACCACGGCGGCGCCAGCGCACACGAGCGCGATCACCACGCCCCAGTCAGTCAAGAATTCCAAGGGGTATCAGCCTCCGTCATCAGTCGGCGGGCGGCGCCGGCCAGTTCGTTTAGTGGTGGGCGATCGCGCTGTCGAGCGCCGACGCGCAGAGATCGTCCGCCGGTTGGGGGGTAATCCGAGGCACCGCCCGGATCAAGAGCGCGCGCAGTCTATCGAGGTTGTCGGCGAAGACGCGGAAAGCCATGTCCGCGGAGACCGGCGGCACGTCCGGCATCCCCTCCAGGCCGACGTCGTAATCGGTGACCAAGGACAGATTTGCGTAGCAGAGACCGAGCTCGCGGGCGAGCCAGCACTCGGGGTATTGGGTCATGTTGACGACGTCCCAGCCCTCGCGCGCGAACCAGCGCGACTCGGCGCGCGTCGAGAAGCGCGGGCCGGCGATCACGACCACCGTCCCGCCCTCCACGACCTCGATGCCCTCGTCCCGCGCCGCCTCGGCCAGCGTCCTCGAGAGGCTCGGGCAATACGGGTCGGCAGCGGACACGTGGGTGGTCTGCGGCCCGTCGTAGAAGGTGGCCTCGCGCTGATGGGTGCGGTCGACGAACTGGTCGCAGATCACGAACGTCCCCGGCGACAACTCGGGCTTGAGCGAGCCGCAGGCCGACGGGCCGACGATCCGACGCGCCCCGACCTGGCGCATCGCCCAGACGTTGGCGCGGTAGTTGATGCGGTGCGGCGGCAGCTGGTGCTCGTCGCCGTGGCGCGGCATGAAGGCGACGCGCACGCCGTCGATCGCGCCGATGCGGATGCGCGCGGACGGCGGGCCGTACGGCGTCTCGACCGCCACCTCCTCGACGTCGTCGAGGAAGCGGTAGAAGCCCGAGCCGCCGAAGACCCCGACTAGCTGCGAATCCGGCGCATCCACACGGTCATCCGGCGCCTGGCGGCGTCCAAAGCTTCGACCTCGCCCGCTCGCGCTCGATCTCCTCCTGGCTCTTCTCCGGCGCGGGCGGCGGCGCGGCGGCGCCCGCAGGCGGCGCTCCGGGGACGGGGTCGTCCGCACCCTCGCCCTGCGTCTCCCGCGCATAGAGCATCTGCAGCTGCGACAGCGCGTCGCGGATCGGCCCGAGATCCTCCTGCGGGCTCAGCGGCAGCAGCGCGCGCACGGCGTCGATGGCCACACGGGCCTGCTCGGGGTCCTTCTCGCCCTCGGCCGTCAGGCGCCTGCCGGCCAAGTTCACGAGCGTGACGATCGTCTGCAGCAGCACGTCCTCGACGCGCAGCTGGCGCAGCTGCTCCTCGAGCGCCGCGCGCAGCTCCTCCTCGGTTGGCTGTCCCTGTGGGTCGCTCATCCGCTGAATGCTGCCGAACTTCGCGCGCCGCCGTAGGTTCGCCGGCTCAACTCGACCTCCGCTGCATAGACGTCCTCCATCGAGGCTCCGTCGGTGAGCATCGCACGCTGGCGCTGCGCGCCGTTGAGCTCCGGCAGGATCGGCTCGATCCCGAGCTCGGTCCGCGCCGGCTCGGTCCAGGCCAAGAGCCGCTCCGCGATCGCCGCCGACGGGTATTCCTCGGCGCGCTCGAGATCGATCATCTTGCCGTCGAGTCCGTAGCGAATGGCCCGCCAGAAGTTCTCCTCGACCAGGCGCGGCGGCGGGCTCTCGGGACGCAAGCCGGCGTCGTAGTCGCGGGCCGCCTGGGCGAGGCAGGCGACGATCAGCCCGATCAGCGCGTCGCCGTCGGCCGCGCTCGTCTGGGCGTCGCAGATGCGCAGCTCGACGGTGCCGAACTTGTGGTGCGGACGAATGCTCCACCAGATCTGGGTCTGCTCGACGATCGAGCCGGTGCGCACGAGGAAGTCGACGTAGTCCGCGTACCCGGCCCAGTCGCCGAAGGGATCGGGGATGCCGCAGCGCGGGAAGCTCTTGGTGAAGATCTGCGTGCGGGCGGAGTGCAGGCCGGCGTCGCGACCGTCGAGGAAGGGCGAGTTGGCCGACAGCGCCAGCAGCTCCGGCAGCACCGGCCGCAGCCGGTCGCAGACGGCGATCGCCCGGTCGGCGCCGCGGATCCCGACGTGGACGTGGACGCTGAAGGTGTTGTTGCGCCAGGCGACGTACTGCAGACCCTCCGCCACGCGGTGGTAGTGCTCGGTGTCGATGATCTGCTGCTCTTGCCAGGGGCTCCAGGGGTGCGTGCCGGTCGCCCCCAGCAGCGCACCGTGCTCGGCCGCCAGCGCGAACAGGCGCGTGCGCGCCGCCCGCTGGCGCGCGAGCCCGTCCGCGAGGCCCTCCCCACGCCCCGAGGTGATCTCGATCTCGGAGCGGATCAGCTCTCCGGCCACCATGTCGGCGAGCAGCTCGTCGGCGTCGGCGGCCGCCCGCAGCTCGTCGTAGCGCTGCGTCAGCGAACGGGTCTCGGGATCGAGGATCGCGAACTCCTCCTCGATGCCGACCGTGAAGTCCTGGGAGGACTCGAAGATCTCCGCGACCTTCGGCATGTCCAGCACGGCAGTGCGCTCGCTTAGGTCAGGTAGAAGTAGAGGGCGTAGAGCAGGTCGACGGCCGGGCTCGAGGTGTGCACGGTCACCTCGGGCGGCACCTGCAGCAGCGCCTCGGAGTAGTTGAAGATGATCTTGACGCCGTTCGCGACGAGGTCGTCGGCGACCGACTGGGCGGCGGCGGTCGGCACCGCCAGCACGCCGACGACGACGTCCTCGTCTCTGATCACCCGCTCCATGTCCTCGTAGGGGCGCACGGCCACGGCCTCGCTGACCTGCTTGCCGACCTTCTTCGGATCTCTGTCGAAGACCGCCACGACCCGGAAGCCGTGGTCGGCGAAGATGTCCGAGCCGGCGATCGCCTGGCCCAGCCGGCCGGCGCCGAACAGCGCGATGTTGTGCTTGCCGGTGGTGCGCAGGATCTTGCGGATCTGCGAGACCAGCGAGTCGACGTTGTAGCCGACGCCGCGCTTGCCGAACTTGCCGAAGCCCGACAGGTCGCGGCGGATCTGGGTCGAGTTGACGTGCGTGTAGTCGGCCAGCTCCTGCGAGGAGATCGTCTCCTTGCCCATCTTCTTGGCCTGGGTCAGGACCTGCAGGTAGCGGGACAGCCGCGCCGCGACGCCGAGCGAGAGCCGGTCATGCACCCCGTTCTCGAGTCCGGCCCCGCCCGTCATGGGCTCACGGAAGCTCACGCGGTCACTCTATCGAGCCGTCTGCGCAGCGCGTCCGCGTCGACGACGTACTCGAAGGCCTCCTCGCCCGCCACGACGAGCACCGGGATCCGCTCGCCATAGCGCCGGAACAGCAGCGGATCGAGCGAGACGTCGACCTGCTCGAGCTCGAAGGCGCGCTCGGCCCGCACTGCCTCGACGACCGCGCGCGCGTCGTCGCAGAGGTGGCAACCCGGCTTGCCGTAGAGCACGACGCGGGTCATCGAACGAGCCGCGCCGCCGCGTCCAGCGCCAGGTAGTCGGGATATGCGAGCGGCTCGAGGAAGCGGGCGGCGCCGGCGATCATCGCGGCGTTGTCGGTACAGAGGGCCAGCGGCGGCGTCCAGACCGCCACGCCCAGCTGCCGCACCGCCGCGCGCAGCTCGGAGTTCGCCGCCACGCCGCCGCCGATCGCCACGCGCTCCAGTCCCTCGCGCTCCAGCGCGATCGTCAACCGTCCGACGAGCGCGTCGACGATCGCGCGCTGGTAGGAGGCCGCGAGGTCGGCGTGGTTCGCGTCGGGTTCGTCGCGCAGGGTGTAGAGCAGCGACGTCTTGACGCCGCTGAAGCTGAAGTCGAGCTCGCCGGGCGCCGAGCGGGGGAAGTGGAACGCCTGCGGATCGCCCTGCTTGGCCAGCCGGTCGATCGCCGGCCCACCGGGATAGCCGAGCCCCAGCAGCCGCGCCCCCTTGTCGAAGGCCTCGCCCGCCGCGTCGTCGAGCGTCTGACCGAGCAGCGCGTAGGCGGCCGGGTCGTCGACGCGCGCCAGGAACGTGTGCCCGCCGCTGGCGACCAGGCACAGGAACGGCACCTCGATCGGGTCGTCGCCGAGCGTGCTCGCGATCACGTGTCCGTGCAGGTGGTCGACCGGCACGAGCGGCAGCCCGCGCGCGGCGGCCAGCGCCTTGGCGGTCGAGACGCCGACGAGCAGCGCGCCGATCAGCCCGGGCCCGCGCGTGACGGCGACCGTGCCGACGTCGTCGAGCGTCGCGTCCGCCCGCTCGAGCGCGTCGAGCGTCACGACGTCGACGAGCTCCAGATGGCGCCGGGAGGCGATCTCGGGCACGACGCCGCCGTAGCGCGCGTGCAGCAGCCCCTGCGAGGCGACGACGTTCGAGCGGATCGTGCCGTCGCGCTCCACGACTGCAGCGCAGGTGTCGTCGCAGCTGGTCTCGAGCGCAAGGATCATCGTTCGCCGGCCCGCGGCCGTCAGGCGGTCGCCCGCTCGGGCACGGTGCGCCACATGATCAGGGCGTCCTCGCGGTTGTCGTGGTAGTAGCCGCGGCGCCGGCCGGCAGTGCGGAAGCCGAAGCGCTCGTAGAGCCGGATCGCCGGTTCGTTGGAGGTGCGGACCTCGAGCGTGTACTGCTCGTTGGGCCGATCGGCCAGCTCGAACAGCCGCTCCAGCATCCCCACCGCGATTCCGGCCCGCCGCAGCCGGTCGTCGACGGCCACGTTCATGATGTGCCAGACCGTGTCGTAGCGCGAGCAGACGAGGTAGCCGACGATGCGCCCCTCCAGCAGCGCGCCGAGGCAGATGCCCGACGGCTTGGACAGCTCGAGCACGAACATCGCCAGCGACCAGGGCGTCGGAAACGCGCGCCGCTCGATCGCGATCACCTGGGGCAGGTCCGCGTAGGTGAGGCGTCGCAGCTCGAGCTCGCCGGCGCGTGTGGCGCGGACGGCGACGCCGGTGTCTGCTCGGGATGCGGGCTCGGTGCTCACTGTGGCTTCGCGTCTGGAACTCGGAGGTACTCGGGGAGGACCGCCTCGGGAGCGACTCCCGGCACCGTCGCCGCGAGCCGACAGACGTGCAGCGCGCGAACCACATGCACCGGGGACCCGTCGGGCTCGACCCTGACGCCGGCCGCCTCGAGCACCCCCCTGAATCGTACCGAGCCGTCCCCGGCCGCCAGCGGCGTCGCGCCCTCCTCCCGCAACCGCGCCGTCAGCGCGTCCGGCGCGGCGGCGAACGGCGGCCAGCGTTCGGCAGCGCCGTCGTAGAGCGCGCCGTAGACCTCGCCGCGCTTCGCGTCGATCAACGGCAGCAGCGAGACGCGCGCCAGCTCGGCCCCCGCCCCCCCGGCGTCGCTTCCCGGCGCGGGCTCCGCAGCGTCGCGCACCCGCTCGGCCAACCCCGCCCCGAGTGCGGTCAGCGACGACACCGGCCGCAGTTCGAGGCCGTGCGCCAGCGCCAGTCCGCGGGCAGTCGCGACCCCGATCCGCAGGCCGGTGAACGTCCCCGGCCCCACTCCCACGGCGATCGCGTCCAGCTCCCGGTAGGCGATGCCCGCCCGGTCGAGCAGCTCCGCCACCGCCGGCATCAGCTCGCTCGCGTGCGCCGGCAGCCGGGTCAGCGCGGCAGCGTCCGGCTCGGTCTCGAAGGTGGCGCCGTCGCCACGCAGCACGCAGACGCTGGTGGCGGCGGTCGACGTGTCGAAGCCGAGCAGGTTCACGCGATCTCGATCCGTCGGCGCTCGGGCGCGAGGTGCTCGATCCGCACCCGGGCGACCACCCGCTCGAGCTGGGGATCGGCGACGTCGGGCCACTCGATGAAGGCGACGCGCTCGGGCGTGAGGTAGTCGTCGAGCAGCGCCGGGTCCTCGGTCGCGAGCGAACCGAGGCGGTAGAGGTCGAGGTGGGCGACCTCCGGCTGCCCGCCGAGCACGTGGCCGATCGTGAAGGTCGGGCTCGTCACCGGCCCCTCGACGCCGAGCGCGCGGGCCGCACCGCGGACGAAGGTCGTCTTGCCCGCTCCCAGGTCGCCGCTGACGAGCACCACGTCGCCGGGCCGCAGCCGGGCGGCGAGCTCGGCGCCCGCCGCTTCGGTCTCACCGGCGCTGGCCGTCTCGACGATCACGCGACAAGAGTGCCAGCGGCGGCCGCGCGGCGGCGCCTGGGCGGCGGCTAGGGGGTGGAGCCGGCGCCGACGGGCGCCTGGATCTTCCAGCTGTCGCCGTCGCGCACGAGCGGCAGGCTGGACGCCGGGACGCCGGGCAGCTTGGCGGTGACCGTCGCGTTGTCGCCCTTCACGGTCACCTTCACCACCCGCAGCTTCCCGAGCTGGTCGCGGAACTGCTGCGGGTAGGACTTCGCCACGTTGCCGGCGAGCGTCTCGCAGCTCGCACCCTGCTTGTTCTGCGACTGCGCGAGCGCGCGGGTGAACTGCTGCTTGACCTCGTCTGCCATCAGGTCGCAGGCCTTGCCGCCGTCGCCCGAGCTGAGCGCGGCGTAGAAGTCGGTCACGGTGGTGCTGGCCGCCTGCGTGTCCTCGCTGCTGCCGCCGGAGCCGCCGGAGCTCGGGGCATCGGTCCCGCCGGAGTCGTCGGAACCGCCGCTCGAATCGTCGGAAGCGCCGCCGGAGTCGTCGGAGCCGCCGCCCGAGTCGTCGCCGTCGTCCGAGCCCTGCTGCTCGGCCTCGGTCTCGGTCGTATCGCCAGGCGTGGTCTCGGTCACCCCGCTCGGCGCGGACTCCGTCGTCGTGGCGCCGGCATCGGCACCAGTCGACGACTCGGAGTCGTCATCTCCCCCGCAGCCGCCGACGGCGACCGCTGCGGCCAGCAGCAAGACCAGAAACAGACGCATCTCGCGATGATAGCCAGCGCTCAACCGAACAAGTCCAGTTGGGGCGGCGGCTCCGGAGGCGGTGGCGCTGCGGCGGCGGGCGGCGCTCCCGGGGGCTCCGGCGCCGGCTCGGCGAGCAGCGGCGGCAGGCCGGCGAAGTCCTCGCGCAGCTGCTCCAGCACGCGCGGCGTGCGCAGCGCGGCGGCGGGATGGAAGAGCGGATAGATGTGCACCCGGCGCGCGCCGAGCTCGTGGACCTGGGGCTTGCCACGCACGCTCGTGATGCCGCGACTGGAGCGAGTGAGCAGCTTGGTGGCGAAGTTGCCCAGTGTGCAGATGACCTTCGGCTCGATCAGCTCGACCTGCCGGAACAGGTACGGCTTGCAGGCCTCGATCTCCTCCGGTGCCGGGTCGCGGTTGCCGGGCGGACGGCTCTTGAGCACGTTCGCGATGAAGACGTCGCCGCGCTCGAGGCCGACCTCGCCGAGCAGCTGGTCGAGCAGCTTGCCGGCACGTCCGACGAAGGGAATCCCCTGGAGGTCCTCCTGCTGGCCGGGCGCCTCACCGACGAACATCAGGTCGGCGTCCGCGTTGCCGGCACCGAACACCATCGTGGTGCGGGTCTGCGACAGCGGACAGCGCGTGCAGTCCTTCGCCTCGTGGTAGAGCTGGACGAGCTGCTCGCGACGCTCGGCGGCGGTCGGAGACGGCATCGCACATAAGCCTACGTGTCCGAGGCGACGGGAGCGCCAAGTGGGGCTATGCTTGGAAGCGTGGCCGCTACCCCCTGTGGAGCGGACCCTTCGGACATGCACTCCAGGAGCGACACGCTTGCCCCTGTCGGGGTAATCGGCGCGGGCCGTCTCGGAACCGCGCTCGCATCCGCGCTGCGCGAGGCGGGTCGGCCCGTGGCGGGCCCCGCACGTCGCGGCGAGGTCCCGCGCGGCTGTCGCGCACTCGTCCTGTGCGTGCCGGATGCGGAGATCTCGGCGGCGGCGGCGTCCGTCGCCGGCGCCGCCCCCCTCGTCGGACACACCAGCGGCGCCACGCCGCTGAGCGCGCTGGAACCGGCCGCGCGTGCGGGCGCAGAGCCGTTCGGCTGGCATCCCCTGCAAACGTTCGCCGCCGGCGGCGAAGCCACGTCCTCCCCCTTCGCCGGTGCCGGCTGTGCGATCGCAGGCTCCACCCCCGCCGCGCTCAACGTCGCACGCGAGCTGGCCGAGATCCTGGGCATGACCGCCTTCGAGCTCGACGACGAGCACCGGGCCGCCTATCACGCCGCCGCCTCGATCGCCTCGAACTTCCTCGTCACGCTGCAGGCCGCCGCGGAGCGGATCGCGGCGGGTGCGGGGCTCGAGCCCCACGAGGCGCGGGCGCTGCTCGCCCCGCTGATCCGGCGCACGGTCGACAATCACGTCTCCCACGGCCCGGAGCGGGCGCTCACCGGCGCCGTGGCCCGCGGCGACGAGGCCACCGTCGCCGTCCAGCGCGCCGCGGTCGAACGGACGGCGCCCGAGCTGCTGGGCCTGTTCGACGAGCTGGTCGTCCACACCCGCCGCCTGGCGGGACGCGAGGCGCTCGCGTGAAGACCGTCCGCACCGTCGCCGAGCTGCGCGCGCTGCTGGGGCCCGAGCGCCGCGCCGGCCACCGCATCGGCCTCGTGCCGACGATGGGCTCCTTCCACGAGGGCCACCTGTCGCTGATGCGCCAAGCTCGAGCCGCCTGCGACGTCGTCGTGGTCTCGCTGTTCGTCAACCCGGCCCAGTTCGGCCCGAGCGAGGATCTCGGCGGCTATCCGCGCGACGAGGAGCGTGACGCCGCCCTGGCAGCCGGACAGGGCGTCGACGTGCTGTTCGCGCCGCCCGGCGACGAGGTCTACCCGCCCGGCTTCTCGACCACCGTCGCGGTCGGCGATCTGACCGAGGTGCTCTGCGGCGCGCCCGAACGGCGCGGCCACGAGCACTTCGACGGCGTCACCACGGTCGTCACCAAGCTGTTGAACATGGTCGGGCCGGACGTCGCCTACTTCGGCCAGAAGGACGCGCAGCAGGCGCTCGTGGTGCGCAAGCTGGTGCGCGACCTGGACATCCCGGTCGAGATCGAGGTCGGCCCGATCGTGCGCGATCCCGACGGCCTGGCGCTGAGTTCGCGCAACGTCTACCTCTCTCCAGCCGAGCGCGAACGCGCGCTTGGCCTCTCCCGTGCCCTGCGCGCCGCCGGCGAGCGCGTCGCGAGCGGCGAGCGGGACGCCGGCCGCGTGTTGGCGGCCGCGCGCGAGCAGCTCGCCGCCGCGGGCGTTGAACCTGAGTACCTGGAACTTCGCTCCGCCGACACCCTGCAACCAGTGGAGCGCGTCAACGGCTCCACGCTGCTGGCCGTGGCCGCCCACGTCGGGCGCGCGCGGTTGATCGACAACGCCATCTTGGGAGGCGCCGAATGAGACGTACGATGCTGAAGTCGAAGGTCCACCGCGCCACGATCACCGACAGCGACCTGAACTACGTCGGCTCGATCACGATGGACCCGGACCTGTTGGAGGCCGCGGACATCCTCGAGCACGAGCTCGTGCACGTGCTCGACGTCAACAACGGCGCGCGCTTCGAGACCTACACGATCGCCGGTCGCCGCGGCTCGGGCGAGGTCAAGGTCAACGGTGCCGCAGCGCGGCTCGTGCACAGCGGCGACATCGTGATCGTGGTCTCGTACGCCAGCTACGACGAGGCCGAGCTGGAGACCTACGAACCGCGCGTCGTGCACGTCGACGCGACCAATCAGATCGTGGACGTCAACGCGACCGTGGAGGAGCTGATCGCATGAGCAGCGGAGCCCGTGCAAGCGCACCGCCGGCCAAGCGGCCGAGGGTGACCCTGTCGAAGCTGGTCGAGAAGAAGGCGCTCGGCGAGCCGATCGCGATGGTGACCGCCTACGACTACCCCAGTGCCCAGGTGGCCGAAGAGGCCGGGATCGACGTGGTGCTGGTCGGCGACTCGGGCGCGATGACCGTGCTCGGCTATCCGAGCACCGTGCCGGTGACGCTCGACGAGCTGCTGATGCTGGCGGCCGCCGTGCGCCGCGGCCTGGAGACGCCGCTGCTGGTCGGCGACATGCCGTTCGGGTCCTACGAGGCGTCGAACGAGCTGGCGATCACCAACGCCCAGCGCTTCATCAAGGAAGCGGGCTGCGACGCGGTCAAGCTCGAGCGCGGCGGCACCACCGTCGAGCGCGCCCGGGCGATCGTCGGTGCCGGCATTCCCGTCATGGGGCACGTCGGGCTCACCCCCCAGACCGCGACTGCGCTCGGTGGCTACCGCTCCCAGGGACGCACGGCCGAGCGGGCGCTGGAGGTCATGCACGACGCGGTCGAGCTGCAGGAGGCGGGCTGCTTCGCGGTCGTCTTCGAGGCGATCCCCGGACCGCTGACCGAGACGATCATGCCGCGCATGGAGATCCCGGTGATCGGCATCGGCGCGGGCCCCGCGACCGACGGCCAGGTGCTGGTCTTCCACGACCTGCTCGGCATCTACGACGGTCACGCCGCCCGCTTCGTCAAGCGCTACGCGAGCGTGCGCGAGGAGATGGTCAAGGGCGTGCGCGGGTTCGCCGACGAGGTGCGCTCGCGGCGCTACCCCCAGGCCGAGCACGGCTACACGATGGCGCCGGACGAGATCGACCGACTGCACGCCGCGCTTGCGGTCCAGACGGGCGAGCCGTTCACGGGCGGGCCCAGCCTGTAGGCCGCACGCTCGAACCGCTTCGGAGGAGCCGGGTCTTCGGACCCGGCTCCTTTTTTTTGCGCGGCGCCGTAATTCGCCGCCGTGACCCCGGTTGGACGGTCGACGGGCACCCGCCCACCCCACCAATCACACCGGAGGTACACGATGAAGCGCCTGCTCTCCCACCGTCCGACCGCCTCGATGGTCATCGCCTGCATGGCCCTGTTCGTCGCACTCGGCGGCGTCGGCTACGCCGCGGCCACCATCAACGGCAAGGACATCCAGAACCGCACGATCAACGGCAAGAAGGTCAAGAAGAACACGCTCGGCGGCACCGTGATCAAGGAGTCCTCGCTCGGCACCGTGCCGAAGGCCAAGCAGGCCACCACGGCCGGCAGCGCCACGACCGCGGGCAGCGCGACGAGCGCGAGCACGGCGGCGAACGCCGACAACCTCGGCGGCGCGCCCGCCGGCGCCTACGTCAAGGGCGACGCTCGCGGCCTCGCCGTTGCCGGTGCCGTGATCGACGACTCCGGCTCGGTCACCAGCTGGTTCAACCGCACCGGCGGCGCACCGACGGTCGACGCCGGCGGCGTCGGCGACTACGACGTCGCCTTCCCGGGCGTCGACGCGACCACCGCCACGCACGTCGCCAACGCCACGATCGTCGGCGTCTTCGGCATGGCCACGGTCGACTACAGCGGCGGTGAGCTGCACGTCCGCACCTTCACCGGCAACCTCGCCGCGGACACGTTCGAGACCGACGACCGCACCTTCACCGTGACGGTCTACGCCTCCAGCGCGACCGGCTGAGCGCCGGCCGCAGCGCTCCATCTTCGCCCGGACGGGGCGAGCACGCGGCCCCGGGGACCACGGTCCCCGGGGCCGTCGTCGCGTCGAACCCGGCAACTCTGGCGCGTGCAGGGGGTTATGAGCGTTGGCACGAGGGGTACCTCGACGGCCAGAAACCCTCAAGGAGGAAATGCAATGACCCGACGCATGAGGCGCCTACTGCCCTCGCCGGCGATGGTCGTCGCGCTGATCGCACTGTTCGTGGCGCTGGGCGGCGTCTCGTACGGCGTGGCGACCGGCTTCATCGACAGCCGCGAGATCAAGAACAACACGATCCGCTCGAAGGACGTCCGCAACAAGACGATCACGGGCACCGACGTCGGCACCGACCGGCTCGGCGGCAGCGCGATCAAGGAGTCCACGCTCGGCACGGTGCCGAGCTCGTTCCAGACCTTCGGCGCCGTGCGCTTCGCGGTCGTCAACGCCGGCGGTCAGCTCGTGCGCGGGCGCAATGTGACCTCGGTGGCGCGCACCGCGGAGGGTCGCTACCAGGCGATCTTCAGCGGCGACGTGCGCAACTGCGCCTACTTCGCGACGATCGGCGACCCGACGGCCGCCGGCCCGCCGCAGAACAGCCAGATCAGCGTCGGCTCGCTGGCGTCGAACGTCAACGGCGTCGCCATCCGCACCGAGAACGGCGGGGGCGCCGAGGCCAACCGGGGCTTCCACCTGATCGTGATGTGCTGAGCGCTCCTGCCCGCGGCCGCCGGCTCAGCCCGGCGGCCCGGGCTCGGGGTACTCGACCGCCCGCAGCACGCGCGCGGGCGCGCCGGCGGCGATCGAGAACGGGGGGATGTCGGTCGTGACGACGCTGTTCGCCCCGATCACGCAGCGCTCGCCGATCGTGACGCCGCTGGTGACGACGACGTTCGCCCCCAGCCAGACGTTGTCGCCCAGGCGCGTGGGGCCCTTGCTGGTGAAGCCCTGCCAGGGCACGGGACGCCGCGGGTCGTCGAAGCGGTGGTTGGCGTCGGTGACGAAGCAGCCGTTGGCGAGCATGCAGTGAGCGCCGATCTCGACCAGCTCGGTCGCGGCGACCATCACGGCGACGTTGAGGAAGCTGCCGCTGCCGATGCGAATGCGCGCGTCCCCGGGCGCGGTCAACCAGACGTGCGGCTCGAACAGCGCGTGCGCACCCACCTCGAGCCGTCCCTCGACGAACGCCTCGAGCACGTTGCCGTGCAACGGCCAGCGTGCGAACGCCTGGCGGCGCGCGAGCTCGCGATGGATGCGCAGCCGGTTCCAGGGCAGCGAGTTGCGCTCGTACCAGCGCCACTTCTGCAGCCACAGCTTCGCGTCCCCCACCGGCGAAGCATCCCAGAGCGAGCGGCGCCGTTTAGGAGCCGCTGTGCCGCAGCCGGTACCGTGGAAAGCGTGCTGCGATCAGCCACGGGTCAAGCCTCGGCCGTGGTCGGCCGATGACCGGAGGGATGGACACCCTTACGGAGCTGCCTGGCAAGGAGGAGTTCGAGGCGCTGATCCTCAAGGAGGAGATGCGCCGCTCGCGCACCGGCGAGATCCTGGCCGTCGCGATCCTCGACATCGACGGCCTCGGCAGCATCGCCGAGCGCCATGGCAGCGACTCGGCCGGAGCGCTGATCCTGCTCTGCCTCGACGCGCTGCGCAGCACGCTGCGCGCGGTCGACGAGATCGCCCGCACCGGCCACGACGAGTTCTCGATCCTGCTGCACGCCACCGACGCCAAGCAGGCCAACGCCTGGGCCGACCGCTTCGACACGATGCTCGAGCAGATCGCCACCGGCCACCCCGCGCCGGAGATCACCTGCTCGCTCGGCGTCGCCGACACGGTCGAGACGCCAACGCTCGTCGAGGCGACCCAGCGCGCCCGCCGGCGCATGGAGGTCGTGCAGACCGTTCGCAAGCTGCGCCGCCTGCGCGAGAGCGGCGGTTCGCCGCCCCCCGGCACCTGACCGGACCGCACCGCTCCTCCGCCTCGCCTACGGTGTTCGGGGTCTGAACCCGATCTTCATCGAGGAGTGACCGTCTTGACCCGCATCCTTGCTCGCCGGCCGTCCCCGGCCATGCTCGTCGCCCTGCTCGCACTGTTCCTGTCGCTGGGTGGGGTGTCCTACGGCGTGGCCACGGGCTTCATCGACAGCCGCGAGGTCAAGGACGACACGATCCGCTCCAAGGACATCCGCAACAGCACGATCCGCACGCAGGACCTCCGCAACAACGAGATCCGGGGCTTCGACATCCGCAACAGCACGGTGCGGGGGGTCGACGTCGCGCTCAACACGCTGACCGGCGCCGACGTCGACGAGTCGAAGCTGGGCAAGGTCCCGGAGGCCACCAAGGCGGATTCGGCTGCTGCCGCCGACGCGGTCGGCGGAGTCTCCGCGAGCAAGATCGCCTTCTCGGCTCCCGACGGCACGGCCTTCACCTCGATCCTCGACACGGGCGGACTGAAGCTCGAGGCCGAGTGCGGCGCGGGCGG
The DNA here is from genome assembly GCA_963846505.1 of uncultured Thermoleophilaceae bacterium. Taxonomy (GTDB): domain Bacteria; phylum Actinomycetota; class Thermoleophilia; order Solirubrobacterales; family Thermoleophilaceae; genus JACVRW01. The sequence goes on along the minus strand of CAWJWD010000007.1, from coordinate 392,725 downwards.
CTCGCTCACCGTGCGCGCCTCCACCACCGAGACCGGCTCGGCGATCTCGGAGACCGTCGGCACCACCAGCGCCGACGGCAACTTCGACGTCGGGGACCTGCAGACGGTCGCGCTGCCGATCGACGCCAACAACCCCAGCACCAACGGCGACCTGGTGTTCCGCGGCGCCGGCGGCAAGACCGTCAGCGTCGAGCTCTACGTGCTCGGAGCGCCGGACAGCATGCCGGGCAGCGCCACCGACGACTGCGGCGTCTGGGGCCAGGCGCTCGTCAGCTAGGACGGGCTTGCGGCCGCTGCCTAGGCGGCGGCCGCGACCTTCGCCCGCGCGCGCCGCTTCGGCGCCGCGGGCTCCACGATCTCGGCCAGGAAGCGCCCGGTGTGCGAGCGCTCGGCCGCCGCGGCCACCTGCTCCGGCGTGCCCGACGCGACGATCTCGCCGCCCTCGTCGCCGCCCTCCGGGCCGAGGTCGATCAGCCGGTCCGCGGTCTTGATCACGTCGAGGTTGTGCTCGATCACGACGACGGTGTTGCCGGCGTCGACCAGCCGGTCGAGCATCTCCAGCAGCCGCTGCACGTCCGCGAAGTGCAGGCCGGTGGTGGGCTCGTCGAGGATGTAGAGCGTCCTGCCCGTCGCGACCTTGGACAGCTCGCTGGCGAGCTTCACGCGCTGCGCCTCGCCGCCGGAGAGCGTCGTCGCCGACTGGCCGAGGCGGATGTAGTCGAGCCCGACGTCGTGCAGCGCCTGCAGCCGGCGCTTGATCTTGGGGATGTGCTGGAAGAAGTCGAGCGACTCCTCGACCGTCATCGCGAGCACGTCGGCGATCGTCTTGCCCTTGAAGCGCACCTCGAGCGTCTCGCGGTTGTAGCGCTTGCCGTCGCACTGCTCGCAGGGCACGTAGACGTCCGGCAGGAAGTGCATCTCGATCTTGATCTGCCCGTCGCCGCGGCAGACCTCGCAGCGCCCGCCCTTGACGTTGAACGAGAAGCGGCCGGGCTTGTAGCCGCGGGCGCGCGCCTCCTGGGTGCGCGAGTAGAGCTCGCGGATGTGGTCGAAGAGGCCGATGTAGGTAGCCGGGTTCGAGCGCGGCGTGCGCCCGATCGGGGACTGGTCGATGTTGATGATCTTGTCGATGTCGTCGAGCCCGGTGACGCGCCGGTGCGATCCCGGCCGCTGCTTGGCCCGGTGCAGCCGGTTGGCGGCCGCCTTGAACAGGATCTCGTTGACGAGCGTCGACTTGCCGGACCCCGAGACGCCGGTCACGCACGTGAACGTGCCGAGCGGGAACTTCACGTCGACCTGCTTGAGGTTGTGCTGCGAGGCGCCCTCGATCTCGACGTAGCCCGTCGGCCGGCGGCGCTTCTTGGGCACCGCGATCGAGCGCTTGCCGGACAGGAACTGCCCGGTGGCCGAGGCGCGCACCTTCATCACCTGCTTGGGCGTGCCCTGGGCGACCAGCTCCCCACCGTGCTCGCCGGCGCCAGGGCCGAGATCGATCAGGTGATCGGCGGCGAGCATCGTGTCCGGGTCGTGCTCGACCACGATCACGGTGTTGCCGAGGTCCCGCAGCCGCTTCAGCGTCGCGATCAGACGCTCGTTGTCGCGCTGGTGCAGTCCGATCGACGGCTCGTCGAGGATGTAGAGCACGCCGACGAGGCTGGAGCCGATCTGCGTCGCGAGGCGGATCCGCTGCGCCTCGCCGCCCGAGAGCGTCGCCGCGGCGCGGTCGAGCGAGAGGTAGCCGATGCCGACGTTGTCGAGGAAGCGCAGCCGTTCCTCGATCTCGCGCAGGATCAGCCGCGCGATCTGGCGCTCGGTGCTGCTCAGCTCGAGCTGCTCCAGCCACTCGATCGCCCGTCTCGCGGAGATGCGCGTGTACTCGTGGATGCCGACGCCGCCGACCAGCACCGCCAAGGACTCCGGCCGCAGCCGCGCCCCGTGGCACTCCGGGCAGGGGCGCAGCGCCATGTACTCCTCGATCTTCTCGCGCGAGTAGTCCGACTCGGTCTCGCGGTAGCGGCGCTCGAGGTTCGGCACGATGCCCTCGAAGGTCGTCATGTACGAGCGCCGGCGCCCGTAGCGGTTGCGGTAGGAGATGTAGAGCTTGTCGCCGTTGGTGCCGTAGAGGAAGCAGCGCTGGACGCCCTCGTCGAGGTCCTCCCAGGGGGCGTCCATGTCCACCTCCCACTTCTCGGCGATCGCCTGCGTCATCTGCTCGTAGTAGTTGGAGGCTGAGGTCGACCAGGGCAGGATCGCGCCGTCGTTGAGCGACAGCGACGGGTCCGGCACGATCAGCTCCGGGTCGATCTCCATCTGCGAGCCGAGGCCGGTGCAGCGCGGGCAGGCGCCGTGCGGCGAGTTGAACGAGAACATCCGCGGCTCGAGCTCCGGCATCGAGGTGCCGCAGTGCAGGCACATGAAGCGATCCGAGTAGGTGACGACCTCGCCGGTCTCGGCGTACTCGACGTCCACCAGCCCCTCGGCCCGCCCGACCGCGGTCTCGACCGAGTCCGTCAGCCGCTTGCGCAGGTCCGACCGCATCACGAGCCGGTCGATCACGACCGAGATGTCGTGCTTGTACTTCTTGTCGAGGACGATCTCCTCCTCGAGCCGGCGCAGCTCGCCGTCCACCTTCGCGCGCGTGAAGCCCTCGGCGCGCAGCGACTCGAGCAGGTCCTTGTACTCGCCCTTGCGCCCACGCACGACCGGGGCCTGCACCATGAACTTCGTGCCCTCGGGCAGCGTCATGACGTGGTCGACGATCTGCTCGGCGGACTGCGCCTCGATCGGCCGGCCGCAGTTGTGGCAGTGCGGGTGGCCGATGCGTGCCCACAGCAGCCGCAGGTAGTCGTAGATCTCGGTGACGGTGCCGACCGTCGAGCGCGGGTTGCGCGAGGTCGTCTTCTGGTCGATCGAGATCGCCGGCGAGAGCCCCTCGATCGAGTCCACGTCGGGCTTGTCCATCTGCCCGAGGAACTGGCGCGCATAGGCGGACAGCGACTCGACGTAGCGCCGCTGACCCTCCGCGTAGATCGTGTCGAACGCCAGGCTCGACTTGCCCGAGCCCGACAGCCCGGTGATCACGACCAGCGCGTCGCGCGGGAGGCTCAGGTGCAGATCCTTGAGGTTGTGCTCCCGCGCGCCGGAGACGATTATGTCGCCCTGGGACGCCACGGCCTCCGAGTCTAGAGGCGTCCCCGGTCAGCCAAATTCGAACGCGTGTTCGATCCCGCAAACTGCGGGAATCGGGCTACTTCTCGACCTTCACGGTCATCGTCATCTCCTCGTGCAGCGTGCAGACGACGAGATACTTCCCGGCCTTCGTGAGCTTGCGCTTGAAGCTGTAGTCGGAGGCCGCGGCGTCCGAGTGGAAGCGCTTGAAGCCCTTCGGCTTGGTCGCCGCGTAGACGTCGTGCACGTCCCCCGCCACGCGCGGCCACTTCCAGACCAGCGTGCTGTCCTTCGGCACGGTCAGCTTCGCGGGGGCGAAGAAGTTGTCGCGCACCTTGATCGTCTTCTTGACCGGCTTGGCAGCGGCGTGCGCCGCCGGGCCGTCGCCCCCGGCCAGCGCCGCCGCCGGGGCCGCCCCCAGCGCGGCGAGGGCCGCCCCTGCCAGCACCGTCTTGGCTCTCACGTCATGTCCTCCCGCTCCGTGGCTGTCGGGCCGCGCCGCCCGGCGCCTGCGCGCCGGGCGGCACTCCCCTTCCTTCCCTCTCCTACTTGCCCGTATACCGCTCGAGCGGCGTGTAGCCCTTGCGCGCCGCATGCGGGTGCCTGAGCCAGAACTTCTCGAACGAGGCCGGATCCGACTTGTTCGTCGAGAGCGCGAAGCCGAGCGCCTCGGCGAGCGCGCTCGGGTTGCTCGTGTTCTGCGCCGGCCCCGGACACGGCGCGAACGTGCCGTTGTCGGCCGGGACGTTCGGGCTGCGCACGATGTTGCCCTCGAAGCAGTTGCCGCTGCCCGAGCCGTCGTAGACCATGTCGCGCCCGTTGAGGTCGTTGCCGCCCCCACCGAAGTCGTTGCCGCGCACGACGTTGTTCTTCAGCGCGGCTGCCTCGGCGAACGCCGCGTCGCCCGGATGGTCGGCGATCAGGTTGATCGCGGGGATCTCGCTGAAGGCCGCCAGGTAGTTGCCGTCGAAGCGGTTGCGTTCGATCACCGTGTCCTGGCTGCCGAGCAGCAGCACGCCGACGCCGATCGGGTACGTCAGGTCGGCGGCCGAGGTCTCGGGGATCTTGAACGGCGCGCCGTAGTAGAAGTTGAAGTTGTTCCAGAAGATGTCGTTGTCTGCGATGACGTTCTCCTGGGGCGGCCAGTACTTCTCCGAGTCGAGCGCGTTCGGCACGATCCCGGCGCCGTTGTCGTACCAGCGGCTCTTGGTGATCGTGACGTAGCGCATGTTCGTGCCGGAGAAGCCGAGCACGTTGCCCCACGAGTCGACGTTGCGCACGATCGTGCGCTTCTTCTTGCCCTTCTGCGGCGGGGTCTGACCGACGTAGAAGCCCGAGTCGCTGTTGTAGAACGCCTCGGAGTTGCTCATCGTGCCGCCCTTGGAGTTGAAGGCGTAGACGCCGTAGACGCCGCAGCGCTCGGCCACGAGGTTCGTGAGCAGGTAGCCGTCGACGTTGACGGCGAAGAAGCAGTTGGCCTTGTAGTTCCTGGCGTGGAAGCCCTTGACCGTGACGCCGTCGGCGTTGTTGACGAAGACGCCGTTCTGGTTCTTGCCGCGCTTCAGCCCCTTGCCGTCGAGCTTGACGCGGTTGGGGCGCTTGGCGTCGCCGATCAGCTTCAGTCCGTCGTAGCGGCTCCCGACGATCGACACGCTCTCCTTGTAGGTGCCGCGCTTGACCTTGATCGTGTCGCGGCCGGTCGCGGCCTTGACCGCCTTGCCGATCGTCTTGTACTTGCAGCGCTTCTGCTTGCAGACCGTCAGCGTCTTGGCCTTGCCACGCACCTTGGCCGGGCCCTTGCCCGGATCCTTGGGCGCCGGATAGTCGTTCTGTGCCCCGGCGGTCGCCGGGACGGCGAGCGCCGCCGCAGCGACGAGCGCGAGTCCGTGCGCGATTCGCATCCCTCTCCCCTCTCTCCTTGTTTTCACGGCTCCACCACGTACCAACCGGCCATGCCGGCGTCCTGGTGGCTGAAGACGTGGCAGTGATACAGCCAGCGTCCTGGGTTGTCCTCCACGAAGTCCGCGCTGATCGTCTCGTTGGGTCCGAGCGTCGGGCAGTCGACGAAGGCCCCGCCGGAGTCGCGCCAGCGGTGCCCGTGGATGTGGAAGGTGTGGAAGTTCGAGTCCATCCCGATCACGTGCAGCGCCACGCGCTGACCCACGCGCGCGCGGATGATCGGCGTGTTGCCCGCGAACGTGCGCCCGTTGATGCAGTGCAGCAGGCGTGGGATGCCGCTGATCTGGGGCGGGAAGTTGTGCAGGAACAGCACCTCCTCCACGTCCGGCGCCGGCGCCCCGCGCTCGCGGATCACGATGCCGCCGAAGAGGCCGCGGAAGGTGTTGAGCGTGTGGTTGGGCCCGTGGTCGTGGTAGGCCCAGGCGCCGACCGAGTCCGGCGTCGCCTCCCAGACGTAGGTGAACTCCTCGCCCGGCGCGACGAAGCCGCCCGCGCGCGTGTAGTCGCCGAGGTAGGCACCGTCGTACTCCGGGTTGTAGCGCACGCCGTGCGGGTGGACGGTGACGGCCTGGTCGAGCCGCCTGTCGGCGTTGCGGAAGTGCACGACGAGCGTGTCCCCGACCTCGGCGTAGAGCGTCGGGCCGGGGATCCGCGCCGGCCCGATCGGCTCGGCGAAGCCGGCGCTGTACTGCTGGTAGACGAAGGCGCGCAGCACGCGCTGGCGCGGCACCGCCTTCTTCATCCACTCGTCGCGCCCGGTCGGGGCGACGTTCCAGCGGATCGTGCGCGCGCTCAGCCAGTACTCGCGCTGCGTGCCGCCGGGCTGGGGCGAGGGCGTCGGGTACTGCGCGGAGTCGACCGGCTCCCTGACGACCTTCGGCTGCTTGGCCGCTGCCGGACGAGCCAGGGCCGCGGCCGCGGCATCGACGCGCTCGACGTCCGCGGCCGAGCGCACCGCGACGGTCTTGCCGCCGATCGTGCACAGGAACGCGGCACCGCCCGCGGCCAGGAAGCCACGGCGGCCGAAACCGGCGCCGGAGAGGTCGTCGCTAGATGGATCGAAGGGCATGGGGTCAGGCAACTGGGGTCCGGAGATACTTGCACATCAGTACCACTTCTTCTGGGCGCCGCCACGGCCTGACATCGGATCGAGTGCTGGCGAGGGCGGGATACCGCACCTACGATGGCCAGTATGCGCTTTGGGTACACGATCCTCTATGTGCGGGACGTGGCAGCCACGCTCGACTTCTACGAGCGGGCGTTCGAGCAGCGTCGGCGCTTCGTGCACGAGAGCGGCGAGTACGCCGAGCTGGAGACCGGTGCGACCACGCTCGCGTTCGCGACCCATGGGCTGGCCGCGCTGAGCCTGCCGGACGCCTTCGGTCCCGCGGACGCGGCTGGTGCACCGCCCGCCTTCGAGGTCTGCTTCGTCACCGACGACGTTCCCGGCGCCTTCGCGCGGGCGCTCGAGGCCGGGGCGGCCGAGCTGAGCGCACCCCAGGTCAAGCCGTGGGGCCAGGAGGTCGCCTACGTGCGCGACCTCGAGGGCAACCTCGTCGAGCTCGCCTCGCCGGTCGGCTGAGCCGTGGGAGGTGGAGCTACTTCCCGGCGCGGGCGTAGACGTCGTCGAGCAGCGTGTCCGGATCCTCGAGCTCGAAGTTCTCCGCGAGGTAGGCGGCCGTCTCCTCGCGCGGACTGCCGCCGAGGGCCATGTTGAGCGCGATCAGCCGGGCGCCCTCGTTCCCGGGCGTCGACGGCGCCTCGGCAGCGCCCTCACCCTGACCTTCCGGGGCCGCAGCACCCTCGGGCGCCTGCGCTGCCTCGGCGTCTGCAGCAGCTTCGACGGGAGGATCGGCCGGTGCCCGAGACGGCTCTGCCGCCGTGGTCTCCTCTGACGCGACTGGAGCAGCCTCCGCGACAGGCGCAGCCTCCGCGACCGGGGTCTCCCCTGACGCCACCGGAACAGCTTCCGCCACGGGCGTCGTCTCCGCGCTCGGCGTGGCTGCCTCGACGGCTGGCGGTCCTTCGCCGCGGATGTGGGCGAGGCCGGCGCGCAGCTGGTCCAGCTCCGCGCTCAGGGACGCTGCGCTCGAGCGCAGCGACCCGGTCAGGGAGCTGACGGAGTCGCGGGCGCGTCCGAGCAGCTCGTCGAGCTCCTGCTCGATCGCTCCGGCGCGTTCGGCCATGCGGTCGGCAAGCTCGCGGACGCGCTCGACGTAGGCCGAAGCCTCGGACTCGGCGCCGTCGCGGGCGGCGCCGGCATCGCTGGCGGCCTCGGCGCGGATGCGCTCGGCGTCCGCGCGGGCCTCGGCCTCGATGGCCGCGGCGCTGCGCTCGGCAGCCTCGATGATCTCGCGCACGCGCTCGGCCGCGGCCGCCGCTGCGCTGACCTGCCGATCTCCTTGCGACCCCTCCACGCGGCCGTAGGGTAGCGACCGCCCGCGGGCTACTTCTTCACGCGGAACGCACCGCGCATCGACGGGTGGATGCGACAGAAGTACGTGTAGGTGCCCTGGGGCAGGCTCTTCGGCGTCTTCCAGCCCATGCGCCCGACCGCAGGGGTCCTGTCGCCGAGCTGACCGGAGTCGAAGTCGAACTTGCCGTCCGCGAGCGGATAGGCGATCCCGGTGCTGCGGTTGCAGGGGGCCTCGCAGGACGTGACCGAGTGGTAGATGCCCTGCGAGTTGTCCTGCTGGGAGAGCAGGAACTGCAGCGACTGCCCAGGTCGCACGACCGGCGGTCGGCCCCGCTCGCCTGGCAACGCGAGGTCGCCGTAGCGGTAGGTGAAGCCGGTGATGTCGATCGCGCCGGGCGCGAAGACCCCGTCCCCCAGCGCGCGCGGGTCTGGCAGGTCGGTTGCCTTGCCACCGTGGTTGTCGTTCTCCGGCAGGTGGCCGTGGGTGACCTTGCCCGGCCAGTCGACCCGCTTCTGGAACGGATCGTCGCCCGGGCCGCTGGAGGCCATGTAGGCGATCATGATCCCCATCGACTCGTACCAGGCGGCGCGCTTGCTGTCGTAGGTCGCGGTGACCTTCAGCGTGTCGCCGCGGCGCAACTTGACCTTCCAGTCCGGCCGCGTGGCGGTCATCGCCACGTCCCAGGACACCGCGCCGGCCGGCTCCCAGTATTTGGCGTTCGAGCGGAAGAGATGCGCCGTGTTGCCCTTGACCGAGGGACGGCTGCGAGCACAGCGCTTGCGTGCCGCCGCACTCGCCTTGCGAGCGCAGTTGACCTTGGCCGCCTTGGCGCCGTTGCGCGTCAGCCACATGTCGGTGTAGAGGCCGCCCGGGTGCAAATGGCCGGCGGTCGCGACCAGCACGCCGTCGCGCGGCACGACCCATTCGTTCTTGCGCGCACCGTTGCCGTAGGGGTTGCGTGCCTGGGTCGGATAGGTGTAGCGACCCTTCTTGCCGGCGTTCTTCTTGACGTCGAAGACCGGATACACCTCACCGTTCTGGACGTCCATCCAGACCGGCTTGACCGGCCGAATCGTCTTCGCCTGCGCCGAGCTGGCCGGGATGAAGTCGATCGTGTAGGTCAGGTACACCTGCGCCGGCGCGGTGATCAGGTTGTGGATCATGTGGTTCAGGAGCCAGATGCTCGACGCCTTGTAGGGATACCCGTAGCCCCTCGGCATCGTGAAGATCGTCTTCTCCTCGCCCGCCGCGAAGAAGCGCTCCGCCGGCAGGCTCGCCGACGTCGCGTCCTGGCCGCCGACGCTCGCCCAGACGCCGTGGTGCAGGTGCAGGATGTCCACGCGCGGGACCTTGCCGTCGGCGTAGATCAGGTCCGGCTTGATGCGCGTGATGTAGCCGTCGATCTGCGGCTTCTCCCTGATCGCCGTGTAGTCGATCTTGTTCTGCCCCGGCGTGATCGTGAGCGGGCCGATGCGATACGTCAGGCGCTGGGCACCGTCGGCCAGCTGGGAGGAGTGCACGAGGCCCGAGCCCTCGGTGGCGTTCGCGGCCGGGACGAGCGCAAGCAGCAGCGCGAGCGCCATTCCGAGCCCATAGCCGCTGCGCACCGTCCTCCTTCCCACGCCAATCATCCTAGCCGCCAATTGGCTCGATGTACGAGCCTTTTAGGTTCCGGCCTCGGCCGCGTCGAGCTCCCGCCGCAGCTCCTTGAGCTCGTCGCGCAGCTTCGCCGCGTACTCGAAGCGCAGGTCGTCGGCGGCGGCGAGCATCTCCTCCTCGAGCTCGACGACCGTGCGCCGCAGCTCCTCCGGCGACATGCCCTCGGTCTCCGGCGCCCGCTTGCGGCCACGTCCCTTCGGCACCTTGGACTCGACCTGCAGGAAGTCCGAGATGTCGGAGATGCCCTTCCGGATCGTCGCCGGGGTGATGCCGTTGCGCTCGTTGTAGGCGACCTGGATCGCGCGGCGGCGGTTGGTCTCGCCGATCGCGCTGCGCATCGCCTCCGTCTCCTTGTCGGCGTACATGATCACCTTGCCGCGGATGTTGCGGGCGGCGCGACCGATCGTCTGCACGAGCGAGGTCTCCCCGCGCAGGAAGCCCTCCTTGTCCGCGTCGAGGATCGCGACAAGCGACACCTCCGGCAGGTCCAGGCCCTCGCGCAGCAGGTTGACGCCGATGAGCACGTCGTACTCGCCCAGCCGCAGCTCGCGGATGATCTGGATCCGCTCGAGCGTGTCGATCTCCGAGTGCAGGTAGCGCACGCGGAACCCGTGCTCGAGCAGGTAGTCGGTGAGGTCCTCCGACATCTTCTTCGTGAGCGTCGTGACCAGCGTGCGCTCCTCGACCTCGACCCGCTTGCGGATCTCGTTCATGAGGTCGTCGATCTGGTTCTTGGTCTCGCGCACGTCGACCTCGGGGTCGATGATCCCCGTCGGTCGCACCAACTGCTCGACGATCCCCGACGAGTGGTTGCGCTCGAAGTCGCCGGGCGTCGCCGAGACGAAGATCACCTGCGGCGCGATCTGGAGGAACTCCTCGAAGGTCTGCGGCCGGTTGTCCAGCGCCGAGGGCAGCCGGAAGCCGTAGTCCACCAGCGTCTGCTTGCGCGAGCGGTCGCCCGCGTGCATGCCGCCGATCTGCGGCACGGTCTGGTGCGACTCGTCGATGAAGCAGACGAAGTCGTCGGGGAAGAAGTCGATCAGGCAGTAGGGACGCTCGCCCGGCTCGCGGCCGTCGAGGATGCGCGAATAGTTCTCGATGCCGTTGCAGAAGCCGAGCTCGCGCAGCATCTCCATGTCGAACTGCGTGCGCTGACGCAGCCGGTGCGACTCCAGCAGCTTGCCCTCGGCCTCCAGCTCCGTGCAGCGCGCCTCGAGCTCGTCGCGGATCTCGACCAGCGAGCGTTCGATCGTCGCCTGGTCGGTCGCGTAGTGGGTCGCCGGCCAGATGCCGACGTGCTCCGGCTCGCCGAGGATCTCGCCGGTGAGCGGGTCGAAGTGCTGGATCTGCTCGATCTCGTCGCCGAAGAAGATCGCGCGGTAGGCGGTCTCGGCGTAGGCCGGGAAGACCTCCAGCGACTCGCCGCGCACGCGGAACGAGCCGCGGCCGAGCGCGCTGTCGTTGCGCGAGTACTGGATGTCGACCAGCTTGCGCAGGACGGCGTCGCGGTCGACCATCTCCCCCGTCTTCAAGAGCAACATCATGCGGTCGTACTTCTCCGGCGAGCCGAGGCCGAAGATGCAGGAGACGCTGGCGACGACGATCGTGTCCCGACGCCCGAACAACGACGACGTCGCCGAGTGGCGCAGCCGCTCGATCTCCTCGTTGATCGAGGAGTCCTTCTCGATGTAGAGATCCTGCGCCGGCACGTAGGCCTCCGGCTGGAAGTAGTCGTAGTACGAGACGAAGTACTCGACCGAGTTCTCCGGGAACAGCTCGCGGAACTCGTTGCAGAGCTGTGCCGCCAGCGTCTTGTTGTGCGCGATCACCAGCGCCGGCCGCTGCACCTGCTCGATCGTGAACGCCATCGTCGCCGTCTTGCCCGATCCGGTCACGCCCAGCAGCGTCTGGAAGCGGTCGCCCGCGCCGATCCCCTTCGCCAGCTGAGCCCGGGCCTTCGGCTGGTCGGCGACGGCCGTATACGCGGAGTTCACCTTGAAGTCGGGCACGCCCTCAGACGTTAGCGGCGCGCCAGGATCACCCGGAGCTGCTGCGCCAGCGCCGCTGCGTCGTCGAGATCGCGCCAGGTCACGCGCACGACCTGCATGCCCAGCGCCGCCAGGGCTCGGTCGCGGCGCCGGTCCTGAGTGAAGGCTCGGGTGGTGTGGTGGACCGCCCTTCCATCCACTTCCACCGCCAGCTGCTGTGCTCGCCAGACGAAGTCGACCTCGTAGCCGCCGATCGAGGCGTTCGCTTCTGGCCGCGGGAGGTCATGCCGCTCGCAGAGGGTTAGGAAGCGCCGTTCGGCCTCGCTGCGGAGGTGAGGGACGTGATCGTCATGGGCAGAGAGGGTGCGTCGGAGCCTGCGCGTTCCCTTGCGGCCGGGTAGGCGCTCGAGCGTCTCGTGGACTGCTCGCAGGTCGAACAGCCGTTGGACCTCAGCCTCGTGGACCGCGTCGGCGAGCCGGCGCTCGGAGAGCACATCGGCGAGATCCACGAGCGTTCGAGCGACGCTCGTGACCGGGATGCCGTCCCGCTCGGCCCGATCCTGCGGGTCGATACGCCGCGAACGGTGGACGACGAAGCCTTTCATCGGCCCGCCGGAGCGATCGGTCGTGACCTCGATCCTCGGCGCCGAGCGGACGAGCCCCCAAAGCGCTCCGGCCGACCGATGGCTCAGAAGGGCGTGCGGACCGCACGCGAAGACAGCGGCGAGCTCGCGGGCGCGCTGCGTTAGGGCCATGTGGCCGACTGCGTACACACCGCGATGAAGCCGGTGGAGCCGACCGCTCCTCAGCCGTCGAGAAATCACGCTCCTCGTCAGCCCGATCTCATGGAGCTGCGAGGCGGTGATGACGCCATGCTGCCGCCCCGAAAGCGCCGCCAGGCAACGATCTGACCTAGGTGGGCCGACTTTGTTGCGGTATGCGGGAGCTTCTCGGCCCACCCCCCGAGCGTGCTGGGTTTCGTGTTACGTGTGGGCACGCCTCTGCGACGATTGAGTGACAGATGGCCGTGGTAATCGCAGCGGGGCTGGACAAGGACATGGCGGGGAACCCGCTGATGCGTGGCGTCTCGTTCAAGCTCGAGCGCCGGGACCGGATGACGCTGGCGGGACGCAACGGGGCGGGCAAGACGACGCTGCTGCGGATGATCGCCGGGGAGACGTCGATCGACGGTGGCGAGCTGGTATTCGAGAAGGGGGCGCGGGTCGCGCTGCACGACCAGCGTCCGCCGCGGGAGCGCGAGCTGTCGTTGCGGGACTACGTGCTGACCGGCTGTGCAGAGCTGGTGGCGCTCGAGGAGGAGCTGCAGCGGCTGGAGTCGGCGATGGCCGAGCGGCCCGACGATGCCGCGTCGCTCTCGCGGTACGCGCGGGCGCAGGAGCGGCTGGAGCATGCGGGCGGCTGGGACTGGCGCCGGCGCGCGCTGGAGCCGCTGCACGGCCTCGGCTTCGCCGAGGCGCAGCTGGACCGCCAGCTCTCCACCTTCTCCGGTGGCGAGCTGACGCGTGCCTCACTGGCCCGGGCGCTGGCGGGAGACCCGGACCTGCTGTTGCTCGACGAGCCGACCAACCATCTCGACATCGCCTCGCTCGAGTGGCTCGAGCGGTACCTGGTGGACCTCGACGCGGCGGTGATCCTGGTCGCCCACGATCGCTGGTTCCTCGAGGCCGTCGGCACCTCGGTGCTGGAGCTGGAGGCCGGTCGCTCGCGCTTCTTCCCGGGCACCTGGCACGCCTGGCGCCGGGAGAAGGCGCAGAGAGAGCTGCAGCTCGGCAAGCAGATCGCCAAGCAGGAGGCCGAGATCGCCCGCATGGAGCGCTTCATCGAGCGCTTCCAGTACAAGGCGACGAAGGCCAGGCAGGCCCAGGACCGGGTCAAGAAGCTCGCCAAGATGGACAAGATCGAGCGCGACCCGCGCGACGAGCGCACGCTCGGCTTCCGCTTCGGCAGCACCGAGCGCAGCGGCCGAGTCGTGCTCGAGCTCGAGCACGGACGGCTGGAGGTGCCGGGGCGCACGCTGCTCGAGGACGGCGAGCTGTGGCTGGAACGAGGCGAGCACGTCTCGTTCGTCGGCCCCAACGGCGCCGGCAAGACGACCCTGATCGACGCCCTGGCCGGCCGCCGGGAGCTCGAAGGCGGCAAGCTGCGCCGGGGCCACAACGTGACACTCGGCTACCTCTCCCAGCACGCGGAGGAGCTCGGCACCACCGGCACCGCGCTCGAAGCCACGCAGCGCGCCGCCGGCCTCACCCCCGGCAAGGCCCGCTCGCTCCTGGGCCAGTTCCTGTTCTCCGGCGAGGAAGCCGAGAAGCCGCTCGCGGGGCTCTCCGGCGGCGAGCGGCGGCGGCTGTCGCTCGCGGTGCTGGTGCAGTCCGGCGCCAACGTCCTGATCCTCGACGAGCCCACCAACCACCTCGACATCGACGCGCGCGAAGCGCTCGAGGACGCGCTGCGCGCGTTCGACGGCTCGGTGCTGCTGGTCTCCCACGACCGCGCCCTGCTCGACGCCGTCGGCTCCAGGACGGTCGCGCTGGAGCACGGCCGCCTGACCAGCTACGAGGGCGGTTGGGCCGAGTACTCGCGCATGCGCGAGGAGGAGCGGCAGGCCGTCGCGGAGGCGAAGGGGCGTGCCAAGGCGGAGCGGTCTGCCTCGGGGGCCAACGGCGCGAATCGACGCCGGGGCTCGACGTCGAGCGCCGGGAAGGGCGGCGGGGCGAAGCACGACGCCGGTACACCACAGCGCACCCGCGTGAAGCGCGGCGAAGACGCAGATGCGAAGCCGGCCCGCAAACCACGGCGAAGCGGCGCCTCGAACAACGCCCGACGCCGGCTGGCGGTGCTCGAACGCGAGGTCGAGCAGGCCGAAGCGGCGCTTAAGACGCTCGAAGACGAGCTCGCCGACCCGGCCGCCTGGTCGACGCCCCAACGCAGCGAGGACGCGAGCGCCAGACACGCCGCGGCGAAGCACGCCGTCGAGAGTGCCTACGCGCGCTGGGAAGAGGCCGCCGCAGCTGCTGCTTCGGCCTGAGGACTAGAGCCCGAGCTCGCGCGCGTAGTGCTCGCGGTACTGGTCCCGGCGCTCGAGCACGTTCGCGACGTAGGCGCGCGTCTCGGGGAACGGGATGTCCTCGTCGGCGTCGAACGATCCCGCTCCGCCGGCGTCCTGGATCCAGCGATCGACGTTGCCGTGGCCGGCGTTGTAGGCGGCGACCGCGAGCGTCTCGTCGCCGTCGTAGCGGTCGAGCAGGTAGCGCAGGTAGTAGGTGCCGTAGGCGATGTTGATCTGCGGCGTGGCGAGGTCGCGCTGGACGAAGCGATTGCCGCCCGAGCGACGCGCGATGAAGTCCGCGGTGTCCGGTGTCAGCTGCATCAGCCCGCGCGCGCCCACGTGCGAGGTCTGATCGCGGAAGCGCGACTCCTCGTAGATCACGCCCGCGACGAGCGCGGCGTCGACTCCCTTGTCCGACGCCTGCTGGCGGATGATGTCGTCGTGGCGCAGCGGCAGCGTGATCTCGCGCACCGCATCGTCGATCTGCCCGAGGCCGATGACGAGCGCGGCGGTGGCACCGAGCGCGGCTGCCAGCACGATCGCGACCATTCGTCGCCGGCGCACGGCGGCGCGGCGGGTACGGCGCCGGCTGGCGCCATGGACGCGAGAGCGGGCAGCGGTCGAGCTCACTGGTGTTCGAGTTTCGCAAGCACGGTGGACAGTGTCTGCTTCAACTCATCGAGCGAGCCATCGTTGCGAACCACGAAGTCCGCTCGTTGCGCCTTCTCCTCCTGGGGCAGCTGCCGCCCGGTGCGCGAGGCGAGCGCCGCGTGCCCTCGAGCCGCCGCCCGCTGCTCGCGCACCTCCTCGGCGGCGATCACCGCCAGCGTGTGGTCGTAGCGGTCCTCCATGCCGGCCTCGAACAGCAGCGGCGTCTCGACGACCGCGGCCGGCGGCGGCGGGTCTGCACGCTGCTGCTCGGCATACCACGACGCGACGCGCTCCCCCACCCGCGGCCACAGCAGGCCCTCGAGCCAACCGCGCAGCTCCGGGTCGGCGAAGATCCGTTCGGCGATCAGCGCCCGATCGAGCGTCCCCTGCGGCGCGACCTCGGTGCCGAGGCGCTCGACGACCACGTCTCGCAGCTCGTCGGTCGCAAGCAGCTCGTGCACGACCGCGTCGGTCGACAGGATCGCCGCGCCGAGCTCGCCCAGCGCCCGCAGCGCCTCGGACTTCCCGGCGCCCAAGCCGCCGGTGAGCCCCACGAGGGGAACCCGGCCGGCCGCTGACATCTACGCGGAGGCCTGGTCCTCGTCGCTAGCCGGCTCGGCGGTGGCTTCGGGCGTGCCGTCGCCGTCCTGCTCCGCGGCCGGAGCGGCTTCTTCGTCGGCGGAGGCGTCGTCGGCTGCCGACTGTGCGGCGGCAGCCGCCTCCTCTTCCTCCAGCGACGGCGGCTCCACGAGGGCCTCGCCAGCGGTGGCCTCGGCCTCGGCGAGCCCCTCCGGGCCCGGCTCGGCGTCGGGCGCGGCGAGCTCCGGATCGGCGTCCGTGTAGACGACCTCGTCCACGGTCGGCGCAGTCTCGGCCCCGGGATGCTGTGCGGCCAGCGCGGCTCTCAGGTCTGCGGCGCCCTCGATCTGGGCGCCCGCGAAGACGTCCTCGGAGAGAGCCAGGTCCGGCACGTCCCCGAGCTCTTCGCCCGCGGGAGCCTCGGCCGGCGCGGACGCGGCCGTCGCGTCGCGGATGTGGGCGAGCTGGTCCTCCACGCGCTTGACGCTCAGCGACAGGCGGCGGCGGTCGGAGTCGATCTCGAGGATCTTCACGCGCACGTCCTGGCCCGGCTCGACGATCTCGCGCGGGTTCTCGACGTGGTGGTGAGCGAGCTCGGAGATGTGCACGAGCCCCTCGACGCCCTCCATGATCTCGACGAAGGCGCCGAAGGTGACGACCTTGGTGACCTTGCCCTCGAGCTCGTCGCCGACGCGGTAGGTGTCGATGACCCGCTGCCACGGATCCTCCTGGGTCTGCTTGAGACCCAGGGAGATGCGCTGGCGATCGCGGTCGATGTCGAGCACCTTGACCGGCACGACGTCGCCGATCGAGAGGATCTCGGAAGGGTGGTTGACGTGGCTCCAGGAGAGCTCGGAGATGTGGATCAGGCCGTCGATGCCGTCCAGATCCACGAAGGCGCCGAAGTCGACGATGTTCGAGATCGCGCCCTCGACGACCATGCCGGGCTGCAGGTTGTCGAGGATCTGCTGGCGCACTTCCTTGCGCTCCTCCTCCAGCACTGCGCGGCGGGAGAGCACGACGTTGTTGCGCGAGCGGTTGAGCTCGATCACCTTGCACTCGATCTTGGTGCCGAGGAACTCGTCGAGGTTCTGCACGCGGCGGATGTCGACCAGCGAGGCGGGCAGGAAGCCGCGCACCCCGAGGTCGATGATCAGGCCGCCCTTGACGACCTCGATCACGCTGCCCTCGACCGGCTCGCCGGACTCGGCGGCAGCCTCGATCTTGCGCCAGGCCTTCTCGAAACGGGCGCGCTTCTTGGACAGCAGCAGGCGGCCGTCCTGGTCCTCCTTGGTGAGGACGAGCGCGTCGACCTCTTCCCCGAGCTCCACCTCGCCATGCGGATCCACGGACTTGCGGATCGAGAGCTCGTTCATCGGGATGACGCCCTCGGACTTGTAGCCGATGTCTACGAGGACCTCGTCCTGATCGATGCGCACGACGCGGCCGGAAACCACGTCTCCCTCGTCGAAGGGGACGATGGTGGCGTCGTAGTTGGGGACGATTTGGCCGTCGATCTCCAGCAGGAGACCGTCCGACCCTTCCACTGGGCGGGCGGTTGTTGGGGTTTCGAGTTCAGGCACTGACGCCCTGCACGAGTAGCTACTCTGCGCGCATGCCGACGCGCCGCACCAAGCGGGGGCCTTCCCGCACGCCCTTGTCCGCCGACGTCGACGTCCTGATCTGCGGGGCGAGCTTCGCAGGCCTGGCGGTCGCGCGCGAGCTCGCGGGCAGCGGCGCGCGCGTGCTGATGATCGACCGCTACGAGGTCGGCGAGCGGCAGACCTCCGCCTGCGGCATTCCCACCGAGTGGCTGCGGGTGCTCGACCTGATGGGCGCATGGCGCCAGGAGTTCGACACGCTGACCGTGCACACTCCGCATGGCACGTCGCGCCTGGAGCTGCCCTGGACGTTCTCGACCTTCGACTATCCGGAGCTCTGCACGCTGCTGTTCGAGCAGAGCGACTGCGACTTCGAGACCGCCAAGGTCGACGGCCGCAGCGGTGACGTGGTGCACACCGACCGCGGGGACCTGCGCGCGCCGCTGATCGTGGACGGGCTCGGCTGGCGACGCGTGCTCGGCAGCGGCTACCAGCCGCCCGACGCCCCGCTCTCGCGTGGCCTCGAGGTGCATCCGCACGGGGCCGGCGACGACCTCGAGATCTGGATCGACCGCTCGTACGTGCCCGCCGGCTACGGCTGGAGCTTCCCGGCGCGCGACGAGCTGCGCATCGGCGTCGGCTCGTTCGACCCGCGCTTCCACGTCAAGGACACCACGGTCAAGCTCGCCCAGGACCTCGAGCCAACCGGCGGAGCGCTACCAGGGCAACTGGATCCCGCACAAGCTGCGCGACGCGACCGAGGACGGCGATCTTCTTCGCCGGCGACTCGGCCGGGCACTGCCTGCCGCTGACCGCCGAGGGCATCCGCACCGCGCTCTACTTCGGCATCGCCTGCGGACGCGAGCTGCGCGCCGTCGTCGAGGGCCGCGACCAGCGCCGCCGAGGCGCTGGCGCGCTACCACGACTTCTCGGCCGAGCACGAGTGGAAGTTCCGCTGGATGCTGCGCGCCCAGCAGATCGGTGCCGCGCGTGCAGCCGCGGCTGCTGCAGCGGCGATCGGCCGGATGCAGAGCCGCAGCTTCCTCGGCTGGGCCTTCGGGCACTACCTGCGCATCGCGCCGCCCGAGTTTCGCGCTCCCGGGCCGCCGACGCGCGTCCAGCGTCGACGCCGAGCCGATCGCCGCCTAGTCGCAGAAGCGGCCAGCGGGCGGGCGGGCCGCCCGGACGGCGCTAGTCGCGCAGGATCAGGAAGCGTGCCCGACGCGAGCAGCCCCACGCCGATCATGCGCCGAGGCTCAGCGGCCGCTCCTCGAGGCCGAACCAGCCGAGGCGGTCGGCCACGACCGACGCTGCCGAGCTGGCCGGCGATCGTCGCCGCGGTGACGCCACCGGCGCCGAGCGTCTTGACCGCGGTCAGCGCGCAGGTCACGTAGACGGCGCCCAGCAGGCCGCCGATCAGTGCCCACCACGGCACGCCGCCCACCTCGCCGACGTCGCCGAAGCCGCCGCCCACGAGCATGCGTCAGGACGACGAGCGCCGTGAGCCCGACGCCGAACGAGATCGAGGCCGCGGGCAGGCTGCCCACCGCACGGCCGAGCGTGGCGTTGATCGGCGCCTGGAGGGCGACGAAGCCGCCGGCCAGCACCATCGCGCCGCCGGCGACTACGGCCTTGTCCACGCGCCCCTCACTTGGCCGCCAGCCAGTTGTCGCCGGCGCCGATGTCCACGCCCGAGCGGCGGGTCGAGCTCGAACGCGCCGGCCATCTCGCGCGCGACGATCTCCTGCGCCGCGTCGACCTCGTCTTCCGGCCCCTCGAACAGCAGCTCGTCGTGGATCTGGAGCACCAGCCGCGTGCTCAGCCCGGCGCTGCGCAGCTCGTCGCGGCAGCGCACCATCGCGACCTTGATGATGTCCGCGGCCGTGCCCTGGATGACCATGTTCACCGCCAGCCGCTCGCCGAGCTGCCGCGTGTGGAGCTGGCGCGAGCGCAGCTCCGGCACGCGCCGGATGCGCCCGAAGAGCGTCGTCACGTGGCCGTCCTCGGTCGCCTGCTCGATCGTCTTCTCGATGAAGGCGCCGCACCGCCGGGAAGCGCTCGAGGTAGGCGTCGATGAACTCCTGCGCCTCCTCGCGCGGGATCTGCAGGCGATCGGCGAGCCCGAACGCCGACAGGCCGTAGACGATCCCGTAGTTGACCATCTTCGCCTTCGAGCGCGTGCCCGGATCGGGAGCGCCGCCGAGGATCTGCTCGGCGGTGGCGGTGTGCACGTCCTCGCCGCGGAGGAAGATCTGCCTTGAGCACGTCCTCGCCGGCGATGTGGGCGAGCAGCCGCAGCTCGACCTGCGAGTAGTCGGCCGAGATCAGCTTGCAGCCCGGCTCGGCGACGAAGCAGGCGCGGATCTCGCGCCCGCGCTCGGTGCGGATCGGGATGTTCTGCAGGTTCGGGTTCGTGCTCGACAGTCGCCCGGTGGCCGCCGTGACCTGGCTGAAGGTCGTGCGCAGGCGGCCGTCGGCGTCGATCAGGGCCGGGAAGGCGTCGAGGTAGGTCGACTTGAGCTTGGTCAGCTCGCGCCACTCCTCGATCGCCGGCACGATCTCGTGCTCGGAGCGGATCGCCTGCAGCACGCGGGCGTCGGTCGAGAAGCCGGTCTTGCCGCGGCGCTTCTTCGACAGGCCGAGCTTGTCGAACAGGATCGGCGCGAGCTGCTGCGGCGAGCCGATCATGAACTCCTCCCCCGCCAGCTCCCAGACCGTGCGTTCGAGCTGCGTCCGCCTCGCGGCCGAGGCGGGTGCTGATCTCGCGCAGCCGCTCGACGTCGAGCTTGACCCCGGCGCGCTCCATCTCCGACCAGCACGTCGACGAGCGGCAGCTCGACCTCGTGCAGCAGCCGCGTCAGGCCGTCCTCCTCGAGCCGCGCCAGCTGACGCTCGGCGATCGTGCGCGTGAGCACCGCGCGCTCGGCCACGCCCGCCGGATCGTCCCCGTCGAGCTTCACGGCCAGGCCGATCTCGGTCGCCAGCTCCTCGAGCGGGTAGCCGCGCCGGGCGGGGTCGATCAGGTAGGCGGCGACCATCGTGTCGTGCGCCAGCGCCGGCGCGCCGGCAGGCTCGTCGTCGGCGGTCGCGATCGTCTTCCAGTCGTGGGCGACCAGCGGCCGCTGCGCCGCGGGCGTCGGTGAAGTCCCTCAGCGTCTCGGCCTCGGCGCTGAGCACGTCCTCGCCGGCGAAGGCCGCGACGTGCAGCGGACCGAGGTCGGCCGCATCGAAGTCGAGCGTCCCCTGGACGCCGACGCCCGGGACGGCCGCGGCAGTGGAACCGCCGTTGCGCGCGGCGGCCGCCGCACCGGCGTCCTCGGGGCTCGTCGGCGAGCGTCGCCTCCAGCGCCTCGTCCTCCTCCGCGGCCAGCTCCTCGGCCGGGTCCTCGACCTCGTCGGTCGGTCCGGCATCCTCCGGCACGGCTTCCTCCGGCGCCGCCCCCGGCCTGCGCGGCCGCGATCGTCACCAGCTCCCCCTCCAGCGCCCCCAGCTCGGCGATCGACACCGTCCGGACGCGCGCCTCGAGCAGCTCGCCGGCCCGCTCCGCCGGCGCCGCGCTCGTCCTCGCCGAGCGCCTCTTCGAGCCGCTCCAGCGGCGCACGCAGCTCGAACTCGCGGAAGGTCTCGCGCAGGCGCGAGCGATCGGGCTCGCGGCCGATCAGGGCCTCGAAGTCGAGCGACACCTCGAGGTCGCGGATCGCGGTCGCCAGCTGCTTGGAGATGCGTGCGTCGTCGGCGTGCTCGGTCAGGTTCTGCTTGCGCTTGGCGCCCGAGATCGAGTCGACGTTCGCCAACACGCCCTCGAGGTCGCCGTACTCCTGCAGCAGCTGCGTCGCCGTCTTGTCGCCGATGCCGGGGACGCCGGGGATGTTGTCGGAGGTGTCCCCCTTCAGCCCGACGAAGTCCGGCACCAACGCCGGCGGAATGCCGTAGCGGTCGACCACGGCGTCGTGGTCGTAGACCTTCGTCTCGGTGATGCCGCGGCTGGTGGCCATCACGCGCACGCCGGGCTCGATCAGCTGGAACAGGTCGCGGTCGCCCGTCACGACCATCACGTCGAGGCCCTGCTCGCGCGCGCGGCCCGCGGCCGACGCGATCACGTCGTCGGCCTCGTAGCCGTCGACGTGCAGATTCGCGTAGCCGAACGAGTCCACCAGCGGCTCCATGTACGGCCACTGCTCGCGCAGCAGGTCGGGCCGCGAGGTGCGGTTGGCCTTGTACTCGGGATAGGTCTCCTCGCGTCCGGACTTGCCCGCGTCCCAGACGACGATCGTCGGCTTGACGCCGTATTCGGAGACGATCTTCACGAGCATCGAGGCGAAGCCGAAGATCGCGTTCGTGGGTTGGCCCTTCGAGGTCGAGATCGACTCCGGCAGGGCGAAGAAGGCACGGTAGACGAGGCTGCTGCCGTCGATCAGGAACAGCTCGCGCGAGGAGTCGTGGGGCACGCGCCAACCCTATCGCCGGTGACCCCGCCTTATGATCCCTGCCTACCCCCGATGCCCACCCCCTCCGCACAGTTCTCGCTCACGCTGCGCGTGGAGCTTCCGCACCGCCCTGCCGGCGTACTCGGCAAGGTCACCGCGGCCATCACGCGTGCCCACGGCGCGATCGTCGCGGTCGACACCGTCGACGCCTCCGGCGACACGACGCTGCGCGAGATCACCGTCGAGTGCTCCAGCAGCGACCATGTCGGCGAGGTCATCTCGGCGGTGCAGGCCGTCCGCGGCCCGCGACTGGTGGAGATCACCGACCGCACCTTCGAGCTGCACCGCAACGGCAAGATCCACACCGGCCTGAACATGCCGCTGAAGACGCGCGACGACCTCTCGATGGCCTACACGCCCGGCGTCGCCCGCGTCTGCAGCGCGATCGCGGAGAACCGCCAGAAGGCGTTCAAGTACACGATCAAGGCGAACACCGTGGCCGTCGTCTCCGACGGCACCGCCGTGCTCGGCCTCGGCGACATCGGCCCCGAGGCCGCCATGCCCGTGATGGAGGGCAAGGCGATGCTGTTCAAGGAGTTCGCGAACGTCGACGCCTTCCCGATCTGCCTCAACACCAAGGATCCGGACGAGATCGTCGAGACCGTGATCCGCATGTCGCCGACCTTCGGCGGCATCAACCTCGAGGACATCTCCTCCCCACGCTGCTTCGAGATCGAGCAGCGGCTGCAGGAGGCGCTCGACATCCCGGTCTTCCACGACGACCAGCACGGCACCGCGATCGTCACGCTGGCGGCGCTGATCAACGCCTGCCGGCTGACCGGTCGCACCATGGAGTCGCTCAAGGTCTGCATGGTCGGCGCCGGCGCGGCGGGCGTGGCGGTGGCGAAGATCCTGATGGGCTCGGGCGTGACCGACATCGTCGCCTGCGACCGCTACGGCGCCATCCACACCGACCGCGACGACTTCGCCGCCGGCTCGATGAACGCGCCCAAGACGTGGCTGGCGGAGAACACGAACGCCGACCGGCGCTCGGGCACGCCGCGCGAGGTGATCGAGGGCACCGACCTGTTCGTCGGCCTCTCCGGGCCGGGCATCATCGAGCCGCAGGACCTGCAGCGGATGAACCCCGAGCCGTTCGTGTTCGCGATGGCCAACCCGAACCCCGAGGTCAGACCCGAGGAGGCCGCCCCCTACGTGCGCGTGATGGCCACGGGGCGCTCGGACTACCCGAATCAGATCAACAACGTGCTGGCCTTCCCCGGCGTCTTCCGCGGCGCGCTCGACGTGCGCGCGCAGGCGATCACCGAGGAGATGAAGCTCGCGGCCGCCCACGGCATCGCGAGCGTGGTCGAGGACGACGAGCTCGACGAGGACTACATCATCCCGAGCGTCTTCAACCGCGACGTGAGCCAGGCCGTCTCGCGGGCCGTAGCCGAAGAAGCGGAGAAGTCCGGCGCTGCGCGCGAGGACGTCCCCGCCACGGTCCCCGTCGTCGGCTGAGGAGGTCTCGCATGAAGGTCACGGTCACCGGCGCAACCGGGACCATCGGTCGCGCGCTCGTCGGCGAGCTCGCCGCGCGCGGCGATGACGTGACCGCGCTCTCGCGCGACGCGGAGCGCGCCGCGCGGACGCTCCGAGCGGACGGGTCGAGCGCCGCCGGGGCCGGCTCGATCGAGACCGCCGCCTGGCGCGAGCCGAAGACCGAGCCGCCGCCGCTGGACGCGCTGCGCGGACGCGACGGCGTCGTGCACCTGCTCGGGGAGCCGATCGCCCAGCGCTGGACCGAGGAGAGCAAGCGCGAGATCCTTGACTCGCGCGTGCTGCCGACGCGCAACCTCGTCGCCGCGCTGGCCGAGCTGCCGAGTGCCGAGCGACCGCACGTGCTCGTGTCGCAGTCGGCCGTCGGCTGGTACGGCCCACGCGGGCCCGAGCCGCTCGACGAGTCCGCGCCCGCCGGCGACGACTTCCAGGCCCGGGTGGTCGCCGCCTGGGAGGCCGAGGCTCGCAAGGCGGAGGAACTCGACGGCCTGCGCGTCGTGCGCGTGCGCACCGGCGTCGTGCTCTCCCCCGACGGCGGCGCGTTGGAGAAGATGCTGCCGTTCTTCAAGCTCGGCATCGGCGGCCCGGTGGCAGGCGGCGAGCAGTACCTGCCCTGGGTCCATCTCGACGACGTCGTCGGCGCGCTGAGCTTCTGCCTCGACGACGAGGCCGCCAGCGGGGCGGTCAACCTCACCGCCCCGCAGCCGGTGACCAACGCCGACTTCTCGAAGGCGCTCGGACGTGCGTTGAAGCGGCCGGCGCTGCTACCGGTGCCCGCCTTCGCGATCAAGGCCCTCTACGGCCAGATGGCCGAGATCGTCACCGAGGGGGCGAACGTCCAGCCGAAGCGGTTGGAGGCGCTGGGCTATGCGTTCCGGCAGCCCGACCTCGAGCCCGCGCTGCGAAGCGCCACCGGGCGCGGCTAGCTCTGGCTCTGGTCTTCGTGCAGCGCGTGTTGTTCTGCGCGCAGCTCGGCGACGGTCTTGCCCTTGCTGCCGACCGGCCCCTGGAGCTTCCAGCGCGAGTCGGCCTTCGCCGGCCAGAAGAGCCAGATCAGGACGCCCACCGCGCTCAGCAGCAGGCCGAACGCGAGCCCCCACTTCTCGCCCTAGCCCTTGCGCGCGGAGAGGTAGGAGGCGACGATCGCCGACGCGAGCCAGAGGTAGGTCAGCCAGAGCGCGGTCGAGCCGATGACGGCGAGGTAGGTGGTCATGCGCCGAGGTACGCCTTCTGCACGTCGGGGTTCTCGCGCAGCGACGCCGAGGCGTCCTCGAGCGCGACGGTGCCGGTCTCGAGCACGTACGCGCGCTTGGAGACGTCGAGGGCGTAGTTGGCGTTCTGCTCGACGAGCAGGATCGTGGTGCCCTGTCGGTTGATCTCGGCGATCGTCTCGTAGATGCGCTCGACGAGGATGGGCGCGATGCCCATCGAGGGCTCGTCCAGCAGCAGCAGCTTCGGGCTCGCCATCAGCGCGCGGCCGATCGCGAGCATCTGCTGCTCGCCGCCCGACATCGTGCCGCCCTTCTGCTTCTCGCGCTCCTTGAGCCGCGGGAACAGCGAGTAGACGCGCTCGATGTCGCTCTTGATGCCGGCCGCGTCCTTGCGCAGGAAGGCGCCGAGCTCGAGGTTCTCGCGCACGGTCATGCGCGGAAACACGTGCCGGCCCTCGGGCGACAGCGAGATGCCGTTCTCGACGATCTCCTGCGGCGGCACCTCGCCGATCTCGGTGCCGTCGAACTTGATCGAGCCCTCGCGCGGCGGGGTCAGGCCGGAGATCGAGCGCAGCGTGGTCGACTTGCCGGCGCCGTTGGAGCCGATCAGCGTCACGCACTCGCCCTCCTCGACGGTCAGCGAGATGCCCTTGAGCGCCTCGATGTTGCCGTAGAAGGTGTGGATGTCGGTGACCTCGAGCAGCGCCATCAGCCGTTGATCTCCTCGGAGGCCCGCTTGCCGAGGTAGGCCTCGACCACCCGGGGGTTCTGGCGCACCTCGACGGGATCGCCCTCGGCGATCTTCTCGCCGTGGTCGAGCACGGTGATCCGCTCGGAGACCCCCATCACGACCTGCATGTCGTGCTCGATCAGCAGGATCGTCAGCCCGCGCTCGTCGCGCAGCTTGCGCATGAAGTCGGTCAGCGCGGCGGACTCCTGCGGGTTCATGCCGGCGGTGGGCTCGTCGAGCAGCAGCAGCTTCGGGTCGGAGGCGAGCGCGCGGGCGATCTCGAGGCGGCGCTGGTCGCCGTAGGAGAGCGCGATCGAGAGCGCGTCGAAGTCGCTCTCCGCGATCCCGACGTAGGCGAGCGACTCGCGCGCCTTCTCGGCCACCGCCTGCTCCTCGCGGCGCTGCCAGGGCACCCGGAAGATCGAGCCGAACAGGCCCGCGCGCATCTTCGCGTGCTGGCCGACCATCACGTTCTCGAGCGCGCTCATCGTGCCGAACAGGCGGATGTTCTGGAACGTCCGCGCCATGCCGGACTTCTGGATCAGGTCCGGGCGGCGGCCGGTGATGTTGCGGCCCTCGAAGGTGATCCTGCCCGACGGTCGGCTTGTAGAGCCCGGTGAGCATGTTGAAGAACGTCGTCTTGCCGGCGCCGTTGGGGCCGATGATCGAGACGATCGAGCGCTCGGGGATCGTGAACGAGACGTCCTCGACCGCGACGAGACCGCCGAAGACCTTCGTCACGCCGTCGGCGGTCAGCAGCGCGTCGGCACTCCCCTCGGCGGGCGTCGACGGCGCCTCGGGCGTGGTCGCGTCGCTCATGCCCGCGCCTCGAACAGGGACTCGTTGGTGCCGAGCTCGGTGTCGCCGGCGCCGATGCCCTCGGTGAGCTCGAGCTTTCGCCGTCGCTCCGGTATCAGGCCCTCGGGTCGCAGCACCATCATGATCACGAGCAGGAAGCCGAAGATGCCGAACGACAGCTCGGTGAGGTCGAAGTCGAGGCCGATCTTCGACGGATAGTCGTTGAACACGTCGGGGATCAGGCGGTTGTTGATGAACGACAGCGTGACCGCGCCGAGCACGACGCCCCCGATCGAGCCGAGGCCGCCGAGGATCACCATCGCCAGCACGAAGATCGAGAACGAGAACTGGAACTGGTCGGCGTTGACCGTGTTCAGGTAGGAGGCCGAGGAAGGCGCCCGAGATGCCGCCGAAGGCCGCGCCGGTGCCGTAGGCCATCAGCTTCGTCTTGACGAGCGGCACGCCCATCGAGGCCGCCGCCACCTCGTCCTCGCGCAGCGCGATCCAGGCGCGACCGAGGCGCGAGTCGCGCAGCCTGAAGTTGACGAACAGCACGACCAGCACGAGCGCGAGCGCGATCGAAGTACCACGGTCGCAGCTCGAGCGACTGGAACTGCTCGATGCCAGCGGCAGCTCGACCTTGTCGATCGGGGTGATCCCCTGGCGGCCGGCGGTCAGCTGCTCGCCGACGAGCTTGATCTCGTCGCCGTTGATGACGATGCGGCCGATGATCTCGCCGAACGCGAGCGTGACGATCGCGATGTAGTCGCCGCGCAGGCGCAGCGTGGGCAGGCCGATCACCATGCCCGCGATCGTCGTGATCACGACCGCGATCAGGATCACGATCAGGAAGTTGACGTGGATGCCGGGCAGGTTCGCCGCCGGCTCGGAGACGAGGACGTGGATGCCCTCGCCGCCGCCGGCGCCGGAGAAGAAGCCGGACATGAACCAGCCGGCGGTGAGCGCGCCGAGCGCGAAGAAGGCGACGTAGCCGAGGTCGAGCAGGCCCGCGAAGCCGACGATGATGTTGAGCCCGAGCGCCATCACGACGTACGCGAGCGCGAGCGTGGCGTCGTCGATGAAGCCGCCGCCGGAGTCCTGGAAGAACGGCAGGAAGATCGCCCACAGCAGCAGCCCCGCGACGATCGCGCGGACCACCCAGACGTTGTCCGGCGAACAGCGTGCGGGCCGACGATCAGCGCCCACAGCACGAACGCCATGAACAGGTCCATCTCGATCTGGTCCGCCACCCAGAGGGTGAGCGGCAGCGCGAGCGCGAGGACGATCAGCGTGCGCGGCTCGGGCCTGGTCATCCGGCCTCCCGCGTCTCCTCGCCGATCAGCCCCTGCGGGCGGAAGACCATGATCAGCACGAGGTAGGCGAACACGATCGCCGGCGTCCACTCGCCGCCGATCCGGTTGTCGGAGATCTGCTGGATGATCCCGATGATGAAGCCGCCGAGCACGGCCCCCTTGAGGTTGCCGATGCCGCCCATGACGGCCGCGGTGAAGGCGATCAGGCCCGGCCTGGAAGCCCTGGAAGAACCAGATCGTCGTCTGGTAGAGCGCGTAGATCAGGCCGGCGGCGCCGGCCATCAGGCCGCCGAGCAGGAAGGTCAGCGAGATCGTCGTGTCGACGTTGATCCCCATCAGCCGCGCGGCCTCGGGGTCCTGCGCGGTCGCGCGCATCGCCTTGCCGAGGCGGCTCCGCGAGATGAACGTCGTCAGCAGCAGCACGAGCGGGATCGTCGCCGCGACCGCGAGCACGTCCCCCTGCGACACCGACACGCCGGCAGACGTTGAAGAGCTCCTTCTGGGCGTTGATCAGGTCCGGGATGCCCTCCGGCGAGCCGCCGATCCAGAGGATGCCGACGTTCTGGAGGATGAACGAGAAGCCGACGGCGGTGATCAGCGGCGCCAGCTTCGGCGCGTTGCGCAGCGGCCGGTAGGCCACGCGCTCGATCATCACGTTGAGCGCGCCGCTGGCGAGCATCGCCAGCACGAGCGTGACCAGCAGGCCGCCGATCAGCCCGAGCGGTGCCGGTGGCGGCGGTGAGGCCGAGCGTGCCGAAGAAGCCGGCCGACGACCAGCGAGCCGATCATGAAGACCTCGCCGTGGGCGAAGTTGATCAGCTCGATGATGCCGTAGACGAGCGTGTAGCCGAGCGCGACGAGCGCCCAGATCGCGCCGTTGGAGAGGCCGTCGACGAGGTTGTTGCCGAGCCGCGCGAGGCTGCCGTCGGCGCTGAGGTCGTGGATGCCGAAGACGACCGGCATCGCGAGCAGCAGCGCGATCAGCCCGTACCGCTGGAGAAAGTCCCTGACGACGTCTGCCGTGTTGGCTCGAACCGGCAGTCGGGCTGCTTCGCTACTGGCCTCCAAGATCCCCCTTCGTGGAGCAGGTGCGCGGATTCAATCAGAGACGGGGGGCGAACCCCAAGGGTTCGCCCCCCGTTCTGGAGATCACGGTCTGACGATCAGCCGCCCTGGGCCTTGACCGTCTCGTCGAAGACCAGCTCGCCGTCCTTGATCGTGTAGATCGCCGTAGTCGGTGAGCGTCGTGTCGCCGTTCTCGTCGATGTCGTACGTGCCGAGCACCGACTCGCGGCCCTTCGTGTTGAACAGCGCCTCGATCATCGCCTGCCGATCGCTGCAGTCCTTGCCGAGCTGCTCGCACGTGTCGAGCACGAGCTTCATCGCCTCGTAGCCGTAGATGGCGTACGGGTCAGGGTTCGCATCGCCGTACTTCGCCTTGAAGTCGTCGAAGAACTTCTGACCGTCAGCCGGGTACTCGTCCGGCGACAGCGTCGCCACGGTGACCTTGACCTTGTCGGCCACGTCGGCCGGGATGCCGCCCTCCTTCGGGTCCGCGAAGCCAGCTTCGGCAACGCCGTCGGGCCCGTAGAGCTTGGCGTCCGGCACGGCCGCGGACACGTCCTTGTACAGCTGCACCGCGCCGTTGGCGGTGATGCCGCTGAACACGAAGCAGTCGGCACCCGAGCTCTTGATGGTCGCCGCCTGGGAGCGGAAGTTCGGGGCCTTGGGGTCGATGCCCTCGTCAGCCGCGATCTTCAGTCCCTGGTCCTTGGCGGCCAGCTCGATGTTGCGTGCCAGGCCGGCGCCGTACACCTCCTTGTCGTTGAGGATGTACGTGCTCGTGCAGCCGTCCTTCTTCATGATGGTCGCAAGCGCGGCGCCCTGGATCGTGTCCTTGGGCACGATGCGCAGGTAGTGCCGCTCGCCGGTCGGGTAGTACTTGTCCGGCTCGCCCTTGTCGGCGCCGGCCTCGTCGGTCGTGAGTCCGACCGCCGTGTTCGCCGGGCTGATCTGGGCGATCGGCACCTCGTTCAGGATCGGGATCGAGATCGCGCTCGCCCCCGAGTTGAACTCGCCGATGTATGCGACGGCCGCGTCGTCCTGCGCGACCTTGCGCGCATTCGCGGACGTGGCCTCCGGCGTCCACGCGCCCGCCTGGGCGGTCGAGTCGTCGAGCGAGGTGTACTTGACCTTCAAGTCACCGGCCTTGTTGCCGGCCTGCTCGAGCGCCAGCTTGATGCCGTTGACCATGGCAGTGGTCTGGGGCCGCGAAGCGCCCTGCAGCGGCAAGCTCGAGTAGACGTCTACCGTGCTTGCCCCGGAGCCTCCGCTGTCGCTCGAGCCGCTGTCGTCGTCGTCGCTGCCGCAGGCACTGATGCCTAGGGCAAGGGCGCCGAGAAGGCAGCTGAGCAATGCCAGCCAACGTACTCGCAAAATGTCCCTCCTAGAAATGGCTCCAACTCCAACCTTGCGCGCATCCTAGGCGCAACTTCGGATTGCTGACAACGGCTGGAGCAAAGCTCTATCTCCGCTTAACGCGGGCCGTCGGAGCAAGCTCCGCCTCGTGATCCGGCGCCTGCGACCGTACCCAGGCCACAGCCGTCGAAAACCGCCATTCCTCCTGCTATTTGGACGATCGTCAGCGCCGGTGGCGCTCGCTCATCGGACCATGCCCTCGAAGGCGAAGCGCCCTCCACGCAACGCATGGACGGCGAACGAGTCCGAGCTGACGTCCCCCGTCCCCCGGACCTCGTAGCTGCCGATGACCGAGTCCCGCGTGCGCACCTTCAGCCCCGCACGCCTCACGGCGCGTCGGTCGGCGCCGGCGTCCCGCAGCGCGTCGAGCACCAGCTGCATCGCCTCGTAGCCGTAGAGGGCCTCGGGGCGAGCGAGCGCGGGACCCTCGCGGCGGACGATCGTGCGCAGCACCCGGCGTCCGTCACGCGGCATGCGCGAGGCCGGCGCCACGGCGCCGAGGGCCTCGACCCGCTCGGGCGCCACCGGGAACGGGAAGGCGGGGTCGCGGGCCAGGATGCCGGCCGTCGCGTAGACCGACACGCCCGGCAATCCGCGGTCGATCGCCGCCAGCAGCCGGCCGGTGCCGGGACCGGCGATGCCGGCGTAGGCGATCGCGTCCGGCTTGGCCTCGACGACCGAGCGCACGAGGTCGGGGATGTCCTCGACCTCGCCGTCGTACTCCTCGGTGGCGACCAGCGTCGGCCCGTCGCGACGCGCCCGCGCCGCCAGCTCGGCGCCCAGCTCGCGACCGTAGATGTCGGGATCCCAGAGCACGGCCAGGCGCCGGCTGCCCGCGGCGCGCAGACGTGCCAGCAGCGTCTCGGCCTGCAGCAGGTCGGTCGGCAGCAGGCGCACGAAGCTGCGCTCGTCGCTCGGGTAGTAGCGCTCCGGTCCGGCGCGCGGCCGGCCGGGGGGCGTGCGCGTGAGGCTCGTGAGGCCGTCCCCCGGCGAGACCTGCAGGATGCCCGCGTCGTTGGTGATCGGCACCGAGACGGCGCTGCCGCCGTAGTCGAGCTCGCCGATGTAGGCGATCGTGGTGGGATCGTCCGCGGCCCGGTCGGCGTTGGCGCTGACGAGCGCCGGGTCCCAGATCAGGTCGTCGGGCTCGGTCGCGTCGAGCTGCACGAGGCGCACCCGCTTGCCGGCCATGCGCCCGCCGGCCTGGTCGAGCGCCAGCCGCTCGCCGGCGGCGACCGCGGCCGCTGCCGGCGCGGAGACGCCGTGGCGCGGCAGGCTCGAGTAGACGGTCGCCGTCGAGCCGCTGACGCGGCTCGACTCCGGCTCGCCGTCGCCGACGCAGCCGCCGAGCACGATCGCGCCGAGCGCGAGCAGCGCGGTTGTCCTGCCACCGATCACGAGCGAGCCATTCTGACGACGCCGGTATCGTCACCGCGGTGCGCATCGGCGTTCTCACCGGCGGAGGCGATTGCCCGGGCCTCAACGCGGTCATCCGCGCCATCGTCCGCAAGGGCATCGACATCCACGGTCACGCGATCGTCGGCTTTCGCGACGGCTGGCGCGGGCCGCTCGAGAACCATTTCGAGGAGCTGACCGTCGAGAGCACGCGCGGCATCCTGCCGCGCGGCGGCACGATCCTCGCCAGCTCGCGCACCAACCCCTTCAAGCGCGAGGACGGACCGGGCACGATCGCCGAGACGATGCGCGGCCTGCACCTCAACGGGCTGATCGCGATCGGCGGCGAGGACACGCTCGGCGCCGCCGCCAAGCTGCACGACGAGCACGGGCTGCCGGTGCTCGGCGTGCCGAAGACGATCGACAACGACCTCGGCGGCACCGACATGACCTTCGGCTTCGACACCGCCGTCCACGTCGCGACCGAGGCGATCGACCGCCTGCACACGACCGCCGAGAGCCACAACCGCGTGATGGTGGTCGAGGTGATGGGCCGCCACGCGGGCTGGATCGCGCTGCACTCCGGCCTGGCCGGCGGCGCCGACGTGATCCTGATCCCCGAGCGGCCGTTCGACATCGACGAGGTCTGCAAGCTGATCCAGCGCCGGCACGCGCGCGGACGCTACTTCTCGATCGTCGTCGTGGCCGAGGGCGCGCTGCCGAAGGAGGGCACGATGGAGACGATCGGCGACGGCGCCGCCGACGAGTTCGGCCACGAGCGGCTCGGGGGCATCGGCCAGGCGCTCGAACGCGAGATCGAGGCCCGCACCGGCTACGAGACGCGCGCGACCGTGCTCGGCCACGTCCAGCGCGGCGGCACGCCGACCGCCTTCGACCGCGTGCTCGCCACGCGGCTCGGGTTGGCTGCGATCGACGCCGCCAACGACGGCAACTGGGGCACGATGCCGGCGCTGCGCGGCACGAAGATCGAGCTGGTGCCGCTCGCCGAGGCGGTCGCCAGCCTGCGCACGGTGCCGCCGGAGGAGTACGACGCGGCCGAGCCGTTCTTCGGCTAGCAGCGCGACCCGAGGGCAGGCAGCCGGACCCAGCGGGCCGACAGCTCGGGCCTAGAAGGCGGGCGGCTCGGGGCTCGGCTCGGGCTCGCGGCCCAGCGCCTTGTCGAGCAGCGGCTTGTAGAGCCGCACCGAGGCGGCGGCCAGCGTGATCGCGATCGTGACGAGGAAGGCGTCGAAGGACTTGATCCCGAACGACCAGGCCACGATCCAGAACACGCAGCCGACGGTGAAGGCGACGAAGACTGCCATCGCTAGGAACCCATCCTTTCGTCGATCATGCGGCGCACCTTGGTGGTGCCGTTGAAGGCGCTCTTCATCGCCCGCTCCGCGCTCGAGGCGCGCCCGGGCATCATGCCGATCTGGCGGGCGAACTCGAGCCCGTCGTAGTAGGCGGTGTTGGCGACGATCTGCCCGTCCTCGACCTCGAACAGGTCGAGGCCGCGCATGTCGACCTGCTTGCCGGTCGCGTCGATGCCGTCGAACGAGCCGCCGCCGAAGGTGCCGCCCATGCGCCACTCGGCGACCACCTCGCGGCCACCGGCCGTGACGATCCGCGTGGCCGAGGCGTGCAGGTCCGGGACGGCCGCGACCAGCTTGGCGAAGAACGCCCGCACCTCCTCGCGACCGCGCAGGACGCCGTGGGCGACGATGTCCTCGAGCACGTCGGTGGCGTAGAGCGCGACCATCGCGTCGACGTCGTGGCGGTCGAGATTCTCGAAGACCGAGCGCACGACCTGCTCTGCGCTCGCCGGCGCGGCAGGTTCCGCGTGGGTGTCGACCGCCTCTGTCACGGGCGGTCAGCCTACCAATGGGAGGGGTGCAACCGCCGCGGGCATCAGTCTGGATCGATGCCCGTGACCGCCCGCGTCGAGTCGCGCAGATGCTCGCGCAGGGCGTCCGGGCCGCGACGCTCGAGCTCCTCGACCAGGCGTTCGTGGTCGTCGGCCATGCGCGCGAGCGTCCAGTGCGGCCTGAGCTGGCGCAGGAGCAGCAGCAGCTCGCCGGAGAGCGCGGCGTAGGCGCGCTCGATCCGCTCGCTGCGCGCCGCGCGCACGAGCGCGAGGTGGACCTCGTTGTGCGCGACGGCGACGTCGCCCCAGGCTGGCCGCGGCCGCTCGCAGACGTCGCGCAGCTCTGCGGCCGCCTCGCGCAGCTCGTCGGGCAGCCGACCGTCGTGGCGCTCGAGCGCCAGCCGCGCCGCCTCCAGCTCGAGCGCGGCGCGCAGCTCGTAGAGGCCGAGCGTCTCGGCGTCGTCGAGCAGCGCGACGCTCGCGCCACGGTTGGGCTCGATGCGCACGAGCCCGTCGGCCGCGAGCGAGCGCAGCGCCGCGCGCACCGAGTGGCGGGCGACGCCGTAGGCCTCGGTGAGCTCGCGCTCGCGCAGGCGTTCGCCGGGCTCCAGGTCGCCCTCGAGGATGCGCGCGCGCAGCGCGCCGACGAGTGCGTCGACGGTCGAGACGCGACCGAGCTCGATCCGGGAGGCGGTCATGCGGGGGGAAGTATCGGTCGCGGGACGGGCGCGCGCCAGCGGCCGGCGTTCACCGCGCCCCCGCCCCGATCGGCTCCAGGCGTGCCGCCGCCGCCCGGGCCGGCGCCGGGCGCAGCGCGACCAGCAACAGGCCCGAGAGCACCAGCGCGGCGCCGAGCAGCGCCAGCGGACCCGGACGTTCGCCGAGCGCGACCACGCCGAGCAGCGCGGCGGTGAGCGGTTCGGCCAAGGTCAGCGTCGCGGTCTCACCCGCGGGGATGTGGCGCAGACCGCGGGCGAAGAGCACGTAGGCGAGCGCGGTCGGCACCAGGCCGAGGTAGAGCGCGAGCGCCACGCCGCCCCAGCTCGGCAGCTCGCCCGTCGGCATGACCAGCAGCAGCGGCGCGACCAGCAGGGCGCCGATGCCGAAGACGCCGGCCATCGCCGACTCGGGCGCGTGGCCGGCGTCGAGCAGGCGCTTGCTGGCCACCGCGTAGGCGGCGTAGCCGGCGCCCGCGAGCGCGGCCAGCGCCACCCCGCCGGGTGCGATCTCGGCTCCCGCGCCGCCGCCGAGCATCAGCAGCGCGACGCCGGCGCAGGCGAGCGCCGTCGCCGCCGCCCAGCGGCCGCCGAGGCGATCACCGCCGCTGAGACGGTCGAAGAGGCCGGTGAACGCGGGCGCCGAGCCGATCGCGACGACCGTGCCGACGGCGACGCCGGTCTCGGCGACCGCGGCGAAGAAGGTCAGCTGGTAGGCCGCGACGCAGCTGCCGCCCAGCAGCAGCGGGCCGCGTCCGCGAGCCACGAGGCCGGCGAAGCTGCTGCGCATGGCAAGGGCGACCGCCGCGAGCAGGACGGCGCCGACGACGATGCGCGCCGAGCCGACCACGGCCGGCTCGATCGCCGGGCCCAGCGCCTGGGCGGTGCCGGTGGTGCCGAAGCAGACGGCCGCGAGGATGACCTGCAGTCGAGACACGTGTGGAATTGTTCCACAATTATTCGAATACGCAAGGGCCTCGGGGCGGCGAGGCGCAGGGATCGGTGCTCAGCGCAGGCCGTCGGCAAGTGCCGCGACGACGCGACCGACCCCGGCCGCGCCCTCGTCGCCCGCGGCTCGCACGATGCGGCTGCCGACGATCACGCCGTCGGCCAGCTCCCCCACCGCGCCGGCCTGCTCGGGCGTCGAGATGCCGAAGCCGACGGCGACCGGAACGCTCGTCGACGCGCGCACGCGCGCCACGGTCTGCTCCAGCCCTGCCGGCAGCGCGCTGCGCTCGCCGGTCGTGCCGGTCAACGAGACCGTGTAGACGAAGCCGCGTGCGTCGGCGCCGATCGCGGCGATGCGATCGTCAAGCGTGGTCGGCGCCACCAGCGGCACCAGCGCCAGGCCCTCCTGGTCGCAGGCGGCGCGCAGCTCGTCGGCCTCGTCGTAGGGCAGGTCGGGCACGATCAGCCCCGCTGCGCCGGCCGCTGCCGCACGCAGCGCGAAGGCCTCCGGCCCGGCCGCCAGCACGGTGTTGGCGTACACCATCAGCACCACCGGCACGCGCGCCGACAGGCGCTCGCAGACGCGCAGCACCCCGTGCGGCGTGACGCCGGCTCGCAGCGCCTCGACCGCCGCGGCATGGATCACCGGCCCGTCGGCGAGCGGATCGGAGAACGGCACGCCGAGCTCGATCAGGTCCGCGCCCGCGTCGACGGCCGCCAGGCCGGCCTCGGTCGACACCTCCAGCGACGGGTAGCCGCCCATCAGGTACGGCATCAGCGCAGCGCGCTTGCCGTGCGAGGCGAACGCGTTCGCGATCCGCTCGCTGCCGGTCGCCGTGACGGTCACGCCGACTCTCCGGCCAGACCGAGCACCTCGGCGAGATCCTTGTCGCCGCGGCCGGAGAGGGTGACCAGGTCGAGGCCGCCCGCAGCCGGGTTGGCGAGCAGCCAGGCGATCGCGTGCGAGGGCTCCAGCGCCGGCAGGATCCCCTCGAGCTCCGCCACGCGCCGGAAGGCGGCGAGCGCCGCGCCGTCCTCGACCGCGACGTAGCGCACGCGACCGGTGTCGCGCAGGTAGGCGTGCTCGGGCCCGGAGCCGGGATAGTCGAGGCCGGCGGAGATCGAGTGCGCCTCGAGGATCTGGCCCTCCTCGTCCTGCAGCACCGCCGACAGCGCGCCGTGCAGGACGCCGCGCGCGCCGGTCGTCAGCGGTGCCGAGTGGCGCTGGGTCGAGAGCCCCTCCCCCGCCGCCTCGACGCCGATCAGCTCGACGCCGTCGTCGCCGACGAACGGCACGAAGCTGCCGATCGAGTTCGAGCCGCCGCCGACGCAGGCGATCACGCGGTCGGGCAGCCGCCCGGCGGCCTCGAGCAGCTGGGCGCGCGCCTCGTCGCCGATGCGCCGCTGCAGGTCGCGCACGAGCGCCGGGTAGGGCGCCGGACCGACCGCCGAGCCGATGATGTAGTGGGTGTCCGCGACGTTCGCGACCCAGTCGCGGATCGCAGCCGAGACCGCCTCCTTGAGCGTGCGCGCGCCCGCGTCCACGCCCGCCACGCGCGCGCCGAGCAGCTCCATGCGCTGCACGTTCGGCCGCTGGCGGCGCATGTCCTCGGTGCCCATGTAGACGATGCACTCGAGTCCCAGCAGCGCGCAGGCGGTCGCCGAGGCGACCCCGTGCTGGCCGGCGCCCGTCTCCGCGATCACGCGCGGCTTGCCCATCCGCTTGGCCAGCAGCGCCTGACCGAGCGCGTTGTTGATCTTGTGCGAGCCGGTGTGGGTGAGGTCCTCGCGCTTGAGCCAGATCTCGCTGCCGGCGACCTCCGACAGGCGACGAGCGCGGTAGAGCGGCGTCGGGCGGCCGACGTAGTCGCGCAGCAGACCGTCGAGCTCGGCGGTGAAAGCGGGATCGTCGCGCGCTTCGAGCCAGGCCGCCTCGAGCTCGTCGAGCGCGGGGATCAGCGTCTCGGGGACGTAGCGGCCGCCGTAGGGGCCGAAGCGGCGCTCGAGCGGTGGCGAGCTCATGCGGCGGTCGAGTGCGCTGCGAGCTCGTCGGCGGCGGCCACGGCACCGAAGAAGGCGGTCAGCTTGGCGGGATCCTTGACGCCGGGCGCCGACCTCGGTCCCGCTCGCGGTGTCGACCGCGAACGGCCGTGCGGCGGCGATCGCCGTGCCGACGTTGTCCGGCGTCAGCCCGCCGGAGAGCACTATCGGCGGCTTGCGGGGATGCAGCTGCGCGAGTGTCCAGTCGAAGCTCTCCCCGGTGCCGCCAGGCGTGCGCGGCGAGTAGGCGTCGAGCAGGTGGAGGTCGGTGTGGAAGGGCTGCAGCGCGCGTACCTGCGCGGCGCTGTGCACGCGCGCGGCCTTCATCACGCGGCAGCCGGTGCGGCGCGCGGCTTCGCTGGCAGTACGAGGGGCCCTCGTCGCCGTGCAGCTGCAGGATCGAGAGCCCGACCCGATCCGCCGTCTGCGCGACCTCGTCGAGCGTGGCGTTGACGAACACGCCGACCAGCTCGGCGCGGCGGCGCTGCTCGGCGCCGATCTGCCTCGGCCACGTCGAGCGCGCAGGCGCGTGGGCTCTGGGGCCAGAAGACCATCCCCAGCGCCCAGGCGCCCTGCTCGACGGCCCGGCGCGCGTCCGCCGGGTCGGTGATGCCGCAGATCTTGACCTTGGTCACGCGACCCATGGTCGCACGTCGCTAGGGCAGCGGGAACGGCGCGTCGCCCTGGTCCTCGGGCGACTGCTTCCGATCCGCCGCCCTGCGACGAGCTCGAACCCTCGAGACTCGACGGCCGCTCGCCGAGCTTCACCTCGACGCTGCGCTTGTCGTCGCCGCGGTAGTACTCGATCTCGACCGTGTCACCGGGCTTCTTGGCGGCCACGGCGTTCGAGACCGCCTGCGAGTCCTTGGTCGGCTTGCCGTCCACGGAGACGATCAGGTCGCCGCCGATGAACAGGCCGTCCGCGGTCTGCGTGCGTCCGCCGCGCAGGCCCGCCTCGGCCGCCGGGCCGTCCTCCTTGGCCTCCTGGATCAGCGCGCCCTCGTCGACCGGGAGGTTGAGGTCCTGGGCGAGCTGGCCGTCGACGTCGGCCATCGTGACGCCCAGGTAGGCGTGCTCGACCTTGCCGCTGGACTTCAGCTGCGGCAGCTTCTTCTTGACCGTGTCGATCGGGATCGCGAAGCCGATGCCGACCGAGCCCGAGCCCGAGCCGCCGGTCGCGATCTGCGAGTTGATGCCGATCACGCGACCGAGCGAGTCGAGCAGCGGGCCGCCCGAGTTGCCCGGGTTGATCGAGGCGTCGGTCTGGATCACGTCGTCGATCGTGAAGCCGTTGGGCGCCTGGATCTGGCGCGCCAGCGCCGAGACGATGCCGGTCGTGACCGTGCGCGTGAAGCCGATACGGGTTGCCGATCGCGATCACCGGGTCGCCGACCTGTGCGCTTCGAGGACTCTGCCCAGCGGCAGCGGCTCGCCCTTGGCCTTGTCGGGATCGATCTTCAGCACCGCGAGATCGGTGCTGGTGTCGGTGCCCTTGACCTCGGCCGTCGATCGAGTCGCCGTCCTCGTCGAACCTGACCGAGACGCTGCTCGGCGCCCTCGACCACGTGCGCGTTGGTGAGGATCGTGCCGTCGCTCGTCGACCAGGAACCCGGAGCCGGTGGCGCGTGCCCTGCTGCTGCTCGCCGAACAGGTTCGCTGCCCTCGCTGACGCCGTCCGCCTGGATGAAGACGACGCCCTCGCCCTCCTGCTTGTAGATGTCCTGGACGGTGCGACCGTGCCCGTCGGCCTCGGCCGAGGAGTCGACGGCGGGCTGGGTGACCGAGCGTTGCGACCACCGTCTTGTCCTGCCCGGTGTCGATCACGTCGGTCGCGATCAGCGCCGCGCCAGCCACCAACACGACCAGCCCGCCGAGCACGGCAGCGAAGAAGGTCGAGAGCGTGGCGCGGCTTCGTGTGGGCTCTGGAGCGTCCTGTTCATGCACTCTGTTCTACGGCGACAACCTTAGAGCGGCGTAAAACCGGCTCAGGCCGGTCGCGGACCGCCGGGCGGCAGCGCGAGCAGGCCGCGCAGCCGCGCCCTCGCGCCCGCCGCCGCGCGGCCAGCGTCGCGCCGCAGCGCGCGGCGCTCGGCCCGGCTCGGGCGCCGCCGGCGCGCGCGGATCGTAGCGGTGCGCCCGCAGCGCGGCGACGTAGCGCGCGGCGGCCGGGCCCGGCGCTGCGGCCGAGCCGCCGCTCGAGCTCGAGCAGCGTCGTCGTCGGCCGGCACCTCCCAGCCCAGCCGCTCGAGCGCGCGCCGCAGCTCGCGCAGCTGCGCGTCGGCGCGCTGCTCGGGCGTCGAGCGTGCGCGGCGGCGCACGCGGCGCGCCAGCAGCAGCGCCGGCGGCCGCCAGCGCCAGCGACCGGCAGGCAGCAGCCAGCAGCAGCCCGCCGCCGCCGCCGTCGCCGCGGCGCCGGCCGCGCCGGTGTCCGTGCCGCGCTCGGAGGCCGCGGCGCCGCGCCGTCGCGCTGTGCACGCACCTCGCCGGCGTCGCCGCGCGCCGCGCTCGTGGCCGCGATCGCCGTTGGACTGCGACTCGGCGGGAGCGGCCGAGGGCGTCGGATCGAACGGCACCCAGCCGATGCCGGTGAAGTAGACCTCGACCCACGAGTGGGCGTCGAGGTCGCGCACGCGGTACTCGCCGCTGTCCTTGTTGTACGAGCCGGGCGAGAAGCCCGAGGCGACGCGCGCCGGGATGCCCGCCATGCGCAGCATCAGCGCCATCGCGCCGGAGAACTGCTGGCAGTAGCCGATCCTGTCCTCGAACAGGAACGCGTGCGAGCGGGTACTCGCTGGCTCGGCGGGCGCTCGCTGTAGGTGTAGTTGCGTCTGGAGGTGGTTCTCGACCGCCTTGACGGCGTCGTAGGGCTGTCGCTGGCCGCCGGTGAGGCGGCGCGCGAGCGTCGTAGACCGCGCGCGTAGGCGACGAGCGCGCAGCTGGCGCGCCGACGAGGCCGGAGTCGCTCGTAGCCGGAGCTCCGCAGCGGCACGCTGGCGAGCGGGCGGTCGGTCAGCTTCGCCGCCAGCGCGCCGCGTCGCTGTCCTGCGGGTCGTCGTCGAGCGCGCTCTCGCCCGGCGCCGGCAGCGAGATCTGCGTGTAGCGCGCGAGGCTGCCGGGATAGCCCGTCGGGGGCGCCGCGCATCTGGGCGGCGCTCGGGTCGGGAGCGTAGGCGCCGATCTCGTAGCTGTCGCCCTTGTCGCAACGGCTCGCGCGCGACGCATCGTGCCGTCGCCGCTGCTCGAGCGTGCGCTCGACGCCGTCGACCATGTACGTCACGCCGGCGCCGACGATCAGGTCGGTCGAGAGCGAGCGGACGGTGAAGCGGGCGCGCATGTTCCAGCGCGGGTTGACCTCGTAGTAGTCCCAGCGGCCGTTGCCGTCCGGGCGCTGCAGCGGCAGCTCGGCGCCGACGCTGACGTTGTCCTGGCCCGGCGAGCGCGCCCAGCGGAAGCCGTCGAAGAGGTCGAGCGTCTCGGCCTTCCAGTAGTGCGGGCGGTCCGACTTGACGTACAGCAGCGTCGTGCCGTCGCGCGGCCAGTCGAGCGGGCCGTAGCTGTGGGTCCAGTCGAACGTGATCCGCTTGCCGTCGCCGAACCAGGTCAGCCCGCCGTAGTCCCACCAGGCCTTGTCGGCGTCGAGCGCCGCCGCAGCCGGCAGCGAGACCACGCCGACGGCCAGCACGACGATCGCCGCGACGGTCGCGTCGCGACGGCGGCAGCCGCGGCAGCCACAGCCAGGCCGCCACGAGCAGCAGCAGCACCAGCCCGCGCAGCAGCGGCGCGCCGAGCTCGTGCTCGGTCGCCGGCAGCCCGTAGAGCACCAGCAGCGTGAACAGCGCGACGCCACGCAGCAGTCCGGCGCCGCGACGCACGGGCGCAGAACGCGCAGACGGCGGCGATCGAGGCCAGCAGCGGCGCGCCGAGCAGGATCGCCAGCCGGATCCACTCGTCGGTGCCGCCGTAGGGCCAGTCGACGACCTGCGCTCCGGCGAGGCCGCGATCGAGCCCGTCGGCCAGCTCCGCCCAGTTGCTCGGGCAGCAGCAGCTTCGCCGGGAGGCCGGCGGCGACCAGGCCCGAGCACGCAGCGTCGCGAGGGCGATCAGCGCCGCCGCCGCGCGCACGAGCCAGCGCCCGCGCCGACCCTCGATCAGTGCGACCGCTCGCGCGGGTGCACGCCAGGAGCGAGCGCCCAGTCGCAGCGGCGCGCAGGCGCGGCGGCCAGTCGCCCGAGCAGAGCGAGCAGCGCCCCGCCGGCGGTGGCGACCGCGACGACCAGCAGCGTGCGGCCGGTCGAGGGATCGGCGACGAGCGTCTGCCAGTGGGCGGCGCCGAAGAGGGCGAGCGCGGCGAAGGCGGCGAGGCGCAGCGGCAGCGGATCGCGCCGCTGCGCGGCCGCCGCGGCAGGAGCCGGAGCAGCGCCGGCGCCGGCGGTCGTCGCACCGCGCAGGGGCCGGCCGCGGAACGGTCGGCGACTCATGCTGCCGCCGTCCTTCCGCCCGACCGGCGTTGCCCGGCGCGGTCGACGCGCCTGGCCGGTGCAGCCGGCGACGGTGAAGGCGGGCCGCGCCGTGCGGCAGCGGCGCCGGCGAGACGACGTAGCGGGCGGCGGCCGGCAGGTGCTTGAGCGCTCGTCGGGGCGCGGGAGAGGTCGGCGCCGGTGACCCACAGCACCGAGCCGGCGCGCGGCAGCAGGGCGCCGCCCGGCGGCGCCCGCCGGCCTCGACCACGGCCAGGCGCGCGTGCAGCGCCGGCCAGGCGCCGAGGTCGTGGCCGACGTCGACCGGTCGGCGCTCGCCCGGCAGCAGCAGCGCGCAGCCGCCCTCGTGGGCGAGGTGCACGCACAGCGAGGCGGCCGCGCGCACGGCCTTGTCGAGCGCCTCCTCGCTGGCGGGCGCGCTGGCGTCGAGCACGATCAGCGGCGCCGCGTCGAGGTCGGCGACCAGCCGCCGCTCCATCATCGCGCCGGTGCGCGCGACGGTCGGCCAGTGGATGCGCGAGGCCGGCGCGCCCTCGCGGTAGGGCCGCAGGCCGTCGATCTCGAGCTCGGCGGTGGCCGCGTCGAGCCGGCGGCCGCTGATGCCGAGCTCGCCGTCCCCGCCGCCGCCCGCGACGCCCGCCGCCGGCGCCGTCGCCCGCCGGGCGCGAGCACCGGCTCGACGCGCGGCAGCACGAGCACCTCTCCCCCCTGCGCCGCCCGTCACGCGCCGCTCGTGCAAACGCAGCGGGTCGCGGATCGCGAGCACGCCCGGCTCGAGCCGGCGCAGCCCGCGGCGGGCGAAGCGCACGTCGATGCGCAGCCGCTGCTCCCAGCGACCGGCGATCGGCATCGAGCGGTCGAGCAGCGGCTCGATCAGCTCGCCGCCGGGCGGCGGCAGCGCCCCCGACCGCAGCTCGACCCGCAACGGGTAGGGCTCCTCCTCGACGACCGTGTGCGGTCCCGGGTGGCGGATCAGGCGCGCGCCGCGCGCGGCCAGCTCGACCCAGACGGCGGCGACGACGCCCGAGCGACCAGCAGCGCCACGCCCGGGCACGTACAGCGACGGCGAGTCGAAGGTGCCGCGCGGCCAGGCACAGCCCCGCCCCCAGCAGCGCGGTGGCGAGGGCGCGCAGCGGCATCGCGAGCCTCAGAGCGCGGGGACGCGCTCGAGCGCGTCGCGCACGACGGCCTCGCGCCCTTCGCCGGCGGCCTCGGGCGCGAGCACGAGCCGGTGCGAGAGCACTGTCGGCGCGAGCGCCTGCACGTCGTCGGGCAGGGCGTGGTCGCGGGCGTCGAGGGCGGCCAGCGCCTTGGCCGCGCGGAACAGCATCAGGCCGGCGCGCGGGCTGGCGCCGAGCTCGACGCGGGGTCCGCGCGCGTCGCCTCGAGGATCGCGACGATGTAGCGGCGCAGCGCCTCGCTGCCGTGCACCTGCGCCGCGGCGACCTGCGCCGCGAGCACCTCGGCCACGTCGGCAACCGGCTGCAGGTCGAGCACGCGGTCGTGCCCGGCGTGCTGGGCGAGCATGTCGGTCTCGGCCTCCGCGCTCGGATAGCCGAGCGAGACGCGCACCATGAAGCGGTCGAGCTGCGCCTCCGGGCAGCGGGTAGGTGCCCTCGTACTCGATCGGGTTCTGCGTCGCGAGCACGAGGAACGGCCGCGCCAGCTCGTGCGTGTGCTTGTCGACGGTGACGTGGCCGCTCCTGCATGCACTCGAGCAGGCCGGACTGCGTCTTCGGCGAGGCGCGGTTGATCTCGTCGACGAGCACGACGTTCGCG
The DNA here is from genome assembly GCA_963846505.1 of uncultured Thermoleophilaceae bacterium. GTDB lineage: Bacteria > Actinomycetota > Thermoleophilia > Solirubrobacterales > Thermoleophilaceae > JACVRW01. The sequence continues at coordinate 349,895 of CAWJWD010000007.1, read as the reverse complement.
AACACCGGGCCGGGCCGGAACTCGAAGCGCGCCTCGCGCTGGTTGTAGACGTTGGTGCCGACCACGTCGGCCGGCAGCAGGTCGGCGGTGCACTGGATGCGCGCGTACTCGGCGTCGACCGAGCGTGCGAGCGCGCGCGCCAGCGCCGTCTTGCCGACGCCCGGGTAGTCCTCGATCAGCACGTGGCCCTCGGCCACCAGCGCGACGACCACGTCGCGCGTGACCGCGTCCGGCGCCTTCACCGCCTGCGCGACGTTCTTGCGCAGCCGAGCGCCAAGCTCGGCGACCGCCGGCGGGTCGAGCTCAGGAACCGTCGACATCTGCTCCCATGGTAGGGATACGCAGCCGGCCGGCCCACGGAGTTCGATCGGCTAGGCCTGCGTCGGCTCCTCCGAACGCGTCAGCTCGCGCACCGCGGACTCCGGATCGGGCGCGCGCATCAGCACCTCGCCGACCAGCACGGCGTCCACGCCGACCCCCTCGAGCTGCTCGATCTGCGCGCGGTGGTGGATGCCCGGACTCGGACACCACGACCTTGCCGGCCGGCACGTCGGCGAGCAGGTCGAAGGTGCGGTCGATGTCGACGCTGAAGTCCTCGAGGTCGCGGTTGTTGATGCCGATCACGTCGGCGTCGAGCTCGAGCGCCACCTCGAGCTCCTCGTCGCGGTGGATCTCGACGATCGCGTCGAGGTCGAGCTCGCGGGCGATGCGGTAGAGCTCGGCCAGCTCGCGTTCGCGCACCGAGCCGACGACCAGCAGCACCGCGTCCGCGCCCGCGGCCTTGGCCTCGTAGAGCTGGTAGGGGTCGACGGTGAAGTCCTTGCGCAGCAGCGGCAGCTCGGTCGCGGCGCGCGCCTCGCGCAGGTCGGCGAGCGAGCCGCCGAAGTGTGCCTCCTCGGTCAGCACCGAGACCGCCGCGGCACCGCCGCGCTCGTAGGCGCGCACGATCTCGCCGCACGTCGCGCCCTCGCGGATCGTGCCGGCCGAGGGCGAGCGTCGCTTGTGCTCGGCGATCAGCGACGTGCCGGGGCGCGACAGCGCCTCGGCGAACGGGCGTCCCTCCGCGCGCTCGCCCAGCGCCCGCTCGAGCTCGGCGAGCGGCCGCTCGGCCTTGCGCCGCTCGAGCGCCTCGCGGGTCGCCTGCACGAGGTCGTCGAGACGAATGCTCATGTCGCGACCTCCGGCCAGCTCGCGCAGAGCGCGCCACGTAGCGCTCCAAGCACGTCGAGCGCAGCGCCGGAGTCGATCGCCTGCTCCGCCTGCCGCACGCCGCCTGCTCGAGCGACGCCGCCGCCCCGCCGACGTAGATCGCGGCGCCGGCGTTCAGCACCGTCAGCGAGCGCTCGGTGCCCGGCGCGCCGTCCAGCACGCGCCGCAGCACCGCAGCGTTCTCGTCCGGCGTGCCGGCGCCGACCGCGCCGTCGGCGGCCGGCTTCGACTCCGACCTCCTCCGGGGTCAGCTCGTACTGCTCGAGGTCGCCCGTCCCTCAGCTCCACCACGCGGGTCGCTCCCGAGGCCGACAGCTCGTCGAGTCCATCGGCGCTCGACACTACCAATGCGCTCTCGGTGCCGAGCTCCCGCAGCGCGGCGGCGATCGTCTCCAGGTAGCGGCCGTCGGAGACGCCGATCACCTGCCGGCGCGCGCCGGCGGGGTTGGTCAGCGGGCCGAGGAAGTTGAAGATCGTGCGCACCGCCAGCTCCTTGCGCACCGGCACGACGTAGCGCGTCGCCTGGTGGTGCAGCGGCGCGAACATGAAGCCGAAGCCGATCTCCTCGATGCAGGTCGCGATCGCCTCGGGTCGGCAGCTCGATCGCCGCGCCGAGCGCCTCGAGCACGTCGGCCGAGCCGCACTGGCTGGTGGCCGAGCGGTTGCCGTGCTTGGCCATGCGGCAGCCTGCGCCGGCCGCCACCAGCGCGGCCGTGGTCGAGACGTTGAAGGTCGGCCGCCCGCCGCCGGTGCCGGCGGTGTCCACCAGCACCCCGTCGACCTCGACCGGCACCGCGAAGCTCGCGCATCGTGCGCGCCAGGCCGGCGATCTCGGCGACGGTCTCGCCCTTCGTGCGCAGCGCGATCAGGAAGGCGGCGGTCTGCGCCTCCGACGCGGCGCCGTCCATGATCACCGCGAGCACCGCGGCGGCCTCGTCGGCGCTCAGGTCCTCGCCGGCGGCGACGCGGTCGATCGCGGCGGTCAGCGTCGGCTCAGGCATCGAGGAAGTTGCGCGAGCAGCGCCTTGCCGTCGCCGGTCAGCACCGACTCGGGATGGAACTGCACGCCCTCGGCGGGCAGCTCGCGTGTGGCGCAGGCCCATGATCACGTCGCCCGTGCGCGCGGAGACCTCGAGCGCGTCGGGCAGCTGCCGGATCGACGATCAGCGAGTGGTAGCGACCGGCCACGAGCGGAGATTCGAGGCCGGCGAAGATCGTCCTGCCGTCGTGCTCGACCTCGGCGGTCTTGCCGTGCACCGGCTCGCCGCGCACGACCGTGCCGCCGAAGGCCGTCGCCAGCGCCTGGTGACCGAGGCAGACGCCGAGCACCGGCGCCCCGGCCTCGGCGAAGCTGTCGGATCGCCTCGCACGGACACGCCCGCCTCGCGCCGGCGTGCACGGCCCGGGCGAGACGATCACCCGGTCCGGGCTGGCGCTCGAGCAGCTCCTCGACGTCGTTGCGCACCACGTCCAGCTCGGCCCCCAGCTCGCCCAGGTACTGGACGAGGTTGTAGGTGAACGAGTCGTAGTTGTCGACGACCAGCACGCGCATCAGGCCCAGTCCTCCTGCGCGCAGGCCAGCCGCATCGCGTCCATCACCGCGCCGGCCTTGACCTCGGTCTCGCGCGCCTCGGTGGCCGGGTCGGAGTCCGCGACCACGATCCCGCCGCCGGCCTGCACGTGCACGCGCCCGTCCTTGACCACCGCCGAGCGGATGAAGATCGCGGTGTCGAGGTCGCCGGTGTAGGAGAGGTAGCCGACCGCGCCGCCGTAGGCGCCGCGCTTGACGGTCTCGAGCTCGTCGATGATCTGCATCGCGCGGATCTTCGGCGCGCCCGAGAGCGTGCCGGCCGGCAGCGAGGCGCGCAGCGCGTCCATCGGCGTGACGTCCTCGCGCAGCGTGCCCGAGACCGCCGAGACGATGTGCAGCAGGTGCGAGTAGGTCTCGATCACCATCAGCTCGTCGACCTTGACGCTGCCGTACTCGCAGACGCGGCCGACGTCGTTGCGGCCGAGGTCGACCAGCATCACGTGCTCGGCGCGCTCCTTCGGGTCCTCCAGCAGCTGCCGGCCGCGCTCGAGGTCCTCCTCGGCGGAGTCCGTGCGCGGCGCGGTGCCGGCGATCGGGCGCATGCTCGACGCGTGCGGTCGGACGACCGTGACCAGCGACCTCCGGCGAGGCGCCGGCGATCTCGAAGTCGCCGAAGTCGAGGAAGTACATGTAGGGACTGGGGTTGATCGCGCGCAGCCCGCGATAGATCGAGAAGGCGTCGACCGGGCAGTCGGCGCTCCAGCGCTGGCTGGGCACGACCTGGTAGGCGTCGCCGGCGCGGATGTACTCCTTGGCGCGCTCGACGGCGGCGGCGTAGCCCTCGGCGCCGACGTTCGAGCGTGAAGGCGGGCGGCTCGCGCCGGCCGGCGCGCGCCACGGGTACGGGCCCGCGCAGGCGCTCGCGCACGTCGGCGATCGCGGTCGCGGCGTCCTCGTAGGCCTGGTCGAGGTCGTCGTCGCCGACGACCACGTTGGCGAGCACCGTCACCTCGTGGCGCAGGTGGTCGAAGGCGAGCAGCACGTCGCTGACCATCACCGCGAGGTCGGGGATGCTCGAGCTCGTCGGGATTCGGCTCGCCGACGCTCGGCTCGGCGCTGCGCACGAGGTCGTAGCCGAACAGCCCGACCGCGCCGCCGGCGAACGGCGGCAGGCCGTCGAGCGGCGCGATCCGCCAGCGGCCCAGCTCCTCGGCGACGAGCCCGTAGGGATCGGGGTGCTCGCCGAGCATCAGCCGGATCACCGAGCGCGGGCGGAAGCCGAGGAACGACCAGCGCCCGACCTGCTGACCCTGCTCGGCCGACTCGAGCAGGAACGAGGGGCCGTCGCCGCGCAGCTTCAGGTAGGCCGAGACCGGCGTCTCGCAGTCGGCGACGAATGTGTGGCGCAGCGGCACGAGCGTGTGCTCGCGCGCCAGCTCGCGCACCTCGTCGAGGCTCGGCGACAGGCGCAGCCCGCCGACGTCAGCGGCGACGGCCATTGAGCACCTCGTAGGCGTCCGCCAGCTCCAGCCCGCGCGCGGCCAGCAACACGGCAAGGTGGTAGAGCACGTCGGCGGCCTCCTCGGCCACGCGCTCGTCGCTCTCCTCGCGAGCGGCCCGCGCGACCTCCTCGGCCTCCTCCTCGACCTTGACGCCGATGCGCGCCGGCTCCGCCAGCAGCTCGGCGGTGTAGCTGCCGGGTGTCGGCAACGCCTTGCGCTCGGCGATCGTGCGCTCGAGCGCCGGCAGCGCCTCGGCGGCGACCGGCTCCATCTCGACCGCGGTAGAAGCAGCTGCGCTCGCCGGTGTGGCAGGCCGGCCCCGCCGGGTCGACGAGCGCCACGAGCGCGTCCGCGTCGCAGTCGTAGCGCAGCGCCACCAGCCGCTGCACGTTGCCCGAGGTCTCCCCCTTGTGCCAGAGCTCGCCCCGCGAGCGGCTCCAGAACCACATCTCGCCGCTCTCGCGCGTGCGCCCGAGCGCTTCCTCGTTCATGTAGGCGAGCGTCAGCACCTCGCCGCTGCGAGCGTCCTGCACGATGCAGGGCACGAGCCCGTCGTCGAAGGAGATCTCCACGGCGCCCATTATCGCGATGCCCCGCGCTAGCGCGATGCGCCCAGCGGCAGCTTGAGGAACTCGTAGACGCTGCCGACGTCGTCGAAGCCCAGGCGCCGATAGAGATCCTGGGGCCAGTCGCCGGCGTTGGTGACCAGGAAGACGAGGTCGTGGTCGCCTGCCTGCGCGGCCGCGACCGCCGCCAGCACGACCGCGCTGGCGAGCCCACGCCCACGCGCCGCCTCGAGCGTGCCGACCTCGTCGACCTGCGCCGTGCGGCCGTCCGAGTACAGCCGGCAGGCCGCTGTCGGGCTGCCCGCGGGCGCGACGAACTCGCGTGCGTCGAGCCTGGAGGAGAAGCGCGCGTCCATCTCGGCGAGCTGGCGCACCGCCTCGTCCTGCCAGCCGAACGGCTGCTCGCGCCGGAAGGCCGCCAGCGCCGCGGCGCCCTGTTCGCGGGTGGCCTCGGCCGCCAGGTCGTCGGCGACCATGCGCTGCGCCGGGCGCGTGCGCACCATCACCAGCAGTCGGTCGACGTTCCAGCCACGCGCCGTCAGGTCGGGCGCCAGCCGCGCACCCAGCTCCTGGTCGTGGACGACCAGGCGCCGATGGCCGTAGGAGCCGAGCAGGCGCTCGGCCTCGGCCTCGAGCTGCTGCGCGCTGGCCCGCGGATCCTCGACGCGCAGCGCGTTCAGCGACCAGACCAACGGCAGCGTCGGGGTCAGCAGCGCGGTGCCCGTCTCGATCGGCCTCGCCTCGTCGCAGACTGCGTCCTCGGCCGCGTGCAGGAACCGTCGGACGCGCTCGAGCATCGACCTAGTCGATCCCGAGCCGATCCAGCAGCCCGTCGTCTTGGCGCCAGCCCCGACGCACGCGCACGGTGAGGTCGAGGTGCACCGGCCGGCCCGCCACCTGCGTCATCTCGTGCCGGGCAGCAGTGCCGATCGCCTTGATCATGCGTCCGCCGGAGCCGATCAGGATGCCCTTCTGGGACTCCGTCTCGGCCCACACCCGGGCACGCACCATCAGCGACCCGTCCTCGCGCTCCTCGAGCTCGTCGACCTCGACCTCGACCGCGTGCGGCAGCTCCTCGCGGGTGCGCAGCAGCACCTGCTCGCGGACCAGCTCGGCCAGCAGCACCTGCTCGGACTGGTCGCTCTTGTCCTCCGGCGGATAGAGGAACGGCCCCTCGGGCATGAGCGAGACCAGTTCGCCCACCAACTGCTCCACGCCCGCGCCCGTGCGGGCGCTGATCGGGAAGATCTCGCCGTCGACGCCCAGCTCGCCCGTCCCCGCGAGGGCGGCCGCCGTGCGTGCGCGGTCGAGCGCGTCGACCTTGTTCACCGCCGTCACCGTGGGCAGTCCCGCCTTCGCGATCGTCCGCGCGATGTAGCGATCGCCCGGCCCGATGCGCTCGGCGCCGTTGACGACGAACAGCGCCGCGTCGGCGTCGGCGAGCGTGTGCTCCACGCGCCGCTGCATGCGCTCGGTGAGCGAGTCGCGCGGGCGCTGCATGCCGGGCAGGTCGACCAGCACGAGCTGCCAGTCCGGCCCGCTGGCGATGCCGCGCACCTCGCGCCGGGTGGTCTGCGGCTTGTCCGAGACGATCGCGATCTTGCCGCCGACGAGACGGTTGACGAGCGTCGACTTGCCGGCGTTGGGGCGGCCGGCGAGCGCCACGAAGCCGCTGCGCGTCATCGCTGCAAGCCTTTCAGCACGCGGCCTTGGAGCGCCAGCATCTCGCCGTCGTCGAGCTCGTGGTCGTAGCCGCAGAGGTGCAGCACGCCGTGCACGACTGCCTCGGTCATGTCCTCGGTGTGCTCGGGGCAGATCACCACGTCGCCCAGCTCGCGCGGGCCCACGGGCGGGCCCGCCTCGTCCACCGGGAAGGACAGCACGTCGGTCGGCCGATCGCGTCGGCGATGCTCGCGGTTGAGGGCCTGGATCGCCTCGGCGTCGACGAGCGCGACCGCGAGATGGCCGTCCTCGATCCCCGCCGCCTCGAGCGCCGCCAGCGCCGGCACCCGCAACGCGTCGGGCGCATCGATCAGTTCGAGTTCGATCAGGCCTGTTGCCGGCGGGCCGAGCGCAACTCGGGCGCCTGCCGCTCCGCGTACTCGTCGTAGGCGGCGACGATGCGCTGCACCAGCTTGTGACGGACCACGTCCTCGCCGCCGAAGCGCACGAACTCGATCCCCTCGACCTGCTCGAGGATGTCCCCGATCACCAGCAGTCCCGAGCGCTGGTCGCGCGGCAGGTCGACCTGGGTGACGTCGCCGGTCACGACCATCTTGGAGCCGAACCCCAGCCGCGTGAGGAACATCTTCATCTGCTCGGGGCTCGTGTTCTGCGCCTCGTCGAGGATGATGAAGCTGTCGTTGAGCGTGCGGCCGCGCATGTAGGCGAGCGGCGCGACCTCGATCTGCCCACGCTCGAGGTACTGGTTGACGCGCTCGGGCTCGAGCATGTCGTAGAGCGCGTCGAACAGCGGCCGCAGATAGGGGTCGACCTTCGCCATCAGGTCGCCGGGCAGGAAGCCCAGGCGCTCGCCGGCCTCGACCGCCGGCCGGGTCAGCACGATCCGGTTGACCTCGCGGCGCGAGAGCGCGGCGACGGCCATCGCGACCGCCAGGAACGACTTGCCGGTGCCGGCGGGACCGATGCCGACGGTGACCGTCGAGCGGCGGATGGCGTCGACGTAGTGCTTCTGGTTGACCGTCTTGGGCGCGACCTTCAGCGAGCGGTGGCGCCAGACGACGTCCTCGAGGATGCGGCTCGGGCTCTCGTGGCGGTCGAGCGCGCCCGCGACCGCCTCGATCGTGCCGGGCGCGATGTCGTGCCCCTGGCGCACGAGGTCGGCCAGCTCGCGCACGACCGTGCTGCCGTTGGCGACCTCGTCCTCGTCGCCGTCGAGCGTGAGCACGTTGCCGCGCAGGAACACGTCGCAGTCGAGGTGCTCCTCGAGCGTCTTCATGACGACGTCGCCGGGGCCCGCGAGCTCGGCGGCGACCTCGTTGGGGAGCTCGAGCTGCGTCCGCACTAGGCCGTCAACAACTCCTTCACCACCGCGCTGACGCGCTTGCCGTCGGCGCGACCCTTGACCTGCGGCATCACCGCGGCCATCACCTTGCCCATCTCCTTGGGCGAGCTGGCGCCGGACTCGGCCACCGCGTCGCCGACGATCGCGCGCAGCTCGTCGTCGGACAGCTGCGCCGGCATGTACGAGGCGATCAGCTCCGCCTCCGCGTCCTCGCCCGCCGCGAGGTCCTCGCGACCGCCGTCGCGGTAGGCCTCGGCCGCCTCGAGCCGGCGCTTGCGCTCGCGCTGGAGCACCTCGACGCTGTCGGCGCCGTCCTCCTTGGCGGCCTTCTGCAGCTCGTTGACGATCAGCCGCAGCGCGTTCGCGCGCGTGCGGTCGCCCGCCTTCAGGGCGCTGGTCACGTCATCCTTGACCTGTTCGAGCACGGACATGCCATTGAGAGTGTAGGAGGGCCGAGCGCTGACGGACGACGAGATCAGGGTGGCGACCTTCGACTGCTACGGGACGCTGATCGACTGGGAGGGCGGACTGGGCTCCTTCCTCTACGACCTGGCGCGCCGCAAGGGCGACGAGCGGCCCGCGGCCGGGGCGGGTGCTGCGCGAGCGCTGGGAGGCGCTGCAGTTCGAGCGCCTGGGCGGGCCGTACCGGCGCTACCGCGAGGTGCTGGCCGCGAGCCTGGGCGCTTGGTGCGACGAGCGCGGCCATCGCTGCGGGCCCGAGGACGGCGAGGCGCTCGCACGCTCGATGGAGAGCTGGCAGCCGTTCCCGGACACGGTTCCCGCCCTGCGCGCCGCCAGGGCCGCCGGGCTGCGGCTGTGGATCATCTCCAACACCGACCGGGCGATCATGGAGCACACGCTGCGCCAGCTCGAGGTCGAGTTCGACGGGGTCACGGTCGCCGAGGACGTGCGCGCCTACAAGCCGGCGCGGCCGCCGTTCGAGGCCGCGCTGGAGCAGATCGGCGAGCCGCCGGAGCGGGTCCTGCACGTCGCCTTCGGCTTCAAGTACGACATCGCGACCGCCGCAGCGAGCTGGGCATGCGGACCGCATGGGTCAACCGAGGGGGCGAGGAGCGACCCGGCCAGGCGCTGCCCGACAGAGAGTGGCCCGACCTCTGGCCCTTGGCACACCTGGGCTGAGGCCGCCGCCGAGGGCATTGCCGCCCAACTCGCGCCGTAGACTCGCACGCCCATGAGCGACGGCACCCTCATCCTGGTCGCGGGTGCCCTGCTCGCGCTCGGCATCGCCGCGTCGCTCGTGGCCGGGCGGCTGCGGGTGCCCGGCCTGCTGCTGTTCCTGGTGCTCGGGATGGCGATCGGCTCGGACGGGCTCGGCTGGATCCACTTCTCGGACGTCGAGCTCGAGCGCACGATCGGCATCGTCGCGCTCGCGCTGATCCTGTTCGAGGGCGGCTTCGCCTCGGGCTGGAGCGAGATCAAGCCGGTGATCAGACCGGCGAGCGCACTCGCCACGGTCGGCACGATCATGACGGCGCTGATCACCGGGCTGGCGGCCGCCTGGCTGCTCGACCTGAGCACGCTCGAGGGCCTGCTGCTGGGCTCGATCGTGTGCGCCACCGACGGCGCGGCGGTCTTCTCGATCCTGCGCGGCTCGAGCATCGCACGGCGCGCCGGCACGGGTGCTCGAGGGCGAGTCGGGGCTCAACGACCCGGTCGCGATCGTGCTCGTGATCGGCTTCATCGACGTGATCCAGAAGCCCGACTACGGCGTGCTGGACATGGTCTGGCTGGGCGTGACCGAGCTCGCGATCGGCGCCGTCGTGGGCCTGGCCGTCGGTCGCGGCGCGGCGCTGGCGCTGCAGCGGGTCAGCTTCGGCACCACCGGCCTCTACCCTGTCGCGTCGATCGCCGCGGCCGGGATCTCCTTCGGCGCGGCGGACGTGCTGCACGGCTCGGGCTTCCTCGCCGTGTACCTGACGGGCCTCGTGCTCGGCAGCGTGCAGCTGCCGGCCCGGCGCACGGTGGCCGACTTCCACGACGCGCTCGCCTGGGTCAGCCAGATCGCGGTCTTCTTCACGCTCGGCCTGCTCGTGTTCCCGAGCGAGTTCGGCGACATCATCGGCGAGGCGCTGCTCGTCGCCGCCGTGCTGATGTTCGTCGCCCGCCCGGTCGCGGTGTACCTCTGCACGCTGCCGGCCCGCTTCACGCTGCGCGAGTCGACGCTGCTGGGCTGGGCGCGGCCTGCGCGGCGCGGTGCCGATCGTGCTCGCCACCTTCCCGGTGATCGAGGGCGTCCCGAACGCGGACTCGTTCTTCAACATCGTCTTCTTCGTCGTGCTCACCTCGACGCTGATCCAGGGCGTGACCTTCGAGCCGCTGGCGCGCGCGCTGAGGCTGACGACCGAACAGCCGGCGATCCCGCGGCCGCTGGTCGAGGTCGGCACGATCCGACGGCTCGGGCGCGGAGGTGATCGAGTTCCCCGTCGGAGAGCGGCCACGCGATCGCCGGCCGCCTCGTCAACGAGCTCGGCCTGCCCGCGCGAGGCGCTCGTCAACGTGATCGTGCGCGGCGACGAGGCGCTGCTGCCACGCGGCTCGACCACGATCGAGGGCGGCGACCGCCTGCACATCCTGGTGCGCCAGCCACAGCGCAAGAAGGTCGAGGGGCTGTTCGAGCGCTGGCGCGAGGGGCCGATCGGCGAGCTCGAGAAGATCGTCCATCCCCCCCACCGGCCGCCAGGCGATCTTCAGCGTCCGACCCGTGGCGCAGCGAGCAGGGCGACGCCGGCGCCCCGGAGGACGTGGACGGCATCGCGGTGCTGCGCACGCTGCGCCAGCGCCGCGGCGCACCCGGCGCGCTCGTGCTGCTCGAGGACGGCCGCTTCGCGGTCACCGGCGACGGGCTGGTCGCCGCGGGCGGCCCGCGGCGCCTGTTCCGCTACTGCCGCGACCGCATCCGCCGCGCCGAGGATCCCGCGACGGTGGCGTGGTGGCAGGAGGTGGCCGGCGTGCTCTCCCAGCGGCGTCATGCACTGAGCAGGACGGCGCTCCAACCCTTGTCCGACAGCCGCTTGCGCTCCACCAGCGGCGCGAAGGCGGCCGCGACCTCGTCGGCCTCGTCGTCGAGCAGGCCGGACAGGATCAGCACCGGCGGCTCGACGACCATCAGCTCGGCGACGCGCAGCAGCAACGGCCGCATCAGGTTGGCCACGACCACGTCGGCCGTCGGCGGGGCCTGCTCGCGCAGGTTGACGCGCTCGACGCGCTCGAGCTCGACGCCGTTCGCCCGCGCGTTGGCGAGCGTCGCCGCCACCGCCTCGCGGGTCGTAGTCGAGCGCCGTCACCGGCCCGAAGCCGAGGCGTGCCGCCGCGATCGCGAGCACGCCCGAGCCGCAGCCGAGGTCCACGAACGAGCCCGCCGGCTCCGTCTCGAGCAGCAGCTCGAGACAGAGGCGCGTGGTCGCGTGCGATCCGGTGCCGAAGGCCTGCCCCGGATCGATGGCGAGGTCGATCACGCCAGGACGCGCGTCCGCCTGCTCCCACGGCGGACGCACCCAGAGCCGGTCGCCGACCAGCACCGGCACGTGGAAGCTGCTTCCAGCGCTCGTGCCCAGTCGTCGGGCACCTCCTCCCCGCTCACCCGCACGCGCACGCCACCGACCTCCGCCTCGCCCTCGGGCAGCGCGGGCAGCTCCCCCGGCGCGCCGTAGACCGCGTACTCGACGACGCCGTCGCCGTCGACCTGCTCGACCCCCGAGGGCGCCAGCTCGACCAGCGCCGCGAGCACCAGCTCCGCCTGCTCCGCCGGCGCAGTTATCGAGAGTCGGATCACCGGCAACGCCCTGAGGGGTCCGAGGAGCAAGCATCGCGAGGACGCAGGGAGCGTGGCGGGCGCCAGCCCGCGAGCGAGCGAGGACAAAGTGAGGCGCCGCTCATCGGACCCCTCAGCGCAGGGCGCGCTTCAGCTTGCCCAGAATCGACTCGTCGGCGGGCTCGCGCAGGTTCTCCTCGGTGATCGAATCGCGCAGGCGCTCGAGCAGGTCGCGCTGCTCGTCGCTGAGGTTGCGCGGGACGATCACGTTGAGGACGACCTGCTGGTCGCCGCGACGGCCGCGTCCGAGCGCGGGCACGCCGAGGCCGCGCAGGGTGACGACGGTGCCGGGCTGCGTGCCGGCGGGCACGGCGATCTCCTCGTCGCCCTCGAGCGTCGGAGCGCGCACGGTGGTGCCGAGCGCGGCCGCCGGGGCGGGCACGTCGACGACGGTGACGAGGTCGTTGCCGTCGCGCACGAAGCGCTCGTCCTCGGCGACGCCGACGAGCACGTAGAGGTCGCCGGGCGGGCCGCCGCGCTCGCCGGCGTGACCGCGACCGCCCAGCCGGATGCGCTGGCCGTCGGCGATGCCGGCCGGGATGTCCACCTCGAGCGTCTTGCTGGCGGCGCGCCGGCCGCGGCCGGCGCAGACCTTGCACGGCTGCTCGGGCACGCGCCCGTCGCCGCCGCAGACGTCGCAGACGTGCTCGCGCACGAGCTGGCCGAAGGCGGTGCGCGAGACGGCGCGCAGGCGACCCGAGCCCTCGCAGCGGGGACAGGTCTCGATCGGCGTGCCGGGCTCGGCGCCGTTGCCGTGGCAGTGCTCGCAGCGGTCGACCTGGTCGTAGATGACCTCGACCGCGGCGCCACGCGCGGCCTGTTCGAGCGTGATCTCGACCTCGACGGCCGCGTCGCCGCCCTGCACGCGCCCGCCGGCCGCCCCGCCGAACGGGTCGCCGCCGCCGAAGAAGGCGTCGAAGATGTCCGCGAACGAGCCGAAGCCGTGGCTGGCGGAGGCGAAGCCGCGCGAGTCGAGGCCCTCGTAGCCGTAGCGGTCGTAGACGGCGCGGCGCTCGGCGTCCGAGAGGATCTCGTAGGCCTCGGCGGCCTCCTTGAACTTCTCCTCGGCCTCCGGGTCGTGGCTGTTGACGTCCGGGTGCAGCTCGCGGGCGAGGCGACGGAAGGCCTTCTTGACCTGCTGTTCGTCGGCGTCGCGCGCGACCCCGAGCACCTCGTAGGCGTCGCGCTTCACTCGTCGTACACCTGAGCGACGAAGCGCGACAGCTCGGCGGCTGCCTGACGCACGGCGGTGATCGCCTGCGGGTAGTCCATGCGCACGGGTCCGATGACCGACACGGCACCGAGGTTACGCCGTGCGAGACCGTAGTTGGCGGCCACGAGGCTGAGCGACTGCAGCTCGGGCGTCGGGTTCTCCTGCCCGATGCGCAGGTAGACGCTCGGCTCGGTCAGCGACTCGCGCAGCACCGACAGCAGCGCCCGCCGGTGCTCGAGCATCTCCAGCAGCGCTCCGATCTGCGGCAGCTCCTGGAAGCGGTGCTCGCTCAGCAGGCGCGCGGCACCCTCCATGAACAGGTTGCTCTCGGCCGCCTGCTCGAGCTCGGTGAAGGCCGGCGCCAGCGTCGTCAGGAACTCGCGCTCGCCTGGGGACAGCTCGGGATCGGCGAGCCGGCTCGCCAGCAGGCGCGAGCCGACGTCGAGGTCCCCGAGCGCCTCGTTGAGGTAGCTGCCGGCCCAGTCGATCAGCCCGGGGTCGACCGGGTCGTCGTAGGAGATCACGCGCTTGGTGACGCCGCCGGTCGAGGTGATCACGACCACCATCGCGACCTGCGGCTGCAGCAGCAGCACCTCGACGCGACGGATGGTTGCGGTCTCGATCGGCGGCGCGGTCACGAGCGCGAGCAGGTTGGTCATCTGCGACAGCTGCTCGGTCGTGGCGCGCATCGCCTCGTCGACCTCGCGCCGCATCGCCGTCAGCGCGACGGCCTTCGGCGGCACGGGCAGCTTTCCGGCGATCAGCAGCTCGTCGACGTACTGGCGGTAGCCGACGTCGGTCGGCACGCGGCCGGCCGAGGTGTGCGGATGCTCGAGCAGCCCGATGTCCTCGAGCCGCGCCAGCTCGGCGCGCACGGTCGACGGTCCCCAGGGCACGTCGTCCTGCTCGGCGATCCACTTGGAGCCGACCGGCTGGTCGAGCTCGAGGCGCCCCTCCACCACCTTCTGGAGGATGAAGCGCTGACGCTGCGTCATCTGCACGTCGTCAATTGTGACGACGAGGAGCGCAGACGCCTACGCGGTCGCCAGCTCGGCCTCGGCGTTGCGGATGATCTGGTTGCCGCCCTGCTCGGCGACGGTGTCCACGACCACCCGCCCGTCGCGCTCCTCCTTGACCGTCCCGGTGACGGTGATCTCCTGCTCGGGGAAGCCCATGCCGCGGAACTGGACCGACAGCCGCTTGAGCGAGCGCGGGTCGCCGCCGGCGGCCGCGACGTTCGCGCGCGCCACCTGCGCCATCGTGTAGAGACCGTGCAGGATGTTGCTCGGCAGGCCGACCTGCTGGGCGAACTCGCGATCGATGTGGATCGGGTTGAAGTCCCCCGAGGCGCCCGCGTAGCGATGCGGCAGGTACTTGTCCGGCGTGACCTTGAGCTCGACAGGTCCCATGCTCATACCCCCCGCACGATGTTGGTCCAGGTGCCGCGCGCGACCTCCTGGCCGTCCTGGTTGGTCGACACCGACTCGAACACGTAGAAGCCCTTGCCGCCCTGCTCGTAGACGTCCTCGAGCGTGGCGACGGTGGTGATCCGGTCCCCGGCGCAGACCTGCTCGCCCCAGACGAACTCCTGCCCGCCGTGGACCAGCATCGCGAAGTTGATGCCGACCTCGGGATCGAACAGCGCCGGCGCGACGGCGCCGCTGGAGTAGACGACGGCGAACATCGGCGGCGCCGGCACGTCGCGGAAGCCGGCCTGCTTGGCGGCCTCGCGGTCGAAGTAGACGGGGTTCTCCTCGCCCACCGCGTGCGCGTACTCGCGGATCTTCTCCTTGCCCACCTCGTACTCGAACGGCGGGAAGGACTTGCCCTTGGCGTCGGTGTTCACTGGCACGGCGCGGCAGTGTAATCGCCGCGCCGCGATCGCTGCGCCGGAGCTCTCCTAGGCGGCGTCGCGGAGCGCCTGGGCGTCCGAGAGCGTCGCCAGCTTGCGCAGCGCCGCGTCCTCGACCTGGCGCGTGCGCTCGCGCGTGAGCCCGAACAGCTTGGCCACCTTGTCGAGCGTCTGCGGCGGCTCGCCTCGGAGCCCGTAGCGCAGCTCGAGGATGCGCCGGTCGCGGTAGGGCAGGTTCTCGAGCACGTCGTAGAGCCGCTGGTGCATCATCGACTCGACCGCTGAGTCGAACGGACTCGGGCTGGTCTCGTCCGGGAGCAGCTCGCCGAACTCGGCCGCGTCGCCGTCGTCGCCGACGGCCTTGTTGAGCGACACGATCTGCTGGGCCGCGCGCATGATCACCTCGGCCTCTGTGGGGTCGACCCCGGCCAGTGTGGCGATCTCCTCGACGGTCGGATCTCTGTCGCCCTGGGCCTCCAGCTTGCGCTGTGCGCCGTCGAGCTTCTTGAGGATGTTGTCGATGTGGATCGGGATGCGGATTGTGCGTCCCTTGTCGGCGATCGCGCGGGAGATCGCCTGGCGGATCCACCAGGTCGCGTAGGTCGAGAACTTGAAGCCCTTGCGGTAGTCGAACTTCTCGACCGCGCGCACGAGACCGATCGAGCCTTCCTGGATCAAGTCGAGGAACGGCAGCCCCTGGTTGCGGTAGCGCTTGGCGATCGAGACGACCAGGCGCAGGTTGGCGCGCGTCATGTGGTCCTTGGCCTCGAGGTCGCCGCGCTCGATGCGCTTCGCCAGCTCGATCTCTTCCTCCGCCTTCAGCAGCGGAGTGGCGGCTATGCCGTCCAGGAACTGCTGCAGGCCGTCGAGTGTTGGATCAGGGGCGAGTTGTGGGGTGGCGGTCTCGATGGTCACGAGGGCCAACCTACGTTTGCGCCCTAAGGACGTTCTAAATAGTGCTGTGACGCTGCAGGAAGCCGTTCAGCAGGCCCGCCACGACCTCCGGACGCTCGAGCGCCGGCAGGTGCCCGGCGCCCTCCACGACGGCCGTCTCGGCGCCCTCGATCCCGCCCGCCAGGCGCTGCGAGATGGCGATGAAGTCGGGCCAGTCGCGCTCGCCCCAGACCACCAGCGTCGGCGCCTCGATGGCGGCGAGGTCGATCGTCGCCGGCGCGAGCTGCTCGACGGGCGTGGCGAGCTGCAGCTCGAAGGCGTTGCGCTGCATCTCGAACACCTGCTGCTGGACCTCCGGCGTGCCGTAGCGAGCCCAGGCGCGAGCGTTGAGCGAGGCCGCGCCGTCGACGTCGCCCAGCCCCAAGAGACGGTTCTCCTCGCCGTCGAGGGCCTGCAGCTGCGACGACCAGGCGTGGTCGAACAGCAGCGCGTCGAGCAGCACGAGCGCCGTGACGAGCTCGGGCCGGCGGGTGGCCACCTCCATGCACAGCAGGCCGCCGAACGAGGCGCCCACGAGCGCCGTCGGCTCGGTCAGGCGCGCCTCGAGGTCGTCGGCGTGCGCGATCGGCCCCTCGCCCACGGGCGTGCTGCCGAAGCCGCGCAGCTCGTGCAGCTCGACCTCGATCGAGTCGTCGAGGGAGGCCGTGGCGCCGTCCCACATGCGGTTGTCGGCGGCACCGGCGTGGACGAACGTCGCGCGGCCCACCGGCTACTCCTCCCCCAGCTCGAGCACCGCCAGGAACGCCTCCTGCGGCACCTCGATGCGCCCGACCTGCTTCATCCGCTTCTTGCCCTGCTTCTGCTTCTCGAGCAGCTTTCTCTTGCGCGTGATGTCGCCGCCGTAGCACTTGGCGATCACGTCCTTGCGCATCGGCTTGACCGACTCGCGGGCGATGATCTTCGAGCCGATCGAGGCCTGGATCGCGACCTCGAACTGCTGGCGCGGGATCTGCTTGCGCAGGCGCTCGGTGAGCGCGCGCCCGGCGCCGTAGGCCTTGTCGTTGTGGACGACCATCGAGAGCGCGTCGACCTTGTCGCCGGCGAGCAGGATGTCGAGCTTGACGAGGTCGGACGGGCGCATGCCCAGCAGCTCGTAGTCGAGCGAGGCGTAGCCCTTGGTGCGCGACTTGAGCTGGTCGAAGAAGTCGAGCACGATCTCGGCCAGCGGCAGGTCGTAGTGGATCTGCACGCGCGCCTCGGACAGGAAGGTCATGCCGGTGTGCGTGCCGCGGCGGTCCTGGCACAGCTCCATCACCGCGCCGACGTGCTCCTTCGGGCACAGGATCGTGGCGCGGATGTAGGGCTCGCGGATCTCCTCGATCAGCGCCCGGTCGGGCATCTCCGACGGCGAGTGCACGACGGCCTCGATCGCCGTCGGTGAGCGTGACCTCGTACTCGACGTTCGGCGTCGTGGCCAGCAGCTCGAGGTCGTACTCGCGCTCCAGGCGCTCGCGCACGATGTCCATGTGCAGCAGCCCGAGGAAGCCGCAGCGGAAGCCGAAGCCGAGCGCCTCGCTGGTCTCGGGCTCCCAGGACAGCGCGGCGTCGTTGAGCGACAGCTTCTCGAGCGCGTCGCGCAGGTCGGCGAACTGGTCGGTGTCGACCGGGAACAGGCCGCAGAAGACCATCGGCTTGACCTCGCGGTAGCCGGGCAGCGGCTCGGCGGCCGGCCGGCCCTGGTCGTCAGCGTGTCGCCGACGCGCAGCAGCGAGACGTCCTTGATGCCGGTGATGACGTAGCCGACCTCGCCGGCGCGCAGCGACCTCGACCGGGGTCATCGTGCGGGCCGAAGAAGCCGATGTCGTCGATCTCGGCCTCGGTCCCGTTCTGCATGGCGACGATGCGCGTCGCCCTTGCGCAGCTCGCCGTCGACGACGCGCACGTAGGCGACGACGCCGCGGTACTGGTCGAACTCCGAGTCGAAGATCAGCGCGCGGGCCGGCGCGTCGGCGTCGCCCTCGGGCGGCGGCACCTTCGCGCACCATCGCCTCCAGCAGCTCGGTGACGCCCTCGCCCGTCTTGGCCGAGATCCGGATCACCTCGTCCGGCTCGTCGCCGATCAGCTCGCGAGATCTCGTGCGCGACGCGCTCGGGCTCGGCGCCCGGCAGGTCGAGCTTGTTCATCGCCGGGATCAGCTCCAGGCCGGCGTCGACCGCCAGGTAGGTGTTCGCGACCGTCTGCGCCTCGACGCCCTGCGAGGCGTCGACCAGCAGCAGCGCGCCGTCGCACGCGGCCAGCGAGCGCGAGACCTCGTAGGTGAAGTCGACGTGGCCCGGCGTGTCGATCAGGTGCAGCCGGTAGAGCTGGCCGTCGGCGGCCGTGTACTCCACCCGCACGGCCTGCGCCTTGATCGTGATCCCGCGCTCGCGCTCGAGCTCCATCGAGTCGAGCAGCTGCGGGCGGTGGTCGCGCGCGTCGACCGTGCCGGTGACCTCGAGGATGCGGTCGGCCAGCGTCGACTTCCCATGGTCGATGTGGGCGATGATCGAGAAGTTGCGGATGTTGCGCGAGGGCGCGGTCACGTCGCTCTGAGTATGGCGATCGAACGGGCGGGCGAACTACCGGCGTCGCGACAGCAGCAGGGTCTGGATCTGGCGCGCCTCGGGCACGCGCAGCAGCCACACCGCGGCGCCGTAGACCGCCGAGCCCGGCGCCGATGCCGCCGAGCACCGAGATCGCCTGGGCGATCAGCGACCGGCCGAGCGCCGCGTCGAGCCCGTACCAGACCCCGTAGGCGACGCAGCGCCGAGCAGGCGCGGCGGCGATCGCCAGCGGCACGATCGTGCGGACGGTGCGCGCCCCGTCGATGCCGTCCAGCTCGCCGGCGCAGGATCCAGCCCTGCGCTACGCACATCGCGACCGTGCCGGCGACCGTGCCGAGCACGATGCCCGCGATCCCGAACGGCTCGTAGAGCGCGGCCGCCACGACCGCGTTGACGACCAGGTTGAGCACCGACAGCGCGGTCGTCGCCCACGGCTGCTGGAGGCTGAAGAAGGTGCGGGTGAACAGCAGGCTGACGCCCTGGAACGGCAGCGAGATCGACCACCAGACCAGCGCGGTCTTCACGAGCTCGGTGGCCTCGGCGTCGAACTCGCCGCGCTGGTAGACGAGCCGCGTGATCGGCTCCGCCAGCACCGCCATCAGCACGGCGCTCGGGATCAGCAGCAGGCAGATCTGGCGCATGCCGTTGCCCATCGTGTGGCGCAGGTCGTCGCGGGCGCCGCGGGCGGCGAAGCGCGACAGCGTCGGGAACAGGATCGTCGCGATCGAGATCGAGAACAGGCCCTGCGGCAGCTGGTAGATGCGGAAGGCCTTGTCGATCGCCGCCGGCGCGCTCGTCGGAGACGAGCGTGCCGAAGAGCGAGTTGATCAGCAGGCTGAGGTTGATCAGGCCGAGCGCGAGCGTGACCGGCAGCATCAGCTTCAGCACCCGGATCACGTGCGGGTTGCGCCAGTCGCAGGCTGAAGCTGAAGTGCCCGCCGCGACCGCGCAGCCACGGCAGCGGCAGCAGGAACTGCACGACCGTGCCCGCCAGGATGCCGATCGCGTAGGCGTAGATCTCGTCGCCGTCGGGCAGCACCGGCACGAGGCCGACGAGCGCCGCGATGATCACCAGGTTCCAGGCGACGGGCGCGAGCGCGGGCACCGCGAAGTGCTCGAACGAGTTCAGCATCCCGACCACCAGCCCCGACAGGGCGAGCAGCACGACGATCGGGAACATCAGCTGCGACGAGCATCACCGTCAGGTGCGCGCAGCTCCGGCTGGTCGTCGAAGCCCGGCGCGAACAGCGACATCAGCGGCCCGGCGAAGATCACGAACAGCGCCGTGACCGCGCCCAGCACGAGCATGATCAGGAAGAACAGACGTCGAGGCGACCCGGAAGGCCTCCTTGCGCTCGCCCTTCTCCAGCAGCTCGGTGAAGACCGGCACGAAGGCGCCCTGCAGCGCCGAGTCGGCGAACAGGGCGCGCACCAGGTTCGGCACCTGGAAGGCGATCGTGAACGCCGACATCGCCCCGGAGACGCCGAAGTAGCTGCGCCGCCACGACCTCGCGCACCAGGCCCAGGACGCGCGAGAGACCCGGTCGCGAACGAGAAGAACGCCGTGTTGCGCGCCAGCCGCCCGGCGTGCGCCCGCCGCTCTGTGGGGTCGTCGTCGGGGGCGCTCGGGCGGTCGCGTGCCTCAGTCGTCATGCGCGCGCTACACTGGCATCCTGCCGCGCTCGGACGTCGAGGCGCGGCATCGCTGCGTCTATGGCCAACATCGCATCCCAAGAAAAGCGCATCCTCCGGGCGGAGCGCGAGCGGCTCGAGAATCGCCGCCGCACGTCCCAGGTCAAGACCTGGTTCCGCCGGCTCGAAACCGCCGTCGCCGAGGGCGACGCCGCGAAGGCCGACGACCGAGCTCGCCGCGCTCATCTCGCGCATCGACAAGGCCGTCAAGTCGGGCGCGCTGCACAGCAACAACGGCGCCCGCAAGAAGTCCCGCGCAATGCGCACCCGCGCTCGGCTCGGCTGAGCCGGCTGCAAACCGTCGCCTGCCGGCGTCCTCGGTCGCTCACGTGCCGGAGGCACGCCACGCTCCCTGCGTCCTTGGCATGCTCGGTTTTCGCTCGGCTCAGCTCGAGCCTGGGTAGGGTGACCAGCGATGGAAACGCGGCTCTTGATCGGCGGCGAGCAGGTTTCCGGTGACGGTTCTCCACTGGCTGTCGAGAACCCGACTACCGAAGACACGCTTGCGAACACCGTCGCGGCCTCCCCCGCGCAGCTCGACGCTGCGATCGCCGCCGCCCGCGAGGCGTCTGTCGCGTGGGGCACGCTGCCGGCTGCCGAGCGCGGCGAGCTGCTGCACGAGACCGCCGCGCGGCTGCGGGCGCGCACGGACGAGTTGGCGCGGGTGATGACGCTCGAGGGCGGCAAGCCGCTGGTCGAGAACGGCGACGAGGTCGGCTGGACGGCGGCGGCGTTCGACTACTACGCCGAGATGGGCCGCAACTTCGCCGGCCGCGTGATCCCGCCGGTTGAGTCGACCCAGCTGGCGCTGGTGCTGAAGGAGCCGCTCGGGGTCGTCGGCTGCATCGTGCCCTGGAACTACCCGCTGCTGCTGCTTGCCTGGAAGGTCGCGCCGGCGCTGGCCGCCGGCAACGCGATCGTCGCCAAGCCGTCCGAGCTGACGCCGCTGTCGACGCTGATGCTGGCCGGCTGCTTCGACCACTTCCCCGCCGGCGTCGTCAACCTCGTGGCGGGCGCCGGCGACGTCGGCGAGGCGCTCGTGCGCGACGAGCGCGTCGACTGCGTCGCCTTCACGGGCTCGGTCGCGACCGGCAAGCGCGTGGCGAGCATCTGCGCCGAGCGCGTGGCGCGCGTGAACCTCGAGATGGGCGGCAAGGATCCGTTCATCGTCTGCGCGGACGTGGCCGCAGACATCGGCGTCGCCGCACGCGGCGGCGCCTGGGCGGCCTACCTCAACGCCGGCCAGGTCTGCACCTCGGCCGAGCGCTTCTACGTCGCCCGCGAGGTCTACGACGACTTCGTCTCGGCGTTCGTCGAGCACGCCCGGTCGCTGCGCGTCGGGGACCCGCTGGCCGCGGACACCGACGTCGGGCCGATGGCCTCGGCCGCCCAGCGCGCGAAGGTGCAGGCGCAGCTCGAGGGCGCGGTGGCCGCCGGCGCCTCGGTGCTCACCGGCGGCGACCGCGCCGGCCACGAGCGCGGGCACTTCTTCGCGCCCACGGTCGTCACCGGCGCGGCGGCGGACACCGAGCTGCTGCGCGAGGAGACCTTCGGCCCGGTCGCGCCGATCGTGCCGGTCGCGTCGCTCGACGAGGCGATCGCGCTCGCCAACTCGACGCCGTTCGGGCTCGGCGCGAACGTCTACACCCGCGACCTGGAGACCGCGCTGCGCTGCGTGCGCGAGATCCGCTCGGGCACCGTCTGGGTCAACGACCCGCTGACCGACAACGACGCCGGGCCGTTCGGCGGGATGAAGCAGTCGGGCTTCGGGCGCGAGCTCGGTCAGGAGGGCCTGGAGGCCTTCCAGGAGACCAAGCACGCGCACGTCGAGACGCGCATCGAGGCCAAGGAGTGGTGGTACCCGTACGGGGGCGGCGGTCCGGGAGACGGCGCGGGCGCCTAGCCGGCGGCGCGCGCGAGCGCGAGCGAGAACGCGGTGTCCTCGTCGAGTGCGGCGTCGCCGCCACCGCGCGTGTCGACCTCGAGCTCGGCGAACACGATCAGGGCGCGCTCGAGTGCGGCGCGGTCGGCCTTCTTGGCGCGCGCGACGGTCTTCTTGGCCAGCCACGGCGGCGCCTTCAGCGCCGCGGCGACCTGCTGGTCGGGCATGCCACGCTCCAACAGCACGGTGGCGCCGTGGACCTCGCGCAGCCGCCGCACGATCGGGTACATCAGCCGTCCCGGTCGCTCGCCGTGCGCCTCGAGCTCCTCGGCCAGGCGCAGCGTCGCCGTCAGGTCCCCTCCGACGAGCGCGTCGGCGAGGTCGTAGACCTGCGGCGCCGTGTCGTGCGCGGCCAGGCGCTCCACCGCGGCGACGGTCACGTGCGTGTCCGGGTGCAGCGCCAGCGCGATCTTCTCCAGCTCGCGGGACAGCTGTTGCTGGCTCGAGCCCACCATCGAGACGAGCGTCTTGGCCGCGTCGTTGTCGAGCTGGAGGCCGAGCTCGCCGGCCCGCTCGCCCGCCCACTTCGGCAGCTCCCACGGCTTCGGCGCCTGGTAGGCGCGCACCTCGCCGCCGGCCGCCTCGACCAGCTTCTCGAGCTGCTTGAGCGGCTTGCCGCGCACGATCAGCACCAGCACGGTCTCCGGCGGCAGATCCTTCAGCGTGGCCTCGAGCGGGCCGAGCTGAGCAGCCTTCCACGCGCCGGTGTCGTCGACGAGCAGGTAGCGCGTGCCCGGGTCGAAGCTGAGCATCGAGAGCGCCGCGACGACTTCGTCGGGCTCGCTGGCGCGGGCGTCGAACGATTCGAGTCCGCCCGGCCCCCGCTCGTCCTCGGCGCGCCGGCGCACGCGTGCGCGCCAGGCGTCGATCTTCGCGTCGTCGTCCCCGCAGACGAGGTAGGCGGGCTTGAGCTCGGCCACGAAGGCGAGTCTACGTGGGCCGGCGGCGCAGCCCTGGCCGTCTTCGCGATCAGCGGGACGACGAGCGCTCAACGGCCGGTCTCGACCTCCATCGCACCGTCGCGCACGGTCACGCTGACGGTCCCGTCGCGGTCGGTGCGGTACGTGCGCACCCCCGCCGCCCGCAGCGCTCCCAGCGTCTCCGGTGCGGGATGGCCGTAGCCGTTGCCGCGCCCGACCTCGATCCCGGCCAGCTCCGGGCGCGCCCGCTCGAGCACGGTCGGCAGGCCCGGGTCCGCGCTGCCATGGTGGGGCACCTTGAGCGCGTCCACGTCGGGCAGCGGCAGGGCGCCGAGGGTCGGGCTCTCGGCGTCGCCGGACAGCAGCAGCTCGAAGTCGCCGGCGCTCACGACCGCGGTGATCGCACGCGGGTTCGGATCCTCCGGCGGCGGCCCGGGCGGTCGCGGCGGCGGAGAGAGCACGCGCACGTGCAGGCCGCCTGCCCGGAGGTCGAGCGGCGCCACCGCCGGCAGCCGCCGTACGCCACGTCGATCGGCCTCCGCGAGCAGCGCCCGGTAGCCGGGATCGCGGGTGCCGTCGCCGCCGTCGAGCAGCAGCTCGACCGGGAAGTCGCTCAGCACCGCGGGCAGGCCGCCGTGGTGGTCGCGCGAGGCGTGCGTGGCCACCACCAGGGCCAGCCGACGCACCCCCGCTCGACGCAGCAGCCGGGTGACACCGGCCTCGGGCGGCCCGCCGTCGAACAGGATCGCCGTGCCGTCCGGGTGCTGGATCAGCGTCGCGTCCCCTTGGCCGACGTCGAGGAAGCGCACGGTCAGGTCGCGTGGAGGCGCTGACGGCGCCAGCAGGGCGCCGATCGCGAGCGTGGCCGCGAGGGTCGCTGCTGCCGCGCACAGCGCTCGTCGCGTCGGCGCGAGTCGCCGCCAGCGCGAGCCGCCCTCCCCCGCGCGGGCTACGAGCGACCGCACGCGCCTGCGGACCGTCAGCACGGCGGCGCCGAGCAGCACGTAAGCGAGCGCCAGCGCTACCGGCGAGCCGAGCGAGAGCGACAACTCGGCGCCCGGCAGCGCGGCGAAGCGCTCCGCGATCAGGACGATGCCCGCCAGCGGGACCGCGGCGACCGCACCCAGCGCGCTCGCGAGCGCGGCGTCGGGCAGTCCCAGCGCCGACAGCTGCCCGAGCGCCGCCTTCAGCATGCCCAGCCACATCGCCGGCGCCACCAGCGGCAGCGCGAGGACGTTCGCCGGCAGCGCGGCGAGCGAGACCGTGCCGAAGCGGTACGCCAGCAGCGGCGCCGTCGCGAGCGTGGCGGCAACGGTGATCGCGAGGCCGTCGGCGAGGGCGGTCAGCGCCGTCCGGGCGACCCTGCGTGCAGCGGTCTCGGCGATCGGGGCCCCGGGGAGCGGCGACTGCCGGGTGGCGCCGCCGCGGCGGCCGGGCGACGGCGACGGCGCCCGATCGGAGAGCAGGGCCTCGACCGCGTCCCGCGAGCCTGCCGCCAGCGGCCGGCCGATGATCAGGATGCCGGCGACGGCGGCGAAGGAGAGCTGCCAACCGGGATCGCCGCATGCACGCGGGTCGAGCGCCAACGTGATGACGGCTGCCAGCAGCAGCGCGTACCAGCGAGAGGCCGGGCGGGCGGCGAGCGTCGCGGCGATGCCGGCGGCACCCATGAGCCCGGCGCGCTGGAGCGACGGACCGGCGCCGGCGAGGGGCACGTAGAGGGCGATCAGGCCGAGCAGGACGAGACCACGGCCGTGGCTGCCCAGGCCGGCCACGATCAGCAGCGGCAACGCCAGCGCGACCAGCAGCATCACGTTCTGACCGGAGACCGCCAGGATGTGCGCGAGGCCGGCGGCGCGAAACTCGTCGCGCTGCGGCTCGGGGATCGCCTCGTCCTGGCCGAGCACCATGCCGCGCAGCAGCGCCGCCCGATCTGCCGCCAGACCAGCCGCGACGCCGCGCTCGGCCCGCGCCCGCAGCCGATCGAGCATCCCCGGCACGCCGCCGCGCCTGCCGGTCGGTCGGCCGACCGCGGACACCAGCAGCTCGCCTGCGAGCCGCCGCTGACGGAGCCAGGCGGCGACCTGGAACTCCCGCCGCCGGTCCTGCGCGGCGATCGCGTCGAGCGAGCGCAGCCGGCCGCGGACGTGGAGCTCGGTGCCGATCGCGTCGCCGTCGCGTCGCGGCCCCCAGCGCGGCATCCGGCCGAGCAGCCGCGTCCCGCGCAGCGGTCCCGAGCGCAGCTGGAGCTCGACGCTGGACCCGAACGGTGACGGCCGCGGATGAGACAGCACCAGCGCGCGGGCGCTCAGCGCCGCACCGTCTGTGACGCGTTCGGCGGGAGCGTCGAGTGCGGCGACCCGCGCGCAGCCAAGGGTCGACCCGGCCGCGAGCGCGAGCGCGGCGAGGCCGAGCACCGCTGGACGACCGCGATCGACCGCATGGGCGACGAGGCCGACCAGGGCCGCGACCAGCGGCAGCGCCGGATCGGTGGTCTGCGCCGACAGTGCCAGGCCGGCAGCCATGGCGGCCAGGACGACGTGCCAGGAGCGCGCGTCGAGCAGGGTGAGCAGGCGAGCCGCCATCGGGCGGCGACGCTACGGGCGCTCGACCGACGCGTGGGTTGCGTGGGTAACGCCCGTGTGAAAGCCGCCGCGATGCAATGCCGCGAGCGCGGTTAGGCTAGCCTAACTCGCCGCGTGAGCTTCTTGGCCGACTTCGAGAGCGACGTGATCTTCGAGATCGCGGACGCACTGCGCGTGCCGGTGCTGGTGCTGACCGTGCTGGCGCTGCTGGTCGTGCTCGTCGAGCTCGGACGCTTCGGGGTCGAGCTGGCGCGCCGGCGGCGGCGCGACTTCCGGCGCTTGGAGATCGTGACCGAGGAAGCCCGGCGCGCGCTCGTCGAGCG
Source organism: uncultured Thermoleophilaceae bacterium (assembly GCA_963846505.1). Lineage (GTDB taxonomy): Bacteria > Actinomycetota > Thermoleophilia > Solirubrobacterales > Thermoleophilaceae > JACVRW01. The sequence continues at coordinate 324,205 of CAWJWD010000007.1, read as the reverse complement.
CGGCGACTACGTCGGAGCGCAGGAGCAGGTCCAGCAGGTGGCCTGGAGCGCGCCGATGGGCCGCACGCTCGCCTTCCTCGTCAGCCAGTGGGCCCGTCCCGACGGCGAGAGCAAGATGTCCAAGGCGCTCGCCGACTACGACTTCGGCTCGCTGCGGCGCCTCGAGCGCACGCGGCTGCTCGTGCGCGCCGGCCCCGCGCTCGGCCTGATGGGAACGCTGATCCCGCTCTCCCCCGCCCTCGCCGGCCTCGCCGCCGGCGACGTCCAGGAGCTGACCGAGAACCTGCGCGTCGCCTTCAGCGTGACCGTGCTCGGTCTGCTGATCGGCGCGATCGCCTTCGGGATCTCGCTCGTGCGCGATCGGCTCTACGGACAGGACCTGTCCGACCTCGAGTTCGTGGCCAGTGCGCTCACCGCCCCGGCCGCTGCCGCGAGCGAGCCGGCTCGCCCGGCGCCCGCGACAGCCGTCGCACAGAGCGCGCCCCCGACCGCGCGGGCGGCCTCGTGATCAAGCCGACGCGTCGCGCGCGCACCCATCCCGACCGCGGCGGCGACCCGCTCGACGGGCTCGTCAACCTGTTCGACCTGGGCATCGTGCTGGCGGTCGCCTTCATGCTCGCCGCCCTGTCCTCGCTCCAGCTCGACGACCTCTTGACGTCCAAGGACCTGACCGTCGTGCGCAACCAGGGCAGCAAGAGCACGGTCGTGGTCAAGAAGGACGAGCGCGTGCGCACGATCGAGCTCGAGGGCGGCAAGGTCGTCGGCGAGGGTCGGCGCGTCGGCTCGGTCTACCGCCTCTCCGACGGCCGTACGGTCTTCGTCGAGAAGCAGGCGCGCCAAGAGCAGCCGCGCCCCTAGACGCCGGCCGCGGCGCGGCCGGCGTGCCCGCCCCGCAGCAGGGGCTACTCCCCCCGCGCTCGGCGCGCCAGCTCGACCGTGGCGCCGCGCAGGCCGCCGGGCTCGGTCACCGGCTCGGCGAACGTCAGCCGCCCGAACGCCGGGCCGCGTGGGGTGCTGATGAAGAGGTCGAGGCCGTAGCGGTCGATCGCGTGGCACTGGGCGGCGGTCGAATCCGGATGGCCGCCCAACGTCTGCGCCATCGACAGCAGCGCGTCGGCGTGGTCGGCGTTGAGGTGGGCGATCGCGCCGGCGGCGGCAGCGCCGACCGGATCCGGCTCGGCGCCGGCGTAGGCGTCGCCGGTCGACGAGGCCATGCGGCCGTAGCCGCCCACCCAGCGCACGCGCTCGACGCGCAGCACCCAGAGCGAGAAGTCGCGGAAGCTCGCGTACGCCTTGGCGCTCGGCACGGCGGCGACGTAGCGGTCCTGCGCCAGCTGCGCCAGCTCGCCCTCGGGCCGCTCGCAGCGACCGGCGAGCGTCACTCGACCGGCAGCCAGTACGTCCTTGCCGGGCGACTGGGCCGCGACCACGAGGCTGGCGCGCGGCTCGCGCTCGAGGTTGCGGGCGTGCTCGGCCAGGCGCGAGACGAACAGCACCGGCGAACCGTCGTCGAGGCTGCCGTAGGCGACCAGCGAGGCCCAGGGCGCGCCGTCGTCGCTGAGCGTCGCGAGCGTGCCGATGTTCGCGTCGGCCACGAGCGTGCGCGCCTCCTCGGCGGCGCTGCGACGGGGTCCGCGCTCGACCTCGGTCAACGGCTCGGCGATCAGCGGCCCGTCGCCGGGGACGTCGTGGTCGTACGGGGTGGTCGCGGCGGGCTCTGTCACGGGCTGAGTCTCCTGGTCTCGGACTGTGGCACGGCTGGCCACCTCGCGGAAGGGCGTTAGGTTACCCTAAACGCTTAGGGCGCCCTAAGGTCGCTCGCCACCATCTCCGCCGACCGGAAGGACCGCTCGCATGACCGCCGTCGCCCCCCGTCTCCCGCGCGTCGTCGCGACGCTCGTCGCCGTCGCGCTCGTCCTCGCGGCCGCCGGGGCGCCCGCGGCCGAGGCGGCCAAGCCGCCGAAGCGGATCGTGGCGCTGACGCCGTTCACCGCCAACACGCTCGCCTACCTCGGCGTCGAGCCGCTTGCGATCGGGCAGACGCTGGGCGGACGCGAGCGCTTCGCCAGCTCGCTCGGGCGGGCCCGCGTGCTGCCCCTCGCCCACCCCAACGGGCCGAACATGGAGCAGCTGGCGGCGCTCCAGCCACAGTTGGTGTTCTCGTCGCCGACGTGGGCCAAGGGCGAGCAGACCATGAAGCGGCTGAAGATGCGCGTCGAGCGCGGCGACCCCTACCGGCTCGGGGATCTGGGCGCCGCGACGCGCAGGATCGGCAGGATCGTCGGCAAGGAGAAGGCGGCGAAGAAGCTCGCGGCGAAGCTCGAGCAGCAGGTCCGCGACTCGACGCGCAACATCGAGAAGCGTCCGAAGGTGCTGCTCGTGCTCGGCGTCGGCCGCACCCCCTTCGCCTTCCTGCCCAACAGCTGGGGCGGCGCGCTCGTCGAACGGGCGGGCGGCAAGCTGCTGACCGCCGGGGCGAAGGCCGACGGCGGCTTCGCGCGCATCTCCGACGAGAAGGTCTTCGCCGCCTCGCCCGACGTGATCATCGCCGTCCCGCACGCCAACAAGGACGACCTCGACGACATCCGGAAGGCGATGGAGTCGAACGAGATCTGGAAGCTCACCCCTGCCGGCCAGAACGGCAACATCTACGTCTCGACCGACAACTCCATGCTGCAGGCCGGCACCGACGTCGCGCGCGTGATCCGCACGGTGCGCAAGCAGTACCTGAAGAACTGGTAGATGCTCGTTCGCCGGACCTCGGTGGTCGTCGTGCTGGCGGCCTTCCTCGTCGCGGGCTGTGCGGCGTCGCTCGCGCTCGGCGCGGTGCACGTGCCGCTCGCCGACGTGCTCGACGCGCTGCTCGGGCGCGGCGATCCCGGTCCGCTGAAGCAGATCGTGCTCCAGCTGCGGCTGCCGCGCATGGTCGAGGCGCTCGCGGTCGGCGCGGCGCTCGGGGTGGCCGGCGCGCTCTTGCAGGGCGCGCTGGCGAACCCGCTCGCCTCGCCGGACGTGATCGGCGTCACCGGCGGCGCCGGCTTCGGCGCGCTGCTGATCCTGCTCGTCTTCCCCGGCTCGATCGCGCTGCTGCCGGTCGGTGCGCTGTTCTTCGGCCTGCTGGCGGCGGCGCTCGTCTTCACGGTCGCCTGGACGGGCCAGAACGGCGGCAGCGTCGGGCGCCTGATCCTGGCCGGCATCGCGATGGGCTCCCTGTTCGCGGCGGGCACGTCGGCGCTGATGAGCGCCTATCCGGATCGCGTGCCGTCGGCGATCTTCTTCCTCGCCGGCGGCCTGACGACCAGCGGCTGGAACCAGCTCGAGTCGATCTGGCCCTACTTCGCCGTCGGCTTCGCGATCGCCGTCTGCCTGATCCGCCCGCTCGACCGGCTGGCCCTCGGTGACGAGGTCGCCGCCTCGCTCGGCACCCGCCCGCGCCTGATCCGCCTCGGGGCCGGCATCTCGGCGGCGCTGCTGGCGGCCGCGTCCGCGGCGATCGCCGGCCTGCTCGGCTTCCTCGGCCTGGTCATCCCCCACACCGTGCGGCTGGCCGGCGGCACCGCCAGCCACGGCTACGTGGTGCCGGTGTCGGCGCTCGGCGGCGCCACGCTGCTGGTGATCGGCGACACGCTCGCGCGCACCATCCGGGCGCCGATCGAGATGCCCGTCGGACCGCTGATGGTCGTGATCGGCGTGCCCCTGTTCCTCTGGCTGCTGCGCAAGGCGGTGTGATGACCGACGACGAGCGCCACGACGGCCCGCTGCTGGAGGCGCGCGACGTGCGCGTCGAGATCGGCGGCGTCACGATCGTCGAGGCGGCCGACCTGACGCTCGACGCCGGCCAGCTCGTCGCGGTGGTCGGACCCAACGGCGCGGGCAAGTCGACGCTCGTGCGCGCCGCCGCGGGCATCCAGTCCTTCTCCGCGGGCAGCGTGCGCTGGCTCGGCACCGACGTGCGCAAGCTGCGCGGTCGCAGGCTCGCGCGCATCCGCGCCTTCGTGCCCCAGCGTCCGCGCGTGCCCGACGGGCTGACGGTGCGCGATGCGCTGCGCATCGGCCGCTCGGCGCACATCGGGCCGCTGCAGCGCCCGACGCGCACCGATCGCGACGCGGTCGAGCGCGCGATGGAGCGGGCCGGGGTGACCCGCTTCGCCGAGCGCAAGCTGGTCACGCTCTCCGGAGGCGAGCTGCAGCGCGTGCAGATCGGCGTCGGGCTGGCACAGGAGGCGCCGGTGCTGATGGCCGACGAGCCGACCTCGCACCTCGACCTCGGGCGCCACCGTCGGCGTGGCGCGGCTGCTGCGACGCCTCGCCGACGAGGGTCTGGCGGTGCTGCTGGTGGTGCACGACCTCGCGCTCGCCGCGGCGGTGGCGGACACGGTCGTCGTGATGTCGAAGGGCCGTTCGGTCGCGGCGGGCCCGCCCGCCGAGGTGCTCGACCGCGAGCGGCTCGGCGACGGTCTGGGACGTCGAGGCGTCGCTCTGGAGCGGCGCGGACGGCGAGACGGGCCTGCAGGTCGCGTGGCTCGAGAGACCGTCCGAGGAGCCGTAGGACTCGACATGGTTGTTAGGGTTCCCTAAGTCATGCTTCGCGCACGCTCCCTCCTCCTTGCCCTGGCGGCGCTCGCCCTGCTCGCACCCGCCTCCGCGTCAGCCGCTTCGGCGGGGTCGACGCAGATCGACCTCGGCGGCAGGGCGTCCAAGAGCCTGCGCTCCCAGGGCGTCGTGCTGAAGGCCAAGCACCCGGCGCGCATCGTCGACGGCGTGCTGCGGCTGCCGGTCTCGACGGGCATCGTCACGTCCACGGCGTACCTCAACCAGCGCGGCGGCCTCGTCGTCAGGCGCAAGCTGAAGGGCCGCTGGCGTTCGCTGACGATCAGCGAGCTGCAACTGCGCATCGGGGCGCGCTCGAGCGTCGTGGGCTCGGTCGGACGCACGCGGCTGACGGTGTTCACGCTCGCCGCGCCCGCATCGACGCCGAGCCTGAACGCCCGCAACGGCTCGGTGAGCCTGCGCGGCGCGAGCGTGACGCTGACGCGCAAGGCGGGCACGGCGATCAAGCGGGCGCTGAAGCTGCGCAAGCGGCCGGGCGGGCGCTTCGGCACCGCGACCGTCGAGGCGCTCGTGACCGGCACGGGCGACAGCGGGCCTGGCGGGAGCGGCCCCGGTGGCGGAGGCGGCGGCAACGGCACCCCCGGGTCGGGGCCGATCTCCAACGAGCCGCCGCTGCTGACGCGCCCTGCGAGCGCCGTCGACGTCAGCGGCCTGACGCTGAGCTGGTACCCGCGCGACTCCTGGCTGCGCTACCTCAACACCTCGACCGCCAGCGGCGACGGGGTGATCGCGAGCGGCGGGGTGACGCCCGCGCCCACGAGCGAGACCTCCGACTGCCCGGACACCGGCACGCCGACCAACCCCGGGCTGCCCTACTCGTACGCGTATCCGGCCAAGAACGGCTGGTACGACCCCGTCAGCGGCCACGCGGGGCTCTACTTCCAGGGCGCGGTGACCTTCAGGTGGAAGGGCCACGGGATCGACCTCACCGCCTCCGACCCCGAGATCGAGGTGACCGGCGACTCGCGCGCGATCTTCCGCTTCTCGGGCAGCGACGGCACCGCCTACCCCGATCAGCGCGCCGAGCTCGTGAAGCTGGCCGCCACCCCCCAGCCGGGCGCGAGCGGGCAGGTCACCTACACGCTCGCCAAGGGCAGCCTGACCGCCGACGGGGCGTCGGTGTTCGCGGGCTTCTATCCGGCCGGCGGCGGCTTCGGGTGCGTCTCGGTCTCGTTCACGGCTCCGTGAGCCGCACCGGCAGCGCGCTCGCGACGGCGGCGGCGACCGCGATCGCGGTGTTCGCGCTCTGCGGCCCGGCGTGGGCCGCGGGCACGGTCGCGCTCGCACCGGACGACGGGCCGCAACGGACCGTCTCGCTCGACGAGGTCCCGGAGGCGCTGCGCGCCGGCGACCGCACGTACACGCTGCGCGGTGGTCCGCAGGGAGACGCGACCGTGACCGTCAGCGGGGTGACGCTCGACCGGCTGCTCGACCATGCCGGCATCGACCCGTTCGGCTTCGAGGCCGTCGAGATCAGCGCCGGCGGTCGCACGGTCACGCTCGACCGTGAGCAGGTCACGAACGTCGACGCCTTCCCCGAGGGCCGGCCGATCTTCTTCGACGACGAGCAGGGCACCCACTTCCTGCGTCCGAGCACCGGCCCGGGCGACGCCAACGCCGACGACCTGCTGACGGCGACCGACGGCTCGCTGCAGGTGACGCTGCGCAGCAGCGGAGCGCTGTCGGTCGAGGCCGGCGCCTCGCGGATGCGCGTGCGCAAGGGCCAAGCCGTGACCTTCAGCGCGAGCGTCAGCGGTCCGGGCAGCGCCACGGCGCCCGTGAGCTGGTCCTTCGACGACGGCAAGCGCGCCAGCGGCCGGCGCGTCGTGCACCGCTTCGCCCGGCCCGGAACCTACGAGGTGGCAGTCTCGGCCGGCGCGAACGCCGACGAGGTCGGCGCCGACGACCTGCTGACGATCCAGGTCGGCAAGGCGCGCAGCGGCGGTCCCGACCGCAAGGGCGGCGGGACCAACACGGCAGCTGGGGCTCCGGACAGCGGCGCGGCCACGGGCGCCTCGGGAGCCGGCAGCGGAACCGCGGTCGCGCCCCTGCCGGCGACGCCGCCGCCGGAGCCTGCCCCCACGCCGCCCCCCGCCCCAGCCGAGTCGCAACCCGAGCCGACGACGCCCGAGCTCGAGGATCTCGCCAACCCCCCGGCCTCGATCGACGTCGAGCAGGTCGAGGGCGTGCTGCTCGCCGATGCCTCGAGCGCACCGACGCCGGCCCGGGCAGACGCGCTCAGGGCCGCTCGCACGGGAACGCCCAAGCCGCCCCGGGAGGCGGCGGGATCGATCCCGCCGGTCGTCTGGGGCATCCTGGTGGCGCTGTCGCTCCTGGGATTCGGCGTCTGGCGCGAGCGGCGCAGCGTGCCTCGCCGCTCCACGGCGTAGCCGCGCGGAGCAACCGTCCAGTCGTAAGGAAGACTCCCGAGCTGGCACCGGTGGGCGTTGGACCGGTGGGTCGTCCCGGCCGCCCACCCGCGGCCGGGACGTCGCCGGACGGACGTCAGCCGATGCGGACTCGCAGCGGGCCGAACGTCTTCGTCGCCTGTGCGGCCGGGCGCAGCACGTACACGCCGCGCAGCCGCTCGTCGCCGCGCAGCGTCACGTGCAGCGCGCGGCCCCGGACGGTGCCGGTGGCCACGACCTTGCCCTTGCGGGTCAGCTTGACCGAGCGAGCGGCGCTGCCGAAGGGCGCCCTGGCGAGCCGGGCGACCTGGCTCTTCTTGGCCTTGCCGGCCGGCCCCCGCTTGCCGCGCGGACCACGCTTGCCGGTGACGCCCTTGTCGCCCTTCGGGCCGGTGGCACCGGCCGGACCGACGGGACCAACCGGACCAGCAGGACCGGCAGCACCCTCAGGACCGGCTGGACCGGCGGGACCGCCGTCGGGAGCGACGCCGATCGCGAAGCCGCCGAACGTGTTGGGGTCACGATCCGGGCCGGAGACGCCGCCGACGTAGTTGCCCGGGAAGGCGTAGCCGGTGACGGCGAGCGTGGGCACGATCCCGCTCAGCGTCCAGGTGCCGTCCGCGGCGAGGTTCCAGCTCGCGCCCGTGAGGTCGAGCGTGAACAGCGGCTGGGTGCGGTCGTAGGTCGGGGTCGTTCCCGCGCCGGAGCCGGAGGCGAACAGCTCGCCCTCGTCGCCGTCCAGGACGATCTGCGGATCCTCGACGGTGAGCGTGAAGCCGTGGCCGGCCGGCGGAGCGGGCGAGGCGAAGGTGACGGTGCCCTCGAAGTCCATCGTGCCGGTGCGCGCGGTGGTGTTCAGCGAACCGCTCGCCGCCGGGTAGGAGAACGTGTAGAGCTCGTCCGCACCGTGGGGACTGGCGACGGTGACCGCCTCGCCGGTCGCCTCGTCGCTGGCGCTCGCGCTGCCGTTGGCGAGCGGCGGCGGGCTCGTCACGTAGCCGAGCCACGTCTTCTGGTCGCCGACCGGAAAGTCGTAGACGGCTGCCTGGGTCCAATCGAGCGTGACGGCGGCGGATGCCGTGGAGGCACCGCCGCCGACCAGGGCCGCGGCCATGCCCGTGAGGACGAGTGCGAGTCGCCGGACACGCCGTCGCCGGGTTCGTACTGCCATGCGAATGGGTCCTTTCAGAAGCTGTTAGGTAGACCTAATTAGGCAACCCTAAAGGATCCCTGCCACCCGCAGTCCCGTCGCCGTGGCAGCTCACGGCTGCAGTGCCTCCCGCAGCGCCTGGAGACGCTGCTCGCCGATGCCGTCGACCTCGGCCAGCTCGTCCAAGGAGCGAAAGCCGCCGTGGGTCGCGCGGTACTCGACGATCCGCTCCGCCAGCGTCGGCCCGATGCCGTCCAGCTCCTGCAGTTGCTCGGCCGTCGCGCTGCCGAGGCTCGGCTTCGGGCCAGCCGCCCCGAGCCCTCCCCCGGCCCGTGTGACCGCACCCGCCCGCGGCACCACGACCTGCTGGCCGTCCTGCACCCTCGCCGCGAGGTTGAGCGCGTCGAGGTCCGCGCGCGGCGACGGCCCGCCGGCCCGTTCCAGCGCCGCCGCCACCCGTGCCCCGGACGTGAGCCGGTAGAGGCCCGGCGCGTGCACGGCGCCGGCGACGTGCACGACCACGGCCGGCGCCGCGCCGCCCCCACCCGCACCCCCTCGGACCCCGCCAGCCCCGATCGCGCCGGCATCCCGCGACGCACCCCCACGCGCCGCCGCCCCGTCGAGGCGTACCGCGTCGCCACCGCTGCCGGCGTCGCCCCCGCCGAACAGGCGCACGCCGGCGAACACCGCGAGCGCGGCGGCGACGAGCCAGATCACGACGGTCGTGGGCGAGCGATCCACGCCGGCCACGCTACGAGGCCGCGTTCGACGCGAGGGTGACGTGTGCAACGACTCTGCACATCTGTCGGTCCGCGGCTGGCAGACTTGCCGGGTCGTCCACGCGAGGAAGAGGACGTGATGGAGCAAGCCACCGACGGGGAGCCGGACTGGGGCGTCGACTCGGAGTACGGGCGCCTGCACGACGTGCTGCTCTGCCCACCCGACAACTTCCGCTGGCTGCCGACCAGCGCGATCTCGCGCGCCACGCTCGACAGCGGCCGCCGCTTCGACGCCGAGCAGGCCCGCCGCCAGCACGCCGAGCTCGTGTCGATCTACGGGCAAGCGGGCGTGCGCTGCCACTTCCTCGAGCCCGACCCGGCGCTCCCCTACCAGGTGTTCGCGCGCGACTCGAGCATCATGACCCCGTCCGGGGCGATCGTCACGCAGCCCGCCCAGTGGTGGCGCCGCGGCGAGTACGCGCCGGTGATCCGCTTCTGCCAGGACAGCGAGGTGCCGCTGCGCGAGCTGATCACCGCCGGCTCGTTCGAGGGTGGCGACTTCATGATCGTCGAGCCCGGAGTGGCCGTGATCGGCGACGGCGAGGAGCGCACCCAGGAGGTCGCCGCGCGACAGGTCCAGGCCTGGCTGGAAGCCGACGGCTGGGAGGTGCGGATGGAGCGCATCCCGCCGCACTTCGTGCACCTCGACGTGCTCGCCTGCATGCTCGGCGAGCGGCTGGCGGCGGTCTGCGTCGACGCGATCGGCGGCGGCTTCACGCGTTGGCTGGAGGCCAAGGGCGTCGAGATCGTGCCGGTCTCGCTGGAGGACGCGCTCGTGCTCGGCGTCAACGGGGTCTGCCTCGGCGGCGACCAGGTGCTGTCGACGGCCGAGTCGGGCACGCTCAACGAGCGTCTGCGCGCACTCGGGCTGACCGTCTACGACCCGGAGCTGTCGGCCTTCACCCTCGGCGGCGGGGGCGCACACTGCCTGATGCAGGCGCTGCGGCGGGAGCGCGTCGGTCGGTGACCGACGCGCGGCGCACGATCGCCGACCTGCGCGAGCTCGATCGCCGCACCGGCGGTCCGGAGGGCGCACGTCGCGTCTGCTGGACCGGCGTCTGGACGAGCGCGCGCGACTTCCTGCGCGAGCGTCTCGACGAGATCCCCGGCGTGACCGTCGAGCTCGACGAGGCGGCCAACCTCTGGGCGACGCTGCCCGGCGACCTGCCGGGCACGGTCGCGCTCGGCTCGCACGTCGACTCCGTGCCGGCGGGCGGCTGGCTCGACGGCGCCCTGGGCGTGATGGCCGCGCTCGAGGTGCTGCGCAGCATCGCGACGACCGCCGGGGCCGCGCCGCCACACGGTCGCGCTCGTCGACTTCGCCGACGAGGAGGGCGCACGCTTCGGGCGCAGCCTCTTCGGCAGCTCGGCGGTCGCCGGCACGCTCGATCCCGACGCCGTCGCGCAACTGCGCGACGCCGACGGCCGCACGCTCGCGGAGGTCGTCGCCGAGCACGGCGTCGACCTCGCCCGCATCGGCGACGCCGTGGGACGGCGCGAGGACCTGATCGCCTACCTCGAGCTGCACGTCGAGCAGGGTCCGGTGCTCGAGCGGGAGGACATCGCGGTGGCGGCGGTGAGCGGCACCTTCGGCGTCGAGCGGCACCGCCTGCGCTTCGACGGCCAGGCCTCGCACGCGGGCACGACCCCGATGGCGATGCGCCGCGACGCCGGCCTCGCCGCGGCCCGCACCTCGCTCGCGATCGCCGTGCTCGCGCGCGAGCACGGCGGCGTCGGCACGAGCGGCTCGCTGCGTCTGGAGCCCGGCATCCCGACCGTCGTGCCCGGCCGGGCGGAGCTGGTGGTCGACCTGCGCCACGCCGAGGCCGAGCCGCTGGCGGCGATGCTCGCCGCCACGCGCACCGCGGCTGCCGCGGCAGCCGCCGACCACCGCTGCGAGCTCACCCAAGCGGAGGTCTGGCGGATCGAGCCGATCCCGTTCGACGAGCGCCTCGTCGCGCTGGTCAGCGCCGAGGCCGACGGTGGCCGGACGCTGGCGAGCGGCGCGCTGCACGACGCCGCCGAACTGGCACGCCACGTTCCGACGGCGATGCTGTTCACCTCCTCGACCGGCGGCATCAGCCACGCGCGCGAGGAGGACACGCCGGAAGAGCACCTGGAGCGAGCAATCGCGGCGTACGGCCGGGTCGCGGCGCGCGTGATCGCAGGCGAGACGACCGCCGAGCCGCACGGCTGACGCCCCGGCCCGCCCGTAGGCGACGGCTAGGACTCGACGACCACGCGCACCGTTCGCAGCAGCCGATCGCTGGCACCGCGCAGCGAGCCGCCGTGGTCGAGCGCCTGCTGGACGTAGTCGAGCGTCTCGGCGGTCAGTCGCTCGCCGGGCAGCACGTTCGGGATCCCCGGCGGATAGGCGGCCAGCGACTCGGCCGCCACGCGCCCGATCGCCTCGCGCGCCGGGAGCACCTCCTGCGGCCCCAGGAACGCCTCGCGCGGGGTCAGCGCCAGCTCGCCCCAGGGCGGGGGCGGCGCGAACGCCTCGTGCTCGCGATTGTCCGGGTCGGGCAGCGCCTCGAGCGCGTGCGCGAGCGCGGCGACGAGCCGCGCGCCCGTCGCCGCCGCGTCCTCCGCCATGCCGAACACCGCCACGAGCACGTTCTCGCCGGCCAGCTCGGTGAAGACGTCGTCGCGCTCGCGCATCAGCCGCGCGAGCTCGTAGCCGGTGGCGCCCGAGCCGCGCACGTCGACGGCCACCCGCAGCGGGTCGTAGGCGAACACGCCCGGCGCCCCGACGAGCCCCTCGTCGAGCACGTCCAGCCCAGGCAGCGCGCGAATCGCCGCGCGCACCTCCGCCAGACCGGCGAGCGTGCGCTCCAGCAGCTCGGCTCCGCGCGTCACCGCCAGCCGGCGAGCGGCGTCGAGCGAGCCGGACAGCAGCGAGCTCGGGCTGGTCGACTCGAGCAGCGTCACGCAGCGGTCGACGACCTGCTCGTCGAGCAGATCCCCGTGGCCGAGGTGCATGATCGCCGACTGCGTGATGCTGCCGACGATCTTGTGCGTGCTCGAGATCACTGCGTCGGCGCCGAGCGTCAGCGCCGGTGCCGGCAGGGACGGGTGGAACGGGAAGTGCGCACCCCAGGACTCGTCGACGATCAGCGGCACGCCGCGGGCGTGGGCGACCTGCGCCAGGGCCCGCCACGTCGGCGACCGCGCCGAAGTAGGTCGGCGAGACGATCGTCGCCCCGGCCGCGCCGGGCGTGGCCTCCAGCGCGCGCTCGAGCGCCGCGGGCGTGATGCAGTGGGCGATCCCCAGCTCCGGGTCGATCTCCGGTGCCACGAAGGTGGGCCGCAGGCCGGAGACCACCAGCCCGTCGATCGTGCTGGAGTGGGCGTTGCGCTGCACGACCGCCTCGCGGCCCATGTGCGCGAGCGTGAGCGTCGCGACGTGGTTGCCCTGCGAGGCGCCGTTGATCAGGAACCAGCTGCGGCGAGCTCCCCAGGCCGCGGCGGCGAGCGCCTGGGCCTGCTGGAACGGCGTCGGCTCGGGACCCTGGTCGATCCCCGGCGTGAGCGCGGGGATGTCGAGGGCGACGGCACGCTCGCCGAGGGCGTCGACGAGGCCGGGATCGGCGGCACGTCCCCCCTTGTGGCCGGGGACGTGGAAGCGACCGGGGTCGCGGTCGGCGTAGGCGCGCAGCGCGTCGAGATAGGGCGCCTCGGACTGAGGCGGCGCTTGACCCTCTCGGCGCAGGCGACCGGTACCTGGCTCTGAGACGGACATGGTCGGCGAGTGTAGGTGACGGGATACGCTGGGCCGGTGAACGGGCGGCCTCCAAGCCCTGCGCGGCGCCAGGAGTCGCTGCCGCTGTGGGTCGGCTGGACGCTGCTGCCGCTCGGCTGGACGGCCTGGATCGGCTTTGCCTACGCGGGGCTGCGCACGCGCAGCCGGCGCCTCGGCTGGATCGCCGCCGGCTACGCGGCCGCTGCGGCGGCGAGCATCGGCCTGACCGGCGTGGTCGGAGTCGGTGCCGGCGATGCGGGCAACGGGCTGGCCGAGGACGTCGGCACCGTGCTCGGCCTCGTCACCTGGGTCGCCGGGGTCGTGCACGCGCTCGTGATCCGCCATGACGTCGAGCGGCGCATCGAGCTGCGGCGCAGCGCCGAGGACGCGCTGCTCGAGCGCCGCCACGCGCGCGAGCTGGCCGCGACCCAGCCCGCCGCGGCGCGCGCCATCGGCCTCGGTCGCCCGGATCTGCCGGACGCCCACCACGCCGGCCTGGTGGACCTCAACAGCGCGCCGGCGGAGGCGATCGCGACGCTGACGGGGATCGCAGCCGGGATGGCCGAGGAGATCGTGGCGGTGCGCGAGCAGCTCGGCGGCTTCAGCTCCGTCGAGGATCTCGGCCTGCGGCTCGACCTGCCCGGCGACGTGGTCGAGCGGCTGCGCGAGCACGCGCTGCTCGTGCCCCGCGCGAGCTAGGCGTCGTCGGCCGGGCGGCCCGGCACCCGCACGGTCGGCGCATCCTCGTCCGCTGCCGGGGGATCCGGGGCATCGGCCGACGACTGCGGGCGCTCTTGACCACCGCGTGGCGTCACGTCCAGCGCGAGCGAGATGCGCGCATAGGCGAGCACCGTTCCGGCCGTCATCAGCAGTCCACCGATCAGCGCGAGCCAGATGCCGGCGGCGTGGTCGGCGCGCCCGGCGATCGCCGGCGGATCGTTGACCAGCTGGCTGACGACGATCACGACCGTCAGCACCGACACGAGCATCGAGGTCAGTGGGCTGACGGCCGGCTTGATCAGCCCCAGCCCGCCGGCCAGCGAGACGGCGATCGTCACCGCCAGTCCGAGCAGCACGAGGTCGAGGATCTCGTAGGCGTCGAAGGCGGAGATGCCGGGCAGGCCGTCCGGCCGGCTCCACCAGTCGAGGAACAGGCTGACCGCGAGGATCAGCGCTCCCAGTCCCGCCAGCAGCGGGCCGACCGGCAACCGACGCTCCATCTCGCTCACCTCGCCACGAAGTTGACCAGCTTGCCCGGGACGACGACGGTCTTGACGATCTGCTGCCCGTCGATGCGCGTGTGCAGCTTCTCCGAGCCGCGCGCCAGCTCCTCGAGCTGCTCGCGCGACGCGTCGCTGGGGGCGCTCAGGCGGTCGATCAGCTTGCCGTTGAGCTGCACGATCAGCTGGAACTCGTCGCTGGCCAGCAGCGCCGGGTCGGCCTTGCGGCCAGGGCTGCTCCCAGACGCGCTCGCCGGTCAGGCGCTCGTAGACCTCGGCGCCGAGGTGCGGCGCGAACGGGAAGATCAGCGAGCCGGCAGTCGCGACCGCGAAGCGCAGCTGCGAGCGGCCCTCGGGGGTGCGCTCGAGCTCCTCGCGATCGCGGTAGACGTCGTTGACGAGCTCGATCACCGCGGCGATCGACGTGTGCGTGGCGAAGTCCTCGCCGAGGTCGCGCGTGACCTTGTCGATCGCCCAGTGCGCCTTGCGCAGCACGCGCATCGGCTCGCCGGTCGGCTCGGTTCCGGAGTCCTCGAGCGCCGCGACCTCCTCGGCGGCGCGCCAGAGCCGCGACAGGAAGCGCTGCAGGCCCTCGATGCCGTCGTCGTTCCAATCGCCGCCGGCGGCCGGGTGGCCGACGTAGAGGATGTAGCAGCGGGCCGTGTCCGCCCCGTAGCGCGCCACGATCTCGCGCGGGCTGACGACGTTGCCCTTCGACTTCGACATCTTCGCGCCCTCGCGCGTGACCATCCCCTGCGTGAACAGCCGCGCGAACGGCTCCTGGACGTCGAGCAGCTCCATGTCCGCGAACGCCTTCGTGAAGAAGCGCGCGTACATCAGGTGCAGGATCGCGTGCTCGACGCCGCCGATGTACTGGTCGACGGGCATCCAGCGACCGACCACGTCGCGGTCGAAGGCGGCCTCGTCGTTGCGCGCGTCGCAGTAGCGCAGGAAGTACCAGGACGAGTCGACGAACGTGTCCATCGTGTCCGTCTCGCGCCGGGCCGGCCCCGCCGCAGGACGGACAGGTCGTGTTGACCCAGTCCTCGGCCGCCGCCAGCGGCGACTTGCCCTTGGGCGCGTAGTCGTCGACGTCGGGCAGCTCGACCGGCAGCTGGTCGTCGGGCACGGGCACCATCCCGCAGCCGTCGCAGTAGACGATCGGGAT
The DNA here is from genome assembly GCA_963846505.1 of uncultured Thermoleophilaceae bacterium. Classification (GTDB taxonomy): domain Bacteria; phylum Actinomycetota; class Thermoleophilia; order Solirubrobacterales; family Thermoleophilaceae; genus JACVRW01. The sequence goes on along the minus strand of CAWJWD010000007.1, from coordinate 309,127 downwards.
CGGGCAGCCCCAGTAGCGCTGGCGCGAGAGCAGCCAGTCGCGCAGGCGGTAGTTGACGGTGAACTTGCCCAGCGCCTGGGCCTCCAGCTTGGCCACGATCGCCTGCTTGGCCTCGGGTGCCGGCAGACCGTCGAACTCGCCGGAGTTGACCAGCCGCTCGTCGTCGCTGTGGGAGACGAACGCCTCGCCCTCCGGCACCTCGCCGTCGGCCGGCTCGACGACCTGGCGGATCTCGAGCCCGAACTTGGTCGCGAAGTCGTAGTCGCGCTGGTCGTGGGCGGGCACCGCCATCACCGCGCCGGTGCCGTACTCCATCAGCACGTAGTCGGCGACGTACATCGGGATCTGCTCGCCGGTGACGGGGTTGGTGACCGTGCGGCCGAGCGCCACGCCGGTCTTCTCGCGCTCGGCGCCGCGCTCCTCGGGCGTCTCGGCCAGCGCGTGCTTGACGTAGTCGCGCACCTCCTCGCCGCCGTTGAGGCGCGGGACGTCCGGGTGCTCGGGAGCGAGCACGAAGAAGGTGGCGCCGTAGAGCGTGTCCGGGCGGGTGGTGAAGACGGGGTAGTCGACGCCCAGCTCCTCGCAGCGGAAGACCACCTCGGCGCCCTCCGAGCGGCCGATCCAGTTCTCCTGCATGACCTTGACGTGACGCGGCCAGTCGATCGTCTCGAGGTCGTCGAGCAGGCGGTCGGCGTAGTCGGTGATGCGGAAGAACCACTGCTCGAGCTGGCGCAGCTCGACCTCGGTGCCGCAGCGCTCGCAGCGCCCGTCGATCACCTGCTCGTTGGCGAGCACGGTGGCGTCCTTGGGGCACCAGTTGACCGCCGCCTCCTTGCGGTAGGCGAGCCCCCGCTCGTAGAGGCGCAGGAACAGCCACTGCGTCCAGCGGTAGTACGACGGCTCGTGGGTGCCGAACTCGCGCGACCAGTCGATCGAGATGCCCCAGTCGCGGAACTGGCGCTGGAACTCGGCGATCGAGGCCTCGGTCGACTCGCGCGGGTGCTGGCCGGTGCGGATCGCGTGGTTCTCGGCCGGCAGGCCGAAGGCGTCGTAGCCGAGCGGGTGCAGGACGCGGTAGCCGTTGCGGCGACGGAAGTGCGCGATCGCGTCGCCGACCGAGTAGACCTTCAGGTGGCCGATGTGCGGCTCGCCGGAGGGGTACGGCAGCATCTCGAGCACGTACGCCTTCGGGCGCTCGTCGGGGTCGTTGGAGACCTCCCACGTGCGCTCCTCGGCCCACAGGGCCTGCCACTTGGGCTCGATCTGGGCTGGGTCGTAGCGCTCCATTGCCGGGGGCAAGAGTACAGTCGCGCCGCGTGACGTTCGCAGTGCAACGCGCCGCCGTCCGCGACGGGCTCGAGCTGGCCTTCGTGCGCGAGGGCGCCGGCGGGGTCCCGCTGCTGTTGCTGCACGGCTGGCCGGAGACCAAGCGCATCTGGTGGCGCAACGTCGAGCCGCTCGCGGCGGCCGGCTTCGAGGTGATCGTGCCGGACCTGCGCGGCTTCGGCGACTCCGGGCTGGCTCCCGACGATCGCTACGACGTCGCCGCCCACGCCCGCGACCTCGAGGCGCTGCTGCGGGGCGTGCTCGGCCACGAGCGCGTGGTCGCCTGCGCCGGAGACCTCGGCGGCGCGATCGTCCAGGACCTGTCGCTGCGCTTCGAGGGACTCGTCGAACGCCTGGTCCTGTTCAACACGATCCCGCCGGTGCTGCCCGACCCGCCGCCACGCCTTCCGCGCGCGACGCGCATGGCGGCCGACTACTTCATCCGCCAGAGCAAGGACGCTGACGGGCTGGCCGCCGAGCTCGACACCCCGGAGCGCCGCCGCGCCTACGTCGCGCCGTTCTACGGTTCGCGCTTCTGGGCCGCGCCCGGCAGCTTCTCGCGTGAGGACGTCGACTTCATGACCGAGCCGTTCGCCGACGCCGACCGCTTCCGCGCCTCGATCGCCAACTACGAGTACGTCGGCGGCCCGCGCACGGCGCCCGAGCCGCCGCGGCTGCTCGAGGTCAACCCCACCCCCTGCCTGATCCTCTACGGCCCCGAGGACCATGTGATCCCGCCCGACTTCCCGCAGCGCATGGAGGCGGCCTTCCCGAACCGCATGGGGCCGTTCGTCGTGCCCGGTGCCGGCCACTTCCTGATGTGGGAGCGCGCCGAGCTGCTCAACGACGCGCTGCGCTGGGCCTGCCGCGACCTGCTCGGCAGCGGATAGACGGCTGGCTAGGCCAACTCGGCCTCAGGGACATTCGACGGCGCCGGGCCCAACGACACGTGCGGGCGACCGCGACGGCTGACGATGAGCGTCTGACCCGAGGCTGCCTGCTCCAGGTAGTAGCCGAAGTGGTTGCGAAACTCGTGCGCACCGACTGCAGCCGGTCGACCCTGGTCAGTGGAGCTAGCCGGGCTCGAACCGGCGACCTCTTGCGTGCCACGCAAGCGCTCTCCCAGCTGAGCTATAGCCCCAGGGAAGTCGTAGTCAGACGCAAGGTTAATACACGCTCGCTGCCCGTTCCTCGGCGGCGACAACCGCAGGGAGATCCCACGCATGCCTTCGACCTTTGCGACGGGTAGAAGGTAGCAGCGCTGGAGTTCACCACAGTACGCCGCGACCAGATCGATCTCGTCCGCGCCGTACTGCGAGTAGACGTAGCCGTTGGGCGTATGCCGACATGACTGCAGGTTGATCGCCACCACGCTCCCGGTGGGATCGAGGGACGCCCACTTGCACTGCACGCGCAGGATACGACCGCCGATCTCGAATGCCAGGTCGTAGCGGCCGTGCTCGACGATCGGGCGCAGAACGGAGATGCCGAGCTCGGTCGCCGCGGCTGCGATCTTGGTCTCGGCTATGGCGCCCTTGGCGTTCGTGGACAGCACGAACACATGTTCGCATGTGGTGCGGACGCGTTGCGCTAGCCGACCGAGCGGGCGGGCGCCTCGCCCCAGAGCTGGTCGAGGCGGTAGAAGGCGCGGGCGTCGGGCGTGAAGATGTGGACGACGACGTCGAGGTAGTCGAGCAGGATCCAGCGGGCCTCGCGGTCGCCGGAGGTGCGGCGCGGGAGCAAGCCGTCTCGTTGTTTGAGCTCGGTGTGGACGGCGTCGTGGATCGCCTTGGTCTGGCGCTCGGTGTTGCCGGAGCAGATGACGAGGAAGTCGGTGTAATTGACGATGCCGCGCAGGTCGATCACGCGGATGTCGACCGCCTTGCGGTCCGAGGCGATCTCGGCGATGTGCTCGGCGAGTGCGGCGGATTCCTGCGGCGCGGGTGCGCTCATGCTGACGATCCGTTTACCGCGGGGGTCGCCTCGGCCGTCGCACCACCGCCGTTCGCCCGCGCCTTGGCCTCGGCGGCGCCGTAGAGGTCCTCTGCCTCGATCGCCTCGGCGACCGCGTCCGGCACGAGGTAGCGCACCGGCTGCCCCGCCCCCACCCGTCGGCGGATCAGGCTCGAGGAGACCTCGATCGCCGGCATCTCCAGGTAGCGCACGCCCTGCGCGCCGGACAGGCGGCCGAGCTTGATCTGAATCGGGTTGCGCGTCCAGCTGCCGCGCTGGAACACCACCACCGTGGCGAGCGAGAGGACCTGCTCGGGCTCGTGCCAGGAGCCGAGCGCGGCGGCCTGGTCGCCGCCGAGGATCAGGAACAGCTCGTCGCCGGGGCGCTGCTCGGCGAGCGCCCGCAGCGTGTCCACGGTGTAGGACGGCCCCTCGCGCTCGAGCTCGATGCGCGTCAGCTCGAAGCGCTCGTCGCCGGTGATCGCCGCCTCGACCAGGCGGGCTCGCACGTCCGGACCCGGATCGGGGCGCAGTTCGCGATGGGGCGCCTGACCGACGGGCACGAACAGCACCCGCTCCAGCTCGAGCTGGACGAGAGCCTCCTGCGCGCAGACGAGGTGACCGAGGTGCGGCGGGTTGAAGGCACCGCCGAGGATGCCGATCCGAGGCACGCGCTAGGTCCGGACCTGGCCGGAGCCCTCGATCACGTACTTGTAGGTCGTCAGCTCGCGCATCCCGACCGGACCGCGCGCGTGCAGCTTCTGAGTCGAGTTGCCGATCTCCGCGCCCATGCCGAAGACCGCGCCGTCGGTGAAGCGCGTCGAGGCGTTGACGTAGACGCAGGCCGCGTCGACCTGGTCGGTGAAGGCGCGAGCGACCGGCTGGGAGTCGGTCACGACCGCCTCGGAGTGGCCCGAGCTGTAGCGGTTGACGTGCTCGATCGCCTCCGCGGCCGAGTCGACGACCTTCACGGCCATGATCAGCGCGTGGTACTCGGTCTCCCAGTCCTCCTCGCTCGCGCTCGCGAGCGAATCGGCGAGCGACCCGGCGTTGGCGCGCGTGCGCTCGTCGACGCGCAGCTCGACGCCCGACTCGCGCAGCTCGCCGAGCACGCGTGGCAGGAAGGTCGCGGCGACGTCGCGGTGCACGAGCAGCGTCTCGGCGGCGTTGCAGACCGACGGCCGCTGGACCTTGGCGTTGACGGTGATCGCGAGCGCCTTGTCGAGGTCCGCCGCCGCGTCGACGTAGACGTGGCAGTTGCCCCCGGCGGCGTACATGACCGGCACCGTCGCCTGCTCCTTGAGCGCGTTCTTGAGCCCGTCGCCGCCGCGCGGGATGACGAGGTCGACGACGCCGTCCTGCGTGGCGATCTGGCGCAGCTCGTCGCGGTCGCCGCCGGTGACGATCGAGATCGCGGCGGCCGGCACGCCGACGGACGCGATGGCCGTGGCGGCAACCTGCGCCAGCGCGGCGTTCGAGTTGGCGGCAGTCGAGGAGCCGCGCAGCACGATCGCGTTGCCGGACTTCAGGCACAGCGCCGAGCAGTCGATCGTGACGTTCGGGCGCGCCTCGTAGACGACCGCCACGACGCCGAGCGGCACGCGCACGCGGCGCACGTCGAGCCCGTTCGGCAGCCGGTGCCCGTCGAGCGTCTCGCCGACGGGGTCCGGCAGCGCGGCGATCGAACGCACGTCGCCGGCGATGCCCGTCAGGCGCTCCTCGGTCAGCTTCAGGCGGTCGAGCAGGCCCGAGTGCAGGCCGGCGTCCTCTCCCGCCTCCATGTCGCGCGCGTTCGCGTCGAGGATCGTGTCGACGCGCTGCTCGAGCGCGTCTGCCATCGCGAGCAGCGCGGCGTTCTTGGTGTCGGTGTCGAGACCCGCGAGCGTGCGCGCGGCACCGCGCGCCTGAGCGCAGACCTCCGCGACGCTGGGGATGGTGGTCGCCATCTCGGCAAGGGTACCGCGCGCCGGGTGGCGCTCGGCCGCAGAGGATCGTTTACGCGAGCCGGCGATCGCCGCGGTCTCGGCGACCGAGCTAGGCGGTACTCATCACCAGGCAGGTGGTCGTCGCGTGGGCCAGCAGCTTGCCGCTGTCCTCGGCGATCACGCGGCCCTCGGCCGTCGCCACGCGCCCGCCGCGGTGGATCACCGACGCCTCGGCCAGCACGCGGCCGGTGTCGCGCGTGATCGCGCGCACGAAGTTGACCTTCAGCTCGAGCGTCGTGTACGCCTGGCCCTGGGCCAGCGTGGTCTGGACCGCGCAGCCCATGGCGGAGTCGAGCAGCGTGGCGGCGAGGCCGCCGTGCACGACGCCGATCGGGTTGTAGTGCTGCTCGCCGGGCAGCGCGCCGAAGGTCACGCGCCCCTCCTCCACGATCTCCGGACCGAAGCCGAGCAGCAGCGCGATCGGCGGTGCCGGCAGCTCGCCCTTGGCGATTGCGCGGATCGCCTCGAGGCCGGACATGCCCGCCAGCTTCATGGCCGACTCGACGGGGTCCTGCCAGGTGACCGTGAGCGAACGGTCGGGTGCGGCGCCGTTGGTCGCCGCGGGAACGGTCGCCGTCGAGTCGCTCGGAACTGGATCTGTCATCACGCAACCTCCGCGATCGGTGCCGCCACGACCGAGCGCACCCGGCCCAGCGCGAGCGCCAGGCCGGCCGTGCACAGCGCGGCGATGGTCATCAACGTGTACGCCTGGGTGAAGCCGGAGAGCGGATCACCGGGCGGCGCGGCCGCGAGCACGGCCACCAGGCCGGCGATCCCGAGCACCGCGCCGATCTGGCGCAGGCAGGCCAGCACCGCGCTGCCGGTGGCGAAGCGCGCCGGCGGCAGCTGGGCGACCGCGGCGCTGCCCCAGGCCGCGAAGCTGAGCCCGACGCCGATGCCGGTCAGCAGCGTCGGAACCAGGAAGTTCGGCCACCAGGCGCGCTCGACGTCGAGGCCCGTCGCGAACAGGACGCAGCCGGCGGCGAAGAACAGCGCGCCGGGAAGGGCGACGACGCGCTGGCCGAAGCGGTCCGAGAGCACGCCGCCGATCGGCGCCGACAGCGCGGCCATCAGCGGTCCGGGGGTGACCGCCACGCCCGCGTGCAGGATCGAGTAGCCCCAGACGCCGGTCATGAACAGCACGTTGGCGAGCAGCAGGGCGTAGAAGGCCAGCGAGAAGCTGAACATGCCCGCGTTCGAGACGGCGAACGAGCGCGTGCGAAAGAGGCCGAGGTCCACGACCGGTGCAGCATGGCGAGTCGAGCGAACGAGCATCGCCGCCAGCAGCACGGCGGCCAGCGCGAGCGAGCCGAGCACCCTGCCGCTGCCCCAGCCCCACTCCTCGCCCTTGACGATCCCGAGCGCGAGCGCCGCAACGCCCGCGATCAGCAGCACGGTGCCGAGCAGGTCCGGCAGCTCGCCGGCGGGCTCGCGCGTCTCGTGCAGCAGCCGCCGCGCCGGCACGATCGCCGCCAGGCCGATCGGCACGTTGACGAAGAACACCCAGCGCCAGTCGAACCCGTCGACGAGCAGGCCGCCGAGCGACGGTCCCACGGCCGCGGCCACCGCGCCGGTGGCGCTCCAGATCGAGACCGCCGTGGCGCGTCGCTCGACGGGGAACTCGGGCAGTAGCAGCGAGAGCGAGGTCGGGACCAGGATCGCGCCGCCGACCGCCTGCAGCACGCGCGCGCCCACCAGCCAGCCCGGCGAGGGCGCAAGGCCGCACAGCACCGAGGCTGCGAGGAAGATCCAGACGCCGACGAAGAACATGCGTCGCCGCCCCAGCACGTCCGCCAGCCGCCCCGCCGGCACGAGCAGCGCCGCGAAGACGATGTTGTACGCGTTCAGCACCCAGGACAGGTCCGCCTGCGAGGTCCCGGCGAAGTCGCGCTCGATGTCCGGGAAGGCGACGTTGACGATCGTGACGTCGAGGAAGCCCATGAAGACGGCGACGGCGGCGACGATCAGGACCTTCCAGCGGCGTTCCACGAGCACGACCTCCCGACACGGGCGAGTTGCTTGACGCGACGCACGCACCCTAGCATGTGCGTTGCGTGAAGCAACTAACCGCTGCTACCATCGCCGCGAGGAGTGCTTCCGCGCACGTACGACAACCAGATCTGCTCGATTGCCCGCACGCTCGAGGTGATCGGCGACCGCTGGACGATGCTCGTGATCCGCGACGCGTTCTCCGGCGTGCGCCGCTTCGAGGACTTCCAGCGCCGCCTCGGCTGCGCGCGCAACGTGCTCTCGGACCGCCTCGGCCGCCTGGTCGACGACGGGCTGCTCGAGAAGCGCGTCTACCAGCAGCGCCCCGAGCGCTACGAGTACCGGCTGACGCAGAAGGGCATCGACCTCTGGCCCGCCGTGATCTCGCTGATGAAGTGGGGCGACCGGCACGTGCCGAACCCCGAGGGGCCGCCGATGATCGTGCGCCATCGCGACTGCGGCGGCGACATCGACGACCACTTCATCTGCACGAACTGCGGCGAGCGCGTCGAGCCGCGCACCTCCGAGGCCGTGCCCGGCCCGGGCTATCCCGTCAGCGCGTAGCGCCCACCACCGCCCAGCGGCGGCCGGAGAAGCGCCAGGCGCAGGTGACCAGGCGCACGGCGATCAGCGCCAGCAGGCCGGCCCAGACGCCGACGATGCCGAGGTCGAGCCACAGCGACGCCAGCGCCAGCGGCAGGAAGCCCAGCAGCGACGCGGCCAGCATCCCCCACATCAGGAAGCGCGTGTCGCCGGCGCCGATCAGGATCCCGTCGAGCGCGAACACCGCGCCGTTGGCCGGCTGCATCAGCGCGAACAGCACCCAGATCTGCTGCGTGCGCTCGATCACCGCCGGATCGGAGGTGAACGCGCGCGGCAGCACGTCGATCAGCGCCAGCATCACCACCGCGAACAGCGCCCCGGCCGCCACCGCCCAGCCGATCATGCGCAGCGCCGCGCGACGGGCCTCGTCGGCATCGCCCGCGCCGAGCGTGCGACCGACGATCACCTGGCCGGCGATCGCGATCGAGTCGAGCACCAGCGCCAGGAAGACAAACAGCTGGAAGGCGATCTGGTGGGCGGCCAGCGACGGCTCGCCGACGCGTGCCAGCACCGCGCTGGCGACCAGGAACGCGCCGTAGAGCGCCGCCGTGCGCACGAAGATCTCGCTGCCGATGCGCAGCAGCGGGCGGATGCGGGCGAGGCTGGGTGCGCGCCGGTCGCTGGGGGCGCGCAGCAGCGCCCGGACGAACGCCGCCCCCATGCCGGCCTGGGCGATCAGCGTCGCCCAGGCCGAGCCGACGAAGCCCCAGTCGAGACCGTAGATCAGCACCAGTCCCAGCACCACGTTCGCGGCGTTGGCCACCACCACGATCACGAGCGGCGTGCGCAGTTCCGAGACGCCGCGCAGCCAGCCCTGGCCGGCGAGCGCGATCAGCGCGAACGGCAGCCCGAACGAGGCGACGCGCAGGTAGAGGATCGCCAGCTCGCGCGTCCGCCCGTCGGCGCCCATCAGGTCGACGAGCGGCACCGCCAGCGCCACCAGCAACGCGGTCAGCCCGAGTCCGAGCGCAGTGGCGAGCCAGAGCGCCTGGGCGGCCACGCGTCCGGCCGCCGGCGTCTCCCCCGCCCCGTACAGGCGCGCCACCTGCGCGGTGACGCCGTAGGTGAGGAAGTTGAAGAGCGTGAACGCGCCGGTGATCAGCGTGCCGGCGATCGCCAGTGCCGACAGCTCGGTGGTCCCGAGGTGTCCGACCATCGCGGTGTCGGCGAGCAGGTAGAGCGGCTCGGCCGCCAGCGCCCCGAGCGCCGGCAGCGCGAGCGTGAAGATCTCGCGGTCGTATGGGGAGCGGAGCGTCAAGAGGCCGAAGGCCGGTCACGCCGCCCGGATGGCGGCCTCGCCATCAGAGCTGCGGGCCGGATGCCCGCAGGGGACTCATTCCAGGACGAAGTAGTCCCGGTGCACGGCTTCCTCGGTCGCGCGCGGCAGCAGCTCGCGCACCTGCGAGGTCTGCAGGCCCTTGATCGTGCGCAGCTCCTTGGCGGAGTAGTTGACGATCCCCTTGCCCACCGCGCGGCCGTCGGCGCGCACCTCGACGGCGTCGCCGGCCTCGAACTCGCCGTCGACGCCCACGATCCCGACCGGCAGCAGGCTCGTGCCGCGCTCGCGCAGCGCCTGCTCGGCGCCCTCGTCGACGGTCAGGCGCCCGTGCGTCGGCTTGGCGTACTTGAGCCAGAGCTTGAAGCTCGACACGCGCCCCTCCTGCGGGTGGAAGCGCGTGCCCGACGTCTCCCCCGCCAGCCCACGCGCCATCAGCTCGCGCTCGCTGCCGCTCGTGATCGTGACGGGGATGCCGGCCGCGGTCGCCATCTCGGCCGCAACCACCTTCGAGCGCATGCCGCCCGAGCCCAGCGGCGAGGTCGAGAGCCCGATCTCGTAGCGCTCGAGCTCCTCGAGCTGGCGCACGTCGGCGATCAGCTCGGCGTCGGGGCGCTCGCGCGGGTCGGCGCTGAAGAGGCCGCCGAGATCGGTCAGCAGCACCAGCAGGTCGGCGCCGAGCAGGATCGCGACCTGGGCGGCGAGGAAGTCGTTGTCGCCGAAGGAGATCTCGTCGGTGGTGGTGGTGTCGTTCTCGTTGATCACCGGCACCACGTCCCAGTCGAGCAGCGTGCGCAGCGTGTGGCGCGCGTTGAGGTAGTGCGTGCGCGCCGACATGTCGAAGAACGTCAGCAGCACCTGCGCGCTGCGCACGCCCCGGGCTTGCAGCAGCTGGTCGTACTCGCGGTAGAGCTTGCCCTGACCGACCGCCGAGGCGGCCTGCAGGCCCTGCATCGCGGTCGGCCGCTGCGGCAGTCCCATCAGCCGCATGCCGTGGGCGATCGCGCCGGAGGTGACGATCACCACCTCGTCGCCGGCCTCGCGCCGCGCGGCCACCTCCTCGCAGAGGGCGTCGAGCACCTCGCGGCGAACCTCGCCGCCGTCGTCGGCCACGATGCTCGAGCCGAGCTTGACCACCACCGTCGCCATCGGCGAAAGGGTACGCCGCCGAGCGCCGGGCTACTCGCCCACGGCGCCGGCGATCTTCCACTCGCCGTCCTCTTGCGCCAGCCGGAAGGTGCGCGGGCGGCTCTGGCCCTGGGTTGCCAGCACCGCGCGCACGCTGGCGCGGTCGCCGTCGACCTTGCTGCTCTCGATCCGCACGACGCGTGTCCTCACCACCCGCGAGCCGCGCAGCTGCGAGCGGCAGGCGCGCTCGGCGCCGTCGCCGACGCCGCCGGTGTTGCGCTCGAGGAACTCCTGCGTGAGCAGCCGGCCGCAGATCGCGTCGACGTCGCGGGCGCTGGTGGCCTTGACGAAGTCGCGCACCACTTGGCGGGGATCGCCGGCGTCGTCGCCACAGGCGGCCAGGGCCAGGCACAGCAGCAGGACGAGCAGAGGCGGGCGGACACGGGCGGGGCTTCTACCGGAACGGGGCGCCGGGATCGAGCTCGAACACGATGCCGGCGATCTCGACGTCGTCGCCCGGCTCGAAGCCCGCCTGCTCGAGCGCCTTGATCACGCCGAGCGTGCGCAGCCGGCCCTCGACGTAGCGCATCGCCTCGTCGTTCTCGACGTCGTGGCGGGCGAGCAGCCGCTCGACGCGCTCGCCCTCGACCCTGTAGGCACCCGAGCTGGTGCGCGTCACGCGCACGGCCTCGTCGCTGCCGGGGCGGTAGACGCGGTGGGTCGCCGGCCGGTCGACCGGCATTGCCTGCTCCGGCTCGGGCGCGGGCACGCGCTCGAAGATCGCAGCCGTCAGCTCGTCGAGGCCGGCGCCGGTGGCCGCGGAGGTGACCAGCACGGGGATGCCCAGCCGCGCGCGCCACTCGGCGACGGCGGGCGCGGTCTGCTCGGGCGGGACAGGTCGGACTTGGACAGGCACAGCAGCCGCGGCAGCTCGGCGAGGCCGTGGCCGTGCTCGCGCAGCTCGCGCTCGACGGTGGCGTAGTTGTCGACGGGATCGGACCCGTCCAGCGGCTGCAGGTCGAGCACGTGCACCAGCAGCCGGCAGCGCTCGACGTGGGCGAGGAACTCGTGACCGAGGCCGGCGCCGTCGCTGGCGCCCTCGATCAGGCCCGGGATGTCGGCGAGCACGAGCTGGCGCTCGTCGCGCTCGAGCGTGCCGAGCACCGGCGAGAGCGTCGTGAAGGGATAGTCGGCGACCTTCGGCTGGGCGCGCGTGAGGCGCGCCAGCAGCGACGACTTGCCGGCGTTCGGCAGGCCGACGAGGCCGGCGTCGGCGAGCAGCTTGAGGCGCAGCTCCAGCCGCCGCTGCTCGCCCGGCAGCCCGCGCTCGGCGAAGCGCGGCGTCTGGCGCGTGGGCGTGGCGAAGTGCTTGTTGCCGCGCCCGCCGATGCCGCCGCGCGCCACCAGCGCCCGCTCGCCGGCCTGCACGAGGTCCCAGCGCGTGTCGGCGGCGGCGTCCTCGACCACGGTGCCCGGCGGCACGCGGATCTCGAGCGCCGGCGGGCTCGCGCCGTGGCGGTTGGCGCCCTCGCCGTGACCGCCGCGCTGGGCCTTGAAGTGCGCGCCGTGGCGGAAGGCGGCGAGGTCGCGCAGCGAGCCGTCGCAGACGACGACCACGTCCGCGCCGCGGCCGCCGTCGCCGCCGTCCGGCCCGCCCTTGGGCACGTGCGCCTCGCGCCGCAGCGAGACCACGCCGTCGCCGCCGGCGCCGGCGATCACCTCGATGACCGCGCGATCGCTAAGCATGAGAACGGGGGGATTGCCGCTCCGGACCGCGGGCGGCGGGATCGGAGAGCGCGCTCGAACGAGTCACGGCCCGAGGCCGGACGAAGGTCAGTCCTGCGCGGCCGGCTCGACCGAGATCACGCGGCCGCGGCGGCCGGTCTTGAACTGCACCGTGCCCGGCGCGGGCGGCGAAGATCGTGTCGTCCTTGCCGATGCCGGCGCCCTCGCCGGGCTTGAAGACCGTGCCGCGCTGGCGCACGATGATCTCGCCGCCGGTCACCGCCTGGCCGGCGAAGACCTTGACGCCCAGGCGCTGGGCGTTGGAGTCGCGGCCGTTGCGGCTCGACCCGAGTCCCTTCTTGTGCGCCATTAGGAGCTCCCCTTGGAGATGGTGGCGATCTCGAGGCGCGTGAGGTCGGCGCGAGCGCCGTAGCGGCGCTTGTAGCCGCGCTTGGGCTTGAACTTCAGCCCGTGGATCTTCTTGCCGCGCTCGTGGCCGGTGACGGTCGCCTCGACCTTCACCTTGCCGAGCGCGTCCGCCTCGAAGACCGTGTCCTTGCCGTCGGCGAACAGCAGCGGCTGGAGCTTGACCTTGTCGCCCTCCTTGGCGGAGGACATGCGGTCGACGACGATCGAGTCGCCCGCTTCGACGCGGTACTGCTTGCCGCCGACTTTGACGATTGCGTAGCTCATAACAGAGAGAAGGCGCCGCTCAGGGGCGGGCGCCGGTGGACGATTGTAGCGGCTCGGCCGCAGGCTCGGTCGCGCGGCCGCGCCCCTGCGCGAGCAGCAGCCCGAGCGCCACCAGCCCCGCCCCGGCCACCGCCCTGCCGGTCAGCGGCTCGGAGTAGAGCAGCGCGCCGAAGACGAGCGCACCGAACGGGATCAGCATCGCGATGAACGAGGTCGCCTGCGCGGTCACCTGCCGCAGCAGCAGCGTCAGCACCACGAAGGCGACGGCGGAACCGACCAGCGCCAGGTAGGCGATCGAGCCGATCGCCTCCGCGCTCCAGGCGGCCGCACCCCAGTCCTCCGACAGCGCCGAGACGGAGAGCAGCAGCAGGCCGCCGCCGAGCATCGCCCAGCCGTTGAGCACCACCGCGTCGAGCCCGGCGCCGCGACGGCGGATCGAGACGTTGCCGCAGGCCGCGCCGAGCGGCGACAGCAGCACCGCCGCCGCGCCGATCGCGGCACGCTCCTCGGCGCCGAGCTCGAGGCTCTCGGCGAACGCGAGCGCCAAGCCGCCGATCGCGATCGCCACGCCCGCCAGCAGCCGTGCGCGCAGCGGCTCGTCGTCGAGCAGCGACGCGGCCAGCAGCGCCGTGTAGAGCGGCATCACGCCGAACAGCACCGCGGTCAGGCCCGACGGGATGTACTGCTCGCCCCAGTAGACGAGCCCGTAGGTGCCGGCGAACGGCAGCAGCCCCAGGATCGTCGCCAGCAGGACGTCGGTGCGCAGCGGCCGGCGGCGCAGGACCGTGAACGCGAGCAGCACCAGCCCTGCGGCGGCGAAGCGGATGCCGGCGCCGAGCAGGGCCGGACAGTCCTCGAGCCCGATCTTGATCGCCACCCAGGTGCTCGACCAGATCAGCACGACGAAGGCGTAGAGCGCGGCGACCGTGGAGCGGCTCACGGTCGCCGACGCTAGCGGGGCCGGGACCCCCGCTCAGCTCTCGGCCGTCTCGGGCGTCTTCTTGCGCCGCCCGCGCCCGCCGCGGCGCCCGCGCCGGCGCCCGCCGCGCGCGCCGCCGTCGGAGCCGTTCTCGGACGCGCCCTCGGGCGGGTTGACCAGCGAGGCCTGGGCGGCGCTGCGGCCGACCTGCTCGATGCGCACCAGCGTGCGCTCGCCGACCAGGCTGGCGGCGCCGCTGATCGAGACGATGTAGCCGTCGAGCTTGGCGACGGCGTCGTCCTCGTTGTACATGTGCGGCTCCTCGACGAGCACGAGCACCTCCTCGCCCTCGCGGAACGGCAGGGCGCGCTCGGCGACCTCCTCGGCGCTGCCCTCGAGCACCACCTCGTAGTAGTCGATCGGCAGCGCGTCGGTGCCCTCGAAGTGGAAGTTGCGCTCGGTCTCCTGCTCGAGCTCGACGATCGGGCCCGGCAGCCCCGCGTTGCCGACGAGCTCGCCGGCGACCTTCGGGTTGACGCGGATCAGGAACGCCTCCGCCTTGGAGTGCTCGACGACGGTGTCGCGCAGCCAGCGGTCGACCTCGATCGCCACCGTCTCCTCGGACAGCACGACGCCCTCGCCCTCGCAGGTCGGGCAGGTCTTGGTGAGGATCTCGCGCACGCCGTCGGTGACGTTCTGGCGCGTCATCTCGACCAGCCCCAGCGGCGAGATCTCGACCACGTAGGTCTTGGTGCGGTCCTCGTCGAGCGCCTTGCGCAGCACCTTCAGCACGGCGTCGCGGTTGCGCGCGCGCGCCATGTCGATGAAGTCGATGACGATGATGCCGCCGATGTCGCGCAGGCGCAGCTGGCGCACGACCTCGTCGGCGGCCTCGAGGTTGGTCCGGGTGATCGTGTCCTCGAGCTTGGCGCCCTTGCCGCGTCCGGTGAACGAGCCGGAGTTGATGTCGATCACCGTCATCGCCTCGGCGTAGTCGATGATCAGGTAGCCGCCGCTGGGCAGGTCCACGCGCCGATTCAGCACGGACAGGATCGCGTCCTCGACGCCGTAGCGCTCGAACAGCGGCTCTTCCTTGTCCTCGTAGAAGTCCAGCCGCTCCAGCAGCTCCGGCGCGGTGCGCTGGAAGAAGGACTGCAGCCGATGGTGCTGCTTCTCGTCGTCGACGATCGCCTTCTCGAACTGACCGGAGAAGATGTCGCGCGCCACGCGCACCGAGAGGTCGGCCTCCTGGAAGACCATCGCCGGCGCAGCCGTCGTCTTGCCGCGCTCCTGCAGCACCTCGTGCAGCTTGTGCAGGTACTTGATCTCGCGCTCGAAGTCCTCGCGCTTGGCCCCCTGCGCGGCGGTGCGGACGATCGCCCCGCCCTTGCCGAAGTCGATCTTGCCGGCCGCGCGGCGCAGGCGGTCGCGCTCCTTGTCCTCGAGCCGGCGCGAGACGCCGACGCCCTCGCCCTGCGGCACGTAGACGAGGTAGCGCCCGGCGATCGAGAGCTGCATCGACAGGCGCGGACCCTTCGTCTTCAGCGGGTCCTTGATCGCCTGGACGAGGATCTCCTGACCGGGCTTGAGCAGCTCGGTGATGCGCTTGCCCTTGCTGCCCTGGCGTCCGCGCCGGGCGACCTGCACGCCCTCCATGACGATGTCGTCGGCGTGCAGGAAGCCGTTCTTCTCCAACCCGATGTCGACGAACGCCGCCTCGAGCCCGGGCAGGACGTTGTCGACCTTGCCCTTGTAGATGTTGCCGACGATCGAGCGCGACCCGCGGCGCTCGATGTACAGCTCCCCGACGCGCCAGTCGAGCTCCTTCGGCGGCGATCCCTTCTTGCGGCGGCTACCGGAAGCCGGCGCCTCCGCCTCGAGGATCCCAACCCTGGTTTCGCCACGGTCGACCGTGACGAGCAACTGCTTTCTCAAAACAACGACCTCTCATAGTGTGTGAATGCCCTTGGCCGCGGTCGTCTCGCGCGCCTGCGCGTAGATGGACTGCAGCAGGCCGATGGCAATCAAGCGTGGTCAGCACCGACGAGCCGCCATAGCTCATGAGCGGCAACGGAATGCCGGTGATGGGCATGATCCCGATGGTCATGCCGACGTTGACGAAGACCTGGAACATCAGCATCGCGGTGATGCCGCCGGCGATCAGTGCGCCGTAGAGGTTCTTCGCCATCGTCAAGATGCGAAGCGCGCGCCAGATGAGGAGCGCGTAGAGGGACAGCACGAGCGCCGCCCCCACGAAGCCGAACTCCTCGCCCACCACACTGAAGATGAAGTCGGTGTGATGCTCGGGCAGGAAGTCGAGCTTGGTCTGCGTGGCGTCGTCGCCGCGGCCGGTCTTGCCCCCGGAGCCGACGGCGGTCAGCGATTGGTTGATCTGGTACGCCTCGTCCCCCTTGTGCAGTCCTCGGGGTTGATGAAGGCGGTCAGACGATCGACCTGGTACGGCTTGAGCACCTGCACGCCGACCGCCGGGGCCGCCACGAGCGTGATCACGATCGCGAGCGCGGCCAGGCCGCCGAGCGCGGCGAAGTGAGTCCACTTGGTGCCCGCCACGAACAGCACCGCGAGGACCACCGCCAGGTACACGAGGCCCGACCCGAGGTCGGGCTGGCCGATCACCAGCATCGCCGGGATCAGCGTCAACAGCAGGATGCGGCTGGTGGTCTCGGCCTCCCCGAGCCGTCGCACGCGATCGACGACGAACGCCGACAGCGTGACGACGAGCAGCACCTTGCCGAGCTCGGACGCCTGGAAGTTGAAGAAGCCGAACTGGATCGCGCGCGTCGAGCCGCGCGCGGAGAAGCCGAGCGCGTAGACGAGCAGGATCGAGACGATCAGGAAGCCGTAGACGCCCCACTTCCACTCGCGCAGGCGCGAGTAGTCGAAGCGGGAGATCGCCAGCATCAGCAGCAGGCCGGCGCCCATGTAGATCGCCTGCCGCTCGAGGAAGTAGTTGGGGTCGCCGGCGATGTCGGTCTGCGTGGCGTTCGCGACCGTGTAGAGGCTGGCGGCCATCAGGCCGAGCGTGGCGAGCAGCAGCAGCGGGTCGAGCGGCAGCAGCCGCACCCCCGTGTCGCGGAAGCCCTTGACCTGCGTTCCGAGTGCCGCGGCAGCCATCAGTCCGGCGCCGTCCCCGCCTGGCCGCCCGAGTCGTTCTTGACGTCGAACAAGGCGGCCAAGATCTTACGCGCCATCGGGGCGGCAGTATCGGCGCCGAAGCCGCCGGCCTCGTCGGTGACGGCGATGACGTACTTCGGGTTCGGGTAGGGCGCGAGCGCGAGGTACCACGACTGGTCGGCCCGACCCAGCCCCTTCTCCGCCGTGCCGGTCTTGCCCGCGATCGGGATCGGGAAGCCCTCGAACACCGGCGTCGAGGTGCCGCCGGGGCCGCTGGCGGCGCCGCGCAGGCCCTCGAGGATCGCCTGGCGGTACTCCGGCGCGATGTCGAGCCGGCGGGCGGTCGGCGCCTCGAGCTGCTGCAGCGCGCGGCCGCTGCCGTCCTCGATGCGCATCCCCAGGCGCGGCTTGAGCACGCGCCCCCCGTTGGCCACAGCAGCGTAGGCGACGGCCATCTGCAGCGGGTCGGCCGCCAGGTCGCCCTGGCCGACGGAGAGGTTGATGTTGTCGCCGACGGTCCAGGGACGGTCGAAGAAGCCGCAGATGCCCTCGTAGATCTGCGCCTGCGTCGGCTGCTTGCGCTGCTTGCAGCGGTTGAACTCGCGGTTGCCGGCGTTGCGCCACTTGGGCGTCGGCAGCACGCCCGGCGACTCGGCCGGCAGGTCGATGCCCGTCTTGCGGCCGATGCCGAGCTTGCGCGCCCAGCGCTGCAGGTCCAGGCCGTCGCCGTCGTTGTTCATGCTCTGGCCGAGTTGGTAGAAGAACACGTCGCTGGAGACCGTCAGCGCCTGACGGAGCGCGATCGCACCGTGGACGGCGTCGCCGGCGTTCTTGAACTCCTGTCCGCCGACCTTGAGCGAGCCGTTGTCGTAGAGGATCTGGTCGGGCGTCAGGTGGCCGCTCTCCAGGGCCGCGACCGCGGTCACGAGCTTGAAGGTCGAGCCCGTCGGGTAGCCGCGCCTGGGTCGCGCGGTTGACCAGCGGCTCGCCGTTCTCCTTGGAGGTCAGCCGGTCGAGGTCCCGCTGCCTGACCGTCTTCGCGAAGACGTTCGGGTCGAACGACGGTTGCGAGCCCAGCGCGAGCACCTGCGCCGTCGTTGACGTTCATGACCGCGAACGCGCCCTTGCCGGTGCCGCCCGCGAGCGCCTCCTGCGCCACCCGCTGCACGTCCAGGTCCACCGACAGTCGCAGCTGCCGCCCCTGGCGCGGGTTGCGCCGGTTGAGGGTGCGCTTGAGGTTGCCGAGCGCGTCCACCTGCACGCGGCTGGCGCCGTTGATCCCGCGCAGGAAGTTGTCGTACTCCAGCTCGATGCCGGTCTTGCCGACGCGATCGCCCGACTCGACGCCGCGGAAGCGCGTCTGCTGGAGCTCCTCCGCGCTGACCTCGCCGACCGTGCCGAACAGGTGGGCGCCGATCTCGCGATGCGGGTAGTCGCGCAGGTAGACCTGCTCGACGCTGACGCCCGGGAAGTCGTCCTGATGCTCGAGCAGGTAGCGCACGTACGCGTCGCCGACCTCGCCCTTGACCGTGGCCGCGGCGAACGGCTGCGCCTTCAGCTGCTCGTCGACCTCGCGCTCGATCCGTCGCGGTCGGATGCGCAGCAGCTTGCCCAACCGCTGGTAGAGCACCTGGCGCTCGGCCCCGTCCTCGGGGAGCTTGTCCGGTGTGACGACGACCGCGCGGCCGGGCGTGTTGTCGACCAGCACGCGCCCGTTGCGGTCGACGATCTCGCCGCGCGGCGCCTGCACCTTGATCGAGCGCACCTGGTTGCCGCGCGCTTCGGCCAGGTACTTGTCGCCCGACAGCACCTGCAGGTACCAGAGCCGGAAGAAGATCACCGCGAAGGCGATCAGCGCCACGCCGCCGATCACGGCCACGCGCAGGGCGAGCTGCGGCGTGAGCGTCGGGCGCCGTTCGTCGTCGAGGTACATGCCGGGCTAGACCTCGAGCCCCCGCAGGCCGATCGGGCCGCTCTCGCGCGGTCCGCGCCGGCGCCGGCGCAGCTCCTGCGGGTCGACCACCAGCGACGGGCGCAGCAGCTTGCGCGTGCCGGTGAAGACCGGCAGCGCCAGCAGGGCGTTGAGCAGGATCGTGACGATCATGTCGCGGAAGACCAGGGCGCTCACGTCCGCGCCCACGTCGAGCATGAACGACACGGCGGCGTACGCGACCACCCAGGCCGCGGTGGCAAGCGCGCCGACGGGCACCGGCAGCAGGCCGTGGCTGGGGTCGCGCAGCTCGCGAAAGCGCCCGACCCCGTAGCCGACGGCGGTCAGCACCAGCGAGGAGGCGCCCATCGTGCCGCCGACCGCGAGGTCGAGCAGCACGCCGGCGGCGAAGCCGGTCGCGCAGCCGACGATGCTGCCCGCGTAGTAGGCGACGGCCGCGACGACGAGCGGGACCAGGTCCGCGTTGCCGCCGAAGATCACGATCTGGCTGACGACCGACAGCTGCAGCACCACGCACAGCAGCAGCAACAGCCCCACGCGCACGAACGAGCCGGGCGAGAACCTCACGGGGTCACCACCTGCGCGCGCTCCTGCCCCGGCGCGGTCAGCACCTGGACGAAGTCCATCCCGCGCACGTCGGCGAACGGCCGCACGTGCACGCGCTCGAACAGCTCGACTTCGTCGCTGTCGACGTCGATCGACCTGCCCGATCGGGATGCCGCGCGGGAACAGCGACTCGAGCCGCGACGAGGTCGAGCCCGAGGTGATCACGATCGTGCCCTCGGTGACGCGGCGGTTCTTCTCGAGGAAGTCGAGCACGAGCTTGCCGGCGTCGCCGACCTCGGGCGTGACCGTGCCGTGGGCGCCGTTGGGCACCACCTGCGCCGAGACGCCGCTCGAGCCGTCGGTGATCAGCTTGACCTCGGCGGTGCCGCCCGTCACGCGCGAGATGCGTCCCGCCAGGCCGCCCGCGGCGATCACCGGCTGATCGACCTCGATGCCGTCGCCGGCGCCCTTGTCGATCTTGACGCTCGAGTACCAGGCCGAGGGCGAGCGCGCGATCACGCGCGCCGTGACCGGCTCGGTGCCGGTGGGAAACCCGCTGCTGTCGCGCACCTCGGCGAGGCCGCGCAGCTCGCGCGCGTCGTGCTTGGTCGTCTGCGCCCGCGCGAGCTGGGAGCGCAGGTCCTCGACCTGCTGCTCCAGCTCCTTGTTCTCGCCCTTGGCGTCGACCGTGTCGCCGACCCAGCCGAACAGGTCGCGCACGGGCTTGAGCGCCCGGCTGGCGCCGCTCTCGACCGGGGCGAAGGCCTCCTGGGCCCCGCGCTGGAGCGAGTTCAGCGGACCGCCGGAGCCCTCGCCGAAGTAGGCGGTGATCAGCGCCACCGACAGCACGACGAAGACTGCGAGCGCCGCCCTCCGGCGGCGGATGACCTTCCGATCGAACATCCTCCGGGGCCCCTATCGGGCTGGCCGGCTACCGTCGCCGGCCGCTTCGGGAATTCTTGTTGCTGCGGTGGATGGCCTCGAACTCCTCGAGGCTGCGACCAGAGCCGACCGCCACGCACGTGAGCGGGGACTCGGCCAGGTGCGCGGGCATCTGCGTCTCGTCGCGCAGGCGCTCGTCGAGCCCCTGCAGCAGCGCGCCGCCGCCGGCGAGCATGATGCCGCGGTCCATGATGTCCGACGCGAGCTCGGGCGGGGTGCGGTCGAGCGTCTCCTTGACGGCGTCGATGATCGCCTGCAGCGGCTCCTCGAGCGCCATGCGCACCTCTTCGCTGGTGAGCACGATCGTCTTCGGCAGCCCGGAGACGAGGTCGCGGCCGCGGATCTCGGCCTGCACCTCCTCCACGAGCGGGAACGCCGAGCCGATCTCGAGCTTGACCTCCTCGGCCGTCTGCTGCCCGATCATGAGCTTGTACTCGCGCTTGACGTAGTTGATGATCGCCTCGTCGAGCTCGTCGCCGCCGATGCGGATCGACTGGGACACCACGATGCCGCCGAGCGAGATCACCGCAACCTCGCTCGTGCCGCCACCGATGTCCACGACCATGTTGCCGGTGGGCTCGCCGACCGGCAGGCCCGCGCCGATCGCGGCGGCCATCGGCTCCTCGATCAGATAGGCCTGGCGTGCGCCGGCCGAGAGACATGCCTCCTCGACTGCGCGCTTCTCCACCCCGGTCACGCCCGAGGGCACGCAGACCACCACGCGCGGGTGCGCCCAGCGGTTCTGGTGGACCTTCTGGATGAAGTGCCGCAGCATCTGCTCGGTCACGTCGAAGTCCGCGATCACGCCGTCCTTGAGCGGGCGGATCGCCTGGATCGTGCCGGGCGTGCGACCCAGCATGCGCTTGGCCTCGATGCCCACCGCGTGGACCTCCGCCGTGCGCGAGTCGATCGCCACCACCGACGGTTCGGACAGCACGATGCCGCGCCCGCGCACGTAGACGAGGGTGTTGGCGGTGCCGAGGTCGACGGCCATGTCGCGGCCGCCCATGCCGGTGAGGTACGAGAAGAAGCCCATTCGCTGGTTGGAAGGTGAGGATAGGGGCCGGCGCGGCAGGTCCGTCGCCGGCTGGGAGCAGATCGAGGCGGCGCAGGCGCCGTTGGGGAGTCTAGCCGACAAATGCCGTACGGGAAACGCCTCGCAACTTGTGCATCAGCGGCCAAATTCCCTGCATTTCCGAACCTCAGCGAAAGAGGTCCGGCGCGAGCCGCACGAGCGCCCCGACGGGCAGGCCGACGACGTTCCAGTAATCGCCCTCGATGCTCTCCGCCAGCGACGCTCCGAGCCCCTGGATCGCATAGCCGCCGGCGCGCTCGCGCCACTCGCCGGAGCGCACGTAGCGCTCGATCTCCGCGGTCTCCAGCGCACGGAAGCGAACGCGCGTGGCGGGCACCTCGGAGCGCTCCTCGCCCCCCGCGCGCAGCACGATCGCGCTCATCACCTCGTGCTCGCGCCCGGAGAGGGCGCGCAGGAACGACCTCGCCTCCCCCTCGTCGCCCGGCTTGCCGTAGGCGTGCCCGTCGAGGACGACCGCGGTGTCGACGGCCAGGATGCGCGCTCCCGGCGCTCCCGCGCCGATGCGCTCGGCGACCGCGGCCGCCTTGCGCCGCGCGTTCTCCAGCACCAGCGCTCGCGGCTCCCCCGCCGCGAGCTCCTCGACGTCCGGCACCTCGATCGAGAACTCCACCCCGAGCTGCTCGAGGATCGCTCGCCGCTGGGGCGAGCGCGAGGCCAAGATCAGAGGCTCAGCCAAGCTCGCCGAAGAACAGCGCAGCCTCGCGGGCGGCGGACTCGTTCGAGTCCGATCCGTGCACGAGGTTGGTCTGGACCTCGAGCCCGTAGTCGCCGCGGATCGTGCCGGGTGCGGCTTCGATCGGGTTGGTGGCACCGATCACCTGGCGAGCTGCCTTGACCGCCTCGTGACCCTCGAGCACCATCGCCACCAGCGGCCCGCCGGTGATGAACTCCACCAGTTCGCCGAAGAAGGGGCGCTCCTGGTGCTCGGCGTAGTGCTGCTGGGCGAGCTCGGTCGAGACGGTCATGTGCTTCAGCGCGGCGATGCGCAGGCCCTTGCGCTCGAAGCGGGCGATGATCTCGCCGGTGAGCGCCTGCGCGAAGGCGTCGGGCTTCACCAGGATCAGGGTCCGGTCCATTCGTTTCTCCTAGGGTTAGCCCGCGGACGGCGGCCGCTCGCGCGAGACGCGCGTGGGCCGCTCGCCGCCCTCGGGGGGACGGCTGGCGCGGGAGGACTGGCGTGGCGCGGAGCGAGGGCCGCTGCTGCCGCCCGCCGCAGCCGCTGCCGCGGTGGTGCGGCGCCGGGGCCGGCGGCCCTCGGCGGGCGCCTGGCCGACCTCGGCCTCGCAGTAGGGACAGATCTTCCAGCGGGGATCGAGCGGCTTGCCGCAGGTGGTGCAGGGCTCCTTGAGCCGCCGCAGGCAGCTCGGACAACGCAGGAACTCCTTCTCGACGTCGAAGCCGCAGTACGGGCAGGCGTGGTGGTCCAGGCTCGCCAGGCGCGCCTGGGCCGCCGCGATCTCCAGCTCGCGCTCGCGCACGTCGTCGAGGTACTCCGGCGGGCGCACGATCAGGTAGACGATCGTGCCGATGAACGGAAACAGCGACGCGACCGTCGCGCAGCCGACCAGCATCGGGTCCGCGATGCGGCGCCTGGCGTCCGAGAAGGTCCAGTAGACCAACGCGAGCCAGATCACCACGAGGAACAGCAACAGCAGGTTGACCGCGAGGTTCAACCCGTCGTTCTCGATGCCGAAGACGGCGAAGGCGCCCATGAGGTTCGCGAGTGTAGTAGCCCGGGCTACAGGAAAAGCCTGCCGAGGCCGTAGCCGATGCCGAAGAACACGAGGATCACGGTGGCGACCACCACGGCCACCAGGGCGATCATCGCCACGAAACTAGGTCCCTCACCGCCGTCCATCGGCCGCAATGATGCCGCAGCGAGGCATGCGGCGACGCGCGCCGCTCACATGCTCGAGGCGCGAGCGTCGCCCTCCGCCCGCACGAGGTCTCCCACCAGGTAGATCGAGCCGGTCGCCAGCACCGCGCCGTCGGGCCCTGCCAGCTCCTGCGCGCGGGCCAGCGCCGCACGCGGCGCGGCGACCGTCTCGGCCGGCGGTCCGCCGAGCTTGGCGGCGAGCGCGTCGAGCGTGCCGGGCGACAGCGAGCGAGGATTGGAGCAGCGCGTCAGCACGACGTGGTCGAAGCTCGGCAGCAGCAGGCGCAGCATCTCGGCCGCGTCCTTGTCCTCGAGCACGCTCAGCACGCCGACTCTCGGCCGCCGCTCGCCGAGCACCTCGCCCAGCGCGGCCGCGAGCGCCGCGGCACCGGCCGGGTTGTGGGCGCCGTCGAGGACCGTGAGCGGATGGTGGTCGATCACGTCGAGCCGGCCTGCGACGCGCGTCTGCGCTGCCGCGGCCGCGAGCGCCTCGCGGGAAGGAGCACGGCCGAGGAAGGCCTCGGCGGCTGACGCGGCGAGCGCGAAGTTGGCACGCTGGTAGCCCCCCGGCGGGCCGAGCGCCGTCGCGGCAGCGTCCCCGGCCGGCCCCGGAGCCCGCTCCACGAGCGCCGTGCGCGCCATCGGCCTCGGGTCCGCGCGCACCAGCCGCGCGTGCCGCTCGGCCACCGTGCGCTCCACCACCGCCTCGACCTCCGGCGCCAGCTCCCCCACCACGAGCATCCCGTGGTCGGGCACCACCGCGAGCTTCTCCCGCGCGATGTCCTCGACTGTCGGCCCCAGCCAGCGCGTGTGCTCGAGGCCGACGTTGGTCAGCACCTGGACCTTCGACGGGATCACGTTGGTGGCGTCGAAGCGGCCGCCGAGGCCGGCTTCGATCACGGCGACCTCGACCCGTCGGCGCGCCAGCTCGTGGTAGGCGGCAGCCGTCAGCGCCTCGAACTGGGTGACGCGGTCGTCGGGATCCTGGTTGCGGTCGACCAGCTCGGCCGCCTGGGCCGCGCGCTGGACCGCGGCTGCGAAGTCGCGCCTCGGAGACCGGCCGCTCGCCCACCTCGATCCGCTCGCGGAACGAGCGCAGGTGCGGCGAGGTGTAGCTGCCGGTGGCGAGACCCTCGCGCTCGAGGATCGCCGCGACGTAGCGCACCGTCGACGACTTGCCGTTGGTGCCCACCACGTGCACCGAGGCGAAGCGGCGCTGGGGCAGGCCGAGCACCGTCATCAGCCGGTGCATGCGGTCCAGCCCGAAGCGCATGCCGAACAGCTCGAGCCCGAGCAGGTACTCCTCGGCGCCGCGGAAGGTCATCGGTCGCTGCGTCGGCGTCACTCGCCCAGTCGCTCGAGCGCGTCGCGGTACTCGGCGAGCTTGCGCCGCTCGGCCTCCACCACGGCGTCGGGCGCCTTGGCGACGAACTGCTCGTTGGCGAGCTTGCGCTCGCAGCGCTCGATCTCGCCTTCGAGCTGCTCGCGCCGCGCGGCGATGCGGCGGTCGGCCTCCTCGGGGTCGAAGGCGTCCGAGGGCAGGATCTGCACCGCGCCGCCGGGGATCGGCACGGTCGCCAGCACGTCGCCGTTGCTCGAGCCGTCCTCGGTCAGCTCCAGGCGCGCGAGCCGTGCCACGCCGCCGCGCACCTCGTCGTAGCCCTCGGCCGCCAGCCGCGCCGGGATCACGGCGCTCGGCTTGGCGCCGACCTGCTCGCGGTAGCGACGCAGCACGGTCACGGCCTCGCTGCAGGCGGTCGAGCGACGCCTCGGCGTCGGCGTCGACGAGCGACTCGTCGGCCTCGGGCCAGCTCGCGCACCGCGAGCAGGCCGCGCTCGCCGGGCAGCAGCGACCAGATCTCCTCGGTCACGAACGGCATCACCGGGTGCAGCAGCTTCAGCGAGCGCTCGAGCGCGTACAGCAGCACCGCCGAGACGCGCGGCGTTGTCGCCGTCCTCGCCGTACAGCCGCGGCTTGGCGAGCTCGAGGTACCAGTCGCACAGCTCCGACCAGAAGACGTCGTAGAGCTCGAGCGCGGCGGCCGAGAGCCGGAAGCCGTCGTAGTGCGCGGTGACGGCAGCTCGTCAGCCGCTCGAGGCGCGAGACGATCCAGCGGTCCTCGACCGTCTTCGCCGCGCGCGGGTCGGGCTCGACGTCCCCCACGCGCAGCAAGATCAGGCGCGAGGCGTTCCAGAGCTTGTTGGCGAGGTCGCGTCCCTGCCTGACGCGCTCCTCGTTGAAGCGCACGTCCTGCGAGGAGGACATCGACAGCAGGCCGAAGCGCAGCGCGTCGGCGCCGTAGGCGGGGAACTCGCCGCCCTCCTCGAACACCGGCGGGCGCGGGCCGCCGCCGATCAGGTCGAGCGGGTCGATGCCGGTGCCGAGCGACTTCGACATCCGACGCCCGTCGGGCGCCTGGATCACCGAGTGGATCGGCACGTCGGTGAACGGCTCGCTGCCGGTCAGCTCGATCCCGAACATGACCATGCGCGCGACCCAGAGGAAGATGATGTCGCGCGCGGTCGAGAGCACGTCGGTCGGGTAGAAGGCCTCGAGCTGCGGCGTGCGCTCGGGCCAGCCGAGCGTGGCGAACGGCCACAGGCCGGACGAGAACCAGGTGTCGAGCACGTCGGGATCGCGCTCCCAGCCCTCGCCGTCGGGGGCGACGTCGCCGACGTAGGTCTCGTCGCCGCGGTACCAGACCGGCAGCTGGTGGCCCCACCAGAGCTGACGCGAGACGCACCAGGGCCGGATGTTCTCGAGCCAGTTGAGGTAGACGCCGGTCCACGGCTTCTCGGGGTGGAAGCGCACCCGGCCCTCGCGCACGGCGGCGATCGCCGGCTTGGCCAGCTCGTTCATGTCGCAGAACCACTGCAGCGAGATCAGCGGCTCGATGCGCCGGCCCGAGCGATGCGAGTGCGGCACGTCGTGGACGTAGGGGCGCGTGCCGGAGACCAGGCCCTCGGCACGCAGGGCGGCGACGACCTGCTTGCGTGCCTCCATCACCTCGAGCCCACGGAACCGCTCGGGCGCGGCGTCGGTGATGCGGCCGTCCTCGCCGATCACGGTGATCTCCTCGAGCCCGTGCTTGCGGCCGATCTCGAAGTCGTTGGGATCATGGCCCGGCGTGATCTTGAGGGCGCCGGTCCCGAACTCGGGGTCGACGTGCTCGTCGGCGATGATCTTCAGCCGGCGACCGACCAGCGGCAGCACCGCGTGCTCGCCGATCAGGCGCGAGTAGCGCTCGTCGTCGGGGTTCACGGCGATCGCGGTGTCGGCGAGCATCGTCTCGGGACGCACGGTGGCGACCGTCACCGAGCCGGAGCCCGACTCGAGCGGGTAGTCGATCAGGTAGAGGCTGTCCTCGACGCTGCGCTGCTCGACCTCGAGATCGGAGATCGCGGTGCGCAGCCCCGGGTCCCAGTTGACCATGTAGTTGTCGCGGTAGATCAGGCCCTTCTCGTAGAGGCGCACGAACACGTGCGCCACCGCGCGCGCGTAGGCCTCGTCCATCGTGAAGCGCTCGTCCTCGTAGTCGAGCGAGGCGCCCAGACGCTGCAGCTGACCGGTGATGGTCGAGCCGTACTGCTCGCGCCACTGCCAGACGCGCTCGACGAACGCCTCGCGACCGAGCTCCTCCTTGGTGAGCCCTTCGTCGGCGAGCGCCTTCTCGACCTGACGCTGGGTGGCGATGCCCGCGTGGTCGGTGCCGTAGATCCACTTGGTGTGCTTGCCGCGCATCCGCGCCAGACGGATGCACACGTCCTGCAACGAGCCGTTGAGCGCATGGCCCATGTGCAGCGAGCCGGTCACGTTCGGCGGCGGGATCGCGATCGAGAAGTTCTCCGCCGCGTCCCCCTCCGGCTCCGGATGGAAGATCCCGGCGTCCTGCCAGCGCGCGAAGACCCGCTCCTCCACCTCCTCGGGCTGGTAGCGGGTGCGCTGCTCGAGCGTCTCTCGTCGATCGTCGGCCATGGGGGGCGAAGTCTGCCAGCCCCGGACTTAGACATGGCGGAGAGCCCCCGGACTCAAGGTTCAATAGATGATCATCGATATCGACTTGCCTCTATACTCGCACCATGGCCAACGCCGCAGCCTTCCTCCGCGCCGCCCGCCAGGAAGCCGGTCTCTCGCAGGCCGAGCTCGGAGCGCAGATGGGGCGCAGCCAGGCGACGATCGCCGCCTTGGAGCGTCCGGGCTCGAACCCGCGCCTGGAGACGATCGAGCGCGTCCTGATGGCGCTCGGACGCCAACTCGAGCTGCGCGGCGCG
Organism: uncultured Thermoleophilaceae bacterium; assembly: GCA_963846505.1. GTDB lineage: Bacteria > Actinomycetota > Thermoleophilia > Solirubrobacterales > Thermoleophilaceae > JACVRW01. The sequence continues at coordinate 281,712 of CAWJWD010000007.1, read as the reverse complement.
GAGCGCAAGGCGAGCATCGACCCGACGCTCAACGCAGGCAACCTGAGACTCACGCCGGCGGAGCGGCTCGCCCGGTTCGACGCCTGGCAGGTCGAGGTCGCCTTCCTGCGAGCGGCAGCGAGGCAATCTCGTGAGCGATACGACTGGAAGGCCTAGTCTCGACGCCACTCGGCTGCTCGGGCTGCTGACGGCCAGGGGCGTGGACTTCGTCGTCATCGGCGGCGTCGCAGCCATCCTGCATGGCGGGGCTCAGTTCACAGAGGACCTCGACATCTGTCACGCCACCGATCCAGGGAACCTCCGGGCGCTGGCAAAGGTGCTGATCGAGGTCGAAGCGACGCTCAGAGGCGCGCCCGCCGACGTGCCGTTCACACCCGACGAACGCACGCTACGCGGCGTCGAGGTGCTGACGCTCCGCACCTCGGCGGGCAAGCTCGACGTCCTGACGAAACCCGATGGCGCGCCGCCCTTCCGCACGTTGCGCGAGCGTGCGGACCGGCTCGACGTCGGCGCGTTCGCCGTGCTCGTCGCCTCCCTGCCCGACTTGATCGCGATGAAGCGCGCGGCCGGGCGGCCCAAGGACGAGATCGCCGTCGAGGAGCTCGAGGTGATCCGGCGCCTGCGCGCGCAGGGCGTCGGCCCGCCCGAGGACGGCTAGTACGCCGGCAGGCGGTGCACGAAGTCGACGAGCTTGCGCGTGTCGCGCAGCGGCGCGCCGTGGCCGAAGAGGGTCAGGCGGGGTTCGAGCTCGGCCAGGCGGCGGGCGGAGCGGCGGTTCTCGGCCGGGTCGGGCGTGAAGAAGGTCTTGGGCTCGTGCAGGCCGGGCAGGCCGGTGGTGACGTTCATGTTGTTGAGCACGTCGCCGAGGATCAGCACGCGGTCGGACTCGCGCCAGAAGGAGACGTGGCCGGCGGCGTGGCCGGGCGTGTCGAGCACGCGGAAGCCGGCGACCTCGTCGCCCTCGTGCAGGGCGCGGTCGACGGGATGGCCCGGACCGCCCCAGGCGCGGAACACGAGCTTGTTGATCGGGTGCGGCGGCTGGAGCTCGAAGATCAGCTGCGGGTCCTCGGCCGCCGGCACGTCTGCGGCGCCGACCCAGAACGGGATGCCGAGCGTCTCGCACAGCTGCCTGCTAGCCCCCTGATGGTCGGGGTGGGCGTGCGTGAGCGCGTGCGCGCTGACCGTGTGCCCGCGCAGCTGGCGCAGGATGCGCCGACCCGCGAGCCGCGACGCCGCATCGATCACGACGTCCTCGAGCAGGTAGACGTTGATCGCGTTGGGCGGAAGCCCGTGCAGTTGCCAGACGCCGTCCGCGAGTTGCTTCACGCGAACGACCCTAACGCGGACGCGCTAGCGGCGGCGCAGGCGCAGGAACCAGCGCGCCAGCGGCTCGCCCTCGTCGCCGGGCTCGAAGACGTCGACGGCGATGAAGCTGAACCAGAGCGCGTCCAGCCCCCACCCCCGCTCCTCCGGCACCGCCAGAACGCGCTGCAGCGACCGCTCCCCCACGCTCGCGGACTCGTTGAGCTCGACCAGCGCCCCGCGTGGCGTAAGCGCAACGATCGTCCCGGCTACGACCTTCGTCTCGTCGCCGCCAGGTGCCCCGCGCACCCAGACGCGCACGTCCCGCCCTTCGGGAGAGAAGCGCAAGATGCGACCGACACGCTCGACCAGCTCTAGCGCCATCCCGAGACCCTACTTCGCTCTTAGCCGAGCGAAAACCAAGCCTGGCGGCGGACGCAGGGAGCGTGGCGGGCGCCAGCCCGCGAGCGACTGAGGACTCCGCCAGGCGCCGGTTTGCAGCCGGCTAAGCCGACTTGGCGTCCTCTTCTCCGGAGTCTTCCTCGGGCGCGGCCTCGGTGACGAGCGTGGGCTTGAGGCCCTTCTCGATCGTCTCCTTGGTGACGACGCACTTCTTGACGTCGCGCCGGGAGGGCAGCTCGAACTGGACGTCGAGCAGCGTCTCCTCGAGGATCGAGCGCAGGCCGCGGGCGCCGGTCTCGCGCGCGAGCGCGCGGTCGGCGATCGCGTTCAGCGAGTCGTCGGCGAAGACGAGCTCGATGCCGTCGAACTGGAAGAAGCGCTGGAACTGCTTGACGAGCGCGTTGCGCGGCTCGGTCAGGATCGTGACGAGGTCGTCACGCGAGAGCTGGTGGATCACCGAGACGACCGGCAGGCGGCCGATGAACTCGGGGATCAGGCCGTAGTCGACGAGATCCTCCGGCAGCACCTGCTCGAACAGGTCGCCGGTGTCCTTGTTGTGGCGCGAGGAGACCGACGCGCCGAAGCCGACGCCCTTGTGCCCGATGCGCCGCTCGACGACCTTGTCGAGGTCCGCGAACGCCCCGCCGCAGATGAAAAGGATGTTCGTCGTGTCGATCGTGAGGAACTCCTGGTGGGGATGCTTGCGCCCACCCTGGGGCGGCACCGACGCCACCGTGCCCTCGAGGATCTTCAGCAGCGCCTGCTGGACGCCCTCGCCCGACACGTCGCGCGTGATCGACGGGTTGTCCGCCTTGCGCGCGATCTTGTCGACCTCGTCGATGTAGATGATCCCCGTCTCGGCCTTCTTGACGTCGAAGTCCGCGGCCTGGATCAGCTTCAGCAGGATGTTCTCGACGTCCTCGCCGACGTAGCCCGCCTCGGTCAGCGCGGTCGCGTCGGCGATCGCGAACGGCACGTTGAGGATCTTCGCCAGCGTCTGCGCGAGCAGCGTCTTGCCGCAGCCGGTGGGGCCGAGCAGCAGGATGTTGGACTTCTGCAGCTCGAGGTCCTGCTCGCCCTCCTGCTGCATCATCTGGACGCGCTTGTAGTGGTTGTAGACCGCGACCGAGAGCGTGCGCTTGGCGGGGTCCTGGCCGACCACGTACTCCTGCAGGACGGCGTTGATCTCCTTCGGCTTCGGCAGGTTCTCCAGATCGAAGCTGGGAGCGCCGGTCAGCTCCTCGTCGATGATCTCGTTGCAGAGATCGATGCACTCGTCGCAGATGTAGACGCCGGGGCCGGCGATGAGCTTCTTCACCTGCCGCTGCGACTTGCCGCAGAAGCTGCAGAGGAGCTGTTCGTTCGAGTCAGTGGGTCGGGCCACGCAATTTCTCCCCGGGGCGAGGGTACCAGCGGAGTGTGCCCCAGGTAGTTACTCGACCAACGGGCATGTCCCTGCAATCCTCACGCGGATTGGCTGGCCGATGTGACGGGCTCGAGCTCGACCCAGGTGTTGTAGTCGGGGATTCCGGCCTCCGCGCGAGCGCGCGATCGGCGGCGAGCAGCGTGTTGCCCTCGGGCCAGTGCACCTGCACGTTGCCGGGCTTGACGGCGGCGATCAGCACCGGTCCCGCGCAGGCTGCCGTGGTCGCTGCGCAGCGCGACCGCGTCGCCGTCGCGCAGGCCCAGCCGCTCCGCGTCGGCGGCGGCGACCAGCACCGCTTCGCGCAGCGCGCCGGTGAGCGCGTCGCGGCGCTCGTGCACCATCGAGTTGAACTGCTTGCCGCGCCGGGTCGACAGCCGCAGGCGGCCGTCGTCGTCGGGCACCGGCGGCGGCGTCGACGGCGGCGAAGCGGGCCCGGCCGTCGGGGGTCGGGAAGCGCCAGCCGGCGCACAGCATCGGCCCGCCGTACTGGAACGAGTCGCCCGCCTCGCGCAGGTGCTGGATGCCGTCGTAGAACGGCACCACGCGCGGCGATCTCCTCCCGCATCGCCGCGGTGCGACGCGAAGCGCAGCTCGTCGGCCAGCTCGGGCCGCACGCGCGCGCGCCAGCTCGCCGAAGCACCCATCTCGGGCCGCGCGTCCTCGACGCGCGGGCCCTCGACCTCGGGCGAGAAGATGATGCGCCGCTCGGTGCTCGTCTCGGTCACGCCGCCGGGCACCTCGTAGCGGGTGGTGGCCGGCAGCAGCACGACCGTGTCGGCCGGCTCGACGAGCATCTGGCGGGACGAGCACGATGTCCATGTGCACGCGCAGCGGGATGCGCGCCGAGGCCGCGCTCGACGCGCGGCGGGTCGGGCAGCACCTCGAGGAAGTTGCCGCCGGCGGCGAGCAGCACGTCGAGCTCGCCGCGTGCCGGCGGCGTCGACCATCTCCGGCGCGCGTCAGGCCGGGCCCGACGGGCACCTCGAAGCCCCACTGCTCGCGACAGCGCGCGCGGCGTTCTCGGCGTCGACTCGGCAGCCCGCCCGGGAAGGCCGTCGCGTACGCGCCCATCTCGGCGCCGCCCTGCACGCCGGAGTGGCCGCGGATCGGCATCAGGCCGCACTTCTCGCGCCCGACGAAGCCCTTCGCCAGGCGCGAGGTTGACGATCGCGCGCACGTTGTCCTCGCCGTTGGTCGTGCTGGGTGACGCCCATCGACCAGACGAAGACCGCGCGTGCGCGCCTCGCGCGAGCAGCTCGGCGAAGGCGAGCATCTCCGCGCGGCCGGCGCCCGAGCCGCGCTCGAGCTCGCTCCCAGTCGGCCGCGCGCCGAGCACCGGCTCGAGCTCGTCGAAGCCGCTCGTGTGGCGCTCGACGAACTCGCGCGTCGACCCAGCCGCGCTCGACCATGTGCTTGAGCGTGCCGGTGAGGAAGGCGACGTCGCCGCCGACGTCCACGTCGAAGAAGCGGTCGGCGATCTTGGTCCCGAACAGCGCGCTCTCGGGGATCGACGGGCACCCAGTAGCGCTCCATGCCGGGCTCGCGGTACGGGTTGACCACCGACCACGCGCGCGCCGGCCGCCTTGGCCTTGTGCAGGTACTTCATCGCCACCGGCTGGTTGTTGGCGACGTTCGAGCCGATGAAGACGATCAGGTCCGAGCCGATCCAGTCGGTGTACGAGCAGGTGGTGGCGCGCGACGCCCGAGCGCCTGCTTAGCCCGAACGTGCTCGGCGAGTGGCAGACGCGCGCGGCGTTGTCGATCGAGTTGGTGCCGAGCGCGCGCATCGCCTTCTGGACGCCGTAGTAGGTCTCGTTGCGTCATCCCGCGGCTGGTGAGGAAGGCGCCGATGCGCTCGCGGCCCGGCCGCGCGCGACGCGCTCGGCGATCAGGTCGAGCGCCTCGTCCCAGCCGACGCGGGTGAAGCCGCGCTCGCCGCGCGCGGCGCACCATCGGGTGCGGCAGGCGGCCCGTGCTCGCGCAGCTCGGCGGCCGAGCGGCCTCGCAGCGCGTCCGCGTCGGCCAGCAGCGCCGGGTCGAACGGCGGCGCCGTGTTCAGGCGCAGCAGCCGCAGGCGGATGTTGCAGAGGTGCGTGCCCTCGATCGTCCAGTCGCGCATCCCGGTCGTGCCGAGCGCGCAGCCGTCGCAGCAGCCCTCGTTGAGGATGCGCCAGGCGTAGCCGAGCCGGTCGCGGTTGTCCCAGCCCGCCTTGACGACCTCGAGGTAGTTGTTCGGCCGCTGCTCGCCGATGCCGAACGGCTTGAGGCCCGCCCAGAGCCGCGGGTTGACGTGCTTGGAGAGGCCCACGCGTTGCAGCGTAGACGCCGGCGGAGCGGTGCTCCGCCGCCGGCCGCGCGAAGGCGGCCGGCGGCGAACAGCCTGCGCTAGGCGGCGGCCGGGACCGCTTCGGCCGGCGCGTCGATGCGCGGCATCATCAGCGCCGCCGCGATCGCCGCGGCGAACACCAGCACCGCCGCGCCGACGAAGGCGACCTGGAAGCCCTCGGTCAGGGCCGCGGCCTGCGAGCCGGCGCTCGCGGCGACGTCCTCGGTGCGCGAGTTGGCGATCGTCGCCAGGATCGCGAGGCCGAGCGCGCCGCCGATCTGCTGGCTCGTGTTGATCAGCCCGCTGGCGAGCCCCGAGTCGTCCTCGGAGACGCCCGAGACCGCCGCGATCGTCGCCGGCACGAACGACATGCCGCCGCCGAGCGCGAACAGCAGCGAGGGACCGAGCAGGTCGGCGAGGAAGCTCCCGTCCGCCGACACCCGCGAGAACCACAGCAGCCCGATCGTCACGAGGCCGAGGCCGGTGACGAACACCGGCCGCACGCCGAGACGCGTGACCAGCTGCGAGGCGATGCCGGCGCTGATGATGATCCCGCCCGACAGCGGCAGGTAGGCCAAGCCGGTCTCGAGCGCGTCGTAGCCGAGCACCTGCTGCATGTAGAGCGTCAGGAAGAAGAACATCGAGAACATGCCGCCGCCGAACAGCAGCATCGTGGCGTTGGCCGAGCGCAGCGCACGCAGCTTGAAGATCCGGAACGGCACCAGCGGCTGGCGCGAGCGCGTCTCGGTGATCGCGAACACCACCAGCAGTCCGACCGCGAGCGCCAGCAGCGCGATCGTCTGCGCCGAGCCCCAGCCGGCGCTCTGCGCGTCGACGATCGCGTAGACGCCGACCGTCAGGCCGGCGGTGACCGTCAGCGCGCCGGTGACGTCGAAGTGCCGAGTCATACCGTCCGCGCGGCTCTCGGCCAGCAGGCGCGGCGCGATCACCGCGGCAGCCAGCGCGATCGGCACGTTGACCCAGAAGACCCACTCCCAGCCGAGCCACTCGGTCAGCACGCCGCCGAGCAGCACGCCCGCGGCGGCGCCGGAGCCCGCGACCGCGCCCCAGACGCCCATCGCCTTGTTGCGCTCGGCGCCCTCCCGGAAGGTCGCGGCGACGATCGAGAGCGCCGCCGGCGAGAGGATCGCGCCGCCGAGGCCCTGGACCGCGCGCGCGGCGATCAGCTGGCCTTCGTTGGCCGCCAGGCCGCAGGCGAGCGACGCGAGTGCGAACAGGATCAGGCCGATCATGAACATGCGCCGGCGGCCGAGCAGGTCGGCTGCTCGCCCGCCGAGCAGCAGGAAGCCCCCGAAGGTGAGCACGTAGGCATTGACCACCCACGGCAGGCTCTCCTGGGAGAAGTGGAGGTCGGAGCCGATCGACGGCAGCGCGACGTTGACGATCGCCGCGTCGAGCACGACGACGAATTGGGTTAGCGCCAGCAGCGCGAGCGCCTGCCAGCGGCGGTCGTAGGCGGTCCGGGCGTCGGTCATCGAGTGGATTCCTCTGGGGTGCTCGGGTACAATCCGGAACCGGTACTCCGGTTCCACTGGCACTATATGGAACCGTGGTTCCGTTTGTCAACCGATTTGGGGGAACGACGTCGATGGAGCTGACCGCCACCGAGCGCCCGCTGCGCGCTGACGCCCGACGCAACCGCGAACGGGTCCTGGCCGGCGCGCGCGAGGCCTTCGCCGAGCACGGCCGGGAGGCGCAGATGGATGACATCGCACGTCGTGCCGGCGTCGGCGTGGGCACCGTCTACCGCCACTTCCCCGACAAGGACGCGCTGATGGAGGCGCTGCTCACCGAGCGCTTCGCCGAGTTCGTGCGCATCGGCGAGGAGTTGCTCGAGCAGGAGCGGGACCCGTGGGACGCGTTCAGCGACTGGTTGTTCGCCTGCGGCGAGCTGCAGGCCGACGACATGGGCCTCTGCGACTGCGTCGCGGACGTCGTCGGCGGCGATCGCCCGGCGGCGATCGCCGAGAGCGTCGGCTTGCTGACGCTTGGCACCGCCTTCATCGAGCGCGGTCAGCGCGCCGGCGTGATTCGCGACGGCATCGTCAGCCAGGACATCGGGCTGGTGATGGCGGGCGTGGCGACGACCGCGCGCCGGCCCGCCGAGGCACCCGGCGGCAGCTGGCGTCGCCACCTGGCGATCACGCTCGACGGGATGCGGGCGCCGGGCAGCGGATCGCTGCCCGACTGACCTGCGAAGAAGCGCCCTCCGGCGCAGCGCTCCTACGAGCCGGAGTTCGAGGAGTCCGAGGAGACGGTGCCGACCGGCTCGATCACGCGATCGATCAGGTGGTAGGCGGTCGCCTCCTCGGCGCTCATGAAGTAGTCGCGCTCGGTGTCGCGCGAGACCTTCTCGAGGTCCTGGCCGGTGTGGTCGGCGAGGATCTCGTCGAGACGGCGGCGCACGTCGATGATCTCCTTGGCGTGGATCTCGATGTCCGTGGCCTGGCCCTGGAAGGCGGACGACACCTGATGGATCAGGATCTTCGCGTTCGGCAGCGCCATGCGCTTGCCCTTCGCTCCGCCGGCCAGCAGCAGCGCGCCCATCGACATCGCGATGCCGACGCAGATCGTCTGCACGTCCGGCTTGATGTACTGCATCGTGTCGTAGATCGCGAGGCCGGCGTAGACCGAGCCGCCGGGCGAGTTGATGTAGAGCGAGATGTCCTTGTCGGGATCCTCAGCCTGCAGGTGCAGCAGCTGGGCCACGATCAGGTTGGCGATCTCGTCGGTCACCGGAGTGCCGAGGAAGACGATCCGCTCGTTGAGGAGACGCGAGTAGATGTCGAAGGCGCGCTCTCCGCGAGAGGTCTGCTCGACGACCATTGGGACCAGTGGGCTCATGGGCGGGCCAGTCTAGCGATGCTCAAGAGCCGGGCGTCCACAGCTTGCCGGAGCCCTGCTCGGCGCCCTCGTCGGCGCCCGGAGTCCAGAGCTTCTCGCGCGCCTGCGCCTGCTCGACGGTGATCGCCGTGGTGTTCTCGACGACGAGGTCGACGGCCTTGCGCATCGCGATGTCCTCGCGCAGCGCATCCTCGGCGCCCTGGGCGCGGGCGCGCTTGAGCGCACGCTGGACCTGCTTGTCGGATGCCTCCGGGCCGGCGGCCTCGCGCATCGCGTGCTCGATCTCCTCGTCGCTGACCTCGATGCCCTCGGCCTCGACGACCGCGGCCAGGACCGCCTCGCGCTTGAGCGCCTGCTCGGCGTCGGGCTCGGCCTCGGTGACCAGCTCCTCCTCGGTCTTGCCCGACAGCTGCAGGTACTGGCTCGGGTCGACGCCCTGCTGCTGCAGCCGTCGCGCCGTGCGGTGCCACATCTCGTGCGCCTTGGCGTGCACCAGCTCGTGCGGCACCTCGACCGTGGCGTCGGCGACGACGGCGTCGACCGCCGCCTGGCGGAACTCGTCCTCGATCGCCTGCTCGTCGGCCTCGCGCAGGCGCTGCTCGATCTCGGTGCGCAGCTCGTCGAGCGAGTCGTAGCCGCCGGCCGCCTCGGCGAACTCGTCGTCGAGCTCCGGAAGGCGCTTCTCCTTGACCTCCTTGACCTCGACGGCGAAGGCGGCCTCCTTGCCGGCGAGGTGCTCGGCCGGGTAGTCGTCGGGGAAGGTGACCGTGACGGTGCGCTCCTCCCCCGCGCTCGTGCCCTCCAGCTGCTGCTCGAAGTCGTCGATCAGCCGGCCCGAGCCGAGCTCGGTGACGTGGCCGCGTGCCTCGCCGCCCTCGAAGACCTCGCCGTCGACGGTGCCGACGAAGTCCATCACGACGAAGTCGCCGCTGGCCGCGGCCCGCTCGACGGTCTCCAGCGAGGCGAGCTGCTCGCGCGCCTGCTCGAGCTGCGCGTCGACGCGCGCGGCGTCGGCCGCAGGCTCGCGGCGCCCGACCTCGACGCCCTTGTACTCGCCCAGCTGCGCCGGGGGCACGATGCCGATCTCGATCGAGAACTCGAGCGGCGCGCCCCGCTCGGGCAGGTCGGCGAGGTCGAGCTTCGGATCGCCGACGGTGGCGACGCCGGCGTCCAGCACGGCCTGCTCGTACCAGCCCGGCAGCGCGTTGCGCACGGCCTCGTCGAGCACCGCCTCGCGGCCGACCTGGCGGATCACGACCTGCGGCGGGACCTTGCCCTTGCGAAAGCCCGGCACGCGCAGGTCGCGGCCGATCGCCGCGGCCGCCGTGCTCAGCTCCTGCTCGACCGCCTCGGGCGGGACCTGCACGAGTACGCGTACGCGCGAGTCGCCCAGCTCTTCGACGGTGGTGGTGACGGCGGCGGCCATGGGTGCGGTGACGATAGCGTGGGGCGCGTGCCCGCCTCGCGCTCGCCACGTCGCCGCAAGCTGCCCGAGCGCCTGCGCGCCTGGGTGGTGACCGGCCCGCCCGGTCATCTCTGGAGCGCGAGCGCGGACATCGTGCTGCTCTGGACGCGCTATCTCTGGGCGCGTGCCCGCGGCCGCGCCTAGCGCAGGCTGGCCGGAGCCGGCAGCATGCCGAGCGCGCGCCGGTAGCGGTCCATCGCCGCCTGGGGCAGGTCGGCGTGGGTCTGGCTGCGCAGGCGCGCGACGCGTTCGCGGTGGTAGGGGCTGGAGAGGCTCTCCGCGTGCCCGATCACGTCGCGCGTCGCGATCCCGAAGCGACCCTGCAACGAGCGCGTCAGCCGCAGCGAAGCGCGCAACTGGCGGCGGTTGCCGAGCACTTGCGCGTCGCTGGTGCCGACGTGCTCGATGCCGATCGCGGTGTAGTTGAGCCCGACGGTGTGGCGGCACATCAGGCGCGTGGAGACCAGCCGGTAGATCGTGCCGTCGCGATCGATCACGTAGTGCGAGCAGACGCCCGGCAGCTCGCCGAGTTCCACGTCCGGCTGGTTGGCAGCGAACGTGTCGAAGACGGGCGCGAAGGCGTCCGTGGCGGTGTAGTGCTCGACGATCACCTTCGGCGTGCGCAGGCGAGCGGTGTCGAGGCCGTAGTGGCGCTGGGCGTACGCGCGCATCTGCTGCTGGCGTTCGGCCCCGTAGGGGATCGGCTTGGCGACCGTGCTCGGCGGCGCGACGGCACGCGCGAGCGCCAGCGCGGCCGCCGCATGGCGGCGCACGCCGTCGGCGGGCAGGCGCCCGCCGGGCAGCTCGACGACGAACGCCGTGTCGCCCGCGAAGGAGTGGTTCTGCCAGGAGGAGACCGTGCCGTGGTAGGCGGGCAGCGCGCGCCACGGCAGCCCACCGCGACGTGCGTAGAGACGCTGCAGCGAGCGGTCGCCCCCGCTCTCGACGACCATCCGCAGCGCCTGGTGGTACCAGAGCGTGACGCGCGGACGGACGCGCTCGACGAACGCCGCGAGCGCCTTCGACTCTGGCTCGGACAGTGGCCCAGAGCCGGAGTGGTAGATGTCGAACGGGCGCCCGTCGGCCTGCCAGCGGTAGGGGAAATTGCGGTTGAGGTCGACCCCGTCGGCGTTCTGGCGCGTGCCGGCGGCAGCCCCGTCGGGGTTCGGGTCGGCGATCAGCCACAGCGCCGTGCCGGCCGGTGGTCGAGCCTTGCGCAGCCGCGCGACCACCTGCTTGCCCGCCGCCTCGTTGCCATGCAGCGGGCCGACGACCAGCAGCGTCGTCTGCGCCCGCGCGCTGCCGATGCGCTCGGCGCGCAGCGGCCGGCCCTGGGCGGAGCGGCCGATCTCGACGGCGGACGCCCCGGCGCGCAGCGCGGCGTCGATTCGGCCCGCGGAGCCGGCTCCGGCACGCGGCGGCGCGGCGGCGGCGGCGTGCGTCGCCGTCCCTGCCCGGGCGTGCGCCGCACCTCCCAGCGACGGCTCCGGGACCGTCGCCTGCCCACCGCAGCCGAGCGCGAGCGCCGCGGCCGCCAGGACCGACGCAGCAGCTGCCAAGAGTGGTCCCCGCACGCCTCCCAGTATTCCCGGCGGACTCGTGGTTGTCTCGCTCCGCGCCCGGGTAGGGTGCCGGCATGGCGGAGCTGACCTCCTGGTATGCGATCGAGCCGGGCTGGGACGTCCAGGGTCGCGACGGCACGACGATCGGCACCGTGACCGCCGTCGTCGGCGACGAGGACGTCGACATCTTCGACGGGCTGCGGCTCGAGACCGGCGACGGCGAGGAGCTGTTCGCGCCCGGCGAGCGCGTCGCCGAGATCATCGAGGGTCGCATCTCCCTGGACGCCGACATGGCCGAGCTGGAGGCGCCCGAGGAGACCGCCCCCGGCGGCGTCGAGGTCAGCCGCGACCGCGACGCGGAGCTCTGAGGCGATGGCCACCGTCGAGGACGTGATCGCCGACGACGCGATCCGGATCCAAGCCAGCGACGTCTGAGCCCGGATACGCTGCGCCGGTGATCGCCGACCTCGCCGACCAAGCGCGCCAGCAGGGCCGCCTCGCGATCGACACCGAGTTCGTCTCCGAGCGCCGCTACCAGGCGCTGCTGTGCCTCGTGCAGGTCGCCGTCCACGACCCCGAGGCGCCGGACGGCGTGCGCACCGAGGTGCTGGACCCGCTCGCCGACGAGCCCTTCGACCCCGCGCCGCTGGCCGCGGTGCTCGCCGACCCCGCGGTCGAGATCCTCGTCCACGCCGGTCGTCAGGACGTCGCGATCCTGCGCCGGGCCTGGCAGACGGAGATCCACAACGTCTTCGACACGCAAGTCGCCGCCGGCTTCCTCGGCCTCGGCAACCAGGAGGGCTACGAGTCGCTCGTGCGCAAGGTGCTCGACGTGCGCCTGAAGGGCTCGGAGGGCTTCACGAAGTGGGACCGTCGCCCGCTCACGCCCCAGCAGCTCAGCTACGCAGGCGACGACGCACGTCTGCTGCTCGCGCTCGCGGAGGAGATCGAGCGCCGGCTCGACGAGCGCGGCCGGCTCGAGTGGGCGCACGAGGAGTGCCGAGCGCTGGAGCGCATCAGCGACGAGCGCGATCCGCAGGACGTCTACGAACGGCTGCCGCGTCTGGGCCGTCTCGACGCGCGTGGGCGAGCCGTCGCGCGCGAGCTGGTCGAGTGGCGCGAGCAGACCGCGCGGGCGATGGACCGGCCCGGTGGCTACGTCCTCCCCGACCAGGCGCTGATCGAGCTCGCGCGCCGGGCGCCCAAGAGCCGCGAAGCGCTGGAGCAGATCCGTGGCCTGCCCCAGCAGACGCTGCACCGCAGGCCGAACGAGCTGCTGGCGGCGATCGAGCGCGGTGCCGAGCGCGAGCCGCCGCCTCCGCCCCCGAGCCGCCCGCGCGCGACTCGCGCGACGCACCGCTGGTGTCGCTGGCGCAGGCGCTGGTGCGCCACCGCTCGCAGGAAAGCGGCGTCGCCGTCGAGCTGATCGCCACCCAGTCGGAGCTGGCCGCGTTGGTCGGCGCTCGCCGTCGCGGCGGCGAGGGCGCGGACGTGCGCGTCGCCGACGGCTGGCGCCGGGCGCTGGTCGGCGACGAGCTGGAGCGTCTGCTGGCCGGCGAGCGGGCGTTGACGGTGCGCGACGGACGCCTGCAGGTCGACGAGACGACCGCCTAGGGCGGCGGCGGCAGGACGAGCCCGGAGGGCAGCTCGCCCTCGTCGATCAGACGGCGGATGTCGCCGCTGCGACGTGGGTTGAGGAACACGTGGCGCTGGCCGACGCTCTGCTTCTCGCCCAGCAGCCCGGCGTCGACGAGCGCCTCGCCGACGCTGTACGCGAGCGCGCGATCGTGGCGAGCGAAGCCGCGGGCGAGGTGGTCGAAGGCGGTGTGATAGCCGCCCCACTTGCCCATGCCGTCCAGCCGCTGCAGCGTGCGCCGGGCGACCTGGCGGACGGGATCGAGATCTTCGTGCGGCGCGCGGGTGCCACGCCCGGACGGCTCGAGCAGCGTCAGCAGCGCGGCCTCGAGCGGCTCGACGGAGTCCTCGTCGAGCGGATCGCCGCCGAGTCGCGCGACCGCCTCGGCGACGCGCAGCGGGTGGGTGGGGCCGATCGGCGGACGCAGGTCTTGGACGCCGGCGAGCACGTGCGCGGGCAGCAGGTGTGTGCGGGCGCGCAGGCGGTCCATGCCGGCGAACGCCTCGTCGAGCGCTTCCTGCGCGTACTCCGCTGCCCCGAACGGATCCTCGGCCGGGTAGACCAGCGTCAGCGCACCGTCGAAGTCGCCCAGCAGCAGCCTCAGGTCCGCGCCCGACCGTGGCGGACCGACGTCGGTCGCCTCGACGACCTTCGCGACCGCGGCTGCGGCGACGTCGGCGCCACGCGACGTGACCGCCTCGGTGTCCGCTCGTAGCTCCACGGGCAGTGGCAACGCCGCGAGCAGCGTTCCCTCCCCCGCCGCCACGGCGACCACGATCGGCGTCGGATAGCCGGTGCGGCGTTCGCGCAGCTCGCGCTGGCCGCGCGCGAGCTCGTCGTCGAGCAGGTCGCGCAGCCGTGCCGACAACTCGAGCGGTGCCTGCGTCCCGCCTGCGTCGGCGACTGCGCGTTCGAGCTCACCGCTCGCGTCCACAGGCGGCAGCGTACGGATGCGACGGGACTCGACACGCCGGCAGATCCGTCGAGCGCGTATGCAAAGATTTGTTTGCATTGAGTACCGAGGAAACGTATGAGCTGCGAGACCCACGCGCGCTGAGGGCGCTCGCCCACCCGCTGCGGGGCAAGCTGCTCGCGTCGCTGCGCATGGACGGGCCGGCGACCGCCTCGATGCTCGGGCGCCGCTACGACGAGAGCTCCGCCGCGACCAGCTACCACCTGCGCGTGCTCGAGCGCTACGGCTTCGTCGAGGACGATCCCGAGCACCGCGACGGCGGCCGCGAGCGCTGGTGGCGAGCCGCGCACACGACCACCAGCTGGTCGCCGGACGGCTTCCGCGGCAGCGAGGAGGCGATGCGCGCCTTCCTCGAGCGCCTCGGCGCCGACTACCTGCGCTACTACCAGCAGTGGGTGGCCGAGCAGGACCGCTGGAGCTCGGCCTGGCAGGACGCGGCACTCATCACCGACCGCTTCATGCGGCTCACGCCAAGCCAGCTCGCCGCGCTGAGCGGAGAGGTCGAGGAGCTGCTCGAGCGCTACGCCGCGCTCGAGCCGGAGGACGAGGACGCGGAGCGGGTCGCCGTGATCGCGCATGCCTTCCCGCAGCGAGGGCCGATGCCGTGAGGCAGGAACCGCCCCGCGGCGTTCGCGCCCGGCTGTGCCCGAAGAACGCGGTCGCGACGAGCACCTCCCGCAGGGGGCTGGCGCCGCTGTTGGCCGCCGAGCTCGTCTCGACGACCGGATCGACGATGACCGCGCTGGCGCTGCCGTGGCTCGTGCTCACGACCACCGGCTCGCCGGCCCGCGCCGGGATCGTCGCCGCCGCCGAGTGGATCCCGATGGCGCTGCTGGGCATCCCCAGCGGCGCGGTGGCCTCGCGGCTCGGCGCCCGGCGTACGCTGATGGCCTGCGACGCGGCGCGCGCCCCGCTGGTCGCGCTCGTGCCGATCCTGTTCTGGCTCGGGGCGCTGCCGTTCGGCGTGCTGGTGGGGCTGGCGTTCGTGATCGGCGCGTTCTTCCCGGCCCACTTCGCCTCCCAGCGCACGATCCTGCCGGACCTGCTCGGCGAGCGGGCCGACCAGGTCGTGCGCGGCAACGCGCTGCTGCAGGCCGCCAACCGCCTGCCGCTCGTTGCCGGGCCGGCACTCGCCGGCATCCTGATCAGCCTGCTCGGCGCCCCGGCCGTGCTGCTGATCGACGCGGGCAGCTATGCACTGGCGTTCGTGCTGCTGAAGCTGTTCGTGCCAAAGCCGGTGGCGCCCGCCCAGCTCGTCACCGCTGCCGCCGAGCCGAGCGAGCGCGACCTGCTCGCAGGCGTGCGCTGCCTGGCGCGCGACCCTCTGCTGGCCCCGTTGACGCTCGCCAACGCAGGCGTCGAACTGGCGATGCAGATGGTCTTCCTCGGGCTGCCGATCCTCGCGTTCACCGAGTACGACCAGCACGTCGGCATCGCGGCCGTGCTGCTCGCGGTCTGGGGCGCGGGCGCGCTCGCGGGCATGCCGCTCGCCGTCTGGCGGGCGCGCAGCGGCCAGCTCAGCGTGCTGCGCGGGGCGCTGATCTGGGAGACGCTGCCGCTGTGGGCGCTGGCGCTGCACCTGCCGCCCGCCGCGTTGGGCGCCGCCCTGTTCGTGGCCGCGCTCGCGAACCCGCTCGTCAACGCACCGACGATGTCGCTCGTGACGCTCGGCGTGCCGGAGGCGCTGCGCCCGAAGGCGATGCTCGCCTTCGTCACGGCGACGACCGCCGCCGGCGGCCTCGGCCTGATCGTCACCGGCCCCCTCGCGGGGGCGCTCGGCGCGCACACGCTGCTCGCCATCGCCGCCGCCCTGGCGACCAGCTGCGCAGTTGGGTTCGCGCTCGCGACGCAGTCGGCGCGAGACCCGATCGGTGGTATAGTTGCGCGCGCAACCACTTTCGAGGAGGCAGCGTAGATGAAGCTCGACGGCATCCACCACATCACCGCGATCACCGGAGACGCACCGGCGAACGTCGACTTCTACACGCGCGTGCTCGGCCTGCGGATGGCGAAGAAGACCGTCAACCAGGACGACCCGACGATCTACCACCTCTTCTACGCCGACGAGCAGGCCCAGCCAGGCGCCGACCTGACCTTCTTCGAGTACCCGGGCGCCGCGCCCGGACACGCCGGCGCCGGCATGGTGCACCGGATCGCCTACCGCGTCGGCTCCGCGGAAGCGCTCGACTTCTGGGCGCAACGGCTGGCCGACGAGGGCATCGCCAGCGAGCGCGACGGAGCCAGCCTGCGCTTCGCCGACCCCGAGGGTCTCGGCTTCGAGCTGCTGGTCGCCGACGTGCCGGACGCGCCACTGGTCGCCGACCACCCCGAGGTGCCCGCCGAGCTGGCGCTGCAGGGCTTCCACGGCGTGCGCGCCTACGCCACCTCGCCCGGCGCCAGCGCCGGGCTGCTCGAGCAGGCGCTCGCGTTCGAGCCCAGCGAGGACGCCTGGGTCGGGGCCCACGGCTGGGAGGCGCGCGGCCCCGACCGCGGTGGCCTCTACGCCTACGACGACGCGCCCGACAGCCGCCCGATCCAGGGCGCCGGCACCGTCCACCACGTCGCCTGGAACTCGGCCGCCGAGGATCACGAAGCCTGGCGTGAGCGCGTGATCGCCACGGGCGGCCGTCCGACGCCGGTGATCGACCGCTTCTGGTTCCGCTCGATCTACTTCCGCGAGCCGAGCGGCGTGCTGTTCGAGCTGGCCACCCCGGATCCGGGCTTCACCGTCGACGAGTCGCTCGAGACGCTCGGCGAGAAGCTGGTACTGCCGCCGGCCTTCGAGCCGCAGCGCGAGCGCATCGAGGCCGCGCTGAAGCCGCTGCCCTACCGCCGCGGCACCCACCAGCAGAGCTAGCGCCGATGGGCGGCCGGCACCGGGACGCGCTCCGGCCGGCCGCCCCAGTCCGCTAGCGTGGCGCGGCTGACTCCCACGCGCGACAACCTCACCGCCCCCCGTTCGGCGATCCGCCGGCGCCTGCTGCCACGGCTTGGCGGCCGCGACCTCGCGATCGACCTCGGCACCGCGAACACGCTCGTGTTCGTGCGCGGCGAGGGGATCGTGTTGTCCGAGCCGTCCGTGGTCGCGGTCGACACCCGCGACGGCGAGGTACACGCCGTCGGCGAGGAGGCGCAGCGCATGATCGGCCGCACCCCGGCCTCGATCGCCGCCGTGCGCCCGCTGCGCCACGGCGTGATCGCCGACTTCGAGGTCACCGAGCAGATGCTGCGCCACTTCATCGGGCGCGTGCACCGCAGCCGCTTCGCCCACCCGCGCCTGATCATGTGCGCGCCCTCGGGCATCACCGACGTCGAGCGGCGCGCGCTGACCGAGGCGTCGATGTCCGCGGGAGCGCGCTCGGTGCACCTGATCGAGGAGCCGCTGGCCGCCGCGATCGGCGCCGGGCTGCCGATCGACGAGCCGCGCGCGAGCGTCGTGGTCGACATCGGCGGCGGCACCAGCGAGGTGGCGGTGATCTCGCTCGGCGGGATCGTCGTCTCGCGCTCGCTGCGCGTCGGCGGCTACGACTTCGACGAGGTCGTCGCCGCCTGGATCCGCAACCACCACGGCCTGGCCATCGGCGAGGCGTCCTCCGAGCAGGTCAAGCTCGAGATCGGCGGCGTCGAGCCCGACGACACAGACGCTCGCTGGGAGGTCCGCGGCCGCGACCCGATGTCCGGCCTGCCGCGCGAGGTCGCGGTGCCCGCCGAGGAGATCCGCGCCGCGCTCGAACCCCCGATCTCCGACATCGTCGCCGAGGTCAAGAGCGCGCTCGAGGAGACCCCGCCCGAGCTCGCCTCCGACATCCCCCAGCGCGGCATCCTGCTGGCCGGCGGCGGCGCGCTGCTGCGTGGCTTCGCCGCCCGCCTCGAAGCGGAGACCAACGTCCCCGTCCGCATCGCCGAGTCCCCGCTCGACTGCGTCGCCCTCGGTGCCGGCGCCGCCCTCGACGAGATCGACCTGCTCGAGCGCACCGCCGCACGCACCGGCGGCACCCTCACCGCCCTGCGCCGTCCCGGCGGCCCGGCGGCGGGCGCCCGCCGCTAGCGCCGCTCGATCAGTCCCACCACCACGCCGGCCACGGGCGCGGCCGCGATCAAGCCGAGCAGGTGGTCGAAGAAGCTGCTCGTCTGCGAAGCGCAGAAAGAACGGGGCGCGTCGGTCCTTGCCGATCGGATACGCGTGCGGCAGCGCTTGCGTGCGTCAGCGCGCGCCGATCCCGTGAGCGACCGAGGACTCCGCGAGGCGACGGTTTGCAGCCGGCTCAGGGGATCGGCTGGTCGCCGGAGAAGTAGCGACCACGCTGGCCGGTGGGCGGTTGGGCGGTGCCGCCGCCGAGGAAGTTGCCGGTCTTGCCGGTGGGGTCCTTGCCGTCGAAGGCGCCGGCGCGGGTGTCGTCGTCCTTGTAGTCGTCGTCGCCCTCGTCGTCGCCGTTGACGGGGTCGTCGTCGTTGATGATGCCGTCGCCGTCGACGTCGTCGTCGGCCTGCTCGGGCAGGGGGCGCTCGGTGCCATCGGGGCCCCATTCGGGCAGGGTGCCGCCAGCGGCGACGGCGAGCGCGGAGAGAGATCTTGGAGGTCGCCGGGGTTGTCGCCGGCGGCGTTCTCGAAGCGGGTGTGGTCGTCCTCTTCCTCGTCGTCGTAGAGCCAGCGCTCCTGGTCCTTGCGATCGACCACGGCCAGGAAGCGCTTGTTGCCCGCGAGCATCACCGTGCCGGTGATGGTGGTGAAGGCCGGCCGCTCGTAGAGGTCCTCGTCCTCCACCCCACGGAACAGCTGCGTCAAGTCCTCGCCGTCCATCTTGCCAGGCACCGTCACGCCGAGGTGGCTCAGCAGCGTGCTCGGCACGTCCTGGGTCGAGGCGTGCCACCAGCTCTGGTCGCCCTTCAGCTTCCCGTTCGGGTGGCGGATCATGAACGCGATCTCGTGCGAGAGCCGGTGCGAGGTCGGCGCCGCCTTGCCGATGTAGCCGTGCTCGCCGAGCGCGACGCCGTGGTCGCCGGTGAGGATCACGAGCGTGTCGTCGGCGAGGTCGAGCTCGTCGAGCTCGTCCAGCAGCCGCCCGACGCCCTTGTCCATCGCCTCCACCCCACGCGCGTACTGCTCGCTCACGTCATCTGCGACGTCGTTGGAGAAGCGCGTCGGGATCAGGCGGCTCTGGAGGTCGTCCCAGCCGAGCCGGTCGACGGCCTCCTGGCGCACGTACACGCGCGGTGCCTCGTAGGCGTCCTGCGGGTCGAAGGCGTCGATGGCCAGGAGGAACGGTTGCTCGTCGCGCAGCTCTCCGAGCGCCTTGACGCCGGCGTCGAGCGTGCGCACGCCCGCTGCGCCGGCGCGCTTCAGCGACGGGACGAAGTCGCTGTCGATGCCGGGCTCGGCCTGGGGGCGGCGGCTGGTGTCGCCGCCGGCGCCGCGCACGCCCTCGAAGCGCGGGCCGTCGAGCAGCGGGTTGTCGGTGATCCAGGCGACGTTGACCCCCGCGGCGCGCAGCGTCTCGGGCACGACCGGCTGGTAGTCGTAGATCGGGTTGAAGCCGGGCACCGCCGGCATGCCCTCGGTGCGCTTCCAGTTGCGGAAGGGGAACGAGCGCATGCCGGTCAGCAGGCAGCGCCGCACAGGCCAGGCCGGCCCGGACTCGGCGACCGCGTGCTCGAAGCGCAGCGAGTCCTTGGCGAGCGCGTCGATGTTCGGCGTGTCCGCGCGCGACTTGCCGGGATAGATGCCGATGAAGTCCGCGCGCAGCAGCGGCAGCACGATCAGCAGCGCGTTGCGCGGACGGTCCTCGTCGGCGGCCGAGGCGGCGGCCGGGCGCAGCACCGAGCCCGCGCCGAGCGCGGCAACGCCGGCAGCGCCGATGCCGCCGCGGCGCAGCAGCCCGCGGCGGGTGAGGCCGCGCCCTTCCGATCGTCCCTTCATCCGCCGATCACGCCGGTGCCGCTGAACTGCGGCAGCGTGCCCCCGGCCTCGTCGATCAGGGTCTGCCAGTACTTGTCGACCAGCTCGGGATGCTGGTCGGCGACGTCGAGCAGCTGCTGGGGGTCGCGCTTGGTGTTGAACAGCCGCTTGGTCGCGCCCTTGCTGTCGCTGATCATGAACCACTCGTGGTCGCCCGCCAGCAGGTAGCGCTCGTACATCGACGTCCAGATCGGCCGCCCCGGCGGCTCCTTGCCGTCGAACAGGACGCTCAGGTCCTCGCCGTTCATGATCCCGATCGGGTCGACGCCCATGAACGACATCAGCGTGCGCGGCACGTCGTGGGTCGAGGCGAAGTAGTCGCTGGTCTGGCCGGCCAGCTTGCCCTCGGGGTGCCGGATCATGCAGGGCACGTGGTAGATCTCGGACATCGCGCGCGCGGCGTGCTTGCCGATGATCCCGTGCTCGCCGAGCGTCAGCCCGTGGTCGGACATGTAGTAGACGACGGTGTTGTCGAGCAGGTCCTCGTCGGCGAGCTTGTTCATCAGCCGCCCGATCCACTCATCCACGAAGGTCAGCTCGGCGGCGTAGAGGTCGCGCACGCGCTCGATCGTCTCGTCGTCGAGGTCGACGCGCACGACCCAGCTGTAGGGCGTCTCGAACGGCTGCACCGGCACGATGCCGTGCTCGGCGGCGACGCCCGTGGCCGGCCCGAAGCGATCCATGAACACCTTCGGCGGCTCGAACGCCTCGTGCGGGTCGAAGGCGTCGACGCCCAGGAAGAACGGCTTGCCCGAGTCCTTGAGCTTGTCCACCAGGTTGATGCCGCTGCGCATCACGCGGGCGACGGCGTAGTCCTTCTCGCGGTGGCGGTTGACCGAGTTCCAGCCGACCATCGAGCGCAGCCGTCCGACCTCGACGCTGTCGCTCAGCTCCGGCAGCAGGTAGCGCTCGATCGCGCTGCGCGGCGCGGGCCGCTTGTAGGGCTTGTTGAGGAAGCGGTAGGACGCCTGCGAGTAGCTCGGACGGGCGTAGTTGAGCGTGCGCCGGAAGTCGGCGTAGCGGGGGCCGACGAGGAAGGGGTTGTCGGTGCAGTAGGCGGTCTCGACGCCCGCCTCGCCCATCAGCTCGGTCATCAGCGGCTCGTTGGCGGCCGGCGCGTACCAACCCGGGCCGAGCGGCAGCGGCGGCTGCGGCCCCGGCCAGGCACGGCTCGGGAACGTGCGCACGCCGGTCAGCAGCGCACGTCGCACCGGGCCGGTCGGCATCGCCTCGGGCACCGCCAGCTCGAAGCGCAGCGAGTCCTTGGCGAGGGCATCGAGGTTCGGCGTGTGGTTGCGGCGATTGGAGTCGTAGGCGCCGATGTAGTCCGCACGCGTGCTGTCGGTGAAGATCAGCACGGTGTTGGGCGCGTCGGGGTCGTGCTTGGTCTTGGCCGCGAACTGCTCGTCGCCACAGGCAGCGAGCCCCAGCGCGGCGGCGCCTGCGCCTCCGGCCTGGAGCGCCTGTCGCCTCGTCAATCCCCGTCGCCGCGAGCCCATCGCCGCGCGCAGACTAGCGGGCGACCTTCAAGCCCGCTCAGGGAGCGGCGTGGGTGCTGAGAGGCGGCGCCGGCGCAGGAAGACCGCCACGAGCCCGAGGCTCGGCAGGGTGCAGGCCGCGAAGGCGGCGAGCGAGAGCGCCCAGCCGGCCTTGTTGGCGAGCGCGATGCCCGAGGCGACGAGCACCACCGCGAGCGCGGTACGCAGCGCCGGCACCGGCATCCGCAGCGACAGCGTGCTGCCGATCCAGATGCCGGGGATCGAGCCGATCAGCAGGTTGCCGGCGAGGCCGAAGTCGATGTTGCCGAAGGCCAGGTGCGCGAGCGCCGCGGCCCAGAGCAGGATCGCCGCGTGGAAGACGTCGGTGCCGACCATACGGTGCGGCGTGAGCCGAAACAGCAGGATCAGCGCAACCCCGATCAGCGCGCCCGAGCCGACCGAGGTGACGCCGAGCACGAGCCCGACGATCCCGCCCACCCCGACGGCGGCGAGCTTGTGGCGACGCTCGAGCGGCACCTCGTCGCGCTCGACGGCGCCCGTGCGCCGCGCCAGCAGCGGCCGGCCGAGCACGGCGAGGCCGGCGAACAGCACGGCGCCTGCCACGGCCGCGATCAGGGTGTCGTTGAACGAACCCTCGAGCGCACTCTTGAAGACCTCGAGCAGGATCACGCCGACGACCGCCGCCGGGACCGAGCCGGCCGCCATCCACCACGACAGGCGCATGTCCACCGAGCCCTGGCGCCAGTGCTTGAAGCCGCCCGCGGTCTTGGTCACCGCGCCGTAGGCGAGGTCGGTGCCGACGGCCGTGACCGGGTGGATCCCGAACAGCAGGATCAGCAACGGCGTCATCAGCGAGCCCCCGCCGACCCCGGTCAAGCCGACCAGGATGCCGATGCAGAGGCCGGCGAACGCGAGACCGATATCCATCCTCCTACAGGTATATCGGGGTCGACGACCTCGGTGCGGGACCGAAAGCGCCGATATGCTGCGGTCCTTGCCGATCCCCGCCTTCGACCTTCAGTCGCACTCGCTGCACTCGGACGGGCATCTGTCTCCGACCGAGGTGGTGGCCCGCGCCGCCCGCGCGGGCGTCGAACTGCTCGCGCTCTCCGACCATGACACGGTGGACGGCGTCGACGAGGCGTTGCAGGCCGGGTTGGAGTACGGCGTGCACGTCGTCCCCTCGACCGAGATCTCGGCCGTCGACGGCCAGTACGAGGATCTACACGTGCTCGGGTACCGGATCGATCATCACGATCCCGTGCTGCGCGAGCGCCTGGCGGACGCCCGCGCCGATCGCGAGCGCCGCGCCGACGCGATGGCGGCCAAGCTGCGCGAGCTCGGCTTCGAGGTCGATCCTGCCCCGATCGAGGCACGCAAGGTCGCCGGCAAGCCCGTCGGGCGCCCGCACCTCGCCGCGGCCGTGGTCGATCACCCCGCGAACGCCGAGCGGCTCGAGGCCGAGGGCCTGACCGACGTCTCCTCCTTCATCCCCGCGTACCTGATCCAGGGCACGTCGGGCTACGTCGCCCGCTCCTACCCGACCGTCGCCGAGGCGATCACGTGGATCCACGAGGCCGGCGGGGTCGCGGTCTGGGCGCACCCGTTCTGGGACATCGAGGACGAGCAGCAGGTGCTCGCCGCGATCGACCGCTATCGCGCCGAGGGGCTCGACGGCGTCGAGGTCTATTACACGACCCACACGCCCGAGCAGACGGCGCTGCTGGCCGATCGCTGCAGCGAGCTGGGGCTGCTGACCACAGGCTCGGCCGACTTCCACGGCCCCGAGCACCGCCTCTTCTCAAGCTTCCGCGCCTTCGACCTGCAGGGGCGCACCCCCGAGCTCGGGCCGATCAACGCCGGCGTCAGCGGCGCCTCGGGCTCGAACGGACACCGCCCCGGCCTCTGCCTGTGGCTGACCGGCCTCTCGGGGGCCGGCAAGTCCACGATCGCCCGCGCGGTCGAGCGCGAGCTGCGCGAGCAGGGCCACCGGGTCGAGGTGCTCGACGGCGACGTCGTGCGCCGCAACCTGACCGTCGGGCTCGGCTACTCGCGCCGCGACCGCGACGTCAACGTCGGCCGCATCGCCTTCGTCGCGGACCTGCTCTCGCGCAACGGCGTGATCGTGATCGTGGCGGCGATCTCCCCGTACCGCGACGCCCGCGGCCGGGCGCGTCAGCTGATGCGCGGCCGCTTCGCCGAGGTCTACGTGCAGGCGACCGTCGACGAGTGCGAGCGCCGAGACGTCAAGGGCCTCTACAAGCGCGCCCGCGACGGCGACATCGACCAGTTCACCGGCGTCTCCGACCCCTACGAGGCGCCGGAGAGCCCGGAGATGGTGGTCGAGACCGAGGGCGAGTCGCCCGCGGAGTCCGCGGCGAAGGTCGCCGCCCTGGTCGAGCAGCGGCTCGGCCTGCAGCTCGCCTAGCCGCGACGCAGAGCACCCACCCCACGCGAGCAGGCTGCGTGGAGCCGCGCGTCCTCAGCCCGGGGCGGGAGCCGGCGGGCCGGTGGCAGGACTGCCGCGCGGCGCGTCGGCCTGTCCGTCGTCCTGCGGCGGCCCGGCTGCGGCCGCGGCGGCAGCGACTTCCTCGGCACGCGCCTGCTGGGGCGTGCGCCGCAGCGACTTCGCCAGCGGGATCGCGCTCAGGATCAGCAGCGCGGCGTGGCGCAGCGCCCAGGCGAAGCCCTCGCGCGCCCCACCGGCGGTGACGCGCACGACCTCCTGGTCGAAGCCCGGCTTGGCCTCGTAGCGGTCTTCGGTCCCGCCCGTGTAGTCGTGCATCAGTGCGCCGACGATCCCGTGGGTCTGCGCCCAGGGGATCTCCCAGTCGTCGACGAGGTCCTCGATGTCGTCCTCGCCGAACCAGGACATGTAGGCGTGCGTGGCACCGCCGAAGGTCGCGATCAGCAGCGCGATCCCGAACGCGGCGCCGACCTGGCGCGCGGTGTTGAGGATGCCCGAGGCGAGCCCGAGCTCGCCGCCCGAGACGGCGCCCATCGTCCCCACGTTCAGGGCCGGGAAGCCGATCCCCATGCCGATGCCGATCAGCACCAGCCCGGGCAGGATGCGGATGTAGGCCCAGGCGTCGTCCGCGGTCGAGGGCAGGAACGAGACCCAGACCATCCCGATCGCCATCAAGACCAGCGCCGGGACGGCGATGTCGCCGGGCGCCCGCGTGTCCGCCGCGCGGCCGACCAGCGGCCACACCGCCAGACCGCAGAGCGGCACCGGCAGCAGCGCCAGCGCGCCCTCGAGCTCCGAGTAGCCCCAGAGGTTGACGAAGATCAAAGCCAGCAACAGCAGCGTGCCGATCGCGCCGGCGCTGAACAGCAGCATCGCGATGTTGCCGCGCCGGAACTGCTCGTTCTTGACGATCGAGAGCGGGATCATCGCGTCGGGCCGGCGCTGGGAGAACCAGAAGGCGACGCCCAGCAGCACCGCCAGCTGCATCAGCGACAGCCACAAGGCCAGGTCGCCGGCGACGGGGTTGGTCTCGACGAGCGCGAAGGTCAGCGCCAGCACGGCGCCGCCGAGCAGCACCATGCCGAGCACGTCCACCCGCTTGCCGACCGCGCGCAGGTCCCAGGTCTCCGGCCACCAACGCAGCGCCAGCGCGACGCCGACGAAGCCGAAGGGGATGTTGATGATGAAGATCCAGTGCCAGCTGGCCAGCTCGACCAGGATGCCGCCGAGTACCGGGCCGGTCGCCGACGCGACGAGCGCGACCACGGCGATCAGCGCCAGCCCGAAGCCGCGCTGCTGCGGCGGGAAGGCGAGCGCGGTCATCGCGAAGCCCAGCGGCGCCAGGATGCCGGCGCCCATGCCCTGGATCACGCGGAAGACGATCAGCCACTCGACCGACCAGGCCGTCGCGCACAGCGCCGAGCCGATCGTGAACACGATCATCCCGATCACGAACAGCCGCCGGCGGCCGAACTGGTCGGCCAAGCGCCCGGCCGTGACCAGCAGCACGGCGAAGGCGATGTTGTACGCGTTGATGACCCAGGTCACCGTCGCGATGTCGGTGCTGAGGTCCTTCTGCAGCTCTGGAACCGTCACGTTGACGATCGAGACGTCCAGCAGGGACATCGCCCAGCCGATCATCATCACCCCGAAGATGCGCCATTTCAGGGCGTAGAGCCGCTCGGGCGGCGGGTTCTGACGAACCTGGCTCACGCGCGGCGGGAGACTACAGACCGAACCTGAGGCCGTGCCCCGCGTGCTCGCGTTCGGTCGCGAGCGCCAGTCGGCTAGGCCGTCTCGGCGGCGAGCTCGAACCAGACGCGCGTGCGCCCGTCGCGCACGACGCCCCAGCGCTCGGCCATGCGCTCCACGAGCACGAGGCCCCAGCCGCCGGGTTCGTCCAACGGCTCGTCGCGCTCGTGAGGCGCGAAGCCGGGTCCCGCGTCGCTGACCTCGACGCCGATGCCCTGGCTGGTGGGCCAGAGGGCGACGCCGATCAGCTCGCCCTTGTTGGCACCGCCGTGGCGGACGGCGTTGTTGACGAGCTCGGAGGACAGCAGCAGCACCTGCGTGCGGGCTTCCTTGGGCAGCCACGGCACGCGGCTCTCGATCCAGGCTCGCGCACGCTCGGGCGCCTGCGGGCCGCCGGCGATCGCGAAGCGGATGCGGCCGTCGCCGCTGGCAAGCGGCGGCGTGGCATGGGGGGCGGTAGTGGTCTGAGCTGCCATCGGGGCGGGAGCTTCCCTTTCAGGCCGGGTTTGGTCCCCCCGATAGTCGGCCGTGCATGGACGGATGTTGAGTCCTGCAAGGCAACTGCTCGACAGATGACCGACCGTCCAGTCGGCAGGTCGCGGCGGGCGGGTCAGTGCGCAGCACTCGGCGTCTGCCCGCGCTGGAGCTGGATCAAGCCCCAGAGCGAGACCAGCGCCCAAACGCCCTCGAGCAGCAGGAAGCCCCAGTCGGAGCCGAGCAACGCGACCACGGTCAGGATCGCCGAACCGACGAGGTTGAGCAGCAGGTAGGTGCGCGAATGCGGCGTGAGCGAGCCGCGCTGCGCGCCGCCGAAGGCGAGCAGGATCAGGATCGCGCCGCCGATCTGGAGGATCTGGTCCATGGCGGCGAGGATACGACTGGCGGCTCTGCGATCATGCGCGGCGCATGGAGGCAACTCCCCCTCCCGCCCGTCAGGCTCCGGATCGCAAGGCGCGGGCACGTCAGATCGGCGTGGTCGCACTGACGGTGCTGGCGACGCTGTTCGCGGTGCTGAACCTCGACAAGGTCAGCGTCAACTGGATCGTCGGCACCTGGCGCACGCCGCTGATCGTCGTGATCGCCGCCTCGATGCTGATCGGCGCCGGCGCCGGCTTCCTCGCCGCCCGTCGCAGCTCCAGCGGCGCGCCCAAGCGCCCCTGATCCACCCCCACCGAGGGCAGGACCGTCGCCGAGAGCGGCGAAAGGGCTGGCGATCGGATGAAGCCCGCGACGCACAGCTACGGACTCGTGCTCGCGCTGGTGGCGGCGTCGATCGTCTTCCAGATGGCGACCTCCGGCCACGGCGGCGAGCGCCTGATCACGGTCCTGCTGCAGGCAGCGACGCTCGTGGCGGCGGTGCGTGCGGCCGGCTCGCTACGCCGCTGGGTGCGTGCGGCCGGTGCGGTCGCGGCGTTCGTGGCGCTCGTGGCCACGGTCACGCTGCTCGTCGACGGCAAGATCCCGGAGGCGCCCGCCGCGATCGTCAGCGGGCTGCTGGTCGCCATCGCCCCGGCCGCGCTCGCCGGCGGGCTGCTGCGCGACGTGCGCAGCCAGGGCGTCACCTTGCACACGCTCGCCGGCGTGCTGTCCATCTACCTGCTGGCGGGGATGTTCTTCGCCTTCCTCTACGGGGCGATCGGCGCGATCGAAGCCGACGCGCTGTTCGCCGACCTCAGCGCCAGCACGCCCGCCGACCGGCTCTACTTCAGCTTCGTCACGCTCTGCACGGTCGGCTACGGTGACATCGTCCCGTCCGGCGACTTCGCCCGCACCGTCGCGGTGGCCGAGATGCTGATCGGCCAGATCTACCTCGTGACCGTCGTCTCGGTGATCGTGTCCAACCTGGGCGCGCGGCGGACGGCCTGACGCCGCAGATGGAACCCGGCCGGCGCTACGGATAGCGTCCGCTCACCAGTTCCCTCTCTGACAAGGAGCGTCGATGACGCTGTACGCCGACTATGGCCTGGGCGAGGCCCTGCTCTCGATCCTCGCCTTCTTCTTCCTGATCATCTGGGTCTTCCTGCTGATCACGATCGTGATGGACCTGTTCCGCGATCATGAGCTGTCCGGCTGGAAGAAGGCGGTCTGGGTCTTCTTCCTGATCGTGCTGCCGGTGCTCACGGCGCTGATCTACCTGATCGCGCGCGGGGACGGCATGCGCCAGCGCTCGATCAACGAGCAGAAGGCCATGAGGGAAGCCACCGACGACTACATCCGCGGCGTCGCCAGTTCGCCCGCCGACGAGCTGCACAAGCTCAACGACCTGCGCGAGAAGGGCGTGGTCAGCCCGGAGGAGTTCGAGCGGCTCAAGGCCAAGATCGTGTCCTGACCGCCGCGCCGCCACAGCGAGCGGACCGCCTGACCTGGGTCGGCCACGCCACCGTGCTCTTCGAGCTCGGTGGCGTGCGCCTGCTCACCGACCCCGTGCTGCGTTCGCGCCTGGGTCATCTGCGCCGCCACGGCCTGGCGCCTGACCCTGCCGTGATGCGGGATCTCGACGCGGTGCTGATCTCGCACCTGCACCTCGACCACCTCGACCTGCCCTCGCTGCGGCGGCTCGATCCGTCCCTGCCGCTGCTGGTGCCACGTGGCGCCGGAAGCTTCCTGCGCCAGATGGGCTTCCTCGAGGCGTTCGAGCTGGCACCGGGCGACGTGGTGGCGCCCCCCGGAACCGCAGGACTCGAGGTCGTGGCGGTGCCCGCGGTCCACGACGGCCGTCGGCGACCGTTCGGGCGCGTCGAGGCCGAGGCGATCGGCTTCGAGCTGCGCTGGGAGGGGCGGCGCGCCTACTTCGCCGGTGACACCGACCTCTTCCCCGAGCTGGCGTCGCTGGCCGGTGGCCTCGACCTGGCGCTGCTGCCCGTCTGGGGCTGGGGACCGACGCTGGGCGAGGGACACATGGACCCGAGGCGCGCGGCCGAGGCGGCGGCGTTGCTGCGCCCGCGCCTGGCCGTGCCGATCCACTGGGGCACCTTCTACCCGCGTGGCCTCGCCCGCGTACGCCCGCGGCCACTGTCCGAGCCGCCGCTCGCGTTCGCCGCTCAGGTCGCCGAGCTGGCGCCCGACGTCGCGGTGAGGGTGCTCGAGCCAGGCGCGTCGTTCGATCTGTCCGCGTAGTCGTCGTGGCCGAGCTGGGCGAGCCAGTCGCAGAGCACGCGGTGCACGTTGCCCGAACCCACCACCCCGTCCTCCGGCCACGGCAACTCGGTCGGGAACAGCAGGAACGGGAAGCTCTGCGACCCGCCCAAGCCGCCGTGCGAGCCGACCAGCTCCTCGAACGCCGCGACCTCCTCGCCCTCCTCCCACCAGGCGCTGTTGACCATCACGTCCGGGCAATGGGGGAACGCGTCGGTGCGGCGCACGTGGTCGGCGGCGTTGGGACCGAACGGCGCTAGCGGGTCCTCTCCCTCGACCCGGTCGTCAGCGAGGTAGCGAACGCCGCGAGCGCCGAGCACGACCGAGCCGTCGCGCTCGGAGCGCACGAGCACGAAGCCGATGCCGGGGTGCTCGCACAGCGCCGGGATCAGGCGTGGATGCAGCTGCTCCAGCCGCTCGAGCGTGACGCGCCCGGGCTCGCGCGGGAAGGAGATCAGACCGAGGCAGCCGGAGGCCATGACCGAGAGATCGGGCAGCGCGTCGGCCTTGCCGCCGTCGTCGTCGCCGCCGCGCGGGAGCGGCGGGGTCGTCGCAGCGCCCGCGGGATGCGTCGCCTCCAGCTCCTCGCGCGCGTCCTCGTCGAGCGCCACCACGCCGTCCGCGCGACGCTTGCGGGTCGCCGTGCGCACCGCGCGACCGGCCATCGTGTCGTCGCGCGCCAGCTCGGTGAGGCCCGCGCTGAGATAGGCGAGCGCCTCGTCCTGGCCGCCGGACGCAGCGATCACGTCGTCCGTCTCGCAGGCCGAGCGCACGAGGTCCTCCAGCGTCATGTCGTAGCGCTGCAGGAACGTGGCGCCCTGCGACTGCCCGTGGTCGGACAGCACCACGAGGCGATACGGGCGTGGGGCGTCGGCGAGCGCTGCTTCGACGCGGGCGAGCTGGCGGTCGACCGTTCGCAGCACCTCCAGCGCGTCCGGCCGCTCGATCCCGGAGTGGTGGGCGACCTCGTCATAGGCGAGGAAGGTCGTGTAGACCACCGGCCGCCCGGCGAGCACGTCACCCACCACCGCGGCGATCTGGAGGTCGAGCTGGATCACGGTCGCGTACGCCCGCACGAGCGCGTACTCACGCGAGCGCGGGATGCGTGGCTGGACGTCGTTGCGCCGCTGCCAGCCGGCCGCGCGACGCTCGCGCGCGACCTCGGCCACGATCTTCACGAGCGTGCGTGCGACGGCGTAGGGCCGCGCGAAGTAGGCGGCGTAGTCGGCGCCGATCGGGCGCCGACGGTGCAGCACCGTGCTCATCGTGAGCATCGAGTGGGTGGCGTCGCCGGAGAGGATGTTGGCGCGGCTGGCGCCGCCGCCGTGCAGCAGGCCGCGGCCGTCGGAATGGCGGCGCTCGAGCTCCTCGGCGTCGCGCGGGTGGTTGGTCACGATCGCCGCGCCGCGATCCTTCTCCCACCAGCGAAAGGCCGGCATGTCGTGGTTGTCGCCGTGCAGCAGGCCGGCCTGGCAGGCGCCGGTCTGCGACGACCAGTCGGTCTCCCAGCGCACCAGGCGGTGGCTGCCGTCGCGCAGCCAGCGCGAGAGCGTCGGCGCGTTGCCGTCTCTGAGCGCGCGCTTGACGACCTCGTGCGCGAGCCCGTCGATCTCGAGGAAGACCACGCCGGGCACGTCGCTGCGCTCGTAGTCGCCCCGGCGACGCAGCTGGCGGCGTACGACGTTGCGATACCAGGACTCGTCCTCGTCGATGGCGAGCAGCGCCGAGCCGAGCGCGGTCAGCGCCGCGAGACCGACCACGACGACCACGCCGGTGAGCCAGTCGTGGATCTCGGCGCCCGGGGTGATCGCCACCGCGACGGCCACCAAGAGACCGTTGAGGACGAGTGCGAACAAGCCGAGCGTGAGCACGCTCAGCGGCAGCGCGATCCGCGCCACGAACGGCCAGACGAGCGCGTTCAGCAGTCCCGTGACGGCGGCGACCACGAGGGCGGAGACGGGCTCGGCGAGCTCGAAGCCGGGCAGGATCGCCGCGAGCAGCAGCAGCGCGAGCGCGTCCAGGACCAGCACGACCGCGCCGCGCCAGACCTTCGCGAGGCTCACACCACCCTCCTCTCGGCGCGGGACGGACGGGCGCCGCGCTCGGGCGCGCCGGGCTCGGCGAAGGCGCTCATCGCGTGCATTCTTCCTTGCAAGCCGGATTGCGGCGGCGCTCGGTGTGCCTGCGCCGCCGTACGCTTGGCGCGCCGTGAACGTCTCGCGCACCTCCGGGGCACCGGAGCAGCCGACCGCGAGGTCGATCTTCCGCGTCGTCGCGATCGTCGTGGTGAGCGTCCTGGCGCTCTACCTGATCTACCTGCTGCGCACGCCCCTGGCCTGGCTCGTGCTGGCGACGTTCCTGGCCGCCGCCGCGTCGGCGCCGGTGAACGTGCTCAGCCGCAAGATCCCGCGCGGCGGGGCGATCGCGATCGTCTACCTCGGCATCGTGCTGATCCCGATCGCGATCGGCGCCGTGCTCGTGCCGCCAGTGGTCGAGCAGACGGTCAAGCTCGTCAACAACCTGCCCGAGTACACGCAGGACCTCAACAAGGCGTTCGACGAGAACGAACAGCTGAAGCAGCTCAACGAGGACTACGACATCACGGCGAAGCTCGACGACGTCGCCGACGACCTCGTCTCCAAGCTCGGCGCGGCGGCCGGCACGCTGGCCGACATCGGCGCCGGTCTGGTCAGCTCGATCTTCGCGCTCGTGACGATCATCGTCATGAGCATGTTCATGGTCGCGCGCGGCAAGGACTGGCGCGAGGCGTTCCTGCGCACGCGACCGCCCCAGCAGGCCGAGGCGGTGCGCCGTGCGACCGATCGCATCTCCAGCGCGGTGAGCGGCTACATCGTGGGCGCGCTTGCCCAGGCCACCGTCGCCGGCATCTTCGCGTTCGTCATGTTGGAGATCCTGGGGGTGCCCTCCCCCCTGCCGCTGGCCGTCGTGATCGCGCTGCTCGACCTGATCCCGCTCGTGGGCGCGACGCTCGGAGCGGTGATCGTCGGCGTCGCGACGCTGTTCGTCGACTTCCCGACCACGACGATCATCTGGGCGATCTTCGCGATCGTCTACCAGCAGTTCGAGAACTACGTCGTCCAGCCGCGCATCCAGAGCCGCGCCGCCAGCCTCGACCCGTTCATCGTCGTGATCGCAGCCCTGTTCGGCGGCACGCTGTTCGGCGTGATCGGGGCGCTGGTCGCGATCCCGAGCGCAGCCGCGATCCAGATCGCCGTGCGCGAGTTCCTCGCCTACCAGCGCGAGTACGGCAACCCGCTCTCGAGCTCCGCGGTGCCGCCGCCCCCGCCCGGGCCGCCGGAGGCGCCCGGCAGGAGCGCACCCGCCGGCGCCGAATAGTCAGGCGCCATGGACGACGACTCCAAGCGCTCCAAGCGCCTGCTCACCTGGACCGGCGTGCTGGCGGTGATCGTCGGCTTCGTGGCGATCGTCGTGCCAGCTGTCGCCTCGGTCGGAACCGCGATCTTCATCGGCTGGCTGCTGCTGTTCGCCGGCGTGGCGATGATCTTCGACGCCTTCTCGCACGGCCATCTCGGCAGCAAGGCGCTGCGGCTGGTGCTGGCGCTGTTGACGTCCGGAGCCGGCCTCTACCTGCTGCTGGCCCCGCTGCAGGGCACCTTCACGCTGACCGTGATGCTGGTGATCTGGTTCATCGCGATCGGCTTCGCCCGCGTCGCCGGCGGCCTCGTCTCGCTCGGGACCCCGGGTGCCGGGCTGACCATCTTCAGCGGCGCGATCTCGCTCGTGCTCGGCATCCTGATCGCCGAGGAGCTGCCGAGCTCGGCGGACTGGGCGATCGGCCTGCTCGTCGGCGTCGACTTCGTCTTCTTCGGCATGACCGCGCTCTTCAGCGCGTCGGCGATCGGCAAGGGCGAGCCGCCCGCGTCGAGCACGCCGGCCCCGATTCTCTAGCTACGCCGAGCCCTCCGCCACCGCCGGACGCGGCGCGCCGAAACGCGCGTGCACGTCGGTGTCGACCTCGGCGAAGCTGCGACCCTTGGTCTCCGGCACGTAGCGCTGCACGAACAGCAGCCCGGCAACCGAGACCGCGGCGAAGATCCAGAACGTCGGCCCCTCCCCGATCGCGTCGATCAGCGGCAGGAACACCAGGCCGACGATGAAGTTCGCCAGCCAGTTGGCGGTGCCGGAGACGCTCACGCCCTCGGCGCGCGCGTTGGCCGGGAAGACCTCGGACACCAGCAGCCAGAACACCGGCCCCATGCCGATCGCAAACGCCGCGATGTAGAGCAGGATGCAGAACAGGGCGACGTAGCTGTCGATCGCCCCCAGCGGCAGCGCGAACGTCAGCCCGAGCAGAATCAACGTGACGATCATGCCGCCGAGGCTGATCAGCAGCAGCGGCCGCCGGCCGCGCTTGTCGATCAGCCGGATCGAGACGACCGTCATGCCGACGTTGATCACGCCGATCACCAGCGAGCTGACGATCGAGGCCGAGGCGCCGAGGCCGGTGTTCTCCATGATCGTCGGCGCGTAGTAGATGATCGTGTTGATGCCGCCGAACTGCTGCACGACGGCGAGCACGAGCCCGATGATCAGCGCCGGCCGGGCGCCGGAGCGAGCGAGCTGGCGCAGCTTCAGCTTCGCGCCGGCCTG
Source organism: uncultured Thermoleophilaceae bacterium (assembly GCA_963846505.1). GTDB lineage: Bacteria > Actinomycetota > Thermoleophilia > Solirubrobacterales > Thermoleophilaceae > JACVRW01. The sequence continues at coordinate 248,314 of CAWJWD010000007.1, read as the reverse complement.
CTCGCGCGCCGTGCGATAGCCGGCCATCATCTCGTCGACGGTGTCCTCGTCGGTCACCTCGCCGAGCACCGCCCGGGCTTCCTGCTCGCGCCCACGCGCGTCGAGCCAGGCGGGCGTCTCGGGCATGCGCAACATGCCGAGCAGGAACAGGATCGAGGGGATCGCGCCGACGGCGAACATCGCCCGCCAGGCCTCCGAGGAGCTGAAGATCAGGTCGACGAGGTACGAGACGACGATGCCGATCGTGATCATCAGCTGGTTGAGCGAGACCAGCTGTCCGCGCACGTTCGAGGGCGCGATCTCCGACAGGTAGAGCGGCACGATCGCCGAGGCGGCGCCGACGCCCAGGCCCATCACGAAGCGCGCGCCGAGCAGCACGCCGAACGAGGGCGCCGCTGCGGCCGCGGCGATGCCGAGCGTGTAGACGATCGCGATGCCGGCGAGCGTGTACTTGCGCCCGTAGCGGTCCGCCGGGCGGCTGGCGAACAGCGCACCCAGCATCGCGCCGAGCAGCAGCACGCTGACCACGAAGCCCTGCTCGAACGAGCCGAGGTCGAAGTCGTGCTTGATGAACAGCAGCGCACCGGAGATGACGCCGGTGTCGTAGCCGAACAGGAAGCCGCCGACGGCGGCGATCGCACCCCAGCGGCGCAGCCGCTTGCGCGCCTCCGGTCCGACTCTTGCCGCTCCGTGGTCGTGCGTCACCGGCACGTGCGAGAAACCCTGGGCCATGGATTCCGACCCTATCCCTATGCTCAGACGCCGTGCTGGCCCATCTGTTCGCGCCGCTGATCAACGCCGAGGAGTGGCTGCTCGAGGGGCTGCACGCGATCGGCCTCGGCTGGGGTCTGGCGATCATCGGCCTGACGCTGCTCGTGCGCGCGTCGACCATCCCGCTCGTGATGCGCCAGTTCCGCTCCCAGCGCGAGCTGCGCGCGCACATGCCGGAGCTGAAGAAGCTGCGGGCCCGGCACAAGCACGACCCACAGCGGCTGCAGCGCGAGACCGCCGCGTACTACAAGCAGCACGGGATCAAGCCACTGGCCGCGTTCGCGCCGATGCTGATCCAGATCCCGGTGTTCATCTCGCTCTACTACCTGATGCGCACCGACGTGAAGAACGGCCTGTTCGGCGACGACGGCTTCCTCTTCATCCCACACCTCGGCGACAAGCCGCATGGCGTGGTGCTGATCGCGCTGCTGGTGTCCTACCTGGCGTTCCAGCTCGGCTCGAGCGCGATCGCCACGCGCACGCTCGATGGCGGCCAGCGCGGCGTCATGCTGATGCTGCCGCTGCTGTTCGCGAGCGTGATCACGCGCGTGCCCGCGGGCCTGGGCGTGTATTGGGTGACCTCCGGGCTGTGGGCCTTCGGTCAGCAGCTGACGCTCTGGCGGGCGGCGCCCGCGGGCGTGCCGGCCCCCGCGCCCGCGGTGGCCGGCGAGGCGATCAGGGACGCCGAGCACGCGTTGGAGCGGGGCCACGCGACGGCGGCACCGCCGCGGCCGCGCAAGCGCAAGACGCGCAAGCACGGCCGGCGGCGCTAGGCGCGCTGCGGCTAGGCGAGCGCGGGAAGGCCGAACTCGGTGCGGAACTCGTTCGTGTCGTGCAGACGCGGGAAGGGCTCGTCCGGCACGGGCACGCCGAGCGCATCCGCGAGCGGCTCCCAGCCGTCGACGCCGAGCTCCCAGACGATCAGCCGGTCCGAGGGCACTCGGGCCTTGATCGTCTCGATGCGCTGCCTGTACATCGAGCGCACCCACTCCTTGTCCTCGAAGCGGCCCTGGAAGTCGCCCTCCCAGATCAGCTTCTCGATCACGCCCCAGAGCTCAGGGGCGGGCTGCTCGCGGTTGGCGTCCTGCTCCAGCTCGCCGGCGCGGGCGGCCAGCTTGACCGCGAGGATCGTGTTCTGAACGCTCTTGTAGAAGCCGTCGAAGTCCCGGTGGTTGAGCAGGACCGGCGCGTCGGGGAAGGCGTCGATGAGCTCCTCCCAGCGCGAGCACGCGGGCCAGTCGACGGTGGCCTCCCAGCCGTCGAAGACCTCCTGCCAGTCGATGGGGTCGCCGTTGGCGACCTTGATCCAGTGCTGCAGGTCGGCTTCCTTGTTCTCGCCCATGATCAGGTCGATCATGTGGAAGCAGGGGTTGGCGCCGAGCTGCTCGAGCGCCCCCTTGAGCGACATCGTCCCGGTTCGGCCAAAGCCGACTCCGATCATCTTCACGTGCGAGCTCCTTCGGTTCGCGTTCTTCGAGCGTCGAGCAATGTATCTCGAAAGGCGCCGCGCCCGTCGTCCCCCGCCTGGGGTATTCCTCCGTTTCGATGACCGGCCTCGAGATAGTCGCGGTCGCGGCCGCCGGCATGGCCGCGGGAGCGATCAACACCGTCGTGGGCAGCGGGACGCTGATCACGTTCCCGGTGCTGCTCGGCGTCGGCTACTCCCCCATCACCGCCAACGTCTCGAACACCGTCGGCCTGGTGCCTGGTGGCATCTCCGGCACGCTCGGCTATCGACGCGAGCTGGAAGGCCAGCGCGACCGCACGCTGCGCTTCGCCCTCGCCTCCGTCTTGGGGGCGATCACCGGCGCCGTCCTCCTCCTCACCCTCCCCGACGAAGCCTTCCGGGCGATCGTGCCCGTCTTCATCGTCGTGGCGCTGGTCGCCATCGTGCTCCAGCCCCGGCTCGACCAGCTCGTCGCCGACCGGCGTCCGCCCGAGCATCGTCAGGGAACCGGCTGGACCCGCGTCGGCGTCTACTTCGCCGGGGTCTACGGCGGCTACTTCGGCGCCGCGCAGGGCATCCTGCTGCTCGCCATCCTCGGCCTTGCCCTGCCGGACCACCTCCAACGCGTGAACGCGTTGAAGAACGTGCTCGCGACGCTCGTCAACCTAATCGCCGCGCTGATCTTCATCGCCGTCGCCGACGTGGCCTGGGAGGCGGCCGGTCTGATCGCCGGTGGCAGCATTGTCGGCGCCCAGCTCGGGGCGCGCTACGGCCGGAGGCTGAACCCCGACGCCCTCCGAGCCGTGATCGTCGTAGTGGGAATCGCGGCCATCGTCCAGCTCATCCGCGGCTGACCCAGGTCCATCCGCCCCACCACCTACCGTCTCCCTCAACCAACAAAGCGGCCCCGGCGCTGCGACAACAGCCCGGGGCCTGGCACAGGAGGAATTAGCTCCCATGCGCGATCAGCGTATCCCGGGCGATCAGCCCGACGACCCGCACACCCTCAAACAGGCCCTGCTCGACCTGCTCCTCGAGGACCGCCCGGTCCTCTGGACCACGACCGAGCTGGACCGCTGCCTCAACCCCTCGTCAGCAACCGAGCCCGGCCACACGCCGAGCACGGTCGACGTCGAGGACGCCATCGAAGACCTCTACGCCGCCGGCCTGATCAACCGCTTCGGCCAGTTCGTCTTCGCCACCCGCGCCGCCCACGAGGCACACGCCCTCGCCGAGTAAGCGCACGACCACCGGGGCGCCGCACAGAGCAGCCGGCGCCCCGCCCCTCAGGTATGTGTGGGTAGTCGCGAGCGCCCACGACACTGTCGATCCAACGGCGCGGTCCCGATGGTCCCGGCTGTCACAGCTCAGTAGGGTCGTTGCGTTCCATGACCCTTGTCCTATGTTGCGCAACCCCGACCTTTTTTCTCCAAGCGTCGGACCGCCAACTCACCTACCCGAATGGCCGCATCGCGGATGATGCCCGCAACAAGGCGGTCTTCGCGACGGGCCGAAACGTGTGGGCATATACGGGCATTGCACGGATTGGTGCTCCCTTACGCCCAACCGACGAGTGGCTCGTAGATGTCCTTGCCAAAGCCGATAGTGCCCAGGACGCAAATCGGCGAGTTCGCGAGGAAGCCGCGAGAGCCGTGCGACGTGTCGATGGCCCCGCCAGGTTTACGAGGCAGCAGCGCCAGGGCTTGCGCCGGCTCGCCTTCATATGCAGCCTGTATGGCGATCGGCGACTGTCTACGGACGGCCTATTCGAAACTTGCGCGCCGGTTCCCGTCGTTGAGCTCATCTCCAATTTTTCGTCGCAGGACTTACAGGGAAACCTTGTGTGGCTGCCCGAAGCGACCCCCGAGTTCTCTACTTGGACGATTGGCCCGCTTGGGGAGGGAAACGTGCCTCCAGTACTCGCGTTTGGTCAGCCCCTTCCGGCCCACATAAGGGTCGATCTGCATCGCTCGCTCCAGCGCTGTATCGAACACGACACCGGAGTTGAGGCCTATGCGCGATTGCTCGGTCGGGCCATCCAACGATGCCACGATGAGGGAAACAGCTTCGTTGGCCGAAATGTGATGGTGGCGTGGATGGAGCGCGACGCGCCACCCTACGCCTCCCCTGGCGGGACGCTGTACGACGCGCCCCTCGTGCCGTTACTCGATGACCCACCTGAACGAGATTTTTTCCGGCGTCCGCGCGACGAGCCTTCGACGGGCCGCGGGTACTTCTACCTACCTGGGGATCGAAACAGCCGAGACCACTTCGCACCGAGTTGGCTGGATGATGGGATCGTCATGATCGGTACGCAGATGGCTCACCAGGGCCCTGGGCGGGAGGCATCGGTAACCAGTCTGGTGCGGACGCTTGGCCCGCCCGATCGCCCCAACTGATCGGTTCTCTTGCGCCACCGGTCGATTACGAATCGCTCGCAACGGCCATGCGTAGGCCGATGACATCAACAAGACCGGAGACCATCGTGGGCTTGCCTGGTTCCAGATCTGGAGCTTGGATAGCCTGTACACGTGCTGTCGGAGGCCACCATTCAGAAAGCAGCTAGGGCGCTCGCCGACGAGACGAGCGGTTCCGCCCAAGTGATCCTGTTCGGATCCCATGCCCGTGGTGACGCCGGGCATCGCAGCGACCTGGACTTCTTGGTGGTCGAGCGTGAGATTCAGGACCGTTTCGCCGAGGCAGCACGGCTGATGGGCGTGGTCGGTCGACTCGGCATTCCGGCCGAAGTAGTGGTTGTCAGTGAGGATTATGTGCGCGAATGGGGTGCCGTTCAGAGCACGATGCTTCATGAGGCGTTGACCCAGGGGCGCGTCCTTGTCGACGCCGCCGCTTGAGCCGCCCGACCCCGCGGCCCTGCTAAGCCGCAAGGCAGCGGGAGACGAGGACGTCGTTCGACGCCTGATCGACGTTCCCGAGGTAGTCGACGAGACCCTAGGGTTCCACGCTCAGCAAGCCGTCGAGAAGCTGATCAAGGCCGTTCTGGTCCGGCACGGCGTGTCCTATGCCCGCACGCACAACATCGCCTACCTGCTCACGCTCCTCAAGCAGGTTGGGATCGAAGGCCCAACAGGAATCAGCCAGGAGGAGTTGATCTCGCTCTCCCCGTGGGCCGTGCAGTTCCGATACGACGACGAGACCGACGCCGTCCTCGATCGGCCTGCTGCCCGGCGGGCCGTCGAGAAGACACGAGCGTGGGCCGATGCTCAGCTGGACATCGGCCGTGACGACTCTCGATAGAGAGCGGGTCTCCGGCCGCGCTAGAGCGCGAGCATCGCCGCGGCGACTTCATCGGCGGCCGCATCGGGAATCGCCGTCGCGGCCCGTTCGAGCACCAGCAGCCGCGCACCGGGGATCTCGCGCGCGAGCGCTTCGCCGTTGCCCACAGGGAAGAACGGATCGCGGCGACCGTGCACCACCAGCGTCGGGATCGCGAGTTCGGACAGGCGCTCGCGCCAGCGTGGCTTGCAGTCGAGCTTGGCGAACACCGTGCCCAGCTGGTTGGCCATCTGCACCGCGGGCTTCGTGCCCGGCGTGCGGTCCCACGTGCGCTCGGCGGTCGCGCGCGCGACCGCGGGGTCGTCGCCGAGGATCTCCGCGCCTGAAGCGGCGAACTCCGCCACGGCGGCGCGGTCAGACCAGTCGGGCATCGGGCGCGAGAACAGCCGCTTCATCGTCGCCGCGTCGTGGTCGGGCAGGTCGTCGTCGACCCGGCCCGGAGCGACGGGACGCGTTCCGGCGAGGGTGAGCGCCGAGAACGCGTCTGGGTGGTCGAGCGCGGAGACCTGGGCGACCATCCCGCCCACGCCGATGCCCGCCAGGTGCGCCGGCCGGTCGTCGAGTTCGTGGGCGAGCGCCGCGGCGTCGGCCGCCAGATCGCGCAGCGTGTACGCCGGAGCCTTGGGATCGACGGTGGTCGACGCGCCGGAATCGCGCAGGTCGTACCGCACGACGTGGCGCCCGCCGCGCGCGAGCGCCTCGCAGAGCGCGTCGGGCCAGGAGAGCATGGTCGTGCCACCCGCGAGCAGGACGAGCGGCGCCGCCGCGTCGCCGAAGTGCTCGACCCCGAGCGTGACGCCGTTCGCCTCGACCGTCGTCATCGTCCGTCCGCCGTGGCGGGGATATAGACCATGCCCACCACGCCTCCCCCGAGCGGACGCGATTCGACCAGGCGCAGCGGGATCTTGTCCTGCGTCTCCCCGAACAGGTGATCTCCCGCACCGAGCACCACCGGGTAGACGAGCAGGCGCAGCTCGTCCACCAGCCCCATCTCGATTAGCGCCCGCGAAAGGCTGCGGCTGCCGTAGACGAAGATGTCGCCGTCGAGCTCCTTCCGCAGCCTGGCCGCCTCCTCCAGCCAGTCATCGCCCAGGACGGTCGCGTTCCAGGGCGGCTCCGTGAGCGTCGAGGAGACGACGTACTTCGGCAACTCGTTCAGCCTGTCGGCGAGCTCGCCTTCCGCTGTGGGCCAGAACGCCTGCATGGCCTCGTAGGTGCCCCGTCCGAGCAGCAGGGCCTCGGCGTTCTGCGCCGACTCGAGCGCGGATCGGCCACCCTCGCGACCAGCGTCGAAGTCCACGGCCCAGCCCCGGTACTTGAACGGGACGTCCGTGGATCCCGGCGCCTGCATGACCCGTCGAGCGAGACGTTCTGGCTCAGGGCGATCTTTCCCATCTGTTCTCCTCTCTTACGGCCCCGTTGCCCCTCTCGCCACGGGGCGAGGCTGCGGGACGGCAGTCTCACCGCGGGTCTCAGCGGCTGACGTCGTAGACCAGGTGGGTGACCCGGTCACCTCGCACGATCGTGGTCGGGTCCTCCAGCCGCAGCGGCTCGGCCAGGCCGCCGGTGGCGAAGAACGGGCGGCCGGAGCCGAAGACGACCGGGACCTGGTTGACCACCACCTGGTCGATCAGCCCGAGCTTCAGCGCCTGGCCGCCGATCTGACCGGCGGCCACGTCGACGACCCGGTCGCCCGCGAACTCCTGGGCGGCCGCGATCGCCTTCTCGACGCCGTCGACGAACGTGAACGGCGCGGTGCCGGCGTGCTCCCAGTCGGTCGGCGGCCGGTGGGTGACGACGAAGACGTGCTCGCCTGCGGCCGGCTTGCCGTTCCAGCCGTCAGTCAGGTCGAACAGCCGCCGTCCGATGACGTTCGCGGCCATGTCGCCGTACAGGTCCAGCATGAGGTCGGCCGAGGCCTGGGTGGTGCGGACCTCGTCGTCGCTGCCCGGAAAGCTCCAGGCGACGTCGCCGTTGCCGAGCCAGTCGAACATCGGCCCGACGCCGTCGTCGTCGTCGGCCATGAACCCGTCCAGGGACACCACCGCGCCCATGATCGTCTTGCCCATGACGTCCCCTTCTCGTTCGCGATCTTCCGCCGCGGCCGATCGATTCGACAGCCGCGGCGGCACAGTATCGCCGTCCTGTCGACCGAGGCCGTTCAGGCACCCGCGCGGGTGAAGGTCACATGCGTGACTCCGCTGGGCGAAGAGGTGGCCTCGACGTCGTAGTCCTTCTCGAGGCCCTCCAGCCCGTCCCAGAGGCGTACGCCCCGGCCGAGCAGGATCGGGACCACCACCGTGTGTAGGTGGTCGATGAGCCCGGCAGCGAGGAAGTCGCGGATCACGGTGGGACCTCCGCCGATGCGTACGTCCTTGCCGTCCGCGGCCTCGCAGGCTGCCTCGAGCGCCTCGGCGGGCGAAGCGTCGAGGAAGTGGAACGTCGTGCCGCCCTGCATCTCGATCGGCGGGCGCGTGTGATGGGTGAGGACGAACACCGGCGTGTGAAACGGCGGGTTGGGACCCCACGCACCCTTCCACTGCGGGTCCTCGTGCCATCCGGGGTGGCCCCACTTCCCGGCACCCATGATCTCCGCGCCGATCCCAGGATCGAACAGGCGCGCGAAGGCATCGTCGATACCGCCGCTACCGCCGGATCGCCAATACCGGGTGGCGAACATCCACTCATGCAGCCTGTCGCCGGCATGACCGAAATGCGCCTCGGCGCTTCGGCCCTCACCGGTACCGAAACCGTCGAGGGAGATGGCGAAGTTCTGGACGCGTGCGAGTGACATGGCTGGTGCTCCTTCGTTCATCGGGATTGGTTTCTCTCTTGCGGTCTCGAATCGAGGTCAGTCGTAGTAGCGACGGGCGCTGGACCCGATGCGCGTCACGTCGGTGCCGTAGACGTGAATCGAGATTGCGGTCTCCGCCCCGGTGTTGTGGACGCCATGGATGTCGCCGGGCGGAGCGAAGCCGCTGACGTCGCCGACGTGATTGGCACTCCGCCCGATCAGGGTGAGATCGGCGTCGAACAGTTCCTCGTGCTCGACGCCCTGGATGACGCCGAACGCGCACCACGTGACGTGGTCGTGGATGCGCGTGAGCTGGCCGGGGCGCCAGACCAGGGCGACGATCGAGAACGAGCTGTCGGGCTCGACGTGCAGGGTGTGGCCGACGTATTCGTCGGGCGAGCCGAGGCGCTGCTCGGCGCTCAGCACGTCCGGGGTGGGGAGGTGGTGGCGCAGCTGGTCGGCGACGAGCTGCGCGGTCTCGGCCCAGTCGGCATGGCTCTCCACGGCGGTGCGGATGCCGGCGACGAGTGGGCTCAGCTGGGTGGCGGGGCGGGTCTCGGTCGCGATCATGCCTGCAGCTTGCGCCCTCCCGACCGATACGTCCAATGCCAAATTTCGTGCTGACTCATAGATAGAGTTGATGCATGCTCGACGTCAACCGGCTGCGCGTCATCGACGCCGTCGCGCGCCATGGATCGGTCACCGCGGCAGCGAAGGAGCTGCACTACTCCCAGCCGTCGGTCACCCACCACCTCGCTCGGCTCGAGGCCGAGACCGGTGCGCAGCTGCTGCAGCGGGTCGGGCGCGGGATTCCGGCTCACCCCCGCCGGGGAGTTGCTGGCGGACCGCGCCGCCGAGATCATCGGGCGCATCGACGCCGCCGGCGCTGAGCTGTCCGCCCACGTGGGGCTGACCGCCGGTCGCGTGCGCCTCGCCGGCTTCGCCTCGGCGAGCGGATCGCTCGTGCCGGCGGCGCTGGCAGCGCTGGCGGACAGGCACCCTGGCCTCGAGATCAGCCTGATCGACACCCATCCGCTCGACGCGCTCGAGCTGCTGCGTGCCGGCAAGATCGAGGTCGCGATCATCTTCCGCTACGACGAGACCGAGCCCGAGCCCCCCGGCGTCCGCCTGCATCACCTGCTCGACGACGCGGTCTACGTGCTGTCCACGCGTCGCGAGCGCGGACTGGACACCCTGCGCGACGCGACGTGGATCGCCGGCTGCGAGCGATGCCGCAGCCATCTCCTGTCCGTGTGCGCCGACGCGGGGTTCGATCCGCAGATCGGCTACGTCTCCGACGACATGGTCGTGATGCAAGCGTGGGTGGCCGCCGGGCTCGGCGTGGCGACCCAAACCGGACTGGCCCTGCGCGCCCATCACATCGAGGGCGTCGTGGCGACCGAGCTGCTCGGCTCGAAGCGGCACATCTACGCCGCGACCTACGGCGAGCCGCCCGACCCGCCCGCCACCGCCGCCCTCCTGGCAGCCCTGGCCGAGGCCGCCACGTCGGCGGTCGCCTCCCCCGGCTAGCGTCCCGCCCTCTTCGAGCCGCCCACCGCCGGCCGGAGCTAATGGTCCCGCGCGACTTGGCCGATGGGTCCGCATGGTCGTCCCGTCCCGACGGAGGATCGTGCATGTCTGAGCTGACCGGCCCCGCCGGCCGCCGCCCGTCGCTTGGTGCGGTCGTCGACGGGGTCCTGGCCAATCCGCTGGTCGGGCTGTCGCCGTGGATCGTCTACAGCCTGGTCGAGGGCGAGGGGCGACTCGAGGAGTCGTCGGCGATCGCGTTCGGGCTCGCGCTCGCGATCCTGATGGTCGGCTGGCTGCGCGGCGGTTCGCCGAAGCTGCTCGAGTTCTCCGACGTCGTGTTCTTCGGAGCGCTGGCGATCTTCGTCGCGGTCGCCTCCGACAGCACGCACGCCTGGCTGGAGCGCTGGTCAGGCGAGGTCGCCAACCTCGCGCTGGTCGCGATCGCGGTCGGGTCGATCCTGATCCGCCAGCCGTTCACGCTCGCCTACGCCAAGGAGCAGGCGCCGCGCGAGCTCTGGACGAACCCCACCTTCCTGCGCACGAACTACGTGCTCACCTGGGTCTGGGCGATCGCGTTCGTGATCGAGGCGGCGTCCGGCCTCTACGGCGACGCGGTGCTGCACGACTCGAACAACCTCTGGACCGGCTGGATCATCCAGACGCTGCCGCTGATCGTCGCCGCGCAGTTCACGCTCTGGTACCCCGACCGGGTCAAGGCGCTCGGTGCGATCGCGGGCGGCGAGTCGAGCGACCCGCCACCGCCGATCGGCAACTTCGTCGCCCAGGTGACGCCATGGATCTCGGTCATAGGCGTCATCTCGCTGGCCAGCGACGCCGCACCCTGGTGGCTCGGCGTCGCGTTCGTCGTCGTCGGCGTGGGACTGACCAATCGCCTCAAGCCAGCCGGCGACGCCACGCGGCCTGCGAGCGTCCCCGCCGCTTCGTAGCGCTCGCTGCCGGCGATCAGCGAACGCGGAGCTTCGCGCGTTTGACGACGCGGCCGTCTCGGACGAGCGCGAGCCGCTACGCGCCGGGTGCCCGGTACTGGACCTGCTCGGCCTTGCGCAGGGCAGCCACCGTTTCATCGACGGTGAGCAGGACCGTCGTTTCGAACGAGCTGAGGGCACCGCCCCCGCTGATCGCCAGCGCAACCGCGGCCATGGACACGTTGTCGGGGGCCTCCCAGAGGTTGTAGCCGTCGTGCGTGCCGAAGGCGTACCAGAATCCGTGGAGCCTTCCACCGACCGACTCGATGTAGGACTGAGCGGCCTGTCGGCGGTCTTCTGGCTTGTCGATCAGCATCGCCCACGTCTCTGGCGTGTAGCTGAACCTGGATAGATAGAGCGGCACCGTCCCCCCTCGTTCGCGGGCTCCACGTCAGTCGCCTTCAGGCCCGAGTATGACCCGCGGCTGGCCGTCGCGTTGTAGGCGGGCTGGTGATTACCCGTGGGCCAGCACGCTAATGACGACACCCTGCGGATCGCGAACGAAGAAGCGGCGGACGCCCCATGGCTCGTCGACCGGACCGTAGATCACCTCGTGCCCGGCCCGCACTGCTTCGGCGTGTGCCGCGTCGACGGCTTCATGCGAACCGACGTCCACGCCCATGTCGGGCAGGATCGGCTCCACGCCTGGCGGCGCGAAGACGACTTGTGCCTGGCCCGATCCGAAGCCGATGTAGCCGCCGCCGAAGGTTCCCTCCTCGAGACCGAGCACCTGCGTGTAGAAGACGCGCGTGGCCTCGAGGTCCGGCGACTCGTAGTAGGGCATGATGCGCCGCACGGCCATCCGCTGCAGTGTCGCAGCCTCGTCTCACCACCGAGCGTCTGCACCTGCCTCTGGGGCGAGATCTCGGCGGGATTAGCTCGTATCTACCCCGGGAAAACTTTGATTGACAGTTCCCGAATGCACAGACTTCTCTGCGAAAGGAGCTCGACGCGATGAGATCCCTCTCCAGGCAGGCGCTGTTCGCGGGGGTGCTGGCGGTCGTCTTAGCGAGCGCGATCGCCACCCCCGCGTCCGCGACACCGGCCTATACAACCAGTTCGAACTCTCCCCCGTTCGCAACGCCGATCGGCTCCACCGCCCCGGCTCAGTCCTCCAATTGGACACTGTACCTAGGCGGGTTCAGCTTTTATATGACATGCAACTATGCCGCGTACTCCGATTTCATCGGTGTCACAAACACACAAAGACGCATGGTGAGCTACGTGGTCGGCAATGGGTCCGGCGGAAGTTGCAGAGGGTCGCTCGGCAGCTTCACGGCAACCGTCGACGGCGACAGATTCGTTTGTGGAGCATCGACGTCCAACCCCTGGCTGGTCCATCTCAGAAGCATCACCGTGCCGACGAGAAGAAACCCCTCGGTGAGAAGGTCAGCCGCCGGCACCGTATATATGGCAGGCTCCTGCTCTTTCAACGTAACAATCGTCGGAAGATATCAGTGTTCGATCTTCATCTATGGCGGCACGTCAGTCAACTACAGCGAGACAACTGAGAACACATCAAGCATCATCTCGACCGCGAGCGGACTTAGACCGTTCGCGGAGGCGAGAGGCAGCACCTGCCTCTTCTTTGGCCAGACCCAGGCTGACCTGGATGCCCTCTACGCATACAGCGCCAACCCGGAGCACGTCATTGCATGAGACGGGAGCGCGAACGCGGGGCGCGCAGCGCGCAAGTCGACGCGGCAGCGCGCCCCGACGTTGCCGAGGTCCGTCCTCGGCAGGCTCTACTTGTTGCGCGTCACGAGCAGCGAGCCGGAGGGAAAGAACCCGTCGCCGCCGCCGCCGTCGATGCCACCGCCGATCGCTTGCAGCCCGCCGCTCGCCGGCAGCTCGTAGCTTGCAGGGGTGGCCCCCAGCAGTGACGGCCCGGCCATCCCGGGGATGGGCGGAGGGTCGTTGGGCGGATCGCTGCCGTCGGGTGGGCAGTCGATGCTCGCGCTGGCCGACGGGTCGGCCGACCACGTGACCCTGAGGTTGCCGCTCGCCAGCAGCTCGATACATCAGCCGGGGGACGCCGCCTCGAGCTGTTCGAGAGCGAGGTCCACGGCGGTCTCCCAGTAGCGGGCGCCATGCTCGGCGGAGGCCCGTGCGGGGTCGCCGAACGCACCGTTGTCCGAGATCGCCTTCATGCCCTCGGCGAGCATGCTCTCGAGGCCCTGCTGCAGGTCGCCGGTGTAGCCGGCCTCGGCGCTGTCCATCCGCACGAGCTCGGGGGCGATCGAGATCATCAGCGAGGTCTCCCACTCGCCCGCATGCACACCGCCCTCGGAGAGGGGCACGCCGTGCTCGGTCTCGCCGAGCAGCGCGACCTTGAGCAACACGCCGAGGTCAGTAAGGGCATCAACCCGGATGCCGGCCGGCGTGTCGAGCTTCTCCACCGCAACAGCCAGGGGCGCGAAGTTGCCGCCGTGGGTGGGGATCAGCACCGCGCGGCGAAAGCCGCTGGCGGCCAGCGACTGCACGAGATCGGCGACGATCGCGTGGAAGGTCTCGTCGGAGAGCGACAGCGTGCCCGGAAAGCCGAGGTGATGCGACGAGCAGCCCACGCGCACGGTGGGAGCGACGAAGGCGTCGAGCCGATCGGCGAGCAGGCGGGCGAAGTGGTCGCCGAGCAGCGCGTCGGTGGCCAGCGGCAGGTGCAGGCCGTGCTGCTCGGTCGCCCCGAACGCGACGATCACGGTGTCGCGCCCGGACGCGATCTCGTCGCGCACCTGGGGCCAGGTCAGCTTGTCCAGCTCGAGGACGCTCATGCAGCGAAACCTACCGGCGTGGCGGTGGTGGTCTCGTCGGTCCAGCGGGCGAGCGTGCGACGCAGGCTGGCGAGGGCGACCAGGCCCATCGGGATGGGCAGCCAGATCGCCACCGAGCGGTAGGCGAGCACGGCGGCGAGCGCGAGGTCCGCCTGCACGCCGAAGGCGAGCAGCACGCCGACGAGACCGCCGCTGGCGGCGCCGGGAACGGGGATCGTGTTGGCGACCTGCCCGACGAAGTAGGCCAGCACGACCACGGCCAGCGGGGGCGGCGTGCCCAGCGCGTGCAGCATCGCCCACAGCACCGCCGCGTCGAACGCCCACCACGCCACTGCCCCGACCAGGCGCACGTCGCAGGAGCGGACGAGCGCGAACGCGTCGCGCACCGCGCCACCGACGATGGCGCGGGCGCCGTGCAGCGCGGCCCGAGCGCGAGTCGAGCGCGACGCGCCCGGCCCTGGGGTGGCAACGCGCCTCGCGCCGGTGGGCGGGCGGGCAGCGAACACCAGCGCGACGGCGATCAGCAGTGCGGCGGCGATCGCGGGCAGCGCGGTCAGCGCAAGTGGGCCGCCACCGGGCGCGAGCCCGAGGGCCAGCAGTCCACCGGCCACGACGATCGACGCGAGGAAGACCGAGTAGAGCACCACCAGGAAACCGAGCAGCGTGCGCGTCGCGGCGCGAGCGCCGAGGCCCGCGCGCCGGAAGGCCCAGATCGTCAGGGCCGCGCCTCCGACGCCACCCGTGGGCATCAGGCGGGTGGCCGCGGCGCCGGCGAGCGTCACCTCGGCGCTCTCGCGCAGTCCCAGCCGCGGGCTGGCGTGACGGCCGACGAGCCACAGCAGCGCCACGTACCCGACGAAGGACAGCAGCTCGAAGGCCGCGGCGGCGCCGACCCAACGTGGATCGGCGTCGAGCGCTCGACCGAGCGCGTCGGAGAAGGCCTCCAGCGGCCCACGCGCCAGGACCAGCGCCACGACCGCTACGACGGCAAGCGCGGCGGGCACGGCGGCGCGACGCGCCAGCAGCCGCAGCTCGACGGCCGGAAGCGCGGAGAGCGACTGTTCGTGCTGGTGGTCGAGCGAGTAGGAGGGCATGTCTGCAGCCTTCCGGCGGAGCGTCCGCGGAACATCGGGGCACGGCCCTGAACCTGCACCCTGGTTCGGGGACGGTCGGTTGTTGCGAAGGGAGCAGCATGCCGTCCGCGTCCATGGCCAGACAGGGGGGCGAGCAGGCGTGCCGAGGTACGGGTAACCGGCACGTCCCGCGCAGCGGGAGGGAGCGCGCAGGCCCTAGGGCCCGAGTCGCTCTGCGCGCACCTCGAAGCCGGTCAGCGTCAGCGCGCCAAACGAGGTGATCAGCGCAACGTCGACGGCGTCACGGCCGCGGCCGACGATCACGCGGCCGGTGCGCGGCGCGTTGTTGCGTGCGTCGAAGGTGTGCCAGCCACCGTCGAGGTAGGCCTCGAACCAGGCGGCGAAGTCCATCGGCTCGACCGGCGCAGGGACGTCGATCTCGGGGATGTACCCGAACACGTAGCGGGCCGGGATGTTGAGGGCACGACAGAAGCTGATGGCCAGGTGGGCGAAGTCGCGGCACACGCCCTGGCCGGCGCGATGGGCGTCGACGGCGGTCGTCCACGGGTTGGAGCTGCCGGGCACCCAGTCGAGGTGGCCGTGGACGAAGTCGACCACCGCTTGGACTCGCTGCCAGCCGGGCGCCACCGCGCCGAAGCACTCCCAGGCCTCGCTGCCGAGCTCGTCTGGCAGGCAGAACCTGCTCGGCAGCACGAAGCTCAGCAACTCGTCCGACAGCGCGCTCACCGGAACCTCGCCGAGACCCGGCTCGATCACGTCGGCTGGACTGCTGAGCGACACGTCGGCCGCATACGCCAGCCTCGATCTGCCGGCGGGGATCTCCAGGCGCTCGCAGCGGTTGCCGTAGAGGTCGACGTAGCCGTGGTGGGCCGCGTCGGTGTCCCAGCGCTCGTGACGCAGCGCCATGTCGGGCTGCGGCGACGGGGCGACCTGCACGACCGCCGACACGGGCTGGGGCGCGTCCAGCTCGAAGGTGCAGCCGACACCGAGCTCGGTGTCGCGAGCCGCGCTCACGGCGCTTGGGGCGCCAGCTTGCGCTGCTGGTGCTCGGGCGAGATCCGCACCACGTCCCAGGCGAGGTTCAGGCGCTCGAGCAGCGCGATCACCCACGCGGAGGGGTCGAGCTCGATGCGGCGCAGCCCGTGACGAGCCGACGGTCGGGAAGGCGTGGTGGTTGTGGTGCCAGGCCTCGCCGAGCGAGGGCAGCGCGAGCCAGGCGAGGTTGCGCGACTGGTCGCCGGTCTGGAACCTGCGACGGCCGAAGAAATGACAGAGGGAGTTGATGCTGTAGGTCACGTGATGGAGGACGAGCATCCGCACCGCGCCTCCCCACAGCAGGCCCGTCAGCGCCGCGTCGATCGAGCCGCCGATCGCGAACCCGAGCGCGAACGGCAGCGCCAGGCCTGCTGCGACCCAGAGCAGGAACGTCCGGTCGACGAAGCAGACGATCGGGTCGGCGAGCAGGTCGGGCGCGTAGCGCGCTCGCTTGCCGCGCTGGTCGTGGACGAACAGCCAGCCGACGTGCGCGTGCGCGAGACCGGCCAGCGCGCCCTTGACGCCGCCACCGTGACCGACGTGCGGGCTGTGCGGATCGCCTTCCTCGTCGGAGAAGCGATGGTGCTTGCGATGGTCGGCGACCCAGGAGATCACCGGCCCCTCGATGGCAGCCGAGCCGAGCGCCGCGAACAGGGCGTGCAGGGTCGGCGTGGTCTTGAAGCTGCGGTGGGTGAGGTGGCGGTGGAATCCCACCGTCACGCCCAGCCCGGTCGCGAGGTACATGATCGCGAACACGATCAGGTCGCTGACGCGCAGCGCACTGCCCCAGGCCTGCCATGCGACCAGGCCGAGCGCGAGGATCGGCACGACCGTGATCAGGCCCGTGACCGTTCGGTGCAGCGTCTCGTTCGCAACGGGTTCGACGTCGGCCGAAAGCGTGGAGTTCATGTCTGCCTCCCTGGAGTGAAGAACCGCAGCAGGTCGCCGAGCTTCTTGTCGCTGGCGAGCGGCTCGGGCAGCGTGCGGTCGTCGCTGATCTCGTAGCGGTTGCGCCGTCCGTTGCGCTCGCGCACGAGGTAGCCCGCGTCGACGAGCTCTGTGACGATGCGATGCGCGGCCCGCTCGGTGATGCCGACGCGCTCGCCGACGTCGCGCAGGCGGATCCCGGGATCCTCGGCGATGCTGAGCAACACGAGCCCGTGGTTGCTCAGGAAGGTCCAGTCGGCCATGGCCAGCGGGCCGTTCAGGCTGGGGCGCCGAGCGCCTGATCGAGCTTGAGCGCGACCTGTTGGCGCGAACGGGCGTCGACCGCGCCGGCCAGTGCGGCGGTCCAGCGCGCGGATGTCACCGGCCGTGCGGCGAGTCCGAGCACGGCAAGCATCGACTGGCCGTCGACGTACGGGGCGAGCTGCTCCGCCTGACGCTTGGCGGCCAGGTGCCGCGCCGGGCCCAAGCGCGTGTTCCCGCCGGCCTGGGGGCCCTCGAGCAGGTCGTAGCTGAGCTGCGTCGCCGCGCGACGAGCGCACCGCTGCCAGGGCGGATCGGCCGACGACTCCACGACGAGGCGGCGAATGGTCCGCCAACCCGTGTGCTGGGACTCGCAGCGCTCGATCAGGAAGCGCGCCAGCGCGTCGGCGAGCACCATCGCGTCCGGCTCGGAGCGGTGGGCGTTGAGATAGCGCAAGGCCGCGGCCACCCCGCGACCGTCCCGGACCGCTCGCGCCAGCACGCGCATGTCACGCAGCGGCACGTCAGCGCCCCTGTGGCAGCCGCCCGCGAAGGACTCGAGTGACCTGTCCCTGCAGCCGCCGCCGGACTTGCCGCAGCTGCCGGCCGCGCAACAGGTCTGCCCGCGCGCGCTCCCGTCGTGCAGTCTCCGGCACGTCGCCGAGGATCTCGTTGCTCACTTCTCAGATACTAGCGCTCGATTCTAGAAATGAATATCAATTGTCGGCCGTTGGAGCGGCCCCTGCCCCGCTCGTCACCGGCCCGGGCCGCAGGACCTCGGGGTCGTGACCAGGGAGGACGGTGTGCCCGGCGTCGCGCATCGCCCTCAGACGGTCGGCGGAGCGGCCCTGTGCGGCGTGATCGTCGCCGAAGACCGGGAAGCGATGGTCGTCCAACCCCGCCGCGAGATGGGTGACGTCGGCGCCGAGGACGAGGCCGCCGAGCTGGACGGACTGGTGTCCGGGCGTATGCCCGGGCGTCAGCAGGAGCCGGATCGAGCCGTCGCCGAGCAGGTCGTGGTCGCCGTCGACCAGCTCGACGCTCCGCTCGCCGCCGGCGTAGTCGCGCGGGAGGTAGAAGTTGCGCCGGACCGCTGCCTCGTCATGCCCGGCGGCCCACTCGCTGCGCTGGACGACGAGCGGCACCTCGGCCGGGACGAGCGACAGCGCGCCGGCATGGTCGAAGTGCAGGTGGGTGAGCACCACCTTGGTGAGCGTGGTCAGGTCGACCTGGTCGGCGATGCTGAGCTCCTGCTCCAACCCGAACGCCGCGAGCCCCTCGGCGCCCGCGTAGAAGCCGCCGGGATCGGCGACCGCCGCGGGGTGCAGTCCGGTGTCGATCAGGATGCGCTCGGTCGCCGTCTCGACGACGAATGCCGGCACGGGGAAGCGGATCGACTCGTCCGCGCTGCCACCCGACCGCATCAGGCCCTCGGTCGCGGTCAGCCAACCGACGTTGAACATCTCGACGTTCATGGTCGGGATGACTACCAGCGGCGTGCGGCCGGCGAGCGAGGTCTGGCCGGATGCGAGGGATGCACGTCCTTGCGGACGCCTGCCTCGCGCTTCACCATCAAGCTCGTGGCGGCGTCGAAACGTCAGGTCGTGCTCGTCGGCTTCGACGGCATGCAGCTGCTCAACCTCGTCGGTCCGGCCGAGATGTTGGACGCGGCCACGCAAGTGCTCGGCGGCCAGCGCGGCTACCGCGTGACGGTCGCCACCCCCGACGGCGAGCCGGTGCGCGGATCGGTGGGGATGCGGCTCGCCGCCGACACGTCGCTCGGTCGCGTCCGGCCGCGCGCGGTCGACACGCTGATCGTCGGCGGCGGCATGCGGGTCGGCGAGGTCGTAGGCGACCCGCGCCTGACGTCCGGCTTGCAGCGCATCTCCGCCGGCGCTCGCCGCACGTGCTCGGTCTGCACCGGCGCGTTCCTGCTCGCGAGCGCGGGGCTGCTCGACGGCAAGGCCGCGACGACCCACTGGGCCTTCTGCGCCGACCTCGCCCGCCGCCACCCTCGCGTCCGCGTGGAGTCCGACCGGATCTTCGTTCGCGACAACGCCACCGTGACCTCCGCCGGCGCGACCGCGGGCATGGACCTCACGCTCGCGCTGATCGAGGAGGACCACGGACCGGACGTCGCCCGCTCGGTCGCGCGCTGGACGGTCATGTTCCTCCAGCGGCCAGGAGGCCAGTCCCAGTTCTCCGAACGCCTGGCGCTCCCCGGCACGATCACCCCGCCGGTCCGCCAGCTGCTCGACGCCATCGTCGCCGAGCCCGCCGCCGACCATCGCCTCGCCCAGCTCGCCAAGCGTGCCGCCGTCTCGGAACGTCACCTACGGCGCCTGTTCGCCGACCAGACGGGAACGACGCCGGCTCGCTTCGTCGAGCGGATCCGCGTCGAGGCCGCCCGCGAGCAGCTCGAGCGCGCCCCGACGCCGGTCGAGACGGTCGCGGCCAGCTGCGGCTTCGGCAGCCCCGAGACGATGCGCCGCGCCTTCCTGCGCGTCCTCGGCGTCGGACCGTCCGACTACCGAGCACGCTTTCGGTCGAGCGGCGCAGTGTTCGGATAGCCGCACTGGACATACCCCCATGGGGTGTTATGGTGCGCGCTGTCCCCGATACCCCCCAGGAGTAATTCGATGAACCCGTCCGTCCGCCACTTCACCCGCCACTACCTCGAGATGGTGGTCGCCATGTTCCTCGGCATGTTCGTCCTCGGTGCGCCAGCCCTCCTAGCGCTGGGCGCGCTCGGGATGAGCCGATCCGAGCTCTACGACGACGCCCCGACCCTGCTGCTACTCGGAATGGCCGTGACCATGACCGCGCCGATGGTGGCGTGGATGCACCATCGCGGCCACGGCTGGCAGCCCTGCGCGGAGATGGCCGCCGCGATGTTCCTCCCCACGTTCGCCGCGCTCGCGCTGCTCTGGACCGGAGCCGACGACGACGTCCACGCGCTGATGATGATCGAACACGTCGCGATGGGGCCGAGCATGCTCGTGGCGATGCTGCTGCGCCGCGACGAGTACACCGGCTCGCACGGCGTCCCGACGACGGGGATCGCCCAGCGTCGTCAGGCGCTGACGGCGCGCCGGTAGCGCGCCACCGACAGGGGCGCGAACACGGCGATCAGACCGACAGACCAGGCGACCGCGCCCCAGACGTCGTTGCCCGCCGGATCCCCGATCCAGAGCGCGCGCATGGCGTCGACCGTGGTCGTGAAGGGATTGACGTCGGCGAAGGTCTGCAGCCAGCCAGGCATGGAGTCGGTCGGCACGAAGGCCGAGGAGGCGAACGTCAGCGGGAAGATCACGACGAAGCCGAGCGACTGGGCCGACTCGGCCGACGAGGCACTCAGACCGAGGAAGGCGAAGATCCACGAGAAGGCGTAGCCGAACAGCAGCATCAGCAACACGCCGCCGACGATCTCGAAGGCGTTGGCTGTGAAGTGGAAGCCGACCAGCAGGCCGACGACGACCATGATCGTCAGCGAGATCAGGTTCGTGACGACGTCGGCGGTCGTACGGCCGGCGAGCACCGCCGAGCGCGCCATCGGCAGCGAGCGGAAGCGGTCGATCAGGCCCTTGCGCAGGTCGTCGGCGAGGCCGAGCGCGGTGACGAAGCCGCCGAAGGACATCGTCTGGACGATGATGCCCGGCATCAGGAAGTCGACGTAGTCGTGACCGGGCGTCTGGATCGCGCCGCCGAAGACGTAGACGAACAGCAGCACGAACATGATCGGCTGGATCGTGAAGCCGATCAGCAGGTCCGGCTGGCGCGGGATCCGCAGCAGGTTGCGCCAGGTCAGGACGAGCGTGTCCGAGATCGCGTAGGTGAGTTTCACGCCGCTTCCTCCCGCTCGCCGTTCTCCTCTTCCTCGACCTCTTCGGCCGCGTGCCCGGTGAGGCCGATGAAGACGTCGTCGAGCGTCGGGCGACGCACCGCGATGTCCTCGATCTCGACGCCCGCGCCGTCGAGCCGGCGTACGGCCTCGGCGATCTCGCCGCCGCTGCGCTTCATCGGCAGCGCCACGACGCCCTGCTCGCAGACCGGCGGCTCCTCGGCCAGCGGCGCGAGCGCGTCGATCGCCGCCTGGGACTGCGCGACGTCCCCGAGCGTCACCTCCAGCCGCTCGCCGCCGACGCGGTCCTTGAGCTCGTCCGAGGTGCCCTCGGCGATCACCTGGCCCTGGTCGATCACGGCGATGCGGTCGGCCAGCCGGTCGGCCTCGTCGAGGTACTGCGTCGTCAGCAGCACCGTCACGCCCGCGGCGACGCGCGCTTCGATCGTCTCCCAGAGGCTGAGCCGGCTGCGCGGGTCGAGACCGGTGGTCGGCTCGTCGAGGAAGATCACCGGCGGTCGCGCCACGAGCGCGGCGGCCAGGTCGAGCCGGCGGCGCATGCCGCCGGAGTAGGTGCGCACGAGCCGCTTGGCGGCGTGCTGGAGGTCGAAGCGCTCGAGCAGCTCGTCCGCGCGCTCGCGCGAGGAGGCGCCGCCGAGGTGGTAGAGCCGGCCGACCATCTCGAGGTTCTCGCGTCCGTTGAGGTTCTCGTCGACGGCGGCGTACTGACCCGCGAGCCCGATCTGCGAACGCAGCTTGGCGGCGTCCCCGACGACGTCGAGCCCGGCGACGCGGGCGCTGCCGCCGTCGGGCGGCAGCAGCGTGGTGAGGATGCGCACCGCGGTCGTCTTGCCCGCGCCGTTGGGGCCGAGCAGGCCGAGCACCGTGCCGGCCGGCACCTGCAGGTCGATGCCGGCGAGCGCGTGCACGTCGCCGAAGGACTTGCGCAGCCCCTGGACCTCGATTGCGTGCTCTGTACCCGTATCGGACACGAACCGATCAGCCTACGGGGTACGGCGGACAGGCGGTGATCAGCCGGTGAAGCCGTGCGCGGGGTTCAGCTCAGTCGTAGACCGCGCGCAGGTGCGCGAGACGCGGATCCGTGCCGCCGACCTCGCGCCCGTTGATCCAGGCGCGCCCGGCCCGTTGCCGCTCGAGACTCGCCCGCGCCCGCTTGGCGAGCAACACCCGCCGTGCCTCCTGTACCCGCTGGCTTCCGTGCGCGTCGCTGGACATGGACGCATCCTCGCGCTCGCACGAGGCGGGCTCAATCGACGCGTGTCCCAACATCGCACCGACCGCATGGCCGCGATGTCCAAGGCGGCGCTAGCGGGCGCGCTCGTGAGTCGGAAGCGAGCGGTCGCGGCAGCGGGGGTCACCATCGCACTGCTCTGTCCTGCGCCCGCGCTCGCGCTCGAGGGGCCGGGCTACCCGTGGACGAGCGTCGGCCCGACGTTGCGGGCGCAGGACATCGCCTTCGGCAACCTCGAGTGCTCGGTCACCACGCGCGGCGCACCGGTGCCGAAGCAGTTCACCTTCCGCGGCTCGCCGAACGCGCTGCGCGTCGCCACCCGCATGGCCGGCTTCGACGTCTACAACCTCGCCAACAACCACGCCGCCGACTACGGCACCCAAGCGCTGCTCGACACGGTCGCCAACGTGCGCCGCTTCGGCGCCACGGCGGTCGGGGCGGGCGGCAGCCTGGCGTCCGCGAGCGAGCCGCGGGTGGTCGAGCGACTCGGCCTGCGGGTCGCCTTCGTCGGCTTCTCGGACATCCTGCCGGCCGAGTTCTTCGCCGGCCCGAGCCGCGCCGGCACCCAGCCCGCCACGCCGACGCTGATTCGCGCCGGCGTGCGTCGAGCCCTCGAGCGCGCGGACGTCGTGATCGCCACCTTCCACTGGGGCATTGAGCGCGCGACCAGCGAGGACGGGCGCCAGCGCGGCTTCGCGGACATCGCCCTGCAGGCCGGTGCGAGCGCCGTCATCGGCGCCCACCCGCACGTGCTGCAGCCGATCCGGGCCAGGGGCCGGCGGCCGGTCGCCTACAGCCTCGGCAACTTCGTCTTCGGCGCCGGTTCGCCCGGCACCACGCGCACGGGGATCCTCCGGCTGCGCCTCTCGAGGCGCGGCGTCGAAGCGAGCCGGCTGCTGCCCGCGCGGATCGTGAACACACGGCCGCTGCTGCTGCGCTGACGGCGGCGCTCAGTCGAGGAAGCGCTCGATCAGCTGCACCGCCTGCTCGGCGTAGTCCCCGTCGCCGTCGAGCCAGACAAGCTCGCGGTCGCGCCGAAACCAGGACAGCTGGCGGCGCGAGAAGCGGCGCACGCCACGGTTCGCGTGCTCGAACAGCTCCTCCTCGGACTCGTACTCGCCGCGCAGATGGCGGATCGTGAAGCGGTACTCGAGCCCGAGCGCCTCGAGGAAGTCCGCGTCCACTCCCGCCGCCAGCAGCCCCTGCACCTCGGCCACCAGGCCCGCGTCCATGCGCGCGCGCAGACGCACGGCGATGCGTTCGTCGAGCACCGGCGTCGGCCAGGTGAGCCCGAGCATCAGCGTGCGGTAGCGCGGCTCGGCACGGCGGGTGTCCGCGCGCGCGTGGCCGGCGGCGGCGATCTCGACGGCGCGCACCAGCCGCCGGCGGTTGGGCAGGTCGAGCTGCCGGGCGGCCGTCGGGTCGAGGCGCTCGAGCTCGGCGAGCAGGCGCTCGTCGCTCCACGACGCCAGCTCCGCACGGCGCTCGGGATCGGGTTCGGCGTCCACCAGCTGGTAGCCCTCGACGACCGCGCGCACGTAGAGCCCGCTGCCGCCGACGAGCAGCGGCAGCCGCCCGCGGGCGATCACGTCGTCGATCGCCTCGTAGGCGAGCCCCTGGAAGGCGGCGAGCGAGAACGTCTCCCCCGGCTCGACCACGTCGAGCAGGTGGTGCGGCACGCCGGCCATCTCCTCGGACGTGACCTTGCCGGTGCCGAGGTCGAGCCCGCGGTAGACCTGGCGCGAGTCGGCGGAGATCACCTCGCCACCGAAGCGCCGGGCCAGATCGATGCCGAGCGCGCTCTTTCCGGACGAGTTCGTCCCCACGACGGCAACCAACCGCGGCAATGCGCGCGGATCGCTTGAGCCCGAGTCGTTCGCTGGATAGGATACGAACATATGTTCGCCCTAGCGGGTAGTGAGGAGTCTTTGGATGGGCGTCAGCATCGAGTACCGGCTCGCCGGCCAAGAGGTTGGCCGCGAGCAATTCTTGCGCGCGGCCGAGGAGCGAGTCGGGCGCGCGGCGATCGAGCGCCTGCGTGCGCGGCTCGAGGCGATTCGCTGCCTCCGGCACGGGCGCGGCGCGCGCGTATCGCAAGTGCGGGTGACGCCGGAGGCCATCGAGGTACGTCTGGCGGGCTGCTGCGAGGAGCTCGTCGAGTGCGTGATCCGCGAGCTTGGCTAGCTCAGCCCGCGGAAGGGCGACGTGGCTGCCGCTGGTCCGACTCGCCGTGAACGGCCGGCACGAGCTTGCGGCCGCGCGGCGGCTCGAAGCCGAGCAGCGACATGCGTGCGCGGCTGGTGAGGAAGCCGCTGAGGTAGGCGGTGCTGCCCCCGGGCCGCGGTTGGACCGCGACGCGCAGCTCCTCGCTGCGGCGCGCGAACAACAGGGTCACGAGACCGGCCAACCCGAGCGCGGCGGCGGGAGCGGGCACGTCGGCGAGTGCTGCGGCGGCGGCGAGGACGAGGGCCAGCAAGGCGGCGATCAAGGCAGCGGTCGGAAGGTAGCGGCGGCTGTACTCGATGTGCTGCGGGTCCTCCGCGGCGAGCTTGTAGTGCGCTGGGGCGAGGAGCGGCGAGAGCTGCAAGACGACGCGCCGGTGCAGGTCCTCGGGCGTCTCACTCGATCTGATCTCACGGCAGTAGAGCTCTCCAGCGGGCAACGACCGCCCTCCTCGGACATGAATGGTTCAATTCTCGATAGCAGCGCCAGGACTTATAAGTCCTGGCGCTGGCAGCGTCTACCGGGAACTGTCTTCCGCGTGGACGAAGCACTGGGCGTCTTTGCCGCCAATCTGCGGCGATTGCGCCATGAGCGCTCGCTCACCCAGGAGGACCTGGCCAGCCGCGCAGCGATGGACGCATCCGAGCTGCGCCGGTTCGAATCGGCACGTCGCGACCCCGGCATCCGGGTCCTGCTGCGCCTCTCGCGCGGGCTGGAGGTGCGGCCTGCCGATCTCCTCGAGGGCCTGGAGTAGCCCGACTCGCTCGGCGTTCCCGGTCTGGGCACGACCAGCGCGCTGCTAGAGCCGGACCAGTCGCGTCGCAGACGCCTTCCAACTCGCCACCACACGCGCTCCCTGGCGTAGTCCCAGCTCGCGCGTGGCGGTGAGCGTCAGCTCGGCGACCAGCGGCTGCGCCGCTGCGAGTCCGAGACGCACGCGGTTGCCGATCTCGGTGATCGAGACGACCTCCGCCGCGACCCGGTTCTGCGCCGAGCCCGGGGGCGCGTCGGCCCTTCCCCTCGCGGGCGCGACGGCCACGTCCCAGGGATGGAAGCTGGCGCCGACCCGCCCCTCGGCCACGTCGACGCTGACGATCGTGCCACCGCCGTCCAGCTCGACGAGCGTCAGGCCGTCGGCACCGGGCCGGGCGCGCCCCGTGAGCACCACCGCGCCCGTGAAGTCCGCCACGAACGCCGAGCCCGGCGCGGTCGCGAGCTCGCTCGCCGTGCCTTCCTGCACGATCCTGCCGGCGTCGATCACGCCGACGCGATCGCCGAGCTGGGCCGCCTCGGCGAAGTCATGGGTCACCAGCAGGGCGGGCACCTCCAGCTCGCCCAGCACGACTGCCAGCTCGCGGGCCGCGCTCGCGCGCGTGCGCGCGTCGAGGGCCGACAGCGGCTCGTCGAGCAGCAGCACGTCCGGGCGTCGGGCGAGCGCCCGCGCCAGCGCGACCCGCTGACGCTCGCCGCCGGAGAGCGTCGCCGGACGCGCCTCGGCCCGCGCGCCGAGCCCGAAGCGCTCGAGCAGCTCCAGCGCCCGCGCACGCCGCTCGCCGCGTGCCAGCCCGCGCAACGGATAGGCGACGTTCTGCCAGGCGCTCAGATGCCCGAACAGCGCGTACTCCTGAAACAGATAGCCGCAGCGGCGGCGCTCGGGGGGCACGTCCCGCCCCGCCGTCGTCTCGAGCCAGGTCTCGTCGCCGAGCCGCACGCTTCCCCGCTGCGGTCGCAGCAGCCCGGCGATGACGCGCAGCACGCTCGTCTTGCCCGCACCCGACGGTCCGGCGAGCGCCAGGCAACTGCCCGGCTCCACCGTCATGGCGACGTCGAGTTCGACGTCCCCCAGACGCTTCCGCACCTCCACGTCCAGCGTGGCGCCGGAGCGCGGGGCCAGCCCCGCCGGCGCCGCGTGCGCGCTCGTCACCGCCGCACCCCGCCGCCGAGCGCGTCTGCTCCGCCGACGAGCTTCACCGCCAGCAGGATCGCCGCCGAGACCGCGACCAACACCGCCGACAGTGCCAGCGCGGCGTCGAAGTCCGAGGAGAAGCGGTCGTAGATCGCCAGCGGCACGGTCTGGGTGATGCCCTGGAACGAGCCGGCGAACATCAGCGTGGCACCGAACTCCCCCAGCGCGCGCCCGAGCGCGAGCGCACCGCCGGCGGCCAGGCCGGGCAGCGCCGTGGGAATCATCACCCGCACGAAGGTCCGTGCCTCGCTCGCGCCAAGCGTGCGCGAGGCGTCGAGCAGCGTGCGATCGACCGCCCCGAACGCCGCGATCGCTTGCCGCAGGTAGAACGGCGCGGCGACGAACGTCAGCGCGACCACCACCGCCGCGGTCGTGAGCGCCAGGTCGACGCCGACTGCCTCCAGCGTCCCGCCGAGGATCCCGGCCGGCCCGACCGCGGCCAGCAGGGCGATCCCGGCGACAGCCGGCGGCAACACGAGCGGCAGCTCGATCAGCGTGATCACGACCGCTCGCCCCGGGAACGCACGCGTCGCGAGCAGGTAGGCGGCCGGCGTGCCGACGAGCACGATCAGCGCGAGCGCCAGCGCGGTGGTCTCGAAGCTCAGCAGCAGGGCGTCGCGCGCCTCCTGCTCGCCGAGGCTCGAGACCAGCGCACCCGGGTCGGTGTCGACGAAGATCGCGACGACCGGCAGCGTCAGGAACGTCAGCGCGAGTGCGAGCGCGGCGGCGGTCAGCGCCGTGAAGCCGGCGCGACCGCTCACTTCAGCGGGCCGAAGCCGTCGCGCTGCAGCGTGTCGTAGCAGTCGCCGTCGACCAAGCCCTGGACGAAGCGCTCGGCCAGCACTGGCTGCTTCGCCCCCTTCACGACCCCAGCCGCGTACACGACGCTCGGCTGCAGCTCGCCCGGAAGCTGGAGCGCGCGCAACGCCCCGTTGGTCGCCTCGACGTCGCTGACGTAGACGAACCCCGCGTCGGCGGCGCCTTGGGTCAGCTTGCCGACGATGCCCTTCACGTCTGGCTCGTTCGAGCGCACGTTGGCGAGGATCTCGTCCCCGGCGTCGCCCTGCAGGCGGCTCAGCACCTCGCGCGTGTACGAGCCGATCGGCACCGTCTCCGAGCCCATCGCGACCGTGGTGCCGGACTTCGTCAGGTCCTCGACCGACTCGACGTCCGAGTCCTTGGGCACGGCGACGACGAGCGTGTTGGTGACGAACTCGACCGGCTTCGAGAGCATGCCATCGGCCGCCAACTGGTCCGGCAGCTTCGTGTTCGCCGAGGCGAACACGTCGGGCTCGACGCCCTGGCGGATCTGGGCTGCGAGCTCGTCCGAGCCGGCGAAGGAGAGCTTCACGTCCGCGCCCTCGAAGCGCTTGCTGCACTCCGTCAGCGCCTCGGTCATCGACGAGGCGGCGGAGACGACCAGTCGCGGCGTGTCGCCGTCGCCGCTGCTGCCACCGCCGGACGTGTCGGAGTCGTCGTCCCCGCAGCCGCCGAGCAGCCCCACCGCCACGCTCGCCATCAGTGCCACGACCGCCCGTGTCCGCATCTACTCCGCTCCCCTGTCGATCATCACCGACGTCGCCTTTACCCGTGCAGTCGCCGGCACGCCCGGCTCGAGCCCGAGCTCCTCGACCGCGTCGCGCGTGATCGCGGCGATCACCCGATGCGGCCCGGCCTCGATCTCGACGAGCGCCATCACACCGTCGACCTCGACCGAACGCACCACCCCGGGGAAGCGGTTGCGTGCGCTGAGTGCGTCACCGCTGCGCTGACGCTGGGGCCGCTGCGCCAGGCGCTCGATCTCGCTGCGAGCGACGCGACGGCGGTTGGCCTGGTCGCGCGTGGTCTGGAGCTTGCCGGCACGCGCCCACCGGCGCAGCGTGTCGACGCTCACGCCGAGCGCCGTGGCGGCATCTCCCAGCAGCAGCCCGTCCTCGGACATCCGTCGCAGTATCGCATAGGCAACGCCTAGGCAGCGAGTTCGAGCAACCGCAGCTTCTGGGTGCGCGGCAGGCGCTTGATCCGCGCCTCCTCGCGCATCGCCTCCGAGCGCGATGCGCAGGCCGCCGACCAGACCAGCGCGACCGGCAGCCGCGAGCGGGTGTAGCGGCTGGCACGCCCGGCCGCATGCTCGGCCACCCGCCGCGGGAGGTCGTTGGTCCAACCGCAGTAGAGGCTGCCGTCACGGCAGCGCAGCAGGTAGACGAAGGCGGCCTCGGACACGCGGCGCACACCCTACGCGGGCTGTGGGTCGCCCCCGTCTCCGTGCCCGGGCCACTCGACCATGTCCACCGCGGCGGCACCCGGGACGATCATCGGAAGGCAGCGCTCGCCGGGATCGACCTGGACGTCGAGCACGACCGGGCGCTCGGCGGACAGCGCCTGCTCGATCGCCGCGTCGAGCTCGGCCAGCGTCTCGACCCGCAGTCCGAGCGCGCCGTAGCCGCGCGCGATCGCGGCGAAGTCCGGCATCGCCGGCTGCAGGTCGACATGCGAGAGCCGCTCGGCGTAGAACATCGTCTGCCACTGGCAGACCATGCCGAGGTAGCCGTTGTTGAGGATCACGACGACTACCGGCAGCCGCTCGGCGACGGCGGTGCCGAGCTCCTGCAGGGTCATCTGAAACGAGCCGTCGCCGTCGACGCAGACGACGGTGGCGTCCGGACGGGCCGCCTGCGCGCCGATCGCGGCGGGCAGCCCGAAGCCCATCGTCCCGTGGCCGCCGGAGGTCACGAACGAGCGCGGGCGCTGCACCCCGGCGTACTGCATCGCCCACATCTGGTGTTGGCCCACCCCGGTCGTCCAGACGTGGTCGACCCGAGCGCCCACGGCGGCGTCGAGCCGCTCCAGCACCGCCTGCGGCTTCAACGGCTTGCCGGGCGCGGCGACGCCGTAGCGCAGCGGATGCGCCTCGCGCCAAGCGCCGACCTGGGCCAGCCAGGCGTCGGTCCGCGGGCGCCACCCACGCTCGACACGCTCGTGCAGCGCTGCCAGCACCTGCGCCAGCCCGTCCTCGACCCCGCCGAGCAGCGGGATGTCGGCGTGGCGGATCTTGCCGATCTCGTACGGGTCGACCTCGAAGTGGGCGACGGTCGCGCCGGGGGCGAAGCGGTCGAGTCGGCCCGTGACGCGATCGTCGAAGCGCGCTCCCGCGGCCAGCACCAGGTCGGCCTCGTTGAACGTCAGGTTCGCCCAGCGCGCACCGTGCATCCCCGGCCAGCCGGCGAACAGCTCGTGGCGCTCCGGGATCGCGCCCTTGCCCATCAACGTCGTGACGACGGGGATGCGTGCCAGCTCGGCGAGCGCCAGCAGCTGCTCGCAGGCCTCGCCGCCGACCACGCCGCCGCCGGCGTAGAGCACCGGCCGCTCCGCCCTGGCGATCGCGGCGGCGCAGGCCTCGGCGGCCGCCGGGTCGACGGGCTCGGGTGCGTGCCAACCCGGCAGCGCGGCGCGACGTGGGTAGGAGAAGTCCAGCTCCGCCTCCTGCACGTCGCGCGGGACGTCGACGAGCACGGGTCCGGGCCGCCCGCCGCGCGCCAACTCGAAGGCGGCACGCAGCACCTGCGGCAGCTCCTCGACCTCGCGCACCAGCCACGAGTGCTTGACCACCGGCTGCACGATCGTCGCGATGTCGCTCTCCTGGAAGGCGTCGGTGCCGAGCAGGCGCGTGTGCACCTGCCCGGTCACGCAGACCAGCGGCGTCGAGTCCATCATCGCGTCGGCAAGCGGCGTGACGAGGTTCGTGGCGCCGGGACCCGAGGTGGCCAGCACCACGCCGACGCGACCCGACGCGCGCGCGTAGCCCTGCGCCATGTGACCGGCGCCCTGCTCGTGGCGCACGAGCACGTGGCGCATCGACGTGCCGCGCGCGATCGCGTCGTAGATCGGCAGGATCGCTCCGCCGGGCATGCCGAAGCAGATCTCAACCCGCTCGGCCTCGAGGGCGCGCAGCACGGCGTCGGCGCCGAGCATGCGCCTCGTGGCGGAGGCGGGTCGGGTGGGGTCGGTGAAACTGGCGGTGGTGCTCGTCATGGCAGTCACTCGTGCGGTCGGGGCAAGGGCAGAACGCTCCCGGTGGGGTCGATCTGGGATGAGGCGCCGCTGCGGCGCTGGCACGAGCGATTCCCCTAGCGGGGAATGACGGCGACGATCACGATCGCGACGAGCTGCTGCTCGAAGGTGGCGATGCGTGAGGTCACCTCTCCAGCGTACCGCGGCGTGCAAGCACACGTAGGCTTCGGACATCGACCAACGTGGGAAACCGACGCCGAATGGACGGTGAGCCGAGCGCCATGACCGGCGCCCAGCGACTGGCCGACTTTGCCACGCGGCTGCGCTTCGAGCAGCTGCCCGACGAGGTCGTCGAGCGAGCCAAGCTGCACGTTCTGGACGTGCTCGGCTGCGGCCTCGCCGCCAGCGAACGGGGCCTGGGCACCGAGGCACGGGCGTGGGCGGTCGACGAGAGCGCGCCGCTCGGTAGAGCCGCCCAGTTGCTGCACCGTGGCGGCCCGGCGGCGCCGTCCGAGGCGGCGCTGGCCAACGGCATGCTCTGCCACGCGCTCGACTTCGACGACACGCACCCCGAGGCGCTCGTCCACCCCTCGGCGGTCGTCGTGCCCGCTGCGCTGGCGGTCGCCCAGGCGCACGGCGCCGACGGACGGCAGCTGCTGACGGCGATCGTCGCCGGCACCGAGACCGCCACGCGGCTCGGCCTGACCGCGCCGGCGGCCTTCCACCAGCGCGGCCTGCACCCCACCTCCGCCTGCGGCGTGTTCGGCGCCGCGGTGGCCGTCTGCTCGCTCCTGGACCTCTCGGCCGAGACGACCACCGCGGCGCTCGGGCTGGCGGGCAGCACCTCCGGTGGCCTGTTCGAGTACCTGGCCGACGGCACGCCGACCAAGCCCTTCCACGCCGGCTGGGCCGCGCATGCCGGCGTGGTCTGCGCAGCCCTGGCCGCCCGCGGTGCCGCCGGCCCGGCGACCGTGCTCGAGGGCCGCTTCGGGATCTACCGCGCGCTGCTCGGCGGCGACTACGGCGAGCGGCTCGACGAGCAGCTGGCAGACCTCGGCTCGCGCTGGGAGACGCTCGCGGTCGCGATCAAGCCCTATCCCGCCTGCCACTTCATCCACGCCGCGCTCGACGCCGTGCGCGAGCTGCGCGACCAGGGCCTCGAGCCCAACGGCGTCGCCGCACTCGACGTCGGCCTGCCGGCGGACGCGCTGCCGATCGTCGCCGAGCCGACCGAGCGCAAGCTCGCGCCCGCGACCGCCTACGAGGCGAAGTTCAGCCTCCAGTTCTCGGTCGCCGCGATGCTCGCGACCGGCGCGGTCGACCTCGGCACCTACGAGGACGAGTCGCTCGCCGACCCGCGCCTGGGCGAACTGGCACGACGGGTCGAGGTCGCCGCCACCGCGCGTGAGGACCGCGGCCCACTGTTCGCGACCGTGACCGCACGCCTGGCCGACGGCTCGACGCGCCTGGCCGACGTCCCCCATCCCACCGGCACGCCCGAGTGCCCGCTCGCACCCGACGGCGTGCTGGCCAAGTTCCACGCCAACGCCGACGCGGCGCTCGGCGGGGAGCGGGCCACCGCACTCGCAGACACCGTGCTCTCGCTCGACCGCCTTCCCGGCCTCGAGACGCTGCCGCTCACCGGCCCCGGCGAAGGCTGATCCCGCCGTGCACGATGCCGGCACCGGGCCGCGTGAGCCAGCGCCGCGGCGTGCGCCCGCTGCGGCGCTGGTACTCCTCCAGCGCCGCGTCGAGCGCGAGCTCGTCCACCGGCGCGCGCAGCAGCGCGAGCACGCAGCCGCCGAAACCGGCGCCGGTCATCCGGGCGCCGATTGCGCCGGGCAGCGCGGCGAGCAGCTCGACCAGCATGTCCAGCTCCGGCGTCGAGACCTCGAAGTCCTCGGTCAAGCTCCGGTGCGAGTCGGCCAGCGCCACACCCAGCCGCTCGTAGTCGCCCGCGCGCAGCGCGGCCGCCGCCACGAGCACGCGCGCGTTCTCGCTCATGACGTGGCGTACCCTCCGATCGAGCGGTGCTCCCAGGCGAGCCTGCGCAGCGGATGGGTCGCCGGCTGGCAGCTCGCGCAGCGTGCGCACTCCCAAGAGTCCCGCCGCCTGCTCGGTCTCGGCCCGCCGCTCGGCGTAGGCGCCGTCGGCCAAGCCGCGCGTGACGCCGGAGTCCACGATCGCGAGCACCAGCCCGGACGGCCATGGCAGCTGCTCGGCGCGCAGGTGGCGGAGGTCGAGCAGCAGCGCCCGCCCAGGCTCGCCGTTGACGATCGCGAGCTGATCGAGCAGACCGCAGGGCACGCCGACGTGCACGCTCTCCGCGCGCTGGCAGATACGCGCGAGCTCGAGCGGCTCGAGCGGATCCGCGCAGGCGGCAAGCGCGACCGCTACCTCCAGCGCGGCCGAGGACGAGAGACCGGCGCCGACCGGCAGCGTCGCGGAGATCGCCGCCTCGAGCGGCCGCAGCCGACGGCCCGCGTCGCGTAGCGCGTACAGGACCGCAGCGGCGTAGCGGCCCCAGCCGCGCGTCCGAACGGCGGTCTCGGAGAGCGACAGCGCGTGCGTGCGGCCGTCCAACTGCGAGCGCAGGACCACCCGGTCTCCGCCGAGGCGCCCCTCCAGCCGCAGCGTCAGTCCCTCGAGCGCGAGCGGCAACGCCAGGCCGTCCTGGTAGTCGGTGTGATCGCCGATCAGGTTCGCCCGACCCGCGACCTCGACCAGGATGCACTCGCCCTCCGTCACGTCGCCCTTTCTACGACACCGGCGCTTTGGACGGCGCTGGGCTCATTCGACTAGCCCGCTGCCCCAGGCCTTCCACGAGATCCGCGATTTACGTGAGGCTTAATAGATCGCTGTAGATACGCTGATCATGTACCGGAGCGCTCGGGTCGGACTCGCGATGGCGACCGCTGCGCTGGCGATCGTCGGTCCCGCGGCCTGCAGCGACGGGAACGGAGACGACGATCGGCCGCAGAGACCGGGGAACCCCGTCGCCGCGACCGTCGGCGGCCGCACGATCGCCGAAGCGGAGGTCACCCGCTCGATCGACGTCCTGCTTCCCCACCCCGGCGGCTACGTACGCGCCTTCGGGCCGCCGGCCTACCGCGCCTGCCGGCGCAACAAGCATGCCCAGGCTGACGCCACGCACGACCTGAGCGCGCGCGAGATCCTCGCCGAGTGCAAGCTCGAGTTCGGCATCGCCAAGGCCCAGGCCCTCTCGTTCCTGGTGCGGGCGGAGTGGCTCACAAGCGAGGCCGGTCGCCAAGAGCTCGAGCCCTCGCGCTATGACGAGCGCCCGAGCTCGCTGCGAGCCCGCTCGGACGACCAGCAGCAGGCGCTGCTGCGCCGCATCCCCGTCAGCGCCCGGCAGATCCAGCGCTACGGCGAGAACAACGACGTCGTCTACCTTCAGCCCGAGCAACGCATCGTTCGCATCGTCCAAACGAGCAACTCCAATCTCGCCCGTCAGGCGCGCACGCTGATCGAGGACGAGGGAAACTGGCGCCAAGCCGTCGATCGCTACGCCGTGCGCCCGCTGTCGCGGACCTGGAGCGGCACGCATCGCGTCCGTGCGAGCACCGCGCCACAGGACCGGTTCGGGCGCGGCATGTTCGCAGCTCGGCCGGGACAGCTGCGCGGCCCGGTCAAGACCCTCAACGGGTGGTTCGTCTACGAAGTGGTGCGGGTAGCGGATCCCGGCTCCGATCGGCTCTCCCCCCAAGCGCGCAGAACGATCCTCAGCACGCTCCGAACCGACCGCCTGTCGAAGGCGCTCCACGCCCGCTACGCCGCTGACACCGACTGCGCGCGCAAGTACCGCATACCCGAAGTGCCGGAGTGCCGCTGAGCCCGGCCGTCCGCCACGGCTCGTGGCTCGGCCTCGTCGCAGCACTCGCGGCAGGCTGTGGCAGCAGCGAGCCCGAGCGTGTCGTGCTGCCCGCCGGCGCCGTCGCGCAGGTCGCAAACGATCCCGTTCCACGGGCTGAGTTCACCCACTTCCTGCGGGCGGAGTGCCTCAAGCTCGCGCGCCTTCACCGTCGGCCCACCGGCGCCCCGCCAGCCGCCGACGAGCCCATGCCCTGCGCGGGGCAGTACGCCGACGCACGCGAGCGCACCCTGCGACTGCTGATCACGACGCGTTGGTATCGCGTCGAGGCACGGCGACGCGGCCTCGAGCCGCCGGCAACTCGAACGCGGCGCGCACTGCAAACGCTGCAGCGGGGGCGCTTCGTCGCGGACACCCTCTCGGCCGCCCAGTTCCGGCGGCGAACCGGGCTCACCCGGCAGGACCTGCGCCTGCTCGTCGACTGGGCGCTGCTGCGCAAGCGACTGGCAGGCCGAGCGGCCGACACGCTGGACATGGCCCTTGGGCCCCGCTACCGCCCCCTGACGACCTGCCGAGCTGGGTTTCGGATGCCCGAATGCACAAATGATCTATAGAACTTGATCGTATTGAACAACTTGGTACGGTCAGGTACCATCTCTTCGGTCGACCAGCCGCCCGACACGGTCGCGACCACCCGGGGGTCGCGACGCACCCAACCCTTGGCGGATCACCTCCGCCGAAGAGAGGACACCTCATGCGAGGACTCAAGACCGGCGTGCTGGTCGCGCTGACGCTTGCCGTGACGATGGTCGCGGCAAGTCCAGCCCACGCCACAGTCGCGTTCACAGACTCACAGGCCAACGCGTCGCCGTGGTGGAACCCGATCGGCAACACAATCAACTCATCAGTCACAGGCAGAGCCATGAGCCTGTCATTCGTCGTCCCCGGAGCCGGCGCCGTGACATGCATGGTCCAGTTCTCAGGCTACGTCCCGGTGACACACACACAGATCCGCATCAACGGCGTGTCGTTCAGAAACTGCATCTCCGACATGGGGACCGTTTCAGCCGTTCAGAGCCCGGTGAACTCACAGACACCGTGGCTGCTGCACCTCACAACATTCGTGTTCCCGCCCTCAGCCGCTGGAACCCTGAACATCCCGCCCAACTCACCGATCTCAATCTTCCGCACATTGAACGGTATGCAGTGCAACATCACAATCCCGGGTCAGTCAATCAGATTCACCTGGACAAACAACAACACATCACTCGTCGTCAGCGACCCGACAGTCTCATTCAGAGGCACCGGCGGCGCCTTGTGTCCCCCCGCGGGCACAAGAATGCAGGTGTTCGGCATGTTCACAGTGCGGCCCGACACACTAGCTGACAACCTCGACGTGACCCTCGTGTCACCGGACGTCTAAGCACAACCCATCCGCCCCCGCGCACGGGCGGCGCGCGGGGGCGCCGATACCTCAACGGACCGTACTCGTCCAAGGAAGGAATGCTTGTCATGAGAGGACCCAAGTTCGGCCTCCTGGTCGCGCTCGCCCTTGCAGTAGCGGTGGCAGCGGCAGGCCCAGCGTACGCCACAGTCCAGTTCACAGACTCACAGAGCAACTCGTCGCCGTGGTGGACCCCGATCGGCAACACAATCAACTCATCAGTCACAGGCAAGGCGACGAACATGTCATTCATCGTCCCAGGTGCCGGCGCCGTCACATGCATGGTGCAGTTCTCAGGCTACGTCCCGCAGACACATACACAGATTCGCATCGGCAGCGTGGTGTTCAACAGATGCATCTCGGACATGGGGACCGTGTCAGGCGTCTCGACGCCGGTGAACTCAGTGACACCGTGGCTGCTGCACCTCACAGACTTCACGGCCCCGCCTTCAGCCCGGGGAAGCCTGAACATCCCGTTCAACTCACCGATCTCCATCATCCGCACAATGCTGGGCAGATCGTGCGACATCACACTCCCCGCCCAGTCAATCCGGTTCACCTGGACAAACAACACGACATCACTGGTCATCAACGACCCGACAATCTCATACAGAGGCAGCACGGCCGGTGACCCGCTCTGCCCGCCGGTGGGCACAAGACTGCAGATCACGAGCACCTTCACAGTCCTCCCCGACACAAGAGCCGACAACCTCAACGTGACCCTGGTCTCACCGTAGGACACGACTCGCCTGCTCCTCGCGGCCGGGCGGCTCGCGAGGGCCAGGCGGGTTCCGGCGACGAGCCGGAGCCGGACCTCAGCCGGTCGGGCCGAAGCGCTCGGTGCGCACCCGCTCCGGCGCGAAGTCCACCTCGAGCAGCAGGCCCGCAGCCGTCTCGACGAAGCCGTTCGAGCCGCACACGAACGCCAGCGTCATGTCCGCGTCAGCGCCGGCGGCAGCGATCAGCTCCGCGTCGATGCGACCGCGGTGCCCGCTCCAGCCGTCGGGCGCGGCGCGACTGTAGGTGAGCAGGGCGTCGTCGCCGAGCTCGTCGGCGTAGATCAGCTCGTCGGCCGAGCGCACCGAGTACACGAGCCGCATCGGCAGGTCCGGTGCGGTGCGACGACGGTGGCGCAGCATCGCCATCAACGGCACGACGCCGGAACCGCCGCCGACCAGCAGCACCGGCTGCTCGCCGCGCCAGACGAAGTAGGACGCGAACGGGCCGCGCACCTCGACCTGGTCGCCCTCGACGAGCACGTCGTGGAAGTAGGTCGAGACCTCGCCCTGCTCGAGTCGGTCGATCGTCAGCTCGATCTCGCCCTCGTCGAGCGGCGACGAGGCGATCGAGTAGGAACGCTGAGCCTGATAGCCGTCGGGCGCGGTCAGGCGCACGTCGTAGTGCTGACCGGGCACGTGGGGCATCCACATCGGCAGCCGCAGCCGGAAGGACTTGCAGCGCGGCGTCTCCTGCTCGATCGCGGCGACCTCGGCGATCTGCCACTGGCCCGGCGCCCGCTGGCTGATGGGCGTCAGTCGCCCCAATACCGCTCTTCCTTCCAGGGGTCGCCGCGGTTGTGGTAGCCGTTGGCTTCCCAGAAGCCCGGCTCGTCGTGGTCCATGATGCGCAGGCCCGCCACCCACTTGGCGCTCTTCCAGAAGTACAGGTGCGGCACCAGCAGCCGCGCCGGACCGCCGTGCTCGCGCGGCAACGGCTCCCCTTCGTGCCGAGTCGCCACCCAGGCCTTGCCGCCGGTCAGGTCCGCGAGCGCGAGGTTGGTGGTGTAGCCGCCGGTCGAGTAGGCCATCGCGTACTCGCCCTGTGGCTCGACGCCCTCGAGCAGCGTGTCGACCGAGACGCCGCCGAAGCTCGTGTCGAGCTTGGACCACTTCGTCACGCAGTGGATGTCGCAAGGCACCTGCTCCAACGGCAGCTGCTCGAACTGCTGCCAGCTCCACTCCCGCTGCTGACCGACCATGCCGTCGACGCGGAAGCTCCAAGCGTCCGTGTAGACCTGCGGCGTCGGCCCGGCGGTCAGGACGGGAAAGCCCGGCTCGTAGTACTGCCCGGGCGGGATGCGCTGCTCCATGCCCTCCGGCGCCCGTCGCCGTCCACCGAAGCCACGCGAGAGGAAGCCGCTCACCGCCGCTCAGCGTACCGCGCGACGCGAGTGGGGCTGTTCTACGCTCGGGCGGTGCGCGCAGACGGCCGCTACGCCCCCAGCCCCACCGGGCCGCTGCACCTCGGCAACCTGCGCACCGCGCTGCTGGCCTGGCTGTTCGCCCGCTCGCGCGACGCACGCTTCCTGCTGCGCGTCGAAGATCTCGACCCCCAGCGCTCGCGTCGCGAGCACGAGGCGGGACAGCTTGCCGACCTCGCCGCGCTCGGCCTCGACTGGGACGGCGAACCGCTGCGCCAGAGCGAGCGCGGCGAACGCTACGCCGAGGCCGTCGAGTCGCTGCGCGCCCAGGGACTCGTGTACGAGTGCTTCTGCACGCGAGCGGAGATCCGCGAGGCGGCGTCCGCACCCCACGGGCGCGACGCCGCCGGCGGCGGACGCTCGACGTCGGCCATGGGCGCGGATCCGGCGGCGGCCTTCTATCCCGGCACCTGCCGCTCGTTGACCGCGGCCGAGCGTGCCGAGCACCTCGCTGCCGGTCGCCCGCCGGCGCTGCGGGTGCGCGCCGACGCCGCTCGGATCTCCTTCCGCGACCTGCTGGCAGGCGAGGTCAACGGCATCGTCGACGACGTGGTGATCCGCCGCAACGACGGCGCCTACGCCTACAACCTCGCGGTCACCGTCGACGACGCCGACCAGGGTGTCGACGAGGTCGTGCGCGGCGCCGACCTGCTCGACGCGACCGCCGGACAGCGCTGGCTCGCCGAACTCCTCGGCCTGACCCCGCCGTCGAGCTACGCGCACGTGCCGCTGCTGCGGGGCGAGGACGGGCGAGCGGCTCGCCAAGCGCCACGGCGCCGTCACGCTCGCCGAACGCCGTGCGCTCGGTCAGACGTCCGCCGACGTGCGTGCCGAGCTCGCCGCCTCGGTCGGCCTCTGCGAGCCGGGCGAGCGACCGTCGCCCGCCGAGCTCGTCGAGCGCTTCGATGCCGAGGACTGGGCGCGAGCGACCGTGGCCGCAGCTGCCTAGCTCAGGCCCCGAGCGTCTACGCGTCTGAGTCCGGTGTTGATCTCAGGTTGTCTGTCGCTGTCTGCGGTCTGAATGTGAACGTTCCCGTGAGCGTGCCCGATCTCGCGGGGTCCGGGCATGACATGGAAGCCGCGGCATCGTTTCTGAACACGACTGTCGTGTCGTTGACGAGGAATGATGTCGCCACGTCTGTGTCGAGCATCCTGAATGACTGGGCACCGATGTGGAATCTGCAGACCGTTCTGCCGCCGTCGACGACCCAGATTGTCATGTTGCCGCCGAAGGGAACCGACAAGGTGCCGCCCCATGAGTTGGCCGCCACTCTCTGGCGCAGGTGCAGCTCGAACGGTGTGACTGAGTCCGCGGTCGTGGTCCAGAAGACCTGCGCGCCCGGGAACGTCGGGCTGGAGCAGAAGACGGGGAGCAGCGACGTGACCAGCGCACGTGTGTGTGTCATCGGGACGTAGGCCTGGAGTCTCGCCTGGCAGGTGACGCCGAAGGTTGTCATGCCATCGCCCGAGCCCGCGCTGAAGTCGAGTCTCATCGACGTCGCGTCGAATGATGAGTCTCTTGTGTTGCCGATCGGTGTCCAGTAGGGCGCTTGCGCCGATGACCCTGTGTTGTTCGGTGTGGCGAGGGCTGGCGCGGCGACGACAGCCGTCGCGACGATTACGGCGAGGGCGATGAGCCCTCCGATCCTCGAGGCACTCATCTGCGGCTCCTTGGACTGGCGGCGGCTATTGATCAGATACTTTAGAACGTTTTGTTCGTATTTGCCAGTCTCGAGCGGGTACGGTCGATCCGTGGACCGCCACCCCGAGAGCGGGCGCGAGGAGACCGAGAAGGAACGGGTCGACCGCAACCTGCAGGAGTTCCTCGGCGAGCTGCGGGTGGCGTTGCCGGGCGTGCAGGTGCTGTTCGCGTTCCTGCTGGTGGTGCCGTTCAACCAGCGCTTCGCGGACGTGACGTCGTTTCAGAAGACCGTCTACTTCGCGACGCTGCTGTGTGCCGCCGCGGCCTCGATCTGCCTGATCGCGCCGACCGTCCACCACCGGGTCGAGTTCCGGCGCCAGGACAAGGAGTGGATCCTGAAGGTCTCGAACCGACTCGCGATCGCCGGCCTCGCCTTCCTCGCTGTCGCGATGACGGGCGCGATGCTGCTGATCACCGACTTCCTCTACGGCTCGACGACCACCGCGGTCGCCATCGCCGCGGTCGCCGTCGCGTTCTTCGCCGTCTGGTTCGGGATCCCGCTGCAGCGCCTGCTGCGCCGGCGCTAGCTCGCCGCTGGCTCAGCGCAGGTCGGCGGAGGTCTTGCCGAGCAGCAGGCGCGCGATGATCAGCAGCTGGATCTGCTGGGTCCCCTCGAAGATGTCGAGGATCTTCGCGTCGCGGGCCCACTTCTCGAGCAGGTCGCCCTCGCCGTAGCCGACGCTGCCGCAGAGCTCGACGCAGGCCAGCGCGATCTCGACGCAGCTGCGCCCCGCCTTGGCCTTGGCCATCGAGGCCTGCAGCGAGTTCGGCTTGCCGTTGTCGGCCATCCAGGCCGACTGCAGCGTCAGCAGGCGCGCCGCCTCGAAGTCGGCCTCCAGCGCCAGGAAGCGATCCGCCGCGGCGGGCTGCAGCGCGCCCGGCGCGTCGTAGTCGACCTCCACCCCGGCCGCCGCCAGCCGCTCGCGCGTCTCGTCCAGGCAGGCGCGGGCGACGCCGACGGCCATGCCGGCGACGAGCGGGCGCGTGTTGTCGAAGGTCTGCATCGCGCCGGCGAAGCCCTGCTTGACGTTGACCTCGGGCGAGCCGAGCAGGTCCTCCTTGGGCACGCGACAGTCCTCGAGCCGGAAGGCGGCCGTGTCGGAGGCGCGGATGCCGAGCTTGTGCTCGAGCCGGTCGAGCTTCAGCCCCGGGTTGGAGCGTTCGACGACGAACGACTTGATCGCCGCGCGCCCCAGCGCAGGGTCGAGCGTGGCCCAGACCACGATCAGGTCGGCGCGCTCGCCGGAGGTGACGTAGATCTTCTCGCCGTTGAGCACGTACTCGTCGCCGTCGAGCACCGCGGTGGTGCGGATCGCGGCGGAGTCCGAGCCGGCCTCGGGCTCGGTGATCGCCATCGCCGCCCACTGACCGTCGAAGCGATCGTGCTGCTCGTCGTTGGCGACCGAGGCGATCGCGGAGTTGCCGAGCCCTTGGCGGGGCATCGACAGCAGCAGGCCGACGTCGCCCCAGCAGAGCTCGACGATGCCGAGCACCGTCGACATGTTCGAGCCGTTGCGGTTGCCGCTCGGCCCGCCGCCGCTGGCGTCGCGACGCACGCCGGTCGCGCCGGCGCCGCCGCCGGAGCCCTCGTTCATGCCGTCGATCAGCGACGCGAGCATGTCGAGCTCCTTCGGATACTCGTGCTCGGCCAGGTCGTACTTGCGCGAGATCGGCCGGAAGACCTCCTTCGCCACCTGGTTGGCCTGAGCGACGAGCGGGCCGAACTTCTTCGGTACCTCGAGGTTGATCATCGTGTCTCCGTTCGCTCGCGCCGTCTAGACGAGCAGGGCGCCCTCCATGACGCCCGCCGCTCGCAGGTCCCGGTACCAGCGTTCGACCGGGTGCTCCTTGACGTAGCCGTGGCCGCCGAGCAGCTGGACGCCGTCGGAGCCGATCTTCATGCCCTTGTCGGTGCACAGCCGGCGCGCCAGCGCCGCCTCGCGAGCGAAGCTGCGCCCCTGGTCGGCGCGGCTCGCCGCGCGATAGGTCGCCAGGCGCATGCCCTCCAGCTCGATGCCGATGTCCGAGACCGCGAAGGCGACCGCCTGGCGGTTGGAGATCGGCTCGCCGAAGGCGACGCGCTCGTTGACGTACGGGATCACGTAGTCGAGCACCGCCTGCCCGGCGCCGACCGCGAGCGCGCACCAGGCGATCCGCGCCCGCTGCACGCAGTCGGCATAGGCCTCGGCCGCACCTTCGGCGAGCAGGGCGCCGGCCGGGACGCGAACGTCCTCGAGCACGACGCGTCCGGTCGCAGCGGCGCGCAGCCCCATCGCCGGCTCGGCCTCGGTGAACAGGCCGTCGCTCGAGGACTCGACGACGAACAGCGCCGGGCCGAGGTCATCGGCGTCGGCCGCGATCACGAACAGCTCCGCCTCGGCGGCGTTGGCCACCAGCGACTTGACGCCCGAGAGGACCCAGTCGCCGCCGTCACGGCGCGCCGCGGCCTCGAGGTTGAACGGGTGGAACAGCGGCCGTGGCTCGAGCAGCGCCAGCGCGGCCGGCGGCACGTCCTCGCCGGTGAAGGCCGGCAGGTAGGTCGACTGCTGGTCGGCGCTGCCCCACTGCCCGATCGCGGTGGCGACGGCGCCCGGGGCGAGCAGCGCATAGGCCATCCCGAGGTCGCCGTGGGCGAGCGCCTCGGCCATCAGCACGGTGGTGGTCGCCGCCTGCTCGACCATCACGCCGCCGGCATCCTCGGGCACGCCGAGCATCGTCAGCCCGAGCTCCGCCGCCTGTGCGCGCAGCTCTGGCGCCGTGGCGCAGTCGGCGTCCGCCTTGCTGGCCACGGGGCGCACCTTGTCGGCCGCGAACGCGCGCACGGCCTCGACGAGCATCTGCTGCTCGTCGTCGGGCGTGACGTCGAACAACTCCGGCTTCTTGACCGGCGCCTGGCGTGCCGGCTTGGTCAGCTTCGTGGTCGCCTTGAAGGCGCGGTTGGCCGCGCCCACCGACCGGAAGCCGTTGCGCGACGCGTGGTACACCGCCTTCTCGACCTGCTCGCGCAGCCCCACGCGGTCCAGCAACTCGGAGCCTGCCAGGCGATTGAGCGCCCGCAGTCCCACGGCCATGCTCTTGTCGGCAACGCTCACGACGCCTTGCCCCCCTTGCTCGTCTTCGTCTTCGCCGGTTCGACCCGGCCTTCCAGATGCAGCTCGCCCTTGCGCGCGCCGCGCACGGCGAAGTCGATCGCCTCGCCGTCGTCGCTGCTGCTGAATGCCACCGCGCCCGGCAGCAGGATCGGCTTGCGGAAGCGCACCTCGACGGCGAACGCGTCCGGCAGCCGGCTCTGCAGCGCCGCCAGGCAGCGCGCCTTGGTCCACATCCCATGCGCGATCGCGCGCGGAAAGCCGAGCGGCTTGGCCGTCAGCGCGTGCATGTGGATCGGGTTGCGGTCACCGGAGACCGCGCCGTAGCGGCGGCCGAGGTCGCCGGGCAGGCGCCACTGGGCGTTCGCCGCGGAGGAGTCCTCCGCGCCCGCTGCCGAGGCGCCCTCCGCGGCACCGTCCCTTGCCGCGCCGCCGCCCTTCGCCGAAGCATCCTTCGCCGGACCGCCCGAAGCGGACTCCTTCGCGGTCTCTCCACCGCCTCCGCCACGGCGCAGCATCGTGCTCTCGCCTTCCCACACGAGCTCGTCCCCCGCGCGCGCCTCGCTCACGATCGTGAACGTGCGCCCACGCGGGTGCGGCTCGAGCGGCGTCGCGCGCACGCGCAGGTCGAGCGGCTCGCCGATCCGCACCGGCCGGTGCTGGACGATGCGGTTGCTCACGTGCACGAGGCCGACGGCGCCGAGCGGAAAGCGCCCATCTGCCATCAGCGCCATGTGCAGCGGGAAAGCCAGCACGTGCGGGTACGTCGCCGGCAGCGCGTCGGTCAGCGTGAAGCCGCAGACGCGCGCGTAGGCGGCTGCGTCGGCGGGCTCGGCGCGCACGCCGGCGAGCGTCAGCTCGAGGTCGGGCACCTCGCCCCCGCCGCCCGGCACGA
Source organism: uncultured Thermoleophilaceae bacterium (assembly GCA_963846505.1). Lineage (GTDB taxonomy): Bacteria > Actinomycetota > Thermoleophilia > Solirubrobacterales > Thermoleophilaceae > JACVRW01. The sequence goes on along the minus strand of CAWJWD010000007.1, from coordinate 204,946 downwards.
ACGGCAGCAGCGACGCGCCCGGCACCAGCGGCGCCGCCGCGCGCAGGTAGAGCGGCAGGATGTGCGGCGAGCTGCTGAGCTCCCGGACGGCCATCACGCCCCCAGCAGGCTCTGGCCGCAGACGCGCACGACGTTGCCGTTGACCCCCGCCGACGCCGGGCTGGCGAACCAGGCGATCGTCTCGGCGACGTCGATCGGCAGCCCGCCCTGCGAGAGGCTGTTCATGCGCCGTCCGGCCTCGCGGATCGCGATCGGCATCTTGGCGGTCATCTGCGTCTCGATGAAGCCGGGCGCGACCGCGTTGATCGTCAGCGCCCTGCTTGGCCAGCTCCGGCGCCAGCGCCTCGACCATGCCGATCACGCCGGCCTTCGAGGTGGCGTAGTTGGTCTGACCGGAGTTGCCGGCGATGCCGCTCATCGACGAGACGCAGACGATGCGGCCGTTGGCGCGCAGCACGCCGGCCTCGAGCAGCGCGTCGTCGATGCGCTCCTCGCTGGAGAGGTTGATCTCGAGCAGCTGCGTCCAGCGGTCGGCGGGCATCTTGGCGATCGTGCGGTCGCGCGTGACGCCCGCGTTGTGGACCACCACGTCGATCCCGTCCTTGCAGCGCGCCGCGAGCGTGGCGGGTGCGCGCCTCGTCGGTGATGTCGAGCTCGATCGCCTTGCCGCGCAGGCGCTTCATCAGCGCCTCGAGGTCCGCGGACATCGCCGGCACGTCGACGCCGATCACCTTCGCGCCGTCGCGGTGCAGCGTCTCGGCGATCGCGGCCCCGATGCCGCGCGAGGCGCCGGTGACGAGCGCGGTGCGCCCTGCCAGCGGCTTGCTCCCAGTCCACCTCCCCTGCGTCGGCCACGGCCGGCCCCACGCGCACGACCTGTCCCGACACGTACGCAGAGCGCGGCGAGAGCAGGAAACGCAACGTCGAGGCCAGCCCGTCCTCGGCACCCGGATCGACGTACACCAGCTGCACGGTCGATCCGCGGCCGATCTCCTTGCCCAGCGAGCGCGTAAATCCTTCCAGCGCTCGCTGAGCGGCCGCCTCCCTGGCGGTCTTGCATGCGGCCGGCGGCGTGCCCAGCACCACCACGCGTCCGGAGCTTCGGACGCGCCGCACGGTCGGGTGGAAGAAGCCGCTGCAGCTCCACGAGCTGGGTCGAGTCGGCGATGCCGGTCGCGTCGAAGACGAGCGAGCCGAAGCGCTGGTCGCCGGGTGCCTCGGGGTTGAACACCGCCGCGTCGAGCCCCGCGTCCGCGGCCGCGCTGCGCAGCGGCCCCTCGAGCGGCGTGGACGCCTGCGCCCCGGCCTCGGCGACCGTTCGCGCGAGCGCGTCGGCGAGCCGACCGCCGGGCGCGGCGCCGAGCAGCACCGGGCCGAGCACGGCCGGCGCGCCGGGCTCCCAGCGCTCGAGCTTGGTCGGCCGCGGCAGGCCGACCCGCCCGGCGACGAAGCTGCCCGGCGGCGAGTTGACGAGCTGTGCGTAGCGGTCGCTCACGACTTCTTCCCCTTCTTCGCGCCCTCCGGGCCCTCGAGCGCGGCGACGACTCCCTGCCCGCCGGCCGCGCAGATGCTGATCACGCCGCGGCCCTCGCCGCGCCCGTGCAGCGCCTTCGCCAGCGCGGCGACGATGCGCCCGCCGGTGGCCGCGAACGGATGGCCCGCTGCCAGCGAGCCGCCGTTGACGTTCAGGCGCTCGCGGTCGATCGCGCCCAGCGGCTCGTCGCGACCGAGGCGCTCGCGGCAGAAGACCGGGTCCTCCCAGGCGCGCAGCGTGCACAGCACCTGGGCGGCGAACGCCTCGTGCAGCTCGTAGAGGTCGAACTCGCCGAGCCCGACGCCCATGCGATCGAGCATCCGCGGCATGGCGTAGGCGGGCGCCATCAGCAGCCCCTCGCGCTTGTGCACGTGGTCGACGGCGGCCGTCTGCGCATCGGTGAAGTAGGCCAGCACCGGCAGCCCGCGCTCGCGCGCCCAGTCCTCGCTGGCGAGCAGCACGGCCGAGGCGCCGTCGGACAGGGGCGTGGAGTTGCCGGCGGTCAGCGTGCCCTCGGGACCGCCGAAGACGGGTCCGAGCTTGGCGAGCTTCTCGACGCTCGAGTCGGGACGCAGGTTCTGGTCGCGCTCGAGGCCCAGGTACGGCGACACGAGGTCGTCCTGGAAGCCGCGCTCGTAGGCGGCGGCGAGGTTGTGGTGGCTGCGCGCGGTCAGCTCGTCCTGCTCAGCGCGGGCGATGCCCCACTCGGCGGCCATGATCGCGCAGTGCTCGCCCATCGAGAGGCCGGTGCGCGGTTCCTCGTTGCGCGGGATCGCCGGCACGACTTGGCCGGGGCGCAGGCGCGTCAGCAGCTTCAGCTTGTCGGCGGTGGAGCGCGCGCGGTTGGCGTCGAGCAGGATCTCGCGCAGGTCCTCGTTGAGCGCCAGCGGCGCGTCCGAGGTCGTGTCTGCGCCGCCGGCGATGCCGGCGTCGATCTGGCCGAGCGCGATCTTGTTGGCGACCAGCACGACCGCCTCGAGGCCGGTGCCGCAGGCCTGCTGCACGTCATAGGCGGGCGTCTCGGGCGCCAGCCGCGTGCCGAGCACCGACTCGCGCGTGAGGTCGCGGTCGCGCGAGTGCTTGAGCACCGCGCCGCCGACGACCTCGCCGAGCCGCTCGCCCTCCAGCGAGTAGCGCTCGATCAGCGCGTCGAGGGCGGCCGTGAGCATGTCCTGGTTGGACGCGTGTGCGTAGGGGCCGTTGGAGCGTGCGAACGGGATTCGCGCGCCGCCGACGACGGCCACCCGACGGGGTGCGTCGATCATCGTTGAGTTCCCTTCCGGCGCGGCGCCGTACGCAACCGCAGCCCCGGTTCGACAGTTTCGATCAGCAGTTCGGCGGCCTCGCTCGAGGACAGCGCCCCGGTGCGCAGCCACCAGCGCGCCATGCCCTCAGCGGCGGCCATCAGCGCGGTCGACAACGCCTCGACCTCGACCTTGGCCTTGGCGCGACGCCGCGCCGGCAGCTGCGCGAGCAGCGCCGAGGCGACGAGCGCGTTGAGGCGCTCGCGGTACTCGCCCACCCGGCCGGCGATCTCGCCCGCGGTCGGCAGGGTCTCGTCGAACAACACGCGCCAGGCGCTGCGGTCCTGGTCGACGAAGTCGAAGAAGGCCAGCAGACCCGCACGCAGCGCCGCGTCCGGGGTCGAGGTCGCCTCGACCGCCGCGACCACCGATGCCAGCAGCGCGTCGCCCGCCGGTTCCATGCAGGCGATGAAGAGCTGCTCCTTGTTCCCGAAGTAGGTGTAGAGCAGCGGCTTGGTCACCCCCATCTCGGCGGCGACCGCGTCCATCGTCACGGTCGCGTACCCGCGCTCGGCGAACAGCGCGCGAGCGACGCTCACGCTCTGCTCCATGCGCTCGGTGCGGGAGAGGCGGCTACGGGTCATCGGGGCGAGGCTCATCATTACCGACGTATAAATTTATACCACGGTAAGCAACAGACCGGACCTCGCGCTCCCACCGGGTCGCACGACGGTCGGCGAGTAGCGAGCGACCTAGGGCTGCGCGGGCACGTCGTGCGGCTGGCCGGGCGCACTGCCCGACCGGCCGGGCGCGGCCGTGGGCGGCTGCGATCGACCGGAGGTCTGCGGACTCGATTTCGCGTCGTCCTGGGCCTCGCGAGCTGGCCTCCGCGGAGCGGGCTTGGCGGACCGTCCGCGCTCGACCGGCGTCGCCTTCGCGACGTCCCGACCGAGCGTCGTCCTGTCGCGCTTCGCCTTCGCCCCACCAGCTCCACCAGGCTTCGCCCCGATCTCGCCAGGCGTCGCCTTCGCTCCACCGGACTTCGCCTTCGCCTGGCCGGGCGGCTCGCCGAGCCGCTTCGCGCCGCCCACCCCGGGCTGCGCCGCCTGCCCGCTCCGACCTCGCGCAAGACCGTCGGCCCTGCCTCGCCCAGCCGGGATCGCGGCCGTCGCGGCCGTCGTGTCGCGCTTCGCGAGCCCCGGCGGCTCGTGGCGTCCGGAGCCGCCGGGCCCAGCGGCGGGACGAGCCGGCGTGGCGAGGGCGGTCGCCGAGCGCTCGATCTGCGCATGCGCACCGGCAGAGCCGGCGGCACCCAATGCCGCCTGCTGCTGCGCGCTTGGCGACACCGCAGCAGGCGACCCACCCGCGTCGACCACCCGCTCCACGGCCGTCCCGCCGCCGACCGCCGCGCCCGTCGCGGCGATGACCACGACCGCCGTCTTCGCCGCGGTCGCACCACCCAGCGACGACAGCGCGGCCTCGATGCCTGCGATCAGCGCGCCGCCCCCTCCCCCGGCCGACCCGCCACCGAGGCCGATCGCGCCGAGGACGCTCGCCTTCAGGCCGAGCGACGGTGCCACCGGCAGGGCCGCGCCGAGCAGTCGGCGCTGGCGCTTGACCTCCGCGCGGTACTCGCGGCAGCCGGGACACGCGCGCAGGTGATGCTTCAGCTCGAGCCGCCGCAGCGCGCCGCCCCGCAGCGTGGCCAGCTGCTCGCGGACCTGCCCGCACGGCAGCGCCCGCGCGTCGCGGCGTGCGATCAGCCCGCTGCGCGCCCGGTAGACGAGCGCCTTCACCCGCGCCTCCTCGCATTCGAGCACCGTTGCGATCTGGGCGTGCGAGAGGTCGCCGAGCTCCGCCAGCAGCAGAGCCGCGCGCTGCTCGAACGGCAGCTCGGCGACGTCGCGCAGCAGTTCGCGCAGATTCGCGCGGCGCTCGACCTGCTCCGAGAGCCCGTCGGTCGCGAGCCCGTCCAGCGGCGCCGGCTCGGCTCGCCTCGCGCGCAACAGCGACAGGCAGCGGTTGCGGGCGATCGCATACAGCCACGGCTTGAGCTCGATCGGCCGCTCGTCGCGCAGCAGCTGCCGGTGAGCGGCCGCGAAGGCGTGCTGGACGGCGTCCTCGGCCTCCTCGCGCGAGCCGAGCAAATGCCGGCAGAAGCCGAGGATCGGCGCGCCGTAGCGCTCGAAGACGACCTCGAAGGCAGCTTCGTTGCCGCGCCGTATCTGCTCCACCAGGCGCTCGTCCCCGGCGAGCGCGAGCAGGCGACGAGACCCCAGCAGCGCTGGTCGCGACCTCCGCGCAGGGATCGAGAGCGATTCCATCCCGTGCATGTTCTACCCGCCGTATCGGCGCGGCACGCACGCCTCATGTCCCCTGCAACGCGAACGCTGGCCGAAGGTTCGGGAGAAGCGCCCTCGCAACTCGCCAACTTCGGGCCAGCCGCCGCGTTTCAGGCCGTGGTGGAATCGACCACGAGGGGAAGTCACATGCACAGGAACGCGACGCTGGCGCTCGCGCTGCTCGCCGCGCTGGCGCTGCCGGCGACGGCCAGCGCCAAGCCGACCAAGCAGGACAAGCGAAACGCCGCGAAGGAATGCAAGCTCGAGCGGGGCACGACCGACGCCTCCAAGGCGGCCTTCGCGGAGAAGTACCGCAACTTCGGCGCCTGCGTCTCCACGCGTGCCAAGCAGGAGGCCGCCGAGCGCCGCGCCGCAAGGCGTACCGCAGCGCGCGACTGCCGCGCCGAGCGCGCCACCGACGCCGCGGCGTTCGCCGGCAAGTACGGCACCAACGCCAACGAGCGGAACGCCTTCGGCAAGTGCGTCTCGGCCAAGGCCAAGCAGGAGAAGGCCGACGAGGATCGCGAGGACAAGCAAGAGATCGCCGACGGCAGAAACGCGGCGACCGACTGCCAGACCGAGCGCGACGCCATCGGCGAGCAGGCGTTCGCGGACAAGTACGGCACGAACGGCAACGACAAGAACGCGTTCGGCAAATGCGTGTCGGCGAATGCGAGGGACGAGGGAGACGGCGACGACCCTGACAGCGGAGCCGGCTCCTAGGCGTATCGCCGACTCGGGTCGCGGTGGCAGTGGACGACGCCGCGATCTAGGCGGGGGGCCTTCCCGCAGAGGCCCCCCGCCGCACCTTTGACCGATTGCTCCGTCAGCCGGAGAAGAACGCCTCGAGCACGAGCGGCGCCCGGTACGTCTGCGCGCCCCGCGAGGTGCGCAGCGTCGTCCCCTCCAGGATCCCGAGCGCCTCCAGCGTCCGCAACGCGTTGGTCGCTCCCTGGCCCGACACCTCGTAGCGCCTGGCGACGTCGGGCCTGCTGACGTACGGCTGTCCGACGAGGTCGCCCGCCAACCGTTCGGCCACCCCGCGCTTGCCCGCCGCCTGCACCCGCCTGCGCAGCTCGCCCTGCAACTCCATCAGCCGCTCGACCGTTGCCTGGGACTCGGCCGCCGAGGCCGCCACTCCTTCGGCGAAGAAGGCGATCCAGCCATCCCAGTCGCCACTGCAGCTCAGCTTCAGCAACGCATCCTGGTAATGCTCGCGACGAGCCTCGAACCACGGCGAGACGACCAGCAGCGGCTCGTGGATCACGGCTCCACGCAGCAACTGCACGATCACCAGCAGGCGCCCGATGCGACCGTTCCCGTCCGAGAACGGATGCAGGCACTCGAACTGGTAGTGGGTCATGCCCGCCTGGACGACGGTGGGAAACCCAGGAGGATCATTCGCCCACGAGAGCAGCTCCTCGACGCCGGAACGCAGTTGGTCGCCTGGCGGGGGCGGGACGAAGCGGGCGTCCTCGAGGCGCCGTCCGGGCGCTCCGATCACCACGGTCCGATCACGCAGTCCGCCGACGTCCCCCAGCTCCCCGTCCGTTCCGGTCACGAGTGCACCCTGGAGCTCTCCGAGCAGTCCGATGGTCAAGGGGCGATCTTCCGGCCATCCGAACGCCAACTCGGCCGCCGTCTCGAAGTTGAGGATCTCGTGCAGGTTGGGAGTGAGGTGCTCGTCGTCGTCTCGGTCGGCTGCCAGGACGTCCGCGAACGGCGCGTAGGTCCCCTCGAGCGCACTCGTGCTCATGAGCCGAGCGGCCCCGTCGAGGCGGGCGAGCGCGGCCGTAGCCGCGTTGACGGTCGTCCACGTCTAGCGTCGACAAGCTCAGCAGGCGCCAGCCCCATTGGCCGACTGGTGCCCATCACGGGGCCTGACCCGGCGACTCACGAGCTGGTCGAAGGACAGGCGTTCCTGCCGGCGCCGCTGCCACGTGAGCGCCCGACGCAAGTCTTCTTGCCCTCGACCACCTACAACGCAAGTTTTGGCGAAAGAACTTGCGTCAGGTCTCCCTGACGCAAGTTCTCTTGCCGTCGGTCGGCGGTGGCGGGCGAAGGCACGCCACCGCCGCCTGGCGCTACGAAGCGACGAGCTCGGCGGCCTCGTCGGCGTAGGTCTCGCCGCGCTCGGCCTTCTCGACCAGCGAGGCCGGCGGCTCGAAGCGCGGGCCGTAGGTCGCGGCCAGCTCGCGGGCGCGGGCGACGAAACCGGCCAGGCCGCCCTCGTAGCCGTTGACGTACTGGAGCACGCCGCCGGTCCAGCCGGGGAAGCCGATGCCGAAGATCGAGCCGATGTTCGCGTCGGCGACCGACTCGATCACGCCCTCGTCGAGGCACTTCACGGTCTCGATCGACTCGATGAACATCATGCGCTCCTTGAGGTCCTCGAACGGCGGGATCTCGCCGCCCCCGCCGCCGAAGGTCTCGGCGAGGCCCTTCCAGAGCCCGGCGCGCTTGCCGTCCTCGTAGTCGTAGAAGCCGGCGCCGGCGAGCTTGCCGCCGCGCTCCAGCTCGAGCATGCGGTCCACGACCTTCTCCGCGCCGTGCCCCTCCCAGGTGCCGCCCTCGGCCTCGACCGCGGCGCGCGTGGCATCGCGGATCTTGCGCATCAGGTTGAGGTTCAGCTCGTCGGAGAGCTGCAGCAGCGGAGCCGGGTAGCCGGCCTGCGAGGACGCCTGCTCGATCGACGGCGCGGGCACGCCCTCGGCCAGCATCGCGATGCCCTCGTTGATGAAGGTGCCGATCACGCGGCTGGTGAAGAAGCCGCGGCTGTCGTTGACGACGATCGGCGTCTTCTTGATCTGCTTGGCCACGTCGAGCGCGCGGTAGACGGTCTCGTCCGAGGTCCCCTCGCCCTTGATGATCTCCAGCAGCGGCATCTTGTCCACCGGGCTGAAGAAGTGCAGTCCGATGAAGTCCGCCGGCCGCGACACGCCCTCGGCCAGCTGGGTGATCGGCAGCGTCGAGGTGTTGGACCCCAGCAGCGCGCCCTCGGCGAGGTGCGGCTCGATCTCGGCGAAGACCTGCGCCTTGACGGCCGGGTCCTCGAACACGGCCTCGATCACCAGGTCCGCCCCGGCCGCGGCGGCCGGGTCGGTGGTCGGGGTGATGCGCGCCAGCAGCGCGTCGGCCTTCTCCTGCGTCGAGCGTCCGCGCTCGACGGCCTTCTTGACGAGGCTCTCGGAGTAGGCCTTGCCGCGCTCGGCGGCCGCCTGGTCGACGTCCTTGAGCACGACCTCGATGCCCGCCTTCGCGCACACGTAGGCGATCCCGGCGCCCATCATGCCGGCACCGAGCACCACGACCTTCTTCGCCGCGAAGGGCTCCACGTCGGCCGGCCGGCCGCGGTCGCCGTTGACCTGCTGCAGGTCGAAGAAGAACGCCTGGATCATGTTCTTCGAGACCTGGCCGATCGCGAGGTTGACGAAGTAGCGCCCCTCGATCTCGATCGCGCTGTCGAAGTCGACCTGCGAGCCCTCGACCGCCGCGGCCATGATCGCCTTCGGCGCCGGGTAGTTCGCGCCCTTGATCTGCTTGCGCAGGTTGGACGGGAACGCCGGCAGGTTCATCGCGAACTTCGGGTTCGACGGCGTGCCGCCCGGAATCTTGTAGCCGGGCTCGTCCCAGGGCTGCTTGGCCTCGGGGTTGGCCGCGATCCAGGCCTTGGCGGCGGGGACCAGGTCGTCGCGCGTGGCGACGATCTCGTCGAGGATGCCGATCTCCTTGGCCTTGGCCGGGCGGTGGCGCTTGCCCTGCATCAGCAGCTGCATCAGCGCGTCCACGATGCCGACCATGCGCACGCTGCGCACGACGCCGCCGGCGCCCGGCAGCAGACCGAGCTGCACCTCGGGGAAGCCGAGCTGCACCTTCGAGTCGTCCACGGCGACGCGGTGGTGGCAGGCGAGGCAGATCTCCAGCCCGCCGCCGAGCGCGGCGCCGTTGATCGCGGCCACGACCGGCTTGCCGAGCGTCTCCAGGCGCCGCAGCTGGCCCTTGATCAGGCGCAGCCCGTCGGCGAACTCGGCCGCCTGCTCCTTGCGCACCTTGATCAGGTCGTTGAGGTCCCCGCCGGCGAAGAACGTGCTCTTGCCGGAGGTGATCACGACGCCCGCGATCTCGTCCTTCTCGGCCTCGAGGCGCTCGATCGTGCGCTCCATCGAGCGCACGAAGGCCTCGTTCATCGTGTTCGCCGACTGGTTGGGGTCGTCGAGGGTCAGCACGACGACACCGTCGTCGCCGCGCTCCCAGCGGATCGTGTCGTTCTCGGTCATCGGTGGTCTCCTTGTTCGATCCGCTGCTCTAGACGCGCTCGACGACGGTGGCGATGCCCATCCCGCCGCCGACGCAGAGGGTGGCCAGGCCGTAGCGCTTGTCCTGGCGCTCGAGCTCGTCCACGAGCGTGCCGAGGATCATGCCCCCGGTCGCGCCGAGCGGGTGGCCCATCGCGATCGCGCCGCCGTTGACGTTGACCTTCTCCAGGTCGAGCTCCATGTCGCGCACGAAGCGCAGCACGACCGCGGCGAAGGCCTCGTTGATCTCGACCAGGTCGAGGTCGTCGACGGTCAGGCCGGCCTTGGCGAGCGCCTTCTTGGACGCCGGCGCCGGGCCGGTGAGCATGATCGTCGGGTCCGCGCCCGAGACGGCGGTGGCGAGGATGCGCGCCCGCGCGCGCAGGCCGAGCTCGTCGCCGGTCTTCTCGTTGCCGATCGCGACCAGCGAGGCGCCGTCGACGATGCCCGACGAGTTGCCGGGCGTGTGCACGTGGTCGATCTGCTCGACCCAGTGGTACTTCTGCAGCGCGACGGCGTCGAAGCCGCCCATGTCGCCCATCGCCGCGAACGACGGCTTCAAGCCGCCGAGCGTCTCGACGGTGGTGCCGGGCCGGATGAACTCGTCGTGGTCGAGCACGACCTGGTCGTTGATGTCGAGCACCGGCACGACCGACTTGGAGAAGCGGCCCTCCTCGCGCGCGGTCGCGGCGCGCTCCTGCGAGCGGGCGGCGTAGGCATCGACGTCCTCGCGGCTGAACTCCTCGATCGTCGCGATCAGGTCAGCGCCGATCCCCTGCGGGATGAAGGACGTGTCGTAGTTGGTCTCGGGGTCCATCGCCCAGGCGCCGCCGTCGGAGCCCATCGGCACGCGCGACATCGACTCGACGCCGCCGGCGAAGACCATGTCCTCCCAGCCCGAGGCGACCTTCTGCGCGGCGATGTTCACGGCCTCGAGGCCGGAGGCGCAGAAGCGGTTGAGCTGGACGCCTGCGACGGTGTCGGGCAGGCCGGCCTTGATCGCGGCGGTCTTGGCGATGTCGCCGCCTTGATCGCCGACCGGCGAGACGCAGCCGAGCACGACGTCGTCGACGACGTTGGGGTCGAAGCCGTTGTGACGGGCGAGCATCTCGTGCATCAGCCCGACCACGAGGTCGACCGGCTTGGTCGTGTGCAGCGACCCGTTGATCTTGCCCTTGCCGCGCGGCGTGCGGACCGCGTCGAATACCAGTGCCTCAGTGGCTGCCACGGCCTATCTCCTTTTACATGCGTTCACGAATGCATGTATCTTGCCAGATCAGCGTGGCAGCCGGTACCCCCACCAGACGCACCCAGGAAGAGCGCCGCGCCACCACCCGTGCGGCGCTGCTCGGCGCGGCCATCGACTGCCTCGTCGAGTACGGCTACGAGGGCACGACCACCGGCCGCGTCTGCGATCGCGCCGGCGTCTCGCGCGGCGCACACCTGCACCACTTCCGCACCCGCCCGGCGCTGGTGGCCGACGCCCTCGCCGAGCTCGCGCAGCGGCGCGAGGACCAGTTCCGCGGTGAGGTCGAGGACCTGCCGGACGGCGACGAGCGCGTCGAGCAGGCGCTCGACCTGCTCTGGAGCTGGTTCACCGGCCCCCTCTTCCACGCCTCGGTCGACCTCGCAGCGGCCGCGCGCACGGACCCGGAGCTGCGCGCCAGCCTCGCCCCCGTCGAGCGTGCGCTGAGCGCCGCCACCCTCGCCTGCTGTCGCCGGATGTTCGCCGCGGACGTCGACGACCCGAGCCGCGACCAGCTGATCCAGATGGCGCTCGGGACCGTGCGCGGGCTGGCACTGCTGCCGGTGCTGCAACCCGGCAGCCGCAGCGCCGCCAAGCAGTGGGCCTTCGCGCGCGAGCAGCTGGCACAGCTGATCCGCGCCGCGGCCTAGCCACAAACGAGAATCATTCTCAGTATGGTCCTCGAGCCATGCGCGCCCCGCTCGTCCTCCTGGCCGTCGCCTTGGCCGTCGCCGCGGTGGTCGGCTGCAGCGACGGCGACTCCGGTGACGGCGACACGACGAACGTCGTCGCCACCACCACGCAGGTCGCGGACCTCGTCCGCAACGTCGGCGGCGAACGCGTAGACGTCCATCAGATCCTGCAGCCGAACTCCGACCCGCACGAGTACGAACCCCGGCCGAGCGACGCGAAGGCCGTCGCCGACGCGCAGCTCGTCGTCCGCTCCGGCGGTGACGTCGACGAATGGATGGACGGAGTGATCGACAACGCCGGCGGCGACGCGCCGCGCCTGACGCTGCTGGAGACGGTGCGTACGCGCCAGGACGACGGCGACGTCGATCCGCACTGGTGGCAGGACCCGCGCAACGCCGAGCTGGCCGTCGCAGCGATCCGCGACCGGCTCGTCGACGTCGACCCGGACGGCCGCAGGGCCTATGAGCACAACGCCGCCACCTACCTGCGCACGCTCGCGCGCCTCGACCGCGAGACCGCGGCCTGCATCGACGAGCTGTCCCCTCCCCAGCGAAAGCTCGTGACCAGCCACGACGCGCTCGGCTACTACGCCGCCCGCTACGGCCTCGAGGTGATCGGTGCGGTGATCCCCTCGCTCTCCACCCAGGCCCAGCCCTCGGCCAGGGACGTGCAGGAGCTCGTAGACCAGATCCGCGCCACCGGGGTCGAGGCGATCTTCCCCGAGAGCTCGCTGAACCCGAAGCTCGAGGACGCCGTCGCGCGAGAGAGCGGCGCCCGCACCGGCGGCGCGCTCTGGGCCGACGCCCTCGGCCCGCAGGGGTCGAGCGGTGCCACGTACGTGGACTCGATCGCCGCCAACACGGCGACGCTGGTGCAGGGCCTCAGTGGCGGCAGGCGCTCCTGCCGACCGCCGAGCTAGAAGCCACCTCTACCTTCCAAGCCGCTGGGAGCGCAACGGTGACCGCCCGGCCGCTCCGCCGGCGGCGTCAGCCGAGGGCGACGCCGACGGGACCCTGCGACCCCACGGCGACAACCGCGCGCAGCGCGCTCGTCAGCAGCACCTCGCGAGCGTGCTCGAGCTCGGCGAGCGACAGCGGTCGCTCGGCTACCGCGATGCCCAGATCGCGCGCTCGCTCGAGCGTGCGCGCACGCGTGACGCCCGGCAGGATGCGGCCGTCCAGCGGCGGCGTCGCGAGCACGCCCTGCGCGTCGACGAGCAAGACGTTGCCCCAGGCCACCTCCAGCAGCTCGCCGTCGAGATCCACCAACAGCGGCGTCGCCGGAGCGACCGCGGCGCTCAGGGCGTCGACCAGACGCCGATCGACCCACTTGTGCGCACCGAGCCCGCCGGGCACGGTGACCGGCTGGAGCGTCAGCGCCGTGCCCGTGTCGGGCAGCGCTGCCGTCTCGACGTCCAGCACGCCGTCCGGTCGCAGCGTCGCCCGCAGCCGACGGGGTCCGCTCTCGCTGGCCGCGCGCGCCCGCAGCGACTCCACGAGCGCCATGCGATCGAGTCGCAGGTCGTAGAGCCGCGCAGCGCTCGCGAGCAGCCGATCCAGATGCGGCTCCAGCGCGTGCGGCTCGCCGTCGCGGACGAGCAGCGTCTCGAACACACCCGCCGTCGGATCGGGGCGCGGCAGCGGACGCGGCCCGAGCCGGCGCGGGGTCGGCGCCGCCGGAAGCGGCGATCGTGCGTCGTCGCGGCGCAGTTCGGCGAGCGCCGACTCCGCGCCGATCGCCGCGAGCAGCGGGCGTGCCTTGGTCAGCGCTTCGGCCGCTTCCGCAGCCGGATCGGAGTCCGCCACCACGCCACCCCCGACGTCCAGCCACACGTCCTCGCCGTGCAGCTCGAACGTCCGGATCGTCACGCTCAACTCCAGCCCCGCCGCGGGCGAGGCGAAGCCGATCGCCCCGGTGAACGCCTGCCGCGTCGCGGACTCCAGTTCGGAGATCACGTCGAGCGCGGCCAGCTTCGGCGCCCCGGTGACGGAGCCCGGCGGAAAGCTCGCGCGCAGCAGGTCGGCGTCGTCCATGCCGTCCGCCAGCCGTCCCTCGACCTCCGAGACGAGGTGCCAGACCCCGGGATGCGCTCGCGGCTCGGCGAGCGTCGTGACGGTCACGCTGCCCGGCGCGCACACCCGGCCGAGGTCGTTGCGGACGAGGTCGACGATCATCACGTTCTCGGCGCGGTCCTTGCTCGAGCTCGCGAGCGCCTGACGCTCGGCGCCGGCCGCCGTCGACTCGGCGGGACGGGGCCGGGTGCCTTTGATCGGCGCGCTGCGCACGTGCTCGCCGCGCCGCTCGAGGAACAGCTCCGGAGACAGGCTCGCGATCGCCGCGCCGCCCCCGTCGTGCGCCACGCCCTCGAGGTCGCCGAGGAAGGCCGCACGGTCGGGCGCCAACGCTGCCGCGGCGTGGGCGAAGAGGTCGACCGCTCGTCCGCGCAGCGTGGAGCGCAGCCGCAGCGAGAGGTTCGCCTGATAGAGGTCGCCAGCAGCGATCCGCTCCCGGCAGGCGGCGACCGCGCGAGCATGCCCGGCCGGCGACGGTTCGGCCCGCCAAGGCTTGGTCCGGACCCCCAGGGGCTGCTCGATCCCGGTCTCCAAGCGGCCGCGCAGCAGCTCGAGGCGCAACTCCAGCGCCTGGGCGCGCTCGGGCGTCCAAAGCGCCTCGAACCACCATTGCCCTTCGGCGTCGAGGCGCAGCAGGTGGTCATACCAGGCCAGCGCGAACGGCGGCAGCGACTCGCGCTCGGGCGGCGGGGCGCCCAGGATCTCCAGCCGCCGTGCAAGGCCGTAGCCGAGGTACCCGACCCAGCCGCCGCCGACGAACCCCGGCGGCACCTCGGCCGGCGGCGCCCCGGTGGCGGCGAGCAGCGCGAACGGGTCGTCGCCCGCGCGCGCGATGCAGAGCGGTGCCGAGCCCACCAGCGCCCGCGCCCCCGCCCAGCGACCGCTGAGCGCGAACGGACGTCGATCACCGCAGACGAGCAGCGCCTCGTGACCGGCGGGGACGCTCCCCGGCAGCGCCACGCGCTGCACCGAGACGGCGCCGCTGGGACGATCGGTGGCCACGGACACGACAGCGACGATAAAGCGGCCTGCGCGCTGCGGCACAATGGCCGCGATGCCGACCGAGGTCCATGACGCGCCCGAGCGCAGCCGCTACGAGATCACCGTCGACGGCGAGCTGGCCGGCTTCGCCGCCTACGAGCGCCATCACCACTCGGTCGCGTTCACCCACACCGAGATCGATCCGCGCTTCGAGGGCCACGGTCTCGCCTCGCAGCTGATTCGCGCCGCGCTCGACGACGTGCGCGCCGACGGGACGCCGGTGCTGCCGTTCTGCCCGTTCGTGCGCGCCTTCATCGAGCGCCATCCGGACTACCTCGCGCTCGTGCCCGAGGCGCGGCGCGAGGCGTTTGGGCTTCCTCTACGGTCGGCGTGACAGTCCGCTAGTCTTATCATCAAGTTGGACTTTCCAACTAGATGGTAGAACTGACTGACGAACAGTAGGGGGACACGATGGCGACCAAGCGGACCTACGGCGATGCGTGCGGCATCGCTCGCGCCCTCGACACGGTCGGCGAGCGCTGGGCGTTGATGATCGTGCGCGAGCTGCTGCTTGGCCCCAAGCGCTTCACCGACATCCGCGCCGGCCTGCCCCACCTCTCCCCCGACGTCCTTTCCCAGCGTTTGCGCGATCTCGAAGCGGCGGACGTGATCGAGAAGCGCAAGCTTCCCCCGCCCGCGGCCTCGCAGGTCTACGAGCTCACCCCCAAGGGCCAAGCCCTCGAGCCGGTCCTCATCGAGCTCGGCCGCTGGGGCGGAGCGAACGCCACGCCCCCCGCCGAGGGCATGGGCATGAGCATCGACTCGCACATCGTCTCGCTGCGCACGCTGTTCGACCCCAACCTCGCCGAGGGCTTCGCCGCCCGCATCCAGCTCGAGCTCGGCGAGGACCGCTTCCAGGTCGAGATCGTCGCGGGCGAGATCGTCGCCGGGCGCGGCGAGCCGGCCACGCCGAACGCCACGATCGAGACCGACGCACCGACGCTGCTCGCGCTGCTGCACGGCCACCGCACGCTCGCCGAGGCCACGCGCGCCGGCGACGTCTCGGTGGAGGGCGACCGAGCCGCCGTCGAGCGCTTCCTGACGCTGTTCCCGCTCCCCGCGCCCGCGGCGGCCTGATCCGGACTCGACTACAGCCGCTGCAGAGGGTGCCCGTCCCTAGAATTACAAACCACTTAGATTCGATTGGAATCAGTCTGCTATTAGTGAGCAATGAGCATGACCGACTCCAACACCAACACATCCAGACGTCGCCTCGTCATCCCCCTGGTCCTCGCGCTGGTCGTCGTCGGCGCGATCGCCGTCTGGCAGGTAGCCGACAGCGACGATGACGACGGCGGTAGTCAGGCGGCGCATGCTCAACCGGCCTCCAAGCCAGCGAAGCAGGCAACCAAGTCCACGGACCCGACCGACCCGGGCTACGACGGCACTACGGTTCCGATCATCCAGGAAGCCCAGCCGGAGGAGCGCGAGCTGATCGGGCTGCTGCGTTCGGAGCCCGACGGGATGCCGGCCAAGTCGCTGAGAGTCATGGGCAAGCCCATCTACGGCATGAATCCCAAGCTGGCGAAGAGCATCCCGGTGAAGGTCGACCCCAAGTACGGCAAGTTCTGGTTCGCACCCGCCGACCAGCTGATGTGCATCGTCGCGCACAACTACGCGACGCACAGAGTCAACCTCAAGTGCGCGCTGACCAAGGACGCCCTGACCAAGGGCGTGGTCGGAACCTTCATCCAGATCAAGGGCGGCGGCGCCAACTGGGGCTCGATGACAAAGCAGCTGATCGTCGGCGTCGCGCCCGACGGCGTCCGCAAGGCCCACCTGCGCGTCGGTCCCGAGACCACCACGGTCCCGGTCGTCGACAACCTCTTCTTCTACACCGCGCGCTCGCACGAGAACCCGAAGATCACGTACGAGCCGGCGCCGCAGAGCAGCTGACGACGTCGAGGGGTGAGTGACGGGACTCGAACCCGCGACCGCCTAGGTCCAGACCGTCATATAGCTTGGGTGCAAATTGGGTGTGACACACGCAAGTTGCTACGCTGCCTGGATGAAGACGATCCAGGTGCGCAACGTCCCCGAGGAGGTCCACCAGGCGCTTCGGACCCGCGCGGCAGCCGCCGGCGTCTCTCTCTCCGACTACGCCCTCGGCGAACTCGAGCGCGTCACCCAGCACCCCCCGGTTGCCGACGTGCTCGCCCGCGCCCGCTCTCGCGCTGGTGGAACGAGCACCGAGGCGATCGTCGCCGCGGTCCGCGACGGACGCGACCGTGAGTAGCCCCGCTTGCTCGTCGTCGACACCTCAGCCATCCTCGCGGCGCTCACCGCCAGTGACCCCCCGCCCGGTCTACTCGAGCGCCTGACCGACGACGGCGACCTGCACGCCCCCCACCTCATCGACACGGAGTTCCTTCACGCCCTCCGCCGCATGACCATCGCCGGCCAACTCACGGAAGACCGCGCCACCGACGCCCGCACCGACTTCGCCGACCTCGCCCTCACCCGCTATCCCCACCAGCCCCTCAGCGACCGCATCTGGCAGCTCCGCCACAACCTCACCGCCTACGACGCCACCTTCGTCGCCCTCGCCGAGACCCTCGACACACGACTCATCACCTGCGACGCACGGCTCACGGCAGCCCCAAACCACAAAGCCGGCATCGAGCTGTTCCGCGTCCGCTAGCACCACTCCGGTTCTGAGCTCGGCTCGCTCGTACGATTGAACGCGTGTTCGAGCGCGCAGGAGCGGGCGCGAACTGAGGTGTGGTCAGCCCCCCCCGCGCTCTCCTAGAACACAGAAACCCGCTCTGGGAGCGGGCTTCACGAGGGGTGAGTGACGGGACTCGAACCCGCGACCGCCTGGACCACAACCAGGAGCTCTACCGACTGAGCTACACCCACCAAGCAGCGTCCGACGACATGTCGGGCGCTGCTGGAATGTAGCAGCGGCCCGGCGCCGCGCGACCCGGCTAGCGGATGGCCGGCTCGGGCACTTCGACGGGCACCGAGGGGGCCGGCTGCTCGGCGACCGCCTCGACCTCCTCGCCCGGCAGCTCGCCCTGCTCGCGTGCGCAGACGACGCGGAAGGATCCGGTCCCGAGGTCGGGGTTCGGGCGGATCGGCAGGCCACGAATCTCGTCCCAGCCGAGACGCTCGACCTCGAACGGATTCATCTCGATCGCCACGGCCGGCCAATCGCAGCTGGTGTTGTGCTGATCGATCGCCTTGGAGATCACCTCGAGGTTCTTCGCCTCGGGCGAGCTCACCGCGCGACTGCCTCTCCCAGCACGGTGCCGTAGTGCTCGATCGTGCTGCATCAGGCCCTCGCGCACGTCGACGTGCGGCTCCCAGCCGAGCAGGTCTCGCGCGCGGGTGATGTCTGGCTGGCGCACCTGGGGATCGTCGACCGGCAACGCCTCGTAGACGATCTCCGAGCTCGAACCGCTCAGCTCGACGACGAGCTTGGCCATCTCGATCAGCGACATCTCATCTGGATTGCCCAGATTCACCGGCTCGTGCACATCCGACTCGGTGAGCGCCACCAGTCCCCGGACCATGTCGGCCACGTAACAGAAGCTGCGCGTCTGAGACCCGTCGCCGAACACCGTCAGCGGCTTGTCGGTCGAGCGCCTGGCGCAGGAAGGTTGGAATCGCGCGGCCGTCGTTGGGCCGCATCTTGGGACCGAAGGTGTTGAAGATGCGCACGATGCAGGTGTCCACGCCCTGCTGGCGCAGGTAGGCCATCGTCAGCGCCTCCGCGTAGCGCTTGGCCTCGTCGTAGACACCGCGCGGGCCGATCGGATTGACGTTGCCCCAGTAGCTCTCGGGTTGCGGATGCACGAGCGGATCGCCGTAGACCTCCGAGGTCGAGGCGAGCAGGAAGCGCGCACGGTGCTTCTTGGCCAGGCCGAGCGTGTTGTGGGTGCCGTACGCGCCGACCTTGAGGGTGTGCAACGGCAGCCGCGCGTAGTCGATCGGGCTCGCCGGCGACGCCATGTGGAAGACGACGTCGATCGGCTCGTCGATCTCGTAGTGGCTCGTGATGTCGACCATCTCGAAGCGGAAGCGCTGCGGATCGCGCAGATGGCTGATGTTCTGCAGCGAGCCGGTGTCGAGGCTGTCGACGCAGATCGACCCGGTCCCCGCGTTCGAGCAGGTGATCGCAGAGATGCGACCCGAGGAAGCCGGCACCGCCGGTGACGAGCGAAGTAGCCATCGCGCGTGAGCCTACAGGCGACGCGTCGCATGAGCGCGACGCGCGCCCGTCGCGCTCGCCGCTAGGCAGCCTCGGGCTCGAGCAGCTCGCGCGCCTTCACGAGGCCGAGGCGCAACCGGCTCTTCGCGGTCCCGAGCGGCACGCCGGTCGCCACCGCGATCTCGCGCGCGGACAAGCCTCCGGCGAAGCTCAGGGCCAGCGCCTCTCGCTGGGGCGCCGGCAACTCGCGCACGACGCTCAGCGCACGGTGGGCGCCGTCGCGCCGCAGCACCGCCTCCTCGAGGGGCTCCGCACTGCGGACGCCGAGGTCCAGCTCGTGCTGAAGGCGCTGGACGGCGGCCTCGCGGGCGCCACGCGTCCGCAGCCGGTCGAGCGCCCGGCTACGGGCCATCATCGCGACGTAGGTGCGCAACGAGCCTCGCCGGGCGTCGAACTTCGCCGGCTGGCGCCAGATCGAGAGGAAGACGTCCTGGACGACGTCCTCGGCGGCGGCAGCGTCCCCGAGCACGCGGACCGCCGCGGAGAAGGCAGGCCTGGCGTGTTCGCGGAACGCGCCCGCGAACCCTGCGGGGGTGCTCAGGTCGCCTGTCGTCGATGCCGCCATGGTCGCCTCGTGCTCGGGGCGACCAATACTACACGTCCTGTGTAGGAAAGTTCTACAAGCCGTTACAGCAGCACGCGGGAGAAGCACTCCTCTCGGCCCGCGACGCCCAGCCCCACCTCGACCGCCTTGCGATACCCCGAGGCACCGGCCATCGCAGACGCGTCGCGCTCCCAGCGCTCCACCGCGATGCGTGCCACCCAGCCGTTGCGATAGGGCTGGGTGATCAGCGTGTGCCCGGCACGCTCGAGCAACGGGTTGACCTCGATCAGCGCACCCGTCACGGGCGAGGCGACCACGACCGTGCGGCCACCCCGCCCCTCGGCCGTCAGCAAGGGTCCGCCGGCCTCGATCCGGTCGACCGCCCAGACCTCGATCGCCGGCGTCGCGTAGAGCACCTCGCGCAGCGGCGCGGTCACCCCGACGACGGCCACGACGTCGTCTTCGAGCTGCGCCCAGACGTGATGATCCACGAGGTAGTGGCGATCGGCGGGGAGGGCGAAGCGCGCGGCGTGCTCGTGCGGCATCCGAGACCGGCGACGATGCCGCTCACGCCGGACAGAACCGGCTTACGGCAACGGCCGTATTTCGGCGTACGCTTACAGCCTAGGCCCCGGTAGCTCAGTCGGATAGAGCAGCGACCTTCTAAGTCGCTTGTCCCAGGTTCGAGTCCTGGTCGGGGCGCTCAGGCGAAGGCTGATAGACGGATGATCCAGTGGCGAATTCGGCTGGTCGTGCCTAGGGTCGAGGGGTGATCGGCGAGCAGCGCATCGTTCGCTCCTTCCTCCGTGGCGAGTCGCTGACGCGTGGACAACTCGAGGTCGAGTTGCGCCCGAGTCCGCCGACGACCGACCCGCGCTCCGGTCGCCCGGTGTCCGTGCCGCCGCTGTCGATCCTCTGGGTCGAGGAGCGTCCGCTCGCCGTACGCGTACGCAACGTCGTGGTGCTGAGCTCGTTTCCGTCCCTGCCCCGCCTGGCCACGCTCGTCGACTCGACCGCCAGCGCCAGCGGTCTCGCGGTCGAGCAGGCAACCGAGGCCGCGGTCTGGCGCATGTTCGCCCAGCCGCCACGCCCGCGGCTCGCGCGCTAGCGCTAGTTGGCGCCGATCGACGAACCCGAGAAGAAGAAGAACCAGACCTCGAAGACCGCCGCGGCGATCACCACGGTGAAGACCACGATCCGCTCGGTCGCCGACGCCGGCTGCCTCTCGTCCGCATACTCGGGCCGCTCGTCGCGCATGCTGCGCAGCCACGGCTGGTGCGCGCGCACCGTCGGCGTGTGTCCGGTGAGGTCGTCGTAGGCGCGCCCGGTCGCCTTCAGCGCCTGATAGAGCACCCAGCTGATCGCGATCAGGGCGACGATCACGGTCACGACGGCTCCCATCGAGGGCGGCCCCTCGCCCTGCACCCGCGAGCCGATCCAGAGCGCCAGCAGCGGACTCCCCGTCCAGACGTTGAGGGCGAGGAAGCCCATCAGTGCAGCCAGCGAGATCTGCTTCAACCGGCTCGACATGCGCGCATGTCGAGCGTATCCCGCTAGGGCGTCGCGAGCGGCAGCAGCGCCAGCTGACGCGACTGGGCGAGCAGCCGTCCGTCGGCGCTCCACAGCTCGCCGTCCTCCTCGAACAAGCCGTCGATCGCCGCCTGCGATCGATAGCGGCCGAGCACCCAGGGGTGCGGATCGTCGGGCAGACGGTCGCGAAAGTGGATCGTGAGGTCGATCGTCGGCGCCGGCGAGGGCGCCGACAGCCGGGTGAAGACGGAGGGAAACCATGCGTCGGTGAGCAGGGCGAGCAACGCGTCGTCGAGCGGCTGCGGCACGCGCGTGCGAATCCAGCCGCCGGTGAGGGCCTCGTCGCCGCCGCCGAAGGGGACGGAGCCGAAGACGCGACGCACGTCGAGCTGCCTGAACATGCGCGGCGCCGACGGTCCCAGCTCGGCTGAGGGCAATTCGTCGGGCGCCGGCACGGCGGGGGCGGGCAGGGGCCACTCCAGCGCGCCGTCGTAGCGCTGGGTCCAGGTGCCGATCGCGAGCGCCATCAGCCGGCCTTCCTGGAGGATCCGACCCGTCAGCGAGCTTGCGCTGCGCCCCGCCCGCTCGACCTCGATCTCCAGTTCCAGCGCCCCTTCGGCCGGCGGACGCAGGAAATGGACGGTCAGCGATCGAGGTCCGCGATCGTCGGCGGCGAGCTCCGCCGACATGGCCCGCACGAGCAGACCAGCGAGGAAGCCTCCATTGGGTGCGATTGGCCCAAACCACGCGCCTGATGCCTGCGCGGTGTAGCGCCCGCCGCCAAGTGGTGCAACAGTGCTGTCGGCTACGAAATCGGCTGCAGTGGCGCTCATCTCGCGCCCAGACCCTAGGGAAAGCGATCTCCATAGTTGTCGATTGGGCATCGATAGGCTAAAAATGCCCTTGATCGAGTCCCCCTGAGCGGTTAGGCTGATCGACGCGATTGAATACAGCGCCGTTTCTGGGGGAAGAGTGAACGGATTCCAACAAGCTGCAACGGTTGCGACGCCAATCATGGTCGTCGACCCGGATGCTGAGCAGCGCAGCTTCGCCGAGAGGCTGCTGAGGCGTGGAGGCTGGCACACCGAGACGTACGCCGGCGGCGAGGAGGCTCTCGTAGCCGCTCGCCGCAACCACCCACAGCTCGTCATCCTGGAAGTACGACTGGAGGACATCTCCGGCTACGAGGTCTGTCGAGAGCTCAAGGACGAGTTCGGCGAGGCCATCGCGGTGATCTTCACGTCTGGCGACCGCACCGAACCATCTGACAAGGTCGCCGGGCTGTTGCTCGGTGCCGACGACTATCTCGCCAAGCCGTTGTCCGGCAGCGAGCTGCTGGCACGTGTGATGGCGGTCCTGCGTCGGGTGATGCCGGCGCCGGAGCGCCATCCGGTCGGTGAGCGGCGTGGCGATCTCACGCGTCGCGAGCTCGAGGTGCTGCAACTGCTGGCGATCGGGCTCGACCAGGCCAAGATCGCCGAGCGGCTGGTGATCTCGCCGAAGACCGTCAGCAAGCACATCGAGCACATCCTGGAGAAGCTGCCGGCACGCAGCCGTGCCGAGGCGGTCGCGATCGCCTACCAGCGCGGCCTCGACGCGCCGGCGGCAAACGTGATCCCGCTGCGCCGCGACGCCTGAGCGTCGCGGCGGCCAAACGAGTCGGGGCGACTGGATTCGAACCAGCGACCTTCCGCTCCCAAAGCGGATGCGCTACCAGGCTGCGCCACGCCCCGACGCAGATCGAGTCTAGTGCGCGTCGCGGTGGCCGGCCGCGCTAGGGTGGCCCGCTCATGGCCGACGTCCGCCCCCTTCAGACCCTGCGATATGACCCATCTGTGGCCGGCTCGCTGGAGTCCGTGATCTCGCCTCCCTACGACGTGATCGACGACGAGCTGCGCGCGCAGCTTGCGGCCAACAGCCCCTACAACGTCGTCGAGATCGACCTCCCTCGCGACCCCGAGGGCGGCGATTCGTACGCGCACGCGCGGCAGGTCATGGACGGCTGGCTCGCGCGGGGCGCGCTCGTCCACGAGGACGAGCCCGCGATCTGGGCGCTGCGCCAGGGCTACACCGCTCCGGACGGCAGCCAGCGCAGCCGCACCGGCTTCTTCGCGCGCGTGCGCGTGGAGGACTACGGCGCCGGGCGCATCCGCCCCCACGAGCGCACGCATCCCGGTCCGAAGGAGGACCGGCTGCGGCTGACGCGCGCCACCCAGGCGAACCTCTCCCCCATCTTCAGCCTCTTCTCCGACCCCGACGGCCTGGCCACCGAGGCGCTCGAGCGCATCACCCACGACGACGCCTTCGCCGTCGTCGACGACCACGAAGGCACCCGCAACACGCTCTGGCGCGTCTCCGACCCGGATCAGATCGCGGCGCTGGAGGGACCGCTCAGCGATGCCGAGCTGCTGATCGCCGACGGGCACCATCGCTACGAGACCGCGCGCGTCTATGCCGAGGAGGTCGGCGGCGAGGGCGGGCACCGCTACGTGCTGATGTTCCTCTGCTCGCTCGCGGACGAGGGCCTGACCGTCTTTCCGACCCATCGGCTCCTGACCGGGCTCAAGGACGATCGCGCCAAGCAGGAAGCGATCCGCGACGTGCTCATGCGCGACTTCGACGTGCGCGAGATCGACGCCTCCGAGCTCGAGCCGCCAGCGGGCGAGAACGGCGTCTCCTTCGGCTACATGGACAGCTTCCACCGCAAGCCCTACCGGGTGACGCTCAAGGACCAGGCGATCGCCGACCGTGCGCTCGAGGGCATGCCCGCCCCCTATCGACGGCTCGACACCGCCGTGCTCGAAGCGCTGATCCTCAAGGGCGCCCTGGGGATGACCGAGGACGACATCTCGCACCTCGTGGGGCTGGACTACTCCAAGAGCCTCCAGCACGCGCGCGAAAGCGTCGAGAGCGGCCGCGTCGACGCCGGCTTCTTCATGCGCGGAACCCCGGTCGAGCAGGTGCAGGAAGTCGCGGAGGCGGGCGAGTCGATGCCGCCGAAGTCGACCTACTTCTACCCCAAGATCCCGACGGGGCTCGTCTTCAACCTGCTGCGATGAAGATCTACACGCGCAAGGGCGACGACGGCACCACCGGCCTCTGGTACGGCGGGCGGGTGTCGAAGTTCGACGGCCGGCCCGAGGCCTACGGGTCGCTCGACGAGGCGGCCTCGGCGCTCGGGGTCTGCCGCGCGAGCGCGGAGCGCGGCAGCGAGCTGTGGGACGACGTCCTGCGCCTGCAGAACGAGCTCTTCGTCGCGGCCGCCGAGCTGGCG
This sequence comes from uncultured Thermoleophilaceae bacterium, assembly GCA_963846505.1. Taxonomy (GTDB): domain Bacteria; phylum Actinomycetota; class Thermoleophilia; order Solirubrobacterales; family Thermoleophilaceae; genus JACVRW01. The sequence goes on along the minus strand of CAWJWD010000007.1, from coordinate 180,918 downwards.
ACGGCACCCGAGGCGGCGCACCGGCTGGAACCGGGCGTCTCGAAGGTGACCCCCCGGATGGCCGAGCGCCTCGAGGAGGTGATCGACCGTTACATGGAGCGCGTCGACCTGCCGCCCAAGTTCGTGATCCCGGGCGGCACCGCGCTCTCGGCCCAGCTGGACGTCGCGCGCACCACGGTGCGACGCGCCGAGCGACGCGTGAGCGCGCTCGCGCACGCCGGGGAGCTCGCCGACAGCACCGTGCTCACGTATCTGAACCGGCTGTCCGACGCCCTGTTCGCGATGGCCCGCTTCGCCGACGAGGCCGATCCCGAGCTGTTCGAGGGGCGTGGATGAAGGCGATCTCGCGCGGCCGCCACGGCGCGCTGCACAACGACGTCGCAGTGCGCGGGCACAGCGTCGTCGCCGACGAGCCGAAGGACCATGGCGGGCACGACGACGGCCCGAGCCCCCAGGAGTTGCTGGCGGCCTCGCTGGCCTCGTGCACGGCGATCACGATGCAGATGTACGCGCGGCGCAAGGGCTGGAACGTGGACGACGTGGAGGTCGAGGTCGACTACGAGCCCGCGCAACGGGGCTCCCCCACGCGCTTCACCATGGAGGTCCGCCTGCCGAAGGAGCTGCCGGAGGAGCAGCGCGAGCGCTTGATGCAGATCGCGGCCAAGTGCCCGGTGCACCGCACGCTCGAGGGCGAGGTCATGTTCGAAGAGCGTCTCGAGCTGGTCTGACCGTTCAACCTGTCGCCGCCCCATGCCGATCATGAGGGTGACGTGGCAGTTCCCCAGTCCAGCCCCAAGCAGCTTGCTCGCCGCCTCGACGAGGCCGAGCAGCGCTTCGGCAACGTCTTCGAGGAGGCGCCGATCGGCATGGCGCTGGTGGCGCCGGACGGCAGCTTCCTTCGCGTCAACCGCCAGCTCTGCGAGCTGCTCGGCTATTCGCACGAGCAGCTGACGCGCCTGAGCTTCCAGGAGCTCACGCATCCGGACGACCTGCAGGCAGACCTCGAGCTCGTCGAGGGCGTGCTGGCCGGCGAGCTGCGGACCTACCGCATCGACAAGCGCTACTACCGCTCCGACGGCCAGCTGCTGTGGGCGCGGCTGAGCGTCTCGCTGGTGCGCGACGGCGACGAGCAGCCGCTCTACTTCATCTCGCAGATCGAGGACATCAGCGAGCGCAAGCGCTTCGAGGGCCAGCTGCAGTACCTCGCCGACCACGACGCGCTGACGGGCCTCTTCAACCGCCGCCGCTTCGAGGAGGAGTTGGCCCGCGAGCTGGCCACCGCCGAGCGCTACGGGTCACGCGCGGTCGTGCTGGCGATCGACCTCGACAACTTCAAGTACATCAACGACTCGCTCGGCCACTCCGCCGGTGACGACCTGATCGCCAGCGTCGGCACCGCGCTGCGCACGCGCCTGCGACGCACCGACGTGCTCGCTCGGCTGGGCGGCGACGAGTTCGCCGTGCTGCTTCCCCGCGCCGATGCCGCGGAGGCGATGAGAGTCGCCGAGAGCCTGCTCGTCGCGATCCGCGCGCTCGACCCGGCCGTTTGGGGCGGCCGGCGGGCCACGGTGACGGCGAGCGTCGGCGTCGCGCCGTTCGACGCCAGCTCGAAGCTGTCGGCGGAGGAGTTGCTGGTCGAGGCGGACATCGCGATGTACGACGCCAAGGAGGCCGGCCGCGGGCGCGCGGTGGCCTACCAGCCCGGCGAGGAGCGCCAGGAGCGCATGCAGGCGCGCATGACATGGGCCGAGCGCATCCGCGAGGCGCTCGAGCAGCGGCGCTTCGTGCTGTACGCCCAGCCGGTGGTGTCGCTCAACGACGATCCCAGGCCACGCTACGAGCTGTTGGTGCGCATGCTCGGCGAGCACGGCGACGTGATCCCGCCCGCGAGCTTCCTCGCGATCGCCGAGCGCTTCGATCTCGTCCAGGAGATCGACCGCTTCGTCGTCGAGCGCGCGCTCGAGCTGTTGGCCGAGCAGCAGCGGGCCGGCAGCGACGTCTGCTTCGAGATCAACCTGTCGGCGAAGTCCGTCATGGATCCCGAGCTGCCGGGGCTGATCGCCGCCGAGCTGGAGGCCTCCGGCGCGGATGCCGCCGGGCTCTGCATCGAGATCACCGAGACGGCGGCGATCGTCAACATCGATCGCGCGAAGCGCTTCGCGCACGAGCTGGCACGCCTGGGCTGCGAGTTCGCCCTCGACGACTTCGGCGCCGGCTTCGCCTCGTTCTACTACCTCAAGCACCTGAGCTTCGACTACCTCAAGATCGACGGCGAGTTCGTCAAGGATCTGCTCACCAGCCGCACCAACCAGCTGGTCGTGAAGGCCGTCGTCGACATCGCCCGCGGTCTTGGACGGCGCACGATCGCGGAGTTCGTCGAGGACGCGGAGACGCTCGAGCTGTTGCGGCTGATGGGCGTCGACTACGCCCAGGGCTACTACCTGGCCAAGCCGAGCCCACTTGCCGAGCTCGCACTCAGCCGCGCGGAATGACACGACCGGGGCCAAGCTCCCTGTAGGCGCCGGCCCCGGTCGCACCGAGCGTGGAGGAGAGGGAAGGGGAATGCCCCCACGCCGTCTTCGCTCGTTCCCCTTGTGGCGACGGGAGCAGGAGAGGAAGCCCCGTGGCCGGTCACGAGCGGGACGTTTGTCTCACAGCCTCTCCCGCAGGCCCCCACTATATGGAAACGAGACCGTTTCCGCAATCGCAAGAACGAAGAAATGGCCCTAGCGGGCCGGGTTCTTTCGCTCAATATCTACTAACCGTTTCAGTCGGACCGGGAGCGGAGTTGGCCGGCGCCGTTGAGAGCGCCGGCCAAATCTCGCTGTATGGCAGAGTCCGAGTCCTTGCGCGGCAATCTACCTGACGGCTCAAGCAAAGTCAACCGCTCAAGACGACGGCGTTGGTGAAGGACTCAGGGCTCTACGCGGAGCTGCGGGAAGCTGGTGCCGTAGCCCGGGTAGAGCTCCTGCTGGGTGCAGCCGGTGCGGGCGACGTTGCGGTCCTGCGGATTGACGACGTTGCGAGTGTCGACGGTTCCTGGATTCGGACCCGGATTCGTGCGGAACGCCTGGTCCAGCACGAGCGCCTCGATCGAGTTCCGGTACTGCCGCAGCTCCGTCCTGGCCTTGTTCCTCTCCGCCGGCGGACCGCTCTTCGCCGTCTCCACGAGCGCCGGCGGCGGTGCGACGTCCGCCGGGTCGATCGGCAGGGAGATCGGATCGCCCTTGCCACACTGGCGGCCGTCGTAGACGGGAAGGCCCGTGGCCAGCCGGTCCGACACCCCGGGCACGCCATAGGCGTTGCTGCGGCTCGAGCCGAGCGGGCGCGGGAGGAACGACAGCGACTGCGGACCCAGTGGCGCGGTCGCACGAACGTAGTGCGTCTGGTTCGCATTGGTGTCCCGTCCCGCCGTGGCGCCGACGAAGTTCCCCAGCAGCGCGGTGATCTCGCGCTTGTTGAGGCCGAGGTAGCGAACGATCGGGTCGAGGTTGCTGAGGAAGGGTTGGAAGTCGTCCAGCAGCGGCGGAACCTGCGCCAGCGTCTGCTCGAGCGCCGGCACGCCGCGACGCGACGCGTCGATCACGGGACCGAGCGTCGTGAAGAAGGTTCGGAAGTCTCCGCTGGCCTCGTTGAGCGCCGCGAAGAGCGGCGCCGCCGCGGTCGCGGCGGGCTGCAGCTGCTTGACGGTCGGCAGCGCCGCGTCGCTGAACTCCGTCAGGCGCGGGAGCGTCAGGCGGCTCTCGCGCTCGAAGCGGGGCAGCTCGCGGAAGATCTGTGCGAGCTGCTGGTTGCGCGCGGCGGTGACCTGGAAGAGGCGGTTCGACCCCGTCACCAGCGTGCGCAGCTGTCCCTCTCGCTCGCTGAGCGCGTCGAAGACGTCTGCCGTCGAGGAGATCGCCTTGGTAACCGCCCCCGACTGGGCGTTGAGCTGGCGCAGGATCTGCTCGGCGCTGGCCTCGAAGGCCGGCAGGTTGCCGAGCGTGGCGTTGATGTCGGCGCCCCGTCCCGCGACGGCCGCCGAGGACGACTGCATCCACGTCTGGAACGCCTTGCGCGTCGGCGCGTCGAAGCTGCGGAAGATCTCGTCGAGCTCGACCGTGTCCGCCACCGCCGCACGCGGCAGCGCATTGCCCTCGGGCAGCGTCCCCTTGCTGCGATTCCCGGGCGAGAGGTCGACGTAGGTCTCGCCGAGCAGGGTCTTCGTGCGCAGGATGGCCCGAGCGTCACGGGGCACGGGCGCATAGCGGCTCTGCAGCTCAATCGTCGTGTCGGTGCCGTTCTCGGTTCCGCGTTCGATCTTGACGACCTTGCCCACCGGCACGCCCGAGATGCGCACGTCGGCCTGCTGGGCCAGCTGGGTGGCCTCGGGGAAGTAGATGTGGAAGCGATACCCCTTCGCCGCCAGCGGCGAGGTACCGCCGAAGGAGAGCCAGAGGTAGAGCAGCACGCCGAAGCAGGACAGCACGAAGCCCGCCATCAGCAGCAGCTGCCAGAGCTTTGGAGCCTGCTTGATCATTGGCCGTCTCCGCTGGACGGGCAGCCGGCCTGGGCGCCATTGGGAATATTCAGCAGCGTCACTAGCGCCGTCAACTGCGGATTGCGGCCTCCCTTGGCAATGCTGTCGAGCAGGTTGAGCTGGCTGCAGCCAATGAAGACCACCCCGCGACGCAACGGCCCTACACCGTCCTGCTGCGAAACCATCGAGTTCGTGTTGTGCGCCGCCCAGGGCGCGAAGAAGAGGTAGCTCTCCTTGCCGACGCCCTTGCCCGGCGGGTCATAGGCGAGCTCGTTGACGAGCGCGTTGAGCACGTTGGTGAACTTGTGCAGCTCGCTCGTCGAGTCGGCGAAGTCCCGCGTTGCCGGGACGAGCGCCGCGGCCGTCGGCCGGGCCTCGCGTGCGAACGGCCGCAGCTGGTCGCGGATCGGCGCGACCGTGTTGCGGAAGAACGGCTGCAGCTGCTCGAGCGCCGGACCCAGCGCCTTGGCGGTGGGCTGCAGCTCGCCGAGCGTCGTCTCGGCGACGTTGCCGAGACGGGTGACCTTCGTCAGCGCCTCGTTGCCCGACCGCAACGCCGCCGGCAGCAGCTCGATCGTGGAAGCCAGGTTCTGGTTCTGGTTGGCGAAGCGACCGAACACCGAGGAGCTGGCATTGACGAAGCGGGCCAGCTGCTGATCGTGCTCGCCCAGCGTCGTGGCGAGCTTCGAGAAGTTCGAGATCACGCGCCGGATCTTCACCCGCCGCTTGGCCACCAGCCGCGAGGCCTTCGCCGCGTCACGGGACAGCGGCGCGAAGCGCCGGAAGGCGTTGGCGAGATCGCGGCCGCCACCGTCGCCGAGCGCCTGGCCGCCGCCGGCCAGCAGCAGCTTGAGGTAGTCGCGCGTGTCGCCGTCGAGGCTGGCGAGGAAGTCCGCGACGTTGACGTCCGTCTGGGTCGAGCTGTTCTCGACCAGCGCGCCGCTCTCGAGCTTCGGACCGGACTGGGGAGTGCCGGGGTCGAGCTCCAGGACCATGTCCTTGAGGCCCGTCTTCGGCCGCAGCAGCAGCGTCGCGTCCGGGTACACGCGCTTCCCGTACTTCTCCTCGATGTTGAGCGTCGCGACCGCCTTGCCGTCGACGAGGTCGACGCTGGCGATGTCCCCGACGCGCACGCCCGAGACGTTCACCGCCTGGCCCTGGCCCGGGAGGATGCCCTGACCCGTGTCGAGTTGCACGCGGAGGTTGTAGAACGACTCCCCCACCACCGGTATCCAGGCGGGCGGGTTCAGCCGCTGGTTGGCGAGGATGTAGCCGCCGACCACCGAGGCGAGCAGCACGACGCCGATCAGCGCGCCCGCCGCGACCGCGTTGGCGCGCAGCGCGCGCATGAGGGCAGCCCGCTTCATGGGCTCACCTCCGTGAGCGGAACCAACCCGGGACCGGGATTGGCGATCACCTGGGCGGCACTCGGAAGCGACGAGGCGACCGCCGAGGAGGACCCGTAGAGCGGCGGGGCGGCCGCATTCGAACGCGAGCCGTCGGCGGGTCCGATCGAAGCTGGGCCGTTGATATCCGGCACGGGGTTCTTATGGCAAGCGCGGCCACGCTGCAGCGGCGGCGGACCGGCCGATGGGAAGGCGGGACGCGTGCGCTGCGGTGGGGACGTGAAGTTCGCGACTTGCGACGCCCTGTCGATATTGGTCTTCCCAGTCTTGACCGGGATGGCACCACCGGGCGCTGCTGCGCGTAGGAACCAGCCGTTGCCGTCGAAGCCCTGCCCCTCGCCGGCCTGCCCGACCATCGAGGACCAAAACTCCTTGTAGGACTCGACGCCGGCCGAGAACGCCCCGTCGTCGACCTTGACCTTCGACGTCGGGATCAGCACCTCGAGCGCACAGCGGTTGAAGTCGTCGATCTTGGGCAGCCACTGCCGGCTCTCGTGGGCCAGGCGGGCTGCCTGCTTGGTCGCCGGCGCGAGGTCGTCGAGCAGGCCGCCGAACTCCTGCTGGCTGAACAGCGCCGTCGCCTGCGGCAGCCAGGGCTGCGCCGCGGCGATCGTCGCGGGCGTCTCGCGGACGGCGGGCAGGAGATTGCGCGCGAAGGCGCGCGTCGGCGGCAGGGCGCGATCGAGCGCGTCGAGGCCCCTGTTGAAGTTGGTGGCGAACGGGCCGAGCAGCTTGACCGACTCCTCGAGCTGGGGCGTCCTGGCAGCGGTCGTAGCCACCGTAGTGTTGAAGTTGCTGACGAAGTCACGCAGCGCGGCCTCGTCGTCGGCGACGGCGCCCACCGCCCGCGCCGCGCCCTTGATCAGGCGCGAGAGGTCGTGGTCCTGCTCGCCCAGCAGCCCGTCCTGGACGATCGCCGAGTCCCGCAACGCGCCGACGCTGTGCTCGAGCGCCCGGTTGAGCGCCTGGCCGCCGGTGAGGCCCTGGACGATCGGGTCCTGGTCGGCGTCGTCGGCGGCCGACGGCTCCGAGCCGAGGGACTCGCCCAGGCCCTTGAGCGTCTTCTGCAGCGACGTGCGGGTGTCGGTCTGCAGCGCCGTGAGCACCTGGTCGAGCTGCACGGGCGTGGACGTCTGGGCGACCGGGATCATGCCGCCGTCGTCGATCTCGTCGACGCTCGGGGTGCCCGGCTCGAGGTCGACGTAGAAGTTGCCCTCGAGGAACAGCCGCGGGCGGATCTTCATCGTCGCGTCGCCGTGGATCGGCCGGCCCTTGTCGGTGATCTCCATCGTCACCAGCGCCAGGCGGGTGTCCTTGTAGCGGTCGACCTTCACGACCTTGCCGACGTCGATCCCGGCGATCCGCACCGGCGCGCGCGGCGCGAGCAGGTTGGAGTTCTCGAACACCGCCTGCACCTTGTAGGTGGACGTGAACGGGATGTCCTTCGAGAACGCGAAGTAGCTCGCGATCGCGATCAGCACGATCGTGATCACGCCTGCGCGCACCGGATGGACGCCTGCACGGAATCCCCTCACGGCAGGTCCCTCTTCGTGCGCTCGCTGTAGGTGCCCTGGTCGCCCGGCAGGTTTCCGATCGCCTGCTTGTCCCTGAGGCCGAAGACGTCGTAGTTCTCGTTGCCCGCCTCGCACTCCCCGACCTGCCCGGGCGCCGCGCTGTTCGGGTACGGGTTCGAGTGCAAGAAGCTGTCGCCGGAGATCGAGTAGAGATCCGTGCCGCTCCGGATCAGTCCGTATTGGCCCGGAGCGCTCGCAGTCTGGCTGACGAGCGGCCCGTTGGCGGGAGCCGCGGAGGGGCCCGCCTCGCTGCCCGGCGCCTGGGGCAGGGCCATGCCGTTGAGCCAGAGCATCGAGCCGACCGAATCGGCGTAGGAGAGCGCGCTCGCCCCGTTGCGCAGCGCCAGGGTGGCGTAGTTGCAGACCGTCTGGGCCGGCGTGACGAACTCGACCAGCGGCCGCAGCAGGTTCACGGTCCGGGTCAGCCGCGCCAGCCCTCGCGGCACGCGCTCGTCGTCCCCGAACTCCTGGAGGGTGTCGATCGTACGGATCAGGCGCCGGTTGAGCGCGGGCGAGCGCTCCAGGGCCGGCGTGCCGGTGCGGAACGCGACCGCGAGGTTCGGAGCCGCGTCGGAGAGGTTCGCGAGCGCGGGCCGGAAGCGCCGGAAGAGCTCAGCGCTCTCGCGCAGCAGCGGACGCTGCCGCGGCAGGTTCTCGATGGCGGCGTCCAGCGCGGGCGGCCCACCGGAGATCGCCTCCTTGAGCGGCTCGGAGACCGACGCCCAGGCCGTGAAGGTGGAGTCGAGCGCCACCCACAGCGCCGCCTGCGTCGACGCGACCGGCGCCACCTCGGACGCGGCCTGCTCGAAGGCGGGGAACAGGCGCGCGAGGCCGGTCTTGGGCGAGGAGAGGTTGCGCAGCGCGGGCTCGGCCTCGCGCACGAACGGCTCCAGCCCGGCGAGGAAGCGGTTGAGGTCCTGTCCCCGTCCCGCGAAGCCCGCGCCGTAGCCGATCAGGTTGCCGCGGCTGCCGGTCCGCGTCGGGTCGTCCCACATGTTGAAGAAGTCGTCGATCTCGACCGGCCGCACGGCCGAGGCGGTCTCCGGGATCACGCCGTCCTCGGGATAGCCGTCGTCGGACCTGCCCTCGGTGATCTCGACGTACTTCAGGCCAAGGGCCGAGCGCGGGCGGATCAACAGCCTCGAGTCGCGCGGGAGCGGCTTGATGTGCGGGTCCAGCTCGAGGGTGAGCCGCGCCACCACCGTGCCGTCGTCCTGCGGCTTGGCGCCGATGTCGCTGACGACGCCGACCCGAGCGCCGCCCATGCGCACCTCGTTGCCGCGCACCAGGCCGGCCGAGTTCGGCACCTCCGCGGTCAGCGAATAGGTGGGGACGAACGGCAGACCCTCGTTCGCGTTGTAGGAGAGGTAGACCGCCACCATCGTGACCAGGACGGTCACGGCGCCGATCAGCACAGGGCTGCCGGAGAGCATCCGGCCGCTGGCGCGCCGTGGGTTCACTGACCACTCTCCTGCGGCGCAAGCAGGTAGTCCAGCATGGCGTCCTGGGCCGCAACCTCGGCCGGTGCCGCGTTCTGCTGCTCACGCAGGAACGTCGCCTCGCAGCCGTCCGTCACGAGCCCGGTGCGCTGCGGACAGCCGAGCCGGAGAGCCGTACGCAGGTAGTGCCCGATCTCGTCCTCGCCGTTGGTCGTCCCGGTGTAGAAGAACAGCAGCCGCATCAGCTCCTCGACGCCGCCGGTCTTGTCGACCGACCCGAACAGATCCGCCACCCGGGTCGCCGTCGGCTTCAGCGGCTTGCTGAGCCCCTGGACGTCGCGCACCAATGGCCTGATCGCCGGGAACACCGCCCGGCCGCGCTTTGCGAAGTCGGCGAGGCTGTTGAGCGCCGGATCGGCGGCCTTGAAGAAGGGCCCGGTGCGCTGAATGGTCTCGTTGATCGCAGGGGCGTTGCGGTGCAGCTCCTGCAGCGCCGGCGTGAACTGGTCGGCGAAGTCGCCGAGCGCGTCCGCGGTCTCGGGGAACTCGCGCAGGAAGCGCGGCAGCCGCTCGAAGTTGCGCTCGAGGTCCTCGCCCCGCTCGGCCGTCGCCGCCGCGGTGACGCCCGCCTCGTCGATGAAGCCCGCGAACTGCTGGCGCCGCTGCGCCCAAGGCTCGAGCACGGCGTCGGACTGGTCGACCAGACGGGCGAGCAGCTGATCCTGGTCGGCGAGGATCTTGATCACCTCGTCGAGCTCGCGCAGCGCGGGGTTCGCGCGACGGACCGCGGCGCGCAACGACGGGCCGTTGCTCGCCACGCCGGCGCCGAGCTCGTTGAGGATCAGCCGCAACCGCTGCTGCTGCGGCAGGCGCGTGATGTTGTTGATCAGGTCGACCGCGACCGGGGTCGTCGTGCGATCGACGCTGAGCAGGTACTGCCCCTCGCCGTCGCCGGAGTCGATCTTCGGCAGCGCGGGCGGAACCTGCTCGCCCTCCTTGCGCTCGTTCGTCGGCTCGCACTCGATGTACTGCTCGCCGATCAGCGACTGCAGCCGGATCTGGCAATGAGCGTCCTTGCGGAAGGGCGTGAACGCTTCGTCGTCGATGCGCAGGACGACCGCGGCCTTGTTCTCCTCGGTGACGTCGACATCGTCGATCGCTCCCACCTTGACGCCCGCGACCTTCACGTCCTCGCCGGGGATCACGAAGCTCGCGTTGTCGAACACCGCGCGTACCCGATAGACGCCGCCGTCGTCGCCACCGCCGGCAGCCGCGACGAGCACGCCGACGAGCAGGCCGACGGCCACCGTCACGAGGAGCTTGCGACCGAGACTCATGGCGTCGGCCTCACGACCTGAGAGGGATCGCAGTCGACGTTCGCGGACGGCCCGCTGTCGACGAAGGGAGCCGACCCGTCGGCGGGCGGCGGCGCGGCCGCACCCGGACAGCGCCTGAGGTTGCCGAAGCTCAGCGGCGCGCCCTTGCCGCGGTCGGCCGGCGCCTTGGGCTCGTAGTGGCCGCCGTTCGCGTCGTCGACGAAGCGGTAGATGTCGAACACCGGCATCGCGCGCAGATAGTGGCCGTTGGCGTCATACGGCGCCATCGCCTGGCCGAAGCTGCGGAGGAATGCGGTCAGGTCAGGCGTGTACGGCCGCCCGAAGGAGAAGAAGTCCCGGCCTTCGTCCAACGCCCGGCGCGCGCGCGGCAGCGCCGTCTTCGACATCTTTGCCAGCGGCGGCAGGTCGCGCAGCAGGTCGTAGAGGTCGTTGCCGGCGCCCGGGCTGCGGAACATCGCGCTCAGCTTGGAGAACGTCACGACCGAGTTCTTCGCGACCGGCTGCAGATCCCGGAAGAAGGGCGCCAGGTCCTTGGTCGCCGGCTTGCTCTCGACCGCCAGGCGCTGCAGGTCGTCCAGGGCCGGGCGCAGCGCGACGAAGGTGTCGCTGCCCTGGCGCAGGGCCGGCGGCAGCTGCTCCAGCGCTCGGGACAGCGAGGACGTGTCCGAGGCGACCGCGGTGACCGTCGTGCCCGCGTTGCCGACCAGGTCGGTCAGCTCGGCCCGGCGATCGGCGAGCGCGCCCATGACGGACGAGGTGTCGACGAGGAAGTCCTGCAGGGTCTGGCTGTCGCGGTTGATCTCGTTGAGCAGGTTCGTCGTCCCGACCACGAGCGGCGGGAAGTAGCGCGCGGTGACGTTCGCCTCCCCCTCCTTGCCGCTGTACCAGGCGGCGAAGCCCTCGAAGGTCTGCTGCAGACCCTTGCGCGTCGGCGGGTCGAGCGCGTTGAAGAGCTGGTCCAGCTCGACGATCGAGGTGGTGTTCTCCGCCTGGAGCACGGCACCGTCGTCGAGCTCGGCCCGGAAGTTCGGCCCGGGTGAGATGTCGACGTAGCGGTTGGCGACGCCGATCAGCGACTGTGCCCGAATGGTGGCCGTCGTGCCGCTGTGCAGCGGGGCGAAGTCGTCCTTGACGGAGACCGTCACCTCGGCGCGGCTGTCCTTGGTCAGCTCGATCCCGGACACCGTGCCGGCCCCCGTGCCGCCGACGCGCACGACGTCCCCGCGGACGAGCTGCCCGGCGTTGTCGAAGATGAAGCGATAGCTGTGCTCGTCGTCACGCGTGAACAGCACGAAGGCCACTGCCAGCAGGGCAAAGACGAGCGCTCCGCCCGCCAGCCAGCGTCCCCGGTGGGACCGGGCGCCGGACGCATTCGCGCCGCTGGCAGGGGGGTCGCTTTGTGGCTCTGGCACTCGTCTCCTCCGGCGAGGACCTCCGCTGGGAGCGGCGGCGCCTCGCTACGCATCGTATACGTGAGCGTTTTCGTTGGCGAATCCTTCACGCAGCGCTAACGCACACCACCCGGGTTATAGAGTGCTCGCGCGCCCTCGGGCGGACCACGGGACCCTGAAGCGGACCCTGAAGTCGTCGTGACTGTGCCATTCGCCCGGATCTCGGGTAGTGCGACCGCAACTTCCCAGCCCTCCGAGGTTTGGGGAACATGGGCGTTTGCATGTCCGCAATCGCTTCTGTAGCGTGCTTTTCGGGACGGCCGGGGCGGCCCGCCGCCCGCAAACCCTTCGAAGGAACAGAGGAGAGATAGATGCGCAAGCTCATAGCTTCGGCGGCCGTCCTGGCGCTTGGAGCGGTGTTCGTCGCGACGGCGTTCGCCCAGGATCGACCCAAGACGGAGCTCAACCTCAAGACCTCGGTCTCGCCGAACAAGGCCGGTACCCCGGGCAAGCCGCAGGGGGTCAAGATCAACTTCACGGCCACCTGGACCAGCCAGCCCGGCTTCGAGCCGCCGATCATCACCGCAGCGACTGCGTTCCTGCCCCGAGCAGGGAAGTACAACGGCGGCAAGTACCCGAGCTGCTCGGCCAGCAAGATGAATCGCGGCGGCCTGGACGCCTGCCCGAAGAAGTCGATCATGGGCAAGGCGACGGGCGTCGCCAACGCGGACACCGCGATCACCCGCCCGAAGATCACGATCGTCAACGGCGGCAAGAACAAGGCCTGCTTCTACACGCAGCTGACCAATCCGGCCCGTGTGAACCTCTGCGCTCCGGCCACGATCACCAAGGTCGGCGGCAAGGAGTTCGGCTACAAGGTGCGGATCACGGTCCCCAAGGCGCTGCAGATCGTCGCGGGCGTCCCGATCACCCTGAAGTCGGTCACGGGTTCCTTCGGCGGCAAGTCGTACGCGAAGAACTGGATCGAGACGACCAGCTGCCCGAAGAACAAGAAGTGGGCGTACTCGCTCGAGACCGAGTACCTCTACTCCGAGCCCGACGCGAGCGGCAGCTTCACCGACAAGGACGACTACCAGGGCACGACGCCCTGCAAGTAGACCTCCCTCACCGCGGCTGATCCGCGGCTGAGACGGCACAAAGCGGCCGCCCCTCCCCCGTCGGAGGGGCGGCCGCTGTCGTTAGCGGGAGTCCCCGTCCGCGCTACGACGTCTGGGAGCGCTGGTCGGCGAAGGCCTCGCCGTGCCAGGGCTCGGTGCTGACGAGCGAGTCCATCCCGGCCGTCGCCCATAGCTCTTCCGCCAGGTGCGGCGCCAACGGCGCCAGCATCTGCACGAGCAGCAGCAGCGCCGCGACGATCGCCTCGCGATCGGCGTCCTCGAGCTCGCCGCCGCGGGCGGCGGTAGCGCGCTCCTCGAAGTCGCCCAGGCGCGTGAACAGCAGCATCACGTTGCGCGCGGCGCGGTGCATCTCGAGGCCCTCGTAGTCGGCCGCCGTCTTCTCCTGGGCGATCCGGCACCAGGTCGCGAGCTTGCGGCGCAGCTTGTCGCCCTGGTCGACGCGGCCGTCGGCCGGCTGCTCCCAGTCGGCCAGCCGCTCGGACGCGTAGGTCCACAGCTTGCCGAGGAAGTTCTGGCAGAAGCGCAGCGGCTGGTCGTTCCAGTTGAAGCTCTTGGCCGGCGCGGCCGCGTAGAGCACCGCGAGCCGCACCGTGTCGGCGCCGACTCGCTCGACGAGGTCGTTCGGGTCGACGACGTTGCCGAGGTGCTTGCTCATCTTGCGGCCGTCCATGCGCACCATCTCGTGCATCAGCGCGCGCGTATGCGGCTCGCGACCCTCGATCGGCGGCATCTCGCCGAGATCCTGCAGCACCTTCGGGATCAGCCGCTGGTCGAACATGTAGCCGCCGGCGTCCGCGCCCCAGACGATCTGCCGTGCAGGCAGCCAGCGCTGGTAGTCGGGGTGGCTGAACATCTGCTCGCGACGATCCTCGAACGGCACCGCGATCGGCAGGCACATCCACATGCCGTCGACGTGGCAGTCGATCGTGTCCGACTCGCGGCGAGCCGGGCCACCGCAGCTGGGGCAGGTGGCGGCGAGGAACTCCTCGTCGCTGTCGAGCGGGTTGCCCTCGCCGGTCAGCTTCAGCTCGTCGGGCAGGCGCACCGGCAGCTCCTCCTTCGGCACCGGCACCGTCCCGCAGCGCTCGCAGTGGACGAGCGGAATCGGCGGGCCCCAGGAGCGCTGGCGCGAGATCGGGAAGTCGGCGGCCTTGTAGCGCACGGCCGGGCGGGTCTTGACGCCGCCGGAGCTCTTCAGGCCGATCCCCGCGACCTGCGGCAGGCGCTCGGCGATCGCCCGGTCGGCGGCGTCGGCCTCGGGCACGCCGAGCACCGCGGTCGGGCCGAAGCGCCCGTCCACCAGCGGCGTGACGATCACCGGGAGCAGCTTCGCGACGCCGGGCACCGAAATCTGGGCGCCGGTGTCAACGAACTCGACCTGCTCGCGATCGGCACGTCGCACGCCGGTGGAGCGCAGCGTGTCCAGGCGCTCACGCACGCCCTCTCCTGCGGCCCACTCGTCGACCCCCTCGAACGAGGGCGAGAGCGCCACGAAGCTCGCGTCTTCGACGGCGTCGGCGTGCGGGGTGAAGACCGTCAGCGATCTGCCGTCGAGCGCCCGGGCGTCGACCTCGACGCCGTCGACCCGGCCGATCACCGCGCGCTGGGCGCCGATCGCCGGCTTGCTCCAGCCGGGCAGCTGCTCGAGCCCGCGCTCGTTGTCCTCGACGTAGGCGCTCACGCGCATGAACCACTGCGGTCTGCGCACGAGGCTCACCGGCCCGTGGCAACGCCAGCACTCGCCGCCGGCGGACTGCAGCGCGGCCAGCACGGTCTGGCAGCTCTCGCACCAGTTGACCTGGGCGTCGCGCCGGTAGACGAGATCGCGCTCCATCATGGCCAGGAACAGCCACTGGGTCCACTTGTAGTAGTCCGGCTGCGAGGAGTCGAAGGTGCGCTCCCAGTCGCACGAGTAGCCGAGCCGCTCGAACTGGCCTCTCATGCGCTCGATGCAGCGCGCGACCCACGCCTGCGGCGAGATCTCGCGCTTGATCGCCTCGAGCTCGGCCGGCAGGCCGAAGGAGTCGAAGCCGAGACTGAACAGCACGCCGAGTCCCTGGGTGCGACAGAAGCGCGCGTAGGCGTCGGCGATCGTGTAGCTGCGGATGTGGCCCATGTGCGCGTCGCCGGACGTGAACGGGCAGCCGGCGAACACGTACGCGGGCTCGCGCTCGTCGTCGCGGGGCGGCACGGCGAAGGCGTTCGCCTCTCGCCAGGCCTGCTGCCAGCGGGCTTCGATGGCCGGGGCGTCGTAGCGCACACCCGGCCGCTCGGCGCTCTGCGCCGGAGGCTGCGCGGTGGGCTCCATGTCCCTATGCCCGCGCGTGTCCGGTGAGTGAGCTCAGTGAGCCGACTGAACGAAGGAGATGCGCCCGACGGGAGTCGAACCCGTATCGGCGGCTCTCAAGGCCGCTGCTCTTCGATCCCACCGAAGGGGCCGCGCCGTTGCCAAGAGACCGCAGAGCGGCTCCCAGCGGCCGGCCGACCACGAGGGTCGCCGGCTGAAAGGCTGGCACTTGGAGGCGATGGCCCCGGAGGCTTTGATCTTTAACCATTGAGCTACGGACGCGTGGTTGTCGCAAAGGCGCTTCCTGACTGACTTTCTCGGAGCTGCTTGCGCACTTGCCCCTTGCCAGGTGCCCCCTCGCTCTGTTTAATGAAACCTAGCTGACCCATGAAGTCGAGTCAACACACTCCACTGACGCGCCTCCGCTCCGCCGTGGAGCTTCGTCGCTCAGCCGCTCGCACTGGGTCACTTGGCGCCAGCCGGCTCCCCCTGCCAACACGCTGATCGCTCCGCGAGGAGCACAGAGGCAGGCAGGACCCGGCCGCGCACCGTCGGTGCCGCCGGCGGAGCGTACGCCGCCGGCATTCGACACCCGACCCTCGTGAGGAGAGCCATCCAGATGGCGAAGTGTGCGGTCTTGACCAACGATCTGCAGTACGACCTCGTCAACAAGAACGACGATCGCAAGGAAGCAGTCGAAGCCTTTCGACCAGGCTTCACATCCTTCCTCAGACGCATGCGAAACATGGATCAGCACGTGGTCCATCTCGCGCTGATCAACCGGGAGGACGACCCCAACGCCGAGCGCTACGACGGCTGGCTGCCGGTCACCAGAGGCTCCGACGGCGCCCGCGTGATCGAGGAGTTCGTCGACCCCCGCGACGTCATCGTCGAGAAGAACAAGGACAGCGGCTTCTTCGAGACCGACCTCGACGAGCGGCTGAGAGAGCTCGGCGTCGACACGGTCGTGATCACCGGCATGCAGACCCAGATCTGCGTGCAGACGACCGCGGCCGACGCCTTCTTCCGCGGCTACCACGTGATCGTGCCGCCCGACGGCGTGGTCTCCGCGCGCGAGGAGGACAAGACGCGAGCGCTCGAGTGGCTCGGCTCCTACTGCGCCACGATCATGAGCGCCGAGGAGCTCGTCACGTCGATCGAGGGCGGCGAGGTGCCGCGCTTCGAGGTGGTGGCGATTCCATGACCGTCGCCAAGAGCTCCATCACCACCCCGGTCCCCGCGACCACCACAGACAGTCACATCGAGCTGGACCACGGCACCGGCGGCGCGCTCAGCCAGGAGCTGATCGGGGGCCTGATCGCCCCACGCCTGGGCAGCGTGCACCGCGGCAGAATGGAAGACAGCGCGGTGCTCGACATCGAGGCGTCGCGGATCGCGATGACCACCGACTCGTTCGTGGTCGACCCGATCTTCTTCGGCAACGGCGACATCGGCAAGCTCGCGGTCTGCGGCACGGTCAACGACCTCGCCGTCAGCGGGGCCACGCCGCGCTTCCTCACGCTCGCGCTCGTGCTCGAGGAGGGCTTCCCGATCCGAGGCCTCGAGCGAATTCTCGACTCGATTCGCGGCGCGGCCGAGGAGGCTGGCGTGGAGATCGTCGCCGGCGACACGAAGGTCGTGCGCTCCGGCGAGGTCGACCGCATCTTCGTCAACACGGCCGGCGTCGGCGAGCACACGCGCGACGTGCAGCTGGGAATGGCGCACGTCTCCCCCGGCGACGCGGTGATCGTCACCGGACAGCTCGGCAACCACAGCATCCACATCCTCTCGCTGCGCGAGGGGCTCGGCTTCGAACAGCGGATCGGCAGCGACTGCGCTCCGCTCAACGGGCTCGTGGACTCGCTGCTGGACGGCCACTCCGACGGCGTCCACTGCATGCGCGACGTCACCCGCGGCGGCCTCGGCACCGTGCTCAACGAGATGGCCGAGGCGGGCGGGGTGTCGATCTGGATCGACGAGGAGCGCCTGCCGATCCTGCACGAGACGGCGATGGCCGCGGACATGCTCGGGGTCAACCCGATGTACCTCGCCAACGAGGGCTGCCTGTGCGTGTTCGTCGACGGCGACGAGGCACAGGCGGCGCTCGAGCTGATCCGCTCGCATCCCTATGGGCGCGACGCGGAGATCATCGGCGTCGTCGGCGAGCAGGGCGACCCGCCGGTCTCGCTGCGCCACGCGGACGGCTCGCAGTCGACGATCGAGCTGCTGCGCGGTGCCGAGCTGCCGCGGCTCTGCTAGCCATGCCGGCCACCCGCCGGTACCAGATCCGGGGCATCGTCCAGGGAGTGGGCTTCCGGCCGTTCGTCTATCGAGCGGCCGAGGAGCACTCCCTGGTCGGGTGGATCCGCAACGACTCGGACGGCGTCGAGATCGAGATCCACGGCGACCTGGAGCTGATCGACTCGTTCATCATCCACGTGCGCACAGACGCCCCGGCGCTGGCGCGCGTGGAAGAGGTCTCGCTGATCGAGCAGCGTGAGGAGGAGTGCCTCTACGAGAGCTTCACGATCCAGATCAGCGAGCGCACGCACACCGCCGGCACGCTGATCTCGCCCGACACGTTCGTCTGCGAGGACTGCCTGCGCGAGCTGTTCGACCCCGCCGATCGGCGGCATCGCTACCCGTTCATCAACTGCACCAACTGCGGGCCGCGCTACTCGATCATCCGCGGCGTCCCCTACGACCGTCCGCTGACGACGATGGCCTCGTTCCCGCTCTGCGAGGCGTGCGAGCACGAGTACCACGACGTCGCCGACCGGCGCTTCCACGCACAGCCGGTGGCCTGCTGGGACTGCGGCCCGCGCGTGCAGCTGGTCGAGACCGGCGGATCGCCGGTGCAGTGCGAGGACCCGATCGCCGCCGCCGCCGAGCTGCTGCGCGCCGGCGGCATCCTGGCCTGCAAGGGCATCGGCGGCTACCACCTGATGGCCGACCCGCGCAACCACGACGCGGTCCAGGAGCTGCGCCGGCGCAAGCACCGCGACGAGAAGCCGTTCGCGCTGATGTCCCCCTCGCTCGAGGCGGTCGAGAACTATGCGCAGGTGAGCGCCCGCGAAGCGGAGCTGCTCGTCTCGGTGCCGCGGCCGATCGTGCTCGTCACCAAGCGGCCGGGCGCCGAGCTGGCGGAGGGGATCGCCCCCGGCAACCGCCGCTACGGCGTCATGCTCGCCTACACCCCCCTGCACCACCTGCTGCTGGCGTTCGGCTTCGACGCGCTCGTCGCCACCAGCGGCAACCTCTCCGACGAGCCGATCGCC
Source organism: uncultured Thermoleophilaceae bacterium (assembly GCA_963846505.1). Classification (GTDB taxonomy): domain Bacteria; phylum Actinomycetota; class Thermoleophilia; order Solirubrobacterales; family Thermoleophilaceae; genus JACVRW01. The sequence continues at coordinate 162,548 of CAWJWD010000007.1, read as the reverse complement.
TTCACCAACGAGGACGCGCTCGACCGCCTCGCCGAGATCGCCGACGCGTTCCTGATCAACGACCGCGACATCTACACGCGCGTCGACGACTCGATCGTGCGCACGGTGCCGCTCGGCGGTCAGCCCGAGCCCGTGCTGATCCGCCGCGCCCGTGGGTACACGCCCGAGCCGGTGGCCGCGCCCTTCGACATGCCCTCGGTGCTCGCCGTCGGCCCCGAGCTCAAGAACACCGTCTGCCTCTCGCGTGGCAACGAGCTCTTCCTCAGCCACCACATCGGCGACTTGAAGAACGACGCGGTGATGCGCTCCTTCGGCCACGCGATCGAGCACCTGCAGACGATCCTCGAGGTCAGTCCGCAGCTCGTCGCCCACGACATGCACCCGGCCTACATGAGCACGCGCTTCGCGCTGGCCCAAGCCGAGCTGCCGACGCTCGCGATCCAGCACCACCACGCCCACATGGCCGCCTGCATGTGCGAGCACGGCCTGACCGAGCCGGCCATCGGGGTGATCTTCGACGGCACCGGCTACGGCACCGACGGCGCGATCTGGGGCGGCGAGTTCCTCGTCGGCGACTACGACGGCTTCCAGCGCGCCGGCCAGCTCGACTACTTCCGGCTGCCCGGTGGCGACAAGGCCGTCAAGCAGCCCTACCGCGTCGCGCTCTCGCTGCTGGCGCAGGCCTACGGCTCGCTGGAGCAGCTGCGTGAGCTGCCCGTGGTCGGTGCGCGCACAGAGCAGGAGCTGATGGTGCTCGGACGCATGGTCGAGCGCGGCATCCACTCCCCCGTCACCTCGAGCATGGGCCGGCTGTTCGACGGCGTCTCCGCGCTCATCGGGGTGCGCGAGGAGATCCGCTACGAGGCCCAGGCGGCGATCGAGCTCGAGCAGCTGATCGAGCCCGGAACCGTGGCGGAGCCGCTGCCGTGGGAACTGCGGCTCGAGGACGGCGGCGCCACCGTCGACCCGCGGCCGCTCGTGCGCGCCCTGGCCGAGGAGGTCGCGAGCGGCCGGGCCAGCGCGGCCGAGCTGAGCCTGCGCTTCCACTGCACCGTCGTCGACATGGTGCGCACCACCTGCCTTGCCCTGCACGAGCTGACGGGGCTGTCGACCGTCGTCCTGAGCGGCGGCGTGTTCCTGAACGAGTTCCTGCTGAGCGGATCGCACGACGCCCTCGCGGCCGCCGGCTTCGACGTACGCGTGCACCGCAAGGTGCCAACGAACGATGGCGGCGTGGCTCTGGGGCAAGCCGCGATCGCGGGCTGGAGGGCCCGATGAGGACGAACGCCAGCAGACTCGATCCAACCCGCTTCGACGACCTGCACTTCGACGAGGCTCCGGCCGTCGACGGTCCGGTGCCGGGCCCGCGCTCGCGCGAGATGCTCAACGAGCAGGCCGAGCTCGAGAGCCGTGCCCGCTCCTACCCGCGCAGCGTGCCGATCGCGCTCGAAGAGGGCCGTGGCGCGACGATGCGCGACGTCGACGGCAACACCTTCATCGACTTCTTCGGCGGCGCCGGGACGCTCAACGTCGGGCACTCGAATCCGGCGGTGCTCGCAGCGGCGGCCGATCAGCAGCAGCGGCTCGTGCACGCGCTCGACTTCCCGACCCGCCCGCGGCTGCGGCTCTTGCGCAGACTCAAGGGGCTGCTGCCAGGGCGCCTGAGACACACAGCTCGCTTCCACCTCGGCGGACCGACCGGCTCGGACGCGGTCGAGGCGGCGCTCAAGCTCACGCGCGCCCACACCGGCCGCAGCGGCGTGATCGCCTTCCAGGGCTCCTACCACGGCATGGCCGTCACGAGCGACCTGTCGTACGCGCGGCCGGAGGCCACGCCGGTGCAGTACATGCCCTACCCCTACTGCTACCGCTGCCCGCTGGGCCTGCAGCGAACATCGTGCGGGCTGGCGTGCGCCAAGCTCGTCGAGACCGCGCTCGAGGATCCCCACAGCGGCACGCCCAAGCCCGCGGCCGTGTTGCTCGAGCCGATCCAGGGCGAGGGCGGCACGATCATCCCGCCGCCCGGCTATCTGGGCGAGCTGCGCCGCATCACCGGCAAGCACGAGATCCCGCTGATCTTCGACGAGATCCAGAGCGGGCTCGGCCGCACGGGCGCGATGTTCGCCTGCGAGCACGAGCAGGTCACGCCGGACGCGCTGACCATCTCGAAGGCGCTCGGCGGTGCCGGCTACCCGATCTCGCTGGTGGCCTACGACACCGAGCTGGACACGTGGGAGCCCGGCGCGCACATCGGCACCTTCCGCGGCCATCAGGTCGCCATGGCGGCCGGCAGCGCCGCGCTCGACTTCATGGATCAGCAGTCCGTCGTCCAGCACGCGGCCGAGCTCGGCGAGCTCGCGTTGACCCTGCTGCGCGGAGCCAGCGGCGAGATCGACTCGATCGGCGACGTGCGCGGACGCGGTCTGATGATCGGCGTCGAGCTCGTGCGCGATCGCGAGACCAAGGAACCGTGGCCCGAGCTGGCCGCCGAGCTGCGCAGCTCGTGCTGCGAGCGGGGGCTGATCATCGAGGTCGGCGGCCATCACGGCAACGTCGCCCGCTTCCTGCCGCCGCTGGTGATCTCGCGCACCCTGCTGCTGCGTGGCCTGGAGATCTTCCTCGACACGCTCATGGAGCTCGAGCGGGTCGGCACGCCGGCCCCGGTGGTGACGCCGCTGCGGCTGGCGTAGCTAGTCGCGGCGGTGCTGACTGGAGCGCGAGGCGAGACCACGGCGGTAGGCGATCGCGACGGCCTCGGCACGGCTGCGTGCCGGCAGCTTCTGGAGGATGTGCTCGATGTGCTTGCTGACCGTCTTGGGCGCGATGAACAGGCGCCGGGCGATCGATCGCTGGTCGAGTCCGTCGGCCAGCAGCCCGAGCACCTCGAGCTCGCGGACGGTCAGCTCGGAGTTGCCGGCGTCATCGTCGTCGGCACGTGGATGGGTCGCGAGCCGGCGGATCAGGCCGCGCACCCTGGCGAGCAGCTCGTCGCCGGCGACGGGCTTCTCGAGGTAGTCGTCGGCGCCGATCAGCAGACCCGCGACGCGGTCGGAGGGATCAGTGCGGTCACGCGACATGAAGACGATCGCGATCGCATCGCCGAAGGCCTCCTTGAGCGCGCGGCAGACCTCGTAGCCGGAGATGTCGCCGAGGCGCACCTCGAGCACGACCAGACGAGGCCGCTCCCTCAGCGCGGCGACGAGCGCCTCCTCGCCGGTGGCGATTCCCTGGGTCTTGAAGCCCGCACGCGAGAGCACCCGCGCGATCAGGCTGCGTTGCCGTGCGTCCGGGTCGACCACGAAGATCGGTGGCTGAAGCGCGGCTGCCGCGCTGCTCAGTCCCTGGACGCTGGTCCCAATAAACGGCGTTGTGTGTACCGCCACGGGGGCAGTTTAACCGTTCAGAACGATTTGAGCAAGGCCCTCGCCGCAGGGCTTACGGCGACCACCGTACGGCGGACTGCCTTGCGATTGTCGGTCGTCGCCTCTTTCGAGGCGGTCCCTCCGCTGGGTACTTTGCCCTGGCTTCCAGCTGATCATGCGCCCGTAGCTCAATGGTCAAGAGCTAGGCCGCAAGGCTGAACTCGAAGAGCACCGGCTTTGTAAGCCGGAGGTTGCGGGTTCGAGTCCCGTCGGGCGTGCTTATCAGTCATTGCGACGAAGGAGGAACCAGTGCAGGAGGTGAGTAGCGCGGACACCAAGGAGGCCCCGGACCTCATCGGCGCGATCGCGCCGAGCGCGGAGCGGACGGCGACGATCACAGAGGCGCACCGCGCCCAGCAGCAGCAGCGCCAGCCCGGGCCGCTGATGGTGGTCGAGCTCACGGACGAGGACCGCAGGCAGGCCGGCAGCGGTGTCGACCAGCGCTTCCTCGACGTCGTCGAAGAGAGCGGCGTGCAGCCTGCGACGCCCGAGTTCTTCGACGCCGCCGAGCTGGCGGAGGGCTCGATGCCCCACGCCGCCCGGGAGGCCTTCGCGAACCTCCGTAGGGGCTCGATCGACGCGCTCGTGGTCCGCGGCCTCCCGCACGACGAGGACCCGGGCCCGACGCCGCGCAAGCTCGGCGAGACCTCGTCCGGCCCGCGTCGCGGCCACTCGTTCCTGGCCATGGGCGTACGCCGGCTCGGCTACGAGTTCTCGTACGCGATGGAGAAGAAGGGCGCGCTGGTGCATCACATCCATCCCACCAAGGAGATGGCGATGTCCCAGTCCAACGCCTCCTGGCAGGTGGACCTCTCGATGCACACCGAGAACGCCTTCCATCCGCTGCGGCCGGACTTCGTGCTGCTCTACTGCGTACGGGCGCCCCAGAACCCGCCTGCCACCCGGCTGGCGCTCGTCGACGACGTCGTCGCCCATCTCACCGACCACGAGATCGAGGTGCTCAGAGGAGAGCGCTTCGGCGTCCACGTCGTCGACAGCTTCAAGGTCGAGGGCGAGGAGGACCTCGAGTTGCCGGTGCGGGTGCTCAACGGCTCGGTGCGTCATCCGATCGTGCGCTGGCACGAGACCCTGCGTGGACGCGACGACGGCGCCGAGCGCGTCTGCAGAGCCTTCGAGGAGGCGCTGCAGCGCGCATCGCTGGAGGTCGCCCTGCAACCAGGCGATCTGCTGGCGTTCAACAACCAGCGCTGCCTGCACGGCCGTGGACGCTTCGACGCGCGTCTCGGTGGACAGGACCGCTGGCTGCTGCGCTCGTACGTGATGCGCGACCCGACGCCGCTGAAGGCCTGCACCGCGCCGGCACGCCCGCGCGTGATGCGCATGGACCTCCACGAGCACGCCGCGGTTTGACGATGGCGACCACCTCTGCGTCCCCTCCGGACGCCACCGCCGCGCTCGAGCGGACGTTCGTCGCGGACCTGCCCAAGCGCATCGGCGAGCGCGTGCTCGTCAAGGGTTGGCTGTCCGGGCAGCGCCGCGCCAAGACCGTCCGCTTCCTCAACGTGCGCGATCGCAGCGGCACCGTCCAGTGCGTCTACAGGGACGGCGAGTCCAGCGGCGACGTCAGCGACCTCACGCTCGAGAGCGCCGTCACCGTGATCGGGATGGTCAAGGAGGGCGGCGGCCGCTACGGCGCCGTCGAGGTCGAGATCGAGGAGTTCGAGCTGCTCGCGCTCGCCGAGACGCCGCTGCCACTCGACGGCAACGCCGACCCCGAGGCGCGACTCGACCACCGCCACCTCGACCTGCGCCCGCGCGATCGCTTCATCGTCTTCGAGGTCCAGACGACGCTCGAGGCCGCGATGCGCGACTTCGTCACCGATCGCGGCTTCATCGAGCTGCACTCGCCGAAGCTCACCGCCGGCGGCAGCGAGTCCGGCGCCACGGTGTTCGAGGTGCCGTACTTCGGGGAGACCGCCGTGCTCGTGCAGTCGCCGCAGTTCTACATGCAGATGGGCATGGCGGCCGGCTTCGATCGCGTGTTCGAGATCGGCCCGGTGTTCCGCAACGAGCCGGGCGTCACCAACCGCCACGCGACCGAGTTCACGATCGCCCACTTCGAGATGTCCTGGATCGATTCGCACCAGGACCTGATCACGCTGCACGAGGACCTGCTCCGCTACGCGCTCTCGGTCGTCGAGGACGTCCACGGGCGCGACGTCGAGCGCTACTGCGGCATCGAGGTCGAGGTGCCGCGCGAGCCGATCCCGCGCATCTCGCTGGCCGACGCCGCCGAGCTCACCGGCGAGGCCGTCGAAGGCGCCGGCGGACGCGTGCTGCACCGCGTCGAGCAGGCGCTCTCGAAGTACGCCCAGCAGCAGTACGGCCACAGCTTCGTCTTCCTGACCAACTACCTCGCCTCCGATCGCCCGTTCTACACCATGCGCGAAGAGGCCGAGTCCGATGAACCCGCCGAGTCCAGGAGCTTCGATCTCCTATGGCGGGGGCTGGAAATCACGTCCGGGGCCCAGCGTGAGCACCGGCACGATCGCCTACGGGCACAGATCGCCGAGTCCGGCCTCGAGTCGGATCAGGTGTCGCGCTATCTCGATCCGTACTACCTGGACATGTTCCGCTACGGGTGTCCTCCGCACGGAGGTTTCGGCTTCGGCGTCAACCGGCTGGTGATGTCCCTGCTGGCCCAGCCGTCGATGCGCGAGACGAGCTTCGTGTTCCGAGGCCCCGGACGGTTCGTTCCCTGAGGAGGAGGAGAATCGCATGGAGGCACACGAGCGGTACGACAACACCGGAGCGGTCCAGGCACACGTGCTGGCGCTGCTCAACGACTACGGCGACGGCGACTTCACGACCTCGATCGCCCAACGCTCGCCACTCGGCCCGCGGACCGTGCGGATCGGCACCGGCGGCGACCGCGAGCGGGCGTCCCACGTCGCCTGCGAGGACCTGGCCCAATGGCTCGCCAGCCAGCCGGCCGTCGACGCCGTGACGACGCGTCCGCCGAACGTCTACCTGCGCGTCAGCACCGACGCGCTGCGCGCCTGGGTCGCAGACGGCTTCAGCGTCATGGAGGGCACGGAGGGCATCGACCAGCTCGCGGTCGTTCGCTTCGCCGAGCCGGACGGCAAGCGCCCGCGCACGCTGGACGAGTTCCGCGAGGCGGCGATGGGCCGCGCCGTGGTCTCCCTGCTGGGCTCGCGCGGCTTCGACCTCGTGATCGAGCGGGTCGTCGCCGGCATGGAGCCGGAGGTCGACGAGGATGCCGAGCTGGCGGCCACGCGCGTGGTGGTCGGCGGCGCCTTCCCGCATGCCGCCGACGACCTGCTGGCACCCGTCGGTGGCATCGACGTCCGCCACGGCGCGCTGCGCGCACGACACGGCGGCAGCGTCAGCGCCGAGGACCTGATCGGCGACCTCGGCGGCGAGCGTCTCAGCGGACGCTTCATCCGCAAGGCCGACGAGCAGGCCAGCCGCGCCTACGGCGAAGCGCTGCTGACGTTCGTGCTGCTGCGCACCGGACGTGCCCGTCGCATCGCGATCGACGAGGACAAGCTGCGTCGCGAGGCCGCTGACTTCGACGCCATCCTCGAGGCCCGGGCGCTGCCGCGCACCGGCGTCGTCGACGATGCCGGCGAGGACGCGGTGCGCGAGCTGGCGGTCGAGCTCGACCTGCTGCCGATCGTCGTCGGGCGCGCTGCGCAGGCGCTCGAACCATCCTTCCTGACCCGGTTCGCCCGCTCGCTGGCGGAGCGGACGCGCGCGGCGCGTGCCTACATGCCCGCAACCGATCCGCTCTGGCCTGCCGTGGACGAGGCCCTCGACCTCGCGCTGTCGTTGGCCGGCGTACACGTACCACCGGAGGTTTGGAACGCGGCGTCGCGCGCGTCGCTGGGGCCGGAGCAGCCGCACCCGTGGGTCGATTTCGGACCCGCGGGTGACGGCTGGGCACACCGCGCCTCGCTCAACTGAGGGTCGAATGGCCATCACGTCCAGCGCAGAGCTGACGCAGCTGCTCACGCTCGCTGACGTCGAGGAAGCCGCTCGCGCGGTGCTCGACGACGCGATCTGGGCCTACGTCGCAGGGGGCGCCGGCGACGACCGCACCGTCGCCGGCAACGCCGCCGCCTACGACGCCCTCTGGCTGCGACCGAGCGTGCTGGCCGCGGACGCGTCGCCGCCCGACACGGGCACGACGCTGTTCGGGCGCGAGCTGTCGATGCCGATCCTGCTTGCGCCCACGAGCCCTCAGCGGCTCGTGCACGAAGACGCCGAGCTGGCCGTCGCGCGCGCCGCCACGCGCGCGGGGGTCTGCTCGATCGTCTCCACCGACACCCACTACCCGTTCGCCGAGATCGCGGCCAGCACCGACGAGGCGTACTGGTTCCAGCTCTACGCCTACGGCTCTCGCGACGGCGTCGAGGCCACGATCGCGATGGCCGAGGAGGCCGGCGCCTCGGCGCTCGTCGTCACGGTCGACGCCTACTACGCGGCGAACCGGATCCGGAGCAGACGAGCCGGCTTCTCGACCCCGGAGTTCATCGACTTCGGCACGCTGAGGGCGCTCGGGGTGGTCGAGGGCGAGATCCCGCCCGGCGCGCGCTTCGACCGACTCACGCTGACCTGGGACGACGTCGCTCGCATCCGCGCGCAGACGTCGCTGCCGCTGCTGATCAAGGGCGTGCTCAACCCGGTGGACGCCCGCCGCTGCGTCGAGGCGGGCGCCGACGGCGTGATCGTCTCCAACCACGGCGGGCGCCAGCTCGACAGCGTCGTGCCGACCGTCGTCGCGCTCGAGGGGATCGTGGCGGAGCTCGGCGACGAGACCACCGTGCTCGTCGACGGCGGCATCCGTTCGGGCGTCGACGTGGTCAAGGCACTCGCGCTCGGGGCGGACGCGATCTGCATCGGGCGCCCGTACCTCTGGGGGCTGGCGCTTGCCGGGGACGCGGGCGTGCTCGCGGTCCTCGACCTGCTGCGCCACGAACTGGAGGACGCGCTGCTGCAGCTCGGCGTCGGCGCGGTCGGCGAGCTCGGCAGCGAGCACCTGGCCTCGATCCGCTGGGCCCCGCCCGCCGACCAGCAGGCCCAGGAGCGCTGATGTCCACCCTCAGCGACGCAGCCGTCGTGCACTTCTCGCGCGGCATCCCTCCGCTCGAGGCAATTCCGTCCGACGAGCTCGCCGCGCACACCGCCGCGGTGCTCGAGGAACGCCGTGACGAGGTCTTCCAGTACGCCCCGATCGGGAGACACCGGGGAGATCCCGCGCTGCGCGAGCAGCTCGGCGCCTTCCACGACGTCGATCCGGAGCGCATCTTCGTCGGCAACGGCTCGCTGCAGGTGCTCGACCTGGTCGCCGCGCTGCTGCTGCGCGAGGGCGGCGACGTGATCGTCGAGACGCCGACCTACGACCGTGCGGTCGGCATCGTCGAGCGTCACGGCGGCCGGCTGGTGAACGTTCCGCTGCAGCCGGACGGCGTCGACCTGGAGCGCCTGCGCGAGCTGCTGGACGAGCGTGGTGCGCCGGCGTTCCTCTACACGATCCCGGACTTCCAGAATCCGAGCGGGGTGACCACGAGCGCGAGCAAGCGGGGCGCGCTGGCGCAACTGGCCGCCGAATACGGCTTCGCGATCCTCGAGGACATCCCCTATCGCGAGCTGCGCTACCACGGCGAGACGCCGCCGACGATCGGCGCGCTGGCGGGGGACGCGAGCGTGATCACGCTCGGATCGCTGTCGAAGGTGCTCAGCCCAGGGCTGCGCATCGGCTATGCCATCACCGATCCCGACACCGCCACGGCACTGGCCGCGCTCGCCGAGGGGACCTACCTCTCCCCCTCGCCGCTGTGTCAGGCGATCGCCGCGCGCTGTCTCGCGGCCGGCACGGTCGGCGAGCACATCGGACGCGTACGGGACTTCCTCGGGCCGCGCCACGACGCCGCCGTCGCCGTCGCCCGCGAGCACCTCGGCGACGCGCTGCTGACGGTCCCCGACGGCGGCTACTACCTCGCGGCGCACCTGCCGGTCGACCTCGACGAGCCGGCGCTGCTGGCGGCCGCACGCGACGAGGGCGTGGTGCTCACGCCGGGCTCGGCGTTCTATCCCGGCTCGGCCTCGCCTCCGCCCGGCACGCTCTTCGTGCGGCTGCCGTTCCAGGCGCTCGAGCCCACCGAGTTCGCGAGCGGCGTCGAGCGGCTCGCGCGGCTGGTCCGCTAGGCAGCGGTCGAGGCCGGCGCCGGTTCGAACATCCCCACCAGATCGGCGAAGCGGGCCCGAATCGAGCGCACGCTGCAGTCCGGATCCTGCAGCTCCTCGCCGATCGCATGCTGGGTCGCGCCGGCGAACATCTCGAAGCGCAGCTCCGGCAGCTCGGCGTCGAACTCGTCCGGGCGCCGATGCTCGGCCAGCAAGGCAACCGAGCGGTCACGCGCGACCATGCGCTCGTGGCTGAGCTGCGGCAGGTTGATCCGCCACGCCTCGACCATGCAGAAGTGCGCCAGTTGCGGACGGGCCGCGAACGCGTCGATCGTCGCCTCGCAGGCCCGCGCGAGTCGCTCCTGCCAATCCTCCTCGCCATCCAGTGCAGGCGTGCAGGCGGCCGTCATCAACTCGAAGCCCTCGCGATAGGCGGCGGCGAGGCAAGCGTCGACCGAGTCGTAGTGCCGCACGGCCTCGTCTGGCGACAGCCTCGCTCGCCGGGCCAGGGCACGGCTGGTGATCGCACGGACGCCGCGCGTCGTGGCTAGCTCGACCGCAGCGGCGCGCAACTGCTCGCACGCACGGCAGCCTGGAACGTCACACATGCTTCCTTCCCTCATTCCCTCAGCGTCCCCTCTCCGCTTTCCCCATATCGGGTGTCCCCGCACCCTCCGTCGAGCGTAGCCAATCTCCCCGGATGAGGCAAGAGGGATATCCGATTGATCAAGGTATGTAATTCGTGCCATTTCACCGAGGAGACGTGTATGTTTCCAGCGGATGGCCTTGCGCACGAACATGGGCAGCAGAGAGCCCCATCAGCTCCCGCCGGGACGACACGGGCTCTCGCGCGCGTTCGTCGCGCAGAACCAGCGCGAGCGCATCCTCGCCGCCGTCGCCGACGTCGCCAGCGTCGTCGGCTATGGCGACATGAGCGTCGAGGACGTGATCGTCACCGCAGGCGTGTCCCGGCGCACCTTCTACGAGCACTTCTCGAACAAGCACGACGCGTTCCTCGCCGCCTACGACACGGTGATCGCGCAGCTGCTCGGTGGCGTGCGCAACGCCTACGAGAGCGAGCGCACCTTCGAGGAGCGGCTCGCGTCGGGTCTGACCGCGTTCCTCGACTTCGCCGCGCGCGAACCGGCCTTTGCGCGCATGTGCATCGTCGAAGCGCTCGCCGCCGGCCCGGAGGCCGTCAAGCGCCGCAACGACGCGATGGCGGCCTTCGCGACGCTGATCGACGAGAACGCGCGCGAGCTCGGCACCATGCTCGAACCGCCGGCGCTCACGGGCGAGACGATCGTCGGCGGCATCTACGAGGTCATCTACGCCCGGATCGTCGCCGGCGAGATTCGCACGCTGCCGAGCCTGCTGCCCGATCTGCTCTATTCCGCCTTGCTCCCCTACGTGGGCCTCGAGGCGGCCGCCGCCGAGTATCGGCGGCAACGCGAGGCGCTGGACGTTCCCAACTAGCGCTGCGCACTCTTCGAGCGTCGAATACAGGGGTGGCTCCAGAGCGTTCTCGGCGTTATGGTTAGTGGCCGTGGGACGCGCTGCACCCGACGTATCGTCCGGTCTACCCGTCGTGGAGCCGGCCTCCATGTCGCGTCAGCTGCCATCCGGGCGCCACGGCCTCTCGCGCGCATTCGTGCTGCGCAACCAGCGCGAACGCATGCTCGCCGCGGTGATCGACGTCGTCAGCGACGTCGGCTACGCCTCCATGACCGTCAGCGACGTGATCAGCCGGGCGGGGGTGTCGCGACGAACCTTCTACGAGCACTTCGTCAACAAGGAGGACGTCTTCCTCGCGGCCTACGACCACGTCGTCGAGGCCGTGATCGCCGAGGTCAGCGCAGCCTACGAGCAAGGCGGCAGTTGGCTCGAGAGGGTCCACTGCGCGGTGAGCACCTTCGTCACCCGGCTGGCAGCTCAGCCGGCCCTGGCCCACGTCTGCGTCGTCGAAGTGCTCGCGGCGGGGCCGAGGGCGCTTGCTCGCCGCTCGGCGGCGATGGACCGCTTCCGCTCCTTCATGCTGCCCGGCTTCGAACAGCTGACGACGCATCTGCGCACGCCCGAGGTGGCGGCGGACGCGCTGATCGGCGGCATCTACGAGGTCATCTACGCGCACGTCCTGCGCGGCGAGACGGCGAGCCTGCCGAGCCTGGCGCCCGAGCTCGTCGACAGCATGCTGGCCCCCTTCGGGCACCCGTACGGCGAGGGCTCAGACGACGTCGCGCTCAGCGGCGGCCAGGAGTTGTGACGGGCGCTCTCCCAGCGCCTCGGCGATTCGCACGATGTTCGTGAAGCTGGGATTGCGCTCACCGCGCTCGATCCCGCCCACGTAGGTCCGGTGCAGACCGCTGCGGGTCGCGAGCTCCTCTTGGGAGATGCCGCGACGCCCGCGCGCCTGCCTGATCGCACGACCGAGTGCTGCATGGGCTGGGGACCGTTGAGGCACAGCCCGAAACCTCGCCGGCCGAGCAGGCCGGGTCTACAGCCCAAGCGTGTCTTCGCCGAACCCGCGCTCCCCGCACCGGACGGTGAAAAACGTGGTTGTCTTCAAAATTGCGTCGAGGTATGCTCAGCGCTGTATGCGCGATGCTGCCCGCCGGCGTGCACTTGTCGCGATGGCTGAGGCGGTCGGCGATCGGGGCTACGCGGAGACCACGGTGCGCGACGTCCTCGAGCGCGCTCGCATGTCGCGACGCACGTTCTACGAGCTGTTCGACAACCGCGAGGAGTGCTTTCTCGCCGCGTACGACCAGGCGCGCAGCGACCTCATGCTCGAGCTCGAGGCCGAGCCGGGCGAGAACCGCCCCGACCACGTCGGCGCCGCCGTCCAACGTGCGCTCGCCTTCCTCGCCGACCGACCCGACCGCGCTCGCCTGCTCGTCGTCGAGGCGATCTCCGTCGGGCCACCGGGCCTCGAGCGTCACGAGCACACGATGAGCGAGCTCGCGGAACGGCTCGCACGCTTCCAGGCGGGTCTGGCCGAGCTCGTCGACGACGGCCTGCGCCTGCGCTGCGAGGCCAGCGTCGGTGCGCTGCACCGGGTCGTCCACGCGCGCATCGTCCAAGGCCGGGCGCGCGAGCTTCCGGAGCTCGGCAGCGAGCTGGTCAGCCTGATGGGAGAGCTGGCCCCGACGGGCTAGCGGCGCCCCGGTGGAACTCCGCGCGGACCCTGATCGCGGTCGACGGGGCGGGCGGATGCCACACCAGCTGCCGTCGGGACGGCACGGCCTCTCACGCAGCTTCGTCGAGCGCAACCAGCGCGAGCGCATCCTCGGAGCCGTGGTCGAGGTCGCAGGAGCCTGCGGCTATGCCGGCCTCACCGTCCGCGACGTGATCTCCCACGCCGGCGTCTCCCGTAGGACGTTCTATGAGCACTTCGAGAACAAGGAAGAGGTGTTCATCGCCGCCTACGAGCTGGTCGTCGGCAGACTCGCGAACGAGGTCGCGGCCGCCGCGCGCCTGGGGCGAAGCTGGACCGAGCGGGTCACGCTCGGCTTGGCCACCTTCCTGCGTCGCTTTGCCTCCGAGCCGGCGCTCGCGCACCTGTGCGTCGTCGAGGTCCTGGCCGCAGGCGCGCCGGGCCTCGCCGGACGCGCCGCCGCGCTGGAGGCGTTCCGCGCCCAGCTGCAGCCCGGCCTGCGCGAGGCGCCCGACGGCCTGCCCGTGCCCGCGCTCGCGACCGAGACGGCCATCGGGGGCGCGCACGAGGTCGTATACGAGCACGTGCTCCGGGGACGGGCAGCGGAGCTACCGCGACTGTTGCCCGAACTGCTCGAGATCGTGCTGCTGCCGTTCCTCGGCGCGCACGCGGCGGCCGAAGCCGCTCGGACGGCACGAGCGCTTCCGGAACAGGCGCATTCCTCGACCGTCGAATCCGGGGATTGACCGTTCAGTCCCGAACCGTGGCACGGACTTGTAAATAGAGGTATGTTCGGCACACCATGAAGCGCGGTGGCCGCACCTCCCATCAGCTGCCACCTGGTCGGCATGGGCTGCCGCGCAGCTTCGTGATCCAGAACCAGCGCGAGCGCATCCTGGCCGCCGTCGCCGACGTCAGCAGCAGCGCGAGCTACGCCGACATGAGCGTCGAGGACATCATCGTCGCCGCCGGCATCTCGCGGCGGACGTTCTACGAGCACTTCAAGAACAAGCACGGTGCCTTCCTCGCCGCCTATGACGAAGCGGCGGGCCGCCTGCTCGCCGCGGTGCGCGCCGCCTACGAGTCGCAGCGAGAGTTCGGTCAGCGCCTGCGTGCCGGCATCGAGGCCTTCCTGACGCTGCTGGCCGCCGACCCGGCGTTCGCGCGCATGTGCATCGTCGAGGTCATGGCGGCCGGTCCCGAGGCCGTTCAGCGCCGCAACGAGGCGATGAAGGCGTTCGGAGCGATGATCGAGCAGAACGCCGACGAGACGCTCGAGGAGGGGCCGCCGTCGCCGCTGACCGCCGAGACGGTGGTCGGGGGGATCTACGACGTGATCTACAACCGCATCCAGCAGGGCCTGGTGCGCGAGCTCCCAGGGCTCACTCCGGATCTCGTCTACACCGCCGTCCTGCCCTATCTCGGGCCCGAGGGTGCCCGCAGCGCCGCGGACGAGCTGGTCGAGGGTCGTTAGAGAAACAACCAAGTCTCTCAAACGGGCGCTTCCGAGCCGAGTATGTTTGGAAACGTGCGGAGTAGTGACCGGTCCGGCGTACGGCGGCCCCAACAGCTTCCCCCGGGGCGCCATGGACTCACGCGCAGCTTCGTGGAGCGCAATCAGCGCGAACGAATCTTGGCCGGCGTCGCGATCGAGGCGAGCGAGTCCGGCTACGCCGCCATGACCGTCGAGAGCATCATCAGCCGCGCAGGCGTCTCGCGCCGCACCTTCTACGAGCACTTCAAGAACAAGCACGAGGCGTATCTCGCCGCCTACGACGAAGCCGCGGCGCGACTCGTCCGGCGTGTGGTGACGGCCGTCGACGCGGCCGACGGGTTCGTGCGGCGGACCGAGGCGGGCCTCCATGCGCTGCTCTCGTTCCTCGCCACCGATCCCGCGGTCGCGCGCATGTGCATCGTCGAGGTGATGGCGGCCGGACCCGACGCGATCGACCGCCGCGCAGAGAGCGTGCGCGCGTTCGCGGCGCTGGTCGACCGACACGCGCGCGACCTGCTCGAGGGCCAGGTGCCGCTGCTGACCGCCGAGACGATCGTAGGCGGCATCTACGAGGTGGTCTACACGCGTGTGCTGCGCGGGGAGACGGCCAACCTGCCGGAGTTGCTGCCGGATCTCGTGTACTCGGCGTTACTGCCATATCTCGGACAGCCGGCCGCACTCGCCGAGCGGCGTCGGATGCTGGACGAGCGCCAAACCGCGGATTAATCCGGCCGCACCCGTCCGAACCGTTCACAGAATCTATGTTTCTGTTGCAGCCGGCCGGTCGGCCTTCTATCGTCCTGCCTCCAATGTGGGAGCTCTCTCGACAAGTGAGGCTCTACGGGGGGCGGCACGGGATGCCGGCCGCCGTGGTCTCACGCGTGCAACGCGAGCGCCTGCTCGAGGCGATGGTGGCCGTCAGCGCCGAGGCCGGGTATCAGGAGGCCAGCGTCGAGCGCGTGCTGGCGCAAGCGGGCGTCTCGCGCCGCACCTTCTACGACCTCTTCGACGATCGCGAGGACTGCTTCATCGCGGCCTACGACGAGATCATGGCCCACGTGCTCACGCTGATCGTCGAGGTGCTCGCCCGGCCCGGGTCCACCGAGCCGTACCTGAAGCGCGCGCTCGACGCGTTCTTCCAGTTCTGCATCGACGAGCCGGCCGCGGCGCGCGTCTGCGTCGTCGAGGTGCTGGCGGCAGGACCACGCGCCCGTGAACGGCGCGACCAGGCGCTCGAGCGCCTGACCGAGTTGGTGGAGGACGTACTGCGCGACAATGTCGGCGGCAAGCTCAGCCCGCTCGCCGCCCGTGCCTTGATCGGCGGCCTCCACGAGCTGATCTACCTGCGCGTCGACCGCGGTGAGACGGCTATGCTCCCCGCGCTCGCTGAAGAGATCGTCGCCGCCCAGATAGTGCCGCTTGGACATGTTTGACGATTCGCACTAGATTTTACGGCGGTAATAGCGTAGTATTCAGATAACTTTGCGTTCCTTGGCCTGCAGCGGTCGAGCTGCGAACGCAGTAAGGAGCTCGCAGTGAGCCGCAGAGATTCGCGTACGGGAAGCACCCGTCGGCCTCCCGTGCGCCGACGACCGGACCAGATTCCGGGCGGTCGGCATGGGCTGACCCCTGAGCAGGTTGCCGAGTCGCAGCGTACGCGCTTGCTCGCGGCGATGACGCTGACGGTCGGTCAGTCGAGCTTCCGGGACGCGCGCATCGCGGACGTGATCGCACGCGCCGGAGTCTCTCGCAAGACCTTCTACGAGCATTTCGAGGACAAGGAAGACTGCTTCGTCGCGGCCTACCAGGAGGGCCTCGACCAGCTGCTTCAAGTGACCAGCGAGGCCTTCGACGCGCAGGACAACTGGGTCGACCAGTTGCGCGCCGGCCTGACCGCGCTGCTCAACGCGCTCGCCTACGACCCCGGCATGGCCCGCATCTGCTTCGTCGAGGTGATGGCCGCGGGCCCGAAGGCGGTCGAGCGGCGCAACGAGGCGATGCGCGGCTTCGCACGCATCTACGACGCCGGCCGCGAGGCGGCCGAGCGGGACCTGCCCGCGTTCACCGGTCTCGGCATGATGGGCGGCCTGAGCGAGATCCTCTATCGCGAGATCGTCGCCGGCGCCACGGCCGAGCTGCCCCAGCTGATTCCGGAGTTGATGTACATGACGGTGCTGCCGTTCCTAGGGCCCGAAGTGGCCGAGCGAGAGCTCGAACGTGGCCGCCGACGCCGCACCGTGTCGTAAACTCAGGAGTTCATGGATGGCCCTCTCGCGCGCGAGCGCATTCTCAGCGCGATGGTCGAGTTGGTCGCCGCACACGGATTTGCAGATCTCACGATCGAGCGGGTCGCCGCACACGCCGGCGTCTCCGAGCTCGAGTTCGAGCGTGAGTTCCAGGATCTGGAGGCGTGCCTGCTCGCCGTCCTCGACGACACCGCCAGCTACGCGGCGCGGCTGGTGCAGCGAACCGCAGCCCAAGCCGCGCGCGAGCTCGCGGTAGCCGATGCCGGGCGACGCCTCGAACTGATCTTCGAGCCGAGCCTGGCGGCGCTGCTCGAGTGCGCCGCCCAGCAGCCCGACCTGACGCGCGTCTGCGTCGTCGAGGTCGCGACCATCGGGTCGCGCGGCCTGGCCAAGCGGGACGCGGTGCTCGAACGCTTCGTCCAACTGCTCGAGCAGACGCTGCCGGACCTCCCGGATCGTCCCTCCCAGCTGGCGTCGGAAATGGTCGTGGGCGGGATCCACGAGCTGCTGCAGCGCCGCGCACGGCTCGGCGACACCGCCGGGCTGCCCGATCTCGCCCACGCGCTCGCGGCGGTCTGGCTGCCCGTTCTGCGCGGCGCCCACTGAGCTGCCCGCAGACGTCGCGTCCGCGGCGTCACCATGATTGAGGACGTGATCGATCGCGAGCGCCTGGGCGAACTGCTGCTGAGCCAGTCCGAAGCCGCCGCCATGGACGCCCCCGGGACCAAGGACGCTGCTGTGCTCGTGACGCTCTATCCGACTGCCGACGGCCCGGCGACCGTCTTGACGCTGCGGCGAGCGGACCTGCGCCGCCACGCCGGCGAGATCTCGTTCCCGGGTGGACGCCAGGACTTCCCCGACGAGGACCTGCGGGTGACCGCGCTGCGCGAGGCCGAGGAGGAGATCGGGCTGCCGCGCGACGTCGTCAGCCTGGTCGGAGCGCTGCCGCCCGTCGGCACCTTCGTGACCGGCTACCGCATCCATCCGTTCGTCGGCGTGATCGAGCCCGGGCACGACTGGACTCCGCAGGAGAGCGAGGTCGACCAGGTGCTCGAGCTGACGTTGGCCGAGCTGACGCGAGGCTACGAACTCAGGCGCCTGATCCGGCGTGGCGTGCCGATACGGACCCCGACGTACAGCGTCGACGGGCTGGTGGTCTGGGGAGCGACCGCGCGCATCGTGCAGTCGCTGCTGGAGCGCCTGCAGCCGCTGCTGTAAACGTCAGCCGCCCTTGCCGGGCGCTGCGGCCTCGTAGTGCATCAGCACCAGCCGTGACGGGACCGCCGACGCCGCGTCGGCCTCGATCCGGGCCGTGCTGCGCTCCTGGATCTCGAGCGCCCGCTCCTGCAGCGCACGCAGCTCCTCGCCGAGCTCGGCCCAGCCGGCCTCGTCGAGCGTGAGCTCGGTCGTGCCGAGGTGCCGGTCGGTGCGTTCGTCGAAGCGCCCGCTGCCCAACGCGGCGGCGAGGTCCTCCCAGATGTCGGAGATCCGCTCCCACGAGAGCGAGCGGCGTGCCGACTTGGGCACCTGCTCCCACTCGGCGACCTCCAGCTCGGGGCTGGCGATCGCGCGGTAGTGGTGCTCGAGCGCGCCACGCCGAGGCGTCGTGCGCACGAGCTCGATGCAGTGCAGGCGCTCCAGCATGCGCACGTGATAGGCCACGTTGCCGAGCGGCTCGCCGAGTTCTGCGGCAAGCTCGCTCGGGCTTGCCTCGCGTTCGCTCATCGCCACCAGCAGCTTCATCCGCAGTGGGTGAGCGAGCGCCTTGAAGACCTGCGGCTCTCTGCTCTGCTTGGCCGGCTTCTTGGCGGTCTTGGGCATAGGTAGGCGTGAACCTACCGACCGGTTCGGACGGGAGCGGGCGACGCGCCTGGACGCCGCCCGCGACCGTCGCTAGACGTCCTTTTCGACCGGTACGCCGACGAGGTTGCCCCACTCGGTCCAGGAACCGTCGTAGTTCTTGACGTCCTGCTCGCCGAGCAATTCGTGCAGCACAAACCACGTGTGAGCCGAACGCTCGCCGATGCGGCAGTAGGCGATCACCGGGCCGCCGTCGAGCACGCCCTTCCCGCCGTAGAGGTCGCGCAGCTCCTCGGCGGACTTGAAGGTGCCGTCCTCGCCGACCGCCTGCGCCCACGGCACCGAGGCGGCGCCCGGAATGTGACCGGCACGCTGAGCGCCCTCCTGCTCGTAGCCCGCCATCGCGATCAGCTCGCCCGAGTACTCCTGCGGCGAGCGCACGTCGACGAGATGCGTGCCCCCGTCGAGCGCAGCGCGAACCTCGTCGCGCTTGGCGCGAATCGCGTCGTCGCCCGGCTGCGCGGTGAACTGCTGCGGATCGTAGGCGGGCACGTCGGTCGTCGTCGGCCGCCCCTCCGAGATCCACTTCTCGCGCGGCCCGTTCATCAGCTTGACCTCGTCGTGGCCGTAGTACTTGAGGTACCAGTAGGTGTAGGCGGCGAACCAGTTGTTGCGATCGCCGTAGAGCACGATCGTGTGCTCGTTCGAGATGCCGCGACCGCCGAACAGCGCGCCGAAGTCCTCCGGGCCGAGGAAGTCGCGCTGGACCTGGTCCTGCAGGTCCTTCTTCCAGTCGAAGCCGATCGCCCCGGGGATGTGGGCCTCCGCGTAGAGCGCGGGATTCTCGTCCACCTCCACGATCCGGATCGACTCGTCGCTCAGATGGTCCTCCACCCACTGGGTGTCGACCAGCACGTCCTTCGCGTACTCGCTCATCGACTCACACCTCTCCGCTGAATCTGTCGAATCTCGGTCAGGATTCAACCTTATCGATCGCGACCTGCCGGCTCAGACTGTCAGGACGCCCTCTACCCCGGCGCTCATGGCGGCAGTCCAGCGCTCGTGCTCCGCCGGGTCGGCCTCGACCACCGCCGTCGGCATGCGGAACGTCTCCCCCGCGCCGCGCACGAGCTCGGCGCCGGCCGCCAGCGTGGCCGCGGGCACGCTGCCGGCCGCCTCGTAGACGAGCCCGCGCACGGGCGTGTCGACGAGCGTCTCGAGCAGCGATCCGAGCCGTGGGCCGTGCAGCGCCTCGGCGTTGTCGGTCGCCGTGCCGAGCAGCCAGCAGAGCACGCTCACGCCCTGCAGCTGACCGAGCAGCGTGCCGAGCCGGTCCGGATCGGCGACGACGCCCTCGACCCCCGCCGCCGCCAGCGCGTCGAGCCCGCCCGGGTCGCGGGTGGTCCCGCGCACCTGGTGGCCGGCGGCGATCAGCGCGCCGGCGAGCTCTTTGCCGCGACAGCCGCAGCCCACGATCAGGACCCGTGCCACGTCAGCCCTCGTCGCGGTAGCGACGCGCGGCCTGCTCGCGCCAGCGCTCCTCGGCCTCGACCTGCGAGCGGATCTCTTCCTCGCTGATCTCCGGCCTGCCGCTGGCGCGCCGGCGCTCGTTCTGCGCCTCGAGCATCTGGTCGATGTCCTGGAGCTCGAGCTGGATCTCGTCCTCGTAGGAGCGCGTCGGTCTCCAGTCCACCTGCTCGGCGCCCGATCCGGGGTACCAGCGGCCGAGCGCGTAGAAGATGCCGCCCAACACGAGCATCCCTCCGAGCACGAACGCGGTGAACTCGTCCACACCGCGAGTGTAGATCGGCGCGGCCGGCTGCGACCGCCGACGACGATGTTGCAGAATCCCGGGCACATGATCGACTTCGAACTCACCGACGAGCAGCGGCTGATCCGGGAGACCGCCCGCGACTTCACCAACAACGAGATCATCCCGCGAGCACGCGACAACGATCGCGAGGGCCGCTTCGACCTCGAGCTCGTGGCGAAGATGGCCGAGATGGGCTTCATCGGGCCGATCGTGCCGGAGGAATACGGCGGTCGCGGGATCGACTACCTCACCTACGGCCTGATCGTCGAGGAGATCGGCCGCGGCGACTCCGCGATGCGCACGGTCGTGTCCGTCGTGACCTCGCTCGTCAGCTCGTCGCTGCTGAAGTTCGGCACCGAAGAGCAGAAGCACGAGTGGCTGCCGCGCCTGTGCTCCGGCGAGACCCTCGCCTGCTTCGGTCTGACCGAGCCCGACACCGGCTCGGACGCGGCCAGCCTCAAGACCCGTGCCGAGCGCGACGGCGACTCGTGGCGCATCACCGGCCAGAAGCAGTGGATCTCGCTCGGCAGCCACGCCGGCCTGGCGCTGATCTTCGCCCAGACCGACCCTGAACAGAAGCACAAGGGCCTCGGCGCGTTCCTCGTGCGCACCGACCAGCCGGGCTACACCGCCCAGGAGATCCACGGCAAGCTGGGACTGCGGGCGGCCGACACCGCAGAACTGTCGCTCGACGGCGTCGAGGGCGAGCTGCTCGGCGAGATCGGCGACGGCTTCAAGGTCGCCATGAGCTCGCTCGACTCCGGGCGCTACAGCGTCGCCGCAGGCTGCGTCGGCATCTGCCAGGGCTCGCTCGACGCGGCCGTGAGCTATTCCAAGGAGCGCCAGCAGTTCGGCCGGCCGATCGCCTCGTTCCAACTCGTGCAGGAGATGCTCGCCGACATCCACCTCAAGACCGAGGCGGCGCGCTCGCTGGTCTGGCGCGCCGGCTGGCTCAAGGACAACGGCAAGCCCAACACGCTCGAGACCTCGACGGCGAAGCTGTTCGCGACCGAGTCCGCCGTCGAGTGCGCCAACCTCGCGATCCAGGTGCACGGCGGCTCGGGCTACGTCGACGACTACCCGGTCGAGCGCTACCTGCGCGACGCCCGCGTGACGACGCTCTACGAGGGGACCTCGCAGATCCAGAAGCTGATCATCGGCCGCGCCCTCACGGGCGTGAACGCGATGCTCTGATGCGCTCGGTCCGCAGCGAGGTTCGCGGCGCCGTCGGGCTGGCGCAGCTCGACCGCCCCGACGCCCGCAACGCCCTCTCCCCCGAGCTGATGGACGAGCTGATCGAACAGCTCGAAGCCTGGGACGCCGATCCGGCGGTGCGCTGCATCGTGATCGCCGGCGGCGACGAGGTGTTCGCCGCGGGGGCGGACATCAAGGCAATGGCGGCGCGCAGCTTCCCCGAGGCGCTGATGGCGCCCTCGGTCCACTTCTGGCGCCGCCTGAGCGCCGTGCGCACGCCGCTGATCGCCGCGGTCGCGGGCTTCGCGCTCGGCGGCGGCTGCGAGCTCGCGCTCGCCTGCGACATGATCGTCGCCTCCGACAAGGCGGAGTTCGGTCAGCCCGAGGTGCTGCTCGGGATCATCCCCGGCGGTGGCGGCACGCAGCGGCTGGCACGGGTGATGGGCAAGCAGCGGGCGATGGAGCTCGTGCTCACCGGCCGTCGCATCACCGCCGACGAGGCGCGCGCGCTCGGCTTCGTCAACCAGGTGGTCAAGGGCAAGGGCGCCTGGCTCGAGTCCGCGCTCGAGCTGGCCGACGTCGTCTCCCGCCGCCCGCCGCTGGCGGTGCGCTTCGCCAAGCAGGCGGTGCTCGCCGCCGACGAGACCGGCCTCAGCGGCGGCCTCGACCAGGAGCGACGCCTGTTCGAGCTGTCGATGGCGACCGAGGACCGCGTCGAGGGCATGACCGCGTTCGTCGAGAAGCGCAAGCCGGACTTCCAGGGCCGATGACGCCGCGCACGCTGGGGGTCGTCGGTGCGGGCACGATGGGCGCCGGCATCGCGCAGCTCGGCTGCGCCGCGGGCATGCGGACGCTGCTGCACGATCCATTGCCCGAGGCGCTCGAGCGCGGGCTCGAACGCGTGCGCGGGGGCCTGGCGAAGTGGGCCGAGAAGGGCCGCGCCGACGCGGATGCCGCAGCGTTGCTGTCCGCGGCCCCGGCGCTCGAGCAGCTGGCCGGCTGCGAGCTGGTGATCGAAGCGGCGCCGGAGCGGCTGGAGCTCAAGCGCGAGCTGTTCGCCGCGCTCTCGCTCGTGGTGGCCGCCGACGCGGTGCTGGCCACGAACACCTCCTCGATCCCGGTCACGGCGATCGCGAGCGCCGCCGAGGGACCCGAGCGCGTCGTCGGCATGCACTTCTTCAATCCGCCGCCGCTGATGCGGCTGCTCGAGCTGATCCGCGCCGAGCAGACCGCCGAGCGGGCGCTCGCGGTCGCTCGGGCGGCGGGCGAGGCGATGGGCAAGGACGTGATCGTGGCCGTCGACGGGCCCGGGTTCCTCGTCAACCGCTGCGGGCGGCCGTTCGCCGGCGAGGCGCTGCGGCTGCTGACCGAGCGGATCGCGACGCCGGAGCAGATCGATCGCATCTGCCGCCTCGGCGGCGGCTTCAAGATGGGACCGTTCGAGCTGATGGACCTCGTCGGCGTCGACGTCAACCTCGACGTCGCCAAGTCCTTCGCGGAACTGTCGTTCGGCGAGCCGCGCTGGCGCCCCAATCCGTTGCAGGCACGACTGGTCGCGGCGGGACGGCTCGGGCGCAAGTCCGGCCACGGCTGGTACGCGTACGACGAGGGGCCGCACCGGCCGGAGGACCCAGCGCCGCTGGAGCTGGGCGGCGGCGAGTCGCGCGCGGTGGCGGTGCTGGGTGAGAGCCCGTTGGCGCAGGAGCTCCGAGCGCGTGCGGCGGCGGCCGGGTTCGACGTGCACGCGAGCATGGAGCCGAGCGGCGATCAGCTCGAGCTGATCGTCGACGCGACGCCGCGCCCAGGGGTCGCGGCAGCGGCACCGACGCTCGGCCAGGACGCGGACCCGGCGGCCGCGGCAGTCGGGATCGAACCTCCAGCGCCGGCCGGCGGTCTCGCCGGGGAGGGCACGCGGGCCAGGAGCTCCCTGCGCGGCGGTCCTCCGGTCGTCGCCCTCTGCGCCGCGGCGCCGCTGGCCGCGTACGCCGATCGCCACGCCGTCGGCTTCCACCTCCTCCCCCCGCTCGCCGAGTCCCGGCTGGTCGAGCTGACCCGTCTGCCGTCGACGCCCGACGCCGCCGCCGAGGCAGCCGAGGGCTTCTTCGCGGCGCTCGGCTTCCACGTCGAGTGGGTCGGTGACGCGCCCGGCCTGGTGCTCGGGCGGATCGTCTGCCAGCTCGTCAACGAGGGCATGTTCGCCGTCGGCGAGGGCGTGGGGTCGGCGACGGACGTCGACGCGGGCCTGACGCTCGGCCTCAACCATCCCCGCGGCGCGCTGGCGTGGGGCGAGCGGATCGGGCCCGAGCAGGTGCTGGCGACCATCGACGGGCTCTGGCACGAGCGTCACGAGGAGCGCTACCGCGCCGCCCCGGAGCTGCGCCGCGTCGCGAGGCTCTAGCCCGACGAGCGCTCCTCCCTTACTCGGCGCGGAGCGCCCGCCAGGCCGCCTCGGCCAGCGGGCGCTCCGCTGCCGTGAGCGACGTCTCCGGGCGGCCGCTGAGCCAGCGCCGACAGAGCGCCTGCGCGGGCCCGATCAGCAGCACGAACGTGATGTCCGGCTCGAGCGCGCGTAGCTTGCCGGCCTGACGCTGACGCTCGAACCACTCGCCGCTCGCGTCGTTGAACTCGGCGTTGAGCGTCTGCTCGTCGACGTCGCGGCGGCGCAGGAGATGGCGCGCGAGGTCTTGGTTCTCGGTCACCCAGCGTAGGTGGTGGGCGACGAGCGCCTTGACGCCCCGCTCGGCGTCCTCGTGCTCCTCGAGCACGTCGAGGAAGGCACGCTGGTAGGCGCGTACGCCCTCGACGTAGAGCGCGTCGGCGAGACCCTCCTTGTCGCCGAAGTGATGGTAGATCGAGCCCACGCTGGCGCCGGAGCGACGCCGGATGTCGTCGATCGTCGTCGCCTCGACGCCATGCTCGGAGAAGGTGGCGAGCGCCGCGTCGAGGATCGCTTGCTTTCGTGTCGGCATTAGAATATCGTTCTAGAAGATGCTTCTGCTCGATCGGCATCTTCCCACGGCGGACGTCAGCGAGCACCACACGCTGATCGTCGCCGCCCCGCCCGAGCGAGTGCTCGCCGCGGCGCGGGACCTGCGCTGTCGCGAGGTTCCGCTGCAGTTCGCCCTCATGAGCCTCCGGGGTCTGCCACGGCTGCTGCGCGGTCGGACGGTGCTGGGACTCGACAGTCTCCTGCTCGACGAGCTCGTGCGCCTGGGGTTCGTCCCCCTCGACGAGCGCGAGGACGAGCTCGCGTACGGGGTGACGGGACGCTTCTGGAGCCTCGACGGCGGCCTGCGGCGGATCGGACCGGAGCGCTTCGCGGCCTTCGACGAACCCGGCTGGGCGCAGGCGGCACTCGCCTTCAGCGTCGCGCCGCATCCCGCCGGGACCCTGCTGAGCACCGAGACGCGCGTGCGCGCGACCGATCCGGACTCGCTGCGCTCCTTCCGCCGCTACTGGCGGCTGATCTACCCCGGCAGCGCCGCGATCCGGCTCGAATGGCTGCGGGCGATCAGGCGCCGCGCCCAGCGCTGAGGCGCTCCAGCGCGGCCAGCGTGCGGTCGACCTCGTCGATCGTCGTGTAGTGCAGGAAGCCGATCCGCACGGCGCCCTCCCGCCCCAGCCCGAGCGCACGCATCGGCTCGAGGGCGTAGTAGTCGCCGTCCCAGACGTAGACGTCCTCGCGCGCCAGCAGCCCGGCCAGCTCGCGCGGCTCGAGCCCCTCGACCTGGAGGCAGAACGTCGGCGTGCGCTCCCCCACGCGCGCGGGATCGGCGATGCCGTAGAGCCGCACGCCGTCCGGCAGGCCGTCGAGGAAGCGGCGCGCGAGCGCCTGCTCGTGCGCGTCGATGCGCTCGTAGGCGCGGTCGAGCTCCCCCTCGCCGAGCGTGCGCAGGTAGTCGATCGCGGCCGTCGTGCCGGCGATCGCCTCGTGCGACTGCGTGCCGGTCTCGAAGCGGTGCCCGGGCGGCCATTCGTCGGCGGGTCGTACGCGGTCGGCCGGCAGGCGCTCCGCGAGCTCGCGCCGGATCGCCGCGATGCCCAGGTGCGGGCCGAAGAACTTGTAGGGCGAGCAGAGCAGCACGTCGAGGCCGAGCCCGGCGCGGTCGAGGCGGCGATGGGGCGCGAGGTGCACCGCGTCGGCCCAGGCCAGCGCGTCGACCGCGTGCGCGGCCGCGACGACGCGGGCGGCGTCGACGAGCGAGCCGACGGCGTTCGACGCGAGCGTGAACGCGACCACGCGCGTGCGCTCGCCGAGCAGCGCCTCGAGCGCGTCGAGGTCGAGCGTGACGTCCTCCAGCCGCAGCGGCGCGGTGCGCACGACCAGGTCCTGGTCGGAGGCGACCAGCAGCCAGGGCGAGACGTTGGCGTCGTGGTCGAGGCTCGTGACGACGATCTCGTCACCCGGTTCGAGCGTGCGCGCGACCGCGTGGGCGAGCTGGAAGTTGAGCGTCGTCATGTTCGCCCCGAAGGCGATCTCCTCGGGCTCCGAGCCGGTGAAGTCGGCCGCGGCCGCCCGACCGCGCTCGACCAGCTCGACCGCCTCGATCGAGGTCTCGAACGCGCCGCCGAGGTTCGCGTTGGTCTCGCGCAGGCAGTCCGCCATCGCTTCGATCACCGACTCCGGCACTTGCGAGCCGCCGGGACCGTCGAGGAAGGCGGGCGGGTTCGCGCCGCGCAGAGCGGGAAAGCGAGCGCGGATGCTCGCGACGTCGAGCGGGGCCGTGCCGGCGGAGGAGCTCATCCGCCGAGGATGCCAGGTCGGGGCCGGCGCCCGCGGGCGCCGGCCCCGACCGCTCACGCCGCCTGCGCCGCGGGCTCGGGCGCCGTCCGGGAGGCGGTCGCCTTGCCGGGCACCAGCAGCGCCGCGAGCGCACCCAGCGCGACGACGACCGCACCGACCGACGTCGCCACCACGAGCCCGTCGTTGAACGCCTGCGGCGACTCGTAGCCGCCGGCGTGGGTGAACACCGAGGCCAGCACGGCGACGCCGAGCACGCCGCCGATCTCGCGGATCGTGTTGGTCGCGCCCGATGCCTGGCCGGCCTCCTCGGGCCGCACCGAGGACAGCACCGCGTAGGCGGCCGGGGCGAACACGAGCCCCATGCCGACGCCGCCCATCACGAAGCCCGGCACGAGCAGCCCGTAGGCGACCGTCGGCTCGCTCACGACCGCCAGCCAGGTCAGCGCGCCCGCCTGCAGCGTCAGCCCGCCGGCGATCAGCGGCCGCGCGCCGATGCGGTCGGCGAGGATGCCCGCGATCGGCGCGACGACCATCGGCATCGCCGTCCACGGCAGCGTGCGCAGGCCGGCCTCGAGCGGCGAGTAGTCCTGCGCCGTCTGGAAGAACTGCGCCAGCAGGAAGATCGAGCCGAAGACGCCGAAGAACATCGCCAGCGACGCCGCGTTCGTGCCCGCGAAGGCGCGGCTGCGGAAGAAGCGCATCGGCAGCATCGGCGCCGGCGAGCGCAGCTCCCAGGCCACGAAGGCCGCGAGCACCACGACACCAGTCGTCAGCGAGGCGACGATCGTCGCGCTCGTCCAGCCCAGCGACTGGCCGCGCACGATCCCGAACACGAGCGCCAGCAGGCCGACGCTCGCGAGCGCCACGCCCGGCAGGTCGAGCCGGTCGTTGGGACCGAAGCTCTCGCGCAGCGTCCGCGCCGCGATCGGCGCCAGCAGCAATCCGATCGGCACGTTGAGCCAGAAGATCCACTGCCACGACAGCCCCTCGACGACGGCGCCGCCGACCACCGGCCCGAGCGCGACCCCGAGCCCGCTGACCGCGCCCCAGATGCCGATCGCCATGCCGCGCTTCTGGACCGGGAAGGCCTCGCTCAGCAGCGTGAGCGTCAGCGGCGTGATGATCGCCGCGCCGAGGCCCTGCAGCGCCCGCGCCGCGATCAGCGCATCGGTGCTGGGCGCCAGCGCGGCGCCGGCCGAGGCCAGCGTGAAGACGCCGATCCCGACCGCGAACAAGCGCCGGCGGCCGAGCCGGTCCCCGAGCGCGGCCGCCGTGAGCAGGAAGACCGCGTAGCTGAGCGTGTACGCGTTGACGGTCCACTCCAGCTGCTCGATCGATGCACCGAGGTCCTCGCGGATGCTCACGAGCGCGTTGGTGACGACGAGGTTGTCGAGGGTGACCATGAACAGGGCAACCGAGACGATCGCCAGCGTGATGCCGTTGCGACGGGTCATGCGGACTCCTTTGTTATTGATTGACCGATCATTACGACGTGAAAAAGGGGCGCATCAGAGGTCCTCGGGCTTCGGCGCCCAGTCGAGCGGCAGGTCGAGGGCGGCGACCACGTTCAGCAGCATGCCCCCGCCCATGAACTCGACGATCGCGTCGCGCTCCGCGCCGCTGACGCGCGCCACGTGCTCCATCACCGCGAGGAAGTCCGCGCGCACCGACTCGCGGATGCGCTCGTCACCGGCCGCCGAGTGCGTCTGCAGCTGGAACATGATCTCATCGCGATTCTCGAGCAGCTGGATGTAGGCGGTTCCCATCCGCTGCAGCCGCTCCTCAGGGTCGCCCGAACCGCGCGCGGCCTCGGTGAAGCGGTCCTTGATCCGACCGCAGACGCGCTTGCTCGCCGCCAGGAAGAGCTCGTGCTTGTTCGGGAACAGCGCGTAGATGTAGGGCTGCGAGATGCCGGCGCGCTTGGCGATCGCCGTCGTGCTCGTGGCGTGGAAGCCGGTCGCCGCGAACTCCTTGATGGCGGCGTCGAGCACCTGGTCGCGACGCTCGTCCGAGCTCTGCCGCCGATCGGTGGTCGAAGTCGCCATGCGATCAGCTTATTGATAGACCTATCAATTTGTCAAGGGCGCACGACGACGCACAGCGGCGCAGCACGCGCCGGACCGGCTCAGGACTGCAGCAGGCCGCGCAGCACGAAGTGCAGGATGCCGCCGTGGCGGTAGTACTGCCACTCGTTCGGCGTGTCGATGCGCACGCGCGCCTCGAACTCGATCGGCTCGCCGTCGTCGGGCGTCGCCGTCACCTCCAGCGTGCGCGCGCCCTGCTCCAGCGGCGCGAGGTCGAAGCGTTCGAAGCCGGTCAG
The DNA here is from genome assembly GCA_963846505.1 of uncultured Thermoleophilaceae bacterium. Taxonomy (GTDB): domain Bacteria; phylum Actinomycetota; class Thermoleophilia; order Solirubrobacterales; family Thermoleophilaceae; genus JACVRW01. The sequence goes on along the minus strand of CAWJWD010000007.1, from coordinate 134,189 downwards.
GCCGAGCGAGGAGACCGACTCGCCGTCGGGGAACTGCAGCGGCAGGATGCCCATCCCGACGAGGTTCGAGCGGTGGATGCGCTCGTACGACTCGGCCAGCGCGAAGCGCACGCCCTGCAGGCGCGGCCCCTTCGCCGCCCAGTCGCGCGAGGAGCCCGAGCCGTACTCCTTGCCGGCGAGCACGCACAGCGGCACGCCCTGGTCGGCGTAGGCCATCGCGGCGTCGAAGATCGTCGTCTGCTCGCCGTCCTTGACGGTGAAGCCGCCCTCGGTCCCCGGCGCGAGCTGGTTGCGCAGGCGGATGTTGGCGAACGTGCCGCGCATCATCACCTCGTGGTTGCCGCGCCGCGAGCCGTAGGAGTTGAAGTCGCGCTGCTCCACCCCGTGCTCGAGCAGGTACGTACCGGCGGGCGAGTCCTTCTTGATCGCACCGGCGGGCGAGATGTGATCGGTCGTGACGCTGTCGCCGAGCAGCGCCAGCGCACGGGCGCCCTCGATCGGCTCGAAGCCCTCGGCGGGCTCGGCGTCCATGCCCTCGAAGTAGGGCGGGCGCTTGACGTAGGTCGAGGCGTCGTCCCAGGCGTAGCGATCGCCCTCGGGGGTGTCCAGCTCCTGCCAGGCCTCGTCGCCCTCGAACACCTCGCCGTAGCTCTTGCGGAACATGTCCGAGTGCACGGCCTGCTCGATGGCGGCGTTGACCTCGTCCTGCGAGGGCCAGATGTCGCGCAGGTAGACGTCGCCCTGCAGCGGCTCCTCGTACATGTCGAGGTCCATGCGGCCGGCGAGCGCGTAGGCGACGCACAGCGGCGGCGAGGCGAGGTAGTTCATCTTCACCTCGGGGTGGATGCGGCCCTCGAAGTTGCGGTTGCCGCTGAGCACCGAGGCGACCACGAGGTCGCGCTCGGAGATCTCCCGCGAGATCTCCTCCGGCAGCGGCCCGGAGTTGCCGATGCAGGTCGTGCAGCCGTAGCCGACGAGGTCGAAGCCGAGCTGCGACAGCGGCTCGGTCAGCCCGGCGCGATCGAGGTACTCGGTCACGACCTTCGAGCCGGGCGCAAGCGAGGTCTTGACCCAGGGCTTGCGGGTCAGGCCGAGCTCGACGGCCTTCTTGGCCATCAGCCCGGCGCCGAGCATGACCGACGGGTTCGAGGTGTTCGTGCAGCTCGTGATCGCCGCGATCACGACCGCGCCGTGCTCGAGACCCTCCTCGCCGCTCGCCGTCGCCGTCGCGGTCCCGGATCGATCGGCCTGCTCGCCGTGGCCGCCCGCGTCGTGCGAGGGGTGGTCGTGCCCCGCCGGAGCCGACTCGCCGCCGCCGTTGTTGGTCGGCGGGTCGCTGGCGGGGAAGCTCTCGGCCGAGGACTCGTCGTAGCCCGACAGCTCGCCCTGGTCGGCGAGCTCGCGCAGCTCGGCCTTGAAGTCGTGGGCCGCCTCGGTCAGCGCGATCCGGTCCTGGGGGCGCTTCGGGCCGGCCATGCTCGGCACCACCTCGCCGAGGTCGAGCTCGAGCGTGTCCGAGTAGACCGCGTCCTCGGCGTCCGCGTCGTGGAACAGCCCCTGCTCGCGGCAGTAGGCCTCGACCAGCTCGACGCGTTCGGCCGGACGGCCCGAGAACTCGAGGTAGCGCAGCGTCTCGGCGTCGACCGGGAAGATGCCGCAGGTCGCCCCGTACTCGGGCGCCATGTTGCCGATCGTGGCGCGGTCGGCCAGCGGCAGGTTCGCCAGGCCGGGACCGAAGAACTCGACGAACTTGCCCACCACCCCGCGCTCGCGCAGCATCTGGGTCACGGTCAAGACGAGGTCGGTCGCGGTCGAGCCCTCGGGCAGCTCGCCCTCGAGCTTGAAGCCGACGACCTGCGGGATCAGCATCGAGACCGGCTGGCCGAGCATCGCCGCCTCCGCCTCGATGCCGCCGACGCCCCAGCCGAGCACGCCGAGGCCGTTGATCATCGTCGTGTGCGAGTCGGTGCCGACGAGCGTGTCGCAGAACGCCTGCCCGTCGCGCTCCATCACGACCCGACCGAGGTACTCGAGGTTGACCTGGTGGCAGATGCCGGTGTTCGGCGGCACGACGGCGAAGTTGTCGAAGGCGCCCTGGCCCCAGCGCAGGAAGGCGTAGCGCTCGCGGTTGCGTTGAAACTCGAGCTCGGCGTTGCGCTGGAAGGCCAGCCGCTCGGCGAACACGTCGACCTGGATCGAGTGGTCGATCACGAGCTCGACCGGCACCAGCGGGTTGATCTTGGTCGGATCGCCGCCGAGCTCCTCCATCGCGTCGCGCATCGCGGCGAGGTCGACGATCGCGGGCACGCCGGTGAAGTCCTGCATCAGCACCCGCGCCGGCCGGTAGGCGATCTCGGTCGACGGCTCGTCGCTCGCGACCCACTGCGCGAGCGCCTCGACGCCCTCGGTCTCGCCGTTGCGCAGCAGGTTCTCCAGCAGCACCTTGAGCGAGTACGGCAGCCGGGCGACGTCGAACCGGGACTGCAGCGCGTCGAGCCGGAAGATCTCGTACGACTTGCCGCCGACGTCGAGGGTGGAACGGGCGCCGAAGTCGTCGGAGGGGCTCACATCGACAAACGCTATCGATCTGTGCACGTAACCCCTGGCTCGGCGAGCTAGCGTTCGGCTCCATGCACGACCTGGCCTGCGTGGTGCACCTGCACTCGCTCTACTCGGACGGGACCGGCACCGTGCCGGAGATCGCCCAGGCCGCACGGCGCGCCGGCGTCGACGTCGTGATGCTGACCGACCACGACACGCTGGAGGCCAAGCGCCAAGGCGAGGAGGGCTGGCACGACGGCGTGCTCGTGCTGGTCGGCGAGGAGGTCACCCCGCCGCACGGCAACCACACGCTCGCGTTCGGCATCGAGCGCGAGATCGCCCATCGCGGACTCTCCGGCGCCGAGATCGCAGCCGCGATCCGAGCGGCGGGCGGCCTCTCGATCGCCGCGCACCCGTTCTCCCACGGCTCCGAGCGCTTCAAGCGCGCCGGCAAGGGCATCCCCCACGACGGGCTCGAGAGCGAGGACCTCGACGCGATCGAGCTCTGGAGCTTCGTCACCGACACCGCCGAGACGCTCACCAGCGTGCCCGAGGCACTGCGCTTCATCGCCACGCCCAATCGCGTGCTCGAGCACCCGCCCGAGCGCAACCTGCGCAGCTGGGACGCGCTGGGCCGCAACCGCCGCCTGGTCGCCATCGGTGGCCTCGACGCGCACCAGATCGGCAAGCGCATCGGGCCGGTGGTGCCGCTGCGGCTGATGAGCTACAAGCGCTCGTTTCGCCAACTGCGCACGCACGTGCTCTGCGAGCACGGCCCGAGCGGCGACCTCGAGGCCGACGCGGCGTCGATCTACGCCGCGCTGCGGGAGGGACGTTGCTATCTCGCGGTCGACGCCCTGGCCCCGGCCCGCGGCTTTCGCTTCGAGGCGGTCGAGCGCGGCGAGACGGTCGTTCCGATGGGCGGCGAGGTCGCGGCCGGCCGCTTCACGCTGCGCGCCCACACCCCCCTACCGGCGCGCCTGCGCCTGCTGCGCGACGGCGTCGAGGTCGCCGCGACCGTGGGCACCGACATCGAGCACGAGGCCGAGACGGCCGGCGTCTACCGCGTCGAGGCGCGCCGGCGCGCGCACGGACGCGAGCGCACCTGGATCGTGTCGAACCCGATCTACCTGCGCTGACGCACGTCCGGTACAGATAGGGCCTCGACCCCATGGCGGCCGCCGTCGCCGGGCGCTGAAATTCCCTGCAACGGCCAAGGAGGGTCAATGCCCCGATATCTGTGTCCAAGCTGCCACGAGGTGACCGAGCCCAGCGGGGCAGCCCGCTACGCGTGGTGCACCGCCTGCGGTCAACCGCTGAGCCTGTGCGACCTGCTGCCGGTGCGGCCCGGCGCACCGGCGCGCGGCGAGCAGTCCGCTGCGTCCATGCCGGCCACGGCGCCCGTCGCGGAAGCGTCGTAGCGACGACGATCGGGAGGGGTCCGGAGGCGCGGCCCCGCTGCGCGAGCCGTCAGTCGCTCAGCAGGCCTGCGCGAGCGCGAGCCAGTCCTGCCAGGAAACGTCCTCCTGGCCCTCGATCATCAGATCGAGGCGCATCGGGCTAGGTGCGGCTAGCGGCCTCGGCGGCGGCTTCCAGCTTGTCCGGGTCCGGCTCCCAATGCGCCTCGGGATCGATCGGCGTGTCGCGCAGGTAGGCCTCCGCGTCGAGCGCCGCCATGCAGCCGGTGCCCGCAGCCGTGACGGCCTGCCGGTAGGTGTGGTCGGTCAGGTCGCCGGCGGCGAACACGCCGGGCAGGCCGGTGCGCGTGGAGCGCCCCTCGACCAGCACGTAGCCCTGATCGTCGACCTCCACCTGGCCTTCCACGAGGTGCGAGTTGGGGCGATGGCCGATCGCGATGAAGGCGCCGTCGAGCTCCAGGTCGCGCGTCGAGCCGTCCTCGGCGTTCTCGAGCACCGCCTTCGACAGCGAGCCGTTCTCGCCGGGCACGAAGCGCTGCACGACGTACGGGGTCAGCAATTCGATGTTGTCGGCCCCCCGGGCGCGGTCGAGCATGATCGCCGAGGCGCGGAAGTCGTCGCGACGATGGACGATGCCGACCTTGCCGGCGAACTTCGCCAGGAAGGTCGCGTCCTCCATCGCGGTGTCGCCGCCGCCGACGACGATCGTCCGCTTGTCGCGGAAGAAGGCCGCGTCGCAGGTGGCGCAGTAGGAGACGCCGCGCGCCGCGAGCTCGTCCTCGCCCGGCACCCCGAGCTTCTTCGGCTCGGCGCCCATCGCGAGGATCACGCTGCGCGCCTTGATCTCCCGGTCGCCCACCCAGACGCGATGCAGGCCCCCGTCGCGCGCGAGGTCGATCTTGGTCGCGTCGTCGGTGAGGAAGCGGGTGCCGAAGCGCTCGGCCTGGTCGCGGAACTGCTGCATCATCTCCGGCCCCATGACGCCCTCGGGGTAGCCGGGATAGTTCTCGACGTCGGTGGTCTGCTGCAGCAGACCGCCCCACGCGAAGCCCTCGATCACGAGCGGCTCGAGGTCCGCGCGCGAGGTGTAGAGAGCGGCCGTGTAGCCGGCGGGACCACTCCCGACGATGACGACGCTCTCGATGTCCTTGATCTCCGTCACGTGGCCTCCACTCGCACTTTACTTTCTGAAGTAATGGTAGCGCCGCCACGCTCGGACTCCCAGCGGGCGACGGTCTTGCGCAGCTGGACGAAGGCCACGATCCCGGGCGGGATCGGCAGCCAGAAGGCGATCACCCGGTAGGTGAGGACCGCGGGGAAGACGATCGAGCTGGGAATCCCGAACAGCACGAAGGCCCCGATCATGCCCGCGTCGACCGAGCCGACGCCGCCCGCCGGCGACGGGATCAGGTTCGCCGCCATGCCGACGAAGAAGCCCTGCACGAGCACCGCGAACGGGACGCTGCCGCCGAAGGCCTCGAAGCTCGCCCAGAGAATGCCGATGTTGGCCGCCCAGAAGCCGACGGCACCGATCAGCGCGAGCGCACCCCGGCTCGGATGGCGCACGTAGGCGAGCGCCGTGCGGGTGCCGGACGCGAGCGTCGCCGGCACGGTCGCGAATCTCGTCAGGAAGCGCTTGCGACGCGGGTTCGTGGCCAAGTGGGCAAAGCGGGTCTCGACGTCCTGCGGGATCGACGCCAGCAGCAGGAAGATCACGATCACCGCGCCCGAGACGCCAGCGGGGACGATCGTGCCGCCGAGCGGCGCGTCGCCGGGCAGCACGCCGGTGCGCAGCAGCACGCCGAACAGCACCAGCGCAAGCGTGTAGACGCCGTACATCAGCACCAGGAAGGCGACCATCCGGCAGGCCGAGCGGCGGCGCGGCATGCCGGCCTTGCGCAGCGCCCAGTACGTGAGCACGATGCCGCCGGCGCCCGCCGCGGAGAAGATGCGCGTGGCCGCCAGCCCGGCCATCGTGATCTGGTAGGAGACGCGCATCGTCAGCCGCTGCTGGACCGGGTCGTCGCGCGTGCCGCCGAGCACGCCCCGGAACAGCGCCACGTAGGCGCCGAAGGCGGCGACGTTGAAGGCGACCGCGATCACGACCCAGTACCAGGTGGCGTCGTCGATCTTCGACAGCACGTCGTCGAGCCCGACGAGCTTGGGAAACAGCACGTAGATCGCGACGATGATCAGCGCGAACAGCAGCGCGCCGGTCACCAGCTTGCGCCGGTCGGCGAGCAGGGCCTGGAACTTGTTGACCTCGTCCTCGTCGGCCGCGTCGGCCTCGGCGCCGCCGTCGCTCTCGAGCTCGAACTCGGGATCGAGGCTCGGGTCGTCGGCGGGGGAGCGGCGGTCGCGGGTGCGCATCAGGCGGCCCGAGGCTCCAGTCGCTTGAGCGCCTGCGCCAGCGGTCGCAACCTGGGCTCGACGTGCGGCGCCAGACGCCAGATGGTTTCCGCGAGCGCGAAGCCGGCCAGCAGGTCGACGACGTAGTGCTCCCCCAGGTAGACGAGCCCGAAGCCGAGCGTGAGCGCGTAGGCCCAACCGGCGGTCGCGTGACCGGGCCCGACTTGCGACAGCAAACGGGCCGCCATCACGGATGTCCCGAAGTGCAGCGAGGGCATGGCAGCGAACGGATTGCCTTGCAGGGAACTGTAGAGCGGCTGCCAGAGACGTCGCCAGAAACGCTCGCCCGCCTCGGCCATGATGCGGCGCACCGGCGGCAGGCTGCCGTGCTCGCCGGCCCACCACGGCGGCGCGGTCGGCACCAGCCAGTAGACCATGCAGCCGAGGTCGAAGCAGACGGCCATCATCACCGCCGAGCGCTCGAACACTCGGCGGTGGCGCAACAGGATGTAGGCGCACGTGCCGTGCGGCACGATGAACCAGCTCCAGTGCACCGCCGACAGCCCGTACTCGAGCGGGCCGACGTGGTCGGACCGGCCGAGCAGGCGCTGCAGGCGGACGGTCGGCGTGACGCCGCCGCCCAGCGCGCGGTCGAAGCGCACCGGGTACTCGACGTGCAGCCGCCGCAGCAGCGCCTCGGGATCGTCGTCGGGCATGTCGAAGTGGGCGAAGTAGGCCCACATCTGCAAGGCGTAGATCCCCGCGTCGCGCAGGGGGGTGCGGGGGGCAGCGAGCGCGAGGGCGGCTGGGGCGGGCCACGTGAGCGCCGAGACCACCGGCGCACGCAGCTTGAGCCTATGCCGCACCAGCGGCGTGGCTACGCCGACCACCACCGCGCCCCACGCGAACAGGCGTAGCGGGCGCGAGGATCGCAAGGCGCGGGCAGCATAGCTCCATGCACCGACGAGGAACCAGGCCGTGGGCGCCGAACAGCGCACACGACCATGAACAGCCGACGCGCCATCATCCCCGCCCTGGTCCTCGCCCTCGCGCTCGCCGCGCCGGCCTGGGCCGCAACCTCGTCCGGCGGCTTCAGCCGGCCCACCGACAAGGCAGGCGCGGCCGCTGGCACCATCACCTCCGCCGGCGGCACCTCGTCGAGCGGCGGCGCGACCACCGGCGACCCGATGCGCTCCGGTCCCGGGGGCGGCGCACCCGCACCGCCCGGCGTGGCCGACGACGCCCAGTCGGCCGCCGCCCCGCGTGCCGGCGCCGCCCAGGAGCCCACGCCCACCACCCCGGAGGGCGGGCCCCAGGAGCCCGAGCCGGACGTGCCGACCGACGACGAGGGCGGTGACGACCAACCCGCCGCCGACGGCGACGACACCGGCGCCGAGGAGCCCGGCGAAGAGGCCGTGACCCCCGCCCCGAGCGACGACGGCGGCGACGGCGGCTCCGCACTCGGCTTCCTGCCCCACACCGGCCTCGAGCTCGCGGCGATGGCGGCCTTCGGCCTTGCGCTGCTGCTCACCGGCACCGTGCTGCTGCGGGCGGCGCGCACGCGCCGCCCCAAGGCGCTGCGCTAGCGGCTAGACCGACTTGGGCGCCGGCGCTTCGGCCGGCGCCGGGTCTGCGCCGTTGGACCCCGCGGCGGAACCGTTCTCCGTCCCCGCGGCGACGGCGCTGCCGTTGCCTGCGCTCGAGCCAGCCGCGTGCACGGCGTTGCCCGCCGCGTCGAGCGACAGCGCGGCGAAGGCGCCGGTCTCGGCGATCGGGCCGGGCATCAGCTCGCCCGCCGGCGGGATCTCGATGCCGAGCACGCGCATGCGCCGCTTGAGCGTGCGGTAGGCGAGGCCGTAGATCTGCGCCGAGTCGTAGCCGTAGCTGACGAAGCTGGCGTGGTCGTCCGCGTACGGCGGCGCGAACACGTGCGCCGCCCGTGGCGCCAGGTCGAGCACCACGCGCTCGACGGTCGCGCGGTGGCTCGGATCCGCCTCGATCGCGTCGCGCAGGAAGCGCACGCCGAAGGCGACGTGACGATGCTCGTCGCGCTCGACGAGGCCGAACCCCCCGCAGAAGCCGGGGTAGAGCGAGTGCGCGAGCAGGTAGTCGCGGATCAGCGTCTGACCGGTCACCGCCAGGAAGCCCTCGACGACCAGGTGGTAGGTGGCCACCCCCTCGACGAACAGCGACAGGTCGTCGGGCTTGGCCTTGATGCGGTTGGCGACGTCGCGCAGACCGTCGTCGAAGACCGTGCGCCACGGGTCCCCAAGCCGCGACTCGACCTCGCGCATGCGTCCGCGCAGGTCGTCGGCGCCGAAGGCCATCACCTCGGCGCCGAAGCGGTCGAAGAAGGCGGCGTGACGAGCCTCGTCGACCAGTTGGGTGGCGAGGAACAGCTCGATCTCGCCGCTCGGGGCGGCGAGCAGGAACGGCGCCAGGTCGGCGGTCACCCGCTCCTCGCCCACGTAGAACGAGCCGAGGCTCCAGATCACGTCCTCCTGGCTGGCCCTCGGCACCGTCAGCCACTGCTCGCGGTCGACGCTGAAGTCGATCTCGTGCGCCTTCCAGTTCTGGCGCTCCCAGAGCGCATACAGCTGGCGGTAGTCGAGCAGACCGTCGCGACTGGGCCCGCCGGCGTACATGTCGGCACGGGCCTCCTGGACCTTGCGCTGTCGCGCCTCGCGCTCGAGCTCTGCGTCGTCGCGCCCCTGGCCGCGGTCGATCCAGCGACCCAGCAGCGTCACGGGATGCAGCTGGCCCTCGACCCGCGTGATGCGAGCGCGCATCGAGTCGTTGGGCGACAGTGCGCCGGTCGCCAGCCGGACGTAGTCCGCGATCGGCACGCGCACCGTGGCCACCGGCTCGACGTCCGCCGGCGCTGCCCCCGCGCCGACCCGCACGCGCTCGCCGTCGCGCACCTCGACCCACCAGCTGCCGCCGCCCTCGCCGCTGAGCTCGTAGCGCACCACGAACGCATGGCCGCGCGTCCACTCGGGGTCGATCGCATAGGGCAGCGAGCGAAACAGCGCGTCGACGTCGAGCGTCCCACCGGCCTCGACCACCTCGTCGAGGCCGACGGGCGGTCCGGCCATCCGGCGCAGGCGCAGCAGCCGGCGGCGCTTGCCGCGCACGCGCAACACGCCGCGCAGCATCAGTCCGAGCGGCCGGGCAGTGCCCGTGGCGAGGGCCACCAGCGCGCGCGGCTCGGCGCTCATGCGGAAGTCCGTCTCGCCGTCGGCGGGCTCGAGCACGGGCCCGTCGCCGTTGGCGCGATCCTCGAGGCGGTCGACGCGCGCGCGACCGTCCGAGACCGACACGCGGTGGGCGCCGAGGCCGTCGACGCTGAGGTCGTAGACGAGCGTGCCCTTGATGCGGGCCGCCGCGGCGGGCAGCGACATCAGCACCAGCCGCGCGGCCAGCTCGGGCTCGGCCTCCCCCACGCGCGCCAGCAGCTCGCGCTGGTCGTTGCCGGCCATCAGGCGACCTTCTCCATGATCCGCACCTCCACGGTTGCGCGCTCGGCAAATGCCTGCGCGTCCTGCTCGGTCCCAATGTGCTCGCCCCAGTGCATCGGGACCGCGATCTGCGGCTGGATGCGGCGGGCTGCCTCGGCGGCTTCCTGGGCGGTCATCGTGTACATCCCACTCACGGGCAGAAGGGCCACATCCACGCCCGTGACGCTGTCCATCTCGGGAATCACATCCGTGTCGCCGGCATGGTAGAGCCGCTCCCCGCGGACAGTGACCTCGTAGCCGACCCAGCCCGCCTCGCGCGGGTGGAAAGGCTGGCCCTCCGGGTTGCGCTTCGAGGTGTTGTAGGCCGCCACCGCAGCCACGTGCACGCCGCGCACGAACTCGTCCTCGAGCAGCTCACCGGGCACGATCGACTGCACCTGACCGCTGATGCGCTCGGCCACCGCCGGCGGCGCGACCAGCCAGGTGCGGTCGTCTGAGAGCCGCTCGACGTCCTGCGGGGAGAAGTGGTCGTAGTGCCCGTGCGTGATCAGGATCAAGTCGGCCGGGGGTGCACCCTCGGCGATGCGGTACGGGTCGATGTAGACGTTCGCCTGACCAACGCGGATGCGAAAGCCCGAGTGTCCGAGCCAATCGACGGAATCGAGGAGCACCGTGGTCAGGATAGGCTCGCGACATGAGCTACGAGACGGTGATCTGGGAACAGGACGGCGGCGTCGGGCGGATCACGCTCAACCGCCCGGACACGCTGAACGCCTGGACCGCCCAGTTCGGTGACGAGCTGACGCAGGTCGTCACCGAGGACGCCGCCGACCCTTCGGTGCGCGCGGTGCTGATCACCGGCGCCGGGCGCGGCTTCTCCTCCGGCGCCGACCTCAAGGCGGGCTTCGAGCCGGCAACGGACGGAATGCCGGACATCCGCAAGGAGCTCGACGAGCACTACCACCCGATCATCGTGGGGGTCCGCGAGCTGGAGAAGCCCGTCGTCGCGGCCGTCAACGGCCCGGCGGTGGGCATCGGCCTCTCGCTGGCGCTCGCCTGCGACCTCGTGCTCGCCGCCGAGTCGGCGTTCTTCGGCCTGGCGTTCGTGAACATCGGCCTGATGCCCGACGGCGGCTCGACCCTGTTCGTGCCGGCCGCGGTCGGCAAGGCGCGCTCGTTCGAGATGGCGCTGCTGGGCGAGCGTGTGCCCGCGGCGCAGGCGCTGGAGTGGGGGCTCGTCAACCGGGTATACGCCGACGATGAGCTGCTGCCCGCCGCGAACGAGCTTGTCGAACACTTCGCGACGGGGCCCACGCGCTCCTACGCGGCGACCAAGCAGGCGCTCAACCAGCGCTTCTACCCTGACCTTCACGCCCAGCTGGACCTGGAGGCCGAGCTGCAACACGCGCTCGCGCGCACGAAGGACTTCCAGGAGGGCGTGATGGCGTTCGTCTCCAAGCGCGACCCGGAGTTCCAGGGGGCGTGATGGCGCCGCTCCCGTCGAGCCCTACCGCGGTGACGCGATGACGAGCCGGATCGCCTTCTTCAAGCCCGAGCTGCGGTCGGTCGCGGCCACCGGCGCCCATTCCCGCGCCGCGTCCGCCGTCGGCGCGCTGGCGATCGGCGCCGCTGCGCTCGGCGCGGTGGCGATCGGGCGGCTGGCGATCAAGAGCGCCGCGATCAAGCACCTGCGGATCGAGGAGCTCGAGGTCGGGCGGCTGCGCGTGGACGAGCTGGAGATCGGCTCGCAGACCGATGCGACGCAGCGACGCCGGGCCTCGGACGAGCCTCCGCTGGGCCCGCCCGACTAGGGACAGACCGCACGAAGTGGAGCACCCGTCCTACGCAGGGATATGATGCGCCGCGCTTTGGCCCCGCGCCGATCACGACGCCTGCTGCTGGCCGCTCTCGCGGCGGTCCAGCTGATCCTCCTGCTGGTCGCCCCCGGCGCGCTGGCGGACGTCTTCACGCCCGAGTCCGGCGGCTCGCCGAACGCGGACGACATCGACACGCTGTACAAGATCACGCTCTACGTCGCGATCGTGATCTTCATCGGCGTCGAGGGCGCGCTGATCTGGTCGCTGGTCAAGTTCCGCGCGCGCCGCGGCGGCCCCGAGGCCGCGCAGATCCGCGGCAACACGCCGCTCGAGCTCGGCTGGACGATCGGCGCCGCGCTGATCCTCGTCGTGCTGACGGTCGTCACCTTCATCTACCTCGGCGACATCGAGAACCCGCCGCCCTCCGGCTCGCAGGGCCTGCAGGCGATGCGCGCGGAGTACGCCTCGATCGACCAGCCGGCCCCGCCCAAGGGTCCCGGCAACGCCGAGCCCCTGACGATCCGGGTCAACGGCCAGCAGTACCTCTGGCGCTACGACTACCCGGGCGACGAACAGCTCTTCAGCTACTACGAGATGGTCGTGCCGACCGACACGACCGTGGTGCTCAAGGTCACCGCCTCGGACGTCATCCACTCCTGGTGGATCCCCAAGCTCGGCGGCAAGGTCGACGGCGTCCCCGGTCACGAGAACGAGACCTGGTTCAAGATCCCACCGGGCAAGGAAGGCCGCTACATCGGCCAGTGCGCCGAGCTCTGCGGCTACAACCACGCCGACATGCGCGCGGTCGTACGCGCGGTCGAGCCGGCTGAGTACGAACGCTGGGCCGACCAGACGCGACAGGACATCGACGACGCCAAGCAGGACCTGGCAGACCAGCGCAAGGCACGCGAGCAGAGCGGAGAGTCGGAGTAGTGGAAGCAGGAACGGCAACCAGGCCCGCCGCGAAGACGGCGCCGGAGATCGTCATGCACGGCTTCCGGGATCGCCCCCGGGGCTGGCTGGAATGGCTGACCACCACCGATCACAAGAAGATCGGGATCATGTACCTGTTCGCCACCTTCTTGTTCTTCATCGTCGGTGGCGTCGAAGCGCTCGTGATGCGCCTGCAGCTGGCCCAGCCCAGCGGCACGCTCGTGGACCCGGAGGCCTACAACGGGCTCGTCACCGTCCACGGGACGACGATGATCTTCCTCTTCCTGGTGCCGGTGCTGGCGGGCTTCGGCAACTACCTGATCCCGCTGATGATCGGCGCGCGCGACATGGCCTTCCCGCGCCTGAACGCGCTCTCGTTCTGGCTGCTGCTGTTCGGCGGGATGGCCTTCTACGCGAGCTTCTTCTTCGAGCCGCCGCAGGCCGGCTGGACGATGTACCCGCCGCTGTCGGACGACGCCTTCTCCCCCGGCGGCGGCGTCGACGCCTGGATCTTCCTGATCCACCTCACCGGCATCTCGTCCCTGGTCGGCGCGATCAACTTCGTCGCCACGATCCACAACATGCGCGCGCCCGGCATGAGCTGGGGCCGCATGCCGCTGTTCGTGTGGTCGATCCTCGTCTACAGCTACCTGCTGATCGTGGCCCTGCCGGCGATCGCGGCCGGTGTGACGATGCTGCTGACCGACCGGCACTTCGGCACCGCCTTCTTCGACCCCGCCGGCGGCGGCGACCCGCTGCTGTGGCAGCACCTGTTCTGGTTCTTCGGGCACCCCGAGGTCTACATCATGGTGCTGCCCGCGTTCGGCATGATCAGCGAGATCCTGCCGGTGTTCGCGCGCAAGCCGATCTTCGGCTACAAGGCGATCGCGGCGTCCACGGTGGCGATCGCGTTCCTCGGCCTGCTCGTGTGGGCACACCACATGTTCACGACGCCGACGGCGACGGTCGTGCTGGCCTTCTTCATGCTCTCGTCGTTCTTGATCGCAGTGCCGACGGGCATCAAGATCTTCAACTGGATCGCCACGCTCTGGCGCGGCTCGATCGAGTTCACGACGCCGATGCTGTTCGCGATCTCGCTGCCGGCGCTGTTCGTGATCGGCGGGATCTCCGGCGTGATGCTCGCGATCTTCCCGGTGGACTGGCAGCTGCACGACACCTACTTCGTCGTCGCGCACTTCCACTACGTGCTCTTCGGCGGCGCGGTCTTCGGGCTCTTCGCCGGCCTCTACTTCTGGTTCCCGAAGATGTCGGGCAAGATGATGTCGGAGGGACTGGGCAAGGTCTCGTGGGCGCTGATGTTCATCGGCTTCAACGTCACCTTCCTGCCGCAGCACTCGATCGGCCTCTCGGGCATGCCGCGCCGGGTCTACGACTACTCGGAGAACCTGCACGTCAGCGGCTACAACCTCGCCTCGACGATCGGCGCCTTCATCCTCGGCATCGGCGTGATCGTCACCTGCGTCAACGTGCTGATGTCGATCAAGAACGGCAAGAAGGCCGGCAACGACCCGTGGAAGGCGAACACGCTCGAGTGGTTCACCACCTCGCCTCCGCCGGTGAACAACTTCGACGTGATCCCGCGCATCCGCAGCGTGGAGCCGATGAAGGACATCCGGCGCGAGGTCGCAGCGGGCGCCAAGCAGACTGCCAGCGTGGCGCAGCCGGAAGCGCCGCGCGCCCTGTAGCCTGGTTCGCTCTGTGAGCGGGATCCCCTCGACCGGCTACCGGCGACTCGCCCTCGGCACCCTCGTCGCGACGTTCGTCCTGATCGTCGTCGGCGGCATCGTGCGCGTGTCCGACTCCGGCCTCGGCTGCGGGCCGGGCGGCTCGGGCTTCCACGGCTGGCCGTTCTGCAACGGCAAGGTCCTCCCCGGCGTCACGATCAACTCGTTCATCGAGTACAGCCACCGTGCGCTGGCCGGAATCGTCGGCATCCTGATGCTCGCGCTGCTCGTGCAGGCGTGGCGTCGCTACCGCTCCAACCGCACGCTGCTGTGGGTCTGCGCCGCGCTCGTGCTGTCGGTGCTCGCCCAGGCCCTGCTCGGCGGCGCGACCGTCGAGGAGAACCTCGAGGAGGCCTACGTCGCGGCGCACCTGTGCCTGGCGATGCTGCTGCTCGGCGGCCTGCTGTGGGTCGTGCGCGCCTCCACCCCCGGCACGTCCGGCGCCTCCCCGGCGGACGGCGGGCGCTACTTCAAGCCGCTCGCGGTCGTCGCCAGCGTGCTCGTGCTCGCCACGATCGTCGCCGGTGGCTACATGGCCGGCACGCAGAAGTACGGTCGGCCCGACTACCAGCTCGGCGACGGCGCCCACCACGCCTGTGGCAAGCAGTTCCCGACCTGCAACGACGGCTTCATGCCCTTCGGGGAGTCGCGCCTGGTCGACATCCACCTGACCCACCGCGCGTTCATGTACCTCGCCGTGATCGCGGTGCTGGCGCTCGCGCTGCTGGCGCTGCGCCGCCGCCCGAGCGCCGGCGTCGTCAAGATCGCCTGGGGCCTGCTCGCGCTGGTCGCGATCCAGGTGCTCGTCGGCGCCCTGAACGTGTGGCTGGACGAGTACGAGGTGCTGATCGTGCTGCACCTGGCGCTCGGCACGCTGCTGTGGGCGACCACGCTCGGCCTGACGCTGCAGCTCTACCGCGTTCCCGCGCCCAGCGGCGAGCGCAGCCGCGGGCGGCCCGAGGCGGTGACCGCGTAGTGGAGGCAGGGACCGGCGCGCGCACGCTCGTCGCGACCAACTGGAGGACCGTCGTCTCGGACTACTTCGAGATGACCAAGCCGAAGGTCCAGTCGCTGCTGCTGCTGACGACGATCACGACGATGTACGTCGCCGGCGACCCCTCGCTGGGCCTGGTCGCGCTGACCTGCCTGGGCGGCGCGCTCTCGGCCGGCGGCGCGGGCGCGATCAACCATGCGATCGACCGCGACATCGACCAGCTGATGAAGCGCACGGCCGACCGGCCCGTCGCCTCGGGACGCGTCAGCCCCCGCGCCGCGATCGTCTACGGCGTGCTGCTGGGCTGCGCCTCGTTCGCGCTGCTGGCGCTGACGGTCAACCCGCTCGCCGCCGTACTGGCGATGTCCGGGCTGCTCGGCTACGTGCTCGTCTACACCCTCTGGCTCAAGCGCACGACGCCGCAGAACATCGTCATCGGCGGAGCGGCGGGCGCGGTGCCGCCGCTCGTCGCCTGGGCGGCGGTCACGGGCGGGCTCGACGGCTCGGCGCTCTACCTCTTCGCGATCGTCTTCTACTGGACCCCACCGCACTTCTGGGCGCTGTCGCTGCTGATGAAGGACGAGTACGCCCGCGCCGGCGTGCCGATGCTGCCCGTCGTGCGCGGCGAGGCCGAGACGCGGCGCCAAATCCTGCTCTACACGATCCTGCTGATCGCGGTGACCGTGCTGCCGTTCGCAGGGCAGCTGTTCGGGCTCTTCTACCTGGCCACCGCGCTGCTGCTCGGAGCCGGCTTCCTGGCCTTCTCGGCGCGGCTCTACCGCCAACCCGAGCGGCGCACGGCGCTGCGCACCTACCTCTTCTCGCTGGCCTACCTCGCGCTGCTGTTCGCTGCGATGGTCATCGACGTACGAGTCTTCTAGCTAGCCGGCTGCGAACCGGCGTCTGACGGAGTCCTCCCTCGCTCGCGGCCTGGCGGCCGCCACGCTCGGTGCGTCCGCCGTCAGACTTGGTTCTCGCTCGGCTAGGGCGCGGCTGGCAATCTGCTGGCTGCCGCCTCGTCCATCAGGACAGTCAGCGTGCCGTTCTCCGGGCGCAGGAGCGAGCCAGGGGCGCGCGGGTCCGGCGCGCCCGAGAAGGCGCGCGCGACGGCATCCGCCTTGTCCTCGCCCTTGACCAGCACCAACAGCTCGGCGGCGGCGTTGACGACGGGCAACGTGAGCGTGATGCGCGGCACCAGCGGCGCCATGCCGGGCGTGTCCACCCCCACCACCGGGCGCTCGGTCTCGGCGAGCGTGTCCTGGCCGGGAAACAGCGAGCAGACGTGCGCGTCGGGTCCGAGCCCGATCAGCACGAGGTCGAAGCGCGGGCTGCCGGCCTGCTCGTACTCGCCGGCGTACTCGGCCGCGCCGTCGTGGGGACCGAGCTCGCCGCGCATGCGGTGCACCGTGCCCGTCTCGACCCGGTCCAGCAGCGCCGCCTTGACCATGCCGTAGTTCGAGAACTCGTGCTCGGGCGGCACGGCGCGCTCGTCGGTGAACCAGAGCTCGGCGTCGGTCCAGTCCGACCGCCGCTCGGCCGCCAGCTCGTAGGCCCCGCGGGGCGTCGAGCCGCCGGTCAGGACAACGTGTCCGCGCGCCTCCACGAGCCGCGCGGCGGCCTCGGTGGCCGGGTCGTCGAGGATGTGGAACGCGGGCTGCACGGCTAGCGCAGCATCGCCTCGGCCGCCTCCAAGGCAGGCGGGTAGGTGGGCTCGCGCAGCAGCGCCTGGCGGATGCCCTCGCCGAGGATGCCCGACTCGCCCCGGGAGGCGCCGAGCAGGGTCCAGCCCACCTCCTTGCCGTCGCGCGTGCGGCGCTTGGCCGAGAGGCCGCCGGGCCCGCGGTCGAGCGAGATCGACATGCCGGAGGTGGTCTCGACGGCGATCCCGGCGAGGCCGGGGACGCTCAGCGTCGGGTCGGGCTCGAGCCGCAGGTCGACGTCGCCGCGCTTGCCGTGTGCCTTGCCGTGGTGTCCGCTGCCAGCGGCGATCAGCGATCCCGGCTCCCAGCCCAACCGCGAGGCGAACCAGCCGAACAGCAGCAGCCCGGCCGCGGTCGAGTCGGGGTGATGACGCACGTGCACGGCGCTGATGCGGCGCAGCTCGTCGCGCCAGGCGGGCGGATCGAAGGTGGCCGCCACCCGCTCGCGCCACGGAGTCGAGCGCAGCCAGGCGAGGTCGACGACGTACACCGAGTCCGAGAGCTGGTGCGCGCGCTCGAGCGCCGCCGCCGGGTCCGGCTCGTTGACCGAGTCGACCAACACCACCTGCGAGAGCTTCAGCAGCGCGTCGACGCCCTCCCGGTGGCTGTGCGGCGACCACACCAGCGTCGCGACGTCGGAGATCACCAGCGGGTCGACGATCGAATCGAGCGCGACGAGGTGGTCCGGACCGATGTCCAGCACCACGCGCTCGCGCGCGAGCGCGAGCTCGCCGTCGTTCGCCCCGTCCTCGGCCATCAACGTGACCTGAGCGTCGATCGCGGTGCGCCCGGGCTCGACGGCGCAGAGGATCGTGCGCGAGGGGTGGAAGCGACCCACCTTCTCGAGCCGGTTGAGCACCTCGCCGCGCCACTCGCGGTCGACGATCGCGACGAGATTCAGCACGCGCGCCGGCACGATCGCCTGCTCGCGCTCGAACTGCTCCTTGAGCAGCTCGCGCAGCGCGGTCTCGATGTCCCCGGGCGTCGTGTCGCTCGCGCTCCAGACGCCGCCGGAGGCCGTCATCAGATCGCCCGCCAGCGGTGGCCCGGCTCCAGCAGCCGGTTCGACTCCTCCGGCCCCTGCGTGCCGGCGACGTAGGTGGCGAGCGGTGTGTCGTCGTGTCCCCAGGCCTCGAGGATCGGATCGATGATCGTCCACTGCGCTTCGACCTCGTCGTCGCGCGTGAACAGCGTCGCCTCGCCGCGCATCGCGTCGAGGATCAGCCGCTCGTAGGCCTCCGGCGACTGGGACAGGAACGCCGTGCCGTAGAGGAACTCCATGTTGACCGGGCGGATGCGCATGCGCGTCCCCGGGATCTTCGCCCCGAGCGAGAGCGAGACGCCCTCGTTGGGCTGCATCGTCAACACCAGCTGGTTGGGCTGCACGCCGACCGAGCCCTCGGCGTCGAAGGCGAGGTGCGGCACCGGCTTGAGCGTGACCGCGATCTCGGTCACCTTGCGCGCCAGCCGCTTGCCGGTGCGCAGGTAGATCGGCACGCCGGCCCAGCGCCAGTTGTCGACCTCGAGGCGCAGCGCGACGTAGGTCTCGGTGTGCGAGTCCGGCGGCACGTCCTGCTCGGACAGGTACCCCGAGCATTCCTTGCCCTCCGCGGTCCCGGCCGTGTACTGCGCGCGCACCGCGATCTCCTTGACCTGCTCCGGCGTCGGCGGATGGATCGCGTGCAGGACCTTGACCTTCTCGTCGCGCACGTCGTCGGCGGAGAAGCTGACCGGCGGCTCCATGCAGAGCAGCGTCAGCAGCTGCATCATGTGGTTCTCGACCAGGTCGCGCAGCGCCCCGGCCGAGTCGTAGTAGCCGGCGCGGCGGCCGATGCCGAGGTCCTCGGCGGCGGTGATCTGGACGGAGTCGATGTAGTTGCGGTTCCAGATCGGCTCGAACATGCCGTTGGCGAAGCGAAACGCCAGCATGTTCTGGACCGTCTCCTTGCCCAGGTAGTGGTCGATGCGGAAGACCTGGGACTCGTCGA
Organism: uncultured Thermoleophilaceae bacterium; assembly: GCA_963846505.1. Lineage (GTDB taxonomy): Bacteria > Actinomycetota > Thermoleophilia > Solirubrobacterales > Thermoleophilaceae > JACVRW01. The sequence continues at coordinate 115,246 of CAWJWD010000007.1, read as the reverse complement.
GCACGCTCAGCACCTTGCGGTTGAGCTCGCGCGCCTCGGAGAGGCGGGTGCCGAACGGCTTCTCGATCACGGCCCGCACCTCGGCGTGGTCCGGCGCCTGCTCGAGGCCGTGTTCGCCGAGCTTGCCGATGATCACCGGGAAGAACGCCGGCGCCGTCGAGAGGTAGAAGAGGCGGTTGAAGGGCGCCCCCGCGGCCTCGTCGAAGCGCTCGAGCTCCTCGCCCAGCTGGGCGTAGACCGTGTCGTCGTCGAAGCTGCCCGGGACGTAGCAGGTGTTCTCGAGCAGCTTGTTCAGCACGTCCGGATCCGGCTTGCGGCGGGAGAACTTCTCGATCGACTCCCGCGCCATCGTCCGGTAGTCGGCGTGCGGGATGTCCGAGCGCGAGACAGCGATCAGGTTGAAGCGCTCGGGCAGGGCGCCCTCGTGCGCGAGGTTGTAGATCGCCGGCAGCAGCTTGCGGTGGGCGAGGTCGCCCGTGCCGCCGAAGATGACCATCGTGGTGGGATGGACGGGCAGCCGCTCCAACCCTTCGCTGAGCGGGTTCTCTGCTGCCTGGACGGCGCTCACGACTGGCCTGCCTCCTGCTCCACGGTCTTGACGGCATGGCCGCCGAACTGGTTGCGCAGCGCCGCCAGCACCTTGTGCGTGAACTCGCCGTTGCCGCGCGAGTAGAGGCGCGCGTACAGCGCCGCGGTGATCACCGGCGTCGGCACGTCATTGTCGGTGGCGTCCTGGATCGTCCAGCGACCCTCGCCGGAGTCGTTGGTGTACGGCTCGAGGTCGCCCAGCTCGTTGCCGTGCTGCTCGAACGCCAGCGCCGCCAGCTCGCACAGCCACGAGCGCACGACCGAGCCCTGCATCCAGAGGTGCGCGATCTTGGCGTTGTCGAGCTCGTACTCGGACTTGTCGAACACGTCGAAGCCCTCGGCGTAGGCCTGCATCAGCCCGTACTCGACGCCGTTGTGGACCATCTTCACGTAGTGGCCGGCGCCGGTCGGGCCGAAGTGGCCCCAGCCCGGCCCGTGCTCTTCGGTCGTCGGCGGGGCGAGCACGTCGAGGACCGGCGAGAGCCGCTCGACCGCGTCGTCGGGGCCGCCGACCATCATGCAGTAGCCCACCTGCAGGCCCCAGACGCCGCCGCTGACGCCGACGTCCACGTAGCCGATCCGCTTCGGCCCGAGCGCCTCGGCGCGCAGCTTGTCGTCGGTCCACTTGGAGTTGCCGCCGTCGACGATCGCGTCGCCGGGCTCGAGCAGCTCGGCGAGCTGGTCGACGGTGCCCTGCGTCGGCTCGCCGGCCGGCACCATGATCCAGACGGTGCGCGGCGCCTCGAGCTTCGAGACGAGCTCCTCGAGCGAGGAGGCGCCGGTGGCTCCGTAGCCCTCGACCTCCTTGACGGCATCCGCGTCGAAGTCGAACGCGACGACCGTGTGGTCCGAGTCGCGGTGGATGCGATGGACCATGTTGGCCCCCATCTTCCCCAGGCCGACGAAGCCAAGCTGCATCAGTTCACCTCCGCGGCCAGCGCGCGCACCGCGGCGGCCGGATCGCCTTCGAGTTTGACCTGCACGGCGGGTAGGCCGTGATCGCGCAGGGTGCCCAGGTCGCCGATCGCCTGGGCCTTGATCAGATGGCCGAACGTGTAGCCGGCCTCGGGGATCTCGACGTCGCCCTCGAGCTCGTCGACCAACTGCAGGAACAGTCCCGTCTTCGGGCCGCCCTTGTGCATCTGCCCGGTCGAGTGCAGGAAGCGCGGGCCGTAGCCGAAGGTCGTGGTCGCCTTGCCGCGCGCGCGGATCGCGACCCGCAGCTCGGCGATCGCGGCGTCGAGCTCGGCGTCCGGCGCGACGTAGCCCATGATCGCCACGTAGTGCGGCGGCTCGGCGGCGCCCAGCAGCTCGGACACGTCGCCCGGATCGACCTGCGGCAGCTCGCCGCCGGCCAGCACCTTGTTGGTGTTGTCCTTGGCCTCCTGCACGTTGGGCTGGTTGAAGGCGTTGATGCCCAGCACCCAGCCGATCACGGCGACCGCGAACTCCGCGAAGAAGAAGATGCGGCCGAGGTCGTCCGCGCCGTGGACGGCGAGCGTCAGCGTCGGGTGGCCGGCCTTCGCCAGCGCGTCGACCTTGGCGTCGACGTCCTCGTCGGGCTCGTCCTCGTTGCGCAGGTAGACGAACACGCGGTCCGGGCCGTAGACGTCCGGGTCGCCGAGCGGCTCGCCGGCGACGGGCAGGATGCCCTTGCCCTCCTTGCCCAGCGACTCCGCGACCAGCTGCTCGACCCAGAGGCCGAAGCTCGAGATCGGCTCGGAGACGACGAAGGTGAGCTTGTCGCGCCCCGCGAGCGCCAGCTCCCCCAGCGCCAGTCCGAGCCAGAGGCCGGAGTTGTCGGCGCCGGCGTCGAAGTCGGCGCAGTTCTGCTCGGCGACCTGCGCCTGGTGCAGCATCGCCTCGACGTTGACGCCCATCAGCGCCGCCGGCACGAGCCCGAAGTACGACAGCACCGAGTAGCGCCCGCCGATGTGCGGATCGGCCAGGAACGTGTGGCGGAAGCCGCGCTCGCGCGCGATCTCCACCAGCGGGCTGCCCGGGTCGGTGACCGCCACGAAGCGGTTGCCGTCCCCGCCGGTGCGCTCGTAGAAGTGCTTCATCTGCGAGAGCGTCTCGAGCGTGCCGCCGGACTTCGAGGAGACGACGAAGATCGTCTTGTCGAGGTCGACCGTGCGCTCGACGGCCAGGATCGCGTCCGGATGGGTCGTGTCGAGCACGTGCAGGCGCAGACCGTCGGGGATCTCGCCGTAGCTCTGGCGGATCACCTCCGGGCCGAGGCTCGACCCGCCCATGCCGAGCAGCACCGCGTCGGTGAAGCCCTCCGACTTCACCTGCGCGGCGAAGTCGTGCAGCGCGGCGGCGTGGTCGAGCATCTTTTCGCTGATCGTCAGCCAGCCGAGGCGGTCGCCGATCTCCGGCACGCCCGGGCCGCCCCAGAGCGACTCGTCCTGCTGCCAGACGCGGCGGGCGACGTTCTCGTCTCTGGCCTGCTCGACGCGCTTGGCGATCGCCGGCTCGAGCTCGTCGGGAATCACCGACTTGATCGTCTTGGGGCGACCGGTGACGACGCCCTCGCGCACCAGCTCGATGCCGTCGGCGAGCTGGTCGAAGGGCTCGACGAACTTCGCGATGCCCTCGTCGAGCAGCGTCTGCGTCACGTCGGTCATGTCGATGCCGGCGTCGGCCAGCTGCTGCAGCTCCGCGCTCGGGTCCTGGTCGCCGGTCGGGCCTTGGACCTCGAGGTGATCGGCGCAGGCGTCGAGCGTCGCCATCGGCATCGTGTTGACGGTGTCGGGCGCGACGAGCTCCTCGACGTACTTCGTGTCGGGGTAGCGCGGGTCCTTGACGCCGGTCGAGGCCCACAGCGGGCGCTGGACGCGAGCGCCCGCCTCGCGCAGGCCGGCGAAGCGCTCGCCGTGGAAGAGCTCCTTGAAGCGCTGGTAGGCGGCGCGCGCGTTGGCGACGGCGGCGATGCCTAGCAGGTCCTCGCGCCCGAGCGCCTGGAGGCGCTTGTCGACCTCGGTGTCCACGCGCGAGACGAAGAAGCTCGCGACCGAGTGCACGTCGAGCGACTCGCCGCGCTCCAGCCGCCGCTCCATGCCGCGGATGTAGGCCTCGGCGATGTTCGTGTACGACTCGACGCTGAACAGCAGCGTGACGTTGATGTTGATGCCCTCGGCGATCGCGTCCTCGATCGCCTGCACGCCCTCGGTCGTGCCGGGGATCTTGATCATCAGGTTGGGGCGATCGACCCGCGCCCAGTAGTCGCGCGCCTGCGCGAGCGTGCGCTCGGTGTCGTGCGCGACGCCCGGCTCGACCTCGAGCGAGACGAAGCCGTCGGCGTGGTCGGCGTCGTCCCAGACGGGTCGCATGACGTCGCAGGCGAGCTGGACGTCCTTGATCGCGACCTGCTCGTAGATCTCGTGGACGGTCGCCCCGGTGCGCGCGAGCTCCTCGACCTGGTCGTCGTAGTCGGTCGAGCCGAGGATCGCCTTCTCGAAGATCGCCGGGTTCGACGTCTCCCCGCGCAGCGAGTACTCGCGCACGAGCCGTTCCAGCTCGCCGCCCGTGATCATGCTGCGACGGATCTGGTCGAGCCAGGGGCTGGTGCCGGCCGCGGTCAGTGCCGCCAGCCGCTCGTTGACGTTCGCCTCGACGCTCATGCGCGCTCCTCTCCGCTGGCTCGCTTCACGACCGCCCGGGCGCGCTCGGCGACCTGCTCGGGCGTGAAGCCGAAATGCTCGTACAGCTCCGGCTGCGGCGCCGAGGCGCCGAACGTCGTCATCGCGACCTCGTCGCCGGCGTCGCCCGTCCAGGTGCTCCACCCGAGCGGGCTGGCGGCCTCGACCGACACCCGCGCTCGGCACCCCGGCGGGAGCACCGTGTCGCGGTAGGCGGCGTCCTGGGCGGCGAACTGGTCCAGGCAGGGCGCCGAGACCACGCGCGTGGCCACGCCGTCGCCCTCGAGCAGCTCGGCCGCCCCCAGGCAGACGCTGACCTCCGAGCCGGTCCCGATCAGGATCAGGTCCGGCTCGTCGGCCTTCGAGCCGGCGCGCAGCACGTAGGCGCCGCGCTCGACCGCGTCGGCGGGGATCGCGTCCGGGTCGAGGATCGGCAGGCCCTGGCGGCTGAGCACGAGCGCCGTCGGACCCTCGCTGCGGTTGATCGCGAACTGCCAGGCGAGTGCGGTCTCGTTCGCGTCCGCGGGCCGCACGGCACAGGTGTTCGGCTGCGCGCGCAGGATCGCCAGCTGCTCGACGGGCTGGTGGGTCGGTCCGTCCTCGCCGAGCCCGATCGAGTCGTGGGTGTAGACGAAGATCGACGGCAGGTGCATCAGCGCCGACAGCCGCACGGCCGGCTTCATGTAGTCGAGGAAGTTGAAGAACGTGGCGCCGTAGGCGCGCAGGCCGTGCAGGTTGAGCCCGTTGACGATCGTGCCCATGGCGTGCTCGCGCACCCCGTAGTGGACGTTGCGCGCGCCCCAGTCGCCCTTGCGCACGTCGCCGCCGTCCTCGATCACGGTCAGCGTCGAAGGGTCGAGGTCGGCCGAGCCTGCGGTCAGCTGTGGCACCCGCTTGGCCGCCCACTGGATCACCTCGCCGGAGGCCTTGCGGGTGGCGATCGGCTTGTCGTCGGGCGAGAAGCGCGGTACGTCGCCGTCCCAGCCCTCGGGCAGGCGCCGGTCCATCGAGAGCTCCAACTCGGCCCAGAGGCCCGCGTGCGCCTCGCGGTAGCGCTCCGCGCGCGCCTCCCACTCCTGCTCGGCCTCGCGACCGCGCTCGGCCGCCTCGCCGAAGTGGTCGAGCACCCCGTCCGGGACGTAGAAGTCGCGGTCGGCCGGCCAGCCGTAGGCCTCCTTGGTGAGCTTGACCTCCTCCGCACCCAGCGGGGAGCCGTGCGCCTTGCTGGTGTCCTGGAAGTTCGGCGAGCCGTAGCCGATGTGCGAGCGCACGATCACCAACGAGGGCCGGTCGGCGACCGCGTTGGCCTCCTTGGCGGCAGCGGTCAGCGTGTCGAGCGCCATGTCCTCGCCGACGTCGAGCACGTGCCAGCCGTAGGCCTCGTAGCGCTTGGCGACGTCCTCGCTGAAGGTGACGTCGGTCTTGCCGGAGAGCTGGATGCGATTGTCGTCGTAGAAGACGCAGAGCTTGCCGAGGCCGAGGTGGCCGGCCAGCGACGAGGCCTCCGAGGCGACGCCCTCCTGGATGTCGCCGTCGCTGGCGATCACGTAGGTGCGGTGGTCGATCAGCTCGTGGCCCGAGCGGTTGAAGCGCGCGGCCAAGATCGCCTCCGCGAGCGCGAGGCCGACCGACATGCCCAGCCCCTGGCCGAGCGGGCCGGTGGTCGCCTCGATCCCGGGCGCCTCCCTGTACTCGTACTCGGGGTGGCCGGCCGTCGGGCTGCCGAGCTGGCGGAAGTGCTTCAGATCGTCGAGCGTCAGCCCGTAGCCGGAGAGGTAGAGCGTCGAGTAGAGCAGCATCGAGGCGTGCCCGGCCGACAGCACGAAGCGGTCCCGGTCGAACCACTCGGGGTTGCCCGGGTTGTGCCGCATGACCCGCGTGTAGAGCACGTAGGCGAGCGGGGCAAGCGCCATCGGCGTGCCGGGATGACCGGAGTTCGCCTTCTGCACGGCGTCCATCGAGAGCGTTCGGATCGTGTCGACCGCGAGATCCTCGATCGTGCGCGTGTCGCTTGCGGCAGTGGTCATGCCTCTCCCTGTCTCGATGTCGTCACGCCCTCAGTAAAGCGACCTGCGATTTCCTGCGCGGCCAGCACCCCCGCCCCGATTACGCCCGCATCCGCGCCACCTCGCGCGATCGACACGCCGGCCCTCTTCCAGAGCGCCGGCAGCGCCCGCGAGGCGGCCTCCTGGACGGCTCGATCGAGGAACAATCGGTGGACGCGCGACAGGCCTCCGCCGATCACCAGCTCGTGCGGTTGGAACACGTTCACGTACCCGGCGATCGCGGTGCCCAACATGCGCGCGAAGCGGTCGAACAGCAGCAGCGCGTCGCTGTCGCCCGCACGCGCGGCAGCCTCGACGACGCGGCCCGTGACGCGCCCCTCCTCGGCCAGCGCGCGCCCGAGCACGCTGTCGGGCTTGTCGCTCGCCAGCTCGGTCGCGTCGCGCTCGAGCGCCTGCCCGCTGCAGTAGGCCTCGACGCAGCCGCGGTTGGGGCAGTTCCCCGGGCAGGGCGGCCCGTCGGGGGCGAGCGAGAAGTGGCCGAGCTCGGCGCCGAGGCCGTCGGCGCCGCGGAAGATCGAGCCGTCGACGATCGCGCCGCCGCCGACGCCGGTGCCGAGCGTCAGCATCACGAGGTGCCGGGCCGGCGGGTCGGGCACCAGCTGCGCCTCGGCGAGCGCGGCGCAGTTGGCGTCGTTGTCCACGAACACGGGCACTCCGAAGCGCCTACCCAGCTCCTCGCGCAGCGGTACGCCCGTCAACGGGATGTTCACGCTCGTCTCGACGGTGCCGGTCGCGTACTCGATCTGCGAGGGCACCCCCACCCCCACCGCCGCCGGCGCGCCGGCGCGCTCGATCACCTCGCGCACCGTCGCCTCGAGGCCGTCCAGCAGCTCCCTCGTGCTCGACACCACGGTCGGGCTCTCGACCACCTCGCGAGCGCGCGGTCCGTCGACGGCACCGGCGGCGATCTTGGTACCGCCGACGTCGACGCCGAGGACCAGCGGCGGGGTCACCGGAGCGCGATGCTTTCGAGACGGCGCGGCACGAGGCCGGAGTCTCGCTGATCGGAGCGGCGGAATGCCAGCCGGCCGCCGTGCCGCACCCGACCGGCGGCTGCGACACAATCGCGGCGTGCGCGGCGGCATCGACCTCGGCGGGACGAAGATCCAGACGGCGGTGGTCGAGGGCGACCGCGAGGTGCTCGGACAGGCGCGCCTGCCGACGCCCACCAGCGGCGGACCGGCGGACGTCGCCGACGCGATGGCCGAGGCCATGCGCGAGGCCGCCGCCGACGCCGGCGTCGAGGTCGGTTCGCTCGACGGCGTCGGGATCGGCTCGCCCGGCGTCGTCGACGGCAGCGGCCGCAACGTCGCCGGCGCGGGCAACCTGCCCGGATGGGCTGGCTCGTTCGCGCTCGCCGACGAGCTCGAGCAGCGGCTGGGGACCACGGTCAAGATCGAGAACGACGTCCAGGTGGCGACGAACGCCGAGTTCGCGCTGGGCGCGGGACGCCCGTACCAGTCGCTGCTGGGCGTGTTCTGGGGCACCGGCGTCGGCGGCGGGCTGATCCTGGAGGGCAAGCCGTACGTCGGTCGCGGCGCGGCGGGCGAGATCGGCCACGTGGTGGTCAAGATCGGGGGCGCGCACTGCCCCTGCGGTCGGCGCGGCTGCATGGAGGCCTACGCGGGACGCAAGGCGCTCGAGCTGCGGGCGCGCAAGCACGCCGACGAGGGCCACGAGACCGACCTCTTCGAGATCATGGACAAGCGCGGCCGCGACCGGCTGACGAGCGGCATCTGGTCGCGCGCGCTCGAGCACGGGGACCATCTGGCCAAGAAGCTGATCGACGAGGCGGTCGAGGCGCTCGGTGCCGGCGTCGCATCGGCGGTCAACGTGCTCGACGTCGAGGCGATCGTGATCGGCGGCGGCCTCGGCATCAAGCTCGGCGAGCCCTACCTCGAGCGGATCGCCAAGGCGATGGAGCCGCACCTGTTCGTCGACGACCTGCCGGTGCTGCTGGCCGAGCTCGGCGACCTCGGCGGGGCGATCGGCGCCGCGCTGCTGCTGCGCGACGCTCCGGCCAGCTCGGCCTGAGCACCGGCGCCCGCGGCGGCCTGCCCGCCGCCGCGACGATCCGGATGCGACCGCGCTGGGTACGGTGCGCGTGTGGACCTGGTCCTGCGTGGCGGCACGATCCGGCCGATGGACCCCGCGCCGGAGGCCACGGCGCGGACGCTGACGATCCGCGCCGCCGAGATCGCCGCGGGCGCCCCCGCGGGCGCCCAAGTGCTCGACCTCGGCGGACGCTGCGTGCTGCCCGGCTTCTCCGACGCTCACGTGCACTTCCCGACCTGGGCGCTCGGGCGCCGGCAGGTGCGCCTGGAGGGCGTCGGCTCGCTCGACGAGGCGCTCGAGCGGGTGGCAGCCGCTCCCGACGGGGACGGCTGGCTGCGCGGCCTCGGCTGGCGTGACGGCGGCTGGAGCGAGCCGCCGACGCGCTGGGCGCTCGACCGGGTCGCCGGCGACCGGCCGACCGCGCTGATGTCGCGCGACTACCACTCGCTCTGGCTCAACAGCGCCGCGCTCGCGCACGCCGAGCAGCTCGACGTTCCGGGCGGGGTCGTCGAGCGCGACGAGCGTGGCGAGCCGACCGGCATCGTGCGCGAGACCGCCGCCTGGCTGTTTCGCGACCGCTACGCGCGACCGACGCTCGACGAGCTCACCGAAGCCTCCGACGAGGGCATGCGCGTCGCCAACGCGCGCGGCGTGACGGCGATCCACGACAAGGACGGCTGGCTCGGCTCGTTCGAGGTCTTCCAACGGCTGCGCGAGCGTGGGCGCCTGACCGTGCGCGTCTGGCAGTCGTTCCCGGCCGACCAGCTCGACCATCTGGCCGCGCTCGGCATCCGCTCGGGCTTCGGCGACGAGCTGCTGCGGATCGGCTACCTGAAGGCGTTCATGGACGGCACGCTCGGCTCGGCCACCGCCCGGCTGCTGGACGGCTCGGGCGTCTGGATCACCGAGCGCGAACAGCTGGAGACGATCGTGCGCGACGCCGCCCGCGCCGGCTTCCCGGTCGCGGTCCATGCGATCGGCGACGCGGCCAACCGCGCCGCGCTCGACGCCTTCGAGGCCACGCGCGAGGAGTGGGAGCCGCGCGGCCTGCTGCCGCGCATCGAGCATGCGCAGCTGCTGCACGCCGACGACGTCGCGCGCTTCGCCGGCCTCGGCGTCGCCGCGTCGGTCCAGTTCAGCCACGCCCCGTCCGACCGCGAGCTGGCCGACCGCGTCTGGGAGGGTCACGAGGGCGCCTACGCCTACCGCTTGCTGCTCGACGCCGGCACGTTGCTCGCCAACGGCTCCGACGCGCCGATCGAGGAGCTCGACCCGCTGCAGGGCATCCGCGCGGGCGCGCTGCGCACGCTCGACGAGCGCCCACCCTGGCGGCCCGAGCAGCGGCTGAGCGTCGCCGAGACGCTGCTCGCCTCCACCGTCGCACCCACGCGCCTCGCGCGCGACGACGATCGCCGTGGCACGCTCGCGCCCGGCAAGCTCGCAGACCTCGTGGTGCTCGACCGAGACCCGCTCGCCTGCTCCGAGCGGGAGCTCGCGGAGATCGAGGTGGTCGCGACGATGCTCGGTGGCCGCTGGGTCCACGGCGAGCCGCCGTGGGACGACGCCTAGCGGCCTCCTCGGAGGCCGTGCCAGACTGGAAGCCATCGGCAAGGTCTTCGAACGCATCGACGAGCACCAGCGCGCCTGGATCGCACGCCAGGCGCTGTTCTTCGTGGGCACCGCCCCGCTCGCGAGCGACGGTCACGTCAACGTCTCGCCGAAGGGGCCGATCGGGTCGCTGTGCGTGCTCGACGACCGCACCATCGCCTACCTCGACGTCGTCGGCAGCGGCGCCGAGACGATCGCCCACCTGCGCGAGAACGGCCGCATCGTGGTGATGCTGTGCGCCTTCGAGGGTCCCCCGCGCATCCTGCGCCTGCACGGGCGCGGCGAGATCGTCCCCGCCGGCGACGAGCGCTTCGACGAGCTGCTGGAGCGCTGCGAGTTCGCCCAGCCGCCGGTGCCCGAGTCGCGTCGCTCGATCATCCTCGTGCACGTCGACCGCATCGCCGACTCGTGCGGCTACGGCGTGCCGCTGATGACCTACGAGGGCCAGCGCGAGCACCAGGAGAAGTCGTCGCGCAAGCGCGTGCGCGTGCACGGGCCGGACGCGTACGTCGACTACCAGCGCAAGCACAACGCGACCAGCCTCGACGGGCTGCCCGCGGTCGAGCGCCCCGTACGGGCGAGCTAACGACCGACGCCCAGCGCAAACGGTGCCGTCGCGCGGCGTCGTCGGGGCTCGACGTGAGCCCCATCTGATAGGTATTCAGGCCGTGGATCGCAGGCTCGCAAACAAGAACCTCCGCACCGGCCTGGTCGCCGGAGCGATCATCGTCGTCGTCTTCGCCCTCTCCTGGGTCGTCGGATTCGTCTACTGATGGCCGGCGAGATCCACCACACCAGCGGCGAGCACGCGCCCGAGGCGGGCGAGGCGGTCCACCTTCCCGGCCCGTCGTACCTGCCGGTGATCGTCGCCTTCGGGACCACGATTCTCGTCGTCGGCGTCGTGATCTCGTGGTTCCTCGTCGCGCTCGGCGCGCTGATCGACATCTACGCGATCGCGCGCTGGATCCAGGACACCCGGCGCGACATCTCCGAGCTCCCGCTAGAGCACTAGGTCGATGGCCTCTTCCGGCGAGGAAGAGGACCCCGTCACCGCCGAGTTGCGCCTGCGCCAAGCCGAGCGCGAGCTCGAGGAGCGCGAGGAGACCGAGACGGCCACGAGCGAGGACGAGGCCGAGCAGCACGCCCGGCGCGCGGACAAGGCCGCGTACCTGCGCGAGAAGCTCGAAGAACGCGCGGAAGCCGAGCGCGAAGCGGACTGAACGCTGGCGCCGCGCGGACGCGGGCGGCTTGCCGCTAGCGCACGTGCTCGACGTCCGAGGGCAGCTCGCTGGTGGCGCCGTCCTCGACCCAGCAGCGCACGATGTCGCGCATCGAGAGGATGCCCACCAGCTCGCCGCCGTCGACGACCACGAGGTGACGGAAGCGGCCGCGCACCATCGCGTCGGCGGCGCGCTCCAGCGACCATTCCGGCTCGGCGAACGTCAGCCCCGAGCTGAGGTGCTCGGCGACCCGCTCGGTGTCCGGGTCCTCCCCCGCGGCGATCGAGCAGAGCACGTCGCGCTCGGTCAGGATGCCCGGTCCCGGCTGCTCGGGATCGAGCACGATCGCCGCGCCGACGCGGCGCTCGGCCATCGCCTGGGCCGCCTCGCGCAGGCTGTGGCCCGGTCCGATCGTGAGCACGACGCCGCTCATCCCGTCTCGCACGTGCATCTTGAAGGAAACCTCGCTTAGTTCGTGACGATTGACTCGAAGTAAGCCTACCGCGATTGGCCGCGGAAGTACCACAGACGGGATCGCTTCGCGTTCCGTGGCCCGACCAAATACACTCCGCCGGCCGTGAGCGAGGGAGACCGCGAGGGCCACAACCCAGAACCCCGTTCGAGGGAGCCGGAGTCGCTGCCGATGGAGCGCGACCCGCACCTCGACGAGCGCATCGCCGACGAGAACCACCCGATCGTTCGCATGATCGCGATCGGCGTCGTCGCCTCCCTGATCGGGATCGCGATCACCCTCTGGATCGACTGGTTCCCGGCCGAGGGCTCCACGGCCGCCAGCAAGATCGACACGCTCTACGACGTGCTGCTGATCTGCTCCGTGCCGGTCTTCGTGCTCGTGATGACGATCGTCATCTACTGCGTCTACAAGTTCCGCGCCCGGCCCGGCGACATGCGCGACGGCCCGCCGATCCACGGCAACACCCGGCTCGAGGTGATCTGGGTGACGATCCCGTTCATCATGGTCACGGCGCTCGCCATCTACGGCTGGGTCGTGCTCGACGACATCGAGGCCAAGCAGCCCGACGAGATGGTCGTCCAGGTCACGGGCCGCCAGTTCGCCTGGACCTTCACCTACCCCGACCAGAAGGTGAAGGACAGCACCCAGCTGTGGCTGCCCAAGGACCAGCCCGTCGAGTTCCGCGTCCACACCGACGACGTGCTGCACGACTTCTGGGTGCCCGCCTTCCGGCTCAAGACCGACGCCGTGCCGGGCCTGACCACGAAGATCCGCGTCACCCCGGACAGGCTCGGCCGCTACAACGTCGTCTGCGCCGAGCTCTGCGGCCTCGGCCACTCGACCATGCGGGCCGAGGTACGCGTGGTTCCCGAGGCCGAGTTCACGGCCTGGGTCGACAAGCAGCGCAAGGAGGGCTCGTGAACGGGGTCGGGTACCTTCTGAGCAGGAGAGAGACGAGGACGTGACGCTGACCCAAAAGCTCATCGCACCCGGCTGGTATCGCGCGGCACTGGGTGCCGCGCTCGGCTTCGGCTTCGGCACGGCGATCGTCGTGCTGGCGCGGCTGGCCTACGGCTGGGATCCGCTGCTGCAGTGGGACGCGATCATCACCGTCGGCGGGCTGATCGCCGCGCCGCTGGGCTACCTCGTCGGCATCGGCTGCTTCGACTACTGGTTCCGCTGGGCCTCGGGCGCGCCCACCGTCCCCGAGGACCACTCCGGTCACGGCGCAACGTCCTGGAAGGACTACTTCCGCGTCAACACCGACCACAAGGTCATCGGCATCCAGTACATCTGCACGACCTTCTTCTTCTTCGTGGCCGGCGGCCTGATGGCGATGCTGATGCGCGCCGAGCTGGCGACGCCGGGCACGCAGTTCGTCGACCCGAACACCTTCAACGGGCTCTTCAGCGTGCACGCCTCGCTGATGATCTTCCTGTTCATCATCCCGGTCTTCGCCGGGATCGCGAACTACGTCGTGCCGCTCATGATCGGCGCGCCGGACATGGCGTTCCCGCGCCTGAACGCGCTCTCGTTCTGGATGCTGCCGGTCGCGGGCGTGATGATGCTGGCGTCGTACTTCGCCGAGGGCGGCGCCTTCGCCACCGGCTGGACGGCCTACGCCCCGCTCTCGACCGAGACGCCGCTCGGCCAGCAGTTCTTCACGGTCGGCGTGCAGTTCGCGGGCGCGTCCTCGATCGCGACCGCGCTCAACTTCCTGGTCACGATCATCACGATGCGCGCGCCGGGCATGACCTTCTGGCGCATGCCGCTGATGGTCTGGGCGCAGTTCACGACCTCCCTGCTGGTCGTGATCGCGACGCCGTTCATCGCCGGCTCGCAGTTCTTCGTGCTGCTCGAGCGTGCGCTCGGAGCGCAGTTCTTCAACTTCCAGGCGGGCGGCGACGTGCTGATGTACCAGCACGTCTTCTGGTTCTACTCGCACCCGGCCGTCTACATCATGATGCTGCCGGGCTTCGGGATCATCAGCGAGGTCTTCTCCTCGCACGCGCGCAAGCCGGTCTTCGGCTACCGCATGATGGCCTTCTCGCTCGTGGCGATCGTGATCCTGGGCTTCACGGTCTGGGCCCACCACATGTTCGTCTCGGGCATGCAGAGCTGGATCCGCGTGCCGATGATGATCACCACGATGCTGATCGCGGTGCCGACCGGCATCAAGATCTTCAGCTGGCTGGCGACGCTCTGGCGCGGCGTGATCCACCTGCGCACGCCGCTGCTGTTCGGCCTCGGCTTCATCACGATGTTCACGCTCGGCGGGATCAGCGGCATCATGCTCGCGGTCATCCCGTTCGACATCCACGTGTCGGACACGTACTTCATCGTCGCCCACATCCACTACGTGCTGTTCGGCGGCTCGGTGTTCACGATCTTCGCCGGCATCTACCACTGGTTCCCGAAGATCACCGGCCGGATGTACGACGAGACGCTCGGCAAGCTGCACTTCTGGCTCTCGTTCGTCTTCTTCAACCTGACCTTCGGCCCGATGCACCTCGTCGGCATCGACGGCATGCCCCGCCGCGTCGCCGACTACGCCGAGCAGTACGCGACGCTGAACGCGTTCATCTCGATCTCGGCGTTCCTGTTCGGGCTCTCGTTCCTGGTCTTCGTCTACAACATGATCGCCTCGTGGCGCCACGGCCCCAAGGCCGCGGCGAACCCCTGGCGCGCGCACTCGATCGAGTGGCTGGTGTCCTCGCCGCCGCCGATCTTCAACTTCGACGAGGTGCCGACGGTCGTCGGCGGCCCCTATGAGTACGGCGTGCCCGGTGCGGTGCACGCGGTCTTCAAGGAGCCGGCCCACGCGACCGCTCCGGCACCCGCTGGCGGCGGCGGAGCCCCGCCCCCGACGACATGAAGCGCATCCTGGTCGTAGCCAACGAGACGGTGGCCGGCAAGCCGCTGATCGACGCGGTCAAGGGCCGCGCCGGCAGCGAGGGCGCCGAGGTCCACGTGATCTGCCCGCAGAACCAGCCCAAGCACGGCTACGTCATCTACGAGGAGACCGTGCGCGAGGCGGCCGAGAACCGGCTCGAGATGACGCTGGCGCTGCTGAGAGAGGCCGGCGTCGAGGCCGACGGCGAGGTCATGGACCCCGATCCGTACGCCGCGATCATGGACGCCCTCGGCGAGAACGACTACGACGAGATCGTCATCTCCACCCACCCCGAGACGCGCTCGGGCTGGCTGCGCGAGGGCCTCGTCGATCGGGTGCGGCGCGCCGCGCGCCGCCCGGTCGAGCACGTGGTGGTCGACCTCGACGCCGAGCGCGACGACGTCAAGCGCACGCTCGTGGTCGCCAACCAGACCGTCAGCGGCCGCGCGCTGCTCGACGTGCTGCGCGAGAAGGCCGAGGCCGAGCCGCGCCGCTTCATCGTCATCAGCCCCCAGTCCGACGCCGAGACGAGCGCGGACGAGAGCTCGCACGAGCGGCTCGCGCGCACGTTGCAGGAGCTCGAGGAGGAGGGCCTGCAGGCCGTCGGCCAGGTCGTCCACCCCGACCCCTACACCGCCGTCCAGAACGCGCTCCAGTTCTACGCGCCGGACGACATCGTCATCTCCACCTTTCCCGAGACCCGCTCGGGCTGGCTGCGCGGGGACCTGATCGGGCGCGTGCGCTCGACGACCGGTAAGCCCGTCGAGCACGTCGTCAGCGATACCCAAGTCGAGGACAGCTCCGCTCCGGCGACCTCCATCGAGGACGGGTCCTCTCGGGGCACAGGCGAAGGAGACAACGGCTGATGGAATCGGCGTCGATCGCCGCGGGCCACGTCGCCCACGACGACCACCATCACGGGCCGCCGCCGGCCAACCAGAGCTCGCGCGTCGACGCGCAGATGCTCGGGATGCTGCTCTTCATCATCTCCGAGATCATGCTCTTCGGAGCGTTCTTCACGGCCTACTTCTTCATCCGGGTCGTGGCCGACGCGGGCTGGTTCCCGATCGGCGACACCGAGCTGCCGAAGGTCATCGCGGGCGTCAACACCGCGATCCTGATCTCCTCCAGCCTCACGATGCACTGGGCGCTCGAGGGCGCGCGCAACGGCAACCGCCGCGCGATGCGGGTCGGCCTGCTGACGACCGCCCTGCTGGGTCTGGCGTTCCTCACGATCCAGGTCAACGAGTACATCCACGTCGGCTTCGCGATCTCCGACAACGCCCAGGCGACCGTCTTCTACGGCCTCACGGGCCTGCACGGCGCGCACGTGTTCGTCGGCCTGACGCTGCTGACGTTCGCCACCGTGCGCGCATTCCGCGGCCACTTCACGCCCAAGGAGCACCGCGGCGTCGAGATCCCCGGGATCTACTGGCACTTCGTGGACGTGATGTGGATCGTCGTGTACTCGACGGTCTACCTCCTCTAGGAGTGCTGAACCCGCTGCGCAGCGAGCAGGAGGCGTTCCGCTTCCTGCTCTACGTGATCGTGGTCGTCGGGGTGATCGTCGCGGTCACGCTCGTCGCGCGGGCGCTGCTTTGAGCTCGTCGGACCTGGCGCTCGCCCGCCGCGCCGCCCAGGCGGCTGCCGCGGTGCTGCTCGAGCGCTACGGCCGCACGCCCGAGGGGCTGGCGAGCAAATCCTCGGCCACCGACCCGGTCTCGGACGCCGATCGCGAGGCCGAGCGGGCCGTGCGCGAGCTGCTCGCCGCCGAGCGACCGGACGACGGCCTCGTCGCCGAGGAGGGCTCGGCGCGCGAGGCGCTCAGCGGTCGCCGCTGGGTCGTCGACCCGCTCGACGGGACCGTCAACTACCTCTACGGCTTCCCCGCCTGGGCGGTCAGCGTGGCGCTCGAGGACGACGACGGCGGCCTCGTCGGCGTCGTGCACGACCCGGTCCGCGGCGAGGTCTTCCAGGCCGTTCGCGGCGAGGGCGCCGAGCTGGTCACGGCGGGCGCCGGTCCCCCCGCCGGCGGCGGGCCGCTGCGCGTACGCGAACCGCGGCCGCTGGCGCAGGCGCTGGTGGCGACCGGCTTCTCCTACGAGCCCGCCCGGCGAGCGGAACAGGCGGTAGTGGCGAGCAGACTGCTGCCGAAGGCTCGCGACCTGCGCCGTGCCGGCGCGGCCGCCCTCGACCTCAGCTTCCTCGCCGCCGGCCGCGTCGACGCCTACTACGAGCGCGGGCTCAACCACTGGGACTGGGCTGCGGCAACGCTGCTGGTGACCGAGGCCGGAGGCGTCGTCCAGGAGCTGCCGGGCGAGCCGCACGGACTCGCCGCTGCGAGCTCGCCGGAGCTGCTGGGCGAGCTGCTCGAGCTCGTGGCTTAGTTCTCGAGCAGGTACTGCACCAAGGCGTCGACCTGCTTGTCGTCGAGCCGGCCCTGGTAGGACGGCATCACGCCGCTCTGGAAGCCCTCGACGGTGAACGCGTCCGGTTCGAGGATCGACTTGCGCACGTACTCCTCGGCGGACTCGCCCGGAACCATGCCGCCGGCCTCCGACGCCAGCTGGTTGAGGTCGGGGCCGATGGTCCCGCTGGCGCCAGCCTTGTCGAGCGTGTGGCAACCCGCGCAGCCTGCTGCGGTGAAGATCTGCTCGCCGGTCTTGGCGCCCGCCAGGCCGGCCTGCGCCAGCGCTCCGCCATCCTGGCCGGAGCGCGAGGCGGCGTAGGCGACGTAGGCGGCGACGTCCTTGGCCTGCTCGCCGGAGTAGATCTCCGCAGGCATCACGCTGCTCTTGCGCGGGTGCAGGATCTGCCGGTGGACGACGCCCTCGACGGTCTCGCGATCCATGCCGTCCTTGAGCGCCGTCTGGAAGGCCGCGTCGAGGCTCGGCCCCGTCTTGCCCTGCGTGCCGGCGCGCTCGAGGATGTGGCAGGAGCCGCAGCCCTGCACGAACAGGGCCTTGCCCTCGCTCAGATCGGGGTCGTCGCGGCCGCAGCCGGCGATCGGCAAAGCCACCGCGGCGACGGCCAGCAGCGCCAGTACAACCCCCCTCGTCGTCCCGTTCGCCTTCACGGAGTCCGGAAGACTATCCACTGGCAAGGCTGGACGGGAGGGCCAACGCGTCGAGGCGTCCCTGTGCGGCCGCGATCACCCCTTCGGCGACGCTCTCCCAGCTGTAGCGGGCGGCCGCCTCGGCCGCCAGCGCGGCGCGCGCACGGGCCCGCTCGGGCGCCGGCAGCTCGAGCCAGCGCACCAGCTTGGCGGCGATCTCCTCGACCGCGCCCGGACCGACGCCGAACGAGAGCAGCTCGCGCAGCGGCTCGTCGACCGCCGGCTGCAGCGTGGCGGTGACCTCGGCCATCCCCGAATGGCCCGCGGACAACGGCAGCACGCCGCAGGCCGCCGCTTCGGCCGCGACCATGCCGAACGCCTCCGGGAAGGTGCTCGGCATCATCTGCACCTCGCAGGCGGGGATCAGATCCGGGAGGTCGTCGTGCTCGAGCCGTCCCGTGAAGTGGACGCGCGCCGCGGCGGCGGGCGCGGCACGGCGCCAGTCGTCGACCGACCAACGGCCGCGTGCACCGACCGGCGCAGCGGCGTTCTCACCGGAGGACGCTGCCGGCGTCGGCCACTGCAACGGCTCGCCACGGTGCAGGCGCTCGGCGAAGCCGGCGAGGATCGACAGCGTCCCTGCCGGCCCGCCCTCCAGCTCACGGCCACGACGAGCGATCTCCGCCACTGCGTCCACGTCGGCGCGCGCGAGCGCGTCCACGAGCCGCTTCAACGCGTCCCTATAGGTGCCGAAGCCGACGATCGCCAACCGCGCGTCCGGCACCCGCGCGACGACGAGCGGCCAGGCCGCCAGCAGCAAGTCGACGCCCTTCGAGACGATCAGCTTGCCGACGTAGGAGACGATGCGATCGCGGCGCGGGTCGAGCGCCCGCAGCGCCGCCCCGGCGCCCTCCTCCCCGCCCCAGGACGCGGTCGCTGCCCCCTCCAGGCGCACGGCAAGCCCCTGGAGGCGCTCCGCGGCCTCCCGCGGCTCCCGCGGCCGGAAGGCGTGCACGTCGACCCCAGGCGGTCCCAGCCGTGTCCGGGCGGGCAGCTCGGGCTCGTCGGCCAGCACCTCCCAGAGGCTCTCGGCGGTGTGTCGCGAGCCGACCAGCACCCCCGCGGCTCCGCGCACCCCCTCGAGCGCATAGGGCAGGAAGCGCTCGCGGTGCGGGCGCACGGTGTACTCCAGCGCGCTGCCGTGCACCTTGACCGCATACGGCACGCGCCCCCCGAGACCGCGCGCCAAGATCACCGGCCCCATCACCAGGTGGTTGGCGAGCGCCACGTCCGGCGCGACCCGCTCGGCCAGCTCCCGCACCGCCGCGACGTTCGCGGTCAGGTAGTGGTCGAGCGCCGCCTCGGACAGCTCGGGGTAGGGCAGAGCGTCGAAGCCGTCGTAGCTGTCGGCGACGTAGACCGGCAGCGTGCGTCCGATGTCCGGCAGGTGGACGTGGACGCCCTCGGGCAGGTCGAGGCCCTCGGTGCGCCGCTCCTGGCAGAGCAGGTGGACCTCGTGCCCGAGACGGGCGAGCGCCCGGCACAGGTTGGCGTTGTAGATGTTGCTGCCCGTGCCGCGCAACAGGTATCCGTGGAAGATGAGTATCCGCATGCGAGACCGGTATTCTTCCGCGCCTCATGCCGGCCAAGCAGAAGTACCGTCTCCGTGCCCGTTCCGACCGCGAGCTAATCGCCGAGGTCGAGCCGGGCAAGATCTACGTCGATCGTGACAGCGGTGAGACGCTCGAGGTCGTGGGAGCGGTGCTGCCACTGGCCCCCTCGCCCAGTTCCCTGCCCTACTCGGTGGAGAACCTGCGCCTCTGCGGCTGCTCGCTCGAGCAGCTCGTGCAGAAGGACCTCAACGACTGCCCGCACTGCAATCGCCGGCTGCCCGCCGTCGAGCGCTAGCGATCGCCCTGCGCCGGCTCGCGCTCGCGCCGCTGGTCGCCCTGACACTGCTCGGCGCCGGCTGCGGCACTGACGACGAGCCCGCCGCGACCACCTCCACGACGCTCCCGGGCACGACCACGGCGCCGCGCACCGCCACCGCGCCGCAGCCGACCGTGCCGCGGACCGTCACCATCCCGCCGTCCACGTCCACGACGCCAAGCTCCGGCGGCGGGGCGCCGGCCCCCGAGCCCGACCCCGCGCCGGCTCCCGAGCCGCCAGTCGACAGCCCGGACAACGACACTCCCCCTCCACCCGACAGCCCGGCGGAGCGCTTCGAACAGGACTGCGAAGCGAACCCCGACGCCTGCGGCTGACGGCCCTAGGCCAGACCGGGGACGGCGAGGCCGCGCAGGGCGTCCTCGAGCGTCGTGAACGTGCGCAGGCGACCCTTGAGGCCCATGACCTCGAACGGCTTGGTCACGCGCTCGGTCGGGCAGACCAGCACCAGGCCGACGTGACGGGTCGCCAGGCACTGCAACGCGTTGAGCAGCACGCCGATGCCGAACGAGTCCATGAACGTCACGCGCGAGAGGTCGACCACGACACCGGTCTTGCCCTCATCCGCAAGTCGCAACAGCCGGCGACCGAGCGTCGGTGCCGTCAATGCGTCGATCTCGCCGAGCGGCGCGACGACCTGAGTGTGGTCGTCTACCGGCTCGTCGGCCAACTCGAACTCGATCTTCGCCCCCATCGAGGCTGAGGAACCTATCACTCCCAGTGATGCGTGGGAACTGGCGATTGCGGCCGTCGCACGCGCGCCGGCACCGGACCGGGGACGGGTCCGTCGGCGCCGCGCCGGCGTGGCGGACGCGGCGGAGGGGTGTGCCCGCGGTCACGGCCGTGGCCGAGAGGCCAGCGTCCGAGCGGCAGTCTGATGCCGTCGCCGCCCGGCCCGCCGCGGTCGGGACGCGGCCCGGGGCCTTCGCCGCCGCCGCCGTCCTCCCCAGGCGAATCGTCGCCGTCGTCGCGCAGCCGGAAGAACCAGATGAGCCACACGACCAAGAGGCCGACGTCGAACACCCGGAAGCCGACCATGAAGATCCACCCCTCGGTGGTCACATGGTCGATGCTAGCGCGCTGCCGTGGCCGCGCAAGCAGTCCGGACGGATCGGCTAGTTGTTCGTGTCCGAGCTGGTGCGCTCGGGATCCGGCACGTACGTCGCCGTGAACAACAGGCGCGCCTTCTTGTAGGTGCAGCCGTAGCGCATGACCTCGCCGACCTCCTGCTGGGCGGACTGGGGCGAGAGCGAGTCGTCCTCGCCGCCGCCGCACTTGCCCTTGGGCCGCGACGAGCGCCACCAATTCGTGCCGGAGAGGTCGAAGGCCAGCGCCGGCAGCCAGGTCGGGATCGTCAGGCCGAGGATGTTCCCCTTGCCGACGCGCAGCGGCTCGTCGAGCACGAACGTCGGGCTCGAGCCGAGGTAGTCGGTGACGGTGAAGACCTGGCTCTGGCGCAGCAACCGGTGGTTGAGGCGCGTCTTGCGCTTCTTGCCGCGACGGATCACTGACAGCCGCGCCTTGGGCTCGCCGCCGAGGTTCTGCGTGAAGAAGGTCTTCTGCTCGTCGGTCAGCTGCGGCAGTTGCAGCGAGAAGGCGACGATGTACCCCGGCTTGCTGATGATGAAGGGGTTCTTGAGGTTGCCGGAGCGCCCTTGATAGCCCGTGACCTGGTAGACGGCTTGGCACTCGCCCGGCTGCGTGCCGGGGCACTTCGACGCCGCAGACTCGTTCGAGCCAGCCCCGAGCTCGATCACCTTGGCGCTCGAGGGAGGCGCGAACGTGGCCGCCGCCACGGCGGCCACGATCAACGCGGGCAGGAGGATTCGCTTGGCCATGCGGGCTCAAACACCCTTTTCGACTTCGAGTTGCGGGTTCCTACTTGTAGCGGTAGGTGATCCGACCCCGATCCAAGTCATAGGGCGAGAGCTCGATCTTGACACGGTCCCCGGGCAGGATGCGGATGTAATGCCTTCGCATCTTGCCGGAGATGTGACCAAGCACCTCGTGCCCGTTGTCGAGCTGGACCTTGAACATGGTGTTCGGGAGGGCCTCGACGATCTCACCCTCCATCTCGATCTTCTCTTCCTTGGGCACGAGGAACGGCTCAGATCAGGCGGACGTTGACCGCCTTGGGGCCCTTGTCCCCCTGCTCCTCCTCGTACTCGACCTTCGAGTTCTCGGCCAGGCTCTTGAAGCCCGAGCCGTCGATCCCCGTGTAATGCACGAAGAGGTCTCGGTCGCCGTCATCGGGCGTGATGAAACCGAAGCCCTTCTCGTCGTTGAACCACTTAACGGTTCCGGTAGGCACGTCGTACTGCCCCTTCCTGCGTGTGCCTGCTCGGTCTTGCTGGCGCGAATCCGAACCTGCACGCATCTGTGTCCTAACGCCGGCCCCTCAGCCGGCCCTACAGACGCGAACGCTACCAGTGTTCGGCCGAAGAAAGGTCAACCACGTAGATCGGCCGCCACCGCAGCCAGGTCCTTCGCCTCGGCCTGGTGCGGGTGCACGGGCAGCCGCAGCGGGTCGTCCTCGTAGCGCGGGATCACGTGGACGTGGAAGTGGAAGACCGTCTGCCAGGCCGGCGCCTCGCAGCAGTTGAGCAGGTTGATGCCGGCGCAGCCGAGCCGGTCGCGCATGCGCTCGGCGAGGCGCTTGGCGCCGGCCACCGACGCCGCCAGGTCCTCGGCGGAGACCTCGTAGAGGTTGCGCGAGTGGTTGCGCGGGATCACGAGCGCGTGCCCGCGGGTCCAGGGGTTGATGTCCATGAAGGCGAGCGTCTGCTCGTCCTCCTGGACCACCTCGGCGGGCAGCTCGCCCGCCACGATCTTGCAGAAGATGCAGTCCTCGGGCATGCGTCTGAGGGTATTAGAGCCAGCCCGCGCGCCGGAAGCGCCAGTAGAGCAGCGAGCAGATGGTCGCCATCACCGTCAGCACGAGCGGGTAGCCGTAGCTCCACGACAGCTCCGGCATCTCGTCGAAGTTCATGCCGTAGATGCCCGCGATCATCGTCGGCACCGCGGCGATGGCGACCCAAGCGGAGATCTTGCGCATGTCCTCGTTCTGGCGCACGCTGATCTGGGTCAGGTTGGCGTCGAGCACGCTGGTGAGCAGGTCGTTGAGTCCCTCGAGCTGGTCGCGGGCGCGCATCAGGTGGTCGTTGACGTCGCGGAAGTAGGTGCGCACCTCCGGATGCACCTGCGCGTAGTGGCCCTGGGCCAGGCGCGTGACGGGGTCGATCAACGGCGCCGTCGCGCGCAGGAAGTGCAGCACCTCGCGCTTGAGCTTGTAGATGCGCTCGACGGGGTTGATGGCCGCCTGCGGCGTGAACACCTGCTCCTCGACCTGCTCGACGTCGGTGTCGAGACCGTCGAGGGCCGGCCCGTAGCCGTCGACGACGGCGTCGATGATCGCGTGCAGGACGGCGCTCGGCCCATGCGCCAGCAGCTCGGGATCACGTTCCAGGCCGGCGCGCACGCCGACCAGCGGCGAGCCCTCGCCGTGGCGCACCGTGACGACGAAGCCCTCGCCGAGGAAGACCATGATCTCGCTGATCTCGACGACCTCCTCGGGGTCGACGTAGCGGGCCGTCTTGAGGACGACGAACAGCATGTCGTCGTAGACCTCGATCTTCGGCCGCTGATGGGTCTCGATCGCGTCCTCGACGGCGAGCGCGTGCAGGCTGAAGGCCTGACCGACCGTCTCGATCTCGTCCGGGTCGGGATCGTGGAGCCCGATCCAGACCAAGGTGTCCGGCTCGGCGGCCGCCTGCTTCGCCGCCGCCAGGTCAGGGCTGCCGTTGCGGCGCCGGCCGTGCTCGTAGACGGCGTAGTCGACGATCACGATCCGGAATCATGGCGCAGGCGCCGGGCGAGCTCGATCGCCTCGTCGCGGGTGGTGGCCTCGCCGCTGTAGGCGGCCTCCTCGAGCTCGCCCAGCAGGCGACCCAGCTCCGGGCCGGGTGCCAGCTCGAGCGCGGCCGCCAGCTCGTCGCCGCGCACCGGGACGCGCGGCCGGCCGCCGGCACGCCAGTCGAGCGCCGGGCCCATCAGCTCCCGTGCCAGCTCCAAGTGGGCGGCGATCGCCTCGTCGGCCCTGCGGCCGCGGGTGGCGAGCCGGTCCGCGCAGCTGAGCAGCGTCACCTCGACCTCGACCGGACTCGTGCGGTCGAGATAGCGGAAGACCTCGCGCGGCCCGAGCGGGCGCTCGTGCACGAGGAAGCCGAGCATGAGGTGGTGCCGGGTGAGCGCTTCCAGGAAGCGCGCCAGCTTCTCGCTCGTGCGCAACCGCCGGCAGAGCGAGCGCACAAGCTGCTCGCCGCGAGCGTCGTGGCCCATGAAGGTGACCCGACCGTCCGGACGGACGTCACGGGTGTCGGGCTTGCCGATGTCATGGACGAGCGCGCCGAAGCGCAGCGCCTGTCCGCGCGTAAGCTCGTCGCCGAGCGGCGCGTCCAGCACCGCTCCGAGCCGCGGCGCGAGCTCGGCGCCGAAGCGCTGCTCGAGCCGGCCCTCCAGCTCGAGCAGCTGCTCCAGCACCTCGATCGTGTGCCCGTAGACGTCGAGGTGGTGGTACCGGCTCTGCTCGACGTCGTGCAGGTTCGCGAGCTCGGGCAGCACCGCGGCCAGCAGGCCGAGGCGATCGGCGAGCGTCAGGCCCGCGACCGCGCCCGGGGCGAGCAGCAGCCGCTTGAGCTCGGCGAACACGCGCTCGGCGGAGGCCTCCGCCACCCGGGGGGCTGCCTCGCGCGTGAGCCGCTCGGTCTGCGCCTCGACCGTGAAGCCCAGCTCGGCGGCCAGGCGCACGAGCCGCAGCGGGCGCAGCGGATCGGCCGCATAGGCCGCGGACCCGAGCACCCGCAGCTGCCGACGCTCGATGTCGGCCAGCCCACCGAGCGGATCGATCAGGTTGCGCGTGGCTGCGCTCGCGTCGGTCCCGGCCGCCGCGGGCACGCCGAGCAGCGTCGTGCCAGCGGGTCCGGCGCGGGCGCCGGCGAGCGCGTCCAGCACCGGTCGATCGAGCGGCAGGGCCATCGCGTTGACGCTGAAGTCGCGCAGCGCGAGATCGGCCTCGATCGTCTCGCCCTGCAGCGGCGACAGGTCGTAGACCCGACCGCCGCGGCGGTCGAGCACGCGCCAGGCGCCGAACGCCTCGGAGAGCGGGAAGACGGGGCCGCGGACCTCGTTGGCGAGCCGGCGCGCGAGCGGCTTCGGATCGCCGCCGACGGCGACGTCGACGTCCTTGAGCGGGCGGCCGAGCAGCTCGTCGCGGATCGTGCCGCCGACGATCCAGGCGGGCGTGCCGGCGAAGACCTCGGCCAGGCTCACCGCTGGTACTGGCGACGCACCCGGGGCGTGAGGCCGCAGGTGACCTCGTAGTTGATCGTGTCCAGGCGACGGGCGATCTCCTCGGCAAGGATCCGCTCGTCGCCCTGGGACCCGATCAGGATCACCTCGTCGCCCAGCTCGACGTCGGTCTCGGCGCCTAGATCGACGGTCACGTTGTCCATGCTGACGGTTCCGGCCAGCCGGTAGCGGCGACCACGGATCAGCAGCTCGGCGTCGTTGGCCGACGCACGCCGCCAGCCGTCGCCGTAGCCGATCGGAATCGTCGCCACCCAGGTCGGCTCGCGCGCCTGCCAGCGGCGCCCGTAGCCGGCGCTGTCGCCCGCCTCGAAGCGGCGCACGGCGGCGACCCACGAGCTGAGCTCGAGCGCGGGCTCGAGCCCGCGCTCGGCCGGATCCTCGTGGAAGGGATCCATCCCGTAGACGGCGATGCCGCAGCGCACCATGCCGAAGTGCGCGGCCGGGTCGCGGAAGGTGGCGGCGCTGTTGGCCGCGTGCAGCAGCAGTTGCGGGTGCTGCTCGGCGACCGCGGCGAAGGCCTCGAGCTGACGCGGGAAGTGGTCGTCGCCGGGCTCGTCGGCCGTCGCGAAGTGCGTCATCAGACCCACCGTCTGCGGCAGCCGGGCCAGCTCGTGCACCAGCTCCCCGTCCTTGGTGCCCAGACGCCCCATGCCGCTGTCGAGCTTGACGTGCACGCGCGGCGCCGCCTCGGCGAGCTCGCGCGTCCAGGCGACGACGTCGGCGTCCGCCGCGATCGCGGTCGCGAGCTCCTCGGGGGTGAGCGCCCCCATCACCAGCAACGGCCCGTCGATCCCCGCTCGGCGCAGGGCGGCCGCCTCGCCGGCGGTGGCGACCGCCAGCCAGCTCGCGCCGCCGCGCTGGGCGGCGTCGGCGACCTCGGCCGCGCCGTGGCCGTAGCCGCCGGCCTTGACGACCACGCAGAGCGCGGTGTCGGGACCGAGCAGGCCACGCAACGCGGCGCAGTTGCGCTCGATGGCGCCGAGGTCGATGCGGGCCAGCGCGCGCTCGGGTGCGCTCACGCGCTGAGGGCGCCGAGCACGTCCAGGCGCGTGACCACGCCGACGAGCTTGCCGTCCTCGACCACGGGCAGGCGGTTGTGCCCGGACTCGTGGATCAGCCGCGCGGCCTTGCGCACGGGCGTGTCGGGCGCGACCGTGTCGGGGTCGCGAGTCATCATGTCGGCGGCGTCGGCGGCGAAGGCCTTGCGCAGCCGGTGCTCGAAGCGCCCGAGCGGCTCGAGGAAGACCGTGCCGCCGAAGAGGTTGATGTAGTGCGGGATGTGCAGGTCGCCCTGGTCGTCGGGCAGCACCATGTCGGCCTCGGTGACGATCCCGACGAGCGTCCCGTCGTCCTCGACCACGGGCACGCCAGGCAGCTCGTGCGCCTGCAGGGTCTTGACGACGTCCTCGACCGAGGTGTCCGCGCTGACGGTCACCGGGGAGGCGTCCATGATCTCGCTGACGATGTCGGCCATCGAAGACGCGACCTTATAGGACGAAGCCCACGGGCAACGCATCGATCACGTCACCGGCCTGGACGTGATCTGCGCCGAGTCGCTCGGCCGCCGCTTCCGCGGCGCGGACGTGGGCGAGCGTGCCCAGCGCGGCCGCCTCGAGCGCGCCGAGACCCTTCGCCAGCAGCGCGCCGACCAGGCCGGAGAGCACGTCGCCGGTGCCGGCGGTGGCGAGTGCCGGGGTGCCGCCCGGGCTGACGGCGACCGGCCCGCCGGGCACGGCGATCAGCGTGTCGTCGCCCTTGAGCAGCACGACCGCGCCGCTGCGCTCGGCGGCCTCGCGCACCGACGCGAGCCGGTGGCGGGCGATCTCGGCCGAGTCGCGCTCCAGCAGCCGTCCCAGCTCCCCCTCGTGCGGGGTCAGCACGGTCGGCGCCTCACGTCTCCGCAGCAGCTCCAGCTGCCCGGCATGGGCGTTGAGGCCGTCCGCGTCGAGCAGCAGCGGCGTCTGCACGGTGGCGGCCACGCCGCGAGCGAACTCCTGGGCGGGCCCGCTGCGACCGAGCCCCGGACCGAGCACGACCGCGCCGGCCCGCTCGGCCAGCTCCTGCACCGCCTCGATCCCCGCCGGGCCGTGGGCACCGTCGACGTCGGGCAGGCCGCGGCTCATCTGCTCCAGCAGACGCAGGTCGACGGCCGGCTGCGCCGGCGCGGGCACCGCCACCTGGACGTAGCCCGCTCCCGTCCGCTGGGCCGACAGGGCGGCCAGCGTCGGCGCACCGGTGAGTCCGACCGAGCCGCCCACGACCACCACCACGCCGGAGCTGAACTTGCTGCCGCTGCGCTCGCGGTGCGGGTACAGCTCCAGCACCCGCGGCGCGATCAGGCCGGCGCCGAGCGCGCTCGGCGCCCCACGCGGGATGCCGATCTCGATCGTGTGCACGGCGCCGGCGTAGGCCTTGGCCGGCTCGACGTAGAGGCCGAGCTTGGGCGCGTGGAAGGTCGCGGTGGCGTCGGCACGCACGGCGACGCCCTGCACCTCGCCGGTCGTGGCGTCGACCCCCGAGGGCACGTCGCAGGCGACCACCGGCGCGTCCTGCTCGCCGATCGCCGCGATCGCAGAGGACAGCGGCTCGCGCGGCTCGCCCTCGAAGCCGGTGCCGAGCAGCGCGTCCACGATCGCGCCCGAGCCGTCCAGCAGCTCCGGCGCGAACGGCAGCGGCGCAGCGCCGGGCAACCGCTCGAGGTTGGCACGGGCGTCTCCGCGCAGGCCGTCGAGCTCTGCGACGGCGAGCACGTCCACGTCGCGCCCCTCGGCGCGCAGCAGCCGCGCGGCGACGAGCCCGTCGCCGCCGTTGTTGCCCTTGCCGACCACGATCCGCACCGGCCCCGGCCGGGCCGATGCAGCGGTCACCCGCGCCAGGCCGACGCCAGCACGCTCCATCAGGTCGAGCGACGGCACCCCCTGCTCCTCGATCGCCCAGGCGTCGACGGCGCGCATCTCGGCCGCCGCGAAGAGGGGGTCGAGCCAGTCGGGCAGGCTCATCGACCCTGCTCCGGCACCAGGATCGCCGCTGCCGCCGCGGTCGTCTCCGTGTGCGTCAGCGACACCTGCGCCGCCACCCCCAACTCGTCCGCACGCGCCGCGGCGCTGCCGCTCAGCCGCACCTCGGGCGCGCCGCCGGTCGCCACGACCTCGACGTCCCGGAAGCTCCAGGCGCGCAGACCGAGCGCCTTCGCCACCGCCTCCTTGGCGCAGAAGCGGGCGGCGAGGTGCTGGACCGGGCGGGCACGCGCGGCGGCATACGCTCGCTCGCCGTCGGTGAACACGCGCTCGGCCAGCCGTGGGCGACGCTCCAGCGCGCGCTCGAGGCGCTCGATGTCGAGGAGGTCGATGCCGATCCCGCCCACGCGCCGCGGACGCTACCCCACGTGGGGGCTACTCGACGGTGACGGTCTTGGCGAGGTTGCGCGGCTGGTCGACGTTCAGCCCGCGGGCGCGAGCGACGTAGTAGGCCAGCAGCTGCAGCGGGATCACCGCCAGCAACGGCTGCAGCAGCCAGTCGCTGCGCGGGACCTCGACGACCTCCTCGGCGTGCTCGGCCACCTGCCCGGAGCCCTCGGTCGCGATCGCGATCACGTGCGCACCGCGCGCCCGCACCTCGGCGATGTTCGAGAGCACCTTGTCGAGCACCGGCGAGTCGGTCGCCACGCACACGACCGGGGTCTGCTCGTCGAGCAGCGCGATCGGGCCGTGCTTCATCTCCCCCGCCGCGTAGGCGTCGGTGGAGATGTAGGAGACCTCCTTGAGCTTCAGCGCGCCCTCGAGGCACACCGACAGGCCCACATGGCGACCGAGGTAGAGGAAGAAGTTGGCGTCCTTCCAGTGCTCCGCGATCGCCTTCACGGGGCCGTCGACCTCGTCGACGAGTCGCTGGATCGAGCGCGGCAGCTCGCGCAGCTCGCCGCAGAGCCGACGCAGCTCATCCGGCTCGAGCGTTCCGTGCAGCTCGGCCAGCTTGAGCCCGAGCAGGTACATGACCGCGGCCTGAGCCACGAACGTCTTCGTCGCTGCGACGCTGATCTCCATGCCCGCGCGCGTGAAGATCACGCCGTCGGAGTCGCGCGTGGCCTGGCTGCCCATGATGTTGGTGATCGCGATCACCTTCGCGCCGAGCTCGCGCGCGAGGCGCATGGCGGCGAGCGTGTCGGCGGTCTCGCCCGACTGCGTGATGCCGATCACCAGATCGCGCTCGTCGAGCACCGGGTTGCGGTAGCGGAACTCGGAGGCGATGTCGATCTCGACCGGCACCCGCGCCCACCACTCCATCGCGTAGCGACCGATGAGACCGGCGTGGTACGAGGTGCCGCAGGCGACGATCACGATCCGGCGCAGCTTCTTCAGCTCCTCGTCGCTGATGCCGATGTCGCCGAGCTCGACGCGGTCCCCCGCGACGCGATCGGCGACCGTCTCGGCGACGGCGTCCGCCTGCTCATGGATCTCCTTGAGCATGAAGGTCTCGTAGCCGCCCTTCTCGGCGGCGGCCTCGTCCCAGTCGACCTCATTGACCTCGCGCTGCTTCTCGGCACCCGAGGGGTCGAGGAAGCGCGTGCCCTGCGGCGTGACGACGACCAGCTCGTCGTCCTCGACCAGCTGCACGCGGCGCGTCGAGGAGAGGAAGGCGGGAATGGCCGAAGCGATGAAGCTCTCGCCCTCGCCGATGCCGACCACCAGCGGGCACTCCTTGCGGGCGCCGACGAGCACCTTCGGGTCGTCCGCGCTCATCGCGACGAAGGCGTAGTGGCCGCGCAGCTCGCCGTAGGCGCGCCGGACCGCCTCGGGCAGGTCGCCCTGCATGTGGTGGGCGATCAGGTGGGCGACGACCTCGGCGTCGGTCTCGGAGCTGAACTGCGCGCCGTCGGCCTTCAGCCGGTCGCGCAGCTCGGTCCAGTTCTCGACGATGCCGTTGAGCACGATGTGCACGCGCCCGGAGGTGTCGTCGTGCGGGTGGGCGTTGGCCTCTGTCACGCGCCCGTGGGTGGCCCAGCGCGTGTGTCCGATCCCGGTCGGGCCGTCGAAGTGCCCGTCGCGGTGCTCGACGGCGTCCAGCAGGTGCTGCAGGTTGCCGACCGCGTGGACGGAGTCGATCGAGCCGTTGGTGTGCAACGAGACGCCCGCGGAGTCATAGCCGCGGTACTCCAGCCGCTGGAGACCCTCGAGGATCAATTCCTTGCAGGGCCTGTCTCCGGTGTATCCGATGATCCCGCACATGGCCGATCAGCCTAGCTCCGCTTCGACAAGGTTCGCTAGACGATCAACGATCTCCTGGCACTCATCTTCCAGAGGGGCTTCGACCATCACCCGCACGAGCGGCTCGGTGCCCGACGGACGCACCAGCACGCGCCCCCGCCCGGACAGCGCCTGCTGCTCGCGCGCGACCGCGTCCCGGACGGCCGTCGCGGCCTCGATCGCCTCCCGGTCGCGGACGCGCACGTTGACCAGCCGCTGCGGCAGCTTGCGCATCGCGTCGCGCTGGGCAAGGTCGCGCCCGGCGAGCGCCTCGAGCGTCAGCAGGGCGGTCGCGGTGCCGTCGCCGGCCGGCACGAAGCCGGTGTCGATCACGTGGCCGGACTGCTCGCCGCCCAGCCCCCAGCCGCGACGCAGCAGCTCCGCCAGCACGTGCCGATCGCCGACGGCGGTCGTCGCGACCTCGATGCCCGCCTCCTCCATCGCCCGGTGGAAGCCGTAGTTGGTCATCACCGTCACGGCCACGCCGTCGCCCGGCAGCCGCTCCTGGGCGCGTAGGTGCAGCGCGGCGAGCGCGATCAGCTCGTCGCCGTCGACGACGACGCCGTTGCGGTCGACGGCGAGCACGCGGTCGCCGTCGCCGTCGAAGGCGAAGCCGACGTCGTGGCCGTCCATCTGCTCGGCCAGCCGCTCGACGTGGGTGGAGCCGCAATCCTGGTTGATGTTGCGCCCGTCGGGCTCGACCGCGAGCGCGTCGACGTCGGCCCCGAGACGGCGGAAGATCTCGGGCGCGACGCGATGGGTGGCGCCGTTGGCGCAGTCGAGCAGCACGCGCACGCCGCGCAGGTCGAGGTCTCGGAAGCGCAGCTCGAGCTCGCGTAGGTAGTCGCCGGCGGCGCCGTGCAGCTCGCGCACGCGTCCGATCGGGCCCGGCTGCGGATCGACTTCGAGGCGGCGCTCGATCTCTCGTTCGGCGTCGTCGCCGAGCTTCGTGCCCTGCGGCCCGAACAGCTTGATGCCGTTGTCCTGGTACGGGTTGTGCGACGCGGACACGACGGCCGCGAGGTCGAAGTCGTAGCGACGCACGAGCAGCGAGGCGCCGGGCGTCGGCAGCACGCCGCCGAGCAGCGCTTGGCCGCCACCAGCGGCCACGCCGGCCGCCAATGCGGCCTCGAGCATCTCGCCGGACTCGCGCGTGTCGCGGACGATCAGCACCTGCGGGGACTCGACGGGCGCGATCGCAGCCGCTGCCCGACCGAGCGCGAGGGCCAGTTCGGCGGTCAGGAACTCGCCGGCGACGCCCCGGACACCGTCCGTGCCGAACAGCCCCATGTAGGGAACTAGCGCTTCGAGAACTGCGGCCGCTTGCGGGCCTTCTTGAGACCGGCCTTCTTGCGCTCCTTCACGCGCGGGTCGCGCGTGAGGTAGCCGCGGCGCTTGAGCTCGCCACGCAGGTTCGGGTCGGCCTCGACCAGCGCACGCGCGATGCCGTGGCGCAGTGCCGTCGCCTGAGCGGCGACACCGCCGCCGTGGATGCGTGCCACGACGTCCATGCGGGCCTGGTAGCCGGCCGCCTCGAGCGGCTGGCGCGCCATGCGCTGCAGGCGCACGCGCGGGAAGTACTCGTCGAGGTGACGGCCGTTGACGCTGTACGTGCCCTCGCCCGGCTTGAGGATCACTCGCGCCACGGCGCTCTTGCGCTTGCCGGTGGCGATGTAGCGCGCGTCCGCCGCGAGGTCGCGCGGGGTGAGCGCGACGGGCTGCGGCTCGCCTTCCTCGGCTGCCGGCTCCTCGACGGTCTCCGCACCCTCGGACTCGGCGGCTTCGACGTACTGGGCGTACTGCGCGTACTCGTCGTCCTTGGCGGGCTGGGCGTCCTCGAAGACGATGTCCGGCTCGAGGTGCGCCCCGGGGATGACCTCCTCCTTGGGCGCCTCATCCTGCTTGCGCTCCTTGCGGCGCTCACGCTGGCGGTCGCCCTCCTCGGCGGGGGCGCCTTCCGCGGCGGCCTCGGCCGGAGGTCCGGCGGCAGCGTCCTCGGCGAGGGCCTCCTCCGCGGGTACCTCTTCAGCAGCGGCGTCCTCAGCGGGAGCGGCGTCCTCCGCAGAAGCATCCTCCGCGGGCGCCTCCTCGGCGACGGGCTCCTCAGCAGGCGCTTCTTCGGCAGCGGGCTCCTCGGCAGGGGCCTCTTCCGCGACGGGCTCCTCCGCCGGAGTCTCCTCGGCGCGAGCTTCCTCAGCGACGGGCTCCTCCGCCGGAGCCTCCTCCGCTGGAGCTTCCTCAGCGACCGGCTCCTCAGCGGGAGCCTCCTCGGCGACGGGCTCCTCCGCCGGCGTCTCCTCGACCGGAGCCTCCTCGGCAGCGGCCTCCGGCGCCTCGGGCGGGGTCTGCTCGCCGCCCTCGGCCGGCGTCTCGTTCGCGGCGCCCTCCGGAGCCTCGGGCTCCTGGGCGTCTTCGCGCTCGTCCTGCATCAGGCGTTGACCTCCATCGGCTTTGGCTGCTGCGCGGCGTGTGGGTGTTCCGGGCCGGCGTAGACCTTCAGCTTCTTCAGCTGCGCGCGCCCGAGCTTGGTGCGCGGCAGCATCCCCTTGACGGCCTTGCGGATGACCTCTTCGGGCCGGCGCTCCAGCATCTCGGCCAGCGAGCGGCTGCGGATGCCGCCGGGGTAGCCGGAATGCCGGTAGTACCGCTTCTGCTCGCGCTTGCGCCCGGTCACGGAGATCTTCTCCGCGTTGACCACGATCACGAAGTCGCCGACGTCGATGTGCGGCGTGTACTCGGGCTTGGTCTTGCCGCGCAGCTCGTGGGCGATCTGCGTGGCCAGCCGACCGAGCGTCTTGCCGGTGGCGTCGACGACGAGCCAGTTGCGCTCGCGGTCAGTGGGTTTCGCGACGTAGGTCTTCATGCGTATACGTAAGGGAGACGACAAAGAACGGGCCGCCACAGGCGGCCGGCTGCACAGTGTGGCATACGCGCGCAGGAAGCGACCAGCCAAATGCGAGAACGTGGCCGCCCGACCCCGCGGTTATACTGCCGCGCCAGTTTTCGAGCCAGCCGAATCCCCGGTGGCAAGCCGAGCCGCTGGGGAACGGGGGAACCGTTCGGGGACCGTCGAAGACGGTCGTCGAGGGGCGAATCGGCCTCATTGCCGAGGTCGTAGCGCCGTCGCAGGCGCGAGCCCGTCAGCTAACCCCGTAGGCCGGAGAAAGTGGGGCCGAAGGGACGTTGAGACACGATCGTCTGATCGCGTGTGCGAGCACGGTGGCATTGGCCGCCGGCTTCGCGACCCCCGCGGCTGCTCAGATGGCGGCTGGTGGGGGCGGCGCGATGTACGTGGCGCAGCCCGTCGTCGGCAAGGTGACGTGCGTGCGTGCCTGCGCCTCGAAGAAGCGCGCCCAGGGCGGCAGCACGATCGCGGTCCGCGGCCGCTCGCTGAGCGGCGTGACGACGGTCGTCTTCCTCGGCGCCAGCGGCAAGGGCGACGACGCGCGCGTGCCCGTGCGCGCCAGCAGCGACACCGCCCTGCGTGCCAAGGTGCCCTACGGCGCCGTCAGCGGCTCGCTCGCGCTGCTGTCCGGCAGCGCCGGCTCGAAGCCGTCGGCGTTCGTTCCGATCCTGCCCTCACCGCCGCCCGAGCCGAACGCGCAGCTCTCACCCGTGCCGGGAACGGCGACAGCGGGCGCGCCGGCGATCGAGACCGGCACCAGCCGCACCAAGGCCTACATCGGCGCGCGCCGCGCGGTCACGTTCTCGTATCGCCTCAACGAGAGCGCCAGCGTGACGGTCGAGCTCGTGCGCGCCACCGACGGCAGCGTCGTCAAGAGCTGGGCTCCCGAGGCGGCGCCCCCCGGCACGATCGCGAGCGTGTCCTGGAGCGGCACGCTCGGCAAGGAGGCCGCCAGCCCCGGCCGCTACTCGTTCCGCCTCACCGCGGCCGCGCCCAACGGCGTCGTCGCGCGCAGCTCGCAGGGAACGGGCGGCGAGCGAGACGCCTTCGACCTCTACGACAACGTCTTCCCGATCCGCGGCCGCCACGCCTACGGCGGCAGCGCGGGGCGCTTCGGCGCCGGGCGCGGCGGGCGCAGCCACCAGGGCCAGGACGTGTTCGCCAAGTGCGGCACGCGGCTGGTGGCGGCGCGGGGCGGCACGATCAAGTACGCCGGCTACCAGGGCCTGGCCGGCAACTACGTCGTCATCGACGGCGCCGGCACGGGCGAGGACTACGCCTACATGCACATGGCCCAGCCCTCCCCCTTCCGCACCGGCGACCGCGTCTACACGGGCCAGACGATCGGCCTCGTCGGCGACACCGGGGACGCGCAGGGCTGCCACCTGCACTTCGAGCTCTGGTCGGCGCCGGGCTGGTACAGCGGCGGGCGACCGCACGACCCGCTCGCGACGCTGCAGGCCTGGGACGGCTGGTCCTAGACAGGCCTCCGGCCAGGGTCGATGATCCGCCCATGGCCGACTACACGCTGAAGCGCCTCGACGAGATCCCAGACGTGCTGGGCGACTACCCCGGCGAGATGCGCATGGGCTCGCTCGGGCTCGACGCCGAGCAGGTCGCCTTCACCTGGCGGCGGATGCCGGCGCAGACGGGCGGCAAGGGCAGCTACGGGCACCGTCACCTGACGCAAGAGGAGATCTACTTCGTCGCCGAGGGCACGCTCCAGTTCAAGCTCGAGGACGAGGTGATCGACGTCCCGGCCGGCACGGTCGTCCGCGTGGCGCCGAGCGTGGCGCGCTCGTGTTGGAACGAGGGCCCCGACGACGCGATCCTGATCATGTGCTCGACCAAGACCGACGACCCCGGCGCGGACGCCGAGAAGGTCCCCGACTTCTGGCCCGCCTGACCGCTCCGTCCGCCCCTCCCCCGCTTCCTCCGTCGCATGCGGCTTCGGCAAGGAAAACGGCCCGCCTCGAGAGACGGGCCGCGGGTGAACGGGGAGCGACCCCCGACCGGCATGCCAAGCCAGCGGCAGCGTAGCCGCAGGGTCCGCCGCTCACAAGGCTGAACTGGTCCGGTGAGCCGTGACCAAGGCGGGTGCGATCCGCAGGCGCTGCCATGGCGCGCCTCGTCGCTCACCGGGACCAGTGCTTCGCTGCAGAGGGCGGGAGATTCGAACTCCATCCGAGGAGCAACCTCGAACACATGGCTTGGCACGCCTGTGCGCCACCTCGGCGTTTCACCCTCCGGCGTGCCCGCAACCTAGGTCGAGCCGTATGACGGGACAACGCGTTGGCGCTACAGCAGTGCAACGCGCGTGTGACAACCGACGCACAGAAACCCTGGGAGTGGAGGCGAGCCCCTGATGCTCGCCACGCGGCTACCGCGTCAGTGAGACCTGACCGCTGGTCCGCCTAGATGCGGCGCTCTGCCTCACCGACGTCGAGTTCCCGTCTCCAACACGAGATCGACTCCTCGTGCCAGCGCAGGATCCGCTCGCCCAGCGAGCGCAGGTGTGCGGCGTCGGCAGATGGCAGCCCCATCGAGTCACGCTCCTCGCCGTGGAGGTACGCCGCCACCCCGTCGGCGTCCGCGCCCTTGCGCAGCCGCGAGAGCAGCACGCGGGCGTAGTCGTCGTACTCGTCGGCGGTCGCGGGGAAATCCGACTCGACGCCGATGGGGTCCCAGCGCCAGAACAGCACCTGCCGCAGCTCGGGGAGCCCGCGCTCCTTGCACCAGCGCGCGTACTGCTCCACGGTCAGATCGGCGCTCGCGGACATGGGCGACCTGCTCGGCGAGCCGCGGCGCTACGAGCGGACCGCGCTACTCCCACTCGATCGTGCCGGGCGGCTTCGACGTGATGTCGAGCGTCACCCGGTTGACCTGCGCGATCTCGTTGATCATGCGCGACGCCACGCGCTCCAGCAGGTCGTACGGCAGCCGCGCCCAGTCCGCGGTCATCGCGTCGTCGGAGGTGACGGCGCGGATCACGACGACGTAGCCGTAGGTGCGGCCGTCGCCCTGGACGCCGACGCTGCGCAGCTCGCCGGGCAGCACGCAGAACGACTGCCACAGCTCCCGGTAGAGCCCGGCGCCGCGAATCTCGTCCTGCAGGATCGCGTCGGCCTCGCGCAGGATCTCCAGGCGCTCCTTGGTGACGTCGCCGCCGACGACGCGGATCGCCAGCCCCGGGCCGGGGAACGGCTGACGCCAGACCAGCCGCTCGTTCATGCCCAGCTCGACGCCGACCTCTCGGACCTCGTCCTTGAACAGCATCCGCAGCGGCTCGACGAGCTCGAACTCGAGGTCCTCGGGCAGGCCGCCGACGTTGTGGTGGGACTTGATCGTGGCGGCGCCGGTGCCGCCGCCGGACTCGATCACGTCCGAGTAGAGCGTGCCCTGTACGAGGTACTTCGGGTTGCCGAGCCGCTCTGCCTCCTCCTCGAAGACGCGGATGAACTCCGCGCCGATGATCTTGCGCTTGGTCTCCGGGTCGGTCACGCCGGCCAGGCGGGCGAGGAAGCGCTCCTCGGCGTCGACGGCGATCAGCGGGACCTTGAACTGGTCGCGGAACGCGGCCACCACCTGGTTGCCCTCGTTCTTGCGCATCATCCCGTGGTCGACGAAGACGCAGGTCAGCTGGTCCCCCACCGCCCGGTGGGTCAGCAGCGCCGCGACCGAGGAGTCCACGCCGCCGGACAACCCGCAGATCACCTGACCGTCCCCCACCTGCTCGCGAATCCGCGCGATCTGCTCCTCGACCACCGAGGCGGCGCTCCAGGCCATGTCGCAGCCGCAGATGTCGCGCAGGAAGGTCTCGAGGATCTGCGTGCCGTACGGCGTGTGCACGACCTCGGGGTGGAACTGGATGCCGTACAGCTGGCGCCCGACGTGCTCGAGCGCCGCGACCGGGGACTCCGTCGAGGAGGCCAGCGCGGTGAAGCCCGGCGGCGCCTCGTAGACGGTGTCCCGGTGGCTCATCCAGCAGCTCTGCTCGTCCGGCACGCCGGCCAGCAGCCGGCCGTGCTCGGAGACGGTCAGGTGCGAACGACCGAACTCGCCGACCTCAGCGCCCTCGACGCGACCGCCGAGGCCGAGCACCATCGCCTGCATGCCGTAACAGATGCCGAGCACCGGCACGCCCAGCTCGAGCACCTCCGGCCGCAGGTGCGGCGCGCCGTCGGCGTACACCGACGCCGGGCCGCCGGAGAGGATCAGCCCCTTGGGCCTGCGCCGCTCGATGTCCTCCAGGGGCACGTCGTGCGGGAGCAGCTCGGCGAACACGCCGCACTCCCGCACCCGCCGTGCGATCAGCTGCGAGTACTGGCCCCCGAAGTCGAGGACCAGGACGGTGTCCGTGGCGGCCGCGAGCGCGCTCGGCTCCGACGGAGCGGAGTGGGTGCCGGCGACCGCCTCGCTCACTCGCCGACCAGCGCCGGGTCCGCGCTCGGCGTCGCGAGCTCGTCCATGCCGGCGGTGCCGTTGGCGACCCCGTCGGACGCCGGGTGCGCGACGGCGGCGGAGGTCGCCCCCATGCCGATCTCCTGGGCGCGCTGCAGCTGCTTGCCCTCGCTCTGCAGCGACGGGGCGACCATCAGCTCCGCCTTGTGGAAGGCGGGGATGTCCTCGTAGCCGCAGGTCGCCATCGAGGTGCGCAGGCTGCCCATGAGGTTGAACGTGCCGTCGTTCTCGTGCGCCGGACCGAGCAGGATCTGCTCGATGGTGCCGTTCTGCGTCGTCTTGACGCGCGCGCCGCGCGGCAGCGACGGGTGGAAGGTCGCCATACCCCAGTGGAAGCCGTGGCCGGGCGCCTCGTAGCCCCGCGCGAGCGGCGAGCCGATCATGACCGCGTCCGCGCCGCAGGCGATCGCCTTCGAGACGTCGCCGCCGTTGCGCATGCCGCCGTCGGCGATCACCTTGACGTACTCGCCGGTCTCGAGCATGTGCTGCGAGCGGGCCGCCGCCACGTCCGCGATCGCGGTCGCCTGCGGGACGCCGATGCCGAGCACGCCGCGCGTGGTGCAGGCCGCGCCTGGACCGACGCCGACCAGCACGCCGACCGCGCCGGTGCGCATCAGGTGCAGCCCGGTGGAGTACGACGCACAGCCGCCGACCACGACGGGGACCGGGACTTCGCGGATGAACTCCTTGAGGTTGAGCGGCTCGCTGCGCGTCGAGACGTGCTCGGCGCTGATCACGGTGCCCTGGATCACGAGGATGTCGAGCCCGGCCTCGAGCGCCGTCTCGTAGAAGCCGCGCACGCGCTGCGGGGTCAGGGACGCCGCGACGACCACGCCCTGGTCCTTGATCTCCGCGATCCGCTGCGCGACGAGCTCCTCCTTGACCGGCTCGGCGTAGATGCGCTGCATCTCCGCCGTGGCCTGCTCCTTGGGCAGCTGCGCGATCCGCTCCAGCTGGTCGCCCGCGTCCTCGTAGCGAGTCCAGATGCCCTCGAGGTTCAGGACCGCCAGGCCGCCGAGCTTGCCGATGATGCCCGCCGTCTCGGGAGAGACCACCCCGTCCATCGCCGAGGCCAGCAGTGGCAGCTCGAACCGGTACGGCCCGAGCATCCAGGTGACGTCGATGTCGTCAGGATCCCGGGTGCGCCGCGAAGGCACGATCGCGATGTCGTCAAAGCCAAATGCGCGGCGGCCCTTCTTGCCCCGGCCAATCTCAACTTCCATGGGCTGATCCTATGTTCGAGGGCGGACGAACAGCCGAATCTAGCACCGGCTAGCCGACCTCGAGACGAGGCGTCCCGAGCACCTCGACGCGCACCTCCGGCACCAGTCGCTCGACCTCGCGCTGGTCGAGCACGCCGGCGCCGAAGTGCTGCGTCGACTCGGCTCCGCAGGCCACCCCGAAGCGCAGGCAGCCCTCCGGCTCTCTGCCCGCGTAGCGGGCGGCGACGTAGCCCGCGAGGAAGGCGTCGCCGGAGCCCACCGAGGACACGGGCTCGAGCGGCTCGAGCGTGGCCCGGTAGAGGCGCGGGGCGCCGTGCCCGAGCAGCGCCAGGCAGCCGTCGGGGAGCGTCATGATCGCCTCGCGCGCACCCAGCTCGACCAGCTCCCCGATGCCGCGCTGGCGGTCGTCGGCGTCGGCGAACTCGTAGCCGACGAGCTCCTCGGCCTCGAGCTCGTTCGGGCTCACCACGTCCGGGCTGGAGCGCGTGGCCAGCCGCAGCGGCTCGCCCTCGGCGTCGAGCACCACCGTCACCCCCAGCCGGCGCATCTCCGTGATCAGGCGCGCGTACAGCTCGGGCGGCACGCCGCGCGGCAGGCTGCCGGCGATCACGCAGATGTCGGCGCCCTTGGCGAGGTAGAGCAGCTTGTCGACGAACAGCTCCAGCTCCTGCTCGGAGACGTGGGGACCGTGCTCGTTGATCTCCGTCTGCTCGCCGGAGGTCGGGTCGACGACGGCGGTCGAGGTGCGCGACTCCTCGCGGATGCGCACGAAGTCGTTGAGGATGCCGTCCTCGGTCAGGTGCTCGATGATGCGCGTCCCGGTCGGGCCGCCGGCGATGCCGGTCGCGATCACCGGCTGGCCGAGCGACTTCAGCGCGCGCGCCACGTTGACGCCCTTGCCGCCCGCCATCGCGGTTTGCTCGACCGCTCGGTGGCGCCGACCGAGGCGGAAGTTGGGGACCGCCAGCGTCTTGTCGATGGCGGCGTTGAGGGTGACGGTGATGATCATCGGCGCACGAGCCGCCTCCGCGCCCGCAGACGCAGGAAAAGCAACCCGGCGGCGATGAGGATGGCGAGGACGAGCACCAAGGTCAAGGGGACGCCCAAAACCGAAGTGAGCACGCGCAGGGTCCCCGCCGCGGGTACAGCCTCCTGGGTGACGAGCGCGACGCGCCTCACCGGGCGCCCGTCCAC
This sequence comes from uncultured Thermoleophilaceae bacterium, assembly GCA_963846505.1. Classification (GTDB taxonomy): domain Bacteria; phylum Actinomycetota; class Thermoleophilia; order Solirubrobacterales; family Thermoleophilaceae; genus JACVRW01. The sequence continues at coordinate 75,302 of CAWJWD010000007.1, read as the reverse complement.
GAGCACCGTCACGCTGCCGACCCGCTCGCCCTGCGGCAGCGGACCGTCGACCTCGCCGGGCGCTCGCACGCGGCGGCTGACGCGCTCGCCCTCGCGCACGGTGATCGTCGTCGTGCGGCGCGGCACCAGCTGCGCCCGCTCGTCGCGGTACTCGATCGCCGCGCTCGCCAGCGGCTCGGCGTGCGTCAAGACGCGCTCGAGCTCGAAGCGCTCCAGGCCCCAGCGCAGCAGCTCGAGCGTCTCTGCGTCACGTGCCGCCTCGCTGGGCTCGCCCATCACGACGCTGACCACGCGCGCACCCCCGGCGCCGTGGGCGGCGCCGACGAGCAGGTAGCCGGAGCTGTTGGTGTGGCCGGTCTTGACGCCGTCGACCCAGGAGTTGGCGGCGACCAGGTCGTTGCGATTGTCGATCACGCGCACGCGATCGCCCGAGCGCAGGATCGCCTGAGGGCGGTTCACCACGCGTGCGAAGCGCGGCTTGCGCAGCAGCTGCACCGCCAGGGCGGAGAGGTCGCGGGCGCTGGAGTAGTTGGCCGGGTCGTCGAGGCCGATCGGGTTCGCGTAGCTGGTGTTCTCCAGGCCCAGCTTCCGAGCCCGCTCGTTCATCTCGGCCACGAAGGCGGGCGTCGAGCCGGCGACGCCGTCGGCGAGCGTGACGGCCGCGTCGTTGGCGCTCTCGAGCAGCAGCGCACGCAGCAGGTCGGCGACCGTCATGCGCTCGCCGTCGGCGAGGTTGATGCGCGACTCGGCGGGCAGCGGGTCGTAGCCCGGGGAGGTGAACACCTCGCCGGGCCGGGCTTGCTCGAGCGTCAGCAGCGCGGTCATCAGCTTCGTCAGGCTCGCCATCCCGCGGCGCTCGTCGGGTGCACGCGCCCACATCACCTCGCCCGTGCGGCCGTCGACCACGATCGCCGCCTTCGCCTGCGGCACCTGCGGCGGTGGCGCTGCCGCGTGCGCGGACGCGACGCTCATGCACAGCACGAGCGCCACGACGACGGTGAGGAGGGCTGCCCTCACTCGCGCAGCTTGATTCTCTGACCGGAGACGAGCGCCTGTGGATCGAGCTCGGGGTTGAGCTCCTGCAACTGCTCGACGCTCACGCCCGTCTTCTCCGCGATCGCCCCCAGCGTGTCGCCGGTCTTGACCGTGTAGTTGGCGCGGACGCGGCGGGGCGTGGTGTCGGTGCGCTCGGTGCGGCTGGCCGTCGTGGTGTCGGAGCCGTCCGCCTTCCCGCCGTCGCCGTCGCTGCCCGAGGAGCCGACCACGATCAGGACCGCGACGACGGCCACCACCAGGGCAAGTGGCGCCAGGAATCGCGCGGGGCTGCGTCGTCGTCGTTCGGGCATTCGTCCTCCGGGGGGCGACCGGAGCATAGGAGGCGGCGCGGAGGGTCGGCGGCGGCGGGAGCGATCTCGCAAGCGCGAGCGACGCGGGCCTAGAGCGCCCAGGCCGCTGCGCGCAGCTCCTCGGCGGCGTCCGCGGCGGCCTGCGCCGGGTCCCCGCCGCGCTCGGCGTACGCGTTGACGATCGAGCGCGAGGCGGTCACGAGGCCCGCCGCCGGGTGCGGCGCGAAGGCGGCGCCGAGATCCTCGACACGGCCGCCCTGGGCACCGACGCCGGGCAGCAGGAAGATCGCCCGGGGCATCAGCTCGCGCAGGCGCGCCAGCAGGCCGGGCCGGGTCGCACCCGTGACGGCGCCGACCAGCGACAGGCCGCAATCGCCGACCTGGTTCGCGCCGAGCTCGTCGGCCAGGCGCGCCAGGCGCTCGTGCAGCGGCGGCCGGCCCTCGTCTTGCAGCTCGGCGGCTCCCGGGTTGGAGGTGCGCACGAGCACGAAGCAACCGGCACCCGCGCCGGCGGCCGCCTCGACCAACGGCTCGAGCGCGTCGCGGCCGAGCAGCGGGTTGGCGGTGAAGGCATCGGCGCCCAAGCCGGGTACCGGCCCGAACGGGCTCGGCGTCTCCCCCACCAGCGCCTGCGCGTAGGCACGCGCGGTGACCGGCACGTCCCCGCGCTTGCCGTCGGCCACGACCAGCAGGCCGTGGTCAGCGGCAATCGCGACCACCTGTTCGAGCGCGTCCCAGCCGGGGGCGCCCAAGCGCTCGAAGCACGCGAGCTGCGGCTTGATCGCCACGCATGCGGGTCCTGCGGCGACGATCGCCGCGCGGCAGTGCTCGATCACAGCCTCCGCGGCCCGACCACGTGCGAGCCGGGGATCGGGCTCCGCCCCGCCGAGTCGCTGCAGGGCGACGGGCCACAGTGCCGCCGGATCGGGATCGAGCCCGAGCACGACGCGGCTGCGGCGCTCCTCTACGAGCGCCGCAAGCCGGTCGGCGAAATGCCGCTTCCCCCCGGCGGTCAAGGAAGACGGCTCTGCTACGACGGGACTAGCCGCCCTTGACGGCACTCTTGAGCGCGGAGCCGGCGCTGAAGCGCGGCACCTTGCTCGCCGGGATCTGGATCTTCTCGCCGGTCTGCGGGTTCACGCCCTGGCGGGCACCCCGCTCGGCCACCGAGAACTTGCCGAAGCCGGTGAAGTTGATCTCCCCACCGCGCTGCAGGACTTCCTTGATGGTGTCGAGGACGGCGTCGACGGCTCCGCCCGCGTCTCCCTTGGACAGCTCGGCACGGCTCGCTATCTGATCGACGAACTCAGCCTTGGTCATGTTGTCTCCTCCTTGCCGGGGGCACAGTGAATCGGCGGCAACGTAACAGCGTCTGCGGACGATTGACCGACCACAGCCCGCTTGCAGAGCGAAATGTGCGCTGGTTGCAGCCTTCTTGCAGGGGTTATGCGCCCGCGACGGCCATCTCGGCGATCAATACCGAGGCCGCCTTGACGCTGCCCCCGAAGGGCACCCAGCGCGCCTCCGAGCCCACTCCGAGCACCGCCTCGAGCATCGAGACCAGGTCGCCGGCGATCGTGATCTCGCGCACCGGCTGACCCAATTCGCCGTTCTCGATCAGGCGTCCGGTGGCACCCACGGAGAACGTCCCGGAGACCGGGTTGACGCCCGAGTGCAGGCCGGCCACGTCGGTCACGAACAGGCCCTCGCCGGCGCGCGCGAGCAGCTCGTCGAGCGACTCCGAGCCCGGCTCCAGCACGAGGTTGGTGGTCCCCACACCGGGCGGCGAGCGATAGGACCCGCGGCCGGCGTTGCCGGTCGTGGCACGGCCGGCGCGGCGGGCGCTGCGGCTGTCGAACAGCAGCGTCAGCAGGCGTCCGTCGGCGATCAGCGGCGTGCGGCGAGTCGGCGAGCCCTCGCCGTCGAAGGGAGCGCTGGAGGGGCCGTCCGCGAGCGTGCCGTCGTCGACCAGCGCGAAGGCGGGAGCGGCGATCTCGTCGCCCTCGCGACCGGCGAACAGGGAGCGGCCGCGCTGCGCGGCGTCGGCGGACAGCATCGCGCCGATGAAGCCGGCGAACGACGCGGCGACGAAGGCGTCGAGCACGACCGGGCAGCGGCGCGAAGAGGGCTGGCGAGCGCCGACGAGCGAGCGTGCCCGATCGGCCGCCTCGGCCCCGATCGCCTCCGGGTCGAGGGCCTCGGGATCGCGACCGAGACCGACGCCGAGGCCGGTCATCAGGTCCGCGCCCTCGCCGGCGAAGGCCGAGGCGTAGGCCCAGGCCTGGGTCGCCTCGTAGCTGCCGCTGAAGCCGCGCGAGTTGGCGAGCGCGACGCTGCCGGCGGCGTCGGAGTAGACGGCGCTCTCGACCTGGCTGACGCCCGGCCGCGCCCGGGCCGCACGTTCGATCGCGAGCGCCAGCTCGACCTTCTGCGCCGTCGACCAGGAGGCCAGCACGGGCGAGGCGAGGCCGTCGACCGGCGTCGCCCCGGGCTCCTCGGGCAGGCCGCCGAACTCGTCCGGGTCGGCGACCGACGCCGCCTCGACGGCAGCCCCGGCGATCGTGCGCAGGCCGTCGTCGCCGAGGTCGGTGCCGTAGGCGTAGCCGGCGCGACCGTCGCTGAACGCCCGTACGCCGACGCCGCGCCCGCCCGCGTCGCTGAGGCTCTCGACCTCGCCGTCGTAGACCCGCACGGTGCGGCTGACGCTCTCCTCCGTCCACGCCTCGGCGTCGCTCGCGCCGGCGTCGAGCGCGGCCTCGAGCGCCCGCCGGGCGACGTCCTCGAGGCTCATCCCTCGGTCCCTCCCACGGTCAGCTCGCGAATGCGCACGTGCGGCTGCCCCACGCCCGCCGGCACCGTCTGCCCGCCCTTGCCGCAGTACCCGGTCGCGATCTCGAGGTCGCCGGCGATGCCGTCGATCGCGCGCAGCGCCTCGAGCCCGTTGCCGACGAGCGTCGCGCCGCGCACCGGCGCGGTCACCTTCCCGCCCTCGATCAGGTAGCCCTCGGAGACGCCGAAGACGAAGTCGCCGGTGGCCGGCTCGACCTGACCGCCGCCGAAGGAAACCGCGTAGAGGCCCCGCTCGACGCCCGCGATCAGCTCCTCGGGGGTCGCCTCGCCGGGAGCGAAGAAGGTGTTGGTCATGCGTGGCAGCGGCAGGTGGCGGAAGGACTCGCGGCGGCCGTTGCCGGTCGAGTCGACGCCGTCCTTGCGGGCACGCAGCAGGTCGTAGAGGAAGCTCGTCAGCTCGCCGTCGGCGAGCACCGTCGTGCGCTGCGTGGGCGTGCCCTCGTCGTCGACGCCGTCGCTGCCCCACTCGCCGGCGCGGCTGCCGTCGTCGTAGGCGGTGACGAACGGCTCGGCCAGGCGCTCGCCGAGCTTGCCCGCGTAGACGCTGGCGCGCTTCTGGACCGCGTCGGCCTCCAGCCCGTGGCCCACGGCCTCGTGCAGCAGCACGCCGCCGAAGCCGTTGCCGACCACCACCGGCAGCCGCGCGCTCGGCGCCTCGCGCGCGTCGAGCAGCGTCAGCGCCCGGCGCGCGGCCTGCTCGGCGACCTGCTCGGGGTCGCGTTCGAGCAGCTCGAAGCCGGCATGGCCGCCGCGCGTGTCGGTGCCCGTCTCCACGCGCCCGTCGCGCCGTGCCACGACCTGGGCGCTGAGGCGCACGCGCGTGCGGTCGTCGGCGGCGGCGCGGCCCTCGGAGTTGTAGACCTCGACGCGCCGGCGACTCTCGGCGTAGCCGATCCGCGCCTGCACGACCTCCGCGCCGACCGCTCGGGCGCGCTCCTCGCAGGCGCGCAGCAGCTCGGCCTTGCGCGCTGCGTCGACCTGCTCCGGCGGGTGCTCGACGGGATGCCGCACCGACGCGCGCTCGGCGGCGGCGAGCGTCGCGGGCGCGCTCGGGCCGCTGTCCAGCGCCTGCGAGACCGACTCGGCGACCCGCAGCAGGTCCGGCTCGGCGAGCCCGTCGACGTGGCCGTAGTAGGTCGCGTCGCCGTGCACGACGCGCACGCAGGCGCCGCGCTCGCGACCGTCCTGGGGATGTTCGACGCGGCCGTCGTCGAGCGACAGCCCGAAGCCGTGCCGATCCTCGGCGTAGAGCTCGGCGAGGTCGCCGCCGTGGGCGAGCGCCCGGGCCAGCACGCGCTCGGCCAGTTCCCGATCGACCAGGCTCACGCCGCCCTGCGCCCCTCGTCGACGAGCTCGACCATCGTCCTCGCGGCTGCGAGGGCGTCCTCCTGCCCGCGCGCTTCGGGCTGCAGCAGACGGGCGTGACCCTCGTGGTCGTAGAGCAACACGCGCGGCTCGCGCTCCCGTTGCATGCGCCGCATCGCGGAGGCGACCCCGCCGGCGAGACCGGCCGCGCGCGCGAGCGGGCTCTTCGGGCGCTCTCTCACGCCGCCGCCGAGTCCGTGTCGGGAAACGCGCGGCGGATCGGCGTGCCGCCCTCGAGCTCGCCCAGCACCGCGCGCAGGTCGCACAGCATCAGCGACGAGAGCGCGTTGCGGCGGGCGACGACCGCCAGCGTCCAGCGCGGCGTGCGCGAGACGAAGACGGCCCCGCCCGGGACCTGCGCCTCGACCTGCTCGACGGGCTGGCCGGGCGCCTTGTCGACGGCCTCGAGCAGCGCGCGCGTCGACGCGGCCAGCGCCTCCGCTCTGGCGGCGTCGGGATCGCTGCAGGCGACGAGCGCGCCGGCGGCGTCGAGCAGGACGGCTGTGCGCGCCGCGGCCGACAGCTCGCACAGCCGGGCGGGGGTGGCTGCGGGCGTCAACGTCGGCACATGCTCCAGAATAGTCCTGTGTCCCTCGCACGAATCTCGTGGCTGACGACGGTCGGCATCTGTCTGATCGCGGCGCTGCTGCTGCTGCTCAGCGGCTACGTCGGCTACTCGGGCGTGCTGCTCGCGGTCGGAGCCGCGGCGGCGGTCAACCTGTTCTAGCGCGAACGGTCCGCCACCGGCTCGGTGTGCACGATCACGTCCGCGAGGCTCGGGCAGCGCTCGCGCACGGCCTCCTCGATCGCGCCGGCCTGGCTGTGCGCCGAGGGCAGCGGCTGCTCGCCGGGCAGCCCGACGGTGACGAGCGCGATGCGCCCGCGCTCGCCGTCGCGGAAGCGCACCGAGACCGGTGCCCGTTCGCCGAGATGGCGGCGTACGGCGTCGGAGATCGCCGTCCGCTCGACGGCCGTGTCGTCGGGCTCGGGCCGGCGGGCGTGATCGGTGCCGGCCAGCGGCTCGATGTGCGTGTGCACGCTGCGCAGCTCGGGCAGGGCGTCCTCGATCGCCGCCTCGAGGCGCTCGACCGCGTCGTGAGCCTGCGCCAGCGACAGCTCCTGCGGCAGCTTCACGTGCAGCGACAGCTCGTAGCGCCCGTCGACGTCGAGCGCGCGCACGTTGTGCACCTCGCGCACCTCCGGCACCGCGAGCGCGGCTGCCGTCGCGCGCTCGCGCACCCCGCCCGCCGCCTCGGCCGGTTCGACGTGCACGACCACGTCGGCGCGCTCGAGCGCGCGCTGCACACGCTCCTCGACGACGTCTGCGATCGCATGCGCCTGCGAGACGCCGGCGTCGGGGGCGACCGCGATCACGAGGTCGACGAAGTAGGTGCCGGCTGCATGGCGCACGCGCAGTCGGCGCAGCTCGACGGGCTCCTCCAGCCCGCTCAGCGCCGCGCGCACCTCGGCTTCGGCCTCGTGCGAGGCACGGTCCATCAGCACGTCGACCGACTGCCGTGCCAGGCGCAGCGCGGCGATCACGACGAGCACGGCGACGAACAGCGCGGCGATCGCGTCCGCGCCGGGATGACCGAGGGCGACGAACACGAGCCCGATCAACACCGCGAACGAGCCCGCGAGGTCCGAGCTGAAGTGCAGGGCGTTGGCCGCCAGCGCGGCCGAGTGGTGACGACGGGCGGCGCGATGGCTCATCAGCGCCCGCGAGAAGTCGAGCGCGATCACGAGCGCCAGCACGGTGAACGCCCACCAGGCCGCCTCGGGCGTCCCGTGGCCGTCACCGAGCAGCCGCCGCAGCGACTCGAAGCCGATGAACACCGACACCAGCAGCAGGAAGGCGCTCTCGCCCAGCGCGGCGAGATGCTCGGCCTTGCCGTGGCCGTAGTGGTGCTCCTCGTCCGGGGGACGGACCGCGACCCGCACCGCGAACAGGGTCAGCAGCGCCGCGACGAGGTCGGTGGCGGAGTGCGCCGCCTCGGCGACGAAGGCGAGCGAGCCGGTGATCAGGCCGGTCGTCAGCTTGGCCCCGACGAGCACGATCGCGGCAGCCACGCTGACCAGCGCGGTGCGCTGCTTGGCACGAGCGTCTGCGAGCTCCTCGGGCGTCATGCTGGGAGCAGTGTGCCCGTTCGAGGCACCGTGAGTGCGTCTGCGCGCCGGGGACGACCGCCGGGAGGCGACCCGTGCCGGTCTGCTCAGGGACGGCGACGCCGGGGCGGACGCTCGTCTCTGCCCGCGCGACGCCGCGTCATGCGCGTCGACAGCGGCCCGCGGACGCCGTGACGGTCCTCCTCGGCCAGGCGCTCCAGCAGCGCCCGCGCCGCGCGGCCGCGGTGGCTGATCGCGTCCTTCTCGTCGACCGTGAGCTCGGCCATCGTGCGCTCGTCGTCGTAGTCGTCGGGCACGAAGGCCGGGTCGTAGCCGAAGCCGCCGTCGCCGCGCAGCTCGTGGGCGAGCGTGCCCTCGCAGCGACCGTGGACGACCTCTTCGCGACCGCCCGGCTCGACGTAGGCGAGCGCGCACACGTAGGCCACCCGCCGGTCGCCGTCGTCGGGCACCTCGCGCATCAGCTTGGCCAGGTTCTCCTCGTCGGTCGCCTGCTCGCCGGCGTAGCGCGCGGAGTACACCCCCGGCGCACCGCCGAGTGCCGCGGCCTCGATGCCGGAGTCGTCGGCGATCGCCACCCGCCCGGTCGCGACCGCGGCCGCCCGCGCCTTGATCAGCGCGTTGTCGGCGAAGGTCGTGCCGGTCTCCGGCGGCAGCTCGAGCTCGTCGGGCAACGGCTCCAGCTCGATCGGCTTCAGCAGCACCGCCAACTCGCGCACCTTGTGCGCGTTGCGCGTGGACAGCACCGCGCGAAACGCCGGGCTCATGCGGTGTCGATCGCCGCCCGCTGCGACGCCCGCAGCCGTTCGATGCCAGCCTCGCCGAGCGCCAGCAGCTCGTCCAGCGAGGTGCGCGACAGCGGCGTGCGCTCGGCCGTGGCCTGCACCTCGACGAGCCCGCCGTCGCCGGTCATGACGATGTTCGCGTCGACCTCGGCGGTCGAGTCCTCGGAGTAGTCGAGGTCGAGCAGCGCCCGACCGCCGACCACCCCGCAGGACACCGCGGCGACCGACTGCGTCAGCGGCAGCCGCTCCAGCAGCCCGTCCGCCATCACCTTGCGCAGCGCCAGCTCGAGCGCGACGTAGCCGCCGGTGATCGCCGCGCAGCGCGTGCCGCCGTCGGCCTCGAGCACGTCGCAGTCGATCCAGACCGTGCGCTCGCCGAGCGCCGCGAAGTCGACCACGCCGCGCAGCGAGCGGCCGATCAGGCGCTGGATCTCAACCGTGCGCCCGTCGGCGCGCCCCTTGCTGACGTCGCGCTGCTTGCGCTCCCCGGTCGAGGCCGGCAGCATCCCGTACTCGGCGGTGACCCAGCCCGTGCCGCGCCCCTTCATCCAGCGCGGCACCGACTCCTCGACGCTCGCGGTGCAGATCACGCGCGTGCCGCCGGCGGCGATCAGCGCCGACCCCGTCGCCGTGCTCACGAACCCCGGTTCGATCTCGAGCGGGCGCAGGTCCCCCGGCGCACGTCCGTCGTTGCGTGTATCGGTCATGCCGGCACTCCCATCACCTCGACCTGCTCGACGACATCGATCGGCAGTTGCAGGAAGCGCGTGCCGAGGCGCCTGAACTCCTCCGGATCGCCGGTCGCGAGGAAGCGATACTCCCCGCGCCGGCCCTCGTCCCGCTCGAGACCCGCCTCGCGCAGCCGGCGCTCGACCTCGGCGGCGATCGCCTCGCCCGAGCTCACGACCGCCACCCGGCGCCCGAGCTCCCGCTGCAGCACCGGTCGCACGAGCGGGTAGTGCGTGCAGCCCAGGATCACGGTGTCGACGCCGGCCGCCTTCAACGGGCCGCAGGCGTCCTCCACGCATGCCAGCGTGCGCCGGTCGATCTCCCCGCCCTCCTGGATCAGCGGCGCCAGCTCGGCGCTCGCGACCGCGTGCAGCTCGGCGTTGGGCGCGACCTCGGCGAGCGCCCGCACGTACGCCCCGCTGTTCACGGTCGCCGGGGTCGCCAGCAGGCCGACGCGCCCGTTGCGCGTCGCCTGGGCGGCCAGCCGCGATTCCGGCCGCACCACCCCGACGACCGGCACGCGACCCTCGAGCTCCGCCTGCAGGGCCGGCAGCGCCGCTGCCGTGGCCGAGTTGCAGGCCACCACCAGCAGCTTCGCCCCACGCTCGAGCAGCACGCCGGCCAGCTCGCGCGAGAAGGCCAGCAGCTGCTGCGGCGAACGGTCGCCGTAGGGAAAGCGCGCAGTGTCGCCGAGGTAGAGGAAGTCCTCGTGCGGCAGCGACACCAGGCACTCGTGCAGCACGGTCAGGCCACCGACGCCGGAGTCGAACATCGCCACGGGCAGCTGTCGTCGCTCGAAGGTCAAGGCGCGCAATGGTGGCAGGGCCTCCGGTCCTAGAACTCCACCTTGCGCACCGCCTCCTTGATCTTCCCGATCACGAGGTCCCCGAGCTCCTTGCCCTCGTCGGTCTTGAAGCCCTTCATCGCGGCCACCACGCCGGCCATCACGAGCGCCACGAGCAGGATCAGGGCGACGTACTCGACCGTCCCCTGCCCCCTCTGACTCGGTGCGGCCAACCAGCGGCCCGCGGTCGCGTGTGCACGTCCCAGCATTCGGTACATCGTTCGCCTCCAGCGCAAGTCGTTCATTTGCACCGGCGATGCTGCGCGGTCCCGACGCACGGCTCCACACCCGCGTGTGACGACTCCGCACCAATTGCGTGACGGGAGACCCTGCGATCATCGCGCCGACATGTGCGGCATCGGCGCCATCCTCGATCCTGCCGGCCGGACGCCGCCCGACGGACCGCAGCGGCTGATGGAGGCGCTCCGCCACCGCGGCCCCGACGGCGAGGGCATCCGTCGACTCGGTCCGCTGGCGCTCGTGCACACGCGTCTGGCGATCATCGACCCCGTCGGCGGCGAGCAGCCGCTGAGCTCCGAGGACGGTCAGATCACGGCCGTCGTCAACGGCGAGATCTACAACCACCGGGCGCTGCGCGAGCGCCTGACCGAGCGCGGGCACCGCTTCGCGACCGGCTCGGACTCCGAGGTGATCGTGCACGCCTACGAGGAGTACGGCCCCCAGCTCGTGCGCCGCCTCAACGGCATCTTCGCCTTCGCGCTCTGGGACGCGCGCGAGCAGCGGCTGGTGGCCGCGCGCTGCCGCTTCGGCGTCAAGCCGCTCTACTGGTGGAGCGACGGCCAGCGCGTCGCCGTGGCCTCCGAGATCGGCGCGCTGCTCGCCGCCGGGCTCGTCAGCCCTGCCGTCGACGAGATCGCGCTCAACCACTACCTCGCCTGCCGCTTCGTGCCCGCGCCGCGCACGCTGTTCGCCGGCGTCTCCAAGCTGCCGGCGGCCTCGTTGCTGATCGCCACGGCCGGCGAGGCGCCGCGCGTCCAGAGCTGGCGCGAGGGGCCGGGCGAGCCGTTCGCCGACCTCGACGACGAGGAGCTCGCCGGGCTGCTCGCCGAGCGCTTCGTCGACACGGTCGAGCGCCAGATGATGTCCGACGTGCCCTACGGCGCCTTCCTCTCGGGCGGCGTCGACTCGGCCGGCGTCGTGGCGGCCATGGCGCGCCGCGCCCCGCGCCCGCCGACCACCTTCACGATCGGCTTCCCAGGCCACGGCGACGTGCTCGACGAGCGCGCCGCCGCCGCCGAGAGCGCCCGCATCATCGGCACCCACCACCACGACACGGCGATGGAGGAGACCGACTTCCTCGCCGAGCTCGCCCGCTGCGTGCCGCGGCTCGAGGAGCCCTGCGGAATCCCGTCCGCGCCCGCGCTGCTGCAGCTGTCGCGCTTCGCCGCCGAGCACGTCAAGGTCGTGCTCGCCGGCCAGGGCGCCGACGAGCCGCATGGCGGCTACGGGCGTCACCAAGCCGCGGCGCTGCTGGCGCCGCTGCGGCTGTTCCCTGCAGTGCTGGCCGCCCCCGCCGGCCTCGCCGCCCGCCGGCTGCCGCGCGCCGCCCGCGCGCGGCGCACCGCCCATCTGCTGGGCGGCCAGTCGCAGGCCGAGCGGATGTTGCGGCTGGTCGAGATCACCGACGCGGACACGCGCCGCGCGCTCACCGGCGGGCTCGGCGAGCAGGCGGCCAGCGAGCGTCTGACCACCGCCACCGACGTGCTCGGCGACGTGACCGGCCGCTCGACGCTCGAGCAGGCCCTCTACCTCGACACGCGCATGTTCCTCCCCGACGGCATCCTGCTCTGCAACGACAAGATGTCGATGGCGGCTGGGCTCGAGCTGCGCGTGCCGTTCCTCGACGTCGACCTGATGCGCTTCGTCGAGCGGCTGCCGGTGCGCTCGCGCGTGCGCCCTCGTGCGGGCAAGCGACTGCACCGCATGACGCTGGACCGACTGCTGCCGCCGGAGATCACGAGCCGGCCCAAGCACGGCTTCGCCACGCCCTACGACGACTGGCTGCGCAGCTCGCTCGGCGTCGAGGTCGAACGGCGCTACGCCCCGGGGGCGCCCGCAGCGGAGCTGGTCGAGTCGCAGGCGGTGGCACGGCTGGTGGACGAGCACCGGCGCGGACGCGCCGACCACAAGAGCGTCCTCTACTGCCTGCTCGAGCTGTCGGAGTGGCACCGGGCGTTCATCGAGGCGCGCCAGCCGGTCGCCGAGCCGGCCGGGGCCTGAGCCGGCCGTGGCACGCATCCTCTACGTCTACAGCCGCGAGGCGAGCTTCGTCTCGATCGACCGCGAGCTGCTCGCCGAGCGACACGAGCTCACCGACCTCTATCAGCCCGGCCGCTGGCCCGATCCGCTCCGGGTCCTGCGCGGGGTGCTCGGCGCCGACCTCGTCTTCGGCTGGTTCGCCTCCTGGCACACGTTCTTTCCGATCACGCTCGCCTGGCTGCTGCGCAAGCCGTCGGTGCTGATCATCGGCGGCTTCGACACGGCGAACATGCCCGACATCGGCTACGGCTACCAGCAGGGCGGCCTGCGCCGGCACGCGAGCCGCTGGATCATGCGCCGCGCGACCCGCCTGATCACCAACTCGCGCTACAGCCTGTCGGAGATCGAGCGCAACACGCCGCTCGACCCGGCGCGCGTGACGGTGGTCCACCACGGTGTGCCGGACCCGTTCGGCGAGCTCCCGGCCGCGAAGGACGGCAGCGCGCTGACGGTCGGCGCGATCGACCACACGACGCTCGTGCAGAAGGGACAGATCCCGTTCGTGCGCGCGGCGCGGGAGCTGCCCGAGACACGCTTCGTGTTCGCCGGGAAGTGGCTCGACGAGTCGGTCGAGCAGCTGCGCGCGCTCGCGGGCCCGAACGTGGAGCTGACCGGCTGGCTGTCCGACGCCGACCTCCACGCCGCCTACCGGCGCGCAGCGGTCTACGTCCAGGCCTCGCGCCACGAGGGCTTCGGCCTGGCCGTGGCCGAGGCGATGCTGGCCGGCTGCGTGCCGGTCGTGATGGACGTGACCGCGATGCCCGAGGTCGTCGGCGACGCGGGGGTGCTGATCGACTCGCAGGAGACGAGCAGCGTCGCCGAGGGGATTCCGGCGGGCGCTCGCGCTCGGGCCGGAGGCCGCCGGACGGGCGCGGCGACGGATTCTCGACGCCTTCCCGATGGGCCAGCGCCGCGACGGCCTGCTCGACGTGGTCGCGGCGGTGCTCGCCTCCCGCAAGTAGCCGCCTGAGCCGGGGGTATAGTCCGCCCGCCGTCGGTCGAGGATGGGTGCAACACGCGTGCCTGGGCTGCTGAAGCGACACCGAGAGCGCCGTCTCCTCCGCGCCCGCCGCCGGGAGCGTGAGGATCTCCTGCTCGAGCTCGGAGCGCTCGTGTTCGAGCTGCACCGCCAGGGCATGCGCAACCCCGAGCTGCTCCAGGCCCAGGCGGCGGCGCTCGACGTCGTCGACCGCGAGGTGCGCGTGCTCGAGGGCACGCTCGATCCCGACGCGGTCGAGGAGCCGGCGACGGGCGACTGGACCGGCGAGTGGGAGCAGCCCGAGGAGGGCTGGGACGAGACCGGCGAGTGGGCGCCCGACGAGGAGCAGACCGGCGAGGAGCAGACCGGCGACTGGACGGCCGCTGCCGCGCAGGAGCAGAGCTGGGAGCACACCGAGGAGTGGCAGCCCGTGCCCGAGGCCGACGACGAGCCGGCCGGAGACGCCTCCTCGGAGGCGGACGCGCCGGCCGAGCAGGCCGCCGCTGCCGACGAGCCCGGCGACCACACGGAGCGCCCTGCATGAGCGACGGCGAGCACTGCCCCGCCTGCGGCGCGGCGAGCGAGCCGGGCCAGCTCGTCTGCCTCAGCTGCGGCGGGCGCCTGACGCTCACGCCCCCGCGCCCCGACCGCCGGCGCTCGAAGACCGTGCTCGGAGCGATCCTCGTCGCGCTGCTGGCGGCGGCGATCGGCTTCGGCGCCGCGACCGCGCTCGACGACGACTCCGATGGAAACGACGCCGAGGCGGACGCCGCGCGGCGGGCGGCCGCGGTCGAGCGCCAGCAGGTCGCCGACCGACGCGAGCGGCGCACCGAGCGCCAGCGCGCGGCACGCGAGCGAGCCCGCGAGCAGGCCCAGTCGGGGACCTGGCCCGAGGGCCTGAGCGCGTACACCGTCGTGCTGGTCACCGCCGGCGACGAGGCCTCGGCGCGCCAGACAGCAGACGAGGCGACCGCGGGCGGCGTCGAGGCCGGCGTGCTGCGCTCGGACGACTACGGCCTCGGGCAGGGGTTCTGGATCGTCTACGCCGGGACCTACGAGGACCAGGACGCGGCCGCCGCCGAGGCGGACGAGCTCGGCAATCGGTATCCGGGCGCCTACTCGCAGCTCGTCGACGCCTCGAACTAGAGCGGCCGGGACCTAGAGCGGCCAGTACTGCCCGAGCCGGCTCGCCGCGCGCTCGGCCAGCGGATGGCGCTCGACCGCTGCCGGCTCGCCGCCGTGCTCGAGCGCCCGCAGCGTCTCGACCACCGAGCCGGCGAGCGCCTCGAGGTCATAGCCGCCCTCGAGCACGGCCCCGACGGGCGCGTCGCCCGCGAGCGCCAGCGCCTGGCGCGTGAGCTGCCCGAAGGACGCCGTCGTCAGGGTGCAGCCGCCGACGGGGTCGTCGCGGTGCGCGTCGTAGCCGGCCGAGAGCAGCACGAGATCCGGCGCGAACGCCCGCGCGACCGGCGCGACGACGTGCTCGACCAGCGACGCGAACTCCACCTCGCCGGCCCCTGCCGGCACCGGCAGGTTGAGCGAGTAGCCCAGCCCCGCCCCGGCGCCGACGTCCTCCAGCGGCCCGGTGCCGGGATAGAACGGGTACTGGTGGATGCTGGCGAACAGCACCTCGGGCGACTCGTGGAAGATCGCGTTGGTGCCATTGCCGTGGTGGACGTCCCAGTCGAGCACGAGCACCCGCTCGGCCCCCAGCGCCAGCGCGTGGCGCGCGGCGATCGCGACGTTGGCGAACAGGCAGAAGCCCATCGCCCGCGCGCTCTCGGCGTGGTGCCCCGGCGGCCGCGCGATCGAGAACCCTGCGCGCTCGCCGCCGTCGAGCAGCGCCTCCGCCAAGGCGCAGGCGCCGCCGGCGGCGTGCAGTGCCGCCTCCCACGAGCCCTCGCTGGTCGGCGTGTCGAGGTCGAAGGCGCCGGCGCGCGCGCTCGTCTCGCGCACGGCGTCGACGTGCGAGCGCGGGTGCACGCGCAGCAGCCAGTCGAGCTCGGCGGGCGGCGACTCGCGGCGCTCCCACCCGGAGAGGTCGGTGCGCTCGAGCTCGGCCTCGATCGCCCGGATGCGATCGGGGCGATCGGGGTGGCCCCGGCCGGTGTCGTGCCCGAGCGAGGAGGGATGGCTGAACAGGACCGGCATCGCTGCGCCGGTACGGTACCGGCGCGCCGTGACCCAACCGCACGAAGAGCCCCTGCGGGTCGACGTCGCCGTCGTCGGTGCCGGTGGCGCCGGCCTCTACGCCGCCCTCGTCGCAGCCGAGCAGGGCGCGCGCGTCGCGCTGATCAGCCGCTCTCCGCTGGCGCAGACCGCCAGCTACTGGGCTCAGGGCGGCATCGCCGCGGCGCTGGCCGAGGACGACTCGCCCGAGCTGCACGTCGAGGACACGCTCGCCGCCGCCCGCGGCTTGGCCCGCCCAAGCGCGGTGCGGGTCCTCTGCGAGCAGTCCCCGCACGAGGTGCGCGCGCTCGAGCAGCTCGGCGTGCGCTTCGACGCCGACCGTCATGGCGCGCTCGCGCTCGGCCTCGAGGGCGGCCACTCGCGGCGGCGGATCGTGCACGCGGGCGGGGCCGCCACCGGTCGTCGGATCACGCGCGAGCTGTCGGCCCGTGCCGCCCAGGACGCGCGCGTCGACGTGATCGAGCACGCCACCGCCGCCGCGCTCTGGACCGACGGCGGACGCTGCGTCGGGGTGGTCGTCGATCTCCGCCGACGGCGCCCGCCGGCCGCTGCTGGCACGTGCGACGGTGCTCGCCACCGGCGGCATGGCGGCGCTCTGGGAGCGCACGACCAACCCGCCCGGCGCAGTCGGGGCGGGGCTGGCGCTGGCGCACGAGGCCGGCGCCGAGCTCGCCGACCTCGAGTTCATGCAGTTCCACCCGACGGCGCTGCGCACCGGCGGACGCGGCGACGGCTTCCTGATCACCGAGGCGGTACGCGGCGAGGGCGCGACGCTGCTGGACGCGACCGGCGAGCGCTTCGTCGACGAGCTCGCCCCGCGCGACCAGGTCGCGCTGGCGATCGAGGCCGAGCTGCGGCGCAGCGGCGAGCCCGCGGTGCGGCTCGACCTGCGCCACGTCGACCTCGAGCGCTTCCCGAACATCGCCGCCGAGCTGGCCGAGATCGGCCTCGACCCGGCGCGCGAGCCGGTGCCGGTCGCCCCGGCGGCGCACTACACGATGGGCGGCGTCGCGACCGATCTCGACGGCCGCTCGAGCCTGCCCGGCCTCTACGCCGTCGGCGAGTGCTCGTGCACCGGCCTGCACGGCGCCAACCGGATCGCCTCCAACTCGCTCGCCGAGTGCTTCGTCTTCGGCCGCCGCGCTGCCGTGGCGGCCATGCAGGACCCCGAGCCGCCCGCGCAGCCGGCGCCCGCCACCCGTCGTGACCGCCGCGCCCGCCCCACCGCCGGCGGCCAGCCGCGCCGCGCTCTGGCGGCTGGCGGGCCTGCGACGCGAGCCCGAGGGCCTGCGCGAGCTGACGAACGACCCGCTGCCGCTGGCCCGGATGATCGCCGCCGCCTGCCTGGCGCGCACCGAGAGCCGCGGTGCCCACCAGCGCGCCGACCGGCCCGAGACCGACCCGGCGCTCGACGCCACCCATACCCTCCTGGACGTGGCGGGCCGACCACGCTTCGAACGCTGGGAATGAGCGACGACGCGACGATCGACGAGCTGTTCGGCGAGGCGATGGCGAGCCTCGCCTCCGGCGTGGCCGTGATCACCGCGCGCCGGCCGGACGGCCAGCCGTGCGGCTTGACCGCCACGTCGGTCTCCTCCTACAGCGCCCATCCCCCGTCGCTGCTGCTGGCGATCTCGCACAGCTCGCGCTGCCACGACGCGCTCGTGGGTTGCGAGCGCTTCGGCGTGCACATCCTGCGCGCGGACGAGCTGCCGCTGGCGCAGGAGTTCGCCGGCAAGGGCGAGGACAAGTTCGGCCGCCTCGACTGGGGCTGGGACGGCGACGTGCCGGAGCTGCACGGGACGCTCGCATACCTGCGCTGTCGTCGGGGCGCCAACTTCGCCCGCTACGACCACACCGTGCTGATCGGCGACCTCGAGGGCGGGCGCATCGAGGAGGGCCAGCCGCTGCTCTACGCGCGCCGGCGCATGGACTGGCTGCTGCACCTCGAACTGGACTGACGTCGTTTGGCCTTCTCGGGCCTCGGGTAGCGCGCAGCAAATCTCTACTCGAGGAGGGACGGGGTGAGAAAGACTCTCATCGCGGTGACGGCAGTGCTCGTCACCGCTCTAGCGCTGGCGCCAGTCGCGAGCGCCATCGACAAGGTCAACACCAAGAAGCTGCGCAAGGCGGTGAGCGTGGACGGGATCCTGGAGCACGAGCGTGCGCTGCAGGACATCGCGATCGCCAACGGCGGCACCCGCGTGGCGGTCTCGCCAGGGCAGGACGCGACCGTCGAGTACGTCATGAACCGGCTGAAGCGCGCCGGCTACAACGCCCGCAAGGTCCCGTTCGACTTCCCGGACTGGACGCTCAACGGCCCGTCGACGCTGGAGGAGACGAGCCCCACCGCGCGCGCCTACGCGGTCGACACCGACTTCATCGAGGCGCAGTTCTCGGGCGCCGGCGACGTGACGGCCCAGATCGTGCCGACCAGCGACATCCAGGTCCCGCCACCGGACGGGCCCGGCACGGGCACCAGCGGCTGCGAGGCAGAGGACTTCCCCGCCGAGACCGCCGGCAACATCGCGCTGATGCAGCGCGGCACCTGCACGTTCGTGCAGAAGTTCGAGCTGGCGAAGGCCGCCGGCGCGGTCGCCGCGATCATCTTCAACGACGGCGGCGAGGGTCGTGAGGACCCGGCGTTCGTCAGCTCCACCGCCGGCATCGGCATCCCGGCCGTGATGGTCAGCAACGACGTCGGCGAGTCCTGGATCAGCGAGGCGGCCAGCGGGCCGGTGATCGTCCACGTCGCCGTCGACGCGACCACCACGCCCCACACGGAGTACAACGTCGTCGCCAATACGCCGGGCGGCGACAAGCAGCGCACGATCATCGTCGGCGGCCACCTCGACTCGGTCGAGGCCGGCCCGGGCATCAACGACGACGGCTCCGGCACCTCCACGATCCTGGAGCTGGCCGAGCAGGTCTCGAAGCTGGGCCTGAAGCCGCGCAACCGGCTCCAGTTCGCCTTCTTCGGCGCCGAGGAGGCCGGGCTCGTGGGCTCGACCGCCTACGCACGGCAGCTGGTCGAGAGCGGCGAGGCGGAGAACGTCGAGGCGATGCTCGACTACGACATGCTCGCCTCGGAGAACTTCGTCCGCTTCGTCTACGACGGCGACAACTCGACCGGCGAGGGCACGGTCGGCCCGCCGGGATCGGGCGAGATCGAGCGGATGTTCAACCGCTACTTCCGCTCGCAGGGCATGGCCACCGAGCCGACCGCCTTCGACGGACGCTCGGACTACAACGAGTTCATCCTCAACGGCATTCCCGCCGGCGGCATCTTCACCGGCGCGGAGGGGATCAAGACCGAGGAGCAGGAGGCCATCTTCGGCGGCGTCGCCGGCCTGGCCTACGACCCCTGCTACCACCAGGCGTGTGACACGCTGTTCAACCTCAGCCATCAGGCGCTGGACGAGCAGTCGGACGCCGCAGTGCACGCGGCCTGGACGCTCGCCCGCTCGCAGAGCACGGTGAGCCAGGGCTCCGCAGCCAAGAAGGCGAAGCTCGCCCGCAAGGCCAAGCGCGCGCAGCGCGCGAAGCCGGCTCCGTACCGGGGCCACATGCGCGCCCGCTAGCCCGAGGCCGGCTGGATTCGGACGACCCGGAGGGGCGGCTTTCGAGCCGCCCCTTCGCCGTCCTGGCTTTCCAGCCAGTTCGGTGTTAGCCTTCAGAGGGACAATGATGTTTACGACTGACCGTTGGTCAGTCGTAACACGCCCTTAACACAGGATCCGTTGTTCTATCAGCGATCCCCGATGTATCAGTTCAGCCGCTCCATCTACCGCGATCTCGCCCCCCACGTCACCCCATTTCGGGGGGAGGACATCGTGCTCACCCGTCAGCGCTTCCTGCGGGCCTGCGAGCTGTCGATGGAGCGCCTGGCAGCGGATCGGCACTACTTCGCCAAGCCGGTGCGCACGCTCTTCATCGACGTCCGGCACTTCTTCGCCATGAGCGACCAGCTGCGCGTCTACGGCGTCGTCCAGCACCACGTCGAGCTCGCCGTCGAGTACGTCGACGCCCAGCTGCGCGCCGGGCTCACGATCGACGGCAGCCCGGTCTGCTGCCACGCCAGCACGCGCAAGGGCACGGCCTGCCAGCGCGTCCCGCTGCCGGGCGGCAAGTACTGCCCGTCGCACAAGCACCTCGAGGAAGAGCTCGAGGTCTCGGCCGCCGCAGCCGCCTGAGTCGCCCGTCGCCTACCGTCTGACGCGTCGGCGGTCACGGACGTAGGAGGAGCGAGATGGGACAACGCGGACGGGTCGGGTTCCTCGGCCTCGGGATCATGGGCTGGCCGATGGCCGCAAACCTCGCGCGCGCCGGCACCGAGCTGACGGTCTGGACGCGCACGAGCGAGAAGGCCGAGCGCTTCGCCGCCGAGCACGGCGCCGCCGTCGCCGACTCGCCCGCCGAGGCCGCACGCGGTGCGGACGCGGTGATCTCGATGGTCGTCGACGCACCCGAGGTCGAGGCGGTCCTGTTCGGCGAGGACGGCGCCGCCGGGGGAATCGGCAGCGGCGGACTGGCGATCGACATGTCGACGATCGCCCCCACCGCCGCACGCGCGATCGGCGAGCGGTTGGGCGAGCAGGACATCGCCTTCGTCGACGCGCCCGTGACGGGCTCCCGCCCGCGCGCCGAGGACGGCACGCTGACGATCATGGCCGGCGGCGGCGAGGCCGACTTCGAGCGCGCCCGCCCCCTCTTCGAGGCGATGGGCAAGCTCGTCGTGCACGTCGGCCCGTCGGGTCACGGCGCGATGACGAAGGTGATCGCGAACACCGTGACCGCGATCAACGCGGCCGCGCTGGCCGAGGCCCTGACGATGGTGCGCGCCGCCGGGGTCGACCCCGAGCGCTTCCTGCAGGTCGCCCGTGCCGGCTCGAGCGGTTCGACGATGATGGAGCTGAAGGCCCAGCCGATGCTCGATCGCGACTTCGAGCCGCTGTTCAAGCTCGAGCACATGCTCAAGGACGTGCGCCACTGCCTCGCCGAGGCGCGCGCGCTCGGCATCGACCTGACGCTCGCCGGCATGGCCGAGCGGCTCTACGCCGCCGGCGTCGACGCCGGGCAGGGCGAGCAGGACTTCGCGGCCGTGATCACGGTCGCCGAGACCGCCACAGGGGGCTGAGCCGCAGCCCCAGCGTGCGAATCGGCCAGCCTGAGCGTGACGCTCGTCACGCAACTTCCCTTGAAAGGCAGGCTTTTCTTCGCAACAATGTCGGCGCGTCCGCCCAAGAGTGGTTGTCGATGTCGCGGACGCTTATGGAGGCTGTTCTCTCTTTATGCCAGTAGCACTGAAGGAATGGGCCGTAACCGTGCGGGCGCTCGCCGAGGGCGAGCAGCTGCTGACGCTGCGCAAGGGCGGGATCCGCGAGGAGAACCTGCACTTCGAGATCGAGCACGATCAGTTCTTCCTGTATCCGACCTTCGATCACCAGCGCAACGACCTGATCCGTCAGTCGCACCTCCCGGAGCTCTCCAGAGCGCTCGAGGAGGGTGTCTGGCCCGACGACGAGCCGCCCGCGCAGGCGCTGCTGCAGGACGGCGGCATCACCCAGCCCGACCGGGTGCGCATCCGCGCCTGGGCCGAGGTCGCAGCGAGCTACCTGATCACCGATCCGCGCGCCATCGACGCGCTGTCGCCGTACTACATCTGGACGCCCGACTACGCGGAGAAGCGGCTCGCCTGGAAGCGTCGCCACCCGCTGCACGTGATCGTGCTGCGGACCTACCGCATCCCGCGGCCGGTGACCGTCAAGGTGCGGCCGGAGTACCACGGCTGTCGTTCCTGGATCGAGCTGCACCGCGACCTGCCCTTCGAGGGCACGCCGGTGCTGTCCGACGAGGAATTCGAGCGCGCCTCGGAGCAGATCGAGGCCATCGCCTCGGACGCCGTGCCGGTTCTGGCCTAGCTCACCAGTCTTGGTCGACGGCGACCGCGAGGGTCGTCAGCACGATGAAGACGTCGAGTGCCTCGGCCATGCTCGCCGCACCGTAGGCGCTCGTCCGCCCCGCGGACTGCTCGACGCCGGGCACGAGCGCGCAGATCGCGGCCATGTGCGTCGAGCTCCAGTCGATCTCCAGCTCGATCGGAGTCGGCAACCGCAGGAGTCGGATCTCTCCACGCTCCACGACCGCCCGCTCCGCGGCGGCACGGATCTCCTCCGCAACCGTCCGCGGATGCCGCAGCTCCCCAGCGAACCGGTCGAGCGCGCGCTTGGTCGCCACCGTGCGCACGCCGGTCCCGAGCGCGGCAGCCTCCCGGCATGCCACGTCGTCGCCGGTCACGAGCACGACCGGCACCTCCAGCTCCCCCGCCATCGCCGCGTTGAGCCGCAGCTCCCCAGCCGGCTCGCCGTTCAGGCGCACGTCGAGCACCTGCTCGCCGAGCCAGGTGTGGTTGAGCACGCCCGGATGCGCGCCAGCCCGGCCGTGGTAGCCGACGAACAGCGCCGCGTCGAAGGACGCGTCCAGTCCCGCCAGCATGCGCCGCGGCTTGAAGCGACCGCGCACGAGCGTCGCACGCGGGTCGAGCTCCTCGACGAGCAGGTTGCGCGCCTGGTGGTGCGAGTCGGAGACGACCACCGCCTCCGCCCCGCCCGCGAACGCGCCCTCGATCGCCGCGTTGGCCTCCGCGGTCATCAGCCGCCGCGCCTGCTCGTAGGAGTCGCGGCCGTGCTCGAGCTGCTGCACGTCGGTGACGCCGCCGACGCCCTCGAGATCGACCGAGACGAAGACCTTCACGCCCAGCAGCCTAGATCTCCAGGCGGGTGTCCTCCAGGTCGAGCTCGCGCTCGACGCGCCGCATCACCTGATCGCTGATCGCGCCCTCCTTGCGCAGCCGCACCAGCGCGCGCCGCTGCGCATTGATGATCTCCCGCAGGATCCGCTGATAGGCCTCCGAGCGGGATTCGAAGCCGTCCACGTCGCCGCCGTCGCGCCGGGCGGCGAAGCGGCTCTGGCGATAGCCATACATGCGGCGCAGGCGATCGAGCGTGTCGTCGCGCGTCCACTCCTCCTCGGCCAGCTCCTCGATCCGCAGCAGCGCGGCCTCCGCGGCGGCCAGGCGCGCCTGCAGGTCCTCCTCGACCTCGTCCGAGCCGTCGTCGCTGACGCCCAGCAGCCGGATCAGGTACGGCAGCGTCAGGCCCTGGACGACGAGCGTGAACAGGATCACCGTGAAGGTCAGGAAGATCACCAGGTCGCGACCCGGCAGGCCAGCGCCGGCGTCGGTCTCGAGCGGGAGCGCCAGCGCGGCCGCGAGCGAGACCGCACCGCGCATGCCGCTCCAGCCGACCACCGCCCGCCACTGCCACGGCGCGCGCATCGCCACGCGCTTGTTGCGGAAGTCCAGGGCGCGCGTGAGGTAGGGCACCGTGAAGCCCCAGAGCATGCGCGTGCCCACGACCGCGGCGCAGATCGCGGCCGCGTAGCCCGCCAGCTGCGCGGTCGGGCGGTCCTGGAGCGCGTCGAGCACGATCGGCAGCTGCAGCCCGATCAGGATGAACAGGATCGCGTTGAGCACGAAGCTGAGCGTGTTCCAGACCGCGACGCCCTGCATGCGCGTGGTCGCATTGGCGATGTCGGGCGCGCGCCAGCCGAGCACGATGCCGGTCGTGACCGCCGCCAGCACGCCCGACACGTGGATCGCCTCGGCCGGCAGGTAGGCGGCGTAGGCGGTGATCAGCGAGATCGTCACCTCGAGCGGCGGGTCCTCGAGCCGCGCCCGGATCTCGGACACGATCCAGCCGATCGCCAGACCGACCAGGATGCCGCCGACACCGGTCCAGATGAACTCCGGGCCCGCCTTCCAGGCCGAGAAGCTGCCGCCGACCGCGGCCGCGACCGCGACGCGGTAGGCGACCAGGGCGGTCGCGTCGTTGATCAGGCTCTCGCCCTCGATCACGGCCACGATCCGCCGCGGGACGCCGAGGCGGCGGGCGATCGTCGTCGCCGCCAGCGGGTCGGTGGGCGCGACGATCGCGCCGAGCGCGAACGCCATCGCCCACGGCAGCCCGTCGATCACCGCGTGGGCGACGACCGCCACGACCACCATCGTCACCGCCACCAGCCCGATCGACAGCATCGAGATCGCGCGCAGGTTCGCGCGCAGGTCGCGCAGCGAGGAGAAGAACGCCGCCGAGTACAGCAGCGGTGGCAGGAACAGCACCAGCACGAGGTCCGGCTCGAGCTCCACGTCCGGGATCCCGGGGATGGCGCCGATCACCAGGCCACCGAGCACGAGCAGGATCGGGTACGGGATGTTGATCGCGCGCGCCACGATCGTGAGCGCCACGACCGCGACCATCAAACCGAGCAGAACCTCGCCGAGCTCGTTCATGCGGCCCTTGATCTATCAGCGAGCGAAGCGTGGTGCAGCGTGGTCGACGGCGCTCGGTACCTACGCGCGACCGTCGCCGCGTGCCGGCGCCCCCACGACGATCGTTCCGGCGAGCATGTCGTGGAGCCCGCGCCGCCGGTCGTCGACGAGGATCGGCAGGAAGCCGGCGAACAGCGGGATCGCAGCCAGCGTCAGCGCGGCCAGGCGCACGAGCGCGCGAGCTGGGCGCAGCACGCCGCCGTCCTCGGCGCGGCAGACGCGGATGCCGAGCAGGCGGTTGCCCGGCGTCTGCCCGGTGGTCGACCAGAAGGTGACGAAGTAGAGGACCGACCAGAGCAGGTATACGACGCCGCCGATTCCCAACAGCACCGCCTCGACCTCGCTCGGCACCGACAGCACCGACAGCGACAGCCCGACGGCGGCGCCGACCACGATCGCCACGACGTTGATCAGCGCGGCGTCGAGGGCGAAGGCGATCGCGCGCGTGACCAGGCCCTCGTACTCGAGTTGCGCGGCGTCGACGGGCGCGTCGGCATGGGCGGCAGCCGCCGCCGCGATCGCCGGGGGAGTCGGCCGGTGAGCGGCGTCGCTCACGATCCCTCCACGTCCTCGACGGCGGGCACCCGCTGCTTGCGCCCGAGCGCCCGTCGGACGCGCGACTCGATCCGGTCGTCGACCTTGCGCGAGCGGGTACGCACGCCACCGGCCACCTCGTCCACGAAGCCCACGCTCTGACGCGTGATCGCCTCGGTGACAGAGGGACTGCGGGCGATCTCGTCCACCATCAGCCACAGCTCGTCGGTCTGCAACAGCCGCTCGACGGCCTCGTTCAGGAGCCGGCTCTCGAGCACGCGCACGACCAGCCGCTCCATCGCCGCGCTGTCGAGCGCCGACTCCACGACGCGCTCCAGCTCCGGCCCCTCCAGCACGCGCGCGACGGTCTGCTCGAGCACGCCGTCGGCGAGCAGGCGGTCGGCGACCCGGCGCGGGACGTCCGCCGCCTGCGCCCGCGCGAGCACGCCGTCGACGGTCTCCCCCGCCAGCAGCTCGTCGGCCACCCGCTCCAGTACGCCGTAGTGCACGAGGTCGCGCGCCGTGGCCTCCACCAGCGGCCCTGCCAGCGCACCGCTGACGGCCCTGCGCGCCGGCTCGCTCTCGAGCAGGCGGTCGACCGCCTCGCCGGCCACCGGCGAGGCCAGCAGCGCGTCGAGCACAACGAGCATGGCCGCCTGGGCACGGCGTCCCACCACACCGCGCAGTTCGCGCTCGGCACGCAGGCCGATCGACACGCCTACGGCCACCGGCCGCAGCGCGACACCGGCGATCGCCCCGCTCATGCCCAGTAGCGACACCACGATCAGGCTCCCACGCCCGGGGGTCCGTGTCCACCGGCTACGACGGCTCGTGACCGGCGGCGATCGTCGCCTGCGCCCAGCTAGCCTCCCGCCCGCGTGTCCTGGTCCGAGCTGCACTCCCCCTCCTTCTCGGCCCGCTTCGACTCCTCCGAGCACGACGACGCGGTGCGCGTGCTGAGCGAGCTGGAGCAGTTCCGCGACGAGCTCGGGGCGCTGTTCGACCTGCCGGACGACGAGGTGGCGGTGGTGTTGCATCCACGCCCGTACGCGCTTGCGCTGGCGCATCCCTGGCTGCCGCTGGCCCGCCGCGCCGCAGCGCCGGCGAGCCGCCGCTACTTCGCCGGCTGGTTCGGGGAGCGCGAGATCCACGTGCTCTCGCCGGCCGCGCTGGAACAGCGCGCGTCGCGCTCGGAGGGCTCGCGCGAGGCGCTGCTGCTGAGCCCCCAGCACGAGTACGCGCACGTGGTGATCGGCGCCAACAACGCCGAGCTGCCACCTCCCTTCTCACCGCGCAGCTTCCGCCGCTACCTGCGCTGGGCCTGGCTCGCCGAGGGCGCCGCGGCCCACTTCTGTGGCCAGACCGAGCACCTGCGCGCCGCGATCGTACGCCGGCTGCACGAAGAGGGCCGCCCGCAGTTTCCCCCCGCCGCCCGCGACGCACAGCTGCTCGGCGGCACCCTGTTCGCCCTGCTCGAGCTCGAGGCCGGCCCCCGCGCCACCGCGGCGCTCGCCACGAGCCCACTCGGCGGCGGTCCGCGCGCGCTGCTGCACGAGGCCTTCGGCCGCTCGGCCGCCGCCGTGGAGCGGGACTGGCGGGACTGGCTGGACTCCTTGACTGCTTAGAGGCCCAGGGTCTTGGCGATGATGTTCTTCTGGATCTCCGAGGTGCCGCCGTAGATCGTCGTCACGACGGCGGTGCGCAGGTGGCGCTCCATCGGGTACTCGGTCGCGTAGCCGTAGCCGCCCATCGCCTGCATCCCCTCGAGCGCGCAGCGCTTGGCCAGCTCGGTCGCCGCCAGCTTCGCCATCGAGGCCTCCTGGGGCAACATGCGCGTCGGGTCCTCGTCGGTCAGGCGCGCGACCCAGCGCACCAGCAGCCGCACCTGCGCCAGCTCGGTCGCGAGCTCGGCGAACTTGTGCGAGAGCGCCTGGAACGAGCCGACCGGGCGGCCGAACTGCTTGCGCTCCTTGACGTAGGCGAGCGCGTCGTCGAAGGCGCGCTGCGCCAGCCCGAGCGAGGTGGCCGCGAGGATCGTGCGCTCGTAGTTGAGGCCGGCCATCAGCTGCGTCCAGCCGCCGCCCTCGGTGCCGAGCAGCGCCTCGGCCGGGACGCGCACGCCGTCGAGGTGCAGCTCGTTGGTCTCCTCGCCGCCGAGCGTCGGGATCGGCGTGATCGAGAAGCCCTCGGCGTCGTGCGGGACGAGGATCATCGACATGTCCTCGTGACGCTGGCCCTCGCCGGTGCGACAGACGACCAGGGTGTGGCTGGCCTCGTGCGCGTACGAGCACCACATCTTGGCGCCGTCGAGCACGTACTCGTCGCCGTCGCGGCGGGCGCGGGTCTTGAGGTTGGCCACGTCCGAGCCGGCCTCCGGCTCGGACATCGCGATCGCCAGCGTGCCACCGCGCGTGACGCGGCCGAGCAGGTCGCGCTTCTGCTCCTCGGTGCCGAACTTGTTCAGCGCGTTGACGACGATCAGCGTGACGCCGTAGCCGGCGACCGGAATCTCGTTGCGGGTGAACTCCTCGAGGAAGAGCGTCGCGTCGAGGAAGCTGCCGCCCGAGCCGCCGTAGGCCTCGTCGATCTGCAGCCCGTACCAGCCGAGCTCGCCCATGCGCCGCGCGACGGCGTTCGAGTGTCCGCCCTCGACCGGCTCCCAGCGCTCGCGCGTGGCGAAGTCGCGGATCGCCTCGACGAAGGCGCGCTGCTCGTCGTTCAGGCCGTGGTCGGGGCCCGCGCCGATCGCGGTCGTGGCCACCCTAGGCCTCCACCGTCTCGCGCGGCTTGAAGCGGTTGAGCTCGCGGTAGGCGATCACCATCTTGTGCACCTCGTCTGGTCCGTCGGCGATCCGCAACCAGCGCCCTTGGCGCCACATCGCGGCCAACGGGATGTCGTCGGACATCCCCAGCGCGCCATGCACCTGCATGGCGCGGTCGAGCACGCGCTGATGCATCTGCGCGGCCACGACCTTCGTCATCGAGATCTCCTGACGCGCGGCGCGCTTGCCCTCGACGTCCATCTTCCAAGCGGCGTGCAGGACGACCAGCCGGGCGGCGTCGATCTCCATGCGCGAGGTCGCGACGAACTCCTGGACGAACTGCTTGTCCGCCAGCGGCCCGCCGAACGACTCGCGCTCGTGCGCGCGGCGGCACATCAGCTCGAAGGCGCGCTCGGCCGAGCCGATCGCGCGCATGCAGTGGTGGATGCGTCCGGGCCCGAGCCGGTCCTGGGCGATCGCGAAGCCGGCGCCGCGCTCGCCGAGCACGTCGGCCGCGGGCACGCGGCAGTCCTCGTAGCGCACCTCCCAGTGCCCGGGGCCCTCGTCGTGGCCCATCACCGGGACCGGCCGGATGCCGGTGAAGCCCGGCGTGTCCACCGGCACGATGATCATGCTCGCGCGCTTGTGCGGCGGCGCGTCGGGATCGGTGACGACCATGGCGATCGCGAAGGCGGCGCCGTTGTAGCCGGAGGTGAACCACTTGTGGCCGTTGATCACCCACTCGTCGGCGTCGAGCTCGGCATGCGTGGCGAGGCCGGTCGGATCGGAGCCGGAGGTCTCGGGCTCGGTCATCGAGAAGCAGCTGCGCACCTCGCCCTCGAGCAGGGGCGCCAGGAAGCGCTCCTGCTGCTCGGGCGTGCCGTGCTCGGCGAGGATCTCCATGTTGCCGGTGTCCGGCGCCGAGCAGTTGAAGACCAGCGGCGCGACGCCGTTGCGGCCCATCTGCTCGCAGAGCATCCCGTACTCCCAGTTGGTCAGGCCGGGGCCCCAGCGCTCGTCGGGCAGGAACAGGTTCCAGAGCCCCTCGGCCCGGGCGCGCTCGCGCAGCTCGACGAGGATGCGCGGGTAGGGAACGCCCGGCGCCACCTCCTTGTCGAGCGCCTCGAGCGCCTCGCGCTCGACCGGGTCGACGTGCTCGGCCATGAACTCGCGGACCCGCTCGAGCAGTTCCGCGACGCGATCGGACGGGGAGAAGTCCATGCGTCGCAGCCTACCGACGCAATGCCCGCCAGGTGGGAGCTTGGCGGGCCGGCCCGGGCGGGATGCCCGGGCCGGCCGTTGGGAGTCACGCAGTGGTCGTCATGACACCGAGATTCTCTCCAGGATCGTGTACGTGGCTCTGAACGCCAGCAAGCCCCCTTCGAGGCATGGGTAGGACCCGTCCACGCTCAGGGTCTGACCCGTGATTGTCCATCTCTCGGTCCCCAGGGCGTTCGGGCCCAGGAGTGTGCATCTGAGCAAGCCCCCGGTTCCGCACGCGATTGTGTATCTGAAGTCTCTGTCGAGCGCGAGGGTGCCTGAGGCGGAGCCGCCGGCGACTGAGCTCGTTGATCTGAATGTGACGGTTGTCGGTCTGCCGTCTGCTGTGACGACCTCGCATGGAAGGAAGGGACCGTCGCATGTCGTCCCGCCGGCGGCGCCCGAGAAGTGCAGCTCGCCTGAGACGCTCGAGCCATCCGCGGAGATCGTGCCGCTGAATGTGCTTGTCGCACATCTGAAGAAGAAGCCCCCGAGTGAGAACGTGGCGTTGGTGGATGAGGCTGTGAATCTTCCACCCGCCGGTGTGAGTCTGGCGTGGGCCGGGGCGGCCGCCACCGCGGCGATCACGAGTACACCGAGGGCGACGAGCATGTGCCGGGTGCCTGGGAACTTCATGTGGTTCCTCCTTGGTTCGCTTTGCTCGACGGAAGGCGAGCGGTTCTAGAAACTCACATTGTTCAGACTGGCACCCGGCGCATGCGCCGGTCGATCCGCGACTCGACCGGGGGCGGGCGGCGGCAAGAGCCTTCGGGCGCGAGGTGCTCAGGCCGCAGCGCGACTCTGAGCCACGACGGCGCGGTCCCGACCGGCGGCCTTGGCGGCGTAGAGCGCGGCATCGGCACGCTCGAGCAGCCCGTCGACGCTCTCCGAGCCGTCCCACTGCGCCAAGCCGGCGGAGACGGTCTGGCCAGGCGGGGTCGCGGCCCGCAGGCGCTCGACCAGCGCCAGCGCGTCGCGCTCGTCGCACTCGGGCAGCAGCAGCGTGAACTCCTCGCCGCCGTGGCGGGCGAGCAGGTCGCTCGCGCGCAGCTGGGTCGACCAGGCGGCGGTCGCCGCGCGCAGCAGCTGGTCGCCGCCGGCGTGGCCGTGCGTGTCGTTGTAGCGCTTGAAGTTGTCGAGGTCGAGCACCGCGACGCAGAGCGAGTCCTGCTGGCGCTCGGCACGCGCGAGCTCGCGGTCGAGCGCCCCGTCGCGTGCACGGCGGTTGGGCAGCCCCGTCAGGTCGTCGGTCAACGCGGCCGTGCGCAGCAGCTCCAGCAGCCGCTCGCGCTCGCGCGCGGCACGCTCGTGGCCGGCGACCTCGATCCGCAGCCGCCGCACCAGCCGCGCGGTCACGCTGCCCGCGATCGCCAGCGTGCCGACGGTCACGGCCCAGCGCGTGATCGCAGGGTCGCCGGCGTCGATGCGCACGAGCACCAGGCCGTAGCAGAGCCCGACCACCGCGATCTGCACCAGCGCCTGCCCGAAGGACAGGAAGTAGGCGGCGTAGAGCACGATCCAGACGTAGAACATGCCGAGGTCGGTCGGAGCCGAGCCCCAGGCCTCGATCCCCATGCTCACGAGCACCGTCGAGACGGGCAGCACCAGCAGCGGGATCGCCAGCGCCGGCAGCGCTCGACGCAGCGCGAACACGATCGCGGCCAGGGCCGCGGCACAGCCGCCGACGAGGGCGGCGCTCTCGCGGTCGGTGCTCGCCGGCAGCGGCAGCACCAGCAGGGCGATCACGATGAAGGCCGCACCCGCTGCGAGCACGTACGCGAGCCAGCGGGCCGCGAGCTCGGAGTCGGGACGTGTGGAAGCCGGCATCACCAACTTGATCGGCCGCCCACTGACGACGCTTTACAGGCTGCCGCCCTGCAACAGCCAGGCGATCAGGGCCGCCGCGCCACCGGCGACGGCGATCGTCGCGATCAGCACGAGCGGGCGCGGTCCGGGCGCGCCCCCGGCGGCGTCCGTGGGCGCGAGATCGCTCTGCAGCAGCAGCTCGCGCGCCACCTGCACGCCCGACTCGGGCACCAACACGTCGCGCGGGCCCGCGGCGAGGAAGTCGGGCACGTCGAAGCCGGCACTGCGGCGCAGCATGCTCGGCACGCCTTCGGTCAGCAGCAGTCCCTGGATCAGCTCCGCCTCGGCCTGGTTGCGCCCGCCCGCGACGCGCACCAGTCTGCCCTCGGAGTAGACCGGGTTGATCTTGCGGGCGCGGGCGTGGGCGTCGCTGAGCGGCTCGTCGAGCGACTCGCCGCCGGCTTGGACGAGGGGGAAGCCGCAGACCGTGCAGAAGCGCTCCTGCGGCGCATGCTCGCGGCCGCAGGAGGGACAGACGAGATCAGACGATCTCGAGCTGCTGCTCCTCGACTCGTCCATCTCTCAACCACCAGGCGCGCACGCTCGGCTCGCCGTCGAGCGAGACGATCACGTAGAGCCAGTCCGGCCAGTTCGTCGCGAGGTTGATGTCGGTCTGGGACGGCTCGGCGGGACTGCGCGGGTGCGAGTGGTAGCTGCCGACCTGCAACCCCTCGTCCTCCGACAGCCGGTAGGCGGCCATCATGCTCTTGCCGTCGAGCTCGTAGCCGTAGGGCGAGTTGCGCTCGTTGGTGCCGCGGGCGACGCCCGCGATCGCGTCGTCGGCGCACCAGAAGTAGCCGCAGCACTCGTTCGGCGTCTCCTCGCGCGCGTGCGCGACCAGCTGCTCCCAATCCGCTTGCGAGATCCTCACTCCCGGGAAGGCTAGTGTCCCGGCGTGGCCGCGGACGGGATAGCGACGAGGCGGGGGCTGCTCGCGCTCACGGCCGGTGGCGTGCTGCTCGCCGGTTGCGGCGACGACGAGCCCGCGGGCGCGCGTGGACCAAGCGACGAGTCGCAGGCCGCGACGCTCAACAGCGCGCTCGCCTTCGAGCACGCGGTGATCGCCGCCTACCGCACCGGCCAACCGTTCACACGCGGCCGCGCACGCGCCGCGCTGCACGAGATCGCGGTGCAGGAGACCGCCTTCGCCGATCGTCTCGCGACCCTCGTGCGCCGCTATGGCGGCGAGCCGGCCCGGCCACGGACGCTGGCCGAGTACCAGCGCTCGTTTCCGCGCATGGCCGGCCAGCGCGACGTGCTGACCTTCGCCGGCGACCTCGAGCGACGCTCCGTGCGCAAGTACCTCGAGGCGCTCCCACGCCTGGCCGCGCCCGAGCTACGCGGCCCGCTGGCCGAGATCGCGGTGGCCCAGGGCCGCCACCTCGCGCTCGTGCGTGGCCTGAGCGGCGATCCGCAGGCGCCCGACGCGTTCGTGACGGGCGTCGAATGAGCTGCACGCGCCGCACGATCCTCGCCGGCGGCGTCGCCACGTTGGTGACGGCCTCCTCCGCGCAGGCGCAGGACGCGCCCCCGGACGCGGCCGCCCTCGCGCGCCTGCTGCGGATCGAGCAGCGACTCGTGGCCTTGTACGGAGCCGCCCTCGACGACGACCTGCTGCCGGCCGGGCTGGCCCGGCAGCTGCGCGACCAGGAGCGCGAGCACGCGCGCGGGTTGGAGCAGGCGCTCGCCGGCCTGGGCGTGCGCGCGGACACCGACGGCTGGACGATGCTCCCGCCGCTGCCAAGGCGGCCGCGCGACTTCCCCGCCTTCGCGCTGCGGCACGAGGACGAGGCCGTCGATGCCTACGTCGAGACGATCGCCGGCCTGCGCCGCCCCGGCCTGATCGCGCCGCTCGGCAGCATCGCGGCCAACGAGGGCGCGCACCAGGTGATCCTGCGCGAGCTCGCAGGCCGCCCACCGCTCGGCTGAGATTTCTCGGCGGACGGCGAAATCTCCAGTAGCCTGGGGACGCGATGGGATTCCTGTCCGCACCGGGACCGCTGGAGCTGATGGTGATCCTCGTCATCGCGCTGCTGGTGCTCGGCCCCAAGCGACTGCCGGAAGCGGCTCGCTCGCTCGGCAGGGGGATGCGGGAGTTCAAGGACACGCTCTCGTCCTCGAACCCGTTCGAGGAACAGGACGAGGACGACGACCGTCACCCCGAGCCGGAGCCGCTGCCCGAGCGCACGCCGGAGCGCGCGGCCACCGCCGACCACTCCTGATCGCAGCGCCCGGAGGCGCCCCTACCAGAACGAGGCGGAGTCGAGCTGGTCCTCGAGCTCCTCGATGGGCTTGTTGTAGACGCCCGAGCTGAGGTACTTCCAGCCGTCGTCGGGCGCGACGAAGACCACGTTGCCCCCGTCGAGCTCGCTTGCGACGCGTACGGCGATCGCGGCGATCGCCCCGCTCGACACGCCGAGGAACAGGCCCTCCTCCTCCAGCAGCTTCTTGGTCCAGACGACCGCGTCGCGGTTGGAGACGAAGATCTTGCGGTCGAGCAGCGAGAGGTCGATGATCGGCGGGATGTAGCCGTCCTCGAGCGAGCGCAGCCCCTGCACGAGCTCGCCCTGCAGCGGCTCGGCGGCCACGATCGTCGTGTCCGGGTCCTCCTCCTTGAGCCGCCGGGCGTTGCCCATCAGCGTGCCGCCGGTGCCGAGGCCGCCGACGAACGCGGTCACCTCGTCGAGCTCCTCGAGGATCTCCAGCGCCGTGCCGTTGTAGTGCGCGTCGGGGTTGGCGCTGTTGCCGTACTGGTAGGGCATGTACACCGACGAGTCGCCCTCGGCCAGCTCGAGCGCCATGGCGACGGCGCCGTTGGAGCCCTGGGCGCCGGGCGAGTAGACGATCTCGGCGCCGTACATGCGCAGCAGCTGGGTGCGCTCCTGCGTCACGTTGTCCGGCATCACGACCCTGAGCGGATAGCCCTTGCGACTGCAGATCATCGCGAGCGAGATGCCGGTGTTGCCGGAGGTCGGCTCCAGGATCGTCTGTCCCGGCGAGATCAGCCCCTGCTCCTCCGCTCGCTCGATCAGCGAGCGAGCGACGCGGTCCTTGACCGAGCCCGTCGGGTTGTAGCTCTCGAGCTTCGCGTAGATGCGCACGCCCGGCTTGGGCGACAGCCGCCGCAGCTCCACCAGCGGCGTGTTGCCGATCGCGGCGACGATGTCCGCGTACTTGCCGCCGCAGGGCTTGTTGTCGAGCCGAGGCTCCAGCACTTCAGAAAGTGTAGTTCCCAGGTCCGCGCCTGGGAACCGGTCGTCGCCGTAGCTTCGGAGCGCTACCGGCCGCCGGCCATCGCCGGCAGGATCATGATCGTGTCGCTGGGGCCGGCCGCGGTGTCGAGACCGTCGAGCACGCGCACGTCCTCGTCGTTGAGATAGACGTTGACATAGCGGTTGAGCTCGCCGTCCTCCGAGAACAGCTGGCTCTGCGTCTGCGGGTGCTGGTCGGCCAGCGAGCGCAGCAGCTCCCCGACGGTCGCGCCCTCGGCCTCGACCTCCTTCGCGCCCCCCACGGAGCTGCGCAGGACCGGTGGGATCTTGATCGTGCTCACGAGTGCGACAGCCTAGCCCGCACCGGCGCAGAACGCCTCGTAGTCCGGGAAGACGCCCATCTCCCCGTCGGAGATCTCGCCCGGGTCGCGCGAGCAGATCGGGCAGTCGGGGTCGCGGCGGACCTTGAGCTCGGTGAAGGTGGTGCCGAGGGCGTCGTAGAGCAGCAGGCGTCCGGCGAGCGTGTCGCCCGCGCCGGTGACCAGCTTGATCACCTCGACCGACTGCAGCAGCCCCATCACGCCGGGCAGCACGCCGAGCACGCCGGCGGCGCCGCAGGACGGCGCCAGCTCCGCGGGCGGCGGCGTCGGGTAGAGGCAGCGATAGCACGGGCCCTCGTAGGGGTGGAAGACCGACAGCTGGCCCTCGAAGCCGAGGATCGAGGCCGACACCACGGGGATCTGCAGCCGCACGCTGGCGTCGTTGAGCAGGTAGCGCGTGGGGAAGTTGTCGAGGCCGTCGACGATCACGTCGTAGCCCTCGACGATCTCCATGATGTTGTCCGCGCCGATCCGGACGGGGTACTTCTCGACGTTGACGTCCGGGTTGATCTCGTGGATCGCGATCTCCGCCGAGTCGACCTTCGGCACGCCGATGCGGTCGTTGGAGTGCGCGACCTGGCGCTGCAGGTTGGAGAGGTCGACGACGTCGTTGTCGACGATGCCGAGCGTGCCCACGCCGGCCGCTGCGAGGTAGAGCGCGGCGGGCGAGCCGAGACCGCCGGCGCCCAGCAGCAGCACCTTCGCGTCGAGCAGCTTCAGCTGCCCCTCGAGCCCGATCTCAGAGATCAGCAGGTGGCGCGAGTAGCGCTCGCGCTGCTCGGGCGTGAGCGCGCGCGGCACCTCGACCTCGTAGCCGCGGTCCTTCCAGAGCGTGATGCCGCCGCGCATCGAGGCGACGTCCTCGTAGCCGAGCAGCTGCTGCAGCGTCTGGGCGGCGAGCGCCGAGCGCTGGCCGGAGGCGCAGTAGAGGACGACCCGCTGCGCACGGTCGGGCGCTGCGCCCTCGATGCGCGACTCCAGGTGCCCGCGCGGGACGTGCACGGCACCCGGCAGGTGCGCCTCCTCGAACTCATGCTGCTCGCGCACGTCGACGATCACAGCGCCGTTGCCGTTGCCGTTGAGCTCGTGGACCTCGCGCGGGTCCACTTCCTCGATCTGCTCCTTCGCCTTCCGAATCAGCTCGGCGCCAGACGCCATCCTCAGAAACCTTTCAAACCGGGTCGGAATTCAAGACTTCAGAAAGTGTAGCGGCGCCGGGCGGTGCCGCATCCGCCCGAAAAAATAGCCGGGGCGCCATCTCTGGCGCCCCGGCTGACCATCAACCCAGACCGCGTTCCCGCGGAAGCTCCTCTTGAAGCTCTGCCAGGAGTTTCGTCGCGACGGCTCGCTGCCGATATGGGGTGCAGACCCCATTTGTTCCCCATGGGCACGCTCCGATCACAGTTGAGACCGAGAATGACTCGCCGCGACGACTCCCTCATCAGCCAGATCGTCGCCGCGAACGTCGTGCTGGTCGCCTGCACCCTGCTCGCCGCGATCCTCGCGGCCGGGCTCGATCTCAGCGATCGCGCCCAGCGCTGGCAGCTGCTGATCCTGGCGCTGGCGATCGTGCTGTCGCTGTGCGTGAACCTGTGGATGCTGCAGCGGCGCTTCCGACCGCTGGAGCACCTGATCGCTCGCATCGAGCGGGTCGACCCGGCAACTCCCACCTCGCTGGACGTCAGCGTGCCCGAGCCGATCGAGGAGATCAACCGCCTCGGTCAGTCCTTCACGCGCCTGCTCGACCGCGTCGAGGAGGAGCGCCGGCGCTCGGGCCAGCTCGTGCTGCGCGCCCAGGAGGAGGAGCGCCGCCGGCTCGCGCGCGACCTGCACGACGAGGTCAACCAGGCCCTGACCGCGATCCTGCTGCGGCTCGAGGCGCTGGCCCAGGAGACGCCGCCCGAGCGTCGCGACGAGCTCGCCGAGCTCAAGCGGCTCGTCAACCAGGCGATGGAGGAGCTGCTCAACCTCGCCCGCCAGCTACGCCCGACCGCGCTCGACGACCACGGCCTCGCCCCCGCGATCGACGCGCAGCTCAAGCGCTTCAAGGCCCGCACCGGGATCGAGGCGCGCCTGCACGCCGAAGGCGACCCCGAGGCGCTCGGCGAGGACCGCAAGAGCGCGATCTACCGCGTCGCCCAGGAGGCGCTCGCGAACGTCGGCCGCCACGCCGGCGCGACGGCGGTCGAGATGGACCTGCTCGTGACCGAGGAGGGCTGCGAGCTGCGCGTGCGCGACGACGGCGCCGGCTTCGACCCCGCCGAGATCGCGCGCGTGGGCTCGACCAGCGGCGCCGGGCTCGGACTCAAGGGCATGGCCGAACGCGCGCGCCTGGCCGGCGGCGAGCTGCAGGTGCTGTCCGCACCAGGCGGTGGCACGACCGTGACGCTGCGCATCGAGGGAGACGCGTGATCCGCGTCCTGATCGCCGACGATCACGGCATCGTGCGCTCGGGGCTGCGCATGCTGCTCGAGCGCCAGTCCGACGTGGCGGTGATCGGCGAGGCGGCCGACGGCGTCGAGGCGCTGGCGCTGGCCCAGGCCGAGCGACCCGACGTGGCCGTGCTCGACGTCTCGATGCCACGCATGACCGGCCTGCAGGCCGCGCGCGAGATCCGCGCCCACACGCCCGACACGCGCGTGCTGCTGCTGTCGATGCACGACGACGAGCGCTACTTCCTCGAGGGCCTCGAGGCCGGCGCCGCCGGCTACGTGCTCAAGCGCGCCGCCGACACCGACCTGATCGACGCCGTGCGCACGGTCGCCGGGGGGCGCACGTTCCTCTCCGACGACGCCCAGCGCGCGCTGATGGACGAGTGGCTCGAGGGCGGACGCGCCGAGCCCGAGGATCCGCTCACCCCGCGCGAGCAGGAGGTGGTCAAGCTGATCGCCGAGGCGTACACGAACCGCCAGATCGCCGAGACGCTGACGCTGTCGGAGAAGACCGTCGAGTCCCACCGCGCCAACCTGCTCGCCAAGCTCGGCATGCGCGACCGCGTCGAGATCGTGCGCTACGCGATCCGGCGCGGCCTGGTCGAGCCCTAGCCCCCGCGCTGCGCCCCACTACGCTCCGCGGGCGTGAACCCGCGCGTCGTGATCGCCCTCGTGCTGCTGTGCGTCTTCGCGCTGGCGGCGACCGTGCTGGCGGCGACCGCCGAGGACGACTCCTCCCCCGCGAGCCCCGGCTTCGAGGGCGCGCTGATGCCGAAGGGCCTGCGCGCGCCCGACTTCACCCTGCGCGACCAGGACGGGAAGGCCGTCTCGATGCGCGCCCTGCGCGGCCGACCGGTGATCGTGACCTTCCTCTACACGCACTGCGAGGACAGCTGTCCCGCGCAGGCGCAAGTGGTCAAGGGCGCACTGGCGGAGCTCGACGAGCAGGTCCCGGCGCTGGCCGTGGCGGTCGACCCCCCGAACGACACCCGGCAGAGCGCCCGCCGCTTCCTGGCCGAGCAACGGGTCGCGGGGCTGGACTTCGTGCTCGGGTCGAGGGACGAGCTGAAGCCGCTCTGGGCGGGCTTCGCGATCCGGCCCCAGGCGATCCGCAACGAGCACCAGGCTCGCTTCACGCTCGTGGACAAGCGCGGCTACCAGCGGATCGGCTTTCCCGGCGAGTACGCCACCCCGGAGTTGCTGGCCCATGACATCCGGCGTCTCCAGGCGGAATAGCCTTCTCCGACCCGCCGAGTAGGATTTGACGGTGATGATGTTCTCGACCAAGGCCGAGTACGGCGTGCGGGTGATGGTCCACCTCGCGCGCCACAGCGACGGCGCGGCGATCCCGCTGGGCGCGATCGCCGATGCCGAGCGCCTGCCGCTCGCGTACCTCGAGCACCTCGTGCAGCGGCTGCGCCGCGCCGAGCTGGTCGAGTCGCGCCGCGGCGCGCACGGGGGCTACACGCTCGCGCGCACACCCGAGGACATCACGATGGCCGAGGTGGTGCAGGCGCTCGAGGGCGAGATCGCCCCGATCGAGTGCATCACCGCCGAGGCCGACGGGGAGCTGGTCTGCGCCCGCGAGGGCGAGGCTCCCTGTCCGACGAAGCTGCTCTGGACCCGCGTCCAGGGGTCGATCGTCCGCACCCTGACCGACATGACCCTGGCCGATCTGGTCCTTCCGCATTCCAAGGAGAAAGTCACCGCATGACGCTTGAGATCCAGAACTTGCACGTCCGCGTCGAGGACCGCGAGATCCTCCACGGCGTCGACCTCGTCGTCAACAAGGGCGAGACCCACGCGTTGATGGGACCCAACGGCTCCGGCAAGTCGACGCTCGCCAACACGCTGATGGGCAATCCCAACTACGAGGTCACCGAGGGCAAGATCCTGCTCAACGGCGAGGACCTGACCGAGGCCGACCCGGACGAGCGCGCGCG
This sequence comes from uncultured Thermoleophilaceae bacterium, assembly GCA_963846505.1. Lineage (GTDB taxonomy): Bacteria > Actinomycetota > Thermoleophilia > Solirubrobacterales > Thermoleophilaceae > JACVRW01. The sequence goes on along the minus strand of CAWJWD010000007.1, from coordinate 37,032 downwards.
CGCCGGCCTGTTCCTGGCCTTCCAGTATCCCGCCACGATCCCCGGCGTATCGGTGGCCAACTTCCTGCGCATGGCGATCAACGCCGGCCGCGAGGAGCCGATCAAGGTCAAGGAGTTCGGCCAGGTCCTCGGCAAGAACATGGAGCTGCTGAAGATCGACCGCGCCTTCACCAGCCGCTACCTCAACGAGGGCTTCTCGGGCGGTGAGAAGAAGCGCGCGGAGATCCTGCAGCTGGCCATGCTCGAACCGCAGTTCGCGGTGCTCGACGAGACCGACTCGGGGCTCGACATCGACGCGCTGCGGATCGTCTCCGACGGCGTCAACGCGCTGCGGGGCGAGGAGCGCGGCTTCCTCATCATCACCCACTACACGCGCATCCTGAACTACGTCGAGCCGGAGTTCGTGCACATCATGCTCAACGGCCGGATCGTGCGCGAGGGCGGCCCCGAGCTGGCCAACGAGCTCGAGGAGAAGGGCTACGAGTTCGTGCGCGAGGAGGTGGCCGCGAGTGCCGGCTAACCCCGCCTTCGTCGAGGACCGCCGCAAGGCCGCGCTCGAGGTCTACGAGCGCGAGCCCCTGCCGAACTGGCGCCGCTCGGGCTTCTGGACCACCTCCCTGCGCGGGCTCGAGCTCGACGCGCTCGAGCCGCGCCGCTACGAGCCGGTCGACGAGCTGCCGGCGATCGTGCGCGGGCACCTCGCCGACGACGAGCAGCACGCCGGCCTGATCGTGCAGCGCGGCGCCAGCATCGTCTACTCCGACGTCTCCGACGAGCGCATCACGCTGATGCCGCTCGAGCAGGCCGTCGCCGAGCAGCCCGAGCTGGTGGCCGAGCACTTCGGCCAGCGCCTGCCGATCGACGAGGGCAAGTTCGCCGCCGCCACGGCCGCCTTCTGGACCGGCGGCGTGTTCGTGCACGTGCCGAAGAACGTGCAGATCGAGAAGCCGATCCAGGTCGTGTGGCTGATCGACGAGCCCGGCACCGCCCAGTACGCGCACACGCTGGCGGTCGTCGGCGAGCACGCCGAGTGCAGCATCCGCGAGTACTTCCTGGCGCCGGACTTCGAAGGCCAGGCGCTGCACGCCGGCGCCTTCGAGCTCTACGCCGACACGGGCGCCCAGGTCCACCTGGCCCACTACCAGGACTGGGGCAAGGGCGACGTGCACGACATCTCGGTGCGGCGCGTCGAGGTCGGCCGCGACGCTCGCGTCAAGTGGGTGCCGGTGCACCTCGGCGGGCGACTGACCAAGCAGACGCTCGACATCATCACCGCCGAGCCGGGCTCGGACATGCGCCACACCGGCATGTACTTCACCGAGCGCGACGAGCACCTCGACCTCTTCACCTCCGACAAGCACGAGGCCGGCCACACGACCGGCGACACGGTCTGGAAGGGCGCGCTGACCGGCGACTCGCGGGCCTCGTATGAGGGCCTGATCCACATCGTGCCGAAGGCGCCCGAGGTCGACACCTACCTTCAGACGCACCAGATCCTGCTCTCGCCGAAGGCCAAGGGCGACGCGATCCCGTCGCTGATCGTCGAGGTCGACAACGTCAAGGCGTCGCACGGCGGCACCATCGGCGAGCTCGACCAGGAGCAGATCTTCTACATGATGACCCGCGGCCTCTCGCGTATCGAGGCGACCCGCGTGCTCATCGAGGGCTACTTCGAGGAGGTCGTGCAGCGGCTCGAGGACCCGGGGCTGGAGGCGCTGGTGCGACGACGGATCGCCGAGAAGCTGCTCGGCGCCGAGGACCAGGTGCGCGAGTTCATCGTGGAGCGGGCGGAGGTCTGAGCATGGCCTCGGTCGCCGAACAGCCGCAGGTGGACGTCCGGGCCGACTTCCCGGTGCTCGAGCGCGAGTTCGGGGGCAAGTCGCTGGTCTACCTGGACTCGGCGGCCACCTCGCAGAAGCCGCGTGCGGTGATCGACGCGATCGACGCCTACTACCGCGAGTCGAACGCCAACATCCATCGCGGCGTCTACGCGCTGGCCCGCGAGGCGACCGACCTCTTCGAGGGCGCACGCGAGCGCATCGCGGCGTTCGTCGACTGGGATCAGGCGACGACGATCTTCACCAAGAACGCCACCGAGGCGATCAACCTCGTGGCGTACTCCTGGGGCCGCGAGCACGTGTCCGAGGGCGACGAGGTGCTCATCACCCAGATGGAGCACCACTCGAACATCGTTCCCTGGCAGCTGCTCTGCACCGAGCGGGGCGCGCGGCTGCGCTACCTGTCGATCTCCGAGACCGGCGAGCTGTCGCTCGACGAGCTCGACGAGGTGCTCGCCGAAGGCAAGGTCAAGCTGGTCGCCGTCGCGCACGTCTCGAACGTGCTCGGCACGCTCAACCCGGTCGCCGAGATCGTGCGCCGGGCGCGTGCCGCCGGGGCCGTGACCGTGATCGACGGCTCGCAGGCGGTGCCCCAGCTGCCGGTCGACCTGAAGGCGATCGACGCGGACTTCTACGTCTGGACCGGGCACAAGGCGCTCGGCCCGACCGGCATCGGCGTGCTGCACGGCCGCCGCGAGCTGCTCGAGTCGATGCGCCCGTTCCTCGGCGGCGGCGACATGATCGGCCGGGTCGACTTCGACACCTCGACTTGGAACGAGCTGCCCTGGAAGTTCGAGGCCGGCACCTCTCCGATCGCCGAGGCGATCGGGCTCGGCACGGCGGTCGACTACCTCGCCGGCATCGGCATGGAGCGCGTGCGCGCCCACGAGCGGGATCTGATCGCATACGCGCTCGCGCGCCTGCCCGAGGTCGAGGGCCTGCGCATCTTCGGCCCGCTCGATCCCGAGCGGCGCGGCGGCGTGATCTCGTTCGCCCTCGACGGCATGCACCCGCACGACGTCGCCGAGCTCTGCGACCGCGAGGCCGTCTGCGTGCGCGCCGGCCACCACTGCGCACAGCCGCTGATGCGCCGGCTCGGCGTGCCGGCGACCGCGCGCGCGTCCTTCCACGTCTACAACTCGCGTGCCGACGTCGATCGGCTGCTGGAGGCGCTCCAGCATGCGCGCGAGGTCTTCCAGCTCTGATGGACGAGCTCTATCGCGACTACATCCTGGAGCACTACAAGAGCCCGAACAACTTCGGCACGCTCGAGCCCCACGACCTCGAGTGGCACGACCACAACCCGCTCTGCGGCGACGAGCTCGGCGTCCACCTCGTGGTCGGCGACGACGGCCTCATCAAGGACCTTCGCTTCCACGGTCAGGGCTGCGCGATCTCCCAAGCCGCGGCCTCGATCACCTCGGACGAGCTGATCGGGATGCCGGTCGACGAGGTGCGCAAGCTCGGCGCGCAGTGGGTGATCGATCAGCTCGGAATCGAGATCTCCCCCACGCGCCGCAAGTGCGCGCTGCTGTCGCTGAAGGTGATGCGCGGCGCGACGAGCGGCGACGCCTCGTGGCCGGAAGACGGGGACTGAAGCCGGCGTTGACAGCCGCGCTGTTGGCAGGCGTGGCGCTCGCGGGCTGCGGCGGCGACGACGAGCGCTTCGGCGTGCGCATGCCGAGCGCGGCGATGCTGCCGACGTATGCCATCGGCGAGGAGCTCGACGTCGATCACGACGCCTACGTGGACAAGGCGCCCCGAATCGGGGACGCGGTCGTCTTCCGCGCACCCATCGGCGCAGAGACCGGCGCCTGCGGTACGCCACCGCTTCCGAGACAGCCCTGCGGACGTCCGACGCGCACGAGCCGTACCATTCGGTTGCTGCTGCGCATCGTCGCAGGACCGGGGCAGCAGATCGCGTTCCGTGGTGGGCTCGCCGTCGTCGACGGGGAGCCCGAGTCGGGCCGGGAACTGCGGATCGACGATCCCGCCTGTGACATCTGCGAGCTTCCGCGCGAGGCAACCGTGCCGGCGGGCCACTGGTATGTGGTCGCCGACAACCGGGGTGCCTCCTCTGACAGCCGGGTCTGGGGCCCTGTCCCAACCCGGGCCATATTGGGAAAAGTTGAGTGAAAGTGATGGGAACTGATGGCTGATCTACTCGAACGGGTGCAGCGCGAGCTGGACGAGCGCTTGGCCGAGCTGAGGCCCCTCGTCGAGGAGGCGCGTCAGCTCGAGGCCGCACTCGTCGCGCTCGAGCGCAACGACAGTGGGGGCGCACCGTCGCGTGCGCCGCGGCCGCGGCGCACCACGTCCGAGCAGCCACAGCCCGCCCCGAGCGATTCGGGCCGGGACAACGCCTCCTCGAACCAGCGCGCACCCAAGCAGGGCGAGACGCGCACGCAGAAGCCCGAGCGCCGGAAGACCACCACGCAGCCCGAGTCGGACGAGCGCCGTCGCCGCGTGCTGGCGATCGTGACCGAGAACCCGGGCACGACCGCCGGCAACCTCGCGCTGCTGCTCGACACGAGCGTCGCCGCGATGGGCGCGCTGCTCAAGCGCCTCGAGCGCGAGGGGAAGGTCGAGAAGGCCGAGAAGGGCTACTCGGCGGTGAAGCAGACTCCCGCCGAATGACCGTCGCGACCGAGAGCACGATCGCGGCCGCGCCGACGAGCATCGTGAGCGTGACCTCCTCGTCGAGGATCGACCAGCCGAGCAGGATCGCGATCACCGGGTTGACGTAGGCGTACGTCGCCACCTTCGAGATCGGCACGTTGCGCAGCAGCCAGGTGTAGGCCGTGTAGGCCAGCAGCGAGCCGATCAGGACGAGGTAGAAGAAGGCCAGGATCGAGTCGGTCGAGAAGCCGGAGGGGTGCACGTCGGCCCCCTCCCCGACCGCGAGACCGATCAGCAGCGTGCCGATGCCGCCGAGCAGCATCTGCCAGGCGGCCGTCGCGAACACGTCGCGCGGGAGCGGCAGGCGCGGCGCGTAGAACGAGCCGCAGGCCCAGCAGACCGCGGCGGCGACGAGCACGAGCAGCCCGCCGAGCGGCGCGTCGCCGGGCCGGTCGCCCGGCAGCACGAGGATCGCGAGGCCTGCGAAGCCGACGGCGACGCCGACGAGCGTCGCGCGCGGCACGCGATCGCCGTGGAGGCTGCGCAGGACCACGACCCAGAGCGGGATCGAGCCGACGACGAGCGCCGCCAGGCCGGACGGGACGTCCTGCTCGGCGACCGAGACCAGGCCGTTGCCGCCGAAGCAGAGCAGCATGCCGACCGTGGCGGCGCCGAGCAGCTGCCGACGGCTGGCGTGCAGGCGCTCGGCCCCGCCGAAGACCCGCACGGCGAGCGCGTACACGCCGCCGGCGATGGCGAAGCGGACGCCGCTCGAGATCAGCGGCGGGATCGTCTCGACGGTGACGCGGATCGCCAGGTACGTCGAGCCCCAGACGACGTAGACGATTCCGAGGCTGCCCCAGACCAGTCCCCTGTCCGACTCCCGCATGCCCGTGCAAGGCTCGCAGGCGTCGGCGGGTCCGCCCAGTCGGACCGCTGATGATCGAGATCAGGCGGGCTGATTCGCAGCGGCGGCGGGGTGGGCCTCCGCCCAGGCGACGATCTGCTTCGAGTCCTTGATCACCTCGCCGTCGTCGGTCACGAGCACCGGCACCCAGTCGGCGCCGGTCAGCTCGCGCACCTCCTTGCGACCAGGGTTCATGAACTTCGGCAGCAGGCCGAGCCCGTAGACCTTCTTGACCTCCGGCTCGTGGCCCGCGTCCTTGAGCGCGTGATAGGCGTTGCCACACGGGTGCCCGCCCGGCCTGGGCGACGGGAAGGTGCCCCAGCAGATGTAGAGCTTCATGAAACCGACCCTAATCGACCAGCGGCGCGACCGCGGCAGGTGCCGGGCGCACGAGCACGCGCGCGCCGACCTCGAACAGCTCCAGCGACGACAGCTGCACCAGCACCGTACGCCCGGCCTCGTGCTGGAGGCGGTAGAGCACGTCGTGGCCGCGGAACTCGCGCTCGACGACCTCGGCGTTGCCGTGATCGTCCGCGCGCAGCTGCAGTTGCTCGGGGCGCACCGCCACGTGCACGGTGCCGCTGGCGGGCATGGGCAGGTCGAAGACGCCCAGCTCGGTCTCGACCCCGTCGCCGCGGGCACGACCGGAGAGCACGTTGACCTCGCCGACGAACTGCGCCGCCCAGCGCGTGGCCGGGCGGCCGTAGACCTCCTCCGGCGCGCCTACCTGCACGATGCGACCCTCGTTCATGACTGCGAGCCGGTCGGCGAGCGAGAGCGCCTCCTCCTGGTCGTGGGTGACCAGCAGCGCCGTCGCGCCGGCATCGCGCAGGATCAGCTCGACCTCGCGCCGCAGGCCGGCGCGCAGGCTGGCGTCGAGGCTCGAGAACGGCTCGTCGAGCAGCACCAGCTCGGGCTCGGTCGCGAGCGCCCGCGCCAGCGCCACCCGCTGACGCTCGCCGCCGGAGAGCTCGTGCGGGTAGCTGCCCGCCTTGTGCTGCAGCCCGACCAGCTCGAGCGTGCGCCGGACGAGGCCGCGGCGCTCATCCGCCGAGCGCCGCGCGAGCCCGAAGCCGACGTTGGCCTCGACGTCCAGGTGCGGGAACAGCGCGTAGTCCTGGAAGACCATCCCGATCCGGCGCCGCTCGGGCGCGACGAACGTCTGCGGCCCGGCCAGCTCGGTGCCGCCGACCGCGATCATGCCGGCGTCCGGGCGCTCGAAGCCGGCCAACAGGCGCAGCAACGTGGTCTTGCCGCAGCCGGACGGGCCGAGCACCGCGACCAGCTCCCCGCGCTCGACCTGGAGGTCGACCCCGGCGACGGCCCGCACGCGGCCGAAGGACTTGACGACGCCGTCGATCGCGACGTGACTCACGGACGGTCCTCCGCTCACGCCACCACGCTCCGCTCCGCGGCCACGGGCGAGGCTTCGGCAGCCGCCCAGGCGCTCAGCGACTGTGCTTCGAGATCCGCGCTCCTGCGGCCCGACAGGCGGATCATCACCGCGACCGGCACCAACCCGACGAGCACGATCAGGAGCGCCGGCAGCGCCGCGGTCTTGTACAGGGACTCCGTGGTCGCCTGCCAGACGGCGATCGCGAGCGTGTCGCCACCGAGCGGGCGCAGCAGCATCGTCGCCGGCAGCTCCTTCATCACCTCGACGAACACGAGCAGTGCCGCGGTCAGCAGGCCGGTGCGCATCAACGGCACGTGCACCCGCGCCAGGACGTCGAGGCGGTCGGCGCCCAGGCCGCGGGCGGCGTCGTCGAGCTCGGAGGGGATGCGCAGCAGGGCGGCCTCGACGGCCCCCCAGGCGAGCGCGAGGAAGCGCACCGCGTAGGCGAAGAAGAGTCCGATCACGGTTCCGGTGAAGATCAAGCCCACGTCGACGCCGAAGAGCGAGCCGGCGACGTCGTCGAAGCGCCGGTCGAGCCAGGCGAGCGGGACGATCACCGCGACGGCGACCACCGAGCCCGGCAGGCCGTATCCGATGGTAGCCGTGCGCGCCGCGCCGCTCGCGAGCCGCGAGCCCGAGGCGCGCACCCCGTACGCGAGCACCACCGCCAGCGTCGGGACCAGCAGCGCGCTGAAGCCGGCCAGCAGCAGGCTGTTGCGCGCGTTGAGGCCGAACTCCGGCGCCAGCAGCCCCTCCTGCACCGACTGCACCGACCAGATCCCGAGCTGCGCGATCGGGGCGAGGACCGTCACGGCGACGAGCACCAGCGGCAGCACCACCGCCGCCACCGCGGCCGGACCACGCAGCCGGATCGGCGGCACCACGTCGCCGCGCGCCGCCAGCTGCGCGTGGCGCGCCCGCCCGCGCAGGAAGCGCTCGAGCACCAGCAGCGTCAACGTCACCGACACCAGCAGCAGCCCGAGTTGCATCGCCGCGTCGCGATCGAGCGCGTTGAACCAGACCTTGTAGATCGCGTTCGTGAACGTGGGCACGTTGAGCAGGTTGACCGTGCCGAAGTCCGCCAGCGCCTCCATCAGCGCCAGCGCCACGCCACCCAGCAGCGCCGGGCGCGCAAGCGGCAGCCCCACGCGCCAGAGCGCCTCGCGGCGGCTCAGCCCCAGTCCCCGCGCCGCCTCGAGCAGCGTGCGCGACTGGGACAGGAAGGCCGCTCGTCCGAGCAGGTAGACGTACGGGTAGAGCACGAGCGTGAAGATCAGCACCGCGCCGAGCGACGAGCGCACCCACTGCACGTCGCTGCCGAGCACGAACAGCGTGAACACGTAGCTCGGCATCGCCAGCGGCAGCACCAGCGCCCACTCGATCCAGCCGCGGCCGGGGAAGTCGCAGAAGGAGACGAGCGCGGCGGCCGCGGTCCCGAGCAGCAGCGTCCCCACGCCGACGCCGAGCACCAGCACCAGCGTGCTCCCGAGCGCCTCGGGCACGAAGCCCCAGAACTGCGACAGCGCGTCGGGCGCGACGACGAAGGCCAGCGGCAGGCCGATCAGCGGGCCGGCGACCAGTGCCGCGACGAGCAGCGTCGCCGCAGTCCAGCCGTCGACCCGACGGGCCTTCATGGCCGTGTCAGTTCCAGCCGACCTGCTGCATCAGCTGGAGCGCGTCGTCGAGGTGCTCGCCGGCACCGTCGACGTCGATCGGATCGCGCTTGAAGTCCCCGAACTGCCCGATCTCGTCGGAGACCTTCGTGCCCGGCGCCACCGGGTACTCGAAGTTGTTGTCGGCGAACACCTGCTGCTGCTTGGGCTGCGCCAGGAACTCGACGAGCTTCTGGGCCTGCGCCTTGTCGTCGGACGTCTTCAGGATGCCGTACCCGGAGAGGTTGACGTGCGTACCGCGACCCTGCTGGTCGGCGAACACGGGCGCGACCGGGTAGTCGGGGTCCTCGTCGAGCTCGCGTCCCAGGTAGTACGTGTTCGTGAGGCCGACGTCGCAGCGTCCCTCGGCGATCGCGTCGAGCACGTCCTTGTCCGAGCCGAGGATCTGCGGGTCGTCGTCCATCCAGCTCTGCAGGAGCTTTCGGGTCTTCGCCTCGCCGTCCTTGGCGATGCGATCGGCCACGAACGAGACGTTGTACTCGCTGGTGGCCGTGCGCAGGCACAGCCGGCCCTTCCAGCGCGGGTCGCCGAGGCCGGCGTAGGTCGTGACGTCATCCGGCTGCACGCGATCGACCGAGCGCATGATCGTGCGCGCGCGGGTGGTCAACCCGTACCACTGTCCGTCGGGGTCGCGCAGGTCGGCCGGCACGTCCTCGTCGAGCACCTTGGAGTGAATGGTCTCCAGCAGCCCGGCGTTCTTGGCGCGCCAGAGGTTGGCGGCGTCGACGGTGATCAGCACGTCGGCCTTGCTCTCGTCGCCCTCGCTGCGCAGGCGCTCGTAGAGCTCGGCGGCACCGCCGCCGAAGAGGGTCAGATCGGCGCCCGTGTCGGCCGCGAAGTCCTTGAACGGCTGCTCCTCGCCGTAGTGCGAGCGGGCGGAGTAGATCACCAGCTCGTCGTCGGAGGAACCGCCGGTCGCCAGCACGACGCCGACGAAGGCTCCGACCAGCAGGACAGCGCCCAGCGCGACGCCCCAGATCAGCTTGCTGCGAGAGCTCATCCTTAGGCCAACCTAACAGGCGTCCGCAGCCCGTGACGGCGTGCCTCATCGCTAAGATTCGATATCCGACTCCGCGAAGCGGAATTGGTCCCCGAACCAGGATTCACATGGCTGCCACCGACAAGACGCGAATCGCCAAGCCCAGCCCCATCAAGGAGAACGAGCAGGGACAGCTCGTCGCCAAGAAGGGCATCTCGCGCGAGGTGATCGACCAGCTCTCGAGGATCAAGGGCGAGCCGGCCTGGATGCGCGAGAAGCGGATCAAGTCGTACGAGATCTTCGAGCGCAAGCCGGTCCCGACCTGGGGCGTCGACCTGTCCGACCTCGACCTCTCCGAGCTGGTGCTCTGGTCGCCCCCCGAGGCCGGCCGCTACGACAGCTGGGACGACGTCCCCGCGGAGATCAAGGACACCTACGAGAAGCTCGGCATCCCCCAGGCCGAGCGCGAGCACCTCGCCGGGGTCGTCGGCGTCTGGAAGCAGGAGCCCTTCTACGAGGGGCTCAAGCAGGAGTACGCCGACCAGGGGATCATCTTCACCGCGATGGACAACGCGGTCACCGAGCACGAGGACCTCGTCCGCGAGCACTTCATGAACAAGTGCGTGCCGCCGCAGGACAACAAGTTCTCGGCGCTGCACGGCGCGGTCTGGTCGGGCGGCTCGTTCCTCTACGTGCCCAAGGGCGTCAAGGTCGACCTGCCGCTGCAGGCGTACTTCCGCATGGAGGGCGCCAACGAGGGCACCTTCGAGCACACGCTGATCATCGCCGACGAGGGCTCGGAGGTGAACTACATCGAGGGCTGCACGGCCCAGACCTACAGCGTCAACTCGATGCACTCCGCGGTCGTCGAGATCTTCGTCAAGGAGGGCGCGAAGGCGCGCTACACGACCGTCCAGAACTGGTCGAAGGACGTCTTCAACCTGAACACCAAGCGCGCGATCGTCGAGGCGCAGGGCACCGTCGAGTGGGTCGGCGGCTCGATGGGCGCGAAGAAGGTGATGCTCTACCCCGGCTCGTTCCTGATCGGAGAGGGCGCCCGCGCCGACCACCTCAACGTCGGCGTGGCCAGCGGCGACGTCTGGAAGGACACCGGCGCCAAGGTCGTGCACCTGGCTCCGAACACGACCTCCAACATCCTCGCCAAGTCGATCTCCAAGGACGGCGGGATCATGGGCTACCGCGGCCTGGTGCGCATGGGCCACAACTCGCAGGGCTCGAAGTCGCACGTGCAGTGCGACGGCCTGATGATGGACGACCGCTCGCGCTCGGACACCTGGCCTGACATCCAGATCCAGAACCCGCACGTGACTGTCGCCCACGAGGCCGTGGTCGGCAAGATCTCGGACGAGCAGCTCTTCTACCTGCAGTCGCGCGGCCTCTCCGAGGAGGAGGCGGCCGCGATGATCGTCAACGGCTTCATCGAGCCCGTGACGAAGGAGCTGCCGATGGAATACGCCATCGAGCTGAACCGCCTGATCCAGCTCGAGATGGTCGATTCCATCGGCTAGCTTGACCGCTAAGTTTTTCTAGAGCTAAACTTCGCTCGCACACACTGCGGTGTGTGCGGACGAGGGAAGGCGTACGCACCGCCTCAATCGAGGAGGAGACGTGCGCACCAAGCTCATGACGGCGGCACTGACCGCTGCGATCATGCTCGTCCCGGCATCGCTCGCGAATGCCGCCGACCCGATCATCTTCGTCCACGGCTGGAACTCCAGCGGATCCACGTGGAACACGTTCATCGCCAGATTCAGAGCCGACGGCTACACCGCAGCCGAGCTCAACAACTGGTCCTACAACACCAGACAGTCCAACGCCACGACCGCGAGAGAGCTGCAGACGAGAGTCGACGCCGTCAGAAGAGCGACCGGCGCGGCCAAGGTCGACCTGATCAGCCACTCGATGGGCGGCCTCTCGACCCGCTACTACACGAAGAACCTCGGCGGCGCGGCCAACGTCGACGACTTCGTCTCCCTCGGCGGGCCCAACCACGGCACCGACACGGCGACGCTCTGCGCGATCTTCCTCGGCCATACCTCCTGCAGAGAGATGCAGCCGGGCTCGGCCTTCCTGACCGCGCTCAACGCCACCGACGAGACGCCGGGCACGCCCAACTACAGCACCTGGTGGTCGGCCTGCGACAACACCATCAACCCGGACTCGAGCGTGCCGCTCTCCGGCGCGACCAACACGCAGACGGCTTGCCTGTCCCACTCCGACCTGCACGAGGACGCGACCGTCTACGGACAGGTGCGCAACTTCGTCAGATAGGCCAGCTCCAGGCCCGGCTCGGCGCGCTGCGCCGAGCCGGGTCTACTCGACGCGGCGCTTGAAGACGAGCAGGTGGCCGTCCTTCTCGCGGTGCAGGTTGACGTCGAGGAAGACGGTGGCGAGCTCCCAGCCGTCGGCGCCGAGCGCGGCCAGCGAAGCCTCGAACTCTCCCCGATCGAGCTCCTCTTCCTTCCTGCCCAAGAAGCCGTGGGTGATGGTCGTGGTCGTGTACTCCCAGGTAGCCATGGGCGAGCAGCCTAGGGCGCCGGCTCAACGTTGCGACTGTCGCTGCCGATCTTTCGGGAGGTGAGCGTGAACGACCTCGTGCTCGTGCAGGGCATGGCCGACACGCGGCGGGCGCTCGCGCGCTGGAACCGCGACCCGGCCTCGGTGCTGCTGCCATGGCTGCGGCTGAGCCTGCAGATCGTCGCCGGGCTGCTGGCCGCGATCTGGGTGGTCGCCGAGCTGACGACGCCGGACACGACCGTCTACCTGCTCCCCGGCATCAACGCGCCCGCGACGTTCGCCGACTACCTGCACGTGCTGCTGCGCAACGGCCTCGTGCTGGCGCTGCACGCGCTCGCCTGCGTCGCCGGCTTCATGGCCGGCAGCTCGCTGCCGCTGTCGGCGTCCAAGCGCACGGGCGTCTCGCGCTGGGTGCACGAGCAGGCGGGCCCGTTCGCGATCGCGTTCGTCGTCTGCGCGACCGGCTTCTCGCTCTGCACCCAGGCGTACGTGATCGGTGGCGGCGCCTCCGCGATCGCGGCCCAGCTCGGCATCTCCCCCGGGTTGCTGCTGATCGGGCTCGCGCCGCACGCGATCCCCGAGCTGACGGTGTTGTTCCTGCCGCTGGCGGCCTGGATGATCGCCAGCCGCCACGACGACTGGCAGGACCTGCTCGCGGCCACGGCCGTCACCGTCGCGATCGCGGTGCCCGTCCTGCTCGCCAGCGCGGCGGTCGAGATCTGGGTCTCGCCCCACGTGCTCGCCGCGCTGGCCTCCTGATTCATCGCACCCGGGGATCGCGCTCCCGACTCCTGGGGCGGAGCCAGGTCATCGGCGTTTCCGCAGCAGTTTAAGAAAACTTAGATCTCCGACTTAGGCTATTGCTCTGAATGAGGAAAGCGGTGGTGATCGGCGCGCTTTGGCTTGGTGGAGCCAGCGCCCTCATGGGGTGCGGCGACGAGGATCTGCCCTCCGGCGTGGTGGCGAAAGTGGACGGTCACGCGATCACCGCTTCGGCGCTGGCCCATGCCGTGGTGGGACGCGAGGCTCTCTCCCGCTCCGCATCGAAGGCGCCGACATACCGGCCGCCCGACGACTTCGATGCATGCGCCGCCACCTCGATCGAGGATGCTAAGAGCCGAGCGCTCTCCCGGCAGGAGGCCAAGCGACGCTGCGCAGCGCAACGAGGTCGAGCACGTGCCGCCGCGCTACGACTTCTGATCCGAGGGCGCTGGTATGCCCTCGAGGCCGGGCGACGAAGAATTCAGGTCCCGGACGCGCTACGACTGCCCCTGACCCGCGCCGGCCTGCGGACGGGGGCCAAGCCGGCGGACGTCGAAGACGTAGCCGAAGCCCAGAGCCTGCGGCTGCTGCTCCTTCAGCGAGCCCTCTCGAAGCCCGCGACGTTCTCGCAGGACGAGATCGCACGCTTCTTCGAGGCCCACGAGGAGCGCTACGTGTGGGACGCGCGACGCTACGTCGATGCTCTCGTCGCTCCGACGCGGGCGCTGGCTCGCCGCCTGGTGACCGAGTTCCGGCGAGGACCGACCTCCGCCGAGCTGATGAGGGATTTCGGCAAGGCCGGGGTCACCAGACCCTACGACGGCAACCTCCAGGACAGCTCCGCCACTGGAAGAGCGGCGCTGCACCGCTTGGCCCTGACGCTGGGCAAGGGCGACGCCGGCATGGTCAAGGACCCGCGCGGGTGGTACGTCTTCCGCGTGGGAGCAGCTGTGCCGAGGATGCAGGCCACCCTGGAAGGCGCCAGGTCGAACGTCGAGCAGGACCTGCAGTTCAGACGGGGCAAGGAGATCGTGAGCGCCTACCACGAGCGACTGCGGTCTCGGTATCGAGACGCCACGGTCTGCGCTGACGGCTACGAGATCCCCGAGTGCGAGTAGCGACGGTCTAGCTGCTCCTCGACGGCGCGGCCGAGAACGCGACGGGGCGGCCCGTAGGCCGCCCCGTCTACGTCACAGGTGCGTACTGCGCTGCGTCGCGTTCCAGCGACTAGCAGCCCACCTTCTTGGACTCGTTGGACGACACGCCGTTCTCGTCCGTGAACGTCACGCGGATCTCGCGCTTCTTGCCCTTGCCGCAGCCGATCGACGAGTACACGCCGACGGAGCGCTGCTTGCCCTTGATCTTGACCTTCGTGGTCTTCTTCTTGATCGTCGACTCGATGTTGGCGACCGTGATCGAAAGGCCCGAGTTGTGACGCAGGTCGAGCGGCACGGTGAAGTTCAGCGAGCTGCTGGCCACGCCGCCGATCTTCACGTTCTTGAACTTCGCCTCGATCGCACGGTGCGTCGGGACGATGCAGCCGATCGGACCCGTCTGACTGGTCGGCTGGGTGGTGTTGTCCGCGTCGAGGCGGATCGCCATCCCGTAGCCGAGGTTGTAGAGGGTCAACTGCAGGTTGCAGTAGAAGCCGACGCTGTTGGGATCGCCCGCGGCGGCATCCGTCGTCACGAGGCTCTCGATGCGACCGGTCCCGACCTTGGCCTTCTTGCACTTGGCGTCGATCGTGGACAGCGGAGCATCGGGCGCCGCGTCACTGAACTTGCACTTCGGGAAGTTCTTCGCGTACTTGGTGGTCAGGCCCTGGAACGCGATCTTGTAGCCCTCGACGGGCGCGCCGCGCGGGCCGTTCTCGTCCTTGACCGTGTATCCGAACTTCACGCCCGTCGGGAACGGCTTCGACGGACTGCCGACGCCCTTGGGCGCGGTCGATGCGATTGGCAGGCCATAGAGGTTCGCCGCATAGGCGACGCCACCGAAGGCCAGCACGGCAATCGCCGCGATGGCGACGATCGAGAGCTTGCGCATTCATCCTCCTGAAGAACTGGGGTACCAGGGGTAAATCGCCCCCCGGAGGGGGCGAATCCACCCTATAACACGTTCCCCGCCGGATCGATGCGGTAACCGGATCCGTGCAGGCAGCGCCTCGTGCGCGAGTCCGGCATGCTTCGCCGCCGTGCGCCCCCCCGAAGCAGCGGAGATCCCCGCGCCCGAGTTCCCGGCCGAACTGACCTGGCTCGGCGTTCCGTACCTGCGCATGGACCGGCTGCTGGGCCGCCACGCGGTGCTGGTCGAGTTCTGGGACTTCGCGCGCATCAACTCGCTGCGCACGCTGCCCTATCTCCAGGCCTGGCACGAGCGCTACGCGGACGCCGGCCTGCAGGTCGTCGGAATCCACTCCCCCGGGTACTCCTTCGGCCGGGACCCGGAGCTCGTCGCGCGTGCGGTGGAGCGGCTCGAGATCCCGTTCCCGGTCGTGCTCGACGACGACTTCGAGCTCTGGCGGGTGTACGGCAACCGCGGCTGGCCGGGGCGCTTCCTGTTCGACCGCCGCAGCCTGCTGCGCGACATCCACTACGGCGAGGGCGACTACGTCGCGGCCGAGCGGGCGATCTGCGAGTGCCTGGCCGAGCTCGACGAGGACTTCGAGGCGCCCGAGCCGCTCGCGCCGCTACGCCCCGAGGACGCCGAGGGGGCGCTGCTGGCGCCGCAGACGGCAGACGTCGTGCTGCCTGCCGGCCGCGAACGGCTCGAGCTGGTGCGCGACTGGCACGACGGCGAGGACTTCATCGAGGCGGCCGACGCCGGCGCGGCGGCCAGCTTCGGCTTCACCGCCGGCGGCGCCTACGCCGTGCTCTCGGGCGCCGACGTCGAGCCGGGCCTGTACGAGACCGACGGCACGATCACCGCCGAGGCGCCCGGCCTGCGGCTGCACGGCGTGCAGTTCGCCCCCTTGCCGCCCCTCTGAGGGCGCCTGGCGGTGTCCTCGGTCGCTCGCGTGCTGGCGCACGCGTCGCTCCCTGCGTCCTAGCCAGCCGCTCTCAGCCGACGGTGGGCAGCGCCCGCTCGGCGAGCGCCTTGCGGATCTCGCGCGGGAGCATGAAGCGCACGTCCTCCTGGACGACCTCGAACTCCGAGACCTCGTCGGTGCCGCGAGCGCGGAAGAACTCCACCAGCCGCTGCACGAGCTCCTCCGGCGCGGAGGCGCCCGAGCTGATGCCGACGACGCGCTTGCCGATCAGCCACTCCTCGCGCACCTCGGTCTCGTTGTCGATCAGGTACGAGTCCGCGCCGTGGTCGCGCGCGACCTCGACGAGGCGGTTCGAGTTCGAGGAGTTGCGCGAGCCGATCACCAGCACCAGATCGCACTCGCGCGCCATCTGACGAACCGCGAGCTGGCGGTTGGTGGTGGCGTAGCAGATGTCGTCGCTCTTGGGCCCGACGACGTTCGGGAAGCGCTCGCGCAGGCGCTTGATCAGCCGGTCGGTCTCGTCGACCGAGAGCGTCGTCTGCGTGAGGTAGGCGACCCGATTCGGATCGGCCAGCTCGAGGGTGTCGACGTCCTCCTCGGTCTCGATCAGCACGAAGCTGTCGGGCGCCTCGCCCATCGTGCCCTCGACCTCCTCGTGGCCCTCGTGGCCGATCAGCACGATCGTGTAGCCCTCGGCGGCGAACTTCTTGGCCTCGACGTGCACCTTCGTCACCAGCGGGCAGGTGGCGTCGATCGTCTTCAGCCGGCGCTCGGCCGCGTTGGCGTGCACCGCCGGCGAGACGCCGTGGGCGGAGAAGATCACGGTCTGGCCCTCCGGAACCTCTGTCTCCTCTTCCACGAAGATCGCCCCGCGCTCGGTCAGCTCCTCGACGACGTGCTTGTTGTGCACGATCTCCTTGCGCACGTAGACGGGCGGACCGTAGAGCTCGAGCGCGCGCTCGACCGTCTGCACGGCACGATCGACGCCCGCGCAGTAGCCACGCGGCGCCGCCAGCAGGAGCCTCTCAGGTGCGTTCGCCATCGGCGCCAAGGCTAGCGTGGCTCAGAACGAGCGCAGCAACTCGTAGACGGTCTCGCCGGAAGCGTCCAAGCTGCGTTCGGAGACGGCCGAGAGGTCGTCGCAGGTGCGGTGCCAGCAGGGGAAGTCGAAGTCGATCAGGTCGATCGAGCGCACCCCACGGCGCAGGAACGGCACGTGGTCGTCGGAGATCGCGCCCTGCTCGGCGTTCGGGAAGGCGGCGCCGGCGCCCACGCGCCGCGCCGCAGCGCGCAGCCGCGTCCAGAGCCGTGGGTCGGAGTTCGCCTCGCGCGGGATGCGCAGGCGCTCGTTCGCGACGAAGTCGAGCAGGATCATCGCCCGGGCGTGGTCGAGGCCGCGCGCGGCCACCTTGCTGCCCCGCAGACCAAGTCGCTCGAAGGCAGCGTTCGGGGCGTCGCCGGGACTCTCCTCGCCGTCGAAGAGCACGAACACCAGCCGATGGCGCAGCGTGCGCGGCTCGATCGAGCGCGCCAGCTGCACCACGGCCGCCGTGCCGCCCGCGCCGTCGTTGGCGCCGACGAAGCCGGGCAGGTCCTTGGTGTCGTAGTGGGCACCGACGACGATCGTGGCGCGCGTGCGACCGGGCACGACGCCGATCACGTTGCGCAGGCCGCCGGGCACGCGCTGGAAGCGGCCGTTGGGCAGCAATTCGCGCAGACGCTCGGCGAGCTGGCGCGAGGCGGCCGAGCCCGCGGGGCGCGGCCCCAGCTCGACCTGCTCGCGCAGCAGCTGCCACGCGGCGTCGGAATCGAAGCGGTCCGCGCGTGCACGGGGCGTGGCCGCCTGGGAGTCGCCGTCGTCGTCGACGAAGGGAACGTTGTCGGTCGCCACCAGCACGACCAGCGTCAGGCCGAGCACGACCTGGATCGCCAAGACGATGCCGAGAAGTCTCATCGCTCCGAGATTGTGGCGTGGTCGCTCATACCTGGGTACGCTCCATCCCGTGCCGCAGCAGGGACACAAGGATCGCCTCAGTGCCGTCGATGCGTCGTTCCTGCATCAGGAGAAGCGAGCCTCGCACATGCACATCGGTGCGCTCGCGATCTTCGAGGGTCCGGCGCCGAGCCGCGACGAGTTCGCCGAGCACGTCGAGTCGCGCCTGCACCTCGTGCCGCGCTACCGCCAGAAGCTCGCCATCCCGCGCCTGGAGATGGGTCGCCCGTTCTGGGTCGACGATCCCGCCTTCAACATCGACTACCACGTGCGCCACACCGCGCTGCCGCAGCCGGGCACGGACGTCGAGCTGCGCCAGCTGCTGGGGCGCATCTTCTCCCAGCGCCTCGACCGCTCCAAGCCGCTCTGGGAGCTGTGGCTCGTGCAGGGCTTCGAGGACGGCCAGTTCGCGCTGATCTCGAAGACCCATCACGCGCTCGTGGACGGCGTCTCGGGCGTCGACATCGCGACGGTGCTGTTCGACCTCACGCCGGTGCCCGCCCAGGCGCCGGTCGAGGAGCCGTGGACGCCGCAGCCGGAGCCCTCCGAGGCCGAGCTGGTGGCCGAGGGCGTGAAGGCGCTCGTGCGCACGCCGTTCGGAATCGCGCGCCAGGCCGCCGGCGCGCTGCAGCGACCGAGCCATACGCTCGAGCAGGCGCGCGAGGCGGTCGAGGGCGTCGGCGAGGTCGCCTGGGCCGGGCTCAACCCCGCCCCCCACGTGCCGCTCAACGTGCCGATCGGGCCGCACCGACGCGTGCGCTGGGCGCGCAGCCACCTGTCGGACTTCAAGGCGATCAAGGACGCCCTCGGCGGCACGGTCAACGACGTCGTGCTCGCCGTCGTCGCAGGCGCGCTCGGACGTTGGCTGCGCAGCCGCGGCCTGCGCACCGAGGGCACCGAGCTGCGGGCGCTGGTGCCGGTCTCGATCCGAGCGATGGACGAGCGCGGCACGCTCGGCAACCGCATCACCGCGATGCGCGGGCCGCTGCCGGTGTACGTCGACGACCCGGTCGAGCGGCTGCGGATCGTGCGTGACTCGATGGCGGGGCTCAAGGACTCCAAGCAGGCGCTCGGCGCCGAGGTGATCGCAGGCCTGTCCGACTTCGCGCCGCCCACGCTGCTGGCCCAGGCCTCGCGGCTGAACTTCTCGACGCGCCTGTTCAACCTGATCGTGACCAACGTGCCCGGACCGCAGTTTCCGCTCTACCTGCTCGGGCGCGAGATGCTCGAGATCGTGCCGATCGCGTTCCTGCCCGAGAACCATGCGCTCGCGATCGCGATCATGAGCTACAACGGCGAGATCGACTTCGGGCTGCTGGGCGACTACGACGCGATGCCCGACCTGGAGGCGCTCGGACAGTTCCTCGAGGACTCGCTCGACGAGCTGCTCGGCGCCGCTCGCGAGGCGACCGCCGAAGAGCGCCGGCGCACGGCGGCCAAGGACGACGCGAACCGCAACGGCAAGCCGGCCAAGGGCTCCGGCAACGGCAAGACCGCCAAGAAGGGCGCGGGCAGGGCGCGCAAGGCGGCGGACTCGACCAAGGCCGCCGAGGACGCGTGAGCGAGCCAGCCGCAGCGGGCGCCCAGCCCGACGAGCAGCGCGTCCGGGTCGGCGAGGTCGAGCTGGTCTACGAGACGATCGGCGACCCGGCGGACCCGCCGCTGCTGTTGGTGATGGGCCTCGGCATGCAGCTGATCCACTGGGACCGCGAGCTCTGCGAGACGCTGGCCGGCCGCGGCTTCCGCGTGATCCGCTTCGACAACCGCGATGCCGGTCGCTCGACGAAGATCGACGCGCCGGTGCCGAACCTCGTGCGCGGCTTCGTCGGGCTGCGGCTCGAGACGCCCTACCTGCTCACCGACATGGCCACCGACACGCTCGGCCTGCTCGACGCGCTCGGCGTCGAGCGCGCGCACGTGGTCGGCGCGTCGATGGGCGGCATGATCGCCCAGACGCTGGCGATCACCGCGCCCGAGCGGGTGCTGTCGCTGGGCTCGATCATGTCGACGACCGGTGCCCGCAACGTCTCGACGCCGAAGCTGCGCGTCTGGCGCTCGCTGCTCTCGCGCGCCCCGCGCGAGCGCGAGGCCTACGCCGAGCACTTCGTACGGCTGTTCGGACTGATCGGCTCGCCGGGCCATCCGACCGACCCGGAGCGGCTGCGCGCGGTGGCGCGCCTGGCCTACGACCGCGGCAGCAACCCCGCCGGCACCGGGCGCCAACTGGCGGCGATCATCGCCTCGGGCGACCGCACCAAGCGGCTGCGAGAGCTCGACCTGCCGACGGTCGTGATCCACGGCCGCGACGACCCGCTGGTCCCCTTTCGCGGCGGCCAGGCGACCGCCCGCGCCGTTCCCGGCGCACGGCTCGTGCCCTTCGACGGCATGGGACACGACCTGCCGCCCGAGCTCTGGCCGCAGATCGTGGACGCGCTGGTCGAGAACGCCGCTCGCGCCGCGACGCCGCAGCCCGCCTAGCCGGCGCGGTGCTCGGACGCCAGGCGCTCGGCGAGCGCGAGCGTCTCGCCGTCGAGCTCGGCCTCGACCAGCTCGTAGCGCTCGGCATACTCGGCGAGCAGCGCGTCACGGACCGTGCGCCAAGCGGCGTCGGGCGATCGTGCGGAGCGGTCCTCCGCACCGCCATCCTGCGCCGAGTCGTCCTCCGCGACGACCGGGAGGCCGTCGAAGCCGGCTTCCTCGGCCACCGCTCCGGTCGTGGCCGGTTCCCACTGCAGCCCGAGCGCGTCGTAGACGGGTGTCAGGACCGTGCGCACGCTCGCGCTGTCGCTGACCAGGAGCACGCCGCCCATGTAGGACGCGCCCTTGACCAGGCGCTGGCCGAGACCCGCCAGCTTGCGTTCGCCACCCGCGTTGACGCTGTAGGTGCCGGGGCAGTACTCGCCCGGCACCTCCCCGACGCGGGCGTCGACGCCGACCCGTCGCAGGGCCGCCTCGACCAGCGTCGCCGATGCTTCGAAGCGGGCATGGATGCCCTTGCGCGGTGCCGGATCCGGCACCGCGTGGGCGAGCGCCAGCGCCCCCTCGTGGAAGACGGCGGCGCGCCCGCCGGCCACGCGCAGGACAGCCTCGAAGCCGTGCGCGCGAGCCGCCTCGGCAGCCGCCGCGTAGCCGGGGTTCAGCGCGTCCTGCCTGCCGAACACGACCGCGGGCGCCGGCCGCGTCAGGCGCAGCGTGGCGGGCAGCTCGCCGGCAGCCACGCGCAGGAACAGCGCGCGCGAGAGCGCGGTGTCCAAGACCGGCTCGCGCGGCTGGCCGGGCTCGACGACGACGTGCAGCCGGGGGCGCGGGGAGCCCACGCCGGCAGCGTCAGTAGCCGAGCGCGAACTTCGCCTCTTCGCTCATCAGGTCCGGCGTCCAGGGCGGCGTGAAGACCATCTTCGGGTACACGCGCGAGACGCCGTCCAGCTCGCCGGCGAATTCCTCGATCTGCTCGGAGACCTGCGGCCCGATCGGGCAGCCGGGCGACGTCAGCGAGAACGTCACGAACACCTCGTCGCCCTCGACCGAGATCTCGTAGATCAGGCCCAGCTCCACGAAGTCGAGCCCGAGCTCGGGATCGATCACGTTGGTGAGCGCTTCCTGCACGTCGTCGACGGTTGGCATGCCTAGAGGGTAGTAGGGTCAGGTCGTGCCGCTTTGGGTGCTCCTGCTGCTGTTCATCCTCGTGCCGCTCGCGGAGCTGTACGTGATCCTGCAGGTGGCGCAGCTGCTCGGCGGCGGCGCCACCGGCGCCCTGCTGACGGTGCTGCTGCTGGCGCTGGATTCGATCATCGGGACGCTGCTGCTGCGCTCGCAGGGGCGCGCGGTGTGGCGTCGCTTCAACCTCGCGTTGTCGGAGGGCCGCATGCCGCACCGCGAGGTGGTCGACGGCGTGCTGGTGATCGTCGGCGGCGCGCTGCTGCTGACGCCGGGCTTCCTCAGCGACATCTTCGGCATCGTGCTGCTGCTGCCCCCGACGCGCGCGGTCGTGCGGCGGCTGCTGGTCCGTCGACTCGGCACCCGCCTGGTCGTCGGCGGGGCGGCGGGCGCGTCGCGCCGCTTCCGGCGCGACTACGACGTCGAGGGGAGCGCCACCGAGTACGAGCCACCGCCGCGAGGGCGGCTCGAGCGGTGAGCGCGCCGGCGCTTGCCTTCGCCTTCTTCGACCCCGCCCGCGACATCTACGCCACGGCGCGGTCGGGCGCGACGCTGCTGTTCGAGGGCCGCACTCCCACGGCGCATGGCGAGGGACCGACGATCGAGCGTGCGGGCGACCGCCTGCGCGCCGAGCTGCCCGACGTGCTCTCGCTGGAGCTCGAGCCCGTCTCGCCGGCTGCCGACCTGGACGAGATCAGCGTGCGCCTGGCCCGCGTGCGCGGCGAGGCCGCCGGACGGCGGATCGACTGCCTCGGCACCGTCAGCGAGACGCGTCAGGCCCCCAGCTGGGAGCAGCTCGACCTGCTGCGCAGCATCTCGGCCGTCGTCGACGAGGGCAACGCGCTGCTGGCGCTCGCACGCCGCCCCCGCGACGCCATCGGCCACGGCGACGAGCGCGTGAGCGCCTGGCTGATCGAGAACGGCGAGCCGCGACGCGTCGACGACGCACGCATCTCGACCGTCTACGACGGCGGCGGACGCCAGCGCAGCGCCGGGCTCGAACTGTGGCTGCCACGCGAGGACTACCCCCATCGCGGCTCCGGCGCGGCGATCGCCGGCTCGTCGCTCGAGCTGGAGAACCTGAGCGTGCACGCGGCGGTCTTCCGCTGGCGCCTCGACGGTCGCGAGGCCCTCGGCGCCTACGAGCTCATGCTGCGCGTCGAGCCGCCGGAGGCGGCGTGATCCGCGCCGTCATCTCCGACTTCGGCGGGGTGCTGACCTCGCCGCTGGCGCTCGGCTTCCTCGCCTACCAAGAGGAGACCGGCGTCTCGGCCGCCGACCTCGGCGTAGCGATGGGCAAGGCGATGAGCGAGCACGGCGAGCACCCGCTGTTCGAGCTCGAGCGCGGCAGCATCAGCGAGGCCGAGTTCGCGCGCCGGATCGAGGCGCACCTCGAAGCCGGCTTCGACCTCGCCCGCCTGCGCGACTGCTACTTCGAGCAGATGCAGCCGAACGCGCCGGTGATCGAGTGCCTGGCCGAGCTGCGCGAGCGCGGGTTGCGCATGGCGCTGCTGACGAACAACGTGCGCGAGTGGGAGCCGCTCTGGCGCGCGAAGCTGCCCGAGCTGGACGAGATCTTCGAGCTCGTGGTCGACTCCGCCTTCGTCGGCATGCGCAAGCCGGAGCCCGAGATCTACGAGCTCACCCTGGAGCGGCTCGGCGGCGGACTGGGCGCGGACGAGTGCGTCTTCCTCGACGACCTCGACGTCAACTGCGAGGCCGCGCGGGCGCTCGGCATGACGGCCATCCGCTTCGAGCATGCCGACCAGGCGCTGCCGGCGCTGCGGGCAGCCGTCGGGGACCATTGGTCTCCGGACCGATCCGGCACGTAATCTCGAACAGAATGTCGAGGTTCCCGCCACGGATCGTGCGCGCGTGGACGCGGCGCTGACGATCGGCCAGCTCGCCGAGCGCGCCGGTACCCAGCCGGGCACGCTGCGCATGTGGGAGACGCGCTACGGCTTCCCGCGCGCACGGCGCTTGGCGAGCGGGCACCGACGCTACCCCGAGAGCGAGCTCGAGCACGTACGCGACGTGCTCACCCTGCGCGAGACCGGACTGTCGCTGCCAGCCGCGATCGAGCGCGTGCTGGCCGAGCCCGAGCCACCCGGCTCGATCTTCGCCGGCCTGCGGCGCCGACTGCCCGAGCTCGACGCCCATCCGGTGCCGAAGCCGCTGCTGCTCGCGATGAGCCACGCGATCGAGGACGAGGCGAGCGCACGCGGCGCCGGTGGACTGCTCGCGGGCAGCTTTCAGCGCGAGCGCTTCTACCGCGACTCCGAGCGTCGCTGGCGCACCTTGGCGGCTCCGACCACGCTCTGCTTCGTGCTGGCGGACTTCGAGCGTGCGCAGACGCCGGAGAGCGGCCCGCTCGAGCTGCCGCTCGACCGCCGCCACCCGCTCGCGCGCGAGTGGTCGGTCGTCTGGGACGCGCCGGAGTTCGCCGCCTGCCTCGCGGCCCGTGAGCGCACGCGGCCCCAGGCGCCCGACCGCGAGCGCGTCTTCGACACGCTCTGGTCGGTCGAGCGCAGCGTCGTGCGCCATGCGGCCCAAGCCGCCGTCGAGCTGGCCTCGGGCGCGGTGCCGGAGCTCGAGCTGGACGTGCCGACGCGAGTGAGCGATCCCGCGGAGCCCGATCCGGACGAGGCGCGGCGCGCGACGGCCGTCACCAACCGCATGCTCGCCTACGCTGCCGCGGCCCTGCCCTGAGAGACGTGCCGCGTCGATGGTCTGGTCCGCGGACCGCAGCGTGCGGTGATCGGCACGAACGCTACTTTGGCGACCTTCCCTGCGCGCCACGGCCGGGTAGCGAGCCCCCGGCGCCTCGTCCGCCGGCGTTGGCGTTGGCGGAACCGTCGCCAACGCCGTTGGTCGAGCCAGAGCCGTTGCTCGATCCAAAGCCGGTTTCGTCGCCCCCGCCGTCCGCGCTACCGGAGCCGCTGCCGCCGTCCGGAGGCCGTTCGCCCGGCGCACCCGGCCCTCCCTTCGCCTGACCGGGTGGGACGGCAGGGCGGCTGCCCGTCGGAGTCGCCTCGCGGTCCTTGCGCACCTGGCCAGGAGGCGCCACCTTGCCTTGGCCGGGAACGGCACCGCCCCTCTTCGCGAGCCCAGGAGGCGTCCCGTTCCCGCCCGCGTGCTCTGGCGGACCGCCATCCTTGGCCTGGCCCGGCGGCACGCCGCCGTGCTTGGCGAGGCCGCGAGGCGCCCCGCCCTGTCCTTGGCTGCCACCGGCTGACGACCCGCCATGGCCCGGGGAGGCGTCGCTACTGGCCGCGCGTGGGCGCTCTCGGCGTTCGACTGCCGGCACGCGTCGACCCGAAACGGTGGTCCCAGCTCGGTCTCCCCTTGCCTCGACGATCGGAACCGGCCCGCCGACGACGAGGCGCGGACTGCCTGGCCGACCGTCCAGCACCGGGGCCTGGGCATGCGACTCCACGGTTCGTGCCGCCGTCCGCTCGCCGACCGTGTGCACGAGGTCGCCGACTGCGGCCGGCACGGTCCCGGTAGCCACCCCCATGGTGCCGCCGCCGACCACCGCGACGACGGCAGCCAGCTTCAACGCCACGGGCGCCCCGAGCCCGGCGAGCGACCCGCCGACGCCACCGGCGAGCGCCCCACCGCCTGCTGCCGTCGAGCCGGCTCCAGTGCCACCGACTCCCGTCGCAGCCCCTTCTGCTCCACGACCGAGCAACGCGCGCCAGCCGCTCCGTGCCGCCGCAGCGGGCAGCAGCGCCGCCAGCCCGCGACGCTGGCGTGCGATCGCCGCTTCGAACTCGCTGCAGCCCGAGCACTCGTGCACGTGACGGCGCAGCAACCGTCGGCGCAAGGCCGAACCCGACAGGGTCGCCAGCTGCTGCCGGACGTCCCAACACGCGACGTCACGTGCTTCTCGCGTCGCCGCGAGCGAGCTGCGTGCCTGGTAGACGAGCGCCTTGACGCGCGCGTCCGGCACGTCGAGCACCTGCGCGACCTGACGGTGGCTGAGCGACTCGAGCTCCGACAGCAACAGCGCCGCCCGCTGGGGCTCCGGCAGCCCATGGAGGTCGTGCACCAACTGGCGTAGGTCCTCCCGCCGCTGGACCTCCTCCGCGAGATCGCCGACGGCGAGGTCCTCGTCTACCCGCTGTGACTGCAGTCGGACGCGCCGCTCACGCAGCGTGAGGCAGCGGTTGCGCGCGACCGTGAACAGCCACGGGCGTAAGTTGATCTTCCGATCCGATTCCGTGATCTGGCGGTAGGCCGCCAGGAACGTGTGCTGCACGGCGTCCTCGGCGTCCTCGCGCTGCCCGGTCAGGTGCCGACAAAACGCGAAGATCATCCCCCGGTAGTACGCATGGAGCTGCTCGAACGCCTGCTCGTCCCCGGCCCGAACCGCGGCGACGAGGCGCTGGTCACTACCGCGAAACCCCAACACTCGGACGTAGTATCACGCCCCGCCAGGATGGCGGGTCAGCGCTCGGAGGCGCTACCGGTGCGGTAGGGCAGCCGCGGGGGCGGCGCGTCGGCTCGCGAGCCGGCGTTGTAGGCGATGCGAAACAGTGCCGCATCGCGCACGTACTGCGCCACGCTGACGCCCTCGCGCGCGGCTTCCTGCTCCAGACGCGCCCAGAGCTCGGGGCTGAAGCGAATCGTGGTTGCTCGCATCTGCCGTCTAGAACTCCGCGACGGGCGGGAAGTTGGAAGGTGGCAAAGGGTCGAGCTGGACGAATGGTCACTAAAGCTGGCCGGTGCCGCAACCGATAGCGCAGGCGATGCCGCACACGCCTTCGGGACGACCCAAGCCGCTGGTCCGACTGCGTGCCGCCGTGCGCTCGGCGCTGGGTGCCGAACGCGGATCGATGCTGATCGAGGTGATGGTCGGCGCGATCGTCCTGGCGATCGCCACCGCCGCCGTGCTCGACGGCATCGACGGCGCCCAGGACACCGGCAGGCGCAACAAGGAGCGCTCGGTCTCCGCCACGCTCGCCCAGCAGGACATCGAGCGGCTGCGCGCGATGCCGGTCACGGCGCTGTCCAACTTCACCCAGACGCGCAACGTCGACATGGCGGGCGTCCTCTACACGGTCGCGTCGCGCACCGACTGGGTCCGGGACGCCAGCGGCGTGGTCAGCTGCACCGACGACTCGACCCAGGCCGAGTACCTCAAGATCGTCTCGACCGCGAGCTCGCCGGCGAGCAGCGACTTCCCGGTCAGCGAGACCACGCTGCTGACCCCGCCCCCGGGCGCCTTCAGCGCCAACGTCGGCACCGCCGCGGTCAAGCTCACCGATCGCCTCGGCAAGCCGCTCAGCGGCGTCACCGTGCGTCTCAGCGGGCCGCAGTCGCTGACCGGCACGACCAACGACCTCGGCTGCGCGATCTTCGGCCACATCCCGACGGGCGACTACAGCGCGGAGGCACCCACCGGCTACGTGTCCTGGCCCGGTGAGGTGCCGGCCACGTCGTCGGTCACCGTCGGCGCCGGCAAGACGAACCTCACCAACATGGAGATCGAGGAGCCGGGCTCGCTCAAGGCGATCTTCAAGGTGCCGGCGGGACCCGCGCAGTTCGACAACCCGCCGCCGGTCGCCGCCCGCGCCATCAGCGTCGCGCACGCGAAGCTCCCTGGCGGCTTCAAGGTCTTCCGCGCGGCGATCCAACTGCGACCCGCAGAGCAGCTGCCCGTCGTCGCTGGTCGCAAGCAACCTCTTCCCCCATCTCGACGGCTACGGCGTCTACGCCGGCGACTGCGAGGCCAACAACCCGGCCTTCTGGCAGCCCGACTACTTCCAGCCCGGCGGACCGGGCTACGTCCAGCTCGAGCCGGGTGACTTCGAGAAGACGGTGGACGTCTACATGGCGGCCCTGCGAGTGCGCGTCTGGCGCAGCGGCACCTTCACCAGGGCGAACCTGCGCATCGACCAGTTCGACGATCGCAACCCCGAGGTGCAGTGCCACCAGACCAAGTTCCTCAACGTGCAGAAGAACCAGTCGACGACGCAGGACGGCACCGCCGCCAAGCCCTACGTCTTCAACGTCGCGCTGCCGATCGGCAACTACAAGCTCTGCGTGGACACCAACCAGGGCGGCACCAACAGGCGGCGCACGTTCGCCCCGACCACCTCGCCGCCCGCGGATCCCGACCCGGCCGACCCGCTGAACCTCACCACGCCGGTCAACCGGGCACTCGACATCAACCAGTCCTCGTTCACCACCACGAGCGGCCTCTGCGCCACCCGAGCACCCTGTGAACGCGCGCAGGCAGCCGCCGTCGTCGGAGGCCGGCTTCACGATCATCGAGCTGCTTGCGGCGATGGTGGTGGGCCTGATGGTGCTGATGGCCGCGTTCATGCTGCTCGATCACGCGACCTCGGCGTCGAACCGGCTCTCCGACCGCCAGGACGCCGTGCAGCGCGGCCGGCAGGCGCTCGAGCTGATGACGCGCCAGCTCCGCTCGCAGGTCTGCCTCGGCGACACGACCGAGCCGATCACCTACGGCGACGGCAACGCCGTCCGCTTCTACGCCGACCTCAGCGACGGGTCGCGCAAACGTCCAGCTGCGGAGCTCAAGTACGACCCCGCGGCCAAGACGATCACCGAGAGCGCCTGCTCCGGCGTCGGCACCTATCCGACCCTGACGTTCGGCGGCGGCCGACCACCCGCACGTGCTGACCAAGGCAGGGCGCATGGTCGAGGACACCGTCACCCGTCCGATCTTCCGCTACTTCGCGTTCAAGACCGGCGGCGCGCCGGGCGACTGCAGCAGCTGTCGGTGCCGCTGAACTCCGACGACGCCTCGCGCACGTATGATCAATGTCGCGTGTTCGCGATGCCGGATCGCTTCGGCGCCCGCCGACCGCGACGCCACCAGCCTGCAGAGCGACATCTACGTGCGCCTCGCCGATCCGACGCGAGGCCGACGGAGGGACCGCGATGCCTCTGACCCGACAGCGCCTGCGCGATCAGCGAGGCTTCACCACCGTCACGCTGATGGGCGTGTTGCCGTCGGGGGCCTGCTGGTCGTGCGCGAGCTTCGCCGCGGTCGACGCTGACATCTCGCTGTCGCGCGACGCCCAGGACACCAAGCAGGCCTACGGCGCCGCGGACTCGGGCCTGCAGTGGTACCTGAACCGGCTCGGACACGACAACTCCTACTACACCCAGTGCACCAACGTGCCGCGCCCGAACGCAACCGAGTACGCGCCGGTCAACCAGCAGTGGAACGGCTCAGGCGCCGACCCTCGCATCTGGCGCAACCTGCCAGACGACCAGTCCAAGTACAGCGTCGAGCTGATGCCGGCGGCCGGCTACTCGAATGCGTCCCCGACGACCAGTACTCGATGGTCGACCCCAGTGGCAACATGCGCCTGCGCGTGACCGGACGCTCGCGCGGGGAGACGCGCACGATGCTCGTGACGCTGCGCCGGCGCAACTTCATCGACTTCATCTACTTCACCCACTTCGAGTCGCTCGACCCGGCCGCCTACGCGAACGCCTCCGAGCAGCGCGCGAGCGGAGATCGAGTGCTCGAAGTTCCGCAGGAGCGCACGAGCTTCTGCACGGAGATCCAGTTCGCCCCCGACGACGCGTCAGCGGCCCCTGCACACAAACGACAGCATCTGCGTCTGCAGCGCGCCGACCTTCGGCCGGAACCGGCGGACGCGATCGAGCTCAACGGCGAGGTCGCCCGGTTACGTGGCAAGCGCCGGCAGCTGCCGCGAACCCGACGTTCACCGGGCACGCTCGATCACCCCGCCGGCCAGCTGGCGATGCCGCCCTCGAACAGGAGCTCGCGACATCGCTCCGTCGACCTACCTGTTCAAGGGCCGCACGGAGATCATGTTCAACGACGACGATGACGGTGACGACCGAACGGCCGGTCGTGCAGCCGCGAACGATGCGCTGCCGCCGAACGGCGTCATCTACGTCGCGAACTGACGCTGCGCGACGGGTTCCAGCGCCGCAGAGCTACGCGCTCAACACCGGCTGCGGCGATGTCTGGGTCAAGGGCACTACGGCGGAGCTCACAATCGCTGCCGACAACGACGTCATCATCTACGGCGACCTCGACGCGCGACAGGACGAGCTGCTGTTCGGCCTGATCGCGAACAATTTCGTGCGGATCTTCCACCCCGTGTTGACCACGACCGGGTGCGGCAACTCCCCAACAGGACCGGCTCGCTCTGGGCCCGAGGATCGAGGCGGCGATCCTGGCGCTGAACCAGTCGTTCATCACGACAACTGGTACTGCGGCGGGCTCGGGACCTCAACGTCGACGGCGCGATCGCCCAGCGCCACCGCGGGACCGTCGGTCACCGGCAACTCGACCAACGCGGCTACCTCAAGAACTACGTGTACAACGACCGGCTGAGATACCGCGAGCCGCCGTTCTTCCTCGACCCGGTCCAGTCCGCGTGGCGGGTGGCGCGCCAGAACGAGCAGGCCAAGGCCGCAGTAGCGCAGCGCCTGCTCGAGACGCCTCGTCCCGCTGCCGCGCGCGGGCGCCGGCCTCCAGCTCGCTCGCGTGGCGGGCGTTGGGTTGATCGCCAGCGGACGTGGTCAGCGGCGCTCGGTCAGCAGTCGCGCCACGAGCCGGCCGTCGGGCAGGCGCACGTCGGCCAGCAGGCGACCGTAACGGTCGCGCGGCTCGGCGCCCGGCGCGAGCGCATGCGTGCCCGGCGGAACAGCCGCTCGACGAACGCCGTCGCGGCGCGCCTGCAGGGCTCGGGCGACGCGCCCAGCTCCGGTGCGTCGATGCCGATCAGCGCACCCTGTCCAGCCCCTCCAGCCGCACTGTGTCCCCGTCGACGACGCGCTCGACGATGGCGCTGCCGCTGACCACGGGCGCGCGGCCGGAGTCCGCCGAGCCGCAGCCGGCGGCCGCGGCGCAGCAGCAGCGCCGCGGCTAGTCGTCCGAGCCATGCGGTCCCGAGCAATAGAGCTCGACCGCTTCCGAAGCGAGCTCCAATCTCCGACCACGAGGGCATCGGCAATCTCTACTCCTGTCTTCCGACGGCACCGACCTGCGGCGTCACACCGACCACGACGCCTTCTACGCCCGGCACGCCTCCAGCGACGGCACCGGGACGTGTACCAGTGCGCAGGCGACCTGTGGATCGTCGACGATCTCAGCCCGGAGGGGAACCCCGGAAGCTGGAGGTGCGGCTCGGCGGACCGCGCGCCGGCCGCCGCCCCTACCAGGTCCCGGCCTCCAGCCACGTCGACGCGCTCTCGGTCGACCCGACGGGCCGGGCCAGTGCCGTCACCGTCCGCGGCAGCCTGTACTGGCTCACCCACCGCGACGGCCCGGCCCGGACATCGCCGACACCCCGGGTGTACGGGTGGGCAGCCGGAGATGCTCGGCACCGGCGGCCATGGTCGCCTACGTCACCGACGCGGAGGGCGACGACGCCTCGAGATCGCCTACCTGCCGCGGGCGAGCGGCGAACGCGAGCCGCGGCGGCTGGCCGTCGGCGTTCGGACGGGTGCGGGAGATGGTGTCCGACCGGACGGGGAGCGGCTCGCGGTCGCCTCGCACGACGGCCGGCTGCTGCTGCTCGACGCCGCGGACGGAGGGGGGGGAGGGAGGGGGGGGGAGGGGGGGGGGGGGGGGGGAGGGGGGGGGGAGGGGGGGGGAGAGGAGGGCGGAGGGGAGGAGAGGGGGGTCGCGGAGCGGCGGCGAGATCACCGAACTCATCCGGGCCCTCAACGGCCCGGTGCGCGATCTCGCGTTCTCCCCCGGACGGGACCTGGCTGACCTGGTCACATCCCGGCATCGGCCGGACCCTGCGGCAGATCAAGATGGCCCGGATCGCGGGCCGCACGATCGTCGACGTCACCGACGGCCGCTTCGAGGACGAGTTCCCGTCTTCACCAGCGACGGCCGTTATCTCGCGTTCCTGTCCTGGCGCGGCTTCGACCCGTCTACGACGTGCACACCGGCGACCTGTCCTTCCCGCTGGGCTGCCGGCCCTATCTCGTACCGCTGTCCTCGGCGACGCCCTCACCCTTCGCGCTGTCCCCGGAGGGACGGCCCGCGGCCGGCGGTCTGGACCCGATCGACGAGACTGCGCGACGACGGGAGCGGGGCAGCACGGTGATGGTGGAGGTGGAGGGTCTGGAGAGCCGGGTCACGCCGTTCCCGGTGTCGGCGTCCAAGTACTCCGCCCTGTACCCGGTCAGCGGCGGCGGGCTGGTCTGGCTGCGCTGGCCGATCTCCGGGCGCGCTGGGCGAGACCTTCGCCAACCCCGCCGACACCTCGCGGCCGGCCCACCCTGGAGCACTTCGACATCACCAAGGCCCGCAAGACCGAACTGGCCGGCCCCTGGACTGGTTCGCGGTCAGCGGCGACGGCTCCCGGCTGGTGGTCGTCGACGACGGCGAGCTGCGCGCGGTGCCCGCCACCGAACCCGGGACAGCGACTCGACCGTCTACCTCGACCTGCGGCGGATCCTGCACGAGGTGGACCCGGCGGCGGAGTGGCGCCAGGCCTTCGAGGAGGCCGGCCGGCTCATCCGCGCCTACTTCTGGGAGCCGGAGATGTGCGGCATCGACTGGGACGCGGTACTCGACCAGTACCGCCCGCTGGTCGAACGGGTCGCCTCCCCCGACGAGTTCGCGGACCTGCTGCGGAGGTGCTGGGCGAACTGGGCACCTCGCACGCCTACGTCACCCCCGCCCGCCGCAACGAAGGACCGCCGCACTACCAGCGCGCCATGGGCCTGCTCGGCGCCACCTGGTCTGCCGGGACGGGCGCTGGGTGGTCAGCGGATCCTGCCCGGCGACTCCTCCGACTCCAAGGCCCGTTCCCCGCTGGCCGGTACGGGCATCCGCGAGGGCGCGATCCTCACCCATGTCGACGGCCGCCCGGTGGACCCGGTGACCGGGCCGTATCCGCTGCTTGCCGCGGCCGGCGGCACGACCGTGGAGCTCACCTTCCGCCCGGCCGGAGGGCGACGGCCCGCCCCGCCGGGTCGCGATCGTGCCGCTGGTCGACGAGCGGCCGCTGCGCTACCAGGACTGGGTGGCCAAACGCCGGGCGGTCGTCCGGGAGTTGAGCGGCGGCAAGTGCGGCTACCTGCACATCCCCGACATGGGCGGCTCCGGCTGGGCGCAGTTCAACCGCGATCTGCGGATGGAGGTCTCCCGGCCCGCGCTGATCGTGGACGTGCGCGGCAACGCGGGCGGCCACATCAGCGAGCTGGTGATCGAGAAGCTGACCCGCAAGATCATGGGCTGGGACCTGACGCGCAACGCGCAGCCGGTCTCGTACACCTCCAACGCGCCGCGCGGACCGATAGTGGCGCTCGCCGACGAGGCGACCTCCTCCGACGGCGACATGATCACGGCGGCGTTCAAGCTGCTGGGCCTCGGCCCCGTGGTCGGCAGCGCACCTGGGGCGGTGTGGTCGGCATGACCGGCCGCCACCGGCTCGGGCGACGGCACGGTGATCACCGTGCCGATGAACGCGGCCTGGTTCGACGCCTACGGCTGGTCGGTCGAGAACCACGGCGTCGAGCCGGACATGACTTCGCCGCGGCCGCCGCTCCACTGGGCCGAGGGCAGCGCACCGCACCTGGACGACGCGGTACAGGTCGCGCTGGACCTGCTGGAACAGCATCCGGCCGCGACGCCTCCCGGGTACGAGAACGTCCCGGACCGGCGCCGCCCCAAACTGCCGCCGCGCGGCTGACCGTTGGACACACGGATCTGGACGCCGGACGGACCTGGACACAACGACCTGGACACAACGGCCCGGACACCGGTCTGGACGGACCTGGACGCGGTGAAGAGGCGCACCCGCGTGCACTGGGTGCGCCCCTTCCGCATGTCAGAGCCGCTGACGTCAGGCGTCGTGGTCCTGGTCGAAGCGGCGCTGGGCCTCCTGCGGGGACCGGCGGGGCTCGTCGTGCGTCTCACGCTGCTGCCGGCCGCGCTGCTGCACGCGCTCCTGCTGCGGGCGCTCGTGCTGCGGGCGCTCCTGCTTCCCGCGCTCCTGCGGGGGCGCTCCTGCTTCCCGCGCTCCTGCGGGGGGCGCTCCTGCGGCCGCTCCTGCGGGGAACGCTGCGCGGCCTCGCGCTTCGCGTTGGCCGGCTTCTGCTTCGCCTGGTCCTTGAGCTGCTCCGCCTTGTCCTTGAACTGGTCCTGGATGCCCATCTGGTTCACTCCTGGAAGGGTGTGGGAGGTTCGGGGGCCGTTGCCGGCCCCCGGGGCCTCGACCAGCCTGGCACGCACGGACATCCCTCGCATTTCGATCAGTGACGCTCCGTGCGCTCCTGCTCGTCGGCCGCACCTCCGGCACCCACCAGCCCCTTGCGCACGCCGGACAGCCGCGGTTCGAAGTGCCGCATCTCCCGCTGCCCCACGAGCCCGATCAGCGCGGCAGATAACCGCGCACCGACTGCATCCCGCGCAGCCACCACTGCGCGTACACATGCGCCGAGCGCCGCTCGATGCCCGCGACGATCCGGTCGACGGCCGGACCCAGCGGGTACGTCCGGTTCGACGGCCACGGCAGCCGCTGCCGCAACTCCCGCATCACCTCGTCCTGGTCGGCGCCGCGCACCATGTCCGTGTCCGTCCAGGACAGATAGCCGACGCCGACCCTCACGCCCTTGTGGCCGACCTCGGCGCGCAGACTGTGCGCGAACGCCTCGACGCCGGACTTGGACGCGCAGTACGCCGTCATCATCGGCGCCGGGGTGATCGCGGCCAGCGAGGCGATCTGCAGGAAGTAGCCGCGGCGACTCCATCAGCACCGGCAGGAAGGCGCGGCGCGGTGACCGCGCCGCCGATGAGGTTGACCTCGATGACCCGGCGCCAGGCGACCGGGTCGGAGTCGACGAACGGCCCGCCGGCGGCCACGCCCGGCGTTGGCGACGACGATGTCGACCTTGCCGAAGCGCTCCTTGACCTCCTGCGCGACCCGCGCCATCGCCTCGTGGTCGGTGACGTCCGCGTGCCAGTGGTCGCTCGTCGGCTGTGCAGCCGGCCGCGACGACCTCTTGAGCTCGTCCGGCTCCAGGCCGACGAGCGCGACCTTCGCGCCGCGCGCCGACAGCTTGCGGGCCAGCAGCTCCCCGACACCCGCGCGCCGCGCCCGGTGACGACGACGACCTGTCCTTCCAGGCGCCCCTGCTCATGCGCTCCTCCTGCTTCGCCTGGTCCTGCTTCGCGTGGTCCGCTCGGCGTGTCCGCCGGTCCAGCGTCGCCGGCGTCCGCCAGGTGGGCGCCGGCCAGCTTGCGGATCTCGGCGGTGACCGCCTCGGCGCCTCCACCGGCGTCATGTGCCCCATGCCGGCAGCTCGATCAGCCCACGCAGTCCGGCAGCGCGGCGGCGAGCCGCCGGGCGTGCACCGATCGGCGTCAGCCGGTCCGCGGTGCCCGCCGATCACGGCCGTGGGCACGCTCATCTCCCGTACGCCGGCGGTCGAGGTCGAGTCCGGCCGAGCACCTGCGCCAGGCCACCCGGGTCGGCCGCGGGCAGGCGTGCACGATCCGGGCGCACGCCGTCGACCTGCCGGGCGCCGCGCCCGGGCCCATCGTGGCGTACTTGAGGATCCGCCGGCGACCGGCGTGACCGGCCCGAGCGGCGCCCGCGAGCCGAGGATCATGCCGGGTGAGCCGGGTCCGCACGCGCCCGGCGCGCATCGGCACGCACCAGCGACTCGGCGACCAGCCGTGAACTGCCCGTGCTGCACAGCAGCGCGGCCGCGCGCGTGCTCGGCGAAGCCCGGCCGGCCGGCGGCGGCCATCAGCGTCATCCCGCCCATGGAGTGCCCGGCGAGCACGGCCTTCTCGCCCGGCGCCAGCGTGGCCGCGAGCACCGCCTCCAGGTCGTCGGCGAGCGCGTCGGTGCTGTGGCCGGCCGGGCCGGCGGGCGCTGCGGCCGTGGCCGCGCTGGTCGTAGGCGATGACCCGGTGGTCGGCGGCCAGGTCCCGTATCTGCGCGGCCCAGAACGCGGTCGAGCAGGTCCAGCCGTGGGCGAGGACGACGGCCGGGCGCGCCCTCGGGGCCGTGCACCTCGACGTGCAGCCGGGCGCCGTCGGCCGAGACGGCGGTCAGCTCGCGCGCGGCGACCGGCGGGGCGTAGGGCCGCTGCTGCGGACCGCTTCATCGGGCCGGCTCGCGCGGCCTCCGTCGCGTGACGCGCCCGGGCGCCGCGGTCACGGGTGCCCGGCCGGGCCCGCAGCACCTCGTACTCGCGCGAGGTCGACCCGCCGCGTCGCGCCGCCGGAACTCGCCGGTCGTGCCCGGCCAGAGCGTGGTGTTGCGGCCGCTCGCGTCCAGGTACCAGCTGGTGCAGCCGCCGGTGTTCCACACGGTGCGCTTCATCCGGTGCTGGACCCGCCGGTTCCAGGCGCCGACGGCGGACGGCCGCGGCGTCGAGCGCGACCGCGGCCGCCGAGGACGTCCATCTGCCGCATGTAGTCGGCCATGTAGTTCAGCTGGGACTCGATCATGAGGATCATCGAGTTGTTGCCCGAGGCCCGGTGTTCGGGCCGATGATCGTCATCCAGTTGGGGAAGCCGGCGGCGGTCGCGCCGCGCAGCGACTCGCATGCCGTCCTTCCACGCCTCGGCGAGCGTGCTGCCCGTCCGCGCCGACGCACCCGGTCGGCGATCGGCATGTCGGTGACGTGGAACCCGGTGCCGAAGACGATCGCGTCGACCTCGGTCTCGGTCCCGTCGGCGGCGACGAGCGTGCGGCCGCGGACCTCGCGCCAGCCCGGCGGCGACGACGTCCACGTTCGGCTGCGGCGAGCGCCGGGTAGTAGTCGTTGGAGAGCAGGATCCGCTTGCAGCCGATGCGGTAGGAGGGCGTGAGCTTCGCGCGCAGCTCCGGGTCCTTGACGGCCTGCGCCATGTTGCGCCTTGGCGAGCGACTCGATCAGCCCCAGCTGCGTTCGGCCGCTTGGTGAAGGCGCTGACCTGCAGCTCCCGGATGCCCCAGAGCAGTCCGCGGCGCGCGGCCCGCGGTGAACGGGCAGCTGCCGGTGCAGCCAGCGCTCGGCCGCGGTGATCGCGCCGGTCGCACGCGCGGCATCACCCACGGCGGGGTGCGCTGGAACAGGTCAGCCGCGCCGACCTCGGGCTGGATCGCCGGCACGATCTGGATCGCCGACGCGCCGGTCCCGATCATGGCGACGCGCTTGCCGCGCAGGTCGTAGTCGTGGTCCCAGCGGGCGGAGTGGAAGACCTTGCCGGGGAACGCGTCGAGCCCGGGGATCTCGGGCATCTTCGGGTCGGACAGCGGCCCGGTGGCCGACACGACGACATCGGCGGTGAGCCTGCCCGCGCGAGGTCTCGATCTCCCAGCGCAGCTGCGTCGGCGTCCCAGCGCATCATCCGCACCTCGTGAGTCCGAGGCGCATGTGCGGGCGCAGCCCGAAGGCGTCGGCGACGTGCTCCAGGTAGGCGCGGATGTGCGCTGTCCGGAGAAGGTCCGCGGCCAGTCGGGGTTCGGCGCGAACGAGAACGAGTAGAGGTGCGAGGGCACGTCGCAGGCGCAGCCCGGGTAGCTGTTGTCCCGCCAGGTGCCGCCCACCGAGTCCGGCCCGCTCCAGGACGACGAAGTCCGTGATCCCCTCGCGCCGCAGCCGGACGGCGGCGCCGAGGCCGCCGAACCCGGATCCGATCACCGCCACCCGTACGTGCTCGTGCGCTGCTGGTCGGTCATCCCGCGCCTCCCGCTGAACGTC
>CAWJWD010000006.1:0-807588 GCA_963846505.1 uncultured Thermoleophilaceae bacterium | reverse complement strand
TTTCAGGTCGAGGTACGCGGTTTCCGCGGAAGCTCCGACTGCAAAGGGGGAGGTCCGCCCCGGCGACGAGCCGGGCAAGGGTTCTGTTGGCTATTGCGGTGCTCCCGTCGCAGCCGGGTCCAGCCACGCAACCGATCTACCAGCCAGCATGAGATTCTCAGCAAGCTCGGCCAACTACAATCTGACCGACGAGAGCAACGGCCTTAGAACCCAGATGTTCCCTGGCAGCCATCACATCGCCGTGATGGTCACATCGCCATAATGTATAAGGAGCCGTCTCACTCAGGCTGCCCTCCAATGATTTCTTGCATTAACACGGTCAAGCCAACTTTGGTTATTACTTGAACTGCGAATCGCTGTACGGCAACATTGGTGAATCCGGGCTTCTCCGTAACCCGTGCCGGACTGACCGCCGGATAGCCATTTAGCACAGCGGTCAGGCCGAGCTTGGCTGCATTCCGCCCCTTTTTAGAGAGTGCCTGACCTCGTCACCTAAGGGACGCGTGCGCTTATGCCAATATAACTACCGAGTACTTGTAGTTTCGCGTACGATGAGTTATTCTTGTGTATTAGGCCGGAAAGGGGGGTCATCCAGGCCAAGATGCAGCATCAGCAGTGCGCTTCGCTCATTCGAGCGGAGCTTCCCAATCCGGTGCAATGCCGGAGAAAGGCATTACATAGACATGAAGTTCTTCAACGTACGTAGCCTCTTGCTGGCTGTCGCCTCGCTCGCGGTGCTTGCCGTCGTAGCTGGCCCCGCCCATGCAACGGCCACACCCGCCAGTTTTAGATTCTCAGCAAGCTCGACCAACTCCAACCTGACCGACGAGAGCAACGGTCTCAGAACCAGATGTCCCCTGGCGGACTTCACAGGCTCCACCTCCGCTGACGGTCTGTCCATCTCAGGCACCCTCACGTTCAGAGCGATCAGAGGCACCACATGCACCGAGAGCCTCTTCGGCTCCTCAGTCACCGTGGTATGTAGAGGCAACGTCACACTGAGATCAACCAGCTCAGTCGCGACGAGAGACAGAACCAGACCGGTTGACGGCAGTGCCTCAGGCACCGCCGTGCTCGATGCGGGCTTCGAGTGCACAATCAGACCCGTACTCGCCGGCCCAAGATCAATCAGAGGGCCACAGACCCCCACCAACTGCACCTGGACATTCACCGTGGCAACGCAGACCTTGACTACCGTCTGCAACACAATTGCGGTTGACGGTGGCGGCGAATCCGGCTTCTCGGCCTCCTACAGAGTGTTAGGTAGAACGGCGATCACGATCTCATAGGCAATCTCATCCAAGCAGTCGCATCGAGGAGGGGCTGGCAGACCGCCAGCCCCTCCTCCGCTAGACGACAGGTACCCGCAAGAAGTCGCGACCCATGAGCGCCGCCGACGTACGTGGTACGCGGTCAGGTTCGCGCCAGCGAGTCGATCCCCCAACGTCCTGGATCGTGTCGCGGAACGAACGCCAGTACGGGCTAGTGGCGGCGACTCTGGCTCGAGCACGTCTTGGACGTTTCGTCCAAGAACGCGAAAGCCCGCTGCTAGAGCGGGCTTGCGTTCTACGCGAGCGACCGGGCTCGAACCGGCGACCTCTGGCGTGACAGGCCAGCGCTCTAACCAACTGAGCTACGCCCGCAGAGCTTCCGGAGGATAGCGGCCGGGGGCGGTCAGGCGTCGTCGAGGACGCGGTCGGCGCGGTGGCGCCCGAAGCGCTCGGCGTAGAGGGCGGTGATGCGCTCCATCGTCGCTTCCTCTCGGGGCAGGCCGAAGGCGGTGCCGGGGAAGTCGAGCTCGCGCTGGATCGCCCAGAGCTCGTCGTGGCGGCTGGGCGGGAAGACCTGGGCCGGGTCGCCGACGGCAACCCAGCCGATCGGGACCGTGGTCTCGGGCGCCACGACGGTATTGACGTGTACGACCCCGTTGATGCGCACCTCCGTGCCGCGGCCGATACGCGCGCCCGGGAAGACCGAGAGCCGGTCGCCAGGAAGACGTCGTCCTCGACCACCGCGCCGTTGAGATGCGCGTGGGGGCCGACGAGCACGTGGTCGCCGAGCGTCGTCGGGTGTGCCGGAGCGGCCGCGGATCAGCGCCTGCTCCATCACGATGCACTGGCGGCCGACCTCGATCGAGCCGCCCTCCGCGGTCAGCACCGCGCCGAAGAGGATGCGCGCGTCCTCGCCGACGGTCACGTCGCCGCAGAGCACGGCGTTGGGCGCGACGTAGGCGGACTCGGCGACCGACGGACGGCGTCCCTCGTGCTCGATCAGCATCACCCGGCGATCGTACGCCTCCGGTCGGGTAGCGTCCCGGGCGTGATGAAGATCGAGGGTTCGAAGGTGCTGCTGACGGGTGCGACCGGAGGTCTCGGCCAGGCGATCGCCCGGGCGCTGCACGCGCGTGGCGCCCAGCTGGTCCTCACCGGCCGGCGCGCGGAGGTCCTCGACCAGCTGCAGGAGGACCTCGGCGGCCAGCATCGCCAGCTGCCCGTCGACCTCGCCGACGCCCAGAGCGCGGCCGGGCTCGCCGACGTCGCCGGCGAGGTGGACGTCCTGGTCGCCAACGCCGCGCTGCCGGCCAGCGGGCCGATCGAGGGCTTCACGGCCGAGGAGGTCGACCGCGCGATCGACGTCAACCTGCGCGTGCCGGTGCAGCTCGCGCGGGAGTTGGTGCCCGGGATGGTCGAGCGTGGGCGCGGACAGCTGGTGTTCATCTCGTCGCTGTCGGGCAAGGTCGGCACCAACGGCTCTGCGCTCTACTCGGCGACGAAGTTCGGGCTGCGCGGCCTGGCGCAGGGGATGCGCGAGGACCTGCACGGCACGGGCGTCGGCGTGACGGTGGTCAACCCGGGCTTCGTGCGGGACGCGGGCATGTTCGCCGAGTCCGGCGTGACGCTGCCGAAGATTCGTCGGCACGACTACGCCCGAACGGGTGGCCGAGGCCGTGATCGCCGGGATCGAGCGCGATCGCGGCGAGATCGACGTCGCGCCGCTCGGCGTGCGCCTCGGCACCCAGTTCGGGATGTTCGCTCCGCGGCTGTCGTCGTCCGTCCAGCGGCGCTTCGGCGCCGAGAAGATCGCCTCGGCGATCGCCGAGGGCCAGAAGGACAAGCGCTAGCGGCGGTCGCGTCGCCGCGCGGCGCTCGCCGGACGACGAGGGTGCTTCGGACGATGGGCTAGCGCGCGGCCCGTCGGTGCGGACGAGCGAGTCGCGCAGCGCGGCCTCCACCTCGGCGGCGACCGTCTCGCCGGCGAGACGCAGCGGCTCGGTCGTGCGCAGCGCGCGGGCAAGGACGAAGCCGCCCTCGAGCGCGGCGATGAAGGAGATCGTCAGCTCGCGCGCGCGTCGCCTTGGACAGGCTGCTCTCGGCCGCGAAGCGCTCGGCGCCGGCGGTGATCCAGCTCTCGAAGACGTCGGCGGTCGCCTGACGCAGCGGCTCGTTGGTGCTCGCCACCTCGAGCGCGACGGTGGCGATCGGGCAGGCGTCCTCGTAGCCGGTCTCCTCGAGGTGCTCGGCGGCGCCGGCGAAGAAGTCGCGCACGCCGGTGACCAGGTCGGGCGCCAGGTCGAAGACCGCCGGCAGCAGCTGGGCGTAGATCGCGCCGGAGTGGCGGATCGTCTCGGCGCCGAGCTGCTCCTTGCCGCCGGGGAAGAAGTGGTAGATCGACCCGAACGGCGCCTTGGCCTCGGCGACGATCTGCTTGACCCCGGTGCGCGTTGTACCCCTGCCGGCGAAACAGCTCCGCCGTCGCCGTGACGATCCGTTCCCTCGTGTCGGCTGCCATCCCTTCCAAGACTACGCTACGGTGTCGCTAGAGCGATCTATCTAGTGAGGTGATTCGGCACATGCCCGAGATCGAGCTCTCGGCAGGGACCATCGAGTACGAGGACAGCGGCGGGGACGGGCCGGCGATCGTCTTCTGCCACGGGCTGCTGATGGACGGCTCGCTCTGGCGCAACGTCGTGCCCGCCCTCCGAGACGACTACCGCTGCGTGCTGCCGGTACTGCCGCTGGGCGGCCACCGCCATCCGATGCGTGCGGACGCCGACCTCTCGCTGCGTCCGCAGGCCCTGCTCGTCGCCGAGTTCCTGGAGCGCCTCGACCTGCACGACGTCACGCTGGTGCTGAGCGACTGGGGCGGCCCGCTGCTGCTCGTCGAGCAGGGGCGCACCGAGCGCATCGGCCGGCTGGTGATCACCTCCTGCGAGGCGTTCGACAACTTCCCGCCCGGGCTGCCGGGGAAGATGATCGCGCTGACCGCGAAGCTGCCGGGCGGGATCGCCATGGCCATGCAGCAGCTGAAGGTCAAGCCGCTGCGCCGCCTGCCGCTGACCTGGGGCTGGATGAGCAAGCGCCTCCCGGACGACGTCATGACCGCCTGGTTCGAGCCGGCCACCAAGGACGCCGCCATCCGCAGGGACCTGCGCGCCTACTGCACGCAGCTGGTGCCGAAGGACGAGCTCGTGGCCGCGACCGAGCGGCTGCGCGAGTTCGACGGGCCCGCGCTCGTGGCGTGGGCGAGCGAGGACAGGATCATGCCCCCGGAACACGGGCGCCGGCTGGCCGAGCTGCTGCCGCAGGGCCGCCTCGTG
Organism: uncultured Thermoleophilaceae bacterium; assembly: GCA_963846505.1. Taxonomy (GTDB): domain Bacteria; phylum Actinomycetota; class Thermoleophilia; order Solirubrobacterales; family Thermoleophilaceae; genus JACVRW01. Next base: position 802,991 of record CAWJWD010000006.1, on the reverse strand, counting down.
GAGATCCCCGACAGCTACACGTTGATCCCGGAGGACCAGCCCGAAGCACTGGTCGAGGCGATGCGCAGCTTCCTCGCGGAGACCGACGCATCCCTGCGCTCCGCCGCATGAAGCGCCTGCTCCTGCTCGCCGCCCTCGCGCCGCCGCTCTACCGCGCAACCATCCGGGCCGCGCTGCGCTTCAACCTCGCGCGCGTGCGCAAGGGCGACACCCGGCTGCTGTTCGCCACCTATGCGGACGACGTCCACTTCCGCTTTCCCGGCAACAGCTCCTGGGCGGCGGACATCCGCTCCAAGCAGGAGCTCCAGCGCTGGGTGCGTCGCTTCGTCGACGTCGGTCTCCAGCTCCGCCCGCACGCGATCCTCGTCGACGGCCCGCCCTGGCGCACGCGCATCTGCATCCTCTACACCGACCAGCTCGACGCGCCCGACGGGACCCGCGTCTACGAGAACCGCGGCACCATCTCCGGCACGATCGCCTGGGGCAAGCTCGTCGAGTACGAGGTCAACGAGGACACCCACGAGGTGGAGGCGCTCGACGCGTACCTGAACGAGCGCGGGCTGTAGGAAGGAGCTAGAGGACGGGCCGCTGGGCGGAGGCATCCGGCTCGAGCCGGTCCTCCTGCAGGTCCAGCGCCACCCGCACGATGCGCAGCTGCTCGCGCTTGTGCGCGGCGGCGTAGCCCTCGCCGGTGGACGCTCGCAGCTGGCGACCGGTGTAGTCGTAGGAGAGCCGCTCGGGCAGGATCTTCGCCATCCGCCGGCGCATGTAGGCGCGCGCGCCCATGTTGCGCGGCTCCTCCTGCACCCAGTCGACGTGCTCGAGGTTGGGGTAGCTCTCCATCAGCTCGCCGAGCTCCTGCTCGGGGAACGGGTACAGCTGCTCCACGCGCGCGACCGCGATGTGCTCCTGCTTGGCGCGATCCTCGTGGCCGGCGATGTCGTAGTAGACCTTGCCCGAGCAGAGCACGAGCTTGGTCACCGCGTCGCGGCCGGCCGGCAGCGCCGGATCGTCGATCACGCGTTGGAAGCCGTCGTCGACCAGCTCGGACAGCGTCGAGGTCGCGGCCGGCAGGCGCAGCAGGCTCTTGGGCGTCATCACGATCAGCGGCCGCGGCTTGCCGACCAGCGCCTGGCGACGCAGCAGGTGGAAGTACTGCGCCGGCGTGGTCGCGTTGGCGACGCGGATGTTGCCCTCGGCCGCCGCCTGCAGGAAGCGCTCGACCCGGCCGCTGGAGTGCTCGGGGCCCGAGCCCTCGTAGCCGTGCGGCAGCAGCAGCGTCAGCCGCGACGTCTGGCCCCACTTGGCGAGGCCGGAGACGAGGAACTGGTCGATGATCACCTGGGCCGAGTTGACGAAGTCGCCGAACTGGGCCTCCCAGAGCACGAGCGCGTCCGGTGCCTGCACGCTGTAGCCGTACTCGAAGCCCAGGCAGCCCTGCTCGGACAGCGGACTGTTGTGCAGCTCGAACGGCGCGACCGCGTCGCGCAGGTTCTGCATCGAGCACCAGCGCTCGCCGGTCTCGGAGTCGTTGAGCACCTGATGGCGCTGGCTGAAGGTGCCGCGCTCGACGTCCTGGCCGGTCAGCCGCACCGGCACCCCGAGCGCCAGCAGCGAGGCGAAGGCCAGCGACTCGGCGTGCGCCCAGTCGATCCGCCCGTCCGGCTCCTCGATCGCCTTGCGACGCTTCTCGAGGAACGGCCGCAGCTTGCGGTGCACGGTGAAGCCGTCGGGCACTCTCAGCAGCTGCTCGTTGAGCGAGCGCAGCGTGTCCTCGGGCACGGTCGTGCGCGGCTCGCGGCTCATCGTGCGGTCGAGCTCGATCTCACCCGTGTCCGGCGGCGCGCCGATCGACTGCTTGAGCTCCTCGTGCGCCGTGGCGACCTCCTGGTAGGCGCTCGCCTGCAGCTGCTCGGCCTCCTCGGCGGTGACGATGCCCTCGCGCTCGAGCTGCTCGGCGTAGAGCTTGCGCACCGGCGGGTGGTTCTTGATGCGCTCGTACATCTCCGGCTGGGTGTAGGCCGGCTCGTCGGTCTCGTTGTGGCCGAAGCGGCGGTAGCCGATCAGGTCGATCAGCGCGTCGCGGCCGAAGGTGGCGCGGAAGGCGTGGGCCAGCTTGGCGGCGGCGAGGCAGGCCTCGACGTCGTCGGCGTTGACGTGGATGATCGGGACGTCGAAGCCCTTGGCGAGGTCCGAGGCGTAGCGCGTCGAGCGTCCGTCCTCGGGATCGGTGGTGAAGCCGAGCTGGTTGTTGGCGATCACGTGGATCGTGCCGCCGGTCGCGTAGCCCTTCAGCGCCTGCAGGTTGAGCGTCTCGGCGACGATGCCCTGCGCGGGGAAGGCGGCGTCGCCGTGGATCAGCACCGGCAGCACCGTCGTCGGGTCGAGCGACAGCTCGGCGGCCTTGCGGCTGGTCTGGTCGGCGCGGGCGCGGCCCTCGATCACCGGGTTGACGTACTCCAGGTGGCTCGGGTTCGGCGACAGCGAGACGGTCAGCGTCTTGCCCTCGCGCGTGGTGTAGGTGCCCGAGGCGCCGTAGTGGTACTTGACGTCGCCGGTGCCGCCCTCGGGTTGGGCGGTGTCGACGCCGAGCGACTGCTCGCCCTCGAACTCGGCCAGCAGCGCGGCGTAGTTGCGCCCGACGGTGTGCGCGAGCACGTTCAGGCGGCCGCGGTGGGCCATGCCGACGATCACCTCGCGCGCGCCGGCCTCGGCCGCGCCGTTGATGGTCACGTCGAGCACGGGCACGAGCGCGTCGAGGCCCTCGATCGAGAACTGCTTCTTGCCCAGGAACGCCTTGTGCAGGTAGGCCTCGAGCGCCTCGACCTGCGACAGGCGGCCGAGCAGCCAGCGCTTGCCGTCGGCGTCGAGCGGGTCGCGGTAGGCGCCGGACTCGATCGCCTGGCGCAGCCAGACGCGCTGCTCGTGGTCGGAGATGTGCTCGATCTCGTAGGCGATCGTGCCGGTGTAGGTGTCGTGCAGCGCCGGCAGCGCCTCGGCGAAGGTCTCGCCCGGCACGGCGACGCGCAGCACCGAGGCCGGGATGCGGCGCATCAGGCCCTCGGTCAGGTGCACGGTGGCGGCGTCGAGCGCCGGGTCGCCGACCGGCTCGGAGCCGAGCGGGTCGAGCTGCGCGGCGAGGTGGCCGTGCATGCGGTGGGCCTTGACCAGCGACGTGGCGCCCTGCACCGCCTGCAGCAGGGCGGCGTCGGCGACCGGCGGCGCGGCCGGCGTGACGGTGGCGGGCACGGGTTCGTCGGCTGTGACGGGCGCCATGCCCGCGGCACCCTCGATGCGTGCCGGCAGGCCGAGCGCCTCCAAGACCTCCTCGTAGAAGCCGTGCCCGCCTTGCAGCAGCTGGTCGACCAGGCGCAGGAAGGCGCCGGACTCGGCGCCCTGGATCACGCGGTGGTCGTAGGTGCTGGTCATCGTCATGACCTTCTGCACGCCGAGCTCGCGCAGCTGCTCGGGGTTCGCGCGCTGCAGGCCGGGCGGGTAGCCGATCGCGCCGGTGGCGACGATCGTGCCCTGGCCGGGCATCAGGCGCGGCACCGAGGCGACGGTCCCGATCCCGCCGGGGTTGGTGAGGCTGATGTTCGCGCCGGCGTAGGCGTCGGGCCGGAGCGTGTTGTCGCGCGCGCCCACGACGAGCTCGTCGTAGCGGGCGACGAAGTCGGCGAACGTCAGCGCGCCGGCGCCGTGGACGACCGGCACGACCAGCGAACGGCTGCCGTCCTTGCGCTCGACGTCGACCGCCAGGCCGAGGCTGACGGGGCCGGGCACGATCCGCACCGGCTTGCCGTCCTGCTCGCCGTAGGCGTTGCCCATCACCGGCATCTCGCCGGCGGCCCTGACGATCGCCCAGGCGATCAGGTGGGTGAAGCTGAGCTTCTTGCCGCTCGCCTTGAGCTCCTTGCGGCGGGCGTCGAGCACGTCGACGGTGACGGTGCGGAAGCTGGTGGCCGTCGGGATCGAGCGGCTCTCGTCCATGAAGCGGGCGAGCGTGGCGGCGGGGCCGCGGATCGGCTTGACCTCGGCGCCCTCGGGTGCGGCCGGCGGCGCGGCGGCAGCCGGCTTGGCTGCTGCGCTGCCGTTGCCGTCGATCGCGGCCTGGACGTCCTCCTTGGTGATCCGCCCGCGCGGCCCGGAGCCGCTCACGGCGGCGAGGTCGATCCCGTGCGCGCTCGCCATGCGCGCGGCGACGGGGGTGGCGTTGGCGTCGCCGTTGCCGCCCGGCGCCGGTGCACCGACGGGCGCCGTGGCCGCGGGCTCGGCGGGGGCGGCGGCCGGCTGGGTCGGTCCCGGCGCGGCTCCGGCCCCGGCCCCGGCCCCGGCGGCGATGCGGCAGAGGACGGTGCCGACGGCGACGGTCTCGTCGGCGCCGACCAGCAGCTCCCGGATCGTGCCGGCGACCGGCGACGGCACCTCGGCGTCGACCTTGTCGGTGGAGATCTCGACCAGCGGGTCGTCCACGGCGACGCTGTCGCCGGGCTGCACGCGCCACTCGAGCACGGTGCCCTCGGCCACCGAGTCGCCCATCTCGGGGAAGGTGACCTCGACGATCTGGGCCTCGCCCTCGGACTGCTCCGCGCCGCCGGAGGAGCCGCCGTTGCCGGTCGCCCCGTTTCCTTCGCCGGCCGGCGACGCGTCGCTCGGCGGGGAATCCTCCGCCGGGGCCGATCCGTCGCTGATTTCGATCTCGCCGAGCACTGCGCCCACCTGTACGACTTGATCGGCCTCGACGAGGATCTTCGTCAGCGTGCCGGTGGCCGGTGCAGGGACTTCTGCATCGACCTTGTCGGTCGAGACCTCGACCAGGGGCTCGTCCCGAGTGACCGTGTCTCCGACGCCCTTGAGCCATTCGAGCACGGTGCCCTCGGTCACCGATTCGCCCATCGCGGGCATCGTTATCTGCGTAGTCGTCGCTTGGGTGGCCATCCCGTGCGTCAACTGTATTACCTGGACTGGCAGTCTTCGGACTCGTGGAAACGCCAACGTCACGCCGAAGGAAGTTCTGGGGCTGGGGCTTCGAGGACCAGCAGCCACCGCCCGCGGAGGTCGAGGCCGTCGCGGCCGCCGCCCGCGCCCACCTCGGCTTCGAGCCCGCGGAGGTCGAGCGGCCGGTCGCGCTCGAGGACCTGGAGCTCGCGCCGCCGCGGCTGACGCCGCCCGCGTCGCTCGCCGCGATCTGCCGCGACGACCTCTACGAGCGGGCCGCCCACGCCTACGGCAAGTCCTACCGCGACGTCGTGCGCGGCTTCCGCGGCCAGTTCGACCACCCGCCCGACGTGGTCGCCCACCCCGGCGACGAGGCCGAGCTCGAGGCCGTGCTGTCCTGGTGCGCGGACGCCGGCGCGGCCGCGATCCCGTTCGGAGGCGGCACGAGCGTCGTCGGCGGCGTCGAGCCGCTGGTCGGCGACGGCTACGCGGGCGTTGTCACGATCGACTTGCGCCGGCTCGATCGCGTGCTGGAGGTCGATCCCGTCTCGCAGGCGGCACGCATCCAGGCGGGTGCGACCGGTCCGGGGCTCGAGGACCAGCTGCGCGAGCACGGGCTGACGCTGCGTCACTACCCGCAGTCGTTCGAGTACTCCACGCTCGGCGGCTGGGTGGCCACCCGCGCCGGCGGCCACTTCGCCACGCTCGCGACGCACATCGACGACCTCGTCGAGTCCGTGCGCGCGCTGACGCCGAACGGCGTCTGGGAGAGCCGCCGGCTGCCGGCCTCCGGCGCCGGCCCGAGCCCGGATCGCCTGCTGATCGGCTCGGAGGGGATCCTCGGCGTGATCACCGAGGCCTGGGTCCGCGTGCGCCCGCGGCCGACCTTCCGCGCCTCGGCCAGCGTCAGCTTCGACTCCTTCGAGCGCGGTGCGGCTGCGGTGCGGGCGCTCGCGCAGTCCGGGCTGCATCCCTCGAACTGCCGCCTGCTCGACCCGGGCGAAGCGGCGCTGACCGGCGCGGCGGGCGCGGGCCAGGCGCTGCTCGTGCTCGGCTTCGAGTCGGCCGACCACCCCGTGGACGCGGCGCTCGCGCGCGGGCTGGAGCTGTGCGCCGACGTCGGCGGTCGCTGGGAGCAGCGGGAGGGTGGTGCCAAGGAGGGAGGAGGCGAGGGCGCATGGCGTGCCGCCTTCCTCCAGGCGCCCTACCTGCGCGACACGCTGATCGCGGGCGGCGTGCTCGCCGAGACCTTCGAGACGGCGATCACCTGGGACCGCTTCGAGGACTTCGTCGCGACCGTGCGGGAGCGCACCCAGGAAGCGCTCGGCGCAGGCACGGTCACCTGCCGGCTCACGCACGCCTACCCCGACGGCGCCGCGCCGTACTTCACGGTGCTGGCGCCTGCCCGCCGCGGCGACGAGCTGCGGCAGTGGGAGGACGTCAAGCAGGCCGCGGGCGAGGCGATCGTCGGCGCCGGGGGCACGATCACCCATCACCACGCGGTCGGTCGCGACCATCGGCCCTGGTACGACCGCCAGCGACCCGAGCCGTTCGCCGAGGTGCTGCGCGCGGCGAAGCGGTCGCTGGATCCGGACGCGCTCCTCAACCCGGGCGTGCTGATCGACCCGGCCTGAAGCGGCACGCGCCCAGCGGGGACTGCGATGATCGGGCCGTGACTCGCAAGCGAGAGCTGGCGCGCGCGGATCGCGTGCTGCCCGGCCTGTGGCGCCTGCGCATGCCGCTGCCCTGGCCGGGGGTGCCGCACGGCAACGCCTGGGCGATCGCCGCCGGCGACGGCGTCGTGCTGGTCGACACCGGCATCTACGGCCCCGGCGGCCAGCGGCAGCTCGAGCTCGCCCTGGAGCAGGCCGGCCTGCGCATCGAGCACATCCGGCTCGTGGTCTGCACGCACGCCCACTCCGACCACTACGGCCTCGCCAAGCCGATCGTCGAGGCGACGGGCTGCCAACTCTGGATCCACCCGGACCTCGACCACATGCGCAACTACATCGTCGACCCCGAGGGTGCGTTCCAGCGGCGGCTCGACGGCGCGCGCCGCAACGGCGTGCCGGACGAGGTGATCGAGGGCCTGGCCACGGCGCGCGGCAGCCAGAAGAGCGGCGTCGCCGGGCTCGTTGAGCCGGACGTGGAGCTCGTCAACGGCGTCGAGGTCGAGACCGACCTCGGCGTCTGGCAGGTGCACGAGACGCCTGGGCACGCGCCGTCGCACGTCGTGCTGCACCAGCCCGAGCGCAGGCTGCTGCTCTCCGGAGACCATCTGCTCGGCAAGGTCTCGCCCTACTACGACTACGGCAACTCGCCCGACCCCGCCGGCGAGTTCCTGCACAGCCTCGACGTGGTCGACGGCCTCGACGTCGACCTGATCCTCGCCGGCCACGGCCGCCCGGTGCGCGGCGCGCGCGAGCTGGCCGAGGCCAACCGCGCCACCGTGCTCGACCGCATCGAACGGGTCCGCCGCGCGCTCGCCGACGGACCCAAGACGGGCTTCGAGATCGTGCCCTCGCTGCTCGAGGGCGAGCCGCCCAACCCGCTCAGAACGGTCTGGGCGATGGGCGAGACGATGGTCTACCTGCAGCACCTGCAGGTGCGCGAGGAGGCCGAGCCGGAGAGCGACAACGGCGTCGATCGCTGGCGATTGTCGGCCTGAGCGGGGAATTCTTGCCGGAGAACGCAGCTTTTTGGCAGCATCATGCGTGAGAAGCTCTCAGCTATCAGCCGACCGGTTGATTAGTACGCGCTGAGTGGGGTAGAACCCAAAGCGCGGGCGCCCTTTCGCCTTTGGCGGGGACAGCAAGACATCGCCGACTTCCCTCCGGTGAGCTTGCTGATTAACGGTTCTCGGCAGCCGTCGCTCTTGCCGCGAGAGCGGCGTCCGCACCCTCTTCCACGAGCTGGCGCCGTCGCTCAGACGGCGGCCGTCGCGCGCGTCCAGGGGTGCGCGGCACGCAGCGCGGCGAGGATCGCCCGCGTGGCCGGCGAGCGGTTGAGCGTGTAGAAGTGGATGCCGGGTGCGCCGCGCGCCAGCAGGTCCGAGCACTGCAGCGTCGCGTAGGCCACGCCCAGCTCCGCGACCGCCTCGGAATCGTCGCCGCGCGCGTCGAGCTGCTGCTCGAGCTCGTCCGGGATCGTGGCGCCGCACATCTCGGTGAAGCGCCGGACCTGGCCGGCGTTGGTGATCGGCATGATGCCCGGGATGATCGGCACGTCGATGCCGGCCGCGCGAGCGTCCTCGACGAAGTCGAAGAAGAGCTCGTTGTCGAAGAACAGCTGGGTGATCAGGAAGCCGGCGCCGGCCTCGACCTTGGCGCGCGCGTAGCCGAGGTCGGCGGCGCGGTCGGGCGCGTCGGGGTGGACCTCCGGGAAGCAGGCCGCGCCGACGCAGACGTCGAACTGCGAGCGGATCAGCTCGATCAGCTCGACCGAGTAGTGCAGGCCGCCGGGGTGGGGCGTCCACTCGGTCTCGCCGCGGGGGGGATCGCCACGCAGCGCCAGGACGTTCTCGATGCCGGCCGCCTCGATGTCGCGCAGCAGCTCGACCAGCCGCTCGCGTGGTTCGCCGACGCAGGACAGGTGCGCCATCGCCTCGACGCCGAGGTCCTGCTTGATCGAGCGCGTGATCTCGAGCGTGCGGTTGCGCGTCGTGCCGCCGGCGCCGTAGGTGACCGAGACGTAGTCGGGCTGGTCGCCGGCGAGCACCGTCAGCGTCTGCTCGAGCGTGGCCTGGCCCTCGTCGGTCTTGGGCGGAAAGAACTCGAACGAGAAGACGGGTCGGCGCCGCTCGAGGATCTGGTCGATGCGCATGGGCGCTGAGACTAGAACCTTGACACGATCATGTCAAGGTTGGTCGCCGGGCCCGACGATGTCGAGATTGGTGGCCACGAGCTGCTTGCCGTGCAGGTGGTAGTGCACGTCGACGGCGTCGTTCTTGCCGTACGAGCCCCAGAGCCCGAGGAACATCGCCGTCCAGCGCCCGACGCCGATGCGCTCCTTCTCCAGCGGCCGTTCGAACACGAGCACGTCGTCCTCGACCCGGTAGTCCTCGCCCTGGCGCTGCTCGACGGCGTTGACGAAGACGCGGTATGGCGGCTCGGCGCCGCGCGGCAGCGGCACGCGCCAGCGCCGGTCGCTCATGCTCGGAGCAACCGTCGTCGGAGCGCGCCGTAGGGCGATTCTCCATCTCGCTGCGCCACGACCTCCCGGCGCATGCGCCCCGTGAACGCCTCGCTCGACCCGTCGCCGCGCACGTCCACCCCCGCTCGCAGCCGCCCGGGGCCGCGCAGCTCGAGGCGCGCCGCGACCTGCTGCACCGGCTCGATGCGGCGGAAAGCGCCACCCCCCGTCGGCTTGCGCTTGGCGCTGCGCACCAGCTCCTCGACCGCGCTCGCTCCATCGCCGCGAGCGCGTCGTCCAGCGCCTGGAAGCGCTCGCGCTTGACCTTCGAGCCGCTGCGCACCGTGACGGTGTAGCGCGAGCGGGTCATTCGTCGCTCGACCGTCCCCGCGGGCGCATCGGCGGAGGATGACACGGTTGCGGCCTCAGCCGCCGATGGCGCTCATCGTGCGCGGCGGCTGGCGGAAGCCGGGCTCGCCGACGTGGTGCTTGAGCTCCTTGCGCCAGACCGCGTCGCGGACGATCGTCTCGAGCTCGGCGTCGGTGGCGCCGCTGCGCAGCGGCTCGCGCAGGTCGGTCTCGTGCAGCGAGAAGAGGCAGGTGCGCAGCTTCCCCTCGGCGGTCAGCCGGATGCGGTTGCAGTCCCCGCAGAAGGGCTCCGAGACCGGGTTGATGAAGCCGATCTCGCCCTGGCCGTCGGCGAAGCGGTAGACCCGCGCGGTCGAGTGCGGCTCGCGCGGCTGCTCCTCCAGCGGGTGACCCGATCGATGATCGCGCGCAGCTCCTCGCCGGTCAGCACCGAGTCGGGCGTCCACGAGCTGGTCGCCGTCGAGCGGCATGAACTCGATGAAGCGCACCTGGTAGCTGGTCGAGCGGGCGAACTCGGCGAACGGCAGCGCCTCCTGCTCGGTGAAGTCGCGCATCGCCACGGCGTTGACCTTGACCGGCGTGACCGAGGGGTGGCGGCCGATCGCCTCCAGCCCGCGCAGCACCTGCGGCAGCGAGTCGCGGCGGGTCATCTGGAAGAAGCGGTCGCGCTGCGAGCGAGTCGATCGAGACGTTGACGCGCTTGATGCCCGGCCGCCACGAGCGCGTCCGCGTCGCGCTCGAGCAGGTAGCCGTTGGTGGTCAGCGAGAGGTCCTCGATGCCCGCCACGCGCGCCAGCTTCGCCACCAGCGCCGGGAAGTCGCGCCGCACGAGCGGCTCGCCGCCGGTCAGACGCAGGTCGCTCACGCCCATCGCCGCCAGCAGCGCGACCAGCCGCTCGATCTCCTCGAAGCTCAGGATCGCCTCGCGCTCGAGCCAGGGCAGGCCCTCGGCCGGCATGCAGTACTGGCAGCGGAAGTTGCAGCGGTCGGTGACCGACACGCGCAGATCGGAGATCCGGCGTCCGTGACCGTCCACCAGCGGGTCCACACTGACAAGCGTAGACATGGACGTGCCCGAGCTCGACATCCGCGTCCCGACCCGCGGCAACCGCAAGCTGGAGGCGCTGCTCGCCGCGGCCAACGCCGACCAGCGCCTGCGCGGCTGGTGGTACATGCAGCAGACGTTCGCCGAGCGCCTGGGCATGTCCGACCACTCCTGGGTGCACGTCCAGATCGTGGCCAACATCGCGCTGCGGCTGTTCCGGCTGCTCGAGCGCGCCGGGGTCGAGCCGGCGATGGTGCGCCGACCACGGCCTGAAGCGCGCGCGACGCCGAGGTCGTGATCGCCGCCGGCTGCCTGTTCCACGACACCGGCATGTCGATCCACCGCACCGACCACGAGGCCTACAGCCTCTTCCTCGCCGCCGAGCGGCTGCCGGCGCTGCTGGAGGGGATCTACGAGGAGCCCGAGCGCACGGTGGTCGTCGCCGAGTCGCTGCACGCGGTGATCGGCCACCGCCGCCGCGGCGACCCGCTCACGATCGAGGCCGGCGTCGTGCGCGTGGCGGACGCGCTCGACATGGCCTCCGGCCGCTCGCGCGTGCCGTTCGAGACCCGCCGCCCGAACATCCACTCGCTCTCGGCGGCCGCGATCGACGAGGTCACGATCGAGCCCGGCGAGGACAAGCGCGGTGACGATCGAGATCGCGATGAACAACTCGTCCGGCCTGTTCCAGATCGACGAGCTGCTGGCGACCAAGCTGCGCGGCTCGGGCCTCGAGGAGCACCTCGAGGTGGTGGCCCGGATCGACGCCGAGCACGAGAAGCGGCTCGTGCCCGTGTTCCGGGTCTGAGCCGCACTACGGGTTCGCGACCGGATTGATCGTGTTGGTCTCGGCGACCGGCTTCTCTGACAGCTGCTCGCGGTCGGCGACCGGCTCGTAGTCGCGCTCGCGCGCGCCGGTGTAGATCTGGCGCGGCCGGGCGATCTTCGTCGCCTCGTCCTCGCGCATCTCGCGCCACTGGGCGATCCAGCCCGAGGTGCGCGGGATCGCGAACATCACCGTGAACATGTCCGGCGGCAGGTTGAGCGCCTCGTAGATCAGCCCGGAGTAGAAGTCGACGTTCGGGTAGAGCTTGCGGTCGACGAAGTAGTCGTCGTCGAGCGCGTGCTTCTCCAGCTCGGTCGCGATGTCGATCTTCGGGTTCTTGCCGGTGACCTCGAAGACCGCGTCGACGTGCTCCTTGATGATGCGGGCGCGCGGGTCGTAGTTCTTGTAGACCCGGTGGCCGAAGCCCATCAGCTTCTCCTTGCGGTCCTTCACGCCCTGGAGGAAGTCCGGGATGTTCTCGACCGTGCCGATGCGGTCGAGCATCTTCAGCACCTGCTCGTTGGCGCCGCCGTGCAGCGGGCCGTAGAGCGCGGCCACGCCGGCGGCGACGGCCGAGTAGGGATCGACGTCCGAGGAGCCGACGCTGCGCACCGCGCTCGTCGAGCAGTTCTGCTCGTGGTCGGCGTGCAGGATCCAGAGCACGTCGAGCGCCTTCTCGAGCCGCGGGTCCGGGTCGTACTTGACCTCGGTCATCTTGAACATCATCGAGAGGAAGTTGCCCGGCGTAGCGAGAGGTCGTTGTCCGGGTAGACGTAGGGCAGCCCGAGGTTGTGGCGGTAGGCGAAGGCGGCCAGCGTCGGCATCTTCGCGATCAGGCGCACGGCGGCCATGTGCCGCTCCTGCTCCTCGTCGATGTGCTTGGCGTCCGGGTAGAAGGTCGAGAGCGCGCCGGTGGTGGCCAGCAGCATCCCCATCGGGTGGGCGTCGTAGCGGAAGCCCTCGACGAACTTCTTGATGTTCTCGTGGACGAAGGTGTGGTGGGTGATCTCGAACACCCACTCGTCGAGCTGCTCCTGGGTCGGCAGCTCGCCGTAGATGAGCAGGTAGGCGACCTCGAGGTAGGTCGACTTCTCGCACAGCTGCTCGATCGGGTAGCCGCGGTGCTCGAGCACGCCGGCCTCGCCGTCGATGTACGTCACCGAGCTCCGGCACGACGCCGTGTTCGTGAACGCCGGGTCGTAGGCCATCAGGCCGAAGTCGTCCTCCGACACCTTGATCTGGCGCAGGTCCATCGCCTTGATGGTCCCGTCGTTGACCTCGAGCTCGTAGCTCTGACCCGTGCGGTTGTCGGTGATCGTGACCGTGTCCCGGGCCACGGCTACACCGCCGCCGTCCTCCTGCTGGGTCTCCTGCTCCGCCATCCCGTCTCCTAAGACTCGTCGACTTCCTCGCCTACCCGGAGATTGTGACGGAAGCCAGGCTCGGGCTGCGGTCTCAGCGTTTGCGGAAGCCGCGGAACAGCTTGTTCAGCTCGGCGCCGAACGCAGGTCCGGACTGGGGTGGCGGCAGCTGCGCGACCTCGTCTGCGGTGATCGTGAGCGTCACCGCGCGCTCGGCCGTGCGCTTGACCTCGGGCGCGTCCACGAAGTGCCGCTTGCCGTCGGGCGTCTCGACGACGAGGCCGTCGAGGATCGCCTCACGGGCGTTGTCGAGCACGTCGACGAGCGTGCCGACCTGGACGTCGGCCGAGTCGTAGACCGGCGTGCCCCGCTGCAGGGACAGGTAGTGGACGGCGACGCCGTCGTCCTCGGGCATCGGCTCAGATCGGTAGCACGAGGGCGTGCTCGCCCTCGTCGCCGCCCTCGTGCTCCTCGGTGGCGGAGGTGTAGATCGCCGTGCCGATGGCCGCCGCGACGAGGATCACCGAGATGCCGCTGACGAGGCGTGCGACGCCGTCGCTCTTGGGGAAGTCCTCGCTCACGATGCCCATCACGGAGACCAGCACCGCCCAGAGGACGAGGATGCCGCCGCAGACATGGAACGCGTTCACGGCGGGAAATCTACTACCGGTGTCCGGCGGGGACGTGCGGTCGGCCGCGCGCGGGGCGCGTGCGCTCCGGCGGACTCGGCGCCGGATCGCCGTGCGGGCCGCGCCGTGGCGGCTGCGGCGGGCGGATGCGGGGGCCGGTGTCGATGCGCTGACCGCCGCCACCCTCGCCGTCGTCGACGATCGGCTCGCCGTCCTGCTTGATGGCCCAGTAGACGAGGTAGAGCAGCGCGGCGATCGGGATCTTCAAGATCAGCATCAGCCAGACGAAGCCCCAGGCGCTGCCGCTCATGGGGCGATGGTACCCGGGTTGGGAAGTCGCGAACAGGGCCGGCACGAACGCCGATCTAGGCGGCGTCTTGGGCCTCGGCCCACTGGCGTACGTCAGCTGGCAACTGAGGTGCGACGAGCAGGCGCGGAGCGAGCGCTCGGTCGTGCAGCATCGCCTCGGCGACCAGCCGCACGCTGACCTCGTGCTCCGGTCGCTCGACGACCTCGACCGCGTCGCCGGCGCCGGTTGTGCCCGGCTCCAGCACGCGCAGGTAGGCGCCGGTGCGCCGCGCCTGCGCGAAGCGCTTCAGGAAGCGTGGGTCGTCCATGCGCACGCCGAGCTTCCAGCAGGGGATGCGTGGCGCGGACACCTCGCACAGCACCTCGCCGACCTGCCAGCGCTCGCCGACCAGCGCGCCCGTCACGTCGATGCCCTCGACGGTCAGGTTCTCGCCGAACGTGCCGTGCTCGAGCGGTCGCCCGAGCTCGCGCTCCCACCAGTCGAGCTCCTCGCGTGCGTACGCGTAGACGGCCATGTCGACGCCGCCGTGCACCGTGCGGTCGGCCTGGACGTCGCCCTCGAGCCCCAGGGGACCGGCCTGGACCCGTCCCTGTGCCGGCAGCTTCCAGATGCCGGTGCGCACCTGCCGGCCACGGCGCTCGATGGTGCGCACGTCGGCGAGGTTGACGGACAGGACCGAACCCATCCGTCGGATGGTGGCACGGGCTCAGCCCCGGGCGGGGACCGGCTCGATCGACGTCATGTGGCGGAACTCCTCGAAGCGCGCGTCGATCTCGTCGCGGGTGAGGGTGCGGGCGCGCTCGCAGCCGAACTGCTCGACCCAGAAGGAGGCGACCGTGGAGCCGTAGGTCATCGCGCGGCGCAGCGTCGCCTCGTCCTGGGCGCAGCCCTGGGAGGCGAGGTAGCCGAGGAAGCCGCCGGCAAACGAGTCGCCCGCGCCGGTGGGGTCCATGACGGTCTCGAGCGGGAAGGCCGGCAGTGCGAAGAAGCCGTTCTCGGTGAACAGCGCAGCGCCGTACTCGCCCTGCTTGGCGACCACCACGCGCGGACCCATCGCCATCAGCTCGCGCGCGGCGCGCACCAGGCTCGGCTGCTCGGTCAGCATGCGGATCTCGGCGTCGTTGAGGAAGACGATGTCGACGCCGCCGATCGTGCGTACGAGCGAGTCGCGCGCGATGTCGATCCAGAGGTTCATCGAGTCGAGGCCGGCGAGCTTGGCGTCCGGCACCTGCTCGCGCACCTCGCGCTGGAGGTCGGGCTGGATGTTCGCCAGGAACAGCAGGTCCGAGGCCTTCGACGCGTCCGAGAGCTTCGGCTCGAAGTCTCCGAAGACGTTCAGCTGCGTGTCGTCGGTGTGCGCGGTGTTGAGGTCGTACTCGTAGTGGCCGCGCCAGAAGAAGGTCTTGCCGCCGGACACGTGCTCGATGTCGTCGGTGTTGACGCCGCGGTCGTGCAGCGTCGCGTACTCCTCGTCGCCGAAGTCGTCGCCGACCGGGCCGACGACGCGCACGTCGGTGAAGTAGCTTGCCGCCAGCGAGAAGTGGGTCGCCGAGCCGCCGAGCATGCGCTCGCGCTCGCCGAAGGGCGTCTTGACGGCGTCAAAGGCGATCGATCCGACCACTACCAGGCTCATAGGGCGCGGAAGGCTACCCACTGCTCCTGCCCGGCGTCGCCGGCTGGCGGGCTACAGGGCTGCGTTGAGCTCCTCGAGCAGCTCGCGCAGCCGGCGCATCTTGGCCTTGCCGATTCGCTGCGTCCATTCCGCCTCGATCTCGGCCACGACCTCTCGGGCGATCGCGTAGAGCTGCCTTCCCCGCGGCGTGGCCCGAACCAGCTTCGCTCGCCGGTCGCTCGGGTCGGGCACTCGCTCGACGTAGCCGAGCCGCTCCAGGTGAGCGACCAGCTCCGCCATCGACTGCTTGGTGATCTGTGCCCTCTCGGCGAGCGCGCTGACCCGGGTCCCCTCGTCGTCCAGGAACTGCATGACGTTCCCGTGGGGCGGGCGGATCTCGGGGTGGCCGCGTTCGGCGAAGCGCCGGTGGAGCAGCTCGGTCCCGGCCCGGAACGGCTCCCGCAGCAGGAGCGCCAGGTTCTTCGAAGGGCTATGTCCGGAGGTCGCTCGAGGTTCGCTTGACATTGGGCAGGCTGCCTGTCTATCGTGTGCGGAGATAGACAGTTTACCTGTCTTATCCGTCCACGACGAGAAAGGATGCCGGTGACCACATCTCTGCAGACCCGGGAATCGACGCCCGCAGACGAGATCGCGGTGGGACGCGATCGGATCCGCTTCGAGCTGACGAGCCGACAGAGCGCGGGCGAGGTCGCCGTGTTCGACGTCCGGATCCCTCCGGGCGGCGGGCCGCCGATGCTCCACCGTCACGACCCGTTCGAGCTCTATCGCGTGCGCAGCGGTGAGCTCGCCGTCTACCTCGAGGGCGAGGACGGCGCCGTGAGCCGCACGGTTGCGGGCCCGGGCACGGTCGTCCCGATCGGGGGCGGGCTCGAGCACACCATCCGCAACGAGTCGGACGAGGACGCCGAAGCCGTCGTCGTCTTCTCGCCAGGGGAGATGATGGAGGGGTTCGCTCGCGCCGTCGGCGATCTCGGCGGGGACCGCGCACACCGCCAGGACGAGGTGCTCGCCCTTGCGGAGGCGCATGGGATCGAGATCACGCGATCGATCGAGGACGCGCTCGAGCAGGCCGACCAGGACGAGCGCCCGGTACGGAAGTTCGACACGGGCTACCTCACCATCGCGCGATTCTCCGGCGACGGCGAGCAGCTCCTCGACGACTACCGGAGGTACTCGGACGTGATGGACGGAGTCGGCCGTGACCATGGCCTGGTCCTGCACGCCGGTGCGAAGACGGACGGCGGATTGATGATCGTCAACCTCTGGCCGTCGAAGGAGGCCTCCGAGGCCGCTGCTCGCGATCCGCGGAGGCTGGGCGTCCTCGAGCGGGCCGAGATCACCCCGGATCAGATTCGCAAGGAGCACCACGACGTCGCGCAGTTCGTCGTCTTCGAGTGAGGCGGTTAGGGTCCGGGGCATGCGCGCGGTGCAGATCCAGGAGTTCGGTGGACCCGAGGTGCTGCAGGTCGTGGACCTGCCCGATCCCGAGCCGGGGCCGCACGAGGTGCTGATCGAGGTCAACCGGGCCGGGATGAACTTCGCCGACACCCACCAGCGCGAGAACTCGTACCTGGCCAAGCAGCAGCTGCGGCTGGTGATGGGCGGCGAGGTCGCCGGCACCGATCCGGACGGTCGGCGCGTGCTCGCGCTGGTGGCGAACGGGGGCTACGCCGAGCGCGTGGCGGCCCCGCGCGCGACCACGTTCCCGATCCCCGACGGCGTCGACGACGGGGCGGCGCTGGCGATGGTGGTCCAGGGCCTGACCGCCTGGCACCTGTTCCGCACCTCGGCGAAGCTGGCGCAGGGCGAGAGCGTGGTCGTGATCTCGGGAGCCGGCGGCGTCGGCAACCTGGCGCTGCAACTGGCCAAGCCGTTCGGCGCCGGTCGCGTGATAGCGACCGCCAGCAGCGAGGAGAAGCGCGCCCGCTGCCTCGAGCTCGGCGCGGACGCGGCGATCGACTCCGAGGTCGAGGACCTGACCGGCGCGCTGCGCGAGGCCAACGGCGGCAAGTCGGTCGACGTGGTGCTCGAGATGTCCGGCGGGCGCGTCTTCGACGCCTGCCTGGAGGCGCTGGCGCCGTTCGGGCGCCTGGTCGCCTACGGCATCGCCAGCCGCGAGCAGAACTCGCTCGAGACCGGGCGCCTGATGCGCAAGAGCCGGGCCGTCGTCGGCTTCTGGCTGATGCACTGCCTCGGTCGCCGGGACATGATGGAGGAGCCGCTGGCGGACCTCTTCGCGCGCGTGGAAAGGGGCGAGCTGCGCCCACACGTCGGCGGTACGTATCCTCTCAGTGACATTCGCCGCGCCCACGAGGATCTCCAGGGCCGGCGCACGAGCGGGAAGCTGTTGCTGGACCCGCACCGATAGACAGGAAGCCACACCGACTCATGACGACCTTTGCCGACCTGGGGCTCAGCGAGCCCACTCTCGAAGCGCTGCGCCACCTCGGCTACGAGCGCCCGACCCCGATCCAGGAGCAGACGATCCCGCTCCTGCGCGACGGACTGGACGTGATCGGACAGGCCCAGACGGGCACGGGCAAGACTGCCGCCTTCGGCCTGCCGATGGTCGACTACGCCGATCCGACCGACCCCGACGTCCAGGCGATCGTGCTGACGCCGACGCGCGAGCTCTGCATCCAGGTGACCCAGGCGCTGCGCGCCTACGGCGAGGGGCGCGGCCTCTCGGTCGTCGCCGTCTTCGGCGGCGCGCCGATCCGCGACCAGGCCTCGCGCCTGAAGAACGGCGCCCAGATCGTGGTCGGCACCGTCGGCCGGGTGCTGGACATGATCAACCGGCACCACCTCTACCTCGACAGCGCTCGCTACGTGGTGCTCGACGAGGCCGACGAGATGCTCGACCTCGGCTTCCTCGAGGACGTCGAGACGATCCTGCGCCGCTGTCCCGCCGGCCGTCAGACGGCGCTGTTCAGCGCCACCGTGCCGCCGGAGATCAGACGCCTGGCGGACACGTTCATGCACGACCCGACGGAGATCAAGGTGCGCGCCGCGACGCTCACGATCGACACCGTCGAGCAGTTCTACCTCGAGGTCCCGGACCGCGAGAAGCCGGAGACGCTCGTCAGCGTGCTCAAGGCCGAGCGCCCCACGCAGGCGATCGTGTTCGCGCGCACCAAGATCGGCGTCGACCGTCTCGCGCGCCGGCTCGGCGACGCCGGCGTGCGCGTCAAGGCGCTGCACGGCGACCTCTCCCAGGGCCAGCGCGACGGCGTGATGATCGCCTTCAAGTCCGGCCGCGAGAGACTGCTGGTGGCGACCGACGTCGCGGCCCGCGGGCTCGACATCACCGGGGTCAGCCACGTCGTCAACTACGACATCCCCAACTCGCCGGACGTGTACGTGCACCGCATCGGGCGCACCGGGCGTGCCGGCGAGAGCGGCCGCGCGATCACGCTGATCACGCCCAAGCAGCGCCGCGACCTCGAGGCGATCGAGAAGCACGCCAAGACCGAGATGGACGAGTGGTCTGCCAACGGCGGCGGCGGCCGTCGCAGGCCGGACGCGAAGGACGCCCCCGACCGGGACGTGGACGCCGAGCCAAGCGCCGAGGGCAGCGCGGACGAGGGCGAGCGGAGCAGCGAGCGTCCCACGCGCAGGCGCCGGAGTCGTCGTCTGGCATCCGTCGACCCCGAGCGCGACGCGGGCGGCTCCGAGGAGAGCGAGCCCGAGACCGACGCCGCCGAGCAGCCCGCTGCCGAGGCCGACGCGCCGGAGCGCGACGAGGCCGGGATGGACGCCGCCGAGCGGGGCGAGCGCCCACGTCGCCGCCGGCCTCGCGGCGATCGCGAGACGCGCCGTCCGCGCCACACCAAGCCCAACGCCCGCGAGGGCGTCAGCTACGCGAAGCTCGTGGTTGGCGCAGGCGAGGGCGACGGCATCGAGCCGGCGGACATCGTCGGCGCGATCGTCGACCACACCAAGCTCGAGAACGACGACGTGCGCAACGTGCGCGTGCTGCAGCGCTTCAGCTTCGTGTCGGTGCCCGACGGGCTGGCACAGCGCGTGGCGGACGAGGTTTCCGGAAAGCGAGTCCGGGGCGTGGAGCTCCGGCTGGAGGTGACGGGACGCAGATGAGCCAGGCGACGATGCACACCAACCACGGACCGATCGTGCTCGAGCTGTTCGACGAGGACGCTCCCAAGACCGTCGAGAACTTCGTGAAGCTGTCCGGCGACGGCTACTACGACGGCCTCATCTTCCACCGCGTGATCAAGGACTTCATGATCCAGGGCGGCTGCCCGCAGGGCACCGGCACCGGCGGCCCCGGCTACGAGTTCGAGGACGAGTTCAACGACCACAAGATCGTGCGCGGCGCGCTGGCGATGGCCAACCGCGGTCCGAACACCAACGGCAGCCAGTTCTTCATCGTCACCACCGACGCGGCGCCGTGGTTGGACGGCAAGCACACCGTGTTCGGCAACGTCGTGTCCGGGATGGAAGTCGTGGACACGATCGAGGGGTCGGAGACCGGCCCGGGCGACAAGCCCGTGCAGGACGCCAAGATCGAGCGCATGGAGATTCCCGAGAGCTAGCCGAGGATCGCGGCGACCGCTGCGTCGGTGTCGCTGAGGTTCGCGAGCACCGCGTCCGCGCCGCATTCGTGCAGCGCCTCGATGCTGGAGAAGCCGGTCGCGACGGCGACCGCACGGGCGCCTGCGCTGCGTGCGGCCGCGACGTCCAGGGGCGTGTCGCCGATCAGCACGGCACCGGTCGGCTCGCCGTACTTGTCGGCTGCGCGCCGGCGCGCGACGGCGACGAGGTCTGCGCGTTCGACGTGCGGGTCCGAGCCGTAGGCGCCGACGTCGAAGTCGAGCCAGCGCTCGAGTCCGAAGGCCTCGACCTTCAGCGCGGCATTGAGCTGGATGTTGCCGGTCAGCAGCGACTGCACGACGTCGTCGCGACCGTGCAGCGCGGCGAGCGCCTCGGGCACGCCGGGGTAGGGGCGGCCCTGGTCGCGGATCAGCTCGCGGCGCTGGTCGAGCGCCGCGGCCAGCTCGTCGAGCATGGTC
This sequence comes from uncultured Thermoleophilaceae bacterium, assembly GCA_963846505.1. Lineage (GTDB taxonomy): Bacteria > Actinomycetota > Thermoleophilia > Solirubrobacterales > Thermoleophilaceae > JACVRW01. The sequence goes on along the minus strand of CAWJWD010000006.1, from coordinate 782,719 downwards.
GCCAGGTGTCGCTCGTCGCCGCCGAGCAGCTCGAGGGCGATCTGCGGGTCGGTGCGGCCGGCCATCTCGACTCGCATCGCCGGCTGGCCCATCACCGCCCGGAACGCGTCGTCGAAGGCGTCACGGCCGTGACCGGCGCCGTCGACCAGCGTCCCGTCGATGTCCCAGAGCACGAGCAGCATCGCTACTCCGCCGCCGGCGCGCCCGAGAGCTGCACGCCGAGCAACTCCTCCAGGCGCGGCAGCGTCGTCTCGGCGCCGCGGTGCAGGATCGCGGTCATGCCGACGGCCTCGGCGCCGGTGCAGTTCTCGCGCAGGTCGTCGACCAGCACGCACTGCTCCACCGGCACGTCGATGCGCTCGGCGGCCAGTCGGTAGATCTCCGGCTGGGGCTTGTGCAGGCCGACGTCGCCGGAGATCGTGACGGCGTCGAAGAGTTCGTCGAGTGCGACGCGGTCGTAGATGCCCGAGCCCATCGAGTTCGAGATCATCCCGGTGCGGACGCCCTGGCCGCGCGCCGAGCGGATGGCCGCGATCATCGCCTCGTCGGGGCCGGTGCTGCCGAACAGGTCCGCCACGATCCCGGTCCGGTCCTCGAGGCCGAGCAGCTCGCCGAAGCCGTCGCCGAACTGCTCGTCGGTCAGCGCCGCCGGTCTCCAGGCCGCGCACCAGCTCACGGGCGCGGGGCTCGGAGCGAAACAAGTCCTTGACGGCGTTCGGCTCCAGCCCGCGCGAGACCGAGAAGGCGCGAAAGGACTCGAAGACGTTGGTCGTCAGGACCCCGCCGTAGTCGACCAGCAGTCCCTGCAGGCTCATCCCGACAGCGCGATCTCGCGCGCCTTCTCGGCGAGCATCGGCACGCCCTCGTCGAAGAAGCTCAGGTACTCGTCGTCGGAGGTGCCGGCGACGAAGCGCTTGTAGTTGCCCTCCATGAACACCGCCGCCTTCCACAGCGCCAGCGCCTGATACCAGTTGATCGCCGACACCGAGCGACCGCTGCCGGCCTCGTAGCGCTCGATCAGCTCGCGCCGCGTCGGCCAGCCCTCGCGCCGCGTGACCGCGGACAGGCTCGCGAAGGACGTGTCCTCCGGATCGTCGTCCTCGGCCCAGGTGACCGTCAGGTAGCCGACGTCCGCGAGCGGGTCGCCGATCGTCGACAGCTCCCAGTCGAAGATCGAGACCACGCGGCCGGGCGGCTCGGGGGCGACCATGACGTTGCCGAGCCGGTAGTCGCCGTGCACGATCGTGGACTCGCCGGAGTCGGGCAGGTTGGCGGCCAGCCACTCGCCGACCTCCTGCACGATCGGCAGCTCGCGCGTCTTGTTGTGCTCCCAGAGGCCGTTGAAGCGGCGCAGCTGGCGCTCGAGGTAGCCGCTCGGCTTGCCGAAGCCCTCCAGCCCGCAGGCGCGCCAGTCGACCGCGTGCATCTCGACCAGGCGGTCGACGAGCTCCTCGCCGATCCGCCGGCGCTCGGTCGGCGTGTCCAGCTCGGACGGCACGTCGCCGACGAGCACGTGGCCGTGGACCTCCTCCATCACGTAGAAGGGCACGCCGAGGAGCGACTCGTCGGCGCAGGTCGCGAGCACGCGCGGCACGCGCACGGCCGTGGGCGCGAGTGCGCTCAGCAGCCGGGCCTCGCGCAGCACGTCGTGGGCCGAGGGCGGCAGCGGCGGGCGCGGCGGGCGGCGCAGCACCGCGCGGGCGTCGCCGCGGCGGACCAGGAAGGTGATGTTCGAATGGCCGTCGCCGATGCGCTCCGCCTCGAGCGCGCCGGCGCCGATGCCGTGCTCGTCGAGGAAGCGCTCGAGCGGCTCGCGCACCAGCAGCGGCGCGAGCTCGAGCGCGGCGGCCTGCTCCGGCGTGTCGACGAGATCGGGGGTGCTCATCGCGAGCGTGATCCTACGGGGTGCTCACCGCATCGATCGGGCGGTTGCGGGGTATACACGTGTGCGATGCGTCTGCGACGACTCCTTCCTCCCGTGCTCGCGCTCACCCTCGGCCTCGCCGCCCCGGCCGCAGCCGGCGAGCAGGCGGTCGACGTCATCGACTACGACTTCATGCCCAAGGCGCTGCAGGTCCAGCCGGGCGACACGGTCACCTGGAGCTTCAGCGGTGACGCCGAGCACACGGCCACCAGCGTCAAGGGCCAGGCCGAGAGCTGGGACTCGGACATCGTCGCCAAGGGCGGCAGCTACAGCCACACCTTCACCAAGCCGGGGCGCTTCGCGTACGTCTGCCTGCCGCACCGCTCGTTCATGAAGGGGACGGTCCAGGTTGGCGAGGACACGGTGGCGGTCACCTACGAGGGCGTCAAGACGAGCGTGCGCGCGAAGAAGGCGACGACGCGCTTCGAGCTGCTCGAGGCGGCGCGGGTCAGCGGCAAGGTCACGGGGCCGAAGAAGAAGAAGCTGACGGCCTCGCTCGCGCGCACCGAGGCTGGCACGGCCAAGCTCGGCTGGTCGAAGAAGAAGCTCGCGCCCGGGGCCTACAAGGGCACGCTGACCTTCGTCGACGACTTCCAGAAGAAGTCGACGAAGAAGGTCTCCTTCAAGATCCCGAAGTAGCGCGAGGCGACGTCGCCTCCGTCGTCGCCCAACGGCGTTGCGAGAAGCGCGGCCCGTTCAGCCGCAAATGCCCCGCACGATGCGTTCGCGCGCCCGTGCGAGCGCCTTGGTCTCGCCGCGGTCGAGCCACTCCAGCGCGAGCCCGTCGAGCGCGGCGATCGTCGCGACGCTCGCCGCCTCCGCGTCACGGGCGCTCATGCCGGCGCCGTGCAGCAGTCGCTCCGAGGTCGAGCGCCAGAGCGCGCGCATGGCACGCATCGTCGCGCGTGCCTCGGGCTCGGCGACCGCCGCCGCGGCGAGGTCGAAGTAGACCCGCGCCAGGCGCTCGTCGCGGTCGAGCACGCGCCAGAGGCCGTCGAGCACGCCGCGCACGATCTCGGCGGGCATGTCGGTGCTGCTCGAGTCCGCTCAGCACCTCGGCCGTGATCGACTCCGCCACCTCGCGTGCCGCCGCGCTCACGAGCCCCTGCTTGGAGCCGAAGTGGTAGGCGATCAGCGCCTTGTTCTGACCCGAGCGGGCGGCGACCTTGGCCGTCGTCAGTCCGGCGTAGCCGTCGGCTCTTGAGCACCTCGATGCGCGGCCTCGAGCACGCGCTCGCGCGCGCCCGAGGGCGGGCGCCCCGGTCCGCGCGGCCGGCTCAGCCAAGGGGCTGCATGCCCATCGCCGCGAGCTTCTTCGAGAGCGAGCGCATCGCGTACTCGAAGATCTCGGACGAGTGGTAGCCGACCGGCGTCATGAAGTCGTACGGGTCCTCGACGCCGGGCGGGACGAGCGCGAGCGTGCCGATCGGCAGCGTCTCCTCGAGCGTCTCCTGCACCGTCCGCGCGTGCGCCGGGTCGGCCTTGATCGAGTCGGCGAGGAACTTGACGCCGAAGCCGACGTGGCGCGACTCGTCGCGGTTGACGGCGGTGAAGCCCTGGCGGAAGCCGGGCAGCAGGTCGCGCTCCTTGAGCGTGCGGATGATGAAGCGTGCGCCGGTGAGGGCGAGCGTGCCCTCGATCACGATCATGTAGACGGTCACGCCGCGCACGAGCGCGCTCATGTCGGTGGGGTCCTTGCGCAGCGCCTCGGCGCAGTCGTGCAGGATGCCGTCGAAGAGCGTGCCCCAGTCGTCGTTCATCTGCGGGCGCTGGAGCTCGAGGTTGCGCGAGAGCGTCTCCGCGTCGACGCCGAAGACCTCGCGGTAGAAGCGGTCGAAGAAGACCATGTGACGCGCCTCGTCGGAGATCTGCGTGGCGAGGAAGGCGCGCGCCTCGTGCGAGGGGGCGGCGATCGCGAACGGCAGCAGCTCGGTGGTCACGCGCTCCTCGCCGAGGAAGAAGCTCGACATCGACCACTGCACGAACTCCTTCTCCTCGGCGGAGAAGTCGTCCCCGGCCCACTGCTGGGCGTCGACGCGTGAAGTCCCACTGCTCGGAGCTCCAGTGCTGGTTCTCCCAGCGGCTGAACAGGCGCTCGTAGCTGGGGGCGGCCTCGACGATGCGGTCGAGGCCGGCCATGACCTTGTCGATGTCCGCGTCGAGCAGCGTCTGGAGTGCTTGTGCTTCCTCGAGAGTCTCCATGACAGGTATTTTTAACCGATCGTTCAGCTAAAGGCAAGGCGCGAGCTGGATAGGCTTGCGCCTCGTGCCTCGCTCGCTCTTCGTGCGCACCGCCTGCCTGGGATTCGTGCTCGCCCTGCTCCTCGTCGCCCCGGCGCTCGCTCGCGACCCGGGGCGCTGGCAGCTCAGCGGCTACAGCTCGGTCCCGGTCCAGTACTGGCAGGGCGTGACCGGCGACCGCACGCGCCTGTTCTTCGACGGCGTCTTCGAGGGGCTCTACTCCACCAACCGCTCGTTGGCCCAGATCGGCGCCGTGCCGCAGGCGATCCCGGTCGGCGTCAAGGCGGCCGAGGGCTACAACCACATCGGCGACATCTCCTTCGACCGTGCCGAGGGTGGACGCGTGCTGCTCCCGTTCGAGTGCTACGTGCCGGGTCAGCCCAACGGCGGCAACACCTGCGGCACCGGCTCGATCGGCGTCGCCGACCCGGCCACGCTGGCACTGCGCTACTACGTCAAGCTCGACCCGGCAGAGATCCCGAAGGCGATGTGGGTCGAGTCCTCGCCCGACGGGCGGTTGCTCTGGACCAGCAGCGGCTCCGACCTGCTCGCCTACCGCGCCGCCGACGTGAGCGCCGCCAACGCGCCGCCGGCCGCGCCGATCCGGGCGGCGACTCGGCTGCGCAGCGCCGTCCCGCCGAGCGGCATCACCGGCGGCGCCTTCTCCGGCGGCCGCCTGCTCCTGGCCGGCTCCGGCGTCGGGCCGTTCCAGGTCTACTCGGTCGATCCGAAGAGCGGCAAGCGCCGACTCGAGCTCGAGCTGGACGGGGTCAGCGGCGAGTCCGAGGGGCTGCACGCGACGAAGCTGCTCGGCGGCGAGCTGCACTGGCTGATCGCGCCGCTTCCGATCGCCGGCAAGCCGACCTACGGTCCGACGAGCGCCCTGCTCCACTTCACCCGCCTGCGCGGCAAGCCCGGCCTGCGCGTGCGCGTCCATCCTGCCGCGCGCGGCAAGCCGACCGCCGCGATCCGCGCCCGCGTGGTCGTCCACGTGACTCGGCGCGGCAAGCCGGTCAGGGGCGCGGTGGTGCGCTTCGCCGGCGAGCGCGCCCGCACCGACGACATGGGTCGCGCCACCCTCGGCCGGGACTTCGCCGTCGCCGGCCGCTACCGCGTGCTCGCCACGTACAAGGGACGCCGCGGGCGCTCGGGCTACGTGAAGGTCGACGTGCCGCAGCCGGTCGCGGCAGCGGCCGTGCCGCGTCTGCCCGCACGCTGACCGTCAGCTAGGCGCCGCGCCAGTTGCCGGTGGCGTAGTCGTCGAGACCGGTCAGCAGCTCGCCGGTGCGCAGCGTGGCCATGCCGTGCTCGTACTCGTTGCGCAGCGCTTGGTCGAGCGGCAGCGCCCACTGCTCGTAGGACGAGGCGCGGTCGCTGCGCAGCGCGGCTTGGGGGCGGGCGGCGATCTCGTGGGCGAGCGCCCGCGCGGCGGGCAGCGCCTGCCCGGGCTCGACGAGCCGGTTGGCGAGGCCCATGCGCTGCGCTTCCGCGCCGTCGACGCCGCGGCCGGTGAGGATCATGTCGAGTGCGTGGCTGTGACCGATCAGCCGCGCCAGGCGGATCGTCCCGCCATCCATCAGCGGTATCCCCCAGCGCCGGCAGTAGACGCCGAAGACGGCGTCGCGCGCGGCGACGCGCAGGTCGCACCAGATCGCCAGCTCCAGGCCGCCGGCGACGGCGTGGCCCTCGACCGCGGCGATGACGGGCTTGTCCAGCAGCATGCGCGTCGGGCCGACGGGCCCGTCGCCCTCGGGTTCGACGCGGCTGGCGCGGGGAGCGCCCGGCTCGCGCATGGCCTTGAGGTCGGCGCCCGCGCAGAAGGTGTCGTTGGCGCCGGTGAGCACGGCGACGGCGAGCTGGTCGTCGGCGTCGAAGCGGCGCAGGGCGCCGGCCAGCTCGTCGGCGGTGGGCCGGTCGATCGCGTTGGCGACCTCGGGGCGGTCGATCGTGATGACGGCGACGGGGCCGTCGGGCTGGAAGTGGACGGTCATGTCGGAGCTCCCACGGTTCGGAGGGCGAGGGTGACGATCGTGCTCGCCACGTGCTGTTCGTCGGCCTCCTCGGCGACGGGCGACAGCGGGCCGGCCAGCGCCTCGGCGATGCCGCCGACGACGACGGCGGCGAGCAGCTCGGGGTCCTCGTGGACGGGGATCTCGCCCGCGTTCATCCCCAGCCGCAGCAGCTCGGCCATCTGATCGCGGTAGAGCCTGCGGTGCGCCAGGCGCTCGACGTCGACGAGCGGGTCGACGGGCTCGTAGACGAGCGCCCAGGCGAGGCGGCGGTTGCCCAGCGCGGCCGTGGCGTAGGTCTCCACCACCGCCGCCAGGCGTGCGCTGAAGGTGGTCGTCTGGTCACCCGCGGCGTGCATCGCCGCCAGCTCGCGCTGGGCGTGGGTGCGGAACACCTCGACGAAGAGCTCGGCCTTGGACGGGAAGTGGCGGTACAGGGCCCCGGCGGAGACCCCGGCGCGCTTGGCGATCGCCGCGACCGAGGCCGCCGAGTAGCCACCCTCCTCGATCGCCGCGGCCGCGGCGGCGAGCAGGCGCTCGCGCGTGGGGAGGGAGCGCAGCTCGGTCACGCGACGACGACCTCGGCGCCGCGAGAGGGCGCGAGCGTGATGAAGCGCGGGTGGATGCGCTCCGCGTGGCTGCGCGAGGGCCGCAGCTCAGTGTGCGCCACGACCGCCTGCAGCACCTGCTCGAGCTCGAGCAGGGCGAAGCTCGCGCCCAGGCAGCGGCGCACGCCGCCGCCGAAGGGCATCCAGGCGTAGGTGCCCGGCTTGCGGTCGAGGAAGCGCTCGGGCTCGAAGCGCAGCGGCTCGGGATAGAGGTCCGCCCGGCGATGGACCAGATAGGCGCACGGGGCGATCCACGCGCCCGCGGGCAGCGGATGGCCGCCGACCTCCATCGGCGCGGCGAGCCGTCGCAGGACGATCGGCAGCACCGGGCGCAGGCGCAGGGTCTCCTTGACCACCGCCTTGGCGTAGGCGTCCTCGCCGGCGCGAGCCTCGTCGCGCACCCGCGCCAGCTTGTCGGGATGGCGGACCAGGCGCTCGAACGCCCAGGCGAGCATCGTCGCGGTCGACTCGTGGCCGGCGACGAGCAGGGTGATCAGCTCGTCGCGCAGCTCGACGTCGCTCAACGACGAGCCGTCCTCGTAGCGGGCCTGCATCAGCACGGACAGGATGTCGTCGCGTTCGGAGAGGTCGGCGGCTGCGCGGCGGCGGGCGACCTCGTCGTAGATGGCCGCGTCGACCGGTGCCACGAGCCGGTGGTAGCCGCCGAGCGTGGGCCGCGCGCGCAGCGAGGCGAGCAGCGCCTGGGTGATGACGAAGCGGGCGCTGGTCCCCGTGTTCAGCAGCGTCCGCAGCAGCTCGCGCCATCGGGCGATCTGCGCCGGCTCGGTGATCCCGAACACGACGCGCACGATCACGTCGAGCGTGATCGCCTGCATCCGCGGCCAGAGGGCGAGCGGTTCGCCGCGCGGCCAGCGCTCGACCTCCGCGCGGGCGACGCTCGTCATCAGCTCGCCGTAGCGCTGTACCCGGTCTCCGTGCAGCGACGGCAGCAGCAGCCGGCGCTCGGCCATGTGGTCGGGCTCGTCGAGCACGAGGATCGAGCGCGTGCCCACCAGGCCGAGCAGGAACCGGTTCGTCTCACCCGTGCGCACGACGTCCGGGTCGGCGGTGAAGACCTGCTTGACGTGCTCGGGGTCCGCCAGGAAGACCCACTTGCCCTCCTCGCGCGCGACGCCCGGGCCCGACATGGCCCGCGCGACGAAGTTCAGGGTGAACACGTCGCCGTAGCGCGGGTGGCAGCGGTCCATCAACGACGGCGAGTGCAGCATCCAGTGCAGCGTCTGCAGCGCCGGAGGCAGGCGCGGACCGGGAGGGAAGCCGTGCGTGGCCGGCGGGTGAATCACGATTCACAAGCTAGTGAATCGTGATTCACACGTCAAGCGCGACGTCTTCTCCGTCAGTTCGCCATCCGGGTCCCCTTCGCCCCGACCGGCTAGCTCGCTGCCGCGATCTCGGTGCGGAGCGCCTTCAGGGCGGCGACGTAGATCTCCGAGAACGTCGGGAACGGCTGGATCGTGTCGTACAGGACGTCGAGCGGGACATGGGCGCGGATCGCCAGCGTGGCCTGCTGCAGCCACTCGCCCGCCTCGGGGCCGAGGGCATAGGCGCCGGTCAGCCGCTGGCCGTCGCTGAGGAGCGTGAGGAAGCCGTTCGACTCGGCGTACGCGCGCGTGTAGGTGGCGGTCTTCGGCACCTCCGAGATCGGGGCCGTGGCGCTGAAGCGGTCGGTGGCAGCGCCCACCGCCGCGGCCTGCGGGTCGGTGTAGGTCACCCGCGGCACGGCCTCGTAGTCGGCCCTTCGCGACTCCCCGAGGATGTTCGCGGCGACCACGTCGCCCTGGTACTTGCCGACGTGGGTCAGCGGCCAGATCCCGACGACGTCGCCGATCGCCCACAGACGCTCCGCCGCGCGCAAGTGCGCGTCGACCGGAACCCCCTTGGCGTCCGGCTCGACGCCGACCGTCTCCAGGCCGATCCCGTCGACGCGCGGGCGCCGGCCCGTGGCGACCAGCAGCCGCTCGCCGCGCAGCTCGCGCCCGTCGTCGAACTCCAGGACGTAGTCCTCACCCTCGCGACGCGCTGCGGTTGCCTGCGCGCCTAGGACGAGCTCGACGCCGTCACGGCGCAGGACCTCGCCAAGCGTCTCGCCCAGCGGCGCGGGTTCGCGGCCGAGCACGTGCTCGGCACCCTCGACGAGTGCCACCTCGCCGCCGAGGCGGCGCACGGCCTGCGCCAGTTCCACCCCGACCGGCCCTCCGCCCAGGATCAGCAGGCGGCGCGGAACCGCCTTCATGCCCGTCGCCTCGCGGTTGGTCCAGACGCCCTCGAGCTCGCGCAGGCCCGGGACCGGTGGCACGACCGGATCGGCGCCGTTGGCGAGGACCACGTGGTCGGCGGTGTGGCGCACGCCGTCGACCTCGACGACTCCCGGACCGGCGAGCCGGCCGGTGCCGCGCAGCAGGTCGATGCCCTGATCGGCCAGCCAGCGTTCCTGTCCGGCATCGGAGTAGTCGGAGACCATGAAGTCACGCCAGGCGAGCGCCGCCTCGACGTCGACCTCGGCGTTCGCGGCGGCCTCGCGCGCCCCGTGGACCGCCTCGCCCGGTCGCAGCAGCGTCTTCGACGGGATGCACGCCCAGTACGAGCACTCGCCTCCCACCAGCTCGCGCTCGACGACGGCCACGCGCAGGCCGCCCTCGGCCAAGGCGCCTGCGCAGTGCTCGCCCGGCGAGCCACCGCCGAGCACGATCACGTCATAGTCGCTCACGAGGACGCTTCCGTCGGGGTCGCACCAACCCTTCCTTCCATCCGAGTGGAAGTCAAGGCAGCTGAGGGAGGGTCCGGTGCTCGGCTGGACGCCCCGTGTCGACCGGCGCAGGAGCCGGCGCCGTGGGGGTACGCTCGGCCGCATGTCCCGGTGGGGGTTGGTGAAGCTGGCGGGAGCAATCGCGGCGATCCTCTGCGGGCTCGTGGTCGTTCCAGGACTGGCGCACGCGTGCTCGTGCGTACAGCGCGACCCCGGCGAGGCCCTTCGCAGCGGCGCTCCCGCGCTGATAGCCGAGGTCCTGGACAAGCAGCCCCTTCCCACGGATGGCGACCCGCTGCTGAACCAGCAACTGGATCAGTACTACACGTACACGCTGCGCGTGGAGCGGGCGTTCAACGCCGACTTCGGACCTCAGCTCACGATTCGCGCGAACGAGAACGGTGCCGCGTGCGGCTTCTCCTGGAAGCCCGGCCAGCGGGTGGGCGCGTTCGTCAGTCGCAGCGGCGGCGAGTGGAGGACCAGCTCCTGTGGCCTGGTCGATCCCGCGCAGCTCGAGGCGGCCGCCAACGAGCCCGATCCGAGGCCCGACGGGCCGGCCGAGCCCCAGCCGCCGGGCGGCGAGCTCGTGCGTGCACGAGTTCGGGGCCGCGTTGTCGATGCCGGCCCGCGCGCGGGTCAACGTCTTGCTCGTCTCGTGGTCAGGCCCGGAGCAAGGATTCGGCTGCGTCTGGCCAGGCCGGCCCGGGCGGTCGAGGTCGCGCCGGCTCGGACGAGCGGCAAGCGGCTGGGCAGGCTGCGGCCGGCCCGCGCTCGCGGGAAGGGCGGCGTGGCGTGGCTGGCCAAGGTGCCTCGCTCGCTGCCACGCCGGACCGACCGCCTGCTGGTCTGGATCGACTACGGCGACGAGCGAGCCGTGCTCGCGGTCGGGTTGACCGTGGACTGTCGTCCCGTCCGCTAGGAGCGCGCGGCGACGCCGTCGCGATCGGCGACTCCGCCGCCGAGGCCGATTGCCTGCATGAGCGCACGCTCGCGCTGCTCGATCGCCTCGCGAGCCGCGCGCGTTGAGCCCTCGCTCAGCGCCCGGCTTCAGACAAAGAAACGGCCCGCCATGAGGCGGGCCGCGGGTGAACGGGGAGCGACCCCGAAACCAGCTGTCAACCGGATCCTCAGCGTAGCCGCTCCACTCACGAGAGACAACGTCTTGTGGGCTGCCGGTGAGAAGACTGGTCCGGTGAGCCGTGTGTCAAGGCGGGCGCGACCCGCAGGCACTTTCAAGGTGCGCCTATAGCTCACCGGGACCAGTGGTCTCTGCGGAGGGCGGGAGACTCGAACTCCATCCGAGGAGCGACCCCGGACTCCCGGTTGACAACCGGTTGCGCCGCCTCGACGCTTCACCCTCCGTCGTGGGCGAAGCGTCGGCGATCGCCTGTTACGGCACAAGACCGGCGTGTAACAACTGCGTGCGGACGAGGTCCAGCGGTCGCAGCGCGGGCCTCGTTGGGCAGGGCGGAACGGGACCCGGCTGATCAGCCGACGATGCCGGCGAGCGGTTCGCCGGGCTCGATTACGATCGGCGCCTCGTCGGCCGAGCGGGCGCTGGGGAGGTTGATCAGAGTTCCGGCCGGAGCTGGGACCGGTCCGTCGAGCAGCGGGTCGCCGGTCGCCCGCATCCACTCGTCCAACCGCTCCGCGAGCTCGGTGCGCACGTCCGCGTAGGCTGGGTCGGCGGCGAGGTTATCGGCCTCGTAGGGATCGAGCGCGAGGTCGTAGAGCTGCTCGCGGTCGAGTGGGCGGTCGGCCCAGCCGAGCTCGATCATCAGGTCCTTGGTCGGGCTGTCGTCGCAGTTGGCCAGCACCGGTCCGCCGTCGACGTAGCGGCGGATGTACTTGTGGCGCTCGGTCCTGACCGCCCGCTGGGGCTCGTAGGCGGCGTGGTAGGTCAGCTCGGTAAAGACCTCCTCGCGCACGCGCTCCACCTCCCCGCGCACGAGCGGCATCAGCGACTCCCCCTGCACGAAGCCGGGCGGCTCCAGCCCCGCGAGCTCGCAGAGGGTTGGGTAGATGTCGATCTGCGAGACGAGTGCGTCGATCACACGCCCCCCGGTGAAGCCGTCGGGGCCGCGCACGATCAGGCTGACGCCGGTGCCGCGGTCGGTCAGGGTCGCTTTGCTGCCAGGGAAGGCGAGCCCGTGGTCGGTGGTGCAGACCACCAGCGTGCGCTCTGTCAGGCCGCCCTCGAGCAGCCCGTGCAGGACGGCGCCGACGCCCTGGTCGAGCGAGCGGGCGCTGGCCTTGAAGGCGGCCATGTCCTTGCGCACCGCGGGCAGGTCGGGCAGGCCCGCGGGCGGCAGCGAGTAGAGGGTGTCGCGCACCGAGCTGGGCTCGAAGAAGCTGCGGTGGGTCTCGAAGAAGCCGACCGAGAGGAAGAACGGCTCCGGTGGCGTGCCGCGCAGGAAGTCGACTGCCAGCGGAGCGACGGTGTCCACGTGCGTGCGGTCGATCTCATGCACGCGGTCGTAGCCGAGGATGCCGTCGTCGCCGGAGATGTGCTGCTCGCCGATCAGCTCCGAGTGGTAGCCGGCACGACGCAGCGTGTGCACGATGTGCTGGCCGTAGTCGTTGAGCGCAAAGCCGCGGTGGGCGAGGCCGATCATGCCGTTCGAGTGCGGGTACTGGCCGGTGACGAGGCTGGCGCGGCTGCCCGAGCAGCTGGAGGCGGCCGCGAAGGCCTTGCGGAACAGCAGCCCCTGGTCGGCCAGCAGCTGGATGTTCGGCGTCGGGATGAAATGGCCGTAGGGCTGCACGTAGCGGCCGGTGTCGTGCGAGTGCAGGTAGAGGATGTTGGGCGGCGTGCTCATCGTGTGCGGAGCTAGCGTCGCGAGCTGACCGGCACGGCGGCGAGGTCCTCGCCGTAGCGCTCGACCCACTGGTCCGACAGCTCGTCGGCCTGGCGCGTGGTTGTGCTGCGCGGCTCCCGACCACCGACACTATCGACGCCGATCGCCTCCAGCACGCGCTCGACGCTGCCGGCGGGGTTCGCTGCGATCGCCTCGTACTCGAGCTCCAGCGGCCGGATGCCCTCGTCGTCGAAGAACGTGCCCCACGCGGCGTCGTCGCGCTCCAGGCGCAGGCGCAGGTGATGCAGGGCCGGGAAGCTGTAGCGCAGTGTCGGCGTCGGTCGGGGCTCGTCGCCGCCCGAGCGCCAGTTCTGCGACTGCAACGCGCGCCAGAGCGAGACGGCCTGGCGCACGCTGTCCTCGCGGCGCACCCAGACGTAGGTCAAGGACCCAAACAGCGCGTCGAACAGCTCCCGCGGCTGTGCGCCGCGCAGCTCGGGCAGCGCCTGCGCCAGCGCCGTCAGCTCGCTGACCTGCATCCACATCAGCTTCGAGCCGAACACGCCGTTCGCGGTCGTCCCGCGCGCGAGCACGTTGCGCAGGTGCTCGCGATAGTCGTCGATCCCGCGCAGGTCGGAGTAGTCGGGCACCTCGGGCAGGCCGGCGGCCTCGAGCTCGGCGGGATCGACGCCCGGCGCGTCGCCGAGGTAGTCGAACGGAGTCGGCGGCCGTCCGGTGTCGCGGCGCGCCTCGAAGAACTCCTCGGGCGTGCCGGCCACGCCGGTGGAGCCGAGTGCACGGCAGAGCAGCGTGCTGCCGCTGCGCGCGGTCGCGCAGACGAGGTAGCTGCGCTCGGGGCGCGGCAGGTCCACGAGCGGGTGGGCGCTCATCCAAGCTCCTCCACCATCAGCGCGGCGACGGTCGCGTTCGTCCGCGGGTCGATCAGGATCAGGCTGCCGGTGTAGCGGCTCTCGGCATAGCGGTCGAGCGCCAGCGGCCGGTCGAGCCGCAGCCGCAGGCGACCGATGTCGTTGGCGCGCAGCGCGTCGACCTCGCGCCGCTCGAAGCTCTCCAGCTCCAGCATCGACAGCACCTCGACGGTCGCCCCGGCGTCGCCCGAGGCGCTGCGCACGAGCAGCTGGACGCCGCTCTCGATCGGGTCGTCGACGAGCGAGCAGGCGATCGCCAGCAACTCCGTCGCCACGGTCGGGGCCTCGTCGGACGCGGCGATCAGGGTGCCGCGCGGAGCGTCGGGATCGCCGTCGAGCCGCACTGCGACCGACCGTGGCGCGGTCGCCTCGGCCAGCGACTCGCCGAGCACGTCGATCGTCTCGACGCGGGTGCGCTCGCCGCTCGGCGCCAGCACCACCTCGTCGCCGACGCGCAGCGTCCCGCGCGCGAGCTGGCCGGCGGCGCTGCGGCCCCCGACGTCGTCCTCGATCGTCCACTGCACCGGCAGCCGCGCGGCACCCGCGCCCTCGGGGGCGGGCGGCAGCGTCTCCAGCACGCTCAGCAGGCTCGGCCCCTCGTACCACGGCATCCGCGCCGAGCGCTCGACGACGTTGTCGCCCTCGAGCGCGGAGATCGGGATCGCCTGCAGGTCGGGGACGCCGAGCCGCTCCGCGAGCTGGGCGAACTCGTCGGCGATCGCGGCGAAGCGCTGCTCGTCGTAGCCGACGGCGTCGAGCTTGTTGACGCAGGCGAGCACGTGCGGCACGCGCAGCACGGCACTGATCGCGAGATGGCGGCGCGACTGCGAGACGACGCCCTGGGTGGCGTCGATCAGCACGATCGTCACGTCCGCGCGCGAGGCGCCGGTGACCATGTTGCGCGTGAACTCCTCGTGGCCCGGCGTGTCGGCGAGCACGAAGCGCCGACTCGGGGTCGCGAAGTAGCGGTAGGCGACGTCGATCGTGATCCCACGCTCGCGCTCGGCGCGCAGGCCGTCGGTCAGGTGGGCGAGGTTGACGCCGTCGCCGTTGGCCGAGCGCACCGACTCCAGCTGGTCCTCGAACACCTGCTTGGTGTCCAGCAGCAGCCGGCCGATCAACGTGCTCTTGCCGTCGTCGACCGAGCCGGCGGCAGCCACCCGCAGCAGCGTCGCAGCGCTCATCAGAAGTACCCCTCGCGCTTGCGGTCCTCCATCGCGGCCTCCGAGGTGCGGTCGTCGGCACGCGTGGCGCCGCGCTCGGTCAGCCGCGAGACCGCCACCTCCTCGACGATCTGATCGAGCGTCGTGGCACCAGACTCGATCGCCCCGGTCACGGACATGTCGCCGACGGTGCGATAGCGCACCGTGGCCGTCAGCCGCTCCTCGCCGTCGCGCGGCGCCAGGTGCTCGCCGATCGCGAACAGCATCCCGTCGCGCCGGAACACCTCGCGCTCGTGCGAGAAGTAGATCGACGGCAGCTCCAGGCGCTCGTGGGCGATGTAGGTCCAGACGTCGAGCTCGGTCCAGTCGGAGATCGGGAAGGCGCGCACGTGCTCGCCCTCGTGCAGGCGGCCGTTCCACAGCCGCCACAGCTCGGGCCGCTGCGCCTCGGGCTTCCAGCCGCCGTCGCGCTCGCGCACCGACAAGATCCGCTCCTTGGCACGGGCTCGCTCCTCGTCGCGTCGTCCGCCGCCGAAGGCCGCGTCGAAGCCGTGCGCGCGGATCGCGTCGAGCAGCACGGGGCTCTGCAGCCGGTTGCGCGAGCCGCTGGGGTCGTCCTCGATCCGGCCGGCCGCGATCGCCTCGGGCACCGAGGCGACGATCAGCTCCTCGCCGAGCTCGGCCAGCCGCCGATCGCGGAACTCGAGCACCTCCGGGAAGTTGTGCCCGGTGTCGACGTGCATGATCGGGAACGGCAGCGGTGCGGGCCGGAACGCCTTCTCGGCCAGGCGCAGCAGCACGACGGAGTCCTTGCCGCCGCTGAACAGGAGCACCGGCCGGCGAAACTGGGCGGCGACCTCGCGCATGATCGCCACGGCCTCGTCCTCGAGCGCCTGGACGTGTCGCAGCTCGCTCATGTGTGCCCGGCTTCCCGCGGCTGCCCGTCCGAACCCGCCGGCAGGTGCGCCTCGATCAGCTCGAGCAGGCGTTGGGCGGAGCGTTCGGGTGGCTCGGCCTCGGTGTCGAGCGCGAGCGCCGGTCGCTCCGGTGGCTCGTACGGGTCGTTGACGCCCGTGAACTGCTGCAGCTCTCCGGCCCGCGCCTTCGCGTACAGGCCCTTGGTGTCCCGCCGCTCGAGGGTGTCGAGGGAGGCTTGGACGTGGACCTCGAGGAAGGGCTCGCCGATCAGCTCACGTGCGCCCGCGCGTGCCACGCGGTAGGGCGAGATCACCGGAGCGATCACCGTCACGCCGTTGCGCGTGAGCAGTCGCGCGACGTAGGCGACGCGGCTGACGTTGCGATCCCGGTCGAGCTTGGAGAAGCCGAGCTCGGGCGTCAGGTTGGTGCGCATCACGTCGCCGTCGAGCACCTCGTGTGGGATGCCCCGCTCGGCCAGCGCCTCCGAGGCGAGCGCCGCGATCGTGCTCTTGCCGACTCCGGAGAGCCCGGTCAGCCACGCGACCGGGGCCTGGGGCGGCAGCTCTCGGGGCGAGGTCGGCGATTCGGTCACCAGACGACCAAAGTCTACAAAGCTCATAGGGTAACCCTGTTACCCGCTCAGACGACGGCCAGTCCAATCATCTCCGTCTCCGCCTCTGACCCGGCGTTACTCGAGCCGGCCGACGCGCCTGAAGTAGCGGAACAGCGTCAGGCAGATCGCTGCCATGAGGGCGAGTACGAGGGGCTCGTGAGCCTGATCGCGACCGTGGTGGGGATGACGGCCTTCGGAACGGCCGTGCTGGCTGCCGATCGCGTCGGTGCGGCGCGCGAGTCCGGTCGCGGGCCGGTCGCGCCTGGGTTGCGACGATCGCCGTGGCGGGCATAGTCTGCCTGGAAGTCCTGGCCTTGCCTATGGGCGATGACGCAGAAATGAGTTCGGTGATGGGCGTCGAGATCGAGCGGAAGTTCGTGCTCTCCGGACCGCCGGCGGCGTTCGCGGACGCGCCGTCGGAGCGGATCGAGCAGGGCTACCTGGCTGTCACCGACGACGGCGTCGAGGTGCGTGTGCGGCGCCGCGGCGAGCGCACGGTGCTGACGATCAAGCAGGGCGTCGGCGAGCGCAGGCTGGAGGAGGAGGTCGACGTCCCCGCGGCGACGTTCGAGGCGCTCTGGCCCCTGACTGAGGGACGGCGAGTCGAGAAGCGGCGCTCGCTGCTCGAGCGCGACGGGCAGACGATCGAGCTCGACGTGTATGCGGGCGAGCTGGACGGGCTCGTGGTCGCCGAGATCGAGTTCGAGTCCGAGCAGGCGAGCGCCGCGTTCGAGCCACCGGCCTGGCTCGAGCGCGAGGTCACCGGTGACGAGCGCTACGCCAATCAGCGACTGGCCCTGGACGGGTTGCCCGACCAGGAGGAGGGATCGTGACGCCGGACTTCCCACCGAGACGGTGATCGCGCTTGCCCGTCGCCGTCAGCAGGAGCTGCTCGAGGCTGCCCTGCCCCTCGGCGAGCGCCTCTACGCCGAGAAGCCCAAGCAATTCAGCGGCCGACTGGCCAGCTACTGGCAGGCCTGGCGACCCGCGGACTCCTAGCCCTCGTCCGACCCACGAGCCCACGAGCCAGCGACCAAGGAGCTGGCGACGCTCAGTCGAGGATGGTCAGGTCGAGCTGGTTGAGGCGTTCGGGGTCGGCGAGCACGTCCATCTCGACGATCCTTCGGTTCTGGATCGTGAAGCCCGCGATCGAGAACGGCCGTCCGTCTCGGAGGGTGACCGTGCCGACCGCGCCGTTGACGAGCGCCGGCCGGACGTCGAGGTCGAGGCGCGAGTAGGCGGACGCCTGGCGGGCGACGTTGTCTGCTCCGCGGACGACCTTCGACGAGCCGATGGCGACGGCGCCGCTGTCTGCCCTGAGGACCACGTTCGGGTCCAGCACCTCGAGCAGTCCCTCGAAGTCGCCGTCGCGCGCGGCCGCGAGGAAGGCGTCGACGACCTCGCGCTGGGTGTCGAGGTCGGCGTCGGGGATCGCCCGCTCGCCCTGGACGCGGCGGCGGGCTCGGCTCGCGAGCTGGCGCGCCGCCTCGGGCGAGCGATCGACGATCGGCGCGATCTCGTCGAACGGGACCGCGAACATGTCGTGCAAGACGAACGCGAGCCGCTCGACCGGGTTCAGCGTCTCGAGCACCACGAGCAGCGCCAGGCCGACGGAGTCGGCCAGGAGCGCCTCGTGCTCGGGGTCGGTGCCGTCGGCGCGATCGACGATCGGCTCCGGCATGCGCGCGTCGAGGGACTCCTCGGGCCGCGCTCGGCGCGCGCGCAGGATGTTCAGCGACACCCGCGCGACGACGGTCGTCAGCCAGCCGCCGAGGTTCTCCACCTCGTCCGCATCGGTTCGGTTGAGGCGCAGCCAGGTCTCCTGGACGGCGTCGTCGGCCTCGCTCAGCGAGCCGAGCATGCGGTAGGCCACGGCGCGGAGCCGGGTTCGGTGCTCCTCGAAGTGCCGCGCCAGGAATTCGCGCTCGTCCATCGTCACATCCGATCGTCGGGACGGGTCATGGCAAGTAGACCCGCCCGCTGTGGGCAATGTGACAAAGGAGAGCCACGATGCGAGTCTTCGTAGCAGGAGCAACCGGGGCGACCGGCACCAGGCTCATCCCCCAACTCGTCACTGCACCATGGGTGCAGGCCGTCCGCTGACGGGTGGCTAGGCGATCTCGCCGAGGTGCTTCACGTTTGCGACGTCGTCTGCCTCAGCGCTCGGCTTGCCCTCGAACCATGCGTCCAGGATCTCGTGCAGCAGCGCGTGGCTCGTGGTTCGCAGGGACAGGGCGAGCACGTTCGCGTCGTTCCAGCGCCGGGCGCCGCGGGCGGTCTCGGCGTCGGCGCAGAGGGCGGCGCGGACCCCGGTGACCTTGTTGGCGGCGATCGAGGCGCCGGTCCCCGTCCAGCAGCAGACGATGCCCTGCTCGGCGCGGCCGTCGGCGACGTCGCGTGCGGCCGCTTCGCTGGCCCAGGCCCAGTCATCGCGCTCCGCGTCGGTGAGGGCGCCGTGGGGAAGCGGCTCGTGGCCGCGGCGCACCAGCTCCTCGACGACCGCGTCCGCGACGCCGGTGCGCATGTCGGAGGAGACGGCGATCTTCACCTGGTCGAGGCTAGCGCGCGACCGGCGCACGCTCCATGCCTGTCCATCCGTCCGCCCCTCTATTTTCTCCCGCTCACAAACAAATCGGCCCCGGCGCGATTGGCGTCGCCCGGGGCCCGGCACAGGAAGGATCGCTTCCCATGCATTCGCAGCGTAACTCGGCGCCGTCTGCCGGCACTTCCGAGGACAGCCTCGACGAGGCGCTCCTCGGCCTTCTCGTCCATGACCACCCGGGCTTGTGGAGCCTTGGCGAGCTGTCTCGCTCGTTGACCTCCAGCGCCCAGATCGCCGACGGCGCAGAACCGCCGGCCCATGACGTCGAAGACGCCGTCGAGCGGCTGTATGCGGCCGGCCTGTTGGGCCGCATCGGCACGTATGTCTTCGCCACCCAGGCCGCCCGCGCCGCCGACCGCCTGCACTCCTAGCCCACCCACGACCCCGGGGCGCCGCACAGAGCAGCCGGCGCCCCGCCCACCCAGCCGCGTCGCCTTCCTCGACCGCGGCCGAGAGCCTAGATTCAGGCGACTCTGCGGAACGTGACCACGAGGTCGTCGTCCCAGGTCTCGTCGTCGCGCGAGAGCTGCCACTGCCCTGAGATCGCGTCGCCGTCCTCGCCGAAGCTGCCGCTGAACCGCTGCGAGAAGCCCGGCTCGTCGCGCCAGATCTTCCAGACGCCGTCGTCGAAGCCCACGCCGTAGACGCGAAAGACGCCGCGCGAGTCGAAGTAGTGCATCGACAGCTCGCCCTCCGGCGCACCGATGACGCCGAGCGAGTCGGGGAAGTCCGGGTGGTCGGTGCGGGAGCGCTGGAGCAGGAACCGCTCGCCCTCCAGCCACTCGAACGTGCAGCGTCCCGCGACGACGGTGTCCCCGAACGCGGGATGCGTCAGCTCCAGGGTCCACTCGCCGACGAGCGCCTGCAAGGGCTCGAGCATCGCTTGCTGCGCGTGTTCGCTCATGCCCTTCCCTTCCCCGGGCGGCGGCGCGATCAAGCGCCATGCCTACCCTTGACGCGATGCCCGAGCTGCCGGAAGTCGAGATCGTCGCGCGGCGGCTGACGCGCGGAGCGGCGGGCGCCGAGATCGAGTCGGCGCTGGCGCCGGGCATGGTGACGATGAAGAGCTTCGATCCGCCGCTGGACGCGCTCGCCGGGCAGACGCTCGACCGCGTGGGGCGGCGGGGGAAGATGCTCGTCGTCGAGGCCGGCGAGTACGCGGCGCTGATCCACCTGATGTCGGCCGGGCGGCTGCAGCTGTACGACAAGCGCGCCTCGCTGCGCGACAGAAGCTCGCGGCTGCTGCTGCGCCTCGACGGCGAGCGGGAGCTGCGCCTGCGCGAGTTCGGCACGCAGCAGCGCGCCTGGGCGAAGCTGATGCGCGCGAAGGACCTCGACGCCGACGAGGCGGTCGCGACGCTCGGCCCGGACGCCCATCCGGCCCCGCCGCTGGAGGAGTTTGCGCGGCTGATCGATCAGCCGCGGCACCTGCATCCGCTGCTGCGCGACCAGCGCACGATCGCCGGCATCGGCCGCTCGTGGGTCGACGAGTTGCTCTGGACCGCCTACCTGTCGCCGTTCCAGAAGGGCTCGGAGCTCGACGAGGACGCGGTCGCGCGACTGCACGCCGCCTGCGACGAGGTGCTCGGCGGCGCGCTCGAGCACTACGAGCAGGTGGTCGGCGACACGGTGCCCGACAAGGCGCCGATGCCGCTGCAGGTCCATCGCCGCCAGGGCGAGCCGTGTCCGCGCTGCGGCACGACGCTGGAGGCGATCCACTTCAAGGACTACGTGATGAGCTACTGCCCGCAGGAACAGACCGGCGGTCGCGTACTCAAGGACCGCCGGCTGTCCCGCTTGCTGAAGTAACGGCGCCTCCCTGGCTACCGCACCGTCAGGGTGCCCTTCATGCCGGCCTGCTCGTGGCCGTCGACCGGGCAGTAGAACGTGTACTTCCCAGGCTTCAGGTCCGCCGTCACCGACGTCTTGTTGCCCGGCTCGATCGTGTCGCTCTCCTCCTCGACGCCGTTGCCCTCGATCTCGACCGCGTGCGGCGCGGTCGCGCTGGAGGGGTTGTCGAGGTCGATCGTGACCTTGCCGGACTTCGCCTGCAGCGTCGACTTGTCGAACTTCAGCTCGCCGCCGGAGTCGGCGCTGAGCTGGATCGTCTGAGCACCGCCGCCGGAACTCTTCTTGGAGCTGCCGCCACCGCCGTAGGCGCCGCCGCCGTTGTCGGCCGCGTTCGTCTCGGAGCCCCCACCGCCGCTGCCGGAGTCGTCGTTGTCGTCGCCGCAGCCGGCGACGCCCAGCAGCGCGACGACGGCCGCCACCGCGATCGTCGAGGGAACGGATCTGCGCATCGGGATGACCTCCAGGACGTGGACTCTGCGTCCCGGTCTACGCAGCGCAGGCGTGGGCGGTTCGAAGTCCCGGTCAGTAGACGAGCTTGCCGCGCAGTACCTCGGGCCCGCGCTCGCCCTCGTCGCCGCCCTGCGTGACCACCACGTGGTGGTACTCGCCCGGCTCGACGGCGGCGGTGAGCGTCGCGGCCGCCGAGCCGTCGGCGCGCGGGCGGAAGCTGCCGCCGCTGATCCAGCGCCCGTCGCTGCGCACGCACCAGACCTCGTAGTCGCCGCGGGCGGGCAGGCGGTCCGCGCTGAGGTAGACGCGCGTGCCGGCGGACACGTTCTCGACCGTGAACGTGCCCCAGGCGTTCGCCGCGCCGGCCGCGGGCCGCAGCGTGCCGTGCGCGTAGGGCTCGTCGCCGTCGCCCGGCAACGCGATCGCCAGGGCGACCGCGACGACGGCCGCCAGCGCGGCGACGCCGGTGGCGGGCCGCCACCAGCGGGCGAGCCCGCGCGCCCCCCGGCGTGTGCCGCGCCGGGGGGCAGCGCCAGGCTCTGGCGCGGATCCGCCGCGCTGCGCGGCCACGTCCCGTCCCTCTCCGGCGACGTGACTCTCGCGGCGCTCGCGGGCCCAGTGGTCCAGCACTCGCTCTTCGAGCGCCGGCGACGGTTGCGGCGGGGGGACGTCCGACGGCTCGACGGCGTTCAGCAGCACCGGCAGGCCGGCGAGCGCGGCATGCTCGGCTGCGCAGGCGCGACAGGTCTCCAGGTGGTGACGCATCGTCTCGACCTCGTCCGCCTCGAGTGCGCCGAGGACGTAGCCGCCGAGCAGGTCGCCGTAGGCGTCGCAGCCGGTCACGCCTCCACTCCCATCTCGTCGAGCACGAGCCGCAGGCTGCGCAGCGCGTACGACGTCCGGCTCTTGACCGTGCCGAGCGGGATGCCCTTGCGCTCGGCGATCTCGCGCAGGGTCAGGCCGCCCCAGTGCGCGAGGCGGATCACCTCGCGGTGCTCGGGCGTCAGGCGGGAAAGGGCGGCGGCGAGCTGCCAGCGCAGGACGGCCTGCTCGAGCGGCTCGGTCGGCTGCTCGGGTGCCTCGGGCTCGCGGCCGTCGGCGAGCGCCGGTCGCACCGCGGCGCGGCGACGCACGTCGACGATGCGGTTGCGGGTGATCGCATACAGCCACGTGCGCACGCTCGCGCGCGAGGCGTCGTAGTCGTCGGCGCGGCGCCAGGCGCGCGCGAACACGTCCTGGACGACCTCCTCGGCCAGCTCCCGGTCGCCGAGCGCGTGGCAGGCGAAGCCGAACAGCTCGCCCGAGTAGCGGCGGTAGAGCTCGCGCAGGTCCTCGCCGCTGCCGTCCTGCGGCAGCGCCTCGACCAGGCTTGCGTCGCTGCGGGCCACCACCGTCGAAGGTATACGCAGCGCGACGCGCGGTGGTTCGGCAGCCCGGCCTGCTTTAGTGCCCGCCCATGAACGTGGGAGACACCGCACCAGACTTCGAGCTGCCAGACCAGGACGGCAACCCGGTCAAGCTCAGCGACCTGCGCGGCAAGACCGTCGTGCTCTACTTCTACCCCAAGGCGGACACGCCCGGCTGCACGACGCAGGCCTGCGGCATCCGCGACCGCCGCGCCGACTACGAGGCCGCCGGGGCGACGGTGCTCGGCGTCTCGCCCGACCCGGTCAAGCGCGTCAAGGGCTTCCACGACAAGCAGTCGCTCAACTTCACGCTGCTCGGCGACGAGGACCACGCCGTCACCGAGCAGTACGGCGCCTGGGTCGAGAAGTCGATGTACGGCAAGAAGTACTGGGGCGCCCAGCGCATGACGCTGATCGTCGACCCCGAGGGCACGATCGCCCACGTGATCCCCAAGGCCTCGCCCAAGACGCACGACGACGAGGTGCTGGCTGAACTGGCCCGACTCGCGACTGCTCAGCGGCGCCAACCTTGACCTGTTAGCGGGATTTATCGATTTCCGCTAAACCCTGCTAAGTTCGTCAAGGATGGATCGGGCGAACAACCCCTACACCCCGAACGCCGGTGCGCCTCCACGCTACTTGGCAGGCCGCCGGGCGGAGGTCGAGGACTTCCGGGTATTGCTCAAGCGCCTGAGTCGTGGCTACACCGAGCAGTCCTTGATCGTGACCGGTCTGCGCGGAGTCGGGAAGACCGTCTTGCTCGGGCAGTACCAGAAGATTGCCCTGGAGGAGGATTGGGTCCCAGTCGATGCGGAGGTATCGAAGAACACCGACTTCGGCCCTCAGATGGCGAACCTCGCGCGCCGTGCCCTGCTCCAGATCTCGCCCAGGGTGCGCTGGGGAGAGCGGGCGCAGAATGCCGCGGCCATCCTGAAGTCCTTCTCTCTCACCGTGCAGCCTGACGGCGTTCTGACCGGCGGGCTCGATGTCGATGCACAGGCAGGCCGAGCCGACACCGGAGACTTGAACGAGGACCTTGCCGACGTATTCGAGGCCATTGGCAATGCCGCTCTGGAGAGCGACCGCGGGGTGATCTTCCTGTTCGACGAGATTCAGTTCCTGTCGAAGCCTGAGCTCGAAGCGTTGATTGGGGCCGTCCATCGGACCGTGCAGCGACAGTTGCCGGTGACGTTTGCGGGAGCCGGGCTTCCACAGCTCCCAGGTCTCGCCGGTGATGCGAAGTCCTATGCCAAGCGTCTCTTCAAGTTCCCCATGATCGGCGAGCTCGATCGCGACGCAGCCACGGCCGCTTTGGTCGAGCCGGCGCGGGCCGAGAGGGTGGAGTTCGAGTCTGGGGCTGTCGACTCGATCCTCGAGTACACCGAGGGCTACCCCTATTTCATCCAGGAGTTCGGCCGGGCCGTCTGGAACCTCGCCGAGGGCCCAGACATCACGGCTTCCGATGCCGAGACTGCTCAGGAGCTCGTGGAGGCGGAACTCGATGAGAGCTTCTTTCGCTCGCGAATTCAGCGTTCCACGGCTGAGGAACGCCGCTACATGCGTGCGATGGCGGAGTTGGGTCCCGATGCGCAGAAGGCGGCGGACGTCGCTGAAGTGCTCGGCAAGTCTTCGGAGCAAGTCGCCCCGCTACGCGCCCGGCTCATCAACAAGGGCTTGCTCTATACGCCGCGGTACGGCTTCGCGAAGTTCACGGTGCCGCAGTTCGATCGCTTCATGCGGCGGCACATGGGATTGGAGCCGGCGGGAGTACCTGAGCACTGACGTGCTCGTCGCTAGGCGCGCCGCGCGCTGAAGACGACGAAGCCGAGCCCGTCGAGCTCGACGTCCCGTAGGCCCGCGCCTTCGAGCAGCCGCCGCAGCGTCGCGCCGTCGCGCGGTGGGACGGCGTGGCCGCGGCGCTCGCCGGCGCGGAAGAGCCGGCGCTTCCTGCGCGCGCCCTGCTCGGTGAAGCTGCTGCCGAGCAGCTGGCCGCCCGGCTTCAGCACCCGAGCCATCTCCGCGATGGCCGCCTCGGGGTCGTTGATCATGTGCAGGCCGCTGTAGCTGCAGACGAGGTCGGCGCTGGCGTCGGGCAGCGGCAACCGGCGCATGTCGGCTTCGACGGTCTCGACCTGGGCGAGGCCGCGCTTGGCCGCCTTGGCGCGCAGCCGCTCGAGCATCGCCGACGAAGCGTCCACGGCGACGAAGCGGACGTCCTGGCCGGGGTCGAGCTCCCGCAGCAGGACGCCGCCTCCGCTCGGCACGTCAACCACGGTCGCGCCCGGCGGCAGCGTCCGCAGCGCCGCCATGCTCGCGTACATCGGCGTGACGTCGATGCCCCAGATCAGGCGGCCGATCGGCGACGCGAGCCAGGGCTGGTCGATGTAGACGTCGTAGAACGCGCCGAACGGCCCGGCGCACTGGTTCAGCTCGCCCGCCACGGGGCGATCGTCTCAGCCGTTCTCCACGGGGAGTGTGAGAAGCGTCCGGTTCGCTTCCGCCCGGCTCGCGGTGCAGCGCGACGCCGACGATCACGAGCGCGACGCCCGCGAGCTCGGTCGCCGTCGGGATCTGGGCCAGCACGACCACGCCGATCACCGTCGCCGTGGCGGGCAGCAGCGACACCATCAGCGCGTAGGTCGCTCGCGGCAGGCGGGCCATGGCGAGCTGGTCGGAGACGTAGGGGATGACCGAGGAGGAGAGGCCGACGCCGATGCCGGCCAGCAGGGCGATCGGGTCGAGCAGCGCAGGCGCGGCCTGCCAGCCGCCGAGCGGCGTGACCACCACGGCGGCGATCAGCATCGAGGCGGCGAGGCCGTCGATGCCGCTCAGCGCACCGTGCTGCGCGACCCGGTGGGCGAGCACGATGTAGGCGGCGAACAGCAGCGCGTTGACGAAGGCGAGCGCCACGCCGAGCGGCTCCCCGGCGAGCTGCACGTCGCAGAGCAGGTACACGCCCGGCACCGCCAGCGCGAGCGCCAAGACGTTGCGCCGGGTCCGCGCACCGAGGGCGGCGAGCGCGATCACCGGCAGGAACTCGATCGCGGCGACGGTGCCGAGCGGCAGCCGGTCGATCGCGAGGTAGAAGCAGCAGTTCATCAGCGCCAACACGGCGCCCCAGGCGAGCAGCAGCCGGCGGCCGTCGCGGTTGAGCGCGGCGAACGCGCGCCATGGCCGCCGCCAGACGGCGAACACGAGCGCCGCGGAGGCGATCCGCAGCCAGGCGACGCCGAGCACTTCCACGCGCGCGAACAGCAGCACGGCGAAGGCCGGGCCGAGGTAGTGGAAGACCGCGCTGACGACGAAGTAGAGCTGCGGTGGCGGGCTGCGACGCACGGGCGTCAGGTTCCTCTCCGCGACCCATGCTGTACATGGCCAACGGCTGGGTAGGCTGCGGCGTATGCCTGTGAACGAACGGCGAAACGGCTCGAATGCCGTCGATCTGCTGGACGACACGAATCGGCGCCTGCTGGACGAGTTGCAGACCGAGGCGCGGCTGTCGGTCGCCGAGCTCGCACGTCGTGTCGGCCTGTCGGCGCCGGCCGTCGCCGAGCGGCTGCAGCGGCTCGAGCGCGACGGCGTGATCGGCGCCTACCGTGCCGTGCTCGACCCGCGCGCGCTCGGCTACGCGCTGACGGTGATCATCCGCATCCGTCCCGCGCCGCGCGAGCTGCGCAAGGTGGCCGAGCTGGCACGCGACACGCCCGAGGTGGTGGAGTGCCATCGCATCACCGGCGACGACTGCTTCTTCATGCGCGCGCACGTGCGCGACGTCGAGCACCTCGAGGAGCTGATCGACCGCTTCGTCGCCTTCGGGCAGACGACGACGTCGATCGTCCAGTCCTCGCCGGTCCCCGGTCGCGGCGTGGCGCTCGAGCTCTAGCGCGCCCGTGGCTCCACTCAGCGCCACCCTCGGGGAGTCGTTCCAGTCGTTCTTCGACGCCGTCGACGACTTCTTCTCGAACCTCGCCGACGTGCGCTGGGGATCGCTGCTGCTGGCAGCGATCCTGTTCACGACGTACCTCAGCCTGCGCGCCCGCGCGAGCTTCAACATCCTGCGCGCCGCCTACCCCGACGAGCGCTTCCCGTTCAAGTACGTCTGGGGCGCCTACTTCGCCGGCTACGGCTTCAACTCCGTGATCCCCGCCCGCGGCGGGGACGTGGTGCGGCTGTTCCTGACCAAGACCTCGGTGCCGAACTCGAGCTACCCGGCGGTCGCGGCGACCTTCGTGGTCGAACTCGGCTTCGACGTCGCGATGGGCTCGCTGATCCTGCTGTTCGCCTTCACCCAGGGCGTCTTCCCCAAGCCGCCCGACTTCGCGAACCTGAACGCCTTCGACCTCTCCTACTTCGCCCAGCACCCGCGCTTCACGCTCTTCCTGCTGACGCTGCTGGCGATCGCGGTGCTGGTCGGCTTCGCGCTGCTGTCGGTGCGCGTGAAGGCGTTCTGGTCGCGCGTGCGTCAGGGCTTCACGATCTTCGAGGACCGGCGGCGCTACCTGCGTGAGGTGTTCGCCGTCCAGTTCGTCGGCTGGCTGTTTCGCTTCGCCGCCTTCTGGATGTTGCTGGAGGCCTTCAACGTCGGCGGCTCGGTGAAGAACGTGCTGCTGGTGCTGGGCGTGAACGCGGTCTCGGCGGCGGTGCCGTTCACGCCGCAGGGGGCGGGCGTGCAGCAGGCGCTGCTGGTGAAGGTGTTCGCGGGCACCGCCGCCGGTGGCACGGTGGCCGCCTACTCGGTCGGCCAGCAGATCTTCGTCGGCGCGCTCACGTTCGGGATCGGCTTCGCCGCGCTCGTCTTCCTCTTCCGCATCCGCAGCTTCAAGGAGGTCATCGCGCAGGGGCGCGAGGACCGGGCGACCGAGGACGAGCGGCGCCAGCGGGAGCGCCGGCTGCGGGCGAGGGCTAGGTCCCGAAGCCCTCGCGCGCCTCGCGCACGAGGATCACGGCCTCCGGGAAGATCGTGCGCATCGCCTGCAGCAGGTCCTGCGTCTGCTGCTCTGCGTTGCCCTGGAGGTTGAGGCGCTCGATGCCGGAGACCGTCATGTCCACGGCGAGCTTGATCGCGTTGTCGGCCCAGGCAACCTCTCTGCGCTCCCTGCATCTGCTCGGCGAACTCCGCCATCCGCCGCCGCAGCTCGTCGGGGTCGCCGAACAGTCCGCCGAAGGGGTCTTCCGAGCTCATGCGACCAACTGTACTCAGCGGCGCGCGGGCCACTCGACCGCGGCGCTGCCGACGCCCCGGCGCTGCGGCTCGGCGGCGGCGAGCACGCTGCCATGGCGGCCGAGCTCGATGCCGGTGGCGGCGCCGATCTCGTCCATCGGCGTGAACGCGTGGCCGTACTGCGCGACCAGCGCCTGACCCTCGGGCGATGCGACGAACGCCGGCTCGGCGGTGCTGGCGGCGCCGTTGCGCTCGACGGCGCGCGGTGCGGCGATCGCCTCGGGCAGCGTCGCGCCGAGGTCGAGCCGGTTGACGAGCACGCTGAGCACGGTGCCCGGGATCGTGGAGCCGCCCGGCGAGCCGACGGCCAGGAACGGGCGATCATGGCGGGTCACGATCGTCGGGCTCATCGAGCTGCGCGGGCGCTTGCCGGGCGCCGGCGCGTTGGGACGGTCCGGGTCGGCGTAGTCGAAGTCCGTCAGCTCGTTGTTGAGCAGGAAGCCGTAGCCGGGCACGACGATGCCGTTGCCGCCGATCGACTCGATCGTGAACGTGTAGGAGACGACCGTGCCGCGCCGATCGGAGACGACCAAGTGCGTGGTCGACTGGCGCGGGTGCGAGACGTCGGCGTGGCCGCGGCCGGCGTCGGCCGCGTTGTCGGTCGGGTCGCCGGGCTCCACCGGGCTGGCGGCGGCGTGCTCGGGGTCGATCAGCGCCCGGCGCTCGGCGGCGAAGTCGTCGGACAGCAGGCCGGCGAGCGGCACGTCGAAGAACTCCGGGTCGGCGAGGTAGGCGCCGCGGTCGGCGAAGGCGTAGCGCGAGGCCTCGAGCAGCAGGTGCAGCGCGCGCGTGCGGTCGGCGTCGAGGTCGTCGTAGCCCTCGAGGACGTTGAGCACCTCGCCGACGGTCGAGCCGCCGGACGAGGGCGGGCCCATGCCGTAGACGTCGAGGCCGCGATAGCGGCTGTGGGTCGGCGAGCCCCGACGTCGCGCGGGGTGCCGTCGGCGTCGAGGTAGATCGCCGCGGTGGAGGGGACGTCGTCGAAGTAGGGGACGTTGCCCTCGACCTGGCCGAAGAAGGTGTCGTCGACCTCGAAGCCGCGACGGGCGACCTGGGCGCCCGGCTCGAGCGTGCGAGCGAGCGACCAGCTGCCGTAGCGCTTCAGCGCCCGCTGCCAGCCGGCGACGGTGCCCGGCACGCCGGCCGAGAGGCCGCTGAAGCGCGCCGGGTCGAACGCGAGCGGCGCGCCGTCCTCGAAGAAGGACTGCGCGGTCATCGCACCGGGCGACTCCTCGCGCGCGTCGATCGTCGTGACCTTGCCGTGCGGGGTGCGGATGACCATGAAGCCGCCACCGCCGATGCCCGAGGAGAACGGCTCGGTGACGCCGAGCACGCCGGCCGCGGTGACGGCCGCGTCGACGGCGTTGCCGCCCCGGCGCAGGGTGCGCAGCGCCGCCTCGGTGGCGAGCTGGTCGACGGTCGCGACCGCGCCGCCGCGGCCGGCAGCGGTGGGCTGCTTGGCGTGCGGAGCGCCGCGCTGCTCGCCGTGGACGCCCACGCCTCGGGCGTCGCGGCGTTCTCCGCCCACGACGGTGGGAGCGGTGAGGACCGCCATGGACAGCGTGGCGGTGAGCAGGAGCGCGACACGTCGGATCATGCGTCGCCGGTACCCGGGGTCGCTCCGGCCGACACGGCGTCGGATACAGTCGCCCGCGTGCGGATCGGAGACGTCATGACCCAAGGGGTCGTCGTCGCGGCGGCAGGGGATAGTCTGCGCCGCGTGGGCGAGCTCATGCGCGACCGGAACGTCGGCTCGGTCGTGGTCTGCGAGCACGACCGCCCGGTCGGCGTGATCACCGACCGCGACCTCGCGCTGGCCGTCGTGGCGGACGGCGTCGACCCGTCGACGCCGGTCGGACGGCAGGCCTCGCGGCCGCTGGTCACCGGCGAGCGGGAGATGGACGTCGAGGAGGCGGTCGCGCTGATGATCCAGCACCGCATCCGCCGCCTGCCCGTGACGTCGGGCGAGGAGCTGGTCGGGATCGTGACGATCGACGACCTCGCCGTGCGCGCCGGGGACCTGCATCAGGCGCAGCAGATCACCGCCGAGGTCGCGAAGGCCGCACTGCCCGAGTTCTACTTCCACCAACGAGGCGGCTGATGACGACACTGACCGCAGGCCAGGTGCGCACCCGCGCACGCGTCGAGGCAGTGATCAGGCTGATGGCGCCGGCGCTCGACCTCGTGCTCGCCGCCGGCGACCGCGTCTCGCGCGTCGTCGAGCGGGACGACACCGAGTACTACCCGCCGCGCCTGCACCACGAGCAGCCGCCGCCGCGGGTCGCGGCCCGGAGCGACCAGGGCTGATGGCCGCCGCCAAGCACCAAGAGCAGCTCGAGTGGGAGCGCCGCGGCGCCGTACCGGTCGCAGTCGCGGCGATCGCCGCTGGTCTGCTCATGGTCCAGGCGCTGTTCGTGCGCGCCGGGCTGTTCGAGGATCGGGACGGGATCGAGTCGACGCCGGACTTCCTGCTCTCGCTGCACGACAACGCCACCGCCTTCCTCGCCTCGGCGGTCGCCGAGGCGCTCGGCGCGCTCGCGCTGGGCGTCGTCCTCTACTACCTCTTCCGCGCTACGCGCTACCGCACCCCCTCGGTGCCCGAGCTCTTCAAGTGGCTCGCGATCGCCGGGCCGATCCTGCTGGCGGCCTCGACGATCGCCTACGTCATCGACACCACCTCGATCGCGGACACGTTCGCCACCGGCGACGGCGCGATCCGTGGCGACGCCGGCGACGAGCGTGCCGACGACCTGCTCGGGGACCTCAGCCCGATCACGCTGGCGCTGCAGTTCGCCGGGCGGTTGGCGGTCGCGTTCCTGTACGTGATGCTGGGCGTGCGAGCGATGCGCGCCGGTCTGCTGAGCCGCTTCATGGGCATCCTCGGCGTGATCGTCGGCGTGCTGCTCGTGATCCAGATCATCCCGCAGGCGATCGTGCAGCTGTTCTGGCTCGGCGCGATCGCGATGCTCGTGCTCGACCGTTGGCCGAACGGCCGTGGCCCCGCCTGGGAGACCGGCGAGCCCGATCCCTGGCCGACGCCGGCGAGTCGCGCCGCGCTGCAGCGCGGGGATGCGCCGGCGCAGGACGCGGTGCCCGCGGAGGACGTGCCGGAGCGGCCGGCCTCCCGCAAGCGGCGCAAGCGCAGGCGCTAGCCCGCCGCTACCAGGGCACGCCGCCGAGCGGTCTCGGCGCCGCCGGGCCGATGCCGGCGTAGGCGACCTTGCCGCTGTCGGTCTCGTGCTCGACGGAGGCGTGGTGCTTCGCCGCGACGGCGCTCTCGGGGTAGAAGTAGGCGGCGTCCGGCTTGCGGGCGCCGACCATCACGACGGTGCTCGGTCCCTCGCCGGCGCCGATCAGGACGTGGGCGGTGCCAGGCGGGCAGTGCAGCAGGTCCCCCGTGCGCAGCGTGCGCTCCTCGTCCTCGACGATCGCCAGCACCTCGCCGCAGAGGACGAGGAAGTCCTCCTGCGCGTTCTCCCGGTGGTAGATGCCGCTCGCCTGACCGGGCTCGAGCACGTGCACGTTGAACCCGATCTCGGGGAAGCGCTGCGAGCCCTCGAAGAAGCAGGTGTGCCCGAAGCGGTTGTAGTGGGTCGCGCGGGCATCCGAGACGTTGGCGACGAACCAGCCGTCACCGTCCGGTGCGACGCCGCCTTCCGCAGGCGCGAGCCTTGCCTCCGTGATATTGCTGAACGCCATCGGGTTTCGAAACCTCCGGTGGACCGACCCTCAGATGCGAACACATGTTCGCACATCCCCTTAGGTTACGCCTCTGCCAGTGCGCGCATCGTGCGCCGCCATGTCCAAGTGCCCGGGTCCGCGAAGTCCAAACGGGAATACGCGAGTGGACAGCGTTCGGTTCAGATCGCCTTGGCCGCGTCCGCCACCGCTCGGTAGGCCGCGGCCGGGTCGGCGCCGCCGAACACCGACGAGCCGGCCACGAGCAGCGTCGCGCCCGCTTCCACGACGGGGCCGGCGGTCTCGACGCCGATGCCGCCGTCGACCTGGATCGGCATGTCCGGCCCGAGCAGCTCGCGCAGGCGGGCGACCTTGGCGTACGAGCTCTCGATGAACGGCTGACCGCCCCAGCCGGGGTTGACGGTCATGCAGAGCAGGTGGTCGAACATGGCGGCCACGGCGGTCACGGCCTCGGGCGGCGTGGCGGGGTTGATCGCCAGGCCGGCGTGCAGGCCGGCGTCGCGGATCGCTCCGAGCGCGTAGTGGACGTGGGGGGTCGCCTCCCAGTGGACCGCGATCGAGTCCGCGCCGGCGGCGGCGAACGTCTCGATCCGGCGCTCGGGGCGCTCGACCATCAGGTGCACGTCCAGGAGCCCGCCCGCGGCATGCACCTGGTCTCGGAGCGCGCTGACGATCTGGTCCCCGATCGAGATCGGCGGCACGAAGTGGCCGTCCATCACGTCGACGTGGATCACGCGCGCGCCGGCGTCCATGACGGCGGCGACCTGCTCGCCGAGGCGAGCGAAGTCCGAGGCGAGGATCGACGGTGCCACGCGCACCCCGTTCATCAGGGAGTGCCCTTGCGGGCGTCCATGCCCGCGCTCTGATGGCAGCGGCGCCATCCGGGCGCTGTGACCGCTTCGCTCCTGACCCATTCCGGCGACGCTACCGGACGCGTCTCCCGGAACGACTCGGGGCCCGTCGTCGGGCCCCGAGCACTGCGTTCCCTGCGAACGGCGTCCTAGCTCTGGTCGTCGTCCTGCGGCGCGGTCTCCTCGCGGTTCTCCTGCTGGTCGTCGACCTGGTCCAGCGAGGTGATGTCGTGCTGGTCGACGCGCTCGCAGTCCGGGGCGATCTGGTCGAACTGGTCGCTGATCACCTTGTCCCGGCCCTCGCCGCAGCTGACGACGTCGCGCTCGCCGTCGCGGACGCGGAACAGGTCGTTGCCGGCGCCGCCGTTGAGCTCGTCGCCGTCGGGATCGCCGATCGCCGCGACGTCGAGACGCGACAGCGCCCACAGCACGTCGTTGCCGTCGCCGCCGAACGAGCGGTCGCGACCCTGGTTGGCGAAGATCACGTCGTTCCCGCCGTTGCCGGTGAGCGTGTCGTCGTCCTTGCCGCCCGAGATGTGGTTGCGACCGCGACCGCCGGTGACGGTGTCGTTGCCGAGACCGCCGTGGAGCCGGTCGGCGCCGCGGAACCAGCCGCGTCCGTGCCAGCCGTGCCACCTGCCGTGGCGCACGGGCACCGCGACGTAGTACGGATTGTCGCCGCCGTCGATCTGGTCGTTGCCGGGTCCGCCGAAGATGCCGTCGCGGCCGCCGTTGCCCCTGAGCACGTCGTCGCCTTCGTTGCCGGTGATGAAGTCCTGGCCGAAGCCGCCGAAGACGGTGTCGTTGCCCGGGTTGCCGTGCAGCTCGTCGCTGCCACGGCCGCCGTCGACGGTGTCGTTGCCGTCGCCGGCGCGGACGAGGTCCCAGCCGCGATGGGCCTTGACCGTGTCGTCACCGCCCTTGGCGAGGATGCGATCCGCGCGGAAGGTTCCGTTGAGCTGATTCGGGCCGTCGTCGCCGACGATCGTGGCGGCGATCGCGAAGGCCGCGGTTACCAGGGACATTCCAAGCGCGGCCGTCAGGCCGAGCAGGAGTCGATTGCTACGCTGCGACACGGGCACTCTCCTTGGTCGGTGGGTGCCCCTCTAAACCGTCCGAGCGCGCAGGAGTTGCGCTCAGGTGTGCGCAGCTTGCCGCGCGTGCGTGCGGATCTCGGAGAGGATCCGCTCCAGCCGCGGCTCGTTGTCGCGGTCGACGAACGTCATCGCTGCGGCGACCGACGGGTGCACGGCCGCGATCTCGCTGTGCATCGCGTGCGCGACGGCCCGGTAGGCGGGGTGACCCTCGCGGCCCGGAGCGCAGCTCGATCAGGTGCATCGCCTCGCGCGCGTTGAGGTCGAGCAGGTAGCGGATGCGGTAGCCGAGGCAGAGCGCGTAGGGCGCCAGCTCGGGCCGGCCGAGCTCGACCAGGCGCTCGTGCTCGGCGCGCGAGCGCTCGAGGCCCGCGCGGTAGGCGTCCGCGACGCCGGCCTGCTCGAGCTCCTCCGGCACGCCGGCGCCGAGGTCGGGCGTCAGGCCCTGCCACTGGACGGTCAGCATGCGGTGGCGCTGCAGGTCGCGGAAGGCGCCGTAGTCGGAGACGATCTCGAAGCGGTACTGCAACGCCTCGAAGCCGCGCCCGGGGCGGTGGCGGCGGTTGGCGCGCTCACCGACCAGCTCGGCCAGCATCTGGGCGCGCTCGTCGGGCGGCAGGGTGCGGATCGCGGTCTCGGTCTCGGACTCCGAGCAGCCCGCGGCCTCGAACAGCAGCGCGGCCAGCAGGTCCTCCTCGCTGCCGCGCACCGACAGCAGCCGCACGGCCGGGCCCGCCTGCTCGTCGCGGCCGGCCCGCTGGAGCCCGAGCCGTCCGGCCCAGCGATCGGCGGCGGCCTCGCGCTGCTCCAGGTAGCCGATCCACTCGCCGCCGCGGTCGGGTCGCTCGACGCGCGTGACGAAGCTCGGCACGACCGCCTTCAGCTCGTCGAGCATCATCAGCCCGACCTCGCGCGCCTCGGGCAGCGGCGAGGCGAGCAGGTGCAGCAGCAGCTGCTCGTAGGCCTGCCCGGTACCGAAGATGCCCATGTGCGACAGCGACGCGGCGGGCAGCAGGCCGCGCAGCAGGTCGAGCGCCTTGGCCCGGATCGAGCGCGCGTGCGCGGACTCGGGCTCGCCCTCGGTGCGCGGGAAGCGCTCGGCCGCCCAAGCCTCGACGCGCGGCAGCGCGTCCGCGTAGGTGTCGAAGAGGAAGTCCATCGCACGCTCGTACTCGGGGCCGAGCGTCGCGTCGCGGTAGTAGCGGTAGCCGCGGCCGGGCGCCATCTCGGCGTGGTAGGGGATGTAGCGCGTGGACTGCTCGAGGTAGGCGGCCAGGCGCGGGCGCTGCAGCACCTTGGTGAGCACGTTGGAGACCCATTCGACGGCCACGTGCGCGCCGCCGAGCTGGGCGACCGAGTCGTCGCCGTAGCCGAGGAAGATGCGCTCGTAGAGGCCGCGGGCGCGCTCGCCCTCGGCGCCGTCGAAGGCGCGCTGCTTGCCGCCGGCGAGGTCGCCGGCGAACTCGTCGAGATACAGGCGGCGCAGCGTGCCCTGGTAGCGCGAGTAGCGCGCGAACAGCGCGCCCTTGACGGTCTCCGGCAGGTTCACGAGCGCGAACACCGGTCGGTCGAGGTTGGTGAAGTGGGGGACGAGGAGCGCCTGCTCGTCGTCGCTGAACGTCTCGACCGGGTAGTCCATGCGGGCGAGTGAGGGTACACCCGGCCCCCAGACGGAACGGAACGGATGAGGCGGCTCCCGCGGGCCGCCCGCATCCGTCGTCGCCCCTTCCCTCCCCCACGGGGCGCCTGTGCGCGCTGAAACAAGCGTGGGGCGAAGAAGTTTCGGTGCTAGGCGAGCCGCTGCTCGAGCACGCAGTCGAGCTGCGCGCGGTGCTCGTCGACCGGGACGGCCTTGTCGAGCCGCATCGCGATCTGGCGACCCTCGATCTCGAGCGTGGCGACCTGGTTGTCGAACCACGGCCCGTCACCGACGTGGCGCCAGCGCACGCTCGGGTCGCGCACGCCGGCGAGCTGCGCCAGCGCGCGGGTGACGGCCTGCGCGCTGCGCGTCATCAGCGCGCGGATCACGCGCCGCTCGCGACCGTCGAGGGGGTTGCGGTAGGGCGAGCAGACCGCCTGGAAGACGTGGCTGCGCACGCCCGCGTCGCGCTCGAAGGCGACCTCGAACAGGTAGGCGTGGTGAACGTCGCCGGAGAGCGTCACGATCGACGCGGGCGCGGTGCCGCGCTCACCGGCGCCGACCGAGCGCTGCAGCTCGGCCAGCCGCTCGAACGAGGCGTTGAAGGCGGCCCAGTGCTCGAGGTCGTTGGCTCGCCGCAGCTTCTCGCCGGCCCAGCTGCCGAGCCGGCCCCAGGCGCCGCCGGCGATCGCCTCGTCCCAGGCCTCGAGGTAGTGCAGCGCCGGACCGAGCAGCCACGGCACCGAGGTACCGATCAGCAGGTGGTCGTGGCCGCCGGTGGCGTGCTCGGCGATCCAGTCCCACTCGCTGTCGTCGACCATCCGCCGCTTGCCCTCCTCGAGCACCCGGCCTGCGCGCGAGTCGATCATCACCAGCCGCGTCGTCCCGATGTCGCGGCAGTAGCTCCAGCGCGCGCCGTCGGTCTCGCGGTCGGCGCGGAACGCGAACTCGCGCAGCAGCTCGCCCGCGTCGTCCGCCGCGCGCACGCGCGCCAACAGGTCGTCGTCGGCGTGTCCTGCCGGGGAGACGTTGCCGAGGTGCTGGTAGACCCAGTACGACATCAGCCCGGCGACGATGTGCTCGTTCCACCACTCCTTCCGGCGCATCTCCGCGACCCAGCGCGCGGAGACGT
This sequence comes from uncultured Thermoleophilaceae bacterium, assembly GCA_963846505.1. Lineage (GTDB taxonomy): Bacteria > Actinomycetota > Thermoleophilia > Solirubrobacterales > Thermoleophilaceae > JACVRW01. Next base: position 746,804 of record CAWJWD010000006.1, on the reverse strand, counting down.
TCCAGTCGTCGTGGATGTCGTGGTCGTCGAAGATCATCGCCGTCGAGACCGTCGACAGCAGCCAGCGGATCGTCGGCTCGGACCAGCTCTCGCGATAGAGGTGGGTGTACTCCTCGTAGTCCACGACGCGGTCGCCCGGCTCCTCGCGCGGATCGCGGCGGGTCTCGACGACGGCCTTCGCGTGCGGCGAGACCTCGTCGGCGTAGACCTGGTCGCCGAGCAGCACCAGCAGCTCGGGCAGCTCCTCGCGCGGCTGCTCGCGCAGTCGCAGCGCCAGCGTGCGCAGCGCGTCGATCTCGCGCCCGCGCGAGTCCTCGTCCTTGCGCAGCGAGTACGGCGGTGCGTGCGGCGCCGCCACGCGGCACGAGCCGAACACCACGCGTACCGGGCCGTCCTCCTTGGGCAGCGTGCGGAAGCGGCTGGGCGGGAAGTCGGAGTCGGGCTGCGGCCAGGCGCGCTCGCCGTCGATCAGCAGCTCGTACTCGTGCCACGTCGCCGGGGACAGCCCGTCGACGCAGACGAGCGCGTAGTGGTGGCCCTCGACGCAGAACGTGCGCTCGCGCGTGCCGAGCACCTCGACCTCGCAGGCGGCGTCGGTCTCGACCCAGATCACCGCTTCGCGCTCGCCGACGTAGCGCAGCAGCGGTCCGAGGATCAGGGTGGCGGGCACGGGAGCGAATCTACCCGGCGGGGTGGTGCTGGCAACCGCCGGTGGCGGTTCCGACGCCGGTCGGGCGGGGTAGCCTCGTGGCGTGGAGGAGCGTGACCTGATCGAGATCGGCCGCTCGATCCACGCGGCCTTCCCGTCGCGCTCGCGCAATCCGCTGCGGGCACTCGACGAGCGCGCGATGGAGCTGGCCGCGGCCGACGACGAGCTGCGCGCCGCCCTCTTCCGGCTCGTGGACGTGACTCCCGCCACGCGCTCGCTCGACGACCTCGCCGCCCACCTCGCGCAGTACGTCGGCGAGACCGGCGAGCAGCCGCAGCCGCTCGCGACGGCGATGAAGATGTCCCATACGCGCGCGGGGCGGACCGCGCTCGGCGCCGCGGCCTCGGCCGGCGTGCGTCACATGGCGCATCGCTTCATCGTCGGCGAGACCCCGCACAAGGCGGCGCGGGCGCTGCGCTCGCTCTGGGACGAGGGCATGGCCGCATCGCTCGACCTGCTCGGCGAGGCGACCGTCACCCAGGCCGAGGCCGACCGCTACGCCGAGCGCTGCTCGCACGCGCTCGACACCAAGGCCGAGTCGGTCCGGGGCTGGCCGCACCGTCCCGTGCTCGAGGCGGACTCGAGCGGCGCGTTGCCGCGAGTGAACGTGTGCGTGAAGGTGTCCGCGCTGACGCCGCTGCTGCGCCCCGAGGCGCCCGAGCGCGGGCGCGAGGACGCGGCCCAGCGCCTGCGGCCGCTGCTGCGCCGGGCACGCGAGCACGGCGCGCACCTGCACATCGACATGGAGTCGCTCGACACGGTCGAGGCGACGCTCGAGCTCGTCTTCGAGCTGCTCGACGAGGACGAGTTTCGCGACGGGCCGTCGGCGGGCGTGGTGCTGCAGGCCTACCTGCGCGAGTCGCCGCAGCAGCTCGAGCGGCTGCTCGACTGGGCGCGCTCGTCGCCACGCCGGCCACCGTTGGTGGTGCGGCTCGTCAAGGGCGCCTACTGGGACCACGAGGTGATCGAGGCGCGCCAGCACGGCTGGTCGGTGCCGGTGTTCGAGGACAAGGCCGACTGCGACCGCAACTTCGAGCGCCTGACCCGGGGGCTGATCGACGCCCACCCGCTCGTGCGTCCGGCGATCGCCTCGCACAACCTGCGCTCGGTCGCCCACGCGATCGCCTACAACCGTTCCGTCTCGGGGGAGGACCGCGACCTGGAGCTGCAGGTCCTGCGCGGTCTCGGCGACGAGCTCGGACTTGCGCTCGCCAGCCTCGGCTTCCGCGTGCGCGTGTACTGCCCGGTGGGCGACCTGATCGCCGGCATGGCCTACCTCGTGCGGCGGCTGCTGGAGAACACCGCGAACGACTCGTTCCTCGGCGACCAGCAGCGCGGCGTGCCGCTCGAGGAGCTGCTGGCGGCGCCATGAGCCGTCCGACCCGCTCGCCCGCGCTCGTGCGATCCGCGTCGCTCGCCGGCCTGCGCCGGAGCAGCGCGTGACGTTCGCGAACGAGCCCAGCCTGGAGCTGCGCCGTGCACCGGCGAGGGAGTCCTGCCTGGCGGCGCTGCGCGACCTCGACGAGCGCCTGCCGCTGGCGGTGCCGATCCTGATCGGCGGCGACGAGGGCGACTCGGCCGGCATCGACTCCGCCGACCCGGGCCTGCCGTCGCGGCTGGTCGCGACCGCGGGGGTCGCGGACGAGCGTGACGCCGAGGCGGCCGTGGCGGCGGCCCAGCAGGGCCTTCGCGATTGGGGCACGAGGTCGGCGGCGCAGCGGGCGGAGGTGCTGCGGGCCGCGGCGGCCTGGATGCGCGAGCGGCGGCTGGAGCTCGCGGCGCTGCAGCTGCGCGAGTGTGCGAAGCCGTGGCCGGAGGCCGACGCGGACGTCTGCGAGGCGATCGACTTCCTGGAGTACTACGCGCTCGGGGCGGTCGAGCTCGAGCGGGGCCGGGAGCTGGTGCAGGTGCCGGGCGAGCGCAACACGATGCGCTACGCGCCGCGCGGCGTGGCCGCGGTGATCTCGCCCTGGAACTTCCCGCTCGCCATCCCCTGCGGCATGACGGCCGCGGCCCTGGCGGCCGGCAACGCCGTCGTGCTCAAGCCGGCCGAGCAGTCGCCTGCCAGCGCGCTGATGCTCGTCCGGGCGCTGCACGCCGCGGGCGTGCCGCACGACGCGCTCGCGCTGCTGCCCGGCTACGGCGAGCCCGGTGCGGCGCTGGTGCGCGACCCGCGCGTGCACACGATCGCCTTCACCGGCTCCGGCGCGGTCGGCCTGGAGATCGTGCGCGCCGCGGCCGAGACGCCGGACGGGCAGGGCCACGTGAAGCGGGTGGTGGCGGAGATGGGCGGCAAGAACTGCGTGCTCGTCGACTCCGACGCGGACCTCGACGAGGTCGTGCCGGAGCTGATCCACTCCGCCTTCGGCTACGCCGGCCAGAAGTGCTCGGCGGCCGCGCGCGTGCTCGTGCACGAGGCGATCGCCGACCACCTGCTCGAGCGGCTCGCCGGCGCGGCGGCGGTGCTCGAGCTCGGCCAGGCCGAGCGCTTCGCGACCGACGTGCCGGCCGTGATCGAGCGGGAGGCGCAGGAGCGGGTCGAGCGCTATGGGCGGCTGGCGGCCGCGGCCGGCACGGTCGTCGCCCGGATCGAGGACGTGCCGGACGAGGGCTGGTTCTGCGGGCCGCTGGTGGCTGCCGACCTGCCCGAGGACTCGCCGGTCGTGCGCGAGGAGATCTTCGGTCCGCTGCTCGCGGTCACGCGCGTGCGCGACATGGACGCGGCCTGCGACCTCGTGGACGACCTCCCGCACGCGCTCACCGGCGGGCTGTTCTCGCGCAGCCCCGCGACGATCGAGGCCGTCGCGCGCCGCACGCCGGTCGGCAACCTCTACGTCAACCGCGGCATCACCGGGGCGATGGTCGGGCGCCAGCCGTTCGGCGGCAACCGCCGCTCGGGCATCGGCTCGAAGGCCGGCGGCCCCGACTACCTGCTGCAGTTCGTCGAGCCGCGCGTGGTGAGCGAGAACACCGTGCGGCACGGGATACCGGTCGAGTAGGGGCTACTTCCGCTCGGCGATCAGGTGCTCCACGTTGCGCTCGGCCAGCGCCGCGATCGTCTTCGACGGGTTGACCCCGAGCGCCGTCGGCACGATCGAGCCGTCCGAGACGTAGAGGCCGTCGTAGCCGTAGACACGGCCGTGCTCGTCGACCACGCCCTGCGACGGATCGTCGGCCATCGGGCAGCCACCGAGCGGGTGCACCGTGACGAACTTGCCCATCGGGCCGCCTTCGAGCGCGAAGTAGCGGGAGCCGTCGACCGCCGTCGCAAGCCGCTCGCTCATCGCCTTCATGCGATCGAACAGGGTCGCGCTCGCCTTGCGCGACCAGCGGATGTCGAACTGCTTGAAGATCGGCGTGAGGCGCATGCGCCCGTCGGCCGTGTCGCGCCCGATCATCAGGAAGACGAACGAGTCCGCGATCGGCTCCTCGGCGGCGAGGCGCAGCTCGCGCGGGCCGACGAGGCGGTCGGAGAAGCCGAGCCGCGTGGCGATCGCCTTGAGCCGGAGCAGCAGGCGCCGCCAGCCGGTGAGCGCGTTCAGGCCGCGCACGACCTTCAGCAGGCCGGAGAAGTCGCGCGGCAGCACGCCGTCGGCGACCATCAGCTGCTGCGAGTCCGAGAGGTCGATGCGGCTCGTCATCACCGGACCGACGTCCATGCGCGCGTCGTCGACCTGCGGCGCACGCGGGTCGAAGGCCGCGCCGAGCGCGTCGCCGTTGCCGGAGAAGCGGGTGCCGAGCGCGGGCGAGAGCTGCGGCAAGCGCTTGCGGTTCTTGAGCAGCAGCCGCGTCGAGCCGAGCGTGCCGGCGGCGAGCACCACGACCGGCGCCGCGATCTCGCCGCCGTTTCCGTCGCCGAGGTGCCGGTACGACACGCGCCAGTCCCCGCCGGACGCGGCGGGCGGCTCGAGGCGCTCCACCTCGTGCAGCGAGAACACCTGCGCGCCGTGCTGCTCGGCTCGCGCGAGGTAGGTGATGTCGATCGTGTTCTTCGCCCGGCGCGGACAGCCGAGGTTGCAGCGCGCGGAGTTGTCGCAGCCCTGCTGCACGACGCCGCTGAACGGGTGCTCGCGCTCCTCGCCGAAGTGCACCGCCAGTGGCAGCCGCTCGCTCGGCAGTCCCGCCAGCTCGGCCATCGCGTCGAAGGCGGCGAGCTTGCGCAGGCCGGCCGGCGTCTCGCGCGGCTCGAGTGCCTCCTCGGTGCGCTCGTAGTACGGCTCGAGCTCCGTCGCCGTGATCGCCGCCGGCCAGTCGCTGGAGAACACGTCCGACGGCGCGCGGAGCTGGACGTTCGCGTAGACGAGCGAGCCGCCACCGACGCCGGCCGCCGTCACCACCGCGACGTCGCGCAGCAGCCGCAGCTCGTACATGCCATTCGGGTTGAGCGAGGGGTGCCACAGCATCCCGGGCGCCTGCTCGGGCCGCTCGGGGAAGTCCTCCGGCTCGAAGCGACGGCCGCGCTCCAACACGCAGACGCTCCAGCCGGCCTCGGCCAGGCGGCAGGCCGTGATGCCGCCCCCGAAGCCCGAGCCGACCACGATCGCGTCGTACCGCCGCTCAGGACTCACTGAGCACCGGAGTCTACGCCTCGGCTAACGAGCGCGTCCGAGCGGTCGAGAAAGAAAGTCGAGGAAGCGGTGATCCGATTCGCGGGCCGCTGCGAAGGAACCGCTAGAAACCTTGGGCAAGGGAATGCCGTGGTGCTCGAAGCCGCGCATTGTGCCTGCGATCCGGCCCCGGCAGCTATGACGCGCCGGGGCCGGTCGCACTCTCCCCCTCAGGAAGCGCTGGGAGTCCCCACCTCGGCGGGGATCTCGATTTCGCGCTTGAGGATCTTGCCGGTCGGTCCCTTGGGCAGCTCGTCGACGAACCAGATCGCCCGCGGGTACTTGTAGTTGGCGACCTGCTCCTTGACGAAGGCGGTCAGCTCCTCGGCGCTCACCTGCTGGCCCTCCGTGAGCGCGACCGCGGCGCCGACCTCCTCGCCCCACTGCTCGTCGGGCACGCCGACGACGGCGACCTCGCGCACGGCCGGGTGCTCGTAGAGCACCTCCTCGACCTCGCGCGGATAGACGTTGTAGCCGCCGCGGATGATCATGTCCTTCTTGCGGTCGACGATGAAGAAGTAGCCGTCCTCGTCGACCTGTGCCATGTCGCCGCTGTGGAACCAGCCGTCGGCGTTGATCGTCTCGGCGGTGGCGTCCGGGCGCTGCCAGTAGCCCTTCATGATGTTGTGGCCGCGGATCGCGATCTCGCCGACCTCGCCCTGGGCGACCTCGTTGCCGTCCCCGTCGACGACCTTCATCTCGACGCCCTCGATCGGGGTGCCGATCGAGCCCGGCTTGCGCTCGCGGTCCGGGTGGTTGAACGAGGCGACGGGCGAGGTCTCCGAGAGTCCGTAGCCCTCGAGGATGATCGCGTCGAAGGCCTGCTCGAAGGCGCGCATCAGCTCCACCGGCAGCGACGAGCCGCCGGACACGCACAGCCGCAGCGTCGAGAGGTCCGCGCCCTCGCGCGCGTCGCAGTGCAGCATCGCGTTGTACATCGTCGGCACGCCCATGAAGACCGTGACCTCGTCCCGGCCGATGATCTCGAGCGCCTTGGCGGGGTCGAAGCGCGGGATCAGCGTGACCTTGGCGCCGTTGGCGATCGCGGCGTTCATCGTGCAGGTCTGGCCGAAGGAGTGGAACAGCGGCAGCGCGCCGAGCAGCGTGTCCTCCGTCGAGAGGCCGCCGAAGACCTCCGCCGCGACCTCGCAGTTGCGCGTCAGGTTGGCGTGGGTGAGCTCGGCGCCCTTGGGCGTGCCGGTCGTGCCCGAGGTGTAGAGGATCACCGCGGTGTCCTCGCCGGAGCGCTCGGTCAGCTCGCGGACCGGCTCGGCCTCGGCCAGCAGCTGCTCGAACTCGCCCGGGACGACGACGATCGCCTCGGCACCGGCCTCGCCGGCGCCCTGCTCGGCGGCCTCGGCGAAGTCGCGCCAGCCGAACATCAGCTTGGCGCCCGAGTCCTCGAGGTAGAAGCGCACCTCGCGGCCCTTGAGCAGCACGTTCATCGGCACGACCGCGCAGCCGGCGCGCAGGATGCCGTAGTAGATGACCGGGAAGTACGGCACGTTGGGCAGCATCACCCCGACGCGGTCGCCCGGCTGCAGCCCCTTCGCGCGCAGCAGCCCCGCGATGCGCGCGCTGCCCTCGTCGAGCACCGCGTAGGAGAGTTCGACGTCGTCGAGCTTGAAGGCGATCCGATCGCCGTGCTCGGCTGCCGTCCGGATCAGATTCGCCGCCAGGCTCTGCGCTCATCGGGGGAGCGTATCGCCGTGCGCGTCGCTCAGCGCAGGTGCGACAGCGCCGTGCCGATCTCGCGCGCGGCGTCGAACAGCGGCGCCGGCCAGAGGCCGATGGCGATCGTCGCGACGGCGGCGGCGATCGCGACGAAGGCGACCTCCGGCTGTGCGCGCAGGTCGGCCTCCTGGGACCAGCCGGCGGCACGCTTGATCGGGCCGGGCAGTCCCGGCAGCTCGAGCTCGAAGCTGCCCATCCACATCACCGCGATCACGCGCAGGTAGTAGGCGAGCGAGATCACCGAGCCGATCACGATCGCGATCCCGAGCCAGGCGTAGTCGCCGTCCACGGCAGCGTCGATCAAATAGAACTTGCCGATGAAGCCGGCGGTGGCGGGAAAGCCGGCCAGCGACAGCATCGCGATCGTCATCGGCCAGGCCAGCCACGGCTGCTCCTGGCCGAGGTTCTCCAGCGACTCGATGTCGTCGCCGCGGCCGGAGATGCGCTCGCGCGCGATCACGACCGCGAACGCGGCCACGTTCATGACGAGGTAGGCGGCGAGGTAGAAGGCCGTCGCCTGCAGGCCGAGCTTGGTGCCGACGACTACGCCGGCCATCAGGTAGCCGGCCTGCGCGATGCTCGACCACGCCAGCAGCCGCTTGAGCGAGCGCTGGGCGATCGCGCCGACGTTGCCGATCACGATCGAGACCGTCGCGATCACCGCCAGCGCCGGCGCCCAGTCGGGCTGGGTGCTGACGAGCGCCTCGTCGAACAGGCGCAGCAGGACCGCGAACGCGGCGGCCTTGGTCGCGACCGCCATGAAGGCGGTGATCGGCGTCGGCGCGCCCTGGTAGACGTCCGGCGTCCACTGGTGGAACGGCGCCACGGACGCCTTGAACAGCAGGCCGGCGGCGGCGAGCGCGACGCCGGTCAGCAGCAGCGGGTCGCCGAGGCCGACCGTGTCCCCGATCGCGTCGTCGATGGCGGCGAACTCGAGCGCGCCGGTGGCGCCGTAGATCAGCGCCAGCCCATAGAGCAGGGTGGCCGAGCCGACCGAGCCGATCACGAGGTACTTGAGACCCGCCTCGAGCGAGGTTGCGCGGCGGACCTGGGTCGCGCAGAGCACGTACAGCGGAATCGAGAGCAGCTCGATGCCGACGAACAGCGTCAGCAGGCTCTGGGCCTGGGCCAGCAGGATCATGCCGCTGATCGAGCCGAGCAGCAGCGCGTAGTACTCGCCCTGACCGGCCTCGCGCGGCGCGCTGTCGCGCCACGAGAGCAGCACGGCGACGATGCCCGCGACGAAGAACAGCATCGAGAGGCCGAGCGCGAGCGTGTCGATCCCGAGCGCGCCCTCGACGATCGGCGCGCTGTCGCCCGGCTCCCAGATCCAGATCGTCAGGCCGATCGCCGTGCCGAGCGAGGCGAGCGTCAGCAGCGGCACCAGCACGTGGCGGGCGAACCGCGCGCGCAAGAGGCCGACCATCAGCACGACGATCGAGCCGCCGACCGTCGCGAACAGCGGCGAGAGGCCCTTGTAGTCGATCTCGGGCGCCTGGACGGCTGCGAGCAGCGTGCTCATGGAGTGGCCTCCGAGCGCGCCTGCTGCGAGCGGGCCTGCCCGTCGCGGTCCTTCGCCGGCGCCTTCGCGACGGAGGAGTCTTCCTGCACGCGCGCGATCTTCTCGACCGTCGCCGGTTCCGTGCGCGACGTGACGAAGTTGGGGTAGATCGCGAGCGCGATGATCACGAGCACCACCGGGGCTATCGCCGCGAAGTCGGCCACGCTCAGGTCACGCGACTCGACCTTCGGCCCGACGCGGTTGTGCATCACGCCCTGGAAGAGGCGGATCATGTAGACCGCCGCCAGCACGACGCCGACGCTGGCGACCACGCCGTAGGCGAACTTGTCCTCGAAGGTGCCGAACAGGATCAGCACCTCGCCGATGAAGTTGGCCGAGCCCGGCATCGCGAGCGTCGCCAGCGCGCTGATCAGGAACAGCGTCGCCAGGATCGGCGCGCGGAAGGCCATGCCGCCGAGCTCGGCCAGCGACTCGCTGCCGCCCGCGCGCGCGGCGACCACGCCCACGATCAGGAACAGCGGCACCAGCACCAGGCCGTGGTTGACCATCTGGAACACCGCGCCCTGGGCGCCCTTGTCGTCGAAGGCGAAGATGCCGAGCACGATGAAGCCGAGCTGGGCGATCGAGGAGTAGGCGAGCACCAGCCGCACGTTGTCCTGCGAGAAGGCGAGGATCGAGCCGTAGAGGATCGAGAAGACCGCCAGGACGATCATCAGCTCCTGGAAGGTCTGCGCGGCGTCGGGCATGATCGGCAGCACGATCCGCAGGAAGCCGTAGACGCCGACCTTCGACAGCACGCCGCTGAGCAGCGCCAGCACCACGATCGGGGTCGAGCGGTAGGTGTCGGTCACCCAGCCGTGCAGGGGAAACAGCGGCGCCTTGACGAGGAAGGCGAGCGCGAACAGCAGGAAGATCCACTCTTGGGTGCCGCTGCCGACCGTGCGCTGCTGCAGGTCCGAGAGCGCGAACGAGATCTCGCCGCCCTCGGGCGTGGAGAGCACGCCGAGCGCGATCGCCGCGGCCAGCATCAGCAGCGAGCCGGTGAGCGTGTAGATGACGAACTTCGTCGTCGCGCGCACGCGGTCGCCCGAGCCCCAGCCGCCGATCAGGAAGTAGAACGGGACCAGCATCAGGTCGAAGAAGACGAGGAACAGCGCCAGGTCCTGTGCCATGAAGGCGCCGAGCACCGTCGTCTCGGCGAGCGCGATCCAGAAGAAGAACAGCTTCGGCTTCTCGTCCTCCTGCAGGCAGGCCACGAGCGTGCAGGGCACCCAGGCGATCGCGGTCAACGCGATCAGGAACAGGTTGAGCCCGTCGACGCCGAGCGAGTAGCGGATCCCGAGCTCGCTGATCCACTCGTCGTCGGTGATCCACTGCAGCCCCGCGTCGCGATCGAAGTCGGCCAGCATCGCGACCACGTAGGCGAGCACCGCGACCGTGCTCGCGAACACGAGCCAGCGCCCGGCCTTCGGGGGCAGCAGCGCGGCCACCAGGCCGGCGGCCAGCGGCAGGAAGAGGACGATCGAGAGGTGGATGGTCACGTCAGGAGCTCTGGATCAGGAAGTAGAGGGTCAGGGCGGCGACGCCGAGCAGCAGCAGCAGCGCGTACATGCGCAGCACTCCCGTCTGGATGCCGCGCGCGAGCGACGTGCCCGCGCGCACGAGGCCGGTGGCGCCGCCGACGATCACGCCCTGCACGAGGTCGGTCTCGATCACCGTGCGGCCGAGCTTGCCGGCCGTGACCATCGGGCGCACGAAGACGGCGTCGTAGAGCTCGTCGAAGTAGTACTTGTTGACGAGCACGCGGTGCACGCCGGCGAAGCGCGTGCGGATGCGCTCGGCGCTGCCGGGGCGGCGCAGGTAGATCTGGAAGGCGATCGCGATGCCCGCGGTCGCGATGATCGCGCCGCAGGCCAGGCCGACCCACTCCGAGCCGGCGCTCGGGTGCAGCTCCGCGTAGCGCGAGTCCTCGAAGGTCGGCTCGAGGAAGTGCTCGAGCGTGTCGGTCACGCCCGGGATGCCGATCACGCCGCCGATCACCGCCAGCACCGCGAGCGTGCCCATGGCGATCTTCATCGGCCAGGCGCGCTCGGCGATCGTGTGCTCCGGACCGGGGAAGCCGACGTCGGTGTCCTCGAGCTCGCCGTTGGCGGGGTTCATGTGCTCGCCGTGGGCGAGGTGACCCTGCTCGAGCTCGCGCGCTTCGGCGACCGGTTCGCCCCAGAAGGTGCGGAAGACCATGCGGAAGGCGTAGAAGGCGGTCAGGCCGGCGGCCACGTAGCCGAGCAGGCCGAGCACGACGAAGCCGCCGCCGCGGTTGAGCGTGTAGGCGAGGATCTCGTCCTTCGAGAACCAGCCCGACAGCGGCGGGAAGCCCGACAGCGCCAGTGCGCCGACGGCGAAGGTCGCGTACGTGAACGGCAGGGCCTTCTTGAAGCCGCCCATCTTGTCCATGTCCTGCAGGCCGGCCATCGCGCCGATCACCGAGCCGGCGCCCATGAACAGCAGCGCCTTGAAGAAGGCGTGGGTCATCAGGTGGAACAGGCCGGCGCCGTAGGCGGCCACCGAGACGCCCAGGACCATGTAGCCGATCTGGGACATCGTCGAGTACGCGATCACGCGCTTGATGTCGGTCTGGGCGATCGCGATCGTGGCGGCGAAGACGAGCGTCGCGGTGCCGATCACGGCCGAGATGTCCATCGCCGTCGGCGCCAGCTCGAACAGCGGGTGCATGCGCGCGATCAGGTAGACGCCGGCGGTGACCATCGTGGCGGCGTGGATCAGCGAGGAGACCGGCGTCGGGCCCTCCATCGCGTCCGGCAGCCAGGTGTGCAGCGGCAGCTGGGCGGACTTCGCGAACGCGCCGACGAGCAGCAGCAGGCAGATCGCGATCAGCGTGCCGTCGTTGAGGGTGAAGACCTCGTCGGCGAGTTCGAACGCCGGCAGGAAGTCGAGCGTGCCGATCTTGTCGAGCACGAGGAAGGCGGCGATCACGAGGCCGACGTCGCCGATCACGTTGATCACGAACGCCTTGATGCCGGCGGAGGTGGCCGTGTGGCGGCGGTACCAGAACGAGATCAGCAGGTACGAGGCCGCGCCGACGAACGCCCAGCCGACGATCAGCAGGATGAAGTTGCCGGCCAGGACCAGCACCAGCATCGAGAAGACGAAGAAGTTCAGGTACGCGAAGTAGCGCACGAAGCCCCGGTCTCCGGTCATGTAGGAGATCGAGTAGAGGTGGATCAGGAACGAGACGCCGCTGACCACCAGGCACATGAAGACCGACAGCGGGTCGACCAGGATCGAGAGGTCGGCGTGGAAGTCCCCGCTGGCCGCGTAGGTGTAGAGCACGTCGACGAGCTGGCGACGGTGCTCGTCCTGGTCCTGCAGCTCGAGTCAGCATCAGGATCGAGCAGACGAAGCTCGCGAAGATCGCCGCGCTCGCGAGCCAGCCGGCGCTGCGGCCGCGCAGGGCCTTGAAGCCGACGCGGTCAGGATCGTGCCCAGCCAGCGGGAACGCGAGCACGAGCCAGCCGTAGGTGGTGGCGCTCATCCGCGCAGCTCCGAGAGCTGGTCGACGTCGATCTTCAGGCGGCGGCGGTACATCGCCACGATCAGGCCGAGGCCGATCACGACCTCGCAGGCCGCGATCACCATCACGATCAGCGCGAACACCTGGCCCGCCTCGCCGCCGTGCATGCGCGAGAAGGCGATCAGCGCCAGGTTGCCGCCGTTGAGCATCAGCTCGAGGCAGAGCAGGATCACGAGCGGGTCGCGGCGCACGATCACGCCGGCCGCGCCGATGCAGAAGATGAACGCCGAGAGGACGAGGAACCAGACGACGTCCATCAGGCCACCGATTCCTCCTTCGAGCCGCCACGCCGCTTGCGCGCCAGCACCACGGCGCCGACCGCTGCCATCAGCAGCAGGAAGGACGCGGCCTCGAACGGCACCAGGAACTTCGTCAGCAGCAGCTCGCCGATCGCCTGCGGGGTGCCGAAGCCGGCGCTCACGTCCGGCGCCGCGCGTGTCGAGCGCCTGCAGGCCCGAGGCGATGAAGGCGATGCACAGCTCGACGCCGAGCGCGACCGCGAACAGCGGGCCGAGCGTGGTCGTGACCGGGTCGTCCGGGCGCAGGTCCTCGTCCATGCCGCCGATGTAGGCGACCACGAACACGTACAGGACCATCACTGCGCCGGCGTAGACGACCACCTGGCCGGCGGCGAGGAACTCGGCGTGCAGCAGCAGGAACAGCACGGCCAGCGAGAGCAGGTGGGCGACGAGCGCGAGCACCGAGTAGAACGGGTTGCGCAGCAGCACGACGCCGAGCGCACCGGCGAGCGCGCCCGCGGCCGCGATGAAGAAGAAGACCTGCTCGAACCACATGGCGGGGCGGCTACTCCCCTTCGCGCCGCAGCGGCGTGTGCTCGGGCGGGTCGGCGAGCAGCATCTCCTTGGTGAAGATCAGATCGCTGCGCGAGTAGTCGGCGAGCTCGTAGTCGTTGCCCATCGTGATCGCGTCGAACGGGCACGCGACCTCGCAGTAGCCGCAGAAGATGCAGCGGCTCATGTTGATCTCGTAGACCGCGGCGTAGCGCTCGCCGGCCGAGACCTGGTTGTCGGGCGTGTTCTCGGCCGCGACCACGCGGATGCACTCGGCCGGGCAGGCCGCCACGCAGAGCGAGCAGCCGACGCACTTCTCGAGGCCGGTGTCCTCGAAGCGCTGCAGCTTGTGCCGGCCGCGGAAGCGCGGGTAGACCGGCGTCTTCTCCTCGGGGTACTGGATCGTCTTGGGACCCTCGACCACCCGGCCGAAGGTGGTGGCGAGGCCGCGCAGGGTCTCGCCGAAGGCGCGGTAGACGCCGCCGAGGCCACCCGGTTCGGGGCCGCGCGGCACCGGCGCCGCGGCGCTCTGCCAGTCAGGGGTCGGGCTCACGTGGCCACCAGTACGACCGCCGTGACGAGCACGTTCAGGGTCGCGATCGGGAGTAGGAACTTCCAGCCCAGCGACATCAGCTGGTCGTAGCGCAGCCGTGGCAGCGAGGCGCGCACCCAGATGAAGATGAACAGGCCGAGGAAGATCTTCAGCAGCATCCACAGCGGCGCGAGCGCCTCCGGGCCCGGACCGTGCCAGCCGCCGAGGAAGCAGGCGGCGCCGATGCCGGAGATGATGATCATCTCGATGTACTCGGCCATGAAGAACGAGCCGAAGCGCATGCCGCCGAACTCGGTGTTGTAGCCGCCGACGATCTCCGAGTCGCCCTCGGGCATGTCGAACGGGGCGCGCGCGGTCTCCGCGAAGCCGGCCAGCATGAACACGCAGAAGCCGACGAACTGGGGCACGATGTACCACATCGCGTCCTGCGCCTCGACGATGCTGACGAGCGACAGCGAGCCGGCGGTCATCGCGACGCCGAGCAGCGAGAGGCCGATCGAGACCTCGTAGGAGATCAGCTGCGCGGCGGCCCGCATCGCGCCGAGGAACGAGTACTTGGAGCCGGAGGCCCAGCCGCCGAGCATCAAGCCGTAGAAGCCGAGCGAGCCGAAGGCGAAGAAGTACAGGAGGCCGATCGGCACGTCGATGCCGTAGAGGCCGAAGTCCCCGCCCCAGGCGTCGAAGGGGCCGAAGGGGATCACCGCGAGCGTCGCGACCGCGGTCAGGATCGAGATCACCGGGGCGATCGCGACCATCCACGGCACCGAGGTCTCGGGCGCGAAGCTCTCCTTCGAGAGCAGCTTCAGCACGTCGGCGAGCGGCTGCATCGCGCCATGCGGGCCGACCCGGTTCGGCCCGATGCGAGCCTGGAAGCGGCCGAGCAGCTTGCGCTCGACGAGCAGCACGATCGGGACGATCTGCAGGATCACGACGAAGATCACGATCGGCTTGACGATCAGGACGAGCAGGCTCTCCATCAGGCGATCGCCTCCTCGCGCGCAGGCGCGCGAGTGATCTCGACGGGACCCTCCGGGAGGACCGGCGGCGTCAGGAAGACGCTGTCGGCGGGCACCCCGGTGCGGACCGAGACCTTGGCGACGGCGCGCTTGCCGTCCACGCTCAGCTCGACCTCGTCGCCGCTCTTCACGCCGAGCTCGAGCGCACGCGCGGCCGACAGCTCGGCGCGCGGGCCGTGGCGGAGGAAGCGCAGCGAGGGGGAGTGCTCGACCTGCGGGCCGCTCCAGAGCGACGGCGCCGTGGCGAGACGCAGGCCCTGCGGGGCGGCGGGGGGCGCGGCCAGCGGCTCGTCCGAGAGCTCGCCGGCCGGCGCGGCCGACGGCGGCCTCGCGCTCCTGCCAGCGCACGCCCTGGCCGCCGATCTCGTCGAGCGTGATGCCCGCTGTAGAAGGGCACGATCTTGGTCAGGGCGGCGGTCACCATCGGCGAGCTGAGCGCGCCGGTGGCGCAGCCGGCCTCGGCGCAGAGCGCCTCCAGCACCTGCCAGCCGGGGCGCACCTCGCCCGCGCGGCCGAGCGCCTGGCGCACGCGCTGCAGGCGGCCGTCCGGGTGGGTGATCGTGCCTTCCTTCTCGGGATAGATCTCGGCCGGGAAGACGACCGTGGCGTGGTCGTCGAGCGCCTCGGTGCGGAAGTCGGCGAAGGCGATCACGGCGCCGGCCTTGGCCAGCGCGGCCTCGGAGACCTCGGCCTGCACCAGCAGCAGCGCGGTCGCCTCGCTCGCTTCCGCGGCGATCCGCCCGGTCGTCGGCGCGTCGGCCAGGCCCGGCGCCAGCGTCGGCAGGCAGCCGACCTCGCGCAGCCCGCGGCCGTTGCCGCCGGCCGGAATCTCGATCAGCCCGGACTCCGGCTTGTCCTCGAGCCCGAGCACGGCCGCGAGCGCCAGCAGCCCCTCGACTGCCTCCGGCGAGCTCGACAGGCGCTCGCCCCAGAGGATCACGACGTCGCCCGCGTCCTTCAGGACCTCAGCAACTCCTTGAATGACTTCGAGGGGGGAGGAGGAGCCCATGGGGGAGCCGGGCCGGAATCCTTCGCTCGCGCCGGCGCGCTGTGCGAGGTCGGCGAGGTCGAGCGACGAGGCGCGCGGAGAGCCGAGTGCGGCGGCCAGGGCGGTGACCGCGGCGGCGCCGGCGCCGGGGGCGAAGCGCAGGGCGGCGGTCGCGTTGGCGTCGAGCGTGGAGGGGCGGGCGGAGGCCGTCACCAGCCGGGCGTCGTTGCGCCGCACGGCCTTGCGCACGCGCAGGTCGAGGATCGGCGCCTCGTCGACCGGCTCGACGTCGAGCACGAGGATCGCGTCGGCGTGGTCGATGTCCGAGACCTTGGCCCCGAGCGCCGGACGCGCGAGCGCCCGGGCGTGGTCGCCGGACAGCGCCCCGGCGGCGCGGGAGTCGACGTGCGGGGAGCCGAGGCCGTCGCGCAGCAGGCGCTGGACGAGGAAGCCCTCCTCGTTGGTGGCCTGGCCGCCGACGATCGCGGCCGCCTCGGAGCCGGCCTTCTTCAGCGCCGCGGCGGCTTCGCCCAGCGC
The DNA here is from genome assembly GCA_963846505.1 of uncultured Thermoleophilaceae bacterium. GTDB lineage: Bacteria > Actinomycetota > Thermoleophilia > Solirubrobacterales > Thermoleophilaceae > JACVRW01. Next base: position 730,755 of record CAWJWD010000006.1, on the reverse strand, counting down.
ACGCTCCCAGGAGACCTCGCGCAGGAAGCCGCCGTCGCGCACGAGCGGCGTGGTGATGCGCTCCTTCGAGCGGAAGGACTGGTAGCCGAAGCGGCCCTTGTCGCAGATCCAGCCGTCGTCGACCTCGTCGTTCTGGCGCGAGAGCACGCGCACGACCTTGGCGTCGTCACGCAGCGTCAGCGTGACGTTGCACTGCGCCGCGCAGCCGGGACAGACGGTGCCGGCGTCCTCGATGTCCCACGGCCGCGCGCGGAAGCGATAGGCCGTCGAGGTCAGCGCGCCCACCGGGCAGAGCTCGATGATGTTGCCGCTGAACGGCGCCACGTAGGGACGGCCGTCGTGGGTGCCGACGAAGGTGTGGTCGCCGCGCTCGAGGAAGACGAGCTGGTAGTCCTCGGCGACCTCCTGCGAGAAGCGCACGCAGCGGTAGCAGAGGATGCAGCGCTCGCGGTCGATCGCGACCAGCGGCGAGAGCTCCAGCGGCTTCTTGAAGTGGCGCTTGGGCTCGATCATGCGCGAGCGGCCGGCGCCCCAGCCGAACGAGATGTCCTGCAGCGGGCACTCGCCGCCCTTGTCGCAGACCGGGCAGTCGAGCGGGTGGTTGACGAGCAGGAACTCGACGATCGCGTTCTGCGCGTGCTTGACGCGGTCGGAGGTCGTGTTGACGACCATGCCGTCGCGCACCGGCGTCGAGCAGGAGGTCTGCAGCTTCGGGATGCCCTCGATCTCGACCAGGCACATGCGGCAGGCGCCGACGGGCTGGCCGAGCTTGGGCTCGTAACAGAAGTAGGGGATCTCGACGTCGCCCTGCTTGGCGGCGTCGACGAGCATCGTGCCCTCGGCCGCCTGCACCTGGCGCCCGTCGATCTCGAAGGTGATGACCTTCGGCTGGGGGCGGGCCATCAGGCGGCGCCGGCCTCCTGCACGGCGCCCAGCTCCGACGCGTCGTGCGCCTGCATGTCATCCAGGTCGCGGCGCGTGCGGGCGGCCTCCATGTGCGCCTCGAACTCGGGCCGGAAGTGCTTGAGCATCGAGGCGACCGGCATCGCCATCGAGTCCCCGAGCACGCACAGGCAGTTGCCCATGATGTTCTCCTGGACCTGCTCCATGATGTCCAGGTCCATCGGCGTGCCCTCGCCCTCGTCGACGCGCTCGAGCATCTTCACGGTCCAGTTGGTGCCCTCGCGACACGGCACGCACTTGCCGCAGGACTCGTGGCGGTAGAACTCGGCCAGGCGCAGCGCCAGCGGCACCAGCGGCTGCGTCTCGTCGACGACGATGATCGCGCCGGAGCCGAGCATCGAGCCGGCCTGCGCCATGTCCTCGAACGTGTAGGGCAGGTCGAGGTGCTCCTTGGTCAGCACCGGGGCCGACGAGCCGCCGGGGAAGAAGCACTTGACCTCGCGGCCCTCGGGCGGCCCGCCGGCGATCCCGTAGACGATGTCGCGCACGGAGACGCCCAGCTCGATCTCGTAGTTGCCGGGCCACACGACGTTGCCGGAGATCGACACGAGCTTCGTGCCGGTCGAGTTGCCGACGCCGAACTGGCGATACCAGTCGCCGCCCTTCTCGATGATCTTCGGCGCGTTGCAGAGCGTCTCGACGTTGTTGATCAGCGTCGGGCCCTGGTAGAGGCCCTGGTTGGCGGGGAAGGGCGGCTTCAGGCGCGGGTTGCCGCGCTTGCCCTCCAGGCCGTCGAGCAGGCCCGTCTCCTCGCCGCAGATGTAGGCGCCCTGGCCGCGGTGCACGACCAGCGAGAAGGTGTGCTCGGAGCCGAGGATGTCGTCGCCCAGGTAGCCCTTCTCGTAGGCCTCGGCGACGGCCGCCTCGAGGATGCTCGCCTGCAGCTCGTACTCGCCGCGGATGAAGATGAAGCCCTTGTTCGCGCCGGCGGCGATCGAGCCGATGATGCAGCCCTCGATCAGCAGGTGCGGGTTCTTCTGCATCAGCTGGCGGTCCTTGAAGGTGCCCGGCTCGGACTCGTCCGCGTTGCAGCAGAGGTACTTGTCCATCGCGCCCTTGGGGATGAAGCTCGCCTTCTTGCCCATCGAGAAGCCGGCGCCGCCGCGACCGCGCAGGCCGGACTCCTCCAGCTCGTGCAGCACCTCGTCGGGCGTCATCTCGAACAGGGCCTTGCGCATCGAGGCGTAGCCGCCCAGGCGCTCGTAGACGTCGATGGTGTTGAGGCCGGGCTCGTCGATGTGCTCGAGCAGCAGGCGCGTCTCGCTCATTGGTCGGTGTCCTCCGGGGGATGGAGGTCGCTCTCCTTGATCCAGCTCGATCCCGGGTCCAGCGGCTCCGGCCCGCGCGCATGGCCCTCCTCCATGCTGGTCGGCTCCGGGACGTCCAGGACCTCGGCATCCTTCCACGTCCCGCCGGCCGGATGCACGTCGGGCTCCTCCGGCGGCCCGGGCGGGTTCGGCGCCAGGGTGCAGCTCGTAGCCCTCGTCGCCGAGGCCGCGCCCCGGGAACGGCTGCTCGCCGCGCTTCAGGGCCGCGACGAACTCGTGCGCGTCGGCGACGCCGAGCGGGCCGACGAAGCGGCCGTCGACGGAGGCCATCGGCGCCATCTCGCAGGCGCCCAGGCACTCGAACTCGCGCAGCTCGACGTCCTCGAGCTCCTGCTCGCCGGCCTGCGCCGCGATCGCCTCGTAGATCTGCTTGGCGTTGCGCAGGTGGCAGGCGACGCTCGTGCAGACGTAGACGTAGCGGCTCCCGGTCGGCCGCGTGCGCAGCATGTCGTAGAAGGTCGCGACCGAGGACAGGTAGGCGGGCGTGACCTGCATCACCGCGGCGACCTGCAGCAGCGCCAGCGGCGAGCACCAGCCGTGCACGTCCTGCGCGGCGCCGAGCGCCGGCAGCGTCGCCGAGTGCCGCTCGGGGTAGCGGGACATGAACTCCTCGATCCGCGCGCGCAGCTCGGCCGGCACCTCGACGTCGGCCGGGTCGGGGATCGTGGCCGGGTCGAGCTCGAGGTCGACGGCCTCGTCCCAGCCGGGGGGCAGCGGCGCGGCGTGCAGCGCGCCCTCGTCGAGCTCGCTCACCGGTCGACCCCGCCGAGGATCGGGTCGAGCATCGCCACCGCGGCGATGAAGTCCGCGATCAGCGAGTCCTTGGACATGTCCGCCAGCGCCTGCAGGTTGACGAAGCTGGGGTCGCGCATGTGCACGCGCGAGGGCTTGGCCGAGCCGTCGGCGACGACGAAGCAGCCGAGCTCGCCGCGCGGGGACTCGACGGCCGCGTAGGCCTCGCCCGGCGGCCACGCGGAAGCCCTCGGTCACGAGCTTGAAGTGGTGGATCAGCGCTTCCATCGAGGTCGCCAGCTCGTGCCGCGGCGGCAGCGCCACCTTGCGGTTGGTGGTGATGTACGGCCCCTCGGGCAGCCCGTCGAGCGCCTGCTCGATGATCCGCAGCGACTGGCGCATCTCCTCCAGGCGCACGCGGAAGCGGTCGTAGTTGTCGCCGACGCTGCCGACCGGGACGTCGAACTCGAACTGGTCGTAGCACTCGTAGGGCATCGCCTTGCGCAGGTCCCACGGATGGCCGGCTGCGCGCAGCAGCGGCCCGGTCACGCCCAGGTCGAGCAGCCGCTCCTGGGACACGATGCCGGTCCCCTTCATGCGCTGCAGCCAGATCTCGTTGCGGTCGAGCAGCGAGAGGTACTGGTCGATCCGGGTCGGCATGATCGCGAGGAACTCGCGGCACTTCGCCTCCCAGCCGGGCGGGATGTCCTCCATCACGCCGCCGACCTGGATGTAGCGCGGGTGCATGCGCTGGCCGCTCGACATCTCGAACAGGTCGAGCACGATGTCGCGATCGCGACAGCCCCACCAGAGCATCGTGATCGCGCCGATGTCCAGCGCCGCCGTGGCGAGCCAGAACAGGTGCGAGGCGATGCGGTTGAGCTCGAGGTGGATCACGCGCAGGTAGCTCGCGCGGTCCGGGACCTCCTCCTCCAGCAGCTTCTCCACCGCCATGCAGTACGCGTGCGCGTTGAAGTAGTAGGAGAGGTAGTCCATCCGCTCGACGAACGTGATGACCTTCCAGTACTGCTGGTCCTCGCAGCTCTTCTCGATGCCGGTGTGGACGTAGCCGATGATCGGCTTGACGTCGCGCACGACCTCGCCCTCGAGCGTCGTCAGCAGGCGCAGCACCCCGTGCGTGGCCGGGTGGTGCGGGCCGATGTTGATCGTGAACAGCTCGTCCTCGGCCTCGCCCGCGGCGAGCTGCTCCATCGTCACCGACTGTTCGCGCTCGCGGTAGGGGACGGCCAGCGGATCCGGCGCTGTGGGTGTGCCGGGCTCAGTCATACCAGCGCGGCAGCTTCTTCTCGTTGAAGGTGAACAGCACCGGCTCGCCGCCGATCGGGAAGTCGCGCCGCTGCGGGAAGCCCTCGTAGTCCTCGGGCATCAGGATGCGGCGGGGGTCCGGGTGACCGTCGAAGGTGATGCCGAACATGTCGTACACCTCGCGCTCCTGGAAGTCGGCCGTGGGGAAGAGGTCCACGACGCTCGGCACGTTGGCCTCGTCGAGGCCGAAGCGGGTGCGCACGTTCAGCCGGTCGCAGCGCTCCATGGACAGCAGCTGATAGTGGACCGCCAGGCGCGGCTCGTCGGGGCAGGTAGTCGCAGCCGTGCAGGCTCATCAGCCGGGGCCAGGGCTCGGCGTCGCCGTCGCGCAGGTAGGCGAGCACGTCGTGCACGCGCGCGGGTGCGACCTCCAGCGTCGCCTGCCCGCGGAAGTAGCTCGTGTCGGTGACGGCGTCCTCGGCCAGCTGGTCGCGGACGCGCTGGGCGATCAGCTCGAGGCCCGTCGCGTCAGGCACTCTCGACCTCTTCCGTGCCCTTCGCCCGGTAGCGCTCGCGCCAACCCAGCGCCGGGTCCTTCGCGATCTTGTCCTGCAGCTTCATGATCCCGTAGATCAGCGCCTCCGGCCGTGGCGGGCAGCCGGGCACGTAGACGTCGACGGGCAGGAACTTGTCCGCCCCGGCGACGACCGCGTAGTTGTTGAACATGCCCGCGCTCGAGGAGCAGGCGCCCATCGCGATCACCCACTTGGGCTCCAGCATCTGCTCGTAGAGCCGTCGGATGACCGGCGCCATCTTGATCGAGACGCGGCCGGAGAGGATCAGCAGGTCCGCCTGGCGCGGGGAGAAGCGGATCACCTCGGCGCCGAAGCGCGAGAGGTCGTTGCGGGGCGAGCCGATCACGGTGATCATCTCGATCGCGCAGCAGGCGAGGCCGAAGCCGAGCGGGAACAGCGCGTTCTTGCGCGCCCAGTTCTGCGCCGTCTCGAGCGTGGTCAGCAGCAGGCGCTCCTCGACGTACTTCTCGAGGTCGTCGCCCTCGATGTCGCCGCGCAGCATCTGCTGGGCACGGAGCTGCTTGACCCGCAGGTCCTGCGACGCCTTCGTGCGCGTCACTTCCATTCCAACGCCCCCCTCCTCCAGACGAACACGAAAGCCACGAGCAGCAGCACGACGAAGGTCACCGTCTCCCCGAGCGCGAACCAGCCGAGCGCGTCGAGCTGCAGCGCGACCGGGTAGAGGAAGACGACCTCGATGTCGAAGAGGATGAACAGCATCGCGATCAGGTAGAAGCTGATGCCGAAGCGAAAGCTGCTCTTGATCTCGGACGGCAGGCCGCTCTCGTAGGGCTCGCGCTTGGTCTTGCTGGCACGCTTTGGCCCCAGGAGGCCGTTGGCGAGCGTGAACGCGGTTCCGATGCCGAGACCCAACAGCAGGAAGACAAGGGCTGGCAGGTAGTTCCTCAGCACGTCGCTCGGAGGTATAACGAAGCTTGTGCGGGGGTGCTACATAGTGCGAAAGGGCACGCTATGAGCGGGTTCCACATGTGGTTGGGCATCGGCGTGCTGGTCTCGAACCTGGTCGCCGCGGGCTGGGGCGGGGTCGCCTGGACGCGCAAGGACGCGCGGGCGTCGATCGCATTCTGGCCCCTTGCTGCGGCTGGCACAAGTCTTCGTCGTCGTGCAGGCGGTCGTCGGCCTGCTGCTGGTCGCCAGCGGCAAGAGCGCCCCCGACGGTCTGCACATGGTCTACGGGCTCGCGCCGCTGGCGATCTCGCTCGTCAGCGAGGGCATGCGCGTGGGCATCGCGCAGCGCGAGTTGGAGGAGGTCGACGACCTCGAGGCGCTCGACCGCTCGCAGCAGGTCGCGATCGCACGCAAGGTCGCGATCAACGAGATGGGCGTGATGACGGTCGGGGCGCTGCTGATCCTCACGCTGGCCCTGCGCGCCTACCAGACCGGTGGCTGAGATCGGGTACAACTACGGCGTGGCGAGCAGGACTGCCACAGCTGGGACCGCGCAGGACGGGACTGCCGAGGTGGATGGGTTCGAGCCGAGGGAACATGCCTTCCGCGCCGAGCTCGCTCGGCTCAAGGAAGCACGCGCCTTTGCGGTCAGCGCGGCCGAGGACTTCGGCCTCGACTCGAACGCCTGCTACGACGTGCGGCTCGCCATGAGCGAGGCGGTCACGAACGCGATCCGCCACGGCTCGTCCTCACCGCACGACGAGGTCCGGATCGTGGCGCTCGTCGAGGGCGACATGCTCGTCTTCGAGGTGCTCGACAGCGGACGCTTCGTGCCGCGGGTCGCGCGTCGCGGCGAGATGCCGATCAGCGGCCGCGGGCTGGAGTTCATGCGCCGCCTGATGGACGTGGTCGAGGTTCAGCCGGGGATGGCCGGCACCTGCGTGCGCTTCGCCAAGCGTCGCGGCAGCATCGTCACTTGACGACGAGGCTGCCGCGCATGCCGAGCTCGGCATGGTCGCCGACGGTGCAGAGGAACTCGTAGCGGCCGTGGGGGAGGTTGACCGTCGCCCGGCGGCTCTCGCCGGCGGGGAAGCTCGGCGTGCCGCCGAGGTCGCGATCCCCCTCGCGGACGCGGATGTCGTGGGCGAGCGAACCGTCGTTGTCGAGCCGGATCCGGAGGCGTCCGGCGCCGTCGACGACGATCGTCTTCGGGTCGAAGGCGTACTCCTTGGCCCTGACCGTGACGGCGCCGTTCGCCGCCACGTTCACGGTGCGTCCGGAGCCCTCGTCGGCGTCGTCCGAGCCGCCGCAACCGCCGACGACCAGGACAGCCAATGTGAGGGTGCAGAGAAGGCGAGCCATGCGGATGGGTACTATGCCGCGCCGTGAAGCGTCGCGTCCTCATCGCCTCCGCCCTCGCGACCCTCGCCGCCGTCGCGGCGGGCTGCGGCCAGGGTGAGATCGAGGTGCCCCAGCAGGAGGCCAGCCTGCATCGGGGCGCCGAGCTGTTCAACGAGCGCTGCTCGGGCTGCCACTCGCTGGAGGCGGCGAACGCCTACGGCTCCAAGCCGCCGGGGCAGATCCAGGGCGGCGAGCGCACCAACGGGCCGAACTTCAACGTGCGCAAGGAAGATCGCAGCGACGTGCTGTTCGCGATCCGCAACGGCGGCTTCTCCGGCGCGATCATGCCGGCGAACATCGTCGTCGGCGACGACGCCAAGGCGGTCGCCGACTTCCTCGTCCAAGTACTCCGGCGGCCGGGATCCCGACGACGACCTGACCGACACCGGCTCCAACCCCGGCGGCTAGCGGGAGCAGGGGTCGCGTTGCTCGACCTCAGGCAGATCAGGACGGATCCCGAGCCGGCGCGCGAGGGGCTGCGGCGACGCGGCGTCGATCCGGCGGTGCTCGACGAGGCGCTCGAGCTCGACGAGCGCCGGCGCGCGATCCTGCCCGAGCTCGAGGAGCTCAGACGCCACAAGAACGAGGCGAGCAAGCGCATCGGCGAGCTGCAGCGGGCGGGCGAGGACGCCTCCGAGGCGATCGACTCGGTGCGCTCCGACTCGGCGCGTGAGAAGGAGCTCGACGAGGAGCTGCGCAGCGTCGAGGAGCGGCGCGCGGCGGCGCTGGCGGCGCTGCCGAACCTGCCCGAGGAGAGTGCGCCGCCGGCCGACGAGACGCTGCGCGAGGTCGGCGAGGCCGGCCGCGCGGGCAAGCAACCACGTCGAGCTGCTCGGCGACCTGATCGACTCCGAGGCCGGCGCCCGGGTCGCCGGCTCGCGCTTCGTCTACCTCAAGGGACCGCTGGTGCGGCTCGAGCTGGCGCTCGTCACGTGGGTGCTCGACCTGCTCGAGGGCGAGGGCTTCACGCCGGTGGTGCCGCCGGTGCTCGTGCGTGAGGAGGCGCTGTTCGGCACCGGCATGCTGCCCGACACCGAGCAGCAGATCTACCGCGTGCCCGACGACGACCTCTATCTCGTCGGCACCTCCGAGGTGTCGCTCGCCTCGCTGCACGCCGGGCAGATCCTCGACGAGCTGCCGCTGCGCTACGCCGGCTTCTCGCCCTGCTTCCGACGCGAGGCCGGCGCCGCGGGCAAGGACACCCAGGGCCTCTTCCGCGTGCACCAGTTCGACAAGGTCGAGATGTTCGCGTTCGTCGACCCGGAGGGCTCGCGCGACGAGCACGAGCGCCTGCTGGCCATCGAGGAGCGGATCCTGCAGACGCTCGGCATCCCGTATCGGGTGGTCAACATCGCCGTCGACGACCTCGGCGCCTCGGCGGCGAAGAAGTACGACCTCGAGGCGTGGCTGCCCGGCCAGGAGCGCTATCGCGAGCTGACCTCGTGCTCGAACACGACGGACTTCCAGGCGCGGCGGCTCGACGTGCGCCACCGCCCCGAGAAGGGCGGCCCGCGCCACGTGCACACCCTCAACGGCACCGCCGTGGCGGTCGGCCGTACGATCATCGCCTTGGTCGAGAACGGCCAGCGCGAGGACGGCAGCATCGAGCTTCCTGCGGTCCTAGCGGACTTCGGCGCGCCCAGCACGCTCGAACCTGCTGCCTGACTACGGTCGTTGCCCTACCCTAGGACGTAGCCACGGAGGGGTGGCAGAGTCCGGTCTATCGCAGCTGCCTTGAAAGCAGCCGGCCCCTCGGGGCCCGGGGGTTCAAATCCCCCCCCCTCCTCTCAACCGACGTCGCGCGACTGCTAGCGCTGCAGCACCGTGGCGGCGAAGTCGACGAGCTTGCGCGCTTGCCGCAGCGCGCTCGTCAACTGCTGACGGCCGACGTTGTAGAACCCGTATTGCGCGTCGTTCTTCAAGGCGATCAGCCGCCGTAGGTCGCCAGCCGCCTGCGACCCGCCCGGGGTCACGAGCTCGATGAGCTGCTCGGCGTCGTGACGATCCTCTGCACGCGAGCGCTGGCCGAGCGCCTTGCAGCAGGCGGCATCGGTTGCGGCGATGCCGGCCAGGACGGCGAGCGTCGCGGCGGCATTGCCGTATTCCAGGCTCCCGTCTGCCTTGTGATCCGTGGCGGCAAGCTCGGCGACCTCCAAGAACCGCCGTGCATGCTCGAGGCGGCTGCGCGCCTCGTCTGCCCCGCATGGTTGGACTCGGCTGGTCTTGCGCCGCGTCACGAGGGCCTCTCGAGCAGGGCGCGGATGTCCGGGCCGGCGAGGGTCACCGCGTCCGCGCGCAACTCGTCCACGATCGGAGGGCGGTCGCGAGCGAGACGGTCGAGATCTGCTTCGGCCAGTTCCGAGATCGCGGCGCGATTACCGGTCCAGCGACGTACGTCGCGTGCGAGCTCGTCGATCTGGGCACGCCACGTCGCATCGTCCTCCGCCAACGAGCCGGGCCGGACGACCATGATGTCGACGTCGCTGTCGATGCTTCCCTCGCCCCGGCTCGTGGACCCGAACAGCGAGGCATGCACAGGCCGCTCTTCCCAGCGGGCGATGCGCTGCTCGAGCCGGCTGAACAAGGCTGGGCGCAGGCCGGCCAGCAGCTCCGCCACGGGGGCGCCGACATGCTCGCGATTGAGGGCGTAGAGGTGGGCGCTGCCGGCGTCGGTGCGTATGACGAGGCCCTGATCCACGAGACGCTGCAGCGCCTTGCCGATCCCCTGTTGAGTGCCCTCCCTGGCTTGCCGGGCGACCTGATGGCCGGTGAGCGGTTGAGTGGTCCCGGCGAGCACGGTCAGGGCAGCGCCGTCCAAGCGACTGGACACGATCGAGTAGGGGCGTGCGAGATCCACGATCCGACAGCATACAAATCTAGTTGTTACATGACAACTGAAATTGTTAGTGTGTCGCCGGGCCGAGCGAGGCCCAGGCCGTCGCGGCGGCCTGCGAGCGCGAGTTGACGCCGAGCTTCGCGTAGACGCCCTGCAGGTGCTTGTGAACGGTGCGCTCGGCGATGCCCATCTCGCTCGCGGCGTCCGCGGCGGAGCGGCCGAGGGCGATCCAGCGCAGTGTCTCCGCTTGGCGGCCGGTGAGGCCGAGGCTGCGCAGGCCGTCGATGGCGAGGCCACCGTCGCCGATGCCGAGCAGCAACACGGTGCGCGGGTCGCCGGAGGCGCGTGGGAGCGCCCGCACGAGCAGCCGGCCGCGCTCGGTGTCGAGCTGCAGCGGTTCGGCCGCCGGGCCGGGCTCGTCGCGGCGGGCGTCGAGCCACTCCGCGACGGCGGTCGGGAGCCGGGTGAAGTCCCCCAGCAGCTCGCGTGCGGTCGCGGTCGCGAACTCGACGCGGCCGCGCGGGCCGATCACCACCAGCGGCCTGCCGGCGACGTCCAGCCCCGCCTCGAGCGAGGCGAGCACCCCGATGCGCGTGCTGGCGAGCTCGGCGTTGCGATAGGCCTGGATCAGGTGCGGCCGGGCGTGGGCGAGCAGTTCGACCTCGTGGTCGGCGAAGTCCTCCTCGCCGCGGCTGAGGGCGATCCCGATCACCGTCGGAAGCTGGGCGGGCAGCGTGAAGGCGAGCTGCGACTCGACGCCCAGGTGCACGTAGACCTCGGTGTAGAGCTCGAGCTCGTGGAAGGACCGCTGGTCGATGACGTCCGAGATCCGCCGCGGACGGCCGTCGCTCGTGGTGCGCATGTAGGCGATCAGCGGGTGCTGGTGCGACCAGCGCGCGAACGCCGGCTGCAGGTGCTCGACCGGCTCGGGGATCATCACGATGCGCAGGTCCTCCGGCCGCTCCCCGACCTCGTTGTAGGAGGCCCAGTCGTTCGGGACGGCGTGGCTGACGGCCACGAGGACCTCGCTGCGGAAGTCGTCGAGGTCGTCGAAGCCGTGCAGGTCGCCGATCAGGTCGAGCAGACGCGGCAGCATGCTGCCGCGAGCGGAGCGCTGGGCGGGTTGTGCAGCCATCGTGTACCCCAATATTTTCAACCACGTGCCGGCGGGGGGAACGCCGCCGGCTCCGACCCACCCCGTCAGTACGCTTCCAGCGGGTCGGCGCCGAGCTCCAGGCGTCGTTCTCGGAGCCCTCCTTGATCCAGCCGGAACAGCTTGCCGCAGCGCTCGAACGCCTCGATCCTCGTGATCGTGAGCTGCTCGCGCTCTCGTTGCGCAGACGGGTGCCCGACGAGGCGCTCGGGCGTCTCTACGACTGCGCGCCGGCGGAGGTCGCGCGACGCCGCAGCGGCGCGATCGACCGGCTCGCCGACGACCTCGGCGCCAAGCGCGGCGAGGATCTCGGCGCGGTGCTCAAGGCACTGCTGGAGCCGGAGACCTGGGCCGCCGTCGAGGGCGGCTCGTCGAAGCCGGCGGGCACGGAGTTCCAGCCCGGCGAGCGCCGCTCGCCGTCGGTGGCGGCCCTGACCCGGGAGGCGGAGGAGCGCACGGAGCCGCCCGAGCTCGAGCCGCGGGTGTACAAGCTCGGCCGCGAGCCGGAGGAAGAGCCCGTACGCGCCGCCGGTCCGGCGGCTTCCACCGTCGAGGCCGAGGATGCGATCGCCGTTCCCGCCGACGCCGAGGAGGTCGCCGCCGCTCCGGATGAGACCACCGCCGCTCCGGACGAGATCGAGGGCGCCGCTGCCGCCGTCCTGCCCGAGGCCGTGCCCGACCCGGCCGCCCCGCCGGTTTCCTCCGCCGCGGCCGACGCAGGCGAGACGCCGGCCGGCGCGGAGGCCGCGGAGCTTCCACCGCGTCGCACCCGGCCACCCAAGCCGGTGCTCGAGATGCTCTCGGACGAGCACGCCCCGGCGGACCAGGAACGCCACGCGCCGCGGGCGGTCGTGCTGGCCGCGGTCGGTCTGGCCGCGTTCGCCGGCCTGGTCGGCTTCGTCGGTGCCAAGGTGCTCGGCGGCGTCGACGACTCGACCCGGGGCGCCGGCGGCGACGGGACGCGCCACTTCGAGCCCCAGGAGCGCGGGCCGCTGGGCGCGGTGCCGTTCCCCTCCGACCCTCAGAGCACCGCCTGCTACCCGACCGCCTACGTGCGTCGCAAGACGACGCTCTACCGCGAGCCCGGCGGTCGCAAGCTGATCTCCATCGCGGGGAAGACCGAATGGAACTCGCCGCGCGTGCTCGGCGTCTCGAGCCAGCGCGAGGGCTGGCTGGCCGTGACGGTGCCGGAGCTGCCCAACGGCGAGGTCGGCTGGATCCCGCGCACGCAGGCGCGCGTGGACTGCGTGCGCTGGTCGCTGCACGCCGACCTCTCGAGACGGCTCCTGTACGTGCGCAAGGACGGGCACACGGTCAAGAAGCTGACCGTCGCGATCGGCTCACGCGAGCATCCGACGCCCGAGGGTCGCTTCGCCGTCACCGACCGCCTGCGGGTGACCGACAAGAACTCCCCCTACGGCTGCTGCGTGTTGGCGCTCTCGGGTCATCAGACCAAGCTGCCCGACGACTGGCCCGGAGGCGACCGTCTCGCCGTGCACGCCACGACCGACATCGCCTCGATCGGCAAGCCGGTCAGCCTCGGCTGCATGCGTGCCACGAGCGACCAGGTGCGCTGGCTGATCGAGACGATCCCGCTCGGCTCGCCGATCTTCATCAGGGCCTGATCTCACGCCACTGCCGCGGGTAGCGTTGGAAGGGCGTGAACCTGCCCCCATTCCAGTCCCTGCTGGATGCACATGGCGGCGACGTGTACCGCTTCCTGGTCATGACCGCCGGTCCCAACGAGGCCGACGACGCCTACCAGGAGACCTGGATCGCAGCGCTGCGCGCCTATCCGCAGCTGACTCGTGCGGACAACCTGCGCGGCTGGCTGCTGAAGATCGCGCAGCGCAAGGCGATCGACGCCCACCGAGCTCGTTCCCGGCGCGCGCTGCCGTCCGAGACGGTGCCGGACGTGCCGGCGCCGGACGGCAACCCGTCGGTCGGCGACCCGGAGCTGTGGGCGGCGCTGAGTGCACTGCCCGACAAGCAGCGCACCGCCGTCTACTGCCGCTCGGTGCTCGACATGCGCTACCCGGAGCTGGCCGACCTGCTCGAGTCATCGGAGGAGGCCGCTCGCCGCAACGTGCACGAGGGACTGAAGCGTCTGAAGAAGGAGTACACGCCATGAACCACGATCTCGAACGCGCCCTGCGGGACGCCGCCAATGGCACCGAGGACGCGCCCGCGGCGCTGGCCGAGCAGCTGGCCGCCCGCGCCCACGAGGAAGGCCTGCTCGACGTCGCCTACGCCAGCGTCGACTCGCCGCTCGGCCCCCTGACGGCGGTCTCGACCCCGGTCGGCCTCGTCGCCCTGTCCTACCGCCCGCCGGGTGACGAACTGCTCGGCGAGCTGGCGGAGAAGCTGTCGCCGCGGCTGTTGGAGGCGCCGGTGCGTCTGGACGAGGCGCGCCGCGAGCTCGACGAGTACTTCGAGGGTCGGCGCGAGCGCTTCGAGCTGCCGCTCGACTGGTCGCTCGTGCACGGCTTCGCCCGCCAGGTGCTCGAGCACACGGCGGGGATCGAGTACGGCTCTCTGGAGACCTACAAGGACGTGGCCGCCGGTGCCGGCAGCGAGCGCGCGGTGCGGGCGACCGGCAACGCACTCGGCTCCAACCCGATGCCGATCGTGGTGCCGTGCCACCGCGTGGTGCGCACCGGCGGCGCGCTCGGCGGATACACCGGCGGGGTCGAGCGCAAGGAGTTCCTGCTGCGCCTCGAGGGAGTGCTGGTCTGAGCCCGATTGGCGGCTACCATCCGCCCTTGGTCCGGGACAGGTGGCCGAGTGGCTGAAGGCACTCGCCTGCTAAGCGAGTAGGGGGCGCAAGCTCTCTCGAGGGTTCGAATCCCTCCCTGTCCGTTCAGCCTTGCGTCGGCGGATGCGAGCTGCGAGGCTCGCCGACGTGGCGCAGGGGCGTAACGCGAGGCGGCCGCAAGGTCCGAGGCAGGCAGCCGGTCGCCTGCGCCGCTCGGGCGTCGGACTGCTCGTCGTCGTGTCGGCGTTGCTGGCCGTTTTGGCGGAGCCCGTCCTGGCGGAGCCGGCTCCCGCGTCTTCGGCTGCGACCGTGGCGTGTTCGACGGAAGCGGCGCAGGCGCTCGTCGAGCAACTCCACCTGGGCAACGCCGACGATCCCAACGTGGCGAATCCGGTCGCGCAGGTGCTGTGCGGGGAGTTCGTCGGCCCAGGCGTCGAGTCGATGGTCGTCTCGCTCACGACGCCCGGCTGTGGGCGAACCATCGGCTGGCTGGTGTTCCGCTCGACGGGCGAGAGCTGGGAACTGGTGCTGCAACGACCCAACGGTGCGCAGCTCGCAGCCGTCGGATCGGACATCCAGGAGACGATGTTCGTCCTGCGCCCCGGTGACGCCCACTGCTTCCCGACTGGTGGCACGCGGGCGCGGACCTGGCATTGGGACGGCGCGACCTTCACGCACGGCGCTTGGAGGCAGGTGACGCCCGGGGTCGAGCAGACGACTGCGTCGTTCTACTCGCCGAGCAGGAACCTCAGCTGCGAGCTGAGCGACCGTGCGGGCAAGCGCAAGCCGGGCGTCTACTGCCAGAGCATGAAGCACCCGCACAGCGTCCGCATGGGTCTGAACGGGCGGCTGAAGATCTGCCGTGACCACAGCATCGAGACGGCGCATTGCCTTGGCGATCCGGGTGAGGGCACGCCGACGCTCGGCTATGGCAAGCAGGTCACCGTCGGTCGCTTCCGCTGCCGGTCGCAGCAAGCCGGAGTCGTGTGCCGAGTCATCCGGACCGGCAAGGGCTTCTTCATCGACCGCCACGGCGTGCGTCGAGTCGAGCCTCGAGCCTAGCCGCAGCAGCGCACGAGTGGGCCGGCTGCGACGTCGGTCGACCCTGGCCCCGAGGCGTGATGGAATGACCCGCGTGAAGCTCCCCTTGACCGGCGGCTGCATGTGCGGCGGCGTGCGCTACGAGATCGACGCGCCCCTCGGCGAGGCCGGCTACTGCCACTGCACGCGTTGCCAGCGGCGTACGGGGACGGCGTCGTCGGTCGGTGCGGCCGTTGAGCCCGGCTCGTCTCGGATCGTGCAGGGCGAGGAGCTGCTGGCGACCTACGCGCCGGAGACCGGTTTCAAGAAGGTCTTCTGCAGCGCCTGCGGGTCGTCGCTCTACAGCCAACATCCCGAGGATCCCGACCGGATCTACATCCGTCTGGGCACGCTCGACGAGGATCCGCAAGTCGAGTTCAGCTTCCGCCAGTTCGTCGCGTACGCGGTGCCGTGGGAGCAGATACCGGACGACGGAGTACCGCGCTACGAGGAGCGACGACCGACCTGACCTCGACCGCGTGAAGCGCTCGCAGTCGCTTCGTCGCCGCGCCCGCTACCCTCTCTTCGCGCTGCGCCCGTAGCTCAGCTGGATAGAGCGTCGGTCTACGGAACCGAAGGTCAGAGGTTCGAATCCTCTCGGGCGCGCTCCAAGGAACCCCTGCAAATGTGGGGTTCTGTCGTTCTGGGAACGCCTCCGAGGGGCGAAATTGGGCGAGTAGGCAACCAAGAGGGCAACAGCCCGCGTCGAACCGCCCCTTGCACCCTCTTCCGGTCCACCTAGGTTCACTTGCGGCAGGCATCAAATACAGGACGCCCTGCACGCGCCTCTCTGGTGGCCGCCCGGCGATCCGCAGACCGTGACCACGCTCGTGCAGCTTTCCGCGGCGGACTACTTCCGCGTCGAACAGATCGACGGGCCGATCTCCCGGCTCGGCGAGAGGGCGCTGCAGCGTGTCGGGGGCTGGCCCGGAGCCGGCGGCTACCTCGCCTCCGAACTGCTTGCGCTCATCGACCAGCGTCTCGAGGATCCGACCGTCTCCAAGGACGAACGCATTCGCCTCGAGCGCCTTCGCGACACCGTAGGCGACGTGGGCAAGGGGCGTGGTCACCGGCCTGCTGACCTGCCCTCATCAAGAGCCACACCGGCGTCTAAGCTAAGCCGAGATCGCCTGGCTAGCGTAAGGCGGCGAGTTGCGCAAGCACGCAACTAGTAGATTTTAGACAATTTCTTGTCTATACTGCGGCTGTTGTCTCCTGCGGCAACTGCCTCCTCTTATGCAAGCTGTCGAGTTCGAACGCGAGGCTGTCCACCGGCTACCCGGCATCCTTGCCGAGCTTTTCGACGAGCCGGAGCCCGGCCGCGCCCTTGTCCTCGAGACGTCCGATCGCGGTATGGATGTCGCGCTCGACGCGGGCGGCCGGCGTTGGGCGATCCAGGCGAAGACCTCGAGCAGTCCGGGTGCGGTGGCGACCGCGGCGGACCGGCTCGCAGCGCTTGACGTCGGCGACGCTATCCCGGTGTTGGTGGTGCCCTATATGTCGCCGGCCGGGGCCAAGGCTGCCGCTGAGCGACGGCTCAACTGGATCGACCTCTCCGGCAACGCGTCTCTGCGTGACGATGAACTCTACGTCTGGGTGCAGGGGCGCCCCAATCAATTCGGTTCGCGCGGGCGGCCGGCCTCGCCGTTTGCTCCGAAGAGCTCGCGAGTGGCCCGAGCATTGCTGCTCGATCCCCCGCGCTGGTGGCGACAGAAGGATCTCGCCGAGCACACCGATCTCGACGCGGGCCGCGTGTCGCGCGTCGTGCACCGTCTCGACGATGAGCAACTCCTAGAACGCGACAGCGCGCGTCTGCGCCCCCGAGACCCGGGCCTGCTCGTTGATGCCTGGGCCGACGACTACCGCTTCGACCGCCACGACATCATCACCGGCCATCTCACGGGCAGCGGCATGGAACTCGCCCGCGAACTGAACGCAAGTCTGGAGGCCGAGGCGATCGATCACGCCTTCACCGGCTTGCCTGCCGCGTGGGCGCTCGATCCCTTCGCTCGCTTTCGTCTCGTCAGCGTCTACGTCGTCGGCGATCCGCGCGCGGCCGCCGAGACGGTCGGGCTGCGCCGCAACGAACGCGGCGCCAACGTCCAGATCATCGGCCCCGACGACCGCGGGGTATTCGACGGCCAGCGTCGCATCGAAGACCTGCCGTGTGTCGCGCCGGTGCAGATCTACCTCGACCTCGGCCACCTCCCCGAGCGCGCCGCCGAGGCCGCTGAGCACCTGCGCATCGACGGAGGCCTGTGGCATGCCCACGCCTGACAAGCCGCGCCACCGCTCCGGCTATGGCGCCGAGGAGTTCGAGCAGGTCAAGTCCGCGTGCCTGACCGTCGCGGTCACACTCGGCGCCTACCTTGACGATGTCTGCATCGTCGGCGGGCTTGTCCCGGCGCTGCTCATCGACACCCGGTGCGACGCAGAGGCCGAGGACGATCCTCACCCGGGGACCAACGACCTCGACGTCGGCCTCGCGCTGGCCGTGCTCGACGACGAGCGCTACGCCGAGATCAGCGCTCGACTACGCGCTGAGGGCTTCAGGCCCGACACCAACAACGCTGGAAACGCGACCGTGCAGCGATGGCGGCTCGGTGACCTCAAGGTCACCGTCGACTTCCTCATGCCTCCCGCGCCCGACCAAGACGATCGCGTCCGGGTCCAGAACCTCGAGGGCGACTTCGGCGCCCTCATCACGCCCGGCCTACAGCTGGCCTTCGACGAGCGCGTCAACGTCGAACTCGACAGTCACACGCTGCATGGCGAACGCGTCCGTCGCACGATCCCCGTCTGCGGACCCGCCGCGTTCGTCGTACTCAAGGCGCTCGCCTTCGGAGACCGTGCCGAGCCGAAGGACGCCTACGACCTCGTGTACATCGTCCGCCACACCCCGGGCCGCGGACAGGCCATTGCCGAACGCCTTATCGGACACGCCGGCGAACATCGCCCGATCGTCGTCCAGGCTCTCGCGCTGCTTGCGCGCGATTTCGACACCCCCGACGACCTCGGCCCGACGCGAGCAGCCCGTTTCACTATCGCCGAGCCCACCGTGCAGGACGAGCTCGACAACACCGCCGCCGACGCACACGGCTACGTCGCCGACCTCCTGAGCGCCAGCCACGACCTCGGCCTGCTCGCCGACCCCGACGACGGACAGGGCGCGCCATGACGGCCGTCGGACATTGCACTCCGAGCGTCGTCGCGTCTGCGCTCCGATCTACCGTGGACCATCGCTTGCACCAACCGTCCCGCGCTGGTGATCTGACGTGACCGACCCGACCGCGACACCACTCTGGCCTGACAATCCGACTGCGCAGGACCTCCCGGGTTCGCTGACATCGTCGATCCGATCGAAGAGGCGCTACTGCGGGAGCGCCTCGACCCGGTGGCGGTCGGGATCTTCGGCGACTGGGATCGGGGAAGAGCACCGTCCTTGAGATCCTCCGGGCGCGGCTGCTCGCGCGCGGCCGGGTGGTCGTGGTCTACACGCGCCCGTGGGAGTACGACCCCAACATCGATCCCAAGGCGACGCTCATCGCGGAAGTGCTCGCCGCGGTGCGTGCGGAGGTCGCCAAGGACGACGGCCGCCTGAAGGAGCTCGCCGATCGGTTCGCCAGCCTCGTCTCGCGCATCCAATGGTCCAAGGCCGTGACGCTCGTCGCCAACTCGGCGCTGACGCTCAGCCTCCCCTCGATCACCGACGTCGTTGGGCTCTTCGGTCCCGCGGCCGAGAACGACCTCGCCGATCCGACGCTGCAGGGATTCCGCGAGGAGTTCGACGCGCTGATGGCCGAGCTCCACGAGATCGACCGCGTCGTCGTGCTCATCGACGACCTCGACCGCTGCCTGCCCGAGACGGTGGTCGCCGCCCTGGAGGCCATCAAGCTGTTCCTGTCGGTGCGCAAGATGGGCTTCGTGGTCGCCGCCGATCGACGGCTCGTCACGCTCGCCATCGCGACCCGCTACGGGCAGTCCTCGCAGGGCAACGTCATGGCACGCGGATACCTCGAGAAGATCGTGCAGATCCCGATCTCGGTCCCGGCACTCGGACTGGCCGACACCGAGGCCTACTTGGCGTATCCCGGCCCGCGCACCAGAGGCAGGCATCCGCCGGGAGGGATGGAGCCGAATGGCGCATGTCGATCATCGCCTGTGCCGTTCCTAGCGGCGCATGCCGAACGGGCGCTCCTTAAGGTCAGCTCGGATCGTCTCGTGCAACCGTTTGCCCTCTTCCTGCAGGCCGTGCTCGCCGTGACGACGTTGCTCGGCATCGTCCTCTTGGGCCACCCGGTCGTCGTCCTTGCGTTCGCGGGCGTGTTGATCGCGGTGGCGCTGGTCCTCGCGATCGCCTTCCGCGTCACACTGCGCGCGTACGCGCGCAGCCCCGAGCGCGTCTACGCCGTCCCGGCGCGCGACCTCGAGCTTCCTATCGTGGGGGCGTGGGCGCTGACCGGCGGACTCCCCGCCGCAGCCGCGATGGCAGTCCTGGCATTCGGGGGCTCGCCCGTCGACTTCGTCTACCCCCTCGCGGCCGATGTCGCGCTTGGCGCCCTAAGCGTCGCGATGGTTGGCATGGTTGGCTCGAGCCTCGTCGACTGGTATTACGTCGTGCCGCGCGTCAGCGGCCGGATCTGCTTGCCGCCGTGCATGGACGAAGGCGGCGCTCGCTGGCGCACCGTGACCCAGGTCTGGTGGATTCACCGTTGGGTCGCGACCGCCGGCGTCATCGGCGGCATTTTGGCGTTCCTCGTCGTGGGCTCGTGGACGACCATCTATGCGCTGGTGCTCGGACTGCTCGATGGGCAGACGAAGGACGGAAAGGTCGATGTCGAGGCGATCGCGGCCGTCGCCGGGCTCGCCGGGACCGTTGTGGTGGCGGCCGTCACCTGGACTAGTGGGGCGGTCCGCGCCGTCGCCGGCGACTACATCGACGCGCTGCGGGTTGCCGCCACGCGCAGCCTCAGCCCGGACTTCGTCGTCGGCGAGTACGTGCGGGTGCTGCCAGCCTCCGGAGCGCCGGTCGAGGGCTACGTCACCGAGATTGCCCTCGAGGGCGTCGGGATCGTCACCCGCGACCAGATCGACGGGAAGCCTCCGCGCAAGCTCTTCCGTGCCGAGTTCGTCCGCTCGGCGCCGCTCGCGAGTGCGAGCGTCAAGCCGTCATCGGGTCCCTACTGCGACGGTTCGGCATGCATGCACATGAACGAGCGTTTCTGCCTATACGCACAGCAGCTCCGTGCGCGTTCGACGGGCGACGCCGACGCCACGCCGATCCAGCGGTAGCCGACGGGGTCGGGCGGCAGCCCACGTCCTGCACCTCGACCATGGAGGTAGGGCCAGTCGCTTGATGACGGACGCTGCCAACGCTTCACCGAAATAGCTGCGGGTCGTCGGTGGGCAACAGGAGGGCAACAGCTCCCACAGAACCGCAACGATCTCCAACGAACTCGACCTCCGCAATCCCGCTTTCTAGAGCGCCCAGCGCACCCGGACGAACTGCGAGCGTGGCCTACGGAACCGAAGGTCAGAGGTTCGAATCCTCTCGGGCGCGCTCCAAGGAACCCCTGCAAATGTGGGGTTCTGTCGTTCTGGGAACGCCTCCGAGGGGCGAAATTGGGCGAGTAGGCAACCAAGAGGGCAACAGCCCGCGGTTATCACCGACGGTTGAGGGCGGCCGAAGGCAGCCGGTCGAGACGATGGTCGGCGACCTTGACGACCGGACCGAGCGGCGCGTCCTTTGACTCGCCGCGGCGATGACGGCTACGGGAGGCTGAGACGGATCAGTACCCGTGTAAGGTCGGTATGGAGATCCCGTACGTCCACAGCGAAGGCCCAGGTGTCAGCGCCCGTCGCCGACATCCCGAGATACCTGTCATCGAGCACATCGTGTGCATAGAGCAGGAACGCGACGCCGGCGCCGTGAGCGGCCGTGTGGACGAGTAGTTGGTACAGGTCGTGGTGCAGGTTCAGAGTGCCGAAGCCGTTCCATGCTTTGTACTTCGCGTCGCCGACCGCGACCGCAGCGCCGTGATGCCTGACGACGAGATCCGGATCCGCGCGAAAGCGGTCGCCGACGCTGTCGAAGACCGGAGGTTTGACGAACCCGGCGCCGGTGGTGCTGAGGCTGGACCCGGAGATCTCAATGAAGGCATCTCGCACGGCCGTCTCGAACAACCGCTCGAGGTTCACGAACCACGCTCGCGGCACTTGGCCGTGCGAGGCGAGGTCGCGCTCGAAGCTCTCATGAAGGAGTACGACGGCCGCGAGGGCGAGGAGGTCTCGTTCCGCCTCGGATGCGCTGTTCGCCTCGAGTTCACGGGCTCGCTCCGCCCAGTGCTCCGGACGCCCGAGGAGAACTTGGACGTCGTGCGCGTCGTCGAAGAAGTGCGCGAGTACCCGAGCGCTCCCGAGATCCTCGGGTGCGATCGTGGCTTGGCCGGCGAGCCGCTCGACCTGGCGGAGAGCCGCGAGAGCGATCTTGTTCTTCGGGAGATCCCTGCGAATGACGGGGCGCGTGAACGCGGCCATGTGTCGGAGTCCTCTCGCACGCACTCGGATCGTGCCTGCGATGTCGAGCCTGCCGCCTACGAGCGAGCCCACTTCGTGCTCATCAGCGTAGGTGAAGTCGATTCCGTGAGAGACGTACTCCCGCAGCCGCTCCAGAAAGGCATGAACGAGAAGTCCGATCAGGTCGCCGGCCGGCGTGGCGGCGGCCTGCGCCGGCGGCACGCGGAATGATCCGCCTGATGCGTACGACAGCAGCGCCGCCAAGCTGCCGGGCACCTTTTCGACAAGGTTGAGCGTGGCGCCGCCGACGAGGGCCCGCCCGACGTAGCGAGTGCCGTGAAGCCGCGCCATGCCTGCGCGAGGGCGGCTGACAGTCAGGATCCCCGCGTCGACGAGTGCCCAGAAGCCTGGGTCGGCGGCCAGTGAAGTAAAGGTCGATTCGTCGACGTCGGTCGAGCCTCGCTCCCGTACGTCTATGACGGTCAAGGGCCGGCGGCGTAGCTGGGGTCTGTCCAGGGATACGCCGTGCGAATCACGTCCGTGAACGGATGAGGCTGCAGGAGCGGGCGCTGCAGCATTCGAATGATCCTCTCGTTCCAGAGGTCGTACAGATCCGGCTGTTCGTTCTCGACCTGAGCGAAGATTCCGTGGCCGAACGGCATGCCGTATTCGTACTCCTCCGGAAAGGCCTTGCTGCAGGTCTCGAAGAGCACCTTCAGGCGTGCGACCGCATTCGTCGAGATCGGTTGCCCCGCGAGCATCTCCTCCAGTTGGCCAGGGTCGGGCGGGAACGAGATGACTCGAAGGCGACGAAGAAGCGCTTGATCGAGGTTGAGGGCGCTGCGGTCGGTCGGATTGTAGGTGGTGATGATCCGGAGATTTTCGGCCACACGAACCGGACGACCGCTGTACAGCGTGACGAAGTAGCGGTCCCGGTACTCCAGATACGTCATCAGATCGCCGAGAACCGCTGACACGTCGGCCCTCGTGAACTCCTCGATCAGCAGAACGTAGGTGTGGCTTGGGTCCCCTAGCGCAAACGTGTTCCACTCCAAGAACGAACCGTCAAGCGTGACGCTCGCGCCGGTGGAGTCGATCCGCATCCCTTCGATGAAGGTGTCGTACGTCACTGACGGATGGAACTGGATCTCACGCACCATCACCGGGTCGCTGGCGACAGCCTGCGCCGCAAGCAACGCGATGTGCGACTTCCCTGTTCCGGGGACGCCTGCGAGGGCGATGACCGACGACTCGCCGTAGCGGTCACATGCGGCGACCACCTCGTCGACCTTTTGCTGCGTGGGTGACAGAGGCGTTGTCGTCAGGACGCTCCTTCCGCCGCCGCGGCCGTCTGCGCGGGCGGTGCCGCCAGGACGGGCGGCAGACCCGCGAGCCCGGAGATGTACTCGACGTACTCGGCGGTCGACGCGAAGTCTTGGTGCGGCGGTCGGAGCGAGGCGGCACGCTCCAGGACGCTCACGGCGTTGGGCCTGATGCGGTAGTAGAGCCGCTGGGGGTCGTTGCCCTTGTCGAAGATCAGCGTCCAGCCGAACCCGGCCAAGGCGATCCACGGAATGATCCGATCGTTCACCGAGCTGCCAGTGATCACGGGTGCCCGTAGGAGGCCGGTGTTTTGTCGCTTTCGCGCCTCGGCGATGTTGTCGATGGCCTCCTCGAGGTCATCGTCGTCACGCGTGCGGAAGATCTCGCAGTTGAGTTCTTCCGAGGTGACCTGGTGATCGAGCGCGAGCATGGCCTGCCAGATGAAGCTGAAGGGGAAAACCTCCGTGGAGGAGTCGTAGCGGGACCCTGCACCCGTCGGGTTTCGGAGCTGACACCCGGCAAGTGCATATGCTGCGTGGGCGCCCAGCACGGGCGCGTTCGCCTCGTTGAGCACGCGAAGGTACCGGAGGGTGGTGCGGCCCAGCTCCGTGACACGCACACGACTCGCCGCATCCTCGTATGCAAGGCCGGCGGTCTGGACGACCTGCCTAAGATCGCGGTAGCGCTTCGGGTTCGGCGAGCCGGTTCCACCCCGAGCCCTCGCAGCGTCATATGGAAGCGCTGCCAAGACCTGCGCTTCGGTACGTCCTTCGCTTTCGAGAAAGGCGACGAATCGCTCGGAAGGCTCGGGAAGCAGCCGGAACGTCTGATGCAGGCTCCCCGCCCACTCCGTGAGCGCGGCCGTCACGCGGCGCGCCCCATCACATCCTGCCACAGCCCCAACTGGTCTTCCCGAGACGCCGTCTCGTCAGCCAGATGGGCACGGATCGACTCGACGACGTGCAACGCCATCTTGGGCGGTACGGAGTTCCCGATCAGAGCGGCGATCTCCTCTTGGGTACCGAGCAGCACGTGCGAATCCGGGAAGGTCTGAAGGCGAGCGCCTTCCCGCAGCGTGATGTTCCGATCTTCGAACGGATGGGCGAACTTCCCGCGCGTGAAGCTGTCGAAGCGGGCCGTGATCGTGCCGGCCGGCCTGTCGGGATGAAGCCGCCCGTAGACGTAACGATGGCCTATCTTGTCCGGCCCGTCGCGGTGGCACGGGACGCGCATTTCAGGCGGCAGATGCTCGAATCCGCCGCCGGGCGGGATAAGCGCCAAGCGCCGCAGGTTCTGCGCGGAGAGCCGCATCCGGCGGTGAAGCGGATCGCCGGGCGCGGGCGTGCAGTCTTCGGGAGGCGACGGCAGGTCGCCGATCGTGCGCCATACCGAGACATAGTCATCTTCGGGCACCGTCCCCGGCGGCAGCGAGAAAGGGGGCACATCCTCGCGACGCCAGCCGTAGCAGAGGACGCGCCGGCGCAGCTGCGGAACGCCGTACGCTGCCGTGTTGATCCGTTCCCATCGGATCTCGTAGCCGGCGTCTTCGAGCAGGCCCGTGAACTCTCGGGCCAGGGCGGCACCGCGTTTCCCCAGAAGGCCGGGGACGTTCTCCATCACCAGCATCCGCGGCCGAACGGCTCGCACGTGTTCGGCGAAGGAGATGACGAGGTCGTTGCGACCGTCGGTGTCGGCGCCGATGCGCTGAACCGAGAAGCCCTGGCACGGCGGGCCGCCCACGACCAGGTCCACGTCGCCCGGTCCGATGCCGGCCAGGTCGAGAAGGTCGCCCGGATCGACGCTCCCGAGATCCGTGTCCTGGATGGGGTGGTCGAAGTTCGCGGCGTAGCTGCGAGTGGCGGGTGCCCAATTGTCGAACGCCGCCAGCACGTCGAACCCACCGTCGACGAGCCCCACGCTGAAGCCGCCGGCACCGGCGAACAGGTCAAGCGCCGTGAACTGCGGCGACGCGGCCGATGGCTCCGACGGAGCGGGAGGGCGAGGGCTGACGCAGCTCACGAGACGACGAGTCTAAGTGCCGCGTCGGAGCTACTCGAGCTTGCGCGTTCCGGCTTTGAGTGCCGGGATGAGGCGCGAGAACGATGGTCCGACCGGCTCGGCGATTCCCGCCGACTGATCGCAGGGCTCGACGTCGAGGAGCTCGCCGAGCACAGAGCATGCGAGATAGGCGGAGAAGGTCGGTGGGACCGCGTTGCCGATTTGTCGAAAGCACGGGTCGAGTGTCCCTGCGAAGTCGAAGCCCCTTGGGAAGCCCTGCAGGAGGGCAGCTTCGCGGACCGACAGCCCACGGTCCTGCTCGGGGTGGGAGTAGCGTCCGCTTGCCGGGTTCCGTGCGTAGTTGGTGATCGTCACCGCCGGTCGGTCCCAGGCGAGCCGCCCGTACACGTCCTCGTAGCCCGGCTTGCCCTGTCGCTCGGCGATGCGAGTCAGACACGCCGGACCCACGTCGGGTGGGCGACTGCCGCCGTCCTTCGGCACCGCCCGCAGCACGTCGACCGTGCTCGCCCGGTGGTTCGCCGTGTAGTGCATCGGGTCGCTCTCGTCCCGTTCGCCGGGCCGTATCCGCTTGAGCCTCTTGATCGCGGTGCGGACGGTGCGGAAGTCCGGACGGTCGAGGAAGCCGGCAGGAGGTTCGAATCGATGCGGCATCGCCAGAAGCAGCGCGCGGAAGCGCTCCTGAGGCACGCCGAACGTCGCCATATTGTGCACGCCGACGTGCACCTCGTAGCCGGCGGTCCGAAGCAGGTCGGTCGCCTCGGCGACAACCGGCCAGTAGCGATCCGTCAACAGCTCAGGCACGTTCTCGACCAGGATCGCGTCGGGTTCTGCCGCGACGGCCAGGCGGGCGAAGTCCGTGAAGAGGGAGTTACGCTCATCCGCGGCGCCCTTCTCGTTTCGGTGCGACGAGAAGCCCTGGCACGGGGCGCAACCGATGAGCACGAGAGGATGCTCCGGCGATTGCCGCTGCTCGTCGACGAGACCGCGGAAGCCGGCCGGGTCTCGCGCGAGCTGGCTGATATCCGCGTGCATTGGCTCCAGCGGCAAGTTGCGGCTGAAGGTGTCATTCGCAACGGCGTCGATGTCGATCGCGAGCGCCAGGCGGAACGCCTGCAACGCACCATTGACGGAGTGAAACCCCGCCGACATGCCCCCACATCCGCTGAAGATGTCCACGACGTCCACGGGCCCGGCGGGCGTCGGCTCGGCGCGACTCCAGAAGCTGTCGAGGTCGAGGGCTATGCTCTGCCCGAGGCGTCGCGCGGCGGCTCGTATCGTCCCATCGCTTGTGTCCGCCGCCACTTGCACGTCCCCGGCGAGGTGCGAGAGGATGTTCGCTTTCGTGTTGAGTGGTTCCTGGGACACGTTTCAAGAATCTTGTCACGTTCATCGGACGACATCATCCGCGAGGAGGTCCGGCGCGTCTCGAAGACGCTGTTCGGAAGCCGGTACCGCCTGGAAGCCGCGAATGCCGTGGCGGATGGTGCCGCCGTCATCTATGCGCGTGAGCTGGCGAACCGCCTCGGCGTCGGTGACAATCAAGCGCAGCTGGAGCTGAAGCACTTCGAGAGCGCCGCGCTGCTGGAGCGTCTCGACCGCGTGGCGGGGCAGCGACAGCAGTACTACCGTCGTCGCGAGAGCCAATTCTGGGATCTCGCAGCTGCTCTGTACCGCGAAACGATCAACGAGCTGCTTGACACGCTCAAGCCGTAGCAACGCACGACGCGCCCATGCCCGACGGCCGGACGCCGAAGCTCGGCTCACCAAGTCGGAGCAGATGGCTCGCGTACGGAGCAGGCACACCCGTCCTGAACTGATGCTGCGCCGAGCTCTGTGGGCTCGCGGCTATCGCTACCGTACTCACGCCGCACTGCCCGGCAGTCCTGATATCGCATTCCTCGGCGTTTGCGTCGCCGTCTTTGTCGACGGCTGCTTTTGGCACGGCTGCCCGGAGCACTACACCGCGCCGGTGGCCAACGCTGAGTTCTGGCGCACCAAGCTCGAGCGCAACGTCGCACGGGATCGTCGCGTGGATGCCGAACTGGCCGATGCGGGCTGGACCGTGGTGCGACTCTGGGAGCATGAGGTTGTGCGGTCGCTTGATGCCGCAGTTCGTCAGGTCGCCGGGGCGCTCGCCGCGGGTCGCCCCGAATGAGGGGGCCGGCGCTCTTTGCGGCCCGTTGACCGGCCGTTTCGTGGACGTTGGCGTGTTGACCGGAGATCGCCGCTTCCGCTCTTCGAGGCGGTCGGTTGACACGACACCCGACCCACTGTTCGCTCGGCGCAGCGTGCACCGGAGCCTGACTGCCCCTCGTCCCGCCCGGCGAGCTGGCGTCCCGCTAAGGGCGATCACGGTCTTGAGTCCATGCGCCAACGGTGCCCGGCGGGGCCGGTCCACCGACCGGCCGGCGGGCAACAAGAGGGCAACAGCCCGAGCAGAACTCCAACAATCCCTGACGAACTAGGTCCGCCCAAACCCTCTTTCCAGAGCGTCCCAGCGCACCCGGACGCACTCCGAGCGTGGCCTACGGAACCGAAGGTCAGAAGTTCGAATCCTCTCGGGCTCGTTCGTAAAAGCCCGCTAACGGCGGGGTTTCTTGTCCACATCCGGATTGCCGTCTGCGGCTTGCCCTGTGACCCCTTAGCAGCGCGCGGGCACTGACAGGCTTGTCAGCCTGGAGACTGCCGGCGGCTGGGTCTACTCGCTGCGCTCGGGCTCGTCGATTCCGTGCATGCTCGGCTGTCACGTTTGCTGCTCGCCGCGTGTCATGGGAGCAGTGACCACGACCACCGGAGGAACAGCGGTGCTGCAGAAGGTCTTCTACACGAGCGTGCTCGTCAGCGATCAGGACAAATCGCTCGACTTCTACACGAATGTCCTTGGCCTGGAGAAGCGGGTCGAGAACCCGACGCCCGACGGGCCGCGGTTTCTGACCGTCGGCGTCGAGGGGGACGACTTCCAGCTGGTTCTCTGGCCCGGGACGCCGGGGCAGGCGGAGCCGGCGATGGGTCGCCCCCCGGCGTCGATCACGATCGAGACCGACGACGTCCGGAAGACGTTCGAGGAGTTGAAGTCGCGCGGCGTCGAGTTCGTTTCGGACGTGCTCGAGTTCCCCTGGGGCTACGTCGCGCAGTTCCAGGATCCCGACGGCAACCGGCTACAGATACGAGAGGGCCGCTAGTCCCCTGCGTGGCAATTCCCCAATCGTCATCTGCCGGCGTGCGGTGGCGCGGCGGGTAGTTCCACCGCCACGCGGAGCCCACCAGCGGACCGGGGGGTGAGGGTGAGGGTCCCGTCGTGTGCTTGGGCGATGCTCTTGACGATCGCCAGGCCGAGGCCGACGCCTGCGTGGTCGGTGCGTATGCGTTTGGTGCCGCGTTGAAACGGCTCGGCAAGCGTGGAAATCAACTGTGGGGTGAGCTTCTCGCCGGTGTTCTCGACCGCGAGCATCGCGCTCTCGGGGTGGGCGCTGGTCGTGACCCACACGGTGCCCTGCTCGGGCAGGTTGTGGACGATGGCGTTGTGCACGAGGTTGGTCGTCATCTGCAGCAGGAGCGCGGGCGAGCCGGCCGCGGGGGTGATGTCGCCGGAGGTCTCGATGGTGACGCCGCGTCGTTCTGCGAGGGGGAGGAGCGTCTCGGTGGCTTCTTCGGCCAGGAGGGACAGGTCGGCGCGCTCTGGGACGAAGGAGCGCAGGTCGGCGCGGCTGAGCAGCAGCAGTGCTTCGGTGAGGTCGATCGCTCGGGTGTTGACGGCGTGGAGACGGTCGACGAGCTCGTCGTCGTCGCGGTTCGGATCCTTGCGGGCGACGTCGAGCAGCGTCTGCGTGACCGCCAGCGGGGTGCGCAGTTCGTGGGAGGCGTTGGCTGCGAATCGCTGCTGTTCGGCGACGTGCGCCTCGAGCCGCGTGAGCATGGCGTCGAAGGCGTCGGCGAGCTCGCGGAACTCGTCTGTGCGGCCCGATAGCCGGATTCGGTGGGAGAGCGATCCGGTCGCGGCCATGCGTGCGGCGTCCGTGATGCGAGCCAGCGGGGTGAGCATCCGGCCGGCGAGAATCCACCCTCCCAGGAGACCGAACACCAGCAGGAACGCCAGCGCGATGGCCGCCTTCGGAGCGAAGGCGTCCAGGAGGTCGGAGCGGGTGGGAACGAAGGGGGCGGATAGGCCGTCGGGTCCTATGAGGATCGGACGCTCGGGTACGTAACGCAGCAGGAACACCCACACGACCGCGAGCAGCAAGGCGCCTGCGACTATGAGGAACCCGGCGTAGCTGAGGGTGAGCTTGAGGCGGACGCTCAAACCGGAGGCCCTATCCACGGCCCCCTCCCTCGGGCCCGGCGTCCGGTTGGGTGTCGATGCGGTAGCCGACGCCGGCCACGGTGGCGATGATCCAGGGTTCGCCGAGCCGTTTGCGCAGTGCCGAGACCGTGATGCGCACGGCGTTGGTGAACGGGTCCGCGTTCTGATCCCACGCTCGTTCCAGGAGCTCTTCGGCGCTGACGACACCGCCTTCGGCGGCGACGAGGACTTCGAGCACGGCGAACTGCTTGCGGGTCAGCGCGACGTAGCGGCCGTCGCGGTAGACCTCGCGGCGGAACGGATCCAGGCGCAGGCCGGCGATCTCTCGCACGGGTGGCCGGTTGTGGGCCCGCCGGCGGTCGAGCGCACGGAGCCGGAGCACGAGCTCTTGGAGCTCGAACGGCTTGGTGAGGTAGTCGTCGGCGCCGAGCTCGAACCCGGAGACCTTGTCGTCGAGCCGGTCGGCGGCGGTGAGCATGAGGACCGGCATGCCGCTGCCGGAGGCGACGATGCGCTTGGCGATCTCGTCACCGGTAGGGCCGGGAACGTCTCGGTCGAGGACGGCGATGTCGTACGTGTTGACGCTCAGCAGCTCGAGAGCGGAGTCGCCGTCGCCGGCGATGTCCGCTGCGATCGCTTCCAGACGTAGGCCATCGCGGATGGCTTCGGCCATGTAGGGCTCGTCCTCAACGAGCAGCACGCGCACGCTCCGATGCTACGAGCTGGCGCATATCGCCGGCATATCGAAAACCGCATACGCGCTGGCAACGCCACGCTGCCTTGACTGGGAGGCGTGACCTACGGCGAACCAGCGCGAACGACGACCCGTCGGATTCGGATCCGCAGGACCCGCGTCGCCGGCCTGCTGGTCGTCATCGCGGCGATCGCCGCAGCCCTCGGCTCCCAGTCTCCGACGTCCTCGCCCTCGACGGCCGCGACGCTCATCGACGTCGTTCGCGGCGAGCACCCTCGTGCGCTTGGCGAGGCCGACGGTGCCGTCCCCGACGGAGCGACGGTCTTCGACGACGAGATCCCGGGTGTAGCCAACCTCGATCCAGCTCTCCTCGGTGCCCTGCGCCAGGCCGCGACCGGTGCCGCGGAGGACGGGGTCGAGCTCGTCGTCGACAGCGGCTGGCGTTCCCCCGAGTACCAGGAGCGACTGCTCCGAGAGGCCGTCTCGAAGTACGGATCCGAAGAGGAAGCGGCCCGGTGGGTGGCCAGCGCGGAGACGTCTGCTCACGTGTCGGGAGACGCCGTCGACGTCGGGCCCTCCGATGCCGCGGCGTGGCTCTCCGACCACGGTGCCGGATACGGGCTGTGCCAGATCTACGGCAACGAACCCTGGCACTACGAACTGCGCTCCGAAGCGATCGACGAGGGCTGCCCGCCCTTGTACGCCGATCCCACCCAGGACCCGCGGATGCATCAGTGAACGGGAGGAAATATCAGTAAGAACTATGCGGATGGCTGGGCGATGTACTCGTCCAGTCCGGTGCGTGCTTGCTTGCGCACCTTCCCGCGTATGAGTGGCGTCCAGCCCAGCGCCAGGCCGGCGGGTCCGAGCGCCTGGCGGGCCCAGGCGTAGAAGGAGAACGAGTCGCGGTGCTCGGCGATCAGCCCGTCCTCGAAGCGCAGCTCGGCGCGCACGTCGTTGTGCACCTTGCGCCCGGTCGAGAACGTGTAGTCGGCCAGCCAGTGGGCGCTACCGCGGTCGTCGCCTGCCTCGTGCTCGACGAGCGTGACCTCGAGGTCTTGCGCCCGGCCGCACAGCATCCGCCACATCGCGCCTGGCTCCTCGCCGCGCAGATCGGTGAAGACCGGGTCCGAGAAACGAGCCCCCGGCGCGTAGCAAGCGGCCATCTCGTCACCGTCGAGGCGCGCAAAGGCACCGTAGAAGCGCGCAATCAGATCCTCGTTGGGATGAGCCATGAGCGCACGGTACTCGACGACAACGGCCGGAACCGACATCGGCGCGGGCAACAGGGGCGCACCGGCGTAGAGCTATCAACAATTCCCTAGCATTCGAGAGGCTCCGCTAGGGCTCGCCGTGATCAAGCCAAGGAGGCCCTCGATGCACCTACGTGCGCGCTATCCGCTCTCCCTCTGCGTCGTAGCATTCGTCGCCGCGGCACTCTGCGCCCACGCGGCGTCCGCCTCGACCTTCACACCACCGGGTACCGCGCTGAATCTGCAGTCGACCGACGTGACAGTCTCGGCGGGCACGCTCTTCACAGCGGACTGCGGGACGTCGACAATCGCGGCGACGACGACGAACCCTGCCTCGGCGACGGTCACGACCACGCCGGCGAACGTGACGTTCTCCGGCTGTAGCGCGACATTCATGGGCAGATCGTGCACGCCGACGATCACGGTCGGAGGCGGCAACTGGTCGATCGTCGCGCCCGCCAGAGCGGTCGACCCGCCGACGAACTCGCTCTGGGCCGCGACGTTCAACTTCGGCACGCCTCCCGCCGCCGGCGCCATGACACTGCCGATGGCCGGCTGCCTCGCCGGCTGCACGGTGACAGCGACAGCGCAGACCTTCACCAACCAGGCGCCGACAAGCGTCGTGTGGAGCAACGGCACAGCGCCGACGCTGGCCGTCACAGGACTCGTTCGCTTCACGGGCGTGGGCTGCGGGATCTTCTCGATCGTCGTGATGCCCCTGACAGCGACCTACACGCTCACCAGCCCGACCGACGTCAACATCACATGACCAGGGTCTCCATCGGAACTCCTTGCGGATCGACGTTGCGGGCGGTGAGCTACGCCGCAGCGGGCGGCCCGAACCAGGTGGCCAGTGCGTCGGTGAGCCCCACGTCGGTGCCGTCTCCTACCCAGGCGACGTAGCCGTCTGGGCGGATCAGCACGGCGGTGGGGGCGCTGACCGCGCCGAGTACGGGGAGTTCCCACTCTCCTTCGTAGCTCGCGTCGATCAGCTGGACCCGGTCAGCCCATGGAGCGATGTCGACGTCGCCGGGCTGACCGAGGTCGAGCAGCAGCGGCCGTGCGTCGTGCAGCAGCTCGAAGGCTCGGAGCGGGCCGTCGGCGGTGATCAGGTCGAGATCGGGCATGCGGCGTCCGAGCAGCGAATGTCCCTCGCCGAGGTCGTAATGGATGTCCAGCCCGGAGATGATTCCGGCGAGCCGTTGGCGAGGCTCGTCCATGCTCGCCAGCTCCGACACCACATCCACCAGGGCCTTGATGCGATCGTCGCGGCGCTGGAGCGCGGCCTGCGCCATCGTGTGCTGAAGCGCGCGGGCGGCGACCGGGTGACGCTCGGCGTGATACGTATCCAGGAGGCTCTCCGGGGAGGTCCCGTCGACCACCTGGGCCAGCTTCCATCCCAGGTTCACCGCATCCTGCACACCGAGGCTGAGGCCCTGTCCTCCCGCCGGGTAATGCACGTGCGCCGCGTCGCCCGCCAGCAGCACTCGTCCGTCGCGGTAGGCCGCGGCCTGCCGAGTCATGTCGGTGAACCTGGAGATCCAGGTGGGGTTGTGGACCCCGAAGTCGGTGCCGTACACGGTGACGAGCGCTTCGCTCAGATCGCGCAGGGTGGGCTCGCTGCCAGGCCCGAGCTGCTGCTCGGTCAAGACGACCCGGACCGTCCTCCCATCCTCCATCCTGTGGAGGCCGTGGACGCCCGTGGCGTCGTGACGAACGCCCTGCGGCGGCTCCTCGGTCAGCTCGACCTCGGCAATCAGGTTGCTCCTCGTCGGATCCCATCCCGGGAACTCGATGCCGGCTGCCTTGCGGATCAGACTGCGTCCTCCATCGCACCCGACGAGATACCGCGCCCGTAGCGGCTTGCCGTCGGACAGCTGGACGTCGACCCCGGTGTCGTCCTGCCCGAAGCCCGTCACCTCACGCTCGTAATAGATCCGCACCGGCAGCTCGGCGATCCAGGCGGCCATGATCCGCTCGATCTGGTTCTGCCAGATCCCGAGCGAATACGGATGCCGCGTCGGGAAGTCGCTCATGTCCAACACGGTCGTGCCGAACGTCGCGGCCTGAGCCACCTGACCCTCCGCGAGGAACCGATCGGCAACCCCACGCTGATCCAGCACCTCGATCGTGCGCGAGTGAAAGCCGCCGGCCCGCGAGCCGGCGAGCACGTGATCGGGACGCCGCTCGACGACCGCGACGTCGACCTTCGCCAACGCCAGCTCAGCCGCCAGCATCATCCCCGCGGGACCGCCTCCGGCGATGGCCACCGCATGCTCGGTCATTGCCGCGCTCCCGTCGAAGACGTCATGGACAACACCCGCATTTCGCTCCTCCACTTCCGTAGCTCTGCTTGCGGCGGGCGATTATGCGGCAAGAGTCAAGGCCTCATGAGAGCCTTCTGTGCGGTATAAATTGAAAGTGGCGAGGAGCTGGC
Organism: uncultured Thermoleophilaceae bacterium; assembly: GCA_963846505.1. Taxonomy (GTDB): domain Bacteria; phylum Actinomycetota; class Thermoleophilia; order Solirubrobacterales; family Thermoleophilaceae; genus JACVRW01. Next base: position 697,215 of record CAWJWD010000006.1, on the reverse strand, counting down.
AGTCGTCTATCCGCCGTCGCCAGCAGCACACGACGATCGACGCAATCTGGCGCACTGCGGTGTCGGCAGTGAGAGACTGCGACCGTGCTGATCGTCTTGGCGGTACTCGGCGTCACGCTCGTGGCCCTGGGCACGCTCATCTTGCTGCGCTTCCCCGACCGGCCGGGCGGCAACGTCAAGCTGATGGGCCTGGAGGTGAGCTCCGTCGGCGCTGGCCTGCCGTTGGTCGCGCTCGGAGTACTGGTGGCGCTCGTCGCGTTCATCCAGAGCGGCGAGGACGGTTCCTCGTCGACGAGCGACGAGTCGTCGAGCTCGGGCGGAGGCGGGGCGCTCGTCGCGGTGCTGCCGAAGGACCTGCCGGCCTGCTTCGCCCGCTTCTTCGCCGCTGACCCCGCGGTGTCCCGGAACCGTCGTCGTAGCCTTGCCTCCGAGGTCCAGGACGTCGACGTCCTCGGCGCGAACGAGGCGAAGGCGGACGAGTTCGTGCTCGTCTTCACCGATCGGCAGGAGGTCGTGGGTGCGGCCAAGCTTCGCTACGACGTCGACGCCAAGCAGACCAGCATCGACGCGGTCGTCGACGCCTCGTGCAAGCCGGTGAGCTGGATTTCCGAGGGGACCCCGGGCCCGAGCCCCGACGTCGTCGACCAGTACACGACCCTGCGTCTCGAGCTGGGCACGCGCACCTATGAATGGGAGCTCAAGCCCGACGGCGAGTACGAGACCGAGCTCCGCCGCTTCCAAGCCTGAGGCGCTCGCGCAGCCGGCGCGAGTAGGGGATGATGGACGCGGCAACCAAAGGAGGTGCGACCAGGATGGCTCGCATAGTCGAGGAGATCATGACCCGCAACCCGCGTACGGTCGAGATCGGCGACAGCCTCGTCGTGGCCGCGCGCGAGATGCGCGACGGCGACATCGGCAACGTGATCGTGACCGATGGCGGACAGGTGGCCGGCATCGTCACGGACCGTGACATCGTCGTCCGGGCGATCGCCGAGGGCCGTGAGCTTCAGTCGGCGACGGTCGGCGACGTCTGCAGCTCGGGTGCGCGAACGCTCGAGCCGGGAGACAGCGTCGAGGTGGCGGCTCAGGCGATGGGCGAGAACGGCATCCGTCGACTGCCCGTGGTCAAGGACGGGGAGCTGGTCGGCGTCGTGTCTCTTGGAGACCTGGCCCAGGACCGCGATGCCGGACCACCGCTCGCCGAGATCTCGGCCGCGTCGCCAAATCACTAGGACGTTCAGCGGCAGAAGCCGCGGCGGACTCGATCGGGTGTGGCGTCTGGGTGGCCATGAGCTACCCGGGCGCGGCGACGGCGTTCGCCGCGGTCACGATCCGCTCGTGCGTCTCCTGCGGGTGGGAGACCATCGCGCAGTGTCCGCTCGCGACCTCGATCGTGTCGGCGCCCATCCGCTGTGCGAACTGCCGCTCGGCATCGGGTGGAATCACCTCGTCGTTCTCGGCCACCAGATACCAGGAGGGCAACGACTTCCACGCGGGGGTGCCCATCACGTCCGCGAACGTGGACGTGTGCAGAGGCTGCTGCACGGCGTACATGACCTTCGCCTTGACCGGGTCGATGTCGGCGGCGAAGTGACCGAGGAAGTCGTCCTCGGGGATCCAGCCGAAGCCCTTGGAGTCGACGTCGACATTCGCCACACCCGGGGTCGGAGGACCCTGCTGCAGCAGCGCGCCGATCGACTCACCCTCGTCGAGCCCGAAGGCAGCGATGTAGACGAGGCCGACGACGTTCGGTGCGTCGGTGCCGAGAGAGGTGATGACCTGGCCGCCGTAGGAGTGGCCCGCGAGAATGGTCGGGCCGCTTTGCCGGGTGAGCACGTGGCGGACCCTCGCGACGTCATCCTCGAGCGAGGTCTCCGGAAGCTGAGGGGCGGTGACGTTGTAACCGTCGGCCTGGAGGCGTTCGATGACGTCGCTCCAGCACGAGCCGTCGGCCCAGGCTCCGTGGACAAGGACGATGTTCGGTGCGGCCATGAGTCGCGTCCTTTCGTGGGGACACCGACCTTACACCCGGTCGCGCCAGGACCTGAAACGGTGCTGTGAACGGAAATGCGGGCGTCAGTAGTTCGCCAGCGACTTCCACTCCTCGAGACGCCGCTCGATGAGTGCCACCCGCTCGCCGGCGTCGTTGCCGTCCAGCACGGCCTTGTCACCCGGGTCGGCACGGAGGTAGATCCCGGAGGTCCGTGCGTGAAACGCGTCGGGGCCGTCGGAGCGCGTCGTGAAGTAGCCGCCGGCGCGATCGACGCTCTCGAGCTTGATCTCACCGGTCCCCTCGAGCTGGGGGGCGTTTGGGTGACGGGGACGTTCGCCGTTCCAGAAGTAGAAGATGCCGGCCGGATCGACTCGTTCCTTGGAAGCCTCGCTCCAGTAGCGCGCGGACAGCATGCCGTCGGCCTGCCAGGACCGTCCCGCGACCTCGAGCGTGCCGGCGCGATTGCGGCTGATCGTCAGGAGCGAGACCGACGACGGCTCGAGTTCCGTTCGGGCGGTGAGGGACAGCTGCCACCAGTCACCCTCCAGGCGGCTGATCCGGCCTTCCGCGTCGATCGCCTTCCGCAGCTTGTCGTTGATCTGGCGCACGATGGCCGGCGTGGTGTCGGGGTCGTACCGGATCGAGGTCAGACCGAGCAGGTCGGTGGGGAGCTTGGCGCCGTTCGCGTGGAGGATGAACGTCCGGCGCATGCCGAGCGCACCCCCGAACAGACCCGCTTCGAAGACGACGTTGTCGCGCGGGGAGGCCTCTCCGGAGACTTCGTCAGACGACGTTCCCTTCGTCGTCCAGTCGTCCTGGGCGAAGACGAACGCGGCGAAATCGACCTCGCGGGTGAGCTCGACGAGCCGGTCGAGGGTCGAGACACCCGGGTTGAAGACCGTCGTCCACGGCTCGACGTCGGCGATGTCCTGGAGCCCCCGGGTGAGCGCCTGCAGCAGCTTCTCCTGCTGTCCGGACGACCCGAGGAAGATTCGCGGCCTCATGAGTCGATCAGGCTACTGCTCCGTGGAACTCCGCGGTCGGTCTCGAGTCACGAGCATTGACACCTCCGTATTCTCCACTAACCTTGTAGGGAATGCTTCGCATCGCCTTCCAGTCGGCCTCCTGTCGCTAGGGGCCTCGGCGCTCACCGAGCGGCGCGGCCCCTGACCGGCGCTCGTATCCATCGGCGGCGCACGTGCGCGTGTGCGGAGGCCTCTCGAAGTGCGACTCACGACTCGGCTGCTGGCGGCAGCCCTGGCGCTCTGCGCGTTCGCCCCGGACGCGGCGAGCGCCGTCCGCCCCAACGTGGTGGTCCTGATGACCGACGACCAGACCGTCGCCGACCTCGACGCGATGCCGCGGACCCGCGGCGTGCTCGCGCGCCAGGGCATCAGCTTCGATCGCTCGTACGTGTCGTACCCGGTCTGCTGCCCCTCGCGCGCCACCTACCTGAGCGGCCAGTACGCCCACAACCACGGCGTGCTCGGCCTCTACCCGCCGACGGGCGGCTACGGGCGCTTCGACCACTCGAACGCGCTGCCGGTCTGGCTGCAACGCGCGGGGTACGCGACGGCCCACATCGGCAAGTACATGAACGGGTACCGGATGGTCGTCGGCGCTCAGCAGCCGCCCGGCTGGACCGAGTGGTACGGCGCAGTCGACGGCTCGACCTACCTGATGTGGGGCTACACGCTCGACGAGAACGGCGTCGCGCGTACCTACGGCACACCGCTCGACGAGGACCCGCGGCTCTACCAGACCGACGTCTACCGCCGCAAGGCCGTCGACTTCATCGAGCGCCGGGCGCCGTCTGCGCGTCCGTTCTTCCTCTCGGTCGCGTTCCTCGCTCCCCACCACGAGAACCGGGCTGTGCGCGCACTCACCGGACGGCTGGTGCGACCCGCGCCACGGCACGCCAGGGCACTCGCGGACGCGCCGCTCGCCACGCCGCGCGGCTTCGCCGAGCACGACCGCTCCGACAAGCCCCGCTTCCTGCGCCGCCGGCACGCCATCACCGCAGCCGGCGTCAGCCGCATCGGCGAGCGCTCCCGCGACCGGCGGGCGTCGCTGCTGGCGGTCGACGAGGCCGTGGAGGCGATCGTGGCCGCCCTGCGCCGCACGGGCGAGCTCGACCACACGTACGTGATCCTCACCTCCGACAACGGCTACATGCAAGGCGAGCACGGCGTGCCCAGCGGCAAGATGCTCCCCTACGACCCGTCCACGCGCGTGCCGCTGATCGTCCGCGGACCGGGCATCCCCGCCGACGCCGTGTCGCGCCAGCTGGTCGGCAACGTCGACCTCGCTCCCACGATCGCGCAGCTCGCCGGCGCGCGGCCGGGCCGGACCTTCGACGGCCAGTCGCTGCTGCCCTTCGCCCGCGATCCCGGGCTTCGCACCCCGCGGGCGCTGCTCCACGAGACCGGAGGCCGCCGCTTCGTGCGGCGGCGCGATCAGGACGCCGGCGGCATGCCGGCAGTGCGGCGCGTGCTCAGCTACCGCGCCGTACGCACCGAGCGCTGGCTCTACGTCGAGTACCGCGACGGCGCCCGCGAGCTCTACGACCTCCGCCGCGATCCCTGGGAGCTGCACTCGCTCCACGCCGACCCCGCTGCGCGACCGGCCCGACGCGCCCTCGGCGCCACCCTGCGTCGTCTCGCGCACTGCCGCGGTCCGACCTGCCGGACGGCGTCGGCATCCAGGTGGGCACGCTGAGATCTCCGGCGTCCTCCACCCGGCGCCCCGATGCTACGGTGGCGCGATTCGTGATCATCGAAGTGCTTTCCGATCACCCCGGCGATCAGTTGCGTCGCGTCGATGCCGCTCGTGAGGACCAGTTCCGGCGCGTCCACGAGCACCGTGGGGAGGTCGATCAGCTACGTACCGACCAGGCTGCCTCGCGTCGTTGGTGGCAGGTACCTACTCGGCTGAACCAGCGTGCCGAGCTGCGCGAGCTCGAACGGCGCGCCCCCACGATCGATCCCAGGCTCGACGATGAGCGCGCGCGGCAGGCGGCAGGAGTCGAAGCAGAGCACCGAATGACAGCAGCTCTCGAGGCCCTTCCGGACGATTGGCGACTCTTTCGCGGGTATGCGAACGCTCGCGGGGAGGTGGACCACCTGCTCGTCGGTCCCGCTGGGGTCTGGGCCGTCGAGGTCAAGAACCACAACGCCCGGGTGCATATCGACGGCGATCAATGGTGGTACGAGAAATTCGGCCCGAATGGCAGGCTCGTAGGACACGGGCCGCTCGTCGATCGTCGCGGACGCAGTTGGGGCCGGCAAGTTGGCGAGATCGCGCGCGAGCTCGAGAGGTTCTTGGCTCGTCGAGATCAGGCTGTCTCGGTTAACACCGCTGTGGTGCTGATGCATGAGCGTGGCGCACTTGGGTCCCACCGCGATCTGAAGGTGAGCTTGTTCTGCGTTGGTCCCAACGCCTTGCTCCAGCGCCTTCACAACGATCCGCCCGTGCTGGATCGCGCGACCCGCGATGCGGTCGCCAAGCTCATCAGGCATGACCATGCCCATAACGCAAAGCGTCGGGCCGACGCAAGACGTCGGGCCAAGAGCCAGTCGCGTGGGTGACGGGTACCGATCTGCCCGATCTTCCGAAGTCCCGCTCGGCGCGCTCGTCTTGGTGAATGGCCATCGCTTCGATGAGCCACCGAGGTGCGCTCGCCGCGGCTGAGGCACAGGTCGTGGCCGTGCGCGACGATCCGGCGGCGCGTCTCGTATTGATGGCGCGGCTGTTCCAGGGGCCGACGGGTCGCGCGCCGCGACACCTGCCGTTCCGACGGGCGGCGTTGTCGTTCATGCGCTGGCAGGCGCGGCGCGGCGTGCTGGATCCGCTCGACGCGTCGCCGCCCGGCAGCGTGTGGTGGCGCGCGATGAACGAGCGGCTGCTGCGGGACGGATGCGAAACCGTCGCGCTTCTCGGTGGTCTGCCAGGAGACCCGTCGTCGCAGGCCGTGCGGCTCTGGCTGGAGTTCAGCGCGAGACCGACGGGGCGCAACTGGTACCGAGCGCACAACGCGAGCATCGTGGCGGGATACCTCGAGCACCGGAACCTCGCCGAAGCGGAGAGCGCACCGGAGCGCTTCTTCATGAACGTCGCGCTGCTGCGCGTGCTGTACGCGCACGCGCTCGCCGCGGCGCCGCACCTGGCGCTCGGACGGTTCGCTCCCCTCGGCCGCCTGCTCGGCGACCCCAGGCTCGGGATGGCCGGCGTCTTCCTCTCGCTCGGTCGCGTGCTGCCGGACCGCTATCCGCTCGAGCTCGACGTGGAGCGCTACATCGCCGACGAGCAGCGTCTTGGCCGGATGCTCGACTACGCGGTGATCGTGCCGCGGCTGCAACGCCTGTATGAGTGGTCGGCCGAGGAGCTTGGCGAACCACGCCTGCTCGAGCTGGTGCGCGACGGCAGCCCGATCTACGCCTGGCCCTTCGAGCAGCGGCACGTATGGCGCACTCCGACCATGCCACTCGCAGCCCGGGCGCTCGAACGCGTCACGCGAGTTCGCTGAAGGCCGGGCGCGTGACCTCGATCCCGCCGCCGACGCGGACACGCAGGCCCAGCGCCGTGGCGCTCGGGGTGCTGGCGGTCGTCGGCATGGTCGTCGCCTTCTCGTTCAGCTCGACGCTGGTGAAGCGCGCCGAGTCTCCCGGCGTGCTCGTCGCGTTCTGGCGCATGGTCACCGTCAGCCTGGTCTGGAACGCCCTGCTCTGGACCACCGGCCGCCACATCACGATGGCGAACGTCCGCCAGGCGTTCGTGCCCGGCGTCTTCTTCGGCCTCAACCTCGCCGTCTTCTTCGCGGGCGCCACCCACAACAGCGTCGCCAACGCCGCCCTGATCGGCTCGCTCGCCCCGTTCTTCATCGTCCCGGTCGGCGCCTGGCTGTTCAGCGAGTACATCGACCCGCGGGCGCTGGTCTTCGCGCTGATCGCGTTCGGCGGCGTCGCGCTCGTCCTCTTCAGCGCTCCGCCGAACGGCGACGCCTCGCTCGAGGGGAACGTCTTCGGCGTGATCGCGATGCTGCTCCTGGTCGCGTACGTCGCCTCGACCAAGCACTTCCGCGGGGAGATGGACGTGACCACGTTCATGGCGACGATCTGCCCGATCGCGGCCGTGGCGGTGCTGCCGCTGGCGGTTGCGCACGGCGGCGTGTTCGAGCTGAGCGGCACGGGCTGGACCTACATGCTGATCCTCACCTTCACCAGCGGCGTCGCCGCGCAGGGTCTGATGGTCTTCGCGCAGAAGACGATCCAGATCGGCACGATCGGCATCGCCCAGGTCGCCCAGCCCGCGCTCGCCGTCGTCTGGTCGTTCCTGCTGCTCGGCGAGGTGGTCAACGAGCGTCAGGTCGCCGGCATCGCCGTCGTCGTCACCGGCCTGCTGTGCTTCGTGCTGCTGAACCAGCGCGGCGCGCGAACCCGGCCATCTGCCTGACCGCGCGGGCGTCGACCCGGTCGAGCTCGGCGATGAAGTGGGCGGCGACGTCCATGCGCCGGTCGGCCTCCGAGCAGAGCTCGCGCGCCGTGCTGGGGTCGCCCGACTGCACCGCCACCCGGGCCAGCGCGTCGAGCGCGAAGACCTCGACGTGCGCGTCGTCGGCGCGTCGCGCGTCGTCGAGGATGGCGACGAGCCGCTCCCGCGCGCCCGGCACGCGATCGTCGGCGTCGAGCGCGGCGAGCAGGCACTCGCCCAGCGCCGACTGCTCGCCGCCGCCGGCCTCGCGATGCCACGCCGCCGCGTCCTCCAGCGCCACCCGCGCCGGCCCCACTCGCCCGAGGGCGCGCAGCACGCGGCCCAGGTGAACGCGCGCGAGTGCCGCCATGCGCACGTCGCCGGTCGCCTCGGCCTTCTCGATCGCGACCTGGAGCGTGGCGGCACCGGCCGCGTAGTCGCCCGCCTGGCACTGCGCCCGGCCGAGGCTCGAGAGCTGGTACGCCTCGGTCTGCAGGAAGCCGAGCCGTCCCGACGCGCTCGCCGCCTGCCCGCTGTGGAGGACGGCGTCGTCGAAGCGATGCTCGATGCGGGCCAGCTCCCCGAGCATCGCCTCGCGGCGAACGTCCAGCCACGGGTCGTCGACCTGCCCCAGCCAGTGGTCGACCTGATCGCGCGCGCGGACCGCGCGCTCGCGGTCGACCGCGGAGATCGCCGCGCGCGACGCGAAGAGCCAGTTCGCGGCCTGGTCCCACGGGCGGTCCAGCGAGCGGTAGAGCGCGTCGGCGCGATCGGTCAGCTCCATCGCCTCGGCGAACTCGCCGTGGTGCGAGACGACGTAGGCGAGGTAGTAGCAGCAGCGCGCCTGCAGGTCGACGTCGCCGATCGCGTCGGCCAGCGCGGTGGCCACGGCGGTGTGCTCGCGGGCGAGCTCGAGCTGACCGGTCGACGCCTCGATCCACGCCGCGAGCAGCAGGGCGCCGGCCCGGTCCGGGATCGGGGCCGCGTCGCCGGCGGCGTCGAGGGTGGCCAGGATTCGCTGCGCGCCCCGGCTGTCGCCGAGGACGATCCAGGCCCAGCCGAACCCGTTGACGACGTCGAGCCCGAGCAACGGGTCGTGCGCGGCGGTCCAGGTCAGGGCGGCGTCGACGTTGGCGCGCTCGGCCCGGGCGAACGCGAGGTGCTCGGCCTGCCGATCGCTGCGCACCCCGGCGGTGGAGGACCGGGCGGCCTCCGCGAACCACGCGGCGTGCGCGCCGAGGGCGCGGTCGGTCAGCTCGTGCTCCGCCATCGTCTCGAGCGCGAACGCGCGGATGCTGTCCAGCAGTCGATACCGGAGGCTGACGTCGCCGTCGACGATCACGAGCGACCGGCTCGCCAGCCGGCCGACGACGTCGATCGCCGCCGTGGCGGGCACCTCGAGCGCCTCGAGGACGGACTCGACCGCCGCTAGCGGTGCGCCGCCGGCGAACGTCGCGAGCGCCCAGAGCCCGTGCTTGTCGTCCGGGAACAGCAGCTCGTAGCTCCACCCGATCGTCGCCTTCAGCGCCCGTCGGCGCTGCGGCTTGCGGCTGGTCGGATCGCTCAGCACGCTGAAGCGATCGTCGAGGCGGCGGCCGATCTCCTCGATCGAGAGCGTCTTCGTCCGCGCCGCCGCGAGCTCGATCGCCAGCGGCAGGCCGTCGAGCGAGCGGCACAGGTCCCGCACCGCGTCGTCGACGCCCGCGGATCGCGGGGCACGACGGGTGAACAGCTCGACGGCGTCGGGCAGCGCGAGCGGCGCGAGCTCGACCACGGCCTCGCCGTCGACGTCGAGCGGCACCTGGCTCGTGCACAGGATCCGCAGCGCGGGCGCGGCGTCGAGCAGGCGGACCGCGAGCGCCGCGGCGGCGGCGACGACGTGCTCGCAGTTGTCGAGGATCACGACCGACGCGGCGCCCTCGAGCCGCTCCAGCAGCGCCGGCTCGCCGCCGGTCACGTCCAGCGCGGCGATCAGCGCGTCGAGGACCTCGTCCGCCGCCGCCGCGGTCTCGAGTCGCACCAGCCAGACGGGCTCCGCGAGCTCGCGGCCGGTGGCGATCGCGACCGCCGTCTTGCCGATGCCCCCGGGCCCGACGATCTCGACGAGCCGCCGCTCGGCGAGCAGGTCGGCCAGGGCGGCCACCTCCTCCTCGCGCCCGACGAGCTCGGCCGACAGCGACGGCAGGTTCCCCGCGGCCACCACCGGCGGCGGCGAGACGCGATCGGGGATCCGCAGGGCGGGGTCGTGGGCGAGGATCTGCCGCTCGAGCTGCTGCAGCCGCGGTCCCGGATCGAGCCCGAGCTCGTCTGCCAACAGGACGCGGACGCGCTGGTACGTCGCCAGCGCGTCGGCCTGGCGTCCCGCCCGGTACAGCGCCGTGATCAGCAGCGCCCACAGGCCCTCCTGGTACGGGTAGGAAGTCACGGCCGCCTCCAGCTCGCCGACCAGGTCGCCGGGATCGCCGAGGCCCAGCAGAGCCGAGAGCCGAATCTCGATCAGCTTCATGCGCGCCTCGTCGAGCCGCGTCCTGTGCGGGACCGCCCAGTCGCCGTCGCCCGCGCCCTGCAGGAGATCCCCGCGATAGAGGCGCAGGGTCGACGCGCTCAGGTCGGCGGCGCCGCGGTCGTCGCCCGCGTCGAGCAGCCGCGCCGCGGCGGCGGTGTCGCGCAGGGCGACGAGCGCGTCCACCTGGGACGGCTCGACGGCGAGCCTGTAGCCGCCGTCGGCGCTGACGATCACGAGCGGATCCTCGAACGCCCGGCGCAGCCGGGTGACCTTCGACTGCAGCGTGTTGCGGCGCGTGTCGACGGCCCCGTGCCACAGCTCGTCGACGAGCCGGTCGGTGCGGACGAACAGCCCGGCCTCGAGCGCGAGGCGCACCAGCAGCTCCGATGCCTTGCCGCCCGGCACCGGCAGGGGCCGACCGTCGCGTCTGACCTCAACGGGGCCCAGCACCGAGATCCGCAGCACCGCGAAAGTGTACGGCCGGCCCCTGGGCGTCGGCCCGGTGTCAGCGGAGTGTCAGCGGCTCCCTGGACGCTCGTCGCATGCCGCCCCAGCTCCCCGAGCAGCTGATCCACCGCCTCGCCGTCGGCGATGCCGCGGCGATCGCGTCGATCGTCGAGGCCTCGCGGACGAGCGACGACCCGGTGATCCTCGTCGCGGCGGCGCTCTTCACCCCCGACGGCGACGGCCTGATGACCCGGGCCTCGGACATGGCGACGACGACCCGCGACCGCCAGCTCGTCGCCATCGCCGCCGCGCACCTGCGCGGCCAGCCCGACCTCGTCGACGCGCTCGCTCGGGATCACCTCGTCGACCACCCCGACAACGTCCTGGTCGCCTGGATCGCCGGCGCGAGCCACCGGTCCGCGGCACCGCCCGACCCAGAGGAGCTCACATGAACCGCAAGCTCACGGCAGTCCTGCTCATCCTCGCCGCGGTCCTGGCCAACGTGGCCTTCACCGCCCTCGGCTCGATCTTCGACTACCCCGACGTGCTCGACGAGCCGGCCGGCCAGGTGCTCGCGTCCTTCCGGGACCACGAAGGCGCCGTCAGCGCATGGTTCGCGGTCCTGGCGCTCTCGGCGGCGCTGCTGGCGCCCGTCGCGATCGGCGTCGGGCGCCTGTCGTCGGCGCGCGCCATGCGGATCGCGGTCCCGGTCGGGATCGCGGCGGCCGTCGTGCAGGTGATCGGCCTGCTGCGCTGGCCGATCCTCGTGCCCGGCTACGCGTCCGACGCCGCCAGCGCGAACGCCGGCGTCGCGGCGGACGGCCGCGACGCGTTCACGACGGCGAGCGACATCCTCGGCACGGCCCTGGGCGAGACCGTCGGCTACCTCCTGACCGCCACGTGGACGGTGCTCGTCATCGTCGCGCTCGGACGGGCCTTCAGCGGACGCTGGTTCCCCGCGCTGGGCGCGGTCGCCGCGACGCTCGTCCTCGTCGGCGTCCTCTCGCCCTTCGGCCTGCCCGTGATCGACACCGCGAACTTCTTCGGGTACGTCCTCTGGAGCGTGTGGCTGATCGCGTTCGGGATCGTGATCCTGCTGCACGAGCGACGCCGCACCACGCCGTCGCCCAGCTCGATCCGCGACGAGGTGACGGCGTGAACGGTGCGCGCGAGCGCTGGCTGGCGCTGAGCGTGCTGTGTCTGAGCCTGCTCGCGATCGTCGTCGACAACACCATCGTCAACGTGGCGCTGCCGACGCTAGTGCGCGAGCTGGACGCGGACGTGAGCGAGCTCCAGTGGGTGGTCGACGCGTACACGCTCGTCTTCGCGGCGCTGCTGCTGCTGGCCGGTGCACTCGGCGATCGCTACGGACGCCGGCGCACGCTGGCGTTCGGACTGGCGGTGTTCGGGACCGCCTCGGCGGGCGCGGCCTACGCGGACGGCGTCGACGCGCTCATCCTCGCCCGGGCGGCCATGGGGGCGGGTGCCGCCTTCATCATGCCGGCGACGCTGTCGCTCGTGATCGGCATCTTCGCCGACGCCCGCGAGCGTGCGACCGCCATCGGCATCTGGGCCGCGACGGCGGGCATCGGCGTCGCACTCGGCCCGGTGCTCGGCGGCTTCCTGCTCGACCACTTCTGGTGGGGATCGATCTTCATCGTCAACGTCCCCCTGACCGCGATCGCGCTCGTCGGGGCGCTGCGGCTCATCCCCGAGTCGCGCGACCCGGTCGCACGGCGCATCGACTGGACCGGCGCTGGGCTGTCCGGCGCCGGGCTGGTCGCGTTCGTCTGGGCGATCATCGAGGCGCCCTCGAAGGGCTGGACGTCCGCCCCGGTGCTCGCCGCCGCCGCGTTCGCGGCGGTCGCGCTGGTCGCGTTCGTCGTGTGGCAGCGCCGCGTCGAGGAGCCGCTGCTCGACGTCCGCCTGTTCCGGGATCCGCGCTTCACCGCGGCCAGCACCACGATCACGGTGCTGTTCTTCGCCCTCTTCGGGTTCCTGTTCCTGTCGACGCAGTACCTGCAGTTCGTCCTCGGCTACTCGCCGTCGGCCGCGGGCGTGCGGGTCCTGCCCTACGCCGGGGCGATGATCGCGTTCGCGCTGCTCTCCGCGAAGCTGGTGGCGGGCTTCGGCACCAAGCGCGTCGTCAGCGTGGGGATGGCCCTCTTCTCGGTCGGGCTCGGCATCGCGGCGACGATCACCACCGGCAGCGGGTACGGCCGGCTCGCGGTCGCGCTGCTCTTCCTGGGGGCGGGCATGGGGCTCGCGGGCGCGCCGGCGACCGAGTCGATCATGGGCTCGCTCCCGCCAGCGCGGGCGAACATCGGGTCGGCGGTCAACGACACCACGCGCGAGCTCGGCGGCGCGCTAGGCGTCGCGATCGTGGGGAGCATCACGTCGTCGCTCTACGCGACGCAGGTCGCCGATCGGCTTCCCGGCGACGTGCCCGCGCCCTTGGCCGCGGCTGCCCGCGAATCCCTGGGCGCGGCCGTCCAGATGACCGCGGGCGGCAGCACCGACGTCGCGAACCTGGCGCGTGAGGCGTTCGTCCATGCGATGTCGCGCGCGTCGATCGTCGTCGCATGCGTCGCGGCGTTCGGTGCCGTCATCGCCTGGCGCTACCTGCCTGCGCGCGGAGCCGATCGACACGCTGCGGCGCTCACGTGGACGGTACGACGACGTGCTTGACGTCTGCCATGTAGCGCCCGGCGGCGGCGGAGGCCTCGTCCGGAGTGGAGCCGCTCTGGCGAGCGTCCATGTAGGCCGCGTACCAGTCCCACCAGTCGTGCGGTGGGGCGACCGCCTCGAACGAGCCGTGATGCTCGGCCGTCTCGTGCAGCAGGTCTGCCAGGGAGGCGACGTCCACGTCAGTCCTCCCATTCCCGGCCGGGGAGTCGGGTCGTGACCTCTTGGAGCAGCCAGCCGTTGCCGTCCGGGTCGCTGAACGACGCGAACGCGAAGTAGGAGCGGCCCGGCACGGACTCGAGGCCCGGCGGCCGCGTCTCGTATACCTCGCTGACGTCGACGCCGCGGCCGATGAGGTCGTCGCGGGCGGCGTCGATGTCCTCGACCGCGAGCACGAGCCGGTCGGCGGACCCGGGCTCAGACTTGGTGAGGCCCGTGCCGAAGTGGATCGAGCACTGCGAGTGGGGCGGCGTGAACTGCACCGCCCGGAAGTCGTCGCCGCCGGCCAGGTCGGCGTCCAGCCGCCAGCCGAGGCTCTCGTAGAAGCGCTTGGCCCGGTCGACGTCGGAGACGGGCACCGTCACGACCTCGAGCTTCATGTCGATGGTCCCCAAGCTTGGGGTTTCGGTAGAGGTATCGGTCTGCGAGCCAGCGTTGCTCATGTGACCTCCGTCTAAGGGGGAACCCACCTTCCTCCCATCCAGGGGCGAAAGTCAAGGATCGGATGGCTAGGCTGCCGGAGCGGCGATGCCCATGCGTCTACAGCCCGTGTTCGTGTCGCTCTGGCTGGTCCTCGCCTGCGCGCTCACGGTCCCGCTCGAGGCGCGGGCGGTCGACACCTCGCACCCTGACCGCTGGGTCGGTGCCGGCACGCCGAGGAGCTGCACGTCGCGCGCGCTGGTACGGGCCGTCGCAAGGGGCGGGATCATCCGGTTCCGCTGCGGCCCGGACCCGGTGCGGATCGAGCTGAGACGGACCGCCAAGGTGGTCAACACGAGCCGCCGCGTCGTCCTCGACGGCCGCGGTCTGGTCACGCTCAGCGGCAGCGGGAAGCGCCGCATCCTCTACCAGAACACCTGCGACCGGCGGCAGACCTGGACCACCTCGCACTGCGACGACCAGGCCACGCCTCGTCTCGTGGTCCAAGGCCTGACCTTTGCGGACGGCAACGCCACCGGGGAGACGTACGACGGCGGCGGGGGCGGCGCGATCTTCGCGCGCGGCGGCCGGCTCGAGATCGTTCGCTCGACGTTCGTCGGCAACCGCTGTGACGCGACGGGCCCGGACCTCGGCGGCGGTGCCGTCAGGGCGCTGTCGCAGTACCGCGACCAGCCGGTGACCGTCGTTCGCAGCAGCTTCCGCCGCGGGGTCTGCAGCAACGGCGCCGCGCTGAGCAGCATCGGCGTCTCGTGGTCGATCTACGACAGCGTCTTCACCGACAATCGCGCCATCGGCCGCGGCGCCAACCCCGCGCGCCCGCGCACGTCCGGCGGCGGCTCGGGCGGCGCCGTGTACGCGGACGGCAACGACTTCCGCATCCTGATCGCCCGCACGAGGATGACTCGCAATCACGCGCGCGAGGGCGGGGGCGCGATCTTCTTCGTCAGCAACGACCGCAGCGGCGTCCTCGAGCTCCGCTCCTCGACCTTGCGGAACAATCCCAGCGACGGCTTCGAGACCGTCCCCGGCATCTTCTTCCTCGGCCGGGATCGAGTCGTGGTCGACTCGGTCGTGAAGTGACACGAGGCGCTGCCCGGCATGGGAGGATCGGTCGCGAGAAATCGCAGATCTGTGACCTCACTGCGGTGGATATGCCGACGTATCATGGTGGTTTAGCCGTTCTATCATGGTGGATTCGCCGGATAGTCGTGGTGGATTTGTCCAACCCGTCCAGTAGTCTTGGTCCATGCCCTCCCGGCTCGTCGCCCGACATGCGCAACGCGCTGTCGAGGCTGCGTTGGCCGATACGCGCGTCGTCGTCGTGCTCGGCGCTCGACAAGTCGGCAAGAGCACGCTGCTCGAGCAGGTCGCGTCTGCCGAGGGAGCCGGCCGGGAGGTTCTGACGCTCGACAGCCAGCCGGTTCGCGCCGCTGCGACCGCTGACCCAGCTGGGTTCGTCGCAGCGCTCAGGACGCCGGTGGCGATCGATGAGATCCAGCGGGTCCCGGAGTTGATGACCGAGATCAAGCTCAGGGTGGACCGCGACAAGAATCCGGGCCAGTTCGCGATCACCGGGTCGGCGAACCTGCTCGAGATGAAGCAGGTCAAGGACAGCCTCGCCGGGCGGGCGGAATATCTGCGCCTCCATCCGTTCAGCCAGGGGGAATTGCTAGGGCGGCGCGAGTCCTTCGTCCCCAGCCTCGCCAGCGGCGCCTTCCCCAGGGTTACGGACGCTCCCGTCGGCCGTCAAGCGTATGCCGGCATCCTCGCCAAGGGTGGATACCCAGAGGTCCAGAGACGCTCTTCCAACCGGCGACAGCGATTCTTCGAGAGCTACGTCGAAGGGATCCTCGAGCGTGACCTGGCCACTCTCGGCGACGTCGCCGACCGCGCCGTCGTCTCCAGGCTCCTGCAAGCCATCGGCGCGACTTCGGGAGCCGAGCTCAACATCGAGCGGCTGAGCAGCTCGCTCGGGACCCCGGCGAGCACGATCCGCCGCCACATCGAACTGCTGGAGATGCTCTTCCTCATCCGGCGGGTGCCGGCGTGGAGCAACAACCTCCTTGCGAGGTCGATCAAGCGCCCCAAGGTGCACGTCGCGGACACGGGCCTGCTGGCCTACCTTGTGGGAGCCGACGAGCGCCGGATCGAATCCGACCTCGACCTCGGCGGCATGTTCTTCGAGACCTTCGTCGTCATGGAACTGCACCGCCAGATCTCCTGGCTGGACGACCGCCCTCAGCTCTTTCACTTCCGTGACCGCCATCAACGCGAAGTCGATACCGTCATCGAGAACCGCGACGGATCGATCTCCGCCGTCGAGGTCAAGGCTTCGGCGACTGTTCAGGGACGCGACTTCCGCGGACTGAACCACCTCAAGGCCAAGCTCGGCAACAGGTTCAGGGCAGGCGTCCTGCTCTACACCGGAGCGAACACCGTCTCGTTCGGCGACCGCCTCGCAGCAGTGCCCCTTTCCGGCCTCTGGGCGCCATGAGCAAGAGCGGTCGATGGCGCGGCATCGGGGAGATCGCGCGCTGACAACTACGGGAGAACAAACGTCCACGCCCGTAAAGGAAGTAAAAACTTATTGATGGGTTAATTTCATGTAGCATCGGCCAATGCTCTCGCTACTTCGGATGGAGGGTCTCCGATGAGCAACGGCGCGCCGCGCAGGGTCAGGCGCGACGTTCAGTCCCTGCTCGCGGACGGCGACAACGGACGCAAGGTGCTCGACGACTACGCGCGTGCGATCACCGCGATGCGCGAGCGCGACGCCGGGGTGGAATCCACCCGCCGATCCTCTCAGCTGGCGCTTCCAGGCCGCGATCCACGGATTTCCCGGCCTCACCCCCTCGCTCACCGATCCTCGGCTCTGGTCGAGCTGCCGCCACGGGAGCTGGTTCTTCCTCCCTTGGCACCGGTTGTACATCCTCAACTTCGAGCGCATCATCCAGTTTCACCTCGACGACGACACGTGGTCGCTGCCGTACTGGGACTACACCAAGCCCGACGACGACTCCTCGCGCGTATTGCCGGAGCCGTTCCGCGTCCCCCAGGATGGAAACGCCCTCTTCACGAGCAGACGGGACGCGCAGGTCAACCATCCGACTGCGCCGACCGACATCCCGTACGACCAGGCGAAGGCCACGGATGCGCTGGCAACCGACGTGTTCGCGGTCGCTGGCGACGATCCGATGTCGACGTTCGGGGGCGGCATCGTCCAAGACGTGGCTCCCTCGCACTCCGCACGCGGTTCCGTCGAGGTCACCCCGCACGGCTGGGTCCACGGTGCGGTCGGCGGGCCGGGAGGTCTGATGTCCAGGTTCGCGACGGCGGGCCTCGACCCGATCTTCTGGCTCCATCACGCGAACATCGATCGCCTGTGGGACGTATGGATCCGCCAATGGGGCGCCGGCACCATGCCGACAAGCCCCAACTGGCTCGACACCAGCTTCGAGTTCTTCGGTCCGAACGGGACCAAGGAGAAGCGCCTGATCAGGGATATCCTCGTCAGCGAGGAGCTCGGCTATGAGTATGAGTCCACTGACCCGCTTGCGCTGCCTAGACAGCTCGTCGCGGTCGCTAGCAGCCCGGAAGAGCGCATAGCCGTGCCGCCGAAGCTGGTCGGCGCGGCCATGGAGATCCCGTTTGCCAGTCGTGCCACCGTCGACATCGAGCTCAGCTCGCCGGGTGGCGTCCAGTCCTTGTCCGAGGCCGCCTCGCCCGCAACGCCCGACCGCTGGTACCTGCGCGTGGAGGACATCGTCGGCGAGAACCCGGCGGTGCCCGGCTACGACGTGTACGTCAACCAGCCGAAGGGCGACCATCCCGGCTTGCGCGCGGGCGGCATCGCCAGCTTCGGCATCCCGGAGGCGAGCCAACCCGACGCGGAGCATGGCGGTAACGGGCTCACCGACGTCTTCGACATCACCGAGCTCGTCGCCGAGCTGTTCGACGACGGAGCATGGGAGCCGAGCGCGGTCAAGGTGACGGTCGTTCCCGTCGGCCTGTCCGGCGAGGCCGAGGAGGGCGGCGACGTCCGCGCCAGTCGCATCAGCATCTACGCCGGCTAGCCCGTTCGCCTCGTGGCGCGCCTACGTCTGGCGCTATCCGAGCTGGTGGCTCACCGGCGCGGCGGTCAGCGCATGGTCGGCGCTCGCTCTGATCTCGATCCATCCGTTCGTGCACCACGGGCACGGTGACCCCGCGGACATGCCGTTCGCCGCCGCCGTCGGATGGTGGCTGGTAATGGTGATCGCGATGATGCTGCCGTGGACGGGCGGCGACGCTCGCTGGCTCGCGTTCCGCGCGCTGCCGGCCTCCCGACAGCAGGCGATCGCGGTGTTCGCGCTGGCGTTCCTGGCGATCTGGACGGCGACGGGCGCCGTCGCGCTGCTCGCGGTGGCACCGTGGCATGGCGAGCCCGCGGCCGTGGCGCTGGCGCTGACGGTCGCCGCGGCCTGGCAGGTCGCTCCGGCCCGGCGACGGGTTCTGCGTCGCTGCGGGGTGAGCAGGGCGCCCGCGATCCGCGGCTGGCGTGCGGGCGCGGACTGGGCTCGGATCGGCGCCGTCGCGGGTGGACGCTGCGTGACGACCTGCTGGGCCGTGATGCTGCCGATGGCGATCGTCCACTCGCCGCTCCTCATGGCCGGCGCCGCGCTCGTCGTGGCCAGCGAGCGGCGACCGGCGCCCAATCCGGAGCGCCGCGGCGGTCGACCCGCCGAGGCGCTCGCCCTGCTTGGCGGGGCCGCCGCGTTCGCCGCGCTCGCGGGCTGACGCGTCCAGGCTAGCTAGTAGGACAGCGCGCGGTTCAGGGTCCACTTCAGGGTGCCGTCCCCGTAGCTCCCCTCGCCGGGAGCCCACAGACTCCGACCACATGAGCATCGTCCTGATCGACTGCCGTCGGGGCGATGTCGTCACGACAGCACCGGGCATGGCGCGTCGGCAGACGCCCGCTCGGGTGGAAGGAGACTGCAATGAGGATCCGAAGGTCCCAAGGCCTGCTCGCGGCGGCGGTTGCCGCAGGAGCGGTCGCCGTCGTACCGGCGATGGCCCAAGAGGAGGATCTGCCTGACACCCGCATCGTGTCGACTGCGAAGGCCACGCCGAACAAGGCCGGCACTCCGAAGGAGCCCCGAGGGGTGGCGATCACGGCTTCGGGCAAGCTGATCGTCGAGCCGGGCTTCGATCCGCCGGTCGTCACCGGCATCGAGATCCTGGTCGGCAAGGGCCTCCTCTGGAACCGTGGCCAGTACGCCAGGTGCTCCAAGCGGACGCTCGACCGTCGGGGCCCGAAGGGCTGTCCACGAACGTCGATCATGGGGTCTGCCATCGCGACGGGCAGGGCGGACACCGTCCGCGCCCGCCTGAAGCTGGTCTTCGTCAACGGAGGTCCGGATCGGACGTACGCCTACGCGACGCTCTACAACCCCGCGCGGGTCGAAGAGACGCTCGTCGTGACGTCGACGAAGCCGAACGGCGGCACGTGGGATCACCGCGAGGCGGTACGCGTCCCGAAGAGTCTCCAGGTCGTCGCCGGCGTGCCGATCCGGCTGACCTCGATCGAGTTCGAGATCGGCGGCAGGCCCTACGCCAAGGAGTACATCGCCAGCACGTCCTGTCCGAAGGGCGGGTGGAAGTACCAGGTGACGGCCCACTACCTCTACGACCTCCTGGGCCGGACCGGCGACGAGGTGAGCACGGGCAGCATCGCGTGTACGAAGTAGCGAACTAGCCGTCTGAGCTGCGCGAGGCGCCCTCCGTGGAGGGCGCCTCGCCGCTTTCTCGTGCCCGATGGTGCGAGAATCGCGCGATCGAGGACGAAGCGAAGCCGACCGCGGAGCACTCTGGGTTAGAGCCTGAAATCGCGTGAGCGAGCTGCTGGAGCGTGAGCGGGAGCTGACCGAGCTCGCCGCGTTGGCCAGGGAGGCGTGCGCCGGCGCTGGACGCCTCGCGGTGATCGAGGCGCCCGCCGGGCTTGGCAAGACGCGACTGCTGCAGGCCGCCCGCGAGTCCGGCCGCGGAGTCGGCATGCGCGTGCTTGCAGCGCGCGCGACGGAGCTCGAACGCGACTTCCCGTTCGCGCTCGCGCGCCAGCTGTTCGAGCCGGCGCTCGCGGCGCTCGACGAGTCGGCGCGCGAGGCGCTGCTCGACGGCGCGGCCGGCGCGGCGCGCGGCGCGCTCGGGATCACCCGGAACGGCACGACCGCCGAGCCGGCGGCCGACGCGTTCGCCGTCCTGCACGGCCTCTACTGGCTGACCGCCGCACTCGCCGAGCAGCAGCCGCTGCTGCTCGCGGTCGACGACGCGCACTGGTCCGACGCGGCCTCGCTCGACTTCCTCGGCTTCCTCGTGCCGCGACTCGAGGAGCTGCCCGTGCTGCTGGTGCTCACGCTCCGGCCGGACGAGGCAGGCGCCGAACGCAGCCTCGCACGGATCGCGACCGACTCGCTGGCGCGGCGGCTCACGCCGCGCGCGCTCAGCCCGCAGGGGGCAGCCACGCTGCTCGCCGACGAGCTGGAGCGAGAGCCCGAGGAGGCGTTCACCGCGACCTGCCACGAGGTCAGCGGCGGCAATCCCTTCCTGCTCTGCGAGCTGGCGCGCACGCTCGCGGCCGAGGAGGTCGACCCTGCCGCCGGGCAGGCGTCGCGCGTGCGCGAGCTGGCGCCGGAGCGGGTGACGCGCACCGTGCAGCTGCGCCTCGCGCGCCTCTCGCCCGAGGCGCAGGCGGTCGCGCGGGCCGTCGTCGTGCTCGGCGACGGCGCCGACGGTCGACTCGCGGCCGACCTGGTCGGCCTCGACGAGCAGGCCGTGGCGCGCGGAGCCGACGAGTTGCGCGCCGCCGCGATCCTCGACGTGGACGCCACGCTCCGCTTCATCCACCCGCTCGTGCGCACGGCGCTCGACGCCGAGCTGCCGACCGGCGAGCGCGCGGCGGCGCATGCGCGCGCGGTGGAGCTGCTGCGCGCACGCGGCGCGAGCGCGCAGCGGCTTGCGACGCATCTGGTCGCGACCGAGGCCCGCGGCGAGCGCGCGACGGCGGTGACGCTGCTGGAGGCCGGCAAGGACGCGCTCGCGAGCGGCGCCCCGCGCTCGGCGAGTGCCTACCTGGCGCGCGCGCTGCGCGAGCCGCCGCCGGAGGACCTGCGCGCCGCAGTCCTCGACGCGGTCGTCACCGCCGGCATCCGCGCACCCGACCGGGAGCTGTTCGCAGCGACCCTGCCCGAGCTGCTGGAGGAGCTGGAGCGCGACCCCAGCTTGCGCGTCCGCGGGAGCATCAAGGCGAGCAGCTGGATGATCCTCAACGGTCGCGCCGACGATGCGATCCCGCTGCTGGAGCGTGCGGTCGAGGCCGCCCGCGCACGGGACGACGTCGAGGGCGCCTTTCGGCTGGAGGCGCAGCTGAACCTGATCGCGCAGCGGCCGCTGCCCGAGGCGCGGGCGCGGCTGATCCCGTACGTCGACCGGATCCCGACCGACAGCAGGAACGGCCGTCTCGCCGCGGCCCTTGAATCGGAGTGGCATGCCTTCGACGGCACCGCGGCCGACGCGGTCGCGTCGGCGCGCCGCGCGCTCGCCCGCGACGGCCGCATCTTCGTCGAGCAGCCGGAGTTCTTCGCGCCGGGCCGACCGCTGCTCGCGCTGATCCTCGCGGACGAGCTCGACGCGGCACGGCGCACCGCCGAGCAGGCGCACGCGTACGCGCGGCAGCGCAGCGCGACGCCCGAGCTCATCGCCGCCTTGTGGATGAGCGGCGGGGTCGCGTTCGCCTACGGCGATCTCGCCGCGGCGGAGGCGGACGCTCGCCAGGCGCTCGAGGTCGCTCGCCTCGGCAGGCTGCGGTTCGCCGAGGCGCCGGTGCGGGCCGTGCTCGCGGGCGTCCTCGTCGTGCGCGGGGAGCTCGACGCCGCCGAGGCCGAGCTCGAGGCGAGCGGCATGACCGGGGAGATCCCGAACGCCCTCTGGTTCGTGCTCTCGCTGTTCGCGCGCGGACAGCTGCGCTACGCGCAGGGACGCTTCGAGGAGGCCGCCGCCGACCATCTGCAGCTGGAGCGCCTCTCGATCCAGTGGGGGGCGATCGGGGCGCCCGCGCCCCCGGCGCGCATCTGCGCGGCCCGTGCGGTCGCAGCCCTCGGCGACCGCGAGCGCGCCCGAGCCATGGCGGACGCGGCGCTCGCCCACGCGCGCCACTGGGGCGCCCCTACGCTCGTCGCGCGCGCTCTGTGCACGCTGGCGATGACGACCGACGGCGCCGATCGTCTCGCGGCGCTCGAAGAGGCGGTCGCCGTGCTCGACGGCTCGCCCGCGCGGCTCGTGCGCGCGGAGGCGCTGGCCGACCTCGGTGCCGCGCTGCGTCGCGCCCGGCGCGACGTCGATGCGCGCCCGCCGCTGCGCGAGGCGCTCGAGCTGGCGCGCCGCTGCGGCGCCGTCGGCCTCGCCAAGGTGACGTTCGACGAGCTCGCCGCGACCGGGGAGCGCGTCCGCCGCTACACCCCGATCGGGGTCGAGTCGCTGACGCCGAGCCAGCGACGCGTGGCGGAGCTGGCGGCGAGCGGCATGACGAACCGCCAGATCGCGCAGACGCTCTTCCTGACCGTCAAGACGATCGAGTCGCATCTGGCCGCCGCCTACGACAACCTCGGCATCCGCTCGCGTCGGCAGCTGCCTGCCGCATTGAGCGGGCGGCCCGAGGGCGACTAGCTGAGCGGCGCTACGTTCAGGCGGCCCGCTCGTAGACGAGCACCAGGACGCCGTCGCCGACGATCCTCGACTCCTCGAGCCGCAGCCTTCGCCGGTCGGAGGTCTCCTCGAAGGCCTTCTTGCCCGTTCCGAGGATCACCGGGAAGACCATCAGGTTGACCTGGTCGACGAGGTCGGCCGCGATCAGCTCCTGGACGAGCCGGTGGCTGCCCGGCACCTGCAGCTCTCCGTCGAACTCCTCCTTGAGCTTGCACACCGCGGCGGTCGCGTCGCCGCCGTCGAGGACCGTCGTGTTGTTCCACTCCGGGTCGCTGAGCGTGCTGGAGACGACGAACTTCGGCATCGAGTTGAACTTGTCCGCGAACTCGCCCTCGCGCTCGGGCCAGGCGCCGGCGAAGCTCTCGTAGGTGCGCCGGCCGATCAGCAGCGCATCGGCGCTCATCGCCTCGTCGAGCTTGAACTGGTTGCCGTCGTCACCGCGCTCGAACTCGAAGGTCCAGCCCGGGTACTTGAACCCCGGCTCGCCTCCCGGCGCCTCCATCACGCCGTCGAGCGATACGAACTCCGTCACGACGATCCGCGCTGGCATAGATCGGTCTCCTTCGGTTACGGGTCGGTCCTTGGCGGACGTGGCTGCGATCAGCACGCCGGCCTCGAAGGCTACGAGCTCCTTGCGCGAAGGCCCGCCAGCCCTCACGAGAATGACGTCCAGGCCGGCCGGCGAGCGACCGGCCTGGACGATCGAGATCAGGCGAGGTCGAAGCGGTCGGCGTTCATCACCTTGACCCACGCCGCCACGAAGTCGCGCACGAACTTCTCGCGCGCGTCGTCGCTGGCGTAGACCTCGGCGAGCGCGCGCAGCTCGGAGTTCGAGCCGAAGACGAGATCGACGCGGCTGCCGGTCCACTTGACCTCGCCCGTGGCGAGGTCGCGACCCTCGAACGCATCCTCGGACGTCGCCTTCCACGCCGTGCCCAGATCGAGCAGGTTGACGAAGAAGTCGTTGGTCAGCGACTCCGGCCTCGAGGTGAGGACGCCCTGCGACGACCCCCCGGAGTTCGCGCCCAGGACGCGTAGGCCGCCCACGAGCACCGTCATCTCCGGGGCGCTCAGGGTCAGCAGGTTCGCGCGATCGAGCAACAGGTACTCGGCCGGCAGCTGGTTGCCGTTGCCGAGGTAGTTGCGGAACCCGTCCGCGGTCGGCTCGAGCGCGTCGAAGGACTCCACGTCGGTCTGCTCGGACGACGCGTCCGTGCGTCCCGGCGTGAACGGCACCGAGACGTCGTGGCCGGCGTTCCGCGCCGCCTGCTCGACGCCCGCGGACCCGGCGAGCACGATCAGGTCGGCGAGCGAGACCTTCTTGCCGCCCGTCTGGGCGGCGTTGAAGGACTCCTGGATCCCCTCCAGCGTGCGCAGCACCGTCGCTAGCTCGGCGGGATCGTTGACTTCCCAGCCGCGCTGCGGCTCGAGGCGGACGCGCGCGCCGTTGGCGCCACCGCGCTTGTCGGAGCCGCGGAACGTCGAGGCCGAGGCCCAGGCGGCCGAGACCAGCTGGGACACCGACAGGCCCGAGGCCAGGATCTGGCCCTCGAGCGCGGCGACGTCCTCCGGCCCGACCAGCTCGTGGTCGACCGCCGGGACCGGGTCCTGCCACAGCAGCTCCTCGGTCGGGACCTCCGGGCCGAGGTAGCGCTCGATCGGCCCCATGTCGCGGTGGGTCAGCTTGAACCACGCGCGCGCGAAGGCGTCCGCGAGCTCGTCCGGGTGCTCCAGGAAGCGCCGCGAGATCGGCTCGTAGACCGGGTCGAAGCGCAGCGCGAGGTCCGTCGTCAGCATCGTCGGGGCGTGCGTGACCGACGGGTCGTGGGCGTCGGGCACGGTGCCGGCCCCGGCGCCGTTGACCGGCTTCCACTGCGCCGCGCCGGCGGGGCTCTTGGTCAGCTCCCACTCGTTGCCGAAGAGGATCTCGAGGAAGCTGGTGTCCCAGGCCGCCGGGCTGGTCGTCCACGCGCCCTCGAGCCCGCTGGTGATCGTGGCGGCGCCGTTGCCGCTCCCGTAGCCGTTGCTCCAGCCGAGGCCCTGCTCCTCGAGCGGGGCGCCCTCGGGCTCGGGGCCGATGTACTGCTCGGGGTCGGCGGCGCCGTGGGTCTTGCCGAACGTGTGCCCGCCGACGATCAGCGCGACGGTCTCCTCGTCGTTCATCGCCATGCGGGCGAACGTCTCGCGGATGTCGTGGGCGGAGGCGAGCGGGTCGGGGTTGCCGTTCGGACCCTCCGGGTTCACGTAGATGAGGCCCATCTGGACGGCGCCCAGGGGCCTCTCGAGCTCACGGTCGCCGGTGTAGCGCTCGTCGCCGAGCCAGGTGGTCTCGGGACCCCAGTAGACGTCCTCCTCGGGCTCCCAGACGTCCTCGCGGCCGCCGGCGAATCCGAACGTCTCGAAGCCCATCGACTCCAGCGCGACGTTGCCGGCGAGCACCATCAGGTCCGCCCACGAGAGCGCCTGGCCGTACTTGGCCTTGACCGGCCACAGCAGGCGACGCGCCTTGTCGAGGTTGGCATTGTCCGGCCAGCTGTTGAGCGGCGCGAAGCGCTGCTGCCCGGCCCCGGCGCCGCCGCGGCCGTCGCTGATGCGATAGGTGCCGGCGCTGTGCCAGGCCATCCGGATGATGAACGGGCCGTAGTGGCCGTAGTCGGCCGGCCACCAGTCCTGCGAGGTCGTCAGCACGTCCTCGACGTCCTGCTTGACGGCGGCGAGGTCGAGGCCGTTGAACGCCTCGGCGTAGTCGAACTCCTCGCCGAGCGGGTTGGCCACGGCGGGGTTCTTGGCGAGGATCTTGAGGTTGAGCTGGTTGGGCCACCAGCCGCGGTTGCCGCCACCCTCGGTTGGGTGCGGGGCGCGATGGACCGGGCAGCCGTTGCCGTTGCCGGTCTCCTCGTTCATCTCTCCAACGACTGCGTCAGGACTGTCAGACACGCGAATCCTTTCCGGGATCAGAGGGGGTGATCAAGCGTTTCGTGCGGTCGAGCAATAGGGGCAGAGGCCCCAGTAGATGACCTCGGCCTCGTCGATCGCGAAGCCGTGGTCCTCGGGCGGGGTCAAGCAGGGAGTGGTGCCGGCGGCGCAATCGACGTCGGCGATTGCGCCGCACGAGCGGCAGACGATGTGGTGATGGTTGTCGCCGACGCGCGACTCGTAGCGCGCCACGGAGCCCTTTGGCTGGATGCGCCGCACCAGGCCCGCGGCGGTCAGTGCGTCCAGCACGTCGTAGACGGCCTGATGGGACACCTCGCCGAGGCCATCGCGCACGACGTCGATGAGCGAGTGGGTGTCGGCGTGCGGGTGCTCGTGCACCGCGGTCAGCACCGCTACCCGCGGACGCGTCACGCGCAGGTCGGCCCCGCGCAACATGCGCTCGCATTCCGAGGTCGTCGGCACGCGCCGCAGTATGACTTAGATTCTGGAATCGATCAAGATCAGGCGCCCGCAGGGCGCGATCGATCGGCGCCGCTCTATCCCCCGTTGACGATCGGCAGCTGAGGCGCAGTGGGAAGCTCGATCACGCCGCTCGGCGCTCGCTTGCGCTTCTTGGCCGGCTTGGTCACCTCGAGGGTGGTCTTGGCGACGGTGCGCAGACCGCCGTCCCCCGTGATCGTGACCTCGAGCGTGCGCTTGCCGGTACGTCGGGCGACGGTCACGCGCAGCTTGAGCGTGCGTTCCTGGCCCGCTCCGAGCTGCGCCAGGGTCGTGCTGCCGGTGCCCGCCTTCGAGGCGGCGACGCGAATCTGCTCGGCCGGGACGTCGCCGACGTTGCGCAGCGTGACCCTGAAGGTGACCACGGTGCCGCGCTTGGCCCGCTTGGGGCCCTCGACGTCGACCTTGCCGAAGGCCGCCGCGGGCGCGGGGCAGGCCGTCGGATCCGTTGCGCAGGGGTCTCCGCCGTCCTGCGCGGTGGCCGCCGGCGCCCAGATCGTCGCGCTCGCAGCCACGCAGGCGATCGTCAACAGCATCCGGTGGCGCCCGCCGGGCGCGGCGAGTCGTGCGTCGGTCACGTCGTCTCCTTCAGAGGGTGGGCCAGTCGCGTCCAACGTAGTCGCTCTTCGCCCAGATCGCGAACGCTTGCGCGTATGGGGCACGGTGCTCTCGCCTGTGGGGCGCGGTGTGGGGTATAAGAGTCCTCTGGCCCGTTGGGAACCCATCGAGGCGCGACTGCGGTGGACGCTCGTCGCGCTGGCGCTCTGCTGCTCGAGCCTGGCGGCGCTCGCGACCTCCGCGGACGCCGCCCGCACGGCGACCAAGGGCGAGCGGCTGGCGTTGCTGCGCGCCGCGGCCGCGTCGGAGCGCGGACGGTCGCTGCATCTGAGCGTGCGCAACGGCGGTCGCAGCGTGACGATCGCGCCCACCACCATCCCCGGGCCGGCGACGGTGGTGGCGGCGCGCTCGTCGGTGGACCCCGGCTGGGCGCTGCTGGTAGTCCTCTATCAGGGCCGGGTGGACCAGCGGGAGACGTTTCTGCTCCAGCGGCGATCGGGCCGCTGGCAGGTGCAGGTGACGGCCTCGCGCGGCTATGAGTCCGAGCGGCTCTGCCAGCGCAGCAGCCCGGGCGTGGCGGTCGTGGTCGACCTGGGACTGAGCGCCGATCCGGGCTCGGGCCGCTGCCGGCATCGGCGCAAGCCGACGCGCCTGGTCCGGCCGATGACCGACGCCGAGCAGGCGTCGATCCGCGCGCTGGTGGAGTGGCGGTGGGTGGACACGCCGGAGTCGTCGGGGATGGAGCCGGGGCCGGTGCAGCCGGAGGTCCACGACGTCTTCGCCTCGAACTGCTCGTGGGACGGGCGTGGCGAGGTGGTCGACCCACCGAGCGGCGTCGTCGCTCGTTCGAACCCGCGCTGGGGACTGCTGACGATCATCTGCGTCACGGGCAGCGACGGCTTTTCGCTGCTCGAGAACCAGACGGTGATGCTCGTCGGCCGCTCGGGGAAGTCGGGGCCGTTCACGCGCGTGGCGGCGCACACGCTGCCGTCGTGGAGCAGCATGGGGTCGCTCTGCGGCCGCGATCGCCGCTGGCCGGTGCCCGCCGCGCCCCGAGTGGCGCTGCAGTTCTGCACTCCCTTCCCGGCCGTTCTCGGCGACGCATTGGGCTGATCCGCACGCGCATGGACATGTTAGACTTAGATTTCTAGTTTTGATTATCAATTGTCACCTATTTTGGGTGACAGCGAGCGAGAACGGCCTGATGTCTCACTTCAAGTGCGCTGCGCGCGGCCTGCTGGTCCCGGCGAGCCAGCCATGAGGCTCTTCCGGCGTGTCCGCGGCGGCTCGGCCTCTCGGGCGGGCCGCGATGCCGGCCCGACGGATGCGAGTTCCGTACGCGACGTGCCTCTGACGAACCCTCGCTCCGAAGCCGCACGCCGGAGCCTCGACGGCTCGCCGGCGACGAAGGCGCAGCCTGAGCGCAGTCCCCTCGACCGCATGGACGCAGAGAGGGACCAGCGAAACGAGCGAGCGCGGCTGCGTGACGAGGCGCGCTACCGTCGCGAGCGCCTCGATCTCTACCGCGCACGGCTCTACGGCGGACGCGCGACCAGCCAGGGCGAACTCAGGGAACGCCAGCGAGCGTCCGACGGGGCTGCTGCTCGTCTTCGCCGGGCGGAGGCGAGCGCGGACACCGCAGCGGACCGAGGCGACGGATCGACGGACGGCGCGTGACGGCGCCCTAGGGTTCTCGCACCACCTCGCCTGCGTCTCCGACTCGTGCTCGCCAGCTCGTCACCGCCGGCTGTCTCGTCGAGCTGCGAGGGTCGCTGGCCGACGACGCCACCGCCCGGTCTTGACCCGCCGTCGATCGGCGGCGGCGCTCGTCCCATAGCCTCGGGGCGATGCAGTCGGCCCGTGCGCAGCTGACGTCGTCGTGGAGCATCGCCGTGCCGCTGCTCGCGCTCGTCGCGCTGGCGACGACGTGGGGCGGCGATCCGGGCACGGTGGTGCTGCTCGTGGTGAGCGTGCTGCTGGCGGGATCGGTGCTGTCGGCGGTCCACCACGCCGAGGTCGTGGCCCATCGCGTCGGCGAGCCGTTCGGCTCGCTGGTGCTGGCGGTCGCGGTGACGGTGATCGAGGTCGGCCTGATCGTGACGCTGATGGTCTCCGGCGGAGAGGGGACCGACTCGCTCGCGCGCGACACGGTGTTCGCCGCGGTGATGATCACCTGCAACGGCATCGTCGGGCTGTCGATCCTGGTGGGTGCGCTGCGTGAGCGGGTCGCCTCCTTCAACGCCGAGGGGTCGGCCACCGCGTTCGCGACCGTCGCGACGCTTGCGACGCTGAGCCTGGTCCTGCCGACGTTCACCACCAGCGCGACCGGCCCGGAGTTCTCCTCGTCCCAGCTCGCGTTCGCGGCGGCGGCGTCGCTCGCGCTCTACGTGCTGTTCCTGATCGTCCAGACGGTGCGCCACCGCGACTACTTCCTGCCCGACGGCGTGGAGGTCGAAGAGCACGCCTCGCCGTCGGCGGCTCGACCGCTGCGCAGCCTCGGCTTGCTGGTCGTGGCGCTGGTCGCCGTCGTCGGGCTGGCCAAGACGGCGTCCCCGGCGATCGAGGACGCCGTGGACGCCGCCGGAGCGCCGCATTCCGCGGTCGGTGTGGTGATCGCGCTGCTGGTGCTGCTGCCCGAGACGCTCGCGGCGAGCCGCAACGCCCGCCGCGGGCGGGTGCAGGTGAGCTTCAACCTCGCCTACGGCTCGGCGATGGCCAGCATCGGGTTGACCATTCCCGCGATCGCCATCGCCTCGATCTGGCTCGACGGGCCGCTCGTGCTCGGTCTCGGTTCGACCCAGATCGTGCTGCTGGTGCTGACGGCGATCGTCAGCTCGCTCACGCTGCTGCCCGGCCGCGCCACCCTCCAGGAGGGCGGCGTGCACCTCGTGATCCTGGCGGCCTTCCTGTTCCTCGCCGCCAACCCCTGACGCTCGGTTCTCAGCCGAACCCTTGCTGCAGGTAGCGCGCGGCGATCAGGCAGGCGATCAGTCCCAGCAGCCGTCGCAGGGTGCTCTCGGGCAGCCGGCGCTGCAGGCGGGCGCCGACGTAGCTCCCGGCGAAGCCGCCGGCGCAGAGCCATGCTCCGAGCGCCCAGTCCGGCGCGACGCTGCCCTCGTGCGTGAGCTGCAGCAGCTGATAGGTGGCGATCCCGGCGATCGAGGTGAGGAACGTGGCCGCCAGCGTCGCCGGCGCGACGACGTAGGCCGAGACGCCCGTGGCCATCAACACCGGTGCCAGCAGCGAGCCGCCGCCGACCCCGTAGATGCCGCCGATCGTTCCGACCGCGAGCGCCAGGAGCCAGATCGACCCACGAGCCCGTGCGGTGACCGCGACCGGCTTGCGCGGTGACCGCGCAGTCCCCAGCAGCAGCCACAGGCCGAGCGGCATGAGCACGCCGGCGGCGACGAGCATGAACGTCCGGACGTCGGCGAGCCATTCGACGCGGATCACCGCGCCGGCCACGACGCCGGGCAGCGTGCCCGCCACCAGCAGGGCGGTGAGCGGGTTCGCCAGCCGCCGCTCGCCCCAGAAGCCCAGCAGCCCGCCGGGCGTCGCGCCGACGTTGAAGACGAGGTTGGTCGGCGTGACCGCTGGGCTCGGCACGCCCAGGAGGCTGAGCTGCACTGGGAGCAGCAGGACTGCGCCCGAGACGCCGACCGGCGTCGTCGCAACGGCGACGAGAAAGGCGCAGAGCGCACCGACCGGCCACTCCCAGGGCAAGGCGAACTCGCTCAGCCGTCGCTGACGGGGCCGACGAGCGCCTCGCCGAGCACGGTCTGGGCGAACGAGGGCGCGTCGGCCGCGCGCACGAGCGGCTTCAGCGCGAACAGGTCCTCGATCGAGCGCAGCAGCGCGTACGGGTCGTACTCGCTGCCGGACGTGCTGCCGGCCTGCGCGTAGCGGGACACGAGCAACGTGCCGTTGACGCTCGGCGCGTCGGGGGCCGCCGCGTCCGCCGCGGCGTTGCCGGCGAAGGTGACGATCAGCAGTCCGTCCTGCTCGAACGCCGGCGAGGCGAGGATCTTCGGCACCCAGGTCGAGAGGAACGCGTCGGCGGCCGGCAGGCCGCCGGGGCTGCCGTCGATGCAGGGAGACTCGCTGCCGCTGTTGCAGAGGTTGGGCACGACGAAGGCGAGGTTGGGCGTCGTCTTCACCGAGGCGAGATCGGTCTCGAGCTTCGCCAGTGGGCCGTCCTTGGCGTCGCAGTCGCCGAGGTCGAGCAGCGAGTGGAAGTAGACGAACGGGTTGTGGCGCGTGGCGTAGCCGTCGCCGGGACGGGCGCGCAGCGTGTCGTCCGGTGCGTTCGAGTCTGGACGGCGGCAGTTGATCGGTCCCTTCGGACCCTTGTCGATGTCCTCGACGTAGGCGGTCCAGTTGCGCCCGCTGGCGGTGATCTGGTCGGCGACGGTCGTAACCGTGTTCGGATAGACGCAGCCCGACGCGGCGATCTCCCCGGAGTCCGAGGGGCTCTCGGTCGGGGGGATCTCCTTGAAGGTGGGGCAGCCGGCGCGGGTGTCGTCGTTGGGCGGCTGGCCGCCGATCATCGCGACGTGGTCGGGCAGGTCGGCGCGTCCGAGCGAGCGGTAGCCGCTCAGCAGTGCACCTTGGGGCCGCAGCTGCTGGCTCAGGTAGGGCGCCGTCGAGGTGGGGTCGAACGTCGCGTCGAAGCCGTGGCCGGCGAGCGCGATCACGAACACGTGCTTGATCTTGCTCGGCGTCGGCTCCTCCTCGACCGGCTCGGTCGGGCCGCCCGTGCTCGTGCCGTCGTCCAGGGGCGCGCTCCGCGCTGCGACCACCCCGCCGTCGTCGACGGTCTCGACGACGTCGCCGCCGTCGTCCGACTCGTCGTCCTCGTCGAAGTCCGAGCCGTCGTCGCCCGCGAGCGTGCCGGCAGCCGGCAGCGCGGCGTTGACGACCAGTGCCTCGCGCAGCGAGGCCGGGACCACGAGGTCCTTGCCGGCGCCTGTGCCCTGCAGCAGCACGACCAGGGTGGCGAACACCGACAGCGCCGCGATCACGGCGTTCTGCGAGCGGCTCATGCCGCCGCTCCAAACGACGCGCGGCGTCGCGGGCGATGAGCGGCGTGCGTCAAGCGCTGGCTCCGTTGGTGCTCGGCTCCGCGGTCGCCGGCGCGAGCTCGTGCCCGCAGCGCGAGCAGAAGCGCGCCTGGCCGCCGTGAGGCGCGCCGCAGCTGGTGCAGCTGCCGGCGATCGGGCCGTCGTCGCCGCGCAGCGCGCGCTCGACGTTTGCCAGCGCCGCGTCGACGCGCTGCAGCTCGGCGGCCTTGCGCGTGAGCACGTCCATGCGTACGTGATCGCGGATCGCCATCTCGTAGAAGACGCCGCCGAGGTCGGCCTGCATCAGCGTGAAGCGCTCGGCCAGGCGTTCGCGCTCGGCCAGCAGCTCGCGCTCGGCCTCGCTGACCGGCGCCTGCGCCGGTCCGGCGGCGCGCTGCTTGCGCGCAGCGAGCTTGTCCGCCGCCACGAGGCCGGGCGGTGGCCCGCCGCCGGCGCGTCCGGGGCGCCAGCCCCGGATGCGCTCGAAGGCGCTCACGGGATCACGATCTGGTCGGGGAGGTTGCGCTGCTGCTCGACGTACTCCTTGCCCTTCGACTCGACGATGTGCTCGAGCGCCTTCTTGCTCTCCTCGACCTGTGCGGGCGTGATCTTGTTTCCGGTCAGCTTGCGCGCGCTGCCGTAGCTCGTCTCGGCGATCACCTCGCCGTCGGCGTCGTTGGGATCGTCGTCGCCCTTGCCCTTCTTCTTCTTGGAGGAGTCGCTGTCACCGGAGCTTGCGTTGTCGCTGGCCGCGCCGCCGCCCGAGCCGACGTTCACGACCGGCGCCTTCTGCGCCTTCAGTGCCTCGATCAGCTGGTCGTTGGAGTCCGAGCCGCCGCGTCCCACGACCACGCCGATGGCGGCGGCGAGCGGGATCAGCGCCAAGATCAAGGCGGTTCTCAGCGAGGACTGCGGTCGCTGTGCCGGAGGCGCGGCGGTGGTGGACGGATCGGTGGCGCGGGCGCGGCGGGCGGAGGCGACGAAGTAGCTCGCCACCGGGTCGTCGGCCTGGGGGCGGCGCGCGCCGCAGGCGACGCAGTAGCGCTGGCGCGAGTCGAGCGGCGCCTGGCAGTGGTCGCACTGATCCCACGGAGAGTGGGTGGCGGGCGTCGTGATGTCGGTGCGGGCCATGCTGGGACTACCTCCTCATTGGAACATCACGGGAAGGGCGTGGACGTGGGCGGTCCCTCCGGTGGCGGAGCCGGTGAGCGGGACGCGGGCGAGCTTGCGCCGGCCGGTGCCGACGTGCTCGATCTCGGCCTTGCCGGCGGCGACGTAGCGGCCGCGACGGGACACGAGCGCGTAGACCTGGAGGCCGTACTGGGGAACGTCGGAGGCGTTCTCGACCTCCACCCCCGTTCTCCGGCCAGTGGTGGTGACAGACCTCGCCTCGATCTTTGGCAGCGAGGTCGCGCTGCTGATCGTCGGGGTGCCGACACGCGCGAACGGCCGCCCGGCAGGAAGCCCGCGGGTGCGGTGGGTGTAGACCCACGTCGTCGTGCCCTCGGCATCGATCGCGGGCACGTGGGTCTGGAACCAGCCCTGGTTCTTGCCCGCGTTGAGCGGCACGCGCCGTCCGCCGCGAGCGCGTACGCCGACGCGCACGGGCAGGTCGGTCAACGGCTCGCGCGCGCTGCTGTGCAGCTCGACGACGATCGCGCTCGTGCGCTTGCCGCGCACGAGCGAGACGCGCTCCACGCGCACGTCGGGATTGGCGTGGCCGAGCACCTGTGCCTTGCGCCCGTCGAGCACGCGCGTCGCGCGCAGCTTGGCGCGCTCGTTCTTGTCCTGGGTCGAGTCGCAGCCGGCGAAGCCGCCGAGCGCCACCAGTCCGATCAGGCCCGTGGCCGCCATGCGCCTAGCCGAACCCACCGCTGATGTACTCCTTGGTCCGCTCCTGGCGCGGCGCGCCGAAGACCTGGCTGGCCGGCCCGTACTCCACCAGCTCGCCGAGGTACATGAAGCCGACGTAGTCGGCGATCCGGTAGGCCTGCTGCAGGTTGTGGGTGACGATCACGACCGCGACCTGCTCGCGCAGCTGCACGATCAGGTCCTCGATCACCTGGGTCGACTGCGGGTCGAGCGCCGAGCAGGGCTCGTCGAGCAGCAGCACCTCGGGATCGGCCGCCAGCGCGCGCGCGATGCAGAGCCGCTGCTGTTGGCCGCCCGACAGGCGTAGCGCCGGGTGCGCGAGGTCGGCGGCGACCTCGTCGTAGAGGCCGGCGCGCTCGAGCGCGCTGCGCACCGACGCCTGCAACGCGCGCTTCTTGGGCCGCCTCGACGCCTGCTCGCGCAGCACGTACGCGACGTTGTCGAACACGCTCATCGGGAACGGGTTCGGCTGCTGGAAGACCATCGTCACCCGTCGCCGCAGCATCGTCGGCTCGAGCGAGCCGATGTCGTCGCCGTCGAGCGTGATGCGGCCCTTCATCGAGGCGGTCTTGGTCAGCTCGGTGAGGCGGTTGAGCGAGCGCAGCAGCGTCGTCTTGCCGCAGCCCGAGGGGCCGATCAGCGCGAGCACCTCGCCCTGGCGGATCGGCAGCGAGACGGTGTCGACGGCGAGCTTCGAGCCGTAGGCGACCGACAGCTCCTCGACCTGCATGCGGTCGATCGCCAGCGGCGCCGTGTCGACGCGCCGGCGTGGCGCGCTGACGAAGCTCGTCGGCGTGGTCTGCCCGTTGCCTTCGACGTGGGCCGGCACCTCCGCGGCGACCGGCGAGTCGGGGACGACCGTCGACGCCTCCTCGCCGGTCAGCGGCAGCCGGCGCACCGGCGGCGGATCGGAGAACCTCATGCCCACCTCCTCGCCCGGCGGGCTGCGATGTCGACGACGAAGTTGAGCAGCAGCACCATCGACAGCAGCACGAAGGCGGCGGCGTAGGCCTTCGTCGGCTGGTTGGCCTCGCCCGTGGGGGCATTGGCGTAGACGTAGCTCGTGAGCGTGCTGCCGGTGCCCTTCAGGGTCTCCAGCAGCGGCACGTCGCCGACGCCGTTGAAGCGCAGCGTCGCGCCGAGCAGCAGCACGATGATCGCGGTGTCGCCGATGATGCGCCCGACGCCGAGCATCGCGCCGGTGACGACCGACGGCCGCGCCGCCGGCAGCAGGATCCGCCGCACGGTGGCGATGCGCGTCTTGCCGACCGCATACGACGCCTCGCGCACGTGACCCGGAATGGCCTGCAGGCCCTCGCGCACGTTGGCGACCATCAGCGGCAGCGCGATCAGCGACAGCATCGCCGCGGCGGCGAAGAACGAGCGCCCGTAGACGACGCCGCTCTCGTTCGTGCGCGAGAGGAAGCCGAGCGCGCCCTGCTCGAACAGCAGCGTGCCGAACAGCGCGAACACGATCGAGGGCGAGCCGGCGAGCATCTCGATCGTCGACTCGGTCACGCGCGCGAGCGCCGTCGGGCGGCCGTACTCGGACAGCCAGACCGCCACGCCGAGGCCGACGGGGAAGGCGATCGACATGCCCATCAGCGCCACGATGATCGTGCCCAGCATCGGGTCGAGGAAGCCGCCGGTCTCGCTCTCGGTGAAGCCGGCCGCGGGCGGCGTGACGAACAGCTCGGGCCGGATGTAGCGCAGCCCCTGGACCATCATGTAGATCACGATCGCCGCGGTGATCACGAGGAACGACAGGCCGAGGAACCAGGCGAAGGCGAGACCGATGCGGTCGGTCAGGCGCCAGGAGGAGCTCGAGTCGCGTGCCGAGCGCCGCGGCGGCGTGGGCGGAGCCGGCGCCTCCAGCGTGGCCGGCGTCACGCGCGCACCCCGTAGCGCTTCATCGGCTGCTTGACCGCCCAGCCGGCGAGCGACAGCATCATCGCGCTGAACAGCAGCACGGCCGCGATCGCGAAGATCGTGTGGCGCATCGGCGGCGCCGTGAGCTCCTCCGAGGTCTGGAGGATCGTCGAGGCCAGCGACTTGGTCGGCTCGACGAAGAAGATCAGCCCGTCGGCGGGGTTGGGCGCGAAGGCGACGCCGCCGGTGACCATCGCCAGCATCACCGCCTCGCCGAGCGCGCGGGCGGTCGCGAGCACCGTGCCGGCGACGAGCGCCGGGCGCGCCGTGCGCACGCCGATCTTCCAGAAGGTGCGCCAGCGGTTGATGCCGAGGCCGAGCGAGCCCTCGAGCCAGCCGCGCGGCACGGCGCGCAGCCCGTCGGCGAAGACGGCGATCATCAGCGGCGCGATCATCAGGGTCAGGATCAGCACGCCCGCGAGCAGGCTGTAGCCGCTCAGCGAGACGATGTAGGCGACCGACTCGCGGTTGCCGTCGGTGATCACGTGGTCGCCGATGAACGGCACCAGCACGAGCACGCCGACGAGCCCGAAGATCACCGACGGTACGCTCGCCAGCAGCCGGATCACCGGCTCGAGGATGCGGCGGATCCACTCGGGCGCGAACTCGACGACGAAGACCGACACGAACAGCGCCGAGACGAAGCTCAGCAGGACCGCCCCGCCCGTGATCAGGATCGTGCCCCAGACGATCGGCCAGGCATGGAACTCGTAGACGTAGTCCTGCTGGAGGTGGGCGGAGGTGAAGATCGCCTGGATCTGCTGGTCGGTGCTGCCGTCGGCGCCGAACCACGAGAGGCCGTTGTGGGCGAACGACGGCCACGCCTCCTTGAACACGAACACGATCAGCAGCACGACGAACAGCAGCACGCCGCAGACCAGCGCGCCGAGCATGAGCTCGGCGCGCTGATCGGGACGGAGGCCGCCGTTCCGGCGGCCGGAGTGAGCCTCTGACTGCATCGGCTCCCGGCTACTTCCGCTTCTTCTTCTTGGGCGGCTTCTTCGCGTTGAACGCGGGCACCGCGCCGGCCTTGTCGATGATGCGGCCAGCGGCGTAGCTCGTGCGCACCCAGTCACCGAACTTGGTTGCGAACTTGTTCGGCTTCTTCGACGGCAGCACCAGCCAGGCGTAGCGCGTGAGCGGGTACTTCAGCGTCCGGATGGCGCTCGCCGCGCACGGCTGGCCGTTGAGCCGCAGGCGCTTGACGCCGCTGCTCGGCTTGGAGTTCGCGAGCCCGACGTAGCCGATGCCGGCCTGGTTCTTCGAGACCGCGACCGAGACCTCGCCGTCCTTGTCGAGCGCCGTCACGTTCGACGCCTGGGTGGCGCCGCCGAGCACCGCGCTCTGGAAGAACGTGTAGAGGCCCGCGGTCGAGAAGCGCCCGAAGGCGGAGATCGGACCGCTGATGTTCGAGCCGACCGCCGACCACTGGGTCTGGTTGCCGAGGTAGATGTCCTTGACCTGGCTGATCTGCAGCCCGGAGAGGTTGTTCTGCGGGTGGACGGCGACGCAGAGCCCGTCGAGGAAGAGCTTGGAGTAGGTCAGCCCGGAGTCGGAGGGCAGCGGCGGGCGGGTCTGGATGGCGAACGAGCTCTTGCCGTCCTGCACGTCCTTCGCGCCGGCGTTGCCGTTGTTGGCGGTGAAGATGAACTTCACCTTCGGGTTGACCTTCTTGTAGCCCTTGAACAGCGCCTCGAGATAGGGCACGCTCGCGCTCGATCCCGAGCCCAGCACCGTCGCCGCGTTCGCGCTCGCTGGGGCGAGGACGAGTACCGCGACGAGCGCTACCAGCGCTCCTAGGAGGCCCCGCGACCTCGTCTTCTTGCGATCCAAACCGGCCATCGACAGTCCCTTTCGTGTTTGAAACCTATAAAACAGGTCGAGAATGAAGGGATTGAAACAGCAGGGTCTCAACTCCACAAGACCCACATTTCAGGAGTTTCCCTACCTATTTGGTGTACATAGGTGGTCTCGGCGTGCTTCGCGAGCGGCGTCGCGCGAGGTCAGGAGGCCTTGCGCGGATCGTCGGTGACGGACATCGCGTGCCTCCTGGGGCTTCGGTAATTACCCACAAAGTCTAGTGATTTAGTAGGCTTTAGCTGGTCTGGCCCAGCGCTCGGCATCTGGCGAGCGGTTCACAACGATTCAGGAGGACTCCTTGAAGCTGATCAAATCCGCCGGCGCCGCAGGGGCGCTCGCCTTCCTGGCGCTGGCGCTACCCGGAGGCGCCGCGGCGGTCCCAGGCGTGTACTCGGTCGTCGCCAAGACCGGCAACGACGGCGTGACGTTCCTGACCGACCCGACGGGCGCCGCGCTGACCAACACCGAGACGCGGTACACCGTCTCCGCGGACGGCTACGCGCGCGGGTTCAGCGAGGACAACGGCGTCACCGGCGAGGGCGTGATCGACTACGAGCAGCTCCCGAGCGCGTACCGGGAGCCCATGAGCCCCGAGCAGAAGCGCAGCTACGGTCCGGCGCAGACCGACCTGCAGGCGCACGCGACCTGCTCCGGCGTGGCTGAGCTGGGCGGCCCTGCGATCCTTGCCTGGCAGGGCGAGGACCCGTACTACGACTACGTCCCCTGGCAGAAGGCCGCGGCCGGGCTGGGTGACGATCCCGCCGACTGGATCCCGGCCGTGAAGACGGCGACCGGGGTCGACCTCTCGGCGCTCTCGACGGTGCAGGGCTTCACCGACGCGTGCACGGGGCTCGGCGGCACCTACCACGTGGCCGACAGCTCGACGGCGATTGCCGACAAGCTGATCAGCGCCGCCGTGGCGCCGTTCCAGAAGGAGGTGGCCGGCCTCAAGGAGAAGGTCACGTCGCTGACGAAGGCCAAGGCGGACGCCGACAAGTCGCTGGCGACCGAGAAGGACCTCCGCAAGGCGGCCGAGACGGCCTATCAGGAGGCGTACAACCGGCCCGTCGACATCGCCCTCGCGGCCAAGCGCTCGACGGCCGGCAGCGGAATCGCGGTGCTGGTCACCGGGTCGATCAACGACCCCGTGACGGTCACGCTCGCCCTGACCAAGAAGCAGGCCAGGGCCCTCGGCATCGGCGACCCGGTGCTCGTGGAGACGACGGTCTTCATCAACGCGCAGGGCGCCGCGATCGCGACGCTCAAGCCGGCCAAGGCCGACGCGAAGAAGCTCGCCAAGCGCAAGGGCGGCGTGAAGGTGAAGGTGCTCGGCGAGTCCGGGATCCTCAGCGACTCCGCGAGCGCCACGTTGAAGGGCTAGGAGCACACCGATACCCGCATCGCTCGCCCCCGCGGCGAGCGATGCGGGATGGAAGGAGATCGAGATAGCGCCGGCTATCAGTTCTGGGCCGTCGTGCGGCACCCGGTCAGCGCCGTCGCGTAAGGTCGTTTCAGGCAACCACACGAGGAGCGAGATGGCACTGCAGCTTGGCGAGACTGCCCCAGACTTCGAGGCGGAGACGACGGAGGGGACGATCCGATTTCACGACTGGGTCGGGGACTCGTGGGCCGTGCTGTTCTCGCATCCGCGCAACTTCACCCCGGTCTGCACGACCGAGCTGGGCTACATGGCGTCGATCAAGCCCGAGTTCGACCGCCGCGGCGTGAAGATCATCGGCCTCTCGGTCGACCCGGTCTCCAACCACGAGAAGTGGGCGGCGGACATCGCCGAGACGCAGGGCACCGCTCCCAACTACCCGCTGATCGGCGACGGGGACTTCGCGGTCTCGAAGCTCTACGGGATGCTGCCCGCGGACGTCGACGGCGATCCGACCGAGCGCACGCCGGCGAACAACCAGACGGTCCGCAACGTGTTCGTGATCGGGCCGGACAAGACGATCAAGCTGATCCTCGTCTATCCGATGACGACGGGCCGCAACTTCGACGAGGTCCTGCGCGTGATCGACTCGCTGCAGCTGACGGCCAAGCACAAGGTCGCGACGCCCGCGAACTGGACCGACGGCGACGACGTGATCATCGCCGGCTCGGTCTCCGACGACCAGGCGCGCGAGACCTATCCGGACGGCTGGGAGTCCCCACGGCCCTACATCCGCATCGTGCCGCAGCCGCGGTGACGGTCACGGTCGCGCCGACCTAGCTGACCGTCTCCTGGCCAAGCCGTTCGGCTTGGCTGATGAGGTCGGAGAGTTCGGTGTCGAGCGCGCGTGCGATGCGTGCGAGCACGAGTAGCGTGGGGTTGCGCTCGCCGAGTTCGATGCCGGCGTAGTAGTAGCGGCTGAGCTCTGCGGCGTGCGCGATCGTCTCTTGGCTGTCGCTGCGTGCTTCGCGTAGGGCTCGGACGACGCGCCCGACCTGTGCGGCCGTCGGCGAGGGGCTAGACACGGGTGAGAACTGTGGAGCGCGTCGATTGACTCGACAAGCAATTATAGTTGGCACCGATCGACTGATTAGACGTGACCGACTGCCGCGCAGACAGCTCTACGCGTCGCTCCGGAATCGACCCTCGCACCCATCGGCTGACGCTGATCTGGGCCATCCGGGAGCGTTGCGCCGCCCAAGATCGCTCGCTGCAGGCAGTGGCGCTCGCGGCGGGTCTGGCCCCCGCGCGAATCGTGGCGGCCCAGGCCGGCGAGCTCGACTTGCGTCTCGACGAGGTGACCGCCATCAGCAACGTCCTCGAGGCAAAGACCAGTGAACTCATCGCCCGCGCGGAAGCCATCGGCAGGAAGTTGCCGTGAGCACGGGCAGTGCCAGCGCGAGGCGCAGGCGATCGCCGGAGGCCAGATCACGACTCGGGCTCGTGGAGATGGGGCGAGCGCTGGGCCACGCGAGACGCATCAAGATCATGATGTTGTTGCTCGAGTCCACGACTGAGCTCAGCTCGACCGATCTAGCGAACCTGCTCGATACCAGCGTCAACAAGATCGATCATCACGTCAAGTGCCTATTGGTCCTGGGTCTGATCGAATCGAAGCGCACCCGCCAGGGTCTCGGGGCGTGTCAGCACTTCTACGTGCTGGTTCCCGCGGCGCAAGAGTTCTTCGAGGCGGTCGTCGAGCATCCGCTGCCCTTGAGCACCCAGAACCCCACATGCAGATCGATCGCCGGGTCCCCCTCGGCTTCCACAGCCTCCGCCGACAGCGGCCCGTCCCTGCTCTGAGCAGCGTCCCTCGGGCGGGGCGCGCTCCAGCTCCGTCAACGGTGCATCGGCATTGCTGGTGGCCTCACGCTCTCCCTTGATCGTGTTTCGCTGAGCGGTTAATGTCGCTTGATGATGGTGTCGTCTTCGGAGACACGGTGAACGAAACCCCTGCGCTCTCCGCGCCTGCCGTGTCGATCATGGTCGTCGACCCGGACGCCGAGGAGTGCGCCTCGATCCAGAGGGTCTTGGAGCGGGGCGGTTGGCCCACCGATACCTATCCCAGCGGGACACAAGCGCTCGCTGCGGCCCGCACGACGCGGCCGCTGCTCGTACTCGTCGAGGTGTGCCTGCCCGACATCTCGGGCCACGAGGTGTGTCGCCAGCTCAAGGACGACTATGGCGAGGGCATCGCCGTCGTCTTCCTGTCCCGCGATCACACCGAACCCGCCGACGAGGTGGCCGGTCTGCTGCTCGGGGCCGACGACTATCTCAAGAAGCCGCTCCGAGGCAGCGAGCTGCTTGCCCGGGTCATCGCGGTGCTTCGTGGACTGGGCGCGATTCCCGAGCGGCGTACTTCGCCGGCGGTGGCCTTCAGCCCTTGACGAACGGCTCGACGGCCTTCAGCACGGCGTCCGTGTCGAGGGCCTTGTCGAAGCCGCCGTCGGTGGGCGGCTGGCCGTTCATGAGCCGAATCGCCGCGGCGTGGCGGGCCTCGACCTGGACGATCGACCCGGCGGCGGCGAGCACGTCCTTGGACTGGATCGACGGCGCGGCGCCGTTGTAGGCGCTGACGCCGGTGTCCTCGAAGGTCTGCGCCAGCTTCAGGAAGCTGCGCTGACTCTCGAAGGCGTTGCCGAAGTCGACCATCGGCGCCTTGGCCGGGGTGCCGCCGGCGTCCTTGATCGTCATCGTGAGCGCGGCCACGTGCTCGTCCTCGTCGCCGCGGATCGTCGTCGCGAGCTCGAGGGTCTCGGTCGACAGGCCGTTGGTCCGCTTCAGCGCCTGAGCGTAGAAGGCGGCCTCCAGGTACTCGAGCGTGAGCGCGAAGTTGAGGATCTCGACGTCGCC
This sequence comes from uncultured Thermoleophilaceae bacterium, assembly GCA_963846505.1. Taxonomy (GTDB): domain Bacteria; phylum Actinomycetota; class Thermoleophilia; order Solirubrobacterales; family Thermoleophilaceae; genus JACVRW01. Next base: position 655,711 of record CAWJWD010000006.1, on the reverse strand, counting down.
GCCGTCGTCCTGCGCCAGGGCCTGGCCGACGAACGGTTGCACGGCGCCGAGGCCGTAGACCGCTCCCGCGGCGAGGGCGCCCCTGAGGATGAACGACTGGCGGCTGACCCCGTGGATCTCCACGGCGGCGAGTTCGGGGCTGGCGAGGTTCTTGGTCTCAGACATGATCGGTGAGTCCTTCCGCTAGGCGAGGAACTGCTGCACCTGGGGCAGCACGTCCTCCATCGAGGCCGGCTTGGCGAACGCGCCGTCGGGCACGATCGTCTTGCCGACGACCGTGTTCAGGGCTGCTGCGTGACGGCCCTCGACCGAGTGGATCGCGAGTGCCGCGGCGAGCACCTCCTTGGAGCTGATCCGCGGTGCCTGGCCAAGGTAGGCCGCCGCGCCGAGGTTCTCGACGGTCGCCGCGGTCTGCAACACCTTGTCGGGCCCGCCCTCCAGCACCGCGTCGAAGGTCGTCTTGGGCCGCTTGGGCGTGCCGCCGAGCTGCTTGACCGTCTGGGTGAGGGCGTCGACGTGCTCCTGCTCGTTGTCGCGAATCAGCTTCACGGTCTCGGCGAGCTGCATGTCCTCGATCACCCCGGCATCGATGACCGCGTTGTAGAAGTCGGTCTCGAGGTGCTCCAGCGTCAGTGCGTACTGCACGATCGCGAGATCCTTCGCGACTGCGCCGCCGCCCAGCGTGCCCGCCGGCTCCACTCCGGCGTTCTGCTCGGTGTCGTCACTGCCGCACGCGGCCATGAAGATGCCGAACGCCGCTGCCGCGCCGCCGCCGCCCATCATTCCGAGAAAGCGCTTGCGCGACGACGGGTCCGCCGCCAGCTCCCGCAGCGCGCCGTCTGGATTGGTGTCCTCGATCTGTGGCATGCCCGTTGCTTCGCAGCGGACACGCCCGCCGGATCAGTTCACGTCCAAAGTGATCCACCCCTCGGCCGGGCACGTACGCAACCCTCCCGTCGCACGGTCCGGGCTACGGTCGAAGTCTCATGTCTGCCGTGATGACATAGGTGATGCCGTCCGCGGTCGTCGTGATCGCCGCCCGGCGGAGCCGGCGGAACCCAGTTGACGTGTACATGTGTAGTCAGTCAGGCTGTCGCAAGTGGAGGCGTTCTATATCGCCCTGGTCGTCTTTGGGTTCCTGCTGATCGTGTTCCTCGTGCTCGCGTTCCGCTTTCCCGGCGACTTGCAGAAGCTGCTCGGACGCACGACCTCGGTGGAGGTCACCAAGGACGGGCTCAAGATCGCGCTGATCGCCGATGCGGTCCTAGAGAAGGAGAACCGCAGACCCGACGACGACGAGCTTCGTGCGCTCGTGTCGGAGGTGCCGGCGGGCCGGCGCATCCTCTGGGTCGACGACGTGCCTGCCAACAACCGGGCAGAGATCCAGGCGCTTCGCGGTCTCGGTCTGGCGGTGGACGTCGCGACGACCAACGCCGAGGCGTTGTCATACGCCGAGGCCAACACGTACGACCTGATCTTGAGTGACATCGAGCGTTCTGCTCCCGAGCCGACGAACGCCGGCCTGGCGCTCCCCGCAGCGCTCCGGCAAGCTCACGTGCTCGCGCCGGTCGCGTTCTACGTCGGGAACGCGGACCACCCCACGACCCAGGACGGGGAGCCGGTGTTCGACACGCCGACCCAGCTGCTGGCCTGGGTTCGCGATCGGTTGGTGGAGGAGACCTCGTGATCGTGCAGTGGTGCTGTCGCGGGGTCGGCGGCGTGACGCGCGCCGAGGTCGAGGAGATCCTGGGCGGTCAGATCGGTCTCAGGTGCCGGTACTGGCCGCCCGACCGCGCGTTGCCCTACGACGTCGCCCTCAGCCGGTTGACCGAGCGCCACCTCGACCTCCACGTCAACCAGTACGACTCGATCGATCCCGACACCGGCAAGCGCGTCTTCGAGATCTCGCCCTTCATCTCGTTGTCGGCCGGCTGCGTGAACCGACGCACGCTCCTGCGCACCAACGTCGTCCACCCGGCACGCCGAACCGCACTCGACTTCGCGACCGCCTCCGGCACGCGTCCCGGATGGGTGTTCACCTGCTGGGTCCTCGTCAGCGCCAATCCTGCGCCCGGCATCGAGGCCGTCGCCGAGGAGGTGCGAGAGCTCAATCACGCACGCCGCTACTCGCGCTACTTCACCGAGGGCGAGGTCGCGGCGAAGGTCAACGTCGCCTCGCGGCAGATCCTGTGTGCGGAGTACTGGCGACCCGCGGGACGCACGCTCGTACGCCGCGGCCTGTGCGTCAACAACAGGTTCGTGCACCCGGCGGCGGTACGCGACGAACGGCAGATGCTCTGATGCTCGCCGACGAGCTCTGGCGTGCCCTGCGCCTCGACGCCGAGGTGCTCCAGCGCCGCAGCAGGTTCTTCCTCCGATATGCCGAGTCGTTGAAGCAGGCGCTGGCCCCCGACCTCGAGGACCTCATCCGCCGCGCCGAGTTCGGGGACGTGGACGAAGCCGAGCCGCTGACCTGGCTCGAGGAGCTCGATGAGACCGACGCCGACCTCGATCTCGACGCCGTCCCGGACGAGCGGCCACGGCGCGAGTTGCGTGGCCTCGATCGGGCGATCCAAGCCGACGCCCTGCGCGAGGCGGCGCTTGCGACGCTGGCCGTCGACGTCCAGGCGGGGCTCGACCTCCTGAGCCGGTCGGGCAGCGCCTACGCGGCTGCCGGCGTGCCGTACGGGCTGTTCTTGCGCTCGCTCGCGCAGCCGATGGAAGACACACCGATCGAAGCCGCCCAGAATCCTCGTGCGCGCTTGGCACAGGCCGCTGGAGCCCGATGTCCCAGCACGCGTCGATCGTCTCGAAGACGGGCCTGGACCGGAGCGGCCCGAAGACCGGTTGCCACCCTTGCTCGGCGGCGTCGCGGCTGCCGCCCGGGATCCGGTCCAGCAGCTCTACCTCGCTCTGGCCGTACGCCAGGACCCGCACCTCGACCGCGAGTACGGCGAGCTCTTCGGCCTGTTCGCCGAGCAGCCGCAGGCGCGATCCGTGGTCGCGGTCGGATCGTCGGGCCTGCCGCTGCGCGACTGGTGGAGCCTGGTGTCGGAATTGGCGTCGCTGGCCCCAGAGCGGGAGTCGGTCCGCAGCGACGTGCGGACGCGACTACGGGACTTCGCGACCGAGCACGGCCGCCAGCTCGCGCGTGCCCAGGGCACCGCTCAGTGGGGCGACGGCCGTGCCGCCGTGGACGTCGTCGACCTCGACGTCGCCGGCGCGGCCTGTCTCGCTGTCCGGCGCATGCGATTCGCTGACATGCCGCCACTCAGCGAGGACGATTTCGCCGACGTCGAGCCACTCGCCAGGGTCTCGCTGTCGATCGGGATCCAGATGGCGCGCGCGGGCGAGTGAACCCACCGGTCCGGCTGAGGCGCGGTCTCGGGCAGGGACGCCCCTAGGCGACCGGCGCGTTCTCGTCCTGCTTGGCCGCCGTGGCGACGGCGCGCTCGACGGCGTCGACGTCGCGCACGGCGCCGGTGTCGGCGGAGGTCGCCATCGCGGCGTAGGCACGCAGGGCGGGGGAGACGACGCGCTCGCGCGCGACGGGGGCGTAGCCGCCGCTGGCCTCGAGCTGCTGGCGGCGCTCGGCCAGCTCCTCGTCGTCGACCTCGAGCGCGATCGAGCGCGCCGGGATGTCGATCGCGATCGTGTCGCCGTCTGCGCACGAGGGCGATCGCGCCGCCGGACGCCGCCTCGGGCGAGACGTGGCCGATCGAGAGGCCGGAGGTGCCGCCGGAGAAGCGGCCGTCGGTGATCAGCGCGCAGGCCTTGCCGAGCCCGCGGCCCTTCAGGTAGGACGTCGGGTAGAGCATCTCCTGCATGCCCGGCCCGCCGCGCGGCCCCTCGTAGCGGATCACGACCACGTCGCCGGCCTCGACGCCGCCGCCGAGGATCAGCTCGACCGCCTCCTCCTGGGACTCGACGACGACCGCCGGCCCGCTGAAGCGCAGGATCGACTCGTCGACGCCCGGCCGTCTTGACCACGCAGCCGCGCTCGGCGAGGTTGCCGTAGAGGATCGCCAGGCCGCCGTCGGCCGGAGTAGGCGTGCTCGACGTCGCGGATGCAGCCGTCGGCCGCGTCGGCGTCGAGCGACTCCCAGCGCTCGGACTGCGAGAACGCGCTCGCGGAGCGCTCGCAGCCGGGTGCGGCGTGGAACAGCTCGACCGCGACCTCGCGACGGCTGCGGCCCGCGCGACGTCCCAGTCGCCGAGCCACTCGTCCATCGTGGACGCGTGCACGGTCGCGACGGACTCGTGCAGCAGGCCCGCCGCGGCGCAGCTCGCCGAGGATCGCGGGGATGCCGCCGGCGCGGTGGACGTCCTCCATCAGGTACGTCGCCGTTCGGCGCCACCTTGCAGACGCAGGGCACGCGGCGCGAGAGCTCGTCGATGTCGCGCATCGTGAAGTCGACGCTCGGCCTCCTGGGCGGCGGCCAGCAGGTGCAGCACGGTGTTGGTCGAGCCGCCCATCGCGATGTCGAGCGTCATCGCGTTCTCGAACGCCTCGCGCGTCGCGATCGCGCGCGGCAGCACGCGTCTCGTCGTCCTGCGTCGTAGTAGCGCGTGGCGATCTCGACGACGGTGCGGCCGGCGTCCTCGTAGAGCTGCCTTGCGCGCGGTGTGGGTCGCGAGCATCGAGCCGTTGCCGGGCAGCGCGAGGCCGAGCGCCTCGGTCAGGCAGTTCATCGAGTTGGCGGTGAACATGCCCGAGCAGGAGCCGCAGGTCGGGCAGGCGGCCTCCTCGAGCAGCGCGATGTCCTCGTCGCTGACCTCGTCGGCGACGGCGTCGGCGATCGCGGTGATCAGGTTCACGCGCTTGCGCACGGTGCCGTCCACGAGCACCGCGGTGCCGCCCTCCATCGGCCCGCCGGAGACGAACACGGTCGGGATGTTCAGCCGCAGCGCGGCGTTGAGCATCCCCGGCGTGATCTTGTCGCAGTTGGAGATGCAGATCAGCGCGTCGGCGCAGTGCGCGTTGACCATGTACTCGACGCTGTCGGCTGATCAGGTCGCGCGAGGGCAGCGAGTAGAGCATGCCGCCGTGGCCCATCGCGATCCCGTCGTCGACGGCGATCGTGTTGAACTCGCAGCGGCATGCCGCCGGCCGCGTGGACCGCCGCCGAGACGACCTCGCCGACCGGCTTGAGGTGCGTGTGGCCCGGAACGAACTGCGTGTAGGAGTTGGCGACCGCGACGATCGGCTTGCCGAAGTCCTCGCGCGCGACGCCCGCGGCGCGCAGCAGCGCGCGGGCGCCGGCCATGTTGCGGCCGTGGGTGACGGTGCGGGAGCGCAGCGGGGTCATACGAGGTGCTCCTCGGCCCACAGCGAGATCTGCTTGAGCGCCGGCATCAGCGCACGGCCGCGGTCGGTCAGCGCATACGAGACCGAGACGGGCGGCCCCTCGTCGACCGTGCGCTCGATCAGACCGGCGTCGGCGAGGTCGGCGAGTCGATCGGAGAGCACCGAGTCGGAGATCCCGCCCATCGCCCGGGACAGCTCGCGAAAGCCGGCGGGGCCGCTGCTGAGGTTGCCGAGCACCATCGCGTTCCAGCGCTTGCCGAGGAACTCGAACGCCCGGGCCAGCGCCGCGTCGCCGCGAGCGCAGGTGTCCGGGTCGTGCCGCTCGCTCTGCGCCGGCTTGGACTTGGTCGCCATGGCCCTTCGAAGGCTAGCGTGGAGCTTGCTGCTACTTTTTTCGAAGTGACTATCGAATAGGGTCTCGAAGCCATGGGTGCAGCGCTAGGCTGGGGCTCGTTGTCGGCGTTCTCGCTCGTGCTCGGCGCGCTGCTCGCCCTGGCGCGGCCGTGGCCTCGGCGCGTGGTGGGGCTTGTGCTCGCCTTCGGCGCGGGCGCGTTGATCAGCGCGGTCAGCTTCGAGCTCGCTGAGGAGGGCTTCGAGCTCGGAGATCAGGGAGCGACGGCGGCCGGCCTCGCGGTGGGTGCGCTCGTCTACTACGCGCTCGACGGGGTCGTCGCGCGGATCGGCTCGAGCGGACGCGGGCGCAAGGGCCGCGTGGCCGGGTCGAACGCCGGCACGGCACTCGCGCTCGGTGCCTTCCTCGACGGCATCCCCGAGCAACTGGTGCTGGGAATCGGTCTGGCCGCGGGCGGGGGCGTCGGCGTCGGTCTGCTGGTGGCCATCTTCGTCTCGAACCTGCCCGAGGCGATCGGTTCCGCGAGCGCGATGCGCGACGCCGGCCGTGGCGACCGGGCGATCCTGCTGCTGTGGCTGGGGGTGGCAGTCGTGTGCACGCTCGCGAGCGTCGTCGGCTACGCGGTCGCCGACACGGTCTCGAACAACTTCAAGGCGGCGATCGACGGCTTCGCGGCCGGCGCGCTGCTCGTGATGCTGGTCGACTCGATGATCCCCGATGCCTCGCGCGACGCGGGCCGCACCGCCGGCCTCGTCACGACGCTCGGCTTCGCGGTCGCGGCAGGGCTGTCGATGTCCTGACATGAACCTGCGCGAGGCGTCGTTCACCGACGCCCGCCTGGACGGCGTCGCCTTCCTGGGCTGCGAGCTCGTCGCCTCGACGGGCGCCCTCGCCGCGGCGCTGGGCATCGCCGTCGCGGACGAGTGAACGCCGAGCTCAGCGCGCCTTGCGGGCGGCGAAGTCGAGGTCGCAGTCGCCGAACTCGATCCCGGCAGTCGTCGCCAGGCGGCCGCTGTCGTCCCACAGCATCAGCAGCGTGCCCTTGACCTTCTTACCACCGGACTTCAGGTCCACGCTCACCGGGTTGATCAGCGTCGAGCCCTGCTTCTGCCTACCCACGGCGTAGCGCCCACCGGCACTGCGGAACTTCTTGACCTTGGGCTTGCTCACGAGCCGGACGGCGCCCGAGCCGCAGGCCTCGACGTTGTCCTCGCCCGGCTTCAGCACCAGCTTGGCGATCGCCCCGCCGTCCTTGGCGATGCGCATGGAGCCGCCGTCGGTGCTCTCGAAGACGTCCTGGATGTTCCACTTGCCGCCCGGCGGCGTGACGTACGCCGAGGCGACGGGCAGGGCGAGCAGCAGGGCGGCTCACTCGGGCTCGATCACGACCACCGGGATCTGGCGGTCCGTCTGCTCCTGGTAGGAGTCGTAGTCGGGCCACTGCTCGGTCATGATCGGCCAGAGCTCGGCCCTCTCCTGCGGCGTCGCAGTTCGCGCGTGGGCATGCAGCTTGTCGCCCTTGACTTGAATCTCGACGTCCGGGTTCGCGTCGAGGTTGAGGTACCACGCGGGGTGTCGCGGTGCGCCGCCGTTGGAGGCGACGAGCAGGTAGTCGTCGCCGTGTCGACCGTAGATCAGCGGGTGCAGCCGTTGCTGGCCGGAGCGGCGTCCCGTGGTGGTGAGGATCAGCGTCTGCGTCCCTCGCCAGTCATGGCCCTCCTCGCCATCGGTCGCGAGGTAGCGGTCTACGTGCTCCTGTCCGAATAGCGCCATGGCTAGAGCGATACCCGAGAGCGGGCGTGTCAGTCCTTCCGCCTACGAGTCGTCCGGCGGCGCCATGGCGAGCACGACCGAGGTCTCGACCTGGCGCTCCGGGATCGACCAGTAGGTCTGCAGCAGTTCGGCCGTGCGCTCGCGCGGCACCAGCTCGAAGCCGTGGCACTCGTAGAAGCGGATCGCCCAGTCGGCGGCGGCCCAGGTGCCGACGAGCACTCGACACGTGGCCGCGTGCATGAGCTCGTCCAGGAGCGCGCCGCCGACGCCGCGGCCCTGGCTGGCGGGGCGTCACGTAGGCGTGACGGATCAGCTCGAAGTGGCGCAAGCCCGGTGCGGGCTGTGCCGTTGCATAGACGTGGTGAGGATCTGGATCGTCCTCGCCGGGCTCTTCGCGGCCGGGATGGCCGCTGTTCCGAGTTCGGCTTCCGCCGACTTGATCGGTTACTGGCCGCTGAACGAAGGCGCGGGGCAGCTCGTCACAGACGCGAGCGGCTCCGGCCATGACGGCCGCCTCGGCGCGCTCGCCGGCGCCGACGGCAACGACCCGAGCTGGATCGCCGGGCGCTTCGGCGCCGGGCTGCGCTTCGTCGGCGACCACGACCAGTACGTCGCGTTGCGCAACCCCACCGGTCTGCGCCCGGCGCGGCTGACCGTCGAGGCTTGGGTGCGGCGGCTGGGAACGCCAGGGCGCTGGCGCTACGTCGTCTCGAGCGGCGCGGTCGGCTGCGACTACGCCTCGTACGGCCTCTACACCGGCTTCAACGGCGGCCTCGCGTTCTACGTCAGCAACGCCGCGCGCTATGTGCTGGCGCCGGAGATCGCTTCCGAGGCGGTCTGGGACGGTGGTTGGCACCGCGTGACCGGCACCTATGACGGCAGCGCCGTGCGCCTGTACCTCGACGGCACGCAGGTCGGCGACGGCACGCCGGCCGGGTTGACGATCGCCTACGACGACGCCGACGTCGGCGCGTACATCGGCACCTACCACGGCAGCTGCGAGCGCCCGTTCACCGGCGACATCGACGACGTCCGCATCCACGACGACGTGAGATCAGCCGAGCAGCTGCAGGTCGAGAGCCAGCGCGACGCCGAGCAGCCACCGCCGCCGCAGATGCCGCCGGTCTCGGGGCCGCCGGCGACCGGTACGCCCACCGCGGTCTGCCTGACCGTGCGCGCGACGCCGCGCAAGCTCGTCGCCGGACGCAGCACGACGCTGCACATCTCGGTTCGGCGCGGCAAGCGGCCGATCGTGCGTCGCAAGGTGTCGGTGCAGGGGCTCGGGATCGTGCGTCGCAAGCGCACCGCGCACGCGGGCAGGGTCAAGCTGAAGGTCAAGGCGCGTCGCCACGGCACCGTCAAGGTGACGGTCTCGGGCCAGCCGCGCCGCTGCACGACGCGCATCAGCGTCGCGCCGCGCTCCTGATCCGAGGAAATCTTCGGTCGCCAGCGCTTTGCCGCCCGGCCCCGGCGACGCCCTACCCTCCGCGGCGATGGAGGCCGAGACGAGCGAGCTGCCGGAGTTGCGGGGCGAGCGGGTGCTGCTGCGCCCCACCCGAGCCGAGGAGGCCGAGACGATCGCGGCCATCGTCGCCGAGCCGGAGGTCGCGCCGTGGTGGGGGCCCGAGGACGCCGACAGCGTGCGCGAGCATCTGCGGGAGTACCGGACGTTCACGATCGTGGTCGACGGCGAGGTGGCCGGCTGGCTGCACGTGCACGAGGAGGACGACCCGGACTACCCCAGCGTCGCCTTCGACATCGCCGTCACGACGCGCCTGCGTGGGGCGGGCTACGGGCAGGAGGCGCTGCGGCTGGCGATCGACCACTTCGTCGAGCAGGGCCACCATCGCTTCACGATCGATCCCGCGGTCGGCAACGAGCGTGCGATCCGCGCGTACGCGCGCGTGGGCTTCAAGCCCGTCGGGGTCATGCGCGACTGCGAGCGTGCACCGGACGGAGCCTGGCGCGACGGTCTCTTGATGGACCTGCTGGCCCGGGACCTCTAGCTCAGATCTGCGGCTCCGGCTCGAGCGGCTCCTCGGGCGTCTCGGGACCCTTGGGATCGGTCTCGGGCACGTCCGGCGAGCCGGGGTCGGGCTGCACCGGCGGCGAGGGCTCGGGCACGTCGGGGCCCGGCTCCGGCGCCGGGGGTGGCGACGGCGGCGGCGTGGTGGGCGCGTCCGGTGGCGCGGTGGGGCCTGGCAGCGGCTGGTCCGGGGCGGGCGGCTGCGGAATCTCGTCGATGACCGTCATGGGCTGCGGTTGCCCATGCCCGCAGGGTCGGAAACGTGCCGATCGAACCCTGATCCGGCAGGGTCGGTCGCGGCTTAGGACGTCGCGGTCGCTTGCAGGCGCTCGACGGCTCGGTCGGTGTCGGGGTAGACGTCGGCCACCGCCGCCACGTTGACTATCCCGAGCACGCGCTCGACCAGTCCGCCCTCGGGCACGACCAGCGCGAGCCGCTGCTGGCGGGTCGAGAGGCGCTCGGCTAGCTCGAACATCACGTTGATGACGGCACTGTCGATGTAGCTGACGTCGGTCAAGTCGAGCACGAGACCGAGATCCTGGGTCCGCACGGCCGCAGTCAGCCGCTCGCGCAGGTCGTTCGCGTGCAGGATGTCGAGCTCGCCGCCGAGCACGGCGACCCGCACGGCGTCGTGGTAGTCGAGCTGGATCTCCGGCCGGCTGTTCATGGCTGCACGTTCCCAAGATCGCGGACGAGGCGGACGGTCGTGCCGTGCTCGCCGCGCTCGACGTCCACGGAGTCCATCAGGCCCTCCATCAGCAGCAGGCCGCGACCACGGTTGGTGCCACGCGGCGCGCGCCACTGACCGAAGTCGCGCACCAAGACCGTCGCGACCCCGTCTGACGACGTCGAGGCGTGGACTTCGAGGCTGTTCGGCGCCGGCGTGTAGGCGTGCTCGATCGCGTTGGCGCAAGCCTCCGAGCAGGCGAGCGAGATGTCCTCGATCGCGGCCGGGCTGGCGCCGGCCTCGTCGAGCCAGCGTCCGAGCACGCGTCGCACGACGGGAATCGAGTCGACCTCGGCGGGCATGCGCACGACGAGCGGATCGGCCAGCGGCAGCGCTCGGATGGCCAGCAGCGCCGCGTCGTCACGGCCTGGACCGTCGGGCAGCATCGCGTCGACGATCGCGTCGCATCGGAGCTCGAGCTCCTCCCCGTTGCCATCTCTCACCGCCTCGCGCAGGCGCTCGAGGCCGGCGTCGAGGCCGTCGCCGCCCTGCTCTACCAGCCCGTCGGTGAACAGGACCAGCGTCGAACCCGGCTCCAGGCGCTGCTCCGACTCCTCGTAGCGCGGCTGGCGCACGGCGCCGAGCGGTACCGAGGGCGGTAGTTCGACGAACGACGCCTCGCCGTTCCCGCTCGTCACCACTGGTGGCGGGTGTCCGGCGCCGGCGAGCGTCAGGCGGCCGCCGTGCGGATCGATGACGAGGTACAGGACCGTCGCGCTGCGGCCCGGGCCGAGCTGGCGCAGCAGGTGGCTCGTGCGCTCCAGCACCTTGTGCGGCGTCATACCGTCGAGCGCGTAGGCCCGCAGGCCGCTGCGCAGCTGTCCCATCAGCGCCGCCGCCTGGAAGCTGCGGCCGACGACGTCGCCGATCGCGAGCGCGAGGCGACCGCCGGGCAGGGGGAAGGCGTCGTACCAGTCGCCACCGAGGCGAGCGGAGGCGGCCGGCAGATAGCGGCCCGCCATCGCGACGCCCGGGAATTCCGGCAGCACCGGAATCAGGCTGCGCTGAAGCGCGTCGGCGAGGCCGCGCTCGCGCTCGGTGAGCCGGCCGCGGATCGCCAGCGCGGCACGGTCGCCGGCGCGCTGGAGCAACTCGACGTCGTCGTCGCTGAACACGCGGTCGCGTTGGGAGCCGACGTGCAGCACCCCGATCACCTCACCCTCGACCACGAGCGGCACGCCGAGCAGCGACTTGAGGCCCTTGCCACGCAGCAGCGGGTTGACGATCTCCGCGTGCTCGAGGTCGGTGATCCGGACGGGCATGCGACTGGCCGCCACGCGTCCGGCGAAGCCGCGGCCGACGGGAATGCGCACGCCGCGCTCGACTTCCTCCTCGAGGCCCTTCGCGGCGCGGGCGAGCAGTGTCTTGCCGTCGTACTCGAGCAGCAGCACGACGGCGGTGTCGACGTGGAGGATCGCGACCACCCGGTTGAGCAGTTCCTGCAGCAGCTCCTCCAGGGGCAGGTAGGCGAGCTCGGCGTCGGTGACGCTCTGGAGATCCCTCAGCCTGTCCGTGGATACGCGGGTAGTCATCGAGGAGATTCTGCCCACACCACCCGCCGTCAAGCGCTGGCCATCCGAGGCCATGCACTCCTTTCCGCTGTTACTCCGGCTAGGCATCGGGCAGCAGCAAGCGCGGGCGGCGGCCGCGCGGACTCGCGTAGAGGACGTGCGGCCGTACCCGTCGTCCTCGACGCGCGCCGGCCTGGCCCGATTCGCGGCGCCGCTTGCCGGGTATCGCTTCCTCATGGCGCCACGCTCGATCTGGAACGGAACGGTCAGCCTGGGGTTGGTGAACGTTCCCGTGAAGCTGTACACGGCGACGGAGTCGAAGACCGTGCGCTTCCACGAGGTGCACGTCAAGGACGGCGCGCGCATCGAGCACCGCCGCATCTGCCCGAAGGACGGACAGGTGGTCGACTACGACCACGTCGTCAAGGGCTTCGAGATCTCCGAGGGTCGGTTCGTCGTGCTCGACAAGGACGAGATCAAGGCGGCGGCCGGCGATCGGGGCAAGCTGATCGAGCTGATCGAGTTCGTCGACGTGGCCGACGTCGATCCGGTCTTCTTCGAGAAGACCTACTACGTCGGCTCGGGCGACGACCAGGACGCCCATCGGCTGCTGTTCGAGGCGTTGCGGCGCTCGGGCCGTGCCGGCATCGGCCGCTTCACCTTCCACGACCGCGAGTACCTCGTGGCGATCCGGGCGCTGGACGACGTGCTGGCGCTGCACACGCTGCGCTTCCACGACGAGGTCGTCGCAGCCGATGACCTCGAGCTTCCCTCGGTCGACCGCAAGCCCTCCAAGCGCGAGGTGGAGATGGCCGGCCGGCTGGTCGACTCGCTCGCGCGGCCGTTCGACCCCACCGACTACGAGGACAGCTACCGCGAGGCCGTGCTGGAGCTGCTGAAGCGCAAGGCGTCGGGCGAGGAGATCGACCTCGTCGCCGAGGAGGAGCCCGAGCAGGGCGACGATCTCGTCGCCGCGCTGCAGGCGAGCATCGGAGCGAAGGGCTAGCGGTGGCGCGCGCGCTCTGGAGCGGCTCGCTCAGCTTCGGCCTCGTCAACGTGCCGGTGCAGCTGGTCAGCGCCGCGCGCGACCTCGACTTCCACTTCAAGCAGCTGCACGACGCGGACAAGACGCCGATCGAGCAGCGGCGCTTCTGCAAGCAGGAGGACGTCGAGGTGACGTGGGAGGAGGTCGCGCGCAGCTTCGACCTCGACGGCAAGCAGGTGGTCGTCACCGACGAGGAGCTCGCGTCGGTGCAGCCGCGCAAGACGCGCACGATCGACGTCGAGGCATTCGTCGAGCTGCCCGAGGTCGATCCGATCTACTTCGACCATCCCTACTTCCTCGTCCCGGCCGGCGACAGCGAGGGCACGCTGCGCGCCTACCGGCTGCTGGCAGAGGTGATGGAGCGCACCGACCGGATCGCGCTCGGTCGCTTCGTGCTGCGCACGAAGGAGTACCTGGCCGCAGTGCGGGTGCGCGACGGCGCGCTGACGCTGACGACGATGCTCTTCCACGACGAGGTGCGGCCCACCAAGCCGATTCCCACGGGTGGCAGGGAGCCGACCAAGAAGCAGCTCGACAACGCCGTCGCGCTGATCGAGCAGCTGTCGACCGAGTGGGATCCCGAGCGCTACGAGGACCACTACCGCGAGCGCCTGCGGCAGGTGATCGAGGACAAGCGCAAGCGCCGCAAGATCGAGGCCCCCGAGCCGGCCGAGCAGCCGGCCCCCGCGCCGGACCTGATGGCCGCGCTCGAGCGCACGCTCGCGAACGTGCGCGCCGAGCGGCCGCTGGGCTTCGACGCCGAGAGCGACGACGCCCTCGACGATCTGACCAAGGGCGAGTTGGTCGAGCGGGCGCGCGACGAGGGCATCGAGGGGCGCACGAAGATGAGCAAGAAGCAGCTGATCGACGCCCTCGGCGGCAACTAGTTAGACAGATCGGTCTCCTGTCGCTACCGTGAGGTGACAGGGCGTTGGCCCGGATCGCGATCGACGGTCCAGGGCGATACCCAGCAAGTCCCAAGGGGGGACGCCGCGCGGACGCCAGCACCGGTCGCCAGTGAGACCTCGGTCCATCAACCGACGGAGGTCTCCGCATGAGCGTCACCGTAGAAGCACCATCCCGTCCGGCCAGGCCGCCGGGCCTCAGGTACGAGCGCGAAGTTGGCGTCGTCAAGAACTCCCCGCTCGAGCGCTGGCTGCTGCGCGCGTATTACGACAGCGGCGATCTCGCGCTGCGCGAAGAGCTGGTGGAGCGCTTCCTACCCTTCGCCCGGGACCTCACCGGGCGCTACTCGTACATGGACGAGCCCTTCGAGGACCTGCTGCAGGTCGCCTACATGGGGTTGATCAAGGCGATCGACCGCTTCGAGCCGCAGCGCGGCTCGAAGTTCACCAGCTACGCCGCGCCGACGATCCTCGGCGAGCTCAAGCGCCACTTCCGCGACAAGGGCTGGGCGCTGCACGTGCCGCGCGGCCTGCAGGAGCGGACGTTGCTGCTCACGCGCGAGACCGAGCGGCTGTCGAAGGAGCTGATGCGGTCGCCCACCATCGCCGAGCTGGCCGAGGCCACCGGGCACAGCGCCGAGGAAGTGATCGAGGGACAGGAAGCCGCGACCGCCTATGGGACCACGTCGCTCGACACGCCGCTCGACGTCGACGGAGACGCGGCGCCGCTGGTCGAGCTGATCGGCGCTCGGGACCATCACTACGAGCTCGTCGAGGGCCGGACCGAGCTGGCCGCCGCGTGGCAGCACCTGCCCGAGATCCAACGCGAGGTCCTGCGACTGCGCTTCACGGAGGACCTCACCCAGCGCGAGATCGGCGTGCGCATCGGCTTCTCGCAGATGCACGTGTCGCGCCTGCTGCGCCAGGCCCTGGCCGCCTTGCAGCCCGACTGACGGATCGACGGTTGAGCGGGCCCCACACGGGCACCAGTGCAGGATGGACTCCTCCGAACAGAAGATCGTTCAGTACCTCAACGAGGCTCATGCCTCCGAGCGCGCGCTGACCCGCGTGCTCCAATCCCAGATTGCGATGACGCCGCGCGGCAGCTACCGCAAGGCGCTCGAGCAGCATCTGCGCGAGACGCGCGACCACGCCGAGCGCTTGCAGGCTCGGCTCGGCCGGCTGCGCCATGGCCGCAATCCGCTGCAGCTCGGCGTCGGCATCGCCGAGAGCGTCGCCGGCCAGGCGCTCGCGCTCGCCAAGACTCCGTTCGACCTCGTGCGCGGCACGAGCGCCGAGGAGAAGGTGCTCAAGAACGCCAAGGACACCTGCGCCACCGAGGCGCTCGAGATCGCCACCTACACCGCGTTGGAGCGGCTGGCGCGTGGCGTCGGCGACGACGAGACCGCCAAGCTCGCCGCGTCGATCCGCGCCGACGAGGAGCGGATGCTGGAGCGCGTCCTGAAGGAGATCCCCGCGCTCACCGCGGCGGTCGTCGGCGCGGACGTCGAGGGCGAGGGCTCTTACGACGTCACGAAGACCGGGGCGGCCGATGTCGCTCGCGGCGCCGGGCGGCGCGCCCGCAAGACCGCCAAGGCGGGTACCCAGCGTGCCACGGCCAGCGCCAAGCGCGGCGCTCGTCAGGCGCGCAAGGCTCCGGGCGTGACCCGTGTCGAAGGTGAGGCCAAGGGCGCCGCGGCGTCGGCGCAGGACCTGCCGATCGCTCGCTACGACGCCCTCACCGCCGAGGAGATCGGCCGCCGGCTGGGCGAGCTGTCCCAGGTCGACCTGGTCGTCGTCCAGTCCTACGAGCGCCGCAACCAGGGCCGCACGACGGTGATGGAGCGGATCGACTCGCTGCGCGGCGCCGAGCCGTGGAGCGGCTACGACCAGCAGACCGCCGACGAGGTCATCACTGCCCTGTCGGACGCCGACGACAAGCGCCTGGCGGCCGCGCGCTCGTACGAGCGCGCGCACAAGGGTCGCAAGACCGTGATCGAGACGACCGAGCGCGAGCCGGCGAAGGCCTGACCGCAGGCTCCTTGGCCAGCCCGGGCGGAGCTCGAACGCTTCGAGTCCGCCCGGGTAGCTGGCGTTTCGACGTGTACCGAACGGGCAGCAGAGGAGCGACCTCGACGAGGAGTACCCCTAGATGATCGGAGCACTGATCCTCGGGCTCGTGGCCGGCTTCATCGGTCGGGCCCTGATCCCCAACGACGCCCTCAGCGGCATGAGCGGACCGAGCTCGTGGCTAGCGTCGATCGTCCTGGGGCTGGTCGGCGCGTTCGTCGGCTATCTGGTCTTCACTCGCGGCCTGGGCATCGGCGACGACGACGCCTTCGACCTCGGCGGCATCGTCAGCGCGATCATCGGCGTCGTGATCGTCCTGCTCGTGGCGGGCTTCATCGTCCGGCGAGTCGGCCCGGCGTCGCGCGGACGCGGTCCGGCGACGCGATGAGCGACGGCTTGCGCGCCCAACCGATCCCGCCCCCACCCTCGGAGCAGCAGCCATGAACCTCTCTGGAGAGACCGTCCTCGTCACCGGCGCCAACCGCGGGATCGGGCGCGCGCTCGTGGAGGAGCTGGCGACCCGCGACGTGCGTGTGCTCGCCGGCGTGCGCGACGTCGCCCGCTTCACGCCGCTGCCCGCCGGCCGGGCGCTCGAGGTGCGGCCCGTGCGCATGGACCTGTCGTCGCGCGAGTCGATCGGCGAGTGCGCGACCGAGCTCGGCGACGAGCTGGCTCGCGTCAGCGTGCTGATCAACAACGCCGGCGTGTTCGAGGGCGGTCGCTTCGAGGAGCAGTCGCTCGACCGCGTCTACGAGCTCGTGCAGGTCAACCTCGCCGCGACGCTGCACCTGACCCAGCTCGTGCTGCCGCAGCTGCTGCGCGCCGGCCGCGGGCGGATCGTCAACAACGCCAGCATCGCCGGCTACGTGCACTTCCCCGGCGTCGCGGCCTACGCGGCGAGCAAGGCCGGCGTGGTCGGCTTCAGCGAGGCGCTGCGGCGCGAGCTGAAGGACACCGGCGTGGACGTGACCCACCTCGTCACCCCGGGCGTCGACACGGACATGATGGATGCCACCGAGGCCGCCTACGAGCCCTACGTCAAGAGCGCCTCGGGCTGGGGCCACGTCGAGCCGGCCGAGTGGGCGGCGAAGGTCGTCAAGGGCATCGAGTCCGACGACGACGTGATCGGCCCGGGCGGCCCGGAGGCGCTGGCGAAGCTCGCCACGCGCGGTCCGGCCGCCCTCGTCGACGCGATCGCCGGCCGCGCCTTCGACCGCAGCGGCAAGTGAGCCCGCGCAGCTCCTCCCGCTAGGAGCGCTGCTTCGGGCTCAGACTGCGCTTCTCGTCGTCGTCGAGCTTGCGCGTGTCGCGCGGCTCGACGTACGGGTCGTCCTGCGCGTGCTGGCCGGCCTCGAGCCGGCGGCCGCGTTCCAGCTCGGCGTTGAACTCCGCGCCCAGCAGCACCGCGATGTTCGAGATCCAGAGCCAGACGAGGAAGATGATCACGCCGCCGAGCGCGCCGTAGGTCTTGTTGTACGAGGCGAAGTTCGCCACGTAGAACGCGAACGCGAGCGAGGCGGCGATCCACAGCAGGACCGCCAGGATGCCGCCGGGGCTGACCCAGCGAAAGCCCGGCTGCTTGACGTTCGGCGCGGCCCAGTACAGCAGCGCGAACATGAAGCTCACGAGCAGCACCAGCACCGGCCACTTGGCGATGTTCCAGACGTCCACCGCCGTCGAGCCGACGCCGATCGTGTCGCCCACCTTCTGCGCCAGCCCGCCGCTCACCACGACCGCGATCGCGCTCACCGCGGTCAGCACCAGCAGCACGAACGTCAGCCCCACGCGCACCGGCAGCGTCTTCCAGATCGGCCGTCCCTCGCCGATGTCGTAGATCGCGTTCGACGCGCGCATGAACGCGGCGATGTAGCCGGACGCCGACCAGATCGCCGTTGCCAGGCCGACCACGAACAGGACGCCCGCCGCGCCCTGGCCCTGCTGCAGGTTGCGGATCGCGTCCGTGGCGATGTCCTTGGCCGCGCCTGGCGCGACGGTGGAGACGTTGTCGATCAGCGGCTGCGTCGCGGACTGGCCGACGAGCCCGAGGATCGAGATCAGCGCCAGCAGCGCCGGGAAGATCGCCAGGATCGCGTAGTAGGTGAGCGCCGCCGCCCAGTCGCTGAGGTTGTCGTTCTTGAACTCCGTGACGGTGCGCTTGAGCACGCCGCCCCAGGAGCGCGCCTTCATGTCGGTGGGACCCTCGGGACTCATGGCTGCAGCAGGACCTTGAACGCCCCGTCCTGCTTCTTCTGGAAGATCTCGTACGCGTGCGGCGCCTCGCTCGAGCGGCACGCGGTGCGTGGCGTAGCCCTCGACGCCGAGCGGGTCGTCGTCGGCCGTCACGTGCGGCATCAGGTCGTCGATCCAGCGCCGGACGTTCGCCTGGCCCATGCGCATGTTGACCTGCTTGTCGAACAGCTGGATCATCGGCATCGGGCTGACCGCACCGCCGTAGACGCCCGAGAGCGAGATCGTGCCCCCGCGGCGCACCAGCTCGATCGCCGTGTGCAGCGCGGCCAGCCGATCGATGCCCGCCGTCTGCACCATCTTCTGGGCGACGGCGTCGGGCAGGAAGCCGGCCAGCCGGTGCGCGAGCTTGCCGATCGGCGAGCCGTGCGCCTCCATGCCGACGGCGTCGATCACCGAGTCCGGACCGCGGCCCTGGGTGCGCTCGCGCACGAGCTCGGCCAGGTCGTCGACCTCCTCGAGGTCGATCGCGTCGACGCCGTGGGCGCGGGCGCGCTCCGAGCCGCTCCGGCACGAGGTCGACCGCCAGCACCTGCTCGACGCCGCGCCGTTGCGCGATGCGCGTGCACATCTCGCCGATCGGCCCGAGCCCGAGCACGAGCAGGCTGCCGCCGTCGGGAACGTCGGCGTACTCGACCGCCTGCCAGGCGGTCGGCAGCACGTCGGAGAGGTAGACGAAGCGATCGTCCGGCGGTCCCTCGGGCACCTTGATCGGCCCGTAGTGGGCCTGCGGCACGCGCAGCAGCTCGGCCTGGCCGCCGGGCACCTGGCCGTAGAGCTTGGTGTAGCCGAGCAGCGCGGCGCCGGTGCCGTACTCGCGTACCTGCGTGGTCTCGCACTGCGACTGCAGCCCGTGGTCGCACATGAAGCAGTGGCCGCAGGAGATGTTGAAGGGGATCACGACACGGTCGCCCGGGGCGATGTGGCTGACCTCCGAGCCGACCGCCTCGACGATGCCCATCGGCTCGTGCCCGAGGATGTCGCCGGGATCGATGAAGGCGCCGAGCACCTCGTAGAGGTGCAGGTCCGAGCCGCAGATGCCGCTCGACGTGACGCGCACGATCGCGTCGGTCGGCTGCTCGATGGTCGGATCGGGGACGGTGTCGACGCGAACGTCGTGGACTCCATGCCAGGTGACTGCTTTCATGGGCCGCCGCTACCCGAACGAAGCGGGCGTGAACACGTGGCTCGAGCAGAGGTTTCAAGACGAATGCTCGGGTAGCCGAGAGCCTCCGTCCCTCGTCCCCGGAGGTCCTCCCATGATCCTGCGCCTCGACCGCATCGGCACCGAGCTGCCGCCGCCGTCCGACCCCGATCCCGACGGCGCCGCGGCCGTGCAGGAGCTGCTGGGCGGGCGCTTCGGCGAGATGTCGACGCTGATGAACTACACGTTCCAGTCGTTCAACTTCCGCAACCGCGCCGGCGCGCGGCCGTTCTACGACCTGATCGCCAACATCGCCGCCGAGGAGTACGGCCACATCGAGCTGGTCGCGATGACGATCAACACGATGCTCACCGACGCCGACCTGGCGGACGGCCAAGGACGCCCGCAACACCCAGCACTTCATCGCCGGCGGCAAGGCCGCGCTGGTGGCGGACTCGATGGGCAAGCCCTGGACGGGCGACTACGTCTTCTCGTCCGGCGACCTCGTCGAGGACCTGACCCACAACTTCTTCCTCGAGACCGGCGCACGCAACAACAAGCTGAAGGTCTACGAGATGGTCGAGCACCCGGCGGCCCGGGCGCTGACCGGCTACCTGCTCGTGCGCGGCGGCGTGCACCAGATCGCCTACGCCCGCGCGCTCGAGAAGCTCACCGGCGCGGACCTGACGAAGATGTTCCCGACGCCGCGGATCCCGACCGAGAAGATTCCCGAGTGCCAGCCGCACATCGAGAAGGGCGACCACAAGCGCCTCTACCGCTTCTCGCCCGACGACTACAGGGAGATCGTCGCGGTCTTCAACGGCCCGCACCCCGAGACCGGCGAGGAGCTCGAGGTCGCCGACGGCCCGCCGGAGGGCGCCGAGCCCAACGACCTGCCGGCCCAGCCGGACGTATTCGCCCCCGACTACGCGCCCGAGGAGATCGCCGAGATCGCTCAGCGGCTGCGCAGCGAAGCGGGCCTCTCCTGATCGTCTGAGTAGGTGACGACGCGCGGCGCTCGGTCCCGTAGGGTGGACCGAGCGCCGTGCGTCGCCTCGTCACGATTCCGATCAGCCACTTCTGCGAGAAGGCTCGCTGGGCGCTGGAGCGCGCGGGGCTCGACTATCGCGAGGAGCGTCACGTCCAGGGCGTGCACCGCGTGGCCGCGCGCCGTGCCGGAGGTGGGCAGACCGTGCCCGTGTTGGTCGCGCCGGAGGGCGTCTTCGCCGAGTCGGAGGAGATCCTCGCCTACGCCGATCGCCATCTGCCCGAGGAGCGGCGGCTGTTTCCGGCCGACCCGGACGAGCGCAGCGAGGTGCAGTCGGTGTGCCGCTGGCTCGACGACGGCCTCGGCCCCGAGGGACGACGGCTGATGTACGCGCACATGCTCGACCAGCGGGCGCTGATGCTGCCCTACAACAACCAGGGCGTTCCCACGTGGGAGCGGTACGCGCTGACGCTCGGCTGGCCGGTGGCGGTCCGCTGGGCCAAGCGCGAGCTCGCGGTCACGCCGGACACCAAGCAGGTCGACCTGCGCAACGTGCACGAGGCGTTCGATGCGGTCGCACAGGGGCTGGAAGCCGGGGGCGGCTATCTCTGCTGCGGTCGCTTCACCGCCGCCGATCTCACCTTCGCGGCCCTGTCCGCGTCGGTGCTGGTGCCGCCCGGCTACGGCGTGCCGTTGCCGCAGCCCGAGCTGCTGCCGCCGTCGCTCGGGCGCTTGATCGAGGACCTGCGCGCCCACCCGGCAGGACAGCGAGCTCTGGAGCTGTTCGTCGAAGAGCGGCGCTGACGGCGCCACGCGGCCGCCTCAGCCGCCGGAGCCGCCGTACTGGTCGTCCGCCGGACCGTCCTCGACGGGTCGCGAACTACGCCCGGAGCTTCGTGCCGACGCTGAACATCCGGTAGTTGATCGCGAACAGCGCGCCGGCCGCCACCACGAGCGCTCCCATGGACAGCGCGACGTTGACGTGCGACGTGCCCAGGAAGCCGTAGCGCACGAGGTTGATCATGTAGTAGACGGGGTCGAGCCGGGTGAGCGTTTCGAACGGCTGCGGCAGCAGCGTCGCCGAGTAGAAGACGCCGCCGAGGAAGATCAGCGGCTGGAGCACGAACGTCTGGTAGAAGGAGACGTCGTCGAACTGCTCGGCCCGCACGCCCACGAGCACGCCGAGCTGGGCGAAGAAGAAGCCGACCAGCAGCAGCGACGGGATCAGCACCAGCGGCTCGGCGACCGGCAGGTCCACCAGCAGCGAGGCGGCGACGAAGGTGAGGCCCGCGACCAGCAGTCCGCGCATGAAGCCGCCGAAGGCGAAGCCGAGCAGCAGCTCGAGCGGCGAGGCGGGGGAGGACAGCTGGTCGTCGATCGCGCGCTGGAACTTCTGCTGCAGGATCGACGACGAGTTGTTGGCGAAGGCGTTCATCGCCCAGGCCATCATGATCAGCCCGGGGATCACGAACACGACGTAGTCGACCCCGTCGAGCTTGTCGATGCGCGAGCCGAGCGCTGCACCGAACACCGAGATGTAGAGGAACGTCTCGAGCAGCGGCGCGCCGAGCGTCTGGCGCTTGATCTTCATGAAGCGATTGACCTCGCGTCGCAGCAGCGCCAAGAAGCGGATCTGCCCCGCGGTCAGGCCGCGGCGGCGCTGCGCGTGCGGCTGCTCCGGCGCGAGCACCGCGTCCTCGGTGCTCATGCCGCGCCCTCGCCCACGACGGCTTCCTCGTCGTCCACGATGTGCGCCCGCGACAACTCCTTGCGTCCGACCAGCTCGAGGTACGCGTCCTCGAGGCCGCCGACCCCGTACTGCGTGGCCAGCTCGGCGCTCGTTCCGCGCGCGACGATCTCGCCGTGGTTGATGAAGGCGATCTTGTCGCAGAGCTGCTCGGCCTCTTCGAGGTAGTGCGTGGTGAGCAGGATCGTGGTCCCCTCGGCGTTGATGCGCTGCACGTAGTGCCACAGCTCCAGCCGCAGCTCGACGTCCACGCCCGCGGTCGGCTCGTCGAGGATCAGCAGCCGCGGGCGGTGCATCAACGCGCGCGCGAGGATCAGGCGTCGCTTCATGCCGCCCGAGAGCGTGCGCGTGCGGTCGTCCTTCTTCGCGCTCAGGGAGAACGTGTCGAGCAGCTCCCGCGTGCGCTCGCGACGCTCGCGCTTGGGCATGCCGAAGTAGCCGCCGTGGTAGTCGAGCGTCTCCTCCAGCGTCAGGAACCAGTCGAGGTTGAGCTCCTGCGGCGCGAGGCCCACCGCCATGCGCGCGTCCTGGTAGTGGTTGACGGCGTCGTGGCCGAAGACCTGGATGTCGCCCGAGGTCGGCTGGGCGAGGCCGGTGGTGCAGTGGATCAGCGTCGACTTGCCGGCGCCGTTGGGACCGAGCAGGCCGGCGAACTCGCCGTCCTCGATCTCCAGCGACACGCCCTTGAGCGCTTCCGTACCCGTGGGGTAGCGCTTGACGAGGTCGGTGATCTCCAGGGCCTGCATGCGAGCCATGAAGGTAGAGATGGTGCACCTTCAAGTGCAGTTGAAGTCAAGTCACACGTGTCAGCCAGGCGCGTACCGCTTCGCTGAGCGCCGCGAGATCGGAGCGCAGGCTGTGGTTGCCGCGCACCTTCACCACCGTTCGCCGCGGTCCCTCGGGCGGCATGCCGAACTGGTCGCCCTCGCCCTGGACGACGAGCGTGGGGACGGTGACGGCGTCGAGCTCGGGCAGGCGGTCCGGCGCCGGCTGCTTGCCCTTGCGGGCGGGCGGCTGGAGCGGGAAGGCGAGGCAGAGCACGCCGATCGCCCCGGTGGCGGCTGCCGTGCGACAAGCGACGCGCGCACCCGACGAGCGTCCGCCGGCGATCAGCGGCAGGCCGGCAAGCTCACCGGCGACGAGCTGCTCGACGACCGCGATCCAGGCCGCGTCGAGCTGTGCCGCCGGTGCGGCGCTGCGGCGTCCGGCCACGCGATAGGGCTGCTCGACGAGGGCGACGCTGATGCCTGCGGCCAGTGCCACCTCCGTCGAGGCGACGAGGTCCGGGGCGCCCACGCCGCCCCCGGCCCCGTGGCCGAGCACGAGCGCGGCGCGGGGGCTGGAGGCGGGGTGCAGGTGGGCGCGGGCCTCGCCGTGCGGGGTCTCCAGGGAGAGCGCTGCGCTCAAGCGCCCGCCCCCGAGTACCGCAGCGAGCCGGGGGTGGTGAGCAGCTCGCCGGTCTCCAGGTAGGTCTTGAGGCCGGAGAGGATCATCGGCCAGCCGCCGAAGAGCTGGTCGTTGGCGCCCTCGCGCAACTCGTCGTGCGTGACGGTCAGCCGGCAGGAGTCCTCGACCTGCTCGATGTCCCAGGTCACGCGCGAGGTGCCCTCGGCCTTGACGTCGTCGCCCCAGAGCGCGGTGAAGCTCTGCACCAGCCGCCGCGGCGGGTCGACCTCGAGGTTCTCGCCCTCGGCGATCGAGATGCCTGCCTGCTCGTGCACCGACTCGTAGCGGGAGCCGGGGGTCCAGTCCGACGTGACGCCCACGCCGAAGTTGTACTTGGCGCGCTGCTGGGGGTCGGTGATCGCCTCCCACAGCCGCTCCGGCGTCGTCTTGATGTAGACCTCGAAGACCTTCTCCATGGTGTCCTCCTCGATGTCGCGCTTGAGCTCGCTCAGGCCGGCGGCCCACGGCTCCGCGTATTTGCTCACCCAGCGGTCGTGGGCGAGCCTGATCGGGACGGGGTTGAGGAAGTGCAGCTTCTCGCGACCGCGCTTCTTGGTCACGACCAGCCCCGCCTCCTCGAGCACCTTCAGATGCTTCATCACGCCGAAGCGCGTCATCGGCAGTCGCTGCTCGAGCGCGCTCAGGGTCTGCCCGTCCTGCTCGAACAGCTCGTCGAGCAGGCTCCTGCGCGTCGGGTCTGCGAGTGCCTTGAAGACCTCGTCCATGGCGAGGACCATACGTGACCAAAAGGTCACATGTCAAGTCAGCTCGTCAACGACCCCTGCTGGGCCTTCGTCTCGGGCGCGTCGATGTAGGGCTGCTGGGCGTCCTGGGCCTCTTCTTCGTGGTAGGCCGACTCGGCGTTGACGGCCCAGAGGTCGTGGTCGGTCCCGAGGACGAGGTTGTCGACGGCGCGCATGGCGGTCAGCATCGAGTGATCGCTGTTGTTGTAGCGGTGCAGCCCGTTGCGGCCGACCTGCTGCAGGTTGTCGATGCCGGCCAGCCAATCCTTCAGCGTCTCGATCCGGTCCGAGTAGTCCATGTCGTAGATCGGATACGCCTTCGGCACGCGCGTGACGAAGCCGAGCTTCAGCGCCTCGCGCCGTGCCAGGCCGAGCTGCTCGAGCTCGCGCATCGCCTTGGCGACGAGCGCGTCGTCGTCCATGTCCCAGAGCTCGTCGCCGGCGAAGCAGAAGTACTCCATGCCGATGCAGGCCTTGCTCGGGTCCGGCACCATCCACGGGCTCCAGGAGCGGAAGTTCTGGATCCGCCCGACGTCGACCCCGGGCTCGTGGATGTAGATCCAGTTGTCGGGGAAGAGGTCGTCGCCGTCGAGCACGAGCGACACCGTCAGGAAGTCGCGGTAGCGCAGGCCCTTGGCGGCGCCGCGCACCTCGGTCGGCGCCGCGGGCTCGAGCATGCCGATCGCGTTGCGCAGCGGCAGCGAGGAGATGACCTGGTTGGCGGCGTAGTCGCGGCTCCCGGCGCGCACGCTCGCCACGCGGCCGTCGCGCAGCTCCAGCCGCTCGACGGGCGTCTCGAGCAGCACCTGGCCGCCGAGTCGGCGGATGTCGTCGGTCATCGTCTCCCACATCTGGCCGGGGCCGTAGCGGGGGTAGTGGAACTCGCTGATCAGCGACTTGATCTCGTTGTCCTTGTTGCCGAGGAAGGCGGCCTTCGCCGCACTCGTGAACGACAGGCCCTTGATCCGCTGCGCGGCCCAGTCGGCGCGGATCTCCGAGACGGGCGTGCCCCAGAGCTTCTCCGTGTAGGACCGGAAGAAGTTGTCGAACAGGCGCTTGCCGAAGCGGTTGGTCACCCACTCTTCGAAGGTGCGCTCCTCGCCCTTGGGGCGCAGCTGGGCGCGGGCGTACGAGGCCATGCAGCGGGTCAGCTCGACGGGGCCGAGCTTGCAGATCACGTCCGGCCCGCGCAGCGGGTAGTCGAGGAAGCGCCGACGCCAGTAGATGCGCGACATGCGCGGACGCAGCAGGAACTCCTCGCGCATGATCTCGTGCCAGAGGTCGTCGACCTCCTCGACCTTGGTGAAGAAGCGGTGCCCCCCGAGGTCGAAGCGGTACTCGCCGCCCGGACCCTCGCGCACCTCGGTCTTGGCGATGCCGCCGACCTGGTCCTCGGCCTCGAACACGATCACGGGGAGGCCCTGCTTGGCGAGCAGGTAGCCGGCGGTCAGCCCGGCCGGCCCGGCGCCCAGGATCAGGGTCGGCCGCTCGCGCAGCGGGTCGGGTCGTTCCATCACGTCGAGTCGCTCCATCCGGTCGGTCGCTCCAGTCGCGTCAGTGGTCGGTCCGAAAGACGCCGTACACCGTATCGGCAGAAGCGATACAGCGTACGGCACGGTATCGTCCCGCTCGTGCCGAACCGTGCGACCGACCTCGCCTGGGACGAGCCGGAGCAGGCCGACGCGACCGGGCTGACGCGCGCCGCCGTGGTTCGCGCCGCGCTGGAGCTCGCCGACGCCGAGGGCCTCGACGCCGTCTCGATCCGCCGCGTGGCCGCCCGTCTCCAAGCGCGGCCGATGAGCCTCTACAGCCACATCGCCTCCAAGGACGACCTGATTGCGCTGATGCTGAACGAGGTCAGCGGCGAACTGCTCGTCCCGGAGCCGTTGCCGGACGACTGGCGCGGGGCGCTGCGGCTGATCGCCCGCCGGGCGCACGACGCCTACCTCGCCCACCCGTGGATGCTCACCGCCTTCGGCCGCGGGCCGCGCGTCGGCCCCAACCAGCTCCGCCGCGCCGAGCAGTCGGCCACCGCCGTGGCCGCCCTCGACCTCGACCCGGCCGACGCCTGGACGGCGCTGCGCATCGTGCACGAGTGGACGCTGGGCAACGCGCTGCACGTCGTCACGCTGCGCGAGGACCCACAGCTCGAGCAGCAGCTGCGCGCCGCCGACCCGGACACCTTCCCGCGCATGTCGCGCGTCTTTCCGACCGGTCGCGGCGAGTCGCACGACACCGACTTCGACGCCGCGCTCGAGGTCGTGCTCGACGGCATCGAGCGGCGGTTCCTCGGCGAGTGATCGCGCCGCTGCGACTTGCGCGGCAGCCGCATCGGGCATAGTGTGTCGCCCGCTAGTGCTGGGTCGACGCTTTTTACTCGTCATTGCCGGAGTGCTGATTGCGGGGATCGCCGCGCCGGCGCCGTTCGCGCACGCGCAGGATCGAACGCCGGCGCAGGTGGCCGAGGTCGTCAGCGGCGATTCGGTCAACGCGCAGCTCGCGGGCGGGGTCGTGCTCGGGGTGCGCCTGGTCGGCATCGACGCGCCGAGCGTCGGCGAGTGCGGCGGCCAGCAGGCCGTCGAGCAGCTCGAGCGGCTGGTGCTCGGCCGCAGCGTCTTCCTCGTGCGCGACAGCGTGCGATACGGCGTCGACGGCTCGGGGCGCTCGCTCTTCTACGTCGATCGCGACGACGGAGTCGACGTCGGCCTCGAGCAATTGCGCAGCGGCTGGGCGGAGATGGTCGAGACCACCTTCGACCGCGAGCAGCCCTACGTCGACGCCGACGGCGCGGCGAGCCGCGCGGACGCCGGTGCCTGGGCGGCCTGCGATGGTGACTTCCACTTCTCGCGGGCTGATCGACAGCACGGGTTGGAGCGCTCGGCGACCGCCTTCATGCGCCGCTACTACCGCCTCGTCTCGCGGCACCGGTACGCGACGGCGTGGCGGCTGCTCTCGCGGCAGGTCAAGCGGAAGATCGGCTCCTTCGCGAGTTGGAAGCTCGGTCACCGGCGCACGCTCGGCGTGAGCGTGCGCTCGGCGCGAGCACGGCTGTCGGGCGACCGCGCGGTGGTGAGCATCAGCCTGCGCGGCCGTGACCGCGACGTCTGCAGCGGGCGCGTCGTCGTCCAGACCTTCCGCGGGCGCTGGGTGCTCGCGCCGCGCGGAGACTCCTGGGTCGCGGTACGCCAGCACATGCGCAAGACCGGCGGCGGCAAGGTGCGGATCTCCAAGTCGCAGTGCCCGAAGCCGAAGCCGCCGCCTCCTCCTCCGGCACCCGAGCAGCCCAGCGGGGACTGCCAGGGCTACGACCCCTGCATCCCGCCCGGCTCGGACGTCGACTGCGCCGGCGGGTCGGGCAACGGGCCTCGCTACGTGGAAGGCCCGGTGTACGTCAACGGCAGCGATCCGTACGGGCTCGACAGCGACGGCGACGGCGTCGGCTGCGAGGACTAGACCCGCCGGTCTGCCCAGCGTCTGACACACCCTGCAGGGGGACAGAGCGGTCGCCCGTCCGTGGTACGGTGCGCGCGTGCCACGCCGCGTGTTGGCCCTCACGCTGGCTTCGTTCCTGCTCTCGCTGTTCCCTGCCGTCGCGCAGGCCAGCCACGCCGGTCCGCTCGTCGTCCAGTACCACCTCGACGAGACCTTTCCGTTGACCGACGGGTGCTGTGACCAGGGTACGCCGGACAGCTCGGGTCACGAGGTGTCGCTCGAGAGGGTCGGGCCGATCTCGCTCGTGCCCGACGGCCGCTTCGGCAACGCGCTGGGGCCGGCGAACGAGGCAGTGCTGCAGCAGGAGGACGAGGGGCCGGATCCGACGCTCGATCCCAGGACCCGGCCGCCACGGCTGACGCTGCTCGCCTGGGTCAAGCACAGCGGCCCGCCCGGGCAGTATCGACCGATCGCGGGTCTGGGGGACGACGGCGGGACCTGCAGCTCCTCGTCGTACTCGCTCTACACCGGCGACGAGCCCGGCGACGGCCTGGCCTTCTACATCCGTCCCCCCGGCGTCTTCGCGGCCTCCTCGCCCTCGACCGGCAACGGCGTCTGGGACGGCCGCTGGCACCTCGTGGCCGGCGTCTACGACGGCGATCGCGTGTGGCTCTACGTCGACGGGTCGGAGGCCGGCGCCGGGACGCCCTCGCCCGGTCCCATCAACTACGGGCTGCCGGGAGCGAATCGCTTCTACGTCGACGGCTATCCCGTCTCCGCCTGCGGCGACGGAGACTTCCCGGGCAGCATCGACGAGGTGCGCCTCTACGACCGTGCGCTCTCGGGCACGGAGATCGCGCAGCTCACAGGCAACGGTGGCGGGTCCGGTGGGACGTCCCCACCCGCTCCCGCGATCACGTCCGTCGCGCCCGTGCAGCCGATCGCCGCCGGCAAGCCCGTCGTGCTCGAGGCGGCGGTCAGCGGCCCCGTCAGCAGGCTCGAGTGGAACCTCGACGGCGACGCGCGCCCCGAGCTGGTCAGCGCCGGCACGCAGACGACGCTGCGCCTGCGGCCGCGACCCGGCCAGTTCAGCGTCGAGGTCAAGGCGGTCGGGCCGGGCGGCGTCAGCCCGGCGGTGGCGCAGACGTTCGTCGCCCCTGCGGCCAAGCTCGGCGGGGCGGCGGCGAAGGTGGACGCGAAGCTCGCCGCGGCCGACCCCGTCTACGTCGCCGGCCCCGCCGGGGGTCTGCTCTCGCCCGCGCGGCTGAAGCGACTCTGCCTCGGGGACTCGGTCATGCGCTCCGGCTCGCTCGAGATCCACGGCTGCCTCGACCCGATCACCGGTCCCGCGGACGTGCCGACGGCCGAGCGCGGGATCATCCAGGTGCTGCAGACGGTGCTGCTCGCCTCCGGCCGCAAGTACATGGGCGTGCGCATGGCCGGCACCGTGCTGAACCTCACCGACGGCTACCTGGCGCGCGGCACCATCACCGTCAACGGGGTGACGTTCACGCCGCAGGGCAACGCGGCGATCGCGGTCTTCCCGCAGGTCGGCGCGATCGTCAGCTCGAACGCGCGCATGCGCGTCGGCGACCTGCGGCTCGACAACGATCCCAGCTTCACCATGAGCACGAAGGACGTCGGCGGACGCATCCCGCTCGGGCAGTTCCCCCGCCTGGCCAACGGGCTGCCGAGCATCGGCGGATTCAAGCTCGCCGGCGACGTCAAGGTGACGCTGCTGCCGCCCAACGGCGCAACGCCTGCCGAGGCCCAGATCGTCGCCAGCCTCCAGCTGCCGGAGTTCCTGAAGCGCGGCGGGGTGGACTTCCAGTCCCAGATGACGCTGCGCGCGACCCATGCGGCCGGCCTGATCGTCGACGACCTGCGCATCGGTCCGCTGAACGCGGACGTCGGCGCGCTCGCCGTCGAGGACTTCCGCATCGACTACACGCGTGCGGTCGACGAGTGGCGCGGGCAGGGTCGAGCGTGCGTGATCGGCGGCACCTGCCTCGACATGGTCCCGCCCAACGGCTACGTGCTGATCAAGGGCGGTCGATTGAACTTCGCGGGCGCGTCGCTGACCTTCCCGCCGCCGGGCATCCCGCTCTTCCCGGGGATCGCGCTCGGCCGCATCGGCTTCGGCGTCGGCCTCGACCCGACGCGGGTGACCGGCAACGCGAAGGTGACCGCCCTCGAGGTCTACGAGATCGACGGGCGGCTGGTGCTCGCCTTCCCGAGTCCGAGCGCGCCGTACGTGTTCAATCGGGACGAGGCCGGCAACGGCTTCCCGGCGCACTTCTACGGGCGCACGCACACGACGGCGACGGTCGGCATCAGCGCCGACGCCTCGGTCAAGGTGCCGGTCGTCGGCTCGGTGCATCTCGGCAACGGCTACTTCCTCTACGAGTACCCCGGCTACGTCGCCTTCGGCGGCAGCGTCCAGCAGGGCTTCGCGGGGGTGTTGACGTTCGAGGGCGGCCTCTCCGGCGAGTTCAACACGAGCAACGGGCGCTTCAACCTCATGGGCAACGTGCGCACCTGCCTGATCGACGTGATCTGCCGCGGCGCGGTCGGCCTGATCTCGAGCCGCGGTCTGGCCGGCTGCATCGAGCTCGGTCCGGTGAACGTCGGTGCCGGCGTGCGCTACAGCCCGTTCAGCATCAGCGTCTGGCCGCTCGACGGCTGCAAGTGGTCGCCGTTCGCGGAGCAGAACGTGCGCGGGGCGCGCGCCGCCCAGGGCGGCGGCGTCTACAGCGTGCGGGTCCGGCGCGGCGACCCGAGCCGCGCGATCCGCCTCGACGGCGGCGACGCCGCGCCGCGCGTGCGCGTGACCGGCCCCGGTGGGCAGGTGCTGGAGAGCTCCGCCGGACCGGGCGTGGAGGCGAAGGGCACGCTGCGCGTGATCCGCTCCGAGCAGGCCAAGCTCGTCGTCGTCGGGTTGCAGGACCCGCGCCCGGGCCTGTACCGGATCGAGCAGTTGCCCGGCTCGCCGGGGGGGACGAAGGTGACCGAGGCCAACGATCCGCCCGACGCGAAGGTCAGCGCACGCGTGCGCGGCCGCGGTGCGACGCGCACGCTCGCCTACGACGTGCGCCGCCGGCCCTCGCAGCGGGTGACGTTCGTCGAGCTCGCCGCCGGGGGCGCGGCGAAGACGATCGGCACCGTCGAGGGCGGCCGGGGCACGCTGCGCTGGACGCCGGCGCCGGGACGCGGGCGGCGCACCGTCCAGGCGCGCTTCGAGCTCGCCGGGCTGCCGGCCGAGCAGCGCACCGTCGCCCGCTTCGCCGCTCCGTCCGCGCGTCTTGGCAAGCCGGGCTCGCTGCGCGTCCGACGCCGCGGGACGACGCTGCGGATCGCATGGGAACGGGTGGCCGGCGCGGAGCGCTACCAGGTGGTCGCGACGCCGTCGGCCGGCTCGCAGCGCATCCGCGTCACGCGCAAGCGGAGCGCCACGCTGAAGGGCGTCGCCGCGGCGAGTGCCGGTCGCGTGAGCGTGCGGGCGGTGGCCCGGCTGCGCCAGGGCCGCCCGGCGAACGCCCGCTTCATCCGCAGCGCCCAGCGCACGACCCGCCTCGGCCCGCTCGCGCGCTGCAAGCCGAGCAAGGCCCGCTTCGTCTGCAAGACGCCCAAGCGCTAGCTCTCAGGTACTACGGTGCATCGGCGCGAGGCTGGTCGATGTTCTCGGGCTGGCGCCATTCGCGGCGCGTGCGCGGCTCCTCCGGCGGCCACTCGCCGTGCTCGTCGAAGTAGGTGCGTGCGGCGTCCTCGTGATCGCGGTCGACGTCACCGGAGACGCCGAAGCGGTGCAACTGGTTGAGCAGCAGGATCGAGAGGCCGGCCCCGAGGAACAGCGCCGCGCCCTCCCAGGCGAGGTTGCCGTCGAGCGCGATCAGGCAGACGAAGCCGGCGAGGACGAACACCCCCGGCAGGACGTAGCGGACGCCGAACGTGAACGCCGACACTCCGGCAACGCTAGCGCCGGCGCCGACCGCTTCACGTGAGGGTCGTCACAGCGTGGTGGTGCTCAGCCGTTGGCGTCCGCAGCACCTCCGGCTTCGGCGCGTCGAGCTCGATCAGCGCGACCAGGCGGTGGACGACGGGACGTTCTGGGGAGGGGCCGTCACCTTCTCGATCTTCGCGACCAGCTTCTTGGAAGGATTGGTACAGTGATGACTATGAGTATCAAGCGCCAGAGAGTTCTCCTCTTCGGCCCGACGGTGCTCTTGGGCGTTGTGGTGACCGCCTACGGGCACATTGCGAAGGCGAGCGAGTGGAGCCCGCTGGCGACGGTGCTCCCCATGGTCGGTCTGTTCGTCGCGATGTGGTTCGTTCGGCGAAAGGTTCACCGACTGCTGGACTCGGAACGCGTTCAGCTGGCGCCGACGCGGAAGGCCAGCTCGTCGACGTAGCACCAGCTCCAGTCTTCGCCGGGCTCGGCGGAGTGGATGATCGGGTGCTTGGTCTCGTCGAAGTGCGCGGTGGCGTGGCGGCGGGGCGAGTTGTCGCAGCAGCCGATGTGGCCGCAGGTCTGGCACATGCGCAGGTGCACCCAGCGGGTGCCCTCGCGCAGACAGTCCTCGCAGCCGGGGATCTCGTCCGGCACCTCGGTGACCTCGATCGAGTCGAGGTGCGTGCACTGAGCGGCCATCGCAGAGAAGGCTACTCCCCGGGCCTCAGCCTGGGAAGACGATGCGCCAGAGCGTCGCGGGTCGCTGGCGCGCGGCGATGCCGAGCTGGCGCAGCACCTCGGGCACGAACCCCTTGCGCGGCAGGCGCGGCTCGAGCGAGCGCAGGAACGAGCGCGGGATGCCGAAGCGGATCGTCCACTGGCTGACCTCCACCAGGTCCGCTCGGCGCAGCAGCTCCACTTCGGCGCCGCGCGACCACTGCGGACGCAGCTCGTGGTGGCGCTCGACCGCGTCGCCGGCCAGGCGCACGCGCTCGGGCTCCCAGCCGGCGTCCTCCAGCAGCCGGTGGGCGAGCACGCAGCCGTCGGTGACGTAGGCCGCCTTCGTCGCCGCGCCGGGGTAGAGGCCGGCGTCGTGCAGGATCGCGGCGCACAGCAACAGCTCGCGATCGGCGTCGATGCCGCCGCGCTTGGCCAGCTCCTCGGCGATCAGGAAGACCCGAATCGAGTGGCGCTCGATCGGCCCGTTCGGCCCGCCGACGAGATCGCGCAGCGTGTCGAGGGACGCCCGCTCGGCGGGGGTGGTGGCGAGCTCGTCGGCGAGGGTCGGCATCGAGGCCAGCAGTCTCGCACGCGACGAGCGCGCCGGCGCGACGC
This sequence comes from uncultured Thermoleophilaceae bacterium, assembly GCA_963846505.1. Taxonomy (GTDB): domain Bacteria; phylum Actinomycetota; class Thermoleophilia; order Solirubrobacterales; family Thermoleophilaceae; genus JACVRW01. The sequence continues at coordinate 622,963 of CAWJWD010000006.1, read as the reverse complement.
TCTAGCATCAAGGTCAAATGGCAACGCGCATGGAGACCCCCGAGGCCCCGACGGTCGTCTCGCCGGACTGTCTCACGACCGACCTCGGCTGGCTGCTCGGTCAGGCCAAGGCGTCGCTTGCCGCAGAGTACGCGGCCGCGCTGGAGCCGCTCGGGCTCTCGACCGCGCGACTACTTCGTGCTCGCCACCGCCCTCGTCGAGGACCGCACGCAGATCGGCCTCGCCAAGCTCGTCGGGCTCGACAAGACGACGATGGTCGTGACCATCGACGCGCTGGAGAAGGCCGGGCTGGGCCGAGCGCCGGCCGTCGAGCACCGATCGCCGCGTGCGCGTGATCGCGGTGACCAAGGAGGGCGAGCGCAAGGTCGCCCAGGCGCGCAAGATCATCGACCAGGTCCAGGTCGAGATCCTCGAGCGCTGCCGGAGCGAGAGCGCAAGGGACTGCTGCAGGGCCTGACGGCGCTCGTCTGCCGGAGCAAGGCGCCGGACGTCCCTCCTGTTAAGAAAATGTCATCCTGACCCAGATCATCCCGTTCGGGATGATCTGCTACGGTCCCGGACCATGTCCGAGATCGTCGAAGTCGTAAGCCGGGATGAGGAACACGTCGACCGGGGGCGCTGGATCGCGCTCGTGGTGCTCTGCGCGGGGATGCTGATGATCATCCTCGACTCGACGGTGGTGAACGTCGCGCTGCCCGCCATCCAGAGTGACCTGGGCTTCTCGCAGTCGAGCCTCGCCTGGGTCGTCAACGCCTACCTGATCGCCTTCGGCGGCCTGCTGCTGCTCGCCGGCCGCCTCGGCGACCTGATCGGCCGCAAGTCGGTCTTCATGACCGGCCTGGCGATCTTCACCGTCGCCTCGGCGGTCTGCGGCTTCGCGCAGAGCCAGGAGGTGCTGATCGTCGCCCGCTTCGTCCAGGGCGTCGGCGGCGCGCTCACCTCCGCGGTGATCCTCGGGATGATCGTGACGATGTTCCCCGAGCCGCGCGAGCAGGCGAAGGCGATCGGCGTCTACAGCTTCGTCGCCTCCGCCGGCGCCTCGATCGGTCTGCTGGCCGGCGGCGTGCTGACCCAGGGCCTCTCCTGGCACTGGATCTTCTTCGTCAACCTGCCGATCGGCATCGCGACCGCGGTGCTCGGCGCGCGGCTGATCGAGCGCGAGCCGGGGATCGGGCTCAAGCAGGGCGCGGACGTCCCGGGCGCGGCGCTCGTGGTCAGCGGGCTGATGCTCGCCGTCTACACGATCGTCCAGGCCGCCGACCACGGTTGGGGCTCGGCGGGCACGCTCGCGATCGGCGCCGTCTCGATCGCGCTGCTGGCCGGCTTCGCCGCGCGTCAGCTGACCGCGGCGCAACCGCTGATGCCGCCGCGCATCCTGCGCTCGCGCAACGTCGCGGGAGCGAACCTGATCCAGGTGCTGATGGTCGCCGGGCTGTTCGGGATGTTCTTCCTCGGCGTGCTCTACCTCCAGCGCGTGCTTGGCTACGACGCGATCGAGACGGGCCTCGCGTTCCTGCCGGTGTCGGTCGGCATCGGCGTGTTGAGCCTCGGCTTCTCCGCGCGGCTGATGACGCGCTTCGGCCCGCGGGCGATCCTGCTCCCGGGCCTCGCGCTGATCGCGGCCGGCCTGGCCTGGTTCACCCGCGCGCCGGTCGACGGCTCGTATCTCGTGGACGTGCTGCCCTCGATGCTGCCGCTCGGCGTCGGCGCCGGCCTGACGTTCCCGGCGCTGATGACGATGGCGATGTCGGGCGCCACCCCGGCCGACTCGGGCCTCGCCTCCGGTCTGGTGAACACGACCCAGCAGGTCGGCGGCGCGCTCGGCCTGGCCGTGCTCGCGAGCCTCTCGACGACCCGCACCGACGCGCTGCGCGACGCCGGCGATCCGGTCGTCCAGGCGCTCACCGGCGGCTACCGCCTGGCCTTCGGCATCGCCGCGGCGCTCGTCGTCGTCGGCATCGCGATCGCGCTGCTCGTGCTCGAGCCGCCGAGGGCGGCGCAGACCGAGGAGGTCGTCGAGGGCGAGCTGGCCTTCTCCGAGGCCGGCTAGCCCCGTTCACCGCTCCAGGACGCTGGTCACGCGTGTGCGTGATCCGGCGTCCTGGCTGGGCGCCGAGGGCAAGCTGCACGATCGCCGCGACGACGACCGCCAGCAGGAACGACGTGCCGGCGGAGAGTTCGGGCAGGGCGACGGCGAGCACGAAGCTGAATGCGGCGAAGCCGTAGAAGCCGAGCAGGAAGCCGCGGATCAGCACCTGGGTCTCGCGTGCGCCGTGGTGGAGGTGGGTGAAGACGATCAGCACGCTGGTGAGGATCGGGAAGGGGGCGAGCAGGCCGCTGACGGTCGCGCCGAGCGAGCCCGACGCGAGCGTGATCGCAAGCACCATCGCCAGGGCCGCGACGGCGCGGGCGGGGATGTCCCACCAGGGCAGCGCGAGGTCAGGTGACGCGGCGGCCGCCGGCGCCGGTACGAGCAGGCGGCCGGCCTCGAAGCTGAGCACGGCGATCGCCAACGCCACGCCGACGGGTGGCCGGAGCAGGCCGAGCAGCGCGATGCCGGCGAAGAACGCCGCCCAGCCGGCGAGCAGCGTCGGCAGCGGGCGCAGCCGTGGAGCGAGACGCGCGTAGACCACGACGAACAGCGCCACCGCCGCGAGGCCGAGCAGCGATCCCGCCGCCGCGTCGGTCCCGAAGTCGTCGCCGTGCACGAGCGTGACGACGAGCAGGATCGGCCCGCCGACGACGGGAAAGCCGCCGAGCAGACCGGCGACCGTCGCCCCCCAGCGCCGGCCGGCGAGCGAGACGGCGATCACGCACGCGGGGGCCAGCAGGATCTTCAGCGCCAGGATCGCCACGGGTCGGAGCAGTGTCGCAACGCGCTTACCCCCGAGGTCATTGAGCGCATGCCCCCGCGGCGCGATGGTGCCGCCATGACCACTCCTTCGCCATCCGCCCGCGCCCCCTGGGCCGCCCTGCCGATCCTGCTCGCCGGCGTCGTTCTTCGTCTACCTGGCGCTGTTCCTGCAGCAGGGTCGCGGGCTCGGCCCGCTCGAGGCGGGGCTCGTGTTCACGATCCTCGCGGTCGCCTACGTCGCGGTCTCCGGGCCGGCGCCGAAGCTGACCGAGCGCTTCGGCCGCCTGGTCGTCGCTGCGGGCGGCGTCTGCCTAGTGGACGGCCTCGGCCTGCTGGCCTGGGCGACCGCGGAGGTCGGCGTCGGCGGCTCGCTGTGGCCGTTCGTGCCCGGCCTCGTGCTCGTCGGCATGGGCATCGGCCTCTGCTTCACGCCGCTGACCTCGACGGTGCTCGGACAGATCGAGCCGGCGCAGGCCGGGTCCGCGTCCGGGGCGCTGTCGACGACCCAGCAGGTCGGCTTCGCCCTCGGCGTCGCCGTCACCGGGCTGATCTTCTTCGGCGCGGGACCGGACGTCGCGGAGGCGTTCGAGCGCAGCTTGCTGCAGCTGACGGTGCTGGCGGTCGGGATCGTGGTCGCGTCCCGGCTGCTGCCGGGCCGGACGGCGCACGCGCTGCCGGCCGGTGACGCGGTGTGATCGGCGTCTGAGCGGCGACGCGCGACGGGCCGTCAAGAAGGCCAGGCAGGCCACTCGTCGCTAGGGCTCCGCTGCGTTTGCTCCGACGTACGACGGGAGGGTGTCGGCAGGGATGCCGGCGCCCTCCTCTGCGTTGGCGAGGCCTCGCGGTGCTGCTGCGAGCCGTGCCGGAGCTGCCAGTTGCCGCCTTCGACGGCAAGCTCGGCATCGACGCGAACGCCTACTAGGTAGCCCGCTAGCCGCGGTACGCGGCGAGGTTCGGCGGGTCGTAGCCCGGCAGCTCGGCGTCGCGGAGCTCGGCGCTGCTGTGCACGGCGGCGCCGTTGCCGTGCTCGATCGGGCGTCGGAGCTTGCCGAGCAGCCGGTAGCCGAAGGTCATCGAGTCGTGCAGCGTGCCGAGCGGGTCGGGGGCGACCTGGGCACCCGTCCGTCGCCGCTGGTCGTCGATGGTCCCGGTCGCGGGTTGGAAGTGGTCGGACTCGAAGGTGAGGCCGCGGACGCTCGCCTTCTCGACCATCCACAGCAGCGCCGACTCGGCGAGCGAGCAGTCGGCGTAGCCGCCACCGACGTCGGAGTGGACGCCGGCGAACCACACCTGCTCCAGCGTCTGGTTCTCGGGCGGTGGCTGCTGTTGCTGCCAGAGCGTGGGCTTGAAGGGCTTGCGCAGCTCGTCGATCGCGAGCGCGTGATGGGCGTTGTCGACGTAGCTGCTGAGCTCGGTGTCGTGGAAGCTCCAGCGCTTGGTCAGTCCCGGTACGCGCAGGGGGATGCCGAGCGCGCCGACGGTGTCGAAGACGCCGACGAAGTCGATCCGGGGATCCGGGTGGGAGTACTGGCGTCGGAACAGCTCGGCCTCGCGACCGGTGGGGTGAGCGTCGTCGGCCCGGTTGCGGTAGAGGCGGTAGGCCTCGTCGACGCGATCCACCTCCTCGGCACGCAGAATGCCGCAGTTGCGGATCAGGCCGACGGTGCTGCGCGCGGTGAAGGCACCACGGCTGAAGCCGAAGAAGAAGAGCTCGTCGCCGGGTTCGTAGCAGCGGGCCAGGAAGCGGTAGCAGGAGCGCACGTTGCGCGAGAGGCCGAAGCCCAGCCCTCCGCCGCGGAGGCGCTCGAAGCGGCGCGTTCCGACCCCCGCCTCGTAGTGAAAGCGCTGCGGCTTGCCGTCGTCGCCCTCGGTCTTGATCGCGCGGGCGAGCTTGTAGACGTTGGTCGGCGCGACCTGATCGGGCTTGTTCCAGGTTCCGTCGCAGCAGACGACGAGTCGCTTTGCCATGAGCGACGCGAGTCTACGCTTTGGAGATGCTTCGCGCTCGAGAGCGTCGCTGGGAAGCGCGGTCGCTACGCGACGTCGAAGACGACCTTGCCGAACACCTCGCCGCGCTCCAGCGCCGCCAGCCCCTCGCGCGCCTCCGACAGCGGCAGGACGCGATCGATCTCGGGGCGCACGCCCTTGGTCTCGCACAAGCGCGCCAGCTGCTCGAGCTCCTCGCGCGTGCCCATCGTCGATCCGACCACGCGCAGCTGCAGGAAGAACACGCGCTGCAGGTCCGCTGGCGGGTTGCCGCCGCTGGTCGAGCCGGAGACGACGAGCGTGCCGCCGGGTCGCAGCGAGCGCAGCGAGTGCTTCCAGGTCGCCTCGCCGACGGTCTCGAGCACCACGTCCACCCGCTCGGGCAGGCGCGCCCCGCTCTCGAAGGCCTCGTCGGCGCCGAGCTCGACCGCTCGCGCACGCTTGTCCTCGTCGCGACTGGTGACCCAGACGCGGAGTCCCGCCGCGGCGCCGAGCGTGATCGCCGCGGTGGCGACGCCGCCGGTGGCGCCTTGCACGAGCACGGTCTGCCCCGGCGCGAGCTCGCCCTTGGTGAACAGCATCCGATAGGCGGTCAGCCAGGCGGTCGGCAGGCAGGCGGCCTCCTGGAAGCTCAGCGCCGCCGGCTTGGGCACGACGTTGCGGCGTGGCACGGCGACCTGCTCGGCGAGCGTGCCGGGGTGCAGCTCGCTCAACAGCGTGCGCTTGGGGTCGAGCGTCTCGTCGCCGGTCCAGCCGTCGCTGGCGATCACCGCGTGCACCATCACCTCGTTGCCGTCCGGGTCGATGCCGGTGGCGTCGCAGCCGAGGATCATCGGCAGCTTGTCCTCGGGCAGACCGACGCCGCGCAGCGACCAGAGGTCGTGGTGGTTGAGCGCGGCGGCGCGCACGTCGACGGTGACCCAGCCCTCGCGCGGCTCGGGCTCGGGCCGCTGGTCGACCCGCAGGCCGCTGAGGGGATCGTCGGCGTCGGTGGATTCGGCGTAGGCGGCTAGCACGGCGCCGATGCTAGCCCGCGGTGAAGGGCAAGGGGTTGTGGGGGCCGGTATATGCCGGCCCCCACGAATGGTCTCGGGCGAGAGGCGCTTTCCTATGAGATGGTGAGGGTCCCGGTGACGGTGTAGTTGCCCGTGTAGTCGACGGTGCCGCCTTCGCCGCATCTGATCCCTCTTGCGTCCATGCTGCGTCTCGAGGGGGTGCCCTGCTGGTATCTGCCACCGCTTCTGATGGCCTGGATTCCTGAGATTGTGCAGACGACACCGCCGCCCAGGCAGATGATCTCGAGTGTGAAGTCGGAATCGAGCACGAGATCGAAGGTGGCGGAGACGCCCGCGACTGAGGCGGTTGATCTCATTGTGATTCTTGTGGGGGTTCTTCCGTTTGTGGTGACCTCACATGAGACGCCGAAGGTGCCGGTGCATGTGGTTCTACCGGCGTTGGAGAAGTCGAGCTCGCCTGAGACGCTCAGCCCGTCACCGGCGACGGTGCCCACGAATGTGGTTGTGGGACATCTGGCTGCGAGGACACCTCTCGTAAAGGCGGAATCTCTGGCAAGGGCTCTGTCCTCTCCTCTGGTTGCTCTAGTTGTAAGGGTTGCGCTTGCGGTTGGGACTGCGACGGCCGCGACGCTGAGCACCGCGACGATCGAGACCACAAGACGGCCAAGCTTGACGTTCATGCTGGGTTCGTCCTCTCATTGGGGAGGCGCCAGGTCCCAAAGCAGAACCCGACGAGACGGCCTGCGCTACGGCTAGACGACCTCCTCTCGAGCAGCGCTGCGCTCTACCCCTCCTTGGGGGGTGCTAGAACGATCCGGAAAACTTAATGTTCTAGTTAGCTATAGCACTCGAGAGGCATCGTCGCAAGGAGTTCCAGGAGCGCTGGAGGCCGGCCGCCACCGGCCCCCTTCCGTTGCTGGCTAGAGCAGCGGTTCCTCGTCGCCGCGCTGGCGGCGCAGCTCGCGGCGGGCGATCGAGAGCTTGTGCACCTCGTCGGGGCCGTCGGCGAGGCGCAGGGTGCGCATGTGCGCCCACATCCAGGCGAGCGGGGTGTCGTCGGAGACGCCGGCGCCGCCGTGGACCTGGATCGCGCGGTCGATGATCTTCAGCGCGGCGTTGGGCGCGGCGACCTTGATCGCGGCGACTTCGATGCGCGCGTTCTTGCCGCCGACGGTGTCGACGAGCCAGGCGGTCTTCAGCACCAGGAGCCGCACCATCTCGAGCTCGATGCGCGCCTCGGCGATCCAGTCGCGGATGTTCGAGCGCGTCGAGACCGGCTTGCCGAACGTCTCGCGCGCGTCGGCGCGGCGGCAGAGCAGCTCCAGCGCACGCTCGGCCGCGCCGATCGCGCGCATGCAGTGGTGGATGCGTCCCGGGCCGAGGCGCGCCTGGGCGATCAGGAAGCCGGCGCCCGGCTGGGCGATGACGTTGTCCGCCGGCACGCGCACGTCGGTGAAGCGCAGCTCGGCATGGCCCTCGGGATCCGTGTAGCCGAACACCGGCAGGCTGCGCACGATCTCCAGACCGGGCGTGTCGAGCGGCACCAGCACCATGCTCTGCTGGGCGTAGACGTGGGCCTCGGGATCGGTCTTGCCCATCACGATCAGGATGCGGCAGTTCGGGTGCAGGGCGCCGGTGGTCCACCACTTGCGGCCGTTGAGGACCAGGTCGTCGCCGTCGCGCTCCATGCGCATCGCGACGTTGGTCGCGTCCGAGCTGGCGACGTCGGGCTCGGTCATCGCGAAGCCGGAGCGGATGTCGCCGTCGAGCAGGGGCGCGAGCCAGCGCTGCTTCTGCTCGTCGTTGCCGAACTGGTGCAGCACCTCCATGTTGCCGGTGTCCGGCGCCGAGCAGTTGGTGGCCTCGGGGCCGATCATCGTGCGGCCGAGGATCTCCGCCAGCGGTGCGTACTCCAGCGTGCTCAGCCCCGGCCCGTGCTCGGGGTCGGGCAGGAACAGGTTCCAGAGGCCGCGCCGGCGGGCCTCCTCCTTGAGCTCCTCCATGATCGGCGGGTGCACGTGCGGCGTGTCCGACGCGCGCACGTAGTCCACGTACGCCTGCTCGGCCGGGTAGACGTGCTCGTCCATGAACGCGAGCAGCCGCTCCTGGAAGTCCTTGACGCGGTCGCTGGGCTCGAAGTTCATGCGCCCTCCCCGGGGCCTGGGACGCCGCGGAACCGGAACGGCGCCGGCTCGCGGTTCGGTTGGATGAACCAGCACTCGCCGCTGGCCTCGCCGGCGAACACGCGCACGACGGTTTCGGCGACCGTCTCGGCGCTCAGCAGCGTGAAGCCCGCCTCGGCCAGGCCGGGCTTGATCGGCTCGACCAGCGGCGTGTCGGCGAAGCCGGGGCAGACGGCGTTGAAGCGGATGCCCTCGCCGGCCAGCGCCGGGCCGAGCGCGCGCGGTCAGACCCACCACCGCGTGCTTGTTGGCGGTGTAGATCGGCTCCGGGGGCACGCCGACGAGCCCGGCCAGCGACGAGGTGGCGACGATCGACCCACCGCCGCGGGTGCGTAGCGCGGGCAGCGCGGCGTGCGTGCCGAAGACGACGCCGTCGAGGTTGACGCCCATCGCGCGGCGGTACTTGTCGAGCTCGAAGTCCTCGCCGAGGCCGCAGCCGCTGGTCACGCCGGCGTTGAGGAAGACGAGGTCGAGGCCGCCGCAACGCTCGGTCGCGAAGGCGACGGCAGCCTCGTTGTGCTCGAACTCGGAGACGTCGGTCTCGATCGCGTGGCCCCCGACGAGCTGCGCCACCCCCTCTGCGGCCGCGAGCGCGACGTCTGCGATCACGAGCTCCGCACCGGCCTCGGCGAGCGCCAGCGCGGTGGCGCGCCCGATCCCGCTCGCGCCGCCGGTGACGAGCGCGACCTTGTCGCGCAGGCCGGAGAGGTCGGCGGGGGTGGCAAAGACGGAGCACACGGCGGCTGGGAGCGAATCACGTTCGTCCGCCGGACGCGCCGCCCGCCTGCATAGGCTCGGGTCGTGAGGCGTTCCCCCGTCAAGCGTGCTGTGGCGCCCGTGCGCAAGGCACTAGACCCGCTCGCCGAGTACCTGCGCGACGAGACGGCCGGTGGCGTCGTGCTGCTGGTGGCGACGGTGATCGCGCTGATCTGGGTCAACAGCCCGATCGGCGACTCCTACGGCGACCTCTGGCACACCGAGCTGACGCTCGGCGTCGGCGACCTCTCGATCAGCGAGGACCTGCAGCACTGGGTCAACGACGGGCTGATGGTGCTGTTCTTCTTCGTGGTCGGACTCGAGATCAAGCGCGAGCTGACCGTCGGCGAGCTGAACGACCGTCGCACCGCGCTGCTGCCCGCGGTCGCGGCGGTCGGCGGCGTCGCGTTGCCGGCGCTGATCTTCGTGCTGATCACCGCCGGCAGCGGCCAGGTCGACGGCTGGGCGATCCCGGCGGCCACCGACATCGCCTTCGCCGTCGGCGTGATGGCGCTGTTCGGCGACCGCGTGCCGTCCGGGGCGAAGCTGTTCCTGCTCACGATCGCGATCGTCGACGACATCATCGCGATCGCGATCATCGCGGTCTTCTACTCGTCCGACATCGAACTCGCGTGGCTCGCAGGAGCGTTGGCAGGGCTGGCGGTGGTGGTCGGCATGCGCGCGCTCGGCGTACGTTGGATCGTCGCCTACGTCCCCGTCGGGCTCGTCGTCTGGGTGGCGATGCTGGAGTCCGGCGTGCACCCGACGATCGCCGGCGTCGCGCTTGGGCTGCTGACGCCGGCCCGACCGGTGGCCAACCAGCAGGTGCTCGAGATCATCGAGGACCGGCTGCACCCCGTCAGCGCCTTCGTCGTCGTGCCGTTGTTCGCGCTCGCCAACGCGGGCGTCGACTTCGGCGGCGGCGTGCTCGGCGACGCCCTGGAGAGCCGGCTCGCCTGGGGGATCGTCGCCGGCCTGGTGATCGGCAAGCTGCTGGGCATCGCGGGGGCGACGCTGCTCGGCCTGCGGCTGGGCTGGGGCAAGCTGCCCGACGGGGTCGAGCGTGCGCAGGTCTGGGGCATCGCGGCCGTGGGCGGCATCGGCTTCACGGTGTCCCTGTTCGTCGCTCAGTTGGCCTACGACGATCCGACCGTGATCGACACCGCCAAGATCGGCGTGTTCGCGGGCTCTGTGACGAGCGGCGTCCTCGGTGCGCTGCTGCTGAGCCGCAGGGCGCGAGCGGCGCGGGGACAGCGTCGACGGCGGTCGTAGGCGGCTGCAGCACGCGGGTAGGCTCACGCGCGTGACCGAGTTCCGCGGCTACCCGCCCGAGACCGTCGAGTTCCTGCGCGAGCTCGAGGCCAACAACGACCGCGACTGGTTCAAGGCCAACCGTGCCCGCTACGACGAGCAGGTCGTCGCGCCGACCAAGGCACTCGCCGCGGACCTCTCGGATCTCGGCCGCCCGCACCTGTTTCGGCCCTGGAACGACACCCGCTTCCACCAGGCACCGCCGATCAAGGAGCACGTCGGTCTGGCAGTCGGCTACGAGGGCGCCGGCGGCTACTACGTCGAGCTGTCGCTCGACGGCCTGCTGGTCGCCGCCGGCCTGCACAATCCCGCGCCCGACCAGGTCGACCGCTACCGCCGCGCGATCGACGCCGCACCGAAGGCGGCCGCGCTGACCCGCGCACTCGGCGCGGCGACGAAGGCCGGCCTCGAGCTCAACGAGCCGGACCTCAGCCGCGGACCTCGCGGCTACGCCGCCGACCATCCGCGCATCGAGCTGCTCAAGCGCCGCCGGCTGGTCGTCACCCGGCGCCACGACCTCGCCGCCTGGCTGCACGAGCCCACGGCCGGCTCGCGCATCCGCAAGCAACTCGACGGCGCCGGTCCGCTCGTGCGCTGGCTGCGCGAGCACGTCGGTCCGAGCGAGCGCCCGAACCGGCGCGCCGGCGCCTAGCCTCGCCCACGCCGCCTCCGACCCGCCGCCCGCTGGCCGCCGACGGCGTGAGCTCGACTGCGAAACTCTCCGTCATGGTGGCTTCGCGTTCAGCCATCGCCGAACGTCCCGGGTCGCTCGGCGTCTTCTCGCCTCGCCGTGCAGGGCAACTCGCCGGGGTCGGTGGCGACCGCATCGGGCAGTGGGCTCGCCACGGGTTGATCCGACCGACGATCCACGCGGGGCCGCCGGCGAACCGCTATGCGTTCAACGACGTGGCGGAGGCCATCGTCGTGCACTGGCTCCATGCCCAGGGCTTCGGCTACGACGACATCCGTCTGGCGATACGCAAGGCGGGCGAATCGCATCGCAGCTGGCCGCTCCTGGAGGCCGCGGTAGGAGTGGCCCATCACGGCCTGGAGCGGGATCGTGGCGTCATCGCGCTTCGAACGGCGGAGGACCAGTACGTCGAGATCGGGCGGCCCGGAGATCAGATCGTCCTCGAGCCGGAGCTCTTCGACCAAGCCTCGGACGTGCTCCGCCAGGGCGGATGGCTCGCGAGAGAACTCGGCTTGACCCGCATCGAGGTCGATCCCGAGAAGCTCGGCGGAGCGCCCAGCGTCAAGGGACACCGATGGCCGGTGGAGCGCGTTGCCCGCATCGCCGCGGACGACGACGGTCGAGCGCTGCTGATCGAGGACTACGACCTCGACGAGCGCGACGTCGACGAGTCCGTCCGCTGGACCCTCGCCGCCGTCACCCTCTGAGGGACGTCGTGGGTCGTCTCGTCCTCGACGAGCAGTTGACCGCGAGAAGCCTCGTCGAGGGACTTCGGTCGCGCGGCCTCGACGTCGACACGGTGCGGGACTTCGATGCCGTCCAGCGCACGGATCCGGACGTCGTTCGAACGATCGGCGAACGTTGCGACGCCCCATGGGTGCTCGTCACGATGGACATGACGATCGTCGAGGGGCACCGCGACTTCGACTGGGATCGATACGCGATCGCGTGGATCGTGCCGCGTGAGGACCTGAGCGGCGTGGCCGTCGAGCAGGCGAAGGCCAACATCCTCCACCGCTGGGCGCACGAGATCGCGAAGCTCGGGCGCGGCGACCGTTGCACGTACTACGAGACGTCTCGCGCGAAGACGCGGCCGTCTCTGGCAAGCCAGCTCAGCCGCAAGCTGTGACCGGCTGCCGGAGCGCCGGAGCACCGACGCGCGTGAGCACGAGCCCGGCCTCGTAGGCGAACACCACCAGCTGGGCGCGGTCGTGGGCGTGGAGCTTGACCATCGCTCGGCTGACGTGGGTCTTGGCCGTGGCGGGGGTGATGACCAGCCGCGTGGCGATCTCGTCGTTCTTGAGGCCCTGCGCCACCAGCGCCATGACTTCGCGCTCGCGCGCGGTCAGCTCGGCGAGCAGGCCCGAGCTCGGCACGCGGGGCTCGGGCCGCGCGGTGAGCTCGGCGATCAGCCGGCGCGTGAGGGCGGGGGAGAGCAGCGCGTCTCCGTGTGCGAGCGCCTCGATCGCCCTGATCAGCTCGGCGGGGTCGGTGTCCTTGAGCAGCAGCCCGCTGGCACCGGCGCGCAGCGCCGCGACGATGCGGTCGTCGTCCTCCGAGGCGGCCAGCAGGAGCACCGCGACGCCCGACTCGGCCACCATCCGGGCGGTCGCTTCGACGCAGTCCGGCCCCGGCAGCGTCGCGTCCATCAGCACCACGTCGGGACGCAGCCGGGCGGTCAGCGAGATCGCCTCCTCGCCGGCAGCCGCCTCGCCTACGACGGCGATCCGGCCGTCGCCCTCCAGCAGCACGCGGAAGCCGGCTCGCACCAGCGCCTGGCCGTCGGCGACGAGGACCCGTACCACCGGCGACGACATAGCTTGCCTGGACACCCCGGCCGGGTCACGCCGATCGAGCAGTACGAGCTTGTCCGGCCTCGACGCCGCGGTCGCGGTCACGCCGCCGTGTCCGATCGGTTCATGACCAGCTCGGGGGTCATCGGCAGCTCTCGAACCCGCCGCCCGGTCGCGTGGAAGACGGCGTTCGCGATCGCCGCCGCCACCCCCACCTGACCGATCTCCCCGACGCCCTTGACCCCGAGCGGGTTGACGACGGTGTCGGTGACCTCGACGAACTCGACCGTCACGTCCGGAGCGTCGGCGTTGACGGGCACCAGATAGTCGCCGAGGCTGGTCGCACCCCAGCGCCCGAGGCGCGGGTCCATCCGGTTGCCCTCGAGCAGCGCCTGACCGACGCCCCAGAGCATGCCGCCCATCAGCTGGCTGCGGGCCGTCTTGGCGTTCAGCACACGCCCCGGCGCGAAGACGCCGACCAGCCGCCGCGCGCGTACGAGTCCCAGCTCGGGGTCGACGGCGACCTCGGCGAACTGGGCGCCGAAGGTCAGCAGCCCGTGGGGCGTGTCGGGGGGCGGAGGGCGCCAGCTCCCGAGCGCCTCGGCGTCCGCCAGGTGGTTGCGGTGCAGCAGCTCGCCATGGGTCTCGCCGGTCTCGGGCCGGTCTCGCAGCGCCATGCGCCCGTCGCGCACCACCACCGTCTGCGGATCCGCGGCGTGCAAGGGGGAGTCGCCGTCGGCGACCGCCATCGCCACCAGCTGGTCGCGCAACGCCGTCGCCGCGGCGTGCACCGCGGCGCTGACCATGCCGGCGCCCGCGGAGGCCACCGAGGGCGAGGTGTTGGGCAGGTCGGTGTCGCCACCCTCGAAGCGCATGGCGTCCAGCGCGACGCCGAGGGCGTCGGCCGCGACCTGCGTCATCGCCGTCGTGGCGCCGGTCCCGAATTCCTGGGTGCCGGTCTGCACGACGGCGCTGCCGTCGGCATACACGCGCGCGCGAGCGCGCTGGACCTGCATCGGGAAGGCGATCGGATAGGCGGCGGCCGCCATCCCGGAGCCGATCAGCCGGTCGCCGTCCCGGCGCGAGCGCAGACCCGGGTCTCGCTGCGGCCATCCGAACAGCTCGGCGCCGCGCCGCAGGCAGTCCTCGAGGCCGTCGCTGGTCCAGGCGTTTCCGCGCGCGTCGACCTCTGCGCGATTGCGCAGGCGCAACTCGACCGGATCGACCCCGACCTCGAAGGCGAGCTCGTCCATCGCCGTCTCGAGCGCGAACATCCCCGCTCCCTCGCCCGGCGCGCGCGTGAAGGTGGGGGTGATGGTGTTGCCGCGGATCAGCCGATGGACGCCCTCGTAGCTCTCGCAGGCGTAGAGCTGCGAGGAAACCCCGGTCGCCGGCTCGGCCCAGTCGTCGAACGGAGACGTGATCGACAGCTTGTGGTGCCGCAGCGCGGTCAGCCGCCCGTCGCGCGTCGCGCCGAGCGCCAGCTGCTGCTCCTGCTCCTCGCGGTGGCCGGTGGACGTGAACGTCTGGGCGCGGGTGAGGACGAGCCTCACGGGCCGCCCGACGTGGCGAGCGGCCAGGGCGGCGAGCGTCACGTGCGGCCAGGTCATGGCCTTCCCGCCGAAGCCGCCTCCGACGAAGCGGGCGACGACGCGCACGTCCGAGACGGGGATCCCGAGCAGCTCGGCCACCGTGAGCTGGCTTGCGCGGATGCCCTGCGTCGAGTCGTAGAGCGTCAGCTCGTCGCCGTCCCAGACGGCCGTGGTCGCCGAGGGCTCGATCGGGTTGTGATGGTTGGCGGCGAACCGGTAGGCGACGTCGATGCGCACGGCCGCGTCGGCGAGCCCGGCCTCGACGTCGCCGCGCTCGCTGCGTGCGGGGAGCAGCCCGCCGAACAGCCGCTCGGGCTCGTAGGCGCTGTCGCGACCTTCGTCGATCACCGTCGTCGACGCCGTTCGCTCGTAGCCGAGCGCCAGCAGCGAGGCCGCGTGCTGGGCTCGCTCATGGGAGTCGGCGACGACGACGGCGACCGGCTGGCCGGCGTAGTGCACGACGTCGTCCTGCAGCGGGAAGAAGCTCTCCCCGGGCGCCGGCCCGCCGGCGAGCGACGGCAGCAGCCGCGGCCGCCCGGCGATCTTCGGCAGGTTCTCGTGCGTCAGCACCGCCAGCACCCCGTCGGCGGCGGCCGCTCGGCCGGCGTCGATCTCGAGCACCCGGCCGCTCGCGATCGTCGCACCGACGAGCGCGGCGTAGGTCATGTCAGGCAGGGCGATCTCCGCCGTGTAGCGGGCGGCCCCCGTGACCTTCTCATGACCGTCGACGCGGTCGACGGGCCTGCCGATGGCGGGACTCACTCCGTCCCTCCCCGCAGGGCCGTTGTCAGGGCGCGGAACATCGCCCGCTGGGCGAGCTCGTCCTTGAAGGCGTTGTGTTCGCGCACCGTCGCCGTGCCGAGCTCCGCCGTCGCGGCCTCCGCGAACGCCTGCGCCGTGGCTGGCGCACCGATCAGCTGCGCTTCTGCGCGGCGTGCGCGCCAGGGCTTGGTGGCGACCCCACCGAGGGCGACGCGGACCTCGGTGAGGAGCCCGTCCCGAACCTGCACGGCGGCGGCGACGGACACGAGCGCGAACTCATAGGACCGGCGGTCGCGGAACTTGAGGTAGAGCGACCGGCGGGCGACCGGCAGCGGCGGCAGCTCGATCGCCACGATCAGCTCACCGTGCTCGAGCGGATGCTCCAGCTGCGGGGTGTCGCCGGGCAGCAGGTAGAAGTCGTCGATCGCGATCGTCCGCGGGCCGCTCGGTCCGACCGTGTGCACGATCGCGTCGAAGGCGACGAGGGCGACGGCCACGTCCGACGGATGGGTGGCGATGCAATGTTCGCTGGCGCCCAGGATCGCGTGGCCGCGGTTGAGCCCGTCCAGGGCCGAGCAGCCGCTGCCGGGCTCGCGCTTGTTGCACGGCGAGATGCCGTCCCGGAAGTACCCGCAGCGCACCCGCTGGCACAGGTTCCCGCCCATCGACGCCATGTTGCGCAGCTGCTCCGAGGCGCCCAGCAGCAGCGCTTGGGCTACGGCCGGATAGCGCTCGACGACTACGGGCATGCGGGCGACGTCGCTCATGCGGGCGAGCGCGCCGATGCGCAGGCCACCGTCTGGAAGCTCCTCGACGCCGCCGAGCGGCAACGCGTTGATGTCCACGAGCAGATCGGGGCGCTCGACGCCCAGGCGGACGAGGTCGACCTCCGTCGTGCCGCCCGCCAGGAACGCGTTCGCCGGACTGGCGCTGACGGTCGCGACCGCTTCGTCGACGTCGGTCGCGCGCATGTAGCTAAACGGACGCATCCCGGACCTCCCGGATCGCCGCGCGGATGTTCGGGTAGGCCGCGCAGCGACAGATGTTGCCGCTCATGAACTCGGCGATGTCCGCATCCGTGGCGGCGTTGCCCTCCCCCAGCAGCGCCACCGCGGACATGATCTGACCGGCGGTGCAGTAGCCGCACTGGAAGGCGTCGTGCTCGACGAACGCACGCTGCATCGGGTGCAGCTCTCCGTCGGCGGCCAGCCCCTCGATCGTCGTGACCTCCCGGCCCTCGCAGGCGATCGCGAGGGTCAGGCAGGCGAGCACCCGGCGTCCGTCGACCCAGACCGTGCAGGCTCCGCACGCGCCCTGGTCGCAGCCCTTCTTGGTGCCGGCGAGGTCCAGGTGCTCCCGCAGCGCGTCGAGCAGGCTGACGCGCGGTTCGAGCTCGAGCTCATGCGGCGAGCCGTTGACCGAGAGCTCGAGGTCCATGCCGCGCAGTCTCCGTCGCGCGCGACGGTTCAGTCTTGTGTCAAATGACCATGACAGTGACTGTTTCTTAGTCGTAAGCTGTGCGTTTGCTGCCGCTAGGAGGGCGAAGCATGTGAGCAACGTCGAAGCTCTGCGAAGAAGCGCCCCGGCGACGCTGGTCGGTCGCGATGGCGAGCTCGAGCTGCTCGGGTCGTTTCTGGGCGAGGCCGCCGTCCACGGTGGGGCGCTGCTGTTGTCGGGAGACCCGGGCGTCGGCAAGACGGCATTGCTCGACGCCGCAGCCGAGCAGGCCGCGGCGGCCGGGACCCAGGTGGTGCGCGCCGCCGGAGTGGAGTTCGAGGCCGACGTCAGCTTCTCCGGCCTCAACCAGGCGCTGCTGCCACTCCAGGCCGAGTTCGAGCAGCTCGGCGCCGTCCAGCGCGAGGCGCTCTCGGTCGCCCTGGGCTTCGGCGGCGGCCGCCCGCCCGCCGATCGCCTGATCGTGTCGAACGCTGCGCTGGCGCTGCTGCGCGAGGCCGCCGCCGCCCGTCCGCTGCTGCTCGTCGTGGACGACCTGCCGTGGCTCGACCGCCCGAGCGCGGCGGTGCTCGGATTCGTCGCACGCCGCCTGGCCGACAGCCGTGTCGGGTTCGTCGCGGCCCTGCGGTCCGATTCCGAGGGCTTCTTCGACCGCGGCGGGCTGCCCGAGCTCGAGCTGCAGCCGCTCGACGACGATCACGCCAAGGCCCTGGTGGGCGAGCGCTTCCCGGCGTTGGCCGCCACGGTGCGCCGGCACGTCCTCGCGCAGGCGCAGGGAAATCCGTTGGCGCTGCTGGAGCTGCCCGCGGCGCTGAGCGGGGCGCAACGCATCTCGCTGGGACCCTTCCCGGGCGCGCTGCCCCATAGCCGCCGCCTGCAAGCCCTGTTCGCCGCACGCGTTCCGACCTCCCCGGCACGACCCTGCAGCTGCTGCTCTCGAGCGCGTTGGAAGGCACGGGCGACCTCTGCGTCCTGGCCGTGGACGGGGGTGAAGCGCTCGAGGCGCTGGTGCCCGCCGAACGGGCGCGGCTGGTGCACGTCGACGAGCACAGCCGCCGCTTGATCTTCCGGCATCCGCTGGTCTCCGCCACGGTCGTGGAGCTCTCGAGCAGCAGCGAGCGTCGCCGCGCCCATCGGCTGCTGGCCGAGGCCCTCGTCGAGCAGCCCGAGCGCCGCGCGTGGCATCTGGCCGAAGCGACGATCGAGCCGGACGAGGCGGTGGCGAGCCTGCTCGAGCAGACCGCCCGCCGCCTGCTGGGGCGCGGCGACGCGGTCGCCGCCGTCGCCGCGATGCTGCGCTCCGCCGATCTCAGCCCGCGTGGGGCGGACCGGGGCCGGCGGCTGGCCGAGGCGGCCTACCTCGGGGCGAACGTGACGGGCGAGCTGCGCAGCGCGCCCCAACTGCTCGCCGACGCCCGCAACGCCGACACGGAGGCCGGGGGCTCGCTCGAGGCGGCGGTCGCCACCGCCAACCTGCTGATCAACGGCGAGGGGGACGTCGACACCGCGCACCGCCTGCTCGTCGGTGCGATCGAGAGCCGCTCGGGGCGGTCCGACCCGACCGACACCGCACTGCTCGAAGCGCTGAACACCCTGCTCTTCATCTGCTATTTCGGCGGTGGGCGACAGGAGCTGTGGGCGCCGTTCCATGCCGCGGTCGCGCGGCTGAAGCCCGCTCCCGTGCTGCTGGCGCTGTGCGCGGTCCTCTTCGTCGACCCGACCCGAGTGACTCCAGGGGCGCTCGACGAGCTCGACGCGCTGATCGCCCGCCTGCACGAGGAGACCGATCCCGACCGCATCGTGTGGATCGGGCGAGCGGCCTTCTTCGTCGACCGCAGCGAGGGCTGCCGGGAGTCTCACTGGCGCGTGGTTCGCGACGCGCGGGAGGGCGGGGCCGTGGCCTCCGGCATCGTGGCGCTGGCCCATCTCTCCCTCGGCGGCTTCAGCACGGGGCGGTGGGACGAAGCCCAGGCGATGGCCGAGGAGGGCCTCGAGCTCTGCGACGCCCATGGCTATCGCCTGCTCGAGTGGCCGATGTGGTTCACGCTGGCGCTGCTGGCCGCCGGCCGCGGCGACGAGGGCACGGCTCGATCCCTGAGCGGCGACATGATCCGCTGGGCGGCGCCTCGACGAGCGCGGACCGTCGTCCTGTACGCCCGCCACGTAGAGCTGCTCATCGCCCTGGGGCACGGGGAGTACGAGCAGGCGTACGAGCAGGCCGCCGCCCTCAGCCCGCCGGGCGTCCTGGACTCCTACGTCCCGTTCGGGCTCTGGGCCACGCTGGATCTCGTCGAGGCCGCGGTGCACACCGACCGTCACGCCGAGGCAATCGTCCACGTCGAGGCCATGCGCACCGCGAACATGGGTCGTCTGTCGCCGCGGCTGGCTCTCTTGGCCGGCGCGTCGGAGGCGCTCGTCGCCCTCGAGGAGGATGCTGCAGACCTGTTCGAGCGAGCGCTGGGCATCAGCGGTGTCGAGCGCTGGCCGTTCGAGCTGGCGCGCGTTCGGCTGGCGTACGGCGAGCACCTGCGTCGCGACCAGGCCATCGGCGAGGCACGGACGCAACTGACGGCGGCGCTCGAGACCTTCGACGGCCTCGGGGCGCGGCCGTGGGCGGCGCGGGCCGGCAACGAGCTCCGAGCCACCGGCCTCAGCACGCCGCACGACGGCGGGGGGCCGGAGTCGCTCACCCCTCAGGAGCACGAGATCGCCATGCTCGCCGCCACCGGGTTGACCAACAAGCAGATCGGACAGCGGCTGTTCCTGTCTCACAGGACCGTCGGGGCCCACCTCTATCGCGTCTTCCCGAAGCTCGGCATCAGGTCCCGCGCCGCGCTGCGCGACGCGCTCGGCTCGGAGCCGCCGCAGCATCCCGGCGAGCACGGCTAGCCGTCGACGAATTCCTCGCCCGCGTCCTCGTTGCACTCGATGCTCGGCGGCTCCTCGCCGGGGAACGCCAGGAACTGGAACTGGGGCAGGCCGAAGCCGCGCATGTCCATGGCGAGCGCCGGCCGGCGGGCTTGGTCGCGCGCCCCGAAGACGTAGCCGGAGCTGCCGTCGCGCTTGCCATGCGCGCTCACGCCGATCAGGTACATGCACTCGTCGAAGAGGGAGAACTCCTCCACCGGCTCCTGCAGGTCCTCGACCTCCTCGATCAGGGAGTCCAGCTCCTGCTGAAGCTCCTCCACCCTGTCCGGAAGCGACGACTCGTCGTTCTCGCCGGCGAACGCCGGCGGCGCGGCCGCCAGGGCGGCGACGCAGACGCAGGCGAGCAGCAGCACGTGGCGCACGTCAGTCGACCGCCTCTCCTGGCTCGTCCTGGCAGGTCCGGCCGGGGCGGTCCCCGCCGACGAACGCCAGGAACATGTAGTCGGGGTCGTCCCAGTCGCTGCGATCGATCGCCAGCGCGGGTCGGTAGCCGGGCGTGGCGGCGCCCCTGGGTCCGAACAGATAGCCGAACGCTCCGCTCGGATCTCCGTACTCGGTCACCGGGACCCAGGACACGCACGACTCCCACTCGTCGAAGTGCTCGGAGGCCGCCAGCAGCATGCGCATGGAGCGCTTCAGCCGCTTGACCCTCCGCTCGAGGCTCCTCACCGTGGGTCGCGCGGACGCCCGCGCCGAGGCCGGATCGGCGGTCCCGCCGGGCAGGGGGGCGTCGCTGCGGCAGCCGCCCCGGCGCGAGAAGGCGAGGAAGAGGTAGTCCTCCTTGCCGCGCCGGCTCTTGCGGTCGATCGCGAGCGCCGGCATGTGACCCGGACTGGTCCCGTCGCGTTCGTCGTAGGCGTAGCCGAACTGGCGGTCCGGGTCTCCGTACTCGCTCACGGGCACGCCGCGGATGCACGCGAGCCAGGCGGCGTAACGGTCCACCGACAACTCCATCAGCTCGGTCTTGTGCTCGAGATCGCGCACCACCGACGCGACTGCACGGACGTTGGGCCGCAGCGCGGGGGTGCGCGGCCAGGGGGAGTCCTCGCCGGCGGCACGGATCCGGGGTCTGCCGTCGGGGCTGGCCGATCCCGCCGCCGCGAACAGCAGGGCCGCGGCGGCGAGCAGTGCGCCGGCGAGCGGCAGCCGGCGCCTCATCTGCTCAGCTCCACGGCGCCGGCGTCGCAGCCCGCGCCCTGCGGGCGCGGGACGCCGCGCTGGTCCTTGGCGATCAGCGCCAGGCGGTCCTCGACCAGGCCCGCGAGATGCTGCTCTCCCTCGAGCACGTCCCCGAAGGGCGCGAACCCGCAGTGGGGAAGGGGGATGCGATCGAGCGCCGGGCTCTCGAGCTGAGGCAACCGGGTCTCGCCGAGTCCGCCGTTGCCGGCCAGCGGGCCCAGCAGCGGCGGCGCGCCGACGAGGTCGCCGGGGCCGGCGAGGCCGCACGACGAGTCCGCGACGACGTTGTAGCCGAACGACCTCGCGCCGCTTACCTGGCAGCTCGTCCCGGTCGGCTGGACCTGGCCCCCGGCGCTGTTGGTCCTTGCCGGGCCGATGATCGAGCCGAACGCGTCCAACCTGCGTCCCGCGCCGACGTCCGCGCCGACCGGCGCGATGTTGTCGATCACCGTCGAGTTGACGAGGCCGACGGTGCCGGCGCCGAGCATGCCGCCGCCCTGGCCCTCCGCGTAGTTGTCGCTGACGGTCGAGTTCGCGACGTAGAGGTCGCCACGTGCCCAGATCCCGCCGCCCGCGTGGGCGACCGCGGCGTTGCGCGCGATGGTCGAGTTCACGACCGTCACCGTCGCTTCGCCGGAGATCGCGCCGCCGCGGTCGTCGGCGCGGTTGCCGTTCAGGATCGAGTTGACCACAGTGACGTCGCCGTCGAGCGTGAAGATCGCGCCGCCGGGACCGTCCGCGGTGCTGCCGTTGACGGTGGAGTCGATCACGGTCACGTCGCCGTCCTCGTCGGCGTAGATGGCGCCGCCGTCGCCGTCGGTGGTGTTGCCGTCGACGTGGGAGCGGACGACCAGGATGTCCCCGGTCGAGCCGAGCGCGCCGCCGGAGCCGTCGACGAGGTTGCTGCTCACGACGGAGTCGTAGACCTGGATGCCGCCGCGCCGGGCGTAGACGCCGCCGCCGTCGTCGTTGGCGAGGTTGCCGGTGATGACCGAGCGGACGATCGTGGCGCGGCGCTGCGACATGATCCCGCCGCCCGGTTCCTCGGCGAGGTTGTCGACCACCTCGGAGTCGACGACGCTGATCTCCCCCCGGGTCGTGACCGCGGCGCCAGGGCCGTCGCTGCCCCCGCGCGTGAGCGTGACGTTGCGCAGCTCGACGAATCCCGTGCCGTCCTGGCGCAGCAGCCGCTTCTCGAAGCAGCCCTGGCGCAGCGTGTGACCGTGGCCGTCGAGCTCGATCGGCCCCGCCGCTTCTCGAATCGGGTCGCCCAGCCGGCACGCCCGCAGCACGACGTCGTGCGTCAGCTCGATCTTGCGGAAGCGGGGGTTGGCCCAGGCCGAGCGCAGGTCCCGTTCGCGCCCCACCGCGATCGACGTGCTGTCGAAGAGCGTGTAGCGGTGGACGATTCGGCGCTGGCCCCTGACGCAGGTGACGGTGCCGTCGTAGCGCCCCCCGATCGGGTAGCGGCGCTGCTCGACGCAGCGGTAGCCGGACACGGACCGGCGAAAGAAGCGGTCGTGCGTCCGGCAACGGCCGAGGAATACCGGCTGGACGCAGCGGCGGTCGATGCGGGCATAGCAGTCACCGGCTCGACCGGCCGCGCCACGCAGGCACGACTGGTAGGCGCGCACCGTCCGTCGCGCGTCGTCGCAGCGGGCGCGCTGCGCGTACAGCCCCAGCACCGATCCGGGGCCCGCCGCGCGCACGCTCGTCAGCCGGCAGCGCCTCGCGCCCGGCGACCCCGAGGGGCCGGGCCTGCCCGGAGACGATCCGTCCCAGGGCCCCGGCGGCCCGGCGCTGGGCGGCAGGTGCGGCTCGTCGCCGCCGCCGAGCGCGGCGGAGGGAACCGCCAAGACGACGGCGACGACCGCGAGCGGTCCGCAGATCCATGCGCCCGACATGAGCTGGAGCCTGCCGGTTGCACGAGGAAACTGCAATCGGCAAACGCTCATGCTCGATTGGCGAGACCGATTGCCGGTCGGCGCGGCAGCGGGCAAGCTGCGTCGTGCCGAACGACGTACTCCGCCGGGAGTAGGGGGCAGGCCTGCCTGCGTCCTCCGGGGCAGTCTCGAGAGTCGTCCCGTGCCCGACGACGCGCGTGCCCGCTCGAGGGAACATCCGGTTTCCCGCACTGCCGTCATGGAGGAGCCTGGCATGGAACTTCGGCATTTGAGGTATTTCGTGGCCGTCGCCGAGGAGTTGCACTTCCGCCGCGCGGCGGAGCGGTTGCACGTGGCGCAGCCGGCCGTCAGCGAGCAGGTGCGCAAGCTCGAGGTCGAGCTCGGCGTCCGGCTCTTCGATCGCACCCAGCGTCGCGTCGCGTTGACCGACGGCGGCGCAGCCCTGCTCGAGGAGGCACGGCGGGTGCTGCGACAGGCGGAGGTAGCGACGATGGCTGCGCGCAACGCCCGCGATCGCGCTGCCGCGAGGCTGCGGATCGGCTACCCGCCGGACCTCCTGCCGGCGAGCGTCGCGCGCGCCATGCGCGTGCTTGCCGCCAGCGCTCCGCGCGTGGAGCTGAGTCTCGCAACCGGCTCGGCACTGGGTCTGCTCGAGGAGGTCCGCGCCCAGCGACTCGACGTGGCGGTCGTGGGTCTGCCGGCTCCCACGCGGGGCTTGCGCGCCGCGCCCGGCGGCCGGCAGCGTGTCGTGGCGGCGCTGCCGGTGACCCACCCCCACGCCGTGGCCTCCGCGATCGCCCTGGAGCGCTTGGCCCCGGAGCGACTGATCGTGCTGCCCTTGGACACCGACCCGGCGCTGCAGAGCGCGGTCGCGTCCCTCTGTCGCGACGCCGGCTTGGCTCCGGCGCTGACCGAGGTGGCCGAGCCACGGGTCGAGCACGTCCTCGCGGCGGTGGCCGCGGGCGCCGGCATGGCGCTGCTGCCGGAGTCGGTGGTCGAACGACACGTGGCGCCCGGCGTTCGCTTCGTCGCTCTCGAACGTGCCGAGCCCGACCTCGACGTTGCCGTTCTCACGCTGCCGGACACCGAGAACGAGGCCACGGCCGACTTCCTGCGTGCCCTGGCCCGAGCGGCCAAGCCCGCCGCGGCAGCCCCGTCGCAGCCGGCGGTCTCGCTCGCCGCCGCGTGACCGCCTCACGCGGCGAGCTGCTCGGGGCGGGCGGGTGCGTCCGGGCTAGCGCCGCTGCTGAGCGCGCCGTTGCCGCTGCTGCCGGTGCTTGCGTGCGGCAGCCTTGCGCTTGCGCGCGAGCTTGCGCTTGCGTGCGAGGCGGCGCTTCTCCTTCGCGGTCTTGCGCTTGAGCTTGGCGTTTCCCTTCGCCGTATTGGGCACGTTGACGATCACGGTCACCGGCGGCCCCGGGACGACGAGCAGCCCACCGGGAGCGGTGGGCGTCCCGGTTCCCCCGCCCGGCGCCGCCGGGTTGTTCGTGGGGGGCTGGTCGGTCTCGTCCAGCGGCTCGCCGAGGTCGGTCTGGTCGAGGCCGCCGACGGCCGTGTCGTCGAGGCCGGCGTCCGGGTCGGGCGTCTGGGCCGATGCGCTCGGCACGAGGCCGATCGCCACCGCGGCCAGCGCCGCCGCCGCGAGCACCATCAGTCGTCTGATCATGGGTCCTCCATTCGTCCGGCGTTCGGGGCTCAGTCCTCGGTGGCGGGTGGCCACAGCGTGTTCACCCGGTTCAGGATCTGGTTGTCCGCGGCGAGCGCGCTCGTGAGCGCGGCGATCGACGCGGGCAGGACGGTCGTGTCCTGGGCCAGCGCCTGCATCTGCTGGAGCTCGTCGTTGAGCAGGACGGCCACGCCCGGCATCACGACGTCGAACGTGGTCACGTCGTCGGGATCCTGCGCCGCCCGCGCCGCGTCCTCGGGCGGTGGTGGCGGAGCGGCCACGGCGACGATCCTGACCAGGCGGTTGCGCAGGACGATCGCCGTGTCGAGCGTCGTCTTGACTCGTCCGAGCAGGTTGCCCTTCGTGTCGGGGAGCATCCCGGTGGCCGCCGTCGCGGCGTCGTACTGGCTGGTGAAGACGCTGAAGACGGCGGTCGGTGCGTCGGCGAAGGTCGGCCCCACGGCGTCGTCCTGGCTGGCGTGCACGCGGATCCAGCGACGCGCCGAGTGCCCGCCGGCGCGGGAGCTCCGGATGAAGCGGCGAGCGAGTCTGAGGAACTTCCTCGAACTCGCCCTGGCGTCCTCGGGCGGCGGGACCGGAGCATTGGCGATCAGGTACTTCGCACCCCGGTAGGAGCGGATCAGGTACTTGCGCGAGGCCCTCAGCGGGCCGGCGGCCGTCGCTCCCTTGCCCTCGTCGATCGCGTTCGCTGCAGCGTCGATCGCATTCCCGGTGCGCTTGATGGGCACCGCGACGACCGCGGGGTTCAGCGGCGGGACGTCGCCGCCGGCGCTGTGGGCGACGGGATCGGCGGACGTGGCCGCCGCGGCATCGGCGGGAGCGGCGATCGCGAGGCCGACCACGAGCGCCAGCAACGAGAATGGTCGCTCGAGGGCCATGTGCATGGGTCTCCTTTCGGGAGCCCGCTAGCGGGGCTGGGCGAGCGGGCGATCGCCCTCGTCCGCACGCTACGGGCGGAGACCGTGCTCGCCGGGCACCTCGAGGAACCCTTGGGGAGGCCGTGAGCCCCCTTCGAGCCAGGCCTCCGAGTAGCCTCGCCGAGACCGTGAAGCCACCCGCCGCCCCCGCCGACGACAGGCTGGTCGGGGTGCTCCTCGGACGACTGCTGCCAGTGACGCTGGCGATCGCGCTGTGCGTCGCGGCCCTCGTCGTCGCGGCGCGCACCGGCGCAGCCGCGAGCGGGCCGGCGCGGCTGCCCGACCTCGACCAGGCGCTCCCGACCAAGTTGGCGATAACCCGATCCGGGTCCGTCTACCGGCTCGGCTTCCGCTCCGCCGTCAGCAACGTCGGCGACGGGCCGCTGGTCGTCGACGGCCGCCGCGCGAGCCTCGACGAGGCGGCGATGACCGCCGACCAGCTTGTCGAGCGCGACGGTGCGCCGCGGAAGATCGTTCGGGAGGTCGGCAAGCTCCGCTACGTCGTCTCCCCCGATCATCGTCACTGGCACCTGCTGGGCTTCCAGCGCTACCGGCTGCGTCGCGCCGGGAGCGGCGTTCCGGCGGTCAGCGACCGCAAGACGGGCTTCTGCCTCGGCGACCGCTATTCGGTCAGGGGGCGCTCGCCGGCCTCCGCGCCGGACGAGCCCGTCTACACGAGTCGCTGCGGCCTCGAGGCGACGGAGCTGCTCGGCGTCGAGGAGGGGATCTCGGTGGGCTACGGCGACGACTACGCGGCCAACCTCGAGGGCCAGTACCTGCCGTTGACGGGACTGCGTGCCGGCCGCTACGTCCTGGTGCATCGCGTCAACGCGGGTCGCCGGCTGCGCGAGCTCGACTACGGCGACAACGCCGCGTCGCTGCTGCTCGAGCTGCGCTGGCGGCGTGGGCAGCCGGAGGTCCGGACGCTCAGGCGGTGTCCGGACAGCGCCAGGTGCGACGCCGTCCAACCCGCTCGCCGCTCGCGATTCGATATCGGCTGAGAGGCCGTGCCTCTTGGTCGGCGGCGTCGTGCTCGTACGGTGATCGCGTATGGCCTACGCCGTGACGGATCGCGAGGAAGCCACCGATCACCAGATGATCCACGGGACTCATACCGTGCTCGACCTGCTCGGCGGCAAGTGGAGCGTGGACGTGCTCTACCTGCTCGCCAACGGCACGAGGCGCTACAGCCAGGTCTTCTACGAGGCCGGCGAGATCTCCAAGAAGACGCTGACGCAGACCCTCCGGGCACTCGAGCGCGACGGCCTGATCGCCCGGCGGGTGTACGCCGAGGTCCCGCCCAAGGTCGAGTACTCGCTCACGCCGCTGGGCTGGAGTCTCACCGGCCCGCTGATGACGATGTACGAGTGGGCCGCCGAGCATCTGCTGGAGCTCGAGGCCGCCCGCCTGCGCCACGAGGCGCGGACCAAGCCACCGCGCGCTCTGGTCGCGGCGTAGCGAGGTAGCCGTGAGTGCGTATATCCGATTATGCGAATAATCGGATATACTCTCAACGTGATCTTCTCGACGCCTCCCGTTACGAAGGCCCTCACGCGCCAGCTGGTCGAATTCGACGAGCTACGTGGACGCCTTGGCGACCAGGCTGGCAGCGCAGGCCCATGGCTGGGAACTCTGCGCCGGCAGTGGCGAGCGTCGTCGGCGGAGAGCTCGATCGAGATCGAGGGCTTCCACGTCCCCGAGGAAGAGACGATCAAGGTTGCCAGCGGTGACGGGCCGCTGGATCCGAACGACGACGACCGCATGGCGCTGTCGTGCTACGCACGGGCAATGGATCACGTCGGCGTGATGTCCGTCGACCCGGCGTTCCAGTGGGCCGACCGGGTCATCCTCGACCTGCATTTCGACGCGTGCTTCTTCCAGAGGGACAAGGACCCGGGCCTGTACCGCCGAGGTGGCGTCGAGGTGACCAACCCGCGCGGCGGGCCGCCTGCGTACGTCGGACCGTCCCATGACGACGTGCCGGCGCTCATGGGCGAGGTGGTCGAATGGCTCGAGCGCGGCGACCTGGACGCTCACGTGGCCGTCCGCGCTGCGATGGCCCACCTTCACGTCGTCTCCGTGCACCCGTTCCGTGACGGCAACGGCCGGATCTCGCGCATCGTGCAGTCGCTCGTGCTCGCACGCGAGGGAGTGCTCGCACCGGAGTTCGTTTCGATCGAGGAGCATCTCGGGCGGAACACCGAGGCCTACTACGCGACCCTCCAGAAGGTTCAGGGCGGCAGCTACCGACCCGAACGCGATGCCGCCCCCTGGGTGAGGTTCTGTGTCCAGGCTCATGTCGAGCAGGCTCGCCTCCGGCTGGAGCAGATCGCCGAGGCGGGAGCGCGCTGGTCCTTCCTCGAGGAGCTCGTGGAACGGCGCAACTGGCCCGACCGCCTTGTCATCGCGCTGGAGCAGAGCCTCTTCCAAGGCGTCGACCGCGCTTCGTACGCGACAGAGGCCGACGTATCCGCGCCGACTGCGACCAACGACTTCAGGCGCCTGGTCGACGCGGGGCTCGTCGTCCAGCAGGGGAAGGGTCGCTCCACGTGGTACCTCGCTAGCGAGGGGCTGCGAAGGGGCCTGCGCGACCAATCTCGGCGAGCGTGACCGTCGCCCCGCCTGACGTGGCGGCTGCTCTCAGCGGATCCTCAGCCGCTGCGCAGCTCGCCTCGAGCCTGGACGCCCAGCATGCCGGTTGTCCAACAGACCCGGCATGAGGAGACACAAGATGTTCGACAAGGTGCGTACTGGAGCGATCGCGCTGGCCGCCGTGGCCGCGCTCGCCCTGGGCGGCTCGGCGATCGCCGGCGCTGCGGATGACGGCGGATCGACCGGCTCGGGTTCGTCCAGCGGCGCTGCCGCGCAGAGGCCGGCGGGCCCGCCCACGGGAGCCAACGGCATGGGGGAGCGGGCGCTCAGCGCCGCCGTGGCCGCGAAGGTCGAGCGCGCGGCGCTCGCCAGGCTGCCCGGCGGCACCGTGATACGGACCGAGACGAACGCCGATGGCGGCTCGGCGTACGAGGCGCACGTTCGCAAGGCCGACGGCACCGAGGTGGTGGTCCTGGTCGACGAGGACTTCGAGGTCACCGCGGTCAGGAAGGGATGCGCAGGCGGTCCCGGCGGCCCTGGTGGCGGCGCGCCCCCGAGTGAGTCGTAGCCACCGCCGATGCGAGCGCGTGGGGCCCGGCGCTGCCGGGCCCCACGACGTATGCACGAGCCTGGCGTGTGTCCCCGGAAGACCTATAGGTTGGTCCGGTGATCGCCGTGCGCCGCCTGTACCTGCTCGCCGGAGCGCTCGCCGTGGCCGCCGCCGGCTGCGTGGTCGTCGCTCTGCTGCGGAACGACCACCTCGAGGACGCCGCGCCGGCCATCGAGGGCGCGTACTTCGGTCGGAGCGTCGGAGAGTCCGAAGATGGCGGGAAGTCCGACTTCGTCGCCTGGCTCGACGGGAACGTGCTCGACTCCTTCAGCGTCGGGAACGCCTATCTCTGGGTCGGCGCAGCGGGCGCCTTCGCGCTCGCCGCGCTGGCGCTGGCGTTGCTCGCGGGCATCGGATCGCGTCAGCGCCGACCTTCCGACTGAGATCCCAGCGTACGGTCCCGGGCCGTTCAGGGGACTACCGTTGTGCGCGTGCCCGGTCCGACCTTCGACGAGTTCGAGTTCGGCTTCTCGTGGGTGCTGGACGACCGCATGCGCCGCACCTCGCACGCGCTCGTCGACCGCGAGCGCGTCTGGCTGATCGACCCGGTCGACGTGCCCGAGGCGATCGACCGCGCGACCGCGCTCGGGACGCCGACGGCGGTGCTGCAGCTGCTGGATCGCCACAACCGCGACTGCGCGGCGCTGGCGGCGCGCTTCGACGTCCCGCACCTGCACGTCCCCGACGTCGTGCCGGACTCGCCGTTCGAGGCGATCCCGGCGGTGCGGATCCCGCGCTGGCGGGAGACCGCGCTCTGGTGGCCCGAGCGGCGGGCGCTCGTGGTCGCCGAGGTGGTCGGGACGATCGAGGCGTTCACGGTCGGCACGGGGCCGGTCGGCGTGCACCCGATGCTGCGCGCGTGGCCGCCGTCGTCCCTGCGCGGGATGCGGCCGGAGCACCTGCTCGTGGGCCACGGCCCAGGCGTCCACGGCGCCGCCGCGACGACCGGGCTCGAACGCGCCTTCGCGCGCTCGCGCCGCGACCTGCCGCGGCTCGGGCCGACGCTGGTCCGTGAGGCTCTTCGCGGCAGTTGAAGCGCGCGCTGCTCTCAGCGCTGCGACGACGGGCGAAAGCGGCGCAGGCGCAGCGCGTTGAGCACCACCGAGACGCTCGACAGCGCCATCGCCGCGCCCGCGATCAGCGGGTTGAGCAGCCCGGCGGCAGCGAGCGGCAGCGCGGCGACGTTGTAGCCGAAGGCCCAGCCGAGGTTCTGCTCGATCGTGCGCAGCGTCGCGCGCGAGAGCTGGATCGCGTCGCCGGCGGCGCGCAGGTCGCCCGAGACGAGCGTCAGGTCCGACGCCTCGATGGCGACGTCCGTGCCGGTCCCGATCGCCAGTCCGAGATCGGCCTGGGCGAGCGCCGGCGCGTCGTTGACGCCGTCGCCGACCATCGCGACCACGCGTCCCTCGTCCTGCAGGCGTCGCACCACGTCGACCTTGCCCGCCGGCAGCACCTCGGCGATCACCTCGTCGATCCCCACGTCGGTCGCCACCGTCTCGGCCGTCGCGCGGTTGTCGCCGGTCAGCAGCACCGGTCGCAGCCCGAGCGCCCGCAGCTCGTTGACCGCGCGGGCCGACGACGGCTTGACCGTGTCCGCGACGACGAACAGCGCCCGCACGGCGCCGTCCCAGCCGGCGAGGATCGCCGTGTCGCCACGCGCCTCGGCGGCGCGCCGAGCCTCGACGAGCGCATCGGACGGCCGCAGGCCCCACTCGGCCAGGAGGCCGGAGCGGCCGACGACGACGGCTCCATCCGTTCCGCTGAGCGTCTCCAGCTCGGCAGCCGCTGCGCTGCCGCCGCCGAGCAGCGGCAGCTCGCGCATCGGGGTGGGACGCAAGAGTCCCTCGACGCCCAGTCCCTCCCGGTTGGCGAACGACTCCAGCGCCGGCAGCACGCCGACCTCGCTGCGAGCCGCCTGTGCGATCGCCCGCGCGATCGGGTGCTCCGACGCGGCCTCGACCGCGCCGACGACCAGCAGCGCCTGGTTGCGCTCGGTGCCCGGGGCGACGACCACGTCGACCAGGCTCATGCGCCCGCTGGTGACCGTGCCGGTCTTGTCGAGCAGCACGGTGTCCACGCGCCGGGTCGACTCGAGCACCTCGGGACCCTTGATCAGCAGTCCGAGCTGAGCTCCGCGACCGGTGCCGACCAGCAGCGCGGTCGGGGTGGCGAGACCGAGCGCGCAGGGGCAGGC
This sequence comes from uncultured Thermoleophilaceae bacterium, assembly GCA_963846505.1. Classification (GTDB taxonomy): domain Bacteria; phylum Actinomycetota; class Thermoleophilia; order Solirubrobacterales; family Thermoleophilaceae; genus JACVRW01. The sequence continues at coordinate 592,553 of CAWJWD010000006.1, read as the reverse complement.
GACGATCAGCACCGCGACCGCGGCGCTGAAGGCGACCGCCGCGTCCTCGCCGGCGATCAGCCAGCCGGCCAGCACGGCGAGCGCGAGCGCGATCACCGCTGGCACGAAGACCGCGGACACGCGATCGGCCAGCCGCTGCACGGGAGCCTTGCCGGACTGCGCCTCGGTCACCAGGCGTGCGATCTGCGCCAGCGCGGTGTCCGAGCCGACGCGCGTCGCGCGCACCGTCAGGCGGCCGCCGGCGTTCACGGTCGCGCCCGCGACCTCGGCTCCGGGACCGACCTCGACGGGCACCGACTCGCCGGTGAGCATGCTCATGTCGAGCGCCGAGCGGCCGTCCTCGACCACGCCGTCGGCGGCGATCCGCTCGCCGGGGCGCACGACGAAGCGGTCCCCGACGGCCAGCTGCTCGATCGGCACGAGTCGCTCCTCGCCGTCCGGCCCGAGCATCGACGCCTCCTTGGCGCCGAGCTTCAGCAGTGCCTCGAGCGCCGCCCCCGCGCGACGCTTGGCGCGCGCCTCGGCGTAGCGGCCGGCGAGCAGGAACGTGGTCACGACCGCGGCGACCTCGAGGTAGATCTCGTCGCCGCCACCGGATGCCGGCAGCAGCGTGAAGTCCATCGTCATGCCGGTCATGCCGGCGTCCCCGAGGAAGAGCGCGTAGACCGACCACAGCCAGGCGGCGAGCGTGCCGACGCTGACGAGCGTGTCCATCGTCACCGCGCCGTGACGGAGGTTCAGCCACGCTGCGCGGTGGAACGGCCAGCCGCCCCAGAGGACGACCGGCGTCGCGAGCTGCAGCACCAGCCACTGCCAGTAGTCGAACTGCAGCGGGGGGGACATCGAGAGCACGAGCACCGGCAGCGACAGCGCGGCGCTCAACAGCAGACGCTGGCGCAGCGGATCGCTCGCCTCGTCCGTCGTCGACGGCTCCTCCGTCGCCTTCGGGCTCGGCAGCGCTGCCGAGTAGCCCGCCGCTGCGACTGCCTCGACCAGCTGATCCGGCTCGACGCTGCGCGGGTCGTATGCCACCGTCGCCCGCTCGGTGGCGTAGTTGACGCTCGCCTCGACGCCGTCCAGCTCGTTGAGCCTGCGCTCGACCCGAGCGGCGCAAGACGCGCACGTCATCCCCGTGATCGGAAGCTGGACGTGCTCGGGGACGGCAGGAGTCGCGGACACGCGGCGTACTATACCCCCCTTAGGTATAAGCGCGCAACTCGAACGAGTGTAGCTCATGTGCTACGGTCGGCTCATGCCCGATGCCATCCCGGTCCGCCAGCTGCGCAATCACACCAGCGAGGTGCTGCGACGGGTCGAGGCAGGAGAGACGATCCAGGTGACCGTCGACCGGAGGCCGGTGGCGCAGCTGGCGCCGCTCGAGCGGCGGCCGACCTGGGTGCCTGCACTCGCGCTCTGGGAGGGCATCCGCGACACGCAGGCCGATCCCGGCCTTCGGCGTGAGCTCCGCGAGGCGCTGCCGGACACCACCGACGACCTATGAGTCGGGCCGTGCTCGACACGTCACTGTTCGTCGCCGAGGAGCAGGGACGGCCGCTCGGCGAGTTGCCGCCCGGAATCGACGACGCGGCCGTGTCGATCGTGACGCTCGCCGAGCTCGAGCTCGGGGTGCACATGGCCGTCGATGCCGCGACCCGCGCCCGGAGGCTCGCGACGCTGACGTCCGCGCGCCACGTCAGCACGCCGCTGCCGATCGACGAACGCGTGTCGTCCGTGTTCGCCGGGCTCGTTGCCACGCTTCGCGAGCAGCGCCGGTCGTTGCGGGTGCAGGATGCATGGATCGCGGCAACCGCCTCGGCGCATGGGGCGGCGCTGCTCACGCAGGACAAGGACTTCGAAGCCCTGCCAGGGCTGGAGACGGTCCTGCTCGGCTAGTCGCCGGGGAAGGCGCTCGCCGCCGCCAGCCGCGCAGGGCTCTGCGGGTCGTGGGTCGGCAGCACGACGGTCGGCGTCGCTCGCGCCAGCTCGCCGACCCGCTCGAGCGTGCGCGTCGCCGTTCGTTCGTCCGCGCTGACGCCGTCGACGGCACGTTCGCGCACCAGCGTCTCGGTGTAGCCGACGTCGCCGGCGAGCAGGAGCTGACGCTCGCCGTCGCGCACGAGCACGACGAGGTGCCCGGGGGTGTGGCCCGGGGCTGGCAGCAGCACGACGTCGCCGGCCGCGGTGAGCGGCAGCGAGTGGTCGAAGGGGCCGACCGCGTCGTCGGTCCAGGCGATCGGCGTCGGATCGAAGTCGTCCGGGAGACGGTGCGGCAGGTACCCGTCGAGCCGGCCACGCAGCCCGGCGGCGGCGCGCAGCTCGCGTGCGTCGGCAAGCGTCGGCACTCCGCGGAAGTGGTGCAGCCCGCCGGCGTGGTCGGTGTGCAGGTGGGTAAGCACGAGCCAGCGCGCATCGGCCGGGTCGAGGCCGAGAGCGCGCAGCCGCGGGCCGATCTCGTCGTCGGGCGTCACGCGCAGCCGCACCGCGCGGCGGTAGTAGGGGTGCCAGCGCGGCAGGTAGCCCGGCTCGGCAGTGCGTGCCGTGTCACCGGTGTCCACGACGATCAGGCCCTCGGGGTGCTCGATCGCCCAGCTCAGGATCGGCAGCGGCTCGCTCCACTCGCGATCGAACAGCGGCGCGGCCCGGCGCCGCAGGCCATGGCCGCGCCCGCGCATCTGGCTGGGCCGGATCAGCACGGTCCCGGTCTCGAGCGCGTGGACGCGGATGCCCGAGCCGAGCGTGAGCGAGGACATGGCCTGATCCTACGGCGGCGCGGGCGCCCTCAGCGTCGCTGCCAGCTGACCGCGAGCGTGGTCTTGCCGTAGCGCACGTCGGTGCGGGTGAACGGCTCGACGGTCACGCGCACCGACGTCTGTCCGCCGCCGCGTGGCGGCCGCGGCAGCCACAGTCGCTGCCGAGCGTGCAGGCGCATCGTCCGGGTGCGCGCCCTCGGCTTGCTCGACGTCCGCACGCGCAGCGTCGCCCGGCGTCCGACGAGCACCGCCGAAGCGAGCAGCCGCACCTGCATGCGACGACGGGTGTGACGCCCGGTGCGCTTCAGCTTCAGCCACGCGCGTCGCGGCTGGGCCGGCGTGCCGGGACTCCCGCCGGGAGTCGGGGCGCTCGTGCGGCCGGTGGTGAAGGTCCACTCGTGATGGATCGGGGTCTGCGCGTCGCCGACGGTAAGGTCGACGCTGGCGCGGTACGAAGCGTCCCGCGCCAGCGGGTTGACGGGGATCAGCTCGCCGCCGGGCGGCAGGTAGCCCTCCAGCCCCGGCGTGACGTTGTCGACGGTCTTCAGCGGCACGGGGCCGCTCGGTCCGGTCAGCGACGCGGCCACGATCCGCGCGTTCGCGAAGGCGTCGAAGCTGGGTCCGTCGACGGAGACGTAGAGGTACGGGCCGGTCTCCGTGCCCTTGGGGATCCCGACCAGCTCGCCCGGCGTGTACGGCCCCTCCGCCGCCACCTCGCTCGCCCGATGGACGGTGCCGTTGCCGGGGTAGGTGTAGACCGTGTCGATGGGTGGTGCCGGACGATTGCGGGAGAGCAGCGTCGTCGCGCAGACGTAGCCGTGGCTGTCGGCGACCCCCATCGCGTCGAGCCGCGGCGCCAGCAGCTGGTGCAGGTGGATCGGCGCCGTCTCCCAGGGGTTCGTCGCGCCCCAGCCGGTGCCGCCGGCGAGCACGCTGTTGCGACCCGCCTTGTCCCCGTCCTCGGTGTAGCCCGGCGCGCTCGGGTCCTCCGCGTGGCCGATGCCGTTCTGCGCCATGTAGCCGTTGTGCAGATCGCACCAGCCGCTCCACTCGGGGACGTGCACGATGCCGGCGGGGATGCCGTGCGCGGCACGCTGCGCGTTGAGCTTGTCGACAGCCGCGGCGCTGCCCTCGGCACTCGCGCCGGCGGTCGGCAGCAGCACGCAGAACAGCGCCACGGCGATGCCGACGACGGAGGTCGCGTCCCTGCCCGGCCGGAGCCTCATGCGGCAGAAGGTAGCCAAGGTAGGTTTGCCTGGTGGAGAAGAGCGAGATCGGCACTCGCGCACGACGCTCCGAGAGCACGCGCTCCGCGCTGCTCGCGGCCGCCCGCGAGCTGTTCGCGGCGCGGGGCTTCGCCGCGGTCGGGACCGAGGAGATCGTGCAGCGCGCGGCCGTCACGCGCGGCGCGCTCTACCACCACTTCGAGGACAAGCGCGACCTCTTTCGCGCCGTGCACGAGCGGGTCGAGGCGGAGATGGTCGCCTCGCTCGCGCGCGAGATGGAGGCCGCCGCCAGCGGCGATCCCTTCGAGCTGCTGGTCAACGGGGTGCGCAGCTTCCTCGACACCTGCACCGATCCCGCCTTCGCCCAGATCGCGCTGCTCGACGCGCCGACGGTGCTCGGCTGGGCCGAGTGGCGGGAGATCGACGCCCGCTACGGGCTCGGCCTGGTGACCGCCGGCCTGCAGGGCGCGATGGACGCGGGCGCGCTGACGCCACAGCCGGTGCGTCCGCTGGCCCACCTGCTGCTCGGGGCGCTCGGCGAGGCCGCGATGACGGTCGGCCACGCCGAGGATCCCCAGGCCGAGCGGCGCGTGGTGGAGCCGGCGCTGCTGTCGCTGCTTCAGGGCCTGCGGACCTGATTCGTCGGATCGCGGACCTGCCGGCGCATCTCGGCGGCGCGATGGTGTTTGCTAGAGGCACCATGAGCGCTCGTATCTGGCCCATCATGCTGCTGCTCCTCCTTGCGCTGCCCGCCACCGCGAGCGCCTCGACCCTTTCCGTCGCGGAAGGCGAGCTGCGCTTCGTCGCCGGTCCCGGGGAGCTCAACTCCGTCGGCTTCAACCTCCAGCCGCCGTTCGGCTACACGCTCCAGGACAGCGGTGGCGCGCCCATGACGCAGGTTGCCCCGTGCACCCCATGGGCGCTGGACGGAGGACTCGGCACCGGCGGCTTCTGTCCGCCGAACGGCGTCCAGCGGATCGTGGCGTCGCTCGGCGACGACGGCGACACCTGGTCGACCGGCGTGATGGGCGACGTACCGGCGCCCACGGCCCTCTGGGGCGGCTCCGGCAACGACCGGCTGACCGGCTCCCGCTTCGGCGACGTGCTCGTCGGCGACGCGGGCGAGGACGAGCTGACCGGGGGCGACGGCGACGACACGATCGACGTGCTCGACGGGGAGCGCGACGTGGTCCACTGCGGCCTCGGCAACGACGGCGTGGCCAGCGACGCCGAGGACGTGCTCGACGCGGATTGCGAGGGCCCGGCGGAGCCCGTCACCGGGCTGCCGCCGCTCACCCCGCAGCCTCCGTCCGGCGGGCAGCTCCCGCCTAGGGGCCAACTCCCTGCCGGCAAGAAGCCCTCGCCCGAGCCCTTTGCCGCCTACGCCAGCTGGCGCAAGGCGCTCCCGCTGCGCCGTGCGCTTCGGCGTGGCGTGCCGCTCGCGGTCGAGTGCACGCAGGCATGCGACATCTCCGCGCGGCTGACGTTGCCGCCGCGACGCAAGGGCGGCGCCCGCCGGGTGGTCGCGAGCGCGAGCACGGCGACCGGCGCCGGCGAGCTCGACCTGTACGCGCGCTTCGACAAGCAGGGTCGCAAGCTCGTGCGCCGCTACGGGGCGGTCGCGCTGCGGTTGCAGTTGGACGTAACGCCCTCCGCCGGGGGGAAGGGCAAGGCCGAGCGCTTCGCGGGGCGCGTGCAGCTCAGGTGAGGGGAGCGGCGGCCGCCGCGGCGTTCTCCGCGCCGCGGCTCGGCTGCGCTTCTCCGCGTAGAGGCGGTCGTCGGCGCTGCGCAGCAGCTCGTCGAGGCTGCGGCCGTCGCTGCCGTACTCGGCCGCGCCGAGGCTCAGGCCGATCGTGAAGCCGAGGTCCGGCGAGCGCTCGCAGAGACCGTGCGCGAGCCGCTCGCCGAGCTCCCGCGCACCTTCCGTGCTGTATCGGCGTGGTGGGCGTGCGGCTGGAGGGCTAGGCGCCTGCGAGCCGGCGCCCATCACCTGACATTGGTGCTGAGTCGTAACGCTCGAAGCACCCACGCAACGAGGCATCGCCTATCTGGAGATGCGCGGCCGAATCTCCTTCGATCGTCCTGTCAGGCGCTGGATCGGAGAGGCGCTCGATCGCTTCGACATCCAGGCGTTCGACGTCGACCTCTCGATTGCCGTGCGAGCGGGCGCCCTCGAGGAGGGCTTTCCCGGCGATCCGGCAGACCGCGCGATCTACGCGACCGCCGTGCACCACGACGCCAAGCTGGTCAGCGCGGACAGGCGCCTGCGCGGTGTCGATCCCACGCGTGTGATCTGGTGAGGCGCTTGCTGCCGAGCGCTCAGACGCTGCGACGCACGTCGACCGGCTCCAGCCCCAGCGCCTCCAGTTGCTCCAGCAGCTCGCGCAGCTGCGCCTCGTCGCGCAGCTCACCGCTGAGCACGGTGGCGCTGGGCTCCAGCGTCGTCGTCAGCTCGCCGAGTGCCGCGACGGTCTCGTCGCCGAGCCGGCCGCGCACGCGGATCTCGTAGCCGCCGGCGCCCGAGTCACGGCGCAACTCGACGACTTGGTCCAGTTCGGCACCGTAGAGGAACACGACGCAGCTGAACCAGAGCCAGAGCATCAGGATGATCAGGGCGGCGAAGGTGCCGTAGGTGGCGTTGTAGCGGCTGAAGTTGCTGAGGTAGATCGAGTAGCCGACGGTGGCGATCAGCCACAGGCCGACGGCGACCAGGCCGCCTGGAGTCACGAGCCGGAAGGGCCGGCGGGCGCCGGTGGGGCCGGCCCAGGCGACGACGTCGTAGGCGAGCACGGCCAGCGCGAGTGCGATCGGCCAGCGGATCACGTCCCAGAGACCGTCGCCCACGTGTCCGAGTCCGACGAGGTCGAACAGGTCCTCGACGAGGTTGCCGGTGAGGAACACGAGCACGGCCAGCGCCAAGCCGCAGACGACCAGCACGACCGTCCAGCCGAGGTCGGTCGCGCGCTTGAGCAGCGGCCGGGTCACCCGCCCCGAGCCGCGCATCTGGTCGAGCGCCCGGCCCGCGTCGGTGAAGATCTTCGACGAGCCGTAGAGCAGGGTGCCGAGGCCTACCAGTCCGAGGCTGCCGGCCTCCTCGGGCGCGGCCGACAGCGCCTTGTCGAGCAGGTCTCCGAGCACGTCGCGGACGGACTGCGACGCGCCGGCGTCCGCGGCCGTCTGCTGGACGTCGGCGATCGCGTCCGGGTCGCCGAGCAGGCGGAACAGCGTCGCGGCGATCAGCAGCACGGGGATCAGCGAGAACAGCCCGTAGAACGCGAGCGAGGCCGCCCGCTCGAGCATGCTGTGGTCGAAGAAGCGCCTCAGCGCGGCGCCCGGCACGGTGCCCTCCGCGCGCGTCTGAGCGGAGGCCAGGTAGGCGCGCGAGCGCTCGATCGGGGTCAGCTAGTCCTCCCGGCGCTCGGGCGTCGGCTGGCGGATCCCGCGCGCGCGGTCGACCAGGCCCTCGGCCGCTCCGGCGAGCTGCGAGTTGTCCTTCAGGACGATCGCGGCCGGGATCCGCCACCACTCGCTCGGCGGCATCCCGGCACGCCGGGCCCGGCGCAGCGGCAGGCTCACGTAGGCCCCGGCGCCGAGCAGGGCGAGCAGGCGCCCGAGCCGCCCGCCCCAGACGAACAGCAGCGGCCCGCCGACCCAGGTGGCGAGCCGGATCAGATGCCGCTTGGCGTCTCCGCCCACGCGCACGTTCCCGCGCGCGTAGGACCTGTACATGCGCGAGTTGGCGGCCCAGGTCCCGCGCGGGCGCCAGCGCACCGCTGCCTCGGGCACCAGTCGCGCCTGCATCCCGGCTTCCACGATCGCCTGGCTGAAGGCCACGTCCTCGCCCGCGTAGAGGTCCTCGGGAAAGCCGCCGACGCCCTCCCACGCGCGCCGCGAGAACGCGACCGAGCGACCGGTCGCGTGATCGGCCTCGAAGCGGCGGCCGAACAGCCGCTGCCAGAGCCGCACCGGCAGCGAGTCGTCGTCGATCTCGTCGGGCGAGGGGTAGAGCGAGACCGCCAGCGCCCGCTCGAGCGGCGTCTGCCCGTCGACGACGTAGATCCCTGTCGCGAGGTCTGCGTCGCCGGCGGTCTCGAGCGCCTCGAGCCAGCCGGGCGCCGGCCGGCAGCCCGCGTCCGTACAGGCGATCCAGTCCCCGACGGCGGCGCGCACGCCGATGTTGCGGCCCTCGGAGATGTTCGCCCCCGGCGCCTCGATCGTGCGCAGCGGGAACGGTCCCCTCCAGTTCGCGAGCAGCTCGTGGGTGCCGTCGGTCGAGCCGCCGTCGACGACCACCAGCTCGGCCGGGGCCACCGTCTGGGCGGCCAGGTCGTCGAGCAGCAGCCGCAGCGCGTCGCGGTCATCGCGGACGGTCGTGACGATCGAGGTGCCGGGCATCGTGCTCGCGCTCGCCCCGGGAGCGGGTTCCGGGAAGGCAGCGGTCCAGTCTAGGGGGCCGGGCACGGCGGCCTGCGCTCGTGCAGGAAGTCGCCACCGCGGGCGGAAACCGCCTGACGATGGGAAAGCTGCTTGCGATCGTGCTTCCGCTGGCGCTGGGCGCCGCGGTCACGCCCACGATCGTCGCCGCGCAGCTGTTGCAGCTGACCGCCACGACGCGCCCGCTCGCACGCGCATGGGCGCTGGCCGGCGGCGCCGCGATCGTGCTCGTCGGCGTGAGCGTGCTCGCGCTCGCGGTCGCGGCGGGCACGGGCGGCTCGGACAGCCCTTCGCGCGCGGGCGGGATCGTGAAGCTCGTCGCCGCGCTGCTGCTCGTCGGGCTCGGCGTGCGTGCGCTGCGTCACCGCGGCGACCCGCCCAAGCCCAAGCGCCACGAGGACGACCGGCCCCACCTCGGCCGTGCGTTCGCCTTCGGGGTGGGCCTGATGGCGACCAACTTCTCCAGCCTCGTCCTCTACTTCCCGGCGATGCACGAGATCGGGATCTCGGACGCGAGCGACGGAGCGCGGGCGCTTGCGCTGGTCCTGCTGTTCGCGATCGCGTTGCTGCCCGCCTACGGACCGCCGCTCGTGGTCATGGCCCTGGGCGAGCGCGCGCAGGCGCCGCTCGACCGCCTCAGCGGCTTCTTCACGACGCACAGGCAGGCGATCGCGGCCGCGCTCTGCTTCGGCTTCGCCGCGCTGCTCGGCGCGGCGGGCCTGCACGCACTGCTCTGAGCGCGCTAGCCGTGCGCGCGCCGCAGCAGCGGGTGGCGCACGTGCAGGACGTGCCGCGCCGGCTGGCCGCCGACGAACAGCAGCGCGACCAGCAGCGACAGCGCCGCCAGCGCGGCGTCGACGAGGAACGCGTCCCCGATGCCACCGGCGAAGCTCGCCAGCGAGCCGCCGGAGGCGGCCACGATCGCGGTGTTCATGCCCAGCCCGATCGAGCCGCCGGCGACCTGGAACATGTAGACGATGCCGCCGGCCAGACCGCTGCGCGAGGCCTCGAGCGCGGTCACGCCCGCGGTCGTGACCGAGGAGTAGAAGAGGCCGACGCCGATCCCGAGCACGACCATCCCGGGGACGAGCGCGGCGAAGTCGTCGCCGAGGTCGATCGACGACAGCAGGAACATCCCCGCGGCGATGCAGGCGGCGCCGGCCGACACCGTCGCCTTCGCGCCGATGCGGTTGTAGAGCGGCCCCGCGCAGAACGACACGAGCGCGAACGTGCCCATCATCGGCAGCAGCCCCAGCCCACCCTCGAGCGCCGAGTAGCCGAGCGCCTTGGTCATGAACTGCGGCAGGTACAGCAGCGCGGCGAAGAAGCAGGCGGAGATCAGCAGCACGGCCAGGCAGGCGCCCGCGAAGTCGCGGTTGGCGATCACGTCGCGCGGCACCAGCGCTCGGGGTCCGACGCGTCGCTCGGTCAGCCCGAACGCGATCAGCAGCACCACCGACGCGACGACGAAGCCGGCCACGCGTGGATCGCCCCAGCCCCAGTCGGTCGACTGGTCGAGCGCGAGCAGGAAGCAGACGAGCCCGAGCGAGAGCGTCGCGACGCCGCCGTAGTCGAGCCGCTCGCGCGCGCCGTCCGGCTCGTCGGCGGGGATCGCCTTCAGCGTGGCGAGCACGCCGAAGGCGGCGATCGGCAGGTTGAGGAAGAAGATCCAGCGCCAGGACAGCTCGTCGGTGAGCAGGCCGCCGATCAGCGGACCGACCGCGTTGCCGAAGCCCGCCGCGCCCATGATCAGCCCGCCCGCCAGCCCCGCCTTGGACTCGGGCAGGATCGCGAACGTCATGCCGAGGATCGCCGGCCACATCATCGCGCCGCCGATGCCCATCAGCGCCCGGCAGGCGATCAGCCAGAGGTCGCTCTGCGCGAGGCCGCCGAGCAGCGAGAAGGCGGCGAAGACGCCGGCGCCCACGAAGAAGATCCGCCGCCGGCCGAACATGTCGGCGAGCTTGCCGCCGGTGACGATCAGCACGCCGAACACGAGCGCGTAGGCGTTGATCACCCACTGCACGGTCGACAAGTCCGAGTCGAGGTCCTGCTCGATCGCCGGCAGCGCGACGCTCAGGGCGGTGAAGTCGTTGGCGATGATCAGCACCGCCAAGCCCATCGCGACCAGCGCCAGCCGAGCGCGACGGTCGATGCCGTCAGATGGCGAGGAGGCTGCGTCGCCAGCTTCCATCGCGCGGCAGCCTACCGCCGGGACCCGCCGGCTCGCTGCCAGCCGCGCCCATGCGTCCAGATCGTGCACCCGATCGAATGCAATGCAATTTTCCCCCTTGAATCGGAGTCCTTTGACCGTTTAGGGTCGAGCGGACATACCATCGTTTTACGGGGGAGAGAGTGAACGGATTCCGAGAGCTCCCCGCGTCCGCCGGGCCGATCATGGTCGTGGACTCGGATGTCGGTCAACGCGAGTTCCTAGAGGCCCTGCTAGCGCGGGGTGGGTGGCGCGTCGAGACGTACTCGACGGGCGAGCAGGCGCTCGCCGCGTCCGCCGGCGAGCGCCCACTGCTGGTACTGCTCGAGGTGCGCCTGGACGGAATGTCCGGCTACGAGGTCTTCCGTCAGCTGAAGGATCAGCACGGCGACGAGCTCGCGGTCATCTTCATCTCCCACGACCGCACCGAGCCGACCGACGTCGAGGCGGGGCTGATGCTCGGCGCCGACGACTACCTCGCCAAGCCGTTGCAGGGCAGCGAGCTGCTGGCGCGGGTGATCGCGGTGCTGCGTCGCGTCGCTCCCTCGCAGCCGGCGCAGGAGCGGCCCCCTCGCGGTGCGCGCGGCGATCTCACGGCGCGTGAGCTCGAGGTGCTGCAGCTGCTCGCGCGCGGGCTCGACCAGCGGGCGATCGCCCAGCGGCTGGTGATCGCACCCAAGACGGTCGGCAAGCACATCGAGCACATCCTCGAGAAGCTGCCCGCGCGCAGCCGAGCCGAGGCGGTCGCGATCGCCTACCAGCGCCGGCTCTGCACACCACCCGGCGACGTCCTGCCGCTGCGCCGGGAGCGCTGACCCGGCCGGCCACGCGCTCAGCGGCCGTGGCGGCGCGGTGGGCGATCGTCCCACGCGGTCACGGCTGTGTATGGATCGGGGCGGATGGGTACGCTCCTCGGGCATCGAGGGTCGAACGTCGCCGGTCCCCGGCGGCCCGGAACGCACCTTGCCGAACGAGATCAACCGTCACGTCACCCGGCTGAACGAGTACCTGCCGCTGGACGCGGGCTCGAGCGCGCTGTTCCAGGAATACGTCGATCCCGACGACCACCCGTCCCTGCGCACGCGGGCGCTCGACTACCTCGAGGGCGTGGTCGACGACAGCTCGAGCGAGCGGCGCCTGATCGTCCTGACCGGAGACGCGGGGCACGGCAAGACGCATCTCTGCGCGAAGCTGCTGGAGCTGCACGGGTATGACACCGCCGCGGCGAACGAGGCGCTGACGACTCGCTGCGACGGCATGCACGACCTCGTCGATCTCGGCAACGGACGCGCGCTGCGCATGGTGAAGGACCTCAGCGAGCTGCCCCCCGAGGCGGGCGCCGCGGCACTGGTCCGTGCGCTCGAGGCGACCGACGCGATGACCGTCGTCTGCGCCAACGAGGGGCGGTTGAGGTCGGCGCTCACGAGCGCGTCCGACGCGCTGGAACCGGTGAGGAACTGCCTCGACGAGGGCCTTGCCACCGGGCGGCTGGACGTCGACCCGCTCGTCGTCGTGCTCAACCTCAACTTCCAGAGCGTCGCGGCGCCGGCGGGTCCGATGGCGCGCGAGTTGCTTCGGCAATGGGCCACCGACGGGCGTCGCTGGACGATCTGCGGTCGCTGCGACGCCAAGCCCGGCTGTCCGATCTACGAGAACCATCGACTGCTGTCGGACGAGCAGCGTGGTGCCTCGAGGACGCAGGCGATCGAGCTGCTGCTGCAGACGGCGGAGCGGATCGGCGCCGTGATCACCGTCCGAGAGCTGCTGACGCTGGTCGCCTACGGCTTGACGGGGGGCCTGCGCTGCACGGACGTCCACCCGCGTGCCATTCGATCCGACTGGCAGCACGAGTTCGAGTTCTCCCAGAACCTGTTCGGGGACCGGTTGACGCCGTCGCAGCGAACCGGCCTGCGATCGCTGCGCCAGATCCGCCTCATCGACCCGGGCTCCGTCGCGCTGCCCACGGTCGACGACGGACTCACGGCCGAACGCCGGCAGGAGGACGGGGCCTTCGTCCCGCGCGAGGCCGTCGCCGAGACGCGCGCCGTCACGACCCGAGCGCAGGCGAAGACGGCCGCCCAAGCGACGCGTGCCCTGTTTCGATTCATGCGTCGGCGCCACTTCTTCGCTCCCCACGACGGGGCGGCTCCTCCGCTGCAGCGCTTGGGGTTCACCTTCGGCGACGACTTCATGGCGGTCGTCCACGGCGACCTCCCGCCCGCGGACTTCCGGCGGCTGCGCGATCAGCTGATCGCCGGGATCGAAGCGATCCAGGGTCTGCGCCTGTCGCGGCGGGGCCGGAACCTCCTGCTCGTGGATCCCGCGTTCGGTGCCGGTACGACCGCGACGAGCATCGTGGCCCGTCGGATACCCATCACCAAGCTCGACGTCAAGTCGCAGTCCGCGTCGTGGGAGCGATCGCTCGGACGCCCCGCAGACCTGCCCGGCGCGCTCGACTGGAGCGATCGCACCGTGGTCATCGAGCTCGAGGACGGCGACGAGGTGCAGCCGCTGCACGTGGACCTGCTGACCTTCGAATACCTGATGCGGGCAGGCGAGGGGCTGAACGGCCGGGTGTTCTTCGACGCCGAGGTGCGGCGGATGGCGGGCGCGCTCGCTCCGCTCGTGCACGGCTCCCACGACGACGAGCAGATCGAGATCGTCCGGGACGGGAGCCTCGAGGGGCTCGTCATCGACACCGGCAACGTGATCCGGAAGGTCGACGGCTAGTGGCGAGCGCGAGCCGTCTCCAGGCGACGGTCGTGGCCGAGTGCTTCGGAGCGCCGTTGTCCGACATCGGCCGTGGCTTCTTCGTCACCCTGGAGTTGCTGGCGATCCTGCGCGGGATCCTCGACGCGGCCGAGTCGGAGGGCGCGAGGATCCTGGCGCCGCCCGCACCCGGGACGCCCGTGAGGTATGCGAGGCGCAGCCACGACTTCGCCCGCCGGATGCCGCCCCAGCCGGAGGACCTGCTCGCCCCGGAGGAGCTGCAGGCGCTCGAGGGAGGCGATACGCGTGCCACGCTCGCGGCGCTCGTCGACGCGCTGACGGTGCCGTTTCCCGGCGCGCGCGTGCGGCAGCCGTTCAAGCGGCGGCTGCTCTACCCCTACGTCGGGGAGCTGATCCACTACGACGCCGTCGACCGCCGGCGGAAGGTCAGCGTCGAGCGATACACCTTCCGCGGCGGAGGCGGTCTGGCATACAAGATGCTCGGGCGCGACTCGGACGAGGAGCGGCTGGAGCGCAACGAGCGCGGCCTCACCGAACTGGTCGTGGACTCGGGGAGCGCGCTGGGGCGCCTGGCATCGGCCCTGCGCAGCCACGACCGGGTCGACGCCGCGATCTTCGAGGACGAGCAGGCGGGCAACGCCGAGGCTCGCCCCGAGGGGGCGCACTGGTCCACGGCCCTGTGCGACGGGGTCGCGAACGTCGTCGGACGCAGCTCGCTTACGCGCGCCAAGCGCGTCGAGCTGCTGATGCACTGGGTGCCCTACTGCGTCGCCCGCTACCAGCTCGACGTCGCGACGGCCGTCTTGGAGCTCGATCCGGTCGAGGTCCCGGTCGACCTCCGCTCGCGTCCCAACACGATCCGCCGCGCGTCGCAGGAGCTGCTGCAGCGGGTTCCGGGCATGATCGGGCACGCGCTGGCCCACACCGCGACGCGCCTGGCCGGCGACGCCGACCAGGAGGACGCAGAGGAGTACGGGCGCATCGCCGGCGGCGCCCTCGGTGCCAACACGGCGTTCAAGAGCGCTCGGTCGTTCTTCACCTCGACCCTCTGGACCGTCGGCGCGTTGAACGCACCGTCCGGCACGCGCCACTTCACGTTGCGCCTGCCGATGCTCGAGGCGGTCGTCGCCGCGGGCATCCCACCGGGCGAGAGCATGCCCTTCACGGCCTTCTGCACCGACGTCCTCTTCGGGCGCTACCGGCTGCTCGTGGACCAGGGCGCCGCGCGCAGGTCGGCGATCGGCGACGCCATCGACACCGCCGAGTTCGAGGAGAACGGCGAGCTCCTCGCGCGCCGGCTCTCGAGCCTCGGGCTGCTGACCGAGTACTCCGACGCGACGCGGATCGTGCACGCCGAGGTTCGCTCGTGACGGCCGAGATCATCGGCCGTGTGATGGCGCGGCGCATCCGCGAGGAGCTGGCTCGGTCCACCGACGAGGGCGGACCCAAGCTCGTCGTGACGAACTTCCGCGAGGAGGAGGTCGCCGCCGCGCTCGCCGAGCTCGACGGGTTCGTCCTGCCCGGGGCCTCCGCGCCCGTCTCGCTGGTCGTGGACGTCCAGTCGTCGTCGACCGCGATCCCGGAGCCGTTCCGGTTGCAGCCGAACCGGAGCCTCACGTGGCACCGCAACCACAGTCGCGACGGGCTGGTCTTGTTCGCGCTGGTCGAGGCGAGCGATCGTCAGGGGCTCGGACAGCTCTACCGCATGACCGACCGGTCGCTGCTGGAACGGCTCGACGGCGTCGCCATGGATCCCATGGCGTGGCTGATCGAGGAGGCCTGGGCGCAGGCGGGACCGGGTGGCCTGCCCGTGCCGCCCGACGCCTTGGGCGTCGAGGCGGCGGTCGTGCACCGTGGCGTCAGCCGGACCGATCCGATCTCGCTGCGCCTGTGGGCGAAGTACCTCATCGAGGTGTGTCGCCAGCTGCGCGGAGCGCAACGGGCGGCGACCGTCGAAGAGGTCCACGAGGTCCTCGGCCAGGCGCTCACGGAGCTCGAGATGTTCCCCGACCCGGGGCTCTTCGACGATTCGCGACACGTCGAGCGGGCCCTGGAGCGCAACCGCCATTGCTCGGTCGGTCGCGACCCCAAGGGCAAGCAGGTCCAGGACGGCTTCCTCGAGCAGCGCATCGACGACGTGACGTTCCCCCACGACGCGGACCTGCCGGACGAGGCGGCCGTGTCGAGCCTCAAGCGGCAGATGCACGCCTTCGCGAGGTCGTTCTCGCACGAGGCGCGCAGCTCGATCCCGTTCGCACGGTGGTTCGCGCTGTTCGACGACACGCGGCGGCGCGAGGGACTCGGGACGAGGGTCCGCCGGGAGCTCCTGGGGCACGACGAGGTGGCGGCGCTGCTCGACGACCTCGATCTCGAGGGCGGGCTCGACGACGGCGAGTCCGACGCGGCGGCGGCCCTCCTCGACGCGGAGACCAGCGGCGGCGAGTCGATCGCCGACCTGCTCTCCGCGGGCGTGCGGCGCCGCGTCGAGCGCATGGCGGTGCGCGACGCCCGGCTCGAGGCCGATCCGCTGCAGGCGCTGCTGCGCCACCTGGTCAACGCCGACGACCTGCCGGACGACGCGGAGCTGCGGCTCGAGGTCGACACCGCGCCCGCGAAGTCCGGAACCTGGTCGCTGGCGGTGTTCCGGATGCTCTACGCCCGGACGCTGCTCGACGTGGCGGAGCAGAGCTCCCTCGGCGACGGCTGGAGGCTGGTCCTGGGCGAGGAGCTCACCACGTTCGAGTGGCCCGCGCCGACCGAGGGCCAGGACGCCGAGGACGTGCTCGACGATCCCTGGGCGCCGGTCTTCCTGGGGCTGCGGCTCGAGGCCGAGGAGACGCCGCGTTACCGCTTTCGCTGGTCGCCGGACGATCGGGACGGACACGCGGCGCTCGTGGCCTCGGTCCGGGGGCACCAGGTCCCCCATGCCGACCAGCAGGCCGCGGACGTCGAGGAATGCGCGCGGCAGATGACCGCCGCGCTCGTGGAGCGCGAGGCGCCGCCTCGACCGGACGCGCCCTCGACGGGCCTCGCGGGCGAATGGCTCGAGCTGCGCGCACGCGAGTTCGACGACTGGGCAGCGCGCGGAATCAACGCCGACGGCGTGTCCGAGTACGTCGACGCATGGGCGGAGCTGCTCGCGCGAGCACGCGACGAGCTCGTACCGACCAACAGCCCGCTGCCCGCGCTCGAGGACTTCCTCGACATCGACACGGTGCGGCTCGGTCACGGACGAGCGGTGCTGCTCGCCAGCCATCCGCTGCGGCTCCGCTGGCTCGCCGGGCATCTGCGCAAGCTCGGCGCCGATCTGCTCGCGGCGCTCTCGGGGAGCTTCGAGCTGAACGCCGAGAACGACCAGCTCTACTTCGAGGCGATCGGGCGGGTGTCCGCTCACCGCCAGCCGCCCATGCTCGTGACCGGCGCCGACGAGGTGCTTGCGGCCGCTCGGGAGTTCGGACTGCACGAGGAGTACATGCCGATCGGCCAGGAACGAGCGTCCGAGGCGTGGATCGGGGTGATCGACGAGGGGGCGATCAAGAGCCTCGCCAACACGGTGGACTCCTACCTCTCCGCCTTTCCCTACAAGCAGGACGGCCTGGGCTTGCTGCTGCTGGTCAAGGACGGCGATCCGCGGCTTCCGGAGCGGCTGATTCGCGAGATCTCGCGCTCGCACGGGGACGCGATCGTGATCGAGCTGCACATCGTCGCTCCGCGCGCCCACCATCAGGCGATCGCCCTGTCGCTCAGCGATCCCGCGGCCGAGGGCGATCGCGACGCCCAGCTGCTCCCGCGGCTGCGGCTGACCATGCACGACTGGCCGGAGCAGTTCGACGAGCTCCTCGACGGCCTGGAGGGGCGCATCGACCTCGCGCTGGTGCCGAACCTCTTCGGCGCGCAGACGCAGCTGCAGCCGAAGACGCGACCGCGCACGGCGTCGACGAGCGGGCGCTTCGACCCGTGGCTCGATCCCGCGAGCCACTCGGCGCCCGTCGCGGACGGCGCCGGGGAGAACGTCAGTCGCATCCTCCTGCCCAGGACGCCGGACCCGGTGTTCGAGGCATGGTCGACCCTGAGCGTGCGGCGCTACCTGCAGTCCGCCGTGGCGCCGGAGACCCCGGACAACACCGACTACCTGACGCTCCAGGTCACGTTCGATCGCAATCGCACCCTGTTCGAGCGCCTGCACGGGGTCGCGCACTGGGTGGTGACGCTCGATCCGTTCGTGGGGCGCGATCAGATCGACGCGCTCGAGTCGCCGCCGGACGTCATCCTCGTGCGCACGGGTCTGGGCAAGAACAAGACCCACACCCTGGTCGTGAGCTCTCGCGCCGGGCGGGCCTTCGTCGTGCCCGGCCTCGAGCGGCGGCTGAGGACCACGCTCGGGTTCGCGACGGGACCGGAGTGCACCGCGCTCGCGGAGCGCCTCTACGACCTCGCGCGCAACACGGTCCCGGGCATCACCCTGCGTGCGCTCGGCCTCGGTCGCGGGCTGGAGGAGATCCTCGGGCTCACCGTCACGCGCTTCGCCGTCGAGGAGCAGTACCCCATCGACGAGCGCGGCGACGGGTTCGAGTGGTGGCTGAGCCTCGACGACCACCTCGACTGGTTCGGTGGCGCGCACCGCGTGCGCGCGGACCTGCTGCGCGTGATCGCGCGCCTGGAGGGAGACGAGCTGGCGCTCGAGCTCCGGATCGTCGAGTCGAAGTTCCGGCGCCACGAGGACCTGGGCGCTGCCGACAAGCAGCTCGAGCGATCGATCGACCTGCTGCGGAGCGCGCTGGTCCCGGCCACCTCGGGACAGAGCCCCAGCGACGCGATCTTCTGGCAGCACGAGCTTGTCGCCGCGCTCGACGAGACCTCGCGGCGATCGAGCGGGCAACGCGACCTCCCCGCCCTGCGCGTGTTCGGCGACAGCTCCGAGCAGACGATCCATCGAACGGTCAGCGACCGCGTGCGGGAGGGGACCTACACCATCACCTGCTCGGGCGTCGCCTGCGCCCTCGCGACGGAGGCGTCCGGTCCGCGCAGCCAGGCGCTGACGCCCGGCGGGCACCCGCTCCTGCGGCTGACCAGGGACGCCGTGCTCGCGATCCTGGACGACATCGCCGCGGAGCGCGATCCGGCGCCGGTGGCGTCCGCGCCGTCCGAGCGGGACGTCGACGGCGAGGACGGAGGCTCGGCGGCCTCCGAAGCGGTCCCGTCCACGCAAGGCGCGGCGACCGACGCGCCCGCGGCCGCAGCATCCGTAGCCGCAGCGCCCGTCGCCGCAGCGAACGGAGCGCCCGTCGCGGATCGATCGGGACAGGGACTCAGCTCGGATGAGCTCGAGGTCCGCTACCAGCGCGTCCTCGACGCGTTCCACGAGTTCCGGGTGGACGTGGACGTCCCCGACGGCCTGCGCGTGGACCAGGGTCCCGGCTTCTACCTCGCGCGCATCGTCCCCGGGGCGGGCGTCGCGGCCGACAAGCTGATGGGGCGCACGACCGACCTGAAGCTGCGGCTGGGCCTTCCCCAGGAGCTCGACGTGCGCACCTACGCGGACCGCGGATCGGTGGTCTTCGAGATCCCGAAGCTCGACGAGGAGCGCTACGACGTCGATGCCGAGGCGCTCTGGGAGCGCACGACGCTCGATCCCAAGGCGCTCGTCGTCGCGCTCGGCGAGGACATCGGCGGTCGCGCGGTGGTCGTCGACTTCTCGTCGTCCGACAGCCCCCACCTGCTGGTCGCAGGCACCACCGGGAGCGGCAAGTCGGTGGCGCTCGAGACGATCCTGCGCGGGCTCTGCCGCTCGAAGTCCGCCCAGGAGCTGCGCCTGCACCTGATCGATCCCAAGGGCACCGAACTGGTCGACTTCGACGGCGACGAGCACCTCGAGGGGCAGATCGGGATCGACGCGTCGGATGCGATCGCGACCCTGTCGGCGGCCGTCGACGAGATGCAGCGCCGCTACGCGGCGTTCAAGACGCTGCGCGTCCGCGACCTGCCCGCGTACAACGACCAGGTCGACGCCGGCGAGCGGATCCCGTGGTGGTTGATCGTCCTCGACGAGTACGCCGACCTGACGGCCGATCCCGACGAGAAGAAGGAGCTCGAGGCGCTCCTGCGGCGGCTGGCCCAGAAGGCCCGTGCGGCCGGGCTGCACGTCATCGTCGCGACGCAACGGCCGAGCGCGGACGTGCTCAGTTCGGTCGTGCGCGCCAACCTGCCGGCGCAGCTTGCGCTGCGCGTCCGGACGGGCATCGACAGTCGCGTCATCCTCGACGAGGCCGGCGCCGAGGCGCTTGCGGGTCGTGGCGACGCGCTGCTGCGAACGGCACGCGGAATCGTGCGGCTGCAGTGCGCCCGCGTTCGTTGACCGACGTCGTCGCACTCGCGATCCTTCGCTGACGTGCGTCCCAAGCCCGTGCCCTCGAGTGCTGCCGCATCGGCCAAGATGCGCTCGAACCGACGCCGGGACACGAGTCCCGAGCGGGCGCTGCGGAGCGAGCTGCACCGTCGCGGACGCAGATTCTTCGTCGACCGGCCGGTACGCGGCGACGACGGCCGGGCGGTTCGTCCCGATCTCGTCTTCAGCAGGGCGCGGCTGGCGGTGTTCGTCGACGGGTGCTTCTGGCACTCGTGTCCGGTCCACGGCACCAGACCCAAGGCGAACGCCGAGTACTGGGAGCCCAAGCTGGCCGAGAACGTCGCTCGGGACCTGCGCACCACGGCCGCCCTCGAACGGGCGGGCTGGCGCGTCTTACGCGTCTGGGAGCATGTCGCCGCGCACGACGCCGCGGACCTGGTCGAGCGCGAGCTCGACGGACGTCCCTAGCAACAGCGGGGCTCGGCGGCGACCGGCACGAGCCGGCCGCCGCGGAGCGTCCCTGCTAGCGGTTGAACAGCGAGCGGGCGATCGTCCAGTAGAGGCTGATCGGCAGCGCTTCGTTCCAGATGCGAACCGTGTCGATGTCGCCACGGATCGTGAGCGGGCAGGCCCGGTCGAGGTAGCCGCCGATGCCGCCCGAGCCGTTGGCGAGCGGGTAGTACACGTTCGTCCCGGCCGGCACGGGCGTGCCCGAGCCGATCTGGCGACCGTCCACGAACAGCCGCACGCGCGAGCCGTCGAACGTGCCGGCGACGTTGTGCCAGCTGTTGTCCCACACGCTCTGGGGCGCCTCCGGCGAGACGTAGTAGTTCGCCCCGTCGTAGATGTAGAAGGCGACGCCGGAGTCGCTGGCGGTGTAGAGGCCGTACGACGCCGCCTCGCAGCCCTGGCTGCCCTTGGCGACGATGTACTTGAACGAGCCGGGCGGCTCGTGTGCGCGCACCCAGCTGGACACGGTCAGGCGCTTGGGCTCGAGCGAGCGGTCGCGCGGGATCGTCACGACGTCCTCGTTGTCGAAGGCGAGCGCGCGGCCGGCGCCGAAGCGGCCGTCGGTCCAGGTCGGATCGTTGTCGTCGACCCCGGACGTGGAGCCGAGCGTGCCGTGATTTCCGTTGCCCGACCA
Organism: uncultured Thermoleophilaceae bacterium; assembly: GCA_963846505.1. Lineage (GTDB taxonomy): Bacteria > Actinomycetota > Thermoleophilia > Solirubrobacterales > Thermoleophilaceae > JACVRW01. Next base: position 571,711 of record CAWJWD010000006.1, on the reverse strand, counting down.
GTCATAGATGGTTTGGCCCTGGCCCTCGTTCATCGGCCACCAGCCGGCGAGCGGGCCAGCGAGCGAGGCGGCTGGAGCAGCGAGCGCGGTGAGGACGATCGCCATCCCGACGGCGAAGGACGTTGCAACACGATTCTGGCGTCTCATGGAAGTCATAACGCCCGGCGGGGCCATGACCTTGCTCGTTTATGAGGCGGACATTCGTCCCAAAGCGGAAGACATGGCGCGGGCCAGAGTCGAACTGGCGACACCACGATTTTCAGTCGTGTGCTCTACCAACTGAGCTACCGCGCCGTGACAGCTCGGGGATGGTAGCGAGCCTAGCCGCCTTGGCGGCTCTGTCCGAGCCGTCCGACGCCGGGAGCGAAGCGGCCGACGCGGGCGGCGTAGTCGGCGTAGGTGCGGCCGTGCACCTGGCGCAGGTAGGGCTCCTCGACCACACGGACTTGGAGCTCGAGCGCGAGCAGCAGGGCGATGAAGCCGGCGAGGGCGATCCAGCTCGGCACGAGCAGGGCCAGCCCGAGGGCCGTGGGGACCATCGCGCTGAAGATCGGGTTGCGCACGAGCGCGAACGGGCCGCTCGTGACGAGCGCGGTGCGCTCCTCGGCGTCGACGCCGATGCGCCAGCTGGAGCCCATCGCGAGCTGCGCGTAGAGGGTGGTGCCGATGCCGAGCACCGACAGTGCGATGCCGAGGGCGTGCAGCGCGGTGACGTCGAGGGCGGCGATCGGCTCGACGACGTCGGCGAGCGTGAGGATCGGCGCAGCGACCCCGATCACGAGCGCGAGCGTGAAGCCGACGCCGGCGAGCCACTCGGGCGAGCCGGGGCGACCGCCGAGGCCGTGGTAGCCGGTCGAGCCGGTGCGTCGCAGCTGGATCAGCATGCGCAGTCCGAAGGCGAGCGCGAGATAGACGCCGTAGAAGACGAGTGCGAGGGTCGCCATCGGCGGCCACCGTAGCAAACAATCGCATGCACGTGCGTACGTTTGCCTGGCCTGAAGGGCGTGCTCTGGCGCCCGCGGGCTGATCGACGCCACTAGTACGCTGGCGGGCGTGACCGACCCTGCCTCCAGGGAGCGCGAACCCGGTCGGCGCCATCCGCTGATCGAGCAGGGCGTCGCCGAGTGGCGATCGCTCTCGCGCGGGGAGATCGCCTTCCTGGTGCCGTTGGCGGTGCTGCTGGTCGTCGTCGCCGTGGTCGGTGCGGGCTCGCCCGTGACCGGCATCCTGGCGGCGTTGCTGATCGGCCTGGTCGGCGGCGCCGGGATCGCGGTGATGCGACGCAGGCGCGAGCGCCGGGCGGGCACGCCCAGCGGGCGCAGCGCTCCTCGCTGAGCCTGCTCCCGGCACGTCGCTGCCGGGGTCGCACCCGGCTGGGCCGAACGTTGCACGCCGTCGATCGAAGAGCGAACATACGTTCGTGTCTGATCAGGCGACGATCCTGCACGCGGACCTCGACGCGTTCTTCGCGTCGGTCGAGCAGCGCGACGACCCGCGCCTGCGCGGCAGGCCGGTGGCCGTGGGCGGCGGCGTCGTCATGGCAGCGAGCTACGAGGCGCGGGCGAGAGGGGTACGCGGGGCGATGGGCGGTGCCCAGGCCCGCCGGCTGTGTCCCAACCTGATCGTCGTGCGGCCGCGCTGGGAGGCCTACGTCGAGGCCAGCCGGGCGGTGCGCAGGCTGTTCGAGCGCACCTCGCCGGTAGTCGAGCCGCTGTCGATCGACGAGGCGTTCCTCGACGCGCGCGGGCTCGAGCACATCGCCGGCACGCCACGCGAGATCGCGCAGCGGCTGCGGCGCGAGGTGCGGGACGAGGTCGGGCTGCCGATCACGGTCGGCGTGGCGCGGACGAAGGCGCTGGCCAAGGTCGCCAGCGCGGCGGCGAAGCCGGACGGTCTGCTGGTCGTGCCGCCCGAGGGAGAGAGCGAGTTCCTGCATCCGCTGCCGGTCGAGCGGCTCTGGGGCGTCGGCCCCGCGACGACGGCGAAGCTCCACGCGCACGGACTGCGCCGAGTCGGACAGCTCGCCCAGCTGCCCGAGGCGGCGCTGATCGAGATCCTCGGCCGCCACTCCGGCCGGCACCTGCATGCGCTCGCCAACCACCGCGACCCGCGGCGCGTCCGCGCTCGGCGCGGCCGGCGCTCGATCGGCTCGCAGTCCGCACTCGGGCGCAAGCCGACCTCGCCCGAGCGGCTCGACGCGGTGCTCGTCGGCATCGTCGACCGCGTCACCCGGCGCCTGCGCGCGGCCGACCGCGCCGGGCGCACGATCGTGCTGCGCCTGCGCTTCGGCGACTACGCGCGCGCGACGCGTTCGCACACGCTCTACGAGGCGACCGCGGCGACCGAGCCGATCCTGGCCGCCGCGCGAACGCTGCTGCGAGCCGCGCTGCCGACGATCGAGCGGCGCGGCTGCACGCTCGTCGGCCTCTCGATCTCCAACCTCGTCGACGGCCGCGCGATCCAGCTGGCGCTGCCGTTCGAGGACGCCGTCGGCCAGGCGCTCGACGGCGCGCTCGACGACGTCCGCGACCGCTACGGCCCCAGCGCGGTCACGCGTGCGACCCTGCTCGGCCGCGATCCCGGCCTCGCCGCCTACCTCCTGCCCGGCGACGGGCCAGGGCGATAGCCGCAGCCCAGACGGCGCGGGACCGCCGCGCCGTCCCTGGCGCGGCGGTCCCGGACTTCACCCCCCGGCTTGGCTAGTGCCAGCCGGACTTGCGTCCGATCAGCGTCCAGAACAGATCCGTCTGATCCTGGATGCCGAGCACGTTCGCGGCCTGCGGTCCCTTCGCAGCGACCGGGATGCGAGCGCCGGTGTGGCCCTGTCCGGGCGGCGTCTTGCCCGTGCCGTAGGAGACCCGCATGGGCTGCCCGTCGGCCGTCTGCACCGTGGCGTAGAAGCCCGGCGTGTCGGACGTCGTGCCGACGATCTGGCTCGTGTGCGAATGATCGGCGGTGACGACGATCAGCGTGTCCGGGTTCTTCTTCTGGAACTCGAGCGCGGCCTTGACGGCGTCGTCGAGCTGCTTGGTCTCGCCGATCTGACCGCAGAGGTCGGAGGCGTGGTCGCGCTTGTCGATCGACGCCGACTCGACCTGCAGGAAGAACCCGTCGCGGTCCTCGCGCAGGAGCGAGATCGCCTTCTTGGTCATGCCGCCCAGGCTCGGCTCGTTGGTCGGGCGGTTGTCCTCCACGCAGCGCGTGGTGGGCGAGCCGGCGCCGGGCGTCGGCGCGCCGATCAGCGGTGCGAACTCGGTCGTCATGTTGCTGGCGTTGAACAGGCCGAGCAGCGGCTTGTGCTTGACTGAGCCGACGCCGGCGAGGCCGGCCGCGTCGGTCACGTACCTGAAGCCCTTGCCCTTGGCATAGTCGACGACCGTGCCCGAGCCGTCGTCGAGCGTCTGCTCGAAGCGGCCGCTGCCGCCGCCGAGGTTGACGTCGAGCCGGTGGTCGATCTGCTGCTCGGCGATCGAGCCGAGGCCGCTGGCGCCCTTGGTCTCGGTCGGGCAGAGCGTGCGGGCGTCATTCGGGCCCTGGCAGGCGCGGCGTGAGATGTGCGACGACGGGGCCGCCGGCGTGGCGTCGGTGAGCTCCGACGTGGTCACGTTGCCGACCGCCTTGCCGCGCGCCTTCATGATCTCGAAGGTGGTCTTGAAGCCCTGGTTGGAGCCGGGCACGGTCTCCGCCTCGCTCGGACCCTGCGAGAGGCGGGCGTCGGTCGTCTTCTTGCCGGTCGACCAGGCGGTCGCGGTCGGAGCCGAGTCGGGCACGTAGTTCGGTGCGTAGTGCGGTCCCGGTCCGTACTGGACGTTCCAGGTGTGCACCGAGCCGCTGAACGGCAGCGTCTCGTAGGCCATCGGCGGGCCCTCGGCGCCGTTGAGGTAGTAGCGGCCGATCGTCAGCTCGCTGTCGCCGGTGCCGTCTCCGATCAGCAGGATGACGTTCTTCGGCGTGCGGGAGTCGATCTGGCTCTTGACGGACTGCGAGGCGTCGCGCGGGGACGAGTCGCCGGCGATCACGGCGCTGGTCGAGCCGGCGGCCGCAAGCGCGGCGACCGTCAGCGCGATCAGGCCCTTCTTGGGTGACACGAGGCTCTGCTCCTTCGTCGCTTCGATTGGATCGGCAGACCCTCTCGCTCCGCGAGGGGGCGCCTGTTATCGCGTCGTGATCGCGAGGAGAAGAAGCGGTGACCTGCCATCAGAAGCGTGATCTAGACTGGCCCGCGCGATGCGGCTTCCCTCATATCTCGCCCTGACCCTGTCCATCCTCGCGATCGCGATCGCCGGCTGCGGAGGCGGTGACGGCGGCAGTTCGGGCAGCGCGCTCGAGTCCGGCCTCAGCTTCCTGCCCAAGGACGCGCCGTTCGTCGTCGCGATCGACACGGACGTGGAGGGCGGCCAGTACGAGAACCTCTCCACGCTCGTGAACAAGCTGCCGCTGGGTGGACAGATCGAGAAGCAGCTGAAGCAGCAGATCGAGTCGAGCGGCGGAGACGTGTCCTACGACGAGGACATCAAGCCGCTGCTCGGCAACCCGTTCGTCATCGGTGTCGTCGACGCCCGGTTCTTCACCGCCGACGGCGACACCGACGACTTCGTCGGCGCGATCCAGGCCAAGGACGGCGACGAGCTCGTCGACGTGCTGAAGCGGTCCTCCGGCGCCAAGGAGAGCGGCGAGCAGTCCGGAGCCACGATCTACGAGAACGACGGCGATCGCTTCGCGATCAAGGACGACATGCTGGTCGTCGCCGGCTCGGACCAGCTGCTCGACGCGGCGCTGACGCGCGCGGACGGGGGCGACCACCTCGACGAGGACGACGTTCGACTCGAACCTGAACGGTCTGCCGAGCGAGGCGCTGCTGCGCACGTACTTCGACGTCGCCGGCCTGCTGAAGGCCGACCCCGACACCCAGGACGCGCTGAAGGTCAAGTGGGTCGCGGCGCTGCGCACCTTCGGGCTGACCGCCAGCGTCTCGGACCAGACGATCGACCTGGACTTCAACCTCGCGACCGAGGGCGATCTCAGCGACGAGGACCTGCCGATCGCCTCGGGCACCGACGCGCCGGCGGTCATCGACGAGGCCGGGCAGATCAACGTCGGCCTGCGCGACCTCGGCTCAGGTCATCCGCTTCGCCGAGAAGGCCGGCCAGTCGGTCGACCCCGCCGGCTTCGGCCAGTACCAGCAGGCCAAGGACCAGCTCGACAAGCAGCTCGGCATCAGCATCGACGACGACCTGATCGCCCAGCTCTCGGGTGACGTGTCGGTGAACGTGGCCGTCGACGGCTCGTTCGGCGTGCGCGCGCAGCTGAAGGATCCGGCCGCGTTCGAGCGCACGCTGGCGAAGGTCGCGCCGGTGCTGCCGAACGCCGCCGAGGGCGCGGGCTTCGGCACCGTCGGGCTGGCGAAGCCGAAGGCGGGCGAAGACTTCTACGCGCTCGCGCAGCCGGACGGCGACAGCGTCGTGTTCGGCGTCGTCGACGACGTCTTCGTGCTCGCCAACGACCCGAGCCGCGCCGGGCGCCTCGCGACCGAGGATCCGGCCAAGGTCCCCGGTTTCGACGGGGCGATGGTGCTGAAGGCCGACGCCGGCGAGCTCGTCAACCAGGTGCTGGGCGCGGTCGGCGACAACCTCGACGGCATCAACGAGATCGGCGCGCGGCTGTTCACCGAATCGCTCGGCGACCTCACCGGCTCGCTCGAGTCGAGCACGAGCGGGCTCCGGGGCAGCTTCGAGCTGGCGGTGAAGTAGCGCTGGACGGCGGGCGGGCGAGGTCGCCCGCCCCCGCTAGCCGCGCCGCAGGCGGCGCCACTCCTCGAGCGACGCAGCCTCGTGCTCGCCGGCAGCGCGGGCCGGATCGATGTTGAAGTCGTGCGCGCCGTTGCTGCACCAGAGGCCAGGGTGCCGGCGCAGCCAGCGCTTCGCGTCGCGGCGGCCCGCGTCGATCAGCGCGTCGATGTACTCGCGCTCGAACAGCAGCACGCTGAGCAGGTCGCCGCCGGCGTCCGTGCGCCCACGCAGCAGGCGTCCCAGCAGCAACTGGTCGGGGTGCAGCAGGCCGGACAGCCCGCCGTAGCGGCGCTCGAACACGCGCTCGGCCAGCTGCCCCAGCTCGGTGCGCCGGCGCGGCGTGATCAGCGCGTAGGAGATGCGGCGGTAGGGACGGCGCCCGCGCGCTGCGCGGTAGGCGCGCGCGGCCGGCATCGTGCCCGCGGTGTGGTCCTCGACGAAGAACGAGTTGATCGCCACCAGCCGGTGCATGTCGTGGGCGACCTGGTCCACGAGCAGCCGGTCGAGCACGTTGGCGGCCACGTCGACGAGGTGCGGCGGCACCGTGCGCGGCTTCGGGGACGCGCCGCCCAGCGGCGTGAAGCCGATCACGATCACGCGGCTGGCGCCCAGCTCGACCGCCGGCCGGATCGGGCTGTTGAGGCGCGTGGCGCCGTCGGTGTAGTAGCCGGCCGCAGCAGCCGGCTCGCTGACCTCGACCGCCGGGAACACGAGCGGGATCGCCGCCGAGGCGCGCACGTGCTCGCCGGTCAGGCGCACCGGCACGTAGTCCAGCCCGCCTTCGCCGGGCGGGTCTCCGCTCGCCTCGACGAACGCCAGCGGCCGCCCGGTCGCCAGCTGCGTCGCCACGACGCAGACCGCCTCGACGACGCCGTCCTCGACGTTGCGGTGCAGCGCGTCCCAGTCGAGGTTGCGCTCGAGGTAGCGGCGCAGCGGCCCGGGGTCGAGCAGGCTGCCGCGGTTGATCTTTGGGATGCTGAGCGCGTCGCCGATCAGCCGCGCGACGTTCAACGGCAGCCGTGGCGAGACGAACGAGGACAGCACGTCCGAGCGCCGCAGCGTGCGCCAGCGCTCGAGCGCCAGCGCCACCTGCTCGCTCGGCGGCAGGTGCGCCAGCGACGCCATCAGCGCCGCGTTGATCGCGCCGACGCTCGTGCCGCAGATCAGCGACACGCGCTCGCCACGCGCCTCCAACTCCGGCAACAGCACCGACAGCGCGCCGATCTCGTACGCGCCGCGAGCGCCGCCGCCCGGGAGGACGACGGCGACCGTGCCGGGGCCGGTGCCGTTGGAGAACGCCACGGATCCAAGCCTCCTCCGCCGGTGTCGCTCCCGGTATCGACACCGTGTACCAACCGCCGCCCCGGCGTCTCGACACGGCGGCGAGTCGTCGCGGCGCAAGGGCGCCGCTTGCGCTAGGTGCGAGTGTTGCGGTAGCGCTGCACGAGGTACGCGCCGTGACGCGGGTCGAGCCGGGTGAAGGCCCGTGCCACGCGGGGTGGCAACGGGTAGTAGCCCGAGCTGCGCTGCTCCTCGACCTCGAGGCCGTGGTAGCTCGCGAGCGTCGCAAGCCCCTTTCCGGTGAACACCCGCAGGTGGGTCTGCAGCGGCACCTCGGAGGTGCTGTTGTTGTTCGGCGACATCGGGCTTCCCAGGATCGCTTCGTCGCTCACGTGGCAGGGCGAAGGTTGCCAGCCGAGCACGAGTGCGGCGACGTTGTGCCAACTCGACAGGTTGTTGGTGGAGATGACCGCGTAGCCACCGGGTGCGAGGACACGCGCGATCTCGCGCATGAAGCCGTCGGTGCGCGGCAGGTGCTCGATGACCTGGTTGGAGTGGACCACGTCCACGCTGCCGGTTTCGAACGGCAGCCGCTCACCGAGGTTCGTGCGCGAGACTTCGATGCCTGCGTCACTGGCGCGATCGGCGAACTCCTCGATCAGCTCGACGCCGAGCAGGCGGTCCGCGCCGATGTGCTCGCCGACCTCCTGCGTCCAGTCGCCGTCCCCGCAACCGAGGTCCAGGAGGGTGGCGCCAGGCCACGGGGGCATGGCCTCGAGGATCAGACGGCAGTTCTCGGCGTGGGTCGCCTGAAAGTTGGATTGTAGATAGCCCACTAGACAGCAAAACTCTAGCAAAGGCTCGAAATGACACCCTTGGACTGTCGGGGCGGCTACGTCCCTGCCATCCGCCCCAGCAGCTCGAGTGCGCCGCGCTTGTGCAGCGGCTCGTTGAGGTTGCCGCACTTCGGCGACTGCACGCAGGAGGGGCAGCCGCGCTCGCAGGGGCACTCGGAGATCAACCGCAGCGCGTCTCCGACCAGCGCCTCGAAGCGCTCGAAGCCCACGCGCGTGATGCCGACGCCGCCGGGATGACCGTCGTAGATGAAGATCGTCGGCTTGCTCGTCTGCTGGTGGTAGTTGGTCGAGAGGCCGCCGATGTCCCAGCGGTCGCACATCGCGATCAGCGGCAGCACCGCGATCTGCCCGTGTTCCATCGCATGCAGCGAGCCGAGCAGCAGCTCGAGCGGGAACTCGTCCTTGACCAGCCGGTCCGGCAGCTCGTACCAGAGCGCCTGGGTGATCAGTTGCTGCTCGGGCATGTCGAGCGTCATCAGGTCGAGCACGGCGTTGTCGGTGGTCTTCTTCTTCTGGTAGGCGACGACCTGGTCGGTCACCGAGACGACGCCCCAGGACAGCTCGACGCCGCAGGCCACGCGTCGATCGCGGATCTCCTCGATCCAGGTCTCCGACTCGCGCTTGGGCTGGGTGTACCAGTCGCCCCAGAAGCGGTGCACGACGGCGCGCTGGTCGCGCAGGTTCAGATCCTCGACCTCGTAGGGCGTGCCCATGTGCAGGTAGACCGCGCCGGGGTGGACGGTCGAGCAGGCGCGGGCGGCCTCGACGCTGCCGATCACCTCGCCCTCCTCGCTCTCGACGATCGCGACCTGGTGCGGCGAGGCGGAGCGCAGCGCGATCGCTCCGGCGGGAAAGCCCGGCCCGCGCGGCAGGTAGCGCCCGCCGCGCTCGCGCAGGCGCCCCTGCTTGACCAGCCGGCGCGCGAACTGCTCCCAGCGCTCGCCGAAGACGTCCTCGTCCTCGGGCGTCAGCGGCAGCTCGTAGGCGGCCGCCTCGAGGTGGGCGAGGTGGATCTCCTCGGAGGTGTGGTCGAGGATCGCCTGCTCCACCGGGCGATCGAGGAACTCGTCGGGATGGCGGCAGAAGAACTGGTCGAGCGCGTCCTCGCCGGCGACGTACAGCGCCAGGCCGGCGGCACGGCGCCCGGCGCGCCCCCACATCTGCCGCAGCGACGCGACCGTGCCCGGGAACGTGACGCAGATCGCGGCGTCGAGGTCGCCGATGTCGATCCCGAGCTCGAGCGCGTCGGTGGCCACCACTCCCAGCAGCACGCCCTCGCTCAGCTGGCGCTCCAGCTCGCGCCGCTGCATCGGCGTGTAGCCGGCGCGATAGGGCGCGATCCGCTCGGCGAGGTCCTCGCGGCCGCCGTCGGTCAGCCGCTGCTTGGCGAACTGCTGGATCAGCTCGACGCCGCGGCGCGACTTGAGGAAGCAGATCGTGCGCACCTCGCGCTCGACCAGCTGCGCCAGCAGCGAGGCGGCCTCTCCCAGCGGCGAGGCGCGGGTGCCGAGGCGCTCGTCGGTCAGCGGCGGGTTCCACATCGCGATCTTGCGCTCGGCGTGCGGGGCGCCGTCGCGGTCGACGAGCTGGACGTCGAGCCCCGTCAGGCGCTCGGCCAGCTCGACCGGGTTGGCGATCGTCGCGCTCGTGAGCAGGAAGCGCGGCTCGGTGCCGTAGGCGAGCGCGAGGCGCCGCAGGCGGCGCAGCACGTTGGCCACGTGCGAGCCGAACACGCCGCGATAGACGTGCGCCTCGTCGACCACGATCCAGGCGAGGTTGGCGAGCAGGTCGCCCCAGGAGGCGTGGTTGGGCAGCACCCCCACGTGCAGCATGTCCGGGTTGGTGAGGATCAGGTTCGAGCGCTGGCGGATCGCGCGGCGATCCTCCTTCGGGGTGTCGCCGTCGTAGATCGCCTGGCGCAGGAAGCGACCGCCGATGCGGGCCAGCGCACGCGCCTGGTCCTGCGCGAGCGCCTTGGTCGGATAGAGGTAGAGCGCGCGCGCCGAGGGGTCGGTGGCGAGCGTGTCGAGCACCGGCAGGTTGAAGGCGAGCGACTTGCCGCTGGCGGTGCCGGTGGTGACGATCGTGTGCCCGCGGTGGGCCGCCTCGAGCGTGTCGGCCTGGTGGGACCAGAGCTGCTCGATGCCAGCGGAGCCGAGCGCTTCCAGCAGCGCGGGGTGGAGATGATCCGGCAGCGGCGCCGGCACGCCCCGCCGCGCGCCCTCGCGGGCGGTGGTCACGAGTTGACCGTCCGTCCCCGTTTCGAGCACTGCCTCCCAGGGGTACGACGTTCGCACGGTGGCCACGAACTGGGATAGTACGCACGGGTGATTCGCTCCTTCCATCACTCTGAATACCCGTTGGATCTGCTGCTGGAGCGCAAGCGCGAGAGCATCACCGTGGTGCTGCCCGCACGTGAGGTGGCGGACACGATCGGCGAGATCGTGGAGCGGCTGCAGGCCCTCGACAGCCTGATCGACCAGATCCTCGTGATCGACGCGGCCTCGAAGGACGCCACCGCCGAGATCGCCGCCGCGCTCGGCGCCGAGGTCCACCAGGAGTCCGAGCTCGTGCCGGACTTCGGCCAGGCGCTCGGCAAGGGCGACGCGATGTGGCGCGCGCTGGCGGTCGCTCGCGGGGACGTGATCGTCTACCTCGACTCGGACACGCGCCAGTTCTCGCCCCACTTCGCCACCGGCATGCTCGGGCCGCTGATCTGCCGCGACGACGTGCGCTTCGTCAAGGGCTACTTCCAGCGGCCGTTCGTGGCCGGCGCGGGCGCCGAGCGCGCGCGCGACGGCGGTCGCGTGACCGAGCTCACCGCCCGGCCGCTGTTCAGCGCCTTCTATCCCGAGTTGGCCGCCTTCATCCAGCCGCTCGCGGGTGAGGTCGCCGCGCGCCGCGAGTTCTTCGACGAGCTGCCGTTCGCCATCGGCTATGCGATCGAGACCTCGATGCTGCTGCACGCGCGCGAGCTGCTCGGCGGCACGGCCGGGATGGCGCAGGTCGACCTCGACGTGCGCCACAACTACCACCAGCCGCTGCCGAAGCTCGGCCCGATGGCCTACGCGGTGCTGCGCGTCGTGCTGGAGCGCCTGCGCCAGGACGGCCGCCTGCTCGACGACCACGCCCCGCCGCTGCAGACCGCGGACGGTCAGCTGATCCAGGTCGAGCTGATCGAGCGGCCGCCGTACGCGAAGCTGCGCGCTCGCGCGTAGGCTTCGCCGCTTGCTGCGCTGCGTCTACACCGATCTCGACGGAACCCTGCTGGGCAAGGGCGCGTCGCTGTTTCGAGACGGCGAGGGCAACTTCACACTGCTGCCCGCGCGGGCGCTCGAAGCCTGCCACCGCGCCGGGGTGGAGGTGGTGATCAAGTCTGGTCGGCGCAAGGCGCAGGTGATGGAGGACGCGCGCCTGATCGGCCAGACCTCGTACATCTACGAGGTCGGCTCGGGGCTCGTGGTCGACGGCGAGGAGACGTTCCTGACGGGTGCGCTGCAGCCCTCCGAGGGGCAGACCGTGCACGAGCTGATCGAGCGCACCGGGGCTCCGGCACTGCTGCTCGAGCGCTATGCCGGGCGGCTCGAGCACCACGCTCCGTGGCATCTCGGCCGCGACGTCTCGCACCTCTTCCGGGGACTGGTCGACGCCGGCGAGGCCAACGAGCTGCTGGTCGCGGAGGGGCACGGTCAGCTGCGGCTGGTCGACAACGGGGCGATCGGCGCGCACGAGACCCAGCTGGAGCTGGGCGGCCTGCCGCACGCCTACCATCTGGTGCCGAGCGACGCCTCGAAGGCGAACGCGGTCGCGGTCCACATGCGCGCCCGCGGCTACGCGCCCGAGCACTGCCTCGCCGTCGGCGACTCGCGCGAGGACCTCGACGTCGCCGCCTCGGTCGGCCGCTTCTTCCTCGTCGCCAACGCGCTCGAGAAGGATCCCGGCCTGCGCTCGACGATCGCCGCCTACGGCAACGTCCAGGTCACCGAGGCGGGCAGCGGCGACGGCTTCTACGAGGCCGTCGTCTCCACACTCGCTGGCGCCTGAGCGGACTCGTCGGGGCGACGCGCATCGCCCACAAGACGCTTGCAAGGCAGGTCGATGCGCGCCGGTCCCGGCCTGAGCACCGTGCTATGAGATGGTGATTCTCTCGTTGATGGTGTAGGTGCCGGTGAAGTCGACGAGTCCGCCCTCGGCGCAGATGATGCCTCTCGCGTTCGCGACGAAGGTGGAGGGGGTCCCCTGTCTTAGGGTGCCGGCGCTTCTGATGGTCTGCGGTCCTGAGACTGTGCAGATGAGGGCGCCCCCCAAGCAGTTGACTTCGTATGTGAAGCCCGCATCGAGGACGATGGTGAACGTGGCGGAGGTGCCTGCCGTTGAGCCGGTTGATCTGAGTGTGACGGTTGTAGGTCTACCACCGCTTGTGAAGACGTCGCATGAGACCCCGAAGGTCCCCAGACATGTCCGTGCGCCGGCAGCGTTTGAGAAATGCAGCTCCCCTGAGGCGCTCAGGCCGTCCGCGGCTACGGTGCCCGCGAATCCGCTTGTCGCGCATCTGGCGCCCAACCCGCTTCTGGACAGGGCAGTGTTTCTCGACGTGCCGGTGACAGCTCCGCCGCTCGCTCCAGCTGTGATCGTCGCGGATGCAGGTGCAGCGGCGAAGGCTAGGACGCTGAGTCCCGCCACGGCCACGAGTGCCGTGCGAATGGCCACAGATTCCATGATTGGTCCTCCTCGGGAGGTGACTATCGAACTACATAAACCGAACGTTTAAAGAGTACAGATCGATCGAGGATTTGGGAAGGGCCCGGGCGGTCTGAGCTCTCGTCTGCTCGGCTGACGCTGCCGGTTACCGTCCGAGTCGATCCTTCGAGCCGGTTGCGCTCCCAGCCTGCTCGAGGGCCGCGAGCGTGCCGGCCTCCGTGACGGTCGCGAGGTCGAGGATGCGCTCCTCGAACGACTCGAGGTCGTTGCGGCCGACGACGGCGTGGCAGGCGACGCCGGACTGGCGGCAGCGAGTGGCGACCTCGCCGACGATCTTGCCCTGCAGCGTCTGCAGGTCGAGGCCGCCCTCGCCGGTGATCACGAACGCGGCGCGGCGCATGGCGTCGTCGAAGCCGATCGCGTCGAGCACGTAGGCGGCGCCGCCTACGAGCTGGGCGCGGCGGGCGGCCCAGAGGCCGCCGGAGAGGCCGCCGGCTGCGCCGGTCATCGGCTGGCCGCGAGGGTCGCGGCCGAACGACTCGGCGAGCGTGGCCAGCCGTCGCTCCAGCCGCTTCACGAGCTTGGGGTCGGCGCCCTTCTGGGGGCCGAACACGCTTGGCGCCTGCTCGAACGGGGTGCGCACGTCGCAGAGCACGTCGAGCTGCAGCTTCTTCACCCCGGCCTCGTCGAGCGCGGCCAGGGCGCCGGCGCCGCCGTCGGTCGTGGCCGACCCGCCGACGGTGACGATCACCTTCTCCGCGCCGGCGTCGACCGCTGCCGCGATCAGCTCGCCGGTGCCGCGCGTGGACGCGGTCCAGGCGTCGCGCTCGTCCTCGGCCACGAGCCCCAGGCCGCTCGCCTGCGCCGTCTCCACGATCGCCGCGGCCCCGTCCGGCAGCAGCGCGAACGAGGCCTCGATCGGTCGCCCGAGCGGGTCGCTGACGCCGACCGTGCGCAGCTCGCCGCCGAGCGCGCTCACGAGCACGTCCATCGTCCCCTCGCCGCCGTCGGCGACCGGCAGCTCCTCCGCCTCGCGTCCGGCCGCGCGCAGGCCCTTGGCGACCGCGGCGGCGACCTGCGCGGCGGAGAAGGTCCCCTTGAAGCTGTCCGGCGCGACGAGGACGGGCAGCGGCGTCATGTCGGCTCGTTCACAGCGCCGCTCGGAACGCCTGCTCGGCGGCGTCGCCGTGGACGGCGAACACGATCCGCTCCAACGCCCCCTCGTGCTCGCGCGCCGCGCCGACCATGAGCGTCGCCGCCTGTTCGAGCGGGAAGCCGCCGACACCGGTGCCGAAGGCCACCAGCGCGAGCGAGCGGCAGCCGAGCTCCTCCGCCTTCGCGAGCGTCGCACGGGTCGCGCGCTCGATCACCTCGGCGGAGGTCGGGCCGCCGAGCTCCATCGTGGCGGCGTGGATGACGTAGCGGGCGGGCATGTCGCCGGCGGTCGTCTCGACCGCCTCGCCGAGTCCGATCGGGGCTCGCCGATCGGACTCGCGCTGCAGGGCGGGGCCGCCGGCGCGGGCGATCGCCGCTGCCACGCCGCCGCCGTGCAGCAGCCGCGTGTTGGCGGCGTTGGCGATCGCGTCGACGTCGAGCGTCGTGACGTCGGCTTGCAGCACCTCGAGCGTGGCCATCGACGCCATATCCTCGCGCAGATCGAGCGGCTGCTCCCGCACCAGATGCTCACGAGCGCCGCGGCAGCTCGCGCCGCGAGGGCCAGAGTCGTGCGCTAGCGGCGGACGCGCACGGTGCGGCGTACGACCTGGCGGTTGCTCGCCCCGTCGGCCGCCGTCAGTGCGAGGCGCAGCTTCGGCCGCTTGCCCTGCTCGACCGCCTTGCGCAACGCCTTCAGCTGGCGCTTGGTCAGGGTCGCCTTCAGCCGCAGTCGCTGGTTGGCGGTGCCCTGGCGCTTGACGCCGCGCAGCGTGTACGTGCGCTTGCCGATCCGCAGCCGAGCCGACAGCGTCATGGCGCAGGCCTCGTTGCAGCGCCCGAAGACGACGACGCCCTTGTTGCGCAGGACCCGCTGGCGCTTGGTCGCGCGCACCTTCAGCACCGGAGCGGTCACGTCGCCGCCGTTGGGCGGGGGCGGGGGCGGCCCGGGCGTCGGGTCGGGATCGATGCGGATGATCTTGCCGAGCAGCGAGTCGAGGCGCTGCGCGTCGTTGCCGGGATCTCCCTGGCCGCCGCCGTCGCCCAGCGAGAGGTAGAGGTACCCGTCCTGGCCGAACTGGAGCGTGCCGCCGTTGTGGTTGTTCTCTTCGGGATGGGGGATCGTGATCACCGGGCGCCGGCTGGCCGGATCGGCCTTGCTGGGATCGCCCGCGGCACGGCGGAACTCGTCGAGCTGCAGGTCGCCCGCGGTGTTCACGTAGAAGACGTAGACCTTGCCCGAGCTGGCGTAGTCGGGGGAGACGGCGGCCGACAGCAGTCCTTGCTCGCCTCCGGCCTGCGTCTGAACCGTGAGGAATTCGTGGACCTGGCCGCCTACGCGCAGCCTCAGCGTTCCTCCCTGTTCGACGACGAACAGTCGGTTGGGGTCGCCGGGCGGACCGGTGACCTGCAACGGTGCGTCGAAGTCGTCGATCGGGGTGGCGTCGAGGTCGCTGGCGCTGACCTGCGTCAGACGCGAGACGCTGCCGCCGAGCGAGGTGGCGTAGAGGTGACCGACCCCGTCCTCGCTGATGCTCGACAGCTGGCTGACGTCGAGGCTGGCGGCGGTCGCAGGGCCCGTCGCACCGGGACCGAGCCAGCGGATCGCGGCATTGCCGATGTCGCCGAAGAGATAGCGACCCTGCCAGGCGGGCAGGTCGGGGTCGCGGACCACGTGGCCCCCGATGACTGCGTTGCCCTCGCCGCTCGCGTAGTCGTCGCCGTTCACGTACTCGAAGCTGGGCCCGACGGCGTTCGGCGCAGTGCAGTCGGTGGGGCCGTCGAGCGTGCCCTCGCGGCAGCTCCAGCCGAGGTTCCTACCTGCGATCGAGCCCTTGGGCAGGAAGTCGATCTCCTCGCGCAGCCCGCCGCCGACGTCGCCGATCAGCATGTCTCCGGTCAGGCGGTCGAAGGACCAGCGGAACGGGTTGCGCATGCCGTAGACGTAGATCTCGCCGCGAGCGCCGGGCGTGCCGGCGAACGGGTTGTCCGACGGGATCTCGTAGGCGGGCGTCTGGGCGCTGGCGGGCGTGGCCGCGATCGCGGCCAGCGACAGCAGCACGACGATGAGGATCGAGCGGCGCACTCCGCTCGGCACCTTACCCGCGCAGCTGGTCGAGCAAGCATTCGCGCGGGGACTTGTCCTCGCGCCAGCGCACGAACTTGGCGCCGTGGCGGATGCGGTCGCCGGTGATGTGGTCGAACTGGATCTCGCAGACCAGCTCCGGGTCGCAGGCCCTCCCAGACGAGCTCCTCCTCGGACTTCCAGCGGCTCGGCTCGCCGTGGCCGCGCTCGCCCGTGCGGTGCGGCTCGAGCAGCCCGAGCAGCTCGCGCTTCTGCTTGGCGGTGAAGCCGGAGGTGTGGCCGACGACGCGCAGCTCGTCGGCGTCGTCGTAGAGGCCGAGGATCAGCGAGCCGACGGTGCCCTCCTCCTTGCCGAAGCGGAAGGCGACGACGACGGCGTCGAGGCTGCGCACGCGCTTGATCTTCACCATCCCGGTGCGCTCGCCGGGGAGGTAGGGAGCGTCCGCCTCGCTTGGCGACGACGCCCTCGGAGTTGCCCTGCAGCCACTGCTCGGCGTCGGCGGCCGTCTCGGCCATCGGGGTCAGCAGCAGCGGCGGCTCGACGATCGCGGCCAGCCGCTCGCGACGCTCGACGTATGGCAGCTCGAGCAGCGTCTCGTCGTCCTCGGCGAGCAGGTCGAAGGCGACGAACTGGGCCGGCGTCTCGCCCGCGAGACGCTCGACGCGCGAGGCGGCCGGATGGATGCGCTGCGAGAGCAGGTCGAACTCCTGGATGCCGTCGACCTCGATGATCAGCTCGCCGTCCAGCACCACCCGTTGGGCGCCGCAGCGTGCCGCAGCTGCTCGACGATCTCGGGGAAGTAGCGGTTCATCGGCTTGCCGTTGCGGCTCTGCAGCTGGACGTCGTCGCCGTCGCGGAACACGAGCGTGCGAAAGCCGTCCCACTTCGGCTCGAAGCGCCACTCCTCACCCTCGGGAAGCGTGCGCGAGGAGCGGGCGAGCTGGGGCTTGATCGGGGGTTCGAGCGGCAGTGCCAAGGCCCGTACGGTAACGCCCCGGCCCGGGTGATCGGTGTGGGTAGGATGCGAAGCCATGGCTCACGAACACGCGACCGTCGCCGAGGAGGAGTACCTCCAGATCATGTACTGGCTCGGGGAGGCCGGTCTGCCGATCACCGGCGCCAACATCGCTCGCGCGATGCAGGTCTCCGCGCCGACTGTGCACGAGATGATCGGTCGGCTCGAGGCCGACGGGTACGTGACCCGCGCGGCGGACAAGTCGCTTTCGTTCACCGAGTCGGGCGCCGAGGAGGCGGCCCAGATCGTCCGCCGCCATCGCCTGATCGAGCGCTTCCTGACCGACGTCTTCGACATCCCCTGGGACCAGGTCCACGAGGAGGCCGAGCGGCTCGAGCACTGGATGTCGCCGGTCGTCGAGGAGCGCATGCTGCGCGCGATCGGGGACTCCAAGACCTGTCCCCACGGCCACCCGATCTTCGAGGGCGAGCGCGAGGAGGGCGTGCCGCTCGCCGACGTCTCCGAGGGTGCGAAGGTGCGCATCCTGCGCTTCGAGAACGAGGCCGAGGATCTGCTGCACTACCTCAAGGAGACCGGCCTGCACCCGGGCCTCGAGGGCACGCTCGCCAGCTCGGGCGAGGACGAGCTCGTGATCGAGGCGGGCGGCGAGCAGTACACAGTCACGCGCAGCGTCGGCGAGACCGTCTCGGTCGTCGCCGACCCCTCGCCGCCGCCGCGCGTCGCGCTGCCGGACCAGCTCGTGCTGGGCCGCGAGCGCTACGGCCGCTAGGACACCCGGAAAAGAAACGACCCGCCACAGGGACGGGTCGCGGACGAACGGGGAGCGACCCCGAACTGATTGCCAATCGCATCGGAGCGTATCGGGGGTGCGCTCAGGCCTGGCGGGCGCGCAGGTCGAACCAGAGCAGGGTCGAGAAGATCGCCACGAAGGGGGCCGTGATGGTCTCCGTGAGCGTCGAGCCGAGGAGCGACCAGATGGCGCGGTCGGTGCTCTCGGCGATCCCGGCGAACGGGGCCGTGAGGATCAGGCTGGGGATCAGCATCGCGATGTTGACGACGAGGACCAGCGCGAAGGTGCGCCACCAGAAGCCGGTCGTCAGGCGGCTGCTGTGCGAGAGGGCGGCCACGTTGCGCTCGCCGTCGAGCACGACGGCCTGGGGCACGAAGTACCAGCGCACGAACAGGTAGATGCCGGGCACGATCAGCAGCAGGCCGGCCGCCGTGCCGACCGTCGCCAGCGCGACGGCGAGGAACAGCGGCGTGAACATCTCGAAGCCGGCGATCAGGGCCTCGCGGGCCTTGGGCTTGCCGCCCTCGGACACGTTGAGCAGCACGTAGATGCAGATCGCGCTGATCAGCGGCGCGACGACGAGGAAGCTGACCAGCGTCGGGATGATCGTCTCCTCCAGCGTCGCCGTCGACTCGTAGCTGGCCGTCAGCTGCTCCTGTCCGATGCCGCCGACGATCAGCTGCACCGGCACCACGACCGCGGCGCCGATCGCGACGAAGGTCCAGAAGTGCGTCCAGTAGACCGCGAGCGAGTCGCGGAAGAGGGCGGTGAGGTCGCGCGGGTGGGCGAGGTGGAGCCGAGACGAGCGCGCGTTCACGCGGCGCTCGGGAGCTGCCGGTAGACCTCGCCCAGGCGGGCGATGGCCTCCTCGATCTGCTCCGGCGAGACCGCCGAGTAGGCGAGCCGCAGCGAGTTCTCGCCACCCTCGATCAGGAAGTCGGTGCCCTTGACGAACACGACCCCGCGCTCGGCGGCACCGTCGGCGAGCGCGGCCACGTCCGCGCCCTCGGGCAGGTCGACCCAGAGGAAGTAGCCGCCCTCGGGCACGACGAAGCGAGCCTCGGGGATGTGCTGCTCGAGCGCGCGGCAGGTGGCGTCGCGGCGTTCGCGCAGCGCCGCCTTGACGGTCTCGATCGAGCCCTGGATCGAGCCCGACTCGCAGAACTCGGCGACGATCGACTGGGCGACCATGTTCGGCGAGATGTAGGTGTGGGTGCCGAGCGTGCGCACGCGCTTGATCAGAGCCTCGGGACCGACGAGGTAGCCGACGCGGATGCCCGGGCAGACCGTCTTCGAGAACGACGACGCGTAGACGACGCTCTCGCCGCTCTCGTCGAGCGACAGCATCGTCGGCAGCGACTCGCCGGCGAAGCGCAGCTCGACGTACGGGTCGTCCTCGAAGATCGTGAACCCGTACTCGCGCGCGAGTTGCAGCAGGCGGTGGCGCTTCTCCAGCGAGAGCGTGCAGCCGGCGGGGTTCTGGAAGTTGGGGATGATGTGCGCGAGCACCGGCCTGGCGCCCGCCTGCAGCGCCACCTCGAGCGCGCCGACGTCGATGCCGTCCGCCTCGAGCGGGATCGGCAGCACCTCGGCGCCGAGCTCGGTCAGCGACAGCAGCGTGCGGTCGTAGGTGGGCGCCTCGACGACGACGACGTCCCCGGACTGCACCAGCGTCTGGAACAGGAACGCGTCCGCCTGCATCGAGCCGTTGGTCGCCACCACCCGATCTTGGGTCACGCCGTGCTTGGCCGCGAGCCAGTCCAGCAGCCGCGGGTAGCCCTTCGACGTGCCGTAGGCGAAGGTGCCGGCGGGGTCGCGCTCGAAGGCCTTCTGGGCGGCCGCCGCGAGCTCGTCGACGGCGATGATGTCGAGCGACGGAGCGCCGCGGGAGAGCGAGATGGTGGTGGGCTCGGACACGACGGCGCACGATAGCGGCCGCGTCGCCAGTAGGGTCCCTGAGACGATGAAGCGGGGCCAGATCGTGATCGCGCTGCTCGCCGTCGTGGCCGTGGTCGCCGTGGCGATCGTCTCGACCGGCGGTGGGGGCGGAGGCGACGACGACAACGGCGGCGGCTCGGGCTCGACGAGCGCGCCGAAGGACGCCGTACGCGTCAGCTTCGCCTACTCGCCCGAGAAGGAGAAGCTGCTGGAGCCGCTGATCCGCCGCTTCAACGAGCAGGGCGAGCAGGTGAACGGACGCGCGGTCTTCGTCGAGGGGCAGGTCGTGGCCTCCGGCGAGGCCGAGTCGAAGATCGCCGACGGGCGCCTGAAGACGGTGGCCTGGTCGCCGGCGTCCTCGCTCTGGGGCCGGCTGCTCAACTTCGAGGCCGACCGGCCGCTCGCGCCCGACGAGAGCCCGTCGATCGTGCGCACGCCGCTGGTGATCGCGATGTGGGAGCCGTTCGCGCGGGCGCTCGGCTGGCCCAAGAAGCAGATCGGCTTCGAGCAGATCATCCGGCTGGCGCGCTCGAACCAGGGCTTCGCCGCCTACGGCAAGCCGCAGTTCGGCCGCTTCAAGCTCGTGCACACCAACCCGGACTTCTCGACGGCCGGGCTCGAGGCCGTCGTCGCCGAGTACTACGCCGCGACCGGCAAGAAGGAAGGGCTGACCGAGCAGGACGTCGAGGGCTCGAAGGCGCGCAAGATCGTGCGCGACATCGAGCGCTCGATCGTCCACTACGGCGACACGACCCTCTTCATCGCCGACCAGATGCGCGAGCACGGCCCCGGCTACGCCTCCGCGGTCGCCATGGAGGAGGTGACGCTGCTCGACTTCAACAAGCGCCGCGGCGACCAGCCCAAGCTGGTCGCGCTCTACCCGCCCGAGGGCACCTTCTACTCGGACAACCCCTTCATCGTGCTCGACGCGGACTGGGTCACGCCGGCCCAGCGCACCGGCGCCGAGCGCTTCCAGCGGTTCCTCGCCGACGAGCTCGAGCCCGAGGACGCGGCGCGCTACGGCTTCCGGCCGGCGGACCTCGACGAGGAGCCGGTGGCGCCGATCACGCCAGCCAACGGCGTCGACCCCAAGCAGCCCACGCGCGTGCTCGGCCTGCCCGAGCCGCGCACGCTCGACCGCGTCCGGCGCGCCTGGCGCGAGGACCGCAAGCCGGCCAACGTGCTGCTGGTCGTCGACACGTCCGGCTCGATGAACGACGAGAACCGGCTCGAGAGCGCCAAGCAGGGGCTGGACACCTTCATCGAGCAGGTCGGCAGGCAGGACGCCGTCGGGCTGACGATCTTCTCGGACCGGATCCAGCCGCTGATACCCGTCGGGCCGCTCGACGCGGCGCGCCTGCGCTCGACGATCGGCAGCCTGATCGCCGACGGCGGCACCTCGGTCTACGACGCCACGATCCAGGGCTTCGTCGCCGTGCGCAAGGACGCCGGCCCCGAGCGCATCAGCGCGGTCGTGGTGCTGACCGACGGCGAGGACACCGACTCTGCCGCCAGCGCGCAGACGGTGGTCGACACCGTGCGCGCCCAGGGCGACTCGGACGACCAGGTGCGCGTGTTCACGATCGCCTACAGCGCCGGCGCGGCCGGTGCCGCCGAGGCGCTCGCCGAGATCTCCAAGGCCTCCGGCGGCCAGGCCTACGAGGGCGACACCGAGGACATCGAGACCGTCTACCGGAGCATCTCCAGCTTCTTCTGATGCGCCCCTACAGCCGCGGCGAGTTCAACCGGGCGCTGATCGTCAACGCGCTCACGAGCCCGTTCAACGTGCTGTTGCTGGCCGCGATCCTGATCGCCGGGCTGCTGCTGGACCTCTTCCTGCCGCTGCTGATCGTCGGCGTCGTCGTCTACGGACTGGCGGCCGCCCGCACCTACCTCGACGAGGACGAGGCCGGCAAGGTGCTCGAGCGCGAGCGCGCGCGGCGGCGCAAGACGCTCGACGAGGGTCGGGCCGACCCACGCATGCTGGCCGAGCCGATCGGCCGCCTGCTGGCTGCGGCGCTGCAGCGCGAGCAGCGGATCCGCGACGCAATCGACCGCGCCGAGCTGCCGTACACAGAGGTCTCGGACGAGGTCGACCGCTTCGTCCGCGCGATGGAGGACGGCGCCCGCCGCGCGCAGCTGCTCTACGAGGCGCTCTCGGAGTCCCCACCGGGACCGGTCGAGCAGCGGCTGGCGGAGGTGCGCGGCGATCCGGCTCGCGCCGAGCTGACCGCGGCGCTCGAGAGCCAGCTCGCGGTGCTGCGGCGGATGGAGACGCAGCTGCAGCGCTTCTACGACGAGATGGAGCGGATCCTGGTCGAGCTCGACACCGTGCGCGGCAACCTCGTCTCGGTCTCCGCTTCGACGGAGGCGGCCAGCCAGCAGCGCCTGGCCGGCGACGTGCGCGCGCTGCGGGAGGAGGTGGGCGCGGTGGCGGCGGGGATGAGCGAGGCCTACGAGGAGCCGCAGGCCTAGCCGTCCGCTGCGTCGCGGCGCCGCGCCACGTCCGCGAGCGCTTCCTCGCGGCTGGCGTGGGCGCTCAGCCGGCAGACCTTGCCGTCGCGGAAGCCGTGCACGAAGTAGAGGTAGTCGCCGCGCACCTCGTCGGGGCCGCGGATGCGGCGGTGGCCGACGACGAGCACGTCGGGCGGATGCGGCTCGAAGGTGAACGGTGAGGCGATGAAGCTGGCGCCGCGCTCGTCGAAGGAGGCGAAGAAGCCGCGCACGCCGTCCTGGCCCAGGTAGCGGTCGCCGTCGGCGGTGATGAACTCGACGTCGGGGTGCAGCTGCTCGGCGGCGACTGCGGGGCCGTGCTCGCGGTACGTCGCCCAGAGGGTCTGCACGGTGCGCAGGCGGTCGTCGATATCCACGGGCTGGGGCTCCGTCATCGGCTCGCTCCTTGCAAGCCGGGAATCTTTGCGCAAATGGGCCTCTTTGGTCGTGGCGACGTGACCGCGGTGAGCCCGACTGCACCAGCCTCTAGCCCACCTTCTAGACCCGCGCTCCGAGGATCTCCATCGCGATCTCGGCCACCTGCGTCGGATTGCGACCCACGCGCACGCCCTTGGCCTCGAGCGCCTCGGCCTTCGCCGCGGCCGTGCCCTTCGAGCCGGAGACGATCGCGCCGGCGTGGCCCATCGTCTTGCCGGGAGGTGCCGTGAAGCCGGCGATGTAGGCGACCACGGGCTTGCTGACGTGCTCGGCGATGTACTCGGCGGCCTGCTCCTCGGCGTCGCCGCCGATCTCGCCGCACATCACGATCAGCTCCGTCTCGGGATCGGCCTCGAACAGCTCGATCACGTCGACGAAGCTCGAGCCCGGGACCGGGTCGCCGCCGATGCCGACGATCGAGGAGTTGCCGAAGCCGCTCTGGGCCAGCTCGTTGCCGATCTGGTAGGTCAGCGTGCCCGAGCGCGAGACGAGGCCGACGTTGCCGGGCTTGAAGAACTGCGCCGGGATGATGCCGACGTTCGCCTTGCCCGGCGAGAGGATGCCGGGGCAGTTGGGGCCGACCAGCCGCGAGCCGCCGCGCTGGATGTGGTTGTAGACGCGCAGCTCGTCGTGCGCGGGGATGCCCTCGGTGATCGCGATGATCAGCTCGATGCCGGCGTCCTCGGCCTCGAGGATCGAGTCGGCCGCGAAGCGCGGCGGCACGAAGATCATCGCGGTGTTGGCGCCGGTCTGCTCGACGGCGTCGTGGAAGCCGTCAAAGACCGGGATGCCCTCGACGTCCTGGCCGCCCTTGCCGGGCGTCACGCCCGCGACGACCTGGGTGCCGTAGTCGCGGTTGCGCAGGCTGTGGAAGGTGCCCTCGCGCCCGGTGATGCCCGAGACGCAGAGCTTGGTGTTGGTGTCTACGAGAATCGCCATCGGTGGTTACCCCTCGGTGGAGCCGGCCAGCTCCACGACCTTCTCGGCGGCGCCCAGCATGGTCGCCTCGGTGTGCACGTTGGGGAGGTTCGCCTCGGCCAGCAGCGCGCGACCCTCGACGTCGTTGGTGCCGTCGAGGCGCACGACGAACGGCACCTCGGGCTCGATCTGGGCGAACGCCTCGATCAGCCCCTTGGCGACCTCGTCGCAGCGGGTGATCCCGCCGAAGATGTTGAACAGCACCGCCTCGACCTTCTCGTCGGAGAGGATCACCTCGACGGCGCTGGTGATCGCGTCTGCCTTCGAGCCGCCGCCGGCGTCGAGGAAGTTCGCCGGCGAGCCGCCTGCCTGGGCGACCACGTCGAGGGTCGACATGACCAGGCCGGCGCCGTTGCCGAGGATGCCGACGTTGCCGTCGAGCTTGACGTAGGTCAGCCCGCGCTCGCGCGCCATGCGCTCCTGCGGGTCCTCGTCGGGCGCGCTGTCGAGCAGCGCGGCGCTGTCGGGGTGGCGGTAGAGGGCGTTGGCGTCGAGCGTGACCTTCGCGTCGAGGGCCATCACCTGACGGTCGCCGGTGACCAGCAGCGGGTTGACCTCGACGAGCGTCGCGTCCTCGGCGACGAAGACCTCGTAGAGCTTCGCGAGCATCGCGCCGACGGGCCGGATCACGTCCGCGGCGATGCCGGACTCGAAGGCGAGCCGGCGGCCGTGGAAGTCCTGGAAGCCGAGCAGCGGGTCGACGTGCAGCATGCGCATCGCCTCGGGGTCGGTCTCGGCGACCTCCTCGACGTCCATGCCGCCCATCTTCGAGAGCATCGCCATCGGCTTCTTGGCCGAGCGGTCGAAGACGATCGCCGCGTAGTACTCCTCGGCGATGTCCGACGCCTGTTCGATCCAGAGCTCGTGGACGGTGAAGCCGCGGATGTCCATCCCGAGGATGTCGCCGGCGTACTGCTCGGCCTCCGCCTTGTCCTTGGCGAGCTTGATTCCGCCGGCCTTGCCGCGCCCGCCGATCAGCACCTGCGCCTTGACGACGACGGGGTAGCCGAGCTCCTCGGCGGCCGCGACCGCCTCTTGCACCGTTTTTGCGGGACGGCCCTCCGGCACGGGGACGCCGTGCTTGGCGAAGAGCTGCTTGCCCTGATATTCGAGAAGGTCCATTGATCCAGTAGTCGAGTAGGATGCTCCGCCGCGCAGGGCGGGGCGCAGCACCCTATCGAAACGGCTCTATGGCACTTCCAAAAGACGTCAAATTTGTCACTTTCGACTGCTACGGCACTCTCATCGACTGGGAGACCGGAGTATTCGAGGCATTCCAGAAGGAGGCGGACAAGGACGGCTTCACGATCGATCGTGACGTCCTGATCCCACGTTTCATCGAGATCCAGCGCGAGATCCAGCACGGCTCGTACGAGCTCTACGCCGAGGTCCTGCGGCGCGCCGCGGTGCGGGCGGCCAAGGAGGTCGGCTGGGAGCTCGAGAACGTGCGCTCGAACTTCCTGCCCAACAGCGTGCCGCGCTGGCTGCCGTTCCGCGAGACCAACGCCCAGCTCGAGCGCTTCGCCAAGAAGTACGAGACGGGCATCCTCTCCAACATCGACGACAAGCTGCTCGGGGCGACGCGGCGGCACTTCCGGGCGGACTTCGACCTCGTGGTCACCGCGCAGCAGGTGCGCAGCTACAAGCCCGACCCGGCCCACTTCAAGGAGTGTGCGCGCAGGATCGAGAAGGCGAAGAAGCACTGGGTGCACATCGCCTCGGGCTACCCGACCGACGTGGAGCCCTGCCTCAAGTCGAAGATCCCGGTGATCTGGGTCAACCGGAACGGCCAGGAGCTGGAGTCGGGCCAGAAGAAGCCGGACGCGGAGGTCAAGACATTCCGCGACGCCGGCAAGCTGCTGGACGCCGCGTAGGCACCGCCTCGCCGTGCGCGTCGTCTCGGTCCACCGCGACGCGCTCGTGGTCACGAGCCGCATGTGGCAGACCAACGCCGTCGCGCTGCGCGCGGGCGGCGAGGCGATGCTGATCGACGCGCCGTACTTCCCGGACGAGCTCGACGCGCTGCCGAGCCTGCTGGCGCAGTCGGGCTTCGAGCCGATGGCGCTGCTGGCGACGCACGCGGACTTCGACCACCTGCTGGCGCGGCTGGCCTTCCCGGGGTTGGCGCTCGGCGTCGGCGAGGCCACGGTGCAGCGGCTGCAGCGCGAGCCCGGCGCGGCGCAGCGCGAGCTGCGCGACCACGACGCCGAGCACTACGTCGTCCGCGACGCGCCGCTCGCGCTCGGGCAGGTGCAGGCGCTGCCGGTCCCGGGCTCGCTGGAGCTGGGCGGCGACGGGGCCGAGCTGGAGTTGCACCCGGCCGAGGGCCACACGTCCGACGGCACGGCCGTGCTCTCGCGCACCCACGGCGTGCTCGTCGTCGGCGACTACCTCTCCGACGTCGAGATCCCGATGCTGCACGAGCACGGCTCGCTCGAGGGCTACCGCGCGACGCTGGCCCGCCTCGCGCCGCTGGTCGAAGCGGCCGAGACCGTGGTGCCCGGCCACGGCGCGCCGCACGGGAGCGAGACGGCGCTGCGGCTGCTCGACGAGGACGTGGACTACCTCGACGCGCTGGAGCGGGGCGAGGAGAGGCCCGCGCTACCCGGCGGCCGGGACACCGTCGTGCAACGGCGGATCCACGCGGAGAACCGGCGGTTGCTCGAGCAGGCGTAGCAGCGCCGGCTCCAGCTCGCGCCCGATCACGCTCCAGTCGTAGCGCTCCTCCATCAGACGGCGCGCGTTGGCGCTGAGGCGCTCGCCGGTCTCGTCGTCGAGCGAGTCGAGGCAGCGCAGCAGCGACCGCTCGCTCGGCTCGGCGCACAGGAGGTGCTCGTCGTCCCGGGCCTCCGTGCCGACGAAGGCGTGGTCGAAGGCCACCACGGGCAGCCCGGCGGCCATCGACTCGAGCAGCTTGAGCTTCGTGCCGCCGCCGTGGGCGACGGGGACGACGGCGGCGTCCGCGGCGGTCAGGTAGGGCCGCATGTCGGGCACCGAGCCCGTGGCGACGAACGGCTCGTCGGCAGCGGCCCGGGCGACGCCGCCGACCACCAGGTACGTGCGCGAGCGATCGACGCGCGCCAGTCGCCGGACCCACGCCAGCGCGGCCACGTTCGCCGGCATGTCGGCAGCCTGGAACAGCACCGTCTGACGCTCGGGCAAGCCGAGCGAGCGGCGTGCGGCCGCTCGCTCGTCCGGCGCGACGGGGCGGACGCGGTTGGTGTCGACGCCGTTGGGAGCGACCACCACGCGCGCCGGGTCTGCGCCGAAGCGCTCGACGAAGCGGCGTCGATCCGGCTCGCTGACCGCGATCACGAGGTCGGCGCGGGCCACGGCCGCGCGCTCGGCCCGCTCGATGTAGGCCAGCCAGGGTGCACGGCGCGGCCAGGACGCTCCGTGCGCCGCCGCCCAGGAGGGGAACTTGTCGCTCTCGACGTTGTGGCTTGCGAGCACGAGCGGCGTGCCGGCGGGCGTGGCGCGGCGACAGGCCTCGAACTGCCACGGGAACTGCACCAGCACCACGTCCGCCCAGCGCACCAGCGGCCCCAGTGCGGCGGGTCGGGCGAGGCGCTGGGTGACGCCGGCGAGCACGTTCGAGCGCACCCACGAGCGACCGCAGAAGCGGGCCCCCGCGACGCACAGCGGATGGCGCAGGCGCGACTCCGCATAGGCGCCGAAGGGGGCGTGCGGCTCGACCGCCGAGCGCAGCGGCAGCGGCCCGTCGACCGACAGCGACAGCTGGCGCAGCTCGTGTCGACGCGCGAGCTCGCGGGCGAGGTTGGCGATGCGCAGGACCGAGCCGCGATCGGGCGGCGAGGCGTTGCGCGGGACGACGTCGAGCAGGCGCACGGCGGCGCGATGCTAACCGCCCGCGCCACGCCCTAGGCTTCCGCGCTCGTGAGCTGGGACGGCGAGGGCATGCTGATCGTCCACGAGCAGGGCGCGATCCTCGGCGGTCAGGAGCGCGTGCTCGCGGCGCTGATGGATCGCTACCCGGCTGCACGAGGCCTGGCGCTCGAGTTCGCGGGCGCGACCCGGCCCGTCGGCCACGCCGCGGTCTGGGACGGTCGCAGCCAGCTCGTGCGTCATCCGAGCGCGCGCCGGCCGTTTCGCTCGCCGCTCTACGCCCGCCGGATGGCGAGCGCCGACCCGGGGCCCGCCGAGGTGGTGCTGTCGCTGGCGCAGGGCGGCTGGAGCGTCGCTGCGCGGGTGCCGCCCGGTGCTCGCCACGTGCTCTACAGCTCCGGCCTGCCGGGGACGCTCTACCGCGAGTCCCGACGCTACCTGCGCGACGAGCGGCCGCTGCTGCGCCCGTTCGTCTCGGCTGCGCTGCCCGGCCTGCGCGCCCATCACCGCGCGTTGATGCGTCGCCCACACCGGGTCGTGGTCAACTCCCGGTGGTCGGCGGCCGACTTCGAGCGCGTGCACGGTCGCGAGACGACCGTCGTCTACCCGCCCGTGCGCACCGACGTCTTCACAGCGTCCGACGAGCCGCGCACGCACTACCTGGCCGTCGGGCGGCTCGTCTGGCAGAAGCGCATCGAGCTGGTGGTCGACGCCTTCCGCGAGCTCGACGCCTCGCTCGTCGTCGTCGGCGAGGGAGCGGCGCTCGAGCCGCTGCGTGCCCGCGCGACGCCGAACGTGCGCTTCGAGGGCTTCGCCGGCGACGAGCGGCTGCGGACCCTCTACCGCGGCGCGCGCGGCCTGATCTGCCCCTCGCTCGAGACGTTCGGGCTGGTGATGGCCGAGGCGCTCGCCTGCGGGGCGCCGGTGATCGCACCCCGCTTCGGGGGTGCGCTGGAGATCGTGCGAGACGGCGAGAACGGGATCTTCATGGAGCGGGTCGACCCGGCCGGGATCGCTGCTGCCGTGCACGCGCTGGAGCGCCAGACGCTCGATCCGGCCGTCTGTCGCGCGTCCGTGGAGCGCTTCTCGGAGCAACGCTTCGTGGACGAGATGGAGGCGGTGCTCGAAGCCGAGCGCGACCTGGCGCGGACCGCCGCCGTTCGCGTCGGAGCATGAGCGCCGTCCTCTTCTCGCCCCACCTGGACGACGCCGTCCTGAGCGCGTGGAGCGTGCTCAGGCGGCCCGGGTCGCTGCGCGTGGTGAACGTCTTCGCAGGCGTCCCGGCGACGGACGCGCCGCTGGGGCACTGGGACGCTCGCAGCGGCGCGGCGGGCTCCGCCACGCGAGTGGAGGAGCGGATCGCCGAGGATCGAGCGGCGCTCGCACGCGCCGGCCGCGAGCCGCTCAACCTCGGCTTCCTCGACGATCAGTACCGCGCCGCGCCGGTGCCGGCCGCCGAACTGCTCGACGCGCTCGCCGACGCTGCCACGGGCGCCACGGAGCTCCACGTGACGGCGGGCATCCGCGGGCACGTCGATCACCTCGCGGCGCGCGGCGCGGCCCTGGCGCTGGCGCGCGAGCGCGGCCTGCCGTTGTTCCTCTACGCCGAGCAGCCCTACGCGACCCGGCACGGCTGGCCGGGATGGGTCAACGGCTCCGCGGCGAACCCGACCGCCGAGGCCGAGTGGGACGAGGCCGTCGGCGAGCTTGGCGCGACGCCGGAGGTCGAGCGCCTCGCGCCCGCGGAGGTCGAGGCCAAGCTCGCGGCGCTGCGCACCTACCGCACGCAGTTCGACGCGCTGATCCCGCACTCGCGGTACGGGCTCGACAGCCCCGAGGCGATCGGGATCGAGGTTCGCTTCCGGCTCTGGCGGGGCGCTACTTGATGACGGCGATCGCGTCGCCGGCGGAGATCGCGCCGCCCTCGGCGACGCTCAGCTCCTCGATCGTGCCGGCCGAGGGAGCGGTGATCTCGTTCTCCATCTTCATCGCCTCGATCACGCAGATCAGGGCGCCCTGCTCGACGGTGGCGCCCTTCTCGACGGCGACCTTGAGCACGGTTCCCTGCAGCGGGGAGACCAGCTCGCCGGGGGCGCCGGCCGCGCCGCCGTTCTTCTTCTCGCGCCGCGGCGCCTTCTTGGCCCCGGCCGGCGCGGCGCCGTTGGCGACCGGCGATCGGAGCGCCGATCACCTTGACGTCGAAGCGGCGGCCGGAGACCTCGACGGCGTACTCGTGCTCGACCTTCTCGGCCTGCTCCCCGCCCTCGGCCGGCTTGGCGGGCGCGGGGAACGCGAGCTCGGCCAGCCACTCCTTGCTCTCGACGAGGTCGCGGCAGGTCTCGCCCGCGGCCCACTGGTCGGTCGCCAGCAGCGCCTGGTGGAACGGGATGAGCGTCTTCAGCCCGCCGATCTCGTACTCGCCGAGCGCGCGCAGCATGCGCTTGGTCGAGGCCTCGCGGTCGACGTCCCAGACGATCAGCTTGGCGATCATCGGGTCGTAGAGCGGCAGCACCTCGTAGCCCTCGCGAGCACCCGAGTCGACGCGCACGAACGGGCCGGCCGGCTCGACGTAGGAGCCGATCTTGCCCGGGGCCGGGGCGAACTTCTTCGAGGCGTCCTCGGCGTTGATGCGGCACTCGATCGCATGGCCGCGCAGCACCACGTCCTCCTGCGCGTACGAGAGCGGCTCGCCGGCGGCGACCTTGAGCTGCTCGCGCACGATGTCGATGCCGGTGACCATCTCGGTCACGCAGTGCTCGACCTGCACGCGGGTGTTCATCTCGAGGAAGAAGTACTCGCCGTCCTGCAGCAGGCCCTCGATCGTGCCGGCCGAGCGGTAGCCGACGGCGCGCGCCGCGCCGATGCCGATCTCGCCGATGCGCTTGCGCAGCTCCGGCGTGACGGCCGGAGCGGGGGACTCCTCGATCAGCTTCTGGTGGCGGCGCTGGACCGAGCAGTCGCGCTCGAACAGGTGGATGACGTTGCCGTGGGCGTCGGCGAGCACCTGCACCTCGACGTGGCGCGGATCGGGCAGGTAGCGCTCGACGTAGACGGTCGCGTCGGAGAAGAACTTCTCGCCCTCGCGCGCGGCGCCCTCGAAGGCCTTCTCGAGGTCGTCCTCGGTCTCGGCGACGCGGAAGCCCTTGCCGCCGCCGCCGCCCGCGGCCTTGATCGCGACCGGGTAGCCGACCGACTCGGCGATGATCCTGCGCGCGTCCTCGACGGTCTCGACCGGATCGGTGGTGCCGGGGACGATCGGCACGCCGGCCGCCTGCATGATCTCGCGCGCCTTGGTCTTCGAGCCCATCGCGTCGATCGCGTCCGCGGGCGGGCCGATGAAGACGATGCCGGCCTCGTCGCAGGCGCGCGCGAAGGCGGCGTTCTCGGCCAGGAATCCGTAGCCGGGGTGGATCGCCTCGGCGCCGGACTCGACGGCGACCTCGAGGATCTTCTCGACCTTGAGGTAGCTCTCGGCCGCCGGGCCGGGGCCGAGCAGGTAGGCCTCGTCGGCGCGCAGCACGTGGGGCGCCTCCCGGTCGGGCTCCGAGTAGACGGCCACGCTGCTCACGCCCAGCTCTTCGAGCGTGCGCATCACGCGGATGGCGATCTCGCCGCGGTTTGCAACCAACACCTTGGAGAACATGCGGGCGGGAAGGTTAATGGTGGCGCGGCCGGAGCGTTGGCCTCATAATCCCCTGAGTGGGTCGCGCCGCCTTCGCAATCGCGCTCGCGACCCTCGTCGCAAGCCTGCTCGCCGTCGTGCCGGCCGGCGCGGCGCCGCTGCGCTGGCGACCGTGTCACGAGGTCCAGTGCGCGCGCCTGACGGTGCCGCTCGATCGCGGCGCTCCCGCACAGGGCAGCGTCTCGCTGGCGATCCAGCGCCGCCAGGCGAGGCGCCAGCCGAGCGAGGGAGTCACCCTCCTGCTCGCGGGCGGTCCCGGCCAGGCGGCGATCCCCGCGTTCTCGGGCCGCACCGGCCTCGGAGCGCTCTTCGCGCCGTCGCGACCATACGGCGAGTTCGCGCGGCTGACTCCGCGCAACGACGTCGTCGTGTTCGATCAGCGCGGCACCGGCGGCTCCGGCAACCTGCGCTGCCGGGACCTGGAAGCCGCGAGCGGCCTCGACCCGGGCCGCGCCGCCGAGGCCTGCGCGACGCTGCTCGGCCCGCGTCGCGCTCGCTACACCACCAGCGACAGCGTCGACGACATCGAGGCGCTGCGGCTCGCGCTCGGCGGTCCCAAGCTGACGTTGCTCGGCGTCTCCTACGGGACCTACGTCGCTCAGCGCTACGCGATCCGCTACCCGCAGGGAGTCGAGCGCATGGTGCTCGACTCGGTCGTCGACACCACCGGCGTCGACCCGCTCTACCGGGACACGTTCGCTGCCGTCAAGCGGGTGCTCGGCCAGTACTGTCGCCGTGGCTGCGGCTTCACGCGCGACCCGGTCGCGGACATGGCGACGCTCGTCGCGCGGCTCGCCGAGGCGCCGATGCGCGGCACGGTCGGGCTCCCGGACGGCCGGCGCCGGCAGGCGGCACTGACGCGCCAGCGCGTGCTCTACAGCTTCGTCGGCGGCGACCTGAATCCGATCTTGCGCTTCGGCTTCCCAAGCGCCGTCGCCTCCGCGGTGCGCGGCGACCCCGCTCCGCTGCTGCGCCTCCAGCGTCGCAGCGACGCGGGCGAGCGGATCGGCGCCGCGCGCGAGTTCAGCACCGCCGTCTACGCGGCCACCGCCTGCGAGGAGACGCCGTTCCCCTATCCCCGCGAGGCGTCGCTCGCTCCCCGTGCGGCGCTCGCGCTGCAGGCGGCTGAGCAGGCCGGGCCGGTGTTCGCGCCCTTCGACGCCTTCACCGCGGCTCGCGACGACCTGATGCGACTCTGCCGGCGCTGGCCGACGAGCCTGCCGGGGCCGGTGATCGAGCCGCAGCAGCTGCCCGACGTGCCGACCCTGCTGCTCGCGGGCGGCCAGGACACCCGTACGCCGATCGAGACCGCCCGGCGCGTGCTCGCCCAGCTTCCGCGTGGAAGGCTCGTCGTGGCGAAGGGCAGCGGCCACTCCGTCTTCGGCAGCGGCGGCTGCGCCGATCGCGCCGTCCGGCGCTTCCTCGCCGGAGGGACCGTACCGGCGTCCTGCGGCGCCGGGATCCGATCCGTGGCCCGTTTCGTCACGCCGCTGGCGCCGCTGTCGCTCGCCGAGGTGCAGCCGCTCGCCGGGGTCCCCGGCAAGACGGGCCGGATCCTGCACGCCGTGCTGCAGACCGAGTTCGACGCCGTGTTGGACTTCGGCTTCCGTACGCAGGTCGATCCGCTGGCGTTCCTGCACACCACCCACATCAGCGGGGCCGGCTTGCGCGGCGGCCGCTTCGTCGTCGACTTGGGCCACGAAGGCGGCGGCGTGCTGCGCCTCCGCCGGCTGGAGTACCTGCCGGGGCTGCGGGTCTCCGGGACGCTGCGGGGGCTCGGAGGCCGCCGGGAGCGTGGGCGCCTGCGCATCGACGGGCCGCCCGACGCGAGCGGGTTCCTGCGTGTGGGGGGCGGGCGCGTGCGCGGTCGTCTGGGCGGCCGGCCGATCAGGGCCCGGGGCTTCGGCCTGCTCGAGCTGGAGGCGCTCGTCGACACCACCGGTCCGGGGCGCCGGCTCGACCTGTCGGCCCAGCGCCGCCGGGCACTCGCGTGGGCGGGACGGGAGCCCACCTACCGCGACCGCACCCCGTTCGGCCTGGGCGATCGCTAGCGCTCGACCGCCTGCCCGCCTTCGGCCTGCGCCCGCAGGCCGTTGAAGAACGTGGCCATCATCGTCGGGTAGAAGTCGGCCGGCATCGAGTCCGGGTCCAGCAGCTGCTGGAGGCCGGCGCCGTTGCCCATCGCAAACGCCATCGCGGCGACCTGGTCGACCGGCAGCGGCGGCTCGATGCCGAGCTCGGAGACGCGGCGCTCGATGATCTCGGCGATGCGGTCGCGCATCACCCGGGTACGGGCGACGAACTGATCGCGGAACGAGTCGTTGCGCGACGCGTAGGCGGCGAACTCGAAGAAGAGGCGGTTCCACTCCGGCTCGCTCTGCAGCGCCGCGATGAAGTCCGCCGCCGCCCGGCGCGCCTGGCGCTCGGGGTCCTCGCCGCTGGCGAGCACGCGGTCGATGTCGGCCACGCGCTCGTCGAAGTGCTCGTCGAGCATCGCGAGGAAGAGGTCCTCCTTGCTCTTGAAGTTCGCGTAGACCGCTCCCTTGGTGAAGCCCGCGTCGCTGGCGACCTCGTCCAGCGACGCGCGCTCGATCCCGCGCCGCGCCGCCACCCGCGCGGCGGCGCGCATCAGGCACGCGCGGGTGTTCGCTTGACGCTCCTTGCGCGTCAGGCGCTCGGGCGTCAAGCGGCCGCCGCCTGCTCGGCGACGGGCATGGCGCCCGCACGCTCGAGCGGCGTCGCGACGACCTCGCCACCGCGCCCGGGGACGAGCGTGATCGCGCGCCGCTTGCGCGGCTCGGGACGCGGGTCTGCGGCTCGCAGCGCCAGCCGCCTGACGACCTCCTGCAGCACGATCTTCATCTCGAACTGGGCGAAGCTCGCGCCCAGGCAGCGGCGCACGCCGCCGCCGAAGGGGAACCACGTGTAGGTGCCGCCCTGCCCCTCGAGGAAGCGCTCGGGCCGGAAGCGCAGCGGCTCGGGGTAGACGTCGGGCCGGCGGTGCACGAGGTGGATCGCGGGCGCGACGTTGACCCCCGCCGGCAGCAGGCGCCCGCCGATCTCCATCGGCTCGGTCAGTCGCCGCAGCACGAGCGACAGGATCGGTCGCAGCCGCAGCGTCTCCTTGATCACCGCGTCGACGTACTCGTCCTCGCCAGCCTCGGCCTCCTCGCGCAGCCGGTCCAGCATCTCGGGATGGCGCACGAGCCGCTCCAGCGTCCAGGCGAGCGAGCTGGCGGTGGTCTCGTGGCCGGCGATCAGCAGCGTCATCAGCTCGTCGCGCAGCTCGACGTCGCTCATCGGGCTGCCGTCCTCGTGGCGGGCGGCGAGCAGCATCGAGAGGATGTCCTCGCGCTCGTCGAGGTCCGGTGCCTGGCGTCGAAGTGCGATCTCGTCGTAGATCAGCCGGTTGGAGTGCGCGAAGTTGCGCTGGTACCACGGCGCCTTGGCCAGGCGCTGGGGTCCGAGGATCGTCACCAGGCCCAGCTGCTTCGGGCTGATCCCGCGGTGCAGGGCGGTGGCGACCGCGTCTCGCAGCGGCGCTCGCCGGGCTTCGTCCTCGACGCCGAAGACGGTGCGCATGATCACCTCGAGCGTGATCGCCTGCATGCTCTGCCAGACGGCGAACGGCTCGCCCAGCGGCCAGCGCTCGACCTCCTCCGCGGCCACCTCGCGCATCGTCTGCGCGTAGCTGCGCATGCGCTCGCCGTGGAAGGGCGGCAGCAGCAGCTTGCGCTGGGACATGTGCGCCGCCTCGTCGAGCAGCAGCACCGAGTTGTTGCCGAGTACCGGCAGCATGATCACGTTCGCCTTGCCGGCGTGCAGCAGGCGCGGGTCGCCGGTGAAGACCTGCTTGACCGCGTCGGGGTGCGCGAGGAAGACCCAGTCCCCCTCCTGGGCGAGGCGCACCGTGAACATGTCGCCGTAGCGCCGGTGGCAGTCCTCGAGCATCGCGGTCGGGCGTGCGATCCAGCGCAGCGTCTGCAGCGCACGCGAGGTGGACGGACCGGGAGGCAGGCTTGGCGCAGTCACATACCGAATGGTATGCAAATACCGCTCGGTATGCAACCGGAGGACCTGCTTGAGTTGGAGGGTCGATGGGCCAGCCCACCCTCCAACTCCACGAAGCCGTGCGGATCCTCGAGTTGACGGATCCGCCCTTCGACGTGCGCGCGATCGAGAAGACGCGCCGTCGCCTGGCCAAGCAGTGGCATCCGGATCACGCGACGCCCGATCAGCGGCCGGTGCACGAGCGGCACATGATCGACATCAACCGCTCCGCGGACCTGCTGATCGGCCGCGCCGAGGAGATCGGCGGGGAGATCACCTCCGTCCACATCCGGCTGAGCGAGCAGGCCCAGCGCGAGCGCCAGCGCGAGGCGGCCGAGCGTGCCGAGGCCGCCGAGTGGGCCGCCGCCGCGGCATCGGGACGGCGCGGCCCGCGCAAGGCGAGCGCGCCCAGCAAGTCGGTCGTGCACAGCTACGCGCGCTCGCGCACGCACCCGGAGTGGGGCGTCGGCACGATCGCGAGCCTGTTCGCCACCGGCGACGGCGACGACATGCGCCGCTGGGCCTCGGTCGACTTCTCCGGCGAGGGCACGCGCACGCTGCGCTACGAGAACCTCGAGTTCGTCGACTTCAGCCGCCCCGATCCCGGCCACGAACGCGCCGCCCGCTTCGTCGTCGCGGCCGCCGAGGCGACGCAGTCCGGCAAGCACGAGCTGGCGGTGCGCCGCCTGATCTACGCGCGCAACGCGACGCCCGACGCGCCCTCGGTGCTGCGCCCGCTGGCCGCCGCCCAGCGCGAGGCGCGCGACTACAAGGCCGCCGCGCGCACCGCCCGGCACTGGAGCCGGGTCGAGCCGGACAACCCCGAGCCGCTGCTCGTGCTCGCCGCCGTGTACACGGCGATGGGCGCCCACGAGCTGGCGTCGGAGGCGACGGCGGACGCCGAGCGGCGCACGCACCGCAAGGGGTCGGGGCCCAAGCGGGTGGGCTCCGCGTCCAGGACACGCCGCGGTCGCGACCGCCGGCACGCACCCAGCTCCTGACCGGGACCGCGATCCGACGTACCGGATTGCGTCGCGCCGGCCCGCCGACTAGGGTCGCGAGCGCCAAGTAGTCGAAGAGGTATACGCGATCGATCCCGAGGAACAGAAGAGCGGCTCCTACGCGGTTGCGCTCCAGCTGCTCGGCGCGACCGCGGGCCTGGCCGCCTTCGTGACCGTCGTCGGGGGTGCGCTGCTGTGGCTGAAGTTCGACGAGGCGCACCTGCCGGCCGACCAGGCGGTGGCGGCCCAGCCACGCGAGCTGCTCGTGATCGTCGGGCTGCACGCGCTGGCGCTGCCCGTCGTGCTCGGGCTCGTGTCGGCCGCCGGGCTGACCGGTCTCGGGGTGGTGAAGAAGGGCAGCTGGCACACGAGCGCCTTCCTCGCCCCGATCGTGATCGCGCTGGCGATAGCCGTCGGCCTGCTCGTCAGCCTGCTCGACGGCGAGGGCGTGGACTGGAAGTTGTGGCTCGTCCCGGCCGTGCTCGCGCTCATGGGCGTGATCGCCCTGCGCAAGCTCTATCCGCCCAAGCAGTGGGACGAGCAAGCGCAGGAGGTGGACGTCGCGGAGCGCTGGAGGCGCCGCGGCTTCGTCGTCGCGATCTCGGCGCTGACCGTGGTGGGCGCGGTGCTCGTCAGCTTCAGCGTCAGCGAGCTGGATCTCATCTGGACGCTGTTGGCGTGCGCCGTCGCCGTCGCCGGCCTGGCCGCGCTGGTGACCGTCGTCCATCGCACCGAGCGCCGTCGCGACACCTCGTGGGCGGTGTTCGCGGCGTGCGTGGTCTGCGGTGCGACGGTGGCGTTTGCGCGCACCGCCGACACGCCGCAGCTCGAACCGCTGGCGCTGAAGCTCGGCGGCGGGGAGGTGGTGGTCGGCTTCCGCGTCGCCCAGACCGACGAGCGG
Source organism: uncultured Thermoleophilaceae bacterium (assembly GCA_963846505.1). Classification (GTDB taxonomy): domain Bacteria; phylum Actinomycetota; class Thermoleophilia; order Solirubrobacterales; family Thermoleophilaceae; genus JACVRW01. Next base: position 534,751 of record CAWJWD010000006.1, on the reverse strand, counting down.
ATCTCGATCGCGCCGCTGCCGGCGACCGCATTCGCCAACGCCGAGATCGACTCGGTGCGGGAGATACCGCGCGACACGGTCGTCGCCTCGCTGATGGGCAAGCCGGCGGGACCCGAGCCCGACGAGGACGGACGCGCCCTGGCCAGGCGCTTGGCCAGCGATTTGGCTCCGCGCTCGACTCCCGCCACCGAGGTCGTGACGACCGATCCGGTGCGCACCTTCGCTCCGCTCGTCCACCTGCATTCCGACGAGCGCTGGTGGCCACTCAGCGTGCCCGGCTTCCTCGACCACGCTGCCCTCATGTGGGCTCATGCGGGCGACGACTGCGACTGGAGCGCGACGCGGCCCGGTCACGCGGCGTCGACCCCGGCGAGCGAGCTCGGCAAGGCCGACCCCTTGCGGCTCGGCCACGAGCCGGGCTACGCGCACCAGTCCGCCGGCGACGGCTGCCGGGACCGAGCGCGGCGCGCGTACTCCACGACCGAGCACACGCGCCCGTACGACAAGCGCGAGCCCCAGCTCGGCGAGCTCGGCCGGCGCGAGGGCTTCTACCTCGACCTCGCCGACGATCAGCGCGAGGGCCGCCAGCCCGGCGACGCGAGAGAGGGCGGACAGCGTGTGTTCCCCGGCGACGTCCCCGCCTATTGGGAATGGCACCCGGAGGGGGAGAACGGCCGCCGCATCACCTACTGGCTCTTCTACGCGAACAGCGTTCCGCCGGGACCCAAGGGCTCGGAGCTGTTCGCCCACGAGGGCGACTGGGAGCGGATCAGCGTGCTGATCCGGCAGGGCACCGACGACGCCCACTGGCTGCCCGTCTCGGCTCGCTACCACTTCCACAACGAGAACCAGGACTATCCCTGGAACGCGATCGAGCTGGTCCAGGCCAACCCGGACGCCACGGCGACGCATCCCGTCGTCTACAGCGCGAAGGGCAGCCATGCGTCCTATCCCCGCGCGGGGAGCTACCCCGAGCCGTTCCGCATCGACGGCCGGCCGGCGTTCACGGTGCGCGACCGCGCGACGAGCTGTCCGGACTGCCCGGAATGGCGCACCTGGAAGCTGCTGACGAGCGCGGAGGCCCAGCCCTGGTACGGCTACGGCGGGGCCTGGGGCGCGATCGGCAGGGGCAAGGTCCCTGAGGGCGGGACGGGCCCGCTGGGCCCGTCGCCGTACAAGCTCGGGGGAAGGATCGTCGCCGAGGCCGAGGACGTCGCCAACAGCGCCGTCGGACCGCGCTGAGCGACGCTAGGACGAGCTGGCGAGCACCATGCCGGCTCCGGCGGTGTCGCCCGTCGACTCGTCGATGAGGATGAAGCTGCCCGTCACCCGGTTGCGCTCGTAGGGGTCGGCGAACAGCGGCTGGCCGAGGCGCACGCGCACGCGGCCGATGTCGTTGAGCCCCAGCTGATCCGCGGCGCCCTCGGCGAGCGTGTTGACGTCCACGCGCGCCTCGATCGCCTCCACCCGCGCCGACACGGTGCGCGTGGTGTGCTTGAGCCGATAGCGCCCGCGCGGCTCCAGCGGCCGCTCGTGCATCCAGCAGATCATCGCCTCGAGCTCGCGCGCCTGGGCCGGCTCCTCGCCGACGAGCGTGATCAGGTCCCCGCGCGAGACGTCGACGTCGTCCTCGAGCCGCAGCGCCACCGACAGCGGCGGGAAGGCCTCGTCGAGCTCGCCGCCCTGGGTGTCGATCGCCGCCACGCGCGTGCGGCGCCCGGACGGCAGCACGATCACCTCGTCGCCGGGACGCACGACGCCGCTCGCGACCTGACCCGCGTAGGCGCGGTAGTCGTGGTGCTCGTCGGTCATCGGGCGGATCACCCACTGGACCGGGAAGCGGAAGTCGTGGAGGTTGCGATCGCCTGCGACCTGCAGCTCCTCGAGGTACTGCAGCAGCGGCGGACCCGCGTACCACGGCATGCGCTCGGAACGCTCGACGACGTTGTCGCCGTGCAGCGCCGAGATCGGCACGAATGTGACGTCGTCGAGCGGTAGCGAGGCGAAGGCGCGCACGACGTCGTCGAAGACGCTCTCGTCCCAGTCGACGAGGTCCATCTTGTTCACGCACACGACGGCGTGCGGGATGCGCAGCAGTGAGGCGATGATCGCGTGGCGGCGCGACTGCTCGATCACGCCGTTGCGCGCGTCGACGAGGATCAGCGCGACGTCCGCGGTCGAGGCGCCGGTGACCATGTTGCGCGTGTACTGCTCGTGGCCCGGCGTGTCGGCGAGGATGAACTTGCGCTTGGGCGTGTGGAAGTAGCGGTAGGCGACGTCGATCGTGATGCCCTGCTCGCGCTCGGCGCGCAGGCCGTCGGTCAGCAGGGCGAGGTTGACGTAGCCGTCGCCGCGGTCGCGCGAGACGGACTCGACGTGCTCGAGCTGGTCCTCGAAGACCTGCTTGGTCTCGTAGAGCAGCCGGCCGATCAGCGTCGACTTGCCGTCGTCGACCGAACCGGCCGTCGCGACGCGCAGCAGCTCCGAGGTCTTCGTCGGCTCAGAAATAGCCTTCACGCTTGCGGTCCTCCATCGCCGCCTCGGTCACCCGATCGTCCGCGCGCGTCTCGCCGCGCTCGGTGATGCGGGTGGCGGCGATCTCGGCCACCACGTCCTCCATGGCGACCGCAGTCGAGCGGACCGCGCCCGTGCAGGTCATGTCGCCGACGGTGCGGAAGCGCACCGACTCCTCGAACACCTCTTCGCCCGGCAGCAGCTCGACGTGCTCGGAGTGCGCGTAGAGCATCCCGTCGCGCTTGAACACCGGCCGTCGGTGGGCGAAGTAGATCTCCGGCAGGTCGATCTCCTCGAGCTCGATGTACTGCCAGACGTCGAGCTCGGTCCAGTTGCTGAGCGGGAACACGCGCACGTGCTCGCCGGGGCGCACGTTGCCGTTGTAGAGCGACCACAGCTCCGGCCGCTGGCGCTTGGGGTCCCACTGGCCGAAGTCGTCGCGGAAGCTGAACACGCGCTCCTTGGCGCGGGCGCGCTCCTCGTCGCGGCGGGCGCCGCCGAAGGCCGCCTTGAAGCCGTGCTCCTCGATCGCGTCCAGCAGCGTGACCGTCTGCAGGCGGTTGCGCGACGCGCGCGGCCCGGTCTCCTCCTGCACGCGACCCTGGTCGATCGAGTCCTGCACCGAGGCCACGATCAGCCGCGCGCCGAGCCGCTCGGCGGCACGGTCGCGGTACTCGACGACCTCGGGGAAGTTGTGGCCCGTGTCCACGTGCATGACGGGAAACGGGAAGCGCGCCGGCCAGAACGCCTTCTCGGCGACGCGCAGCAGCACGGCCGAGTCCTTGCCGCCGCTGAACAGCAGCACCGGCTTGCCGGGCTCGGCGGCCACCTCGCGCATGATGTGGATCGCCTCGGCCTCGAGCGCGCGGATGTGCGGGACGCGGCGCCCCAGGGCGAAGAAGTCTGCGCTAGCGACGCTCATACGTGGAGACCGCACTCCGTCTTGTCCTGCCCGGACCAGCGACCGTCTCGGCCTGTGCCCGGCAGGGTGCAGGGAGCGCAGCCGACGGAAGCGTAGCCGCGATCGTGCAAGGGGTGGTAGGGGAGGTCGTGCTCGAACACGTAGTTCCAGACGTCCTTCTCGCTCCAGTCGGCGAGCGGGTTGAACTTCCATACCCCCCGGCCCGAGTCCCAATCGAGCTTGGGCGCGTCCGCGCGCGTGGGGGACTGCTCGCGGCGGATGCCGGTGATCCAGGCGTCGACGCCGGTCAGCGCCTGCTCGAGCGCGGCGACCTTGCGCTGGCCGCAGCAGCGCTCGGCCGTCCAAGGGGCTGTGGCGCTGGTGGCGTCCATCACCTCGACGCGCAGGCCGTAGCGGTCCTCGACCTGCTTCCAGACCTCGTACGTCTCGGGAAAGAGGACACCGGTATCGATCGTGAACACGCGTGCCGACGGTTCGATGCTCATCAAGATATCGATGAGCACCGACTCCTCCTTCTGGAACGAGCAGGCCATCACCAGGCTGGGGTGATGGCGCTCGATGGCCTCGGCGAGCACCTCGTGGGCGCTGAGACCTTCCAGATCGGGGACCGTCAGACTGCGCATTCGCCCTCTCCCCGGACCACCTGGAACGGCTCCTTCTTGGTCCAGTCGATGAAGTACTCGAGGTTCTCGAGCGTGAAGTCCACCGGCACCGAGAGCTCCCGTACCTCGTCCTCGAAGCGCGTCTGACCGACGCGCTCGGCGAAGGCGTTGAAGAGCTCGCCGTCGGTGCGCTCGGCCTCGTACATGCGGATCCAGCGCTCGACCGCGTCGGGCACGCGCTTGGCCGGCAGGCGCACCTTCAGGCGCGTGCCGTAGATCACCTCGCCGCCCTCGTAGTTGCCGCCGATGTGGGCGACGTAGGCGGGGATCGTGTGGCCGCCGACCTTGATCGAGGCGCCGTAGAAACCGATGTTGGCGATGTGGTGCTGGCTGCAGCCGTTGGGGCAGCCGGACATCTTGATGTGGATCCGCTTGGTCAGCGGGTCCTCGATCGCCATCGACTCGACGCGCTCCATCACGGCCCGGTTGAGGCCCATCGAGCTGGTGATGCCGAGCTTGCAGCTGTCGGTGCCGGGGCAGCTGACGGTGTCGACGATCTCGTCGGCGCCGGAGTCACCAAGGCCGAGCTCGCTGAGCTCGCGCCAGACCGCGTAGACCGACTCGTCGCGCACCCAGCGCAGCAGGAAGTTCTGGTGCACCGTCGTGCGCGCCCAGCCGCCGGAGTACTCGCGCATGATCGCCGCGAGGCCGCGGAACTGCTCGGGCGTGAGGTCCCCGCGCACGATCCGCACCTGCACGGTGGAGAAGCCCTCCTGACGCTGGGGGGAGACGTTCGAGGTGCGGAAGCGCTCGAAGGCCGCGACGTCGCCGTTGGGCTGGGCGTAGGCCGCGCCGGCCGGCGCGACGTTGGCCTCCTCGTCGTGCACGGTCAGCAGCGGGATCGGGTCGAAGTCGCGCTCGGCGACCCAGTCGCCCTTCAGCTCCTCCTCGACCTGGGTGCGGAACTCGTCGATGCCGATCTTGTCGATCAGCACCTTGATGCGGGCCCGGGCGCGGTTGACGCGCAGCCAGTCCTGGCGGTCGAAGATGCGGAAGACGGCCTCGGAGACCTTGAGGTAGTCGCCGTTCTCGAGCTCGACGAACTCGTACAGCGTGGGGGCGACGCGCGGCATGATCGAGGTGCCGCCGCCGACGCGGATCTCGACGCCGCGCACGCCGTCGCGCTCGCGCGGGATGAAGGCGATGTCGTGGATGCCGGTGATCGCGACGTCCTCGTCGGTCGCGGTGAAGGCGGTCTTGATCTTGCGCGGCATCAGCTGCGTCGTGGGGTGGCGCACGAAGTAGCGCACGTACGCGCCCGCCCACGGCGTGATGTCGAACAGCTCGCCCTCGCTGACGCCGGCCCAGGGGTCGCCGGTGACGTTGCGGACGGTGTTGCCGCAGCCCTCGCGCGAGGAGAGGCCGGAGTCCGACACCTTGCGGATCAGCTCGGCCATCTGGCGCAGCGGGATGTGGTGGATCTGGATGTTCTGGCGGGTGGTGACGTGGCCCTTGTCGAGCGGCGCGTACTCCTCCACCACGTCCGCGAACATCTCCATCTGCTCGGGCGTAACGCCGCCCATCGGCAGCTTGATGCGGCACATCTGCACGTCCGCCTGGCGCTGGCCGTAGACGCCCTGCTTGAGCCGGAAGCCGATGAACTCGGTCTCCTCGGTCTGCCCGTCGAGGAACTTCTCCGCCTCGTTGTCGAAGTCGTCGAACTCCTGCTCGAGGATCGGGATGATGTATCCCGGGACGTTCTCGTAGACCTCGGGGTTGGCGAGCGAGCCCTTGCGGCCCTTCGTCTTCGGCTCGGTCGAGACCGGCTCCATCGGCGAGTTCCTTTGGCGTCGATTACGGCGGGTAAGGGAAAGTAGCAAAACCCGACCGGGTTTTCGACATTGAACCCGCGAGCTTTAGCTCGGTTAGGGTCCGTGCATGTCGACCAGCCCGCTGGATGCCACTGCCACCGCGGAGCTGGTGCGCTCCGGAACCGCCTCGCCGACCGAGCTCGTGCAGGCGGCGATCGAGCGCGTCGAGGCGCTCGACCCGCGCCTGAACGCGGTCATCCATCCGCTGTTCGAGAAGGCGCTGGCGGCCGCGGCCGGCGAGGTGCCCGACGGGCCCTTCCGCGGCGTGCCGTTCCTGCTCAAGGACCTCGCCTGCCACTCGGCGGGCGATCCGATGCACGAGGGGATGGCGTTCCTCAAGCGCCTGGGCTGGACCGAGTCCCAGGACACCTGGCTGGCGCGCCGCTTCCGCGAGGCCGGCCTGATCACGATCGGCAAGACCAACACGCCCGAGCTCGGCATCCTGCCGACGAGCGAGCCGGACGCCTACGGGCCGACGCGCAACCCCTGGAGCGAGGGCCACACGGCCGGCGGCTCCAGCGGGGGCTCCGCGTCGGCGGTGGCCGGCGGCCTCGTGCCGATGGCTCACGCCAACGACGGTGGCGGCTCGATCCGCATCCCGGCGTCCTGTTGCGGCCTGGTCGGATTGAAGCCCTCCCGCGGGCGCGTGTCGCTGGCGCCCGACTTCGGCGACTTCATGAGCGGGCTCGTGGCCGACCTCGTCGTCTCGCGCTCGGTGCGCGACACCGCCGCGATGCTCGAGTGGGTCGCCGATCCCCCACCCGGCGAGCCGTACGCCGCTCCTACGCGAGCGCGCGCGTACACGGAGGAGGTCGGCGCCGATCCGGGGGCGCTGCGAGTCGGCCTGCTGACGCGTCCGCCCGGCGGGCAGTTCGAGGCGCACCCCGACTGCGTCGCGGCCGCCGAGTCCGCAGCGCGATTGCTTGAGTCGCTCGGCCACGGCGTCGAGGACTCGTATCCCGACGCCTTCGACGAGCCCGACTACATCCCCAACTTCCTCGTGCGCTGGACCAGCGGCGTGGACTACAACCTCAAGTACTGGGAGCGCCGCACCGGCGAGACGATCGGCCCGGACGACGTGGAGCCCCTGACCTGGGCGCTCGCCGAGCAGGGGCGGGCACACAGCGCCGCCGACTACCTCGCGGCGATGGAGTACGCGCAGGTCGTGAGTCGTCGCGGCGCCGAGTGGTGGGCCGGCGGCTTCGACCTCCTGCTGACGCCGACGATGGCGATCCCGCCGACGGAGATCGGCGCCTACGCCCACGATCCGGCCAACCCGCTGATGCCGATCGTGACCGCCACCCCCGCCGCGGTCTTCACCGCCGGCTTCAACACCACCGGCCAGCCGGCGATCTCGCTGCCGCTGCACGTCAACGACGCCGGCCTGCCGATCGGCGTCCAGCTCGTGGCCGCCTACGGTCGCGAGGACCTGCTCTTGCGCGTGGCTGCCCAGCTCGAGCAGGCTCAGCCCTGGGCGGATCGACTGCCAGAGCTACACATGTATTCCTGATGCAGGCACATGTGCATGCTACTGTATGTGCATGTCGGGACTCACTCGCCGCCTGCAGCTCTTGTTGGATCAGAATCGTTACGCACGTCTCGCACAGCGTGCAGAGGAGTCGGGACAATCCGTGGCAGCCGTGATCCGCGAAGCCATCGATCTCAAGCTCGCCCAGGACGACGACGTCGCTCGTCGGCGCGAGGCCGGGCACCGGCTCTTGAGCCAGCCCACCCTGCAGGGGCGTGAGCCCGACTGGGAGTCCGTCAAGGACGAGCTGCTCGACGAGCGCGGCGCCCGCTTGGAGTCCTGACCCGTGCGGCGATTCCTCTACGACACGAACGTCTTCGTCTACGCGCTCGGGGCCGAGCATCCATACCGCGAGCCGTGTCGGGAGATCGTGCGTCTCGCGGCGGAGGGTGCGCTACGGGGCGAGGCGAGCACCGATCTCGTCCAGGAGTTCCTCCACTACCGGGCTCGCCGGATCGGGGATCGCGACCAGGCGCTCGAGGCAACGCGCGACGTCGCCGCCCTGTGCAAGCTGCATCCGCTGCGCCCTGCCGACGTGGCGACGGCCTTCGACCTCTATGGGCGCCACGAGCGCCTCACGGCGCGCGACGCCTTCTTCGCCGCCGTCGCGGTGAACCGCGGCATCGAGACCATCCTCAGCAGCGACCGGGACTTCGACGGGATCGACGGACTGACGCGCGTCGACCCGCTCGACGACGACGCGGTCGCGGCGCTGGGCGCCTGAGCGCTAGCGCCAGGGGGAGGAATGCAGCGGGCCCCGGCCGGTGCCCTCCATGAGCCCGGCGCGCAACCACGGGTTCAGCGACTGCTCGGGCGCGGAGGGAGGCGGGGCGGTGTCGCGCAGGAACTGCTGGATCGCGGCGGCGATCGCGGCGGCCTCCGCGGGAGATGCCGCTGACTGGCGGATCTCGATGCGCGGGCGAGCCGGATGCCGGTGTCCGTTGCGGGACATGCGCGGGTAGCGTACTCGGCTCGATGCCGGCCATACCCGTCCTCTCCCACGACCTCGTGCTCGGCGCGATCTCGCCGCTGGAGGCGATCGAGCGCGTGCGCGACGGCTTCGTCGAGTACGCGCAGGGCCGCTGGGAGATGCCGCCCAAGGTCTACCTGCAGGCGCCGCCTGGCGGGGACTTCCGCGCCATGCCCGCCAAGGGTGGCGGTCTGGCGATCCTGAAGTGGGTCACCTCCTATCCCGGCAACCCGGCGGCCGGCCTGCCGGTGGTGATGGGGATGATCTGCGTGTCCTCGCTCGCCGACGGCCAGCCGCTGGCGCTCGTCGACGTGCGCGCGGTGACCGCCCTGCGCACCGGGGCGGTCGCCGCGGTCGCCGCGCAGGAGCTGGCGCGCGAGGACGCGAGCGGCGTCGGCATCGTCGGCTGTGGGCTGCACGGCGCCTGGGCCGCCCGCTGCCTCGCCGCCGCCGAGTACGGCCCCGGCGTCTGCTTCGACCCGGACCCGGACGTCGCCGGACGGCTCGCCGGCGAGCTCGGCTGGGAGGCCGGCAGCCGCGAGGACGCGCTGGCGTGCGACGTCGTCACCTGCGTCACGCCGGGTAGCGAGCCGGTCGTGCGCGCCGCGGACCTGCGGCCGGGCATGCACCTGAACATGCTCGGCGCCGACGGGCCGGGCAAGGCCGAGGCCGAGATCGACGCGGTCGTCGCCTGCGAGCTGTTTTGCGACGAGTGGGCGCAGGCCAGCCACGGCGGCGAGCTCACCGGCGCGGTCGAGGCCGGCCGGGTGGAGCGCGAGCGCGTGACCCAGCTCGGCGACGTGCTGATCGGCACGGCGAGCGGACGTTCCGCCGCCGGCGCCGTCACCATGTTCGACTCCACGGGGCTCGCAATCCAGGATCTTGCGATCTGCCTCGCACTCGTAGACGCCCACCGGGCCGGCGTGATCCCGGCGGGCACCGTCTCGCTTTAGCTCACGCCCCTTCCGGCCGAAACAAAGGACCCATGCGCTTCCTCGCCCTCCTGTTGACCGTGCTCACCCTCGCCGCCACGGCGCTGACCGCCTGTGGAGACAAGGACGCGGCACCCGCCGCCTCCGACGCCGCCTCGTTGGTGCCGACCGACGCGGTCGTCTACGCCGAGGCGACGATCAAGCCCGAGGGCGACGCCAAGCAGCAGCTCGAGGACCTGCTGGCCAAGTTCCCGGGCGGCGAGGACGTCGGCGCGAAGATCTCCGATGCGATCGACGAGTCCGCGGCGAAGTCAGGCGACAAGGTCAGCTTCAAGGACGACATCCAGCCCTGGCTCGGCGAGCAGGCGGCCGTCTTCGTCGGCGGCTTCGGCGTCGGCAACGAGCCGCGCGACATCGCGGCGCTGATCGCCACCGACGACGAGGGCGCCGCGCTCGACGCCGTCAAGAAGTCCGAGCCGAAGGCCAAGCAGGCCAGCTATGAGGGCGTCGACTACCTGACCTTCTCCGACGACGACGGCGATCCCACCGCCGCAGGCACGTTCGAGGACCACCTCGTCTTGGGCACCGTCTCCGGCTTCAAGTCCGCGGTCAGCGCCTCCAAGGGCGACGGCCTCGCCGGTACCGAGAGCTATCAGCAGGCGATCGAGGACGCCGCCGACGATCGGCTCGGGCTCGTCTACGTCGACATGAAGGCGGTCTCCGGCCTGCTGGCGGGCATGCCCGGCGGCAAGCAGGCGCTCGAGAGCCTGAAGGGCCTCGACAAGCCGGTCGTCGCGACGGTCTCGGCCGACGCCGACGGTGCCGAGCTCGCGGCGACGGTGCAGGCCACCGGCAATCCCTTCGGCGCGGTCGCAGGTCAGGGCAGCGAGCTGCTCGGAGACGTGCCGGCCGACGCCTGGCTCGCGCTCGGGCAGACCGGCCTCGGCGACTCCATCGACGCGCAGCTCGACCAGCTTCAGAGCACGCTCGGCAGCAGGGACGAGATCGAGCAGCAGGTGCGTGCGGCGACCGGCCTGAGCATCGACCAGGCCGTCGGCTGGATGGGCGACTTCTCGATCTTCGTGCGCGGTGAGAGCCTCCAGGAGCTGGGCGGCGCGCTCGTCGCCGAGACGACCGACGAGGCGAACTCGGCCAAGACCCTGCAGGCGATCCAGCGGCTGGCGCGCACCGCGCGAGACGGCACGCAGGTGCGTCCGCTGGGCATCCCCGGCGAGGGCTTCCAGCTGACCACCCCCGAGGTGCCGCAGCCGGTCTACGTCTACCAGCGCGACGGCCACGTCGTGATCGCCTATGGCGAGGCGGCCGCCAAGGACGCGCTCGACGCGCCCGAGAAGCTGGTGGACTCGAGCGGCTTCAAGGCGGCGTCCGACTCGCTCGGCGAGGGCTACAGCGCCTCGACCTACCTGGCGGTCGCGCCGATCCTGAAGCTGGTCGAGACCACGCCGGACGCCGGCGACAGCGAATGGGCGGACGCCAAGCGCTACCTCGAGCCGCTGGGCGCGATCGTGTCGGGCGCCAAGAAGGACGGCGACAAGGTGTCCTCGGCGCTGCGGGTCACCGTCCCGTAGCGGCAACGGCAGCGGGGCGTCAGAAGCCCTGCTGCCAGGCGATCACGAGCAGCACGACCGCGACGATCGCGGCGAGTGCGACGACGACGATGTTCGTCACGAGCGCGGCCCGCAGCCAGCGCGGCTGGGCGCCCGTGCTCGGTGGTTGGGCGGGGGTAGCGTCCTCTGATGCCGCGGCACCGTCGTCAGCCGGCTGACCCCAGCCGACGACGGCGGCGAGGCTGTTGGTGATGAACTGATTCAGGCTCGTCTCGTCGCGCTCGGCTGCGTGTGCCAGCTCGGCGTGCAGCGACTGCGGCATGCGCAGCAGCAGCCGGCCGCTGTGACTGGGCTTCTCCTTCGCGACGGAGGCATCGGGCGTGGGCGTGGCCGGGGGCGTAGGGGTGTCCTCGGCAGCCGGCGCCGGACCTCCCTCGAGCTCGGTGCGCAACTTCGTCAGCGCCGCCTGGGTCCGGCGCGTCAGCTGACGCTCCGAGAGGCCGAGTCTCGTCGCCACCTCGGCGGCGGGGCGGTCCTCGATGTAGCGCAGCTGCACGATCGAGCGCTCGTCCTCGTCGAGCACGTGGAAGGCGCCGGCAAGGGTGAGTCGCTCCTCGCTGAGGTCGAGGTCCGGGTCCGCCTCGGCGGCGAGGCCGTCGTCGGGGGTCGGCCCCGGCTGCTGTGCCTCGATCAGGCGGCTGAGCTCGGTGGGCTCGAGCTCGAGCGCCTCGGCCAGCTCGCGGTCGCTCGGTTCGCGCTCCAGGCTCGCCGTCAGCTCCTCGCGCACGCGCGGCAACCGGGCACCTGCCTCCTGCAGACCGCGCGGCAGCTTGACCGTGGCGGTGCGGTCGCGCAGGTGGCGCTTGATCTCCCCGGCGATCGTCGGCACGGCGAAGGCGGCGAGTTCGTCACCGCGTCGCGGGTCGTAGCGCTCGATCGCGTTGAGCAGGCCGATCGAGCCGGCCTGGACGAGGTCGTCGTGCTCGGCTCCCGCCTGCGCGTAGCGCTGGGCGAGCGTCTCGACCAGCGGCATGTAGAGGTGCACGAGCCGGTTGCGGGCACGCACGTCGCCGTCCTGGCGATAGGCGAGCAGAAGCCGACCCGTGGCCGTGTCGCGTTCGCTGCGTCCTTGCTCCGCGGTGCTTCTCACGCTCCTCCAAAGGGCGCGGGAACCGGTGATATCAGTGCCCACCCTAACCGGTATCGGGCGCATATCACGCTCTTCACGGACCACGATCGGCGTGGGCGGGTACTTGCGTTGTGACGACGGACTCGCACTCGGACGTCACCCAGCAATGGACCTCGCCTTCACAAGACCACCCCTTTGGCGACTCGGTGCCCTCGTGGCGCCGATCGCGATCGCACTTGCGTGTGCACTCGCAGCCCCGGCCGCGTCCGCGGACGTGTCCGGGGGCCCGGGGCTCGTCACGGACGTCGCGGCGCAGGAGGCGCCGGACGCCGTGGCGGCCTCGGACGATTTCGCGATCACGGAGCCGGTCGAATCGGCGGAGCCGGCAGCGCCGGCACCGGTCCAGCCGGAGCCGGCGGTGGAGACGCCGCCGGCCGAGACGCCGGCCGATCCGGCTCCCGAGCCGGTCGTCGATCCCGTCGTGCCTGCTCAGCCGCAGGTCGCCCACGACGTCGTCGAGCCAGCGCCGGCGGCGGCTCCCGATCCCGAGCCCCAAGCAACCGCTCCGGGCTCGCCCTCGCCTCCGCCGGCGAACGTCAACGTCGTCATCCGCATCCTCAGCCCTGGCGACGACGGCGACGTCGGCCAGGACGGAGGCGTGCTGATCGGCGGCGCCCCGGTCACGCTGCCGGAGATCGGCGGCGACTGGACCTGGAACTGGAACTGGACGTGGGACACGGGCTGTGCGCCGAGCGACCTACCGACGCCGATGACCACCGGGGCCGACGGCTGGAGCTGGGATTGGACGTGGGACTGGAGCTGCGGCGAGGCGCCCGCCCCGCAGTCGGTGCCCGCCCCCGTCGCAACGCCGCACCAGCCGTCCAACGCCGCTCCACTCGGCGTCGCGCCCTTCCAGCGGGTTGCCGGCACGCCGGTGGCGGCGCCCCCAGGCACCGATTCGGCTTCGCGGTCGGCAGAGCGGCCGACGCCGTCCCGGCCGGGCGACGGCCGCGATCCAGCCGCTGACCAGACCCTCGCCGCGCCCGTCCCGGCGCGTGTTCGGACGGCCGTGCTCGCCCCCGCTTTGAGCACGGTCGCCGACGCGCGCGGCAAGGCGCACGCGAGCGCTGGCGCGCTCCCCGGCCCCGACCCGGCTGGGGAGCCGCCGGCCCCCGACCCGCCGTCGCCCGCACCGCCTGCCGCCACGGCCGGCGCTGCGGGTGGCGTGGGGGGCGGGTCGCTGCTGCTGGCGGCGCTGCTGGGGGCGCTCACCTTGCTTGCACCAGGCCGTGGCAGGCGCATGCGCGGGCATGCGCCGGCGCCGCGGTCGCCGCTCGATTCGCGGAGGCCCGAACGGCCGGGCTAGCGCTCCTGCCGGAGCCAATGCTCATGCCGGGGCGTCGCCTCGGCAAACCGTGAATCACAGGAGGAAGAGTCATGAGGAAACGACTCCTCACGCTGGCCGTCACCGGCCTGGCCCTCGGGGCCTGGGCCGGACCGGCGGTCGCCGACGAGCCGGTGGCGGGCCAGACCGCCACGCAGGTCGCCGGCAACGAGCAGCAGTCGAGCTCCAACGCGACCTCGACGCAGATCGCGCCCAGCAACCAGAACATCAACGTGCGGGTGCTGAGCCCCGGCGACAACGGGTCGGTGACGCAGAGCAACGAGTCTGCGGCCCAGTCGTTCGCCGGCAACCACAACGCGACCGAGCAGGACGTCGACCAGAGCCAGGGTGGCTCCGGTGCGACGGGCCTGCAGGACGCGGCCCAGCTCGCCGACAGCGAGCAGAAGGCCGAGTCCGACGCCACCTCGACCCAGGTCAAGCCGAAGAACCAGAACATCTCGGTTCGCGTGCTGAGCCCGGGCGACGACGGCGACGTCGACCAGAGCAACAGCTCGAAGGCGAAGTCCGAGGCGTTGAACGCCAACGAGCTCAGCCAGGAGATCGATCAGGAGCAGGGCAAGGGCAAGGACCGGGACCACTGCGGCTGCGATTCCACCGGGATCCAGGCAGCGGGTCAGGAGGCCTACAACAAGCAGAAGGCCGACTCCTCCGCCACGTCCACCCAGATCGAGCCGAAGAACCAGAACATCTCGGTTCGCGTGCTGAGCCCGGGCGACAACGGCTCGGTGAGCCAGTCGAACGAGTCGGTCGCGCTGTCCAAGGCGCTGAACAAGAACGAGACCAGCCAGGCGCTCGAGCAGCGCCAGGCGGGCTCGGACTGTGGCTGCCACGGCTCGACCGCCATCCAGGCGGCCGGCCAGGCGGCGTTCAACCGCCAGCAGGCCTACTCCGACGCCGAGTCGAAGCAGGTCAAGCCGGAGAACAAGGCGCTGTCGCTGCGGCTCAAGAGCCACGGCGGCGGTGGTGAGCTGACCCAGAGCAACAGCTCGTACGCCGGGTCGTTCGCCGCCAACTGGAACGAGCTCGAGCAGGACGTCGAGCAGGTCCAGGGAGAGCACCGGCACTAGCACGCCACGTCGTTCTCGCCGCCGGCCCGCCCGCGCGGGCCGGCGGCGACCATTGACACACAGCAGTCAGCGATCTACGTTCGGTCTAGGCCCTTTGGCGACCCAGGGATGGGTGCTTGGTGGTTTGAGCTCGCAACGGACGTTCCACGGCCTCGCCACGACGGCGCTCGCACTCGCCGTCGCGCTGGCCCTACCCGCACCCGCGGCGCTCTCCGCCGACCCGGCTCCCGACCCCGCGCCCGGCCCACCCGCCGCGACGCCGGATCCCGTGCCCCCGGCCGACTCGGCCGGCCAGCTCGACGGCGGCTCGGCCCAACCCCGGCAGCCGGCGGTCGCGCCACCCGCCGACGCGCCGCCAGCCTCCTCGGGCGGAGGCTCCGCGCCGAGCACGGGCGACGCGTCGCGGGCTCCCGCCCCGCCGACCCCGTCGCCCACCGTTGCCGCGCCGGAGGCCAGCAGCGCGCAGCGGGCGACGCCTGCGTCCACTGCGCGGGGCAGGCAATCGACCCACCCCGCCGCGTCTGCCCGCGTTCGATCCAAGCGCACGCGGGTCTCCACACCGCACCGTGCCGAGCCCCGCGTCGCGGCTGGTCCGCTGCCCTCGGTCTCCGGCGCCGAGGAACTGCTGCTCCCGGCCGCGGCCGCGCTGCTGCTGGTCGCGTTCGCCGGCGGCTCGTTCCTGCTGCTCCTCGTGAGAACGGGAGGGCTGCGTGGCTCGTAGGACGCCTCTAACGCTCCTCTTGCTCGGAGTCGCGCTTGCTGGTGCAACGGACGCCAAGAGCGCCGTGGCGGACGTCGTGCTCAGATGCTCGCCGGCACCCGAGAATTGCAATACGTGGTACCGGGGACCAGTCACGGTCAGTTGGGACACCATCGGCGCAACCAGCGAAACGAGCGACTGCCTGACCCGAACGTACACCGCTGATACCCGTGGCACCAAGATCTCGTGTACGGCGTGGTTCGATTCGATCGAGACGACGGTCAAGGCGCTGGTTCGCATCGACGCGACCCCACCCGCCGTCTCCGCGGTCCCCGACCGGCCATCCGACGCGGGCGGCTGGTTCAACCATCCCGTCGGGATCGCCTTCGCCGCGAGCGACGCCACCTCCGGCGTCGCCGCCTGCGATCGCGCTGCGTACGGCGGGCCGGACGGGGTCGGCGTGCACGTGGCGGGCAGCTGCCGCGACGTGGCGGGCAACGTGGGCCAGGGCGGGCTGAACTTCAACTACGACGCCACGCCTCCGGCCGCGCCCAAGGCGAACGCCCGGCCGGACGACCATGCCGTCGAGCTGGACTGGTCGGTGCCGGGAGACGTCACGACGGTCGAGGTGGTGCGGGCGGCGAACGCCGCGGCGGGGACGCTCGTCTTCCGCGGCCACGAGGACGAGTTCGTCGACCGCAAGCTGCGCAACGGCGCTCGCTATCGCTACGAGCTGACCGCCATCGACCAGGCCGGCAACCGTTCGCGCGCGACCGTGAGCGCGGTGCCGACTGCCTCGCCGCTGCTCGAGCCGGCCCGCGGCGGCCGGCTGACCGCGCCCCCGGTGCTCGTGTGGGAGCCGGTCAAGCGCGCCGCCTACTACAACGTCCAGCTCTTCCGCGGCAAGCGCAAGGTGCTCAGCGCCTGGCCGGCCAAGGCGACGCTGAAGCTCGGTCGCACGTGGCGGTACGCCGGCAAGCCACGCCGCCTGGCACCCGGCCGCTACCGCTGGCTCGTCTGGCCCGGCTTCGGCGAGCGCTCCGAGCGCCGCTACGGCAAGCAGCTCGGTGCCAGCGGCTTCCGCGTCGTGCGCTGAGCAGCCCCGCAGCGTTCCCGGCCCGCGTCGCCGCGAGCGCCGCCGCGGACGCTCTCGCGCTACAGCGGGATGTTGCCGTGCTTGCGCTTGGGCGTGTCGACGCGCTTGGTCTGCAGCGTCTCGAGCGCCCGGATCAGGCGCGGCCGCGTCTCGTGCGGCACGATCACGTCGTCGATGTAGCCGCGCTCGGCCGCCGAGTAGGGGTTGGCGAAGCGGGCCTTGTAGTCGCCGATCAGCTTCTGGCGCCGTTCCTCCGGCGTCGGCGAGCTGGCGATGTCGCGGCGGTGGATGATGTTGACCGCGCCCTCGGGACCCATCACCGCCACCTCGGCGGTCGGCCAGGCGAAGTTGAAGTCGGCCAGCATGTGCTTGGAGTTCATGACGTCGTAGGCGCCGCCGTAGGCCTTGCGCGTGATCACCGTCAGCTTCGGCACCGTCGCCTCGGTGAAGGCGTAGAGCAGCTTCGCGCCGTGGCGGATGATGCCGCCCCACTCCTGCGAGGTCCCGGGCAGGAAGCCCGGCACGTCCGTGAAGGTGACGATCGGGATGTTGAAGGCGTCGCAGAAGCGCACGAAGCGCGCGCCCTTCTCCGACGAGGCGATGTCGAGCACGCCCGCGAGCTGCGCCGGCTGGTTGCCGACGATTCCCACCGGCCGTCCGCCGAGGCGCGAGAAGCCGACGATGATGTTCTTGGCGAAGTGCTCCTGGACCTCGAAGAACTCGCCGTTGTCGACGATCAGCGACAGCACGTCGCGCATGTCGTAGGGCTTGTTCGGGTTGTCCGGGACGATCGAGTCGAGCGCCTCGTCCATGCGGTCCGGGTCGTCGCCGGTGTCCATGCGCGGCGGCAGCTCGAGGTTGTTGGCCGGCAGGAACGACATCAGGTAGCGCGCGTCCTCGAGACAGCTCTCCTCGTCCTCGGCGGCGAAGTGCGCCACGCCGGACTTGGAGTTGTGGGTCATCGCGCCGCCGAGCTCCTCGAACTCCACCTCCTCGCCGGTGACCGTCTTGATCACGTCGGGGCCGGTGATGAACATGTGCGAGGTCTCCTTGACCATGAAGATGAAGTCCGTCATGGCGGGGGAGTACACGGCGCCGCCCGCGCACGGACCCATGATCAGCGAGATCTGCGGGATCACGCCCGAGCACTGGACGTTGCGCACGAACACGTCGCCGTAGGCGCCGAGCGAGACCACGCCCTCCTGGATGCGCGCGCCGCCGGAGTCGTTGATGCCGATGACCGGGCAGCCGATCTTCGCCGCCAGGTCCATCACCTTGCACATCTTCTCGCCCATGACCTCGCCGAGCGAGCCGCCGAAGACGGTGAAGTCCTGCGAGAAGACGCACACCGGGCGGCCGTCGATCGTGCCGTGCCCGGTCACGACCGCGTCGCCCCAGGGCCGGTTGTCGAGCATGTCGAAGTCGTGGGTGCGGTGGCGGACGAACGTGTCCAGCTCCTCGAACGAGCCCGGGTCGAGCAGCTTGTCGATCCGCTCGCGCGCGGTCAGCTTGCCGCGGGCGTGCTGCTTCTCCTCCGCCTGCGGGTTGGTGTGGACGGCCTGCTCGCGAAGCTCCTGCAGCTGGGCCAGCTTCTCTTCATAGGTCTCGGGCGACTTCTCACGCATGGGACGCGGCAGGTTACCCAGTGCGGCCGCGCGGCTTGCGTGTGAGACGATTGCCGCGACTCGCGATGGAACCCCGAGACTCCAGCAGCCTGCCCCTGCTGCTAGCCGTCGACGACGATCCCGCCGCCCTCGAGCGCATCGAGCGCGAGCTGGGTCGCCGCTACGCCGGCGACTATCGCGTGCTCTGCCTCGACAGCGCCGACGCGGGCCTCGCGGAGCTCGAGCGGCTACGCGCGAGCGGCGGGTCGGTCACGCTCGTGCTCGCCGCTCAGTGGACCGCCGGCACGACCGGCGCAGAGCTGCTCGCGCGGGCACGACAGCTGCATCCACACGCCAAGCGCGGCCTGCTGATCGAGTGGGGCGCCTGGGGCGACCGCGCGACGGCGGACGCGATCTTCAAGGCGATGGCGCTCGGCGACATCGACTACTACGTGCTCAAGCCCTGGTGGTCCCCGGACGAGCAGTTCCATCGCACGATCGGCGAGTTCCTCTACGAGTGGACGCGCGCGTTGCCGTCGGTCTCGCGCGAGGTCGAGGTCGTCGGCGAGCGCTGGTCGCCGCGTGCGCACGAGCTCCGCAGCCTGCTGGCGCGCAACGGCGTGCCGCACGCCTTCCACGCCAGCGACACGGCCGCCGGACGCCAGCGGCTCGAGGCCGTCGGCCAGCTCGGCGCGCAGGGGCCGGTGGCGATCATGCTCGACGGCCAGGTGCTGGTCGACCCCTCGAAGGCCGAGCTGGCGGCGGCCTTCGGCGTCTCGACCGAGCTGCGCGAGGGCAAGCACGACTTCGACGTGGTGGTCGTCGGCGCCGGTCCCGCGGGTCTGGCGGCGGCGGTCTACGGGGCGTCGGAGGGACTGGAGACGCTGGTGGTCGAGCGCGAGGCGCTCGGCGGCCAGGCGGGCTCGAGCTCGCTGATCCGCAACTACCTCGGCTTCTCGCGCGGGGTCAGCGGCTCGGAGCTCGCCCAGCGCGCCTATCAGCAGGCATGGGTGTTCGGCACCGACTTCGTGCTGATGCAGGACGCCACCTCGCTGCGTCCCGAGGGCGATCGGCTCGTGCTCTCGATCTCGGACGGCAGCGAGGTCCGGACGCGCACCGTCGTGCTCGCGACCGGGGTCTCGTATCGCCGCTTGGACGTGCCGAGCCTGGAGGCGCTGGTCGGCGCCGGGGTCTACTACGGCGCCGCCACCTCGGAGGCGCAGGCGCTCGCCGGTGGCCAGGCGTACGTGGTCGGTGGCGGCAACTCGGCCGGCCAGGCCGCCCTGCACCTGAGCCGCTTCGCCGAGCGGGTGACGATCGCGATCCGCGGCGAGGGGCTGGCGAGGACGATGTCCCGCTACCTGACCGACACGATCGCCGCCGCGCCGAACATCGAGCTGCGCACGCGCACGGAGGTCGTGGGCGCGGCCGGCGAGACTCGGCTTGCCGAGCTGACCTTGCGCGAGGTCGGATCGGGAGCGACCGAGACCGTGCCTGCCGACGGGCTGTTCGTGATGATCGGCGCCCGGCCGCACACGCACTGGCTGCCCGACGCGATCGCGCGCGACGGGCAGGGCTTCCTGTTGACCGGCAGCGACGTCCCGAGCGATGCCTGGTCGTTCGAGCGCGCGCCGTTCATGCTCGAGACCAGCGTGCCCGGAGTGTTCGCGGCCGGCGACGCCCGCTACCGCTCGGTCAAGCGCGTGGCGGCCGCGGTCGGTCAGGGCGCCGCGGCGATCCAGCAGGTGCACGAGTACCTGACGGCCGAGGCGGTCGAGGGGCGCGGCTTGGTCGGACGCTAGGAGGACTGGAGGGCCACCGGCGAGGCACGTACCGGCGGCCCTCCCAGGGGCCTCCCCCTAGCTCGTGCAGGCGATCGCCCCGCCGACGGCGTCCTGGTCGGTCTGGCCGGTCTCGTCGTAGCGGTAGTGGGCGGTGATCCGATACCTCCAGCCACCGCGCGGGCAGGACGTGGTGGCGACGTAGTCCCGCGCGTAGGGCTTGCCGCCGACCTGGAACCTCAGGCTGGTCGTCTGGACCGGAATGCCGGCGACGACTTGGAGGCTCGCCGGGACGCGGAGGGTGTACTTGTAGCCCCACGTGCCGGGCAGCTCGGCGCCCTTGACCACGATCGTCTCCTGCACCCGTGCCGGGTACTCGAATCGGATGAAGGCGAGCAGCCGCCCAGTGCCGCCGTTGACGAACGTCATGTCCAGCCCGGTGTCGACGCCGCCGGCTCTGGCGCCGGCGACGCCGCTGCCCATGATCGACTCCCTCGGGCATCCCCTGGGGCCTCGGCGGTCGAGCACGCGCCTGCGGCAGGTGACGTACCTGTCGCCGTTCCAGGAGAAGCCAGGGCCGACCGCCAGGTCGAGGCCGGTGACGATCGGCGGCTCGGAGCCGCGCTCGGTCTCGATCGTGCTCGTCGCGTCGATCGCGACGCCCCGCGGATCCTCGCTCGTGCCGGCCTTGCTCGGCGTGACCTGCATGGTGGCCGAGAGATCGGTGGCGGACGGCGGATCGCGATCGCCTCGGTCGCCCTGCGCCATGGCGGACGCGACGACGATCGCGCTGACGGCCAAGGCCGCCGGCAGCGATCCGTTCGCGGTCCTTCGCAGCTTCATCCCACGCTCCTTCCCGCCGAGCGCGATCCCCGCCGAAGCGCGTCATGCCCGAGCTGCCGATGAAAGACATCCGATGAACGTCAATAGAATGAAAAGCAACGTTCTTGTAGTTTGAGTTTCCTGACTTCGGGCGAGGATCGCTACAGGGTGAACACCCCAAATCGGACCCTAAGAACGGTCGTACCGGCACACGTCCGAGGGGGATGAGCCGCGCATGACGGCCTTGCTCGAGCGCGAGCGAGAGTTGGCCGAGCTCGACGCGGTCGTCGGCGAAGTCCGAGCCGGGGCGGGGCGGCTGGTGGCGATCGAGGCCACAGCGGGGCTGGGCAAGACGCGCCTGCTGAAGGCGGCTCGCGAGGCTGCGGCCGAGGCGGGGCTGCGGGTGCTGGCGGCGCGTGCGACCGAGCTCGAGCGCGACTTTCCGTTTGCGCTCGTGCGGCAGTTGTTCGAG
Organism: uncultured Thermoleophilaceae bacterium; assembly: GCA_963846505.1. Classification (GTDB taxonomy): domain Bacteria; phylum Actinomycetota; class Thermoleophilia; order Solirubrobacterales; family Thermoleophilaceae; genus JACVRW01. Next base: position 513,768 of record CAWJWD010000006.1, on the reverse strand, counting down.
CCGCAGCTGACGGCGCTGCCGACGGCGGAGCGCGAGGTGCTGTTCGAGGGTGCGAGTGCGGCCCGCGGCCCGCTTGGCTTGGGCACGAGCGGCGATCCGACCCATGACGGGTTCGCCGTTCTCCACGGCCTCTACTGGGTGACCGCGGCATTGGCCGAACGGGGGCCCTTGCTGCTCGCGATCGACGACGCGCACTGGTCGGACGCGGCGTCGCTGGACTATCTGGGTTTCTTGTTGCCGCGGTTGGAGGAGCTGCCGGTGCTGGTGGTCGTGACCAGCCGCCCGGACGAGCTGGACGCGCCGCCCGGGCTCGGGCGGATCGTCACCGACACCCTCGCGCGGCGCATGACGCCCGCCGCGCTCAGTCGCGACGGGACGACCACGCTGCTCACCGCGGAGCTCGGCCGCCAGCCCGAGCCGGCCTTCGCCGCGACCTGTCACGAGGTCAGCGGCGGCAACCCCTTCCTGCTCTCCGAGCTGGCGCACACGCTCGTAGAGCAGGAGATCCAACCCGAGGCGAAGCACGCTGAGCGGGTGTGGGAACTGGTTCCCGAGCGCGTCGCGCGCACGGTTCTGCTGCGCCTCGCGCGACTCCCAGTCGAGGCGGGTGCGGTCGCGCGGTCGCTGGCGGTCCTGGGCGACGACCGTGACTATCGCTTGGTAGCCGAGCTGGCCGGGCTCGACTCCGAGGCGACGGTGCGGGGCGCCGATGCCCTACGCGCGAGCGCGATCCTCGACGCCGGCGTGTCTCCGCGCTTCATCCATCCGCTCGTACGCAACGCCGTGTACGCGGACGTGCCCGCCGGCAAGCGCGCCAGGGCACATGCCCGCGCCGCGACGCTGCTGCGCGACCGACGCGCGAGCCCGGAGCAGATCGCCACCCAGTTGATCGCCAGCGATCCCACAGGTGAGCGGGCGACGGTCGAGACGCTGCTCGAAGCGGGCGAGCGGGCGCTCGCGACGGGGGCGCCGCGCTCGGCGATCGCCTACCTGACCCGAGCGCTGGACGAGCCCCCGCCGACTGACTTGCGCCCCGCGGTGCTGAGCCAGCTGATCACCGCCGGCACCCGGGCCGCCGACTACTCGCTGCTGGGCGCGATCGAGGCGGACGTGTTCGCCGAGTTGGAGCGCGAGCCGTCGCTGCGCAGCCGCTGGGCGGTCCAGCTGACCCTGTGGATGGCGCTCAGCGGGCGCTTCGACCAGGCGGCTTCGCTGCTCGTCGACGCGATCGAGGTCGCTGTGGCCGAGGACGATGTCGAGCGTGCGTTCCAGCTCGAGGCGCAGCTGAGCACGATCGCGCTGCTGATGCAGTCCCCGCCCGAGGTGCACCTCGAGCGCTACGCCGACGAGATCGACCCCGACAGTCCGACCGGACGGCTGGCGGCGGCGATGGAGGTCCGCTCGGCGGTCGTGAACGGAACCGCGGACGAGGCCATCGCTGCGGCCAAGCGGGCGCTCGGCAACGACGCCGTCATCTTCGCCGAGGAGCCGGAGCTCGTCGCCTCCTCGGTGGCCGTGATGACGCTCGTAGCCGCGGACGACGTCGACACGGCGCAGCGTGCTGCCCAGCGCGCGCTCGTGATCGCTCGCGAGCGCGGCGCGACGCCCGAGCTCGTTCGCGCTCGCTACCTGAACGGGTTCGTCGCCTGGGGCCGGGGAGACTTCGCCACCGCGGAGGCGGACGTGCGTCAGGCGATCGAGCTCGCACGCCTGAGCGGGATCCTGCCGCTGGTGCTGATGTACACCCCGCCGCTGGTGGAGATCCTGATCGAGCGCGACGACCTGGAGGCCGCTGAGGCCGAGCTGCAGTCGACCGGCATGGCGACCGGCCCGGTCCCGATGAACGCCGCCTTCAGCATGTTGCTGCTCATCCGTGGACACCTGCGCTACGAACAGGGCAGCTTCGAGGCGGCCGCCGAGGACTTCGCGTCGCTCGCGGCCGAGGCGGAGAGCCTCGGCGTCGGCGTGGGGCCGACGCTCTCGGCCTGCCAGTTCGCCGCTCGCACCCTGGTCGCGCTCGGCAGGCCGGAGCAGGCGCGCGAGCTGGCCGAGAGCATGGTGCCCCATGCCCGCCGCTGGGACACCCCCAGCACGACCGCTCAGGTGCTGCGCGCGCGTGCCTGGACGGCCGAGGGAGCGGCGCGCGTCGAGCTGCTGCGCGAGGCGGCGGCCGTGCTCGACGGTTCGCCACGGCAGTTCCAGCGCGCGGAGGCGCTCAGCGAGCTGGGCGCTGCGCTGCGGCGGGCGCGACACCGAGTCGAGGCGCGAGGGCCGTTGCGCGAGGCGCTCCAGCTCGCGCGCCGTTGCGGCGCGGTCAGACTTGCCAGGCGCACCCAGGACGAGCTGCTGGCGAGCGGCGAGAAGGTTCGTCGCCACACCCCGATCGGCGTCGAGTCGCTCTCTCCCAGCGAGCGGCGAGTTGCCGAGTTGGCGGCCACCGGGCTGACCAATCGTCAGATCGCCCAGGAGCTGTTCGTGACCGTCAAGACGATCGAGGCCCACCTCAGCGCGACCTACGACAAGCTCGGCATCCGCTCCCGGCGCCAGCTCGCCGCCGCGCTCGGGCGGGAGGGCCCGCCGGCCGTGCGGAGGCCGGCGGGCCCAGGGGGCGCCTCCCGTTCGGACGGCTAGCTCGTGCAGGACACGCTGCCGCCGAAGGTGTCCGTCGCGGTCTGGCCGGTCAGGTCATAGAGGTAGTGAACGGTGTTGTGGTACCTCCAGCCGCCCTTGGGGCAGGAGGTGGTGCTGATGTAGTTCTCGGCGTACGGCTTGCCGCCGAGGGTGAACCTGAGACCCGTTATCTGGATCGGGATGCCGGCCACGACCTGCAGGCTCTCGGGTATGCGGAAGCTCTCGCGATGGCGCCACTTGCCGGTCATGTCCGTGGCCTTGACGACGATCGTCTCCTGGACGCGTGCCGGGTTGGTGAGGGTGGCGTAGGCGAGCATTCGCTTCGCTCCGCCGTTGATGAGCGTGAGGGTCACCTTCGTGTCGACGGTGTCCGCCTTCGCGGTGGCGAATCCCGCTCCCATGATGGATTCGCGCGGGCAGCCCCTGGGGCCCCTGCGGTCGAGCACGCGCTTGGAGCATTTGACGTAGGGGCCGCCGTTCCAGAAGGCGCCAGGTCCGAACAGGTTGTCGAGGCCGGTCACGATCGGCGGATCGAAGCCGCGCTCGGTGGTGAGCTTGGCCTTGACGGTGAGGGTCACGCCCTTCGGCTTCTTCGGAGTTCCGGCCTTGGTGGAGGAGAGTCGGACGTCGGTGGAGATGGCGGTCTCCGGTACGTCCGCCTCCTGGGCCGGCGCCGGCATGACGATCACGGCGGCGATGGCCATCGCCGCCGCCCCTGCCCCGATGAGCGTTCGCTTGGTCATGGGGCGACTAGGCCGCGCAGGAGCCGCCGCCGACCGTGTTCGTGCTCCGCTTGCCAGTGAGGTCGTAGAGGTAGTGGGTCTTGGCCGAGTACTTCCAGCCACCCTTCGGGCAGGAGGTGGTGGTCGTGGAGTCCTTCGCGTCCGCCGCGACGTCGGTCTCCGGCAGCTCTTCCTCGGCCCCGATCAGCGTTGGCCTGGTCATGGCACTCCCCTTTCGCCGAGCGCGCGCGTCATGCTCGGTGTCGTCGATGAGAACATCCGCTGAACGCCGCTCGACTGGGAAGAGGACGTTCGTTGCAGCGTGAGTCTGCGTGCTCCAGGCAGGGGTGGCTACGGGGCAGGCACCCTGAAGTCGACCCTGAGATCGTTCGCGCGTGCCGGCGCCGGTCGGCTGGTGGCGATCGAGGCGCAGGCGGGTCTCGGCAAGACGCGCCTGCTGCACGCTGCCCGCGAGCTGGGAGTCGAGGCGGGTTTGAACGTCCTGGTCGCGCGCGCGACGGAGTTGGAGCGGGACTTCCCGTTCGCGCTCGTGCGGCAGCTGTTCGAGGGGGCCGAGGAGCGCGCGGCGCCTACGACAAGCTCGGCATCCGCTCGCGCCAGCAGCTTGCGCACGCGCTCGGCGAGTGAGCGGCTATCAGGGGTAGTAGGGCGGCCGGCCGCCGGACTTGCGGCGCACGACGGCTTCGAGCTCGCGCACCTTCTTGGGGTGCGACCCGGCGACGTTGCGGTGCTCGCCGGGGTCGCCCCTGCGGTCGATCAGGTGCCGGTCGGTGTAGTCGTTGCGAGCCCAGTACTTCCACTTGTCGGTGAGCGCGAAGTGGTAGTTGCCGTAGCCGCCGTAGGCGTAGGGGCGCTCAGGCGGCCGCTTGTCGTCGAAGAAGGCCCCGAGGTTCACGCCCGTCATCCGCTCCGGGACGCCGACGCCCGCCAGCGAGAGGATCGTCGGTCCGACGTCGTGGGTGGAGGCGAAGTACGAGCGCTTCTTGCCCGCTCGGCGCCGTTCGGGGTCGACGACGACCAGCGGCACGTGGATCAGCTCGTCGTAGAGGCGGCTGGAGATCTTGCCCGACCAGCCATGGTCGCCGACGAACAGGCCGTGGTCGGAGACCAGCAGGACGATCGTGTCCTGCTCGAGGCGCAGGTCATGCAGGCGGTCGAGGAAGACTCCGAGCCAGCGGTCGGTCATCGTCACCTCGGCCGCGTAGAGCGCGCGCATGCGCTTCGGCATGAGCTCCAGGTCGCGCCCGCTGAGGTAGCGCCTCAGCGGCGCGTAGTACGGTCGCGCGGGCTCCGGTCCGTGGTAGTCCGGATCGCCGTACATGTTCAGGTACTTGCGCGGCGGCGTCCACGGCTCGTGCGGCTCGTAGGTGTCGACGACGACCGCGAACGGACGGTGTTCGCGAGCGACCTCGAGCATGCGCGCGCCGTCCCTGAACACGCGTGCCGCGAACGACTTCGTCTCGTCGTGCTGATAGCCGCCGTTGGAGAGGTAGCGGCGCAGGCGGTCGCGCGTGCCGGGGTCGGACATCGATCGCGGGACCCAGTGGCGCAGCTCCTTCGCCGAGACGCCGGTGTCGCTGCCGCCGACCTGGCCGCCGCGGCGGCGGAAGCGGTCGAAGCTGCGCCGCAGCGGACCGTAGGGGGAGGAGAAGCTGAGGAACGGGTTGTCGGTGACGTAGGCGGTGAAGTAGCCGGCGCGGCGCAGCTCGCTGGTGAAGGCGTGCCTGACGCCGGTGAGCGGCGACCAGCCGGGCAGCTGCAGCAGCTCGGGGTAGTCGTGCCAGCCGCGGAAGGGGAACTGGCGCCGGCCGCTGAGGATCGAGTTGCGCGCCGGCACGGTCGGCATCGCCTCGGGGTAGCACTGGGTGAAGCTGATGCCCTCGCGCGCCAGCGCGGTGAAGTTGGGCGTGCGGGCGCGGTCGCCGTAGGCGTGGTCTGCGCGCAGCGAGTCGACGATGATCACGACGACGTTCGGGCGATCGGCGGCCTGCGCGGCGCCGGTGCCGATCGCGAACGTCGCGGCGGTGGCCGCGGACGCGCCGATGAACTGGCGCCGGGTGTGGCGGCCGTCGCTCACTAGACGGCCACCCTAGTGCCGGGGGCAGGCGTCAGCCGAGCTGGAACGGCTTGCGATGCGCGGAGCCGAGATCGTCGAGCAGCTGCTCGAACGCCTGCTCGAGCGCGTGGCTGCGCGGCGGCTCGGCCGCGGGCGGCGGCGGTGGCGGCTTGACGCCGCGCAGGCGGGCGATGAAGCCGAGCTTGGCCACTTCGGGCTCGATCGCCCGCAGCTCCTCGTCGGGCAGCTCGGCCGTCAGCGTCAGCTTCGTGCCCCAGCCGGCCGGCTCGAGCACCGCGGCGCCGCGCGCCCCGTCGCCCTCCCATTCGATCCGCCGTTCCTCCTCCGCCACGCTGACGCGGTCGCATCCGACCGCGTCGGGCAGGCGCTCTCCCTGCAGTTCCTCCCAGAGCTCGGGCGGCGACTTCACCAGCGTGCGAGACACCTCGAGGGTCGTCATCTGGCCGGGTTTCGGGCCTGCTCGCGCGACTCCTCCCGGCGCAGCGGATCGCCCGGGGGCGAACTTTCCGCTCTCGCGACTTAGGAGGGTATGAACGCTATGGCGGAAGCCCAGGAGGATTGTGCTACAGTAGATAGCACAATGGAGGAGCGAGTTGGAGTGCGTGAACTACGGCAGAACGTCAGCCGCTATCTCGACCGTGTCAAGAGCGGTGAAACCTTCGTCGTGACCGAACACGGGCGCGAGGTCGCTCGCTTGGTCCCCTCGCCTGCCGCCATCTACATCCGCGCCGCGGACCTGTATGGCGCGACCATCCCCACCGGTCGGCTCGAGAAAACGATCCGGCGGCTCCTCCCGCACATCCCGCCGAGCCCAGCGGGCACGACGGAGAGGATGCTGGACGAGATGCGTGCCGACTACGGCGAGCGCTGACCGATGGCGAACCTCTATCTCGAAACGAGCGCTCTCGGGTGCTTGTTGAACGGCGAACCTGCGGCAGCGGCCGTTGCCGACGTGATCGCAAGCTACGACGGACACTTCGCCAGCCGCTTGCTGCGCACCGAGTTGCGACGCGTGGCATTGCGCGATGACCGGTTGGAGTTCGTCGAGCCGCTGCTGGCCGACGTCTCGCTCGTCCCGATCGACGAGCCGACCTGGGTCGCCGCCGAGACGATCCGTCCCGCCACCGTCAGGACGCTCGACGCGATTCACCTCGCCACCGCGGTTCGCATGGCCGCCGACGGCGTGATCGACGCCGTCATGACCTATGACAAGCCTCTCGCCGAGGCCGTGCGCCACCACGGCCTCGAGGTCGTCGCGCCCGTCTAGGCCTCGGAGTACTCGCCGAACTCGTCGCGCATGACGCCGCAGACCTCGCCCAGCGAGGCGCGGCTCTCGAGCGCGGCGCGGATCGGGCCGAGCAGGTTCTCGTCGGTCTCGCAGGCCGCGCGCAGGTCGGCGAGGCGGGCGTCGACGGCGGCCTGGTCGCGGTTGGCCTTGAACTCGGTCAGGCGCTCGATCTGCTGGCGCTCGGCCTCGGGGTCGACGCGCAGGATCTCGACCTCGTCGACGTCGTCGGTGACGAACTCGTTGACGCCGACGACGACATCCTGCTTGATCCGGTAGCGCTCCTCGTAGCCCCAGGCGGACTCCTCGACCTCGGCGCGGATGTACGGGATGCACTCGACCGATCCGCCGAGCTCGTCGACGCGGTCGATCAGCGCCTGGGCGGCGTCCTCGATCTGGTCGGTCAGCGCCTCGACGAAGTAGGAGCCGGCGAAGGGGTCGGCGGTGTCGGTCGCGCCGGACTCGTTCGCGAGGATCTGCTGGGTGCGCAGCGCGATTCGCGCGGCGCGCTCGGTCGGCAGCGCGAGCGCCTCGTCGAAGCCGTTGGTGTGCAGCGACTGGGTGCCCCCGCAGACCGCGGCGAAGCCCTGCAGCGCCACGCGCACGATGTTGTTCTCCGGCTGCTGCGCCGCCAGCGTCACCCCGCCGGTCTGGGTGTGGAAGCGGATCTTCTGCGAGCGCTCGTCCTTGGACCCGAAGCGCTCGCGCATGATGCGCGCCCACATCCGGCGCGCGGCGCGGAACTTCGCGACCTCCTGGAAGACGTTGTTGTGGCCGTTGAAGAAGAACGCCAGGCGGGGGCCGAACTCGTCGACCTCCAGGCCGGCGTCGATCGCGGCCTGCACGTAGGCGATCGCGTTGGCGAGCGTGAAGCCGACCTCCTGTACGGCCGAGCAGCCCTTCTCGCGCATGTGGTAGCCGGAGATCGAGATCGTGTTCCACTTCGGCACGTTCTCGCGGCAGTAGGCGAACAGGTCGGTGGTCAGGCGCATCGCGGGCGCCGGCGGGTAGATGAAGTTCCCGCGCGCGATGTACTCCTTGAGGATGTCGTTCTGGGTCGTGCCGCGCAGCTGTTCGGAGGGGACGCCCTGCTCCTCGCCGACGAGCTCGTAGAGCAGCAGCAGCACCGAGGCGGGCGCGTTGATCGTCATCGACGTCGAGACTTGGTCGAGCGGAATGCCTTCGAAGACCCGGCGCATGTCGTCGATCGTGTCGATCGCGACGCCGGTGCGGCCGACCTCGCCCTCGCAGAGCGGGTCGTCGGAGTCGCGGCCGAGCTGGGTCGGCAGGTCGAAGGCCATCGAGAGGCCCGTCGAGCCGTGGTCGATCAAATAATGGAAGCGCTCGTTGGTCTCCTTGGCGCTCGCGTAGCCCGCGTACTGGCGCATCGTCCAGGTCCGTCCGCGATACATGTCCGGATGCACGCCGCGCGTGAACGGGTACGCCCCCGGCTCGCCCAGACGCTCTTCGAGACCCTCGGCGACGTCGCCGTCGTCATAGAGGTTCTTGATCTCGATTCCGGAGTCGGTGAAGCGGCGCGGGTCGTCCGGTCCGACGATCGGGGCGATGCTGGGCTGGTGCTCGGGGGTGGTGGCCATGGTCGCCCAAGGATACGGTTCGATCCGTGAGCGGCACTCCGTCGCGGGGCAGGGACTGGCAGTACGGCGGGGTACGCGTGCTGTTCTGTCTGCTTGCGCTGATGTGGATCGCCGAGATCGTCGACGCGCTCGACGACCACCGGCTCGACCAGTACGGCATCGAGCCGCGCGAGACCGACGGGCTGACCGGGATCGTGGCCGCGCCGTTCCTGCACGCCGGCTTCGGCCACCTGATCTCGAACACGATCCCGTTCGTGGCGATGGGGGTGGTGATCGCGCTCCAGGGCGTCAAGCGGCTGCTGGCGGTGACCGTGATCGTGGCGTTGGTGAGCGGGCTCGGCACCTGGCTGATCGCCCCCGCGAACACGCTCCACGTCGGTGCCAGCGGCGTGGTCTTCGGCTACGCGACCTACCTGCTCACGCGCGGCTTCTTCAACCGCGACTGGCTCGAGATCGCCGTCGGGCTGATCGTGGGCGCGATCTGGGGCACGGCGCTGCTCGGCGGGCTGCAGCCGCAGCAGGGGATCTCGTGGCAGGGGCACCTGTTCGGCGCGATCGGCGGCGTGCTCGCCGCGTATTGGCTGGCGCGTGGGCCGGACGAGCGAGCGCGAGCCACGGCTCGAGCGGCCACGTAGCGTCTTCGCCCGGGAGCGCGTCGGCGACGGTGGACACGGCTGCCGCGCCGCAGCCACGGCGTAGCATCCGCTCGGTGGAGGTCACCGTTCGCCTGTTCGCGATGTTGCGCCAGCGCGCCGGCGCGCCGGAGGTCACGCTCGAGCTTGCCGGACGGCGCGTGCGTGCGCGATGCGCTCGACTCGCTCGCAGAGCCTCGCCGAGGGCCTGCCGCTGGTGCTGGCCGTCAACCGCGAGTACGCGGCAGAGGACCGGGTGCTCGACGCCGGAGACGAGCTGGCGCTTGATCCCGCCCGTGAGCGGCGGCTCGCCGGAGGCCGCGGCCGCGCCGTGGGTGCGCGTGACCGACGAGCCGCTCTCGCTCGACGCGCTCGCCGCCCGCGTGCGCGACCCGCGTGCCGGGGCGGTCGTGACCTTCCAGGGCGTGACCCGCGACGTCGAGCGGCTCGAGTACGAGGCCTACGCGGCGATGGCCGAGGAGCGCATGGCCGCGATCGCCGCCGAGGCGGTCGCACGCCACGAGCTCTGCGCGGCCGCGGTCGAGCACCGCGTCGGCGGCGTGCCGCTGTCGGAGCCGAGCGTGATCGTCGCCGTCTCCTCGGCTCATCGCGGCGAGGCGTTCGCCGGCGCGCGCGAGATCATCGACCGGGTCAAGGCCGAGGCCCCGATCTGGAAGCGCGAGGTCGAGGGCGAGGACGAGCGCTGGGTCGAGGGCACGCCGCCGCCGGCCGGCTAGGGCGAGGCAGGAGCGCCGGAGATTCGGCGAGCGTGCCTGGCAGACTGCGGGCGTGTTCGCCGCGCCCGCAACGGCCCACGACCCGACGCGCAGGCGCGAACGCGCGACTGGCGCGACGCGGCGTTGGTCGGTCTCGCCGGACTGCTGCTGATCCTGCTCGTCGACGCGCTCGTGCGCGACCAGCCGCTGCCGCGCGGCGACGAGCAGATCTACGAGCTGATCGCCCAGGCGCCGTTCGACGCGCACACCTTCCCGTTCGCCTACCGGATCGGCGTGCCGCTGCTCGTGCACCTGTCGCCGTTCGGCTCGACGTTCTCGTTCAGCGCGCTCGCCTGGCTCTCCAGCGCCGCCTGCGGTGCGCTCGCGTTCGTGCTGATGCGGCGCTTCGGCGTCAGCCGCTGGCTCGCCGCGGCGCTCGCGCTCTGCCTGGTCACGTGTCCGCCGCTGCTGGTCGCCTCGCTGCGGCAGGGGCGCGCGACCGACCCGGAGTCGCTGCTCGTGATGCTCGCGGGCACGCTGGCGATCGTCGACCGGCGCCCCGTCGCGCTGGCGCTGATCGTGCTCGCGGGCGCGCTCGTGCGCGAGTCGTCGCTGTTCTTGGTCCCGTTCGCGTACGCGATCTGGGCCCAGCGACCGCTCGACGGCGCGGCTGCCGGCCGGGCACTCGGCGGCTGGCGTGCCGGGCGCGCTTGCGTACGGGGCGCTGCGCCTCGGCGTCCCGACGGTCGGACGCGAGCAGGTGATCGGCTACGACTCCCTGCTCGGCGGTCGGGTCGAGGTCGTGCGCGAGACGCTGCGCGAGCCGTGGGTCGCCCTGCGACGCCTGGCCGGCGCCTTTGGCCCGCTGTGGCTCGCTGCCCCGTTCGCGCTCCGCGACCTGTCGTTCGCGCGTCGTGGCCTCGTGCTGCTCGCGCTCTGCGCGGTCTCGATGACCTTCGCCCAGGACTGGGGGCGGATCGTGCTGCTGGCTGCGCCGGTCGTCTACGTCGCGGCCGCGCACGTGCTCGACCGTCGGCGGACGCTCGCGATCGTCGCCGTCGCGGCGTTCGCAGCGATGAACGTCGGCTATGCGATCTACATGCAGCACACCGGTGTGGAGAGCGGCCTGATCGACGGCCCGCTGCCGTCGTATCCGGTGCAGTGACCGGAGGGCTACGCAGGAACCGCGTAGCCCGATGGCGACAGCGCTCGATCTGACATAGGGTCGCCGGGTACCGCAGACGGCGCCCGGGTCTGGCCCGTGCAAGCGCCCCAAGAAGGAGCCCTCTCCATGCCCACCCGCATCCTCACCCTCGCCTGCGCGCTCGTCGCCGCGCTGGCACTCACCGCGACCGCGGTCGCGAAGCTGCCCTCGCCTTCGTCGAACCTGATCGAGCCCGCCAAGTCGGTCGGCGGCGTCAAGCTCGGCCAGGGCCTGAAGAAGGCCAAGCAGGCCTGGGGCAAGGGCGCTGACTGCACGACCGACGAATCCGGTCGCAACGGCGGCTGCAGCTACGTCGGCTCCCAGAAGCAGGGCTCGGCGAGCTTCGGCGTGGTCGACGGCAAGGTCGTCGACGCGTTCCTCAACGCCGGCCGCGACAGCAAGGGCAAGACGGTCTTCCGCACGCCGCTGGCGAACTTCAAGACCGCCAAGGGCATCGGCCTCGGGGCGACGTTCAAGCAGGTCAAGCAGGCGTACCCGAAGGCCAAGGACTTCAGCGGCATCCTGTCGCTGAAGGGCAAGGGCAAGACCTACACGACCTTCGGCTTCGACGACAAGCGCCTGAACCTGATCACGATCGGCGACGGGAAGCACCAGGGCTAGCCCCCGTCGCCCTTGCGCCGGCGGGCGGCGCGCTGGATGCGGGTGTAGTGGCGCCCGCGCCGGTCGCGTTCCCGCTCGGCGGCGCGGCGATCGTCGACCCAGGCCTGCTCGCGCTGGAGCTTGCGCCAGGCGGCGAGGCGCTCGGGAGCGAGCGCCTCGCGCACGGCGCAGCCCGGCTCGGTTCCGTGGCCGCAGTCGGCGAAGCGGCATCTGGCCGCGAGCTCGTCGACGTCGGCGAACGCCGTGCCGGTGCCGTCCCAGAGGTTGACGCGGCGGATGCCCGGGCCGTCGATCAGCAGCGCCCCGCTCGGCAGGCCGAACAGCTCGCGCGCGACCGTGGTGTGGCGGCCGCGGCCGTCCCCGGCCCGGACCGCCTGCGTAGCCTGGCGCTCGCGGCCCAGCAGCGCGTTGGCGAGCGTGGACTTGCCGGCGCCCGAGACGCCGAGCAGGACCGCCGTGTCGCCGGGCGAGAGCTCGCGGCCGAGCGCGAGCAGGCCGGTCGCTGCGAGCGCGGCTTCACCGGGTCCAGCGGACGTGGAGGAGTCGTCCTCCGCGGCCATCGCGATCGGGTAGGCCTCCACCAGGCCGAGCTCTCGCGCCAGCCGCGGCGCGGCCCTCTCCGCGTCCTCCACGAGGTCCGCCTTCGTCAGCACCAGCAGCGGTCGTACGCCGCCGGCGCTGGCCAGCGCGAGCAGGCGCTCGGCGCGACGGACGTTCGGCTCCGGGAACGCCTCCACGATCAGGGCCAGGTCGACGTTGGCGGCCAGCGGCTGCGGCCGGGTCTGGCTGCCGACGTCGTGGCGCACGATCGCGCCGCGGCGCTCCAGCACGTGGGCGATCGCGCCGCCACCGTCGAGGGCGACCCAGTCGCCGGTGACCGGTGGGCCGGCGGCTGCGTCGAACGCGCGCGTGCGGGCCGGCACGAGCGAGGGTCCCTCGTCGGGGCGGGCTACGAGCCAGCGACCGCGGTGCTGGGCGAGCACGCGGGCCGGGGTGAGATCGTCGTCTGCGAGCTGCGCGAGCTCGTCTTCAGGTCAGGGCGCCGGCCGAGGCCAGCGAGCTGCGATTGCACTTTGGGTCCTCCACGTCTTCATCACGAGGGTCGAGCTGGAACGGCGACCGGGCAGGCCCGGACGCCGGCTAGGCAGGCTCGGCTGCGGTGATGGGGGTGTGGAAGACGTGCTGCATACGCGAGGTCACGGTAGCGCGACCCGGGCGATTGCTCAAGCGCCGTTGCGCTCCAGCTGCTCGAGCAGGCGTCGCAGCTCGGCCTGCTGGTGGACCTGTGGCTGCCGGAGAAGCCGCTGGGCCAGGACGCCGCGTAGCCTGCCCACTTGTGAGCGGGACGCGCCTGGGAGTCGACGTCGGCGGCACCTTCACCGATCTCGTGGCCCTCGACGCGGGCGAGCTGCGGACGGCCAAGGTGCCGTCGACGCCGCGCGACCAGTCCGAGGGCGTGATGGCGTCGGTCGAGGCCGCCGCGATCACGGACGCCGCCGCCTTCGCGCACGGCATGACCGTCGCCACCAACGCGCTGCTCGAGCGCGCCGGCGCGCGCACCGCACTGGTGACCAACGCCGGCTTTCGCGACGTGCTGGAGATCGGCCGGCAGGATCGCGCCGACCTCTACGACCTCACCCGGGCTCGGCCGGCGCCGCTGGTCGAGCGCGAGCTGCGCTTCGCGATCGGCGGACGGATGGGACCGCAGGGCGAGCTCGAGCCGCTCGACGAGGACGCGCTGCCGGCGCTGATCGACCAGGTGCGGGCTGCCGAGGTCGAGGCGCTTGCGGTCTGCCTGCTGTTCTCGTTCCTGCATCCCGAGCACGAGCGGCGCGTGGGGCAAGGCACTGCGCGAGGCGCTGCCGGGCGTCCCGGTCTCGCTCTCGAGCGACGTGCTGCCCGAGCTGCGCGAGTACGAGCGCTTCTCGACCACGACCGCCGACGCGTACCTCGCGCCGCGCCTGGGCGCCTACCTCGAGCGGCTGGCGGTCCGGGTCGGCAAGGCCGGCCTGCCGGCTCCGCTGGTGATGCAGTCCTCGGGCGGGGTGATCGAGCTGGAGGCGGCGGCGCGCGCGGCCGCCTCGTGCGTGCTGTCGGGGCCGGCCGGCGGCGTCGTCGGCGCCGCCTACGTCGCGGCCGCCAGCGGTCATGCCGACGTGCTCAGTTCGACATGGGCGGCACGAGCACCGACGTGGCGCCGATCGTCGGCGGCGAGGCGCAGACGACGACCGAGTCGGTCGTCGCCGGCGTGCCGATCCGGCTGCCGATGGTCGACGTGCACACGGTCAGCGCCGGCGGCGGCTCGATCGCCCGCGCCGACTCCGGCGGTGCGCTCCGCGTCGGCCCCCGCTCGGCGGGCGCCGAGCCGGGCCCGGCCGCCTACGGGCAGGGTGGCGAGGAAGCGACGGTCACCGACGCCAACCTCTACCTCGGCTACCTCGCCGACGGTGCCGAGCTGGGCGGACGGGTCACGCTGCGACGCGAGCTCGCGCAGGCGGCGCTGGAGCGGGTCGGCGCCGAGCTCGGCCTCGACGCGCTCGAGACCGCCCGCGGCGTCGTGCGCGTGGCGAACGCGGAGATGGTGCGCGCGCTGCGGGTGATCAGCGTCGAGCGCGGCCTCGATCCGCGCGAGTTCGCGCTCGTCGCCTTCGGCGGGGCCGGCGGCATGCACGCCTGTGCGCTGGCCGAGGAGCTGGGGATGCGCACGATCCTCGTGCCGCGCGCGAGCGGTGTGCTGAGCGCGCTCGGCCTCGCGATCTCCGACCTGCGTCGCGACTACGTCCGCCCGCTGCTGACGCCACTCGCCGACGCCGGTCACGCCGAGCTCGAGCGCGTCTTCGCCGAGCTCGAGCAGGTCGCCGCGAGCGATCTCGACGACCCGCGCACCGCCGCGCCGGGCCGACCTGCGCTACCAGCGGCAGTCGTTCGAGCTGACCGTCGACGCGGCCGAGCTGGACGGCCTGGCCGAGCGCTTCCACGACGCGCACGAGCAGCGCTACGGCTACCGCATGGAGGACGAGCCGCCGGAGCTCGTCAACCTGCGGGTGGTGGCGACGGTCGACGTGGAGAAGCCGCAGCTGCGGGCCGAGGAGGCGCGCGGCGAGGTCGAAGCGGGCAGCCGCCGCGTATACCTGGACGGCGACTGGGGCGACGTCCCGGTGCTGCGTCGGGCGGGCATGGGCGCCGGCTTCGCCGTCGAAGGGCCCGCGATTGTGGCGTTCGCCGAGGCGACCTGCGTCGTGCATCCAGGGTGGGCGGGCGCCGTCGACGAAGCCGGGACGCTGGTGTTGCAGCGGACCGGGGCGGAGCCGTCGTGAGCCGCGAGCTGGATCCCGTCACGCTCTCCGTCCTCGCGAGCGCGCTGGCGGGGATCGCCGAGGAGATGGGCGCGGTGCTGATTCGCGGCGCCTACTCGTCGAACATCAAGGAGCGTCGCGACTGCTCGACGGCGCTGTTCGACGCAGACGGTCGGATGGTCGCGCAGGCCGAGCACATCCCCGTGCACCTCGGCGCGATGCCCGAGGCGGTCGCCGCGATGATCGAGCGCGAACCGGCGCCGGGGGACGTGTTCGCGCTCAACGATCCCTTCCGCGGCGGCACCCACCTGCCCGACGTGACGCTCGTGTCGCCGCTCGACGGCGGCGGCGGCGCGCGGATCGTCGGCTACGCGGTCACGCGCGCGCACCACTCGGACGTCGGCGGCATGAGCCCGGGCTCGATGCCCAGCGACTCGCGCACGATCTACCAGGAGGGGATCGTGATCCCGCCGCTGCGGCTCGTGCGCCGGGGCGAGCCGGTGCCCGACGTGCTCGACCTGATCCTCGCCAACGTGCGCACGCCCGAGGTGCGCCGGGGCGACCTGCGTGCCCAGCTCGCCGCCAACGCGCTCGCCGGGCGGCGCCTCGCCGAGCTGATCGAGCGGCGCGGGCGCGGAGACCGTGCTGGCCGCCTTCGCCGAGGTCGTCGCCTACGCCGAGCGGCGCTCGCGCGAGGCGATCGCCGCAGCTGCCCGACGGGTCGCTACGAGGCCAAGGGCGAGATCGAGGGCGACGGCGTCAGCGACGATGACGTGCCGATCCGCGTCGCGGTCACGATCGCCGGGGACGAGCTGACGATCGACTTCGACGGCAGCGCCGAGCAGGTGCCCGGCAACGTCAACTGTCCGCTGGCCGTCACGCGCTCGGCCTGCTTCTTCGCGCTGCGCGTGGTGCTGCCGCACGACATCCCGCAGAACGCCGGCGTCTACGCCGCCGCTGACGATCGCCGCCCCCGAGGGCTCGCTCGTCAACGCGCGCAGTCCCGGCGGCGGTCGTGGCCGGCAACGTCGAGACCAGCCAGCGCATCGCCGACACGGTGCTGCTCGCGCTCGGCCGGGCCGTCGACGTGCCCGCGCAGGGACAGGGGACGATGAACAACCTCGTGATCGGCGGGGCCGGCTGGACCTACTACGAGACGATCGGCGGCGGCCAGGGCGCGAGCGCCACGGGCGACGGCCCGTCGGGAGTGCACGTCGGCATGAGCAACACGCTCAACACGCCGATCGAGGCGTTCGAGCTCGAGTACCCGCTGCGCGTCGAGCGCTACGAGCTGGCCGAGGACAGCGGCGGCGCCGGCGAGCACCGGGGCGGCGACGGCATCGTGCGCGCCGTGCGCGCGCTCGAACCGGCCAGCCTCTCGCTGCTGACCGACCGCCGCCGCCACGCGCCGCAGGGAGCCCACGGCGGCGAGGACGGCCAGCCCGGCGAGAACGCGCTCAACGGCGAGCCGCTGCCGCCGAAGGCCAGCCGCGAGCTGGCCCCCGGCGACGTGGTCACGCTCAGGACTCCGGGCGGCGGCGGCTACGGTCCGCCAACCTAGGTTGGCGGCGGCTGGCAGCCACTTATGACAAAGTTGTCGAGACGGCTAAATGGGTCGAACAACTTTGTCATATCCGATGTTCCACCCGGACTCGACGGTGCAGACGCAGCTCACGTTGAGCCCGCAGGAGTTCGATGCTGCGTTCCCTGGCGAAAGCCAGTACGTCGAGTTCAAGACGGGTGTTTCGACGCGCCAGCTCCAGGACACCGCCGTCGCGTTTTCCAATGCCGATGGCGGAGTCGTCCTCATCGGGATTCGTGACGACGGCGAGGTGGCCGGCCGAGCCCTCGACCCAGGCACCCAAGACGACATCCATCGCGCCTTGCAGGAGGTACGCGACGTCGGGCGGTACTCCATCGTCCAGATCGACGTCGGGGGGCGGCCCGTCGGCGTGTTGGCCATCGCACGTCGCCGTGAGGGCTTTGCCCAGACGTCGGGTGGCGTGGTGAAGGTTCGCCGGGGCACACGCGACGACGCGCTCTTCGGGATGGAGCTCGTGCGCTTCGCGAACGAACGCACCGCCGTTCGCTTCGAGACGACGGCGTTGAGCGTGCCTAGCTCGCGCATCGACGGCTCGCTCCGAGCTGAGCTTGCGCGGACGCTGCGATGGGAGCGGGCGACGGGCGACCGCCTGCGCGAGGCCGAAATGCTGGAGGGCGACATGCTGACCGTCGCCGGCGCGCTCTACCTGCTGCGAGATCCGACGCAGGCGCTTGGGAAGGCCTACGTCGAGATTCAGCGCTTCCGCGACGACACGACCATCGACTACGACCGCAGGGACGAGCTCAGGGGTCCGATCCAGCATGTCCTGCCGCAGGCCGTCGAGCGGGTGATGGACGAGCTCGGCACCGAGCTCGTGGTGCTGGGAGTACGCCGCTACGAGCTGACGCGTCTTCCCGAACTCGTGCTGCGAGAGGCACTGGCGAATGCCCTCGCCCATCGAAGCTACGAAGCGGCGGGGACTGCGGTTCGCATAGAGGTGCGTCCCGCCTCGGTGGTCATCCGCTCGCCTGGTGGGCTTCCGGAGCCTGTAACGGTGGAGAACATACGCGAGGCCAACGCTGCCAGGAACCTCGTCGTGATTCGCACCCTGCGTCAGTTCGGCTTGGCCGAAGATGCGGGGCGAGGCGTAGATCTCATGCAAGACACGATGGCGGACGAGATGCTCGATCCCCCGCGCTTCACCGACAGCGGGCACGAGGTCGTCGTCGAGTTGCCGGTCCGTAGCGCGGTCGCTCCAATCGAACGGGCCTGGATCAGGGAGCTCGAGCACCGGGGGGCGCTCAGGGGAGCGGATCGACTTCTACTGGTCCATGCCGCCCGCGGCGAGGAGCTCACCAACGCACGCGTGCGACGAATCCTCGGTGTCGACGCCAGCGCGGCGCGGGCTGCTCTGCAGCGGCTTCGGGACGAGGGATTCCTCGAGCAACGAGGTCAGCGGGGAGGTGCGAGCTACCGCCTGAACGGAACGCTCAACCCCCCCGCCGGTCTGCGCCTCAGCCCCGAGGAGCTCGAGGACATCGTCGTGCGGCTCGCCGTCGAGCACCCGTTGTCCAACAGCGACGTGCGCGCTGCGACTGGCTTGGACCGTGCCGAGGCGCTTGCGCTCTTGGATCGCATGGTGCGCGGCGGGCGCCTTCGCCGCACCGGTGAACGACGTGGCACCCGCTATCACGCCTCCTGAGGATCGACGTCACTCCAGTCCGGTGCGGAAGCCCTCGCGCCAGCTCGGATAGCGCGGCGCCCAGCCCAGCTCGCGCTTGGCCTTGGCGTTCGAGGCGCCGCGGATGGCGGTCATCATCATCACGGCGAGCTCGCCGGCGGCCAGACGACCGAGCCAGGCGGGGACGCGGCGGGGCGGCTTGGCGCCGATCGCCTCGGCGAACACCGGCAGCCACTCGCGTACGGGCGCGGGCTCGTCGTCGGTGACGTTGTAGATGCCGGGCTCACCGCGCTCGACGGCGGCCACGGTCGCGGCGGCGGCGTCCTCGACGTGGACCAGCGACCAGACGCCGTTGCCGTCGCCGACGATCGGGAAGCGACGCTTGCGCACCATCTCCGTCGTCTGGCCGCCGTCGGCGTCGATCGAGGTGCCCGGCCCGTAGAAGCCGCCGTAGCGCAGCACCAGTCCCTCGATGCCCTCGGCGCTCGTCACGGCCCGTTCGAGGTGCTTGATCGCCGCGAGGGTCTGGCGGATCGCGGTCGGCGGGTTTTCGTCGAGCGGGTCGTCCTCGCTCTTGACCATGTCGCCCTCGCGCGCATAGGGCCAGCCGCCGAAGCTCTGGGCGACGAAGCGGCGCGTCCCGGCCCCCCGCGCGCCGGCGAGCAGGTTGTCCGTGCCCTCGGTGCGCAGCCGGTTGGTGGTGGCGAAGCCACGGTCGAAGTGGCGCATGTCGCTGAGGTCGTCGATCGCGGTCAGCTCGTGGACGATCACGTCGGGCTTGGCGCGCACGATCGCGGCCACGATCGCGTCGCGATCGAGCGCGTCCGCGACCACGGGCTCCACGCCGGCCGCGAGCAGCCCCTCGGCCTTGTCGGGAGAGCGGGTGAGGGCGGCCACCTCGTGCCCTGCCGCCACCAGCTGCGGCAGCAACGGCTTGCCGATCGCCCCGGTCGCTCCTGCTACGAACACCTTCATCGTGGGTCTCCTTTGATCGCTCTCGTCATCGGGACGAGACGGCCGGGGCATCTGTGACAGCTGCGCTGTGACCTTCGTTTGCCGTCAAGTAGGCCCGTGGTGTCAGCGTGCTGGTCCGTCGTAGGCTGGTGGGGGATGGTGACCAAGCGGGTGATCGCGAGGGGTCTTGCCAAGTATGTGGCGAGTCCGTTGCTGCGTTGGCTGTTCGCGCGTGGTGTGTCGGTGCCGGGCACTCTGTTGTTGGAGACCGTTGGGCGTAGGTCTGGTTTGCCTCGGCGTACGCCGGTCACGGACGGGCTTGTCGGCGATGTCGTCTGGATCGTTGCTGAGCATGGTCGCGGGGCGTCGTATGTGCGCAACGTCGAGGTCGATCCGCGTGTGCGCGTGCTGGTCGGCGGTCGGTGGCGCACCGGGATCGCGCGGCCGCTGCCGGGCGACGATCCGCGTCGTCGGCTGCGCATGCTCGCGAGCGCGCGGGCGCGGTCGCTTGTGAACCTCCTCACGGTTCGCCTCATGGCCACGGACATGCTGACGGTCCGCATCGACCTCGACCCCCAGCCGGGCGCTCTGCGGAGCCATGCCCCAAGCGCCATTTCGCTTCGGCCTCTCCTCTGTCGTCGCTCCAGGCGTCCATGATTCTGTGGCTTCCGCTCCGCATTGAGGCGCGCGGGCGATGAGGGTCGAGAGAAGGGACTCCGGCGCCGCATCCGTCGCTCTTAGGCGACGGCCTCTCCTGACGCGACCCCTTGATCACTGTGCCGACGCTGACTCGAAGGCGCGACCGGTTCTATCCCCTAGCGCTAACCATTTACTGCAAGGGGATTGATCGGTTTACAGGGCCGGGCGTACCGTGCTGTGCGATGGCAGAGGATGCACGCTCGAATCTCGTAGCTGCGCTGACCGACAGCATGCAGTCGGCGCGTGCGTGTCTCGATGTGGCCGAGTACGAGCTAGACCTGACTGTGGTCCTCAACGGCGACGAAGAACTGCGGATCGTGCCTTCTAGCGATGTTGTGCAACTCTCGAATGCGACGGCTGCGCTCGAAGGGGCTCTGCGTCAGGTCTTGCGTCACATCTCTCCCGAGGCGAGCCGGTCCTTGGGAGTGCTGACCCAGCTTCGGAGTCGTCCGCGTCGGTTCGAGAGCGAGGCGACCGCTCGAGCCGTCCAGCCCAAGCGAGGCGCCGACGGTCCTGGACGTCTCATACGGTTTCCTGCTCGCCCGTTTCGCCCGACCGCGAGCTAGAGGCGCCGGCCGTGGACCAGCCGCTGGTAGACCGCTTGAGCACGCTTGGACGGGCGCTCGGCAATCCGCTCCGCATCCGTGTTGCTGCCGAGTTCATCGCGCGAGGCGAAAGCAGTCCGATCGAGGTCGCCGGGGCACTCGGCGAACCCTTGGGTTCGGTTTCGTACCACGTCCGTGTCCTCGAAGATCTCGGTTGCCTCGAGCTGCGACGGGTGATTCCGATTCGGGGAGCGCTCCAGCACGTCTACGGCGTCGATGCGTCCCTGCGAAGCAGCTTCCCCGCGACGGCTCGCGCTGTGAGCCAGCCGCTCGGTCCGCTAGGTGTCGGATCGCACGCTGACGTAACCCTCGACCAGCTCGTGAGCCTCGAGCGGGGACGCTCGCCGGGAGCGTTCGATCCCCATAGACGACGGATCGCGAAGCTCGGTTGGGCGTTGTCGCATGATCTGCGGATTCGGATTCTCGACCAGCTCTTGACGCAGGGTGAGGCAAGCGCTAGGTCGGTTGCGGGAGCCCTCGGGGAGCCCCGTGGTCTGGTCGGGCGGCACTTCCGCCATCTCGCGGCCTTGCAGATGATCAAGTCGAGCCGATCCGTACCGAGGCGCGGCGCCCAGGAGCAACGCTGGACGCTTGGACCTGAGACGAAGAAGGCGCTGCGCGGCCTTGGCGACTACCTGACCCTGGTAGGCACCGACGACGGGCCCGCGCAGGTCAACGACAACGGCGTGTCGGCGTGACCCGCCGGCCGTCACGCGCTCTCGAGCTTTCGCAGGGAGCGCATGGCGCGCATGATCGGCAGTTGCAGACGCGTGAGCGTCCCGGCAGCGTCGAGGATGCGCGAGCTGTCCGCTTGCAGCTGCGGATCAGCGGCCGTGTCCTTGGTGAGGTACATGGCGACCATCCCGGTAGCGATCAGTGCGTGGCGCGCCCCACCTGGGAGCGCCCTGGCGCGAGCCGCCGACTGCCACACGATCTCCTCGACCCGGCGGACTGCGACGGCCGGGCTGGCGTAGTGGTCGAGGTAGTTGTGGCCGCCGCTCGTCGCGTCCTCAGGCTGATCCACGAAGGCATCGAGCAGGGTGCTCGCCGCGCAGACCCACGGGAAGTACGCGCTTTCGGCCTGCTCGATTTCCGCTTGCTCGACGCCCGGGTCTGCCGCGAGCGCGAGCAGCGCGTGAATCCAGAGCGAGCTGCTGCACGCCGCCGTCAGCTCGAACCAGCTCAGCCGCGTCTCGTTGGGAAACTCTGCGCGAGCCCACGCCGCGAGCGCGGCGTCACGCCGCCCGGCGATCGGGTCGTGATTGAGCACTTGGACTGCCGCTCGCTCGCCGGCGCGCAAAGCTCGTGCTTGCACGCGGGGGTAGCTCGGCAGTGCTGAGCATGCCTGCCGGCACGTCTGGATCAGGGCATGGAGGTACCCGCCGTCGTCGGCCCACGGGTGGTAGCGGTAGTGGTCGGTGAGCGGCGCGCTCGGGTCCAGCGCTTCGGTGAGCGCTCGGTGGAGCTGACGACCGTTGGCCAACGGGTTCGCCGCTGGCCGCTCGCTGATCGTGTCGAGGTAGTCGAGCAGCACCTGATACGTGGCCAGCAGCCGCACGAGCTCCGGGCGCCGACGACGTGCCAAGACGCTGAACAGCGCCGCGCCTTCGGTGTTGAGGCGTTCGCGCTCGAGCGTCGTCAGCGCGTCGTCTCGAAGCGGTCCAGGAGGGATGTGCAGCGCCCGCGCCCGCCATGCCCGAACCTCACGAGAGACTTGCGGGAGGGTCCACGCCAGTTCCCGTGCAGAGACGGCAACGAGCGCGCCCAGCTGGGCCAGGGTGATGGGAGTCGCGTTGGCGGGCATCTCGCAGGCTTGCGCCGCCGAGCGATGTCCTGCGGATGCTCAGTCGCGTAGCGCGACGTCCGCCGGAACGCGCGCCGCCAGCCAACCCGGAAGCATCGCAATCAGGCACGCCACCGTCGTGACCACGGCAAGGGTCGTCAGGGCGACCAGCACTCCGAACGAGTAGTCCACTGGAAAGCCGGTAACCCGGTTGAGAGCCCTGTCGAGCAACTGCTGCCCGTAGATGCCGAACACAGCTCCGACACCGCAGCCGATGCCGATCAGCAACGCGCTCTCGAGCAGCAGCGCGCGCCACAGCTCCCGGTGGTTGATCCCGGCGAGCTTGAGGTCTGCGAGCCGGCGGCGCCTCTGCCAGATCATGCCGCTCATCGCCGCTGCCATCGCCAGCGCGGCGGCCACGAGCACGAGCGTTGCGATCTGCGTCAGTCGCGCTAGACCTTGCCTGGTCACGCCTCGATCCCGCAGCTCGCGCAGACGGGGCGTCTCGACTGCGAGCCCCGAGCGCGGCCCTAGGGCGTTCTCGATGGCTAGCCGGCCCTCTTGCCGCGAGACGCCATCGCGGAGCTCTACGTGAAGCGCGCTGGCGGCTTTGGTGCCCCAAGCCTTTCGATAGTCGTCGGCGTTGATGACCATCGCTCCCGGTGCCCATCCGAAATTCGTCGTGATGGCTGCCAACTGGAGCTGCGTCGGGCGTGGCGAGTCGAGCGTGAACCGCTGCCCGACCTCGAGGCCGTTCTGCTCGGCCACGGCCTCCGACATCGCGACCCATCCTTCGCCACGAACACGCCGGGTTGCCTGATCGATGTCCCCATCGACTACCTGCGTCCACGGGATCGGCCGCGACGACTCGCGCGGCGGAGCGATCACCCAGACCCTTCGATTGCCCATGTCGAGGAAGCTACCCCGGTAGATGTTCACCGACCGCACGACCGGCAGCCGGTCGAGCCGGGCAATCACGGGGGCCGCTCGAAACGGCGTCGTGGACAGGGTGTTGGCGTAGCCGGCGGGTGCCACCCATAGGTCGGTAACGGCGTTCAGCTCATACGCGTTCGGGTCGAGCCCACGCTGAAGATCGCCGTGGGCGCCCTCGATCGCCGTGTAGCTGAAGACCGCGATGGCCGCCACGGCGGCGATGGCGACCGACCGGCTGCCGGCCGACATCAATTCGCCGATGGCGATCGCAGGCACGACGCCCTTGATCCGACGACGGAGCCGGTCGAGAAGCGTGAGCGCACCGACGAGGATCGCGGGGAGTGCCAGCAGCATCCCCAACGCCAACAACACGATCCCTGCGAGCGCCGCCTTCGGCGCCGCTACGAAGAGAAACGTCGTTACGACCAGACAGAGAACGGCGCCGGCAATCCTCCACCGCGCGCGTGCCGCGCGTTGAAGGTCATCCGGGTCGAGAGTGTCGTCTTCGGTGGCGTCCATCGCAGGAGCGCGGGCCGCGGCGATCAGTGGCGGCAGCGTGGCGAGCACCGACGCGAGCATTCCGCTCCCGACCGCGAGCGCCACGGTCCACCAGTGGACCGTGCGACCGGAACCGACCGGGAAGGCGATTTCGAGGTAGCCCGGCGACGGCTCGAATACGTGCCGCGAGAGCTGATCCCCTAGAGCGAGTCCGATCAACGATGCGATCACACCGAGTAGCAGCGCGTCGAACAGCAGGACTTGCAGCACCCCTCGAAGGCTGTAGCCGGCCATTCGCAGGTCCGCGATCACGCCCCGGCGCTCGCGCGCCATCAGCGCCATCGCATTGAACGCGAACAGGAATCCGACGAACGCGCTGATCCCCGCGAACAGCGCGGCGGACTGATCATTGGGCGATGCCGCTTGCCGGAACACGTCACCGTCCGAGCCGGCCGGCCGCACGTCGACTTCGTCGCCCGCGATGCGCCGCAACCCTGCTTCAACCTGTGCGGTTTGGCCGGGCTCGGCCAGGACGTAGATCCTCGTGATCCGACCGGGCAGGTCTGCGAGCCGTTGCCCGTACGCGAGCGGAGCGACCACTGCAGGCGCCTGGGCCAGCGGCCCCACGTCGCGCTCGGTCGCTATGCCTCCGACTTGGACCCGACGCGCATGCCCGTTGACCTTGAGGGTCATCCTCGACCCGAGGCGCACGCCAAGCGAATCCGCGACCGTGGCGGGCACGATCACCGCTCGCAAGCTCGGAAGCTGGCCAACGTCGGTGAACCCGCTCAGCAGATTCCCGCCGAGCAGTGCAAGCGCTGGCGTCGAGGCCAGCAGCACCACAGACCGTCGGCCGCTCGGACCTGCCGCATCGGCCTGCGCCTGGAGGACCGGAGCGGCCGTCTTCACGCCGGGTAGGCGCTGCGCTCGCTCTGCAACCTCCTCGCTGACTCCCTCCGGTCCTCGCGCGACGAGTTGCAGTTGCGCGTCGCCGACGATCCGATCAGTGACCTGCGCGATCGACGCGTTCAGGCTGGAGCTGGAGACTTGCACGGCGAACAGCAGTGCCACGCCAACGGCGATCCCCGCCAGCGCGAACAGCTCCTGCACTAGACGCGCCCGCGTTCTCAGCCGCAGCCGGTAGAACCAGAAGAGATTGCGCAGACTCACGGCGAGGAGGTCGCATCCCAGACGGACGCGGTCGGCTCGGGGCTCGCGAGCTGGCCGTCTCGAAGGGTGAGCACGCGGTTGGCAACATGCGCTGCCTGGGGGTCGTGGGTAACGACGAGCACGGCCGTCTCGCGTTCGCGGGCGACTTCGGCCAACAGCTCCAGGACGTCTCGCCCGCGCTCGGTATCGAGGTTGCCAGTCGGCTCATCGGCAAGGACCAGCCCGGGGTCGGTCGATAGCGCTCGGGCGAGCGCGAGCCGTTGGCGCTCGCCCATCGACAGATCCGTGGCGCGACGGTCGGATCGCTCCTCGAGGCCCAGGCGATCGAGGAGGGGCGTGACACGCTCCTCGGCCTCACCATGAGGCAGACCGCACGCCACGAGCCGCAACGCTGCGTTTGCCACCGCAGAGAGACCGGCGATCATGTGGAAGGTCTGGAGGACCAGCCCCAAGTCATGAAGACGGTAGTTCGATGCCTCGTCATCCGACATCTCTCCTACGTCGCGTCCGTTGACCAGCACGTTGCCGCGATCGGGACGGATCAGGGCAGCGATCAGCTTGATTAGGGTGGTCTTGCCAGATCCGCTTGGGCCGTACAGCACCACCAGCTCGCCGGGTGCGAGCTGGAGCGAGACGCCGTCGACGGCCCGCACAGTCTCGCCGCCGGGCGTGGGATAGTGCTTGACGACCTCGCGGACGTCGAGCATCTAGGCCGACTCGCCGCGCTCGCGCGGAAAGTCGATGACTTCGCCGGCCTTGCGGCGTCTCGGCTCGATCAGCTCGCCACTCGACAACGACATGACCCGATGCGAGCGCATGCTGTCCGGCAGCTCGGGCACGGTCATCAGAATCGCCATGCCGTTCTCCTGCGCGGTCTCTCGCAGGAGTGCCGTAACAACCTCACGCTCGGTGAAGTCGAGCCCCATCGTAGGGTCGTCTGCGAGCAGCAGCGCAGGTGTCCGCACGATCGCTTGAGCGATCATCACAAGGGTGCGCTCGGCGTCCGAGAGCTGATGCCACTTCGCTCGGGCCAGCTCGCCCGCGCGGACCCGCTTGAGCGCAGCCGTCGCCCGGCGGTGCGCCTCGGCGTGAGTTACGTCTCGCAGCAGCGGCAGCGCGACGTAGTCGAGCATCCGCATCGTCATGGTCGACGGGCCTGGGCGCCGTACCCACCCAAGGCGCTCATGCAACCCTGTGAGTCGAGCTGGGCGGGTCAGTGCGGAGACTTCCGTGCCATCGAAGCAGACCGTCCCCTGGTCTGGGCGCTCCATACCGGCTGCGATTCGCAGCAGCGTCGTCTTGCCAGAAGCCCGCTGCCCGAAGATCGCCGCGAACTCGCCCGCGTCCAGATCGAAGGACACATCGTCCAGCACGACGATCTCGTGCCGGCCGCGCCAGTAGCTCTTGCTGATGTTTCTGAGCGACAGCACGCTCAATCCGTCGCGTCTGACGCGATCCCACGGCGCTTGATGATCTGCTTCATCTTCCCGCGCGCGTCTTGCAGCGACTCGATCGCCACCGTCAGGTAGGCGACCTCGGTCCGCCGTAGCCACACCTGGCCGATCGGCTGCCAGCCCCTAGCATCGAGCAACGCGTCGACATCGGTACGGCTCCCAAGTTCCTCGATGCGCGCGAGGTACGCCTTCTCGAGCTCGCGCGTCTGCTCGACGAGGCCCGGCAGCTCCTCCAGCGACGCGAACGCGATCTTGATGTGGACTTCGTCACGCAGAGGCGCCGGCTCGGTCGGCGTCTCAATCCACTCATGCAGATGCGCTCTACCGGCGTCGGTGGCCTCGTACCACGTCACCTGCTTGTACACGGGTACGTCTGCGACCGCTGCTCGCCGCGTCTGTCGCTCTTGGATCAGCCCGTCGCCCTTCAGCTTGCGCAGCGCCGGATAGACGGCGGCCTTCGACGCCCGGAGATTGCCGACCCGCTCCTCCAAACGCTGAGCCAGCTCATAGCCGTAACCAGGCCGCTCGATCACGAGCCCAAGCACCGCATGCTGAATAGACATCGGCGTGCCCAAAGCTACTAGACGGTCGCCTCCAATGTGCCATTCACGGAACCCTGAGCAGAGCTACCCAACCTGTGACAGCTGCGCTGTCACGCCGGCGGGAGCTGCGTCGTCTCAAGTGGCACGATGACGAGCATCGCCACCCACAGGACCGACGAAGGCGCCCTCTACAGCGAGCTGCGCCCGCTGATGATGTCGATCGCCTACCGCATGCTGGGCAGCGTCGCGGAGGCCGAGGACGTCGTGCAGGAGGCGTTCATCCGTCTTCGGCAGACGACCGGCGGGGGCACGGTCGTGGCGTCGCCGAAGGCCTTCCTGGCCACGGTGACCACGCGGCTGGCGATCGACCAGCTGCGCTCGGCGCGCATTCGTCGAGAGGCCTACGTCGGTCCCTGGCTGCCCGAGCCGCTCGTCGCCGACAGCGCACCCGACGTGGCGGAGGTCGCCGAGATGTCCGATTCCCTCTCGATGGCCTTCCTCGTGCTGCTGGAGAGCCTGTCGCCGACCGAGCGTGCGGTGTTCCTGCTGCGCGAGGTGTTCGGCTACGAGTACGCCGAGATCGCCGAGATCGTCGACAAGAGCGAGGCCAACTGCCGCCAGATCTTCGTGCGCGCACGCCGCGCGATCGACGCTGGCAAGCCCCGCTTCGAGGCCACGCGCGAGGAGCAGGCCGAACTCGGTCGCCGCTTCTTCGCCGCCGTCCAGCAGGGCGACCTCGACGGTCTCGTCGAGCTGTTGGCCGCCGACGCGGTCTGGCACGCCGACGGCGGCGGCAAGGCGACCGCCGCCTCGCGTCCGGTCTACGGTCGCGAGCACATCCGCAAGCTGGTGCGCAACCTGCTCGTCCAGGGCGCTCGCGTCGGCGCGACGATGCGCGCGGTCGAGGTCAACGGCGGGCCGGGCGCGA
The DNA here is from genome assembly GCA_963846505.1 of uncultured Thermoleophilaceae bacterium. Classification (GTDB taxonomy): domain Bacteria; phylum Actinomycetota; class Thermoleophilia; order Solirubrobacterales; family Thermoleophilaceae; genus JACVRW01. The sequence continues at coordinate 486,175 of CAWJWD010000006.1, read as the reverse complement.
TGACGCTCGACGCCGACGGGCGCATCATCAGCGTGCTCGTCGCCGAGATCGCCGACGGGGCGGTCCAGACGATCCGGGCGGTCGTCAACCCGGACAAGCTCGGCCATCTCGGGCCGACCTCGGCGCTGGCACTGCGCAAGGGCCGCCCTCAGTCGGCGTCGTAGGCCGCGACGACCCGCTTCGGCGCCTGCGTGCGCCACGCGTCCTCGACCAGCTCGGCTAGCAGCGCGTGATCGCTCAGGGCGCGAACTCGCTCGATCCGCCGGCAGGGCCGCCCCCGGCACTGGTCGCGCCGGCCATGCCGATGCTGCCGGTGCCAGCGGTCGGCGCGCCTTGCGTGGGCGAGGCTCGGGGGCTGACCGGCTGGGCAGCCTGGGCTGCGGCGGAGGGGTCGAACTCGCTGGCGGGGTCGGGGCGGGCAGGTGGCTCGGGCTGCGCCGGCTCGGTGGAAGCGGTCGGGTTCGCGTCCTGGGGCGAGACGGCCGGGGTGGTCGTAGCCTGCTGCTCGATCGTCTCGGTCTGCTCCTGCTCGGCGGTCGGAGCCGGCGCGGGACGCTCGGGCTGGACGGTCGAGACGCGTGGCGGGTCGGGGTGGAGCGCGATTTGCTCGGCCGCGGTGCCGCCGCCGGCCAGGGCGGCAGCGGAGGCCGCGACGGCAGCGACCTTCTTGCCGCTCACCAGCTCCGCTGCGGCGTGGGCGCGCTCGCCGAGCGCCGCTGTCTTCTGCTGGAGCGCACCGAGCGCTCCCTCGACGACGCTACGCAGCGTGCCGCCACCGTCGGCGCCGACGACGGCTGCGCCGACGGGGGCGAGCGCAGCCACCTGGCCGGGGACGGAGCGGAACTCCTTCAGGCGCACGCGGCAGCTGAGGCACGTCTTGAGGTGCGGGCGCAGCGCGGTCAGCTCGTCGGCGCTCGCCTCGCCGTCGGCCAGCCGCGACAGCAACGGCTCCAGCCGCTGGCACTCGTAGCCGAGCTCGATGCTCGCCAGTCGCCGGCGGAACGCCCGCCGACCCTCGACCAAGGCTCGATTGACCTTCGTGTAGGACCAGTCGGTGAGCTCGCAGATCTCGCGGTAGGAGTATCCCTGCGCGCGCAGCACGAGCGCACGGACCTCGTGGGGCTTGAGCCGCGCCAGCGCCTCGGCGCTCTGGACGACCTCCTCGCGCGCCTCGGCGAGCTCGTCCGCGGCGATCTCGCTCGCCGCCCGCTCCACCGGCCGGCCGTCGAAGGTCAGCGGCGCCTGACGCTCGCGCTGACGGCGCAGCGCGAACGCCTCGTGCTTGACGACCGTCTTCAACCACGGCAGCAGCTCCGCCTCGCTCGACCTCCGCGCCGCGGCAGAGCAGGATCTCGAAGGCGCGCTGGAAGGCGTCCTCGGCGTCCTCGAGCGTGGCGGCGTAGCGCCGCGCGGTGAGCATCAGCTGCTGGCCGTGGCGCTCGAGCAGCGCGAGCGCAGCCGGGTCGAGGTCGCCGCGCTCGCAGGTCTGTTCGGACGTTTCGGACGCCATCGTTCACCGTATTAATGGGCTAGACCGAAGCGATTCGCCCCCCGTCGCAGCGGTCGCCGTCCGCAAATTGCGGGCTGAACGGAATGAGCGCTCTGCACGGAATCCTGCAGGGCAGCGCACCATCTGCCCGTTTGAGCTGTTTGACTACGGAGGCAACACGTGCCCAACGGTCTCGTCAGAGAGCTCAGAGAAGTAGAGCCAGCAGCCCTGCCCGACAGGGACGTGCGCGCGGGGCGACCCGTCGTGCTGCGGGGGGTATTGCGCTTCAACACCGCCCGAGCGATCGCCCGGATCGTCACGCTCGGGCTGCTCGACATCGCCGGCCTCGTGCTTGCGATCTGGACCGCGCTCGCGATCCGCACCGCGTTCCAGTCTCCCGACGAGCTGCATCTGACCTTCGGCTGGGCCTGGGACGTCGCGCCGCTGGCCTGCCTCGTGATGCTGCTGCTGTTCGCGCGCTCGGGCCTCTACCGCGACCGCGCCCAGCGTCCGGGCCTCTCGCGCGTGATGGCGAGCCTGTTCCAGGTCACGCTCGTGATCCTCATCTACGCCGAGATCGAGGGTCGAGGACTTCAGCTCCTACTACATCTTCTACGGGTCGCTGATCTTCGCGCTGATCTGGGTCTCCGGCCTGCGCTGGGCCTTCGAGCGCATCAGCGGCGCGGTGCTGCGCGCAGCCGGCTATCGGCGCCGTGCCGTGCTGGTCGGCTCGGGCGCGAACATCGAGGCGGTCTCGCAGGCGATCGGCGACAGCTCGGAGATCGAGCCCTACGGCTATGTCGCGCGCACGCCGGTGAGCGTGATGAGCGGGCTGCGCGACTTCCGTTCGCTGGAGCAGCTCGAGCGCCACTTCGACGCCATCGACGAGGTCCTGATCGCAGATGCCGGACTTCCCCCAGGAAGAGGCGGTCGAGCTGGTCGACCGCTGCCATCGCCAAGGCGTGCGGGTGCGCGTGGCGCCGTCGACGATGGAGATCCTGATGGACCGGGTCGAGTTCGTCCCGGGGCAGGCGCTGCCGCTGTTCGAGCTCAAGCCGCCGGTCTTCGACGGCGTCGACTTCGCCGTCAAGCGTGCCTTCGACCTCGTCGGCGCGACGCTGCTGCTCGTGGTGCTGTCGCCGTTGCTGGCCGCGGTCGCGCTGATGATCCGGCTCACATCGCGCGGGCCGGTGCTCTACCGCTCGATGCGCCCCGGAATCGGCGGGCGGCCGTTCGCCTGCTTCAAGTTCCGCACGATGGTCGCGGACGCCGACCGCATCCAGGGCTCGCTCGAGCACCGCAACGAGGTCGGCGGGCCGATCTTCAAGATCAAGGACGATCCGCGCGTCACGAACGTCGGGCGCTTCCTGCGGCGCTGGTCGCTCGACGAGCTGCCGCAGCTGCTGAACGTGCTGCGCGGCGAGATGTCGCTCGTCGGCCCGCGCCCGCTGCCGCAACGCGACTACGACCAGCTCGAGGACTGGCACCGCAAGCGCTACCTGGTGCTGCCGGGGATGACTGGCCTCTGGCAGGTCTCCGGACGCTCCGAGCTCGACTTCGACGAGCTCGTGCGGCTCGACTTCGTCTACCTCGAGCGCTGGTCGGTGTTCCTCGACCTGACGATCCTGCTGCAGACGATCCCCGCCGTCGCGCGCGCCAAGGGCGCCTGGTAGCGCGCTCCGTCGAGCAGCTGCGAGCGCGCCGCCGCGTGCGGCTCAGCGCGACCGCTTCGGCGCGAGCAGCGTCAGGCGCGTGCCGGCGGTGCTCGACAGCCCGAGCTCGGAGGTGAGCGTGACCGTCACGCGCAGGGAGAGCTTGCGCTTGCGCTGGAGCACCGCGAGCAGCGCGCGCGGGACCTTGACGCGGTCGGTCACGCGCCGCTTCGAGGAGACCGTGAACGTGTGGGTCGCGAGGCGCTGCTTGCGCTTCGTGCGGCCGACCTCGATCGCCTTGGCGGTGCGGAACTCGATGCGGCCGTGCAGCCCCGCGCCGGCGCCGAAGACGTAGCTGAAGCGACCGGCGCGGCTGACGCGCAGCGTGCGCTTGGACTTCCCGAAGCTGGCCTTCGCCGGTGGGCGCGGCCCCGCGCCGGTCGGGCGGTCGTCGCGCGGATCGCAGGCGTCGCCGGTGCCGTCGCCGTCCGTGTCGGCCTGGCCGGGGTTCGCGACCGTGCGGCAGTCGTCGTCGGCGTCGGGCACGCCGTCGTTGTCGTCGTCGGCGTCGCAGGCGTCTCCGGTGCCGTCGCCGTCCGTGTCGGCCTGGTCGGGGTTGGCCACGTTCGGGCAGTTGTCGGAGGCCATTCCCCTGCCGTCGCCGTCGATGTCCTCCCCAGGCGCGAGGAAGCTCTCATGGGGATTGCTGTCGTTGGGGCCGGTCGTGCTCGCCCCCTGGCCCATGCCGCGTGCCGCGAACACCGACCAGATCAGCGCGGCGTCGTTGTGGCCGAGCGCGGCGTCGACGCTGAGGATCGCGTTGCGCATGTCGAGGAAGTCCGGCGAGGTGCCGGAGACGAGCCGCATCGAGCCGGTCACCAGCGCGCGCGCCCGCTCGATGCCCTGCGCGCGCCCGAGCGTCGCGACCAGGCCACGGCGCAGGTCCCAGAGCGTGCCACTCCAGATCTCGCTGTCGACGTGCGGCGTCCGGGCCGCCGGCGATCGCGCCGAGGTCTCCGTAGGTGTAGCCGCCGCGGGCACCGGGTCCGAGGCCGGGGCAGGCCACGTTCGTGGAGGCGACCGGGCAGTCCATCGGCTGGGTGCGGAACTGGAAGTTCTCGTAGCTGCCGAAGCGCATGTCGATCGCGCTGGTGTCGGGCATCAGACCCTCGTCCTCGAGCAGGTCGAGCGCGTACCAGTCGCTCCAGCCCTCCGACAGCGCGTCGCCCTGATGGCCGCCGAGCCGCGGTACGCCCCCGGCGTCGAAGCCGATCAGCCGGTCGCTGAGGCCGTGCGTGTACTCGTGGTAGACGATCGCGGCGTCGTCGGCGCCGTTGACGTCGCGCACCGGTCCGACGCTGCCTGGCAGGGCCGAGAAGAGGTAGAGCTGCATGCGTCCCGGGATGCCGTCGCGCAGCGTGGTCATGCTCGCGTTGTTCTGTGTGGTCCGCGTCCGGGAAGCCGTCGGGGATCCCGTCGGGCATGCCGCCCATCGGGTTGGTGAAGTCCTCGGTGTTGGCCCCGTCGTCGACCTGCACGTGCACCGGATCGCGGTCGCGCGAGCTGTCGGGCCCGGTCTTCTCGAAGTTGCCCGACGCGTCGTCGAAGGCGATCGCAGGGTCGTCCTGGAGGTGGTCGTGGAAGTGGTTGACGAACCAGAACGCCTGCGTGGCGGCCTGATCGCGGTTGGCCTGCCAGCTGTAGTCGTCGTCCCAGTTGTTCCAGGTGCACTGGGTCGGCGGACAGAACATCTTCGTCTCGTAGCCCGCCGCCACCGGGAACGGGTCGACCGCGTGGTTCCAGGCCGCTGCGGTGGTGCCCGACCCGGTCGAGGGAGCGACGTGGTCCGCGCCGGCCGGTGCGACGCAGGGCCGGCGCCCGTCGTTGGCGGGCAACGTCGCGGTGTCGAGGTCGCAGCGCGTGTTGTAGATGTCGTCCTCGACGTCCGAGTAGGCGATCGCGTTGTCGCCCTCGAGCCGCGTGTAGGGGGTGGTGATCCAGGGATCGCCGCCGCCGGTGCGGAAGCTCTCGCTGGTGGTCGTGCCGGCCGGCGAGAAGCCGCCGCTGTGCTCCGGCGCGCCGGGATAGTGGTGGAAGGCCTGTCCGGAGGCGCTGCGCACGACGTTGAATCGGCTGACCACCTCGCCGCTGTCGGCGTCCACGTAGGCGGCGAAGACGTGCTGCGAGTCGGCGACGGCGATCACGCTCCAGGCCAGGCGCGTCTGGTCGCCGTCGGGGAGCAGGCCGAGCGACGCGTGATGGCCGCCGGCGAAGCTCGTCTCGCGCTCGGGGCCGGGCAGCCGTCCGAGCGCGCGCGGGGTGCGCTCGAAGCCGGCGCCGTCGAGCACGTCGGCCACGGCGGCGCCGGCGCTGACCTGCGGGTCGGTCGCCGCGGCGGGATCCGGCTGCGGGGCGCCGGCGACCGCGATCAGGCGACCGTCGGGTGCGAGCGTGCCGCTGACGCCGCCGTCGAGCACGGGCAGGCCGTCGACGCGCTGCTCGAGCTGCACCCGGCGCAAGCCTCGCCAGCTGGACTGCTCGGTCGCGTGCAGGGTCGCGAGGTCGCCGGCGTCGAGGCCGTAGCCGGCGGCGTTGCGGCGCAGGAAGTCGAGCACGAGCGCCCGCGGCGCCTTGCCGGTGCCCTCGACCAGCGCTCGGCCGCGACGAGTGACCAGGCCGGGCCCATGCTGATCGCGACGATCGAAGTCCGGGGCCGGGGGTAGGGCGGCGCTGGCACCCTGATGGGGAGCGGGGTCACGGGCCACGGCGAAGCCGCTCGCGGGGACGGCGAGCAGGCACGCGGCGACGCCGGCCCTGATGGCCAGTCGTCGGCGGGGATTCACGGGCATCCTCGGCTCTTGTCGGCTAGTGAATCCACGCGGTTGAGTGCTGGTGGCATGCTCTCGGGCTCGATGTCCGAGCCCTACGACCCCCGCAACCTGCTTGATGGTATCTCGACTGCTTCGACGCTCGAGGTCCACTATGCGCAAGAGAAGGCTCGGGAGCGGGAATTGCTGCGCCGCCGCCTGCCGCTCGCGGGAGGAAGCGTGCTCGCCGTGGGCTGTGGCTGGGATCCCGGGCGGCACCTCTTTCCGCGTCCGGCGTTCCGCATCACGGGCGTGGAGCTCGACGAGGCGGTGGTGCGCACGCTGGTTGAAACAGGCGAACTCGACGAAGGGATCGCTGCTCGCGCCGGCGAGTTGCCGTTCACGCCCGGCAGCTTCGACGTCGTCCTCTACCGGTTGGTGCTGCACCACGTCGTCTTCCAGGGGCCGCTGCCGCCGATCTTCGCCGAGGCGGCGCGCCTGCTGCGCCCCGGCGGGGCGCTGGTGGCGATGGAGCCGGGGCGCTGGCATCCCGTCGGGGCGGGCCTCGAGCTCGCCAACCGGCTGGGGCTCGGCACGCGCATCCACGGCACCCCGGACGACATCCCGCTCTCGCCGCGCGTGCTGGTGCGGGAGGCCGAGGCCGCCGGCCTGACGCCGGAGCTGCACGCGATCACCTACGGCTGGCGGCGCCTGCCTCCGGCCCTCCAGCGAACCCTGCACCGGTTCGACGGCGGCGGCTCGCGTCCACGCGCTGCCCCGTTCGGGCACACTCTGCTGCTGATCGCGCGCAAGTGACGAGCCGCTTCGACGACGACCTCTGGGAGCTGGTGCCGGTCGATCCGGGCCCGCCGCCGCGGGCGCTGCTCGAGTTCGTGCGCGGGCTGGAGCTCGCACCGCGCGTGCTCGACGTCGGCTGCGGCGACGGGCGCCTGAGCGCCGAGCTGCGCGCCGGCGAGCTGGTGGCGGCGGACGTCTCCGCGCTGGCGCTCGAGCGCGCCGCCGCGCGGCTGCCGGACGCCCGGCTGGTCGAGCTGGAGCCCGACGCGCCGCTGCCGTTCGCCGACGGCTCGTTCGAGCTCGTGCTCTGCGCCGAGACGCTCGAGCACGTACGCGACGTGCAACTGCTGCTGTCGGAGCTGCGGCGCGTGCTCGTCGCCGGCGGCACGCTCGCGCTGACGACGCCCGCCCATGGTCGCGGCACCGGCCTCGCGATCCTCGCCACCGGCTTCGAGCGCCACTTCGACCCGCTCTCGCCGCACCTGCGCTTCTTCAGCCGTCGCTCGCTGCGGCGCGTCCTGGACGAGCTCGGCTTCGACGTGGTCTCGCTGCGCCGTCGCGACGGCACGCTGCTCGCGCTTGCGCGCCGCTGATCAGCCGCCGGGCTGCGCGCGCTCGACCGCCTGTGCGCGCGAGGCGGCACGAGCCTGCAGGAACAGCTCGGCGGGACGGCTGCCCTTCGGGTCGAGGTAGAGCGCGCCCCGCACCGTCGAGAGCGCGGCGCGCGGTTCGTCGAGCGCCTCGAGCTGGAAGCGCGCCAGGCGCAACCAGGCCTCGGGATCGCCCGGGTAGCGCAGCACGGCTCGCTCGAGCGTGTGGGCGGCCACCTCGCGCTCGCCGGCAGCCGCTTGCGCTGCGGCCTCGGCGAACAGGGGCTGGGGGTTGAGCGGATCCTTGTCGGCGGCGTCGCGAGCGGCGTCCTCGGCACGCCGGAACTGGCCGGCCTCGATCAGGTCGAGCGCCTGGTCGACGCCGCGGTCGGAGGCCTCCGGCTGCCAGATCGCCCATGCGCAGAGCAGCGCGAGCAGCCCGGCTGCGGATGCCAGGACGATCCGGGGTCGACTGGGGCGGCTCGCTGCAGCAGGGGCAGCGACCGGCGCTGCCGCGGAGGGAACGCCCGCAAGCGCTGCGTTCCCGGGGGCCAGGGCGGCAGCCGGTCCACGGCCGGCGACGAAGCCGGCCGCCACCAGCGCCGGCGCGCAGACGCCGGGGATGAACCAGGTCCAGTCGATCGTCGACTGGACGCCGAAGGCGACCACCACCAGCAGCAGGCCGACGAGTGCGATCCGGTCGCCGTCCCAGTCGCGCCGCGCCGCTGCGAGCGGGGAGCCGCGACGCAGCAGGCGGCGTGGGTAGAGCGCCGTCGTGCGCAACACCGCGACCAGCCAGGCGACCAGCAGCCCGGTCGTCAGCAGCAGCCCGATCAGGCCCGTGTCGGCGAGCACCTGCGGCACGTACCCGTGCACGTGCGCGGTCACGGCGGTGTCGGTGCGCTGGCGTAGGCGCGTGATCCGGAAGGTCCCCGGCCCGCTGCCGACCAGCTCGCGCTCCTCGAACACCTTGGCGGCCTCGCGCCAGTACTTGCCGCGCGTGTTCGACGCCGCGGCGATCCGCCCCGCACCCTCGGCGGGGGCGGTGTCGGTCTCGCTGGTGAGCTCGTCGACGCGATCGCGGACCGTCCCGCCCAGCCCACGGTCGCTGAAGGCGACGGAGGTCAGCAGCACGAGCGGGATCAGGCAGGCGACGACGACCGCCACGAGCCCGATCGGCCGACGCAGGCGCACCGAGACCACGCCGCGTCGTGCGCCGGCGTCGACGAGCAGCCCGACGAGCAGCAGCCCGACGAGCAGCAGCAGCACCAGCAGCCCGAAGTCCCCCGCCACGCTCTCCTTGACTGGCAGCGGCTGCAGCGGCTTGCTGAACGCGTCCTTCGACAACGCCCATGCTCCGACGAGCCCGCCGGCGATCGACGGCAGCAACAGCACCGACAGGCTGCGCAGGCGCAGCGGCACGAGCAGCAGCCAGAGCAGCGCGCCGATCAGCGCCGCGAGCAGCGCGCCGCGCGACTGGGTCAGCAGCATCGCCACCACCGCGCTGCCGAGCGCCGGCAGGGCGAGCGCGCGCAGGAGCGCCGAGCCCGTCTGCAGGGAGCCGAGCCAGAGCGCGGCGGGCACCAGCATCGCCGCGACCGAGCCGAGCGCGTTCCAGTACTCGAACGGCTGGCCGATCCGGTTGGACAGCTCGTTCGCGGCCAGCGTCGCGGGCCAGATGCGCGACGCGAGCCCGTACAGCACCGCCGCCCACGCGGCGAGCAGGATGCCCGCGAGCACGGCTGGGGCGGCGCGCGGCGCCAGCCGGGCGCCGGCGACGGCGGCGGCGAAGACCGCGAAGAAGGCGAGCGTGCGACCGGCCTCGACGTAGGTCAGCTGGGGCACGACCGACCACAGCACCGCCAGCGCGGTGAAGGCGGCCAGCAGGCCGAACAGCGCCAGGGCCACCACACCGTAGAGCCGGCCCGGTGCGGCCCGGAGGATCGCGGCCGCGATCAGCGCACCGCTGAGCAGCACCAGCAGCAGCTCGACCGTCGAGGTGCGAGTCAGCTCCGTTCCGCCAGCGGCGCCGAAGGCGGCGCCCGCCAGGGCGGCGCCCAGCAGCAGTGCGCTAGCGCCGGAAGCGCGAGCGCCCCAGGCCACGGGGCAGCGACATCCATTTCGTCGGAAGCGAGATGCGGGCGAGTCCCGGCACGCGGCGGCGCAGGAGCAAGAACGCCGCTGCCACCGCGAGCGCCGCGAGCGCGATCAGCACGAGCAGCAGCGGGGTGGGCACGCCGTTCTCGGCGCTGGCGAGGTCGAAGACGCCGTTCTCGCCGGGCTCGACCTGCTGGTCGCCGACGGCGATCGAGCCGTCCTGCGCCTCCTTGGTGGCCGCGGCGAGCGCCTCCTGGTCGCTCTGCTGGTCTGCCGCAGCCTGCTCGCCGCTGAGGGCGCCGGTGTTGCCGCCGCCGGTGGTGCCGGCGCCACCGTCGCCGCTGTCGCTGCCGCCGCGGTTGCCGCCCGTGCCCGAGCCGATCGCACCGCTGATCACCTGACGGCAGTCGCTGTACTCGTCGAGGTCGCCGGGCAGGTCGTCCAGCGCCCCGCGCAGGTCCTTGTTCGAGTAGTTGCGGCTGAGCTTGCCGTCGTCCGAGCAGTCGAGGATGACCTGCTGCGGGTTCGCGCTCGCGCTCGCTGGCAGCAGCAGCGCGATCAGCGCAGTCACGATGAGCAGCATGGGTACGACTCGAGTCACGGGTGGTGTCCCTCCTGCGAGACGGTGTCGTGCGCACGGCTGCGTGCTGAAACGGCGACGGCGCCCCTGTACCGCCGCGCGCAGGCTACCAACCGCTACGGCAGCAGCTAAGCACGGTCTTCCAACCGCGTATCGCTGGGGTTGTGCCCTGGTCGCACGCATCTAAACGCTTCGACACGCCGCCGTCAGGCAAAGTTGCGCTCGTGCCGGTGTCCTGCGCCATCCTCCCGCCGGTGCCCGTGCCCTATCGCGAGCCGCTGTTCGCACGGCTCGCCGAGCGAGGGCGCGTGGCGCCGCGGGTGATCTATCTGGCGGCCTCCCAGCCCGGCTGGGACCAACGCGCGGACTGGTTTCCCGAGCGCCACGCCTACGACAGCGAGGTCCTGGTCTCCAGGCAGCGTGCACGCGCCGGGCGCTCGCCGGTGACGCTGCCGCGCGGCCTGGGAGCTGCGCTGCGCCGCGCGGATCCGGCCTGCGTCGTCAGCTGGGAGTTCGGCCCGGCCACCTGGCGCGCACTCGCCTGGTGCGCGCCGCGGCGGCGGCCGCTGGTGGTCTTCAGCGAGCTGACGCCCTGGAGCGAGGACGGCTTGTCCGCGTTGCAACGTCGCATTCATCGCGCGTTGGCGCCGCGCATGAGCGGCTTCGTCGTGGCCAGCTCGCAGGGCGTGGTGCGCCTCGACCGGCTCGGCGTCAACCCGGCGCGGGTCGAGGTCAGCCTGCAGAGCGCGGACCTCGCCGCGTTCGGCGCTGCCGCGGCCGTGCGACCGGTGCGCGAGGGGCCGGTGCGGGTGCTGGCGGTCGGGCGGCTGGTGGCAGACAAGAACCTCGGCGCGCTGATCGACGCCTTCGCACGGGCCGGGTTCGCGCCCGGCGAGGCCGAGCTGGTGCTCTGCGGCGCGGGTCCGCTCGAGGCCGAGCTACGTGCGCGGGCGGCGGCGGTCGGCGCGGCCGTCGACGTGCACGGCTACGCCGCGCCGGTTGAGCTGCCGCGGCTGTACGCGGGGGCCGACGTGCTCGCGCTCGTGAGCACCTACGAGCCGTTCGGCGTGACGATGCGCGAGGGCGCCGCCGCGGGGCTGCCGCTGCTCTGCAGCCGCCGTGCCGGGGCGGCCGGGGACGTGGCGGTCGAGGGCGAGAACGCGCTGCTGGTCGACCCGGAGGACGTGGGCGAGATCGCCGCCGCGCTGCGCCGACTGGTGCGCGAGCCGACGCTGCGCGAGCTGCTCGGCACGGGCTCGCGCATGGTGACCGAGCGACACTCGGCGGAGGCCGACGTGGAGGCGTGGGAGCGCGCGATCCTGCGGGCCGTCACGCCCTAGCCCAGCAGCGCCGGCAGCAGCTCGCGCTCGATCACTTCCTGGATCGCGTCCGGTGCGAACGGCCGCAGCAGCTCCTGCGCGCGGCGCTGGTAGTCGGCGAGCGCCGTCGCGTCGAGGGAGAAGGCGGTGCGGATCGGCTCGCCGAGCGCGGCGCCGTCCAGGCTCGACGCGACCAGCCGCGCGTCGAGCCGGCGGGCGAGGTCCAGTGCCGCGAACGGGCCGCCGGACGGGACGGTGGCCAGCAGCGCGCCGTCGGCGAGCGCCTCCAGCGGCGCCTGACCGAAGTCCTCCCAGCGCGCGCCGCCGACGTAGACCTGCGCACGGCGCAGGGCCGCGCGGAAGTCGGCGGGCGCGGTCATGCCGGCCCAGTCGACGTTCGCCGGCTGCGGCAGGCCCACCCGCTGCAGGTGCCGTCGCGCCCACTCGGGATCGATGCCGTAGATCGCCAGGCGCGCGTCCTCGACTCCCGCGGCGGCCCACCCCGCCACGACCAGGTCGAGTCCCTTCGCCTTCGGGTCGGGGACGTAGGAGACGGCGAGCCGCTCGCGCTCGGCGGAGGCGGGGCAGGGCAGCGACGGCTCGACCGGCGGCGGCACGATCAGCGTTCGGGGGGCGCCCGAGGGCAGCGCCGCGCGCGCGGTCTCGTTCCACGGCAGCACTAGCCGCGCGCGCGCCAGCGACCGCCGCTCGAGGGCGCGCAGCGGCACGTTGCGGGTGCCGGGGCGGTTGAGCGTCGCCGGCGCGTCGAGCCGCACGGCATACGGGATCTCGAGCGGCGGCAGCAGCATCGCCGCGGTCGTGCTCGAGACGACCAGCGCGCGTGGATCGTGCGCCTCGAGCCCGGCCCGCAGCGCGCGCCGCGCCGCGTGCATCTCGACGAGGTCGTTGAGCGGATAGCCGCGGCGCAGCCGGCCCGCGCCGCCGAAGCGCACCGAGACCGCCGCCGCGCTGATCCCGGCGCGCTCGAGCTGGCCGAGGAACAGCTCGTCGGCGACGCGCCAGCCGCGCGTGGTGCCAAGCGACAGCAGCAGGACGTCGACGCTCATCGCAGCGACTCCAGCACGCGCAGGTACCCCGTCACCATCGCGTCGCCGTCGAAGCGCTCGCGCTGGCGCTCCCGGCCGCGCTCGCCCATCGCCCGCGCGGCGGCGGGATCGGCGGCGACGCGGCCGAGGGCGTCGGCGGCGGCAGCGACGTCTCCGGGGGGCACCAGCAGGCCGGTGACGCCGTGTTCGACCTGCTCGGGCGTGCCGCCGACGTCGGTGGCGATCACCGGCCGGGCGAGCGCCATCGCCTCCAGGATGCTCATCGGCAGCGCCTCGGAGTCGCTGGTGAGGCAGAGCACGTCGGCGGCGGCGAGCAGGTCGGGGACGTCGGAGCGCACGCCGAGCAGCTCGACGCCGGTGCCGGCCGCGAGCGCTTCGACGCCGTGCGCGCTCGTCGCCGTCGCCGGCGAGCACGGCACGCAGGCGGGGGTTGGCGGCCCGGGCGGCCGCCGCGGCCCGCACGAACACGTCCACGCGCTTCTCCGGCTGCAGCCGCGACAGCGCGAGCGCGAGCAGCTCGTCGTCGCCGATCCCCAGCTCGGCGCGAACGGCCGCGCGCTCGCGGCGTGGCTGGATCACGTCGGCGAAGACCCCGTTGGGCACCACTTCGATGCGCTCGCGGCGGTACCCGAGCCGGGTCAGCGGCTCGACCTGGCGCGTCGTCACCGCCACCACGCGCGCGACCAGCGGTGCGACGAGCCGGGTCAGCGCGCGCTGGTGGCCGCGCATCGGCAGCAGCTCGCCGTCGGCGGTCAGCGGCGTGTGCTCGTTCATCAGCTGCGGCACCCGGTGGCGCCGGGCGATCGCCTCGCCGACCAGTTGCGCGCTCACGCCGCGGGTCACGACGACGTCCGGTCGCGGACGGGCGGCGGCGAAGGCGCGGCGCAGCCCGCGCGGGTCGCCGCGGCTCGTCAGCCGTGCGCAGGTCGCCGGCACGCCCGCGGCGAGCAGGTCGCCGAACAGGCCGCCCTCGTCGGAGAGGCAGAGCACGCGGGCGTCCACGCCGCGCTCGCGCAGCGCCGGCACGAGCGTCGCCCAGTGGCGCTCGGCGCCACCGGTGCGCATGTCGGGGCAGACGAACAGCGCCCGCATCAGCTCTCGGTGGATTCTGTGTCGTCGCTCACGCGGTCGTCTGAGCCGCGTCAGCCGGCCGGGCGCAGCCCGACGTCCCAGCCCGGGGCCGAGATCAGGTTGGTTGCGGTGAAGATGACGTCGGTGTAGCCGGCATCGACACCACTCGGGTTGACGTCGGAGTCGAGCCCATCGTCCAGGCTGCCGTTCTTGGGCACGAAGGCGGTGCCGGCGGGGAGTAGCGCGCGCACGCGGTAGGCCTGGCCGCCGCTGGGCGCCGTCAGCTGGTAGACGCCGCCGGCGTCGGTGACCGTGACGTCGAGCAGCTCGGTCTTGCTGAAGTCCCAGAGCTCGAGCGTCACGTTCGGCTCCCCGGGCTCGCCCGCGTCCTGCCGGCCGTTCTGGTTGGTGTCGCGCCAGACGAGGTTGCCGATGCTGGCGGGCGTCGTCGCCGCGGCGTCGAGGCTGAGGCTGCCCGTGTTCGCCGCGATCACGTCCGTGTAGCCCTTGTGGGGGCCGCTGCGGTTGAAGTCCGAGTCGCGCGTGTCGTCGCCGCCCTGGTCCTTTGGCGCGAGCTCGGAGTAGCTGTTGCTCCCGATCCTGCGCACGCGGTAGTCGATGCCGCCGGGCACGGTCAGCTTCCAGGCACCGAGGGCGTCGGTGGTCGTGCTGGTGAGCAGCTGGGACCCGTCCGCGCTCCAGAGCTCGATGGTGCTCTCTGGGCGAGCGGTCTCGATCGAGTCGCGATAGCCGTCGCCGTTGTCGCGCCAGACGATGCCGCCGATCTGGAACGACGGCTTGGGCGAGGGCGCCGGCGGCGCTGGGCTCGGCCCCGACGCGGCGGCCGGCAGCAGACCCACGTCGAAGCGCACCGCCTTGCCGCCGCGCGCGAGCGTCGCCCGCGGTGTGAGGCCGCTGCTGGGCTGCACGTCCGAGTCGAGCGTGCGCGTGCGTCCGCGTCGCTTGGGCGAGAACCCGCCGTAGCCGCTCGGAAGCGCCACCTCGACCCGGTACGTGCCCGCCTCGGTGGGCCTGAAGGACCAGCGCCCGCCCTTGCCGCTGGTCGTCTGAGCCGCCTTCCGGTAGACGAGCCTGCCGCGTCGCTTGGCGGCGCGCTGCAGGCTCAGCCGCACCTTCGACGCTCCGCGCTCGCCCCGGTCGCGCAGGCCGTCGCGGTCGGCGTCGACCCAGACGGTCCCGCCGACGGTCGGCAGGCTGCGCGCCGGCTTTCCGGCCTGCGCGCCGTCGAGCGGCCAGCAGAGCACGCAGAGGCCGGCTGTCATCGCCACCGCTCGCCACATGACCCCGCCACGCATGAGCCGAACCCTGTCAGCGAGGCGCCCCGCGCGCAACCGCGCTCGACGAAGAGCCGATCGTCGCCGCAGCGGGCCTCGGTCCGACGCCCCGCCGGCCTCAGCGGTGGACGGCGAGCACGTCGCCGGCCGCGGCGGCCGGCAGGTACGGTCGCTCGGCGAGGAAGGCCGAGGCCTCGGCGATCGCGTCGTCGTGCGAGTAGCCGGCGGCGACGAGGCCGGTCTCGTGGCGCACCGGCGTGGCGTCGACCACGCCGAGGCGCCAGCCGCGCTCGGCGGCCAGCGCGGCCCAGTGCAGGTCGAGCCCCCAGCCGAAGCGCAGCGCCGGGAAGGGCGTCAAGGCGGCGCCGGCGCTCGCCATGCGGAAGGCGGTCAGCGGGCCGATCTCGACGAAACGGGTCTCGCGCGCGAGCGAGCCGGCGCGGCGGCGGGTGACCTTCCAGGCGGAGTGGCTCCTGAGCGTCTGGGCCGGCTGCGCGAGGTCGAGCTCGAAGCGCTCGCAGAGGGCGAGGAAGCGGTCGAGGAAGCGCATTGGGAGCGCGAGGTCGTCGTCGCTGACGACGAGCCAGTCGAAGCCTGCCGGGTCGGGGCCGGCGGCGAGCAGGCTGTTGAGGTTCTCGAACTTCCCGCCGCCGAGGCCCGAGACGAGCGTCTGGTCGCGCAGTTCGGCGTCCGGCTGACCGATCGCGCCGAGCGAGAACGTCACGTCGTGGCGCTCGGAGCGCAGCGCCGGCAGCGCCGCCGCCATCAGCGAGCCCGGTCGCACGACGCCGAGCACGAGCACGCGCAGCGGCGCCTGCTCGTCGGCCATGCGCTCGACGCGCCGGTGGATCCGGCGCGCAGCGTCGATCAGGTCGAAGCCGCGCTCACCCAGCGACCGCTTCAGCCGCCGCCAGGGGGCGGTCACGTCGCCGGCGTCGCCGGAGAGGAAGCTGGCGGGATCGGCGCCCCGTGGAGCATCCTGCGCGAGGTCGGCGGCCGTGGGCGGCGGAGCGTCCTCCACGTCGGCGCTTCTGTCCGGCGAGGCACGGTCTGCGGGGGAGCGGTGGGGCCGTTCGCCGCTCATCCGGGATCGAGGGCCGGTCGGGGACGGACCGCTTCGGCGACACGGCCGGCGGCGTGGGCGCCCATCACGATCCCCTGGGGACAGCCTCGGCGGACGGTGTGCCAGCCGCAGCCGGCCAGCACGCGCAGCTCGTGGGCGACGGAGGGGGCGCGGCCGCGACGGCGGTCACTGGCGCGAGCGCCGCGACCGCGGTGGTAGGCGGCACGGGCGAGCGGCAGCAGGCGCGCGTCGCCCCGGGCGCGGCGGTGGTCGAGGCCGGCGTGGGCGAGGTAGACGATCGTGCCGCCGGCGGCACGCAGCCGCTCCAGCCACTCCTCCTCGTCGCCATGCCCGCGGCGCAGCCGCTCCTCGAACGGCCCGATCCGCTCCACCGCCGAGCGTCGCACGGCCACGTTCGCGCCCCAGACCATCTCCGCCTCGCGATCCTCGGGGCCGAGGTCGAGCGTCGTGATCGGCGGGTCCTCGCGGCCGCAGCCGCGCGGCGGATGGCCCTCGAAGCGGGCGCGGATCGGTCCGCCGAAGGCCTCCGCCTCGGGGTGGCGGGCCGCGCCGGCCACGAGCTCCCCAAGCCAGCTCGGGGGGGCGTGCACGTCGTCGTCGACGAACGCCACGAGCGGCGCGGCGGCCGCGCGCAGGCCGGCGTTGCGCGCCGCGTTGAGCCCGTGCCCGGCGCCGGTCGGCAGGCAGCGCACGCCCGCGGCGGCGGCCACGGCGGCGGTCTCGGGGTCGGGGCCGTCGTCGATCACGAGCAGCTCGTGGGGCGCGTCGGTCTCCTGATCGAGCAGCGAGGCGAGCGTCACACACAGGTACTCCGGCCGTCGGCGCGTCGGTACGACCACGCTGACGAGCGGTGCCGAGTCCGTGGCTGGGGAGTCTGCCGCCATCGCGGCGCAAGCGTAACTGCGCCGCGGCGCGTGGCTTCGCACCCGCATTGCCGCGCGGCCGGGGCTGCCCGCGGTCCGCGTGCGCTGCCAGGTCTCGGCACAGGTAGCGTTGCCCGGTCCGATGCGCGTGCTCGTGGTCCACAACCGCTACCGGGTCGAGGGTGGCGAGGAACGCTCGGTCGACCTGCAGCTGCAGGCACTCGCCGACGCCGGCATCGACCACGATCTCTACGAGCGCCGCTCGACCGAGGTCGGCAAGGCCGCCGCCGCCGCGGCCCTGCTGCGTGGCGGCGACGATCCCACGGCGCTCGCGGCCGCCGCCCGCGGCGCGGACGTCGTCCACGTGCACAACATGCAACCGCTGATCGGCCCGCGCGGGCTGGAGGCGGCGGGGGAGACCGGTGCGCGGGTGGTCCTGCACCTGCACAACCTGCGCCTGTTCTGCGCGATCGGCGTCGCCTCCCGCGACGGCGGCCCCTGCTTTCGCTGCCACCACCGCCTGACGCTGCCCGGCGCGGTGCTCAACTGCCGCGGCTCGCTGCCCGAGTCCGCCGCCTACGCGACCGCCCTCGCGCTGCACCAGCCGCGCGTGCTCGACGCCGTCGACCGCTTCGTCGCTCCCAGCCGCTACGCGGCCAGCCAACTCGCGCTCCTCGGGCTCCCGGCGGATCGCCTCACGGTGCTCGAGCACTACCTGCCGGCCGAGGCCTTCGCCGAGCGCTCCCGAGCGGCCGAGGGCGCCTATGCCCTCGTGACCTCGCGTCTCTCGCGCGAGAAGGGCGTCGACGCCGCCATCGCTGCATGCTCGCGGGCGCGGGTGCCGCTGAAGATCGCGGGCGAAGGCCCGGCGGCGAAGGAGCTTCAGGCAGCCGGCGATGGCGACGTCGAGTTCCTCGGCCGGGTGGACCGAGCGCGCATGTCCTCACTGCTCGCGGGAGCGGCGATGGTGCTGATGCCCTCCCGCTACCACGAGTTCTCCCCCTACTCTGCGCTCGAGGCTGCGGCGGCCGGCGTGCCCGTCGTCGCGACGCGCATGGGCGGCCTGCCGGAGCTGCTCGGCGTGCAGCGCTGTGTCGAGCCTGGCGACGCCGCTGCGCTTGAAGCACGCGTTCGAACGCTCTGGACCAACCCTGTCGAGCGCGCGCGCGAGGGCGAGGTGCTGCTCGCTCGCGTGCGCGCCGCGCATGCCGAGCGACGCTTCATCGAGTCGCTGACGCGGCTGTACGAGGACTGCGTCGGCCGTCGAGCGTGATCGCTCGGGCGATGGCCGGAACCGGCAGCTAGTCGGCGGGGCGCGGGGCGCGTACCACGTCGAGCAGCCGCGTCTTGCCGATTCCGGCTTCGCCGCGCAGGACCAGCAGCCTGTGCTCGCCGTAGGGCTAGGAACAGAGCAGCGAGGCAGGGACCACAGCGATGCCGTCCCGGCGGCGGTAGGCCTCCGGGCCGGTGGTGACCACGATGGCGTCGAGCAGTTCGTCGCCGACTTGGCGGGCAAGCCACTTCAACTGGCGCACGTCTTGATCGCCGATGGTGCGGGCCAGCTTGACCTCGATCGCCACGATGCACCCGTCGCCACGCTGCACGATCAGGTCGACCTCGTGTTCGCCTCCGCCGGTGCGAAGGTGAAAGACCTCGGCCTCGGCCGCCTGGGCATAGACACGGGCGCTGAGCGCTACCAGCGACTCGAACAGCGCGCCGAGCAGGACGCCGTCGCGAGGGAGCCGCGGACCCGCGGGTTCACCTCCGAGCAGGGCTTCCGCGTCTACGTCGAGGAGGCGGGCGGCCAACGCCGGATCGGCCAGCTGGTGCTTCGGCGGCAGAGTGAGCCGACGAATGCGGCTGCGGGTCGATGCCCACGCCGGGACCGGATCGAGGATCCACAATCTTTCGAGGATGTCCCGGTAGGGCTGGGTGGCGGTCCTTGCCGGCTTCTCACCCTGCCCGCTGGTGGCGGCGTCACGGATCTTCTCGAAGCTCGTCGTGGTCGAGGAAGCAGCGGCGTAGGCACTCATCCAGCGCAGGAGCGCGGGCGGGTTGCGAAGCTCGTGTCCGAGCTCGGGAAAGTCGCGGTCGACGATCCGTCGGAGATAGCTGTCGAGTTGTCCGCGCAGGGCCCGACCTGAGAAGTCGCGGAGGCCCGGCAGGCCGGATTGGACGATCTCGTTCGCGTAGCTCTCGAGCGTCCACTCGGTCCTTCCGTGGACATCCGGACGTCTGCCGGAGAGGAGATCGCTCAGGCGAACGGTGGGCTCCTCTTCGGTGCGCTCTTCCAAAGACAGGGGGCGCATGCGAACGGTCACGATGCGCCCAGCTCCGGAGTGCGTGCTCAGCCCCTTGGGAGACGTAGAGCCTGTGAGCAGGAACTGGCCGGGGCTCGCGCCCGCGTCCACGCTTCGCCGGACCAGATCCCAGGTCTCGGGCACGTACTGCCACTCGTCGATCAGCACCGGAGGCGGAGCCGCGAGCAGTCGCTGCGGGTTGCCGATGGCCAGACTGCGCTGACCCGGGTCGTCGAGCGCGTGCACGGTGGTGGCGCGCCGCGAGGCCGTGACGGTCTTCCCGACTCCCTTCGGTCCCTCGAGCGCAAGTGCCGGCAGCTGGCGCGACAGCTCGTCCAGCTCGTTGTCCACCACGCGAGCGCGATAGGGTCGCCCCGAGACTTCCATAGCTCTCTAGGCTACCATTCTGACGGCATAAGAGCTACCGTTGTGCCATATATTGAGCTACCGTTATGACGGTCGTTAGAGTGCCGATCGCGCGGGCGGCACCCCGCGGTTCGTTCGCAACTCATTTGCCTGCCAAGTCGGAAAATCGCGCCTGCTAGCGCGGAAAACACCTGCAAATAGGCATGGTTGCCGCAGGTCTTATCGAGTCGCCAGCCGCTCTCGCCAGCCCTCGAGCGCGTCGGCGACCGTCTGGGCGAGCGGGATCGTCGGCTCCCAGCCGGTGCCCGCGCGCAGGCGCTCGGACGAGCCGCGGACCTCGGGCACGTCGTGGGCGCGCACGCGCGCCGGGTGGACTTCGTGCCGGACCTCGACGCGCGCGGCGGCGCGGGCCAGCTCGACCAGCTCGCGTACGGTCGCGGTGCGGCCGGAGCAGACGTTGTAGGCGCCCGGCGGCAGCTCCAGCGCGGCGACGTAGGCGCGCACGACGTCGCGTACGTCGGTGAAGTCGCGTGCCGAGTCGGGGTTGCCGGTGCGCAGCAGCGCCGGCTCGCCGGCGAGCTCCGCCGTGGCGATCTGGCGGGCGATCGTGCCGACGACGTACTCGTCGGTCTGGCCCGGACCGGCGTGGTTGAAGGAGCGGGTGCGCACCACGTGCAGGCCATGCGCGTCGGCGTACTGGCCGCCGAGCAGGTCGCAGGCGGCCTTCGACACGGCGTAGGGGTTCTGGGGGCGCAGCGGCGCGTCCTCGTCGACCGGCAGCCGCGCCGGCGGCCCGTAGATCTCGCCGGAGCCGCTGAGCAGCACGGTGGCGGCGGGCGCCTCGGCGCGGACGGCCTCGAGCACGTTGAGCGTCATGCGCAGGTTGGCGTCGATCGTCGCGGCGGGCGTCTCCCAGGAGCGACCGACGGAGGCCAGGGCGGCGAGGTGGAAGACCGCGCGCGGGGCCGCGGCGGCGACGGCCTGGCGCACGGCGTCGGCGTCGAGCAGGTCGAGCTCGGCGCGCGTGGGTGCCGTGACGTCGTCGGCACCGGCGTGGAGGCGGTCGAGCAGGTGACGGCCCGCGAAGCCCGCGCCGCCGGTGACGAACACGCCGTCAGCCATCGCGGCGGTTTCCTAGGACTGCGCCGGCTCGCGTTCGCGCAGCCACTCCACCGTCCCCGCGATCCCCTCCGCCAGCCCGATCTGGGCCTCCCAGCCGAGCAGCCGCTTGGCCTTCTCCACCGACGGCCAGCGGCGCTGCACGTCGACGGCGAAGCTCGGCAGGTGCTCGAGCGCGAACTCGTCCGGGTCCTCGCCGCAGGCCTCCCAGATCACGCGCGCGATCTCGGCGACGGTGCGCTCGTCCGAGGCCGAGACGTTGAAGTCCTCGTTCTCGCCCGCCGGATGGGCCATCGCGCAGACGATCCCGTCGGCGATGTCGTCGACGTGGGTGAGGGTGCGCGTCTGCTCGCCCGAGCCGAAGATCTGCAGCGGCTGCTGGCCCGACAGCACCTTGCGGATCAGGTCCGGAACGGCGTGCGCGATGCCGGGCTCGGCGTCCGGCACCTCGCCTGGCCCGTAGGCGTTGAACGGCCGGCAGATCGTGAACGGCAGCTCGTGCTCGTCGTGCAGCGCACGGCAGTAGGCCTCGCCGGCGAGCTTCGAGAAGCCGTAGGCCGACCACGGCGCCGCGCACTCCCAGACGTGCTCCTCGGTCGTCGGAAACTCGGTCGCGCGCTCGAACACCATCGAGGACGACACGTACACGAGCCGCTCGACCCGCGCGCCCAGCGCCGCGCGAAAGACGCCGTTGTAGAGGCCGGTGTTCACCTCCAGCAGCGTGTGGGGCAGCTTGTGGAAGTTGGCGATGCCGCCGACGATCGCCGCCAGGTGGATCACGTGCGAGCAGCCCTCGACGGCGGTCGCCGCCTCCTCGACCACGCGCAGGTCGCCGGTGTGGACCTCGCAGGACTCGCGCATCCAGGCCGGTGCCTCGCGCTGGTCGGAGACGCGCACGTCCCAGGCGGGGTCGCGCACGAGCCGACGCACGACCGCCGCGCCGATCGTGCCGGCGCCTCCGGTGACCAGGACGCGGCTCACTCGACGCGAGCCAGGGTCTCGACGGTCCCGAACACCTGCGCCGTCCCGAGCACGTTCCACGGGTCGACCACGAGCGCGTTCGCGGGCAGCTGTCCCAGCAGCCCCTCGAAGGCGGAGTGGTTGGTGGCGATCACGACCGCGTCGGCGTCCTCGAGCGCGGCCTCCAGCGGCTCGGACTCGGCCGGCACGTACGGGTCGTGGCGCACCACGTGGGCGAGCTCGCGTTCGAGCAGCCGGATCAGCTTGTAGGAGAGCGAGTCGCGCACGTCGTCGGAGTCCCGCTTGAACGAGAGCCCGAGCACGGCGACCTTGAGGTCGCGCAGCGAGCCGCCGAGCCGCGACTTGAGCCCCTTGACGAGGAACAGCGGCACGGTCTCGTGCACGCGCGAGACGGCGAGCAGCATGCCGGGCGCGCTGGAGCGCTCCTCGGAGAAGGTGAAGTCCTTGCGCAGGCAGGCGCCGCCGGTCAGCCCCGGCCGGCCCATGCCGCCGCGCGGGTAGTCGCGGTTGATCAGCTCGACCACGTCGAAGACGTTCGCGCCGTACTGCTCGCACTCCATCATCAGCAGGTTCGGCAGCGCGAACTCGGCGTAGCGCAGGATGTTGGTCCAGATCTTCGCGAGCTCGGCCTGGACCGGCGTGGTCTGCACGATCTCCGTGCCGAAGACCTCGAACGGCTCCGCGGCTCGGGCGCCGGACGCCTCGCCGACGCCGCCGACGATGCACGGCAGCGTCGCGATCTCCTCGAGGAAGTGGTTGGCGGCGATCCGTTCCGGCACGTGCGCGACGAAGACGTCCTCGCCGACGCGCAGGCCGCGCCGCTGCTCGACGTAGCCGGCCACCCACTCGGTGGTGCCGGGCGCGACGGTCGAGCGCAGGATCAGCGTGTGCCCTGGACGCAGCACGCCCAGCAGGTCGTCGAGCACCCCGCGGATCTGGGACACGTCGATCTCGACGTGCTCGTAGGAGGGCGTGCCGAGCGTCGAGCACGATGTGGTCGGCGCGGGCCGCGTCGCGCGCGTCGGCGCCGATCGTCAGGCGGCCGCCCGCGAGCACGCGCCCGAGCAGTTCCTGCGTGCCGGTCTCGTCGAACGGCATCCGGCCGGCGGCGACCTGGTCGAGCACGTCCTGACGGCGCTCGACGCCGATCACCTCCAGCCCGCGGTCGGCGAACGAGAGCGCGAGCGGCAGGCCTACTCGTCCGAGGCCGACGACCGCGACGCTGCCTGGCATGCGGGGCAGTCTACGCGCGCCGCTCGGCGAAGTACTGGCGTGCGAAGGCCAGCACGAAGCGAGGGTTCGTGGTGAGGTAGCGCATCAGCAGCCGCCGCGGCTCCTGGGCGATGCGGTAGATCCACTCCAGCCCGTGGTCCTGCATCCAGCTCGGCGCCATCGAGACACGGCCGGCGTGGAAGTCGAAGGCGGCGCCGACGCCGACCATCACCGGCACCTCGAGGCGGTCGCGCATGCGCAGCATCCACTTCTCCTGCTTGGGTACGCCGATGCCCACCCAGAGCACGTCGGGACGCGCCTCGTTGATCTGGCGTACGAGCGCGTCCTCCTCCTCCTCGGTGAGCGTGCGGAACGGCGGCGAGTATCCACCCACGATCTGGATGCCGGGATGGCGCTGACGCAGGCTGAGCGCGAGCTGCACGAGGGTGCCCTGGTCGCGGCCGCCGTAGAGCCAGACGCGGTGCCCGCGCTCGGCGCAGCGGTCGCTGTAGCGGGCCATCAGCTCGGGGCCGTAGACCCGATCGTCGAGCGACTCGCCAAGCGCGTTGGCGGCCCACACGAGCGGCATGCCGTCGGGCACGACGAGCGTCGCGCGCCGCAGCGCCTGGAGCATCTCGGGATCGTCGCGAGCGACCATCAGCGCGTGCACGGGGGCCGCGCAGAGATAGCCGCGCTCGCGGTTGGCGACGAGCGCGTCCATCGTCTCGATCGCCTCGTCGTAGTCGGTCATCCCCACCGGCACGTCGAGCAGCGTGCGCCGACGCACGGACGGTGTGGCCGTCGCGGCGGATGCGTGCGAGTGCGGCTGTGCGCTGGTCATGGACTCGGCTCTCGAGGCTCTCGTGGTGGTGCGTCGGCGATGGCGGGCGGTGCGCGGTGCGCGCCGAGGGGGCCTGCCGGCTCGACGACGGGGGAGTCTATCTCGGCCTCCGGTGGACGACGACTGCTGCCATATATGGTGCGAACCCGTGCGTGAGCCCGAGGTTGCGCAGGCCGAGGACGCGCAGGGTCGCGGCGAGGCGCGGCTGCTGGCCTCCGGGGCGCTCGTGCAGCAGGTCGCGCAGGCGAGCGGCCTGCTCGTGCTGCTGGTCGTGGTGACGGTGCTGGCCCGCCGGCTGACGGTCGCCGAGCTGGGTGCCTACGGCCTCGTCGCCTCGCTCGCGGGCTACCTGCTGGTGTTGCGCAACAGCGTGGCGAGCTCGGCTGTGCGGGCGCTGGCCGCCGCCGTCGAGCCGGTCGAGCGGTCGCGCGTGTTTAGCGCCGCCGCGGCGCTCTACGCCGCGGTCGGCCTGGCCACCGGCCTGCTGATCGCGCTCGCCGCGCTCGCGATCGCGGCGGCGATCCTGGACGGGTCGCTGGCGCGCGACGCCCGCCTCGGCGGGCTCGGGCTCGGCGTGCTCACCGCGCTCGGGATCGCCGTCTCGGTCAACCTCGACGCGCTGCGCGCCGAGCGCCGCTTCGTGCGCGCGGCGCTGCTGGAGATCGTCGCCGTCGCGATCTACCTCGCGCTGATGCTGGCGCTGATCCTGGGCGGCGCCGGCCTGGGGGCGGTGATGGCTGCCAGCGGCGCGCTGCCGCTGCTGAGCGGGCTGCTGTCGGCGCTGATGCTGCGTCGCCTGCGCCTGCCGTTGCGCTTCGCACGCGCCGGCGTCACGCGCGAGCGGGTGATGCGGATCGTTCCGACGGCCGGCTGGCTGCTCGTGATCGAGCTCTCGACGCTCGTCATGTACGCCTTCGACCGCGTCCTGCTCGGCGCCTTCAAGAGCCCGCGCGACGTCGGTCTCTACGAGGGGCCCGTGCGGGCGCACAACCTGCTCTACGCGCTCGGCGGCGCGCTCGCGGTGCCGACCGTGCCGACCGCCTCGCGCTACGTCGCCACCGGCGACGCGCGCCGTCTGCGCGAGCTGGTGGTGCGCGGCAGCCGCTACACGCTGGCGCTGTTCACGCCGCTGGTGGTGACGTTGATGTGCCTCGCCCAGCCGCTGCTCGCGGCCTGGTTGGGCGACCGCTACGCCGACGGCGCCACGGCGCTGACGATCCTCGTCTCCTACTGGCTGCTCTACGGCGCGCTGGTGGTCACGCCCGGCTTCCTCGTCGGCGCCGGCCGCGCGCGCGAGGCGGCGCGGATCATCGTCGCCGCGGCCGTGGCGAACGTCGTCCTGTCGCTGATCCTGACGCCGGGGCTCGGGCTGGAGGGACCGGCGCTCGGCACGGCGATCCCGTTCCTGGTCGCGTTCCCGTTCCTGCTGCGCGTCGGGCTCGGCGTCGCGGACGTGCCGCTCGCGGAGCTGGCTCGGCGCGCCTGGCTGCCCGCCTACTCGCTGGCGGCCTTGCTCGCCGTGATCCTGATCGGCACGCGGCTGCTGTTCGACCCGTCCGGCTTGCCGGCCCTGGCCGGCATCGCCGTCGCCGGCGTGCTGGCCTTCTGGGCGGGCTTCTGGGCGCTCTGCCTCGACGAGGCCGAACGCGCCTTCGTCGTGTCGCTGGGGCGCCGCCCAGGCTGATCGGCTCCGAGGTCGGCGACTAGGTGGCGCCGAGCTGACCCGGGTCGCCTCCCGGCTACGCGAGCGCCGGCTCGGCGCGGTCGGCGATCAGCCGGGCTAGCGCCAGCGACGAGGTCGCGGCGGGCGACGGTGCGTTGCGCACGTGCAGGGCGCGTTCGGTCTCGGAGATGACGAAGTCGTCGACGAGCTTGCCGTCGCGACCGAGTGCCTGGGCGCGCACGCCGGCGAAGCCGCTCGTGAAGTCCTGCGGCTCGATCTCCGGCACGTACTCGGCCGCCGCGCGGGCGAGCGAACGGCGGCTGACGGCATGGTGCAGTTCGGTCAGGCCGGTACGCCACCAGCGGCGCGCCATGCGCCAGGTCCCGGGCCAGGCCGCCGTGCGGGGAAGGTGACGGCCCGGTGCGAGCAGCGCGGTCGGGCCGAGCGAGACCTCCCCGTCGATGTGGCGGGACAAGTGCACGCCGAGGAAGGGCAAGCTCGGATCCGGCACGGGGTAGATCAGGCCCTTGACGAGCGTGCGGCGCTCGGGACGCAGGTGGAGGTAGGCGCCGCGGAAGGGCACGATGCGCGGGTCGGGGGATGCCCCGGCCATCACCGCCAGCCGGTCCGAGCGCCCGCCGGCGCAGAAGACCGCGAAGCGAGCGCTCGTCCGGCCCTGCGGATGGCGCAGCGCGATCCTCCCGGCGGCCTGGGACACGCCCTCGACGCCGCAGTCCGTCACCACCGGGACGCCGCGATCGCTCAGCTCGGCCGCCAGCGCACGGGCCACGTCCGAGAAGTCGACGATGCCGGTCTCGGGCGAGTGCAGGGCGGCGACGCCACGCACGTGCGGCTCGATCTCCCGCAGCCCGTCGGCGTCCAGGCGCCGCAGGCCCGGCACGCCGTTCTCGCGTCCACGCCGCTCGAGCTCGTCGAGCTTGACCAGCTCGCTCGCGTCGCGGGCGACGATCAGCTTGCCGCAGCGCTCGTGCGCGATCTCGTGCCGCTCGCAGAAGGCGAACATGTCGTCCGCGCCGGCCCGGCAGAGCTGGGCCTTGAGCGAGCCGGGGAGGTAGTAGATGCCGGCATGGATGACGCCCGAGTTGTTGCCGGTCTGGCCGGTCGCGATCTCCGGCGCGGCCTCCAGCACGGCCACGCGCAGGTCCGGTTGGCGGTTCGTCAGCTCGCGTGCGACGGCGAGGCCGACGATTCCGGCGCCGACGACGACGAGGTCGCACTGGTCGGGGGCCACGGGCGACGCGCTCATGGGCGCGAGCGTATCCGCGGTCTCAGGCTGGATGGACGGCGCGCTCGTGGTCACGCCAGAGCAACGGCCGCGAGCGGGCGTTGCTCACGCGCGGCGTCAGCCCGACTGCTGCTGGGGGACGCCGCTCGAGAGCAGCTCGAGGTCGGCGTCGACCATCATCCGCGTCATCTCCTCGAAGCTCGTCCGCGGGGTCCAGCCGAGCTGCTCGCGGGCCTTCGCCGGATCGCCGATCAGGTGCTCGACCTCGGCGGGGCGCAGGAAGCGCGGATCGATGCGGATGTGCGCGTCGGGATCGAGCCCCACGTGCTCGAAGGCGATCTCGACGAGCTTGCGCACGCTGTTCGCCTCGCCGGTGGCGATCACGTAGTCGTCGGGCTCGTCCTGTTGCAGCATCAGCCACATCGCCTCGACGTAGTCCTTGGCGTAGCCCCAGTCGCGCTCGGCGTCGAGGTTGCCGAGCGCCAGCTCGTCCTGGAGGCCGAGCTTGATCGCCGCGGCGCCGTGCGTGACCTTGCGCGTGACGAACTCGAGGCCGCGACGGGGGGACTCGTGGTTGAAGAGGATCCCGGAGCAGGCGAACAGGTCGTAGCTCTCGCGGTAGTTGACGGTGATGAAGTGCCCGTAGCACTTGGCCACGCCGTAGGGGCTGCGCGGGTAGAAGGGCGTCGACTCGCGCTGGGGGACCTCGAGCACCTTGCCGAACATCTCCGACGACGAGGCCTGGTAGAAGCGCGCCTCGGGCACGACCTCCCGCACCGCCTCCAGCATCCGCGTGACGCCGGTCGCGGTGAACTCCGCGGTCAGCACGGGCTGCGACCAGGACGCGGCGACGAACGACATCGCGGCGAGGTTGTAGACCTCGTCCGGCTCGCACTCGCGCAGCACGTCCACGAGCGAGCGCTGGTCGAGCAGGTCGCCGGTGTGCAACGTGATCGCGTCGCGGAAGCCCTGGAGGCGCTGGAAGGTCTCCGTCGAGGAGCGGCGCACCATGCCGTGGACCTCGTAGCCCTTCTCGAGCAGGAGCTCGGCGAGGTACGAGCCGTCCTGGCCGGTGATGCCGGTGATGAGCGCTCTCTTCGCGGGCATGGGGCGGCGAAGCCTAGTCGGATCAGCGGCTACTGTGCCGAGGATGAAGGCGGTGATACTCGCCGGTGGGCTGGGCTCGCGGCTCTCCGAGGAGACCCAGCTGCGGCCCAAGCCGATGGTCGAGATCGGTGCCAAGCCGATCCTCTGGCACATCATGAAGATCTTCTCCTCACACGGGATCAACGAGTTCGTGATCTGCCTGGGCTACAAGGGCTATGTGATCAAGGAGTGGTTCGCCAACTACGCCCTGCACTCGTCGGACGTGACCTTCGACCTCGCGGCCGGGTCGATGGACGTCCATCACTCGACCACCGAGCCGTGGAAGGTGACGCTCGTCGACACCGGCCAGGGCACGCAGACCGCCGGCCGCCTCAAGCGCGTGCTGCCCTACCTGGGCGACGAGGACTTCTGCTTCACCTACGGCGACGGCCTCTCGGACATCGACGTGGGAGCGCTGATCGCCTTCCACCGCGAGCAGGGCGTGCTGGCGACGGTCACCGCCGTCCAGCCGGCAGGCCGCTTCGGTGCGATCGAGATCGATGAGAGACTGCCGCGCGTGCTCTCCTTCACCGAGAAGCCGCGCGGCGACGGCGCCTGGATCAACGGGGGCTTCTTCGTGCTCTCGCCGAAGGTCGGCGACTACATCGACGGCGACGCCATGGTCTGGGAGCAGGAGCCCGTGAACGGCTTGGCGCGCGACGGCGAGCTGGCCGCCTACCACCACCCGGGCTTCTGGCTGGCGATGGACACCCTGCGCGACCGCGGCGTCATGCAGCAACTGTGGGACTCCGGCTCGGCTCCCTGGAAGACGTGGGCGTAGATCCCGGCTTCTGGCACGGCCGGCGCGTCCTGCTGACCGGCCACACCGGCTTCAAGGGCGCCTGGCTGACGCTCTGGCTGCGTCGCATGGGCGCGGAGGTGATCGGCTTCGCCGACACGGTGCCGACCACGCCCTCGCTCTACGAGCTGACCCGTGCCGGCGACGGCATCGTCGACCTGCGCGGCGACGTGCGCGATCCCGCGGCCGTCGCGGCGGCGTTCGAGCACGAGCCGGAGGTCGTGATCCACATGGCCGCCCAGCCGTTCGTGCGGCGCTCGTTCCAGGATCCGCGCAGCACCTACGAGGTCAACGTGATGGGCACCGTCAACGTGCTGGAGGCGGTCCGGGCGAGCGCCGGCGTGCGCGCGGTCGTCAGCGTCACGTCGGACAAGTGCTACGACAACCGCGAGCAGGGCCGGCCGTTTCGCGAGGACGACCCGATGGGCGGGCACGACCCGTACTCGAACTCCAAGGGCTGCGCCGAGCTGGTCGCCGACGCCTATCTGCGCTCGTTCTTCGTGCCGAACCCGGACGGGCCGCGCCTGGCCTCCGGGCGCGCCGGCAACGTGATCGGCGGCGGCGACTGGGGCGAGGACCGTCTGATCCCGGACGTCATGCGGGGCGCGCTCGAGGGCGTGCCGATCCCGATCCGCAACCCCGAGGCGGTGCGGCCCTGGCAGCACGTGCTGAACCCGCTCAGCGGCTACCTGCAGCTGGCGCAGGCGCTCACGGACTCCCCGGCCGCGCAGGGCGGCTGGAACTTCGGCCCGGCGCTCGACGACGCCCGCCCGGTGCGCTGGATCGCCGATCGCCTCGCCGAGCGCTGGGACACCGACCTGCGCTGGGAGGTCGACCCTGGCCCCCATCCCCACGAGGCCCAGTTCCTCGCGCTCGACTCCACCAAGGCCGGCACCGAGCTGGGCTGGACGCCCCGCTGGGACCTCGGCAGCGCGCTCGACTCGATCGCGAGCTGGTACACGGCACTGCGCGACGGCGCGGACATGCGCGAGGTGACGCTGGCCCAAATCGACTCGTTCGCACCGACCGGACTCGAGGTGTCCCATTGACCGCTAGTTGCCGCTTCTGCTCCGCCCCGCTGACGACGGTGTTCGCGGACCTCGGGATGTCCCCGCTGGCGAACTCCTACCTGTCGCCGGAGCAGGGCAACGGCATGGAGCCGTTCTATCCGCTGCGCGCACTCGTCTGCGAGCGCTGCTTCCTCGTGCAGCTGGAGGAGTTCGAGACGCCCGAGCACATCTTCGGCGACTACGCCTACTTCTCGTCCTACTCGACGACCTGGCTCGAGCACTCGCGCCGCTACGTGGAGACGATGGTCGACCGCTTCGGCCTCGGCGAGTCGAGCCACGTCGTGGAGGTGGCCTCCAACGACGGCTATCTGCTGCAGTTCTTCCACGAGCGCCACATCCCGGTGCTCGGGATCGAGCCCGCCGCGAACGTCGCCAAGGTGGCGCTGCAGAAGGGCATCCCGACCCTGGTCGAGTTCTTCGGCGTCGAGACGGCACGTTCGCTGACGGGCGAGCGCAAGGCCGACCTGCTGCTCGGCAACAACGTGCTCGCTCACGTGCCGGACCTCAACGACTTCGTCGGCGGCATGAAGGTGCTGCTCGCCGAGGGCGGGCAGATCACGATGGAGTTCCCTCACCTGCTGCGGCTTGTCGAGGACAACCAGTGGGACACGATCTACCACGAGCACTTCTCGTACTTCTCGTTCGGGACCGTCGCGCAGGTGTTCGAGGCACACGGCCTGCGGCTGTTCGACGTCGACGAGCTGCCGACCCACGGCGGCTCGCTGCGCATCTACGGCTGCCACGCGGAGGACCCGCGTCCGCGCGAGCCGCGCGCCGAGGAACTGCTCGAGCGCGAACGGGCGGCCGGCTATGGCGGCATCGAGCTCTACGCCGACTACGGACGGCGGGTGGAGGAGGAGAAGCGTCAGATCCTCGAGTTCCTGATCGCCCTCAAGCGCGACGGCAAGCGGATCGTGGGCTACGGCGCACCGGCGAAGGGCAACACGCTGCTCAACTACTGCGGCGTGGGCACGGACTTCCTCGACTACACCTGCGACCTCAACCCGCACAAGCAGGACCACCTGCTGCCCGGCACCCACATCCCGATCCGCTCCCCGGACGTGCTGCGCGAGGACCGCCCGGACGTCGTGCTGATCCTGCCCTGGAACCTGAAGGACGAGATCATCGAGCAGCTCTCGTTCATCCGCGAGTGGGGTGGGCGCTTCGCGGCGCGGGCGCCCGACCTGCAGCTGTTCGAGTGAGATTCGCCGAGACCAGCTTGAGCGGGGCGTGGGTGATCGACCCCGACCGCCTCGAGGACGAGCGCGGCTACTTCGCGCGGACCTTCGATCGCGACGAGTGGGTCGCGCGCGGCATGGACCCGGGCGTCGTGCAGTGCAACGTCTCCTTCAACCCGCGCACCGGCACCCTGCGGGGGATGCACCTGCAGGCCGAGCCGCACGGCGAGCCCAAGCTGATCCGCTGCACCCGGGGAGCGATCTACGACGTGATCGTCGACCTGCGGCCGGACTCGCCGACCCATCGCGGCTGGGTCGGGGTCGAGCTGAGCGCCGACGACGGCCGCTCGCTCTACGTCCCGGTCGGGCTCGCGCACGGCTTCCAGACGCTCGCCGACGACACCGAGGTGCTCTACGTGATGGGACACGAGTACGTGCCCGCGGCCGCGGGCGGGGTGCGCTGGGACGACCCGGCGTTCGGCGTCGAGTGGCCCGCGCCGCCGGCACACGGGCGCACGATCTCCGAGCGCGACGCGAGCTACCCCGACTACACCCCGTGAGCCGGGTGCTCGTGACGGGCGCGAGCGGCTTCGTCGGCCGCCACGCGCTCGCCCCCTTGGTCGCCGCCGGTCACGAGGTCCACGCCGTCTCCACGCGTGCGGCGGCGGCATCCCCCGCGGGAGTCGAGTGGCACCGCGCCGACCTGCTGGCGGATCCAGGCGGGCTCGTCGCCGAGCTCGCGCCCGAGCGCCTCCTGCACCTCGCCTGGTATGCCGAGCACGGGCGCTTCTGGACCTCGCTCGAGAACCTGCGCTGGGTCGAGGCGACGCTTGCGCTCGTGCGGGCGTTCGCCGCCGCCGGTGGCCGGCGCGCCGTCTGCGCGGGCTCGTGCGCGGAGTACGAGTGGGGACTGCCCGGTCCTTGCGTCGAGGAGATGACGCCGCTGCGCCCCGCCACGCTCTACGGCGTCGCCAAGAACGCCACGCGCGAGCTGCTGGAGACCGCCGCCGGCGACCTGGACCTCGAGCTCGCCTGGGGGCGGGTGTTCTTCCTCTACGGACCGGACGAGGACGAGCGACGGCTCGTGGGGTCGGTCGCGAGCGCGCTGGCGCGCGGCGAGCGCGCCCCCACCAGCGCGGGTGCCCAACGCCGCGACTTCATGCACGTCGCCGACGTCGGGGCGGCCTTCGCCACGCTCGTGGACGCGCCCGTGCACGGTGCCGTCAACGTCGCCTCGGGCGAGGACCGCACGCTGCGCGAGGTGATCGAGGCGATCGGCGAGGCGGCCGGCCGGCCCGACCTGCTCGACGTCGGCGCCCTGCCCACCCGTCCCGGGGACCCCGAGCGGCTGGTCGCGGACGTGACGCGGCTGCGCGACGAGGCCGGCTTCCGCCCGCGGATCGGCCTGCGCGAGGGGCTGGCCGAGACGGTCGCCTGGTGGCGCGAGCGCGCCGGCACCGGGTAGTGCGCTCGCATCGCTGTATCGTGAGGTCAGGCCAGCAATGAGTTCGTTGTCGATTGACATCGCGCTCGTCGCCTACCGGCGCTGGGATCTGACGCGTAGCTGCCTCGAGCACCTCCGAGCACAGACGTACGCGCATCAGGTGTACCTCTGCGACAACGGCTGCGACGAGGGCACCGCCGAACGCGTGCGAGCGGACTTCCCGGAGGTCCACGTGCTGCGGCTCGAGCGCAACATGCCGTACGCGGTCGCGTGCAATCGCGCCGTGGCCGCGGGCGACGGCGACTTCGTGGTGATGATGAACAACGACGTCGACGCCCGTCCCGACTTCGTCGAGCGCTTGGTCGCGCCGCTCGAGGCCGACTCGCTGATCGGGTCGGTCGCGCCCTTGCTGGTGCAGCCCGGGGCGCAGGCGGTGGACAGCGCCGGGCTGGTCGCAGACCGTACCCTGGCGGCCTTTCCCCGCTGGCAGGGACATGACCCCGCGCTCGTCAGCGACGCCGAGCCCGTCCTGACCGCTCCCGCAGGCGCCGCGGCGGCGTTTCGGCGCGTCGCCTGGGAACAGGTGGGGGGTCTAGACGAGACGATCCTGGCCTACATGGAGGATTTCGACCTCGGCGTGCGGCTGCGCAACGCAGGCTGGGGCGTCGCGCTTGCGCTCGACGCGGTCGCGGTGCACGTCGGCTCGGCGACCTTTGGGCACCGCTCAACAGCGTCGCGACGGAGCGCCGCCTTCGGGCGTGGATATCTCCTGCGGCGCTACGGCGTGCTGCGCTCCGGCGCGGCGTTGCGGACTCTCGCCACCGAGGCGTTGATCGTCGCGGGCGATCTCGTCGTCTCCCGCGACGCGGCAGCCTTGCGAGGACGGATCGAGGGCTGGCGTGCTGGCGCTGATGCGCCCCGCCATCCGCTGCCGGCGGATGATGTCGTCGACAACGACATCTCGTTCGCTGACAGCTTGCGGCGCCGCCGGGGCGTCTACGCGCGCAAAGCCGCCTGATGGCCGAGGGCCACAAGCGGATCCTCTTCATCTCGCCGGATGCGGTCGGTGAGCGCATGCGCGGGCTCGGCATTCGCTACACCGAGCTGGCACGAGTGCTCGCGACGGAGGCGGAAGTCGTCGTCGCATCCGGCGATCCCGGCGGAGGTGCTGCGCCGGACGGCGTGCGGGTGACCAGTTATCTGCCGCACTCGCCGCGCGATCTCGCTGGCGAGATCGCAGCCGCGGACATGATCGTGGCCCCGCCTCAGTGGCCGGTCGTCTCGAAATGGCTGCGCGACTCCGACGCGCGCGTGGTGGTCGACCTCTACTGCCCAGAGACGCTCGAGACGCTGGAGACGTTCGCCAACGGGCGCTGGGCGCTCCGGCGGCTCACCAACGCCCTCACGCTCGACCGGCTCGAGGATGCACTGCGCACCGGCCATCACTTCGTCTGCGCCGGCCAAGCCCAGCGCGATCTCTGGGTCGGCGCCCTGCTCGGGCAGCGTTTGATCACACCCGCCACCTACGACCGCGATCCCAGCCTGCACGACGTGCTGGAGCCGTTGTCCTTCGGAGCTCCGGCAGAACCACCGCAGGCGCGCGGGCAAGGGCCGCGGGCTCGCTTCGGCCTTGCCGACGACGACGAACTGGTGTTGTGGAACGGTGGCCTGTGGCGATGGTTCGACGCCGCCACTGCCGTGCGCGCGATCGCTGCGCTGGTCGAGCGTCGGCCGCGGGTGAAGCTCGTGTTCATGAGCGGCGGCGCCTCGGTGACGGCGCACGACACCACGGACGCGGTGCGCTCGCTGGCGGCATCGCTCGGGCTGCTCGGTTCCAGCGTCCTGTTCGCCGACGGTTGGGTCCCATACGACGAGCGCGCGACCTGGTTGCTCGAAGCGGACTGCGCGCTTGCCGTCGGGCTCGACAGGCTCGAGGCTCGCTATGCCTTTCGCACGCGCTTCCTCGACTGCTTCTGGACAGGACTGCCTCTGGTCTGCACCGAAGGCGATGAGCTCGCCGAGCGGGTCGATCGCGATGGTCTCGGTGCCGTGGTGCCCACTGGCGACCACGAAGGAGTCGCTCGTGGCCTCGAGCACGTGCTGGGGCGAGGACGGCCGGCATTCGCAGCCGGCTTGCAGCGTGTCGCGGCGCAATATGCGTGGCCGGTCGTCGCGGAGCCCTTGCGTCGCTGGCTGCGGTCGGGCGAGCGTCCTCCTCGCTTGAGCGAAGAGGGCCGTCCCGCCGCTCGGCGTCCGGGGCACATGGCGCGCAGCACGGGCTACCGAGTCACTCGGCGCTCGCTCGAGCTGGCACGTGTCCCATGGCCCTCGCTGTGAGCACCGGTACTGCGATCGTCCATCTCGTGCGGCGGGCCAACGGGCTCGAACCGTTCGAGCGCTTCCTGGCCTCCCATCGCGCGCACGAGGCCGGCGAGCCGCATGAGCTCGTCTTGCTGTTCAAGGGCTTTGCCGACGCGGACGAGCTCACCCCCTACCGTCGCCAGGCCGCCGGTCTCTCCGCGCATGAGCTGTTCGTCGACGACCGCGGCTTGGATCTTGCGGCCTATGGGGCCGCAGCCAGGGCGCTGCCGCATCCGCGCCTCTGCTTCCTCAACTCGTACAGCACGATCCTGGTATC
This sequence comes from uncultured Thermoleophilaceae bacterium, assembly GCA_963846505.1. Taxonomy (GTDB): domain Bacteria; phylum Actinomycetota; class Thermoleophilia; order Solirubrobacterales; family Thermoleophilaceae; genus JACVRW01. Next base: position 451,460 of record CAWJWD010000006.1, on the reverse strand, counting down.
CGGCTGGCTCGCGCTCCTGGCCCGTGGGCTCGAGACGCACGGGGCGGGAGTGACCGGAGCGACCGGATCGTGGGGGAGCCACCGATCGTTCGCGCTCTGGCTGCTGCGCCTGCCGAACGGCTACCGGGGGTCGCTTGGCAGCCGTGCCGCGATGGGTACGGCCCTCGCAGGTGCGGCTGACTCAGGAGCCGGCGGCTCGGGGGCCAGCGGCGAACGCCGATCGCTGGGACGCCTGATCGAGACGGTCGGCGGGCTCGGCAACGAGATCGTGGGCCATCGCGGCTTTCCCGCTCCGCACGTTCGGACGAACGCGTTTCTCGTAGAGCGCGGGTTGCTGCTGTCGTTGCGCTCCGGCCGGCTGGGGAGCAAGGCTGCCAACTACCGCCTCGAAGCTGGCAGCTCGAGTCTCACCGAGCAGCTGCGGCGGCGTGGCCTCGCGTCGCTGATAGTCGGGCGGGACGGTGAGCCGCTCGCACCCGAGCAGTGGCCGGAGCGCGAGATCTACTGGCAGGGCGCGCAGCGCGACCTGCTTGTGGCGGACAACCAAACCCGTGCCTACGACCGGGCGTCGGAAGCCGACCGGCAAGCGCTGGCTCGCTATGCCTGGGGTAGTCGCGGTTGGTCGTCCGAGACCGGGCGATCGTCTACGGTGGGGGCCGCCCGATGACGAACGCCATCGAGAACCTCTCTGCTCAAACGGGTGAGGGCCGAGTCGAAGCGGCAAGGTGCCGACTCTGTGGTGGGCGAACCGAGCATGGCTTGGAGGCCTTCGACCGCAACCGCGAGTTGAGCGACGAGCGCTTCTGCTACCGCCGTTGCCTCGACTGCGCGACGCTTTCGCTGGTCGACGTGCCCCGTGATCTCGGGCGCTTCTACCCACCGTCCTACTACCGCCTCCCACCGGCGGAAGAGCTGGACCGCCTGATTCCGACCGAGGCACACAAGGTCGCCTTCCTGCGGGCACGGGTCGAGCCCGGGCGGCTCGTCGAGATCGGTCCGGGAGAGGGCGTCTTCGCGTACGCTGCACGCCGGGCCGGCTTCGACGTGACGGCGATCGAGATGGATGCTCGTGCCTGCGACCACCTGCGCGATGCGGTTGGTGTACGAGCGATCAACAGCGACGATCCCGCGACCGTGCTGGCCGGACTTCCGCCGTCGCGCGCGATCGCGATGTGGCACGTGCTCGAGCACCTACCGGATCCGGCGGGGGTGTTGACCGCGGCGGCCGCGAACCTCGAGCCGGGAGGGGTGCTCGCGTTGGGTACGCCAAATCCCGGTTCGCTGCAGTTCCGCGTTCTCGGAGCGCGATGGGCGCACGTCGATGCGCCTCGTCATCTCACGCTCGTACCGCTGGAGGCGCTTCGTGAGCGACTGGCGTCCACGGGCCTGCGCCAGGTCGCGGTGACCACGTCGGACCCTTCGGGAAGGCACTGGAACCGGTTCGGGTGGGAGTACGGCTTGCGCAGGCGGCCGGCGGCTGGCCCGGCGCCCAAGTCGGTCGAGCTCGTCGCTTTGGGCATGACCCTCGCGCTGCGGCCCGTCGAGCACACCGGCATGCGCGGCGCGGCGTATACGGCGGTCTTCGTCAAGGGCGAGGCATGACTACTCCCCGCTACTCGGTGCTGCTTCCCACGCGCAATGGGGGGGATCTGCTCGACGGCTGCATCCGCTCGGTGCTCGACCAGCCCTACGAGGACTTCGAGTTGGTGATCTCTGACAACGCGAGCTCGGACGCCGCACCTGAGATCATCGCCCGTTACGCAGACGATCCGCGGGTGCGGGTTCTACGCCAGGATCAGCCGTTGGAGGTGACGGACAACTGGAATGCCGCGTTGGCGGTGAGCAGCGGCGAGCGGATCACCTTGATCGGCGACGACGACGTGCTGCTGCCGGGCTATTTCGACCGCGCCGATGCCCTGCTCGCCCGCTACGACGACCCCGATTTCCTGCTCTACAACGCATACGCGTTCGCGTTTCCCGGTTTCACCGGCAGCGCGGTCAGCCACTACACGGATTCGTTTGCCGAGCCCGCCGGGTCGCTGCCAGCCAACGGCATGCTGTCGGTCGCCGACCGTCGCGGCATCGTCGCAGACCTCTTTCGGTTCGACTTTCCGATCCCGCTCAACATGCAGACGGCCCTGGTCGCCCGGCGGGCTCTGGTGGGGCTGCCGGATGGACTGTTCAAACCGCCGTTCCCAGACTTCTACGCGTTCGGTGGCCTACTCCTGACCGCGGCTCGGTGTGCTGTGTCGTCCGAGCGGCTCGTCGTGATCGGCGTGTCGCCGAAGTCGTTCGGGCTCACGGTGCACTCGAGCGAGTCCGTCGAGCGGGCGCAGGGCTATCTCGGGATCGATCCTCGCTTCGAGGGGCGCCTGCCTGGCAGCGAGGTCATGAACGGCCACTACGAGACGCTGCTCGCCTTGCAGGCCGACTTCGCCGTGGCTCTGCCGGGGGTCGAGATCGATCGCGATGAGTACGTCTGGCAGCAGGCCTACTCCTGGTACGTCCAGCTACGGCTTGGATCACTGGCGCCGCGTCAGATGCTCGGGCGGCTGCGCCAGCTGACCGGCGGCGACGTGCTCGGGCTCACGCGCCTGCTGGCCAAGCGCGTCCGGCCCGGCAAGCTGCGGCGGCGGCTCGCGCTGGGCGGCGGGGCGGCGACGTCGGCATTGTGGCCCGGGATGCGGCCGGTGGCCGAGGTATCCGACATCGTGGAGTTCAGCGCCTGGATCGAGGCGCGCCAGCCGCGTGCCGCCGTGCGTATCTGAGCGTGGCTAGTCAAGAGCCACCGCAGGACGTGCTCGACACCAGCGAGGCGGGTGGCCTCGTGATCCGCGGTGGGATCGTGCGCACCGCCGGCTACGTGGCGTCGACGCTGATCGCGCTGCTCGGCGTGGTGTTGCTGACGCGGCACTTGGGCGTGGTCGACTTCGGCCGCTTCCAGACCGTGGTCTCGCTCATCTTGATCGTCGGATCGCTGACCGACGTCGGGATGTCGGCGCTCGGCGTGCGCGAGTTCGCCCAACGCAGCGGCCCCGATCGCGACCGGCTGATGCGGGCGTTGCTGGGCTTGCGGATGGCGCTGACCGTGCTCGGCATCGTGATCTCGATCTCGATCGCGGCTGCGATCGGCTATGACCGCGAGTTGCTGCTCGGCGTCGCGCTCGCGGGCGTGGGCCTGGGCTTGCTGGTGCTGCTGACGACCCTGACGATCCCGCTCATGGTCGGCATGCGCAACGTCACCCTGACGGCCGTCGACGTCCTGCGCCAGCTGCTGACCGTCGGCGCCTACGGGCTGCTCGTGCTGGCTGGGGCGGGCGTGGTGGCCTTCCTCGCCGTGCCCGTCCCGGTCGGGGTGATCCTGGTGGTCGTCGTGGCGCTGCTGGTGCGCGGCCAGATGCCGCTGCGCCCGTCGCTGCAGCCGGCGGAGTGGGCGCGGCTGCTGCGCGCCGCCGCCGCCTTCGCCGCCGCGACCACGGTCGGCACGATCTACCTCTATGCGGCGCAGATCTTGACGGCGGCGGTCACCAACGGCGAGGAGACCGGCCTCTTCTCGGCGGCCTTCCGCGTCTTCGTGATCGCCGGAGCGGTTCCGGGGCTGATCGTGTCCGTCGCGTTCCCGCTGCTCTCCCGGGCCGCGCGGGACGACCGCGACCGGCTGGCGTACGCGGTGCAGCGGCTGCTCGACGCGGCGAGCGTCGTCGGCCTGGCCGCCGCGCTCGGAGTGGTCCTCGGCGCGCCCGTGATCATCGACGTGATGGCGGGCGCCAGCTTCGCCGGAGCGGTGGGACCGCTGCGGATCCTCGGCGTGACGATGACGGCGACCTTCGTGCTCGCGCCGCTCGGCTTCGCGCTGTTGTCGATGCACCTCCATCGCGCCCTGCTGATCGCCAACAGCACCGCGTTGTTGGTCACGTTGGCCGGCGTCACGTCGCTCGCGGCTGCCTTCGGCCCCGAAGGGGCCGCGCTGGGCACGGTGATCGGCGAGAGCACGCTGGCGATCTCCTATTGGATCGCGCTGCGCCGGAGCGCGCCGAGCGTCGCTCCCGGCTTCTCCAGCGCGCTGCGCGCGCTCGTCGTGGCGTTGCCGTGCGCCGCGCTGGCATTGGCGCCGCTGCCCGCGGTCGTCGCGACCGTCTTGGGGCTGGGCGCCTATGCGCTGCTGGTCCTGCTCGTGCGCGCGGTGCCGGAGGAGGTCCTGGAACTGCTGCCCTTCCGCGCGGCGCCTCGAGACTCGCCGAATCACAAGGACTGATTTAGTCGAAATAGCTTGTTTGATCTATTAAGATGCAACGATTATGGGATGGCATCCGTCCGGTGAGGAAGGGCCATGAGCCGAGTGCTCGTGACGGGCGGCACGGGCTTCATCGGGCGGCACGCGGTCGCCGCGCTCGCCGAAGCCGGTCACGAAGTGCACGTCGCCTCCCGGCGCCCGCCGGTCACAGGCTCGCCGCCGGGCGTGACGTGGCACCAGCGCGACCTGCTCGTCGACCCTGCCGGGGTGGTCGCCGAGGTGGCCCCCGAGCGACTGCTCCATCTGGCCTGGTGCACCGAGCCCGGACGCTGCTGGTCCTCGCTGGAGAACGTGCTCTGGGTCGAGGCGACGCTTGCGCTCGTGCGCACCTTCGCCGCCTTCGGCGGGAAGCGAGCCGTCTTCGCCGGTAGTTGTGCCGAGTACGAGTGGGGGTCGCCGGGGCCACGTGTCGAGCGCACGTCTCCCCGATGTCCGGCGACGCTCTACGGGATCACCAAGGACGCGACCCGGGCGGTCGTCGAGGGGGCTGCGGTCGAGCTCGAGCTCAGCGTCGGCTGGGGCCGGGTGTTCTTCCTCTACGGCCCGGACGAGGACAAGCGCCGACTCGTGGCCGCGGTCGCGCACGGGCTCGCGAGCGGAGAGCGGGTCGGGACCAGCGCCGGGACGCAGCGACGAGACTTCCTCCACGTCTCCGACGTGGGCGGGGCGTTCGCGGCGCTGGTCGACTCCGACGCCTGCGGGCCGATCAACATCGGCTCGGGCCAGGCGCCCCCGCTGCGCGCGCTGATCGACACGCTGGGCGAGGTTTCCGGGCGCAAGGAGCTGCTCGACGTCGGCGCCCTGCCGCAACGGCCGGGCGATCCCGAGGAGTTGTTGGCCGACACCACCCGCCTGCGCGACGAGGTCGGCTTTCGCCCGCGCATCGGGCTCTCCGAGGGGCTGGCCACCACCTTTGCCTGGTGGCGCGACCAGGCGCGGGCGAGATCGCCCGGCGACGCGCTGGACGTCTCGCACACCGCAGGTGCCGGGAGCTGAGCTGCCGCTCTCGATCGACATCGCCCTGGTCGCCTATCGGCGCTGGGACCTGACGCGCAGCTGCCTCGAGCACCTGCAGGCCCAGACGCGTCCCCACCGGGTCCATCTCTGCGACAACGGCTGCGACGAAGGCACTGCCGAACGGGCGCGCGCGGACTTTCCCGACGTCGAGGTGCAGCGGCTGGAGCGCAACATGCCCTACCCCGTCGCCTGCAACGCCGCGGTGGCGGCCGGCGACGCCGACGTCGTCGTGACCCTCAACAACGACGTCGACGTGCGACCGGACTTCCTCGAGCGGCTGGTCGCGCCGCTGGAGGCCGACGCCGAGGTGGGCTCGGCGGCGCCGCTGCTGTTGCGCCCGGGCGAGCAGGCGATCGACAGCGCGGGGATGCTGGCCGACCGGACGCTCGCGCCGTTCCCGCGCTGGCACGGTCACGAGCCCGCAGCCGCGCGGGCCGACGAGCCGGTGCTGATCGGTCCCGGTGGCGGCGCGGCGGCGTTTCGTCGCAGCGCCTGGGACCAGGTCGGCGGCCTCGACCCCACGATCTTCGCCTACTACGAGGACTTCGACCTGCTGCTGCGGTTGAGCGCCGCCGGCTGGCGGACGGCGATGGCGCTCGACGCGGTCGCCGTGCACCTGGGCTCGGCGACGCACGGCCACCGCTCCGCCTCGTCCCGGCGGCTGGGCGGCTTTGGTCGTGGGTATTTGCTGCGCCGCTACGGCGTGTTGCGCTCGCGCGCCGCTGGGCGGGCGCTGCTGACGGAGGCGCTCGCCGTCGCCGGCGACGCGGTCGTGTCGCGCGACCTGGCCGCCCTGCGCGGCCGCGTCGCCGGCTGGCGGGCGGGTGCGGGCCTGCCGCGTCACGCGCGGCCGACAGCGGCCGACGTCGACGGCGCGACGTTCGCGGACAGCCTGCGCATGCGCCGCAGCTTCTACGCGCACGAACCGGTCGGTCCCCGCCGGGCGGAACGTCCCCGGTCCTCGACGCCCGACGCCGTGGCGCCCTGATGGCAGCGCCGAGCGTCGACGTCGCGATCGTCGCCTATCGGCACTGGGAGCTCACCAGCAGCTGCCTGCGCCATCTCGCCGCCCAGACGCGCGCGCATCGCGTCTACGTCCTCGACAACGGCTGCGACGAGGGCACCGCCGAGCGCGTGCGGGCCGAGTTCCCCGACGTGCGGGTCGAGCGGCTCGAGCAGAACGCGCAGTTCGCGGTCGCCTGCAATCGCGTCGTGGCCGCGGGCGACGGCGACTTCGTGGTGATCATGAACAACGACGTCGACGCTCGCCCGGACTTCCTGGAGCGGCTGGTCGCGCCGCTCGAGGCTGCCGCGCACGTCGGCTCGGTCGCGGCCGTGCTGCTCAGCCCGGGCGAGCAGGTGATCGACAGTCTCGGCATCGTCGCCGACGCAACGCTTGCGCCGTTCGCCCACGGCCAGGGTCGAGACGTGTCGCTGCTGACAGAGGAGCTGCCGGTGCTCGCGGCCGCCGACGGCGCGACCGCCGCCTATCGGCGCGACGTCTGGGAGCAGCTCGGCGGCATCGACGAAGAGCTGCCGCATCACGACGACTTCGAGCTCGGGCTGCGCATCCAGGCCGCCGGTTGGCGGGTGACGCTCGCCGAGGATGCGGTCGCCGTCCACCTGCGCTCGGCGACGCGCGCACATCAAACCGCCTTCCGCCGCCACGGCGCAGGCTTCGGTCGTGGCTACATCCTGCGCCGCTACGGCGTCCTGCGCTCGCGCGCGGCGCCGCGCGCACTCGCCACCGAGGCGCTCGTGGCGACCGCGGATGCCGTCATCTCGCGCGACCTGGCGGCGCTGCGCGGCCGCGTCGACGGCTGGCGAGCCGCCGGCGGGCGGTCTCCGCGGCCGGGTCCCGGCGCCGAGGCCCTCGACGAGCGCATCTCCTTCGCCGAGAGCATGCGCCTGCGCCGCGGCGTGAGCGCCCCGAAGACGGGTTGATGGTCTCGTCCATCGGGCTGGTCCACCTGATCGGTCGCCGGGTAGCCTGCTCGCGGTGCACGTAGGTCTCAACCTGGTCTACCTCGTGCCGGGCGAGGTCGGTGGCATGGAGACGGTCGCCCGGGAGCTCATCCCGCGGCTGGCCGCACGCGAGGACGTGCGCGTGACCAGCTTCGTGAACCGGCCGGCGGCTGGTGCCGGCGGACCGTGGGCGGAGCACGGACGCCAGATCGTCGTGCCGGTCGATCCCCGGCGTCGCTCGGAATGGGTGCGCGGCGAGCAGCAGCTGCTGCCGCGCCTGGCCGCCCGGGCAGGGGTGGACGTCGTCCACAGCCTGGCGTCGACGGCGCCGCTGTACGGCCGCTTCGTGCGCGTGACCACGATCCACGACCTCAACTACAAGCTCGTCCCGGACGCTCACTCGCGCGTGCGGGCGCTGGGCATGCGCCTGCTCGTCCCGGCCGCGGCCCGGCGCTCGCGACGCATCATGGTCGACGCCGCCTCGACGCGCGACGACCTCGCGACTCATCTCGGCGTGTCGCCCGAGCGGGTCGACGTCGGTGCCCTTGGCCGCGCGCAGCGCTGCGGCGGCGGCGCCCACGCCGGCGTCGACGCTCCGCTCGACGCTCGAGCTCGGCGAGCGGCCGGTCCTGTTGTCGCCGTCGGCCAAGCGGCCGCACAAGAACCTCGTGCGGTTGTGGCGGGCGTTGGCGGCGATCCCGCCCCCCCAGCGGCCGATGCTCGTGGTTCCGGGGTATCCGACTCCCCACGAGGCCGAGCTGCGCGCGCTCGCTCGGGAGCTCGGAATCGACGCGGACCTGCGCCTGCCGGCCTGGATCTCCGAGCCCGACCTCGAGGGTCTCTACGCCGTGGCCAGCGGCGTGGTCTTTCCCTCGCTCTACGAGGGCTTCGGGCTGCCGGTGCTCGAGGCGATGGCCCGGGGGGTGCCGGTCGCCTGCTCGAATCGGTCGTCGCTGCCCGAGGTGGCCGGCGATGCCGCGCTGTCCTTCGATCCGGAGGACGTGACGGCGATCCGCCAGGCCATGGAGCGGCTGCTCGACGACGGCCCGTTGCGTGCGCGCCTGACGGCGGCTGGTACGCGGCAGGCCGCGCGGTTCAGCTGGGAGCGCACGGCCGAGCTGACCGTCGCGAGCTATCGGCGGGCGCTGACGGCGAGCTAGCGGACACATATCGCTCAGACCAGCCTAAACAGAACCAGATCATTAATCGCTCGCTAATTCTCAATTAAAAGCGTATTATTTCGAAATCGTCTCCCAGCACCCGACAGCTGGCCTTGTCGAGGGTGGAAGCGGCACTCCTGCGCCTCCGCGCGGGCGGGCGCTACGCCGACCGCCGCTCAGCCGTGGCCTCCAACTGGCTCAGGATGGTCCGCATCGACGCCTGCACGCTCAGCTGCGGCGCGCGCTCGGCGAACCAGCGGGCGGTGCTCGCGCGCAGCTGCTCGCCCCCCTCGTGGACCGCCACGATCGCGTCCGCGAGCTGATCCGCTCCACTCGCGACGAAGCCGTTGACGCCCGGCTCGATCAGCTCGACGGCGGCGTTGTCGTCCCCGGCCACCACGACGGTCGGCGTGCCGTAGGCGGCGGCCTCGATGACCACCAGCCCGTAGCCCTCGCGGCTGGAGGGCAGCACGTGGCAGGTCGCGTCGGCGAGGGCCTCGCGCACGGTCTCGGAGGCGACGAAGCCGGGTACCTGGACGAAGTCGCCGGCCCCGGCGGCCGCGACGGCCTCCAGCACGGTCGGGCGCAGCGGGCCGTCGCCGACGACGAGGCCACGCAGGCCCGGGACGCGTGTGCGTGCCGCAGCCACCGCGCCCGGCACGAGCTGCGGCTGCTTCTCCGGGATGTGGCGTCCGGCGAAGACCGCCAGCGGGGGGCGCTCGCGCCGCTGCTGCCGTTGGAGCTCGGTCGGACCGGCGTAGAGGCCGGCGAGCGCGACGGGCTCGCCGCGCAGGCCGAGTTGCGTCAGCCGGCGCGCGTGCAGCCGCGAGAAGACGTAGGCCTGCGGCGTCAGCCGGGCGCAGAGCCGCTGCACGAGCTCGCCGACGCGGCCGCCCACCGGCCCGAGGTAGTCGCGCCAGTAGCCGCGCGACCAGACCTCGAACCAATCGACCCCGATCGGCGTCCCGCTGCCCGCCAGCCCGAGGCGCGCGGCGAGCAGGGAGAAGTAGGGAAACGAGCACAGGTGCAGTGCGTCGTAGCGGTCGCGGTTGGCGAGCAGGTGGCGCAGCACCCCCGCGCCGAAGCGCAGCGGCGGGCCGATCAGGCGACGACCCTCGTCGTCGTAGAGAGCGTCGAAGCGCGACACCGCGACCACGCGCACGCCGGGCAGATCGGGCGTCTCGCCCTCGGCCCACTGGCGTCGGGTGAGGTAGGTGACCTCGTGACCGGCGTCCACGAGCGCGAGCGCGAGGTTGCGATACCAGCGCTCGGCGCCCCCCACCGTGTGGGGGAAGAGACAGTCATATGCGAGGCAGATGCGCATCAGGGAGCCGAAAGGCTGTCAGACCGTTCGATAGGATCGCGCCCTTGCGCGCGACTTTGGTACGGGTCGCGCGTTCCATACGGTGGCATCCGGCCCTCCCGGGAGGCTTCCTGCTTGTGAGCACCGTCGAGCACAAATCTCGCTTCGCGCGCACCGAGCGCCAAGGCTCCGCGCCGATCAAGGTCTCGGTCGTGATCCCCTGCCTGAACGAGCAGGCGTCGATCCAGCGCTGCGTGCAGAAGGCGCTGGCCGCGTTCGAGGAGCAGGACTGGGAGGGCGAGGTGATCGTCGCCGACAACGGCTCGGAGGACGGCAGCCCCGAGCTGGCCAAGGCCGCCGGCGCCCTCGTCGTGCACGAACCCCGTCGCGGCTACGGCAGCGCCTACCTGGCCGGCTTCGCCGCCGCCCAGGGCGAGTACATCGTCATGGCCGACGCCGACCTGACGTACGACTTCGCGGACATCCCGCGCTTCGTCGAGCGGCTCGACGACGGGGCGGAGCTGGTGATGGGCAACCGCATGCAGGGCATCCAGCCCGGTGCGATGCCGTGGCTGCACCGCTACATCGGCAACCCGGTCCTGACGGGCCTGCTCAACCTCTTCTTCCGCACCGGCGTGCGCGACGCCCACTGCGGCATGCGCGCGGTCCGGCGCGAGGCGCTGCCACGGCTGGACCTGCGCACGACCGGCATGGAGTTCGCCTCCGAGATGGTGATCCGCGCCGGCAAGGAGCGGCTGGCGATCGAGGAGATCGGCATCCACTACCACCCGCGGGAGGGCGAGTCGAAGCTGTCGAGCTTCCGCGACGGCTGGCGCCACCTGCGCTTCCTGCTGGTCCACAGCCCGACGTGGCTGTTCATCGTCCCCGGCGCCGTGATGGCGTTCCTGGGCGTGCTCGTCTCGCTCACCGTGCTGCTGCAGCTCGACGTCTTCGGGCGAGCGTGGGACCTGCACTCGATGGTCGCCGGCGCGTTGCTGATGATCGTCGGCACGCAGGTGCTCGGGCTCGGGCTCTGCGCGCACACGTATGCGACCTACTTCATGGGCGAGCAGGACCCGTGGTTCGACCGCATGCGCGCCCGCTTCCGGCTCGAGCACGGGCTCGTGTTCGGTGGGGCGGTGCTGTTCTCAGGCCTCGCCGTCGCGGCGGCCATCGCCGGCATCTGGATCGATCGCGGCTTCGGCGAGCTCTCCGAGGAACGACTGGCCATCCTCGCCGCGACGCTGATCATCGTCGGCATCCAGATCTTCTTCTCATCCTTCCTGCTCAGCATCCTGGGCCTCCGTCGCCGTCGGTAGCGGCGACGCCACGTGCTCTTCCTGAAGGCCTGGCTGCTGTTTCCGGTGCTGCTCGCGGCACTGTCGCTCGGTTGCGGCCTGTTGGTCGAGCGCCTGAGCGGGACGCGCCTGGCGGGAGCGCTGCTGGTGCCGGTCGGGCTCGCGACGATCGTCGTCGCGGCACGCGCCCTGATGACGTGGGACTTCACGGCCGAGTTGGCGACCCCGCTCGTGGTCGTGCTCGCGGTCGCGGGGTTCGTCCTCGGCCGCGAGCGGCTGCGACCGGCCGACGTCGACCCGTGGGCGGTCGGGGCGGCACTGGTCGTCTTCGCAGCGTTCGCGGCTCCCGTGGTGCTCAGCGGCAGCGCCACCTTCGCCGGCTACACGATCCTCGGCGACCACAGCGTCCACTTCGCCCTGGTCGACCGCATCGCGACGCACGGGACGAACGTCGAGGGGCTGCCGCCGTCGTCCTACCAGGAGGCAGTCGAGACCTACCTCTCGACGGGCTACCCGCTCGGCGCGCACGCCGCGCTCGGCGCGGTGCGTCCGCTGGCGTTCGTCGACGTCGCCTGGGCGTTCCAGCCGTTCCTGGCCCTGCTCGCCGCGATGCTGACGCTCACGCTCGTCGCGCTCGTGCGCGACCTGGTGCGATCGGCCTGGCGGCGCGCGGCCGTCGCGACGATCGCCGCCCAGCCGGCGCTCGTCTACGCCTACGCGCTGCAGGGCAGCGTCAAGGAGCTGGCCACGCTCTGGCTGGTGCCGCTGCTGGCCGCGCTGGTCGCCGCGCTCGCGGCCCTGCCGGGCGCCGCGGGGGGGACGTTCCGCTACGGCCCGCGCCAACTGCTGCCGCTGGCGATCGCGAGCGCCGCCGGGATCGCCGCGATCGGCGTGGCCGTCGCGCCGTGGCTGGGGCCGATCCTGCTGGTCGCGCTCGCGGTCGTCGTCTCGCGCAGGCCACGCGAGCCGGTTCGGATCGCCGGCCTGGCGCTCGGCTTCGCCGCCGCCTTGGCGCTGCTGTCGATTCCGACGCTGGTCGATCTCGGCAGCTACCTCGACGTGACTAGGGCAGTCGTCACCGCGCAGGAGGAGTTCGGCAACCTGCTCACCCCGTTGCCGGTGCAGGAGGTGGCGGGCGTCTGGCTCAACGGGGACTTCCGCCTCACGCCGCGATCCGGCACCGGCCTCGACTCGCTCGAGTTGACCTATGCACTCGTCGGGCTGGCGCTGGTGGCGGCGATCTTCGGCGTCGCCTGGCTCGTGCGACGGCGTGCGCTCGGCCCGCTGCTGTTCGTCGTCAGCTCGCTGCTCGCGCTCTGGTACGTCACACGCACAGGCTCGCCCTGGGCCGACGGCAAGGCGCTGGCGATCGCATCGCCGGCCGTGCTGTTGGCGGCGGCACTCGGGCCGGTGGCCCTGGAGTCGATGGGCGCGCGCGTGGAGGCCGGACTGGTGGCGCTGGTGCTTGCGGCCGGCGTGCTGGTGTCGAACGCCATGGCCTACCACGACGTCAGCCTGGCGCCGCAGGACCGGCTCGAGGAGCTTGCCGACGTCGGCAAGCGCACCGCGGGTCGCGGCCCGCTGCTGTACACGGAGTTCGAGGAGTTCGGCAAGCACTTCCTGCGCGACTCGCAGCCGGTGGGCGCTGCCGAGGGCTTCACCGTCGAGGGCCTCTCGCCGCAGTTGGCGACCGGCGGTCGGCCAGCGTTCGCGACCAACACGAAGATGGCGTCGCTGGCGTTGCCCGACGTCGAGCGCTTCGACCTGGCCGTCACACGTCGCAACCCCGACGGCGACCGCCCGCCGGCCAACTGGCGTCGCGAGTGGAGCGGGCACTGGTACGAGATCTGGCGGCGCACCGACGCGCCGGCGGTGACCGCGCAGACGGCCGAGGCCGCACCCAGCTGCCGCGCCGTGCGCCGGCTCGCACGCCAGGCTGGTCCCGGGGAGCAGCTGGTCGCCGCCTACGCCCCGCCTGGTGGGCGGCTCGACACCGCCTCGCGCCCGCTGCCACCGGGCTGGGCGGCGCTCGGGGGCGATCCGCCGCTCGTGCAGACCGTCGGTCCCGGTGCCGTCCAGGGCTCGGTTCCGCTCACGCGCGCAGGCGACTACGAGCTCTGGCTCGCCGGCTCGATCGGTCGTCCCGTGAGGGTCGTGATCGACGGCCGCGCAGTTGCCGAGATCGGCGAGGAGCTGGCTCAGCCAAGCGGCTGGAACGACCTCGGCCGCGTGCGTCTCGCGGCGGGCAGGCACAGGGTCGAGTTGCTGCGCGGCGGCGGCAGCCTCAGGCCCGGCAACGGCGACGGTCCGCGCCGGCTGGGCCCGCTCGCGCTGGTGCCGGCCGAACGCGCTCCGGCGCTCGTGCAGGCGCCGTCGCGGCGCTGGCGCGAGCTCTGCGGCCCGCGACTGGTCTGGGTCGAGGCCGTCGACCCGCGCGGATAGCCGGCGGCTAGCTGCCGGCTTCGCGCTCGCGCAGGGCTTCGCGCAGCGCCGCCTCGACCTGGCTGGCCGCCACGTCCCACGACGCCGTCTCGACGAACGCCAGCCCGGCCTGCGACTGCTGCTGCCAGCGTCCCTCGTCGGCGAGCAGCCGCTCGAGCGCGTCGGCGAGCGCGACCGGGTCGGCGGGAGCGAACTCCACGCCGCCGAGGGGACCGATCTCGCTCTCGGTGCTGCTGCCCGAGAGATCGACGCAGGGCAGGCCACAGGCGAGCATCTCCTGCGGGATCAGCGAGTAGTTGGTCAGCGACAGGCAGAGGCCCGCGGTGGCCTGCGAGTAGTGCCAGGCGAGCGTCTCGGGACTCACGACGCCGAGCAGCTCGTAGTCGAACGGCAGGTCGAGCTCCTCCGCCTGTCCGAAGAGCACGAAGCGGGCGCCGGGCCGGCGCCGGTGCAGCTCCTCGAGCGCGAGCGCGCCCAGCGGCACGGCGCGCCGGGGGGTGAAGCCGCGGGCGTAGAAGATGACCGTGTCGCGCCGGCGCTCGACCGGCCGCGGGCGGTAGATGCCGGGTTCCGCGCCGAGTCGGAACCAGCTGCCCCGCTGGCCGTAGCGCTGCTGCAGCAGGTCGCGCAGCCAGCGGCTGGCGGAGATGCCGTAGAGGCCGAGGCGATAGGTGTTCTCGGCCCAGAGCGACTCGGCGGAGGTGGCGAAGAACTCCGGCTCGTGGTCGTTGATCAGGTAGGCCCGTGCGCGGCAGGCGGGCAGCAACGCGACCTGGTAGGCGGTGTCCCAGCCCGTCGCGATCGCGACGTCGGCCCCGGCCCAGCCGCCGAAGCCCTTGTGCACCGGTGCGCGCAGCGGCGTGAACTCGTCGATCACCCGCCGGCGCAGCACCGAGGCGGACTCGTGGTGGCGGTGGTGAGGGTCGTACATCCAGATCGAACAGGTGTGGCCCATCCGCTCCAGGCGGGCGACCAGGGTGAAAATCGTGTTGTGGCCGCCGCTGCCGCGCGCGAACGGCGGAATCACGATCGCGAGATGGAGCGTGCCGCGCTCGGCGGTGCCCGGGACCGGGTCGTCGAGCGGTGCCGGCCCCTCGCGGTGCACGCGCAGGATCTCCTCGTGGGGTCCGGGGCCCGGACGAGCCGGGACGTGGCGCCCGCTCGGCAGCACGGCCGTCTCGGTCGCCGCGCCGCTGGGCGGGGCGTCCTGGTCGGGAGCGGCCGCTTCCGCCGCCAGCTCGTCGTCGCGCCCCTGGCCGGACCGGCCCTCCAGCGACAGCGCCTGCTGCACCGCGCCCGGCAGCCGCTCCGCTCGGGAGCCCAGCGCAGACGCCACCCGCCGCCCGCCGTGGTGGACGGCCGAGCGTGCCAGCCAGCGCGCGCGCCGCGGCCCCGCCACTCCCTGCTCGCGCAGCCAGCGCGCGTCCCCGCGCACCTCGCGCGCCGCCGCGCTCAGCTCCAGCGGCTCGACGTGCCCGCTGACCTCGCGCAGGCCGCGGTACTCGTCGAAGTAGCGGCGCATGAACTCGACCGGGCCGTAGTCGTGCGCGTGGCGCACGGCGGCACGGGGCTGGTAGGCCTTGACCCAGCCGGACTCCAGCATCAGGACCCCGAACGCCTGGTCCTCGGCGTACTCGACGTCGGGAAAGCGCAGCTGCTCCCAACAGGCGCGGGCGTAGCAGGCGTTCACGTTCGAGAGGAACGTCAGCTCGCCGGCACGCTGCAGGCTCGGCGTCCCGTTGGGGGCGAAGCCGGCGAAGAACTCGGTCAGCTCGCGCGCGATCATCGGACTCGTCTCCGGCCGGGGGAGATGCGGACCGAAGGCAGCCCCCACGCGCCCGTCGAGCTCGAACGCCTCGCGGTAGGCGTCGAGCCAGCCGGGCAGCGGCACCGCGTCCTGGGTCAGGAAGCAGATCAGCTCGCCGGAGGTCCGCTCGGCGCCGAGGTTGCGCGTGCGGCCGTGGCCGAACTCCCGCTGGGGGATCTCGATCACGCGCGCACCCGCGGCCCGTGCGCGCTCGACCGAGCCGTCGCCCGAGCCGGAGTCGATCACCAGCAGCTCGAGCTCGCCCTGCTCGCGCACGCCGGCGAGCACCTCGTCGAGCAGCGGCCCGGCGTTCAGCACCGGGATCACGACCGAGGCGGACCTCACGGACGCCGCGCCCTCACCGGCGCTCGAGCACGTACAGGTCCTGGTTGTCCTCCACCCGCCCGGGGTGGAACAGGACCACGCGCCAGTCCGGGGTCAGCTTCGCGAGCAGCCACTCCGCCGACAGGAACGCCGTGCCCCAGTCGGGGTTGGCGACCCCGTGGTCGCCCTGCTCGCCGAACTCCGCCGCATACCAGAAGCCTCGCTCGAACAGCGCTGCCCGCACCGATTCGAGCTGCTCGGCCGAGCGCAGCCCAGCACGATGGGTGTGGGTGACCGTCTGCTCGCCGTGCGTGCTGAGCGCCAGCCGACCGCCTGGCTTGACGATGCGGCGCATCTCGGCCAGCCAGTCGAGCGCCGCGCCCTCGGCGAAGTGGCTCCAGATCGAGATCGCGTAGACCGCGTCGAAGCTCGCCTCCTCGTACGGCAGCGGCGGGTACTCGGGACTGCGCTCGAAGGCGATTCCCGGCAGGTTGGCGCGCGCCCACTCGATCGCGTCGGGGATCGGGTCGCAGCCGTGCCACTCGAGCTCCGGCAGCGCGGCCGCCAGCACGCGCACCACGCGACCGGACGAGCAGCCGAAGTCGAGCACGCGCTGGCCGGGGGCGAGCTCGGCGCCGCTCTCGCGCAGCGCGTCGGCGACGAGGTCCGCGTAGTAGTACGAGCCGCCCGCGGCCTGGGGTCCGTGCGCCATCGCGTGCACGCCGGCCGGCGGCATCGCGGCGCGCAGCCCGGTGCGCTCGAGCGCACCCTCGAGCCCGTGGTGGACGGCGAAGGCGAGCGCGTAGCGCGTGCGATCGCGTGCGCCGGCGGTCTCCCAGAGTGCCGCTTCGGACGCGCTCAGCCGCTCCTCCACGGCCGCGACGTCGCGCTCGTCCAGCCGGGCGTAGAGCAGCTCGCTGATCGGTGCGGCCTGCAGCCGGTCGGGCGACAGCGTGCGCCCGTAGCGCTCGGCCTCGACGCCGGGCTCCTCGGCCAGCGAGCGCTCCTCCTCGAGCGCCTGCTTGGCGGCCGAGACGCGCAGCGGCACCGAGTTCTTGTGGTCGCGCAGGCGGCTGCGTGCGTCGTAGAGCGAGCGGTAGACCGAGCGCGCAGCCCGCAGCGCCGCGCGCAGCTCGCTGGCACCGGGCCGGCGCATGAGCGCGTTGAGGTCGAGGTGCCAGCGATCGAGCCAGTAGGAGCGGTCCTGGGCCTCCGCCAGCGCCAGGTTGGCGCGCGCCGTGCGCTCGGCCGCCTCGCGCTCGAGCTCGTCGAGGCGCTCGCGCAGCTGCTCGAGCTCGGGGGATTCGGTGCTCGGATCGGTCGCCATGAGGGCCGACGCTACAGGTGCTCGGCGATCTTCGGCGCCTCGCGGTTGAAGACCCAGAGCCCGAGTCCGAACAGGCCGACGATGATCGCAAGCGGGATCAGCAGCCGCACGCTGCCCCCGATCGCGGCCGAGACCGTCGGTGCGGTCGGGTCGATCACCGCGTTGCGCATCTGGGTCAGGATCGCCGCGATCGGATTCGCCACGTACGGGTGCTGACAGCACTCGTCGACGAGCGAGCTGACGTAGAGGATCGGGGAGGCGTAGAAGAGGATCTGCGTCAGCACCTCCCAGATCGGCTGCACGTCGCGATAGCGCACGTAGAGCACGCTCAGCAGCATCCCGACGCCGCTCGCGAGCATCGCCAGCAGCAGCACCAGCACGATCAGCTCGAGCCAGCTCCAGGTCGGGTAGATGCCGTTGCCGACGGCGAAGATGAACACCGCCACGAGCGTCCCGACGAGGTTGAACAGGCCGGCGAGCGTGACCGCCATCGGGATCGCCAGGCGCGGGAAGGAGATCTTGCGCAGCAGGTTCTCGCGCGTCATCAGCGACGTCACGCAGCCGTTGGTGACCTCGCTGAAGAAGTTGAACAGCACCAGCGCGAACAGGATGTAGACGCCGTAGTTGGGCACGTCGTCGCCGAGCCCGACGATCTGGGTGAAGACGACGTAGATCACGCCGAAGAACGCGAACGGCCGCACCAGCTGCCAGAGGTAGCCGAGCACCGAGCCGTAGAAGCGCAGCTTCCAGTCGGTGACCGCCAGCGTCCAGGTCAGGGCGGCGAAGCGCGAGAAGTCTCCGACGACCATGCCGGCGCGCACGTCGCCCGCGGCCGCGTTCATCGCGCGGCCTCCCGCACGCGCTCCAGCTCCACCGTGTGCGGCGGGTCGATCACGCCACCGGACGCGCGCGTGGAGTGGAGGATGAAGGAGGCCAGGTCCTCGCGCACGTCGAGCGTCGCCGCGCCCCCGCCGGGTCGCGCCAGCGACGGCGTCGCCCGATAGCGGCTGGGCGCGAACCAGGCCGGCACCTTGACGCGCGCGATCGCCGTGTCGCCGGCCTCGAAGCGACCGGTCTCGGGCGTGTCCCACTGGGTCGAGGTGGCGAAGACCGTGTGGCCGGCGTCGTTGCGCAGCGAGAGTCCGAACACCGGATCCTCGACCGTCGCCTCGAAGCGGACCTCGGCGACGATCTCGAGCAGCTCGCCCTGGGGCAGGTCGGTCACCCGCTCGCCGTCTACCTCGAACCAGCAGGCGGTGATCTGGGCGGCGCGCTGGGTCGGCTCGCGCTCCTCGGCGGGCTTGTCGTGGATCAGCTCGCCGAAGTTGACCTGGTTGTACATGCGCCCGATCTCGTGCGGATCGCCGACCTTCAGCACCTCGCCGCGCTCGATCAGCATCGCCCGGTCGGCGAACTGCTCGACCAGCCCCATGTCATGGGTCACGAGCAGGATCGTCTTGCCCTCGGCCTTGAGGCGGCGAAAGACGTCGAAGCACTTCTGCTGGAACGAGGCGTCGCCGACGGCCAGCACCTCGTCGACGAGCAGCACCTCGGCGTCGACCTGGGTCGAGACCGCGAAGCCGAGTCGCACGGCCATGCCGGAGGAGTAGTTCTTGAGCTTGAGGTCGACGAACTCCTCCAGCTCGGCGAAGGCGATGATCTCGTCGAAGCGCCTGCGCGCCTCGGCCCGCGAGAGGCCCATCATCACCGCGTTGATGACGACGTTGTCGCGCGCGGCGAGATCGGGGTTGAAGCCGACGCCGAGCTCGATGAACGGCGACAGCCGTCCGTGCACCTCGACGCGGCCTGCGTCGGGACGGTAGATGCCGGCCAGGCACTTGAGCAGCGTGCTCTTGCCCGAGCCGTTGCGCCCGACGATGCCGAAGAACTCGCCCTCCTTGACGCTCACCTCGACGTCCCGCAGCGCATGGAACTCCTCGAAGGTGCGCGAGCGGCCCGGGTGCAGCATCCGCTCCTTGAGCGTGTGGTACTGCTGATGCGGGATCCGGAACGTCTTCGAGACGTGGTCGACGACGACTGCCGCGGGCGCCTGCGCAAGCGCGGCGCGCCGCTCCTGCAGGCGGGATCCGGTGTCGCTGCTCATCGGCCGCGGGAACGCTAGAGGATCGGGGGGCGACTCCTCACCGGCGCAGCAGCGCCTTCAGTCGCCGCAGCTGCCCCAGCGGTCCGCGCGAGAGCTTGCCCTCGAGCTCCCAGATCCGATCCTGCAGCGTCGCGGCGTGGTCGCGCTCGCCGTCCAGCAGCCACTCGGCCGACTCTGCGCGGCGCCGCAGGCGCAGCTGCGCCAGGCGCTGCTCCTCCATCGCCACCTCGACGTCGGCCAGCAGCTGGGCCGCGGCCGCGTCGGTGGGCGGCGGCGGCTCGGCTGCGATCGCCCGCAGCGCCGCGTCCATCGCCGCCGTGGCCCGTTCGCTCGAGGGCCAGCCGCGGGCGGTGGTCAGCGCGCCGGTGCGCAGCTCGTGGAGCAGCGTGCGGTCGGCGGCGAGCAGGTCGAGCCGGCGTGCGGTGCCGTGCGGATCGTCCCAGTCGGCGACGAGCCCGTTGACGCCGTGGGCGACGTACTCGTCGTGCCCGGTGACCGGGGTCACGACGCAGGTGGCGCCGCGGTGGAAGCCCTCGAGCGGCGGCGTGAACACGCCCTCCACGCGCGAGAGCTTGAGCAGCACGTCGGCGTCGTCGTAGACGGTCGGCATGGCGTCGTAGGGCTGGGGGCCGAGCGTGCGGTCGATCAGACCCCTGGGGTCGTCCGGCGGGTCGGGACCGACGAACGTGACGTGCCGCGGTCGACGCATGGCGGCGACGGCGTCGAGCGCGTCGCCGACGCCCTTGAACCAGAGCGCCGAGCTGCCCTCGATCAGGATCCGCAACGGGCCGTCGTGTTGCGGCGGGTGCTCGGGGATTGCGAACAACCGCTTGTCGATCCCGTTGGCGACGTGCCGTGGGACGCGCCGGGGCTGGAGCTCCTGCAGCAGCTCGGCCAGCCAGGCGGCCTCGGTGACGATCGCCAACGGCAGCGACTGGGTCGCGAGCGCGCCGACGCGCTCGACGTCGCCGGGGCGGTAGAGGCGCTCCTCGAGGTTCTGGGTGAAGTACGCCCGGCGTCGTGCGCGCAGCTCGAACAGCGACAGCGCGGTGCGCCACCAGGTGGCCAGCGCCAGGTCGAACTCGCGCTCGCGCAGGTCGGCGAGCGCGGCCAGCTCGAGCTGGCCGTCGCGGCCGGCCGGCGGCGACTGCTCGACGATCGCGATCGTCACCTGGTGACCGTGCTCGCGCGCCAGCAGCCGGGCATGGTCGAGCGCCACGCGCTCGCCGCCCGAGGGGCCGAGCCGGCTGAGGACGAAGCAGATTCGGAGGGCCATGGCCGCGCGCGCAGGCTAGCGGGACTCGGCTGCATAGGATCGACGCCTCGATGGCTGCCACTGTCCGCATCGCACTGACCGGCGACGTCGAGCGCCTGCTCGCCTGCGCGCCCGAGCTGGACACGGTCGAGCTCGTCCCGAGCGGCCAGCCGCCGTCTGACGACACGGAGCTGGCGATCGCGCTCGGCGTCCCCGCCAGCGCGCCCGAGGCGGACGCTCCGCCAACGGTCGTCTGGCTCGACGCGGGCGAGCAGCCGTCCGTCGCGCTGCGCGCCTGCGATCGGCTGATCGCGACCGATCCGCAGACCGCCGGCGCTTGGCGGACGCTGCCGTTGCCCGTCGCCGACGCGAGCTTCATGCCGCCGCCGTTGCCGCCGCC
The DNA here is from genome assembly GCA_963846505.1 of uncultured Thermoleophilaceae bacterium. Lineage (GTDB taxonomy): Bacteria > Actinomycetota > Thermoleophilia > Solirubrobacterales > Thermoleophilaceae > JACVRW01. The sequence goes on along the minus strand of CAWJWD010000006.1, from coordinate 430,764 downwards.
GACCCGCGGCGTGCGCTGGATCGGGCCGGGAGGCGCGCGCCGGGAGGAGCTCCTGTGCAGGCACGCCGGGGCGGCCACGTGGCCGGGGGCGGACGCGCTCTCCCCTACGAGTCGGTCCGGTGCCGTCATGGACTTGGTCGACGTCACCGGCGGCGACGTCGCCGTCAACCTGCCCGAGCAGGGGCGCGGCTGGGTCACGCATGAGCTGGCGCTGGCGCTGGCGTCGGGCTGCCTGCTGGTCAGCGAGACGCTCTCGCCGGCGCTCGGGCTCGAGCCGGGGGTCGACTATCTCGAGGCGCGCGATCCCGACGACCTCTTCATCGCCGCCGAGAACGCGCTGCGGCGCCCGCATGCCTTCCGGCGGATCCAGCTGGCGGGTCGCCGCAAGGCCGAGTGGTTTCGCTCCTCGACGCAACTCGAGCGCATAGCCCATGACCTTCGGCGCGAGTCGGCGGCCGCGTCGTGACCGCGCCCCGCGCGAGCGTGATGGTGCCCGCCTACGCGGCCGAGGCCACGCTGCGCGAGTCGGTCGACTCGGCTCTGGCCCAGACGGTCGAGCAGGTCGAGGTGATCGTCGCGGACGACGCCTCGCCATTGCCGGTCTCCGACGCGCTCGCCGACGTGCGAGACCCGCGGCTGCGGATCGTGCGCCGCACCCGCAACGGCGGTACCGGACAGGCGCGCAACTCGGCGCTGCGGCTTGCCCGCGCCCCGGTCGTCTGCCAGCTCGACGCGGACGACCTCTGGGAGCCCGATTACCTGGAGGCGGTGCTGCCGGCGTTCGAGGACCCTGCGGTGGGTCTCGTCTACGCGAACACCACGATCCTCGGCCATCCGACGGGGCATGAGGACTACATCGGCGATCCCTCGATCCATCCCCGCGATCGCTTTCCCGAGCTGCTCGACGCCAATCCGATCCCCTGCCCGACGGCGTCGATGCGGACGACCGCGATGCGCGCGATCGGCGGCTACAGCGGCTGGCTCAAGAGCGTGGAGGACTGGAACCTCTACCTGCGCCTGGCGGCGGCGGGCTGGCGCTTCGCCTACGTCGATCGTCGCCTCGCGCGCTACCGCTGGCCCGAGCCGACACGCGGCAAGAGCTACGACACGCGCGGTCTCGAGGCCGGGGCGATCGCCGCGCTGCTCGACCTCGCCGTGCGCCACCCGCGCACACCCGGCGCATGGCCCGCCCTCTACGCCCGCGTGCGCGGCTACATGGACGGAGCAGGGCTGTGAGGATCCTGATCGACCCCGGCAGCCACCACCTGCTGAACGTCGGCGACGTCGCGATGCTGCAGGTCTGCGTCGCGCGCCTACGCGAGCAGTGGCCGCACGCGCGCATCGCGGTGATCACCGCTGCGCCGGATCTGCTCGAGCGCTCGTGTCCCGGCGCCGAGCCAGTCGACGCCCAGGGCCGCTACGCCTGGCTGCGCCAGCCGCGGGCGACCGCGACGCCCACCCCGGAGCGCAGGCTGGCGCGCCGCTTGCCCACCGCGGCAGCCCGTCGCGCGCTTGGCATGGAGGCTCGTCGCCGCCGGGGCGAGAGCGGCGATCCGGCTGCGTTCGTGCGTGAGCTGCTGAGTGCGGACCTGTTCGTCCTCAGCGGCCGCGGCGCCCTGACCGACGCGTTTGCCGACGAGGCCGTCGCGATGCTCGAGGAGCTGAGGATGGCCGACGCCGCCGGCATCCCAAGCGCCATGCTCGGCCAGGGCATCGGTCCCCTCGGGCCGGAGCTCAGGCGCCGTGCCGCCGACGTCCTGTCACGCGTCGGTGCGATCGCCCTACGCGAAGACCTGGTTGGCCCCCCGCTGCTGGAGCGGCTCGGCGTGCCGGCCGCACGCGTTCACGTGACCGGCGACGACGCGATCGAGCTGGCGCTGGCGGAGCGCCCTTCCGCGCCGTCGGGCACGGAGCTCGCAGTCAGCCTGCGCGTCGCCGACTACGCTGGCGTCGGCGCGTCAGATGCCGAGCGGGTGGTCCTGGCGCTGCGCGAGACGGCCGATCGCCTCGATGCGCCGCTCGCGCCGCTCGCGCTCTCCTCGCATCCCGCCGAGCCCGACGCGGACGTTCTCTCGCGGCTCTGCGAGACGCCGGCCGCGATCCCGGCAGATGCAGCCGCAGCGATCGAGCGCATCGCCGCCGCGCGCGTGCTGGTGACGGGGACCTACCACGCCGCCGTGTTCGCGCTCGCGCTGGGAATCCCGGTCGTCTGTCTGACGGCCTCCGACTACTACGAGGCGAAGTTCGAGGGCCTGCGCCAGCAGTTCGGCACCGGGTGCGACGTCATCTCGCTGGCAGGCTCCGACGCGCCTGCTCGCATGGCTGCGGCCGTGCAGCGCCTCTGGGATGAAGCGCCGACGTCGCGGGACGCGTTGATCGGAGCGGCCCGGCGCCAGGTCGACGCCGGTCGCGTCGCCTATCGCGAGCTACGGACGCTGGTCGAGAGCCCCCAGTGCCGGCGAGACTAGCTACCGTCAGGTCATGGACGCGCGCGACGACGACGACTGGGTCGGCGAGCCGCCCGAGGGCCGCTACACGGCCGACCGCGCCGATCCGGACTTCTGGCGAGGCAAGGTCCCGCTCAGCATCGCGGGCGTGGGGCTCGGGATCGCGCTGCTGATCCTGCTGATCGTCTGGTTGCTCTGAGTATTCGGTAGGCCGTGGCGTCCGAACGCTGCGCGAGCATTTGTCCACGTAGGAGTACGGTGGTTTTTCGGCAGGACTCCAGAACGACGTCCGAAGGCCGATAGAGGAGCGTGGACATGACAGCACCAGGTCGATACCGGCGCAGCGTCGCGGCGCTTGCCCTTGCGGCATGCATCGGGCTCGCCGCCTGCGGCAGCGATGACGATTCGACGGCTGGCGGTGCGGCCGCCAGCGGCGGCTCGGTCACGATCGCGCAGACGTCGCAGCCGGACGCCCTCGACCCGGCGCTCAGCTACACCCAGAACGCCTGGGAGGCGCTCTGGCTCGTCTACACGCCGCCGGTGACCTACAAGCGCGTCGAGGGCGACGAGGGAACCGAGCTGATCCCCGGCCTCGCCACGTCGCTGCCCGAGATCTCCGAGGACGGCAAGACGTACAGGCTGACGCTGCGCAAGGGCCTGAAGTACTCCGACGGTCGCCCGGTGAAGGCGTCCGACGTCGAGCACTCGATCAAGCGCGTGCTCAACCTCGAGTCCGGCGGTTCCGCCTTCTACGAGATCATCGAGGGCGCGACCGAGTTCCTCGAGAACGGCGATCCGAAGGCGGACATCTCCGGCATCGAGACCGACGACGAGACGGGCGAGATCACGATCCGCCTGATCGAGCCGGACGGCACGTTCTCGAACGTGCTGGCGATGCCCTTCTCCGCACCCGTGCCGGGCGACACGCCGTTCAAGAACATGAGCGCGGATCCGCCGCCGGGCGTCGGGCCGTACAAGTTCACGAAGTCCGTGCCCAATCGCGAGTTCGTGCTGCAGAAGGTCAAGGGCTTCGACCTCCCGGGCGTCCCGGCCGGCAACCTCGACACGATCACGACGAAGATCGTCAAGAGCACCACGCGCCAGGCCCAGGACGTCATCCGCGGCGACCTCGACTACATGCAGGACCCGCTGCCGCCGGACGTCCGCCCCGAGGTCGAGGAGCGCTACTCGGACCGCTACCGCACGACGGTCACCACCTCGACGTACTACTTCTTCCTCAACAGCCGCGTGCCGCCGTTCGACGATCCGAAGGTGCGCGAGGCCGTCAACTACGGCGTCGACAAGACGGCGATCGCCCGCCTCTACGGCGGCGACCTCGCGCCGGGCTGCTCGTACCTGCCGCCGACGATGCCGGGCTACGACGAGGCGTTCGACCACGAGGACTGTCCTTGGGGCGACCCGCGCGAGGCGCCGGATCTCGCCAAGGCCCGCAAGCTCATCGACGAGGCCGGCGCCAAGGGCGCCAAGGTCAGCGTCTGGGGCAACGGCGACGGGCCGACGCCGCAGGTCACCGAGGCCTACGCCGACATGCTGCGCAAGATCGGCCTCGACGCCAAGGCGAAGATCGTCGACGGCGCCGTCTACTTCCAGGTCATCGGGAACGCCAAGACCGAGGCCCAGACCGGCTTCGCGAACTGGTTCCAGGACTTCCCGCACCCGAAGAACTTCCTGTTCCACTTCCAAGGTTCGGTGATCCAGCCGACCAACAACCAGAACTACGGCAACGTCGACGATCCGGACATCAACCGCGACATCGCCAGGCTCAGCCGCGAGTCCAAGCTCACGCCCGGGGTCGCCGCGCAGTGGGGCGACGTCAACGAGAAGCTCGTCGAGCGCGCCTGGATCGTGCCGTTCGGCTTCATCAAGCTGCCGACGTTCCTCTCGGAGCGGATGGACTTCGAGAACTGCTCGCGCTTCCACCCGGTCTACTACAACGACTACTCGGACTGGTGCCTGAAGCAGGACCAGTAGCGGCTGGGCGCTAGCTCGCTCTCTTGCGCGCTCTGGTGACCTTGCCGCGGGTGATCGAGTCGAGCACGAGCTTGCGCAGCCGCACGATGTCGGGCGTCACCTCGACGCACTCGTCCTCGCGGATGAACTCCAGCGCCTGGTCGAGCGACAGCTCTCTGTGCGGGACGAGCTTGACGGTGTTGTCCGAGCCGGCCGCGCGCATGTTGGTGAGGTTCTTCTCGCGCACGGCGTTGACGTCGAGGTCGTCCGCGCGAGCGTTCTCGCCGATCACCATGCCCTCGTAGACCTGCTCGCCGGGACCGACGAACAGATCCCCGCGGTCCTGCAGTCTGATCAGCGAGTAGGTGACGGTCTCGCCCGGGCGATCGGCGACCAGCGAGCCGCTCTCGCGCGTGCGGATCTCGCCCTGCCAGTTCTCGTAGCCCTCGAAGATCGCGTGCAGGATGCCGGTGCCGCGCGTCTCGGTCATGAACTCGGTGCGAAAGCCGATCAGCCCGCGCGCCGGCACCAGGAACTCGAGCCGGATCCAGCCGGTGCCGTGGTTGACCATGTTCTCCATCCGGCCCTTGCGCGGCGCGAGCATCTGCGTGACCGTGCCGAGGTGGTCCTCGGGGATGTCGATCGAGAGCCGCTCCATCGGCTCCTGCAGCTGCCCGTCGACTGTGCGCGTGACCACCTGGGGCTTGCCGACGGTGAGCTCGAAGCCCTCGCGTCGCATGCCCTCGACGAGCACGGCGAGCTGCAGCTCGCCGCGGCCCTGGACCTCCCAGGTGTCGGCGCGGTCGGTGTCGAGCACCTTGATCGCCACGTTGCCGACCAGCTCGCGGTCGAGCCGGTCGCGCACCATGCGGGCGGTCAGGCGTGTGCCCGATCTGCCCGCCAGCGGCGAGGTGTTGATGCCGACGGTCATGCCCAGCGCCGGCTCCTCGACGTGGATCACCGGCAGCGGCCGCGGGTCGGCGAGGTCGGCGATCGTCTCGCCGATCGTGATCTCGGGGATGCCGGCGAGCGCGATCACGTCACCCGCGCCGGCCTCCTCGGCGGGCGTGCGCCGCAGCCCCTCGGTGACGTAGAGCTCGACCACCTTCACGGACTCGACGCTGCCGTCGCTGCGACACCAGGCGACCTGCTGGCCCTTGCGGATCGTCCCCTGATGGACGCGGCAGAGAGCGAGGCGGCCGACGTAGCTGTCGGCGTCGAGGTTGGTCACGCGCGCCTGCAGCGGATGGCCCTCGTCGTAGACGGGCGCGGGAATGCGCTCCACGAGCAGGTCGAACAGCGGCCGCAGGTCCGTCCCCTCCACGCCCTCCTCGAGCGACGCCTGGCCGGCGCGGGCGTTCGTGTAGACGATCGGGAACTCGATCTGCTCCTCGTCGGCGTCGAGGTCGAGGAAGAGCTCGTAGACCTCGTCGATCACCTCGCCGATGCGGGCGTCCGGGCGGTCGACCTTGTTGATGCAGAGGACGACCGGCAGTCTCGCCTCCAGCGCCTTGCGCAGCACGAAGCGGGTCTGCGGCAGCGGACCCTCGGAGGCGTCGACGAGCAGCAGCACGCCGTCGACCATCGTCAGTCCGCGCTCGACCTCGCCGCCGAAGTCCGCGTGGCCGGGGGTGTCGACGAGGTTGAGCTTGATCTGCTCGCCTGTGGTCGTCGTGTAGCGCACGGCGGCGTTCTTGGCGAGGATCGTGATGCCGCGCTCGCGCTCCTGGTCCATCGAGTCCATCACGCGATCGGTGAGGTCCTCGTGCGCGCCGAAGACGCCCGCTTGGCGCAGCATGCCGTCCACGAGCGTCGTCTTGCCGTGATCGACGTGGGCGATGATCGCCACGTTGCGTATGTCAGACCGGTGCGTCATTCGTGACCGTGCAAGGTTAGTAGTCCCGCGGAGAGGATTCCAACAGCAGAGCGTCGACTACTGTCGCGAGCATGAGATATCGCACCCTCGGCTCCACCGGCATGCAGGTCAGTCCCCTCTGCCTTGGAGCGATGATGTTCGGAGCGTGGGGCGAGCCGGATCACGACCAGTCGATCCGGATCATCCATCGCGCCCTCGACGCAGGCGTGAACTTTATCGATACCGCCGACGTCTACTCGGGCGGCGAGTCGGAGGAGATCGTCGGCAAGGCGCTCACGGGCGGTCGCCGCGACGACGTGATCCTGGCGACGAAGTTCCACGGCAAGATGGGCGACGACCCGAACGCCGGCGGCGCCTCCCGGCGCTGGATCGTGCGCGAGGTCGAGAACAGCCTGCGGCGGCTGAAGACCGACTGGATCGACCTCTACCAGCTGCACCGCCCGCGCGCGGACACCGACGTCGACGAGACGCTCGGCGCGCTGTCGGACCTCATCCACGCCGGCAAGGTGCGCGCGATCGGCAGCTCGACCTTCCCCGCCAGCCAGATCGTCGAGGCGCAGTGGACGGCCGAGCGGCGCGGGCGCGAGCGCTTCATGTGCGAGCAGCCGCCGTACTCGATCCTCGTGCGCGGGGTGGAGGCGGACGTGCTGCCGACCTGCCAGCGCTACGGCATGGGCGTGATCCCCTGGAGTCCGCTCGCCGGCGGCTGGCTGACCGGGCGCTTTCGCAAGGGGCAGGAGGTCGCCTCGCGGCGCAGCGCGCTGGTCCCGCACATGTACGACATGGAGCTGCCGGGGAACCAGCAGAAGCTGGAGGCGACGGAGGCGCTGGCGCAGCTGGCCGAGCAGGCCGGCATCACGCTGATCGAGTTGGCGCTCGGGTTCGTGATCCGCCACCCGGCGGTGACGGCGGCGATCATCGGCCCGCGCACGCTGGAGCACCTCGAGTCGCAGCTGCCGGCGGCCGAGGTCGAGCTCTCCGACGACGTGCTCGACGCCATCGACGAGATCGTGCCCCCGGGCGTGACGCTCAACCCGCGCGATCAGAACTTCACGAACCCGGCGCTCGAGCCGGCCGCGCGCCGCCGCTAGGCGGCGATGGCCGGCACGAAGCGCGGATCGCCCTCGTGCTCGCGGAAGTAGCGCACCATCGCGGACACATAGGTCGCGAAGTTCGGCGGGCGCAGCCCGTGCGGCTCGAGCAGGTCGAGCGCGCGCCGGGTGTCGAAGGTGACGGCGTGGTTGAGGTAGACGATCGACTGCCAGGGCGCGCCGCCGAGCAGCTTGCGCACCGGCGGTAGGCGCAGCGAGTTCTCCGCCAGTACCGGGGGCAGCGAGCCGCGCGGCTCGCGCCCGGCGTACTCGCGCGAGAGCGTCGTCACGAGCTCGCGCGTGGGCAGCGGCTCGGGATCGACGAGGTGCAGCGTCTGGCCGACGGCCGCGGGATCGTCGGCGAGCGCGGTCAGCGCCTTGACGACGTAGTCGACCGGCACGACGTTGAAGGTCGCCCGCGCGCGGCCGAACTGCGGCACCGGGCGGCGGTTGCGGTGGGCCTGGGCGATCGTGCGCAGCAGGAAGTAGGGACCGTCGAACTTCTCGGTCTCGCCCGTCTGCGAGTCGCCGACGACGATCGCCGGCCGCAGGACCGTGGTCGGCACGCGGTCCATCAGCTGCCGCACCCAGAGCTCGGCCTGGAACTTCGTCGACTCGTAGTGGTTCTTGTGCCGTTGGCCGAGCGACAGCTCGTGCTCGTAGACGACGCCGGTGCGCATGCCGGCGACATAGGCGGTGCTGATGTACATGAGCCGCTCGAGCTTCTCGGCGGCGAGGCAGAGCTCGAGCACGTTGCCGGTGCCGTCGACGTTCACGCGCTGGGCGAGCTCGAGCGGCACTGCGAGGTTGTAGATCGCGGCGAGGTGGTGGACGTGGGTGACCTCGGCGCTCATGCGCTGCCAGTCCTCGGCGCCGAGGCCGAGGCCGCGGGTGGCGATGTCGCCGGTCAGCAGCTCGATCCGCTGCGCGTCGATCGCGGTGGCGGCCTGACGGGCGCTGTCGAGCATGCGCTCCTCGACGAGGGCGACGACACGGGCGTCCGGGTCGCGCTCGAGCAGCGAGCGTACGAGCCGGCGGCCGATGAAGCCGGGGAAGCCGGTGAGGAAGTGGAGGGGGTGGGCCATGCGCCCAGTTTGACTGAACGACCATTCAGTTGTCGTGTGGCGGCCCGTCTCTACCCTCGAAGCGGCATGGCCGAGCTGCGACTCAACGTCCTCGATCAGTCGCCGATCTCCGAGGGCTCCACCGCCGCCGAGGCGCTGCACGACACGCTCGACCTCGCCCGCCTCGCCGACCGGCTCGGCTACCACCGCTACTGGGTCGCCGAGCACCACGCCACCCCGATGCTCGCCTGCGCGGCTCCCGAGGTGATGATCGGCCCGGTCGCCTTCGCGACCGAGCGCATCCGCGTCGGCAGCGGCGGCGTCATGCTGCCTCACTACAGCCCGCTCAAGGTGGCCGAGCAGTTCAGCATGCTCAGCGGCCTGGCGCCGGGGCGCATCGACCTCGGGCTCGGCCGCGCGCCGGGCACCGACCAGCTGACGATGCTGGCGCTGCAGCGCGACCGCAATCACGTGCTGCGCGACGACTTCCCCGAGCAGCTGACCGAGCTGCTGGCCTATCTCGAGGACCGCATGGCGCCCAACCACCCGTTCGCGCGCCTGGCGCGCACGCTGCCCGGCCTGCCCATGGCTGCTCGGCTCCTCGCCGCAGAGCGGCATCTGGGCCGGCGAGCTGGGGCTGCCGTATTCGTTCGCCGACTTCATCAACCCCCAGGGCGCGGCCATCGCCGCCGACTACCGCGCCCGCTTCGTCGACTCCGAGCGCCTGGCCGCCCCGCTCGTCGCCGTGGGCGTCAACGTCATCTGCGCCGAGACCGACGAGGAGGCCCAGCAGCTGGCGGCCAGCGGCCGGATGGCGTTCTCGCTGCTGCGCCAGGGCCACCTGATCGAGATCCCGCCGGTCGAGAAGGCGCTGCGCTACTGGGAGTCGCGCGACTCCGAGCCGCGCGCACCCGGCGGCGGCCGCCGCCGCGCGATCATCGGCTCGCCCGAGACGGTGCGCGCCGGACTCGAGGAAGTCGCGCAGGAGTACCAGGCGCAGGAGCTGACGATCCTCACGATCACCTACGAGCACGCCGCCCGCCGGCGTTCGTACGAGCTGGTCGCCGAGGCGATGGGGCTCGGGCGGCAGGCCTCGCGGTCCGCCGCCGGCGCCTAGGGCGTCGGCTCCCGGAGGCGGCCGGCGTGCGGCTAGCCGCACCTCCGCTCGGGAGCCTGCCCCATCGCTTCGAGCGCTCGCTGCGGCGACGATCGTCGGCATGACCATCACTCGCTCCCGCATCCTGCGTCCGCTGCGCAACGCCGGCCTCGACGCCGCCTACCTGCTCGTCGGGCTGCCGCTCGGCATCGTCACCTTCACCGTCGCGGTCACCGGGCTCTCGCTCGCCGCCGGACTGGCGATCACGCTGCTCGGGATCCCGATCCTGCTCGCGACGCTCGTCGTCTGCCGCTGGTTCGCCGCGATCGAACGTCGTCGAGCCGCGCTGCTGCTCGGCGAGCCGATCCCAGCGCCCGAGCGCCCGCTCGCCGGCAACCTCTGGCAGCGGACCAAGACGGTGGTCGGCGACGCCGCGAGCTGGCTCGACCTGCTCTGGTCGCTGTTGCTGCTCGCGTTCGGCACGATCGGTTTCAGCGTCGCGGTCTCGGTCTGGAGCGGCGTCCTCGGCCTGATCAGCTCGCCGCTGTGGATGTGGGCGGTGTCCGACGACGACGACCCCGTCCCCGCGATCCTCGAGGACCCTGCCGCCGGCTACGCCGTGCTGCGGGTCGCGATCGGCGTCGCCCTGCTGCCGCTCGCCTACTGGATCTGCCGCGGCCTGGCGCTCGGCATCGCCCACGCGGTCCGCGCGCTGCTCGGCCGCGCGCCGCGCTCCGAGGCGCCGACGGCTAGAGGCATGCCGCTGCCTGCGTAGTCGCGCTCGAGGCCTCGACCACCGATGGCGTGCCGCTGCCGGCCTAGGCCAGCGCCGGCACGCCGCCGAGTCCCTTGGCCAGCGCCTGGCGGTAGCCGGCCGGGGTCACGTCCTGGCCGGGACAGAGCCCGGCCTGCTCGTTGGCGAACACGTCGCCGCTGTTCCACAGCCAGCCCCCGCGGACGCCGCGGGGGCCGAGCGCCGCGAACATGCCCTCGAGCGTCCTCGGACACTTGCCGTAGAAGGACTCCGGCCCTCTGTTGGCGACCCAGTAGCCCGGTTGGACGAAGGCGATCGGATCGGCGACGCCGGTCGGCCTCGCCGACGCTTGCAGCGTCTGCGCCCACGCGATCGGATCGTTGCCGTCCCCGCCGTCGTAGCACTGGAGGTTGTACGCCCACACCGGTTGGCTGCCGAGCTGGGCGTAGACGTCGGTCAGGCAGCCAAGCCAGAAGTCCTCGGCCGTGTACGGGCAGTAGCTGACGGCGACGCCGAGCGCGTGCATCAGCAGCGTCAGCTCGACGATCATCCGCCGGTCGGCGTCCGAGCAGGCGCCCTCGAAGTCGAAGTCGACCGAGTCGATTCCCAGTGCCGCGATCAGCGGCTTCAGGTTGGTCGCGGCACGCGCGGTGTCGGCCGCCAGGCGCTGGAAGTCCTCCGCGAACGGACCGATGCTGAAGCCGAACGTGCGCAGACCCGCCGAGACCCGCAGCTTCCGCACCAGCTCGGGCAGCAGCGGGTTGAGCTTGCCCTGCCCGGTCATCAGCTGCCCGTCGCGCACGGCGAGATCGTCGTTGTAGAACAGGTCCCCGTTCTCGTGCGCGTGCAGCGCCCAGAGCGTGATCGTGTCGAAGCGGGCGGCGAGCAGCTGCCGTAGCTGCTCGTCATACGGGGTCGAGCCGTCTTGGAACAGCCCGTTCCCGTAGATGCCGACGTTCGTCTGCGCGTCCATGAACGGGACGCTACCTGGAAATCCCTAATAAGTCAGGGTTAATTGGCGCTGCCGTCGAGCTGGCGGGAGGACTCGAGAGTGCTGGCCAACGCTCGGTTTACGCTGGCCAGCGCTCCATCAGCCGCAGCCGGTGTTGTTGCCGCAGCTCGAGCAGGTGTAGCAGGAGCCGGTGCGCTGCATCATGCCGCCGCACTGGGCGCAGGCCGGGCCGAGGTCGAGGCCCTGGAGCTTGGCCGGGAGCGCGGGCGGGGCGTCGGTGAAGGCCGCCGCGGCGGGCTGGCCGGAGTCGCCGCCACCGGCCTGGGGCACGGCCGCGCCCGTCGACGCGCCGCCGTTGGCCGCGCCGTTGCCGGCGTGCCCGTTGCCGCCACCGTTGCCGTTCGGCCCGGCGGTGTCGCCGCGCAGCGCGGCCTCCTCGGACGCCTTGCGCGCCCGCGCCTCGTTGGTGAGGATGCCGAGCTCCTCGTGCAGGTCCGCGTCGCCGTAGCGGGAGGCGACCCAGCGCATGATGTAGTCCGGCAGCGACTTGGCGAACGGGATCTCCGGGTTGCGGGTGATGCCCTCCGGCTCGAAGCGCATGTAGGCGAACTTGCGCACGAACGTCTCGAGCGGCACGCCGTACTGGAGGCCGATCGAGATCGCCGTGGCGAACGCGTTCATCATGCCCTTGATCGTCGAGCCTTCCTTGCCGATGTCGGTCAGGAAGATCTCGCCGACCGAGCCGTCCTCGTACTCGCCGGCCGTGATGTAGCCCTCGTGCCCGGCGATCGAGAACTTGTGCGTCAGCGAGTGGCGCTCGCCCGGCATCCGGCGGCGGACCGGCCGCGCCGGCTCGAGCGCCGCGGTCGTCTCCTCGGTCTTCTTGTCGCCGGCGTCGGTCTTCAGCGCCTGCGCGGTCTTCGAGCCGTCGCGGTAGATCGCGAGCGCCTTGAGGCCGAGCTTCCAGCCCTCGCTGTAGACCTCGGCGATCTGCTCGACCGTGGTCGACTCGGGCAGGTTGACCGTCTTCGAGATCGCGCCCGAGAGGAACGGCTGCGCCGCGGCCATCATCCTCACGTGCCCCATCGCGCCGATCGCGCGCTCGCCGACGGCCACGTCGAAGACCTCGAGGTGCTCGTCCTTCAGGCCGGGCGCACCGACGATCGTGCCCTGCTCGGCGAGGTACGCCTCGATCTGCTCGACCTCGTGCTCGGCGTAGCCGAGCGTGCGCAGCGCCAGCGGCACGGTGCGATTGACGATCGTCATCTGACCGCCGCCGACGAGCTCCTTGAACTTGACCAGCGAGAAGTCCGGCTCGATGCCGGTCGTGTCGCAGTCCATCAGGAAGGAGATCGTGCCGGTGGGCGCGAGCACCGTCGCCTGCGCGTTGCGGTAGCCGTTGCGCTCGCCGACCTCGACGGCCTCGTCCCAGGCACGCTGGGCGGCCTCGAGCAGCGGGCTGTCCGGCACCACGGTGGTGTCGATCGCGTACGCCGCGTCGCGGTGCTTGCGCATCACGTGCAGGTGCGGGTCGCGGTTCTTCTCGTACTGCGCGTACGGGCCGAGCGCCCCGGCGACCTCGGCCGAGGTGCGGTAGGCGCGGCCGGTCATCAGCGCGGTGATCGCGCCGCAGAGCGCGCGGCCGCCGTCCGAGTCGTAGCCGACGCCGTTGGCCATCAGCAGCGCGCCGAGGTTGGCGTAGCCGAGGCCGAGCTGGCGGAAGTCGCGCGCGTTGCGCCCGATCTCCTTGGTCGGGTAGCTCGACGGCGAGACGACGATTTCCTGCGCGAGGATCATCACGTCGATCACGTGCTCGAAGCCCGCGACGTCGAACGAGCCGTCCGCGTTGCGGAACTTCATCAGGTTGATCGAGGCCAGGTTGCAGGCCGAGTCGTCGACGTGCATGTACTCCGAGCACGGGTTCGACGCGTTGATGCGACCGGAGTTCGGGCACGTGTGCCAGGCGTTGATGGTGGTGTCGTACTGGATGCCCGGGTCCGCGCAGCGCCAGGCGGCGTCGGCGAGCTGCTCGAGCAGCTCGCGCGCGTTGACGCGCTCGATCTCGGCACCGTCCACGCGCGCGGTGAGCTCCCAGTCCTCGTTGCGCTCGGCGCGCTCCATGAACTCGTCGGTCACGCGCACGGAGTTGTTGGCGTTCTGGTACTGGATCGACGCGAAGTGCTCGCTGTCGAGGCGCATGTCGAAGCCGGCGTCGCGCAGCGCGGCCGCCTTCTCCTCCTCGCGCGCCTTGCACCAGATGAAGTCGAGGACGTCCGGGTGGTCGACGTCGAGCACGACCATCTTGGCCGCGCGGCGGGTCTTGCCGCCGGACTTGATCGTGCCGGCCCAGGCGTCGGCGCCGCGCATGAAGCTGACCGGGCCGCTGGCGAGCCCGCCCTTGGAGAGGTGCTCCTTCGACGCGCGGATGCGCGAGAGGTTGATCCCCGAGCCCGAGCCGCCGCGGAAGATCATGCCCTCCTTCGTGTTCCAGTCGAGGATCGACTCGATCGTGTCCTCGACCGAGAGGATGAAGCAGGCCGAGCACTGCGGGTGCTCCTCGAAGCCGACGTTGAACCAGACCGGCGAGTTGAAGGCCGCCAGCTGGTTGAGCAGGATGTGCGTCAGCTCGTCCTCGAAGGCCTGCGCGTCCGCCTCGGTCGCGAAGTAGCCGCCCTCGCGACCCCAGCCGGCGATGGTGCCGGACACGCGCGCGACCATCTGCTTGACCGACGACTCGCGCTCGTCCGAGTCCATGCGGCCGCGGAAGTACTTCTGGGCGACGATGTTGGTCGCGTTCTGGGACCAGCTCGTCGGGAACTCGACGCCGCGCTGCTCGAAGGCGGGATTGGCCGGATCGCCGATGATCGCGTCGCGGATCTCCCACTCGACGCAGTCGAACGGGTGCGTGCCCTCCTGCGTGTAGCGCCGTCCCACGGCGACCCCTGAGTCGGTCGCGATGATGCTTGGGGCGGCGGCGCTACGGCTGTGGGACATGCTGGCTCCTCGACTCGGTGCTTTGTGGGGCCCCCTTCAAGGGGGAACGATCGATGCTGACCTCGGGATCGGACGGACTCGAAAGGCCTTGTAGCGGCAGCTGATCGACGCCCGGCAGCGGTTCCTCCTTATACCTGCGCACGACCGCTTCGAGCTCGTCCAGATCCGCCAAATTGCGGTAAACGGAGGCGAACTGAATCGCGGCGACGGGGTCCAGGCGCGCGAGTCCGCGCTCGGCCAGGTCGCCGACGTCCTCGGCCTCGACCTCGTCGCCGCCGCGACGCAGCGTGGCCGCGATCGAGCTGGCGAGCGCCTCGAGCTGCTCGCCGCTCACCGGCCGGCCGCCGGCCGCGCGCACGAGGCCGCGCAGAAGCTTCTGGCGATCGAAGCGCTGACGCGTCCCGTCGCGCTTGATCACGGTGACCGCGAGCTCCTCCGCTCGCTCGTAGGTGGTGAAGCGCCGCTCGCAGCGGGCGCACTCGCGGCGCCGGCGGATGGCGTCCCCCGCCTCGCTCAGACGCGAGTCCACGACGCGGGTGTCCTCGAAGCTGCAGAACGGACAATGCACACGCCTTATTCTACTACCTGTAGTGCTTCATTCCTGCTCGAAGCACAAGATGTTGTGGAAGAGGCCGCAGATTGCGGCCTCTTCCACGATCCAGTTACGGCTTGACGCTGTAGAGCGACCCCGTGAGGTCGCCGGCGTAGACGGTCCCCTTGTGGGTGCCGAGCGCGACGACCGGCGCGGCGAACCCGCTCAGGAACGGCTTGATCTGCTTGCCCTTCGCGGTCATCGAGGCGACGACCGGTCCCTTGCCGAGGCCGCCGAACATGGCGACGTAGAGCTTCCGGCCGATCGCGCCGATGCCCATCGGCGAGCTGTGATCCGGCAGCAGCACCAGCGGCTTGGGCAGCCCGCGACAGGGCTTGGGCTTGGCCCAGGTGCAGGTCGGGAAGCCGTAGTTCTGATTCGGCTTGGCGACCACGATCCAGTCCGGCGGCGGAATCCTTCAGGTTGTCCTGCGCCAGCACCGTCACGTACGGGTTGTCGTTGCCCTTGACGAACGTCAGCTGCCACGGCTGGCGCAGGCCGCCGGCGACGACCTCGATGTCCTTGCCGTTCGGCTTCATCGACACGACCGACTGCCCGAACGGGGAGGTCGCGAGCTTGTGGTCGAACTTCGGGTCCAGCGCGACGCCGGCGTAGAGGCGTCCGTTGGGGCCGAAGGCGAGGCCGCCGAAGCCGGTGAACGTCTTCGCGCCCTTGTAGATCGCCTTGACCTTGGCGAACTTCGCGCCGTCCCAGCCGCTGGCGGCGTAGAGGTTCTTGCCGGAGCTGGCGTAGAGCGTGCCCTTGCGCCAGGCGAGGCCGAAGACGATCGGCGGGAAGCCCGCGACGGCGGTGGCCTTGCCGCCCTTCAACGCGTAGACGCCGCCGACCGGACCGTCGGGCGCCTCGCTCGGCGCGGTGCCGGCGAACACGACGCCGCCGCCGAAGGCGAACGACGTGGGCGTGCCGAGTCCCTGGGCGAGCGTCGTGACGGGTGCGCCGTCTGCCGCGGTCGGCGGCGGGGGCGGGCCGTCCTGGGCGGCGGCGGCCGCCGGGGCGAGGCAGGTGGCCACGATCGCGGCCACCAGCCAGCGGGTGAACCGCAGGTGCATGGTGAGTCTCCTAGGACTGTCGGGAGTGGGGGCGGGGCCGAGAACGCGAGTCCCTGGCCCGACTGCGCGCACAGTGTGCGTCACCCAGATGGTGGGCGCATCATCCTTTCGGACGATTTCGTCGCAGGATGCGGGACTAGCGCAGCGAGGCCAGCGTCAGCTCGAGGCCACGCTCGAGTCCGACCAGCGCCTCCCAGCCGAGTGCGTCCCTGGCGAGGCCGGCGTCGAGTGCGATGTCCTGCACCTCGCCCGGGCGCGGATCGAGGTGCTCGGCGCCGAAGTCGCCCGAGGCGAGCGCGGCGAGCGCCTCGACGATGTCGGTCACGCTGGTCTGCACGCCGGTGCCGATGTTGATCGCCCCGCCGACGGTCGAGCTCGCCGCGCGCAGGTTGGCGTCCACGACGTCGCCGACGTAGACGTAGTCGCGCGTCTGGGAGCCGTCGCCGAAGATGGTCGGACGCGTGCCCTCGAGCAGGTGGCCGCAGAAGATCGCGATCACGCCGGCCTCGCCGAGCGGATCCTGGCGCGGGCCGAAGACGTTGCCGTAGCGCAGCGACACGGTCGAGACGTCGTGCAGGCGCGTGAACAGGTCGCAGTAGTGCTCGGCGCAGAACTTCGACAGCCCGTACGGCGCCTTGGGCGCGACCGGGTGGCTCTCGGGTGCCGGGATGATCTGACCCTCGCCGTAGATTGCGCCGCCGGTCGAGCTGTTGACCACGCGCGCTCCCACGGCCTCGGCGGCGCGCAGCACGTTGATCGTGCCCTCCACGTTCGTGCGCGCGTCGAAGGCCGGGTCGGCGACCGACTTGCGCACGTCGATCTGGGCCGCGAGGTGGAAGATCGCCTCGGGCCGCGCCGCCTGGACGGCGTCGGCGACCGCAGCCGCGTCGCGGATGTCGAGCTCGACCAGCCGTGCGCCGCGCTCGAGCGCGCCCGTGACGTTCTCGCGCTTGCCGGTCGAGAGGTCGTCGAGCACGGTGACCTCGTCGCCCCGCTCGAGCAGGGCGTCGACGATGTTCGAGCCGATGAAGCCGGCGCCGCCGGTGACGATCGTTCGCATAGGTCGCGGCATGCTAGTGACCGGTTCGCGACCGGTGCTAGCGTCGCCGCCCCATGCGCGGACTCTTCGTCACCTTCGAGGGCATCGACCGCTCGGGCAAGACCACCCAGGCGCGCCTGCTCTGCGAGGCGCTCGGCGACCGGGCGCTCGGCGTGCGCGAGCCGGGCGGCACCGAGCTCGGGGAGCGCGTGCGCGCGATCCTCAAGGACGCGACCGTGCCGCTGGGGGCCGAGAGCGAGGCGCTGCTGTTCGCCGCGGCGCGCTCGGAGCTCGTCACCGAGGTGATCCTGCCGGGCCTCGCCGAAGGCCGGGTGGTGGTCTCCGACCGCTTCCTCGACTCCTCGCTCGCCTACCAGGGCGGCGCCCGGGCGCTCGGCATCGACGTCGTCGAGCGCATCAACAGCTTCGCGACTCGTGGCCTGCGTCCGGACCTGACGATCCTGCTCGACCTGCCGCCGGCGGAGGCCGCCGCCCGTGCGGGCGAGGCCGACCGCTTCGAGGACGAGGGCGACGCGCTGCAGGAGGCGGTGCTGGCGGCCTACGAGCACCTGGTCGAAGCCGACCCCGAGCGCTGGCGGCGCATCGACGCGACGCGCCCGCCCGAGGCGGTGCACGCGGAGGTGCTGGCGGCGGTGGAGCAGGCGCGCGTCTAGCCGGGCACGTGCACGCTCGAGCAATGCTTGGGCAGGGGCGGCTTGTAACTGCGCCGGGGCAGCACCTGCTCGGCGGGCCGTTGGCTCTTGACCTCGGTCGACAGGCCGCCGGGCGCCCCGCGCGTATCGACGGTCGCCTCCGGGGCCAGTGGCTCCGGGTGGGTCTCGACCCGGTCGATGTACAGCTCGCGGCGCAGCTGCTCGGCGCTGCTCTGGGCGCTCTCGATCGATTGCAGCGAGCCGACCTTGAGCACGTCGACGTCCTTGGTCGGCACCCACCAGATGCGTCCCGAGTCGGCCTTCGCGCCGACGTGCCCGGGGCCCTCCAGCTCGACGCGACCGAGATAGATGCGGTCCGCGGTCTCGGTGATGTACACGCCGCAGACCGGGAACTTGTCGGCGGTGCGGATCAGGGCAGCCGGCTGGACCTCCGGCGTGCGCACGAAGCGCGCGACGCTCAGCACGCCGCCGAAGATCAACACCGAGAAGAACACCGCCAGGCCGTACCAGGCGAAGCGCTTGGTCGTGCGCGAGATCACCAGCAGCGCGATCGCCAGACCGGTCGTCACCAGGACCATCTGCGCCAGCCAGGTCGTCTCCGGGAACCAGAGCAGCGCGACGATGCCCGCCGCTGCGCAGACGACCATGACGAGCGGCACGACGTTGCCCAGCAGCTTGTCGCGCCATGTCCTCAGTGCGGCGGCGGCGTCTCGCCTCGCCCTTGCCAGCTCGTTCCGATTCGGAAGCGTCAGATCGGGGTTCGGGAGCTTGGAGCCCGGGCGTAGGAGCTCCTCGACCGCGTCCTCCCGGAACTCCTCCGAGTCCAAGTCCACGTTCTCCCCGGGCTTGCCCTCGACCGCTGCGTACACGCATTTGAAGGTGCGCGTATAGCGCTGGTTGGCGACCTGTCGAGCAGACCGTGCCGCGGCATGGCGGGCGTCGGCCTCGGCCGCGGCGGCGGGATGGTCGCGGGCGTGCTCGTCCCAGCACCGCCGATCGAGCTCGGCGTCTTGCAGCGCGTCGTCGGCTCTGCGGTACCGGTCTCGCGCATTGCGCAGCGTCTCGCGCTCGTCGCGCGTGACCTGCGCCTTCCGGGTCGTGTCGGTGAGGCCTGCGAGTGCCGCCCAGCCGAGGGCCGCGAGCAGCGCCAGCCAGATCGCGAGCAGCACGATGACGCCCAGCGGCAGGTGCGAGTACGAGATCGCGACCGCCATCTCGATCACGGCCAGCGCCACGATGCCGCGGCGCGTCGACTCGGTCAGGTTGCCGTTGTGGTCGAGCATCCAGACGACGAACACCGTAAGCAGTCCGAGCAGCACGAAGCCGACGAGCGAGACGGCCCCGATCGTGACGAGCTCCTGGCGCGGCATCACCCGTACGGCCTGATCGGCCGGGAGCTCGGCGGCGTTGAAGCGCACCCAGGAGATCGCGCCTCCGACCACGGCGACGAAGCCCGCCAGGCTGATGGCCCCGACCAGCGCCGGGGCAGCTTGGACGAAGGAGTCGGCGAGCCGGTTGAGCAGGCCGCTCGGCTCGGCCGGCGTTGGGGCCGGTGTTGGATCGTCGATGGCGGTCATGCGAATCCCTCTCGACGGGTCCCAGTATCTCTCCTCATAAGTTCAAAGTCCACTAGCAGTTCACGTTGTCCGAA
The DNA here is from genome assembly GCA_963846505.1 of uncultured Thermoleophilaceae bacterium. Classification (GTDB taxonomy): domain Bacteria; phylum Actinomycetota; class Thermoleophilia; order Solirubrobacterales; family Thermoleophilaceae; genus JACVRW01. Next base: position 411,493 of record CAWJWD010000006.1, on the reverse strand, counting down.
GCACCCGGCCAGTGGGAGCCCCCGCTGCTACGGTCGCGGCGCATGAGCGTCGTCCTCGCCGGTACCGCCGAGCACCCGCAGGCGCGCATGGTGCTCGGCACCGCGCTCGCCTCGCAGCCGTCGCACGCCTACCTGCTGCACGGACCCGCGGGGACGGGCAAGCGCACCGTCGCACGGGCGTTCGCGGCGGAGCTGCTGGCGGAGGGGCAGCCCGATTCCGACGCCGTGCGCCATCGCGTGCACGCGGGCACGCACCCCGACCTCACCTGGGTGCGTCCCAGCGGCGCCCACGTGATGCGCGTCGACGACGTCGAAGGTCCGGTCGTCGCCGCCGCCACGCGCACGCCGTTCGAGGCCAAGCGGCGCGTGTTCGTGCTCGAGCGCGTCGACACGATGAACGACGAGGTCGCCAACCGGCTGCTGAAGACGCTCGAGGAGCCGCCCTCGTTCGTGCACCTGATCCTGCTCACCGACTCGCTCGGCCAGGTGCTCGAGACGGTGGTCTCGCGCTGCCAGCTGGTGCGCTTCGATCCGCTGCCGGCGGCCAGCATCGCGGCGGCGCTGGAGCGCGAGGGCGTGCCGGCCGAGCGGGCGGCGGCCTGCGCCCGGCTGGCGCTCGGCAACGCCGACCGCGCGCGCTGGCTGGCCTCGCCGGAGGGCGAGGAGCTGCGGCGCGAGGTCGAAGCGTTCGCCGCCGCGGCCTTCGACCCGGATGCCGATCCGGGCTGGCAGCCGCTGCTGGCACGGGCGGAGCAGCGGCGCGAGCAGGCCGAGGAGGTCGCTGCGGCCGAGCGCGAGCGGCGGCTGGAGCTGGAGCCGAAGGGCCGCGAGCGCCGCGCGATCGAGCGCGAGCTCGAGGAGGCGGCCAAGCGCGACGGGCGCCGCGCCCGCACTGAGGCGCTCGACCTCGCGCTGACCCTCACCGGCCTCACCTTCCGCGACCTGGTCTGCGTCGTCGAGGGAGCTGGCGAGGCGGTGCTGGCCAGCGACCGGGCTGCCACGCTGAGCGAGCTGGCCGGTGACGCCGACAGCCGTCGCCTGCGCGAGGCCGCCCAGCGCTGCGAGGACGCGCGCCAGTCGCTGGAGCTGAACGTCAGCGAGGACCTCGCGCTGTCGGCGCTCGGCTTCCGGCTCGCGGAGCTGGTGCGCTAGAGCGTCGGCCTTGCGACGAGCTCGTAGAACGCGAGCCCGAGCAGGAAGGCCGTGACGCCCCACAGCAGCGCCCAGCCGAGACGCTCCTGCGGCTTCATCTGCGGCCGGGCGATGCCGAAGATCAGCACCAGCTCGAGCAGCGCGCAGGCGACGGCGAAGACCAGCAGCCCCCAGAGGTCGCTGAACGCCATCGCGATGTAGAAGACGACCGGCGCGATGACCGACGCGCCGACCGCCGACAGGATGAAGACGAAGTACTCGTTGTACGCGTCGCGATAGATCGGCACGCGCGGGTTGAGCGCGTCCGCGAGACGATTCGTGCTTGCCTGGCCAGCCATCGCGGCCGGCATTCTTGCACGCTCGGGCGCCGGGATCTCGATCACCGCCTCCGCGGCCGCAGCAGCTGACGATCCGTCCGGGGCCGACGCCCCGCTCGATCCGCACCACCTCGTTGTGCTCGTCGAGGAAGACGAGGTCGAGCGCGACGCGCATGCCGAAGGTGTGCACCGAGCGGCAGCCTGGGATCAGCAGCGCCTGGTCGGGTTCGAGGTCGCCCAGCAGCGCGAGGCCGAGCAGCCGCGCCCGCAGCCCCTCGGCCACGTGCACGCGGATGCCGTCCACGTCGATTCGCTCCAGCCGTTCGAGTCGTCGCACACCGGGCTAAGTCGCCGGCGCGCGAAGTTCGCCCCCCTGCCCCCACGATCGCGGTGCCGTCGCGCCGTGGCTAAACTCGGGCCCGCCCGCCGCAGTAGCTCAGCTGGTAGAGCACGTCATTCGTAATGACGGGGTCGCCGGTTCAAGTCCGGCCTGCGGCTCTTTCGTGCGTCGGCCGGTAGGTGCCGAAGCTCCAGAGGTTGCCTTCGAGGTCGCGCGCGCTGTAGTCGCGCGAGCCGTAGTCCTGGTCGGTCAGCTCGTAGACGATCTCCGCGCCGGCCGCCTTCGCGGTCTCGTAGTGGGCGTCGGCGTCGTCGACGACGACGTAGATCCAGCCGCGGCCGGTGTGGTCGGGGAAGCGACTGTCGCCGTCCGCTCGCCGGGACGACAGCATCAGCATGCCGTCGCCGCAGCGCAGCTCGGCGTGGGCGATCGTGCCGTCGTCGGCCTCGGAGACGGTGACGCGCTCGACGCCGAAGGCGCGCTCGAGCCAGTCGATGGCCGCAGGTGCGTCGCGGTACTGGAGGATGGGATAGAGGTCCTTGGGCATGCGAGAGACGGTACGGCCGGACCGTTGCGCCGGCTTGGACGAATGTGATCTACGCGCCCACGCCGAGACCGTCGGGGCGGCGGCTGCCGACGTAGGCGCTCGGGGTCGTCCCGGCAAGCTCGCGGAAGTCCCGGTTGAGGTGCGACTGGTCGTAGTAGCCGCAGTCCTGGGCGAGCTCGGCCAGCCGCGTGCCGTCGTCGTGGCCGAGGAGGCCCAGCACGCGCCGGAAGCGCATGATGCGCGCGACCGCCTTCGGTGGCAGCCCGACCTGGTCGCGAAAGCGCGCGCTCAGGTGACGGCGGCTGCAGCCGAGTTCGGCGGCCAGCGCGCCGATCGCCAGCCGGCCGCTCGTCTGCCCGAGCCGTCCCCAGGCCCAGGCGGCGTCCGGCGGCGGCGGCGCGGCGTCCTCGAGGCGGCGACCGATCAGCACGTCGAGCAGGTCGAAGCGGGCGTCCCAGCTCGGCAGTTCGTACAGGCGCTCGACCAGCAGCTCGACATCCTCGCCGAGCGCGTCCCCGAGGTCCACGACGAGCGTGTCGAGCTGCTCGAGCGGCTGTCCGAACAGCGCCCGTGCGGCGAACGGCGCGAGGTCGATCTGAATGCCGTGCGAGACGCCGCTGAACTCCGTGAGGGCCGGGTCCTCGTTGAGGGGCGCGACGAAGCTGCCGCAGGCTGCGGCCGGCAGCCGGGGTCCGCCGACGATCAGCGGCGGGCCGAAGTTGACGATCACGGTGACCTGCGGCTGCGGCACCTCGCGCCGGCGCACCGGCACCGGGCTGCGCTCGACGAAGCCGGCATAGCGGTGGACGGCGTTCGCGAGCGCGGGATGGGGCGACCGGCTGGCCAGCTCCCACGACCCCAGCGCAGACTCGTGTCGCTTCACCGTCGTGCCCGACATGGGTGGAGTATGGCCGTTTCGGACTGGGCCGATCGCGTCGCTGGACAGCTTTCCTCAGGGAGGCTCCACCAAACCTGGGCGGCGGGTGGGGCGGCGTTCCCGATGGGTAGGCGCAGCCTGACCATGCCGGTTCGAGTCGACAGGGGTGGACTGGGTCGCGGCGCGTGCCTCGCGCTCGTGCCGATCATGCTGCTGCTGTTTGCGCCGAGTGCGTCCCGCGCCGCCGGTCTGCCGGTGGTCGACCAGGTCCAAGGCGGGTTGACGAAGACGGTGCAGGACATCGTCGCGGCCGCTCCGGGTCAGGCCTCCACCACCCTCCACCAAGCTCCGGCCGCGGTCCGGCGAGTGGTCGCCACGCCCCCCGTCGGCGACGTCGCTCGTCCGGTACCGCGGTCGGTGCAGGGGCTCGCGGAGGGTGTGCGGACGACCGTTCGCGGGACGGTCTCCCAGGTCACCGGCGGTGACGTCACGACCACCGCGCAGCACGCCGTGTCGCAGGCGACGTCGCCCGCACGAGCCGGGGCCGTCGTGCACCGCGTCGCCGGGCCGTCCGCGTCGGCCGAGCCTCACCCAGCGCCGCGGGGCGGCGCTCGTGGCGATGGCGGGCGTCACGCCGCCCATGCGCGTCCTGCCTTCGGTCAGCGCGTCGACGCCCTTGCTGCGCACGCAGCGATGTCGCACACCGCTGCCGGCTCTGCCGCGTCCCCGCTGGTCGCCTGGCCGGCAGACCGCACCGCGCGGTCGTCGAACGGCGAGGGGCCGGCCCGGGCGGCGGCTGCCGGCGAGCGTTCGTCCGCGCCGCCTTCGGAGCTGCCGCACGGCCCCAGCTCGGCGGCCGGTGCGGCGGCGAGCGCCCTCTTCTCCCCGACCGGGCTGGCGGTGCTCGTAGCCGCGCTCGGTCTCGGCGCCTCGCGCTGGAGCCGGCGCCTGGCGGCCGCCGGGCCCGGCTGGTGCCCCACGCACGTCGCCGGCGTGCTCGAACGCCCCGGCTAGCGGCGCTGCGCTGACTGGACGCGCCTGGCTCGTGGTCGGGCGTGAGCTCGAGCAACGCAGACGAAGGAGACACCATGAGATGCAGGTTCCTTGCGCTCGGGGCGACCACGCTCGCCCTGACGCTGACGGCCGGCCCGGCATGGGCTGCGCCACCCCCGACCCAGGCGGCGACCGACTCGCTCGGCGCGGCCCAGGTCGCCACGACGACCATCGACGCTCCGGTGCGGATCGCCAGCGACGGCGACGACGCCGCGTCCGCTCCGGCTGCCGCCGCGCCACAGACCACGGGCGACGGCACCGGCTCGACCCAGTCGGGTCCGGTGCAGGTCGACGCGCCCGTGCGCGTGCTGAGCGACGGCACCAACGACCGACCCGCCGCCGCTGCGGCCACCGGCGGCGATGGTCAGTCGGCGTCGGATGCGACCGGATCCGGTCAGGTCGGGTCGGCCGACGTGGATGCGCCGGTGCGCGTTCTGAGCGACGGTGGCAACGAATCCAGCCCCTCTGCGCCTGCCGCTGCCGATGGCGACGGGCAGTCGGCGTCGGACTCGACGGGCTCCGCCCAGGTCGACTCGGTCGACGTCGATGCCCCGGTGCGGGTGTTGAGCGACGGCGAGGACGCGACCGGGAGCGACACGTCCGCGAGCGCTGGCGAGGGTGGAGGGCAGGCCGGTGATTCGGCCGCCGCCGGGCAGGTCGGTCCGGTCGACGTCGTCGCGCCGGTCCGGCTGCTCAGCGACGGCGACTCGACGGCCGCGACGGCCGCCGATCCCGGCGACGACGGCCCTTCGGCGTCGAACGCGCCGACCGGCTCCACGCCTCCGGCGACGGGCGGCGGCTCGCTCGAGACGATCGTCGACGACGGCTCGGGCGGCGAGCTCAGCGGTGGCGGCGACGGGTCGGCCGGGGTCGATCCGGACGACTCCGCGGCCGGCATCGGCGGCGAGCGGGCCGGAGCGACCGTCAGTCCCGCCGCGCTCGTGCAGGCGGCCGGCGGCGGCAGCCTGCCGCTGACGGGTCTCGCGGTCTGGCTGCTGGCCGGCATCGGGCTCGCCCTGTTGGCGAGCGGCCGGGTGCTGCTGGCCTCCGGCCGGGCGATCCGGTAGCGAGATGGGCGGAGCGTCCCGGCCAGCCGGGACGCTCCGCCCGCCCGCGTTTGGGCATGCGCGGGCAGGGCGGAGATGAGGCATGGGACGCGCGCCCACCGGCGCGCATAAGCGCGTGGTGATGACCGTGCCCGGCGTGGCCGGCGGCGACGGCCAGGAGGGCGGCCTGCTCGGGCTCGCGGTCTCGCTTCGCTACCGCTCCGACCGCCTCGTCTACGCCTACTACACGACCAACCGGGACAACCGCATCGTCCGCTTCAGGCTCGGCGGCGGGGTCCGTCCGATCCTGACCGGCCTGCGCCGCGGCGCGATCCACGACGGCGGTCGCATCGCCTCCTGCGCCTCGACCCGGATGGCGGCGTGCCGCGCGACAACCCTTTCCCGGGCTCGCGCGTCTGGTCGTACGGCCATCGCAACGTGCAGGGGCTCGCCTGGGACGCGCGCGGGCGGCTGTGGGCCACCGAGCTCGGGCAGAACAGCTTCGACGAGGTCAACCTGATCATGGAAGGGCAAGAACTACGGCTGGCCCGAGGTCGAGGGCAAGGGGTCGACCGCCGGCGGCCGCTACGTCAACCCGGTCGTCACCTGGCCGACCTCCGAGGCTTCGCCGAGCGGGGCCGCGATCAGGGCCGGCACGCTCTACATCGGCGCGTTGCAGGGCCAGGACGTACTGCGCGTGCGCCTCGCAGGCACGAGGGCCGGCAAGCGCCCGCCGATCCTGCGCGGGGCGCTCGGGCGCGTGCGCACCGTCGTGCGCGCGCCCGACGGCTCGCTCTGGGTCGCGAGCTCCAACCGCGACGGTCGCGGCGAGCCGCGCTCGGGCGACGATCGCATCGTGCGACTGCCGCGCTGAATCGCTGACGCCGCCTCAGGCGGCTTCGGAGCTCTCGCTCGCCTCGCGCGTGTTGAAGCCGAGGCGCCAGTCGGTGTGCGTCTTGCCGTTGATCTCGAGCCGCCACTCGTAGCGCCCACCCGGCGGGATCGGGGGCGGCGAGGGCATGTTGATGCCGACCGGCACCGTGAACGGGGTGCCGACCGGCACGCCGGGCGGCCGGTCGACGGTGAAGTCGCCTTCGAGCGCGATCGCCTGCTCGCCCTCGTCGGTCTGGGCGATCAGCGTCTGCCCGTCGGGGTCGATCAGCTCGAGTCGGAAGACGTGGCGCTGGTCGGTCAGCGACCACGGCACTTCGATGATCAGCGCGATCGCGAACGGCGTCGGGTCGGGGCCGATCACCGTCCAACCGCCGCCGATGATGTTGAGCTTGCCGTCGGCCGCCTGTGCGTGGTCGGCCAGCATCATCGTCACTCGGATCGGGTTCGGATCGAACGAGCCGAGCAGGTCCTCGAGGCTGTCTTCGTTCGAGTCCCCCTCGAAGTGCATGGACATCTTGAGCATTCTAGCTAAGGCATAGCGCTCAAGGGAATGGATTTGCTTGCTCGAGGGAGCCCCGCGCGAGGCGAGACGGACGCTCAGTCGTCGTCCCCGCCGCCGTGCCCGCTCGAGTCGTCCGAGCCACCGGAGGAGTCGTCGGAGCCGGAACTCCCCGAGCCCGAGTTCGAGGAGCCGGAGTCGTCGACGTCGTCACTGCCGTCCCCGCCGCCGCTGTCGTCGCTGCCATGCCCGCCGCTGCCGTGGTCGTCCGAGCCGTCGTCGTCGCTGCCGCCGGAGCTCGAGCTGCCGGAGGAGCCCCCACCGCCCGAACTGCCGCTCTCCCCGACGCCGGCGCCCGCACCGGCGTTTGCCCGCGCTCGAGCGCGGGCGCGGGCACGCTTGCGCTGCAGCGCCCGCCGTCGCTCGGCTCGACGCCGCTCGGCGGCGCGCCGGGCCCGCCGCTCGCGTGCCGCGCTCGCGGCGCGATCCTCCTGGGCGGCGCTCGGAGCCAGCTCCTCGCCGGCGCTCAGCGGTTGGGCCGAGAGCCCGACGCTGTCGTCGGAGATCGTGTTGGCCGCGATTCCGATCGCGACGGCCGCCACCAGCCCGATCAGGGCCAGCGCCGCGCCGAGTATCAGCTTGCGAGGCTGCATCGCGGTCGATGCTAGCCCCGGTCGGGTAAGGCGCCGTCCAACTCCGAGTCAGCACTCGGCAAGGTCTGGCCAGCCGCCCGCAGCGGCAGCCGCACCTCGCCGCGGGCGCCGCCCCCCGCGCGATTGCGCAGCGTCGCCGTGCCCCCCCAGCGATGCGCGAGCGCCTCCACCACGGGCAGCCCGAGGCCGGTGCCCGTGGCGCCGGCCCGGCTCGCGCTGCCGCGGTAGAAGCGGTCGAAGACGCGCTCCGCCTCGGCGGCGTCGAGGCCGGGGCCACGGTCGAGCACCGCCAGCCAGGCCGAGTCTCCGTCGCTGCCGGTCTCGAGCTCGACGGCGGTGTCGGCCGGCGCGTAGTTGAGCGCGTTCTCGACCAGGTTGTCGAGCATCGCCGCGAGGTCGTCCTCGGTCGAGCTCACCGGACCCGGCGCCGTCGCGCCGAGGCGCAGACCGTGACCGGAGCCCTCGGCGCGCGCCTCCCAGCGCTCCACGGCGTCGGCGACGACGACCGCCAGGTCGAGTGCCTGCGCGGGCGGGCGTTGACGCTCGCGGGCGAGCGTCAACAGCTCGGTCAACAGCCGCGCGAGCCGCCCGGTCTCCGCCTCGGCGGCGGCCAGGTCGCGCTCGAGGCTCGGGTCGTCCGCCTTCAGCGACGCGGACTCGAGTCGCAGCCGCAGCCCGGTCAGCGGCGTGCGCAGCTGATGCGAGGCGTTGGCGACGAACTCCTGCTGTGCGCGCAGGGTGCGCGCGAGGCGCTCGGTCATCTCGTTGAAGGCTCGCGCGACCTCCTGCTGCTCGGCGGACCCTTCGATCGGCGCCCGAGCGTCGAGGTCGCCGCCGGCGACGGTGCGCGCGGTCTGCGCCAGCTCGCGCAACGGTCGCGCGAGCGATCCCGCCAGCAGCCAGGCGACGCCCAGCCCCAGCAGCAGCACGACCGCTCCGACGCCGATCAGCGCCAGCACGTCGCCACGCACCTCGTCGTTGACCGCGTCGACGCTCTGGGTCACTCGCACCGCGCCACGCGTGCGCCCGCCGGCGAGCACCGGCACGGCGGTGAACAGCAGGTCCTGGTCGAGCGAGTCGCTGTGGCGGGTGCCCTGGGCGGTTCGCCCGCGCAGGGCGGCGGCGATCTCGGGGCGGTCCGCGTACGAGCGCAGCTGCAGCCCGCTGCCGGCCGAGTCGACCAGCAGCCGGCCGTCGGGTCCGACCACGATCACGCGGCCGCCGAGCTCGGCGGCCGCGCGATCGGCGAGCTGGGTCAGGTAGCGCTCGTCGCCGAGCCGGCCCGAGGCGACGGAGGCCAGCAGTTGCGCCTGGCCCTGCGCCTCGCTCTTGATCTCCGCGTCGATGCGCCGGGAGAGGTTGAGCGCCAGCGGCACCTCCAGCGCCACGATCACGAGCACCAGCACGTAGGCGAAGGCCAGCAGCAGGCGGGTGCGCAGGCTCACCCGTCGTCGAGCTCCTCGGGCCCGGCGAGCCGGAAGCCGACGCCGCGGACCGTGTGGATGAAGCGCGGCTCGGCGGGATCCTCGCCGAGCTTGCGGCGCAGGCTCGACACGTGCACGTCGAGGGTCTTGGTCGAGCCGAACCAGTTCACGTCCCAGACCTCGTCGATCAGCCGCTCGCGCGAGACGACCGCGCCCGCCTCGCGCATCAGCAGCTCGAGCAGCTCGTACTCCTTGCGCGTCAGGTCGAGCTCCTGCTGGCCGAGCCGGGCGGCGCGCTTGTCCCGGTCGAGCCGCAGCTCACCGACCCGTTGCACCGCGTCGGCGGCGTCGGCCGGTTCGCGATCTGCGTCGCCGGCCCGGCGCAGCACCGCTCGTACGCGCGCGGCCAGCTCGCGGGCGCTGAACGGCTTGACGACGTAGTCGTCGGCGCCCAGCTCGAGCCCGACGACGCGGTCGGTCTCCTCGCCGCGGGCCGTGAGCATGATGATCGGCACGCTCGAGTCGCGCCGCAGCTCGCGGCAGACGTCGTAGCCGGAGCCGTCGGGGAGCATCACGTCGAGCAGGACGAGGTCCGGATCGATGCGCCCGGCCAGCTCGAGCGCCTCCGCGACCGTCCCGGCCACCTCGGTGTCGAAGCCCTCGCGCGCGAGGGCCTCGGCCAGCGGCTCGGTGATCGACACTTCGTCCTCGACCATCAGGATCGTGCGCCTGCCCGCCATGGCTGAATGCTAGGCCGCGCGGGCTTGGACGGCGACCGGCGGGGCGAACGTGCCCGCCCCGTCGGTCGTAGCCCAGGGAGCGATCAATCGTCGCCCCCGTGGCCCGAGCCGCCGCTGCCGGACCCGCTGGAGTCGTCTCCGCCGCCGTGGCCGCTGGAGTCGTCATCGGATCCGCCGCCGCCGTGGCCGCTGGAATCGTCGTCGAAGTCTCCGCCGCCGTGGCCGCTCGAATCGTCGAAGTCGTCTCCGCCCGAGCCGGGACCGGAGCTGCCGCGATCGTCGTGGCCGCGGTCGCCATCGCCGCCGCGTCCGTGACGATCGCCGCGATCGTCGTCCTCGATGCGCACCGCCCCGTTCCCGGCGCAGCGCGGATCGTTGGCATGCTCGGCCTCGTCGCACGGCCCGGAGACGTCTCCGCCTCGGGCAGGTGCGGCGGGCGCCGGGGCCGTGTCGGTCGTCGTGGTCCTGTCGGTCGTGGTGGTCTCCTGCGTCGTCGTACCCACCGTCGCCGCCGCGGGTCGTGCCGGGTCGCCGCCGCTCGTCGCCGCCAGCACCGTCGCCGCGACGACGCCGAGAATCGCCAGCGCCAGTGCTGCGATCACCGTCGTTCGCATCGTCCTTGCTCCCTTCCGGAATCGCCTGTCATGGCCCCAGCATCCGCTTCGGTCTCCAAGCGCGGGCCAAGCTGGCGGTAAGCGCTCGGTTAAGACGAGGCCAAACCCGCGTAGCCTCCCGGGCGTGTCGTACTTCCAGGCCGTCCGGATCTACTCGCTGTGCGAGGTCTGCGTCTTCACGGCGCTGCTCGTGGTCGCGATCGGCGGCCTGGGCGAGAGCGCCGAGCAGGTACTCGGCTGGACGCACGGCTTCGGCTGGATCTTCCTCTGCCTGCTGGTCGCCGAGGGCTGCCGCCGGCGCGTGTTCCCATGGCCGCTGCTGGCCGCGACCGTCTCGCCGCTCGGGCCCGTCGGCAGCACGATCGGCATCGAGTGGCTGGCGCGGCGCAAGCGTCGCGTGGCGAACGCCGGGTAGCCTGACCGCGCGCCCATGTTCCCGCTCAACCTGCCCAACGCGCTGACGCTGATCCGCATCCTGCTGGTGCCGGTGCTGGTGGTCGCGCTGACGGCGGAGATGCCGGGCGGCTCGACGATCGCCGCGATCGTGTTCGTCCTCGCCGCGCTGACCGACGGCCTCGACGGCTACATCGCCCGCTCGCGCCAGGCGATCACGACCTTCGGCAAGGTCATGGACCCGGTCGCCGACAAGCTGATGATCGCCGCCGCGCTGATCTCGCTCGTCAGCCTCGACCGGGTCGCCGGCTGGGTCGCGATGGTGATCATCGCGCGCGAGTTCGCGGTCAGCGGCCTGCGCATCGCGGCCGGCCAGCAGGGGGTCGTGATTCCCGCCAGCGGCCTCGGCAAGCTCAAGACGATCGTGCAGGTCGGCGCGGTGCTGGCGCTGATCGCCGCGCCGGACCCCGACGCGCTTTGGGTTCAGGCGGGCGTCTACCTGATGGTCTTGGTGACCGTCGTGTCCGGGGCGGACTACTTCCTGAACTTCCGCCGCCGGCTCGAGGAGGTCACGCGCGCGCGGGAGCGCGGCGTGACCCGTGCCTCGGGTTAGTTCTCTCTGGCTGCGGTAGCCGCGCCCAGGCGTTCGGCAAGCTCCTCACGGCTCGTCCCGCGCAGGTAGAGCGCGCGGTCGAACAGCTTGCCGTAGACGTCCATGACTGCGAACAGCACGTCGGGCGTGCCGATCGCCTCGGCCTGTCGGGCGACGGCGAGTTCGCCCGCCCGCCGGGTGACGTCGTCCAGCACCTGCGGGCCGAGCGGCGGCGTGCCCGTGGGCTCGTCGACGCGCTCGGAGCCCGTCGTGAGCGGAGCCTCGCCGACGCCGAGGGCCTGCAGCGTGGAGCCGACCTGCCCGTGCAGTCGCAGCGCGCGCAGCCAGCGCTCGGCTTCATCCTCAGCCGAGTGAGCGAACGGCATCGCGGTGCCTGCAAGGGCCACGATCAACGCGGCGTCCTGCGATAGGGGAATCTGAGTCAACTGCGCCTCCAACGACTCTGGTGGGTCCTTTATCGGCAGGACTGCCCTCGAGCCGTACCCCCAAAACGAAACTGGCCCGATGGACGAGGCAGGGGAGCGGCGACTAAAGGAGGAGGCGGGCGGCTACAGCTCGCGGCCGTCGAGCCACTCGCGCATGTTGAGGTGGTGCGGCAGGTGCTCGCCGGAGTCGATCTCTCGCCGCAGGTCGTGCAGGAGGCCGGAGCGCTCGGCCACGACGTTGTGCTTGTGGATCGTCTCCAGGTTCTCCTGGCGGGCATAGACGAACGCGCCCTCGCCGAGGCTGCCGAAGCGCTCGCTGGCCATGCGCACCATCTCGCGCACGCAGTCCTCGACGAAACGGGGGCGACCGTGCGCCTTCTCGACCACCTCGACCTCGTCGGAGCGCTTCATCAGCTCGTAGATCTCGGAGCTCATCGAGCCCTCGACGATGTCCAGCAGCGCTCGCGCCTCGACGCCCTCGCTGCAGTCCTCGGGACAGCCGACGTGCAGGCGGCCGATGCCGCGCTGGTTGTGCGTGGCGACGGGCACCGCCTCCAGCACGCGGGCGATCTCGTCGTCGGTGAAGCCGCCCTCGCGCAGCCGCTCCTGGGCGCGCTCGCTGACCATCTCCTGGGCGCAGGGGCAGGCGGTCATGCCCTGCGCCTCGACGCCGACGAGCCGGCGCGTGCCGCGCTCGGATGCCACCGCGGAGCCGAACAGCGTGTAGATCTCCTGCGTCAGCGAACCGGACACCGGCGCCGGCTTGTGCTCGGGGTAGCGCGCGGCGATCGTGACCTCCGCGCGGCTGCCGTCCTGGCGGTCGCGCACCCGCTCGGCGATGTGCGCGGCGAGCGTCTCGGCCTTGAAGGCCTCGCTCAGGATGACCGCGTCGATCGCCTCGTTGACGACCTCCTCGAAGCGCGACATGTGCGCGCCCTTCTGCTTCGGACCGAGGTCGACGAAGCACTCCAGCTCGGCGTAGAAGAGCTGCTCGACGTCGTTGGCGCGGATGCGGACGACCTTCTCGACGCCGGTCACCCCGACGCGCGAGAGGCTCACGTGAGTGGAGGGGCGCCGTGCCTGGACGTCGCTTCCGAGAAGCGCGCTTCGCTCGCTCATGACGTCCGAAGACCATACTCGGCATGGAAGCGTCAATCCGCACGAGGCGTTGTACACTCGACGCCGCTGACATGCCGTGGCCCAGATCCCGGCTCAGCCCCTCGCGGTAGACACCGCGGATTCGCACCGGACGGACGAGGTTGAGGGAATGCCGAACGTGACAGGTCGTTGGCCTGTCCGCGTCGCGAAGGAGTGAGGGGTTGACGGAGAAGGACAACGGTGTCGCATTGCTGGAGGGTGCCGAGGCGCCCTTCACGGAGGTCGAGGAGCTGCGTGCGCTGGTCGCCGAGGGCCGCGAGCGGGGCTATCTGACCTTCGAAGAGATCGCCGCCTGTCTCGAGGAGGTGGACGTCACCAAGGAGCAGGTCCGTGACCTCCACGCCCACCTGACAGAGACCGGCATCGAAGTCGTCGCGGCTGAGGGCCGCTCGGCAGGACCAGTGGACGTACCGTCCGAGCAGCCGGTGCCGACAGACGGGACGGCTCCGACCGCCAAGAAGGCCGAGCTCGACCTGACCGTCGAGCCGAGCCTCGACTCGCTGCGCCTCTACCTGCGCTCGATCGGACGGGTGGACCTGCTCACGGCCGACCAGGAGGTCTTCCTCGCCAAGGCGATCGAGCGTGGCGACATGTACGCCAAGCAGCAGATGATCGAGGCCAACCTGCGTCTGGTCGTCTCGATCGCCAAGGGCTACCTGGGCCGTGGGCTGTCGTTCCTCGACCTGATCCAGGAGGGCTCGCTGGGCCTGATCCGCGCAGTCGAGAAGTTCGACTACCGCAGGGGCTACAAGTTCTCGACCTACGCCACCTGGTGGATCCGCCAGGCCGTGACGCGCGCGATCGCCGACAAGGCACGCACGATCCGCATCCCGGTGCATATGGTCGAGAAGCTCAACAAGGTCGTGCACGTCGAGCGTCAGCTGGTGCAGGAGTTCGGTCGCGAGCCCTCGCCCGAGGAGATCGCGCTCGAGCTGCAGTGGACAGCGCGCGAGGTCAAGGACATCCTGCGCATCGCCCAGCTGCCGATCTCGCTCGAGAAGCCGATCGGCGAGGAGGAGGACTCCGAGCTCGGCGACTTCGTCGAGGACGACTCGGCCGCCTCTCCGTTCGAGCAGGCGAGCGAGAAGCTACGGCGCGAGAACGTGCGCCGTGCCTTGGATGCCCTGCCCACGCGCGAGCGCGAGGTGATCGAGATGCGCTACGGCATCCGCGGTCAGCAGGCGCGCACGCTGGAGGAGGTCGGCAGAGCGTTCGGCGTCACGCGCGAGCGCATCCGTCAGATCGAGAACAACACGCTCAAGAAGCTGGAGCTCCTACCGGAGGCGCAGCGCCTGCGCGACGCTTCCTGAGCTAGTCGCGCCGTAGGAACCAGATGCGCGCGCCGCGGAAGAGGTCGGCCTCGCCGACGACCTCGAAGCCGTTGCTCGCGTAGTACGGGACGTTCGCGGGATTGGAGGTGTCGAGATAGACCGGCACCTCCTGATCTCGCGCGTCCTCGGCCACCCGCGCGATCAGCGCCCGGCCCACCCCACCGCGCTGCCGCCCCGGGTCGACGCCGAGGAACCACAGATAGACGTGCGGCTCGTCGAGATGCCCGCGCTCCTGGATCGCGGAGAACCGCAGCCCGCGGATCGTCGGCACCGGCCCGGAGCGCACGAACGACGGCACGTAGTGGAAGAACGTGTACGCCGGTGGGGGATAGAGCCCGGCCGCGAACGTCGACGCCACGCCCGCCAGCGCGCCGTCCGCGAACGCTCCGTAGATCGGCCGCCCATGCTTCTGCGTCACCCGCAGCATCGCCGCGTGGTAGCCGTGCGCCAGCTTCCTGCGCCGCTTCTCGCCCGGCACCACGGCGACCCAGCCCGGATCGTCGACGAGCGCGTCGGTCAGCACTCGCGCCGCCTCGGGCAGCTCGCTCGGCGTCAGCTCTCGAATCTCGGTCGTCACCGGACCCATCCTTGCGTACTGCGGCGAATCCATCCGAACACGAACGTATGTTTGTCTTAACACGAACGTATGTTTGTCTTCTATGTACAGTCGGCGGCGACAAGGGGATCTCGGCGAGTCGTCTGCTCTCCATTGGTTCTCCTGGCGCGGCGCTCGGATCTATGTCCCGTTCGGACACAGTCCCGACACCGACTTCGTCGCCGAGCTCGACGGCCGGCTCTGCCGTGTGCAGGTCAAGACGTCGACCGTGTTCCGCAACGGGCGTTGGGAGGTCACCCTCGCGACGCGTGGTGGCAACCAGAGCTGGAGCGGCGAGGTCAAGCGGCTGGAAGCGACGAGCTGCGAATACCTCTTCGTGCTGGTCGGAGATGGTCGCCGCTGGTGCATTCCCGCAAGCGAGATCGGTGGTGGCTCGGGCATTCTGCTGGGCGGTCCGAAGTACGCCGACTACGAGGTCGAGCGAGGAGATCCGCTGCCAGGTCACGAGGAGCGCGCGTCGCGTCTACAATCCGCCCTTCGCATGCACTCGGGGGGATGTCCGAGTGGTTAAAGGAGCGCGGCTGTAAACCGCGTGGCTACGCCTACGCAGGTTCGAATCCTGCTCCCCCCACTCAGCCCTCTAGGGTTGACATATACGCCCAGCTAGCTCAGTTGGTAGAGCACTTCCATGGTAAGGAAGGGGTCGCCGGTTCGAGTCCGGCGCTGGGCTTCACGAAGTGGGTGCCGAGTGCGCTACGGCGCAGACCGCGACGCGCTCGGCTCCTCCAGCGCCAGCTCCCTCAGGTTGCGCCGCGCCCGGATCACGAGCAGCGTCAGCATGATCGCCGCGCCCGCCACGCCGGCCACGTCGAGCGCCGTGAGCGCGGTGCCCGCCAGGTCGAAGCGCAGGTTCAAGCCCAAGGCCAGCGCCGTGTTCAGCGCGATCAGCAGCACGCGCACCTCGGTCGGGCCGATCAGGCCGTAGCCGATCGAGAAGCGGCCGAAGGCCTGGCTCTCGAGGTAGACGTTGATCGACAGCACGAGGTACGCGACGACGATCAGCGTTCCGACCGAGAGCAGCATGAAGGGGGAGAGGCCGAGCCCGATGCCGATCGCCGCGGTGGCGCCGGCGTCGACGAGGTGGTCGAGGTAGTAGCCGTAGCGCGGCCGCTGGATCCCTCGTACGCGGGCGAGGGTGCCGTCGAGCGAGTCGCCGAGCCAGTGCACGATCAGCAGCGCGCTCGCCACCCAGAGCCAGGCGTTGCCCTGGTTGGAGAGCTGATAGGCGACGCAGATGCCGAGCGCCGCGGCGACGCCGAGAGCGGTCAGGTCGTTGGGAAGGATCCAGCGCGGCAGCCGGCCCGCGATCGCCTGCAGCAGCCGCTTCTCCGGCTTGGCGAGCAGGAAGCTCGGCTCGCGCGTGGCCTCGACGCCTGGCGTGCCGGCAGCGCGCTTCGTGCCCGAGCGTCGGCGGGTTCGATCCGGCTGCTCGAGCCGCTCCGCTGCGGCGAAGCGCGGCTGGCTGGGGCCGGGGCGCCGCAGCGTCGCGCGCCTTGCGATTCGCGACCGCAGGGATGGCTGGCTCATGCTCTGCTCCTTCTCGTTGTTGACCATCGGTTGACAAGCCTAGGCCACTATCGACTGTCGGTCAACAAGGATGCGTCAAACGGACGCAAACCGCATCTACAAAGGCAAACCGCTCGGACAATTGCGCGTGGTCGCATGTACGGCGCGCTCCGTGGCGCCGCCCACGCTAGACTCCCCCTGACCTCACGGTCGCGGGTGGTTGTCTTGCGCCCGTGCCGTGCGGTAGTCCATGCCATCACGTGTTCCGAGGGAGCAATGGCTCGCGGAGATATCCGAATCGCCGTCACGCTCGCGTGCGAAGAGTGCAAGCGGCGCAACTATCAATCTGAGAAGTCCAAGCGCAACACGCCCGATCGGGTCGAGCTGCGCAAGTACTGTCGTTGGTGCGGCAAGCACACGCCGCACAAGGAGACCCGCTAAGCGCGGGGATCGACTCGATGGCGCGCAACCGTCAAGACGCAAAGCGCCGCCAGGCTGAGCGCCGGGCCAAGCGCCTCGCCGACCAAGGCAAGGCCCCCGACGGCGACGGGCACAAGCGCCGCCAGGCGCCGCCCGATGAGCCCCTGGCCTTCGACGATCCTACGACCGTCGAGCCTTCGCCCGCGGTGCCCCCCGAGCTCGCCGTCGGCGCCCCGCCGACCGACGAGGGTCGCTCGGACCGGGTCTTCCACAGCGAGCCCACGATCCGCGAGGAAGAGCCGCCCGCTCGTGACCAGGTGATGTCGGAGGGCGAGGCGCTCCAGGAGATCGAAGACTGGGAGATCGGCGAGGACGAGAAGACCGGCGGAGAGGCGTTCGCGCCTCGCGGCAGACGGGGCGAGGACAAAGCGGACGACCGCAAGCGCCCGCGTGTCGTACAGTTCCTGATCGCAGTCTGGGCCGAGCTTCAGCGTGTCCAGTGGCCGGACCGGCAGGCACTCACCACGCTCACCGGAGTCGTGCTCGGCTTCGTCTTGATCGCAGGCGGATACCTCGGACTGCTCGACGCCATCGTCTCTCGTATCGTCAACGCCATCCTCTGAGGTCCATGTTCCGCTGGTACGCCGTCAACACCTATTCCGGGCACGAGAACAAGGTCAAGCACAACCTTGAGCACCGGCGCGTCTCGCTCGGCCAGGAGACCAACGTCCGGCAGATCGTGATTCCGACCGAGCAGGTCCAGGAGCTCAAGGACGGGCAGAAGCAGACCAAGGAGCAGCGGACCATGCCCGGTTACCTGCTCGTCAACATGAACCTCACCGACGACTCCTGGCAGCTGGTCAAGAACACGCCGGGCGTGACCGGGTTCGTCGGCGCGTCCAACAAGCCCGTGCCGCTGTCGCAGGGCGAGGTCGACCGCTTGTTGCACCGCGAGGCCGCCGAGCGCCCCCGCACGCGTGCGCAGTTCACGATCGGCGAGTCGGTCAAGGTCGTCTCCGGTCCGCTGTCGGACTTCTCGGGCGAGATCTCGGAGATCAACGACGACGCGGCCAAGCTCAAGGTGCTCGTCTCGATCTTCGGTCGCGAGACGCCGGTCGAGGTCGGCTTCGACCAGGTCAAGAAGATCTAGGCCGGCTCCCCGCTACCCTCCCACTCCTTCTCATGGCGAAAAAGGTCCTCACCCTCATCAAGCTCCAAGTGCCTGGCGGCCAGGCCAACCCGGCTCCGCCGGTCGGCCCCGCGCTCGGCCAGCACGGCGTCAACATCATGGAGTTCTGCAAGGCGTTCAACGCCCAGACCCAGCAGGACTCGGGGACGATCATCCCCGTCGAGATCACGGTCTACGAGGACCGCTCGTTCACCTTCATCACCAAGACGCCGCCGGCCGCCGTGCTGATCAAGCAGGCGCTCGGCATCCCGCGCGGCTCGGGCGAGCCCAACCGCGAGAAGGTCGGGACGCTGTCCCAGGCCAAGCTGCGGGCGATCGCGGAGCAGAAGCTGCCGGACCTCAACGCGAACGACATCGAGCAGGCCGAGAAGATCATCGCCGGCACCGCTCGCTCGATGGGCGTGGAGATCGGGAGCTGAGATGCCCAAGCACGGCAAGCGCTACCGCACCAACCTCGACGGCGTCGACCGCGAGCGCGTCTACGCGCCACGCGAGGCCGTCGAGCTGCTGAAGGGCTTCTCGACGGCGAAGTTCGACGAGACCGTCGAGGTCCACGTGCGCACCGGCCTGAACGTCCGCCACGCCGACCAACAGCTGCGCGGCACGATCTCGCTGCCGCATGGGCTCGGCAAGGAGATGACGGTCGCCGTCTTCGCCAAGGGGGACAAGGCGCGCGAGGCCGAGGAGGCCGGCGCGGACCACGTCGGCGCCGAGGACCTCGCCCAGCGCATCCAGGACGAGGGCTTCACGGACTTCGACGTCGCGATCGCGACCCCGGACATGATGCCGGTGGTCGGTCGCCTCGGCCGCGTCCTCGGCCCCGCGGGGCTGATGCCGAACCCGAAGGTCGGCACCGTGACGATGGACGTCGCCAAGGCGGTGGCCGAGTCCAAGGCCGGCAAGATCGAGTACCGCACCGATCGTCACGCGATCGTGCACCTGCCGATCGGCAAGGCGAGCTTCGAGGGCCAGGTGCTGCTCGAGAACTACGCTGCGCTGATCGACGAGCTGATGCGGGCCAAGCCCGCCTCGGCCAAGGGGCGCTACTTGAGCACGATCACGCTCACGACCACGATGAGCCCCGGGATCAAGATCGATCCCACCCGTACGCGCGACATCGCGGAGGACCAGGTCGCGGTAGCCTGATCGCGAGACAGCGTTTCTGCCCGAGACCCTCGGCAGCCCTGCGGGGCGGAAGTCCGAGACAGGCGGAGCGAGCGAAGCACCGGACCGACCACGTCCGACGTTCCGTGAGCCCGCCTGAAGAGCGGGCTCGTTGCTTCTAACGGAACGAACGGACTGAGATGAACAGAGAACAGAAGGCAGCGGCGATCGAGGAGGTCGCCGCCCAGATCCAGGAGTCGGAGGCGATCTTCGCCGTCGACTACCGCGGGATCTCGGTACCGCAGGTCGCAGAGCTGCGCTCGAAGCTCAACGAGGCGGGCGCGGGCTTCCGGGTCGTCAAGAACACGCTGACCAAGAGAGCGGCCGACCAGGCGAACGCCGAGGACCTCAAGCAGCTGCTCGAAGGGCCGACCGCGTTCACCTTCGTGCGCGCCGACGGCGACGTCGCGCTGGCCGCCAAGGCGCTCGCGCAGTTCCGCAGAGAGACGGAGCTGCTCGAGTTCAAGGGCGGCGTGATGAACGGCGACGCGCTCACCGCCGAGCAGATCGGCGCGCTGGCGCGGCTGCCCGCCCGCGAGGTGCTCCACGGCCAGCTGGTCGGCATGATCGCCTCGCCGATCACCGGCCTGGTCCGCGGGTTGAACGCGTTGATCTCCGGCCTCGCGATCCAGCTGAAGCAGATCGCCGACGAGGGCATGGTCCCCCGCGGCGAGGGCGCTGCCGTCGCTGAGGCACCGGCTGCGGAGGAGGCTCCGGCGGAAGCGGCACCGGCCGCCGAAGCACCGGTGGAGGAAGCGCCGGCCGACGAGGCCGCTGCCGAGGAAGCGCCGGCGGCGGAGACGCCGACCGAGGAGGCTGCGGCCGACGAGGCGCCCGCTGCGGAGGAGGCTTCCCCGGAGGAGCCGGCCGCTGAGACCGACGCGGACGCCGAAGCGTCCGCCGCTGAGACTGATGAAACTGACGCGCCCTCCCAGGGCGAGGAATCGAAGGAGGGCTAGATGGCCACCGCTGCAGAGTTGATCGAAGAGATCAAGAAGATGTCCGTGCTCGAGTTGTCCGAGCTGATCAAGTCGCTGGAGGAGGAGTTCGGCGTGTCCGCGACCGCGGTCGCTGCCGCCGCTCCGGCCGCCGGCGGGGGTGGCGGCGAGGCCGCCGCCGAGGAGGAGTCCTCCACGGTCGACGTCGTGCTGACCGCCCCGGGCGACAAGAAGATCCAGGTGATCAAGGTCGTGCGCGCCGCCACCGGGCTGGGCCTCAAGGAGGCCAAGGCGCTCGTCGACGAGGCGCCGAAGCCGATCAAGGAGGGCATCGAGCGCGACGAGGCCGACAAGCTCAAGGGCGAGCTGGAAGAGGCCGGCGGCAGCGTCGAGCTCAAGTAGCTCTCCGTCGCGATGCGCTTTCGCGAGGGGCCGCCACCGGGCGGCCCCTCGTCGTTCCGGGGCCGGGCGCTCGCGATCGGCTGTGTCGCGACCGTCGCGGTCGCGGACTACGTCATCCACCGGCGCACGCCACGCTGGCTGGCGATCGGCGTCTTCGACGAACCGGCTCACCTCGCGACCGCGGTCCTGGTCCTGCTCAACGTCCCACCGCAGTCGCGCCGCGACGCCGTCGCCTTCCTCGCCGGCTCGCTGCTGATCGACGCCGACCACGTCCCGCTCGCCCTGGCCGAGCAGCACCCGACCGAGAACGATCCGCGCCCGCCCACGCACACGCTGCTCGTGCCCGCCCTGCTGGCGGCCGCCCGACAGCGGGCACTGGCGGCCGGGATCTGCGCCCACTACGCGCGCGACCTCGTCAGCGGGCCCGGCGTGCCGCTGCTGTGGCCGCTGTCCGAGCGGGGGCTGCGGTTGCCGTATCCGCTCTATGGCGCGGCCGTCGCCGCCCTGGGGATGCGCGCGCTGCGCGAACGCGCTACCCTCACGGGCGGCCTATAGCCGCAGCCGTCCCTCGAGCAGTGCGCCGGCACATATCCCTGGCGCCTCGGGACGGGGTCCGTGATGGCCTCGCAGACCGCCGAAGGGCGGTCTGCATCCGCCCCTGGATGGGGCGGGCCTCGCTCTGCTATTCTGGTCGGTCGCGCTTTGCGCCCGGTCTGCCCCCTCTGTTCCACCCGCTTCCGAAGGAGTTGCCGTCTTGGCACGTGTTGACGCTGCTCGCACTCGCCGCTCGTTCTCGCGCCTCGAGAACGCCGTAGACGTTCCCAATCTGATCGACATCCAGCGGCGCTCGTTCGAGTGGCTGGTCGACACGGAGAAGGGCGGTCTGCGGGAGACCATCGACGACGTCTCGCCGATCGAGGACTACACGGGCAACCTCGCCGTCGTCTTCGAGGAGATCCACTTCGACGAGCCCGTGGCCTCGATCTCCGAGTGCCGCGAGAAGGACATGACCTACGCCCGTCCACTGACGGTCAAGGTCGCCTTCCAGAACCGTGAGACCGGTGAGATCCGGGAGCAGTCGGTCTTCATGGGCGACTTCCCCTGGATGACCGACTGGGGCACCTTCATCATCAACGGCACCGAGCGCGTCGTCGTGACGCAGCTGGTGCGCTCGCCGGGCGCCTACGTGATGGAGCCCAAGGACCGCGAGAAGCAGGTCTTCATCGCGAACCTGATGCCGGCCCGCGGCTCCTGGCTCGAGCTCGAGATCGACAAGAAGGGTCGCGTCTACGTTCGCATCGACCGCAAGCGCAAGCTGCCGGTCTCCGTCCTGCTGCGCGCGATGGGGGACACGCTGCGCGAGGGCGGCTACGTGCCCGAGACCTGGACCGGGACCGACGAGGAGATCCTCGGCCTGTTCGACGAGAGCCTCTACATCCGGCTCACGCTCGATGCCGACACCGAGGTCACGAAGTCCGAGGATGGCTCGCTGATCGAGCTGTTCAAGAAGCAGCGCCCGGGCGAGCCGCCGTCGATCGACGCCGCCAAGAACCTGCTCAACCAGCTGTTCTTCGATCCCAAGCGCTACGACCTCACGCGCGTCGGCCGCTACAAGCTCAACGCGCGCCTGCACGTCGACGAGTCGCTCGACACCCGCACGCTCACCCCGCGGGACATCATCGAGCTGATCAAGGAGCTCATCTCGCTGCCGAAGATCCTCGGCATCCCCGAGTCGGGCATGTTCGACGAGGGCAACGGCGAGGAGCCGATCAAGGACTTCGCGCTCGAGGCGATCTCGATGCCGCGCGAGCCGATCGCCGATCACCTCGACGAGTACGAGCACTTCGGCAACCGCCGTCTGCGCACCGTCGGCGAGCTGATCCAGGAGGCCTTCCGGATCGGCCTGTACCGCATGGA
Source organism: uncultured Thermoleophilaceae bacterium (assembly GCA_963846505.1). Classification (GTDB taxonomy): domain Bacteria; phylum Actinomycetota; class Thermoleophilia; order Solirubrobacterales; family Thermoleophilaceae; genus JACVRW01. The sequence continues at coordinate 389,265 of CAWJWD010000006.1, read as the reverse complement.
GCGGGTCGTGCGCGAGCGCCTCACGACCGAGGACTCGGACACGATCACGCCGCAGACGATCATCAACATCCGCCCGGTCGTGGCGGCCCAGAAGGAGTTCTTCGGGTCCTCCCAGCTGTCGCAGTTCATGGACCAGACGAACTCGCTCACGGGCCTCACGCACCGCCGCCGCCTGTCGGCGCTCGGCGCCGGCGGCCTCACGCGCGAGCGCGCGCCGATCGAGGTGCGCGATGTGCACCCGACGCACTACGGCCGCATGTGCCCGATCGAGACCCCCGAGGGGCCGAACATCGGCCTGATCGGGTCGCTGTCCTCGTTCGCGCAGGTGTCCGAGTTCGGCTTCGTGACCACGCCGTACCGCGTCGTCAACGACGGCATCGTGAGCGACGAGATCGTCCACCTGGACGCCACCCAGGAGGAGAACTACGTCATCGCGCAGGCCAACGCCGAGCTGGACTTCAAGACCGGCAAGCTCAAGGGGCCGCAGGTGGAGTGCCGCGCGCGCGAGGGCGAGCTGGTGCTGGTCGCGCCGAAGGACGTCGACCTGATGGACGTGTCGCCGAACCAGATCTGGTCGGTGGCCACGGGCCTGATCCCGTTCCTCGAGCACGACGACGCCAACCGCGCGCTGATGGGCTCGAACATGCAGCGCCAGGCCGTGCCGCTGCTCAAGACCGACGCGCCGTTCGTGGGCACCGGCATGGAAGTGCGGGCGGCCACGGACTCGGGCGACGTGCTGGTCGCGCGCAACGCCGGTACCGTCGACTACGTCGATGCCGAGCGGATCGTGATCGACACCGGCGAGAGCAGGGACGAGTACGACCTCCACAAGTTCATGCGCTCCAACCAGGGGACGCTGATCCACCAGAAGCCGCGCGTCATCAGCGGGCAGAAGGTGAAGGCGGGCGCGGTGCTGTCCGACGGCTCCTCGACGAGCGCGGGCGAGCTGGCGCTGGGCAAGAACTGCCTGGTCGCCTTCATGTCCTGGGAGGGCTACAACTTCGAGGACGCGATCATCATCTCCGAGCGTCTGGTCAAGGACGACGAGCTCACCTCGATCCACATCGAGGAGTACGAGATCGACGCCCGCACCACCAAGCTCGGCGACGAGGAGATCACCCGCGACATCCCGAACCGCTCGGAGGAGTCGCTGCGCAACCTCGACGACCGCGGCATCGTCCGCATCGGCGCCGAGGTCGGCTCCGGCGACCTGCTCGTCGGCAAGGTCACGCCGAAGGGCGAGACCGAGCTGACGGCCGAGGAGAAGCTGATCCGCGCGATCTTCAAGGAGAAGGCGCGCGAGGTCCGCGACACCTCGCTCAAGGTGCCGCACGGCGAGGGCGGCGTCGTCATCGACGTCAAGACCTTCAGCCGCGACAACGACGACGACCTGCCGCCGGGCGTCAACGACCTCGTGCGCGTGTACGTGGCCAAGAAGCGCAAGATCGCCGAGGGCGACAAGCTCGCCGGCCGCCACGGCAACAAGGGCGTGATCTCGAAGATCGTGCCCGAGGCCGACATGCCGCACCTCGAGGACGGGACCCCGGTCGACGTCATCCTCAACCCGCTCGGCGTGCCGAGCCGGATGAACATCGGGCAGATCCTCGAGACGCACCTCGGCTGGGTCGCCGGCAACGGCTGGTACGACGACGGCTCGGAGGCCTACAAGCAGTCGCTGGAGAACGGCGGCAAGGTCTACACGGCCACGCCGGTGTTCGACGGCGCCACCGTCGAGGACGTCGACGAGGCGCTCGTGCGCTGGGCCGATCAGCACGGCGAGGCGCGCGGCATCAACTTCGACGTCGACAAGTCGGCCCGTCCGGGCCGGCGCTGCTCGGGCAAGCTCCAGCTCTACAACGGGCGCACGGGCGAGCCGTACGAGGAGACCGTCACCGTCGGCTACATGTACATCCTGAAGCTGCTGCACCTCGTGGACGACAAGATCCACGCGCGCAGCACCGGTCCCTACTCGCTCGTCACCCAGCAGCCGCTGGGCGGCAAGGCGCAGTTCGGCGGCCAGCGCTTCGGCGAGATGGAGGTGTGGGCGCTCGAGGCCTACGGCGCGGCGTACACCCTCCAGGAGATGCTCACGATCAAGTCCGACGACACCGTCGGGCGCGTGAAGGCCTACGAGGCGATCGTCAAGGGCGAGAACATCGCCGAGCCCTCCATCCCGGAGTCGTTCAAGGTGCTGCTGAAGGAGATGCAGTCGCTCGCGCTGGACGTGGACGTGCGCTCGGAGGAGGGCGCCGGCGTCGAGATGCGCGACGAGGACGACGACCTGCTGCGGGCCGCCGAGGAGCTCGGCATCGACCTCTCCGGCGTTCGCGCCACGGACGGGGAGGCGGCCGACGAGACCGAGGAGAAGGTCGAGGTCCAGGGCGAGGGCGGTCAGACGTCCGAGTCCAAGGCCGAGCAGGACGCCGAGTACATCGAGGAGTAGGCCGGAGCCCGACGAGAGGGATTAAGGAATTACATGATCGACATCAATAATTTCGACGCAATCAAGATCGGGCTCGCGTCTTCGAAGCAGATCCGATCCTGGAGCTCCGGCGAGGTCGTCAAGCCGGAGACGATCAACTACCGCACGCTGAAGCCGGAGAAGGACGGCCTCTTCTGCGAGCGCATCTTCGGTCCCACCAAGGACTGGGAGTGCTACTGCGGCAAGTACAAGCGGGTCCGCTACAAGGGCATCGTCTGCGAGCGCTGCGGCGTCGAGGTCACGCGCTCGAAGGTGCGCCGCGAGCGCATGGGTCACATCGACCTGGCCGCGCCCGTCTCGCACATCTGGTTCTTCAAGGGCGTGCCGAGCCGCATCGGCTACCTGCTCGACATGGCTCCCAAGGAGCTCGAGAAGGTCCTCTACTTCGCCGCGTCGATCGTGACGTGGGTGGACGACGAGGCGCGCCAGAAGGATCTGGGCGAGCTCGAGGGCGAGGTCCAGAAGGTCACCGACGCCTACGAGGCCGAGCGCGAGGAGCGCGTGCTGGAGCTGCGCGAGTCGCTCGAGCGCCGCGTCGCCTACCTCTCGACCGGCGACCAGAAGGGCTTCAACGACGACGACCTGATCTGGGCCGACACGCTCGACGTCAACCTCAAGAAGCTGGCCGACGACGAGCGCGAGAAGATGGAGAAGGAGCTGCGCAAGCAGTTCGAGGCCGACATCGCCGACACCGAGGCCTACATCGAGGACGCGATCACTCGCATGGGCCAGGTCTGGGAGCTGTTCCAGACCATGGAGTCCAAGCTGGTGGTGGCCGACGAGACGCTCTTCCGCGAGCTCAAGGACCGCTTCGGATCGCCGTTCGGGTTCGGCGAGTACTTCCGCGGCGGCATGGGCGCCGAGTCGGTGCGCGACCTGCTCGAGCAGGTGAACCTCGAGGAGGAGCGCGAGGAGCTCGAGGACCAGGTCAAGACCGCCAAGGGCCAGAAGCAGAGCCGTGCGGTCAAGCGCCTGAAGGTCGTCTCGGCCTTCCTCAACTCGGACAACAAGCCCCAGGACATGGTCCTGGAGGCCGTGCCGGTGATCCCGCCGGAGCTGCGCCCGATGGTGCAGCTCGACGGCGGTCGCTTCGCGACGTCCGACCTCAACGACCTCTACCGCCGCGTGATCAACCGCAACAACCGGCTCAAGCGGCTGCTCGACCTCGGCGCGCCCGAGATCATCGTCAACAACGAGAAGCGCATGCTGCAGGAGGCCGTCGACGCGCTGTTCGACAACGGCCGCCGCGGCCGGCCCGTCACGGGCCCGGGCAACCGTCCGTTGAAGTCGCTCTCGGACATGCTCAAGGGCAAGCAGGGCCGGTTCCGCCAGAACCTGCTCGGCAAGCGCGTGGACTACTCCGGCCGTTCGGTCATCGTGGCCGGTCCGGAGCTGCGCCTCCACCAGTGCGGCCTGCCCAAGCTGATGGCGCTCGAGCTGTTCAAGCCGTTCATCATGGCGCGGCTGGTCGAGCGCAAGTCGGTGCAGAACATCAAGGCGGCCAAGAAGATGGTCGACTCGATGATCCCCGAGGTCTGGGACGTGCTCGAGGAGGTCATCCAGGAGCACCCGGTGCTGCTCAACCGTGCGCCGACGCTCCACCGCCTCGGTCTGCAGGCGTTCGAGCCGGTGCTCGTGGAGGGCAAGGCGATCCAGGTGCATCCGCTCGTCTGTCACGCGTTCAACGCGGACTTCGACGGCGACCAGATGGCCGTGCACGTGCCGCTGTCCGCGGAGGCGCAGGCGGAGGCCCGGCTGCTGATGCTGTCGGCGAACAACATCCTCTCGCCGGCGCACGGCTCGCCGCTCGCCGTGCCCTCCCAGGACATGGTGCTCGGCTCGTACTACCTGACCTACGGCCCCGACGCGGAGGAGCTGGCCTCGCTCGAGGAGAAGCTCTTCGGCGGCAAGTGGGACGAGAAGAAGGACGGCGCGCGGCCGCACGTGTTCCGCTCCGCGCAGGAGGCGGAGCTCTCCTACGAGAGCGGCAACGTGAAGCTGCACGACCTCGCCGAGTACCGCCGGCGGCACCGTGAGGACCACGTGCTGACGACCGTCGGGCGCATCATCTTCAACGAGCGCATCGAGCGCGCGTTGGAGGAGGCGCTCGGAGAGCGAGTACGACCCCGCGACCTACGACTTCGCCAACACCCCGCTCAAGAAGCGGGACATGGCGGCCGTGATCGAGGGGCTCGTGGCCGTCCACGGTCCGTACGCCACCGCGATGGTGCTGGACGCCTTCAAGGAGCTCGGCTTCCACTTCGCGACCCAGGCCGGCATCACGATCTCGAAGAACGACGTCGTCATCCCGCCCACCAAGGAGAAGATCCTCCAGGGCTACGAGCAGGCCGTCGGCGAGGTCCAGGAGCAGTACGACACCGGCCTCATCTCCCAGGAGGAGCGCAAGGAGGCGGTCATCGAGCAGTGGACCGCCGCCACCGAGGAGGTGGGCCAGGCGATGCAGGACCACCTCCATCACCTGAACCCCATCTTCATGATGGCCAACTCGGGCGCTCGCGGCTCCTTCAAGCAGATCCGTCAGCTCGCCGGCATGCGCGGCCTGATGGCCAATCCGAAGGGCGAGATCATCGAGCGTCCGATCAAGGCCAACTTCATGGAAGGCCTGACCGTGCTCGAGTACTTCATCTCGACCCACGGCGCCCGCAAGGGCCTCGCGGACACGGCGCTGCGCACCGCCGACTCCGGGTACCTCACCCGGCGCCTGGTGGACGTCGCGCAGGACGTGATCGTGCGCGACGAGGACTGCGGCACCAAGGAGTTCATCCGCATGCCGCTGTTCGACGAGGCCGGCCGGGCCAACGGACAGCTCGAGGGACGCTTCGCCGCGGCGGACTTCGCGACCAAGCGCGGCCGCGAGCTGTTGAAGAAGGGCACGCTGATCACGAACGCCCACGTCGCCGAGATGGCCGAGGCCTACGGCGACGACCACGACGCGTTCGTGCCGGTGCGCTCGGTGCTCAAGTGCATGGCGGAGGGCCTCTGCCAGGGCTGCTACGGCAAGGCCCCGGCGACGGGCAAGCTCGTCGCGATCGGCGACGCGGTCGGCATCATCGCCGCCCAGTCGATCGGCGAGCCGGGCACCCAGCTGACGCTGCGGACCTTCCACACCGGCGGCGTCGCCGGCGCGGACATCACGCACGGTCTGCCGCGCGTGGTGGAGCTGTTCGAGGCGCGCAAGCCGAAGGGGCAGGCGGAGCTGGCGACGGTCGAGGGCACCGCGTCGGTGGAGGACACCGAGAAGGGCCTCAAGGTCGTCATCAGCGACGCCGCCGGCGAGGAGCACGCCTACTCGTTCCCGCGGCGCACGCGCCTGCTGGTGGAGTCCGGGCAGAAGGTCCAGCCGGGCGATCAGCTCAACGAGGGCTCGATCTACCCGCACGACCTGCTCGCCTACGGCGGCGAGGACCAGCCGGCCCGGCGCACGGCGACCGAGGTGTACTTCGTGCGCGAGGTGCAGAAGGTCTACACGTCGCAGGGCGTCGACATCGATGACAAGCACATCGAGGTCATCGTGCGGCAGATGATGAAGAAGGTCCGGGTCGACCAGAAGGGCGACAGCGACTACCTGCCGGGCCAGTTCGTCGACCGCAACGAGTTCCTGCAGGTCAACGCCGACCTCAAGAAGGCCAAGAAGGAGCAGGCCGAGTTCGAGGAGATCATCCTCGGCATCACCAAGGCCTCGCTGGCGACGGACTCGTTCCTGTCGGCGGCGTCCTTCCAGGAGACCACGAAGGTGCTCACCGACGCGGCGCTCGAGGGCAAGACCGACCGTCTGCTCGGCCTCAAGGAGAACGTGATCATCGGGAAGCTGATCCCGGCGGCTACGGGCCTGCGCCGCTACCGGCGGCTGGAGATCGAGCCGACCGAGCCGATCCGCCGGCACGCGCCGGAGGAGATGGGCCTGCTCGACGAGGGCGAGCTCGCCGCCGAGCTCGGCCTGACCGACTCCGGCGAGATCGAGGGCTTCGGCTTCGGCGGCGGCGACGACGGCGCGGAGGCCTTCTCCGAGCTGGCCGACTTGCCCGCCGACGGTGACGGCTCCACCTCCTCGGAGTCCTAGCCGGAACGTCAGAAACGCCTGCAACGAGGGCCGCCTAGCGGGAGGCCCCTTTGCGTTGAAGCCGCCGCTACTCCAAGCAAATTCCAAGAATTGTTAGGATTTGGATTTCGTGCTAGGCTAACTCCAAATCCAAGATTTCCTTGGTGCAAACTTGGAGTAAGCCATGTACGTTCAACCAGCCCCTAGCTTCGTCGACCTGCTCGAGCGCGTGAAGCCCGGACTGGCGATCCCGTACATGGAGGGCGCCACCGCCCCGTACTTGCATTGGGACAAGCTGCGTCACCTGGACTCGCCGCCGGGGTTGACCCACGAGGAGTGGTGGCTGGCGATCAAGTTCTCCCGTCGACCTCTGCTGCGCTCGCTTCCGCTGCACGATCCTGACGGCCAGCCGTTCGCGTCGCACGCCGGACGAGGTGCTGCGGCAACTCCATCAGATCGATCAGCGTTGCAGCGGCGAGATCGCAATGCCGGAGATGGTCACGGCGGACGGTCAAGCCAAGCAGCACTACCTCGTCAACTCCCTGATGGAGGAGGCAATCAGGTCGAGTCAGCTGGAGGGCGCGCGCCCTCGCGCGCCGCCGCGAAGGAGATGCTCCGCTCCGGCCGGCCGGCGAAGGACCGCAGCGAGCAGATGATCCTGAATAACTATCGGGCGCTGCAGTTCATGCGAACGGAGATGGATGACACGCTCACCCCGGCCCTCGTCCTGAGCTGCAGCGCTTCTTAGCGAGGGCACCTTGGACGCTCCTGCGGCCGCCGGCCGCCTCCAGACGCCCGCGCCAAGCGCGTCACGGTTGTCGACGTTCAAGACCGCAGCGTGACCCACAGGCCACCGCCTGCGTCGCAGCTGCCTGAGCGAATGGAGTTGCTTTGTGTCTTTGCGAACCAGCGTGACGATCCGGACGCATTCATCCATCCGGTCGTCCGCGCGATTCTCCTGCACTTCTGGCTGGCATACGACCATCCCTTCGAGGACGGGAATGGGCGGACGGCCCGCGCCCTCTTCTACTGGTCCATGCGAGTCCAGGGCTACTGGCTGACCGAGTACCTGTCCATCTCTCGCATCTTGCGCGAGGCGCCTTCGCAATACGCCCGCGCATTTCTGCTGACCGAGACCGATGAGGGAGACACGACGATTACTTCCTGCTGCACCAGCTCTCGGTGATCCAGCGAGCGGTCGAGGAGCTTCATACCTATCTCGGTGAGAAGGTCACCGAGATCCAGGACATCGAACGTCTGATCCGTGGCTCCGCGCGCTTCAACCATCGCCAACTCGCGCTCTTGGGCGATGCGGTTCGCAGGCCCGATGCCGTCTACACCTTCGCCTCCCACGCGGCGAGCCATGACGTGACGCACGAAACCGCGCGTAGCGACCTGGCCGATCTGACCCAGCGTGGGCTGCTGGACCAGGAGAAGAGCGGCCGCAAATACGTCTTCCTGCCGCCGCCGATCTGTCGGGCCGAGCACCACGGGGCAGCGCTTGCAGCGCGGCCTGCCTTGCAGCAGCGCTTCTTGGCCTTGACGGCGTTCTCAGCGGGCACGGCGCCCCCGTGCGCGTTGGCCCCTCTCGGCGGTGCGCAGCTCGGCAGCCCAGGCAAGCAGCTGCTCGACGTGTTCGTCGGTGAGCCCCGTCGAGGGGTCGGTCTCCACCAGCAGCGTGGGCTGGTCGCGACCCGCGGCCCAGGCCACGCAGGCCTCGTCGATGTTGTCGTCGATCCACGCCGCCGGCCGGCCGTAGGAGTACTCGTCCAGCGCCCCCAGCTTCCAGTGCGCCGAGCCGAAGACGGCACGGCCGTCGAAGGTCAGGCAGGGCAGGTTGCGGAAGGGCAGCTCGAGGATGTAGGGGAGATGGTCGTTCGCGCGCTGCTCCCAGCCGGTTGCCCAGACAAGCTCGAAATCTTCAGCTAGCCTGATCAGCCTGGCGCCGACGGCCGGGGGAATGCAGTGCGCGACGCCGTCGATCAGGTGCAGGGGCCCGGGCAGGTTCTCCACGCTCGGAGCGAAGCCGAACAGGCTGATGACGCCGTCGACGTCGACGAAGAGGATCGGTGGTCTTTCCACTCGTGTTCCATGGTGTTTGACAGTTGTTGCACTCGATGACGTTGGATTGACGACTCCCGGGGCTTCTCATTCAAGCGGGAGGCGCCAACGCCGATACCTCGAAGTACTGGTTGGGAACCGCCTCTCCCGCCAAGGCCAGACCCAGATCACTCTTCGCACCACCTCTTGACGCTACAACTCGGCATCCTGCTCTCGCTCGGCTGCGCGCTGGCGACCAACGTCGGCTTCCTGCTGAAGCACCGCGGCGCCAACGACGCGCCCGACGTCAGCCTCCGGCACCCGCTGCGCAGCGCCGTCGGCCTGTTCGGCTCCCGTTGGTTCACGGCCGGCATGATCGTCGCCCTCGGCGCCTGGTGCCTGCACGTCGGCGCGCTCGCACTCGCGCCGCTGTCGCTCGTCCAGGCGGTCATCTCCGGCGGGCTCGTCTTCCTGACCGTGATGGCCGAGCGCTTCTTCGGCTACAGCGTCGGCAACCGCCAGTGGGCGGGAGTCGGCCTGACCGCCCTCGGCCTCGTGCTGCTGGCGATCACGCTGCCGGCCCACACCGGCGTCCACTCCGGCTACTCGGTCGTCGGCATGGTGGCGTTCGAATCCGCGCTGCTGGCGATCGGCACCTTCCTCGTGCTGTCCCCGCGTCTCGGCGGCACGAGCACCACGGCGTGATGCTCGGCGTCGCCGCCGGCATCCTGTTCGGCGTCTCCGACGTCGCGATCAAGGCGCTCACCGGCTCGGTCGGCAGCGAGGGCGTACTCGGGCTCGTCTCGCCCTGGACGCTGACCTGCGTCATCGCCTCGGTGCTGGCCTTCTTCGCCTCCGCCCGCGGCCTGCAGAAGGGCGAGGCCGTCCCGGTCATCACGCTCACGAGCGCCGCGGCGAACATCTCCGCCATCAGCGGCGGCATCCTCGTCTTCGGCGACCCGATGCCGAGCGACCCGCTCGGGATCGTGCTGCAGAGCAGCGCGTTCGTGCTCGTGATCGTCGCCGCCGCGCTCACGCCGGCGCCGCTGCGCGCCGCCGAGGCGCGCTAGGCCGCGCGGCAGGCGCGGCGTCGCGATCCGCTCGGCGAAGCGGGTGATCTCGTCCACCAGCAGGTCCGGATCGTCGGACATCGGCACGTGCCCGAGTCCCTTCAGGTACTTCAGCTCGGCGCCGTCGATCAGGTGCTCGAAGCGGCGGCCTTGGCGCGGGATCAGGATCACGTCGCGCGTACCCCAGAGCACCAGCACCGGGCAGCGGATCGACTCCAGCCCGGCGACGTGCTGTTCGGCCGCAGCTCCCCGAGCGTGCGAACCCAGCCCGGCGCGTTGGCCAGCAGCTCGCGCCTGCTCGATCAGGTCGTCCGGATCGGCGCGCCAGGGCCGGCCCAGCGACGGACCGCCGAGCAGCGTGCGCCCCGCCGCCGTGCGCAGCAGCGGCGCCACCGCCGGCGCGCCCTTGACCATCTCGCGCATCGAGTTCAGCACGATGCGCGCCCACTCGCCTCCCGCGGCGCCATCAGACCCGCCGGCGAGATGGCGACGACAGCGCGCACGCGGTCGCGGCGGGCCAGCTCCAGCGAGATCCAGCCGCCGAGCGAGTTGCCGCACACCAGCGGGCGCTCGAAGCCGACCGCGTCCATCGCCTCCTCGACGGCGTCCGCGAACGCCTCGATCGTGACCGCGCGTCCGGGCAGCGGTGGCGAGTGGCCGAAGCCGGGCAGGTCCACGCCCAGCACGTCGAAGCGTTGCTCCAGACCGGGCAGCATCGGCTTCCAACCCCGCCAGGTGTGGCCGATCCCGTGCAGCAGCACGAGCGGCTCACCCGACCCTCCGCGATGTTGGTCGAGCGGCATGGCCGGCCAGGCTACGCCACACGCTGCTACTATCCCGCGCCGCATGCCCAGCATCAACCAGCTCGTCCGCAAGGGCCGCCGCAAGCCCAAGAAGAAGGTCTCGACCCCCGGTCTCAAGTCCGGGCAGGGTCGCAAGGCGCGCATCGCCGCACCACAGCGGCGCGGCGTCTGCACGCGGGTCTACACCACCACCCCCAAGAAGCCGAACTCCGCGCTGCGCAAGGTCGCGCGTGTGCGGCTGACCAACGGGATGGAGGTCACCTGCTACATCCCGGGCGAGGGCCACAACCTGCAGGAGCACTCCGTCGTGCTCGTGCGCGGCGGTCGTGTCAAGGATCTTCCGGGCGTGCGCTACAAGGTCGTGCGCGGAACGCTCGACGCCGCTGGCGTCAGCGACCGCAAGAAGGCGCGCTCCCAGTACGGCGCCAAGGCTAGGTAGCGCCGATGCCGCGCCGCGCAGCAGCCGGGGTTCGCCCGATCGATCCCGATCCGATGTACGGGTCCAAGCTCGTCCAGCAGGTCATCAACAAGGTGATGATCGACGGCAAGAAGTCCACCGCCGAGAAGATCGTCTACGACGCGCTCGAGATCCTCTCGCGCCGCACCAACGAAGACCCGGTGCCCGCCCTCGAGAGCTCGATCAAGGCGCTGACCCCGTCGCTCGAGGTTCGCTCCCGTCGCGTCGGCGGCGCCACCTACCAGGTGCCCGTCGAGGTGCCCCAGCGTCGTGCCCGCACGCTCGCCGTGCGCTGGCTCGTCGAGTTCGCACGCAATCGCCGCGAGAAGACGATGTCCGAACGCCTCGCCGGCGAGCTCTCGGACGCCCAGTCCCAACAGGGCGGGGCGTTCAAGCGCAAGGACGACATCTACCGGATGGCGCAGGCCAACAAAGCCTTCGCCCACTACCGCTGGTAGCAGCGGTCCGATAAGCGTCGCCTGGCGGAGTCCTCGGTCGCTCGCGGGCTGGCGCCCGCCACGCTCCCTGCGTCCGCCGCCATGCTCGCCTCTCGGACCGCTGCAACCAGCGGTCCGCTTCAGTTCGAACGCCGACGTTTGCGGTCTTCCGCGAACCCCGCCTGACGCTTCGCCTCGCGTTCGGTGCGACGGGCGTTGCTCTCGGCGCGCGTCTTGCCCGTGGGCGTGAGGTTGTGGCCGGCTGGGGCGACGGGGGACCAACGACGCTGGACTCGCTGGCTCCCGCAGCTGGGACAGGCGGGGGTCTCGCCGACCGCCGCCAGCTCCTCGAAGCGGGTGCCGCACGCGTCGCACTCGAAGTCGAAGATCGGCACTACTCCTCCGGGTCGGCCTTCGACGGTCGCTTCGCGGTCCGCTCGCCGTCCTGCGACGGGCGCTGTCTCGTCGGACGCCCCGGCCGTTGGCGTGCCGGAGGCGTGGAGTCCCCCGAGCGCTCGCGCCGGCGATGGGGCGGTGGGGGCGGCTTCGGGATCAGCAGCGCCAACCCGCCCGCCCCGAGCGCGAGCACGCCGGAGACCACCTCGATCCAGAGGCCGGTGCCGGCGCTTGCGGTGGCGCCCTCGAAGTCGCGACCGATCGCGCCGGTGTCGTCGGTGACGGGCAGGTCCACCAGCAGGGCGAGGACCAGGGCGATCGCGCCGACGGCGAGCAGGCCGAGGGCCGCGGGGCGCGAGCGGCCGGGGCCGGCGCCGTAGGCGAGCGCCAGGGCGATCACGCCGAGCAGCAGGAAGGCGATGCTGTGGCGCTCGAAGCCGCTCAGCGAGCAGCGGTCGGCGAGCTCGGGGTTGGCGTCGTTGATGACCTCGCAGCTGCCGTTGGCGACGTCCACCGAGGCGATCGTCGAGAACAGCGAGATCAGCATCAGGATCCCGGCCAAGACCCCCAGCGCCAGCACCCCGATGACGAGGGGGTTGGGGCGCTCTGCAGGGCGGGCGAATCGACCCGTTCGGGAGGCCATTTGCCTGCTACCATCCTTCGTCGCTTCGCGGGCGGAGTTCCCCCTCTGTGCGCGTTCCCCCTCAGCCACGTGGGAACACCGAACTTGGCTGGCGGTTCAGTACGTCGATGGAGATGCTCACCACCACATAGAAGACACCCGGGCGACAGCCGATCGCAGGACCGGGCCCGGATTGGGCCTTTTTTCTGCGCTGAGGCGCTGACCGGTAGGGAAACGAAGAGAAACTCATGGCACGACAGGTAACGCTCGAAAACACCCGCAACATCGGGATCATGGCGCACATCGACGCCGGCAAGACGACGACGACCGAGCGCATCCTGTTCTACACGGGCAAGACGCACAAGCTCGGTGAGGTCCATGAGGGCGCCGCCGTGATGGACTGGATGGAGCAGGAGCAGGAGCGCGGCATCACGATCACCTCCGCCGCGACCACCGCGTTCTGGCGCGATCACCGCATCAACATCATCGACACGCCCGGCCACGTCGACTTCACGGTCGAGGTCGAGCGGTCGCTGCGCGTGCTCGACGGCGCCGTCGCCGTGTTCGACTCGGTCGCCGGCGTCGAGCCGCAGTCCGAGACCGTCTGGCGCCAGGCCGACACCTACCGCGTCCCGCGCATCGCGTTCATCAACAAGATGGACCGCATCGGCGCCAACTTCGCGTACTCCGTCCAGACGATGATCGACCGCCTCGGCGCGCACCCCGTGCCGGTGCAGCTGCCGATCGGCTCCGAGGGCGACTTCACCGGCGTCGTCGACCTCGTGAACATGAAGGCGATCGTCTACAAGGACGACCTGGGTCAGGACTGGGAGGTTGTCGACATCCCCGCCGATCTCCAGGACGCCGCCACCGAGGCCCGCACCCACTTGATCGAGGCCGTCGCCGAGTACGACGACGAGCTGATGGAGGACTACCTCGAAGAGAAGCCGATCGATTCGGACCGGCTGATCCGCGACATCCGCAAGGCGACGCTCGACATCTCGATGACGCCCGTGCTCTGCGGCTCCGCGTTCAAGAACAAGGGCGTGCAGCCCCTGCTCGACGCGGTCATCGACTATCTGCCGAGCCCGCTCGACGTGCCTCCCGTCGAGGGCCTGCAGGGCAGCGAGCTGCAGGACGGCGAGGGCACGCCCGTCACGCGTTCGGCCTCTGACGACGAGCCCTTCTCGGCGCTCGCCTTCAAGGTCATGGCCGACCCCTACGTCGGCAAGCTCACCTACTTCCGCGTCTACTCCGGCAAGCTCGCCGCCGGCGGTCGGCTGCTGAACACGATCACCGGCCGCAGCGAGCGCGTCGGGCGCATCCTGATGATGCACGCCAACCACCGCGAGGAGGTCGACGAGGTCTACACCGGCGACATCGCCGCGGGCGTCGGCATCAAGCAGACCACGACGGGCGACACGCTCGCCGCTCCCGACGCGCCGGTCGTGCTGGAGACGATGAACTTCCCCGACCCGGTCGTGCACCTCTCGATCGAGCCGAAGACGAAGGTCGACCAGGAGAAGCTCGGCACGGCGCTCCAGCGCCTCGGCGAGGAGGACCCCACCTTCCGGGTGCGCAGCGACGAGGAGACCGGCCAGACCGTGATCTCCGGCATGGGCGAGCTGCACCTCGAGGTGATCGTCGACCGGCTCAAGCGCGAGTTCAAGGTCGAGGCCGCCGTCGGCCGCCCCCAGGTGGCCTACCGCGAGACGATCCGCCAGGACGTCAAGAAGATCGAGGGCAAGTTCATCCGCCAGACCGGCGGCTCGGGCCAGTACGGCGTGGTCTACATCGACCTCGAGCCGGCGCCGGGCGAGGGCTTCGACTTCGTCAACAAGATCAAGGGCGGCGCCGTGCCCTCCGAGTTCATCCCCGCCGTCGAGAAGGGGATCGAGGAGGCGCTCGAGTCGGGCGTCAAGGCCGGCTACCCGATGGTCGACGTGCGCGCCACGCTCGTGGACGGCAAGTACCACGACACGGACTCCTCGGAGATCGCCTTCAAGATCGCCGGCTCGCTGGCGCTCAAGGAAGCCGCCAAGCGCGCCAAGCCGGTGCTGCTCGAGCCCGTCATGTCCGTCGAGGTCGTGACCCCCGAAGAATTCATCGGCACCGTCATCGGCGACCTCTCGGGCCGCCGCGGTAGAGTCGAGGGTCAGGATCCGCGCGGCAACGCCGTCGCGGTGAAGGCCAGCGTGCCGCTCTCGGCGATGTTCGGCTATGCCACGGACCTGCGCTCCTCGACCCAGGGACGGGCGAATTACACGATGCAGTTCGACCGGTACGAAGAGGTGCCGGGCAACATCGCCGAGGAGATCGTGGAGCACCGCACCGGGGAACCGGTCGGCGCGAGCGCGTAAGGAGTATGTTTCGGAAGTTCGGGCCGTTTGAGCCCGGGGAATCTTTGAGAAGGGAGTAGCCCGCAGTGGCGAAGGAGAAGTTCGAGCGCAACAAGCCGCACGTGAACGTCGGCACCATTGGCCACATCGACCATGGCAAGACGACGCTGACCGCTGCCATCACGAAGGTGCTCTCCGAGAAGTTCGGTGGGCAGGCGCGGAGCTTCGAGGAGATCGACAACGCTCCGGAGGAGAAGGAGCGTGGGATCACGATCGCCACGTCCCACGTGGAGTACGAGACCGACAAGCGCCACTACGCGCACGTCGACTGTCCCGGCCACGCGGACTACGTCAAGAACATGATCACCGGCGCAGCCCAGATGGACGGCGCCATCCTCGTCGTATCCGCCGCCGACGGCCCGATGCCGCAGACCCGCGAGCACATCCTGCTCGCGCGTCAGGTGAACGTGCCCTACGTGGTGGTCTTCCTGAACAAGGTCGACATGGTCGACGACGAGGAGCTCCTGGAGCTCGTCGAGGTCGAGGTTCGCGACCTGCTGTCCGAGTACGACTTCCCGGGCGACGACGTGCCGGTCATCACCGGCTCGGCCCTGAAGGCACTCGACGGCGAGGGTGAGTACGTGGACAAGATCCTCGAGCTCGCCGACGCCCTCGACAGCTACATCCCGGAGCCCGAGCGTCCGCTCGACCAGCCGTTCCTGATGCCGGTCGAGGACGTCTTCTCGATCACCGGCCGCGGCACCGTCGCGACCGGCCGCATCGAGCAGGGCATCATCCACACCGGCGAGGAGGTCGAGATCGTCGGCATCCACGACCAGACCGCCAAGACGGTGGTCACCGGCGTCGAGATGTTCCGCAAGATCCTCGACGAGGGCCAGGCGGGCGACAACGTCGGCTGCCTGCTGCGTGGCGTCGGCCGCGAGGACATCGAGCGCGGCCAGGTGCTGTGCAAGCCGGGCTCGATCACCCCGCACACGAAGTTCAAGGCCCAGGTGTACTGCCTGAAGAAGGAAGAGGGTGGCCGTCACACCCCGTTCTTCAACGGCTACCGGCCGCAGTTCTACTTCCGCACCACCGACGTCACCGGGGTGGCCAACCTCCCCGAGGGCACCGAGATGGTCATGCCCGGCGACAACGTCGAGATGACCGTCGAGATGATCCAGCCGATCGCGATGGACGAAGGTCTCCGCTTCGCCATCCGCGAGGGCGGACGTACCGTCGGCTCGGGGGTGGTCACCGAAGTCATCGAGTAGGTACTCCTCGACAGGAGACCTGCGGGGGGCGGGCGCAGTCTGGCCCGCCCCCGACTCTGTCCTCACCATGGCCACGCTCACGCAAAACAAGATCCGCATCCGGCTCAAGGCCTACGACCACTCGGCGATCGAGACGGCGGCGAAGGAGATCGTGGAGACGGCGACGCGCACCGGCGCGACCGTCTCGGGTCCCGTCCCGCTTCCGACCGAGAAGAACGTGTACTGCGTGATCCGCAGCCCGTTCAAGGACAAGGACTCCCGCGAGCACTTCGAGATTCGCACGCACAAGCGGCTGATCGACATCCTGCAGCCCACCCCGAAGACGGTGGACTCGCTGCAGCGCCTCGATCACCTGCCGGCGGGCGTCGACATCCAAATTCAGCTGATCTGATGGCCGGGCTGCTGGGAAGAAAGCTGGGCATGACGCAGGTCTTCGACCCCGAGGACGGGCACGTCGAGCGCGTGACCGTGATCGAGGCCGGTCCCTGCTTCGTCACCGGCATTCGTCGCGAGGACCGCGACGGCTACGACGCGGTCCAGATCGCCTTCGGCGCCGTGCGCGAGAAGAAGCTCTCGCGCCCGGAGCTCGGCCACCTGAAGAAGGCCGACGTCGGGCCGATGCGCCACCTCTGCGAGTTCCGCGGCGAGCCGGGAGAGCTGGAGCTCGGCGCCGAGCTGAAGGTCGGCTCGGTCTTCGAGAAGGGCCAGACCGTCAAGGTCTCCGGCGTCTCGAAGGGCAAGGGCTTCCAGGGCACCGTCAAGCGCCACAACTTCTCTCGCGGCCCGGTCACCCACGGCTCGCACAACGTGCGCGCCCCGGGTTCGATCGGCGCCTCGGCGGATCCCGCGCGCGTGTTCAAGGGCATTCGCGGCCCGGGCCAGATGGGCAACAAGCGCGTGACCCAGAAGGGCCTCGAGGTCGTGGACGTGCGTCCCGACGAGAACCTGCTGTTGGTGCGCGGCTCCGTGCCGGGCCCCAAGGGCAGCGTGGTCGAGATCAGGACGGACGCGTGATGGCGGCCGAGGCTCCCTACATCGGCTCCAAGCAGGGCGGGCTCGCACTCGACGCAGACGTCTTCGGCGAGACCTTCCACGGCCCGATCGTGCACGAGGCGGTGCGCGCCGAGCTCGCGGCTCGCCGCAGCGGCAACGCCTCGACCAAGACGCGCGGCGAGATCGCGATGACCGGTGCCAAGGCCTGGCGCCAGAAGGGCACGGGCCGCGCGCGCGTCGGTGCGCTCAGTCCGTCGCCCACCCGCTACGGCGGTGGCGTGGCCTTCGGTCCCAAGCCGCGCAGCTACACCGTCAAGGTCAACCGCAAGGCGATGCGCCGCGCGCTGCGCGCAGCGCTCTCGGTGCACGCCGAGCGTGCCTCGCTGGCCGCCGTGGACGCCGCCGCGTTCGAGGCGCCGTCCACCAAGGAGGCGGCCGCCGCGCTGGCGAAGTTCGAAGGCCGCGGCAACATCCTGGTGGTGCTCGCCAACGACGAGCAGAACTGCGCCAAGTCCTTCCGCAACATCGCTCGCGTGACGGTGCGCCACGTCGAGGACGTCGGCGTGGCCGACGTGATCGGCGCGGGGCGCCTGGTCGTCTCCGAGGCCGCGCTCGAGCGGCTGACCGCGAAGGCGGTGAAGAAGTGAACGCCCGCCAGGTGATCATCGAGCCGGTGATCTCGGAGAAGACCTACGCGCTGCTGGCTGCCAACAAGTACACGCTGCGCGTGCACGAGCGGGCGAACAAGACCCAGATCCGCCACGCCGTCGAGGAGATCTTCGGCGTGCGCGTGACCGGCGTCCGCACCGCCTGGGTCAAGCCCAAGCCCAAGCAGCGCGGTTGGACCAGAGGGCAGCGCAGACGCTGGAAGAAGGCGATCGTGACGCTGCACCACGAGGACTCGATCGAGCTGTTCGAGGGCCAGGAGATCGACTGATGGCCATCAAGAAGCACAAGCCGACCTCGCCGGGCCGGCGCTTCGCCACCTGGCTGCAGCACGAGGCGGTCACCAAGAGCGAGCCCGAGAAGGCGCTCGTCGAGGGCCTGCGCAAGTCCGGCGGCCGCAACGCCAACGGCCGCGTCACCGCGCGCCATCGCGGCGGCGGCGCCAAGCGCAAGTACCGCAAGATCGACTTCAAGCGCCTCAAGGACGGCGTGCCCGGCGAAGGTCGCCGCGATCGAGTACGACCCGAACCGCAGCGCGCACATCGCCCTGCTGCACTACGCGGACGGCGAGAAGCGCTACATCCTCGCGCCCGCACGCATCAAGGTCGGCGACACGGTCTCCTCCGGGCACCGGCGCGGACATCGCGCCCGGCAACTGCCTCGCGCTGCGCGACATCCCTACGGGCACGGTCGTGCACAACGTCGAGCTGCAGCCCGGCAAGGGCGGCCAGCTCGGTCGCTCCGCCGGCACCTCGATCCAGCTGGTCGCCAAGGAGGGCAAGTACGCCACGCTGCGCCTGCCCTCGAGCGAGATGCGCCAGGTCCCGGCCGACTGCCGCGCCACCATCGGCGCGCTCGGCAACGCCGAGCACGAGCTCGTCGAGCTGGGCAAGGCCGGCCGCTCGCGTCATCGCGGCAAGCGCCCGCACACGCGCGGCGTGGCGATGAACCCGGTCGACCATCCGCACGGCGGCGGCGAGGCTCACCACACGCCCGGCGGCCACCCGGTGACGCCCTGGGGCGTGCCGACGCTCGGCTACCGCACGCGCAAGAAGCGCAAGGCGTCCGATCGGTTCATCGTGCGCGGCCGGCGCCGCGGGAAGAAGGGGAGGCGCTAGGATGTCGCGCTCGTCCAAGAAGGGCCCGTACGTCGACGAGCGCCTGCTGGCGCGCATCGAGGCGATGAACGAGTCCGGCAGCAAGCAGATGGTGAAGACCTGGTCGCGTACGTCCACGATCTTCCCCGAGATGGTCGGGCACACGATCGCCGTTCACGACGGTCGCAAGCACGTGCCCGTGTTCGTGTCCGAGACGATGGTCGGCCACAAGCTGGGCGAGTTCGCGCCCACGCGGACCTTCCGCGGTCACGCTGGTGGCGACCGGGTGAGGATGCGGTGACCGACGAGATGCGCACGCCGCCGGAGGGCGGCTGGGAGTCGCTCAAGGTCGACGAGCTCAAGACCGAGCTCGAGGCTCGCGGGCTGCCCAAGAGCGGCACCAAGGCCGAGCTGATCGCCCGGTCTGGCCGACGACGACGTCGCCAACAAGGGCAACGTCCGCGAGGCCGACGCCGAGGCGAAGGAGGCCGTGGCGGAAGCCGAGGCCGACGCGGCCGCCGAGGTCGAGGCCGCCCCCGAGGCGAGGCTGCCGCCGAGGACGAGTCCGCGGACGACGAGGCGCCGCGGAGGACGCTCCCGACGAGGACGAGCACGAGGACGAGGCCGTTGCCGCCGAGGCGCAGGACGCCGAAGAGGCCGAGAAGTCGACGCCCCGCCGGCGCCGCGGCTCGGTCGAGACCGGCGCTCGTCGCCAGCGTCGCGGCGGGGCCGCGCGGCCCGAGGGTCCGGTCGTGATGAGCGCGCGCGCGAAGTACGTGCGCAGCGCCCCGCGCAAGGCCCGCCTGGTCATGGACCACATCCGCGGCAAGGACGCCGAGCGCGCTCGCGCGATCCTGCTGCACACCCCGCGTGCGGTCTCCATCGGACATCCTCAAGCTGCTGAACTCGGCGATCGCGAACGCCGAGGCCAACTACGAGCTCGGCCCCGACGAGCTGCGCGTCCAGAAGGCCTACGTGGACGAGGGTCCGACGATCAAGCGCTTCCAGCCGCGCGCGCTGGGCCGCGCCACCAAGATCAACAAGCGCTCGAGTCACATGACGATCGAGCTCGTCACGACTGAAGGGAACGGGAGGTAGCCGTGGGGCAGAAGGTTCATCCCGAAGCTCTCCGGGTCGGCTACATCCACGACTGGAAGTCGACCTGGTTCAACGAGAAGGAGTTCTCGGACTACTTGATGGAGGACATCAAGATCCGGGATCACATCGACGGCAAGCTCGCGCACGCGGGCCTGTCCGACATCACGATCAAGAAGAACAAGAACGAGGTCGAGGTCAACATCCACACGGCCCGACCGGGGATCGTGATCGGCAAGTCCGGCTCGGAGGTGGACGCTCTGCGCAAGGAGCTCCACGCGATGACCGGCAAGGCCGTCAAGGTCAACATCCTCGAGATCAAGCGGCCCGAGCTCGACGCGAAGCTCGTCGCCCAGTCGATCGCCGAGCAGCTGCAGAACCGCGTCGCCTTCCGCCGCGCGATGAAGCGCGCGCTCACGAGCGCCATGCGCTCCGGCGCCAAGGGCGTGAAGATCCAGGTCTCCGGTCGCCTCGGCGGCGCGGAGATGGCGCGCACCGAGGGCTACTCGGACGGCCGCGTGCCGTTGCACACGCTGCGTGCCGACATCGACTACGGCTTCTTCGAGGCCAAGACCACCTTCGGCCGCATCGGCGTGAAGGTCTGGGTCAACAAGGGCGAGATCATGCCCAAGGGCTTCGCGCAGGATCTCACCGAGCTCGAGGCGCCGCAGGCGGTCGGTCCCGGCGGCGGTCGCGGCCCGGGTGGCCGTGGCGGTCCCGGTGGCGGTCGCGGCCCGGGTGGCGGCGGTCGTGGGCCCGGCGGTGGCCGCGGTCCCGGTGGCCGTGGCGGTCCCGGCGGTCCCGGCGGTCGTGGCGGTGGCGGTCCGCGCGGCCCGCAGGGCGGTGGTCGCTGATGTTGCAGCCCAAGCGCGTCAAGTGGCGCAAGGAGCATCGTGGGCGCCGCGCCGGCTTCTCGAAGGGGCACACGAGCGTCGAATTCGGCGAGTACGGCCTGAAGACGCTCGAGCGCGGCTGGATCACGAACCGCCAGATCGAGGCGGCTCGTATCGCGATGACGCGCAAGATCAAGCGCGGCGGCAAGGTCTGGATCACGATCTTCCCCGACAAGCCCTACACGAAGAAGCCCGCCGAGACCCGTATGGGCTCGGGCAAGGGCTCGCCCGAGGGCTGGGTCGCCGTGGTCAAGCCCGGCCGCGTGATGTTCGAGCTCTCCGGCGTGCCGGAGGATCTCGCGCGCGAGGCGATGCGCCTCGCCGGTCACAAGCTGCCCGTCAAGACGAAGTTCGTGTTGCGCGAGGGAGCGGGCCAGCAGTGAAGGCGACCGCGGTGCATAACCTTGATGACCTGTCGCTCGTGGAGTTCGTCGAGGGCGCGCGCACGGAGCTGTTCAACCTCCGCTTCCAGCACGCGACCGGCCAGCTCGAGAACACGGCGCGGATGAAGCAAGTCAAGAAGGACCTCGCTCGCGGGCTGACCGTCGCCCGGACACGAGACATCGACGTCGAGGCGGAGATCCGCAAGCAGAAGCGCAATGGCTGAGAACGAGGAAAACGTGAACGAGGAGCAGACCACGCCCGAGGAGGCGGCGGCCGAGGCTGCAGCCCCGGCGGAGGAGGCCCCTGCGGCGGAGGAGACCGCCGCGGAGCAGGCAGCCCCGGAGGAGGCCGCTCCCGTGGACGAGGCTCCCGCCGAGGAGCCCGCTCCCGCGGAGGAGGTTCCCGCCGAGACGCCGGCCGCTGCGGACAGCGCTCCGGCCGCAAGCGACGACGACGCCGAGCCGGCGGAGCAGCTCGCGCCCAAGGAACGTCGCAGGCGCAAGCGCTCGGCCCACACCGGCAAGGCGAACTCGCCGCGCACCATCGAGGAGCGCGTCGCCGAGCGCGAGGCCCAGCGTGCGCGCAAGGCCGCCCATCGCCGCGCCTACCGCGCCAAGCAGCGCGAGCGCCGTCGCTCCGAGGGCCCGGCCACGCCGCAGCCCTCGCCGGAGCCCAAGGGCACCGGCCGGGCGAAGACGCGTCAGGGCATCGTCGTCTCCGACAAGGCCGACAAGACGATCATCGTGCGCATCGACACGGCGCGCCGTCACCGCGTCTACAAGAAGATCGTGCGCAACTCCACCACGCTGCACGCGCACGACGAGTCCAACGAGGCGCACCTCGGGGACACCGTGCGGGTGATCGAGAGCCGGCCGCTGTCCCGCACCAAGCGCTGGCGCCTGGTCGAGGTCATGGAGCGTGCTCGATGATCCAGCAGGAGTCCCGACTCAAGATCGCCGACAACACCGGCGCCCGCGAGGTGCTCTGCATCCGCGTCGCCGGCGGCTCGAAGCGCCGCTATGCCGGTGTCGGCGACATCATCGTCTGCACCGTCAAGCAGGCGATCCCGCACGGATCGGTCAAGAAGGGCGAGGTCGTCAAGGCCGTCGTGGTGCGCACGAAGAAGCAGTTCGGTCGCGACGACGGCACCTACATCGCCTTCGACGAGAACGCGGCGGTGCTGCTCGACCAGGGCAACAACCCGCGTGGCACGCGCATCTTCGGGCCGGTCGCCCGCGAGTTGCGCGACCGCAACTTCATGAAGATCGTCTCGCTGGCGCCGGAGGTGCTCTGATGGCGCTCCGGATCCGTCGCGACGACATGGTCAAGGTGATCGCCGGCAAGGACAAGGGCCGCACGGGCCGCGTGCTGCGCGTCGACCCGAAGCGGGAGAAGGTGTTCGTCGAGGGGATGAACATCCAGAAGCGCCACGTCAAGCCGCGCGTGTTCCAGGACACCCAGATGGCGAACGCCGCGACCGGCGGGATCATCGAGAGCGAGGGGCCGATCCACGTCTCGAACGTGATGCTGCTCGACCCCGAGTCCGGCGATCCCACCCGCGTCGGCATCAAGCGCGAGGACGGCCAGCGCAAGCGCGTGGCGCGCCGGTCCGGAGCGGAGATCGACTGATGGCCGCGACCGCACAGGCCAACGTGCCCCCGCGCCTCAAGGACCGCTACGAGCAGGAGGTCCGCAAGGCCCTCCAGGATCGCTTCAAGTACGGCTCGGCGATGGAGGTGCCGCGGCTGGAGAAGATCACGCTCAACATGGGTCTCGGCGCGGCCAAGACCGACTCGAACGCCTTCGACGCCGCCACCAAGCAGCTCGCGACGATCGCCGGCCAGCAGCCGAGCGTCCGGCGCGCCAAGAAGTCGATCGCGGCGTTCAAGCTGCGCGACGGCATGCCCGTCGGCGTCAGCGTGACGCTGCGCCGGGCGTACATGTGGGAGTTCTTCGACCGTCTGACGTCGATCGCGATCCCGCGCATCCGGGACTTCCGCGGTCTCAACCCGCGTTCCTTCGACGGTCGCGGCAACTACTCGATGGGCGTGCGCGAGCAGATCATCTTCCCGGAGATCGACTACGACGCCATCGACCAGGTACGCGGCCTCGACGTCACGATCACGACGAGCGCCAAGACCGACGCAGAGGCGTACTTCCTGCTGCGCGAGCTCGGCATGCCGTTCGCCAAGCGCGGTGCTCCCGGCCAGGACCTCGAGGCCGAGGAAGAGGCCCACGAGGAGGAGCGCAAGGAGGAGGCGCGCGCGCGTGCCGACGCCGAGCAGTCCGCCTTGGAGGAGCTCAAGGAGGAGAACCCAGAGGCCTACGAGAAGCCCGCCGAGCTGGAACCGGCCGAGGCTGGAGGCGAAGAGGAGTAATGGCCAAGACGTCCCAGAAGGTCCGCCAGCAGCGCGGCTCCAAGTTCAAGACCCGCAACTACAACCGCTGCAAGCGCTGCGGCCGCCCACGCGCCTACTTGCGCAAGTTCGGGCTCTGCCGCATCTGCCTGCGCGAGATCGCCCACGAGGGCCAGATTCCCGGCCTGACCAAGTCGAGCTGGTAGACCAGAGAACCGCATGTCGCTCACCGATCCCATCGCAGACTTCCTGACCCGCATCCGCAACGGGCTGCACGCCGACTTCGACGACGTGGTGATGCCCGCATCCACCTTCAAGGCGGAGATCGCGCGCATCCTCGAGGAGCAGGGCTACATCGAGGGCTACGCCGTCGAGCCCGCTCGAGTCGGCCGTTCGCTGCGCGTGACGCTCAAGTACACCGAGGACCGCAAGCCCGTGATCCAGGGCATTCAGCGCGTGTCGAAGCCGGGCCGGCGCACGTACGTCGCCGCCGGCGAGGTGCCCAAGGTCCAGGGCGGCATGGGCACGACGATCGTCTCCACGTCTCGGCGGCGTGATGAGCGGCCATGACGCCCGCCGTGCGGGCGTCGGCGGTGAGCTCGTCGCGCGGGTGTGGTGAGGCTGGCATGAGTCGCATCGGACGTCAGCCGATCGCGGTGCCCTCGGGCGTCGAGGTCACGATCGAGCCCGAGCTCGTGAAGGTCAAGGGCCCCAAGGGCGAGCTGTCCGAGCGCAAGGCGCGCGACATCGGCGTCACCCAGGAGGACGGCTCGGTGTCGGTCACGCGCCCCTCGAACCGCGGCGAGCACCGTGCGCTGCACGGGCTCACGCGCAGCCTGATCGCGAACATGGTCGAGGGCGTGACCAACGGCTTCGAGAAGCGGCTCGAGATCCAGGGCGTCGGCTACCGCGCCGCGCTGCAGGGCAAGAAGCTCGTGCTCAGCCTCGGCTACTCGCACCCGGTCGAGCTGGACGCGCCGCAGGGCATCGACTTCGAGGTACCGCAGCCGACGCGCATCGTCGTGCGCGGCATCTCCAAGCAGGCGGTCGGCGAGATCGCCGCCAACATCCGCAAGCAGCGGCCCCCGGAGCCCTACAAGGGCAAGGGCATCCGCTACGAGGGCGAGTACGTGGCCAGGAAGGTCGGCAAGCGCGCATGAGCGTCAAGACGAAGGCTCAGACGCGGCTGCGGCGCCGCCGGCGCGTGCGCGCCAAGGTGCGCGGCACGGCGGAGCGGCCGCGGCTGTCGGTGTTCCGCTCCAACCGCGGCATCCAGGCGCAGCTGATCGACGACGTCGAGGGTCACACGCTCGCCGCCGTCACCTGGACCGAGGACGAGCTCAAGTCGCTCGGCGCGATGGAGCAGGCCAAGCGCGCGGGCGAGTTGCTCGGCGAACGCGCCAAGGCCGCCGGCGTCGAGAGCTGCGTCTTCGATCGCGGCGGCTATCGCTTCCATGGCAAGGTCAAGGCGCTCGCCGACGGCGCGCGTGAAGCAGGCCTCGTCTTCTAACCGCTACCGTGAGGCACTGATGGCAGCAAGGGACAGGACTAGGGATCGAGGCGGCCGACGCGGCGGCGAGAGCGACCTGCAGGAACGGGTCGTCGAGATCAACCGCGTGGCAAAGGTCGTCAAGGGCGGCCGCCGCTTCTCGTTCACCGCGCTCGTCGTGGTCGGTGACGAGAAGTCGCAGGTGGGCGTCGGCTACGGCAAGGCCAACGAGGTCCCCGTCGCGATCCAGAAGGGCGTCGAGCGGGGCCGCAAGGGCCTCTTCAAGGTGCCGATGCACGGCTCCACGATCACCCACGAGGTGCTCGGGATTCACGGCGCGTCGCGCGTGCTGCTCAAGCCGGCCTCGCCCGGTACCGGCGTGATCGCCGGTGGCGGCGTGCGCGCGGTGCTCGAGCTCGCGGGCATCCACGACGTGCTCTCGAAGTCGCTCGGCAGCCAGAACCCGATCAACCTCGTCAAGGCGACGATCGCGGCGCTCGAGTCGCTGCGCAGCCCCGACCAGGTGGCCGCGTTGCGCGGGCTGACCGTCAGGCAGGTCCTGGGCATGGAGCCCGTCGGCGCCGCCGTCACCAACGGCGAGGCGCCCGAGCCCGTGCAGGCCGAGGATCCGGCCTTGGCCGAAGAGGCGTCCTCCTGATGTCCGAGCTGACGATCAAGCAGGTGCGCTCGGCGAACGGCTCCAGCCGCAAGCAGCGCGAGTCGCTCAAGACGCTCGGCCTGGGCACCATCGGCAAGAGCTCGCAGAAGCCCGACCAGCCGTCGGTGCGCGGGCTGATCCAGTCCGTGCAGCACCTCGTGGAGGTCGACGATGGCTGAGCACGAGGACGACTACATCGGCCTGCACAGCCTGAAGCCGGCACCGGGGTCGCGCCATGCGCGCAAGCGCCTCGGCCGTGGCGAGGGCTCGGGCCTGGGGAAGACCTCCGGTCGCGGCCAGAAGGGGGCCGGCTCCCGCTCGGGCGCCAAGCGCGTCGTGCGCTTCGAGGGCGGCCAGACGCCGATCCACATGCGGATGCGCAAGCTGCGCGGTCCGCACATGAAGAAGTCGATGCCCTTCGAGCAGTTCCGCACCCACACCCAGCCGGTCAACGTGCGCGACCTCGAGGCCCGCTTCGACGCCGGCGCCGAGGTGACCACGGAACTGCTGAAGGAGCGCGGCCTCGCCACCCGCAGAGACATTCCGGTCAAGGTGCTCGGCCAGGGCGAGATCACCAAGGCGCTGACGGTGCACGCGCATGCGTTCTCCAAGAGCGCGCGCGAGAAGATCGAGGCGGCTGGCGGCAGCTGCCAGGTCCTGGGGGAGTGATGACACCGTGCTCAAGACGTTCCTCAACTCCTTCCGGGTCCCCGAGATCCGGAAGAAGCTCGCGTTCACCGCGGGCATGCTCGCGCTCTATCGCATAGGCGCGTACATCCCCGCCCCCGGCATCGACATCGATGCCGTCAAGAACATCTCCGACAACTTCGGGGGCTCGAACGTCCTCGGCTTCCTCAACCTCTTCTCCGGCGGATCGCTGCAGCGCTTCGCGATCTTCGCGCTCGGGATCATGCCGTACATCACGGCCTCGATCATGCTGCAGCTGCTGCAGGTGGTCATCCCCTCGCTGGACAAGCTGCGCAAGGAGGGCGAGGTCGGCCAGCAGAAGATCACGCAGTACACGCGCTACGTGACCGTCGGCCTCGCGTTCGGGCAGTCGATCGGCTACGTCTTCCTCTTCCGCACCTTCTCCAGCGGCGGCAACGAGGTCGTCGACAACTTCACCTTCGGGCGCGTCTTCGTGATCGTGATGACGCTCACGGCCGGCTGCGTGATGCTGATGTGGCTCGGCGAGCTGATCACCCAGCGCGGCATCGGCAACGGCATCTCCCTGATGATCTTCGCCTCGATCGCCTCGGGCATCCCGAACGGCATCTCGAAGTGGTGGAACAACCCGGATCAGGTGTTCGTGCTGATCATGCCCTTCCTGGCGCTCGGCATCATCGCCGCGATCGTCTTCATGCAGGAGGGTCAGCGCCGCATCCCGGTGCAGTACGCGCGACGGGTGGTCGGACAGAGAATGAGCGGCGGCGAAGCGACCTACCTGCCGCTGCGCGTCAACATGGCCGGCGTCATCCCGGTCATCTTCGCGGCCTCCCTGATGGCCTTCCCGCCCACGGTCGGCGAGCTGCTGCGCACCGACTGGAGCCGGGACGTCGCGACCTTCTTCAGCCCCAACGGCGCCGCCTACCTGGTCGGCGAGGCGATCCTGATCATCCTGTTCACCTACTTCTACACGGCGGTGACGTTCAACCCCGTCGAACAGGCGGACAACCTCAAGAAGTACGGCGGCTTCATCCCGGGGGTGCGGCCAGGCAGACCCACGGCCGAATACCTCGACCGCATCCTCGCGCGGTTGACGTTCCCGGGCGCGCTCTACCTCGCGGCCGTCGCCGCGCTGCCGACGATCTTGATCAACCAGACGAGCGCCAACTTCTACTTCGGCGGCACCTCGATCCTGATCGTGGTCGGCGTCGCGCTCGACACGATGAAGCAGCTCGAGGCGCAGCTGATGATGCGCAACTACGAGGGCTTCCTGAAGTAGCGCCCGGCACGGTAGCCTTGTCGGCCCCGTGAGCGAGCTGAACCTGATCCTCGTGGGCCCGCCGGGAGCGGGCAAGGGCACCCAGGCCGAACGCTTGGTGTCCGACTTCGACCTGCCCTACTACGCCACCGGCGACATCCTGCGCGCCGCGGTCAAGGACGAGACCGAGCTCGGGCGCGAGGCCAAGCGCTACATGGACGAGGGCAAGCTCGTCCCCGACGAGCTGATCATCCGCGTGATCGTGGAGCGGCTCGAGTCGGGCGAAGCCGACGACGGCTTCCTGCTCGACGGCTTCCCGCGCACCACCCCCCAGGCGGAGGCGCTGCAGGAGGCCCTCGACGGACTCGGACGCTCGCTGACGGCGGCGCTGCTGATCGACGCGCCGGACGACGAGGTCGTGCGCCGGCTCTCCGGACGTCGCGTGTGCTCGAAGAACGGGCACGTCTACCACGTCGAGTTCGACCCGCCGAAGAACGACGACGTCTGCGACCAGGACGGTTCGCGCCTGATCCAGCGCGACGACGACAAGCCCGAGACGATCGAGAAGCGCCTGGTCGTGTACCACGATCAGACCGAGCCGCTGATCGCGTGGTACGAGGACCGTGGCCTGCTGCGCCGCTTCGACGGCACACGCTCGCCGGAGGAGGTCCACGACCACATCCGGGCGACGCTGGCGACACTGAGGCTGGAGGCCGAGCTGTGATCGTGCGCAAGACGCCTGACGAGATCGACCAGATGGCCGCCGCCGGCGCGGTGCTCGTGCGCTGCCACGAGATCCTGCGCTCCAAGGCGCGCCCCGGCGTGACGACGGCCGAGCTCGACGAGGCGGCGGAGAAGTTCATCCGCTCGCAGGGCGCCGAGCCGGCCTTCAAGGGCTACCGCGGCTTCCCCGGCTCGATCTGCGCCTCGCCCAACTCGATGGTGGTCCACGGCATCCCCGGCTCGTATGCGCTCGCCCGCGGCGACGTGCTCAGCGTCGACATCGGCGTCGTGCTCGACGGCTGGGTCGCGGACGCGGCGATCACCCACCCGATCGGCAACGTCACGCCGATCGCCACGCAGCTGCTGGCGACCACGCGCGCCTCGCTGTTCGACGGGATCGAGCAGTGCCGCCCGGGCAACCGGCTCGGGGACGTCTCGCACGCCGTCCAGCAGCGGGTCGAGGCGGACGGCTTCGGCGTCATCCGCTCGCTCGTCGGTCACGGCATCGGCCGCGAGATGCACGAGGATCCGCAGGTCCCGAACTTCGGCGAGCCGGGCACCGGCCCGGAGCTGGAGGAGGGCATGGTGATCGCGCTCGAGCCGATGGTCAACGCCGGCGACCACCGCGTGCGCATGGGCTCCGACAACTGGGCCGTGTACTCCCAGGACGGCTCGCTCGCCGCGCACTTCGAGCACACCGTCGCGATCACCGCCGACGGTCCGCGAATCCTCACGCCCTGGCATCTCAGCGAGTCGCAGCAGGCCCCCGCGGGGGCTCGTGCCGCGAGCTAGATCATGCTGCTACTCTTACCCGTCGGCGCGCAGCCGTTTCCTGGGCTGCGGCGCTCTTCCTCGATCGTCGTCTGAACTACGGAGCTATGAAGGTCCGAGCCTCTGTCAAGCCCATGTGCGAGAAGTGCAAGGTCATCCGCCGCGGCGGTGCCGTTCTCGTGATCTGTCAGAACCCCCGGCACAAGCAGCGTCAGGGGTGATGGCGGGCTAGATGGCGCGTATCGCGGGAATCAACATCCCCCTCAACAAGAGGGTCGAGGTCGGGCTTACCTACGTCTACGGAATCGGCCGCTCGACCTCCAACAAGATCTTGGCCGAGGCCGAGGTCAGCCCTGACACGTACGTCAAGGATCTGACCGAGGACGAGGTGCGCAAGCTGCGCCAGTTCGTCGACGACGAGCTCGTCGAAGGCGATCTCCGGCGCGAGCGCTCCCAGAACGTCAAGCGGCTGATGGAGATCGGCGCCTACCGCGGCCTGCGTCACCGCCGCGGGCTGCCGGCCAACGGCCAGCGCACGAAGACCAATGCCCGCAGTCGCAAGGGACCGAAGCGCGGCTCCTCCGCCGGCGGAGGCAAGAAGAAGGTAAGGAAGCACTAACAGATGGCACAGCAGCGACCAGGACGGCCCCGCGGGCGCAAGAAGGCGCGCAAGAACGTGCCCTTCGGCCAGGCGCACATCAAGACGAGCTTCAACAACACGATCGTTGCGCTCACCGACAAGGAGGGCAACGTGATCGCGTGGGAGTCCGCCGGCGGCGCCGGCTTCAAGGGCTCGCGCAAGTCCACCCCCTTCGCCGCGCAGGTCACCGCCGACTCCGCCGCCCGCAAGGGCATGGAGCACGGACTGCAGAAGGTCGAGGTGTTCGTCAAGGGCCCCGGCTCCGGGCGCGAGACGGCGATCCGCTCGCTGCAGGCTGCCGGCCTCGAGATCACCGTCGTCAAGGACGTGACCCCGCAGGCTCACAACGGCTGCCGCCCGCGCAAGCGGCGGCGGGTCTAGGCATGGCACGTGACACCGGCCCCCAGTGCAAGCAGTGCCGCCGCGAGGGCACGAAGCTGTTCCTCAAGGGCGAGCGCTGCCTGACCGACAAGTGCGGCGTCGAGCGGCGCAACTACCCGCCGGGCGATCACGGCCGCGGCCGTTCGCGTCAGTCGGAGTACCGCGTCCAGCTGCGTGAGAAGCAGAAGGCCCGCCGCTACTACGGCGTGCTGGAGAAGCAGTTCGCGAACTACTACGAGAAGGCCAGCCGGCAGTCCGGCGTGACCGGCGAGAACCTGCTGCGCCTGCTCGAGGCGCGCCTCGACAACGTGCTCGTGCGGCTGGGCTTCGCGGCCTCGCGCCGCCAGGCGCGCCAGATGGTGCGCCACGGGCACTGGTCGATCAACGGCAAGCGGGTCGACATCCCCTCGTACGCAGTTCGTCCCGATGACGTGATCACGATGAAGGCCGGCGCTCCCGTCGAGCCGGTGGTGCGCGACGCCACCGAGCTCACCTCCGTCGTGCCCGCATGGCTCCAGGCCGACCACGACGGCCTGACCGCGAAGGTGCTCCGCCTGCCAGAGCGGCAGGAGATCACCACGCCGGTCCAGGAGCAGCTAATCGTCGAGCTGTACTCGAAGTAGTCCCGACACCGCGCGCCGCTCGGCTCTGCGGCCAGCGCGGGTCCCCACCAGGCCAGAAGGAATCACCTCCATGATCGAGTTCCAGACTCCCCAGATTTCGGCCGAGAAGGTCGAGGACAATCGCGGCACGTTCGTGATCGAGCCGCTTGACCGCGGCTTCGGCTACACGTTCGGCAACTCGCTGCGGCGCGTGCTCCTCTCCTCCCTCGCCGGCGCGGCCGTCACCAGCGTCCGGATCGAGGGCGTCGCGCACGAGTTCTCCACGATCAATGGCGTCAAGGAGGACGTGACCGACATCGTCCTCAACCTCAAGGAAGTCGTCTGCCGCATGCACTCCGACGCGGCGGAGATCGAGGCGCCGTTGGTGGTGTCCGGCCCCGGCGAGATCACCGCGGGCGACATCGACCTGCCCTCCGGCGTCGAGATCCTCAACCCCGAGGCCCACATCGCGACGCTCGAGAAGAAGACGAAGCTCGAGATGTACCTCACGATCGGGCACGGGCGCGGCTACTCCCCGGCCGAGGACAACAAGACGGCCGACCAGCCGATCGGCGTGATCCCGATCGACTCGATCTTCTCGCCGGTCAAGCGCGTCGCCTACTCGGTCGACTCCGCCCGCGTCGGGCAGAAGACCGACTTCGACAAGCTCACGATCGACATCGAGACTGACGGCTCGCTCGATCCCCAGGCCGCGCTGCGCGAGGCCGCCGAGATCCTGATCAAGTACCTGGCGATCTTCACTGACGCCGACCGCGTGGAGGCCCTGCGCGAGTCCGGCGCCGCGATGATCGGCGCGGTCGACGGGCTCGGCGACGGCGCCGGGGCCGGCGGTGGCGGCGGCATGGACGAGATCCTGATCGAGGAGCTCGAGCTGGGCGTGCGCTCCTACAACTGCCTCAAGCGCGCCGGCATCCAGACCGTCGGCGACCTGATCCAGAAGTCCGAGTCCGAGCTGGCTGCGATCCCGAACTTCGGGCGCAAGTCGATCGAAGAGGTCAAGGAGACCCTCGACGCTCGCGGCCTCAACCTGCGCGCGGGCTAGAGGCTAAGGTTCACGCTCATGCGTCACCAGAAGCAGAAGGGGAAGCTGTCTCGCGATGCGGCGCATCGCAAGGCGCTGTTCATGAACCTCTGCCGCGAGGTGATCGACCATGAGCGCATCCAGACGACCGAGGCCAAGGCCAAGGCGGTCAAGCCGGAGCTGGAGCGGCTGATCACCTTGGCCAAGCGCGGTGACCAGCACGCGCGCCGCCAGGCGATGTCGCGCCTGGGCCAGGACAAGTTCGTCGTCTACAAGCTGTTCGAGGAGATCGCGCCCCGCTATGCGGAGCGCGAAGGTGGCTACACGCGGATCCTGAAGCTCGGTCCGCGCAAGTCCGACGCCACCGAGATGGTCTTCCTCGAGTTGGTCTAGGCCAACCTCTCCGCATCGACGCCGCACCCCGAATCCCTCTTTCGAGGGTGGGCGCCTGCATGCAGCGTCGCCGAGTGCAAGGAATCCTGCAACGTGCAGGACTTTTCCTTGATAGAACGACGGCCGCCGCAACGCCGAGTCGCCGGATCTCCAGGATCCGGCGAGCGGGGGAACCGATGCGACCCACAGCGGGTCGCGGGGGCGAATTGCAGGGCTCACCCGGCCCTTGCATAGCGCGTGGTGCGCGAGCCCGTCAGCTCACCTCGTAGGCAGAACCACCCGACATCGAGAGGTAGTGCCGACGTGGACAGGGATCTCAGCAGCCATGACGTATGGGAGCAGTCGCTCGCGCGTTCTCGCGAGCGGCGTGCGAGGGCTGCTGCCGCGCCCAAGAGCAGCTTCGACCTGCCCACCCGCGGCCTCTCGGTCGCGGCGCTCGTCGCGGTGACGGGCGGCACGGTCGCGACCGTCGGCGTGGCCGCGGTCGGGGGCGACGACGGGACCGACCAGGGCGGGCCGGGCGCTGCCGCGCGCCAGTCGGCGGTGGTCGAGGCGCCCGAGCGCGTCGCCAAGACGGTCGGCGCAGCCGACGCTCCCGCTCCGGCGACCAGCCGCGCGGCGGCCGACCAGGTCTCCTCGACGGCCGACGCAGACGGCACGAGCCTGCGTGCGCGGATCGCAGAGAGCCTGGGCGAGGACGAACGGGCGAGCAGCCGCGTCGACGGCAGCGGGGCGACGGTCGCGGCAGCCGCGGCGTCCGCGCCCGGCACGACCGAGGACGCGGCGGCGGAGGGCGACTCGAGCGGGTCCGCGGGCGACGGCGCCTCCGAGGGGACCCCCTCGACCGGCGACGGTTCCGAGCAGGGTTCGGCGGACAGCGGCTCCACCGGCGGCGAGACGCCCGGGGCGGGCGATCCCTCGGACGACGGCTCCTCCGACGGCGCCTCGCCCGGGGGCGACGCGGAGGAGAGCGGCCGCGCGCAGCCGGGCGGCGGGGTCGGCGAACTGCAGCAGGCGCTCGGGGTCCCGGTCGACGGCGACTTCGGCCCGCAGACCACGCGCGCGCTCAAGCGCTGGCAGCACGGCCACGGCCTCACCGCCGACGGCGTCGCCGGCCCCCAGACGCGCGAGGCGCTGGGCATCGGCGAGGGCAAGGTGCTGAAGCCGGAGCGAGCGCAGCACGGCGGGCGCCAGGGCGGCTCGCGCCACAACTCGACGGCTGGCGGCGGGCAGCGCGCGGGCGGCGGCGTGCGGGCGCTGCAGCAGGCGCTCGGCATCGGCGTCGACGGCGTCTTCGGCCCGGGCACCGAGCGTGCGCTCCAGCAGTGGCAGCGCAGCCACGGCTTGACCGCCGACGGCGTCGCCGGACCCCAGACCCGCCAAGCGCTCGGCCTCGGCGCCGGCAAGGTGCTGAAGCGCCATGGCGGCGGCGATGGCGGCTCCTCGCGCGGCGGCGGCAACTCGTCGATCGTCAGCCGCGTGATCGCGGCCGGCAACGCGATCGCGACCACGCCCTACGTCTACGGCGGCGGCCACGGCTCGTTCCAGTCCAGCGGCTACGACTGCTCGGGCTCGGTGTCGTACGCCCTCCACGGCGGCGGCCTGCTGTCGACCCCGCTCGACTCGACCGGCCTGATGAGCTACGGCGAGCCCGGGCCGGGCAAGCGCATCACGATCTACGCGAACTCCGGCCATGCCTACATGGTCGTGGACGGTCGTCGCTACGACACCAGCGCCCGCTCCGAGACCGGCTCGCGCTGGACCAGCACGCAGCGCTCGCCGTCGGGCTACGTCGTGCGCCATCCGCGCGGGCTGTAGCCGCTAGGTGAAGAGCGTGACCGTGCCGGCGGTCACGAGCGCGCCGGCCCAGACGCGGTCGACGTTGACCCAACCGCGGCGCAGGAAGCCGACGCCGACGATCTCGTAGACGAGCAGCGCGATCGTGCCCATCACCGCGAGCATCGCGGCGGTGTGGACGGCCGCGAGGCCGAGCGCGTCGAGCGAGAGCGTGCCGATGTCGGAGAGGTCGTTGTGGGTCGTGTCGCCGACGACCGGCAGCAGCATCAGCCCGGCGCCGTGCGCGCTCGACATCAGGAACGACCACCAGGCGAGCTCGACGGCGCTCAGCTGAGCGCCGACCCAGCGCGGGTGCGTGCGGCGGGCGAGCAGCTTCCAGGTCCCGAAGCCGATCAAGACGAGCGCGCCGGCGATGCCGACCGCGCGCTGGCCGACCGCTGAGCCGGTCAGCTCGATCGCGAGCACGGTCACCGCCACCGAGGCCTCGTGGCCGATCGCGATCGGCAGCAGCGACTTCAGCAGGGCCTCGCGCGAGCGTTGCTGCAGGCCGATCGCGACCGCGAACAGCCAGCCCATCGCCGGGTTGAGGCCGTGCAGCGCCCCCAGGCCGGCGAGCGCGGCCAGGGTGGCGCCGTCCACGACCGCACCGCTCACGGGAAGCAGTACGAGTCCGAGGAGGCGTCCCCGTCCTGCAGCCGCACCTGATGCGGGCGCAGGCCGTCGAGGTCGCTGACGAAGAAGTCGGGGTCGACCTCCAGGCCGCCGTCGGGACCGACGTCGAGCTTGGTCACCCAGCCGTCCACGCCCCCCGGGTAGAACTGCGCGTCCCACGAGGAGTAGAGCGAGTTGGTGAGGTAGACGCGCCGGCCGTCGCGGCTGACCTCGACCATCTGCGGCCCGCCCTCGAGCGCGCCCGCCGCGGGATGGGAGGAGCGCTTGACGATTCCGCCCAGCTCCACGACGGCCGTCTGGCGCGGCTTGGCCGGGTCGGACACGTCGTACTGGTGCAGCTCGCCGGTGCCCCAGCAGGAGACGTAGAGGAAGCGGTCGTCGAGCGAGAGGTTGATGTCGGTCACCAGCGGCGGTACGGCGCCGAAGTCCTTCAGCGCGGGCGGCAGCTGGTCGGGGTCGGCGGGCTGGGCGGGGATCGAGATCGTCTTGTCGGCCTCGAACGTGCCGTCGCCGCGGCGCGACCAGGTCCAGACCGACGCGCTCAGGTCCTCGACCGAGACGACCACCCCGACGAAGCCGTAGGTGCGGCGCGGGTCGTGCGCGGGGCGCAGCTCGAGCACCATCTGGTGCTCGTCGCCGAGGTCGATCGCCTGGCGGTGGCTGCGCCGGCGCAGGTCCCAGACGTGCAGCTGGTGCCCGTACTCGCGGCCCAGCAGCTTCTCCGGCACGACGCCGTTCTCGAACATGTCCGGCGTGCCCCACTCGCTCGAGATCAGCGTGTCGAAGCCGAGGTGCCACCAGAAGTCGTACGAGAAGTGCTGGGGGCCGCGCTCGACCTCCCAGGCGCCGCGCAGGTCGAAGCTCTCGCAGTCGAGCAGGAAGATCCCGCCCGGCCCGCCGCCGTCCTCGACACCGCCGAGTGCGCTCATGTAGATGCCCTCGGGGCCGCAGTGGGAGGTGTGGGGGCGCGAGTAGCCGCTCTTGTGGATCACCTCCTCGGGCTCGATCACCTTCGCCAGCGTCGGCTGGCGGGGGTCCTCGCCGACGTCGACGACGTGCAGGCGCGACGAGCGCAGGCCCGGCACCACGAGGTAGCGCCGCTCGACGTGCGGGTGCGGCGCCCAGGGGCAGAGCGCGGCGCTGCAGGCGTTCCAGCCGAAATGGTGCAGCTCGTCGCCGGCGTTCGGCATCTCGAGCTTGCCGATCAGCGTTCCGTAGCTGGACGAGCCAGGCTCCAGGTCGAGCACCCCGAGCGCGTCGGGGCGCCCGTCGGCGGCGTCCGGATTGAGCAGGGCGACGTAGCCGACCTCCTCTCGGGGCGCCTCCATCGCAAGGCGGGGCGAGGGGTAGAAGGTCGGGTCTGGGGTCCAGCGCGCCATGAGGGCTCCTCTCCTGTCGCTATGTGCAACCCTTGCCCATCTAGCTAGTTATCTCTACCTAGATGGTGCGGAATCTGTAATATCCCGAATTCCGCTCTGATTTCAAGCATTTTTCTTGGAGGAACCCCTGTGAAGCTACGCAAGCCCCTTGCCCTGGCGTTACTCGCCGCCCTCGTCGTTCTCGTCGCCGCCGGCTGCGGTGGCTCCAGCGACAGCACCGACGACGATTCCGGCTCGGCGAGCGACGAGGGCAGCGTCAAGCTCTCGCTCGTCGCATATGCGGTGCCCAAGGTCGGCTTCGACAAGGTGATCCCTCTGTTCCAGGGTACGCCCGAGGGCAAGGACGTCTCGTTCAGCCAGTCCTACGGCGCCTCGGGCGACCAGTCGCGCAAGGTCGAGGCCGGCCTGCCGACCGACGTCGTCAACTTCTCGGTCGAGCCTGACGTCACCCGCCTGGTCGACGCCGGGCTGGTGGCCGAGGACTGGAACGCCGGCGAGCACAAGGGCATCCCGTTCGGCTCGGTCGTCACGATCGTGACCCGCAAGGGCAACCCCAAGAACATCCAGACCTGGGACGACCTGCTCCAGCCGGGCATCGAGGTCGTGACGCCGAACCCGTTCAGCTCCGGCTCGGCGAAGTGGAACCTGCTCGCCCCGTACGCCGAGAAGAGCCAGGGCGGCAAGAACCCGCAGGCCGGTCTGGACTACCTCGACAAGCTGATCGGCGACCACGTCAAGGTGCAGCCGAAGTCCGGTCGCGAGGCGACCGAGACCTTCCTGCAGGGCACCGGCGACGTGCTGCTCAGCTACGAGAACGAGGCGCTGTTCGCCGAGCGCGAGGGCGAGGACGTCGAGCACGTCACGCCGGACACGACGTTCAAGATCGAGAACCCGGTGGCGGTGCTGAAGGACAGCAAGAACCCCGAGCAGGCCAAGGCGTTCAACGACTTCCTCTACACGCCCGAGGCGCAGAAGGCATGGGCCGAGGCCGGCTTCCGGCCCGTCGACACGGCCGTGGCCGAGGAGTTCGCGAGCGACTTCCCGGAGCCCACGCAGCTCTGGACGATCGACGACCTCGGCGGCTGGGACAAGGTCAACGACGAGCTCTTCGACGAGGAGAACGGGTCGGTGGCGAAGATCTACGAACAGGCCACCAGCTAGGTGGAGGCATCCGCAGCACCCGTCTCTGGTCGCGGCGCCCGCCTTCGCAGGCGCCGTGCGACCAGCGTCGTCGGTGGCGTCGGGCCCCTCGGGCTCGGCGTCACCTTGCTGTGGCTGAGCCTGATCGTCCTGCTGCCGCTGACGGCGCTGACGGTCGAGGCGCTCGACGCGGGGCTGGGCGGGATCTGGGACGCGATCTCGGCGCCCGCGGCCCGCTCCGCGCTGACGCTGACCGTCGTGATCTCGCTGATCGTGGCGGCGATCAACGTCGTCGTCGGGACGATCATCGCCTGGGTGCTGGTGCGGGACGAGTTTCGCGGCAAGGCGATCGTCAACGCGGTCATCGACCTGCCCTTCGCGCTGCCGACGATCGTCGCCAGCATCGTGCTGCTGTCGCTCTACGGGCCTCAGAGCCCGATCGACCTGGACCTCTACGCGACGCGGCCCGCGGTCGTGATCGCGCTGCTGTTCGTGACGCTGCCGTTCGTCGTGCGCTCGGTGCAGCCGGTGCTGATGGAGGTCGACCGCGAGGCCGAGGAGGCCGCGGCCTCGCTCGGCGCCAGCAGCCTCACGACCTTCCGGCGGGTCATCCTCCCGGCGCTGATCCCCGCCCTGTTGAGCGGCGCCGGCCTGGCGTTCGCGCGGGCCGTCGGCGAGTTCGGCTCGGTCGTGCTGATCGGCGGCGGCATCCCGCGCGAGACCGAGGTCGCCTCCCAGTACATCGCCAAGCAGATCGAGGTCGATCGTCCGGAGAGCGCGGCGGCGGTCTCGGTCACGCTGCTGGTGATCGCCTTCGCCGTGCTGATCGCGCTGCGGCTGCTGGCCGCGCGCAGCCAACGTCACGAGCGGGGCTAGCGGTGGCGACGAGTCTCACCTCCCGGCTCACCCTGCGCTTCGTCGCGGTCGGCTACCTGATCCTGCTCGTGATGGTGCCGCTGACGATGATCTTCTACCGCACCTTCGAGCACGGCCTGGCGGCCTTCTGGGAGCAGGTGACGACGCCGGCCGGCGATCTCGGCGATCAGCCTCTCGCTGACGATTCTGGTGATCGTCGTGCCGCTGAACGTGATCTTCGGGATCGTCACGGCGCTCGCCCTGGCGCGCGGCCGCTTCCGCGGCCGCCGGATCGTCGAGGCGATCGTCGACCTGCCGTTCGCGGTCTCGCCGGTGATCGTGGGCGTCTCGCTGATCCTGCTCTGGGGCGTGGACGGCTGGTTCGGCGGTCTCGCCGAGCACGGCTTCCGCGTCATCTTCTCGCTGCCCGGGATGGTGATCGCGACGATCTTCGTCACCCTGCCGTTCGTGGTGCGCGAGGTCGAGCCGGTGCTGCACGAGATCGGCGACGAGCAGGAGCAGGCCGCCGCCACGCTCGGCGCCAACTGGCGGCAGACCTTCTGGCGCATCACGCTGCCGGCGATCCGCTGGGGCCTGGCCTACGGGGTCGTCCTGACCGTGGCGCGCTCGCTGGGCGAGTTCGGCGCGCTGATCATCGTCGCCGGGGGCGTGTCGGGCGAGTCCCAGACGCTCACCCTGCTGGTGCACGCGCGCTACATCGACGACCACAACGTGTTCGGGGCCTATGCCGCGGCCACCGTCCTGATGGGGCTGGCGCTGCTGACCCTGTTCCTGATGACGCTGCTGAACAAGAAGCGGGAGTCCGCATGATCTCTGTAGAGGGAGTCTCCAAGCGCTTCGGCGACTACACGGCACTCGACGACGTCTCGCTCGAGGTGCCCGACGGCTCGCTGACCGCCCTGCTCGGCCCGAGCGGCTCGGGCAAGTCGACGCTGCTGCGCATCATCGGCGGCCTCGAGGTTCCGGACGAGGGCCGGGTCGTGATCCACGGCGAAGACTCAACGGCCATCCCGCCTCAGCGCCGCGGCATCGGCTTCGTGTTCCAGCACTACGCTGCCTTCAAGCACATGACCGTGCGCGACAACGTGGCCTTCGGGTCTGACGGTGCGCAAGAAGCCGAAGGCCGAGATCGAGAGCCGGGTCGGCGAGCTGCTGATGATCGTCGGGCTCGCCGGCTACGCCAAGCGCTATCCGAACCAGCTCTCGGGCGGCCAGCGCCAGCGGATGGCGCTCGCCCGCGCGCTCGCCGTCGAGCCGCGCGTGCTGCTGCTCGACGAGCCCTTCGGGGCGCTCGACGCCAAGGTGCGCGCGGAGCTGCGCGAGTGGTTGCGCCGGCTGCACGACGAGGTCCACGTGACGACGCTGCTGGTCACCCACGACCAGGAGGAGGCGATGTCGATCGCCGATCGCATCGCGGTCATGGACAACGCCCGCATCGAGCAGATCGGCAGTCCGGCACGAGCTCTACGACGAGCCGGCGAGCCCGTTCGTGATGGGCTTCCTGGGCGAGGTCAGCCGCATCGGCGACCAGCTCGTGCGTCCCCACGACATCACGATCGTGCAGTCGCGGGAGGACGGCGCGCACGAGGCCGTCGTCACGCGCTCGACGATGCTCGGGTTCGAGGTCCGGATCGAGCTGATGCTCTCCAGCGGCGACAGCGTCTCCGCCCAGCTGACGCGCTCCGAGGCCGACGAGCTGGAGCTCTCGAGCGGCGACATCGTCTGGCTGCGCACCACCGGCGCACAGGTGCTGCGGGCGCCCGGACCGGTATCCGGCGAGGACCCGCTCGAGCCGAGCGGCGAGGCCGCCGCGCCGGCCTAGGCCGCCCTACGCCACCGGAACGAGGGGCTTGAGCTCCTCGTCCTTGCCGAGCAGCTCGCGGCGCAGCGCGCCGTCCTGCTCCCAGACGTAGGAGCCCATGCCGCTGCAGCGGCGGCGAGTAGGCGTGGATCGAGACGGCCGGGGGACCGCCGGGGTGGACGACGCGATGGATGTCGGGACCGGCGAAGTCGAACACCTGGCCTGGCCGGTACACGGCGGCCGCAGGCGGGCCGCCGACGCGCAGCCGCTCCTCGCGCAACTGGCCGTCGACGACGATCGCCGCGCCGCTGGAGCCGTCGTGATCGTGGAAGCCGGTGTCGTGGCCCTCCATCCAGCAGATCAGCCAGACCGCCAGGTGCTCGTCGAGGACCAGCTGCTCGTAGCTGCGCCGCTCCGGGCTGTGGCGCACCAGGGGCCGCCACAGCCCGGAGCTGGTGGAGAGGGAAGAGACCACCGCACGCAGCTCGTCGCGCGTCAGATCGCGCTCGAAGTCGTGGGACCTCATGCCGCCAGCTCCTCGTGCAGCGGCAGGGCGAGGCGCGCGCCGTTCTCGGCCGCGGCGACCGCCCACAGCGACTCGGTCAGCGGGCTCGGCTCGACCAGCGGCCGATCCGAGCCGTAGGCGAGCTGGCGCACGCCGACCACCCGCCCGACGGCCTCCGCCGCGCGTGGCCCGTACGAGGAGGTCTCGTAGTACAGCCCGGGGTCGGAGACCCGCGCGGCCGGGCCGCCGCGCGCCGCCAGGCGCTCGACGTGCAGCGGCGCGGCGCCGGCGAGCAGCGCGAACACGACGCGCAGCTGCGGGTGGTGCAGGCGTCCGACGGCGACGAAGGCATGCCAGGCGGCGTTCATCTGGGCGACGTAGGCGGTCAACGCCGGCCACCAGCCGCAGGTCTCGCCGGCCGCCGACGCGGCCACGGGCTCCCAGGGCGAGGGCCCGGGGTGCACGAACAGCGGCGCCTCCCGCCGCTCCAGGCGTTCCAGCAGCGGGCCGCAGCGCTCCGAGCCCCGCGCGGGTGGCGAGCGCGCCTGCCGGCAGCGTCGAGGCCGATCCGACCGCGGTCGAGCAGCGCGTCGACGGCGTCGGGTTCGGGCTCGGCGAGTCCGACGGAGCCCCAGGCGGCGAAGCGCCCCGGCAGCTCCTCGACGCCTCGTTCGAAGGCTGCGATCAGCGCCTGCCGCCTGCTCGGGCGGCAGTCCCTCGATGCCGAGCGCGGTCGAGAGCGCGACCAGCGCGAGGTCGAGACCGTCCTGCTCGACCAGGGCGCTGCGCGCGTCGACGTCCTCGCTGGCGGGATCGAGCGGGTAGGGCGGCTCGCCGGCGACCTCGAGCAGCCACCGGTCGTCCTCGCGGCGCAGGCGAGGCGGCGTGGTGCGGGCGGCGAGCGCGGCGACGCAGCGGCTCGCCCAGCAGGTGCTGGTGCACGTCGACGCGCGGGAGCTGTGTTGCTCGAAATCCCATAATCTCGACCAAGTTACTAGAGATTAGGGAGGATGTCGAGCCTCCTCGCCGGGAATCGGCCGGGAATCGGCCGGGAATCGGCCGGGAATCGGCCGGGAGCGGGCGGGCGCGGTGGCGGTCGGGGCGTCCTGGCTAGCGGCGCAGCCAGGCGTCCGGCGCCTCGGTCAGGCGCCGCAGGCGGGCCGGCATCTTGCCCGCTGAGATGTCAGCCAGCGTGAGCTCGTCGACGACGGCGCGCAGGCTCGCGCGCACCGCGATCCAGACCGTCTGCAGGTGCTCGGCCGAGCCTTCGTAGGAGACCTCCTCCGGCGGCTCGCCGCGTACGCTCGCCAGCGGACCCTCGACGGCGCGGATCACCTCGCCGAGCGTGATCTCGCTCGGGGGCGAGGCGAGCCAGTAGCCGCCCTCGGCGCCGCGCTGGGCGCGCACGATCCCCGCGTGGCGCAGGTCGATCAGGATGTTCTCGAGGAACTTGACCGGGATCGACTGGGCCGTGGCGATCCGCTCGCCCTTGACCGGTCCCTCGCCGGCGGCGGCGAGCTCGAGCACCGCTCGCACCGCGTAGTCCACCTTTGCCGTCACACGCACGTCCCGCATTCTGGCGACCGCGGCACTCGGATGCCTCCTGCTCACCCAATTCGGTTGGAAAACTGAAGGTACCCTGACTGGTTTTCTTGCAGAACTTCCACCAAACCAAGGTGCGCGGTCCACCTGCGTCGAATCGGGGAATCACGTAAAGGCGAAGGGCCGGGCGGAGGCCCCTGCCAGGGCTCGGAGGACCAAAGGGGCGCATGACGGTCATGGAAGTCGTGCTGGTCGCGATTGGTGGATGGTGCGTCGTATCGGCGCTGATGGTGCCGCTTGCCCAGCCGTTGCTCGGCGCGGTCAAGAAGGCAGACAGAGAAGAGCGCGAGACGCGCCGCACGCTGCGCCGCTCGCGCACGCTGCAGACGCCGCGCTCGAGCGGCTATGCGGCGATCGTGCTGGAGCGGCTGCTCTGGCACGGTTGCGTGATCCAGGGCGCCGACCAGGCCTGCCTGCTCGTCGAGGACGAGCGCGGCCGGCTGGTGGTCGTCGCCGGCCACGAGATCGACGAGGACCTGCTCGGGCGTCGCTTCCCGGCGGGAGCGGGGCGTCGCCCGGCCTCGGTGTCCGGGTTGCCCGACGGCGCCCGCGTCCCGGTTCGGGTGGAGGGCGAGCAGCGGGGGCTGCTGGTGTTCGGGCCGACCGCCACCGACGAGGAGACCTGCGAGGCGCTTCGGAGCGCGCTGGCCGAGCTCGTCGGCGTCGTGCTTTGCCATCGCGAGAGCGGCCAGCTGCCACACGCAGACTCGCGCCCGGAGATCGCTGCGCTGGTGGCCGAGCTGCAGGCCGCCGACCATCACACCGAGAGCCACTGCCAGGCGGTCGCCTCGATGGCCTGTGCCGTCGGCCGCGAACTCGGCCTCGACCCCGCCGACCTGTTCGAGCTCGAGGCTGACGGCCCGGCTGCACGACGTCGGCAAGCTGTTCGTCCCGCGCCGGATCCTCGACAAGCCCGGTCCGCTCGACGCGCAGGAGCGGGAGCTGGTCTGCATGCACTCCGAGTGGGGCGCCGAGATCGTGGGGCGGATCCCGGGGCTGGCCGCGGTGGCGCTGCTGGTGCGGCTGCACCACGAGCGCCTCGACGGTCGAGGCTATCCGCACGGCCTGCCGGCGGAGCGGATCCCGATCGTGAGCCGCATCGTCGCGGTCTGCGACGCCCACAGCGCGATCGTCGACGATCGTCCCTACCGCGCCGGCCGCTCGCAGGCCGAGGCGCTCGAGGAGCTCCGCCGCCACGCCGGCACGCAGTTCGACCCGCAGGTGGTGGACGCGCTCGAGCGCACGCTCGCGGTCGTCCCGGCCTAGCGCGGCGCCGCTCGTCGTCCCAGCCAC
The DNA here is from genome assembly GCA_963846505.1 of uncultured Thermoleophilaceae bacterium. Lineage (GTDB taxonomy): Bacteria > Actinomycetota > Thermoleophilia > Solirubrobacterales > Thermoleophilaceae > JACVRW01. The sequence continues at coordinate 346,112 of CAWJWD010000006.1, read as the reverse complement.
GCTCGCCGCCCCCAGGCACGCGGCGGATAGGCTGCTCCGCATGGACGTGGACGCGATCAAGGCAGGGCAGCGGGCGATGTGGGGCAAGGGCGACTACTCGGTCCTGTCGCGCATCCTGCGGCCGGCGTCGGAGGCGCTCTGCGACGCCTGTGCGGTCTCCGCCGGCCAGGAGGTGCTCGACGTCGCCGCCGGCGACGGCAACTTCGCGCTCGCCTGCGCCGCCGAGGGCGCGAGCGTGATCGCCTCCGACCTCTCGCCCGGGCATGGTCGCGCGCGGGCGTGCCCGCGCGGAGGCCGAGGGCTGCGACGTCGAGTGGGTCGAGGCGGACGCCGAGCAGCTGCCGTTCGAGGCCGACCGCTTCGACTGCGTCGGCTCGTCGTTCGGCGCCATGATCGCGCCGCGGCCGCGGCAGGTCGCCGAGGAGCTGTTCCGCGTCACGCGGCCGGGCAACACCGTCGGCATGACCGCCTGGACGGCGACGAGCTTCTGCGCCGAGCTGTTCGCGCTCATGCGCGGCTACGACCCGCCGCCGGCGGGTGCCCACGTGCCCGAGGAGTGGGGCGACGAGGACACCGTGCGCGAGCGCTTCGACGGCCTGGCGGGCACGCTCGAGCTCGAGCGGCGCACGCTGGCCTGGGGGGCGGACTCGCCGGAGGCGATGGCGCAGGCGTTCGCCGCCAGCGCGCCGCGCCAGGCGCAGCTGCGCGAGCTGCTCGGCCCGGAGCGCTTCGAGCAGCTGCAGGGCGAGCAGCTGGAGCTGATCCGGCGCTGGGCGGGTGGCGACGGGCCGGTGAGCATCGACGCCGAGTACCTGCTGATCGTGGCCCGCCGCCGCGGGTAGTCCACGGACGGCGATGGCTCGGCGCTGCGCGCTCGTGTTCGCCGGTGCGAGGCGCCCACCGTGGGCATGAGCGCGCGTCTGCTGATCGAGTACGACGGGCGCGACTTCGCCGGTTGGGCACGTCAGCCCGGTCTGCGAACGGTGCAGAGCGAGCTCGAGCGAGCGCTCGCGACCGCGCTGCGCCGGCCGGTCTCGCTGACCGTCGCCGGGCGCACGGACGCGGGCGTGCACGCCCGCGGCCAGGTGGCCAGCCATGCGGGCGAGCCGGCGCTGGTGCGGGCGCTCAACGGCCTCTTGCCCGGGGACGTGGCGGTGCTCGCCAGCGAGCCGGCGCCGGAGGGCTTCGACGCCCGCCGCGACGCCCGCTGCGCGCACCTACTGCTACCGGGTCTTCACCCGCCGCCAGCGCAGCGTGTTCGAGCGCGGACGGGCGCTGCGCTGGGGTCTGCCGCTCGACCGCAGCCGGCTCGACGCCTGCGCGGCCGCGCTGCTCGGACGGCACGACTTCACCGCCTTCACCCCCACGCAGACCGATCACGTGCACTTCGAGCGCACGATCCTGCGAGCCGAGTGGGTCGAGGAATCGGGCAGACGTGCTCGCCTTCTGGATCGAGGCCGACGCCTTCATGCGCCACATGGTGCGCACGCTCGTCGGCACCATGCTGCTCGTCGGCGGCGGTCCAGCAGCAGCTCGCCTGGCTCGAGCGCCTGCTGGCCGGCAGGCCACGCGCGGAGGCTGGCGAGACGGTCGCCGCCCCATGGCCTCTACCTCGAGTCCGTGCGCTACTGACGCCCGACTATCCTGGGGGCCGCGATGAAGGTCCTGCTCACCAACGACGACGGCATCAGCGCCACCGGCCTGCAGGCCCTGCGCCGCGCGCTGCTCGAGGTTCCCGGGCGTGGAGCTGTCGGTGATCGCGCCGGACTCGAACCGCAGCGCAACTGCGCGCAGCATCACCACGCGCTCGCCGCTGTGGGTCGAGGAGATCGCAGTTCGGCGACGACACGCAGCGGCTTCGCGACCGACGGCACCCCGGTCGACTGCGTGCGCTTCGCGGCACTGGGGCTGATCGAGCACACGCCCGAGCTGATCGTCTCCGGCATCAACCACGGCGCCAACCTCGGCGACGACATCACCTACTCCGGCACCGTCGCCGCGGCGCTGGAGGGGATCGTGCTCGGCATCCCGGCGATCGCGGTCTCCCAGCAGGCCGACCACGGCGAGCTGCACTTCGCGCGAGGGCGCCTGGAGCACGCAGAGCTTCGACAGGCCGCGGCGACGTTCACGGCGCGCCTGGTCGAGGAGCTCGAGCGGGTGCCGATGCCCGCGGCGACGCTGCTGAACGTCAACTGCCCGGTCGGCGATCCGCGGGGCGCGACGTCCTGCCGCCTGGGCAAGCGCATCTACCGCGACCGCATGGAGCTGACCGAGGAGGGCGAGAACGGTCGCCGGCGCTATCGCATCTACGGCGAGCGACCTGACTTCAAGCACGAGCCCGGCACGGACTTCGCCGCTATCGCGGAAGGACAGATCGCCGTCACGCCGCTGCACTTCGACCTCACCGACCAGGCCGGCGTCGAGGAGCTGGCGGGCTTCGACCTGGACTCGCTGCTGCGCCCAGCGGCGCGCGAGGTGTGAGCGCCGGCGCCGCGATCCCCGAGGCCGCCGCGGCACGGGCGCGCGAGCTGCACGAGCAGCTGCGCCACCACAACCACCGCTACTACGTCCTCGACGACCCCGAGATCGGCGACGACGCCTACGACGCGCTGATCAACGAGCTGCGCGAGCTCGAGGCTCGCGCATCCGCAGCTCCTCACGCCGGACTCGCCGACCCGGCGCACCGGCGCCGACCCGCTCGACAAGTTCGAGGAGGTCGAGCACCTGCAGCCGATGCTGTCGCTGGCGAACGCTCGCAACGAGGAGGAGCTGAAGGCCTGGGTGGAGCGCAGCGAGCGCTACCTGCAGCGCCAGGGCGTCGAGCTCGGCGACGTGCGCTTCGTCACCGAGCCGAAGATCGACGGCCTGGCGATCTCGCTCGTCTACAGGGACGGTGTGCTGGAACGCGGCGCCACCCGTGGCAACGGCGAGGTCGGCGAGGACGTGACCGCCAACCTGCGCACGATCGGCGCGATCCCGCTCCGCATCGACGACGCACCGCCGTTGCTGGAGGTGCGCGGTGAGGTCTACCTGCCGATCGCCGCCTTCGCCCGGCTCAACGAGCAGCGCGCCGAGGCCGGCGAGCCGACCTTCGCCAACCCGCGCAACTCGGCCGCCGGCTCGATTCGCCAGCTCGACCCGAAGCTCACCGCCGCGCGGCCGCTGTCGATGTGGTGCTACGGCGTCGGCGCGCTCGACGGCGTCGAGTTCTCCTCGCACCACGAGTCGCTCGAATGGCTGCGCGAGCACGGCTTCCGGGTCAACCCGGACATCGAGGTCCACGACGAGCTCGACGCCGTCGTGGCCGCCTGCCACGCCTGGCAGGAGCGCCGCGACCGGCTCGACTTCGAGATCGACGGCGTCGTGGTCAAGGTCGACGACGTCGGCCTGCAGCGCCAGCTCGGGGTGGTCGGGCGCGAGCCGCGCGGCGCGATCGCCTGGAAGTTCCCGCCCAGCACGGCCACCACCACGCTGGAGCGGGTGGCCTGGAACGTCGGCCGCACCGGTCGCATGATCCCGTTCGCCCAGCTCGAGCCGGTGACCGTCTCGGGCGTCGTCGTCAAGCTCGCGACGCTCCACAACGAGGAGGACCTGCGCCGCAAGGACGTGCGCGACGGCGACGAGGTGATCGTGCTGCGCGCCGGCGACGTGATCCCGCAGGTGATCTCCCCGACCGCCAAGGCCCAGCGCAGGAAGAACCGCTCCGAGCCGCCGCAGCCGCCGGCGCGCTGCCCGGCCTGCAACACCCCGACGGTCAAGCCCGAGGAGGGCGTCTGGACGATCTGCCCCAACCGCGCCGCCTGTCCCGGCCAGCTGTTCCAGGCCGTCAAGCACTTCGTCGGCGCGATGGACATCGACGGGCTCGGCGAGGAGAACGCGCGCCGCTTCCTCGAAGCGGGGCTGATCGAGGACGTCGCGGGCATCTACGACCTCGACGAGGAGCGCCTGACCGCGCTCGAGCGCTTCGGCGAGATCTCGGCGCGCAACCTCGTGGCGGCGATCGACGCCTCGCGCGCCCAGCCGTTCCGGCTCGTGCTCTACGCGCTCGGCATCCCCGGGATCGGCTACGTCAACGCGCGTGCGCTCGCGCAGCACCTGCGCTCGATGGACGAGCTGCTGGCGGCCGACGCGGAGCGCATCGAGCAGGTGCCGGGCTTCGGGCCGATCCTCGCGCGCACGATCGCGCAGACGCTGGCCGAGGACCGCACGCGTGAGCTGATCGACAAGCTGCGCGGCCACGGCCTGCAGATGGAGGACGACGGGCCGCCGCCGGAGATCGAGCCGGAGGGGCGCTCGCGGGCAAGCGGATCGTGCTCACCGGCACGCTGCCGGTGCTGACGCGCGAGCAGGCGACGGAGCTGATCGAGGACGCCGGCGGCAAGGTCGTCGGCTCGGTGTCGAAGAAGACCGACTACGTCGTCGCCGGCGAGGACCCGGGCTCGAAGCTCACGAAGGCCGAGGAGCTCGGCACCGAGATCCTCGACGAGGACGGCCTGCGGGCGCTGCTCGCCGAGGACGCTGCGCAGTAGCGCGCGCCCGCCGTCCTAGCGCGCGCCGGCGAGCGCCTGGGCCATGCGGTCCTGCAGAGCGCGGGCGCCGACGGTGCTGACGTCGTTCATCAGGAACGAGAACGCGTAGACGTCGCCCGAACGCGCCGTGCAGTAGCCCGACAACGCGCTGACGTTCGAGAGCGTGCCGGTCTTGCCTCGGCAGTTGCCGCGCGCCGCCCCGCCGCGCATGCGCGTGGCGAGCGTCCCGTCGCGGCCGGCGATCGAGAGCGAGGCGTAGAAGGCGTCGAACTCGTCGCGCTCGAGCATCGCCCGCAGCAGGCTGACGACCGCCTTGGGCGAGGCGCGGTTGCCGCGCGAGAGCCCCGAGCCGTCGACTGAGCGTGGCGCGCGCGCCGAGCCGGCGGGCGAAGCCGGCGGCCAGGCGGGCGCCGGCGGTCGTGGTGCCGCGGCCGTTGGCCTGCAGCGCCAGGTCCTTGACGAGCATCTCGGCGAAGAAGTTGTCGCTGGGCTTGTTGGTCAGCGCCACCAGGCGCGCCATCGGGGGCGAGTCGACGCTCGCGAGCACGTTCGCGTCGGCTGGCGTGACGCCGCTGGCCGGCGCTTGCCCTTGACGGCGATCCCGCGCGCCTCGAGCGCCGCGTCGAGGCGTGCGGCGGCGAACTGCGGCGGCTTGGTCTGGAAGGCGCTGCCGGCCTCGTTGGCCAGCCCGCGGTTGTACGCCAGCGCCGCTCAGCGGACCGACCCAGATCGAGGTGCCGAAGCCCGAGTCCGGACCGCCGCGCAGCGAGTCGAAGCGTGACTCGTCGCCGATCACCCGCCCCGTGACGCGCTCGATGCCCGCCTGGTCGAGCAGCTTGGCCAGCTGCTCGACGGTCGCGCCGCCGCCGTAGGCGCGGCGCGTGAACGAGGCGCTGCCGAAGCGTCGGGTCGCCGCCGCCGCGCAGGTAGAGGTTGCCGCGCCAGATGCCGTCCTCGGCGAGCGTCGCCGCGCCCGCGCACCTCGGTGCCGAGCGTGCCGTCGACGCCGAAGCGGGCCAGCGCGGCCGTGGTGGTGAACAGCTTCGTGTTGGAGGCGAGGATGCGCGGGGTGCTCTGGCGCAGGCGGTAGATCGTCTTGCCGGTGGTGGCGTTGACGACGAAGGCGCCCGAGGACGAGCCGGCCGAGCGCATCGCGCCGGCCAGGGCGGAGGAGAGGCTGCGCCGCGCCCCGCTGGGGCGGCCGAGCAGAGCAGGCAGGCGCAGAGCCGCCGCCACGATCAGCTTCGCCGCACGAGGCGCATCTCGAACGGAACACCGTACGCGGCGACCGGAGCGGTCGGAGTCCGCCATCCGCGATACTCGACGGCGACATGGGCGAGGTCGTCAAGCTCGAGCAGCCGGCCAAGAGCACGCGCAAGCAGCCGCAGCGGCGGCGGCGCAAGCGCTCGCGCACCGCGCTGGTGCTGGGCGGCGGCGGCTTCACCGGCGGCGTGTACGAGATCGGCGCGCTGCGCGCGCTCGACCTGCTCGCCGTCAACCGCACCGTCAACGAGTTCGACGTCTACGTCGGCACCAGCGCCGGCTCGTTCGTCGCCTCGCTGGTCGCCAACGGCGTCACGCCCGAGGAGATGATGCGGGTCGTCAACCAGCAGGTGCCGACGCCGTTCCGGGACGTCGACCGCGGCACGCTGATGCGCCCCAACGCCCTGGAGTTCGCCCAGAGCGCGGCGCTGCTGCCGCTGCGCCTGCTCGGGCTCGGCCGCAGCCTGCTGGGCCAGCTCGGCTCCTCGTCGGTGGTCGACCTCGTCGTCGGCCTCGCCGAGACGCTGCCCTCCGGCCTCTACGACAGCAAGGGCATGCAGGAGTACCTCGAGGAGGTGCTCGGCGACCCCGACCGCCACAACGACTTCCGCCTGCTCGACCGCGAGCTCTACCTGCCGGCGATCGACCTCGACACCTGCGAGCGGATCGTGCTCGGCGACGACGACTGGGAGGACGTGCCGATCTCGCGCGCGGTGGCCGCCTCGACGGCGCTGCCGATGGTCTACAAGCCGGTCGAGATCAAGGGCCGCCACCTGATCGACGGCGGCATCCGCTCGACGACCAACGTCGACATCGCCGTCGAGCGCGGCGCCACCTTCGTCGTGGTCGTCAACCCGCTCGTGCCCTACGTCAACGACTTCCAGAAGATGATCCCGACGATGCTCGGCAGCCGCGTGCGGCGGGTGCGCGACATGGGCTTCCCGCAGATCGGCTACCAGGCCTTCAAGCTGCTCGCCCATCAGCGTCTGCACGAGGCCGTCAGCCACTGGCGGGAGAAGTACCCGGGCGTCGACATCATCCTGATCGAGCCCGATCCCAACGACGAGCTGATGTTCGAGACGAACATCCTCAACTTCACCCGACGCGTGGAGATCGCGCGCCACGGCTTCGAGTCGGTCACGCTCAAGCTCGCCTCCGACTACGACGAGCTGAAGGCGATCTGCGCCCGGCACGGGATCGAGATCTCGGCCACGCGCGTGCGCAAGGTCGTGCGCCGCTTCACCAAGGAGCGCGAGCGCTCCGCCGGCTGGCGGCGGATCCTCGAGCAGACGACCGGCGCGCTGCTGCGTCAGTCCGAAGAGGCCTGAGCGGCGCAGCGCCTGCTCCAGCGCGCGACAGCAGGCGATCGGTCGCACCGCCGTCGCGCACGGTGATGCGCACGTGGTCGTCCGCGCCGAGCGGTCCGCCGGCGGCGACGATCACGCCCTGGCGGCGCAGCGCGTCCGCCAGCAGGGCGCCGCTGTAGCCGTTCGCGCGCAGCCAGACGAAGTTCGCCTGGCTGGGATCGGCGTCGACCGGCAGCCACGGCAGGCCTCGAGCAGCCGCTCACGCTCCTGCGAGACCGCCGCGCCGGCGCTTGTCGATCTCGGCGTCGCCGTGATGCAGCGCGTGCTCGACCGCGGCCTGGCTGAGCGCGTTGACGCCCAGCACCGGCGCCACGATCGAGAGCAGCCGGGCGTCGGAGCCGACCGCGTAGCCGGTGCGCAGCCCCGACAGCCCGTAGGCCTTCGAGAAGGTGCGGATCACCAGCAGTCGCGGGAAGGCCTTGATCAGCTGCAGGCAGGCGTCGAGCGGCTCGACGTCCTGGAAGTGCACGAGCGCCTCGTCGAGCAGCACGTGCACGTGCTCGGGCAGCGCCGACAGCAGCGCGCCGAGCTCCTCGGCGCGCATGTAGGAGCCGGTCGGGTCGTTGGGGTTGCAGATCACGACCGCGCGCGTGCGCTCGCCGACGGCCTCCAGCAGCGGCCCGTGCTCGACCGACACCGGCGTGGCGCCGGCGCGGGCGGCCAGCAGCGGGTAGAGCGGGTAGGACGGCCACGGCATCACGAGCTCGTCGCCCTCGCGCGAGCAGCGCCTGCGTGGCCGCCTGCAGGATCTCCGCGGCGCCGTTGCCGAGCGCGATCTGCTCCGGGTCGACGTCGTGGCGCTCGGCGAGCAGCTTGCGCACGCCGCCGGCGTGACGGTCCGGATAGCCGTTGACCCGCCCGCGGGCGCGGGCGATGGCGGCGTTGACGACGTCCGCCTTCGGCATGTCGGGCCACTCGGTGCCGGACAGGTCGAGGTCCGGCAGGCGCTCCAGCGCGAGCTGCTTCTCGCGCCGGCGGCGCGCGCGGCGCTCGACGTTGAGCGCCTCCTGGTCGACGTCGTCGAACTGCTTGTAGTGGTCGATCAGGCCCATCGGTCTACTGGCCTCCCGGAGCGAAGGTCGGAGCCGGACCCTGGATGATCGCGAACCAGAAGCCGAAGATCAGCACGGCGACGGCCACGCTGATCGACGAAGATGCGCTCGAGCGCGCCCTGGTCCTGGTCGTGGCCGGCGGCGCGGCGCACGAGCTTCCAGGCGTGGTCGACGCGCTTGGCGGCGGCCATCGTCAGCAGCAGCGAGGCGAGGCAGCCGAGCAGGATCGTGCCGATGCCGGCCATCACGAAGCCGGTCTGGTACTGCACCTGCGAGCCGATCCAGAGCCAGGCGTAGGGCTGCGGGCCGAACAGGCTCAGGCAGAGCACCAGCTCGACCGCCAGCAGCGCGTTCGCGAGCAGGCGGTCGACGCGCCGCGGCTGCGCCGCCCTCCTCCTGGTGCTTGTACTGGACCGTCCCGGTCCCCGGCCGCTTGCCGACGAAGAGGCCGCCGGTGTCGGTGGGGTCATTACTCGCCACGAGGGCCAGTGTAGGGGTGGTGCGGGGTTTTCTGGGCCGGCTCGATGCCTCAGCGCGCCGATGCGTAGAGATCGTCTACGACGCTCGCGAACTTCTCGTGCACGACGTTGCGCTTGACCTTGAGGCTCGGCGTCAGCTCGCCGGTCTCCTGGGAGAAGTCGTGGTCGAGCACGGCGAAGCGCTTGATCTGCTCGACCGGACCCACGTGCGAGTTGACCTCGTCGACGGCCTTCTGCAACTCGGCGTGGACGCGCGGGTCGACCGCCAGCGCGGCCGGAGCGGCGTCCTCGATGCCGAGCTCGCCCGCCAGCGCGGCGGCCTCGTCGGGATCGAGCGTCAGCAGCGCGACGAGGTAGGGCCGGCGGTCGCCGACCACCACGGCCTGCGAGATCCAGCGGTTCTGCTTGAGCCCGTTCTCGAGGTTCGCCGGCGTGATGTTCTTGCCGCCCGCGGTGATGATGATGTCCTTCTTGCGGCCGGTGATGAAGAGGTAGCCGTCCTCGTCGAGGCGGCCGAGGTCGCCGGTGTGCAGCCAGCCGTCCTCGAGCGTCTCGCGCGTGGCCTGCTCGTTCTTGTAGTAGCCCTGGAAGATGTTCGGACCCTTGATCAGCACCTCGCCGTCGTCGGCGATCCGCAGCTCGACGCTCGCCAGCGGCTTGCCGACCGAGCCGAAGCGGAACTGGCCGCCGCGAGCGCGGTTGACGGTCGCGACGGTCGCCGTCTCGGTCATGCCGTAGCCCTCCATCACCGGCACGCCGCAGGCGTAGAAGAAGCGCAGGATCTCGTCGGCGATCGGCGCGGCGCCCGTGACGCACTCCTTGATCTTGCTGCCGAACAGCGCGCGCACGTTCTTGAACAGCCCCTCCTCGGCCTTGTCGAAGGCCTGCTGGAGCTGCTCGGGCACCGGCTCGCCCGCGTCCTGGAGCTGGCGCACCTCGAAGCCGACCTCGACGGCCTGCAGCAGCTGCTCCTTGTCGGGCGCGTTCGCGTTCGCGAGCGTGTAGATCTTCTCGAACATCCGCGGCACCGACGGGAAGTAGCTCGGGTTGACCTCCATCAGCTCGCCGATGATCTTCTGCGGGTCGCGCGACCAGAACGCGAGCGTCGCGCCGAGGTCCAGCAGCACGAACTGGATCAGCACCGCGAAGGCGTGCGCGAGCGGCAGGAACAGGTAGCAGGAGTCGCCGTCCTCCAGCACGCTCTCGGCCACCGTCGAGGTGACGATCGTGCGGTAGTTGCGATGGGTGAGCAGGCAGCCCTTGGGCGGGCCGGTGGTGCCGGAGGTGTAGATGTAGACGCAGAGGTCGTCGGGCGAGACGGCGCTGTAGCGCGCCTCCCACTCCGACGCGTCGCGACCGCGGCCGCGGTCGCGCAGCCCGTCGAGCGACGAGCGCGTCGCCCAGGTCGGCGTCGCCCGGCACGAACACGACGATCTGCTCGAGCTTCGGGCAGTCCGCCTCGACGCTGCGGATCTTCGCCAGCTGCTCGCCGTCCTCGACGAAGACCATGCGCGAGTCCGAGTGCTCGAGCACGTACTGGCACTCCTCGGCGGAGTTGGTCTGGTAGATCGTGACCAGGACGCCGCCGGCGGTCAGGATGCCGAAGCAGGCCTCGGTCCACTCGGAGCGGGTGTGCGCGCAGATCGAGACCTTGTCGCCCGGCTGGAGGCCGAGGTCGACCAGGCCCAGCGCGATCTCGCGCGCGATCAGGCCAAGCTCGGCGTACGACGTGTCGACCCACTCGTCGCCGACCTTGTGGCGCAGTGCGGCCTGCTCGCCGAACTGCTCGGCGGCGAGCGGGAGCAAGTCCGCGATCGTCTTCGATCCGGTGCCAACGGCACCGCCGGCGGTACCAACCTCCACTGTGGGCCTCACTCCCTCCGAATGGACATCGGAGGCGGAGTGTACGCGGAGACGAATTACGCCTTGGCTAGCTGCTTGTCCCCGCGCGCGTGCTTGAGCGTGCTGAGGAACAGTGTCTTGTCGATCCGTCCCTGGAAGATCGGGACGCCCAGCTCCATGCACTTGGTGATGACGTCTCGTCGGTGCATCCCCGCCTCACGGCCGAGCTCGGTGGGCGTCAAGTGGATCGCCATGTACTTCCTCCTCCGTCGCCTCTGTGGGGTGCAACGAAATGTACCGCTTGTGCTGGACGGCGCAACCGAATCTTCCGCAATTTGCGTCGCCTCGGCGGCCAGCGGGTACGCTGCCGCGCGTGGCCGCCAAGCAGCGCGCGCAGGAGAGCGGCGACTCGTTCATCGAGTCGCTCATGGATACGAGCCTCTATTCCATGGGCGCCTACTTCTCCGACCAGCACCCCGATCTCGTCGACGCGGTGATCGCCCAGAGCGAGGCGATCGAGCAGCGCGGGCATGCGCGCGTACGCCGCCGAGCACGAGCTGACGCTGGAGGCCTGCTTCGAGACGCTGCTCACCGGCCTGGCGGTGCGGTACTACAACGCCGTGGCCGCCTGAGCCAGGCGGCCACGGCACTACGGGTAACGAGGAATCGGGCTGCCGAGATTTGAACTCGGGACCTCTCCGACCCGAACGGAGCGCGCTACCAGGCTGCGCCACAGCCCGAGGAGCCAGCAAGGGTACAGGCAACGGAGCGTTCGCCATCCTGCGCCTCGAGGCGTTGCCATACTGCGGCCGCGTGAGGCGCGTGCTGGCGATCGGCGGGGTGCTGCTGCTCGGCGGTCGCTGCTGGGCGCCTGCGCCGTCCGACGACGACGGGACGGCTCGGGGGCGAGCGAGCGCACGGTCTCGATGCGGACCGGCGAGGGCGAGGGCGCCGCGACCGCGACCGGCGATCGAGGCCGAGGCTCCTCCGCTCGCCGCGGGCGCTCGGCTGCGGCTGCTGGGTCGCTTCGACGAGCCCACCTATCTCGCCGCGCCGCCCGGGCGACCGGCGGCGCCGCTTCGTGGTGCGAGCGAGGCGGACGGGTGATCCTGCTCGCCGCCGGGCGGCGCAGCACGTTCCTCGACGTCTCGGACCAGGTCAACACCGACGGCGAAGGCGGGCTGCTGTCGATGGCGTTCGCGCCCGACTACGCGAGCTCCGGACGCTTCTACCTCTACTACACCGACCGACGCGGCTACCCGACGATCGCGCAGTTCCGGCGGCGTCGCCGTGCAGCCGGGCTCCAAGCGGATCGTGCTGAGCGTCAGAGCACCGGCGCTTCAACCACAAGGGCGGGCAGGTCCAGTTCGGCCCCGACGGCAAGCTCTACGCCGCGTTCGGCGACGGTGGCGGGGGCGGCGATCCGGACCGCAACGCCCAGAACCTCGCGCGGATGCTCGGCAAGCTGATCCGCATCGAACCGCGGCCCGGCGGCGGCTATCGCGTGCCCGCGGACAATCCCTTCGTCGGCGTTCGCGGCGCGCTGCCGGAGATCTACGCCTACGGCCTGCGCAACCCGTTCCGCTTCTCGTTCGACCGCGCCGACGGCGCGCTCGACGATCGCCGACGTCGGCCAGGACGCGGTCGAGGAGATCGACTACGTGCCCCGGCGCGCCGGCGGGCGCCCGGCTCGTGGCGGCATGAACTTCGGCTGGAGCGTCTTCGAGGGTCGCAGCCGCTACGACGGCGGGCGTGCGCCCGGTCACGTCGACACCGACGCTGACCCACTCGCACGACGCCGGCTGGTGCTCGGTCATCGGCGGCTACGTGATCCGCGACCGCACGCTCGGTCCGGACCTGCGGGGCCGCTACGTCTACGGGGACTACTGCCGTTCGCAGCTGCAGATCGCGCGGCTGGGCGCGGTCGCAGCCACGCACTCGCACGCTGAATCTGAGGGTCCCGAGCCTGGTCTCGTTCGGCGAGGACGGGCGGGGCCATGTATACGCAATTTCCTCAAACGGGGGCATATACCGCATTGCGCCGCGCTGATCGAGCGCGCTACCGTAGCCCATCTCCTCTCCGATGCGTTTCCCCGGAGTCATCCCAGCCGTCGTCACCCCGTTCGACGAGAGTGGCCGGGTAGACGTCGCGGCGCTTGCGGCCAACGCTCGGCTGGCTGCTCGACGAGGGCTGCACAGGCCTCGTCGGCGACCGGCACGATGGGCGAGGCCCAGAGCCTCAGCGCCGTCGAGCGCCGGCTGGTGATCGAGACGCTGGTGGAGGTCGCCGACGGCAAGGGGACCGTGACCGCCGGGCATCTCCGGCGAGACGCCCGGCGACCGCGATCGGCTACGCCGCCGACGCCGCCGCTGTCGGGGCCGCCGCGCTGATGCTGCTGCCACCGCTCGGCTACAGCGGCGACGAGCGCGAGATCGCGGCCTTCTACGAGGCCGTCGGCCAGGCGTCCGGCCTGCCGATCATGGCCTACAACAACCCGAAGGCGAGCGGCACCGACATGTCGCCGGCACTGATCGCGCGGCTGGCGGAGATCGAGCAGGTCGTGGCCATCAAGGAGTGCTCGGGCGACGCGCGCCGGATCGCCGAGCTCGTCAACACAACCTCGCTCGAAGTGCTCGTCGGTGGCGACGACTGGGCGCTCGAGGGCCTCGTCGCCGGTGCCTGCGGCTGGATCTCCGGGGTCGCGAACGTCGCTCCGGCGGACTGCGTGGAGCTGCTCGAGCTGATCGGCACAGGACGGTTCTTGGAGGCACGCGAGATCTACGCGCGCCTGCTGCCGCTCTGTCGCCTGGACATGAAGCCGAAGCTCGTGCAGTACTTCAAGGCGGCGTTGGACCTGGTCGGGCAGGGCGGCGGTCCGTCGCGGCCGCCGCGGCTCGCACTCACCGAGGCCGAGCAGGCCGAGGTCGAGCGGGCCGTCCGCGCGCTGGGCGTGCACGTCGCCGGGTGATCGCCGGCCGCGTCTTCGCGGCGATCGACTCCCATACGGAGGGGATGCCGACGCGCGTGATCACCGGCGGGGTCGCGCCGATCCCAGGGGCCACGATGCTCGAGCGCAAGCTCTCCTTCGAGCGCGAGCTGGACGACCTGCGCCTGCTGTTGATGCGCGAGCCACGCGGGCACGGCGCGATGTCCGGCGCGATCCTGCAGCCACCTTTGCGTCCGGACGCCGACTGGGGCGTGCTGTTCGTCGAGGTCTCGGGCTGCCTGCCGATGTGCGGTCACGGCACGATCGGGGTGGCGACGGTGCTGGTCGAGACGGGCATGGTCGAGGTCGTCGAGCCGGAGACCGTGGTGCGGCTGGACACGCCCGCCGGGCTGGTGGAGGCGCGCGTACGGGTGGAAGACGGGCGGGCGCGCGGCGTCACGCTGCGCAACGTGCCGTCGTTCCTGCTCGTGCGGGACCGCACGCTGCGCGTCGGCGGGCGCGAGCTGACCTACGACCTCGCCTTCGGCGGCAACTTCTACGCGCTGCTGCAGGCCGCGGACGCCGGGCTCGCCGTCGATCCCGAGCGCGCCGCCGAGCTGATCGATCGCGGCCTCGAGCTGATGGACGCGATCAACGCCGCCGACCGGCCGCAGCACCCGCTCGACGAGCGCATCGGCGGCTGTCGCCACGTGGTCTTCATCGACCCGGGTTCCGACGGGCCGCACTCGCAACGCAGTGCGACCGCGATCCATCCCGGCTGGCTCGACCGTTCGCCCTGCGGCACCGGGACCTCGGCGCGGCTTGCACAGCTACACGCGCGCGGAGAGCTGGGGTTGGGGCAGGAGTTCGTCAACGAGTCGGTGATCGGGACGCGCTTCGTCGGACGGGTGGTGGAGGAGACGCGCGTCGGGGAGCTGCCGGCGGTGGTGCCCGAGATCTCCGGTCGCGCCTGGATCACCGGCATGGGCACCTACCTGCTCGACCCCGACGATCCGTTCCCGAGCGGCTTCCGGCTCTGAGCTAGGCGACGACGCCGACCTCGGCCGCACCCAGCGGGTCGAGCTCCAGGCGCATGCGCATGCCCGCACGCAGCTGCGGCGGTGGCATCAGCGTGCCGGTGATGATCACGTCGCCGGGCTGCAGCGCCTCGCCGGCGTCGGCCAGGCGACCCACGACGATCTCGATCACCTCGTCGAGCTCCGCCGCGAGCGCGGGCTCGGCCACCTGCTCGCCGTCCACCAGCACGCGTGCGGCGACGGCGGGACCGCTGCCGCGCGGCCCGAGCGCGACGCCGCGATGGAAGATGTCGTGGGCGAGCACGTCCTCGAGCTCATCCAGCGGGCGGTCGAAGTAGACGACCTCGAGCGCCGGCATCAGCGCGGCGATCGAGCGGCCGTCGGCGCCGATCTCGACCCCGACCTCGGGTTCGATCGAGACTGCCTCGGCGCCCTCGGGCAGGCTGAAGTCGCCGCCGTCGGCGAGCAGCGTGGCGTCGGTGAGGAAGCCGACCAGCGGCGCGTCGAGGCCGAGCTTCTCCAGCACCGGCGGCGCGTTGAGGCCGACCTTCCAGCCCAGGCGCGTGGCGCCCTCGCCCAGCATCCGGTCGCGCAGCTCCAGCTGCCGCCGGACGCCGCGGACGACCCGCTCGTCGCTCATCGCGTCGCGCGTCCTCCAGGCGACGCCGGCCCGGCGATCCTCGGCGACCGCTTCACGGCGCCAGCACGATCTTCAGCGCCTCGCGGCGGTCGTAGGCGGCGTAGGCGTCGCTCGCGTCGGCCAGCGGCAGGTGGTGCGTGACCAGCGGCGACGGGTCGAGCAGGCCTGCGCTCATCATCGCGAGCACGCGGTCGACGTGCCCGATCACGTTGGCGTGGCCGGTGCGCAGCGTCAGCGCCTTGATCCAGACGATGCCCATGTGCACCGGGATGCGCTCGGCGTAGACGCCGATCGCGGACACCGTGCCGGCCTTGCGCGTCACGCGCGCGGCGAGCTCGAGCGCGTCCTGGTGGCCGACGGCGTCGATCGCCGCGTCCACCCCGCGCCCTTCGGTCACGGCCTTGACCGCGGCGCGCGGATCGTCCTCGGTCAGGTGGACGGCCTGCGCGCCGAAGGTCTCGGCCAGCCTCAGCCGGTCCTCGACGGTGTCGATCGCGATCACGTGTGCGGCGCCGGAGGCCTTGGCGGCCTGCACGGCACAGAGTCCGACGGGGCCGAGGCCGAGCACGGCGGCGGTGTCGCCGGGGCGCACGCCGGCCTGGTCGACCGCGTGCCAGCCGGTGCCCATCACGTCGCCGGCGAACAGCGCCGCGTCGTCGCTCATGCCCTCCGGGCACCCGCCGCAGCGTGAGGTTGGCGTGCGGCACGAGCACCTGCTCGGCCTGGGCGCCCTGCAGCGAGCCGAGCGTCTTGCCGTGGCCGAACACCCGGCCCTCGTCGCACTTGTGGAAGTCGCCCCGGCGGCAGAAGAAGCAGTTGCCGCAGGCGCTGCAGAAGCAGCCGAGCACGCGGTCCCCGGCGCTCACCTCGGTCACGCCGTCGCCGGCCGACAGCACCGTGCCGACGAACTCGTGGCCGAGCGTGAAGCCCTCCTCGATCACGACGCGCCCGTGGTAGATGTGCAGGTCCGAGCCGCAGATGCCCGTCGCCTCCACGCGCACGATCGCGTCGTCGAAGGCCAGCAGCTCGGGCTCGGGCCGCTCGTCGAGCCGCACTTCGCCCGGCCCCTGGAAGGTCACCGCCTGCATGGCCGGGGAGGCTATCGGTCCGGGGGTGCCCGAGCGGCGGCCGTGCGTCCCTAGGATCACGGACCGTGAGCGACCCCCTCTACGTCCCCGACGGGGACCGCTTCGTGCCGAGCGAGCTGACGCGCGGCCCCTGGGACCCGGACGCCCAGCACGCCGGTCCGCCGGCGGCACTGCTGGGCCGTGCGCTCGAGCGCTGCGAGCCGCGCGACGACGCGCGCATCGGTCGGATCACGTTCGAGATCCTCGGCCCGGTGCCGCTGGCGCCGTTGACCGTGGAGGCGCGGGTGGTGCGCCCGGGGCGCAGCGTCGAGCTGCTCGAGGCGCAGCTGAGCGGGCCGAACGGGCCGGTGATGCGGGCCAGCGCCTGGCGGCTGCGGATCGTGCCGGTCGAGCTCGAGCCCGCACCGCCGGTGCAGCAGCCACCCGGCCCGGAGCACGGCTCGCACATGGACTTCTTCCCGACCGGGTCCGACGTCGGCTACCACACCGCGATCGAGTACCGCTTCGTGCGCGGCGGCTTCATGGACATCGGGCCCGCCACCGTCTGGATCCGCATGGGACACCCGCTCGTCGAGGGCGAGCACGCCTCTGCGCTGCAGACGGTGCTCGCGGCGGCCGACTCCGGCAACGGGGTCAGTGCGGCGCTCGACTACCGCCGCTACGTCTTCATCAACACCGAGCTGAGCGTGCACCTGCTGCGCTACCCGGCGGGGGAGTGGGTCTGCCTCGACTCGATCACGACGCCCGGCCCCGACGGAATCGGCCTGACCGAGACCGTCCTCTGGGACGAGCGCGGCCGCATCGGCCGCGCCGCGCAGGCGCTGCTCGTACGGGCGCGCTGAGGCGCCGGCGCCCGGGCACGCCGCTCGGCATATGCTGACCGGCATGGCCGAACCCACGAAGAAGGCGGTTCTGATCACCGGCTGCTCGACCGGCATCGGCCGGGCGACGGCTCAGCGGCTCGCCGCGAGCGGGCGCTGGACGGTCTACGCGACCGCGCGCCGGCTCGAGTCGATCGCCGACCTCGAGGCGGAGGGCTGCCGCACGCTCGCGCTCGACGTCACCGACGAGGCCTCGATGCAGGCGGCGGTGAGCGCGATCGAGCAGGCCGAGGGCGCGGTGGGCGTGCTGGTCAACAACGCCGGCTACAGCCAGAGCGGCGCGATGGAGACGCTGCCGCTCGACGACCTGCGCACGCAGTTCGAGACCAACGTCTTCGGGCTCGTGCGCCTCTGCCAGCTGGTGCTGCCGGGCATGCGCCGCGCGGGCTACGGCAAGATCGTGAACCTCAGTTCGATGGGCGGGAAGCTGGTCTTCCCCGGCGGGGGCGCCTACCACGGCACGAAGTTCGCGGTCGAGGCGATCTCGGACGCCATGCGCTGGGAGGTGGCCGGCTTCGGCGTCGACGTGATCCTGATCGAGCCGGGCCTGATCACGACCGAGTTCGGAACGACCGCGAAGGAGCGGGTCGCCACCGGCGACGGTCCCTACGCGGAGTTCAACACCGCCGTGGGCTCGACGACGGCGGCGATCTACGAGAGTCCGGTGCGCCACCTCGGCGGCGGCCCCGACGTGGTCGCCAAGGCGATCGAGAAGGCGATCGGCAAGCGGCGGCCCCGCACGCGCTACCCGGTGACCGCCTCGGCGCGCCTGAGTCTGTTCCAGCGCAAGCTCGTGACCGACCGCATGTGGGACCGCGTCATGCGAACCTCCTTCCCGCGCCCGCGCGCCTGAGAGAATCTCGGCCCGCATCACCCGCGACGAGGAGGACGTGCGCCAAGTGGCCTACTTCAAGGACGCCGACGAGGTCTACGCGACCATCGGCAAGCTGTTCCAGGATCTGTCGGAGGACGAGGAGCTGGCGCCGAAGTTCCAGCGGGCGAACACGATCGTCCAGTACCAGTACCGCAACCCCGAGTCGCAGATCACCGTCAAGGTCAAGGAGGGCGAGGACGGCCAGGTCGATCTCGGCGCGACCGAGATGGAGCCCGAGGTCGTGATGACGATGGAGGCCGACACCGCCCACCGCTTCTGGCTCGGCAAGGTCAACGTCACCGTCGCGCTCGCGCGCGGCCAGATGAAGGCGAAGGGGCCGGTCGCCAAGATCCTCAAGCTCGTGCCGCTGGTCAAGCCGGTGTTCCCGCGCTACCGGGCGCAGCTCGAGCAGGCCGGGCGCCAGGACCTGCTCGAGGTCAAGTGATGGAGGCCGGTGACGCGCTCGGCGAGCGCCAGCTGCGGGGCTTCAAGGACTTCTACCAGCACGCCGAGCGCACGCGCGTGATCGCCGGGCGGGACCTGCTCTCGTCGACCGGCTTCGAGTTCCAGAAGGAGGGCGCGCATCGCGTCTTCGTCGTCACCGATCCCGGGGTGCGCGGCACCGGCCTCGTGGAGAAGGTCGAGGCGGGCATCGTCGACGGCGGCCTCGAGGTCGCCGGGATCTTCGACGGCTGTCCGCAGGACTCGTCCTGCGCGGTCGTCGAGCAGTGCGCCGCGGCCGCCAAGGAGGCCGGCGCGGACTCGTTCCTCGCCGTCGGCGGGGGCTCGGTGATGGACACGGCGAAGGTCGCCGACGCCGTCTTCACCCACGGCGGCAGCGCGCGCGAGCAGGAGGGCTTCTTCCTCATGCCGCGGGAGGACGACGGCATGGGCCGGCCCCTGGACATCGCGCCGCTGGCCTGCATCCCGACCACCGCCGGGACCGGCTCCGAGGTGTCGATGGCGGCGGTGATCAAGGACGTGGACGAGCAGGTCAAGCTCGAGATCGCCGACTTCCCGTTGTTCCCGCGGCTGGCGATCCTCGACCCCGAGACGACCGCCTCGCTGCCGGCGCCGATCGCCGCCGCGACGGGCATGGACGCGATGACGCACGCGATCGAGGGCTACGTCTCGACCGAGTGGAGCGCCGCACGGCGACGCCCGGGCGCTGCACGCGCTGCGGCTGATCCGCGACAACCTCGAGCGCGCCGTCCAGGGCGGCGCCGACGACGAGACCGCGCGCGGCAACATGCTGATCGCCGCCAACCTCGCGATCACGATCTCGCTCGGGTCCGTGCACGCGATGTCGCACCCGGCGGGCGCCCAGTTCGGCGTGCCCCACGGCATCGCGAACGCGATCAACCTGCCGCACGTGATCCGCTTCAACGCGGCCGGTGGCGAGGACATCGCCGATCGCTACCGCGACGTCGCCGAGCTGCTCGGGGTCGAGTCGGGCGGCGACGTGGGCGACTCGCTCGCCGAGCACGTCACGGGCCTGGTCGACCGGCTGGGCCTGCCGACGCGGCTGTCGCTCGTCGGCGTGCCGGAGGACGCGGTGCCCGCCCTCGTGGAGGGAGCGATGGGGGACGGCACGACGCTGCTCAACCCGCGCGAGGTCAGCGAAGAGGAGTACGCCGAGCTGTACCGCGCGGCGCTGTAGGGGACTCGCGCCGTCGAGCGAGCCGGCCGCGGCGCTACGCCGTTGCTTCGGCCCGATGCGCCGCGATCGTCTCGGCGAGCGTCTCGGCGCTGGTGAAGCGCGGGCGCCAGCGCAGCAGTCTGCGCGCCCGGTCGGTGCGCATCAGCACGGGCGTGCGCAGGGCGTGCAGCCAGGCCAGCTGGTCTGGCATGCGCGGCAGCTGCGTGGCCAGCTCGGCGGCGGTGCGCGCGGCGCTGGCGGGGACCGGGAGGGCGTGCCAGCCGAGCGCGTGCGCGAGGTCGCCCGGCGTGAGCGTGCCGTCCGCGGCGAGGTTGTACGGGCCGGGCTCGCCGCGGCCCTGGACGCCGGCGAGGAAGGCGCGCGCGACGTCGTCCTCGTGCACGAGCTGGAACGGGCTGCCGGGATCGGGCAGCACCGGCCGCAGCAGCGGCAGCGAGCCGAGCAGCCGCCGGGCGGGTCCGGGCAGCACGGCGGCGACGCGCTCGTAGGGGAGCTCGTCGAGCAGCGTCTGCGCGCGCGGGCCGGCGACGATGCAGGGTCGGAAGACCCACGCCGCGGTGCCCGGATGGCGGGCGAGCACGTCGGCGAGCACGCGCTCGACCTCCGCCTTCTGCGCCGAGTACGGGTGCTCGGGCGAGCCCAGCGGCGGCACGTCCTCGGTCAGCCAGTCGGGGTTGTCGGCGTGGAAGCCGTAGGCGGCCACGCTCGACGCGTAGGCGATTCGCTCGATCCCGGCGCGCGCGGTCTCCTCGAAGACGATCCGCGAGCCCTCGACGTTCAGCTGCCGCGTCGCGTGGCTGGCGGTCAGGATCGCGAAGGCGAGGTGCACCACGGCGTCCGCGCCGGCGACGAGCTCGCGCACGCTCGCGCGGTCGGTCACGTCGCCCTGGCGGTACTCGGTCTTGCGCCAGCCCAGCGCGGCCGGCTCGAACGGGCGGCGCGCCATGCCGACCACGCGCCCGATCGCCCGCGAGCGCTCGAGCGCCGAGACGATCGCGATGCCGAGGTCGCCGGTCGGGCCGGTGACGGCGACGGTCAGGCCGGAGGCGGCCACCGCCGGCTCAGCTCGGGTCGTCCGGCATCAGCACCTCGGGTTCCTCCGGGGTGCCGGACAGACTCGGCTGCACGGGCTCGACGGTGCGGCCGCGCGCGTCGCTGAGCACCGCGTCGACCGAGTCGTGCTCGCGCAGCGCCTCGAGGTGCTTGTAGGTCGGGAACGGCAGCTCCAGCTCGCCTCGCTCGCAGGCGGCCAGCGCGTCGGCCGGGCGCAGCCAGCGCACGTCGACGCACTCGTTGCCGTCGATGCGCGCCTCCGCTCCGTCGGGCGCTCGTGCGACGAAGAACCAGGTGTCGAAGCGGATCGTCAGCTCCGCCGGGGTGATCCAGCGCGAGTACGGCGGCGCGTCGGGGTCTTCCAGCCGGATGCCGGCCTCCTCCTCGAGCTCGCGCAGCGCGGTCGCCAGCTCGTCGGCGTCGCCCTCGCGATGGGAGCCACCCGGGAAGACCCACATGCCGCCCATGAAGCGCTGGGCCGGGTTGCGCTGGATCATCAGCACCTCGGGGCCGTTCTCGCCGTCGCGCAGCAGCATCAGCGTCGACGCCGCACGAGGCGTGACGACCTCGCCGGTGTTGAGCTCCTCCCCTGGCGCTGGTCGCTCCGGGCGCACTCCGTCAGCCTACCGGCCGGGCGCGCTAAGGTTCCGGCCGTCGTGAGCGACACCGTGACCGCACAACAGTGGATCTGCGTCTCCTGCGGGTTCATCTATGACCCCGCCGAGGGGGACCCCGACGGCGGCATCCCGCCCGGAACCGCGTTCGAGGACATCCCGAACGACTGGTTCTGCCCGGTCTGCGGCGCGCGCAAGAAGGACTTCGAGCTCTACGAGGGCTAGCCAGGGCGCTCAGAGCCGTCGCCTGGCGGCGTCCTCGGTTGCTCACGGGCTGGCGCCCGCCACGCTCCCTGCGTCCTTGCCATGCTCGGCTCTGAGCGCCCTGGGCGTTGGCTGCGCTCGGCGACCGCCACCAGGCGATCGTTGAGCACGCGCATCGCTCGCTCGTAGGGCAGCGGGAAGACGCGCTGGAAGAAGTGGCCGACGCGGATGTCGCGCGAGGTGAAGACCAAGTAGCGGTTGCGCTCGATGCCCTCGACGATCTTCGCGGCGACGTGCTCGGGGCTGACCGCGTGGCGCTCGAACTGCTCGATCATCTTCACGACCGCCGGGTCCTCGCGGTTGACGCCGACCAGCGTGACGGTGCCGACCAGCGGCGTCTTGACCGCGCCCGGACAGACGAGGCTGACGCCGATGCCGTGACGGCGCAGGTCGAAGCGCAGTACCTCCGAGACGCCGCGCAGGCCGAACTTGCCGGCGCTGTAGGGCGCGTGCCACGGCAGCCCGAAGAGGCCGGCCGCCGAGGAGACGTTGACGACGTGGCCGCCGCGGCCGGCGGCGATCATCGGCGGCACGAAGGTCTCGAGCACGTGGATCGGGCCCATCAGGTTGACGTCGATCGCCCGCTGCCAGTGGTGGTGCTCGAGCTGCTCGATCGGACCCCAGGTGGAGATGCCGGCGACGTTCATCACGACGTCGACGCTGCCGTGGTCGCGCTCGACGTCCCCGCCAAGGGCCGCGACCGCCTCGTAGTGGGAGACGTCGGCCGGGGCGGCGAATCGCACGGTTGCGCCGCTGCGCTCCAGCTCGGCGGTCACCGTGCGCAGGCCGTCGGCGTCGAGGTCGGTCAGCAGCAGCTCCGCGCCCTTGGCGGCCGCCGCCCAGGCCGTCGCGCGGCCGATGCCGCTCGCGGCGCCGGTGATCAGGCAGCGCTTGTGGTCGAGGTCGCGAATGCCGATGCGGCTCATCGCGTGCCCCGGCGGTTCGAGGCGGCGAGCACCCGGCGGACGAGCCGGTTGCGCGGCTCGGGGATCGGGTCCGGCTGCACCGCGAGCGCATTGAGCGTCATCGCGAGCATCTCGTAGTGGCCGACGAGCAGGCAGAGCTCGATCAGCCGTGGCTCGTCGAGCTCGCCGCGCAGCTCGCTCCAGAGCTCGTCGCCGATCGCCCGGCTGGCGTGCAGTTCGTCGGCGGCGCGCAGCAGCAGCGTCTGCCGGGTCGACCAGCCCGGCGCCCGCGGTCCTTGGCGCACACGGGCGATCTCGCCGTCGCTCAGACCGGCGGCATGGCCGAGCCGCTCGTGCTGGCTCCACTCGTACTCGCTGCCGGTGTTGTGAGCGACACGCAGGATCACGAGCTCGCTCTCGGCGCGCGGGAGCTTGCCGCCCGGCATCAGCGCGGCGGCGAACCAGAGCCAGCGCCGGAACAGGCCGCGATGGCGGGCCAGGGTGGTGAAGACGTTGGGTGCGCTGTCGCCGGTGGCAAGGCCGAGCAGCCTGAGGATGGCGGCGTTGACGAAGCCGACGTCCGCGCGAGTTCCCGGAGCGATGCGCGGCGTGTCGTGCCTCATCGGCGGGACCGTAGTCGGCGGGGGAGGCGTTCGGCGCCGGCAGCGCGCCGTGGCGCTCAGGCTGCCGCGGCGAGGTCCGCGCCGGCCGCGGTCGCGGCGTCGATCGCCTGCGTCGTGATCTCCACCAGGCGTGCGAGGTCCGTCTCGGAGATCGAGAGCGGCGGCATCAGCACGATCACGTCGCCGAGCGGGCGGATGATCGCGCCGCGACGGCGCGCCTCGAGGGTTACCTGGTGGCCCATGCGCGCCTCGACCGGGTGCTCGACGAGCTCGATGCCGGTCATCGTGCCGCGGCGACGGATCTCCTTCACGGCCGGGTGGGCGGCGAGCGGTTCCAGCAGCTGCCCGAGCAGCTCCAGCTTCGGCTGCAGCCGCTCCAGCGTGCGCTCGGTCTCGAAGACGTCGAGCGTCGCCAGGGCGGCGGCGCAGGCGAGCGGGTTGCCGGTGTAGGTGTGGCCGTGGAAGAAGGTGCGGAAGTCCTCGTGCGCGCCGAGGAAGCCCTCGTAGGTCCGCTCCGTCGCCAGCGTCGCGGCGAGCGGCATGTAGCCGCCGGTGATCCCCTTGGCGACGCACATCAGGTCGGGCACGACGTCCTCGTGCTCGCAGGCGAACATGCGCCCGGTGCGGCCGAAGCCGGTGGCCACCTCGTCGAGAATCAGCAGCACGCCGTGGCGGTCGCAGAGCTCGCGCACGGCGCGCAGGTAGCCCTCGGGGTGCACGATCATCCCCGCGGCGCCCTGCACCAGCGGCTCCATCATCACGGCTGCCAGCTCGTCGCCATGGGCCGCGAACAGGCGCTCGAGCTGCTCGACGTCGCCCGGCTCGGCCTGGAGCGTGTCGAACAGCAGCGGTCGGTAGAGCGAGTGGAAGAGGTCGATCCCGCCGAGGGAGACCGAGCCGATCGTGTCCCCGTGGTAGGCGTCGCGCAGGCACAGGAAGCGGCTGCGCTGCTCGTCGCCGCGCTGCTTGAAGTACTGGAAGGCCATCTTGAGCGCGATCTCGGCGGCGGTCGAGCCGGAGTCGCTGTAGAAGACGCGCGTCAGGCCCTCGGGCGCGATCTCCACCAGCCGCTGCGCCAGCTCGATGCCGGGCCGGTGGCTGAGGCCGAGCATCGTCGAGTGAGCGACGCGGTCGAGCTGGTCGCGCACGGCCTGGTCGATCAGCGGGTGCCCGTGCCCGTGCACGTTGCACCACAGCGAGGAGACGCCGTCGATGTAGCGCCGGCCGTGCACGTCGATCAGCTCGGTGCCCTCCGCCAGCTCGACGATCACCGGCTCCTCCTCGACCCAGCCCTGCTGCTGGGTGAACGGATGCCAGAGGTGTGCGCGGTCCGCTGCGACGAGATCCATGGCCGGCGACCCTAGCTCTGCGGCAGGTCGGAATCGGCCTCGAGCCGACGCGGTCCCCCAGCTAGTGTCCGGGGCGCCAATGCCGCCCCTGCCGCTGCTCGTGTTCGTCGTCGGAATGGGCTCGCTGGGCTCGGAGATCGCCGCCGTGCGCCTGCTCGCGCCGTACTTCGGCGCCTCCACGATCGTGTGGGCGAACACGATCGGAATCGTGCTGGTGGCGCTCTCGCTCGGCTACTGGCTCGGCGGTCGGCTGGCAGACCGGAACCCCCAGCTGCGGGGCCTGTGCCTGCTGGCGCTGGTCGCCGCGGGACTGATGGCGCTGGTGCCGTTTGCCGCCGATCCGCTGCTCGACGTCGGCGTGGACGCGCTCGACAGCGTCTCCGCCGGCGCCTTCCTCGGCTCGCTGCTCGCCGTGCTGGTGCTGGTCGCGGTCCCCGTGCTGTTGCTGGGCGCGGTGTCCCCGTACGCGCTGCGCCTGTCGGTCTCGTCGATCGAGCAGGCGGGCAGCGTCGCCGGCCGGCTGTACGCGATCTCGACGGCGGGCTCGCTGGTCGGGACGATCGGCTCGACGATGCTGCTGATCCCGCTGCTCGGGACGCGGCGCACGTTCCTGGTGCTGGCGCTGGCGATCGCCGTGACGGCCGTCGTCGGGCTGCGGCCGATGCGGCGCTGGGCGCTCGCGCCCGCGGCGATCGCGGTGCTGATCGCGCTGCCCGTGGGCGCGCTCAAGGCCCAGACCCCGGGGGACGGCAAGGTGATCTACGAGACCGAGACCGAGTACCAGTACGCGCGCGTGATCGAGCGCGACGACGGCAGCCGCGTGCTCGAGCTCAACGAGGGCCAGGCGGTGCACTCGCACTACGACCCGGACACGGTGCTGACCGGCGACTACTGGGACGGCCATCTCGTGCTGCCCTTCCTCGGCGACCCCGAGCCGCCGCGGCGGGTGGCGATCCTCGGCAATGCCGCCGGGACCACCGCGCGCGCCTACGGCCGGCTGTTCCCGCGCACGCGCGTGGACGGAGTCGAGATCGACGGCGAGCTGTCGGAGATCGGGCGGCGCTACTTCGACCTGCGCGGCCCGCGGCTGCACCTCTACGCCGAGGACGCGCGTCCCTTCCTGCGTCGCAGCGAGGCGCGCTACGACGCCATCCACGTCGACGCCTACCGCCAGCCCTACATCCCCTTCTACCTCGCCACGCGCGAGTTCTTCGAGACGGTCCGAGACCGGCTCGCCCCGGGCGGGGTGGTGGTGATCAACGTCGGCCATCCGGAGGACCAGGACCGCCTCGAGCAGGTCTTGAGCGCGACCATGGGCGACGTCTTCGCCCACGTCGTGCGCGATCCGATCGAGTCGACCAACACGCTGCTGGTGGCGGGGGACCGGCCGCTGTCGGCGCAGCGGCTGCGCGCCGTCGCGCCGTCGCTGCCGGTCGAGCTGCGCCCGCTGGCGCTGCGGGAGGCGGCCCGCGTGGCGCCGCCGCTGCCCGGCGGCGAGGTCTACACCGACGACGACGCTCCGGTCGAGTGGCTGATCGACCGCTCGATCGTCGACTACGCGGAGGACGACTGAGCGGGGCCGCGTCAGCGCGGGGCGGCCCGGACGTGGCGGTGATCGGCGGCGGGATCGTCGGTTGCGCCGCGGCGGCCCTGCTGGCCGAGCGTGGCGCGCGCGTCGAGCTGTTCGAGCGCGGCGAGCTCGCCGGCGCCGCGTCGGGGCGCAACTCCGGCTCGGTCCAGCACCCGTTCGACCCGGTGCTCGGCGCGCTGCACGAGGAGTCGCTGACGCACTACCGCGAGCTCGACGGCTTCGCGCTGGCGCCCGAGCCCGCCGGCGTGCTGATGCTCGCGCCCGAGCTCGAAGCGCTCGCGCCGCTGGCCGCCGGGATCGAGCGCGACCTGCCCGAGCTGCGCCCGCAGCTGCTGCACGGGCCCGAGCTGCAAGCGCTCGAGCCGCTGCTCGCCCCCGATCTCGCCGGCTGCCGGATCGAGAGCGGCTACCCGGTCCGCCCCGCCTCCGCCACGCTGGCGTTCGCCGAGCGCGCGCGCCGGGCGGGAGCGGTCCTGCATGAGCACGTGCCGGCGCGGCCGTGGGCGGAGAACGGGCGCGTCGTGGGGGTTCTGCGAGTGGCGACCGGCGCCGAAGCGCGGGTGCCGGCCGGCATGGTGCTCGTCGCCGCCGGTCCCTGGACCTCGGCCCTGGCCGACCCGAGCGGCGGCTGGCAGCCGATCACGGCGCTCTGGGGCGTGGTCGCTGAGCTGGGTCTCGAACGACCGCCGCGGCACGTGCTCGAGGAGACCGGCGTCGAGCAGATCGGCACGGGCGAGCTCGAGGCGGACTTCAGCATCGTCGCCGCAGACGGCGTCAGCGGACTCGGCTCGACCTTCAGCCGCAGCGAGCCCGACCCGCTGACGATGATCCCCGGGCTGCGAGCGCGTGGCAGCCGCTTCGTGCCGGCCGTCGCCGACGCGCCACTGCTCGGCACGCGCGCGTGCGCGCGACCGCTCTCTCCCGACGGCCGCCCGCTGATCGGCCGGGCTCCCGGCGTCGAGGGGCTCTGGATCGCCGCCGGCAACGGTCCCTGGGGCATCTCGACGGGCCCGGCCACGGCGCGGATCGCGGTCGACGCGCTGTTGGGCGCCGCGGCACCACCTCCGGCGCTCGACGCCGCTCGCTTCGCAGCTTGAGTCCTCGCACCGCGCGAGCGCCGGACGGTCGGGCCGCCCGGCAGCTCGCACGGGCGCTCAGGCAGTGGCCACGGGGTCCGGGCGCACCACGACGGTGTCCGCGACCCTGATCACCTCGTCCGCCGGCAGGCCGGCGTCTGCGGCGTGTCCGCGGAGCGCGTCCTCGCTCTCGGCCTCGTAGACGCAGACCGTGCCGAGCCCGCCGTCGCTCTCCTCGAGCACGTAGCTTCGGATCCAGCGCACGTCGCCGCGCCGGTCGCCCTCCGCGGTCGAGCGTGCGGCGGCTTGCTCGAGCTCTTCTCCACTGCGCCAGCCGTTGCGGCGCAGGATGACGTAGAGGTCCATCCTTGCCCTCCTTCTCGTCGAGTGCCGTCAACACTAGATCGGCGGGGCGTGTGATGCGAGCGGCGAGGGGGTAGCGTTGTGCACGAGCGGAGGAGGGAAGCGAGATGGGCTTTCGCAGGTACGAGGTCGGTCCGTACGAGCAGATGCGCGCCCAGCACAGCTGGGACGTGCCCGAGCGCTACAACATCGCGCAGGACGTCTGCGACAAGCACGAGCGCGAGCGGCTGGCGATGGTCTGGGAGGACTGGCAGAGCACCGAGCGACGGGTGAGCTTCGGCGAGCTGCAGGATCTCTCGAACCGCTTCGCCAACGTGCTCGAGGCCCACGGCGTCGAGCGCGGCGACCGCGTCGCGACGCTGCTGCCCTCGCTGCCCGAGACCGCGGCGGTCTTCATCGGCACCTACAAGCGCGGCGCGATCCTCCTCTCGCTCTCGGTGCTCTACGGCGACGAGGGCATCCAGCACCGGTTGAGCGACTCGCAGGCGACCGCCGTCGTCACCGACGCGGCCAACCGCCATCGCATCCCCGCGGGAATGGTCGAGACCGTGTTCGTGATGGGCGGCGACGTGGCCGAGGGCGACGTCGACTTCGACGCCGCGATGGCCGCCGCCGGCACGAGCTACGAGATCGCCGACACGGCCGCCGACGATCCGGCCCAGCTCTACTACTCGTCGGGCACGACCGGCAAGGCCAAGGGCATCCTGCACGCCCACCGCTACCTGCTCGCCCACGAGGAGTTCGAGTTCTGCCACGACGTGCGCGACGGCGAGCTCTTCCACGGCTCCGGCGAGTGGGCCTGGGCGGCCGGCATCGCGCCGCTGCTGGGTCCGTGGCGCTACGGCGCCGTGGCGCTCGTGCAGGCGCGCAAGGACGGCTACGACCCCGAGGAGCACCTGCGCTTCCTCTCCAAGCACGGCGTCGAGAACATGTTCACCACGCCGACCGCGCTGCGCGCGATGACCGGCGTGGCGGACGCCGGCGAGCGCTACCCGCTCGAACAGCTGCGCATCTGCTGCTCGGCCGGCGAGCCGCTGAACCCCGAGGTGATCCGCTGGTTTCGCGACCAGTTCGGCATCACCGTGCTCGACTTCTACGGGCTGACCGAGAGCTACCCGCTGTGCGGCAACTTTCCGACCGTCGAGGTGCGCGAGGGCTCGATGGGGCTGCCGATGCCCGGTTGGGACGTCGCGATCCTCGACGAGGACGAGCGCCCGGTGCCGCAGGGCGAGCGCGGCGAGATCTGCCTGCGTGCCCGCTCGAACCCGCACTACCCGATCGGGTACTGGAACCGGCCCGAGGACACCGAGGAGGTCTTCGGCGGCGACTGGTTCCACACCAAGGACGCGGCGACGATGGATGCGGACGGCTACGTCTGGTACGCCGGTCGCGCCGACGACGTGATCATCTCCGCCGGCTATCGCATCGGCCCGTTCGAGGTCGAGTCCGCCTGCGTCGAGCACCCCGCGGTCAAGGAGGCCGCGGCGGTCGCCTCGCCCGACGCGCGCCGTGGCGCCATCGTCAAGGCCTTCATCGTGCTCGCCGCCGGCCACGAGGCCTCGGACGAGCTGGCCGAGGAGATCAAGCGCTACGTGCGCGAGCGCCACTCCGCCTACGCCTACCCGCGCGAGGTCGAGTTCGTCGACGACCTGCCCAAGACGCTGACGGGCAAGATCCGCCGGATCGAGCTGCGCGAGGCCGAGCGGGTGCGCAAACAGGCGCAGTCGCCCGCCTAGCCGGATCCCCTAGAGCACGGGGACGAAGGGAATGTCCCAGAGCACGGCTGCGACGACGAACGCGGCCAGGAGCAGACCGACCACGACGGCCGCCGCGATCTTCTCGCGTGCGCTCGAGGCCTCGACGCGGTCGGCGAGCCGATCGCCCCAGATGATCACCCGCTCGAGGAAGCGCTCGGCGCGATCGAACTCGAGCGCCAGGAAGCTGATCCCGAGCAGGATCACCAAGAAGCCCGGTCCCGGCACGCCCGGCCCCGACATCACGATCCCGATCGGAATCAGCAACGCGCCGAGCGCCACCACCGCCACGCGGTGCGCGATGTGTCGCTGCTTGTGACGCTCCTTGCGCGCTTGCAGCTTGACCAGCAGCTCGGGCCGCTCGTCGTTCGGCGCTCCCGCCTGTTCCTCCGCTGCCATCGGGGGATCGTGGCATACCCCGCGCCGGGCGGATCGCCGGCGATCAGGCGCCGGGTGGTTTAAGCCGACTTAAGAAAACGAGAGACCATGTCCGAGCGGTGAAGGTTCTCGGAACGATCGTGGCGCTGCTCGGTTTCGCGCTCGTCGTCGGCGCGGTGGTGCCGAACGCCGGGGGGAAGGGGCAGCGGGTGGAGCGCACCAGCGCCTTCCAGGTGGTGCGTCGTCCCTACCAGCCGCCGCAGCTGTTGGTCTGGCTGCCCCGGGACGTCGTCCATCCCTCGCTCACCGGGAACAGCGAGTACCTGACGCTGGACTGCTACGCGAAGGACGGTCGGCGGCTCGTCAGCTGGCGCCGTCCGTGGCCGGGAGCCGACGGCGGCGGACACTTCCACATCCTGGCGCCGCTCCAGACGGTGCGGCGCGTCGACCGCTGCCGGCTGAGCGGCGGAGGGGCGGCCTTCGAGCAGGACGCGATCGACGGCCCGGCCGACGGTACGCATCCGCAGGATCTGCCTCGGGATGTGGCGGTGGATCTCAACCCGCTGGGCTTCCGGTGACGGGCTCGAGGCGCAGGGGCGGTCTGGTCGTGCTCTGGCTGCTGTGCCTGACGCTCGCGAGCTGCGGCGACGACCGGCCGGCGGACGTGCTCGTCGACGTCAGCGACGACGCGATCACCCAAGCCGACTTCGACCGCTGGCTGGCCCCGTGGGGAGCGGCGACGCCGATCGCCAAGAGCCGACTCGTCCCGCCTCGCTTCGGCGAATGCGTCGCGGCCGCGCGTCGTGGGCAAGCGGCTCCGGGCGGATTCCGCCGCCGAGCTCAGGGAGCAGTGCCGCTCCGTCTTCGACACCGCACTTGGGCTGTTGATCGATCGACGGTGGCTCGAGCAGGAGGCCGACAGACTGGGCGTCCAGCTCGACGAGGCCGCGATGCGCGCGAACGTGCGCGCGAGATACGAGCGGGCGTTCGGCGGGGCTGGCCAAGGCGAGCAGCCGAGCGGGGACGCCGCGCAGTCGCCTCGGCGCGCGCTGCCGTTCATGCGCCAGACGGCAGGGACCGCGGTGCTGAGGCGGCAGGTGCGCGAGAAGCTCTTGGCCAGAGGCGGCGGAATCTCGGACGCCGACGTGGAGCGGTACTACGAGCGCTACCCGCTGCGCGTCGCGCAGCCGGCGACCCGCAAGGTGCGCGTCCTGGCCGCACCGACGGACGCTCGCGCTCGACAGGCCCTGCAAGCGCTGCGCAGCGGGCGTGGCTGGCAGCGCCTCGCTACGAAGCTCACGGTCGACGAGAACACGATCACCTCGCCGGCGGGGCGGACCACCCTGTCCGAGGACAGCGGCGACGCCGCCCTGCTCGAAGCGGTGTTCTCCACCGCCCCTGGACGGGTCGGCGGTCCGGTCCGGACCCTGAACGGGCGCTTCGTCTTCGCCGTCGACGCCGCGACGCCGCGCTCGTCCACGCCGGCCACGGCACGCAGAGCCGTGCGGCGGCTGCTCGAAGCGCAGCTCGAGGCCCGGGTCGGGCGCGACTTCACCACCCGCTACGTCCGCGAGACGGTCTGCCATCGGGGCTACCGCGCCCTGCCCTGCGGCAACCGCTAGCCGGTCGTTCAGGCGGCGAGCCACGCGTCGAGCGGCAGCGTCGCGCCGGCGGCCTCGAGCGAACGGGGCGTGGTCGGCGGCAGGCCGCACACGGGCAGGTCGCCGAGCTGCTCGAGCGTGGCGCGGTTCGAGCGCTCGATCGGGCGAGGATCGTCGGGCCAGGGCGTCAGCACGATGCCGGCGACGGTCAGACCGGCGGCGCGGACGGCCTCGACGGTGAGCAGCGTGTGGTTGATCGTGCCGAGGCCGGTGCGGGCGGCGATCACGACGGGCAGCGCGAGGTCGACGGCGAGGTCGCGGATCAGGTAGTCGGGAGCGAGCGGGACGAGGAAGCCGCCGACGCCCTCGCAGACGAGCAGGTCGGCGCTCGCGGCCGCCTCGCGGGCGTGTGCGACCAGGCGGGTGGAGTCGATCGCCTTGCCGGCGAGCTCGGCGGCATAGTGAGGCGAGAGCGGGGGGCCGAAGACGTAGGGCGCGACGGCGCCCGGCTGCTGGCCGGTACAGGCGGCGAGCAGCTCGTGGTCTCGTGGCCATTCGCCGACCGGGTCGTCGAGGCCGGTGACCACCGGCTTGAAGGCGGCCACACGCTCGCCCCGGGCGCTCGACGCGGCGCAGGCAGCCGCGGCGACGACGGTCTTGCCGACCTCGGTGTCCGTCCCGGTGACGAAGAAGCCGCGCATCGCGAAGCGACGCTACGCGAGCGCCTGGCGAGCGGTGGACGGGCGCACGTCCGGCTACGCGGCGTCGCGCAGGCCGTCGAACACCCGGGAGCGGCTCGGCTCCTCGCCGGCGCTGGCGCCGGCCAGGTGGCGGGCGGCGGCCTGGCGGGCGCCGGTGGGGACGGCGGCTGCGATCACCTTGGCGGCGTCGCGCAACTCGGACTTCGTGTGCGAGGCCATCACCGCCAGACGCAGGCGCGAGGTGCCCTCGGGGACCGTCGGCGGGCGGATCGCCTGGGCGAAGACCCCGCGCTCCAGCGCACGCTCGCTGGCATGGACCGCGGCGTCGGCGGCGCCGACGACCACCGGCACGATCTGCGTGTCCCCGTCGGGTACCGGCAGACCCTGCTCGGAGAGCGCGGCACGCAGGACGTTGCCGTTGCGCTGCAGCTTCTCGACGCGGCGCGGCTGCTCGCGCAGCAGGCCGAGGGCGGCCATCGCGGCGGCCACCGCGGGCGGGGACAGGGCAGTGGAGAAGATCAGGGTGCGGGCGGTGTTGATCAGGTACTTCGACAGCGAGGTGTCGCAGCAGACGTAGGCTCCGTAGGAGCCGAGCGCCTTGCCGAGCGTGCCGACGATCACGTCGACCTCGTCCTGGAGCCCCGCCGCCGCGACGGCGCCGCGACCGTCGGGTCCATAGGCGCCGGTGCCGTGCGCCTCGTCGACCATCACGCGCACGTCGTAGCGCTGCGCCAGCTCGACGATCCGCTCCAGCGGCGCGACGTCCCCGTCCATCGAGAAGACGCCGTCGGTGACGATCAGGCTGCCGCGGCCGCCGGCCTCGCGCAGCCCCCACTCGAGGTGCTCCATGTCGAGGTGGTCGTAGACGAACGTCTCCGCTCGGGACAGGCGGCAGCCGTCGACGATGCTGGCGTGGTTGAGCGAGTCCGAGAAGACCACGTCGCCCTCGCGTGCCAGCGCCGACACGACGCCGGCGTTGGCGAGGTAGCCGGAGCCGAACAGCAGACACGCCTCGGCACGCTCGAAGTCCGCCAGCTGCTCCTCGAGCCGCCGGTGGATCGTCATGTTGCCCGAGACCAGGCGCGAGGCGCCCGAGCCGGCGCCGTAGCGCATCGCCGCCTCGGCGGCGGCCTCCCGCACGCGCGGGTGGTCGGCCAGGCCGAGGTAGTTGTTCGAGCACAGCAGCAGCACCGGCTTGCCGTCGAGCAGCACCCGCGGACCCTGGGGGCCGGAGACGCAGCGCATGCGCCGGTAGAGACCGCGGTCGCGGATCTCGTCGAGGCGCTCCTCGATCTCGCTCATGCGGCCTCCGCGGCCGAGCCCTCGGCGCCCGGGTCGACCTGGACCACCTGCGGGAACGCGTTCGGCGCGCCGTCGGGCCGGGGCGGCACCGAGCTCTTCTTGCGATGGCGCAGCTGCGTCGCGGGATCCCAGAAGTTCGCCTCGTCCTGGCTGTCGATCAGCTCGTCGACCGGCGTGTGCGGGGTCTCGCCCTCGAGCCAGCCGGAGCGGTTGTCGGGGCGAGGGTTGGCGCCGTTGTCGTCCTGGCGCGTCGACGTTCAGCCCGAGCTCCTCGAACAGCGCCC
The DNA here is from genome assembly GCA_963846505.1 of uncultured Thermoleophilaceae bacterium. Taxonomy (GTDB): domain Bacteria; phylum Actinomycetota; class Thermoleophilia; order Solirubrobacterales; family Thermoleophilaceae; genus JACVRW01. The sequence continues at coordinate 312,615 of CAWJWD010000006.1, read as the reverse complement.
GGTCCCACTCCGGCTCGGAGCCGAGCGTGGTCAGGAAGTTGCCCATCATCACGCCGTTGAGGCCGGCCTTGACCGCGAGGCGCTGGAACTCCTCGGTGCCGAGGTTCTCGTTGCGGCCGCCGCAGAGCCGGAACAGCGCCTCGGGGATGATCAGCCGGAAGATCGCGACCCACTTCACGGCCTCCCAGGGATCCATGTACTCGCGGTCGCCGAACTTCGTGCCCGGGCGCGGGTTGAGCAGGTTGATCGGCACGCTGGTGGGTTCGACCGCGGCCAGCTCGAACGCCATCTCGACGCGCTGCTCGCGCGTCTCGCCGAGGTTGAGGATGCCGCCGACGCAGGTCTCGAGGCCGGCCTCGCGGACCGCGTCGATGGTGCGGATGCGGCCCTCGTAGCGAACCGTCGAGGAGACCTCCGGGTAGTAGCTCTCGGCGGTCTCGACGTTGTGGTGCACGCGCTGGATGCCCGCGTCCTTGAGCGCCTTCGCGCGCACGCCCGAGAGATGACCGACCGAGGCGCAGCGCTTGAGGTTGGTCTCCTCGGCGACCAGGCGTGCGCCCTCGAGGATCGTCTCGAAGTCCCGCTTGGACAGGCCCTGGCCCTGGGTGACCATGCAGAAGCGGTGCGCGCCGGCGGCCTCGGCGGCCTGCGCGTGCTCGAGGATCTGCTCGGGCGACATCATCGCGTGCATCGGCGTGTCCGCCTCGGCGAAGCGGGACTGGGCGCAGAAGCCGCAGTCCTCGGCGCAGCCGCCGGACTTGGCGTTCACGAGCGAGCACATGTCGGTCGAGTCGCCGAAGTTGTCGAGGCGCGCGCGCCAGGCACGCTCGACGAGCGCCTCGATCTCGGCGTGGTCCTCGAGCTCGCCCAGCTGCAGGGCTTCCTCGCGAGTGATCAGGGGTGGCATGGTGCGCGGCAACCTTCCGGTTTGGGGCCGGTTGCGGCGCAAGATATGGAGGCCGTCGGACGGCGCTTCTAGGCGCTGGGTGCGGCGGCAGCGGCGGGCAGCGTCTCGGGCCGCACGCAGAAGGCGCCCTCGCCGACGAAGCCGTGCGCCCCGATGCCGAAGGCCCAGTTGAAGCGCGAGCGGTAGTTCTCGATCGCGACCTCGTTGACGAGCTCCACCAGCTGCGTCTCGTCGAAGTGCTCGCGCAGGCGCGCGAACAGCTCGTCCGAGACGTCGACCGGGGTGCGGGTCATGCCGACCGCGAGGTCGAGCACGAGCTTCTCCAGCTCCGAGAACTCGCTGCTGGCGGCGTACTCCGGCAGCGCGCGCAGCTGCGCCTCGGACACGCCGCCGTCGACCGACAGCTTCGAGCCGATGTCCATGCAGAACTCGCAGCCGCTCAATGCCGCCGCCTTGGTCGCGGCCAGCAGCTTCAGCGACGCCGGCACGCGATCGGCGCGCTCGGTCGCGAACTCGAGTGCGCCGTAGCCGCTGCCGAGCAGGGGATGGTGGGCGAACACGCGCGCCGGCTCGGTGACCGCGCCGAGCGAGCGCTTGGAATAGGCGAAGCCCATGCGCGTGACGAGCCCGGCACGGCTGTCGGAGACGCCCTCGATGCGCTTGCCGTCGGCGGGGCTCGCGCTCGCGACCGATGCCGCGGCCGGACGGCGGGCCAGCCAGAGGACCAGCACGCCGCCGAGCACCGTCCAGCCGAGCGTGAAGGCGTTGGCGACGGCGTCGCCGGTGCCGTAGGGCTCGAGGTTGAACAGGTGCCAGACGAGGTGGCTGACGCTGAAGATCAGCCAGGCGACCGTGGCGCCGACGACCGCGGAGCGGCGCAGGTTGATCGCGGCCAGCGACAGCAGCACGCCGAGCGCGACGAAGAGCGCGCCGACGTCGGTCACCAAGTGCTCGTCGAAGGGGCCGAGCACGTGCACCCAGCCGTCGGTGCCTGCGGGGAAGTCGTCGTAGAACGTGCGCGGCGCGAGCAGCGCCGTCAGGCCGATCAGCGCCTGCGGGATGCCGAGTGCGAACAGCAGGAAGCGGATCGCGCCGCGATTGCGAGTGATGTGGTCGCCGTGGGTCATGTCGATGCCTCCTCGTGAGAGATGAGTCCATGGGCCGCCAGCGCGCCCCGCGCGGAGCGCTCCCAGGTGGCCAGAAAGCGCGCTTCGTCGACCTCCAGGGGCGGTCGATCGAAGAGCGTCTCGAGCACGCGGTAGTTGATGATCGAGCCGAGCAGCAGCGAGGCGAGGGCGTCGAGGTCGAGCTCGGACTCCGGCACGTCCGCCCGCCGCGCGACGAGGCGCAGCCAGTGCACGGCCTGGCCATGGCCGTTGCTGACGATGCGGCGGTAGAACTCCTCGCGCAGCTCGGGGAAGTTGTCGCTCTCCTTCATCACGATCCGCAGCACCGGCTGGTCGTTGCCGATCTCGTGCAGCGCCATGCGCGCCATCACGTGCAGCTCGGCGCGTACGTCGCCGAGCATCTCGGCGTCGACCAGCTCCGTCAGCTCCCGCACGACGCGGCCGCGGCGGCGCACGGTCTCGACCAGCAGCGCCCGCTTGCTCGGGAAGTGCTTGTAGAGCGCGCCGGAGCGGGGACTGAGCCCCGCGGCCTGCTCGATCTCGCCGACCGAGGTGCCGTGGAAGCCCTTGCTGCCGAACAGCTCGACGGCCGCGTCGAGGATGCGCTCGCGAGTGGGGGCCGGCACCGTGGCAATCATTCGCTTGCGGATGGTAATCGACCGATTACCGAGCGTGCGCCGGTTGACCGTGGGCGGGTTCCGGTTTAGTCTCTTGACTTAGTCATATGACTAAGTCAACCGCACGCATGCAGGCCGGCGCACGAGGACGGGAGGAGGCGACCACCGCGTTGCTGGACGCGGCCGAGCGCCTGCTGATCGAGATCGGCTACGCCGGCATCACCACCCGCCGCCTGGCGGCCGAGGCGGGCGTCAACCACGGGTTGGTGCACTACTACTTCGGCTCGATGGAGGAGCTGCTCCTGCAGGTGCTGGAGCGCTTCAGCGCGCGGCTGCTCACGCGTCAGCGGGCGATGTACGCCGCCGACGAGTCGTTCGTCGTCAAGTGGCGCCGAGCCATGCAGTGGCTCGAGGACGACGTCGCGAGCGGCTTTCCCAAGGTCTGGGGCGAGCTGCAGGCGATGGCCTGGAACCACCCCGAGATGCGGACCCGGCTCGCGAGCGTCGACGGCGAATGGCGGCAGATGCTGCGCGAGGAGCTCGGCCGCGGGCTCGGCGAGCTGGACGTCGACCGCGACGCCTTTCCGCTCGAGGCCGTGATGGCGCTCGTGATGTCCTTCAACCGCGGCGTGCAGTTCGAGCAGCTGGCGGGCATCCACACCGGCCACCGCGAGCTGATCGACTGGATCGACGGCTGGCTCGCCGCGCAGGAGCGGGCCACGTGAGGGCGCGCCGCCCCGACGCGGAGGGCAGCGTCGAGCGCGACGGGGTGGCGATCCACTACGAGGTCTACGGCGACGGCGAGCCGACGCTGCTCTTCTTGCCGACCTGGACGCTCGTGGACTCGCGCGTCTGGAAGGCGCAGCTGCCCTACGCGGCGCGCCACTTCCGGGCGCTGACCTTCGATCCCCGCGGCAACGGCCGCTCGAGCCGCCCGACGACGGTCGGGGCCTACGCCGAGGCGGAGTTCGCCCGCGACACGCTGGCGGTGATGGACGCCACGGACACCCGGCAGGCCGTGCTGGTGGCGCTGTCGCGCGGGACGCAGCGCGCGCTGCTGCTGGCGGCCGAGCACCCCGAGCGCGTGCTCGGCGCCGTCTTCCTCGGTGCGCGCTTCGGAGGCTCGTGGCGCGGGCTCCCACGGCTGCTGCAGCGCAAGCTGCTGCTGGGACCGCTGTTCGACCGGCGGCTGCTCTCGATGGACACGGTCGGCAAGTTCGATCCGGAGTACTGGGAGCGCGACTACGACGGCTTCGTCCGCTGGTTCGCTCAGCTGAACTTCCCCGAGCCGCACTCGACCAAGCAGATCGAGGACCTCGTCGAGTGGGCACATGGGACTGATCCCGAGACGCTCACGCTCTCCTCCGAGGCGCGCCTGGCCGCCGCCGAGTGGCCCTGGGCCCAGCGCGCGCTGGCTCGCCGGGTGCGCTGCCCGGTGCTCGTCGTGTACGGCACGCACGACGCGATCACCCCACCCGCCGAGGGACGCGCGCTGGCGCGCGCGAGCGGCGGGCGGCTGCTGAGCATCGAGGGTGGCGGCCACTGCACGCACGCTCGCCATCCGGTGCCCGTCAACCTCGCGCTGCGGGAGTTCGTCGAGGGCCTGGACGGGCGAGCGCGGCGCGACCCGACCGCGCACAGCCCCAATGGCCGCCGCCGGGCGCTCTACGTCTCCTCGCCGATCGGCCTCGGTCACGCCCGCCGCGACCTCGCGATCGCGCGCGAGCTGCGCGCGCTCGTCCCGGACCTCGAGGTCGACTGGCTGGCGCAGAGCCCGGTGACGAACATGCTCGAGGCCGAGGGCGAGCACGTGCACCCGGCCAGTGCAGGGCTCGCGAGCGAGTCCAGCCACATCGAGTCCGAGTCGGCCGAGCACGACCTGCACTGCTTCCAGGCCTGGCGGCGCATGGACGAGATCCTGGTGGCCAACTACATGGTCTTCCGCGACGTCGTGCGCGAGCGGCGCTACGACCTCTGGATCGGCGACGAGGCCTGGGAGGTCGACCACTTCCTGCACGAGCATCCGAGCGAGAAGCGCGCGCCCTACGCCTGGCTGACGGACTTCGTCGGCTGGCTGCCGATCGACGACGGCGGACCGGACGAGGCGCTGCTGACCGCCGACTACAACGCCGAGATGATCGAGCACGTGGCCGCGCACCCCGAGGTCCGCGACCGTGCGCTGTTCGTCGGCGACCCGGAGGACGTCGTGCCCGACCGGCTCGGCCCGCAGCTGCCGGCGATCCGCGACTGGACCGAGCGCCACTACGACTTCGCCGGCTACGTGTCCGGCTTCGACCCGGCCGCGCTCGCCGACCGCGAGCGCCTGCGCGCCGAGCTGGGCTATCGGCCCGACGAGCAGGTCTGCATCGTCACCGTCGGCGGCTCGGGGGTCGGCGGCGCCCTGCTGCGCCGGGTGATCGCCGCCTATCCCGCGGCCAAGCGGCTCGTGCCCGACCTGCGCATGATCGCTGTCGCCGGCCCGCGCATCGACCGTGCGACGCTGCCGCGCGTCGAGGGCCTGCAGGTCTGCGCCTACGTGCACGACCTCTACCGCCATCTCGCCGCCTGCGACCTGGCCGTCGTCCAAGGCGGCCTGACCACGGCGATGGAGCTGACCGCGAGCAAGCGGCCGTTCCTCTACTTCCCGCTGAAGCACCACTTCGAGCAGTGCTTGCACGTGCACCACCGCCTCCAGCGCCACGGGGCCGGCAGGCGCATGGACTACGACACGGCGGACCCGGACGCGATCGCGCTGGCGATCGCGGACGAGATCGGGCGCGAGGTGGACTACCTCGACGTCGACGCCGGCGGCGCGCGCCGTGCCGCCCAGCGACTGGCGGAGCTGCTGTGACCGTCGCCCGCTCGCCTCCGCCGGTCGCTCACTGGCCACGACACACGACTCGAGAGGAGACACGATGTCCACCCCTGAGACCGCGGTCGCACCCGACCGCTCCGGCTACCAGCTGCAGGGAACGCTGCTGGAGGCCTGCGACTGCGACGTCCTCTGCCCCTGCTGGATCGGCGAGGATCCCGACAACGGCACCTGCCAGTCGGCGGTCGCCTACCACCTCGACGGCGGCGTGGTGGGCGGCGTCGACGTCGGCGGGCTGACCGTCGTCAGCGTCGTCTTCATCCCCGGCAACGTGCTGGAGGGCAACTGGAAGCAGCTGTTGTACGTCGACGATGCCGCCAGCGACGAGCAGCACGACGCGCTCGTGGCGCTCTTCACCGGCGCGCTCGGCGGTCCGATCGCCGACCTCGCCGGACTCGTGGGCGAGCGCCTCGGCGTGATCCGGGCGCCGATCTCGCACGAGGTCCACGAGGGCAAGGGCACGCTGCGCGTCGGCGACGGCGCCGTCTACGCCGAGATGGAGCCCTTCCGCGGCCCGGACGGCAGCATCACGACGCTGCAGAACTCCCTCTTCTCGACCGTGCCGGGCTCGCCGGCGTGGGTCGGCAAGGCGGGGCGCTTCGCGGTCGACATCCCCGAGCACCGGATGACGTACGCGTTCGAGGGGCGCAACGCGATCCAGTCGGAGTGGACGATCGACTACCGGGGCGGGGACGCGTGAACGTCCACGCCTCGGCGTCCCCGCGTGGGGTCGCGGCGCTCGTCGCGACCCGCGCGGGCGGCGTGCCGCTGGTCGTGCTGGCGGCGGTCGGCGTCGCCTGGGCGGTCTCGATCGCCGCCATGGCGAGCGGGGTCGGGGCGCACGTCCACCACGACGCGCTGCTCGCCGACGGCGCTCCGCCGCTGCTCGGCGTGCTCGCCTACCTCGCGGCCTGGCAGCTGATGATCGCCGCGATGATGCTGCCGTCGAGTCTGCCGCTCGCGGGGATGTTCGCGACCGCCACCGCCGCGCTGCCCGAGCGCCGGCGCGTGTTGGCGGCGTTCCTGGGCGCGTACGCGCTGGTCTGGTCGGCCTTCGGCGCGCTCGCCTTCGCCGGCGACGCCGGCCTGCACGCGCTCGTGAACGCGAACGGGTGGCTGGCCGAGCGCGACTGGGCGATCGGGCCCTCGGCGCTGCTGCTGGCCGGCGCCTTCCAGTTCAGCTCGCTCAAGGACGCCTGCCTGCGCGCCTGCCGCCATCCGGCCTCGTTCATGCACCGCCACTACCGGCGCGGCGCCGGCGGCGCCTTCGCGCTCGGCTTGCGCCATGGCGCCTTCTGCGTCGGCTGCTGCTGGGCGCTGATGCTGGTGATGTTCGCCGCCGGGGTCGCGAGTCTGGTCTGGATGGCGCTGCTGACGGCGCTGATGGTGCACGAGAAGACGCGCCCGGCCGGGCGCCGCGCCGTGCCGATCACGGGTGCCGTGCTGCTGGCGCTCGGCTCGACGCTGTTGCTGTGGGGCGCCTACTCGGCGAGCGTCTCCCCCGCTTAGCGAGGCTTGGCTAGCGTCCGCGCCAGACCGGCGGGCGCTTCTCCGCGAACGCACGCACGCCCTCGCGGAAGTCCTCGGTGCGAAAGCAGGACTCGCGCAGCTCGATCAGCTCGCGCTCGACGTGCTCGGGCAGCGGCTGCTCGCGCAGTGCGCGCAGGATGCGCTTGTTGCCGGCCAGCGACACGGGCGCGTTGGCGGCGATCTCCGCTGCCAGCTCCACCACCGTCTGCTCCAGGTCCTCGGGCTCGACGACCTGGTTGACGAGCCCCATGCGCTCGGCGCGGTCGGCGTCGACGTTGCGGCCGACGTAGAACAGCTCCGCGGTGTTGGCCACCCCGCAGACCTCGACGAACTTGCGCAGGCCCGTGTGCGAGTAGATCAGCCCGAGCTTCGCCGGCGGCATGCCGAGCTTGATGCCGCGCGCGGCGATGCGGACGTCGCAGGTCAGCGCCAGCTCGAGCCCGCCGCCGATCGTGTGGCCGTTGAGCTGGCCGAGCACCGGGTAGGCGAAGCCGTCGAGCGCCTCGAGCGCCTCGTGGAACGGGTGCGCGACGAGCTTCTCGGCGGACTCCTCGAAGGTCTGGCCGTCGAGGTTGCCGAGGTCGTAGCCGGCGCTGAAGACCTTGCCCGAGCCGCGGATGACCAGGCAGCGCGCGTCGAGCGTGCGCGCCGCGTCGGCGAGCGCGTCGAGCAGCTCGTGGTCGAGCGCGCCGCGACGCTCGGGGTTGCGGATCGTCAGCCGGGCGACGCCCGCGGCGGGCTCGTCGGCCAGCAGCTTGCCTGAGGCGAGCTCGGTCAATCGAGCACGACGAGCGTGTCGCCCTCTGCGACCGACTGCCCCTCTTGGCAGACGATCTCCTTCACCGTGCCGTCGTCCTCGGCCTCGACGGGCATCTCCATCTTCATCGACTCGAGGATCACCAGCGTGTCGCCCTCTGCGACCCGCTGGCCGACCTCGCACTCGACCTTCCAGACGGTTCCGGTGATGTGGGCCTCGACGTCAGGCAACGCGCGTCCTCCTGAAGAGCGGTTCGGCAGGGTGGCGGCACGATAGCCGGGTTAGGCTGCGGGCGTGCTCCTTGCGATCGACCAGGGGACGACCGGCACCACCTGCATCGTCTTCGACGCCGAGGGACGGCCCGCGGGCCGCGGCTACCGCGAGTTCGGCCAGCACTTCCCGCGGCCCGGCTGGGTCGAGCACGACGCGCTCGAGATCTGGGACGTCACGCGCGAGGTGGCGCGCGAGGCGCTCGACGCGGCCGGCGTCGACGGGCGCGCGCTCGCCGGCATCGGCATCACCAACCAGCGCGAGACCGTCGTCGCCTGGGACCGGGCCACCGGCGAGCCGCTGCACCGGGCGATCGTCTGGCAGGACCGTCGCACCGCCGAGCGCTGCGACGAGCTGCGCGCCGCCGGCCACGAGCCGCTCGTGCGCGAGCGCACCGGCCTGGTGCTCGACCCGTACTTCTCCGGCACGAAGATCGAGTGGCTGCTGCGCCACGGGGACGTGCCCGCCGACGCCTGCTTCGGCACGATCGACGCCTGGCTGGTCTTCAAGCTCACCGGCCGCCACGCGACCGACTACTCGAACGCCTCGCGCACGCTGCTGTTCGACATCGGCGCGCTGCGCTGGGACGAGCAGCTGTGCGAGCTGCTCGGAGTGTCCGTGAGCTCCTTGCCCGAGCCGTTGCCGAGCGCCCACGTCTACGGCGAGACGAGCGAGTTCGGCGGCTCGGTGGCGGTGGCGGGGATCGCCGGGGACCAGCAGGCGGCGCTCTACGGGCAGGCCTGTCACCAGCCCGGCGACGGCAAGAACACCTACGGCACCGGCAGCTTCGTGCTCCAGAACGCCGGCGGCTCGAAGCCCGAGACCTCGGAGGGGCTGCTGACGACGATCGCCTGGGGCGTCGAGGACCGTGTCGACTATGCGCTCGAGGCCGCGATCTTCGTCACCGGCGCCGCGGTGCAGTGGCTGCGCGACGGGCTCGGGATCATCCGCACGGCCGCCGAGACCGAGGAGCTGGCGCGCTCGCTCGACTCCAACGACGGGGTCTACCTCGTGCCGGCCTTCGCCGGCCTCGGCTCGCCGCACTGGGATCCGTACGCGCGCGGGGCGGTGCTCGGCCTCACGCGCGGGTCCGGGCGAGCGCACCTGGCGCGGGCGGCGCTGGAGGCGATGGCCTACCAGGCCGTCGACGCGGTGCGGGCGATGGAGGAGGCGTCGGGCGTGGTGCTCGACGAGCTCAAGGCGGACGGCGGCGCCGCCGTCAACGGCTGGCTGATGCAGTTCCAGGCGGACGTGCTCGGCGTGCCGGTGGTGGTGCCGAGCGTGTCCGAGACGACCGCGCTGGGCGCGGCCTACCTCGCCGGCGTGGCCACTGGCGTGTGGAGTGAGGCCGACGTTGCCGGCATGTGGCGCCGCGCCGCGCGCTACGAGCCGTCGCTGCCGGACGGCGAGCGCGACGCGCTGCTCGAGGGTTGGCGTCGCGCACTGGCCCGGGTGCGCGCTAACGTCGGCGCCGCATGAAGGAGCAGGTCTACAAGGATCCGCGCCCGGCGGAGCACTTCGACGTCTTTCACAAGCGCACGCGCGAGAACCGGCCGGACTGGGTCTACGAGGCGGTGCGGATCGTGCTCACGCCGCTGCTCTACCTCTTCTACCGCGCGCGCTGCATCGACTCGGACAACGTGCCGGCGGACGGGCCCGTGATCATCGCGCCGAATCACTTCTCGTTCCTCGATCACTTCTTCGTCGCGGTGGTGCTGCGCCGGCACGTGTACTTCCTGGCCAAGTCGCAGCTGTTCAAGCCGCCGATGCAGTTCGTCTTCACCCACGGCGGCGTCTTTCCCGTCCGGCGCGGCCACGCCGACGAGGAAGCGTTCGTCACTGCGCACGCGATCCTCGATCGCGGCGACGTCATGGTCATGTACGCCGAGGCCGGGCGCTCGCGCAGCGGTGAGCTCGGCACTGCGCGCCACGGCCTGGGCCGGCTCGCGCTCGAGTCCGGCGCCGCCGTCGTGCCCTGCGCCATCGCCGGCACCGACAAGGCGCGCAACTGGAAGCGCCTGCAGTTCCCCAAGGTCACCGTGCAGTTCGGCAAGCCGATGTACTTCGAGCAGGTCGAGCAGCCCACGCGCGACCAGGCGCAGGCCACCTCGGAGATGGTCTTCGAGCACGTGCGGCAGATGCACGGGCGGCTGCGCAGCGATGGCCGCCGCAGCGCCGTCGCCGCGGCGCGAGCGGCACGCCGCGGGGCCGAGGGCGCCGGTCGGCGGCCGGTCGCCGACTAGCCGCTCCTGCCGCCGCTCGCTTCGCCGCGCGGCCGCTTCGGCGAGCGGAGCGGGAGCCGCTCGCTATAACCAGGGCAGTGACCGTCGCTCCCGGCAGGGTCTTCGCCGGCTACCGCGTCGAGGCCGTCGCCGGCCGGGGTGGCATGGGAGTCGTCTACCGGGCCGTGCAGGAGGGCCTCGAGCGCCCGGTGGCCCTCAAGCTGATCGCGCCCGAGCTCGCGCGCGATCCGGAGTTCCGCGCCCGCTTCGTGCGCGAGTCGCGGGTGGCGGCGTCGCTCGACCACCCACACGTGATCCCGGTCTACGAGGCCGGCGAGGAGGACGACAGCCTCTTCATCGCGATGCGCTGGGTCGACGGCCCGGACCTGCGCGAGCTGGTGTTCGAGCGTGGCCCGCTGTCGCCGCGGGCGGCGGCGCAGCTGCTGCGGCAGGTTGCGGGCGCGCTCGACGCCGCACACGCGCGCGGGCTGGTCCACCGTGACGTCAAGCCGGCCAACGTCCTGATCGCCGGCACGAGCGAGGCTCCCCACGCCTACCTGAGCGACTTCGGCCTCGCGCGCGGGGAGGAGTCGATCGACCGTCTCACGCGCACCGGCGGCGCGGTGCTGGGCACGGCCGCCTACTCGGCGCCCGAGCAGATCGAGGGCCGCCCGCTCGACGCTCGCGCCGACGTCTACGCGCTCGCCTGCGTGCTCTTCTTCGCGCTCAGCGGCCGGCCTCCCTTTTGCCGCGACAGCGAGCTCGCCACCGCCTGGGCACAGGTCCACGACCAGTCGCCGACGCTGCGCTCGGCCGGCGTGGAGGTGCCGGCGGCGCTGGAGCTGGCGCTCGGCCGGGCGCTCGCGAAGGACCCCGACGAGCGGCCGAGCAGTGCCGCCGCGTTCGCGCGGCAGGTGCTCGAGGCCGCGGGCAGCGCTCCTGACGTCCCGCAGGCCGCTGCGATCGCCGGGACCGGCGGTGAGGACGCGGCCGGGACGCGCCTGCTCGCCGGGCCGCGACGGCCGGGGGCGGAGGCCCGAACGGTGCGGCTGCAGCGCCCGCCCTCCCGGTCGCGAAGGCTGCTCCCCTGGCTTGCCGGGGCGCTGGTCCTCGCGGCGACGGTGGGCGGGGCGCTTGCGCTGCTGCTCGGTGGTGACGACGACGGCGGCTCCCCCGAACGGGCGCAGCGGACGCCGGCGGCAACCACCCCGGCGCCGGAGCCCGAGCGGCCGCCGCCCGGGCCGGGAGCGGCCAAGCCCGACGGCGACGTGGTGCGTTGCGCGGGGACCACCTGCCGACAGGCCGGTGAGGAGGTACTGCCACCGGTGGAGGACGCCGAGTGCGGAATCCGCTGGCAGCTGGCAGCGCCTCGACGACGGCGGCGACCAGGCGCTGTTCGCCTGCGGCGGTGGGACGTCGACTGCGTTCACCACGGTGCCGGACCTCGCGGGGGCACGGCTCGACCGGGCCGAAGCGCTGCTCGACGAGCGTGGGCTCGACCACGACACCGAGGGCGGCGGGACGTTCGGCATCGTCATGCGCGAGAACTGGACGGTCTGCATGACCGACCCGGCACGCGGCGGCGCCGCTGGCGGTGCGACGGTCACGCTCGTGGTCGACCGCTCCTGCTGAGGCCCTGCGCTACCGGTTGGGCGCTTCCCACCGGGGGTACCGTCTTCGACGTGGAAGCGGCGTCGACGCGCTCGCCCCCCGCGAGCGCTCATTCCGAGGAGACCGTGCGCGTGCGCGTCGTGATCGGCGCGCTGATGCTGGTCATGCTGCTGTCGGCGCTCGACCAGACGATCGTCTCGACCGCGCTGCCGACGATCGTCGGCGACCTCGGCGGGCTCGACCACCTCTCCTGGGTCGTGACCGCGTACCTGCTCGCGCTCACGGTCGTGACGCCGCTGTACGGCAAGCTCGGCGACCTCTACGGGCGCAAGATCGTGCTCCAGGGCGCGCTGGTGCTGTTCCTCGTCGGCTCGGCGCTCTGCGGTCTCGCCCAGGGGATGGCGGAGCTGATCGCCTTCCGGGCGGTCCAGGGGCTCGGCGGCGGCGGGTTGATGGTCGGCGCCCAGGCGGCGATCGGCGACGTGGTCTCGCCGCGCGAGCGCGGTCGCTACATGGGCCTGTTCGGCGCCGTCTTCGGGGTGGCGAGCGTCGCCGGGCCGCTGCTCGGCGGCTTTCTCACCACGCACCTCTCCTGGCGCTGGATCTTCTACGTCAACCTGCCGCTCGGCGTGCTGGCGCTGATCGTGCTCGCGTTCGCGCTGCCGTCCGCGGCCGAGCGCGTGCAGCACCGCATCGACTACCTCGGCGCGGCGCTGCTGGCGACCGGGCTGAGCTCGCTGGTGCTGCTGACGACCCTCGGCGGCAACAGCTACGCCTGGGGCTCGGCCTTCATCGTCGGCCTAGGGGTGGTCGCGGCGATCGCGATCTCGGCGTTCGTGGCGGTGGAGCGCCGCGCTGCCGAGCCGGTGCTGCCGCCGGCGCTGTTCTCCAACCGCGTCTTCAGCGTCACGAGCGCGATCGGCTTCGTGATCGGGCTGGCGATGTTCGGCGCGCTCACCTACCTGCCGCTGTTCCAGCAGGTCGTGCGCGGCCTGTCGCCGACCGACTCCGGCCTGCAGCTGCTGCCGCTGATGGCGGGCCTGCTCGTCGCCTCGATCGGCTCGGGCCAGATCATCACCCGCACCGGCCGCTACAAGCCGTTCCCGATCGCGGGCACGGCGATCGCCGCGGTCGGGATGCTGCTGCTCTCGCGTCTCGACGCGGACACGACGACCGTGCAGGCCGGCCTGTACATGCTGATCTTCGGCTTCGGGCTCGGCCTGGTGATGCAGGTGCTCGTGCTCGCCGTGCAGAACGCGGTGCCCTACGAGCAACTCGGCGTGGCCACCTCGGCCGCGACGCTGTTCCGCTCGATCGGCGGTTCGCTCGGAACCGCGATCCTCGGCGCGATCTTCTCGAACCGGCTGGCGTCCGAGCTGGCGAGCGCGCTGCCGGCGGGCGCCGCCGCGACGCGCCTGGAGGAGGGCAACGCCAACCCGGCGCAGCTCGGCCAGCTGCCGGCGCCCGTGCGCGACGGCTACGTCGGCGCCTTCACCGACGCGCTCTCGAGCGTCTTCCTGATCGGCGCGGGGATCGTCGCGGTCGCGTTCCTGCTCACGTGGCTGCTCGAGGAGCGGCCGCTGCGCCAGACCGTCGAGACCGCCGGGCTCGGCGAGGCCTTCGCCGCACCGTGCGGCACGGACTCGCTGACCGAGCTGTCGCGCAAGCTCGCGCGCCTCGTCGGCCGCGACCGCACGCGCACCTTCATCGAGGGCGCGGCGGCGCGGGCGGGCGTGGACCTCCCGCCGCTGGAGGTCTGGCTGCTGGCGCGGATCGCCCGCGAGGGGCCGCCGGACCTGCCTGTCCTGGCCGAGCGGGCGCGTCTCGACGAGTCCGTGCTGGAGACGGCGCTCGACAGCCTCGGGCACGATCGGCTGGTCGCCGCCGGGCCCGACGGCCTCGCGCTCACGCCGGCGGGCACCGAGACGTTCGGGCGCCTGACCCGTGCCCGCGACGACGCCCTGCGCGAGCTGGTCGCCGACTGGGAGCCCGAGGGCGGCGAGCTGGACGCGGTGGTCGACGAGCTCGCCCGCGAGCTCGAGCTGCCGGCGCCTAGCCGATGACGCGCAGCGGCTGTCCCGGCTCCTTGCTGAACATGCGCGGGCGCGGGGTGCGGATGCGCATGTAGGCACTGGCGTCGACCCGGTGATCGATGATGTCGCGGCCGATCACGACGTAGTCGACGTCATGGGCGGCGTCGCCGTCGCGGATGCGATCGATCGTGCGCAGCAGCCGCGCCGGGACGATGGGGTCGACCATGCGGCCGGTGAGGCCGTCCTGGCGGAAGTCGGCCTGGGTCGGGAAGTCGTGGGTGCTCTTGAAGGACACCTTCAGGTCGGCCCGCACCTGGACGTTCGTGCGGCGGTCGTCGGGGTGGACGATCGTCGTGTCGATCCTGCCCGGTGCGATCCGCAGGCCGTCGTAGACGCCCTCGACGGGCTGGCGCTCACGCTCGAGGACGGCGAGCGCGCGGCGGAGGTTGGCGGGGCGTGTGAGGGCGAACGGATCGGTGCCGCGCACGTCGTCGGGGTTCTCCGGCAGCTGGCGCTTCTCGACTGCGGGAGTCGCGTCGGCGTCGGATCGATCGGTCGCGTCCACTTCGGAGGGGCTCTTCGCGTCCTCGGCGGGTGCTCGAGCGTCACCGGTGGAGCTCCGCGCGCCCGAGTCTGCGGCGTCGTCATCGCCGCCGCCGAGGTCGATGCCGCCGCTCGTCGCGACCACGGCGACGATCGCCACCAGCGCCGTGAGCACGATGATCAATGTCAGGCGCCCACGCGGCACCGGGCGCACGCTATGGGTCGCGACCAGACGCGGTCAAGCGGCGGGCTCGATCCGCGGTTGCCATCCTCCGACGCCGTGACCCGTCGCCGTCCCCGCAAGCGCTGGCTCGTCCTGCTCGTCGTCGCCGTCGCGGCGATCGTGCTCGGCGCGCTGCTGACCGGCGGCGACGACGAGCCGCCGACCTTCTCCGCCGGCGGGCTGAAGCCAGGCGCCGCCGATCCGTTCGCCTGGTCGAGCGCGCGCGAGGGCGAGTTGGTCGCGCGCGCAACCGCCGGACACAGCCACGTGCTCTACGAGAAGAGCCCCGACGGCGTGTTCGCGACCGCCGCCCGCGTCGAGCGCTGGCGCGACCCGGCCGAGTCGGCCGCGGAGGAGGCCGGGGTCGATCCCGACCTGCTCGAGGGGATGGTCTTCCTCGAGAGCGCCGGCCGCCCGGACGTGACCGCCAGCGACGACCTCGCGGGCGCGGTCGGCCTCACGCAGATCCTCGCCGAGACGGCCACGAGCCTGCTCGGCATGCACGTCGACGTGGCCGCCAGCGAGCGGCTGACCAAGCGCATCCGACGTGCGGAGCGGCGTGGCGACGTGCGGCGCTCGCTGCGGCTGCGCGCCCAGCGCCGTGCGGTCGACGAGCGCTTCGACCCGGACGAGGCGCTTGCCGGCACCGGCCGCTACCTGCGCACCGCACTCGACCGCTTCGGCCGCGAGGACCTGGCGGTCGTCTCGTACCACATGGGCATAGGCAACCTCGAGAGCGCGCTCGACGCCTACGGCGACAGCGACGTCTCCTACGCTCAGCTCTACTTCGACTCGACGCCGCTGCGACACGCCGAGTCCCAGCGCATCCTCGCCAGCCTCGGCGACGACTCCTCGACCTACCTCTGGCGCGTGCTCGCCGCCGTCGAGATCATGCGCCTCTACCGCACCGATCAGGACCGGCTGCAGCGCCTCGACGAGCTGCAGACCGCCAAGGCCTCGGCCGAGGAGGTCTTGCACCCACGCGACGAGACCACCGTCTACGCGACGCCGGACGCGCTCGACGCCGCCTACCTCTCCGGCGAGCTGCGCCCGTTCCCCAACCGCCCACGAGCCCTCGGTCTACGACGCGACCGGCGCATGGGCGAGCTCGCCAAACGCGTGGACGCCGAGCCGAGCCTCTATCGCGGCCTGCGCCCCGAGGCCTACGCGCTGGCGCTCTACGTCGGCGCCGGCGTGCGCGACATCGCGGGCACCAAGGCGTCGCTGATCGTGACCAGCACCGTCCGCGACGAGACCTACCAGGACGTGCTCGCCCGCCGCAACGTCCAGGCCACGCGCGCCTACTCGCTGCACACCACCGGCTTTGCCTTCGACGTCGAGCGTCGCTACCGCAGCCGCCGCCAGGCGGTCGCCTTCCAGTACATGCTCGACCGCCTGCAGTCCCTGAACCTGATCGCCTGGGTGCGCGAGCCGGACGCGATCCACGTCACGGTGTCGAGCGACGCCCGCCGGCTCGAGCCGCTGCTGCAGCAGTAGACCCGCTCCGGCTCGGCGCGCTACTCGTACGACGCCGCGAGCGTGTTCCAGTGCGGCATGTCGTGCCCGGGCACGATCAGCGCGTCCGGCGACTGCTGCTTGAACAGCTCGATCTCGCGCAGCGAGCGCAGGTAGAGGTGGTCGTCCTCGGTGCGGTAGGGCAGGCGCCGCTCGCTGAGGTTCTCCTCGAGGTAGATCGCGTCACCGGCCAAGAGCGCCTCGCGCTGCTTCAAGCGCAGGATCACCGACATGTGCCCGAGCGTGTGGCCGGGCGTGAAGGCGACGCGCACGCTGCCGTCGCCGAAGAGGTCGAACGTGCGGCCGAAGCCTTGGTAGGAGGATGCGTCCTGGCCTTCGAAGTCGAGCGTGCGGTAGTCGAAGGCGTGGTCGAACTGGCGCTTGACGTAGCCATGCATCGGCCCTTGATCGATCGCGGCGGCCCACTCGGCGCTGCTGACGACGAAGGTCGAGTCGGGGAAGTCGACCACCGCGCTCGCGTGGTCGGTGTGCAGGTGGGTCATGATCACCGTGCCGATCTCGCCGACGGCGATGCCGCGCTCGCGCAGCTGCGCGACGACCGCCTGCTCGGGCGTCATCTCGATGTCCTTGAACGCCAGCGCCGAGACGCGGCCGAGGTTGGCGGCCGGCTTGACGGCCACCGAGGAATGGAAGCCGGTGTCGACGAGCACTGGGCCGGCACTCGGGTGGTGGATCAGGAACGCCGGGATCGGCAGGAGCCGCCACTGACTGCGCGGCACGCCGAGCCCGAGCGCCTTGCGCCAGGCCATGCGCCCGGACTCGCGCAGGAAGAAGGTGGGCGGGGCGACCGAGGTGCCGGTCAGCAGCGGCTCCAGGCGGACGCTGGCGCCGGCCTGACCCCCGGGCAGCGGCAGCGATGCGGGCCTGGGCTCTGCGGCGGTGGCCATCGGGCAACCCTAACCCGCGTCGGTTCCCGCTGCGTCGGAGTTGCTGCCCGCCGGCTGCGCTTCGGGCGCGTCGGAGCGGCCCCCCACGGCCTCTGCTTCGCCGGCCGCGAGCGCGTCGGACGCGTCCCCCCGAAGTACCCGCTCCCAGTATGCGATCTGCTGCCGCTCGGCACGGATGCCCATCGCGAGCGCGAGCCGCGGCCCTTCGGGAATCTCGGCAGGCATCCAGTCGCGCAGCGCCTCGTACTCGCCGAGCTTGCGCCGGTGCGCTTCGATCTGGATCGGCGCGAGCCCGAGCGGGTCGCCGCCGAAGAAGAGCTTCAGCAACGCCGGCTCGCGTAGCTCGCCGAGGTCGTCGGTCGGCTCGGCGCGCCAGGCCGCGAACGCCTCGCGACCCTTGTCCGTGAGCGCGTAGCGGCGCCGGCGCCGGCCGCCCTGCTCGAGCGTCTCGGTCACGTAGCCGGCCGCGGCGAGCCGCTTCGGCTCGGCGTAGAGGGCGGCGTGCTGGAGGCTCCAGAAGTTGCCCACGGACTGTCCGACGGCCTGCTTGAGCTGGTACGGCGTAGCCTCGCCGAACCAGTTCAGCATCCCGAGCACGATGTACGAGGTGGGGGTGAGCTTCAGTTCGCCTTGCATTGGTCCAAAATAGACGGTACTGTCTGGAGCATGGCTACGGCACTCTCGCAGACGAGCACGACGGACGAGCGGCTCGGGTTCACGAGCCTGACCGAGGAGACGGCGGTCGAGCGGCTGCCGGTGCGGGGGGAGGTGCCGGCTTGGCTGCAAGGCTCGCTGGTGCGCGTCACGCCCGCCCAGCTCGAGGTCGGCGGCCAGCGCCTCGCGCACTGGTTCGACGGCGTCGCGATGCTGAACCGCTTCGGCTTCGCCGACGGCAAGGTCTCCTACGCCAACCGCTTCCTCGACAGCACCGCCCGCCGCGACGCGCTCGAGGGCGAGTGGCGCCACGGCGGCTTCGCGACCGATCCCTGCCGCTCGCTGTTCAAGCGCGTGCAGTCGCTCTTCTCGCCGGACGTGACCGACAACCCGAACGTCAACCTCGCACGCATCGGCGAGCGCTACATCGCGATGACCGAGACGCCGATGCCGATCGAGTTCGACGCCGAGACGCTCGAGACGATCGGCCACCTGCGCTACGACGACAGCGTCAAGGGGCTCGCCACCACCGCGCACCCCCACCACGACGTCGAGCGCAACGAGCTCGTCAACTACATCCTGCGCTTCTCGCGCACGAGCGAGTACACGCTCTACGGCCTGCCCGCGGGCAGCTCCACGCGCCGGGTGATCGCGCGCATGCCGGTCAAGCAGCCGGCCTACATGCACGCGTTCGGGATGAGCGAGCGCTACCTGATCCTGGCCGAGTACCCGCTGCGGGTGAACCCGCTCGAGCTCGCGCTCGGGCGCAAGCCGTTCATCCAGAACTACAAGTGGCGGCCCGAGCAGGGCACGATCTTCCGCGTCTTCGATCGCGCCACCGGCGAGCTGCGCGGCAGCTACGAGACCGAGGCGTTCTTCAGCTTCCACCACGTCAACGCGTTCGACCGCGACGGCGAGCTCGTGATCGACCTCTGCGCCTACGAGGACGCCTCGATCATCGACGCGCTCTACCTCGACGAGCACGGCCCGGTCAGCGCGCTGCCGCCGGTCGAGCTGCGGCGCTACACGCTCGACCTCGCCGGCGGCGGCGTGCGCAGCGAGCAGCTGGCGCCGGGCAGCTTCGAGCTGCCGCGGATCGACTACGGACGCCGCAACGGGCGGGACTACCGCTACACGTACGGCATCGGCTCGGAAGGCGGCTGGACCGACCGGCTGGTGAAGCTCGACGTCCGCGACGGCGTGCGCAGCGAGTGGTACGAGGACGGCTGCTATCCCGGCGAGCCCGTGTTCGTGCGCGAGCGCGGCCGCGAGGAGGAGGACGGCGGCGTCGCGCTGTCGGTCGTGCTCGACGCCCGTGCGGGCCGCTCGTTCATGCTCGTGCTCGACGCCGGCGCGTGGACCGAGCTGGCCCGCGCCGAGGCGCCGCACCACATCCCGTTCGGGTTCCACGGGCAGTTCTTCCGGTCAGATCCGAGCAACGGCGCCGAGCGGCCCGCTCGGTGCCGGCCCGTCAGGAACGCTTCCGGGCCGGCGGGCCCGTGGACGGCGCGCCGGTAGGCTGCTCCGCCATGCCCTCGAAGCTGTTCCAGCCCGGCTTGCTCGACGGCCAGGTCGCCCTCGTCAGCGGGGGCGGCACCGGCCTCGGCCGTGCCAGCGCGCTGGAGCTGGCGGCGCTCGGCGCGCGCGTGGTGGTCTGCGGCCGGCGGCCCGAGCCGCTGGAGGAGACCGTTGCGCTCGCGCAGGGCGGCGGCGTCGAGGCGGAGACCTGCGACATCCGCGAGGAGGACCAGGTCGAGGCGCTCGTCGAGCGCACGCTCGAGCGCCACGGTCGCATCGACCTGCTGCTCAACAACGCCGGCGGCCAGTTCCTGACGCCGGCCGAGGACATCACGCCGAAGGGCTTCCGCACGGTCATCCGGCTGAACGTCGAGGGCACCTGGCTGATGTCGCACACGGTCGCGACCAAGGCGATGATCCCGGGCGGCGGCGGCAAGATCGTCAACGTCACGCTCTCGCCCCACCACGGTCTGCCCGGCATGGCCCACAGCTCGGCGGCGCGCGCGGCCGTCGAGAACCTCACGCGGGTGCTGTCGATCGAGTGGGCGCGCTTCGACATCCGCCTGACCGCCCTCGCGGCCGGCCACTTCGCGACCGACACGCTGCGCACGAAGTATCCGAAGCCCGTCGTGGATGGGGTGGCGAGCACGGTGCCGCTGGGACGGCTGGGCACCGAGGAGGAGTTCGCCTGGCTCGTCGCCTTCATCGCCTCGCCGGGCGGCGACTACTTCTCCGGCGCGATCATCACGCTCGACGGGGCGCGCGACAACTGGATGGGGCCGTGGCCGCCGACGGCGCTGGCCGACGCCGGTGGCAAGCCACTGTCGGAGGAGCGCCGGCCGAAGCCGTGAGCATTCCCGAGCTGCGCACCGAGCGCCTGCTCCTGCGCGGCTTCCGCGAGCAGGACCTCGACGACTGGGCGGCGATCTGCGCGGACGTCGAGGTGATGCGCTGGATCGGAAGCGAACACGCCCTCTCGCACGGCCAGGCATGGCGGGACATGGCGCTGCACGTCGGGCACTGGGAGCTGCGCGGCTACGGGATGTTCGCGGTCGAGGAGCTCGAGAGCGGCCGGGTGGTGGGGCGAGTCGGCCCGTGGGAGCCGGAGGGCTGGCCGGAGCTCGAGGTCGGCTGGTCGATCGGACGGCCCTGGTGGGGACGCGGCTACGCGACAGAGGCCGCCCGGGCCAGCGCCC
The DNA here is from genome assembly GCA_963846505.1 of uncultured Thermoleophilaceae bacterium. Classification (GTDB taxonomy): domain Bacteria; phylum Actinomycetota; class Thermoleophilia; order Solirubrobacterales; family Thermoleophilaceae; genus JACVRW01. The sequence goes on along the minus strand of CAWJWD010000006.1, from coordinate 292,112 downwards.
GCTGGGTCTTCGACGCGCTCGGCCTCGACACCCTGATCCACCTGATCGCCGACGACAACGAGCGCTCGGCCGCGGTCGCGCGCAAGCTCGGCTCGCGTCTCGACGGCCGCGCCGTGGTCAACGGGCACGACCTGCGCGTCTTCCGCCTCGATCGCGACGAGTTGCCCGCCTGAGCGACTGCTCGACGCGTGGGCGCGCTGCGCCGCCCGAGCGGGCGGCGCGCGCTGACCGAATCTCCTAGGTGTACATGCCTCCGAACTGACCGCCGGTCACGTTCACGACCTGGCCGTGCACGTAGTTCGACCACGGCGAGCAGAGGAAGAAGACCGGGCCGGCCGCCTCCTCGACGGTGCCGGGGCGGCCGAGCGGGATGATCATCGCGGCCATCTGGCGCATCTGCTCCGGAATGCCGAGCTGGATCTCCTCGCCGTCCTTGACCATCGTGTTGTCGGACTCCTTGGCGGCGGTCAGGCGGGTCTCGATGAAGCCGAAGGCGACGGCGTTCACGTTGACCTTGAACTGGCCCCATTCCTTCGCCAGCGTCTTGGTCAGGCCGACGACGGCCGCCTTGCCCGCGGAGTAGTTGACCTGGCCGGCGTTGCCCATCGTGCCGGAGATCGAGCTGATGTTGACGATCTTGCGGAACACCTCCTCGCCGCGCTCGCGCTCGGCCTTGGCCGGATCGCGCAGGTACGGGGCGGCGGCGCGCGCCATGCGGAAGGGCACGACGGTGTGGATGTCGAGCATCGCCTGGAACTGCTCGTCGCTCATCTTGTGGGCGACGCCGTCGCGGGTGTAGCCGGCGTTGTTGACGATGATGTCGAGCTGCCCGAACTCGTCGACGGCCTTCTGGACGAGCTGGTCGCAGGTGCCCGCCTTGGTGAGGTCGCCGCCGAAGACGGCGGTCTCGCCGGCGATCTCGCTCGCCGCCTGCTCGGCCACGTCGCCGTCGAGGTCGTTGATCAGCACCCGTGCGCCCTGTGCGGCCAGCAGCTCGGCGGTCGCCCGGCCGATGCCTCGCGCCGAGCCCGTCACGATCGCTGCCCTTCCGTCCAGTACTCCCACGCTCAGTCTCCTTCGTCGCTTGCGAGCAGGCCATCATGACGATCCCAAGGCTCAAGGGCGCAGCCTCACAGCCGATGAGAGAAAGCAGCTATGCCCGCCCAGCGCCCGGTGACCGAGGTCCGAGCCCTCGAGCTGCCGCCACGTGAAGACGTGCTCGTCGCGCGGCAGCCGATCCTGGACGCAAAGCTCGACGTGATGGGCTACGAGCTGCTCTACCGCACCTCGGCCAATCTCGGCAGCGCCGATCCCGATCACGCCGAGGCGGCCACCTCGCGCGTCCTCGCGGACGCCTTCGGCGAGCTGGGACTGGAGCGTCTCGTCGGCGCTCGGCCGGCCTTCGTCAACTTCACGCGCGACTTCCTGCTGACCGTGCGGCCGTTGCCGCTGGCCCCGGGTCGCGTCGTGGTCGAGCTGCTCGAGGACCAGGTCATCGACGACGAGCTGCTGGGGGTGCTGCGGGAGGTCGTCGGCAAGGGCTTCGCGCTGGCGCTCGACGACTTCGTCTACGACGCCACCCAGGAGCCGCTGCTCGAGCTCGCGTCGATCGTCAAGGTCGACGTGCGGGCGCTCGCGCCCGACGAGGTGCTGGAGCAACTCGCGCTGCTGCGCGATCACGGCGTGCGCACCGTCGCCGAGAAGGTGGAGACGGTCGAGGAGTACGAGCGCTATCGCGACGCCGGCTTCGACTTCTTCCAGGGCTACTTCTACGCGCGCCCGAGCGTCGTCCATCGGCAGCGGGTGCCCGAGGCGCTCGGCTCGCTCGGCGACATCCAGTCCGCCGGCGGCGACTTCGACAGCGTCCAGCGCGTGATCCTGCGCGACGTCGGTCTCTCCTACCGCCTGCTGCGCTACGCCAACTCCGCCTTCATCGGCCTGCCCTCGCCGGTCGGCTCGGTGCGCGAGGCGATCGTGCGGTTGGGGGCGCGGACCGTGCAGCAGTGGGCGACGATGCTCGTGCTCGCCGGCCTGCCCGGCAAGCCGCACGCGCTCGTCTCGACCGCGCTGCTGCGCGCCCGCATGTGCCAGCTCGCGGTGCCCCCGCGCAACCGCCACCTGATGGACCGCCTGTTCACCGTCGGCATGTTCAGCGTGATCGACGCGCTGCTCGACATGCCGATGGAGGAGGCACTGGCCGGTCTGCCGCTCGACGACGACGTGCTGGCCGCGCTGCTCGGCGGCGAGACCATCGAGGGGCAGGTGCTCCAGCGCGTGCTCGCCTACGAGCGGGGCGACTTCGACTCGCTCGACCTCGACGGCGAGGACGACATCCTCGCCCGCGTCTATCCGATCGCCCTGGCCTGGGCGGACGCGGCCGCGGTCAGCGTCAGCTAGCCGTCAGAGCCCGAGCTGCTTGGCGAGGATCTCCTTCATGATCTCGTCGGTACCGCCGCCGATCGGGCCGAGGCGCGTGTCGCGCAGCGCCCGCTCGACCTCGTACTCGCGCATGTAGCCGGCGCCGCCGTGGATCTGGACCGCGTCGTCGGCGACCTCGTAGGCCGAGCGCTGGGACAGCAGCTTGGCCTCGGTCACCTCGCGCAGCGCGTCCTGGCCGGAGGCGAACAGGCGTAGTGCGTGGTAGGTGAGCGCGCGCGAGGCCTCGTGCTTGACGGCCATCTGGGCCAGCTTGTGGCGCAGCGCCTGGAAGCTGCCGATCGGCCGGCCGAAGGCGCTGCGCTCGCGCGCGTAGGCGAGCGTGCGCTCGAGCACGTGCTCCATCGAGCCGCAGGCGCCGAGCGCCATCAGCAGCCGCTCCCACTGGAAGTTGGCCATGATCAGGTAGAAGCCGCGGTTCTCCTCGCCGAGCAGGTTCTCCTCGGGCACGAACACGTCCTGGAACGCGAGCTCGGCGGTGTCGGACGCGTGCCAGCCGAGCTTCTCGAGCTTCTTCGAGACGCTGAAGCCCTCCATGCCCCGCTCGAGCACGAGGAACGAGAGGCCCTGATGGCCGCCCGCCTCGGTGGTCTTGACCGCGGTGACGACGAAGTCCGCCCGCACGCCGTTGGTGATGTACGTCTTCGAGCCGTTGACGACGTAGCCGCCGTCGACCTTCTTCGCGAAGGTGCGGATGCCCGCGACGTCCGAGCCGGCCTCCGGCTCGGTGATCCCGAGCGCAGCGATCTTCTCGCCGCGGATCGCGGGGACGAGGTAGCGCTGCTGCTGGTCGGGCGTGCCGAACTTCCAGATCGGCGGCGTGGCGATGCCGGTGTGTGCGCCGATGCCGGCCGCCAGCCCGCCCGATCCGGCGCCGGCGAGCTCCTCGCACAGCACCGCGTCGTGGAGGTAGTCCCCGCCCTGGCCGCCGAGCTCGACGGGATACTTCAGGCCCAGGAAGCCGAGCTCGCCCATGCGCGTGAAGACCTCGTTGGGAAACCAGCGCTCGGCCTCCCACTCGGCCGCGTGCGGACGCAGCTCGTTCTGCACGAAGCGCCGGATCGAGTCCCGCAGCTGCGCGTGCTCCTCCCCGAAGGGCGGCAGCGGCCGTCGCGCCGCGGCCTCGGGAAGTCCCTTGTCGGCGAGTGCGCTCATGCCGTTACACACATTTCACGAAATTGGTGCACAGCGGTGGTGTGACGTTCCGATCGGCGTGGCACACTGAGGGTGTCCATGACCGACCAGGCGTTCAAGGAGGAGCTGCGCGGGGAGATCCGGCTCAATCGTGCCGCGCTGCATGACTCGCGCCAGGTCAACCGGACGCTCGTCGTCGCCGTCGGCGACAACACCGAGGTCGCCCGCGAGGTTCGAGACGACGTGCGTGCGATGCGCGGAGACATACGTGAGATGCGCGACGCCGTCAGGGCGAACACGCACGCCATCAGGGAGATGGGAGGCCTGCTCAAGGCGAACACGGACGCCATCCTCCACGTACTCGACGAGCTTCGGGGCCGAGGGCCCTCGGCCGGCGCAACATAGCGTCTACAGGCCGTACGAGCGGCCGATGACGTCGAGCAGGATCTCGTCGGTGCCGGCGCCGATGCGGTTGAGGCGCATGTCGCGCCAGCCGCGCTCGATGCCGTACTCCTTCATGTAGCCCGCGCCGCCGTGGATCTGGAGGCACTCGTCCATCACCTCGCAGGCCATCTGCGCGGTGTAGAGCTTGGCCATCGAGATCTCGCGCACGGGGTACTCGCCGTTGTTGAAGCGCCATGCGGTCGTGTAGGTGAGCTGACGGCCGGCCTCGATCTTGGTGGCCATGTCGGCGAACTTGTGGCGGATCGCCTGGAAGCGACCGATCGGGCGGCCGAAGGCGTTGCGCTCCTGGGCGAACTTGAGCGTCTGGTCGAAGGCGCGCTGGGCGCCGGCGACGCAGCCGGCGGCGCCGATCAGGCGCTCGCCCTGGAGCTCCCACATGATGTGGTAGAAGCCCTTGCCCTCCTGGCCGAGCATCGCCTCGTGGGGCACCCGCACGTCCTGGAAGGCCAGCAGCGCCGTGTCGGAGGCGTGCATGCCGAGCTTCTCGAGCTTCTTCTCGCGGATCACGCCGGCCGTGTCCATGTCGACGATGAAGAGCGTGAAGCCGTCGTAGCCGGCGTCCGGGTCGGTCTTCGTCACGAGCACGATGAAGTCGGCGCGGTGGCCGTTGGTGATGTACGTCTTCGAGCCGTTGATCACCCACTCGTCGCCGTCGCGCACCGCGCGCGTCTTGATGCCGGCGACGTCCGAGCCGGCGTCCGGTTCGGTGATGCCCAGGCAGGCGATCTTCTGCCCCTTGATGGCGGGCACGAGGTACTCCTGCTTCTGCTCCTCGCTGCCGAACAGGAACACCGGCGGCGTGGCCATGTCGGTGTGGACCGCGATGCCCATCGCGAGGCCGCCCGAGCGCGCGTTGGAGATCTCCTCGGCGAGCACGAGGTTGCAGAAGTAGTCGCCGCCCTGACCGCCGTACTCCTCCGGGTAGGAGAGGCCGAGGAAGCCGAGTTCGCCCATGCGCGTGAAGACGGAGTCGGGGAAGGTCGTCTCCTCCCATTCCTCCGCGTGCGGTGCAAGCTCCTTGATGGCGAAGGCGCGGATCGATTCGCGCAGCTGGTCGTGCTCCTCGTTGAAGATGAAGTGCTTGCGGCGGGCGCCGTGGTCGGGCTTGAGCACCGTCTCGGAAGTGGCCATGCGAGCACGCTAACGGAGCGTCGTCCAAAAGTAAACAGTGGCACTTCCTACTTTCCGCTCGGGTTGGCGGCGCTGCCTCGCGGGTACAGTGGCGCCCGATGGCGGAGCGGGAGTTCGACGTGATCGTGCTGGGCGCCGGACCGGCCGGCGAGGTCGCCGCGGGGCGCCTGGGAGAGGCCGGGCTCGAGGTCGCACTCGTCGAGTCGGGCCTGATCGGCGGCGAGTGCTCGTACTACGCCTGCATGCCCTCGAAGGCGCTGCTGCGACCGGGGGAGCTGCTGGCCGAGGTGCGCCGCCAGCCAGGGGTGCGCGAGGCGGTCACGGGAGAGCTCGACGCAGCCGCCGTGCTGGCCCGCCGCGACGAGGTGATCCACGACCTGGACGACGCGTCGCAGCTGCCGTGGCTGGAGCAGCGCGCCGTCGCCCTGGTGCGCGCCCGTGGTCGGCTCGACGGCGAGCGGAGCGTGGTCGTCGGCGACGACGTGCTCACGGCCCGTCGGGCGGTCGTGGTCGCGACTGGCTCGAGCGCCCTGGTGCCGCCGATCGACGGATTGCGCGAGGCCGAGCCGTGGACCAATCGCCAGGCGACGACGGCCAAGCAGGTGCCGGCGCGGCTGGCGATCCTCGGCGGAGGCGTGGTCGGGGTCGAGCTGGCCCAGGCCTGGTCGACGCTCGGTTCGCAGGTGACGCTGATCGAGGCGGCCGACCGCCTGATCGCACGCGAGGAGCCGTTCGCCGGCGACGAGGTGGCGAGCGGGCTGCACGAGCGGGGAGTCGACCTGCACGTGGGCGTCGAGGCCGTCGCCGTCCGGGCCGTCGACGGCGAGGTCACGGTCGAGCTCGAGCGTGGCGGCCCGGTGCGGGCCGACGAACTGCTGGTCGCCATCGGGCGCCGGCCGAACACCGACGAGCTGGGGTTGGACGCCGTCGGCCTCGAGCCCGGCAAGTCGATCCCGGTGGACGACTCCATGCGGGTGCTGCTGCCGGACGGCGGCGAGGACGCCGCTAGGCCCAGCGACTGGCTCTACGCCATCGGCGACGTCAACGGCCGCGTGCTGCTGACGCACATGGGCAAGTACCAGGCGCGCGTGGCCGTCTCCACGATCCTCGGCGAGGACATGCGCGCGACGCACGACGGCGCGATCTCGCCACGGGTGATCTTCACCGACCCGCAGGTGGCGGCGGTCGGGCACACGCTCGCGAGCGCGCGCCAGGCGGGATTGACGGTGCGGGTGGTCGACGCGCCGATCCAGGGCAACGCCGGCGCGAGCTTCTACGGGCGTAGCGGCACGCCCGGCACGGCCCGGCTGGTCGTCGACGAGGACCGATCCGTGGTCGTGGGAGCGACCTTCACCGGCTTCGAGATCGCCGACTTTCTGCAGGCGGCGACGATCGCCGTCGTCGGCGAGGTGCCGCTCGACCGGCTTGCCCACGCGGTGCCGTCGTTCCCGACGCGCAGCGAAGTCTGGCTCTACCTGCTCGAGCAGTTGGGCTACTAGCTGCTGCACGAACCCGCGGCGTACCCTCGTGGGATGGACATCGTCGTCGCAGGAGGACACGGAAAGATCGGTCAGCGACTGTTGCGACTGCTGGCCGCTAGGGGAGATCGGGCGCGTGGGCTGGTGCGCAACCCCGATCACGTCACGGAGCTGGAGGCGTTCGGCGCGGAAGGGGTGCTGTGCGACCTGGAGGCGCTCGACGACGTGGCCGGCTGCGTCGAGGGCGCCGACGCGATCGTCTTCGCCGCGGGCGCCGGTCCGGGCAGCGGGCCAGAGCGCAAGCGCACGCTCGACCTCGGCGGGGCGCTGAAGCTGATCGACGCCGCCAAGGCCAACGGCATCACGCGCTACGTGATCGTCAGCTCGATCGGCGCGGACGCTCCCGAGCGCGCGTCCGGTCCGATGGGGCCCTACCTCGAGGCCAAGGCCGAGGCCGACCGAGCGCTTGCCGCGAGCGGCCTCGACTTCACGATCGTGCGGCCGGGCGGTCTCACCGACGAGCCGGGCACCGGACTCGTAACGGTCGGCGACGCGCTCGACTACGGCCAGATCACTCGCGACGACGTCGCCGCCGTGCTGCTTGCCGTGCTGGACGTGCCGAGCACGATCGGCAAGACGTTCGTGGCGCTCGACGGCGACACGCCGATCGACGAGGCCATCCGCTCGTTGTGAACCTCGACGACGAGCGCAGTCGCCTCGTCCTCGACCGGGCGCGCTCGATCCCCGAGGGCCGCGTGACCGCCTACGGCGACCTCTCGCCCGGCGCGCCCCGCTTCGCCGGCGCGGTGCTCGCCGCCTGCGACGACCCGACGGTGCCCTGGCAGCGGATCGTGCGGGGCGACGGCAGCCTCGCCAAGGGCGAGCGTCAGCGCCGCTTGCTCGACGCCGAGGGCGTGCCGTTCCGGGGCGAGCGGGTGGACATGCGGATCGCCTGGGTGCCGCCCGCGTAGTAGAACTCGCCCGCGTGGCCTACGAGAAGCTCCTCTACGACGTGCGCGACGACGGCGTGGCGACGATCGCGCTCAACTCGCCCGAGAACCGCAACGCGCTCTCCAACGAGCTGCTGACCGAGCTGATCGACGCGTTCGAGAGCGCCCGTGACGACGAACGCGTGCGCTGCGTCGTGCTCACCTCGACGCACGAGAAGGTCTTCTCCGCCGGCGGCAACCTCGATCAGTTCGCCGCCGAGGTGCCGCTCGTGCACAAGCACTTCGGCACCGCTCGCTTCCCGCAGCTGTTCACGCTGATCGGCAAGCTCGGCAAGCCGGTGCTGTGCGCCGCCAACGGGCACGTGCTCGCCGGCTCGCTCGGGATCGCACTGGCCTGCGACCTCGTGATCGCTCGCGAGGGGGCGACCTTCGGCACGCCGGAGATCAACGTCGGCGTGTTCCCGTTCATGATCATGGCGCTGATCTACCGCAACGTCCCGCGCAAGCGGGCGAGCGAGATGCTGCTGCTCGGCGAGCGCCTGAGCGCCGAGGAGGCGAAGGAGGCGGGGCTCGTCAACAAGGTCGTGCCGGCCGACGGGTTCGAGGCCGCGGTCGACGAGTGGGCGGTGAAGCTGGCCTCGAAGTCGCCGGTGCTGATGAAGCTCGGCAAGGACGCGATCTACCGCCAGCTCGACATGCCCTTCGAGGACGCGCTCGACTACCTGCGCGACCAGCTCTCGCTGGCGTTCTCGACCGAGGACATCGTCGAGGGCGTGACGGCCTTCTTCGAGAAGCGCGAGCCGCAATGGAAGGGCCGATGAGCGACGGCGTCTCCCTCGTCGGCCTGCGCTGCCGCACCTCCGAGCGCACCGACGCCCCGCCGCTTGGCGTGGAGGCGCTGGCGCTGTTGCTCGGCAAGCGGCTCGGCCGCGAGCCGCGCCTGATCGGCACCGCCGGCGAGCCGCGCGACGGCCGCTACGACGCCGACCTGCGCGACTCGCGGGGCTGCCTGCTCGAGGCCGGCGGTCAGGTCGACGACGCGCTCTCGGCCGGCGACGTGCCGGTGCTGCTGGCCGGCGAGTGCTCGATCGCCGCCACCACGCTGCCGACCGTGGCGCGCATGCGCCCCGAGGCGAAGGTGCTGTGGCTCGACGCCCACGGCGACTTCAACACCCCGGACACGACCGAGAGCGCCTACCTCGGCGGCATGGCGCTCGCCGCGGCCTGCGGACTCTGGAAGACCGGTCTCACCGACGGCTCGATCGACACCGGCAAGGTCGTGCTGACCGGCGTACGTGACCTCGACGGCGACGAGCGCGCTGCGCTCGAGCGCAGCGACGTGACCGTGATCGGCGCCAGCCCGATCGAGACGCTCGTGGCGGTCAAGAACGCGCTCGACGGCGCACCCGTCTACGTGCACCTCGACCTCGACGTGCTCGACCCGGAGATCTTCCCGGCCCGCTTCCCCGCGCCTGGCGGCTTTGCGCCCGAGAAGCTGTTCGACCTGCTCGAAGCGGTGGTCGAGGATTGCGAGCTCGTCGGGGTGGAGGTGACCTCCTTCGAGGCGCCCGACGACCAGGAGGAGCGCCAGGCCGCCGCCTCGATCGCGATGCATGCGCTCGAGCCGCTGCTTGACCGCCTCCCGGCGTTTGCGTCAGAGTAGGAAGTAGAACTTCCCACTTTCGACGAGGAGCACGATGGCCACGACGGAGAGGGCGGCTGCGGACACGCTCGTCGCCCGACCCTCGCTGCGCTCGCTGGTGGAAGACCTCCACGAGCGACGCGAGCGAGCAAAGCTGGGCGGCGGGCAGGAGAAGATCGACCGCCAGCACGAGCAGGAGAAGCTGACCGCGCGCGAGCGCCTGGCGCTGCTGATCGACGAGGGCACCTTCACCGAGCTCGGCATCCACGGCCGGCCGCACTTCGCCCAGCGAGCGATGGAGGGCAAGGACGCGCCGGCCGACGGGGTGATCACCGGCTACGGCAAGGTCGACGGGCGCATGGTCGCCGTCGCGGCCTACGACTTCACGGTCATGGCCGGCTCGATGGGCATGACCGGCGAGCTGAAGGTCACCCGCCTGCGCGAGATCGCCTTGCAGAAGCGCTTCCCGATGATCTGGCTGCTGGACTCCGCCGGCGCCCGCATCCAGGAGGCGGCCGGCTCGCTGTTCGCCGGCAGCGGCTTCCTCTTCCGCGAACAGGTCGTGATGAGCGGCGTCGTGCCGCAGGTGGCGGCGCTGATGGGGCCGTGCGCGGCCGGCACGGCTTACATCCCCGGCTTGGCCGACTTCGTGCCGATGGTCAAGGGCCGTGGCTCGATGGCGCTTGCCGGGCCGCACCTCACCAAGGCGGTCACCGGCGAGGACGTGACCCAGGAGGAACTCGGCGGCTCGCGCGTGCACACGCGCGTGTCGGGCGTCGGCGACCTCGAGGTCGGCTCCGACGAGGAGTGCATCCAGTCGATCAAGGACTATCTCTCCTACTTCCCGTCGAGCTGCGACGAGGCCCCGCCGCTGCGCGCGGTCTCCGATCCGGTCGAACGCGCCGAGGAGGCGCTGCTCGACATCCTGCCCGAGTCGCCGCGCAAGCCGTACGACATGTACGACCTGATCAAGCTGATCGTCGACGACGGCGAGCGGTTCGACCTCAAGCCGCGCTGGGCGCGCACGATCATCACCTGCTTCGCGCGCATGGGCGGGCGGCCGGTGGGGATCGTGGCCAACCAGCCCAAGCACCTCGGCGGCATCCTTGAGAACGACTCGTCCGACAAGGCGGCTCGCTTCATCAACCTCTGCGACGCCTACGGCATCCCGCTGCTGTTCCTGATGGACGTGCCGGGCTTCATGGTCGGCACCAAGACCGAGCAGGCCGGCATCATCCGCCACGGTGCGAAGATGCTGCACGCCGTCTCGGCGGCGACCGTGCCGAAGATCACCGTCGTGATCCGCAAGGCCTACGGCGCCGGCTACTACGTCATGTGCGGCAAGGCCTACGAGCCGGACCTGATCGTCGCCTGGCCGAGCGCCGAGATCTCGGTGATGGGCCCCGAGGGGGCGGTCAACATCATCTTCCGCAAGCAGATCGAGGCGGCCGACGACCCGGACGCCACGCGTGCGCAGATGATCGAGGGAATCCGCAAGACGATCGATCCCTACATCGCCGCCGGCAACGCGATGATCGACGACGTCATCGACCCGCGCGAGACCCGGCAGACGGTGATCCGGGGGCTGGAGATGGCGGCGACCAAGAGGGTCGAGCGACCCGCGAAGAAGCATGGAGTGGTGCCCGTATGAGCAGCTTCGAGAACCCCTGCATCATCACGTGCTCGATCTCGGGCGTGGCCGCCAATCGCGACCAGTGCCCGGCGATCCCGTACACGCCCGAGGAGTACGCGGCCGAGGCCAAGCGGGCGGTGGACGAGGGCTGCTCGATGATCCACATCCACGCGCGCACGGCCGACGGCACGCCGTCGTTCGAGATCGAGGACTTCCGCGCGATCACCGAGGCGATCAAGGGCGCGGTCGACGACGTGGTGATCAACTACTCGACCGGCGCGATCGGCATCCCGATCGAGAAGCGGATCGCCTACCTGCGCGAGCTGCGCCCCGACGTAGCGGCGCTGAACATGGGCTCGATGAACTACGCCAAGTACTCGCGCCGGCGCAGCGACTTCGTCTTCAAGACGGTCTTCGAGAACTCGTTCGACACGATCATCGAGTTCCTGCGCGCCATGGGTGAGCTCGGCATCCGACCCGAGCACGAGTGCTTCGACTCCGGCCACATCGCCAACCTCGACCCGCTGATGGACATGGGCCTGCTCGGCGAACCGCTGCAGATCTCGTGCGTCATGGGGGTGACCGGCGGCATCCGGCCCACGCCCAAGAACCTGCTCTTCATGTCCGAGCAGATCCCCGGCGGCGCGGAGTCGCGCAACAACTGGGGGGTGATCGGCATCAGCCGCGACCAATGGCGGCTGGTCTCCGCCGCGGCCGCGTACGGCGGCAACGTGCGGGTGGGGCTGGAGGACAACTTCTACCTGCCCGAGGGCGAGATGGCGCGCTCCAACGGCGACCTGATCGCGCGGGCGCGCCGGATCGTCGAGGACGTCGGGCGGCGCGCGGCGACGGTCGCCGAGGCGCGGGAGCTGCTCGGGGTACCGGTGCGCGAGGCCGCGGCGTCGTGAGCGGCGCGCTCGACGGGATCCGCGTCCTCGACCTCTCGCGCCTGCTCCCGGGCGGCTTCTGCTCGCTGCTGCTGGCCGACTTCGGCGCCGAGGTACTGAAGGTCGAGGACACCGGCATGGGCGACTACGTGCGCTGGGCGGTGCCCGCCTACGAGGGCGCCGAGCAGTCTGCGGGCTCGGCCTACTTCCTGGCGCTCAACCGCGGCAAGCGCTCGATCCGGATCAACTTGAAGGAGGAGCGCGGGCGCGAGGTGCTGCTGCGGCTCGTGCGCGAGTACGACGTGCTGCTGGAGTCCTTCCGGCCGGGCGTGATGGATCGGCTCGGCGTCGGCTACGAGCGGCTGCGCGAGGAGAACCCGCGGCTGGTCTACTGCGCCATCAGCGGCTACGGCCAGGACGGTCCGTACACGGCCCGCTCCGGACACGACATGAACTACCTCGGTCTCAACGGCCTGCTCGGCTTGACCGGCGAGGCCGGCGGCCCGCCGGTGCAGGCGTCCGGTCAGATCGCCGACATCGGCGGCGGCGCGCAGATGGCCGCCTTCGGGATTCTGGCGGCGCTGCGCGAGCGCGACCGCTCCGGCGAAGGGCAGCTGGTGGACGTGTCGATGTTCGACGGCGCGCTGTCCTGGCTGGCGATGACCGCGGCCAAGCAGCTCTGCGACGGCGAGTCGCTGCGCCGCGGCGATCTCGAGTTGGCGGGTCGGTTGATCTGTTACCGCCCCTACGAGTGCGCCGACGGCTGGGTGACGCTGGGGGCGCTCGAGCCGAAGTTCTGGCAGGCGTGGTGTCGCGGCGTTGGGCGCGAGGATCTGATCGAGAAGCAGTTCGAGGGCCCGGGCTCTGACGCGCACCGCGAGGTCGAGGCGATCTTCCGCGAACGCACGCGCGAGCAGTGGCACGCGTTCGCCGAGCAGCACGACTGCTGCCTCGAGCCGGTGCTGGAGCTCGACGAGGCGCTCGACTCCGAGCTGGTGCGCGCGCGAGAGATGGTGGTGGAGGTCGATCAGCCGGGCACCGACGGGGTGAAGCTGGTTGGCGTGCCGGTGAAGCTCTCGCGCACGCCGGGTGCGCCTGCTGGGCCGGGACCGGTGCTGGGAGCCGACACGCACGACGTTCTGCGCGACCTTGGCTATAGCGACGACGAGATCGCCACGCTCACCGAGGCGGGCGCGGTCGCCGGATCGGCCAGCGAGGCTGAGGGAAGCTTCCTCGGGTGATGGAGTCGTGGCCCTCATGACGGCTTCCTCGCCGAGCCCCGAGCCGGAGCCGCCAAGCGGCGAGCGCGGCAACGGCCTGCTCAAGATGAAGGACCTCGCCGCCGCCAGCGGCGTCAGCGCCGGCACGATCAAGCACTACCTGCGCGAGGGCCTGCTGCCCGACCCGGTCAAGACCTCGCGCAACATGGCCTACTACCCGCCCGACTTCGTCGAGCGCATCAAGCTGATCAAGCAGCTGCAGGAAGACCGCTTCATGCCGCTCAAGGTCATCAAGACCGTGCTCGACGAGGACCCCGAGCGCGCCCGGGCGCTGGTCGAGTTGGAGGATCGCATCCTCGAGCGCGCGCTCGCCGGCGAGTCGAGCCGCGTCAGCGCCGCCGAGCTGCGTCGCCGCTACGAGATCCCCCAGGAGGCGCTCGACCGCCTCGCCGAGCTCGACGTCCTGAACCCCACGACGCGCGGCTACTCGCCCAGCGACGTCGAGATCGTCGAGGCGATCAGCCGCTTCCGCGCCGGCGGCTACGACGAGCGCATCGGCTTCACCGTCTACGACACGTTGCGCTACAAGCGTGCGCTCGAGGAGCTCGTCAAGGAGGAGGTCCAAGTCCTGATGGATCGCCTCGCCGGCGAGCTCGACCCCGACCGCGCCGCCGACCTCATCCACGACGGCGCCGAGCCGCTCAAGGATCTGATCGCGGCGCTGCACCAGAAGCTGCTCGTCGCCGAGCTACGGCGCCAGCGCGACTCGCGCGACTGAGCACCGCGCTATCTCGCAAATGGGAGAGCGGGGGGTCCGATGTGGACCCCCCGCTCCTAGCTGCATCGCTCAGTAGACTTTAGAGACGGTACTTATGAGACGGTGAGTCTTGGGGAGAGTGAGAAGGAGCCTCTAAACGTCGACGTTCTTGAGACTCTGGGAGGACCTGGATTTGTCACCGTGAGCGTGCAGTTCACAACCAGTGACCCGGTGGCTGCGGTGTATGTGGCGCAGTTTCTGGCGGTCTGCGCGTCAACGTTAAGGGTCAGTCCGAAGGCTGGAACTCTGACCACGATTACCGCGTCGATGGTAACGTCGAATGAAGCGCTACCAGCGGCTGAGGCCACTACTCTGAGTGTGATTCTGCCGCCTAGGACGTCGTCTGATGAGACGACCATTGCGCCGGCCGTAGCGGTGCATGTAACTCTGGTTCTGGGGTTTCTTGAGAAGTTGACTACGCCTGAGACGCCGCCGCCGTCGGCGTTGACTCTACCTGTGAAGTCCGCTGTCGGGCATCTGAGGGACAGGGATCCATCGGTGGCGTCGAACTGGGTGTCGGTGGAGGTGGCTGAGAAGCCAGCGCCTCTGGGTGTGAGGGTTGCACTTGCGGGGGTGGCTGCAATCGCGAGCACAACGAGCGCTGCGACAGCCACTAGGCCGCGAATAGCAAATGCTTTCATAGGGATAGTGCCTCTTTCATCGGATCAGTGTTCTGCTGGATGCTGCTGGACGGGTTTGCTATTGGTCGGAAGCGGCCTCCTCGCGGTGGACGATAGTTTGAACAAGACTAGCTGATCATATGAAGTCGATCAAATAAAATTCTTCCGTTCCGGAGCTTCCCCCCGCGTTCAGCATGAGTAGTTGAACTGGATCGAGGAGACATGTTTGAATCTAGACACGGATGTGTGTATCATGGCGCCGTCCGGGGCCCTGCGGTAGCTATTCCGCGCGGTTTCTGACGGGTGGTTGTGTTCGCGAAGGGGAGAGATGCCTTGATGGCCCGTGCTGTCGTGTTTGGGCTTCGCCGATGGTTGTGCGTTGCGGTGCCGTTGGCAGGGGTGGCGGCGTTAATGTGTGGAGCGTCGAGCGCGAACGCCGCGAAGGCGGTCGCGGGTGCATTTGGACAGCCGGGACAGGGCCCAGGGCAGTTCACGTCTCCTACGGGCGTAGGCATAAACCAGGCGTCGGGTGACGTCTACGTGGTGGACGTACCGTTTGGGCCGGGGGGGCCAGGCGGTCAGCGGGTCGAGCAGTTCTCGGCTGATGGCGCCTTTGTGCGCGCGTGGGGGTGGGGCGTGGCCACGGGTGCAGACGCATTCGAGGTTTGTACGTCCAGTTGCCAAGCTGGTGTTGGTGGGCCGGGTGACGGTCAGTTCGCGTTCGCCTATCAATCTGAGGATGGTGCGTTTACGTATCCGCAGGTGGCCGTGGATCAGACGGATGGATCGGTTTTGGTTGTCGATCCGGGGAACGATCGAGTGCAAAGGTTCAGCGCTGCCGGCGAGTTCATCGCCCAGTTCGGTGATAGCGGGTCGGAGGATGGGCAGCTCGATCGGCCGCAGGGTTTGGCGGTCGATCCGGTGTCGGGTGACGTGTACGTCGCGGACACTGATAACAATCGAGTGCAGCGCTTCACCAGCGAGGGCGTCTATGTGTCGCAGCTGGGTAGCCCGGCTGGTGGGTCCGGTGATGGGGAGTTCTTTGGACCACGGCGTGTGGCGGTCGACTCCAGCGGTAGATTGTACGTGCTTGACGACGGCAACGGTCGCATCCAGCGCTTCACGGCGAGCGGAACCTTTGATGGTGTATTCGGTGCGGAGTCCGTGGTCGTCGGAGGACCGTCCGAAATCACGGTCGATCCGGTCAACGACCATGTGTATGTGTCCGGGTCGACGGCAGATTTCTCTGCAGAGGGAGTGGTCGAGCTTGACCCAGCCGGGGTCGCGACAGACGTCCACGCGGCGAACATCAGCGAGATTTCGACGTTCGGTGGTTTGGCGGTGCGGTCGTCGACGGGGCGTATCTACGGCTCGGACTTGCTTCGGGAGCGAGTTATCATCTTGGATGAGGTGGCTGCGCCGACGGTCGCGATCGACCCGGTCAGCGAGATCGAGGCCACAGCGGCGAAATTCTCGGGGGAGGTGAATCCGCAGGGTCCTCCGAGTACGGGCTATCGATTCGAGTACTCGACCGACGGGGTCAACTGGGCCCCGGTGCCGGCGGGCGGTGATGTCGGGGTGGGGTTGGGCACGGCAGACGTGGCGGTATCGCAGACGGTGCAGGGCTTGGCTCCGAACACGGAGTACCGGGTGCGGCTGGTGGCGACTAAGGACTTCAATGCTGGAGGGGCGACCAGCGGCGAAGTGACGTTCACCACGAGCACTTCGCCGCCGCAGGTGCGAGCCCTCGGTGCGGGAAGCATCACCGACATGGCTGCGTGGTTGGGGGGCGAGGTCAATCCGCGCAACTCCCCGGCGACGGGGTATGTCGAGTACACCCGCAGGACCGACACCGGCTACACCAGCAGCAGCCGGGTTCCGGTCGCCCCCGACGCGGTGGATGTGGGTAGTGGGAACGAGTACGTGAGAGTGATCGAGCTTGCGTCGGGGCTCGAGCCGGGGACCGACTACCGCTACCGAGTGGTCGCGAGCAACCAGGCCGGTATGACCGTGGGTCCTGACCGCGTCTTCACTACCCGCAAGGCATCGCCCGATGCGCCACTGGGACGGGGATACGAGATGGTCTCCCCTGCCGACAAGAACAGCGGTGACATCGACCGTAACCTTGGCGGGTCTATCACGACGTCGGGAGCGTCGGTATCGGGCGACGTGGTCGCCTACGCGTCGACGGCGCGGTTTGCCGAGCCAGTCAGCGGTGACTCGGAGGGTCAGTATCGCAGCGTGCGGGACGTGAAGTCGGGATGGTCGACGCGCGTGCTCAATCCACCATTCGAGACTGACCCAAAGATAGACATCAATCAGGCGAATACCTGGTTCTTGTCTGACGATTTGTCGCGCGCGGTGGTCGCTACGAACTTCCCGCTGGACCCATTGTCGCCTTTGCTGGGCGCCACCTCTGGTCTATATCTGCAGGACAACAGCGGTAGCTCGTCGTCGTACCGGCTGCTGAGCATTCCCGATAGTTCGCTTCCGCTCCAAGACACCCGCTTTCCTTTCGAGTTCGTCGCGGCGGCACCGGATCTGGGTCACGTGGTGTTCGACTCGCGAGGGGCGCAGTTGACGTCCGACCCCATCCCCGCCGAGCCCGCTACGGGGGTGTACGAGTGGGCCGACGGGCAGGTGCGGCTCGTGAGCAAGCTGCCCTCGGGGGTGTCTCCCGCGTCCGCGGCGGCTGGTTCCGGGGGTCGCAACGGCCGGTTTCGTCCGGGTGAGCATGTGATTTCCGATGACGGGCGGCGAATCTTCTTTACTACCACGGCCAGTAACAGTCCAGCGCCGGTGTATGTGCGTGAGGACGGGTCGGTGACGCGGGCGGTGTCGGTGTCCGAGCGCGACGGCGACGATCCTTCGGTGGGCCGGGACGCTACGTTCCTCGCTGCGAAAGCCGATGACGGGTCGCTGGCGCTGTTCAGTAGCTACCTCAAGCTGACCGATGACGCCACCGCCTGCGATGGCTTCTGTGCCGGCGGGCTGGCGGAGGATCTCTATCTGTGGGATGCGGACGCCCCGGAGGGGCAGCAGTTGACCGATCTGACGACCGCCGATCCGGATGGCGGTGGCGTGCGAGGTATCGCGGGGGTGGCGGATGATCTGTCGCGGGCGTACTTCGTCGCGACGGGTAATCTGGCTGCGGGTGCGGCGTCCGACGGTCGACCGAATCTGTACGTGTGGTCCACGGGCGAAGGGGTGCGTCATGTAGCGACGCTGTCTGCTACTGACGAAGCGATCTGGGGCACCGACCGTGTGGATGAGCCGCATGACGCCCGGTTGAGTACGGACGGATCGCGGTTGTTGTTCGCTTCGCGTGCGCAGATCACCGCGCAGGACACGGGTGGGACCAAGCAGGTCTATCTGTATGACGCCGACGAGGAGCGGTTGGTGTGCGCGTCCTGCAACGTATCGGTGCCCTCGGGCGACAGTTGGCTGTTCTATCCACCGGACCTCGGGTTGACCCCACGGATGCCATATCGCCTGCCGCGGAACTTGTCGGCGGATGGGCGGCGGGTGTTCTTCGAGACGGCGCAGGGTCTGGTCGAGCGGGATGTCAATGGTCGTGCGGATGTGTATATGTGGGAGGGTGGCGAGCTGTCGTTGATCTCGACGGGCAAGAGCGACGAGCGATCGGAGTTCGTCGATGCGAGCGCGAGTGGGAGCGATGTGTTCTTCACGACGCGCGAGCGGCTGGTGGGCTCAGATGTCGATGACCAAGTTGATGTCTATGACGCTCGTGTAGGCGGTGGTTTCACCGAGCAGCAGATCCCGCCGGAGTGCATTGGCGACGAGTGCCAGGGGTCGTTGGCCGCCGCGCCGAAGCTCTCGGATCTGGCGGGTGGGGCGGGGGCGGGCGATGGGTCTATGCCCGAGCGGGCGTCGCTGACGGTTGGGTCGTTGTCTTCTGGTGCGCGGCGGGCGTTGGCTGCTGGTCGCAAGGCCGCGCTTGTGGTGCGGGTCAACAAGGCCGGCCGGGTGACGGTGCGTGGTAGCGCCCGTATTGCGGGCAAGAAGCAGGTGGTCCTTAGCGCTTCCAAGCGCGCTCGGCGCGCTGGGGCACTGCGGCTGGGGGTGCGGTTGTCGAAGGCCGGACGTAGGCAGCTCGAGGCGTCGGGGCGGTTGCGGGTGTCTTTGGGTGTGCGGTTTGGTGGGGTGTCTCGGTCGGTGTCGTTCGGGCTTGTGCGCGCTTCGAGTGGGGGGAGGGGCCGATGAGCCCGATGATGGGAAGCGCTGGGCGTGTGGCGTCGGGCGCTGCTGCCTTGGCGATGGGAATCATGTTGGTCGTGGTGGGCCCGGCGTGGGGTGCGTTTGGGATTGCTGGGTTCGATGGTGGGACGTTCGACAGCGCGGGTGGTGCGCTTACGCAGGCGGGTGGACATCCGGACACGGCCTCGACGACGTTCGAGATGAACCGAATCACCGATGCGAATGGTCTGCCGGACATCGACGGCAGCGACCTGCGCGACGTGCGGGTCGAGCTTCCCGCGGGGTTCATCGGCAACCCGACCGCGATGCCAGCCTGTCCACGCAACCTGAAGGTCCCGAGCAACAAGCAAGCGGCCGAAGGTGGGTTCGATCCGAATAAGTTCTGCTCGTTGAATTCGGTCGTCGGCCTTGCGGAGATCACGACGCAATACCAGAATGGCCCTGAGGTGCGGCGGTACATCGCTCCCGTGTTCAATCGTGTGCCGCCGCCGGGGGTGGCGGCCCAGTTTGCCTTCACCTTCTTGGATTGGACGACGACGTTGGACGCTTCGGTGCGCAGCGACAGTGACTACGGGGTCACGGTCTCCTCGCGCAGCGCGCTGCAAGTCAAGGCGGTCTTGGGAACGAGAGTGACGTTGTGGGGCACGCCGGCCGATCACAGCCACGACAATCAGCGTTGCATGGCCTTCTTCAACTTCACCGGCGACAACTCCGGGTTCTTTCCCGAAAATGTGGTTCCGGAGTGTCAAGGCGATCTGTTCACCAGGGCCTTTTCGCCGTGGAGGGCGCCGAATGCGGCGAATGTGCCGGTGAGGGCGTTTGTGGCGAATCCGACGGCGTGTACGCCGGCTGGGGTTGGGTTGGAGACCCAGTTGCATGTGGATGGGTGGGCTGCGTCGCGGCCGAGCGATAGCGCGAGTTTTGTGAGTCATTTGCCGCCGGGGTTGCCGTTGCCGGTGGAGGATTGGGGTGCTGTGAAGGGGCCGGATGGGTGCGAGCGGGTGCCGTTCGATCCGTCGTTTGGGGTGCAGGCGGATACGCGGAGGGCGGATTCGCCGGCGGGGTTGTCGGTTGATCTGTCGTTTCCGCAGGCTGGTCTTGTGAATCCGTTGGGTGTTTCGACGGGTCATTTGAAGCGTGCGACCGTCACTTTGCCGGATGGTTGGTCGGTGTCGCCGTCGGCCGCAGATGGGCTCGAGGGTTGTTCGGATGCTCAGGCCAAGGTCGGGACGTTGCTGGGGGCGGAGTGTCCTGCTGGGTCGAAGGTCGGGACGGTCGAGGCGTCGACGCCGTTGCTGGAGGACAAGCTCGTCGGCGGCGTGTACGTCGGCAGCCAGGAGTCTGACGATCCCCTGTCGGGTCGGATGTTCCGGATGTTCATCGCCTTGAACAGCGAGGAGCGGGGCATCCGGGTCAAGCTCCCGGGTCAGATCCGCATTCCGCCGGGTGGCGGGCCGATCGAGACGACGTTCGACAACAACCCCCAGGTCCCGGTCGACAAGATCTCGCTGCGTCTGAAGGGTGGGCCGCGTGCGCCGCTCGCGTCGCCTCTGGATTGTGGGACCAAGTCCGCGACGGCCGAGTTGGAGTCGTGGTCGGGCGCGATTGTGACTCGCAGCAGCGATATGACCATCGACTGTCCGGGTGCTGGGTCGCTCGCGCCGACGTTCACGGCTGGTGTGACGGGGAATCTCGCTGGCCGGCATACCAGCTTTGGGGTGCGTGCCGAGCGCCCTGACGCGACGCAGGTGGTTGATGGGTTGTCGTTGCGGATGCCGCCAGGGTTGCTGGCGAAGTTGAAGGGTGTGCCGCAATGCGAGGATGTTGCTGCGAGCGCGGGGACGTGTCCTGAGGCCTCTCGGGTTGGGACGGCGACTGTTGGTGCGGGGCCGGGGTCGCATCCGTTCTATCTGAGTGGCGGGGTGTATTTGACGGGTCCGTATAAGAAGGGGCCGTTCGGGCTCTCTGTGGCGGTGCCGGCGAAGGCTGGCCCGTTCGATTTAGGGCTCGTGGTCGTCCGCCAGCAACTCCTGGTCGATCCGGTCGACGCGCACGTCGACGTCGTGAGTGATCCGTTGCCGACGGTGGTCAAGGGCGTCTCGGTTCGCATGCGGTCCCTGAATGTGGATGTGGATCGCAAGGACTTCGTGCTCAACCCGACCTCGTGCAAGGCCAAGACGATCTTGGCGACGTTCAAGGCACCCAACGGGTCGGTGTTCACCGCTACGTCGCCGTTTGGGGCCGCGAATTGCGCGGCGCTTGGGTTGAAGCCGAAGTTGAAGCTTGGGTTGACTGGTAGGAAGCAGACGACTGATGGCAGGCACCCCGGCGTCAAGGCCGTGGTGGTCCAGCGCAAGGGCGATGCGAATCTGAAGCGTGTGGAGGTGCGGTTGCCGCTCTCGTTGGCGCTCGATCCGGATAACGCGCAGGCGTTGTGTGAGTTCAAGGACGGCACCAAGCCCGACCCGACCTGTCCGAAGGGATCGATCGTCGGCAGGGCCATCGCGAGGACCCCGCTCTTGGAGCAGCCGCTCTCCGGGCCGGTCTATTTCGTCAAGAACGTGCGTGTCGACCCGAGGACGGGTCGTCAGATTCGGACGTTGCCGATGTTGGTGATTCCGTTGCGTGGCGAGAATGGGATCAGGCTCAACCTCAAGGGGACCAGCAACGTCTCCTCGAGCGACCAGCTCGTCAACACCTTCGCCGCGATCCCCGACGCCCCCGTCTCGAGGTTCGACCTCACGATCCAGGGGGGCAAGAACGGGATCCTGGCCGTCAACGGCAACGCCTGCCGCCGCAAGCAGACCGCCAACGTTCAGATCGACGGGCAAAACAACAAGACCTCCGACCGCAACACCACCATCACCACCCCCTGCAAGACCAAGAAGAGCGGCGGCCGGAAACGCTAGAGGGAGTCAGTACGTGATGACGGTCCGGGTGCCTTCGTGGCAGTCCATGGCGCCGAAGCCGTTGGTCATGTCGAGGATCTGTTCGACGGCGTCGGGGCCGCCGATCAGGGTGTCGGTCGCGCCTTGGGCTCTCCTGTTCGAGTCGTTCCTCGGCGAGGTCGATCGCGACGATCCGCTCGGCGCCGATGCCGGTCGTCGCGCCGCAGGCGAGCGTGCAGACGACGTTGAGCGGCGCCTCTCGGGATTGACCTTCGCCAGCGCAATCTCCGACTGCTGGTCGCCGAGCTGCGTCGCCAGCGCCGCCCGCGGCTGAGCGCAGTCCGGCCGCTCAGCGGTTGAACGGACGGGCGCGGGGGTGCGCCGGCCCGTTGCGCGACCAGCGCTGAGGCGGGCGGGGCGTGGTCGGCTGCTCGTCCTCCTGCTTGGCGAGGCGGGCGGCAATGTCCGGTGGGGGCTTGCGGCAACCGCACTCACGAGCGTGCTCGCCGTGCCAGCGAACGCGCTCCTCGAGCGGGGCGTTCTCGGGCATCGGGTGCTTGGCGTGCCATGCGGCGTTGAGGGGCATGGTGGAACTCTCCCACGAAGGGCAACCGAAGCGGGGCGCCGGCTGCTCTGGCGGCGCCCCTTGCTCCTCGTTCTACTCCGCTAGGAGTTGGGCTGCGTGCGCGGCCCGGCTGGCGAAGACATAGATGCCGAGGCGGTGGATGAGACCGGCGGCGTAGAGGTCTTCGACGGCGTCCTCGACGTCCACGCGGCTCGGCTCGTCGCCGGGCTCGGTGTCGGACGAGGGGTGGAGCTGGCGGTCGAGCTCGGCGAGGGTCCAGAGGCCGGTGTGGTCACAGACCAAGAGGCCGAGCAGGGCCTGTTTGAGGATGTGCGGGTCTGCGGGCGAATCGCCCGGGATACGCTGATCGCGCATGGGAAGTCATTCCTTCCTGTGCCAGGCCCCGGGCTGCTACAACAGCGCCGGGGCCGCTTTGTTGGTGAGCGGATGACGGTAGGTGGTGGGGCGGATGGACTCTTGGCGGCGTCGGGAGAGGTCACTCGCCAGACTTCAGCGGCGTGGATGCCGCCGCTCGCACGTCGCTTGCCGACCGCTTCCGCTGGCAGGCCGGCGGCTGCGAGTGGCTCGGGTCGCCGCTGTACGCGGAGCTGTGCCGCCGAGCGGCCGAGGACGTCGAGACGGGCGGGCCGCTGCTGGACGTGCTCGCCGGACACGAGGACGATCCGCTCGGCTCGATGCTCCAGCTGCGGCTGCTCGGTGCGGTGCACCGGCTGGCGCTGCGCGGGGAGGCGCCGGCGCTGGCCGCGTGCTACCCCTCGACCGGCGGGCAGGCGACGGTCGACGAGACGTGGCATGCCCTTCGGGAGATCGTCGCGGATCGACGGTCGCAGCTGCGCGAGCTGATCGAGTTGCCGGTCCAGACGAACGAGGTCGGCCGCGCGCGGGCGCTCGCCCTCGGCTTCGCGCAGGCGTCGCGCGCGACCGGCCTGCCGCTGCGGCTGCTGGAGGTCGGCGCGAGCGGCGGGCTGAACCTGCGCTGGGATCGCTTTCGCTACGTCTCGGGCGAGTTCGCCTTCGGCGACCCGGACTCCCCGGTGCGCTTTCGCGACTTCCACGAGGGCGAGCCGCTCCCGCCGGCGCCGGCCGGGCTGCGGGTGGCCGAGCGCGCCGGGTGCGACGAGCGTCCGGTCGATCCCTCGACCGCCTCCGGTCGCGAGACGCTGTGCGCGTACGTCTGGCCCGATCAGCGCGAGCGCTTCACGGCGCTCGAGGGCGCGCTGCGGGTCGCGCGGGCGCTGCCGGTGGACGTCCAGCAGTCGAGGGCCCTGCCATGGTTGCGGGAGCGGCTGGCCGAGCCGGTGCCAGACGTCTGCACGGTCGTGTTCCACTCGATCGTCATGCAGTATCTGGACGACGAGGAGCGGGACGCGATCGACGTGCTGTTCGCGCAGGCCGGCGAGCGCGCGAGCGCAGGCGCCCCGATCGCACGCCTGGCCTTCGAGTCCGAGGAGCTTCACGCCGGGCTGCGTCTCACCGTCTGGCCCGGAGGGCGGGAGGTGCTGTTGGCCGAGTGCCGCCACCACGGCGCGCCGGTGCGCTGGCTGGGCGGCGAAGCGTAGGACGTTCGCTACGGCTTCTCCTCAGGGCGCGGCGCGCGCGCTTGCGACTGCGTTCCTTCGCTGCGCCGAAGGCCGCGTAGTTGGCGCGGGCCTGGTCGAGGCTCACGCGGTTGGGCCCTTGTCCTGGACATACGCGCTCCAGCCCTCGTCGCCTTCGTACACGACGACGAGCGTGCGTCCGTCGGCGAGCGTTCGCTTGCGAACCGGGTCGAACAGCTCCTCTGGCGCCACTCCAGCTAGTACGTGATGACGGTGCGAATGCCCTCGTGGCGGTCCATGGCGGCGAAGGCGTCGTTGACTTCGTCGAGGGCGATGCGGCGGGTGACGAGCGACTCGAGGTCGAGGTCGCCGGCGAGGTGGAGGTCGACGAGTTCGGGGACGCGGTCGCGGCCCTTGGCACCGCCGAAGGAGGCGCCCGCGATGCGGCGGCCGGTGATGAGGTAGCGGGGCACGACTTCGAGCACTTCGCCCTTGCCGGCGACGCCGGCGACGGTGCACAGGCCCCAGCCCATGCGCGCGGCTTCGACGGCTTGGCGCATGACCTTGACGTTGCCGGTCGCCTCGAAGGTGTAGTCGGCGCCGAAGCCGCCGGTCATCTCGAGGATCTGATCGACCGCGTCGGGGCCGCCGATCAGGGTGTCGGTCGCGCCTTGGGCTCTCGCCTGCTCGAGTCGTTCCTCGGCGAGGTCGATCGCGACGATCCGCTCGGCGCCGGCCAGCCGCGCGCCCGCCACCGCTCCGAGGCCGACGAGGCCGGCGCCGAAGACGACGCAGGTCGAGCCGGGCTCGACCTTCGCCACGTAGAGCGCCGCGCCGATGCCGGTCGTCGCGCCGCAGGCGAGCGTGCAGACGACGTCGAGCGGCGCCTCGGGGTTCACCTTCGCCAGCGCGATCTCCGGCATCACCGTCGCCTCGGCGAACGTGCTCGTGCCCATGAAGTGGCGGATCTGCTCGCCGGCGCGGGAGAGGCGCGTGGTGCCATCCGGCAGATGGCCCTGGTTCTGCTCGTCGCGGATCGCCAGGCAGATGTTGGTCTTGTCCGAGACGCAGTGCACGCACTCGCGGCACTGGGGGCTGAACAGCGTCACCACGTGGTCGCCGGGCGCCAGGCTCGTCACGCCCTCGCCGACCTCCTCGACGACGCCCGCGCCCTCGTGGCCGAGCACCGTGGGCGCGTAGCCCGACGGGTCCGCTCCGCTGGCCGTGTACATGTCCGTGTGGCAGACGCCGCAGGCCGCCAGGCGCACCAGCACCTCGCCCGGACCGGGCGGCGCCAGGTCCACCTCCTGCACGACCAGCGGCTGGGCGAACTCCTCCAGGACGGCGGCGCGGATCTTCATGAGGCGGACCCTACCCCGCCGCAGCCGGAGCTATCTGCGCTTGGGACGCAGCACGACCTCGCAATCGCTCACGCGGTCCTTGGCGTCGACCTCCGCCCGGTCGCTGCCCCGGCCGCAGCGCACGACGTCGCGCTTGCCGTCACGGGCGGAGAGCTTGTCGTCTCCGCCGCCTCCGAGCAGGCGATCGCGTCCCGAGCCGCCGACCAGACGGTCGCGGCCGGCGCCGCCGGCGAGCGCATCGGCTCCGGCGCCGCCCACGAGCTCGTCCTTGCCCGGGCCGCCCGCCAGTCGGTCGTCGCCGTCGCCGCCGTTCAAGGCGTCCGGACCCTTGCCGCCGCCGAGCCTGTCCACGCCCTTGCCGCCGGCGAGCTCGTCGCCGGCACCGGCGCCGTCGAGGCAGTCGTCACCGGCCAGCCCGAAGAAGCTGTCGCTCTTGGGGCCGCCCTTCATGCGATCGCCCAGCGTGCTGGCTTCGAGATCGCCACCGTGGGCGCCGGCGATCCAGGGGTTCGCGCACGCCCCTCGAGCGAGTACGAGCAGCTTGCGCGCGATGCCGCCTTCGGCGTATGCCGTCAGGGGCGCCCCGGCGGGAACGGTCTCGGCGCGGACGGAGCCCGTCACCTCCACCCGTCCCGGCTCTCCGTCGGATGGAACCCCGGGCCCGATCGCGCGCACGTTGAACGCGACCTCCTGATAGCTGGGGGCGCGGCCCGGTCGACCGGGCCTCACGACGATGGACTGGGTGGACGGTGGGTACGCGCACGACACCCGCTGCGGGCTGGGCGCGCTGCACTCGGACGGCAGCGTGTCCACCGCCAGCGCGGGAGGCAGGTCGACGGTCACGCTCATGCTGCGCGCGATCACACCGCCCGGTTGGGCACGGATCACCATCCGGGTCGTCTCGCCCACGGCCATGCGCGTCGCCTGGGTTCGCCAGCTGCCGCTGAGCGTGGCGCAGGTGCCGCTCTCCAGTTCAGCGAGCCCTGGGCACCTGTCCTGCGTCTCGTCGCCGAAGCCGTCGGCGTCGGCGTCGGGCTCGAGGTCCGCGTTGACGAGGAACTCGAAGCTCTCCCCGGTGACGGACTCCTCGGGCGCGCGCGGCGTCGTCGCCAGCATCGGCGCGAAGACGTCGAAGGCGAAGTCGCTCGCCGGCACGTCCCCGCCCGGCCGGTAGGCGATCGGGATCTCGTCGTTCGAATCGAGCCGCAGGCCGAGCAGGTCGCCCTGCTCGACGGCGATCCGCAGCGGCACCGTCGTCATGCCGGGGGTGACCTCCGACTGCGGTGTCAGGGGCTTCGGAAGCGTGCTCGGCGTGACGTCGGTGTAGGTGCCGCCCTGACCGGGGCGTATGACCCGCAGCACGCCCGGAGGAGAGGCCAGGGAGTTGGTCGCATGGCGCCAGCGCACGAGCACGCCGTCGAACGGGGCTGCGAGCTGCCTGCCGGGCAGCGAGGTCGCGACGAACGTGCAGCTGCTGCCGCCGGCGCAGCCCACCGCGTCGCCGCTGGGGGGCGGCATGCTGCTGCCGAGCGTGACCGCGGCCCGGGCGCCGGGCGCCGCGAGCGCGAGGGACAGGAGCAGTGCGGCGGTCGCGCCGAGCAGGCGAGTCATGGAAGTTCCGATCTGGAGAGGGAGCTGGAGGCCAGGCCAGCGGTCAGGCGCTCCACCGTATGCCGGCTTTCCTAGGAGGTCAAGTCATCCTTACCAAAGGACGTCGTGCCACTCCATGACGCCGAAGCCGGTCGCCAGCGCTGGACCGCCGCCGGGCAGCTCCCCCTCGAACGTGCCGAACGGCTGGCGGTAGCGGCTGCGGAAGAGCAGGCGGTTGGTGTCGTCCACGCGCGACGCCCATTCGGCGAAGCGCAGCTCGCCGACCGACGAGAGGTCCTCGGCGAACGGGACCGCCCCGACCTCGCGCGGCTGGCCGTCGACCCAGACCGTGCGCTCGCTGGCGCTCGCGCCGTCGTGGACGCCCTCGACGAGGTTCCAGGCGACGGCCTCGCCGCCCGCGCCCGTCCCGACCCCCGCGGACCAGCGCCAGCGCGTGCGGCGGGCGTGGTAGCCGGCGGACTCGTCGACGATCGCCGCCGCGTCGAGCCGCCACTCGCGCTCGCCGACCCGCACCGACCCGTGGGCGCGGACGCCGCCCTGCTTGCGCGTCCAGATGTACGACCGGCCGTGGGGGGAGACGACCTCGATCGCGCCCGGCCCCTCGTCCAGCACCAGGTCGATCGCGACCTCGCCGGCGTCCACCCGCGCGCGCCCCCGCTCGAGCAGCACGCCGCCGCGGCCGCCCGTCGTGCGCTCGTGCAGCGTCCCGTCGGGCAGCGCGATCGCCCACCAGCGCTGCGGCACCCCGGCCACGTGCGCCTCTCCGACGCAGAGCATCAGCTCGGGCGCGTAGACGCCGACGTAGCGCCAGCGCTTCAGCGGTCGCCCCGCGCGCAGCAGCGGCATGTGGGCGGGGGGCAGCGGCAGGTCGAGCGAGCGCACCGCGTCACCGCGGACGGGCAGCGAGTCCATGAGGGGCGAGCGTATCCTGCTGGGGGCGCGTCGAGGTCACCCCGGTACACTCCAGATTGACTGGTCAGTCAACTCGTTTGCCGAAGAGGGAGGGAGCTGCGTGCGCGCGGCCGCCGTTCAGCTCAACTGCACCCCTGACATGGATCGCAACCTCGAGGCGGCCGAGCGCCTCGTGCGGGCGGCTGCCAGCGACGGTGCGGAGCTCGTCGCGCTCCCCGAGCGCATGGACGTGCGCGGCGGTCCGAAGGACTACGCCACGGTCGCCGAGGGACTCGACGGACGCCCGATCGCGTGGGCGCGCGACCTCGCGCGGGAGCTGGGCATCGACCTCGTCGCCGGCTCGGTCGCCGAGCGCCGCCCCGGGCACGAGCGCCTCTTCAACACCTCCGCCCACGTCGGTCCCGACGGCGAGATCAAGGCCGTCTACCGCAAGATCCACATGTTCGACGTCGAGGTCGGCGGGGTCACCTATCGCGAGTCCGAGCACTCCGAGCCCGGCGACGAGATCGTGCTCTCGCACACCGCTGACCACATCGGGCTGGGCCTGACCGTCTGCTACGACCTGCGCTTTCCCGAGCTCTACCGCATCCTCGCCCTGCGCGGCGCCCGGATCGCGACGATTCCGTCCAACTTCACCAAGGTCACCGGCGAGGCGCACTGGGACGTGCTCGTGCGTGCGCGGGCGATCGAGAACCAGCTGTTCGTGATCGCGCCCGGCCAGAGCGGCGGGCAGCCGCCCGACGGCGAGAGCTTCGGCAACACGCTGATCGCCGATCCCTGGGGGACGGTGCTCGCGCGTGCCGACGGCGACGCCGAGCAGGTCGTCGCGGCCGAGCTCGACCTCGCGCGCCAGGACGAGCTGCGCGAGCGCCTGCCGAGTCTCGCCAACCGCGTGCCGGCGACCTACCGCTGGCCCCAGGAGGTGCATGCCTAGTGGCGACTGCCCGCAAGACCGCCCCGGTCGACAAGCGTCGGCTGATCCTCGACGCCGCCGTGCGCGTGTTCGCCCGCCAGGGCTTCCACCACTGCCGCGTCTCGGACGTGGCCGACGAGGCGGGCGTCGCCTACGGCCTCGTCTACCACTACTTCAACTCGAAGGAAGAGATCCTCAACACGCTCTTCCTGCAGCGCTGGCAGATCATGCTCGACGCGATCGCCGAGATCGACGGGCGCGAGGAGCCCGCGCGCGACAAGCTCTACGAGGTCGCGAGCTTCATCGTCGACTCCTACCGCTACGACCCCGACCTGATGAAGGTGATCATCGTCGAGGTCACGCGGGCGGCCAACTCGTTCGGCCGCGTGCACCTGGACAAGATCCGCGAGGCCTACGAGGGCATCGCGGCGATCGTCGAGCACGCTCGCGAGGAGGGCTCGTTCAAGTCCACGATCCCCGCCGAGTTCGCCGCGCTCTGCTTCTACGGCGCGATCGAGCAGCTGCTGACGGGCTGGATCTTCGAGGAGCTGCCGCGCACCGAGGAGGAGTACGAGAACGCCAAGGGCCTCGTCGTGGACGCGATCTGCGGCGGGCTGGAGTCTCCGGGCGCTGCCGTCTCTGGTTGAATCAGGCTGACATGGGAAATGATCTGTCGAAGCGCCTGATGTGGAGCGGCCTGCTGGCCGGCGTCGGCGCTCTCACGTCCATCGTCGCCAACCGCGTCGCCACCGAGATCTGGATCCGGGTGTTCAAGGAAGATCCGCCAATCGACTGATGACCGACCAGGAGCCCACACCAGCGCCGGCCGACGCTCCGCCCGCAGCGGCGGCGCCACCGCCTCCGACGGCACCCCCGCCCCCTGCGATCGGGCAGTCGCCGCTGTCTGTCGGCTCTCAGGGAGACGCCTTCGACGAGCGGCCCGAGCTGTTCGTCGCCGGAGCGTTCGTCGGCGGTCTCGTGGTCGCCCAGGTCCTACGTAGGCTGGGGTCCTCCTGATGAGCACGAACGGACAGCCGCCCGACGGCGCCGACAAGAGCCTCGGGGACATCGTCGCCGAGGTCACCGAGAAGGCCTCGCTGCTCGTCCGCGAGGAGATCGAGCTCGCCAAGTCCGAGGTCACGACGAAGGTCACGAGCCTCGCTCGCGGCGGCGCCATCGCCGCGGCGGCGGGGGTCTTCCTGATCTTCGCCACGACGATCTTCTTCCATGGCCTGGCGTGGTTCTTCAACGACCTCTTCGACATCGAGAACGCGCTTTGGATCGGCTTCCTGATCGTGTTCGGCATCCTCGTGCTGCTGGCGATCGTCGCCGCGTTCATCGCCGTGCGGCTGTTCAAGAAGGGTTCGCCGCCGATGCCGGAGATGGCGATCGAGGAGGCCAGGCGCACCAAGGCCGAGCTGGAATCGCAGAAGATCGAGCGCGATCAGGTCAAGCGCACGCTCGAGAAGGGAGACGAGGTTCGTGCCTGAGTCCCGCAGCCCCGAGCTGATCCGCCAGTCGATCGAGGAGACCCGGCGCGAGCTGGCGTTCTCGGTCAACGACCTGCGGTCCAAGGTCACCGAGATCACCGACTGGCGCGGACACCTGCGCCACAACCGCAAGCAGGCCCTGATCGGCGCGGCGGTGGCAGGCTTCGTGATCGGCGGCGGCGTCGCCGGCGTGGTCTCCCTGATCGCCCGCCGACGCTGACCTCGCAGCCGCGCGTCCTGCTGCGGCCGGCGGTGCCGGCGGACGGAGACGAGTACATCGCGGCCGTGCGCGCCAGCCGCGACCTGCACCTGCCCTGGATCCATCCGCCGCTCGACCGCTCGGCATGGCTGGCGCTGATGGCTCGCAACGTCGGCGACGACGCGGAGCTGCTGCTCTGCTGCCTGCGCGAGAGCGGCGCGATCGTCGGCTCGTTCCAGTTCAGCCAGATCTTCCGCGGCGGCTTCCAGAACGCCTTCCTCGGCTTCTTCGCCGTCGCCGGCCGGGATGGCCGGGGCCTGATGACCGAGGGCCTCGAGTTGACGCTCGCCCATGCCTTCGCGACGCTCGACCTGCACCGCGTCGAGGCCAACGTGCAACCGAGCAACGCCCGCTCGCGAGCGCTCGTCGAGCGCTGCGGCTTTCGCCACGAGGGGTTCTCGCCGCGCTACCTGCGCATCGGCGGCGAGTGGCGCGACCACGAGCGCTATGCGATCACGGTCGAAGACTGGCAGGAGCGGCGTCGCTAGCGCCGTTGCCGCCGGCGCCGTTGCCGTTGGTCCCGTAGCGCCGTCGGTGCACGATCGCCGCGATCGCGCCGCCCGGTATCGGCAGCCAGAACGAGACCAGCCGGTAGGCGAGCGTCGCGACCAGCGCCTTGCCGGCGCCGACGCCGGCCAGCGCCAGCGTTCCCGCCAAGCCCGCCTCGACGAACCCGAGGCCGCCAGGGGTGAGCGGGAGCTGGCCCAGCAGCTGCGCCGCGCAGAACGCCAGCAGCACGAGGCTCGGGCGTGGATGCGATCCCAGCGCGGTGAGCGCCGCGAGCAGCGTCAGGTAGTCCAGCACCCAACGACCGCTGGAGAACAGCACCGCCTCCCACCAGCGGTCGCCCATCACCGTGCGCACGACGTCGCGCTCCTCGACCAGCCGCTTCGGCAGCCCCTCGATCGGCTCGCGCCGATTGCGCAGCAGACGGTTGCGGATCGACTGGGCGGCGCGGCCGGCGGCCAGCAGCGGCCTGTCGGAGACGATGCACCACGCGCCCACGCCGACCAGGACGACGAACATGCCGCCGCCAGCCGCGGCCGCCTTCACCAGCCCCTCGTCGACGGGCGCGCCGAGGACGATCGGCGGCAGCGACAGGACCGGCAGCGCGAGCAGCATGCCGAACACCAGCAGCGACGACGCCGTCATCCCCGAGGCCACCGTCGCGGGGGGCAGGCCGGTGCGCACGAGCATCGCGTACTGCATGCCCCCGGCCGCCGCGACGCCGCCCGGGACCACGCGGCCGAACGAGTTCGCCGCCAGCTGCGAGGTGACCACCGGGCCCCAGCGCTCGGTGCGCAGCGCCAGCCGCTGCAGCCCCCACATGCAGCCGTAGCTGCCCAGCTGCAGGAGCACCATCGCGATCAGCCACAGCGGGCTGAAGTCGTCGAGGTGCTTCCAGGCGCCGAAGACCTCGGCCAACGCCGGCGCCAGCAGGTAGAGAGACACCGCGGTGATGGCCAGCAGCACACCGCGGCGGACGTAGGCGCCCCGCATCGCCTCAGCCTACGCGGGCACGGGTCCGCCGGCTGGAGCGGGAGGAGGTTGCTCGGGCGGCGAGTCGTCCGGTGGTACGTCGTCCGTCGGGGGCACGCTGCCGTCGGGGTCATCCGGCGGCAGCTCCGGGTGCTCCTTGAGCGACATCGTGCGCCAGTCCCAGTACTCGCGCAGCAGGATCTGGATCGAGGCCGCGATCGGGATCGCGATCAGCGCGCCCATGATGCCCAGCAGCGTGGCGCCGAAGAGCACCGCGACGATCGTCAGGAACGGGTGCACGTGCACGGTGCGCTTCTGCACCTGCGGCTGGATCACGTGGTTCTCGAACTGCTGGTAGACGATCGCCCAGACCGCCCAGATGATCGTGTCGGTCGGGAAGTCCTCGAACACGGTCACGACGCCGATCAGCACCGCCGCGATCGTCGCGCCCACGAGCGGGATCAGGCTGAACAAGCCCGCGATCACCGCCAGCGGGGCGCGGAAGGGCACGCCGAGGATCGTCAGCATGACGTAGGTCGCGATGCCGGCGATCACGGCGATGAAGAGCGCGCCGGCGACGTAGCCGCCCACCGCCTGGCCCATGCTGTCCAGGGAACGTCGCAAGCGCACCGCCTGCTCGGGTCTGCGCAGCTGCAGCGCGCGATCGGTCCAGGCGCGGCCGTTGCTGAGCAGGAACGCCGTCAGCACGAGGATCGTGATCAGCGCGAACGCGGAGTTGACGATCCCGAAGCCGACGTCGCGCAGCGTCTTGGCCGCGCCGCCAAGCCGGTTCGGCAGCTTCTCCGCCTCCTGCTGCAGCTTCGAGGTGATGTCGTAGTCCTCGTTGAGATCGCGCAGGCGCTCGTTGTCTTCTACGTACTTGCTGACGTCGCGCGCGTACTCCGGCACGTTCTGGGCGAAGTCGTTCGCCTCGGTGATCAACGGCGGGATGATGAGCGCCATCAGCCCCAGCGGCACCAGCAGCAGGCCGAGGTAGACGATCGTGATCGCCAGGCCGCGCTTCATGTACTGCGTGAGCGCGTTCACGGGCCCCGAGAGCGCGACCGCGAGGAAGATCGCGATCAGCAGCCAGCTGAGCGGCTTGCGGACGAGGTAGATCAGATACAGGCAGATCGCCACGGCGACGACGATCAGCACGATCCGTACCACCGACTTGACGGAGGTATCGCGCACTGGGCGCGATTGTGGCCAAGGCCCCGGACGGGCCGGCGATCGGCGCTACTGGACGAAGCGCGGCGGCAGGCCGCCGACGCCGAGCAGGCCAGGCCCGGTGTGCGTGCTCAGCACCGGTCCGATCTCGCTCACGAGCGTCGGCGGGCAGCCGAACAGGTCGGCGCAGCGCTCCACCAGCCGCGCGCACTGCTCGGGTGCGTTGATGTGCTGGACCGACCAGGCGTCGGCGCCCGAGTCGTGGCGCTGGCGGGCGTAGTCGACCATGCGCTCGAACATGCGCGCACTCGTGCGCACCCGCTCGACGGGGCTCATCTCGGACTCCACGGTCAGGATCGGCTTGACGCGCAGCGTCGAGCCGATCCAGGCGCTCGCGGCTCCGATCCGCCCGCCGCGGCGCAGGAACTCGAGCGTGTCGAGGGCGAACCACATCTTCATCTCCGCACGCGCCGCCCGTGCCTGTGCGAGCACGTCCTCGGCGCTTGCCCCTGCACCCGCTGCCGTCCCGGCGGCCAGCACCACCAGGCCGAGGCCGCCGGCGGCCGTCTTCGAGTCGAGCACCTGCACGCGCTCGCCGCCCTTGCCGTCGCGCTCCAGTGCGGCCGCGGCCTGGCGGGCGGACTCCGCGGTGCCCGAGAGGCCGGCGGAGATGTGGATCGAGACCACGTCGCGGCCTGCCGCGAGCAGCGGCTCGTAGGCGGAGACGAAGTCCCCGACCGACGGCTGCGAGGTGGTCGGAAGCTTGTCCGCGCCGCGCAGCTCCTCGAAGAACGCCGGATAGTCGGTGATCTCGGTCTCGGGCACGGTGCGATCGCCGCCGAAGACGACGTACAGGGGCACGACCGTCACGTCGTGGCGCTGGATCAGCTCAGGCGTGAGATAGGACGTGCTGTCCGTGACGATGGCGACCGGGGCCATGCGACGCGGCAGCCTACCCCTCGCGTCGGCGCGCCGCGCCTCTGGCGTCGTCGCGCGGAGAGGCGTACACTCGCGCGCAGGGTGGAGGCAGCAGAGCAGCGCATGATCGAGTCGAGACTCGAGGCGCGCCTCGAGCAGCTGGTCCGCACGCGCACGCTGATCCGGCGCGACCGCGAGGACATGCACGACAGCGAGCTCAGCCACCTGGACAACCACCCGGGCGAACACGCCACCGAGCTGCACGACGCGGAGCTCGACGAGACGACCGCGATCTTCCTCGAGGAGGAGGAGCGGCGCATCGCCGAGGCGCGCCGCGCGCTCGCCGACGGGACCTACGGCAGCTGCCACGACTGTCACCGCCCGATCCCGCCCGAGCGGCTGCTGGCGGTGCCCGAAGCGGTGCGCTGCCTCGACTGCCAGCGCCACTTCGAGGCGCTGCACCGCCAGCGCACCTGCACGTGACGACGCTCGTCACCGGCGCGACCGGGTTCATCGGCTCGCACGTCGCCCGGCTGCTCGGCGACCGCGGCGAGGAGCTGCGGCTGGCGCTCGAGCAGGGCGTGCCGAGCGCCCACATCGACGACGTCGAGGCAGCGCGCGTGACCTGCGACGTGCGCGACCGACGCTCGGTGCGGCGAGCGCTCGACGGCGTCGAGCGCGTCTACCACTGCGCCGGCATGACCTCGGTGCGCCCGGCCGACGCGGCGCGCCTGTTCGAGCTCAACGTCGGCGGCACCCGCACCGTGCTCGAGGAGTGCCTGCAGGCGGGCGTCGAGCGTGTCGTGCACCTGTCGAGCGCCGCCGCGCTCGGTCCCGCGCCGGCGGGTGGCGTCGCGAACGAGCGGCAGCGCTTCGCTGCCGGGGGTCTCGGCATCCCCTACGTCGCCTCGGTCTACGAGGCGGAGGCCGAGGCGCTGCGCCTGCACGCGCGCGGACTGCCGGTCGTCTGCGCCAACCCGGCGATGACGTTCGGTCCCGGCGACGTCAACCTCACCTCGACGCGGCTCGTGCGCAGCTTCCTGCTGGGGCGGGTCGCGGCCTACGCCGAGGGCGCGGTCTGCATCGTCGACGTGCGCGACGTCGCGGCGGGCGTGGTCGCCGCCGGGGACGTCGGCGAACCGGGCGAGCGCTACATCCTCGGCGGGCGCAACTTCACCTTCGAGCGGCTGTTCGCCGACCTCGGACGGCTGTCCGGGAACGAGCCGCCGCTGCGCGTGCCGGCCGGGGTGGCGGGCGCCGCGGCGGTGCTGCTCGGCGCCAGCGGCCGAGCATGGCCGCTGACGGCGACCGAGGTGCGCGCGGCCAGCCACTGGTGGACCTACCGGTCGACCAAGGCCCTGCGCGAGCTCGGTTGGCGCGCTCGCCCACACGAGGAGACGCTCGAGGCGACCGTGGAGTGGCACCTCGAGCGAGAGCGGGACCGGATCGCCCGCACGCGACGCACCGCTCGTCGTGCACGGCGCTTCGAACGGCGGGTCGCGGGCGCGGCGCTGGGCGTCGCCGGGAGCGCGGCGGGGACCCTCGGGGCCGTCGCGCGTCGACTACCCTCGGGCGGGTGAAGAAGGTCGCCACCCAACGCGCCGTGCGCGGCGTGCGCAAGGTCTGGCCGCTCGTGCTGCTGGGCTGGGAGCGCTGGCAGCAGCTGCCGCCCGAGCGCAAGGAGCGCTACAAGCAGCAGGCGCAGGGGTACGCCGATCGCGGCCGCAAGGCGATCGAGCAGCGCCGCGGCGACAAGAAGAAGCGCTAGCCCCTAGCTGCCGAGATTGTTCTCGAGGCCGATCGGCCGCTGAGCCACCGGCGGCTCCTCGACCGGCACCGGCTGCTCGACCGCCTCGACGCCGAGCGCCTCGGCCAGCTCGCCCGACTCGTACATCTCGACCACGATGTCCGAGCCGCCGACCAGCTCGCCGTCGACGAACAGCTGCGGGATCGTCGGCCAGCCGGAGATCGCCGACAGCTCCTCGCGGATGCGCGGGTCGGGCAGGATGTCCAGCGCCGCGTACTTGACGCCGAGCTCGTTCAGGCAGGCCGCCGTGCGGGCGGAGAAGCCGCACGCGGGGGCCGTCGGGGTGCCCTTCATGAAGAGCATCACCTTGTTCTCGGCGACGGCGTTCTCGATGAACTCGCGGATCTCGGTGTTGGTCATGCCTGCGTCCCTCCAGAGGGAATCGAAGTCTTGATCGAGAGTGCGTGGATGGCGCCACCCACCTCGGCGCCGAACACGTCGTAGATCAGCTTGTGCTGCTGGATGCGGGAGAGGCCCTCGAAGCGGCCGGACACGACCTCGGCGCGGAAGTGGTCCCCGCCACCCGTCAAGTCCTCGACCGAGACGACCGCCCCGGGCAGCGCGCTCTCGATGCGCTGCTTCAGTTCGTTTGCGCTTGGCATCCGCGTTCCAGGGTATCGACGGCACGGCCGATACAATCGAGTGAGATGGTCACGCTCACCGACATCGCCGCAGAGAAGGTTCGCGACTTCATGGCGGGCCAGACCGCGGAGGCGGAGATCGGTCTCCGCGTCGGGGTCAAGGGCGGCGGCTGCTCCGGCTTCCAGTACGCGCTCGCGATCGACGAGCGCCGCGACGAGGACGAGATCTTCGAGACGGGCGGCATCAAGGTGATCGTCGATCCGGCCTCGATGCAGTACGTGGACGGCTCGACGGTCGACTACACCGAGAGCTTCATGGGCTCCGGCTTCGAGGTCAAGAACCCGAACGTCGTCGCTTCCTGCGGCTGCGGTTCCTCGTTCCGGGTGGCCGACGAAGAGCCTTCTTGCGGCTCCGCTGTCTAGCTACGCCGCGGACCTTCCCCGCCCGTCGAAGTACGCCGCTTCCTCTTCTCCCAGGGGAGTCGCGGGTGGATCGCCGTAGAGCCACTCGCGTGCGATCCGGTGCCAGTTGGCAGTCGCCTCGACGCGACCGAGGACGCCAAGCGTGAGCGCCTCCATGCGACGGGCAAGCAGCGTCTCGGGCGGCAGCGTCTGATGCTTCATCAGCTCCCAGTGGCGCGAGCGCGGGTCGCCTGCGTCGACGAGGACGCGAGTGACGATCTCGCGGTCGAGCGTGAGCTCGCGGTCCTCGCGGTACCACTCGACCGCGTCGAGGCACTGCTCGAGCAGCGCGTCGGGGGCGATTCGCTCGTCGTCGGCATCGAAGTAGCCAAGCTGCGCCATCAGGCCGTGGAAACGCTCGGCGTCACCATCGAGGCCGCAGCAGATGGCCGCGATCTCGGCGTCGATCTGCTCGCGCGGCAGCTGCTTGGTCATGCCGAAGTCGAGGAACGCGACGCGGCCGTCGGCCAGCAGCAGCTGGTTTCCGGGGTGGGGGTCGCCGGAGAAGTGGCCGTTGCGGTAGAGCGAGCCGAAGAAGAAGCGGAAGACGATCTCGCCGAAGCGGTCGCGCGTGGCCTGGTCGAGCCCGCGCACCTCCTCGAAGCCGATCCCGTCGACCCACTCGGTCACGAGCACGTGCTCGCTCGAGAGGCGCGTGAGCACCTCGGGGACGTAGATGAACGGGTGGCCGCGCCAGGCGCGCGCCATGCGCCGATGGCTCTGGGCCTCGTGCTCGTAGTCGAGCTCCTCGCTCAGGCGCTCCTTGATCTCGGCAGTCATCGCCTTCGCGTCCATGCCGGGCGCGATGCGCTTGGCGACGCGCATGATCAGCCCCAGGTTCTGCAGGTCCGAGCGCACCGCCTGGGCGACGCCCGGGTACTGCGCCTTGACCGCCACCGCGCGGCCGTCGTGCAGGCGCGCGCGGTAGACCTGGCCGATCGAGGCGGCCGCCACCGCCTCGGGCTCGAACTCGTCGAAGACGTCCTCGAGCGACTCGCCCAGGTCGTCCTCGATCACCTTGCGCATCTGCTCGAACGAGACGCGCGGCGCGGCGTCGCGCAGCGCTGCGAGCTTCGCCTGCATCTGCTCCTGGAACTCGGGTGGGAAGGCGCCGGTGTCGATGAACGACGCCACCTGGCCGACCTTCATCGCCGCGCCCTTCATCTGGCCGAGCACGTCGACGATCTGCTCGGCGGCGGCGAGCTGGCGTCGCTCCGCGGCCGCTCTGCGTGCCTCGGCACCGCGCGTGAGGTTCGCTGCCTTGGTCGCGTAGTTGCGCGCGGTCTGGCCGCCGGCGAGCTTGCCCACCTTGGCGGCGCGGCGCACCCGGCCCTTGGGAACCTCGTCTGCCATCTCGACCAGGGTACGCGCGCGCGGCGTCGGCGGGGCCGGCGTCGGACCGCTACCCATCGGTAGGCTCCCGGCCGCGATGCGGCTGGTCAGCTACGACTCCGGCGACGGACCACGCGCGGCGCTGCTGCGCGACGGCCGCGTGCTCGACCTGGCCGGCGAGCCGCGCACGCTCGAGGCGATCCTCGCCGCCGGCGGGCTCGACGACGTCGAGGCGGTCGCCGGCGACGGGAGGCCGCTCGAGGACGTGACGCTCCTGCCGCCGCTGCCGCGCCCGGGCAAGATCGTCTGCATCGGCCTCAACTACCGCGCGCACGCCGAGGAGCAGGGCGTCGAGCCGCCGGAGCTGCCGACCTTCTTCGCGAAGTTCGCCACCAGCCTCGTGCCCGCCGGCGCCACCGTGCCGCTGCCGAGCTGGAGCCGGCGCGTGGACTACGAGGCCGAGGTCGCGTTCGTGATCGGCACGGCCGGCAAGGACATCGCGGAGGAGGACGCGCTCGACCACGTCGCCGGCTACACGCTGCTCAACGACCTCTCGGCGCGCGACTACCAGGTCAAGACGCCGCAGTGGATGCCCGGCAAGACCTTCGACGGCGCGGCGCCGTTCGGACCCGCGCTCGTGACCAGGGACGAGGCCGGTCCGCACGACGGGATCGAGATCGCGCTGCACCTGAACGGGGAGGAGATGCAGCACAGCTCGACCGCCGACCTCGTGCACTCCGTCCCCGCGCTCGTCGCCTACCTCTCGATGCTGATGACGCTCGAGCCCGGCGACGTCGTCGCGACCGGCACGCCCGGCGGCGTGGGCAGCATGCGCGACCCGAGGGTGTGGCTGAAGGCCGGCGACGAGGTCGTCGTGTCGTCGCCGCAGCTGGGTTCGCTCGTGACGCGCTTGGCCTGAGCGTCAGGAGAACGGCAGGAACACGGGCTGGTTCGACGAGTCGTTGCGACAGTTGGGAACCCGGAACCGCTCGCCGCACACGGTCACGGGGAGGTAGCGGGCCTCGAGGCGCGCGATGAGCTTGCGTCGCCCGCGCTCGACGCGCTCCTGCTCGAGCCTGGTCTCGATGGCGTCTCGGACCTTCGCGAGGCTCTGACCCGGCAGCCTTCTGATCGAGACCAGCTCGAAGACGTACCAGCGTCTGCTGACTCTCACCGGGCCGACGAACGTTCCTCTCTGCGCCGTGAAGATCGCTTCGTCGAAGGCCTCCGTCTCGGAGTAGGGGACGACGCCGATGTCGCTCTTGGTCGGTGGGATGTGTGTTGTTCTGTCGGCGTCGCGGTCGATCACGGTGCTCCAGCTCTCGCCCTGCTCCAGCTTGCGTCTCGCCGCGATGCCCTGGGCGCGCGTCTTCGTGGGCACGCGTCTGATGTAGCGCACCTCCGGCGATCTGTACCGGCTGGGGTTGTCGCGATAGAAGCGGGCGATCTGCTGCTCGGAGACCGGGGGGCCGCTGGTCCTGGCCATGAGCTGGTGGAACGTCTCGGTCGCTCGAGCGAGTGAGCGTTGTGCGCCGGCGACCTGCGTGGGCTGGGCGGGAAGGCCCTCCCGGCGCGCTTCGCGCCGCATCCATTCGATCGCGATCAGGTAGGCCGTGCCGTAACGCTCGGCCAGCACCGGCTTCGTCGCCTGCGGCAGGAGCGCGCGCGCTTGGCGCTTGGTGATGACGGTGTCGCCGACGCGGGCGGTGGCATTGGCCGGCACGTCTGCGTCGTCGTCGGAGTCGCTGCCGCAGCCGGCGACGCCGCTCACGGCCAGCGCCATGACGGCGGCGAGCAGGCACGCGCGCGACCGGCGACCCATCCTCAAGTTAATCCCAATCATTTTAGAAATGTTCACTTTAGCTAAGAACATTGCTCAGTGAGCGCCTGCTGATGCGAGCCTCGGATCGCGTCCAGCACGGGGGCGCAGATTGCAGAACCGGGCCGTGGCTGCCGATTCATGCGGGTATGAACGACTTCGCCCCTGGTGCCGCGCCGCCGCGCGGACCCCAGTTCGACAACCGTCGTGTGCTCGCAGGCCTGATCGACGTGCTGATCGTCGGCGTCGTGGCCGTGGCGATCGGTGTAGCCGCCGGCGTCGGCGGCGAGAGCGGCCAGTGGTCGCCCGCGCTGTCGGCGGTCGCCCTCGGTTGGGGGCTGTTCTACTACTTCGCCTTGGAGTCGGGCGCGGGCCAGACGGTCGGCAAGCGACTGCTCGGATTGCGCGTGACGATGGCCGACGGCAGCCCGGCGGACATGCGTGCGGTCGCCATCCGCACGGTGCTCCGGGTCATCGACGGCATCGGCCTCTACCTCGTCGGCCTGATCGTGATGCTCGTCAGCGGCGAGCGCCGGCAGCGTCTGGGCGACATGGCAGGCGGCACCATCATCACCTCGGCCGACTTCCACCCCGCGAGCGCCCCGGCCACCGGCAAGGAGACGGCGACCACCGCCGTCGTCCTCCCGCCGGCCGCGCCCGAGACGCCGACCCCCGCTGCCTTCGAGGCGCCGGTCCCGGTCGTGGAGCCAGCACCGGCGGCGGAGCCCGCTCCGGCCGCATCCGAGCCTCCTGTGGAGTCTGCCCCGGTCATGGAGCCCGCGCCGCCCGCTTCCTTCGAACCGCCGGCCCCCGCCGAGGAGCCTGCGCCGAGCGTGGAGCCCACGCCCGTGTCGTTCGAGCCGCCCACGCCGTCGGTCGAGCCTGCGCCGAGCGTGGAGCCTGCGCCCGCCGCTGAGCCCGAGCTGGCACCCGTGTTCTTCGAGACGCCGGCCGCGAGCGAGCAGCCGGCGGTCGACGTGCCGGAGCTGAAGCCGTTCCAGCCGTTCTCGACGCCGACGCCGGAGAACGGCGCGGCTGCCGAGAACGGGAATGGGAACGAGCCCGAGGTCGCGCCGGAGGAGCCGGTCGTCGAGGTCACGCCTGCCGAGCCGGAGGTCGCGATCGAGTCGGGTCCGGTGGCCGAAGCGCCCCAGCAGGAGGACGAGCCGGTCAAGGTCCGCTCGGTGGAGACGATCTCGAACATCGACCTGCTGATGGGCGACGTCGAGGAAGACGAGGCCGCGGGCCGCACCCCGTAGATATCGTTGCGGGCCTGTCCGCACCAGGCACCCCAGACAACCCGCTGCGCGTCGCGATCGTCGGCTCCGGCCCGGCCGGCTTCTACGCCGCCGGCCACCTGCTGAAGAGCAAGTCGCATCCCGACCTCGCCGTCCAGGTCGACGTCTTCGACCGGCTGCCGACCCCGTGGGGGCTCGTGCGCGCGGGCGTCGCGCCCGACCACCCGAACATCAAGGCCGTCAGCCGCGTCTACGAGAAGACGGCTGCCCACCCCGAGTTCCGCTTCTACGGCCACGTCGAGTTCGGCGCCGACGTCACCCACGCCGACCTCGCCGAGCGCTACCACGCGATCGTCTACGCGGTCGGAGCGCAGACCGACCGGCGCATGGGCATCCCCGGCGAGGAACTCCCCGGCAGCGTGCCGGCCACCGAGTTCGTCGCCTGGTACAACGGCCATCCGGACTTCTGCGAGCACGACTTCGACCTCTCGCACGAGCGTGCGGTCGTGATCGGCAACGGCAACGTCGCCGCCGACGTGGCGCGCATGCTCGCCCTCACGCGCGAGGAGCTCGCCGAGACGGACGTCGCCGACCACGCCATCGACGCGCTCGCCGACAGCGGCATCCGCGAGATCGTCGTGCTCGGCCGCCGCGGCCCGGCGCAGGCGGCGTTCACGAACCCGGAGCTGCTGGAGCTGGGGGAGATGACCGACGCGGACGTGTTCGTGACCGAGGAGGACGTGGCGCTCGACCCGCTCAGCGCCGCCTACCTCGAGAGCGACGAGGCGCACGCGACCTCGAAGAAGAACGTCGACATCCTGCACGGGTACTCCGCCCGCGAGGCGGCGGGCAAGCGCCGCCGGATCGTGCTGCGCTTCCTCGTCTCGCCGGTCGAGATCGTCGGCGACGGCAAGGTCGAGGGGATCCGCATCTGCCGCAACGAGCTCGTCGCCGGCGAGGGCGGGCGCATCAGCGCGCAGGCGACCGAGCAGGTCGAGGAGCTGGAGTGCGGCGTCGTGTTCCGCTCGATCGGCTACAAGGGCACGCCGCTCGCGGGCGTCCCCTTCGAGGAGCGCAGCGGCACGATCCCCAACGAGCAGGGACGCGTGCTCGGCGAGGACGGGCAGCCGCTGGCCGGCGAGTACACCGTCGGCTGGATCAAGCGCGGCCCCAGCGGCATCATCGGCACGAACAAGCGCGACGCCCAGGAGACGGTCGACCGGCTGTTCGAGGACCTCGACGCGGGTCGGCTCTCCGATCCGGCCCAGCCACGGCGCGACGCGCTCGAGCAGCTGCTGGACGAGCGCAAGCCCGACCACGTCACCTACACCGGCTGGGAGGCGATCGACGCCGCGGAGAAGGCGGCGGGAGAGTCGCAGGGGCGACCGCGGGTCAAGCACACGACCTACGAGCTGCTGCTCGAGGCCGCGCAGGCCGAGGACGAGGCGGGCCGCGAACGCGTCGGCTAGCCCGCGGGAACGCGGGCTGCCTCGCCGTCGAGCGCGTCCAGCGCGCGCTCGACCGAGGCGGAGATGCAGGTGAAGATGGGGGTCTCGGACTCGGTGTAGGCGCTCGACTCGGTCGCGCGCAGCTCCTGCACGAGGTCGAGGAACTCGCGCGGGTCGTCGGCGTCGAAGGCGACCACGAACTCCTGGTCGTCGAGGCCGAACGAGTAGGCGGTGTTGGTCTCGATGCCGGTGAAGCGCCGCGCCACCGCGATGTGCTCGCGCATCACGCGCATGCGCTCCTCGGGGTCGAGGCGATACCAGTCGCGCTTCTTCCACATCGGGTAGACGATGAAGTACTTCGAGTCCGCTCCCGGGCGCGGTGCCGCCGGCTTGTCCGGCTCGTCGCTGTAGGGCGACTCCTTGGTCATCGCCAGGTACGAGTGGGGCGTCTGCGCCCAGCGCATCAGGCCGCTCTGGTTGAGCAGCACGTGCAGCTCGTGGATCGGCTCGAGCGTGCTTGCGATCGAGCGCACCATCAGGTCGCAGTCCCCGCGCGTGCCCACGAGCGAGTAGGCGCGCAGGTAGTGGTCGTCGGCGAACTCGGCGCAGGCGGCGGCGAACTCGCGCTTGTCCTGGGCACGTTCCTCGGCGGGGCGCCGGCG
The DNA here is from genome assembly GCA_963846505.1 of uncultured Thermoleophilaceae bacterium. Lineage (GTDB taxonomy): Bacteria > Actinomycetota > Thermoleophilia > Solirubrobacterales > Thermoleophilaceae > JACVRW01. The sequence goes on along the minus strand of CAWJWD010000006.1, from coordinate 249,007 downwards.
CCAGGCGGGATCGAGCTTCAGGAACGTGTATTTGACGTAGTTGCGCGGCTCGCTCACGGCCACAAGTGTGGCGTACGGAGGGCGCGATAGCATGGTCGCGTGCGCGTTGGGCTTGTTTCTCCCTACTCGTACACGTACCCAGGCGGCGTAGGGCTCCATGTCGAGGCGCTCGCGGATGAGCTCCTGTCTCAGGGCCACGAGGTCCGGCTGCTCGCCCCCTACGACCCCGATGATCGTCTGGCGCGTGTCATGCATCGCGGCGCTGCCCCGCAGCAGCGGCCCCTGCCCGACTACCTGATCCCGCTCGGCCGGACCTTCGGCTTGCCGATGAACGGCGCCGTCACGAACCTGTCGGGCTTCCCGGCCGCGATCTCGGTGCTCGGCCACGAGCTGCGCCACGGGGGCTACGACGTCGTCCACGTGCACGAGCCGAACGTGCCCGTGGTCAGCTGGTACGGGGTCGAGGCCAGCCGCGCGCCGGTGGTCGGCACCTTCCACACCTACTCCACCGGCCGCCTCGCCAGCGGCATCGCCGCGAACGTGCTTGGCGCCCGGCGGCTGTACTCGAAGCTGTCGGCGCGCATCGCGGTCTCCGAGGCCGCCCGCTGGACGGCCGAGCGCTTCTACGGCGGTCGCTATCGGATCGTGCCCAACGGCGTCGACCTCAGCCTCGCCCGCCCGGACCACGACCGCCCGCGCACAGACGAGGAGCTGCGGCTGCTGTTCGTCGGCCGCGCCGAGGGCCGCAAGGGCCTGCCGATCCTGCTGCGCGCCTTCGAGGCGCTGCGCAGCGCCAACGTGCCCGCCCGTCTCACGATCGCCGGCGCGACACCGCAGGAGGTCGAGCCGCTGCTGCTCGAGCCCGAGGGCGTCGAGATCGTCGGTCGCGTCAGCGAGGAGGAGAAGTGGCGCCTGCTCGGCGAGGCCGATCTGCTGGTCGCCCCCTCGCTCGGCGGCGAGAGCTTCGGCATGGTGCTGACCGAGGCGTTCGCGTCGGGGACGCCGGTCGTCGCCTCGGACATCGCGGGCTACCGGGACGTCGTGCGCGACGGCGTCGACGGGCTGCTGGTGCCGATGGGCAAGCCGGTCGAGCTCGGCGAGGCGCTGGCGGCGCTGGCGCTCGACCCGCAGCGCCGTGGGGAGCTGGCCGTCGCCGCGCGCGAGCGCGCCGAGCGCTTCGCCTGGCCGCGCGTGACGGCCGAGGTCATGGACGTCTACGCGGACGCGATCGAGCTGCCCCAGCCGCAGACGCGGCTGGCGCGCGCCGCCGTGCGCAGCGGCCTGGTGCCGACCGAGCCCGGGCCGCGTGTGCCGCCGCGCAAGCTGGTCTCGATCGAGCCGGTCGACCCCGAGGCGCCGCGGCGCTCGCGGGCGCGCACCGCGCGCCGGATCGCCGTGGGCGCGGGGGCGGTGCTCGGTCTCGGCCTGACGGCGCTCGCGCTCAACCGCATCGGCCTCGAGTCGATCGCCGACTCGCTGCTGGCGGCGACGCCCGTCTGGGTGCTCGTCTCATTCGCGCTCATGTGCGCCTCGATGCTCGTGCGCGCCGAGGCTTGGAACGCGATCCTGCGCGCCGCGCTGCCCGGCGTGCCGGTGCGTCACCGCGACACCGCGCGCGCGACGATGATCGGCGTCCTGATGTCCGCCACGCTGCCGGCGCGACTGGGCGAGCCCTCGCGTGCGCTGATCGTGGCGCGGCGCGTGGGGCGCATGCGCGAGCGGCTGCCGCTCGTGCTCGGCACGCTCGTCTCCCAGACGATCTTGAACATCGTCGCGCTGTGCGTGCTCGGCACGGTCATGTTCGCGACCGTCGGCCTCTTCAACGGCGGCGAGGACGCGCTCGTGATCGCGACGATCGCGCCCGTGGTGCTGCTCGGCCTGGTGGTGGCCTCGCCGTGGCTGCTGCGTCGCGGCAAGCCGTCGCGCTTCCAGCGCGTGCAGCAGGCTGCGGCCGTGGTGCGCAACGCGATGGTGCAGGTGCGCAGCGGGTTGGTGGTGTTCCGCAAGCCGCGCCTGGGCATCGTCGCGACGGTGCTGCAGCTGTCCGCGTGGGCGGTGCAGTGGCTGGCCTGCTACGTGCTGCTGGTCGCGCTGGGCCTCGACGATCAAGCCGGCATCGGGGCGGCTGCGGCCGTGCTGTTCGCGGTCAACGTGACCGCCGCGCTGCCGGCCACGCCCTCGAACCTCGGCGTCTTCCAGGCCGCCTGCGTGGCGGTGCTGTCCGCCTACGGCGTCGGCAAGACCGACGCGCTGGCCTACGGGATCATCCTGCAGGCGGTCGAGATCGCGACCGCGCTGGCGATGGGCATGCCGGCGCTGGTGGCCGAGGGCATGACCTGGAAGGACCTGCGCCTGCGGGCGCTGCACGCCTCGCCGGTGGAGCTGCGTGGCACACGCCGCCGGAGCGATCCGGCCGAGGCCGAGGCCTGAGCCTTCCTGGCCGATCGTGGCGTGCTGCGCTGCGGACCTCGGATCGCCGGTTCCGTCGGCGAGCCATGAAACGGTGTCTCGATGCTGCCGCGCCCGGACCCGCAGAGCTTTACGAAGCTCGCGATCTCAGCCGGGGTGTTCCTCGTCATCGCGGCGTTTCTCGTACCGGGGCTCGTATTGCGCGAGACCGGGGTGCTGCGAGTCTCCAAACGCGAGCTGGCACGCGCCACCCCGCTCGCCCGCGACGAGCTCGAACGACGTCAGCGGCTATCCCGGACGGCAGGCCAGATCGCTCCCTACGGGGGCATCTTCCTCTTCGTCGGCGGAGTCATCTTGATCGTCTACGGCGCTCCACGGCTCAAGAGGCAGGAAGAGGCGGACGAGGTCCGGTCCTCGGTCGAGTTGGACAAGCTCCGCTCGGAGATCAAGCCGCAGAGCGAGCAGGAGCGGGCGGAACGGCTCAAGGCCGACGTCGAAGAAGAGCTGAGGCCGCAGACAGCGCCCGGGAAGCCCGGCGACGGTTCGGCATCGGGTCCCGCAGCGACGATCAGCGGACAGGACCTGCAGGACCGCGTGCGCCGCGCAGGGGAGATCGAGCGGCAGGTGCTGGCCAGGGTGGAGCGACTCTTGCCGCCGGCGTACGAGCTCAAGGCGAACGTCAAGATCGACGGGCGGTCCGCGCTCCTGCTCGACGGGCTGTTGGTCAGCAAGGTCGACCAGCTCCCCGACGTCGTGATCGAGATCAAGCAGAGCGGTGCGCCTCGGCTCGGGAACGCTCGCAATCGCATGGCCGAGGCTGCCGCCATGCTGATGAACTACCGATCGCGTGTGCAGCAAGACGCCATCGGATGGGTGATCTTCGTGGTCGAGGGTCCGGTGGGGACGCCCGATCTCGAGCGCCTCAGGGAATTAGCTCGAGACTTCGCGGTCGCGTTGCATGTATCGGTCGTCCAGGAGGGAGACCTGTCGACCCTCTCGTTCCCATTTTCCGTGTGATGGACTGAGGCAGCGGTTCGACGAGCGCTCGGAAGCTCATCGCGACCGTCGCTCCGAGGTTATTGTCCGGGCCGTGACCGATGGGGGGGCAAGCCTCGGCAACGAGGGCAGCGGCACGGTCGCGCAGAGCGACCAGGTACATGGTCACGGCCCGGAAGGGTCGTTGCCGATCCCGCGACAGCTGCCTCCCGCTCCACGACAGTTCGTCAACCGGAAGCGGGAGGTCGACAAGCTCGACGGACTGACTGCGCCATCCCCGCTTCCGTGCGCGCCGGTCGTGATCCTGACCGGCATGCGCGGGGTCGGCAAGTCGGCTACCAGCCGCTACTGGGCGCACACGAATTGCGATCGCTACAAGGACGGTCAGCTATACGTCGACTTTGGCGAGCTGCGGCACGAGGGAGGGGCGGAGGTCGGTGACGTGCTCGGAAGCTTCCTGCGCGCCCTCGGCCTCCCCGAGGATTCGATTCCCCAGACGTTGGCCGAGCGCATTGCTCTCTTTCGGTCCAGCACGGCGGACAAGCGCATGCTGTTGCTGCTCGAGGACGTCGACCGTGCGGCACAGGTGCAGCCGCTCATCCCAAATGCGGCCGGCAGCGTCGTGCTCGTCACCAGCCGGGGGCGGCTCGAGGAGCTGGTCAACGACGGGGCCGGTCTGGTGCGCCTTTCGCCGCTGGACGACGGAAGCGCCCAGGCAATCCTGTCTCAGATGGTCGACGAGGAGCGCGTGCTCGCTGAGCCGGCCGCCGTCGAGGAGCTGCTGCACATGTGCGCCGGGCTCCCGATCGCAGTACGGATCTGCGGCGCGCGCCTGGCTAGCCATGAGGGCAGGCCGGTTCAGTGGCTCGTGGACGAGCTCGCTGACGAAAATCGGCGGTTGGAGCGAATCGTGGCCGGGTCGGAGCGCTCGGTCGACGCGATCTTCACCGATGCCTATCAGGCGCTGAGCGTTCCTGCCGGCGTCGTCTATCGCCGCCTCGGGATGCATCCCGGCCCGAACTTCACCGTGACGGTGGCTGCGGCTGCATCGGGGCTTCCCCGGGACCAGGCGGCCGAGTTCCTCGACGAGATCGTCGCGGCGCAGCTGATCGAGGACGCAAACGCCGGTGGGTGTCATCGCTTCCACGACCTTCTGCGCATTCACGCTCGGAATCTGGCCAGAACAGACGAATCCGAGGAGGAGCAGGAAGCCGCGCTGTGCAGGGTGGTGGACTTCTATGTCTTCGCCGCGCAGACGATGGATCGCGCCATCGTCCCCTCGAGGCTGCGTCTGGCGGATCTCTCCCCGCCTCCGTTCGACGTAGCGCTCTCGTTCCGATCCCCCAGTGAGGCGTTCGACTGGTTCGAAGCTGAGCGTTCGAACCTGCTGGCAGTGCTGCGCACGGCAGCCGCTCGCGGGTGGGACGCTCAGGTGTGGCATATCGGTGAGGCGCTGTGGCAGAGCTACCACAACCGCAAGCACTACGGGGAGGCGCTCGAGGTGTATGGCTTGGCAGCGACCTCCGCGCAGCGATGTGGCGACCTCGCGGCGGAAGCTCGGGTCCGAAATCAACTGGCCCGGGCCTACATGGACCTTGGCGACCATGCGCGCGCCGAGGCCGAGCTCGCCAGCGCGGGTCAGCTGGCCAGCGGCTCCGGCAATCGCTCGCTTCAAGCCTCGATCGTCGAGTTCACGGGCATCCTGAACATCGATCGCGAGCGCTATCCGGAGGCGATAGCGGCCTTCGAGCATGCGCGCGCCACGTACCAGCAGCTCGACGACCCCCGGGGCATAGCGATCCAGGAGTACCACCTCGGTCGGGCTCTCGACCTCTCGGGAGATCACGATGAGGCAGTGCGTAGCTTCCTGCACGCGGTCGACCTCATCGATGCGGACGTCGACGCCTTGACTCTCGGGCGGGTCCTCCTCCACCTCGGCGACGCGTATCGGGCGTTGGGCGACGGCAAGGGCGCGACCAGTGCGCTGGAGAGGGCGTTGGACATCATGCAGCGACACGAAGCGCCCTTCTACGCTGCCATGGCGCAAGAGCGGTTGGCGGAGGTGAAGGAACTCGACGGCGACGCCACGGCCGCGCGGCAGCACCTGAGAGAAGCCCTGGCGATCTATGCGGCGCTCGGCAATCCCCGGGCGCAGGAGGTCACCGCCCGCATGGGCGAGGCTCCAGGAGGGTCGCCATGACCCACACGTCGACGTCCAGGGCCTAGGTGCTTCGACGCTGGGTGCTCGGCTGCGCGGCGCTTGGGCGCCGGGCTCAAAAGTCGATCTGCTTGCCGTCGCGGAAGAAGCCGCCGGTCGGCCCGTCGTCGGGCAGGGTGGCCAGCCAGACGACGCCGGACGCGCCGTCCTCGACGGTCTTCTTGGCCCCGAACTGGCCGCCCATGTCCGTGTTCACGAGGCCCGGGCAGGCGGAGTTGACCTTGAAGCCGGCGTCGGCGAGCTCGGTCGCGAGGATGCGCGTGGTCGCGTTCAGCGCCGCCTTCGAGATGCGGTAGCCGGGCGACCAGCCGCCCATCTCGTTGATCCCGCCCATGCCGCTGGAGACGTTGACGATGCGCGGATGCTCGCTCGCGCGCAGCAACGGCAGCAGGCCGATCGCGAGGCGGTAGGCACCGAGCGTGTTGGTGTCGAGCGTGCGCTGGATCACGTCGAAGTCCGGCTCGGTGCCGGACACGCCCCAGTCGAGGCCGACGCCGGCGTTGTTGACGAGCACGTCGAGGGCGCCGGGCTCCGCGCCGATCGCGGCCACGGCTGCCTCGACGCTGGCCGGGTCCGAGACGTCGAGCGCCAGCGGGCGGCCGCCGATGGCCTCCGCGGCCTCGGTGGCCTTGGCCTCGTCGCGGGCGCTGACGATCACGTCGTAGCCGTGGTCGGCGGCGAGTTGGCGGGCGACCTCGCGCCCGATGCCGCGGTTTGCGCCGGTGACGAGTGCGATTGGCATGGGCGCCAGACTAGTCCCGCTAACCTTCACAGACTCGTGTCAAGGTTGCGCTAGGATCAGGGCCACTTTGGCTGAGCGCGACTACCTCCAGGCAATCCGCGAGCGCGTCGTCGTCTTCGACGGCGGCATGGGCGCGACGCTCGAGATGTTCGAGCTCACCGCGGAGGACTACGGAGGGCTGCAGGGCAAGTGCCACGAGGCGCTCGTGCTCAACCGCCCGGACGTGATCCAGGGCGTGCACGAGTCGATGCTCGACGCCGGCGCCGAGGTCGTCGAGACCGACACCTTCCAGGCCAGCCGCCTCAAGCTCGACGAGTGGGGCCTGGCCGAGCACACGCTCGAGATCAACCGCCGTGCGGCGGAGATCGCGCGCGCCGCGGCCGGCGAGCACCGCTTCGTCGCCGGCTCGATCGGCCCGACCGGCCACCTGCCGGCCAGCGACGACCCGACGCTCGGCAAGATCCGCTTCGACGAGCTCGTGGAGATCTTCACCGAGCAGGCCGGCGGCCTCGTGCAGGGCGGCGCCGACCTGCTGATCATCGAGACCGCGCAGGACATCCTCGAGGTCAAGGCCGCCGTCTTCGGCGCCCGCGCCGCGTTCAAGCAGGTCGGCCGTGCGGTGCCGATCCAGTGCTCGGTCTCGCTGCTGCCAAACGGCGGCAAGATGCTGCTCGGCACCGACATCCAAGCGGTGCTGACCACCCTCACCGCGCTCGACGTGCAGGTGATCGGGCTCAACTGCTCGACCGGCCCCGAGGACATGCGCGACGCGATCCGGTATCTCGGCGAGCACTCGCCGCTGCCGGTCCACTGCATTCCCAACGCCGGTCTGCCGTTGCAGGGCCCGGAGGGGGAGACGATCTTCCCCGAGCAGCCCGACCCGCTGGCCGACTCGCTGCAGGAGTTCGTCGAGCGCTACGGCGTCGGCATCGTCGGTGGCTGCTGCGGCACGACGCCCGACCACATCCGTGCGATCGCCGACCGCGTCGGCGGCCGCAAGGTGGGCGAGCGGCCCACCTCCGGCGACCCGTTCGTGTCCTCGATGATGACCGCGACCGGGCTCGTGCAGGAGCCGCGGCCGACGCTGGTCGGCGAGCGCGTCAACTCGCAGGGCTCGCGCAAGGCCAAGGAGATGCTGCTGGCCGACGACTACGACGGCCTCGTCACGGTCGCCGAGGACCAGGTCACCGGCGGCGCACACGTGCTCGACGTCTGCGTCGCGCTGACCGAGCGTCAGGACGAGGACGAGCAGATGCGCGAGGTCGTCAAGCGCATCTCGCTGTCCCAGCCGGCGCCGATCCAGGTCGACTCGACCGAGCCGGAGGTGATCAAGGCCGCGCTGGAGCAGATCCCCGGCCGGGCGATCGTCAACTCGATCAACCTTGAGGCGGGTCGCGACAAGGCCGACACGGTGATCCCGCTGGCGGTCGCGCACGGCGCGGCGCTGATCGCGCTGACGATCGACGAGGTCGGCATGGCCAAGACCGCCGAGCGCAAGCTCGAGGTGGCCAAGCGCATCAAGGAGATCGCCTGCGACGAGCACGGGCTCGACCCGCGCCTGCTGGTCTTCGACGCGCTCACCTTCACCCTCACCACCGGCGACGACGAGTGGAAGCCGAGCGCGGTCGCGACGATCGAGGGCATCCGCCAGATCAAGGCGGAGCTGCCGGGCGTGAAGACCTCGCTGGGCGTCTCCAACGTCTCCTTCGGCGTCGGCCAGCCGGCGCGTGCGGTGCTGAACTCCGTCTTCCTGCACCACTGCGTGGAGGCCGGGCTCGACCTGGCGATGGTCAATCCGAACCACATCAAGCCCTACGGCGAGATCGCCGAGGAGGAGCGCGAGCTCGCCGACGACCTCGTCTTCAATCGTCGCGAGGACGCGCTCGAGCGGTTCATCGGCCACTTCGAGAGCAAGGGCGAGGTCGAGGAGGAAGAGGCCGCCGATCCCACGGCGGAGATGGAGCCCGAGGAGGCGCTGCACTGGCACATCCTGCGGCGCAAGAAGGACGGGGTCGAGGACTGGATCGACCGCTCGGTGGAGAAGATCGGCGCCGTGCCGACGCTCAACCAGGTGCTGCTGCCGGCGATGAAGGAAGTCGGCGACAAGTTCGGCGCCGGCGAGCTGATCCTGCCGTTCGTGTTGCAGTCGGCAGAGGTGATGAAGCGGGCCGTGGCCCAGCTCGAGAACTACCTCGAGCGGATGGAGGGCCACACCAAGGGCAAGGTCGTGATCGCGACCGTCTTCGGCGACGTGCACGACATCGGCAAGTCGCTCGTCAACACGATCCTGACCAACAACGGCTACACGGTGATCGACCTCGGCAAGCAGGTCCCGGTCGACACGATCATCAACGCCGCGATCGAGCACGAGGCCGACGCGATCGGGCTCTCGGCGCTGCTGGTCTCGACGTCCAAGCAGATGCCGATCTGCGTGCAGGAGCTGCACCAGCGCGGGCACGAGTTCCCGGTGCTGATCGGCGGCGCGGCGATCAACCGCGACTTCGGCCGGCGGATCCTCTACCCCCACGGCAAGGAGTCCGACGACGTCTACGAGCCCGGCGTCTTCTACTGCAAGGACGCCTTTGCCGGCTTGGCCACGGTCGACCAGCTGATCGACGAGGACGCGCGCGGCGCCCTGGTCGCGCGCATGCGCGACGAGGCGCGCGAGCTGCGCGAGAAGCCGGTCGTGGTCGACGACTCGCCCCCGGTGACCGACGACTCGGTGCGCTCGCAGGTGAGCACCGAGACCCCGATCCCCGCGCCGCCGTTCTGGGGCGTGCGCGAGGTGAACGTCGACCTCGCCGACGTCTACCCGTACCTCGACCGCCACGTGCTGTTCAAGCTGCACTGGGGCGGGCGCGGCAAGAAGGGCGAGCAGTGGCGCCAGATCGTCGAGGGCCATGACGGCGAGGAGGGCTTCGCGCCCAAGCTGGAGCGCATGTGGGCCGAGCAGGACTACCTGCGCCCGCGCGCCAAGGTCGGCTACTTTCCCTGTGCCTCCGACGGCAACGAGCTGGTCATCTTCGATCCCGAGGACCACGAGCGGGAGGTCGAGCGGCTGTCGTTCCCACGCCAGCCCAAGCACGACCGCATCTGCCTGGCCGACTTCTTCCGCCCGCTGGACTCCGGCGAGCGGGACGTGGTCGCGTTGCAGGGCGTAACGGTCGGCCCCGAGGTGACCGAGTTGATCGAGCAGCTCGAGCGCGACGGCGAGTTCGCCGAGCAGCTGTTCGTGCACGGACTCGGCGTGCAGGCCGCCGAGGGCAGCGCCGAGTGGATGCACGCCGAGGTGCGCCGCGGACTCGGAATCGACCTCGACCAGGGACGCCGCTACTCCTGGGGCTACCCGGCCTGCCCGGACCAGTCCGAGCACGAGAAGGTCTGGCGCCTGCTCGGCCTCGAGGACATCGGCATGACGCTCTCCGACGGCTACGCCGTGATGCCCGAGCAGTCGACGGTCGCGATCGTCACCCACCACCCGCAGGCGGTCTACTTCGGCATGAAGTCCGGCTTCGTCCCCAAGCAGAAGCAGCCCGACGAGCTGATCGCCGGCACCGACCGCGGCGGCGAGCTGCCGCCCGAGGTCGAGCCCGTCGAGGGTCCTGTCGAGGCCGAGGGCGCGCAGCCCGCGGCCGACGAAGTTCCCGCCTAGCGGCTCAGCGGCCGGGCGGCGCCTCTGGCCGCTCGAGTGACGCGGCGGGCTCCGGCGCCGTGCTCGCCATCAGCGGCTGCTCATGACGTGCACGCAGGTCGAAGAAGATCATCGTCGCGCCCAGCGCCACGAACGACAGCACGATCGCGTCCGAGACGATCGTGCCGAGGACCAGCAGCAGACCGCTGTCGTACCGATCGGCGAGCGCGCTGATCGGCGCGCCGAAGAGCGCCGACAGGATGGCGCCGATCAGCCCGATCACGATCGAGATGCCGAACAGCCGCCACCAGTTGCCCTCCGTCAGCGCCCAGCTGCGGCCGATGCCGTCGATTGGCCCGCGTTCCTCGGCGACGATGCTCTGGGCGGTCACATACCAGCGCACGTAGAGGTAGATGCCCGGGAGCACGAGGGCGATGGTGCCCAGCAGGGTCCCGAGCATGGTCAGCAGGAGCGCTCCGATCAATGGCAACAGCGCTCCACCTGCACGTCGCAGCGACGCTCCGACGCCCGGCGTACGGCCGGCACCGATGTCCATGACCGCTGTGACGTGCCCCGCGGTGATCAGCGGCGTGGCGAGCAGCAGATAGGTGATGCCGTAGGCCGCTCCACCTTCGCCGAAGCTGAACTCGCCGTCGTAGTCGGTCAGCTGGCCGTCGGCGAGCCCGAGCGTGAGCAGGTCGAGCGGAATCACTACCGCGAGTGCGATTCCCGCGAAGAGGAGGAAGTAATGCCGGTAGAGCTCGAAGCACGCGGCGAGGATGTCCCCGAGGTCGCGCGGGTGGGCGAGGTCGATCTTCATCGCGGCGCAGTATCGCCTGCTTAGTCGGATGGGACCGCGAGGCTAATGCTCAAATTTATCTGTGTATTTTGCTACCTTAGATAACCCCTTCATTACCCGATCGGTGTCTGTTACTCGAAAGGAGGTGCCATCGTCAGGAGCTTCACGCTTGGCTCTTCGTAGCGAACTTGCCATTCCTCCATTGACGAAAGAAAGGCACTATCCATGAACGCATTGTTCATCCGCAGCCTGGCGGCCCTCGCCGCCCTCGCCGCGCTCGCCGTGCTCGGCGTCGCGGCCGCACCTGCACACGCAACGCTCACAAGAGTCGGCCAGAGAATTTCAGCGACCTCCGTCGACTCGCAAATCGACTCCGACGACAGATCGATCACGAGACTCAGATGCCCCACAGTTGAGTTCACAGGCTCCATCGTCAACACCACCACCATCTCAGGCACGGTCACATTCTCAAGCAGGCCGAGCACGAGAACCACATGCACCGGCGACGTCTCGGGTGTCGGGACCATCTCATCAGATGCCATCTCATGCAGAATCACACTCAGATCAATCAGCTCAGTTGCCGGCGTCAGCGCCTCATTCGACCTGACCATCGACGCCCCCACCGTAGCCGAGCCATGCTCACTCACCATTCCGGCCATAGGGACCACAATCAACTTTGACGCGCAGACCACTAGAGGGTGCGTCACATTCACCCAGGCGACCCAATCACTGACGATGAACTGCAGACTGATCATCACATCGAGAGCTTCGAGAGCCTCAAGATCCTTGACGTTCAGAGGCAGCTTCTCAGTCGCGGCCAACCCCAGAGTCACGATTTCATAAGCGCGATCGGGAGGGGTTCGGTTGCGCCGGCCCCTCCTCGTCCGCCGTCACCGGTCCGTTACACAGGCGAGGAGGGCCACGAGTTGGTGATCCTCCAGGCCGGGTGGGAAAGGCCCGGTGAAGTTCTGTCGACGTCGATCTGACCGCCGAGCCGACCGGTGTGATGGTTGCGCGGCTAGCCGGCCTTGCGGGGCCGGGCGGTCGACACCTGCCCGCGGCGCGCTTCGCGCAGCTCGCGCAGCTCGCCGATCGATGGCTCGACGGTGGTCGTGGCCTCGAGGGCGGCGAGGCGCTCGACCTCGAGCGGCTGCTCGTCCAAACGGCCGGCGTCGGCCGATAGCCGGCGCGCCCCTGCCGCGGGCCGGGCGCTGAAGGCCTGCGGCGGCCCACCGTCCTCGAACAGCAGGCCGGCGCCGTCGTCGAGTGCGTAGCCGGCGTCGAGCGTGCCGGCGAGCACGGCGTCGCGGTAGGCGGCCGAGCGCGTCGGGTCGACGTCGTCGTGGACGCTGAGGCTGCCGGGCAGCAGGCCCAGGCCGCGGGCCGGGCGCGGGGGGCCGTGGGAGCGGGTGATGCCGCCCTCGAACCAGCACATCGCCCCGGCGCTGACGCCGCAGAGCAGGACGCCGCGGCGCCAGGCTTCGGCCAGCGCCTCGCCGAGCTCGTGCGCGCTCCAGAGCGCGAGCAGGTTGATCATGCTGCCGCCGCCGGCGTAGATCACGTCCTGGGACAGCAGTTGCTCGGCCGGCGGGACGGTGCGGTCGTTGCCCAGGCGGAACAGCGACACGTGGCAGAGCTCGGCGTCGACGTCGCGGAAGGTCGAGTAGAAGCGGCGGATCTGGTCCTCGGGGTCGCCGCTGGCGGTCGGCAGCAGGCAGATGCGGGGGCGGTCGACCCCGGCCAGCTCCAACAGCAGGTGGTCGAGCGGCAGATCCCGGACCGACGTCGTGAAGCCGCCGCCGCCGCTGACGAGGATGCGACGCGGGCGCCCCGTCATCCGGCCGCCGCGGAGGTCCGCGCGACCGTCAGGCGGGGCGGGGCCGGCAGCGACGGGATCCGCACGGGCCCCGAGTCGTCACCGAGGTACCGGACGTCGAGCGAGCGCTTGCGCACCTTGCCGTTCACGCAGCCCATACGGTAGGCCTTTGCGCCGGGCCGGGACGAGACGACGGCCGCCAGGCGCTCGTCGACGAAGTGCAGCGCGCTGCCGTCGCAAGCAGCGTAGCCTGGGGCCATCCCCTGTTTGAGCTGCTCGCGGAACGCGTCTCCGCGGCGCCGGTCGGCGTCGTAGTGAACGGTGTTGCTCCAGGGAAGGAAGCCAAGGCCCTCGTAGTGCAGGGGCGTGCCGTGGAAGGCGCTGATGCCCTCCTTGAACCAACACAGCGAGCCGGCGCTGACGCCGCACAGCAGCACGCCCGCCTCCCATGCCTCGCGCAGGACCTCGTCGAGCCCGTGCGCGCGCCAGACGCCCATCAGACTGACGACGCTGCCGCCTCCGACGTAGATCGCATCTTGGGCCAAAAGATGGGTATGGAGGTCCTCGAGCTCATGGTCACGCCGAAACAACGAGACGTGCGACGTCTCCGCGCGTCCCGCGAACGTGCGGTAGAAGCGCACGATGTAGTGATCGGCGTCGCCGCTGGCGGAGGGCAGGAAGCAGAGCCGCGGACGCGGCACTCCGGTCAGCTCGAGCACGTAGTCGTCGAGCAGGGGATTGCCGGCCTCCATCGAGAACCCGCCGCCGCCGAAGGCGACGATCTGGCGCTTGGCCGTCGACATGCCTGGACGGTAGGGGCGCAAACAGCGGGTAGTCAATGGACCGCCGGTCCAAAGGGTGCTGGACCGCGTGGCGAGTTCGGCGCCGATTGGACCGGGTGTACAAGCGCAGGCGCGGAATCTCGGCCCGCTGGCAATGGGCGACCCCTGCTTCTCGACGTAGCGTGCCGAGCGTGACGCTGTCCTTGGCCACCAACGGTGCGTACGCATCCGCCCCCTCGGGCGTCTACGACGAGGCGGTGGACGCCGACGGCGAGCCGCGTCCCGTCTACGCCGAGCTGCTCGAGCAGCTCGAGCGCCAGGATCTGACGGCGGTCGCGGCGCGGGTCGAGGACCACGTGCGCGAGCGCGGGGTCGCCTTCCGCAGCGGCGGCGAGGTGCAGCCCTTCGGCGTCGACCCGGTGCCGCGGCTGATCGAGCGGGTCGAGTGGGACTCGCTGGTGGCGGGCATCCAGCAGCGCGTGCGAGCGCTGGCCGCCTTCACCGCCGACGTCTACGGCGATCGGGCGATCGTGGCCGCCGGGCACGTGCCCGAGCGCGTGATCGAGACGGCCGACCACTTCGAGCCCGAGCTGATGGGGCTGGAGCTGCGCTCCGAGCCGATCGGCGTGGCCGGCCTCGACGTCGTCCGGGACGCGGACGGTCGGCTGGCGGTGCTCGAGGACAACCTGCGCACCCCGTCGGGGCTCAGCTACACCGCGGCGGCGCGGGACACGCTCGACGCCGCGCTCGGGATCGAGGTGCCGCAGGGTCGGTTGCCCGCCGACGCGGGCGCCGACCTGCTCGCCGACGCGCTCAGGGCAGCGGCGCCGGACGGCTGCGCCGATCCCTCGATCGCGGTGCTCACCGACGGACCGCAGAGCAGCGCCTGGTACGAGCACCGGGACCTCTCCGCTCGCCTCGGCGTCCCACTCGTCTCGCGCGGAGATCTGCAACTGCGCGGCAACCGGCTCTACGCCTGGGCCGACGACGGGCGTTCACGCGAGCTGCAGGTGGTCTACCTGCGCGCGAACGAGGACCGCCTGCACGACGACGCGGGCAATCCCACCTGGCTCGCACGCATGCTGCTCGGCCCGCTGCGCGCGGGCAACCTGACGGTCGTCAACCCGCTCGGAGCCGGCGTCGCCGACGACAAGCTCGCGCACGCCTACGTCGACGAGATGACGCGCTTCTACCTCGACGAGGAACCGCTGCTCGGCTCGGTGCCGACCTACGACCTCGCCGATCCCGAGCAACGGCGCGAGGCCTTGGCGCAGATCGACGACCTGGTCGTCAAGCCGCGCTCGGGGCAGGGCGGGCAGGGGATCGTCGTCTGCCGCCACGCGACCCAGGCCGATCGCGACCGTGTCGTCGAGCAGATCGAGGCGGACCCCGGGAACTGGATCGCGCAGCAGACGATCACGCTCTCCACGCATCCGACCGTCATCGACGGCGAGCTCGAGCCGCGCCACGTGGACCTGCGCGCGTTCGCAATCGGCGACCAGGTCGTCGCCGGTGGGCTGACGCGCTTCGCGCGCGACCGCGACGCGCTCGTGGTCAACAGCTCGCAGGGCGGCGGGGCCAAGGACACCTGGGTGGTCGCATGAACGAGTCGGGACCGCGCGAGCTGCCGGGTTGGGCGACCTGGACCGAATCCGACCCCTACACGCTCGGGGTGGAGGAAGAGGTGATGCTGCTCGACCCGAGCGACTGGTCGCTGGCGCAGGAGATCGAGCGTGTGCTCGACGCGCTCGACCCCCACCTCGCGCGGCGGGTCGACTCCGAGACCCACCGCTGCGTGGTCGAGCTCGGCACCGGCATCCATCACGACGTCGCCGGCGCCGCCGGCGAGGCGCGCCAGCTGCGCGAGTGGCTGTGCCGGGACCTGCAGCCGCTGGAGCTGCGCGCTGCCGCGGCCGGCACGCACCCGTTCGCGGTCTGGCAGGACACGGTCGTCTCGAACGGGCGCCGCTACCGCTTCCTCTACGGCTCGATGCGCGAGCTGGCGCGGCGCGAGCCGACCTTCGCGCTGCACGTGCACGTCGGCGTGCCGGATCCCGAGTCGGGCGTCCGGCTGCTCAACCGCATGCGCACCCACGTGCCGTTGCTGCTGGCGCTGTCGGCCAACTCGCCCTTCTGGCAGGGGCGCGACACCGGCCTCGCGTCCGCGCGCACGCCGCTGTTCCAGGCGTTCCCGCGCGTCGGCACGCCGCGGATGTTCCGCGACTACGCGGACTGGGTCGAGACCGTCGACCTGCTGCTGCGCTGCGAGGCGTTGCCCGAGCCGACGTTCCTCTGGTGGGACGTGCGCCCGCAGCCGCGCTTCGGCACCGTCGAGGTGCGGATCATGGACGTGCAGACCAGCTCGGCCGACACGGCGGCGCTGGTCGCCCTCGTGCAGTGCCTGGCGCGGCTCGAGCTCGAGGAGGGCTACGCGACGCCGGAGGCGATGAGTCGTCAGGAGGTGCTCGAGGAGAACCGCTTCCTGGCCGCCCGCGACGGCGCCGACGCCCGCCTGATCGACGCGCGCGCCGAGCGACGAGTGCCGGTTCGCCAGCAGGTGCGCGAGCTGCTCGACGCCTGCGGCCCGCACGCTGCTGCGCTGGGCTGCGAGCTGCAGCTGGCGGGCGTCGAGCGCCTGGCCGAGCGCGGCGGTGCCGAGCGGCAGGTGGCACGAGCGCGCGCCGACGACCGGCTGCCGGGCCTCGTGGAGACGCTCGCGGACGCCTTCTGCGACCTGCCGGCGGAGCCTGCCGAGCGGCGCGGCGAAGGCGGCAGCGCGGTCGCCGTCGCCGGCTCCTAGCTGCCCTCAGAGGTCCTTCGGCGAGAGCGCCCCCGTCTGGAGGGCGCGCTCGACCAGCTTGACCCGCTTCTGGTTCTGGGGCACGTCGCCGACCTCGAGCTTCTCGAACAGCGCCCGCAGATGGGTCTTGACGGCGTCGACGGACAGGAACAGCTCGTCGGCGATCGCCTGGTTGGTGGCCGGCGTGGCGTAGGCGCTGCCGTCGCGGTACGGCCGGCAGAGGGCGACCAGCACGCGTCGCTGGGCGTCGGAGATGCGCGCCTCGGGCGGCGGGCCGGCGACGAGGTTCGTCTCACCCGACTCGGCCGCGCCCGGGTCGCGGAAGCGCACGAGCGTGTCGCCGAAGCGCAGCGAGTCCCCCTCGCGCAGCCGCCGCCGGCCGCTGACGCGCTCGCCGTTGACGTACGTGCCGTTGCGCGAGAGCCCGTCGTCGGACACCGTCCAGACGCCGCCGACGCACTCGAGCTCCGCATGCGCGCGCGAGACGTCGCCGTCCCAGCTCAGGCAGACCTCGCAGCCGGTGCCGCGCCCGACCGTCAGGCGCTCCGCTTCGAGCGCGACGATCGCCTGCACGTTCTCGCCGTCGCGGTAGAGCAGGAACGGCTGGCCGCGCCGCTCGGCTTCCAGCTGGGCCTTCAGCTCGACGGGACTCGCCTGATGGAGCTCGGTCACGGGGGCATTGTGCCGTCTGAGCCGGCAGCGAAGGACGGTGGCGTGGTCGCGCGAGCACACCGGCCGGCATGGCGGCCGCCCCGCGGGTGAGAATGTCGCCATGGCGGAGCTCGCACCAGGCTCGGTGGTCGCCGGCTGCCGCATCGAGGCCGTGATCGGCCGTGGCGGCATGGGCCTCGTGTACCGCGCGACGCAGCTGTCGCTCGAGCGTCCGGTGGCGCTCAAGGCGATCGCCCCCGAGCTGGCCGGCGACGCCACCTTCCGCGAGCGCTTCAAGCGCGAGTCGCGCATCGCGGCGTCGATCGAGCATCCGAACGTGATCCCGGTCTACGACTCGGGCGAGGCCGAGGGCGTGCTCTACCTGCTCATGCGCTACGTCGACGGGACCGACCTGCGCGCGCTGATCGCCCGCGAGGGCGGCGGCCTCGACCCGGCCCGCGCCGCGCGGCTGGTCGCCCAGGTCGCCTCCGGTCTCGCCGCCGCGCACCGCCGCGGCCTCGTGCACCGCGACGTCAAGCCGGCCAACGTGCTCGTCGCCGCCGACGACGGCCGCGACCACGCGTACGTGACCGACTTCGGCATCGCCCGGCACGTCGCCGCCACCAGCGGCCTGACCCGCACCGGCGCGGTCGTCGGCACGCTCGACTACCTCGCGCCCGAGCGGATGCAGGGCGAGGGTCCCGACGCCGCCGGTGCCGACGTCTACGCGCTCGGCTGCGTCCTCTACGAGACGCTCACCGGCAGCGTCCCCTACCCGCGCGACAACGAGGTCGCGAAGATGTACGCCCACCTCAACGCCCCCGTGCCCGTCGTCCGCGAGCTCGCTCCCGACGTGCCGCGCGACTTCGACGAGATCGTCCGCTGCGCGATGGCCAAGCAGCCGAGCGACCGCTTCGCCTCCGCCGCCGACCTCGCCGACGCGCTCACCGACGCCGCGCCTCCGCCACGTGCGACGACGCCGCTGCCGCCGTCGAGGTCGCCGGTCGCGGAGGAACCGCCCGCACCCGCGGACCTGCCGGACGACCTCACCGAGGAAGCCCTGCTGGAGGCCGAGACGGGACCGGAGCTGTCGCGTGCAGAGCGGACCGAGGCGGCGACGGCGCCGTCCGTCCGCCCCGCGGAGCCCACGACCGTCGCCGTGCCGCCGACGGCGGAGGAGGCTCCGGCGCAGGAGGTTCCGACGGTGCAGCGCTCGACGGTGGCGCCCGCTCCCGCCGCAGCGCCCGCTGCGCGTCGGCGCGGAGTCCTCGTCGTGGTGGGCATGGCGCTGGTCGCGGCGCTCGCCGCCGCGGCGGTGCTCGTCCTCGCTGGAGACGACGGTGGGGACGAGGGCGAAGCGACGCTTGCCCAAGCCGGTAGACCGATCGCGCTCGGTGGCGAGCCGGACGGCGTGGCGGTCGGCGCCGGCAGCGTCTGGGTGGCCGATCGTTCGGGAAGCCGCGTCTGGCACGTCGACCCGCGGAGCCGGAAGGCGACGCCGCACGCCGTGGGCGAGAACCCCGACAGCGTGGCGTTCGGAGCCCGCAGCGTCTGGGTCACCAACACGGGCTCGGACACCGTCTCCCGCCTCGACCTGAACGGCGAACTGCTCGGTCGCATCTCGGTGGGGAGCAAGCCGGAGGGGATCCTGTTCGCCTACGGGGCGGCTTGGGTCGCCAACAGCGGCGACGGCACCGTGTCGCGCATCGACCCCCAGGCGAATCGTGCGACCGCCATCGACGTCGGCCGGGAGAGCAGCACGCCGATCCAGCTCGCCGCCGGCGTGCGCAAGGTGTGGGTGACCCTCAACGAGGGCGGCGGGATCGTGGGCATCGACCCGGACGGCGATCAGGGGCTACAGCGCATCCCGCTGCCGCACCGGCGGCCGCGAGGGATCGCCTTCGACCCGAACGAGCGACGGCTGTGGGTCTCCTCCTCGGAGCACAACGTGCTCGTCGTCGTCGACCCGGAGGGCCGAGGCGCGGAACGCGGCACGGTGCAGGTCCAGGAGGATCCGCGCGAGGTTCGCTACGGCATGGGGGCGATCTGGGTCACGAGCGCCGGCCAGCACTTCGTCACGGCCGTCGACCCCTCCACGCGCGAGAAGCTCGGCGAGGCCAAGGTCCGGGGCACGCCGTACGGACTCGACGTCGACTCGTCGACGGCATGGGTCGCCAGCCTGGAGCCGGGTCGCCTGACCCCGTTCCGCCTCCGCTAGCGGCGCGAGTACGACAAACGGACCAGACCGCGAGCCCAGTCGCAGAGCGGGCTCTCGACCGTGGGGAGAAACCGCGCGGCCGAATGTTCGACACGTGTCCAAAGACCGGTTGGACAGGCGGTCCTAGGTTGGTCGACGACTCGAACCAGCGATCCGGTGGCCCGTTCGCCGCCGATGCAGAGGAGGACCTCGCACAGATGAAACTCAGCTTCTCGAGGGCAACCGGCTTGGCGCTCGTCGCCCTGTTGGTGCTCCCGACCGCGGCGCTCGCCGCGGATGGGCCAACCCTCAGCGACACGGTCTCGGCCGTGAACACCATGTGGCTCATCGTGGCCGCCGTGCTCGTGATGTTCATGCAGGCAGGCTTCCTGTTCCTGGAAGTCGGTTTCTCGCGTGCGAAGAACGCCGGGCTCGGGGTCGTGAAGATCCTCACCAACTACTCGATCTCGTCGATCGCCTACTGGGCAGTCGGTTTTGCATTCGCCTTCGGCGGTGCAGGGGAGATAGCCGGGGACCAGGGCTGGTTCCTCGACGTCTCCTCGACCCCGTCCGAGGCGGCGACGCAGTTCCCGATCATCGGCGTGCTGGGCGTCAGCCCGGCGGCGTTCATGTTCTTCCAATTCGTGTTCTGCGCGGTCTCCCTGGCGATCGTCTGGGGTACCACGCTGGAGCGGATCAAGTTCAGCGCGTACGTGATCTACGCGGTGATCTTCTCCGCCTTCATCTACCCGATCATCAGCCACTGGATCTTCGGCGGCGGCTGGCTGCAGGCGAATCTCGGCATGCAGGACTTCGCCGGTTCCACCGCAGTCCACCTGATGGGCGCGACCGGCGGTCTGGCGGCGCTGCTGCTGCTTGGCCCGCGTCGCGGCAAGTACGGAGCCGACGGCAAGCCGCGGGCGATCCCAGGTCACTCGATGCCGCTCGTCGGCCTCGGCGTGATGATCCTGTGGCTCGGCTGGTTCGGCTTCAACCCGGGCTCGACCGGTGGTGCCATCGGCCTGCGCTTCGCGGAGGTCGCGCTGGTGACCAACCTCGCGGCGGCGGCCGGCGTGCTGGCAGCGCTGACCGTGATGTACCTGCGCACGAAGACGTGCGACGTCGGCATGGCCGGCAACGGTGCGATCGCGGGTCTGGTCGCGATCACCGCCCCGTCCGGCTACGTCGAGTTCTGGGCGGCGCCGATCATCGGCGCGGTCGCGGGCGTGCTCGTCGTCTACGGCGTGGTGCTGATCGAGAAGGTGGTCGACGACCCGGTCGGCGCCCTCACCGCGCACGGCCTGGCCGGCATCTGGGGCACCCTCGCGTGCGGCATCTTCACCTCCGAGCGTCTTGCGGAGTTGAACGCCGTCGGCGATCCGGGCCTCTGGTACTCGGGCAGCCTCCACCAGCTCGGGGTGCAGGCCCTCGGCGTGGGAGTGACCTTCGGGATCGTGTTGATCGTCTCGCTTGCGGTGTTCTTCATCCTCAAGCACACGATCGGCATCCGGGTCTCGCCCGAGGACGAGGACGCCGGGCTGGACATCTCGGAGACCGGCATGTACGGCTACCCCGAGCAGTTCATCCCGCCGTCCGAGTACGGGATCGCGGCTCCGACGCCCGCCGGAAGTCCGGCGATGTCGGGCAGTGCGCCCGCGACGACCGGGGAGGCGCCGGCATGAAGATGCTCATCGCCTATATCCGCCACGAGGCGTTCGAGCCGATCCGCCAGGACATGCTCGAAGCCGGCTTCCCGAGCCTGACGATCACGGAGGTCAAGGGCTCGGGCCGTCAGAAGGGGATCACCGAGCACTACCGAGGTACCGCGCTCCAGATCCATCTCCGGCCGAAGATCAAGCTGGAGACGGTGGTCGAGAGCAAGGACGTCGGGGTGATCAAGGAGATCATCCTCAAGCACGCCCGCACGGGCAACGTCGGCGACGGCAAGCTGTTCATCCTGCCGGTCGAGGATGCGGTCCGCATCCGCACCGGCGAGGAGGGCGAGGCCGTGCTGCAGTCCCACGAGTCGGAGGAGATTCCGGCCGGGACCTAGCCGATCCAACCAGGACCGCGGCGGGGCGCATCCGGGGGGTTGCGCCCCGCCCGCGGCCGAACACGTGCCCGCAGGGGATCGACGTTGAAGACAGGGGATCGAGGAGAAGGTTCGACGCGAATGGGAGAAGGAGCAGTTCCCGCTCGAGACATGACGCCGCGCGGGGCTCACCTGGAGATGGTGAGCGCCGTGCTGGCCGGCGACGGCTTGGAGCGCGTGGCAGCGATTGCCTCCGCGCACGCCGGATCGCCGGTGGCGGTGATCGTGCCCAGGCTTGCCTCGGGGGTGGAGGCCTGGGCACCGTACGAGCGCTATGTGGCCGCCCGCCTCGCGGGCGGGCGGCCACCGCGCCCGTCGGACATCGGCGTGGAGGTGCCGATCGCCTCCGGCGGCAGGGAGCTCGGCGCCGTGCTGCTGCTCGGCCCGGGCAAGGCGGACGCCGGCGAGTACCTGCACATGGCCGCGATCGCGGCGCTGACCGAGGTCGCCGTGGTCGAGGCCCGGGACGAGACCGAGCAGTCGCTGCGCGGCTCGTTCCTCGAGGACCTGCTGACCCGCGACGACCTCGACCCCGACGACGTCCACCGCCGCGCCGGTCGCCTCGGCTGCGATCTCTCCGGCGGCTACGTCGCGCTCTGCGCCGACCCCGGCGATCGCGGACCCGGCCGGCTCGTGGCGGCGCTCGCCGGCGAGGTGCCCGGCGCGCTCGCGCAGGCGGTCAACGGGCGGGTGTACGCGCTGCTGCCAGGCCCGCCCGAGCAGGCCCGCCGCGCTGCCGCGCGCTTGGGCAGACGGACGGCGCTCGGCGTCTCCTCGCATCGCACCGGCGCCGGCGACGTGCGGCGTGCGCTGGACGAGGCCGAGCTGGTGCTCGGCGTGACGGCCGCCGGCGGCGGACCGCCCGGCGAGGAGATCGGCGAGAGCACCTACCGGCTGCTGTTCCGCGTCATGGCCAGCCACCCCCAGGAGGTGCGCAGCTTCTACGAGGACACCGTCGCGCCACTCGTGCGCTACGACGACCAGTACTCCACCGACCTGCTCGGCACCCTCGACGCCTACCTCGCCAACAACTGCAACATGAACGCGACCGCACAGGCGATCCACGCCCACCGGCACACGGTCGGCTACCGCCTGGAGCGGGTCAAGGAGCTGACCAGCCTCGATCCCTTCCGCAGCGAGGACCGCGAGCGGCTGGGGCTCGGGCTGAAGGCCCACCGCATCATCCAGCCCTCGCTGCCGCGCTGAGCGCTCCCAGCAGGGCATCGAGCACGCGCTCGGCGCCGAAGCGGACGACGTCGTCCGCGACGAGGCCGGTCTCGGACTCGGTGGCGGCGATGGCGGCGCGGGCGGTGTCGTCGTCGGGGAGGTCGGCGGTGTTGAGGGCGATCGCCGCGACCTTGGCGGGACGGACGGGGCGCGCGACGCGCTCGTAGGCGTCGATCAGCTCGGGGCAGGGCGAGCAGAGGGCGGTCGGGGTAGTTGCGGATCGACGACGAGCCGGCCTTGTGGACGAGCACGAGCAGGTCGGGCGCGGAGCCGTGCAGCAGGCCGAGCGTGACGCCGGAGTAGGCCGGGTGGAAGAGGGCGCCCTGGCCCTCGAGGAAGAGCAGGTCGCCGCGCTCGGCGCCCTCGCGCACGAGCCGCTCGCCGGCGCCGGCGATGTAGTCGGCGACCACGTGGTCGACGGCGATCCCCCAGCCGGCGATGGCGACGCCAGTCTGGCCGGTGGGGACGAAGACCGAGCGCAGGCCGCGGCGGCGCGCCGCCAGGTCGAGCTCGAGCGTGACGACCTTCTTGCCGATCACGCAGTCCGAGCCGACGCTGTGCACCACGCGCACGTGCCCGGGACGGCTGTAGGGACCCTCGGGCACCTCGAGGTCGAGCGGCGTGGCGCGCAGGTCGCGCAGGCTGACGCCCTTGATCGCGGCGGCCCGGCGCAGCTCCGGA
The DNA here is from genome assembly GCA_963846505.1 of uncultured Thermoleophilaceae bacterium. Classification (GTDB taxonomy): domain Bacteria; phylum Actinomycetota; class Thermoleophilia; order Solirubrobacterales; family Thermoleophilaceae; genus JACVRW01. The sequence continues at coordinate 225,966 of CAWJWD010000006.1, read as the reverse complement.
TCCTCGGCGAGCTGGGTGTGCAGGCCCGCCTCGAGATGCAGGCCGAGCTCGATCGCCAGCCAGCAGCGGCGCGCGCCAGGCCTCGTCGAGCTTGCCTCCGGTGGGGGCGACGCCGATCAGCAGCGCCGTCGCGCCCAGTTCGACGGCGTCCTCGAGCGTGCCGACGATCGGCACCCGGCGCTCGCAGAAGGGCACGACGTCGTTGGCGAAGCGGCCGGCGCAGGCGGAGTCGATCACCGCGACCACGTCGCGGGCGGCGTAGCGGATCACGCCGTGCGCGGTCTTGGCGTTGTGGCGGTCGAACAAGCCCTCGGCGAAGATCGCCAGCTTCTCGCCGCCGATGCTCATGCGGCGTGGACTCCCAACCCGGGCTCGTCGGAGGGCAGCACCCGCCCGTCCTCCAGCCCGAGACCCTCGTAGGGCTGCTCGGCCAGCAGCAGGTGGCCGTCGAGGTCGACCCAGTCGGCCAGCGACGCGATCTGCGCGGCTGGGGCCACCGCCAGCTGCGATTCGACCATGCACCCGAGCATGACACGCAGGTTCAGCGCCCTCGCGGCGTGGATCATCCGCACGGCCTCGCGCAGGCCGCCGGCCTTGGCGAGCTTGACGTTGATCGCGTCCGCGCCCTGGCGGGCGGCGTCGGCGACGTCGCTCAGGTCGTGGCAACTCTCGTCGAGCACGATCGGGGGTCGTGGGCGCAGCTCGGCCAGCGCCGCGAGGCTCTCCCGGTCGGCGGCGGGAAACGGCTGCTCGATCAGCTCGACGCCCAGCTTGAGCAGCTCCGGCACCAGCTCCCGGGCCGTCTCCAGCGTCCAGCCCTCGTTGGCGTCCACGCGCAGGGGGACGTCGGTCAGCTTGCGCACCGCGCGCACGCGCTCCAGGTCCTCCGGCGCGCCGACCTTGAGCTTGAGCGCGTGGAAGCCGGCGGCGCGGCGGGTGCGCTCGCGGGTCTCCTCGAGCGACGCGATCGCGATCGTGAACGAGGTGGGGGCGGCGCTGGGAGCGAGGCCGAGCAGCCGCCAGACCGGGACGTCGAGGCGCTTGCCGACCCAGTCGTGCAGCGCCGCCTCGAGGGCGGCCTTGGCCGCGGCCTCGCCGTCGTGGTCGGCCAGCCGCGCGCCGATTCGCTCCAGCGCGAACGGTTCGCAGCCGTCGAGCAGCGCCGGCGCCTCCTCGGCGAGGAACTCGAGCGCGCTCGCCGGCGTCTCGCCGCGGTAGTAGATCGGCGCCGCCTCGCCCTCGCCGATCAGCCCCTCGTGCTCGACTGCCACTCGCACGACCTCGCTGTCGGTGCGCGTCATGCGGGAGATGGCGAACGGGTCCGCGAGGGCCAGGGAGACGGTGCGCGCGCGGATCTCCAAGGGGAAGAGGATGACGGGCGCCGCAAGCGCTCGCCGGTTGGGGTCAGGCGACGGTGCCGGCGTCAGCCAAGCCCAGCCGGTGCGCGACGCCGGCTGCTTCGGTGCGGGAGCGGACGTCGAGCTTGGCGAGGATCCGGGAGACGTGCACGCTGGCCGTCTTCTCGGCCATGTGCAGCTCGATTCCGATCTCGCGGTTGGTGGCGCCGCGGGCGACGAGGGTCAGCACCTGGCGCTCGCGTGCGGTCAACCCGAAGGGGTCGGCCTCGGCGCCGTCGCCGGTGTCCGCGGCGGGAGCGGCCTCGTCGGGCTCGACGAGCCGCAGGCGCGCCCGGGCGGCGAGCGACTCGAGCTCGGCGACCAGCCAGCGGCTGCCGAGCGCGCGGGCGGAGGCGAGCGCCTCGTCGACCGCCGCGCTCGCTCCCTCGCGGTCGCCGTTGCGCAGCAGCGCCTCGGCCAAGCGCCAACCCGCGTAGGCGACAGGGTAGGGTCGGCCGATCTCGCACCAGGCGGCCGCGGTCGCGCGCCAGACCTCGGCGTCGTCGTCGCCGCGCACCCGCGCGTGCTCGGCCTGGGCGTGGACGTAGTGCACGCGTTCGAGTGGCAGCTCGGTCAGCGCCGCCACGCGCGAGCGCTCGACGAACAGCTGCGCTCGTTCCAACGCGTGCGCCTCGGCCGCCTCGTCGCGTCGATCGCGCGCGTCCTGGGCCGCGTCGGCCTCGATCACGACGCCGTCGAGCGCGAGCTGGGCGATGCGCGACACGTCCTCAGAGCAGAACTCGATCTGGTCGAGCGCGTCGTCGACGGCAGTCCGCGCGGCCTCGAAGTCCCCCGCGCGCAGCTCCAGCTCCGCGCGCAGGCTGCCGAGCACGCCGATGAACTGTGGCTCGGTCGAGCCGCGCGCAGCGCGGTCGGCGGCTTCGAGCTCGTCGCGTGCGGCGCCCAGGTCGCCGTGCCCGAGCATGATCTCGGCGCGGCGCAGACGCAGGTTGAGCAGCGTCGTGCCCACGCTGCCGCGCTTCAGTGGTGGCAGGGCCCGCTCGGCGGCCTCCCAGTCGCCGCGGTCGAAGAGGATCTCCGACAGCTGCATCCGCACCCAGGCGGTGGCGCGCATGTCACGGTCGCCGAGCGCCTCTACGCCCTCCTGCATGACGGCCAGCGCCTCGTCGCTGCGGGCGAACAGATGCAGCGAGTCGGCGAGGTTCATGTAGAGCGTCGCGAGCTCGTCGAACAGTCCGTTCGCGCTCGCGATCGGCAGGCCCTCGCGTAGCGTCCGCGCGCCTGCCTCGACGTCGCCCTGACCGAAGTGCGCGACGCCCAGCGACGCCAGCGCCCGCGCCTCGACCCTGCTGTCACCGAGTGCGCGTGCGACTTCCAGCGCCTCCTCCGCGGCGGCCGCGGCCTCGCCATGACGGCCCTGGAGCATGCGCGCCCGCGCCTTGGCGGCCAGCAGCGCGGCACGCTCGGGCGTCTGCTCGTCCGGGTTCAGCAGCGCGAGCGCGCGATCCATCGTCTCGACCGAGCGCTCCTGGCGGTTGAGGCTCCACTGCGCCCGGTGCAGCCGCTCCAGCAGATGTGCGGCGCGGCGTGGCTCGGACTCGGCGTCGACCATCTCCAACGCACGTTCCAACAGCGTCTCCTGGCGCGTCGCGTTGCCAGAGAGGTCGGCCGCGTTGGCGGCCCGTGCGATCAGCGCGACGAGGTCGTAGCTGGCGAGCTGCTCCGCCTCGGGCACATGCTCCCAGAGGTCGATCGCACGGTGGTAGAGGCTTGCGGCCTCGGAGTACGCCTGCACGCGCTCGGCAGCCGCCGCGGCGCGCAGGCTGGTGCGCAGCGCTGCTGGCTGGTTGCCGGCCTCGGTCCAGTGGTGGGCGATCTGGGCGGTCAGGTGCGCTCCGCCGCCGTCGACGCCATCGAGCCGCGCCTCGAGCGCCGCCGCGACCCCGGCGTGCAGCTGCGTGTGCTCGCCGGGCAGCAGGTCGTCGCGCACGACCTCGCGCAGCAGCGCGTGGCGGAAGCCGTAGGTGCCGTCGTCGACCACCACGATGTGGCTGGCGACCGCCTCGCGCAGCGCAGCCGAGAGCTGGCGCGAGTCGAGTCCGCTGAGCTCGGTGAGCAGCTCGTGGTCGAGCGGCTGGGTGGCCAGCCAGCGCAGCAGCTCCTGGGTCTCGTTCGGCAGCCGCTCGACGCGCACCATCAGGGCGTCGCGCAGCGTCGGCGGCAGCGTTCCGCGCCCGTCGAGGCCGGCGGCCAGCAACTCCTCGGCGAAGAGCGCGTTGCCCTCGCTGCGCGCGTGCAGGCGCTCCACCAGCGTCGCCTCCGGCTCGCGACCGAGGATGTCCGCGAGCTGCAGCGCGAGCTCCTCGCGCGTGAACGGCTCCAGCTGCACGTGCAGGGTGGTGGGATCGCGCGTCAGCTCCGCGAGCAGGGGGCGCAGCGGATGGCGGCGATGCAGCTCGTCTGTGCGGTAGGTGCCGACGGTCAGCAGCCGCTCGCCGCAGAGCATGCGCGCGAGGAAGGTGACGAAGGCGCGCGTCGAGCTGTCGGCCCAGTGCATGTCCTCGATCAGCAGCAGCACCGGCTGCTGCTCGCCGAGCGCCTCCAGCAGCGTCAGCAGCGCCTCGAAGACGCGGGCCTGGGTCGGCTCCTGGTTGCCCGCCGCCTCGTCGAGGCCGGGCAGCAGCGTGGCGAGGTCGGCGCGTACCTGCGGGGAGAGCAGCTGCAGCACGGGGTCGTGGTCGCGCGCAAGCGGGCGCAGCGCGCCGATCAGGGGGGAATAGGGAAGCTCGGAGCTTCCGAGATCGACGCACTCGCCCGCGAGCACGCGTACGCCCGCGGCGCGGGCGCGATGGATCAGCTCGTCCGCTAGACGAGACTTGCCGACACCCGACTCACCCGCTACGAAGGCGAGGGAAGGGCGCGAGGAGGCCGCGGCGCGCAGCGCCGCCTCGAGCTCCGCGAGCTCTGCCGCGCGGCCGACGAAGCCGGCGCTGCTGACCCTGGCGGTCATTGCCCTCGAATCCTCGCAGCCCACGTCCGGCGCGTCGCGAGAACTCGTCGGTGCGGGCTTGCTGATGGAGGGCGAAGAGGAGGCTGTCCATGGCTCTGACTCCTGGACGTTCGGGGACACGAGAGGAGTCTGCGCTACGCCGTAGCGCCTGCCATCGGGCATTCGCAGCGACCTTGGCCGCCCCACCCCTTAGTTGCCCTCAGCCACCCCTTAGCTCCTCCGCATGGGCCCGCTCCAGCGCCTCCTTGGCCCCGACCGGACGGACGTCGAACAGCTCCATGCCCGACGGATCGACGACCACCGTGTCGGTCACGAGGCTCTCCACGATCGGCTGCGCGACGCCGGTGTCGACCGGCGTGACGAGCCCGATCCAGTGCGAGGACAGCCGCGGCGACAGCAGCGGCACCGGCAGCATCGGGCGCCGGCGCACTCCCAGCACCTCGGCCATGCGGTCGAGCAGCTCGGCGTAGGTGAGCACGTCCGGCCCGCCGATCTGCACCTCGCGACCCTCGGTCTCGGATCGCTCCGCGGCCTGGGCGAGGTAGTCGAAGACGTCTTCGGCAGCGATCGGCTGCGTGCGGTTGCGCAGCCAGGCCGGGGCGATCATCGCCGGCAGCCGCTGCACGAGGTAGCGCACGACGCGGTAGGACTCGCTGCCCGCGCCGATCACCATCGAGGCGCGGAAGTAGGTCAGCGGCGGGCCGTGGCGCCGCAGCACCTCGGCGGTCTCGGCGCGCGAGCGCAGATGCTCGGACTCGGGCCGCTCGCCGAGCCCGCCCAGGTAGACCACGCGCGCCACGCCCTCCGCGGCCGCCATGCGCGCGAAGCCCTCCGCCGCCTGGCGCTCGCGCTCCATGAATCCCTCGCGGTCGCTGCCGCGGCCCATCGAGTGCACGAGGTAGTACGCGACCTCGACGTCCGTGCCGGCGCCGTGCAGCGAGTCCGCGTCGAGCACGTCCCCCTCGTGCAGCTCGAAGCCCTGTCGCTCGAGCGCCTGGGCGCGGTCGCGGTTGCGGTCGCGCACCAGGCAGCGCACGTCGTTGCCGCGCTCGGCGAGCACGGCGGCCAGCTGGCCGCCGACGAATCCGGTCGCTCCGGTGACGAGTGCGCGCACGCTCTGTCTACGTACCACACGGAGAGCGGGGACAATCAGGGAGATGCACGCCGGCCTCTGCGACTCCTGCCGTCATCAGAAGCTGATCCGCAACACGCGTGGGAGCAGCTTCTCGCTCTGCGAGCGGTCGAAGTCCGACGAGCGCTTCCCGAAGTACCCGCGGCTGCCGGTCGAGCGCTGCCCCGGCTGGGAGCGCCGGGAGGAGGAAGGAGGCGGTCGCGCGGGGGCGCAGGACGGCCGCTAGCGCGGCTCGGCCTCGACGACGGTCTTGCCGTCCTCGCCGACCTTCACCTGCGGTGCCTCGCGGGTGACGTTGCCGGTGACGGTGCCCCCGACCGCCTCGCCGCCGCTGACGCTGACCGCGCGCGCCCTGCCGGTGAGGCCGGCCGCGACGCGCCAGTCGAGCTCGAACGGGCCGGCCTTGACCGCGGTGACCGACCAGCGGAAGGTCTTCTCGCGGCCGGGCTTCAGCGGACCGCAGGCCCAGGTGTCGACGTAGGCCGTGTCGCAGCCCTTGGGCGTCGCGTCCTTGACCTCGGGGAAGCCGCCGATGTCGACGTTGACGCCGTTGACCGCGAAGCGAGGCCGGCTCGGGTCCGACAGCCGCGCGCCCTCGCCGGAGGCGGCGTCGTAGTTGAAGCCGTGCACGGTCACCGCGACGTTCGGGATCGTCTCGTCCCCGGCGTTGCGCACGCCGACCACGAGCTCGGACACCTGAGCGAGCCGCTGCTGCTTGGGGAAGGAGAGGCGCGTGACCTCGACCGCGTAGTTCCCCTCAGGCTCGTTCGCGTCCTGACGCTCCCCGCCACCACAACCGGCCAGGAACACCAGGCCGGCGAGCGCGACCGTACCGATCCTCCTCGCCTCCAAAGCCAGGCGAACATACCATCGATGTCTGCCCGCGGCGCCAGGCTGGGTTCCCCCTAGCAGGGTTTGGAAACATGCCATAGGCTTCATAATCAGTCGCGACGGGTTCGGGGGAGCGAACGCTTCCCCCTGGAGGGAGTTGAGTGGTTCGAGCAGCAGCAGATCGGGTCTTCCTGCCTACGAAGAGCCTGCTCGAACAGGTGGGGGACATGATGATCCTCACCGGCAAGACGCTGACCAGCGCCGTTCGTCCACCGTATCCCTACGGCACCGAGTTCGTCCAGCAGTTCCTGTTCATGCTGCGGCTCTGCTGGCTGCCGCTGATGATCTCGACGATCGCCTTCGGCTACGGCGCGCCCGGTCTGCAGGCCGGCAACTTCCTCGTCCTGTTCGGCGCCATCGACCGTCTCGGCGGCTTCTTCGTGCTCGCCACGATCCGGGAGTTCGCCCCGTTCGTGACCGCGATCGTGCTCGCGGGCGTGGGCGGCACGGCGATTACGGCGGACCTCGGCGCGCGCAAGATCCGCGAGGAGCTCGACGCGCTGCAGGTGCTGGGCGTCGATCCGATCAAGAACCTCGTCGTGCCGCGCTTCCTGGCGCTGATGGTCGTCACCGGCCTGTTCAACATCTACGCGCTGATCTTCGGCATCTTCGGCGGCGTGCTGGCGACGTTGACCTTCGACGCGCCCTTGGGCCCCTTCTTCGCGACGCTGCTCAACAACGCGTCGACCACCGACCTCTGGGGCTCGGTCGTCAAGACGACCCTGTTCGGCGCGATCATCGCGATCGTCTCCTGTTACAAGGGGATGACCGCCTCCGGCGGCGCGGAAGGGGTGGGCCGAGCCGTGAACCAGGGCGTCGTGATCGAGTTCCTGGGCATCTTCGCCTTCAACTACGTGTTCACGCAGACGCTGCTCGCCACCCATCCTGAGATCTCGGTGATCAAGTAATGGGCCGGACCTGGCTGTCGGTCCCGCGCGACTGGATCGCCTCGTTCGGCGACATCGCGAAGTTCTCCGGCCAGGTCGTCGCGGACATCTTCACGTTGCGCGTCTTCCGCTTCTTCGGCGAGGCGCTGCGCCAGGCCGGCATCCTGATCCTCGGCTCGGCGATCGTGATCTGGGGTCTGGCCTTCATCCTCGGCCTGCAGTGCGGGATCGAGGGCGCCTACTTCAACCGCTCGGTCGGCGCGCCGGCATACGCGGGCGTCTTCAGCGCCTGGTGCGACCTGCGCGAGATCATGCCCTACGCGTTCGGCTACATGATGTCGGCGAAGGTCGGCACGGGCCTGGTGGCGGAGATCGGGGCGATGCGGATCTCGGACGAGATCGACGCGCTCGAGGTCATGGGCATCAACTCGCTCGTGTTCCTGTGCGCCACGCGCCTGCTCGCCGCCTGGATGGTGCTGCCGTTCATGTACATCGCAGCGGTCGGGGCGGGCTTCTTCGCCAGCTACCTGGCGGTGGTGCAGCAGATCGGCGAGGTCAGCTCGGGCGGCTTCTTCTTGATCTTCTGGATGTTCCAGAACCCGCCCGATCTTCTTTACAGCTTGATTAAGGGCATGGCGATGGCGACCGTGATCGTCCTCGTAGGCTGTTATTACGGCTACACGGCTTCGGGCGGACCGGTGGGAGTTGGCACCGCGACGGCGAAGTCGATGGTGCTGAACACCGTGATGGTCCACCTCGTCGGGATGGTGGGGACGCAGATCTTCTGGGGGTCCAACCCGAGGGCCCCGATAGGTGGGTGACGGGAGGCGCATGACGCAGGAGGAGTACCGACGGGAAGAGGGCGAGGAGCCGCTCGAGGGCGAGGGTCGCCCGATCGAGCGCGAGGAGGATCCCGCGGACCCCGTGAACGACCCGCCGGCCGAGGACGCGCAGCTCGACGCGCGCGAGTGGGAGGAGAGCCGCGGTTCCGAGCCGCCGCCCTCGCCCGAGGTGCGGCCGTCCGCGGAGCGCAAGTCGTCCGAGGAGCGCGCCAAGGAGGCCGAGGCGCGTGCGCAGGAGGACGAGTTCCTCTGGCACAGCGGCCAGGTGCGCGACCACGGTTCCGACGACGCGGTCGAGTTCATCGACGTCGTCAAGGCGTTCGGGCGCAACCGCGTGCTCAACGGGCTCAACCTCGGCCTGCCCAACGACCAGATCTCGATGATCCTCGGCCCCTCGGGCACCGGCAAGTCGGTCTGCATCAAGCACATGGTCGGCCTGCTCTACCCGGACGAGGGCGACGTGCTCGTGCACGGCGAGTCGGTTCCGAACATGCCCGACGAGGAGCTGTTCGAGATGCGCAAGAAGTTCGGCGTCCTGTTCCAGGACGGCGCGCTCTTCGGCTCCATGAACGTCTACGACAACACGGCGTTCCCGCTGCGTCAGCACACCGACAAGGGCGAGGACGAGATCGAGCACATCGTCAGCCGGCGCCTGCGCGAGGTCGGCCTGGCAGACGCGATGGACAAGATGCCGAACGAGCTCTCGGGCGGCATGCGCAAGCGTGCCGGCTTCGCCCGGGCGCTCGTGCTCGACCCGAAGATCGTGCTCTTCGACGAGCCCGACTCGGGCCTCGACCCGGTGCGCACCGCGCTCCTCTGCGAGTTGATCATGGAGGTGCACGAGGAGAACGGCGGCGCCTACTGCGTCATCACCCACGACATCATGAGTGCCCGGCGGGTGGCCGACTACATCGCGCTCCTGTGGAAGGGCAGGATCGTCGAGTCGGGGCCGGCGAGTGAGCTGTTCAACTCGGATAACCAGTTCGTACGGCAGTTCTTGTCCGGAGAGGCGCAGGGGCCTCTCGGCATGGAGTAGCCCCAGAAGTTTCAGCGCGCCGCAGAAGGCGCGCGAACGGCGCGGGATCTCGTCCGGGAAGGCGGAATCCCACGGGGAGGCGCCGGGCTGGACCGCGCTTGGAATCGAGAGAGGAGAAGGAGAGGATTCGCGAACCGCTCGGTTCTGAGCGGGGAGCCGCGCTTGGTCGCATCCTGGCGGTCGCCGCGCTGCTCGTCGTGGTGGTCGTGGTCGCGCTCGCGATGTTCGGCGGCGGCGACGGCTATCGCGTGACCGCCTCCTTCGAGAACGCCGGACAGCTCGTCAGGGGCAACCAGGTGCGCATCGGCGGCGGAGCCGTCGGCTCGATCACCGACATCGCGCTCGGCGACAACGGCCAGGCGCTCGTGGAGATGCGCGTCGACGGCGACGTGACGCCCCTGCACGAGGGCACGACCGCCACCATCCGCGCGACCTCGCTGTCGGGCATCGCCAACCGCTACGTCGCGCTCAACCCGGGTCCGAACGACGCACGCGAGATTCCCGACGGCGGTCGCATCGCCTCCGAGCGCACGCAGGCCCCGGTCGACCTCGACCAGCTCTTCGACAGCCTCGACGCCAAGACGCGGGAGGGGCTGCGCAACTTCATCCGCGGCCAGGCCGACTGGTACGACGGACGTGCCAAGGAGGCCGAGCAGAGCACGAAGTACCTGGCGCCGTTCCTGTCGAGCACGACTGACCTGACGACCGAGCTCGCGCTCGACCAGCGCGTGCTCGAGCGCTTCCTGCGCGACGGCGCGTCCACCGTCTCGGCGATCGCCGAGCGCCGCAACGACCTCGCCGGCCTGGTGCGCAACACCGGCGTCGCCGCCGGCGCGATCGGCGACGAGAACGTCGCCCTGGCGCGTGCGCTCGACCTGCTGCCGCCGACGCTGCGCAAGGCCGACACGACGTTCGTGAACCTGCGCTCGACGCTCGACGACCTCGACGTGCTGGTCGACGTCTCCAAGCCGGCGACGAAGGACCTCGACACGTTCTTCGGCCGCCTGCGCCCGCTGGTCGCCGACGCGCGTCCGACGGTGGCGGACCTGCGCACGCTGATCCGCCGGCCCGGGGCGAGCAACGACCTGATCGAGCTGGTCTCCGACCAGCCGCAGCTGGCGCGCCTGACCGACACCGCCTTCCCGCGGGCGATCCGCACGCTCGACCGTGCCCAGCCGGTGATCGACTACGGCCGCGGCTACACGCCCGACCTCGCCGGCTGGCTGACGAAGTTCGCCGCCGTGGCGGCCAACTACGACGCCAACGGCCACTACGCGCGCGTGTTCCCGATGTTCAACCCGACCACGTTCGACGACGGCGCATTGGTTGCCAACGACCCCAGCCAGCGCCTCGATCAGTTCGAGCGACCGAACCTCGGCCGCTGTCCCGGCGGGGCGATGCAGCCCTCGCCGGACGGCTCCGCGCCGCGCGCCTTCGAGGGCTGCAACGTGTCCGCGTCCCCGACCACGAGCGGCCCGTGAGGCGCCTGCTGATCATTGCGCTGATCGTGGCGATCGGCCCCTGGATCGTGATCGGGGTGGTGCGCGCGTTCACCGAGGACGAGGCCGACCAGCACTACATGGTGCGCGCGATCTTCGACAACGCCTCGACGCTCGTCGGCGGCGAGGACGTGAAGGTGGCCGGGGCGCCGGTCGGCGAGATCACCGGCATGGACGTGACCGAGGACGACAAGGCCGCGGTCACGCTGCGGATCGACAACGACGGCTTCACGCCGTTCAAGGCCGACGCCCGCTGCATCATCCGGCTGCAGGGGCTGATCGGGGAGCGCTTCGTCGAGTGCGAGCCCGGCAGCGCCGGCGCGCCGGCGCTGAAACGGATCGAACACGGCGACGGCGAGGGCGAGCGGCTGCTGTCCGTGACGCAGACGAGCTCGCCGGTCGACCTCGACCTCGTCGGCAACATCATGCGCCTGCCCTATCGCGAGCGCCTGCGCATCGTCCTGAGCGAGTTCGGCGCCGGGCTGGCCGGTCGTGGCAAGGAGCTCAACGAGGTCATCCATCGCGCCAACCCGGCCCTGCGCGAGACCGAGCAGGTCGTGCGCATCCTGGCGCAGCAGAACCGTACGCTCGTGCGCCTTGCGCGCGACTCCGACCGCGCGCTGGCGCCGCTGGCGCGCGAGCGCGAGCACGTGGGGAGCTTCGTCGTCCAGGCGAACGCCACCGGCGAGGCGACCGCCGAACGCAGCGACGACATCCGCCGCGGCATCGACCGGCTGCCGGCGTTCCTGCGCGAGCTGAAGCCGCTGATGGCGGACCTGCAGGGCTTCGCCGACGACGCGACGCCGGTCGTCTCCGATCTGGGCCGCTCCGCGCCGGACCTGGCGCGGCTGATCAAGGGCCAGGGCGAGCTGGCGGACGCTGGTCGCGAGAGCTTCCCCAGCCTCGGCGACTCGCTCGAGCGCGGCGGTCCGGCGCTGATCGCCGCCCGACCGCTGATCCGCAACCTCGGTCGGCTCGGCAAGCAGGCCGACCCGGTCTCGAAGGACCTCGACGAGCTGACCGCGAGCCTGAGCCAGACCGGCGGCGTCGAGCGGCTGATGGACCTCCTCTACTACTCGACGCTGGCGATCAACGGCTTCGACTCGATCGGCCACTACCTGCGCGCGGGGCTGGTCACCAACACCTGCTCGAACTACACGCTGACGCTCTCGCCCGGCTGCAACGCGACCTTCGACAGCTCGGCCGCAGCCGCCGGCGCCATTCCGGCGGCCAACGCGCCCGAGCCGAGCGGCGTCGGCGGCGGCGGCGTGGCGCCGAGCGCTCCGCTGCTGCAGCAGCTCGTCGGCACGGGCGAGACCGCTGCCCAGGCGCAGGAGCGCGAGCGCAACCTGAGCGCGCTGCAGCAGCGCGCCGGGCAGCCGTCGCCGGCGCTCGGCGAGGCCGACCCGGCGCTGGAGTACCTGCTCGGAGGCGAGCGGTGAGCCCGCGCCGGCGCTCGTCGACGCTCACGGCCAGCCCCGTGCTGATCGGCGCGGTGACCGTGCTGGTCGCGATCGTCGCCGTCTTCCTGTCCTACAACGCCAACTCCGGGCTGCCGTTCGTGCCCACCTACGACCTCAAGGCCAACGTGCCGAACGCCGCCCAGCTGGTGAAGGGCTTCGAGGTGCGCATCGGCGGCGCGCGGGTGGGCATCGTCTCGAGGATCACGCCCAAGCGGCGAGCGGACGGCAGCACCTATGCGCAGCTGACGCTGAAGCTCGACAAGACGGTCGAGCCGCTGCCCAAGGACACGACGATGCTCGTGCGCCCGCGCTCGACGCTCGGGCTCAAGTACCTCCAGCTCGCGCCCGGCAAGGATCGTGAGGGCCTTCAAGCCGGCGCCACGATCCCGGTGCGCCAGGCGACGCCCGCCGACGTCGAGCTGGACGAGTTCCTGAACATGTTCGACGAGCCCGCCCGGCGCGGCTCGCAGGCCAACCTGAAGGGCTTCGGCGACGGCCTCGCCGGCCGCGGGCAGGACCTCAACACCGCCGTGCCGGCGTTCGTGCCGCTGCTGGCGGACCTCGAGCCGGTGGCGCGCAACCTCGGCTCGCCGGACACGCAGCTCGGGCGCTTCTTCCGCTCGCTGCAGCGCGCCGCCGGCGAGGTCGCCCCGGTCGCCGAGACGCAAGCGGCGCTGTTCGTCAACCTCGACACCACCTTCAGCGCGCTCGCGAGCGTCGCGCGGCCGTACCTGCAGGAGACGATCAGCGAGGGCGCGGCCAGCGAGGAGGTCGCGATCCGCGACTTCCCGCGCCAGCGGCCGTTCCTGCGCAACAGCGCCGCGCTGTTCCGCGAGCTCGCGCCGGGTGCCGCCACGCTGCCGAGCGCCGCGCCGATCCTCGCCGACGCCTTCGAGGCCGGCGCCGAGGTGCTGCCCAAGACGCCTCGCTTCAACGAGCAGACCGCCGACCTGTTCGAGTCGCTCGAGGACTTCTCCGACGATCGCCTGGCCGAACAGGGCATCACGCAGCTGACGCGCCTGGCGTCGTCGCTGAAGCCGACGCTGAGCTTCCTCACGCCCACCCAGACGGTCTGCAACTACGCGACGCTGCTGTTCCGCAACGCCGCCAGCTTGCTCTCGGAGGGTGACGCCAACGGCACCTTCCAGCGCTTCATCATCATCGGCATCCCCGAGGGTCCGAACGGCGAGGGCGGTCCCTCGTCCGGGCCGGCCAACGGGCCGACGCGCGACAACCACCTGCACGCCAACCTCTACCCGAACACCGCGGCGCCGGGGCAGCCGCGCGAGTGCGAGGCGGGCAACGAGCCCTATCCGATCGGCCAGACCGTGATCGGCAATCCGCCCGGCAACCAGGGCACGGTGACCGCCGACCAGAAGGGCTCCGGCACGTCGGCGGCGGGGGTGACGCCGTGAACCGGCTCGGGCGCCGCGGGCGCCTCACCGCCTTCCAGGCCGGCGCGATCGCGCTGATCGTGATCGCGATCGGCACCTTCCTCGCGTTCAGCAAGGACGTGCCGTTCACGCGCCCGTTCGAGGTCAGCGCGGTGTTCGAGAACGTGCCGCCGCTGCTGCCGGGCACGGCGGTGCGGATCGCCGGCGTCGAGGTCGGCAAGGTCTCGAAGGTCGAGCCCGTCGGCGGCGACTCGCCGGCGACGAAGGTCACGATCAAGCTGAAGGACGAGGGCCTGCCGCTGCACGAGGACGCGACGCTGAAGCTGCGGCCGCGGATCTTCTTCGAGGGCAACAACTTCATCGACGTCAAGCCGGGCACGCCGAGCGCGGACACGATCGACAGCGGGCACACCTTCGGTGTCACCCAGACCTCCGGCCCGGTCCAGATCGACCAGGTCCTCGGCACCCTGACGACCGACAGCCGCAAGGACCTGCAGAAGCTGCTCGAGGGCTACGGCGACGCGCTCAACGGCAAGCCGGCGCCCGGCGAGGACGACGACCAGGACCCGGCCGTGCGCGGTCTTACCGCCGGCCAGGCGCTGAACGCCTCGCTGGCGAACTCGGCCCGGGCGCTGCGCGGCGGCGCGGTGGTCAACCAGGCGCTGCTCGGCACCCAGCTGCACGACCTCTCGAAGCTGATCGGCAGCCAGCAGAAGGTGTTCGCCGCGCTCTCGGGCAACGAGGCCACGCTGCAGGATCTGCTCACGAACTGGAACGTCGCCTTCGGCGCGCTGGCGGCCGAGTCGACCAACCTCAGCGCCACGATCCGCGAGCTGCCGCCGCTGCTGGAGGCCGCCGGGCCGGCGCTCGACGAGCTCAACGCCGCCTTCCCGCCGACGCGCGCCTGGGCGCGCGAGATGGTGCCCGGCACGCGCGAGCTGCCGGCCACGATCGACGCCGCGCTGCCCTGGATCGCGCAGACGCGCGCGCTGCTGCGACCGAGCGAGCTCCAGGGCCTCGTCGACGACCTCGGCCCGACCGTGCCGAACCTGGCGAAGTTCACCAGCGGGCAGCTGACGCTGGTGCCCAAGCTCGACGCCTTCAACCGCTGTCAGTACGGCGTCGTGCTGCCGACCGGAGAGCAGACGATCGCGGACGGCAACCTCTCGACCGGCGTCCAGAACTACAAGGAGTTCTGGCAGGGGCTGGTGGGCCTCGCCGGCGAGTCGCAGAACTTCGACGGCAACGGCTCGTACGCGCGCTTCCAGCCGGGCGGCGGCGGCTCGCCGATCGCCACCGGCCCGGTCGGCCGCGGCGGCCCGCTGTACGCGAACGCGACCGCGCCGCCGCTCGGCACGCGACCGGCGCGCACGCCCAAGCCGCCCTACAAGCCGAACGTCGCCTGCCACCGCAACGCGGCCCCGAGCCTGAACGCGGCCAGGACGGGGGCCGGGCCGTGATGCTGCAGATCCGCAAGCACGCGGGCGTGTTCGCGTCGATCGTCGTGTTGGTGATCGGCGCGGCCGCGATCGGCGGCTACATCCTCTCCAACCAGCGCTTCTACCTGCCCGGGTGGGTCCCGGTGCTGGGCACGGAGTTCTACGAGCTGAAGGCCGAGCTGCCGACGGCGCAGGCGGTCGTGCCCGGCCAGGGCCAGACGGTGAACGTCGCCGGCGTCAAGGTCGGCGAGGTCGGGGACGTGCGGCTCGAGAACGGCCACGCCGTCGTGACGATGAAGATCAGGGAGAAGTACGAGCCGGTCTACCGCGACGCGACGATCCTGCTGCGGCCCAAGACGGGCCTGAAGGACATGTTCCTGGCGCTCGACCCCGGCACGAAGGGGGCCGGCGCGCTGCCGGAGGGCAGCCGCGTGCGCGTGGCCAACACGCTCTCGGACGTCAACGCCGACGAGGTGCTGGCACAACTCGACGCCGACACGCGCGCCTACCTCCAGATCCTGCTCAGCGCCGGCGGCGAGGCCTTCACCGACGACGCCTCGCACAGCGGCCAACCCGCCTCCGCGGACCTGCGCGAGACGCTCAAGCGCTTCGAGCCGCTGGCGCGCAACGGCCGCCGCGTCACGCGCGGGCTGATCCAGCGCCGTCGCAACATCCAGCGCGTCGTCCACAACTTCCAGGAGCTGTCGACCGCGCTCGCCCGGAAGGACCGCCAGCTGGCCGCGCTGGTGAACTCCTCGAACGCGAACTTCGGCGCGCTCGCCGACGAGCAGGCCAGCCTGCGCGAGGCCCTGCGGCTGTTCCCCGCCGCGTTGCGGCAGACCACCAGCACGCTCGACTCGACGCGTGACTTCGCCGCCGAGCTCGGCCCGGCGCTGCAGGGCCTGCGACCGTTCGCGCGCAACCTCGCCCCGGCACTGCAGCAGACGCGCCCGTTCCTGCGCGAGACGACGCCGATCGTGCGCGACCAGATCCGCCCGTTCGCGCGCAGCACCCAGCCGACGGTGCGCGACCTGCGCACGACGGCCAAGCGGCTGGCGCCCGTCACGCCGCGGCTGACGCGCACCTTCGGCGTGCTCAACAAGCTCTTCAACGAGCTCGCCTACGACCCGCCCGGCAACGGCGACTCGTACCTGTTCTGGTCGGCCTGGGGCGCGCACGCCGCGACCTCGATGTTCACCGCCCAGGACGCCCACGGGCCGATCCGCCGCGGCGTGGTGCTGATCAACTGCCCGAGCTACGCGGTGCTGCGCGGCATCATCGCCGGCAACCCGCGCCTGGGCATGCTCACGCGGCTGCTCAACCCGGCGCCCGAGCGCACGGTCTGTCCGCAGAACATCGTGCCGCCGACGCAGACGCCGATCGGGGAGACGCCGTGATCAAGACCGTCCCCAGCATCGGCCGCATCCTGACGATGCTCTTCTTCGCGCTCTCCTGCTTCGGCATCCTGCTGTTCCTGTGGCTGTCGTTCGGCGGCTCGGTGCCGCTGCAGCCACAGGGCTACCGCGTCACCGTCGGCTTCCCGGAGGCGACCCAGCTCGCCAAGGAGGCCGACGTGCGCATCTCCGGCGTGCACGTCGGCAAGGTCAAGTCGGTCAAGGCCAACCGTCGCACGGGCCTCACCGACACGGTGCTCGAGCTCGACTCGCGCTTCGCGCCGATCCCACGCAACACGCGCGCCATCCTGCGCCAGAAGACGCTGCTCGGCGAGACCTACGTCGAACTGACGCCCGGCAACCCTGCCTCGGGCGATCTGCCCGACGGCGCCACGCTGGCGCGCGGCCAGGTCGGCGAGACCGTCGAGCTCGACGAGATCCTGCGCACCTTCGACCCCGAGACGCGGCGCAAGTTCTCGATCTGGCTCGACCAGCAGGGCCGCGCCGTCGAGAACGCCGGACCGCAGATCAACGCCGTGCTGGCGGCGCTGACCCCGTTCGCCGAGCGCACCGACGACGTCTTGAAGGTGCTGCGCGCCCAGTCCGGCTCGACGCGTCGCTTCGTGCGCGACACCGGCGTCGTGTTCGACGCGCTGACCGAGCGCCAGGGCCAGCTACGAGACCTGATCGTCAACTCCAACCGCGTCTTCGAGACCACGGCCGCGCGCGACACGCAACTGGCGGAGACGTTCCGCATCCTGCCGACCTTCCTGCGCGAGGGCCGCGCCACCACCACGCGCCTGACGCGCTTCGCCGACGACACGAACCCGCTGATCACGCAGCTGCGCCCGGCCGCGCGCCAGCTCTCGCCGCTGCTGATCGACGCCAAGGCGCTCGCGCCGGACCTGAAGGGCTTCTTCACCGACCTCGACCCGCTCGTGCGCGTCTCGCGCCGCGGCGTGCCGGCGGCAGAGCAGGTGCTCGACGACACGCGGCCGCTGCTGGCGCGGCTCGACCCGTTCCTGCGTAGCTTCACGCCGATCGCCGACTACCTCGGGCTCTACAAGCGCGAGATCGCGGCCTTCTTCGCCAACGACACCGCCGCCACCCAGGCGACCGGCACCGACTTCGCCGGCACCGGCTCGCTGCACTACCTGCGCACCACCAACCCCACGAACCCGGAGATGCTCGCCGGCTATCCCGCCCGCATCGGCTCGAACCGCACCAACCCGTACTTCGCGCCCGGCGGCCTCGACGAGCTGAAGAGGAACGGGCGCTTCGAGGTCTTCGGCAGCTACCTCTGCACCGACAACCCGGTGCCCGCGCCGCCCGCGCCCTCGGCCGAGCTGCCGCCCGACCTGATCGAGTTGATCAAGCGCTTCGTCTACGGCGGGCCGGAGAACGCCGGTGCGCGGCCGCCCTGCGTCGAGCAGGATCCGCTCGGCGCGGTCGTGGGTCAGACGGGCCGCTACCCGGCACTGCAGCCGCTTCCGTAGCGGGCACCTGCACCACCGGCAAGCCGGGTCCCTACGCTTAGCGCCGATGTTCTTCGGGAGGATCGCCAGGGGGGTGGCGAGGAGGCCGCTGCTCGTGCTCGCGGTGGTGGCGGTGCTCGCGCTCGGCGGGGCCGCCCTGGCGCTGCGGTTGGAGCCCAGCGCGGCGACCTCGACGCTCGTCGATCGCTCCTCGGACAGCTTCCAGGCGACCGAGCGCTTCAAGCAGGACTTCGGCGACGACGCGGTGCTCGTGCTCGTGCACGGGAACCTGTCGCGCACCGTGCTCAGCGAGGACCTCGGCCGGCTGCTGAGCTTGGAGGGCTGCCTCGGCGGCAACGGCACGCCCAAGGCGCTGCGCCGCCTGCTGCGCGCCAACCGCAAGGACCCGTCGACCGGCTTCCCACCTGCCTGCGAGGCGATCGCCAAGCTGAAGCCCGCGAAGGCGGTCTACGGGCCGGGCACGTTCGTCAACACCGCGGTCAACCAGATCCAGGACGAGCTGCGCGGCCGGCTGACCGCGACGCAGAAGCAGCAGCGGCGGGCCGCGGCCGCGGCCCGCAAGGCGTCGGCGCAGCGCGGCGATCCGCCCGAGGAGCAGGAGCGGCTGGCGAAGGCCGCCAGCGACGCGGTCTCGGCCCAGGCGCAGCAGACCCTGCTGACGCTCGCACTGCGCTACGGGATCACCAACGTCCCCAGCCTCGACAACGAGAGCTTCGTCTCCTCGCTCGTCTTCACCTCGCAGCCGGGGGTGCCGAAGTCGCGCTTCGCCTACCTGTTCCCGTCCAAGAACTCGGCGCTGATCCAGGTGCGGCTGCGCCCGAACCTCAGCGACGCCGAGAAGCGGCGTGCGATCGACCTGATCGAGCAGGCCGTCGCGGCGCGGCCGTTCGCGCCGCAGCAGGGGGCGAAGTACATCGTCACCGGCGTCCCCGTCGTTGCCAACGCGCTCGCCGACGCCGTCCAGTCGGCCATCTTCGTCCTGCTCGGGGCCGCGCTCGTGCTGATGGCGGCGACGCTCGCGCTCGTCTTCCGCAGCCGCCTGCGGCTGCTGCCGCTCGGGCTCGCCCTGGCCGCTGCGGCGATGACGTTCGGCGCCCTCTCGCTCGCCGGCGGCGATCTCACGATGGCCTCGATCGCAGTCCTGCCGGTCTTGATCGGGCTCGCCGTCGACTACGCGATCCAGTTCCAGGCCCGCTACGACGAAGAGGTCGAGAAGGGGGCGGAGGATCCCGTGGTCTCGGCAGCCACGGCGGGCGGTCCCACCATCTTCACCGCGGGCCTCGCCACCGCCGCCGGCTTCCTCGTGCTGCTGCTCTCGCCCGTGCCGATGGTGCGCAGCTTCGGCCTGCTGCTCGTGCTCGGCATCGTGCTCGCGCTCGCCGCCACGCTCTGCGCCGGCTTCGCCGCGCTCGTGCGCTTCGGCGGCCCTCGACGCGCCGACGTGCCGCCCGCCCTGCCGCGGGTGCGTGAGCGGCTGCACGTGCTCGGCGCCCACCCGCGGGTGCACGGCGCGCGCGAGTGGCTGGCCGATTGCTCCTGGCGCACGCTCGGCTTCTCGCTGACCCAGCCCAAGCGCGTGCTCGCGATCGGCCTCGCGCTGGCGGTGCTCGGCCTGGCGCTCGACACCCGGAGCGAGGTCGTGTCCGACATCACGCAGCTGGTGCCGCAGGACCTGCAGGCGCTGAAGGACGTCAACACCCTCCAGCGCGAGACCGGCGTCTCCGGCGAGATCGACGTGACCGTGCGCGCCGAGGACATCACCGCCCCGGCCGTGCTGAACTGGATGACCCGCTTCCAGGCCGGCGTGCTGAAGGCGCACGGCTACCGCCCGGGCAAGCGCTGCACGCAGACCGAGAACGCGCCCGAGCTCTGCCCGGCGCTGTCGCTGACCGACCTCTTCACGAGCGCCGACCCCAAGCAGGTGCGCGCGCTCCTGGACGCGGTGCCGCCCTACTTCTCGCAGGGCGTGATCACGCGCGACCGCGACACCGCCAACCTCGCCTTCGGCATCCGGCTGATGCCGCTCGATCGCCAGAAGGAGGTCGTCGACGACATCGAGCGCCGGCTCGCCTCGCGGCCGGAGGGCGTCGAGGCCGCCGTCGTCGGGCTGCCGGTGCTGGCCGCCGAGGCCAACGACGCGCTGTCCTCGCCGCTGCGGCGCGGCTTGACGCTGCTGGCCGCGCTGGCGGCCGTCTTCGCCGTGCTGCTCGCCGTCCGCCGCTCGCTGCGCGACGCCGCCGTGCCGCTGATCCCGATCGCGCTCGCGACCGGCTGGTCGGCTGGCCTGATGTTCGTTCTCGGCCTGTTGCCGGGCCCGCTCGAGGTCAACCTCAACCCGATGTCGGTCACCCTCGGCGCGCTCGTGATCGCGATCTCGACCGAGTTCAGCGTGCTGCTGTCCGCGCGCTATCGCCAGGAGCGCGAGGCCGGCGCCGGGCCGGCGCGCGCGATCGAGCTCACCTACGCCTCGACCGGTGCCGCGGTGCTCGCCTCGGGGGCCACGGCGATCGCCGGCTTCGCCGCGCTGATCGCCTCGGACATCCGCATGCTGCGCGACTTCGGCATTGTCACGGTCGTGGACCTGACCGTGTCGCTGCTCGGCGTGATGATCGTGCTGCCCGCCGCCCTGATGTGGGCCGAGCAGCGCAAGGCCGTGCGCGCCGGCGTGCCGCGCCGGCTGCTCTCCTCGATTCCCCGCCCGCGCCGGCGCGGGCGCGCCGAGGCATGAGCGAGGACCGCTTCAGCGACCTCGGTCGCCCCGCCGGGAACGGCGCGGAGCCGCAGGAGTCCGCCGCGCGGGAGGGCTCGGAGGGCCCAGCGGCCGCGGACGACCGCACGCCCGGGGAGCGCCTCGCCGAGCGCGACCGCACCCATCCCGAGCCGCGCCGCGGCCCGCCCGAGGTGCCGCGGCCGGGCAACAAGTACGCCTGGGCGGTCGGCATCGTGATGCTGATGGGCCTCGCCGTGCTGCTGTTCACGACGACGCTGCCCAACGCCGGCGAGGGCGTCCAAGGGCCGAAGGTCGGCCAGCGCCTGCCGGCGTTCGCCGCCCCGGAGACGACCGGGGACTTCGAGGGCAACGCCGACGCGAACGTCTGCCAGCACCGCCCCTGTCCCGAGGACGCCGGCGCCGCGCCCGCCTGCGAGGTCCGCGGCCGCGAGATCCTGACCGTCTGCCCGCGCCGCACCAAGCCGCTGGTGCTGACCTTCGTGGTCACCCGCGGCGCCGACTGCGAGCCGCAGGTCGACCGCGTCGAGCGCATGAAGGACGACTTTCCCGGCGTCGAGTTCGCCGTCGTGATGAGCGGCAACTCGGTCAAGGACTCGGCCCAGATCGCGGGCAACCGGCGCTGGACCCAGCCGGTCGGCGTCGACCACGACGGCGCCGTGGTCAACCTCTACGGGGTCGGCGTCTGCCCGGTGACGGTGTTCTCGAAGGACGGCGTGGTCGAGAGCGTCGGGCTCGGCAACCTGACCGAGGGGCAGCTGCGCGCGCGCACCCGCAAGCTGGTGGGCTGATGGACCTGGCGTTGCGCGAGGGCTGGATCGACCCCGAGCTGGCACGAGGAGTTCCCCGAGCTGCACGTCACCTACGCGCCGCTGGACGCCCGGCCAGGCCCAAGCCCGCCGGCGCTCAAGCGGCGCCTGCGGCATCTCGCCGACCGCTACACCGGCGCCAAGGTCGTGCAGATGCGCCAGTCGCCGGTGCCGTGGGCCTATCGCGTGTTCTCGCGCCAGGTCGGCATCGATCCCGATCAAGAGCGCCCCCCGGCCGAGCGCATCGGCCTCGAGCGCCTGCTGCACGGTGGGCTCGAAGAGTCGCAACCGCGTCGACGACGCGCTCACGATCGCCGTCGCGGAGACGAGCGTGCCGGTGATCGCGCTCGACGGCGACCGCTGCGGCAGCGAGCTCGGGCTGCGCCTCGCCCGCTCGGGCGAGCGCCTCGACGCCACCCGGCTGCTGTCCGAGCGCCAGATCGTGGTCGCCGACCGCGAGCGGCCGCTGGCGATGGTGCTCGGCGACATCTCCGCGGACGCGGGCGTGACGCCGGACTGCGCGCGCATGGTGCTGGTCGCGCTGCAGGTCAAGGGCGTGCCGCGCATCAGCGTCGAGGAAGCGCTCTGGACCGCGGCCGAGATCCTGGTCGAGGGCTGAGCAACCGCTGCGAACGGCACCCGACCACTGGTATGGTGGCGACAGTCGACTGCCCGGGGAGGCACGTGCCCGAGGTCCTGCGGATCAGAGCAGCACCCGTCGTTCCGCACACGCGGCCGGACGAACACGCCGCGCGGCGCACGCTGCTGGGGCAGATCGCACGGCTCGAGGACGAGCTGTCGCAGTTGTTCTGCTCGGTCTGGCCGCGCCAGGGACTCGAGCTCGACGTGTCCGGCCGTGGCGGTCCACGCCTGCTCTCGCTCGGCGAGCTCGAGCAGCTGCGCGACGACCTCGCCGAGCGCGTGCACAGGGGGCGCCTGGACCTGTCCGAGCGCACCGCAGCCGAGGAGCGCAAGCGGCGCCTGATCGAGGAGATGCTGCTCGATCCGAAGGCCTACAAGTGGGTGCGCGTCTCGAACGCCGACATCGGCGAACCCGGCTGCAAGCACTGGCACGTACGTCCTCGTCTCGGTCTCGTCGGAATGCTGGCGGGCTGGTGGCGCGTGGTCATCAGCTCCGGCTGTCCATTAGCCACCTGACATGGGACGCCGTAGCCGCAAGCGCGCCGAAGGGGCGGGCCCGGACGCCGCGCGTCCGGCGACCACGCGCGCCGAGCGCGACGCGGCCCGGCGCACGCGGGCGAGTCAGCCGGCGAGCCGCGACGTGCGCCCTGCCCGGCCGCCGCGGCCGCGTGCCGCCCGCCCGCCGGCGAGCGAGCGCCCACCCGCGCCGTGGGGCAGCTTCCCGCTCTCCGAGCTGGTCGTCCTGCTCGGGATCCTGATCCTGGTCTGGGGCGTCTTCAGCGGGGAGGAAGGCCAGGAGCGGATGGTGGCGGGGCTCGTGCTCGCCTCGCTCGGCGGCGGCGAGCTGGCGCTGCGCGAGCACCTGGCCGGCTTTCGTTCCCACAGTGCGCTGCTGGCCGGCGTAGCCACCTTTGCGGCCATCACCGTACTCGTGCTCGGCCTCGGCACGGTCAAGCTGTGGGCGATCACGCTGATCGGGGTGCTCGTCTTCGCCGGCTCGTTCTACGGTTTGCGCGAGCTGTTCAAGCGCCGCTCCGGCGGGCTTGGTTTCCGCTAGCGTGCCGGCCGTGTCGAACCGGCTGCGGATCACCGGGCTGCACCACGTCACGCTGATCTGCCGGGACGTGGAGCGCTCGGTCGACTTCTACCGCAACCTGCTCGGCATGCGGGTCGTCAAGCAGACGCGCAACGAGGACGACCGCGACGCGCGCCACCTCTTCTTCGGCGACGAGGAGGGACGGCCGGGCACGATCGTCACCTGCCTCGAGTATCCGGATCTCGAGGAGGGACGGGTCGGCGTCGGCACGGTCCACCACTTCGCGCTGGCCGTGGAGTCGGAGGAGCAGCTGGTCGGTTGGCGCGAGTACCTGGTCTCGCGCGGCATCCCCTGCACCGAGGTGATGGACCGCACCTACTTCAAGGCGGTCTACCTCCGTGATCCGGACGGGACGATCGTCGAGCTGGCGACACTCGGTCCCGGTCTGACGGCGGACGAGCCGCTCGAGGAGCTCGGCCGGCGGCCTGTCTGACCGCCGCCCGAGCTCCGAGAGCTCAGGCGATCGAGAGCTCGCGTTCCCTCGCGAGCGGCGCTGCTTCTGCTTGGCGGTCGGCGCTCTTGGCGGCCAACATCGCTGCCAGCGCAAGGCGCTGACGTTCGGTCAGCGTGCCCACCTGCTTGTTCTCCGGCACTCCCAGCGACACCAGCAGCCGGCGGCAGCGCGTGCGTCCCCAGCGCTTCTGACTCATCAGCAGATCGCTGATCGACATGCTGTGCGCCTGCCACGGGCAGCGCAGGACGACGTCCGCCGCCGACAGCGCCCCCGCGGCGATCTCGCGCTTCATCTCGGCGCGCGCCAGCCGCACGCGGTTGGCGTACTCCAGAGCCTGCAGATGCTGTTCTTGCCCAGCCTCGAGCGTGGCTGATTCGCCCATCGGACCTCCCCGCACATCGTGCGATCGTCAGCGGATAGCACTTCCCCGGTGGCCTGGAAAACGAAGCCGACAACCCGCGGGAGGACGGAGCCAATGCCTGCGTTCGGGGACCCGACCCGTCGCCGACGCCCTGCGCCTCCTACGTCGATTGCCGGCCGTCAAAGGCCGTGGCCAAATAAACCCATTTCAAACCTGAGCGTCAACCGGGAACCGTCCGGGTCAGTCGCTAAGAGCGGGCTTTTTGTCCGGAGGCCCCGCTGTTCGTCGAGACGGGTAGATTCAGCAGCGATGCGCTCCACGAAGATCGTCGCCACCATCGGTCCCGCTTCGCGCGAGCTGCCGGTGCTCGAGCGCATGGTCGCGGCGGGCATGGACGTGGCGCGGCTCAACTTCGCCCACGGCACGCCGGAGGAGCACGCTCAGGTCGTGGAGGCGGTGCGCACGGCCTCCGAACGCGTCGGGCGCGAGGTCGCGATCCTCGGCGACGTGCCCGGCCCGAAGCTGCGCATCGGTCCCGTCGCGGGCGGTGTGGCCGAGCTGGGCCGCGGCAACCAGGTCGTGCTCAGCCCCGACGTGGTCGAGGGCACGGCCGATCGTCTGGCGATCGCCTGGCCGGGCTTCTCGGAGCTCGTGCACGACGGCGACGTGCTCTACCTCGCCGACGGCGCCGTGCGCCTGCGCGTCGACACGGTCTCGGACGGCGACGTGGTGGCGAGGGTGGAGGTCGGCGGCAGCGTCGCGTCGCGCCAGGGGCTCAACCTGCCGAACGTCACGGTCGCGCTGCCGGCGGTCAGCGAGGAGGACATCGCGCTGATCGACGCGGGGCTCGACATGGGCCTGGACTTCTTCGCGCTCTCGTTCGTGCGCCGCAGCGAGGATCTGCTGCCGGTGCGCGAGCACCTGGCGGCCCGCGGGGCGGACAGCACGCCGCTGATCGCCAAGATCGAGAAGCCGCAGGCGGCGGCCAACGCCGACGAGATCGTCGAGGCGGCCGACGGCGTGATGGTCGCCCGCGGCGACCTCGGCATCGAGCTGCCGATCGAGGAGGTGCCGCTGGTCCAGAAGCGCCTGCTCGCGCTCGCCGGCCGCCGCGCCAAGGCCACCATCACCGCGACCCAGATGCTCGAGTCGATGGTCCACTCCACGCGTCCCACGCGCGCCGAGGTGGCCGACGTGGCCAACGCGATCTTCGACGGCACCGACGCGGTCATGCTCTCGCAGGAGACGGCCGTCGGAAAGCACCCGGTGCTCGCGGTGGAGATGATGGCCAGCATCGCCGAGACGACCGAGCGCGAGCTGCCCTACGGCCGCTGGCTGGCCGAGCGCGGGCCGCAGGCCAACAACCAGTACCAGGCGCTGGCCTTCGGCGCGGTGGGCGCCGTCTACCAGCTGGGGCTCAAGTGCATCGTCTGTCCCACCAACACGGGCGCCAC
This sequence comes from uncultured Thermoleophilaceae bacterium, assembly GCA_963846505.1. GTDB lineage: Bacteria > Actinomycetota > Thermoleophilia > Solirubrobacterales > Thermoleophilaceae > JACVRW01. The sequence goes on along the minus strand of CAWJWD010000006.1, from coordinate 200,581 downwards.
CGCACGGCTGATCTCCGCCTACCGGCCCAAGGCCCCGGTGCTGGCGCTCTCGCCCAACCGCGACGTCGTCCGTCGCTGCCTGCTGCTCTGGGGCGTGCACTCGCAGCTGCACGAGGAGCCGATGGGCACCCTCGACCTGCTCGACGCCTGCGCCGACGCCGCGCAGCGCGCCGGCTTCGCCCGGCCGGGGGACAAGATCGGCATCACGGCCGGCCTGCCCGCCGGCAGCGCCGGCGGCACGAACCTGTTCAAGGTCCACACGGTCGAGTAGGTCGACCGAGCCCCGCGCTCAGGCGCGGGCTTCCTGCCGGCGCCGCTCGCGGTAGGTGCGCGCCTTGTGCTGGTTGCCGCACGAGGCCATGTTGCACCAGCGGCCGGAGCGGTTCTTGGACTGGTCGTAGAAGGCCCATTCGCAGTCATCGGCGGGGCAGGCCTTCATGCGCTCCCAGGTGCCCTGCTCGACGGCGGCGGCGACGATCGTCATCAGCCGCGCGAGCGCGCCGTCGACGCCGCTGGCGTCCGGCACCAAGCGGGGCGGCTCGGCGGGGGGGAAGGACAAGCGCACTCCGGCGCGGCTGGCGGCGCGGTCGAGGGCCTCGACCTTGGCGGCGTCGAGCTCGTGGCCGTTGTTGGCCAGCAGCAGCGCGCGCAGGCCCTCGCGGACGTCGAGCGCGCGGCGCAGGTCGCCCTCGGTGACCGGTTCGTCGGCGTCCATCAGGTCGCGCTCGGCCAACCAGGCTCGTAGCGCTTCGGGGACCGACAGCTCTTCCTCGAGCGTCTCGAGGTCGACGCTGTTGACGAAGCGCTGCACCAGGTACAGCTCGCCGGGGGCCGATTTCTCAGGGGCGGACTCGTTGATCATCGCGTGTCCAGTCTAGCTCGTTCGGTGGTGTGGTTTGGCATTCCAAATGCCCTGAAATAACTTGTTAATGACTTTAGATGGTGATAACATCACTGGCGTAAGGAATTTGAAGGTTACATCTCGACGAGGAGGCCAGGATGACCGAGGCGATCACCATCAGGCGAGCGACGCAGGCGGACACCCACCGGGTGCGTCGACTGGCGGAGCTGGACAGCAGCGTCGCCCCGGACGGCGGCGCGGTGCTGGCGGAGATGCACGGCGAGCTGGTCGCGGCGGTGAGCGAGCGCGACGGCCGCGCGATCGCCGATCCGTTCGTGCCGACGGCGGACGTCGTCGCGGTGCTGCGGCGCGTCGTCGGGCGCTAGTCGAGCGGCGCGAGTCCCGCTCCCTCGCGCCGCGCGAGCACGAGCGCGCTCGATGAACGGCCTCCTCTTCCACATGGCCGATAGCGTCCTCGGGTCCATGGCGGATGTCGACCACGAGGCTCGAAGCGTCCGCCGCCCCGAGCCGGTCGACGCTCCCGGCGCCAGCTATCGCGACGGGATGCGCATCATCGTGCCGCTGCTGCCGGCGGTGCTCGCACTCGGCGCCTCCTTCGGCGTGCTGGCCCAGACGGCGGGCATGGGACCGTGGGCGTCGCTGCTGATGTCCGCCACCACCTTCGCCGGCTCGGCGCAGATGGCCGTGGTCTCGGTGCTCGGCGCCGGCGGCACGGCGCTCGCCGCGATCGGCGCTGCCGTCCTGCTCAACGCCCGCTACGGACCGATGGCGCTGGCGGCGCGGGGCGCCTTCACGGGCAGTCCGCTGCGACGGCTGCTCGAGTCGCAGCTGCTCGTCGACGAGAGCTGGGCGCTGTCCAACCGCGACGGCCACTTCGAGCGCCGCGTGCTGCTCGGCGCCGGCTTGACGATCTACGTCGGCTGGAACGCCGGCACCGCGATCGGCGTCGTCGCCGGCGAGGGTCTCGGCGACCCCGCCACGATCGGCCTCGACGCGGCCTTCCCGGCGCTCTTCCTCGCCCTGCTCGCCTCGCAGCTGCGTAGCCGCGACGCCGTCGCCGCGGCGCTCGCCGGCGCCGCCATCGCGCTCGCGCTGGTCCCGGTCGCTCCAGCCGGCCTACCGGTGATCGCCGCGACGCTCGCGTGCCTCGTCGGCCTGCGTCGGGACCCCTCCCAAGGCGCGGAGGCGGCATCGGACGACGAGTCCGTCGGCTCGCCGGCGAAGGACGGGGGATCGGGCCGTCCGGCGGAGAAGCTGCACGGTCGCAAGGGCGGCCGCCGTTCCGGGGAGGCTCCGGCGTGAGCGCCGTCTGGGCCGCCGTGCTCGTCGTCGGCGTGGCGACGATCGCGATCAAGGCCGCGGGGCCGGTGCTCGCCGGCGAGCGCGAGCTGCCGCCGCGTCTGGGCAGGGTCGTGGACCTGATGGCGCCGGCGCTGCTGGCCGCCCTGGTCGCCACGCAGGCGCTCGCGAGCGACGACGAGCTCGTGGTCGACGAGCGCGCCGCGGGCCTGGCGGTGGCAGCCGTCGCCGTGCTGCTGCGCGCGCCGCTGCTGGTCGTCGTGGCGGCGGCGGCCGTCACCGCGGGCGTGCTGCGCGCGCTCTGAGCTAGCCGCCGCCCGGCAGGAGGCCGTCGTCGGGCAGCAGGTCGGGGTCCGGGGACGCCAGCTCGTCCTGTCGCTCGGCCAGCTGGCGCTGGCGCTGCTCGTCCTCGCAGGCGTCGTACATCTCCGGTCCCACCGGCGGGTCGAGGGCGGCCGTGGCCGCCCGTCCGAGGCCCCACTGGCGGGCGAGCTTGCCGACGAGCACGCGGTAGGCCGGGCGGGCGGAGCCGTCCGCGCGAAACCAGGCCGAGTCCCAGCGGTCGTTCGTGCACGGGGCCTGCCAGTGATAGGCGTACACCCGCGTGATCCGCGACGACGCCGAGCCGAACGCGAAGATGCGCTTGACCGCCGAGACCGCGCGCTGCTCGGAGTACTTGCTGTAGCGGCCCGAGTGCACGACGCCGGCCGTCTCGGTGATCCACAGGTGTCCGCGCGTCAGGCTCAGCATCAAGCGGGTGTCCGAGGCAGCCCAGGAGCGGCGGCGGTTGACGTCGAGGTAGTTGTGCATCGACCACAGCCGCACCCGGCCGCGCAGGTGCGGGCGGTAGCGCTCGAGCCAGCGGCGCAGGTTGCTCCAGTCGAGCAGGTCGCCGGCGGCGACGTTGCAGCGCCGCGGGCAGGCGCGGCGCATCGCGTTGTAGAAGCCGGCCGCCTTGCGCGGATGCCGGAACGTCGGCTGCGAGGAGTGGTTGGCCTCGTTCCAGGGGTTGAAGTCGAGCACCTGCGGATAGCGCTTGCGGAAGGCGCGAAAGCACTGCAGGAACCGGCGGTAGGTCGGCAGCTTCCAGCGTGCGCCGTCCCTGAGGCTGAAGCTGAACGCCACCAGCGGTCGCACCTCGGCGCGCTTGGCCTTCGCCAGCCAGACGTCGAGGTAGTACTGCTGAAGCGGGTCGGGCCGGCAGGCGACGTCGTAGGGCGTGACCACGCGCGCGTGCTCGAAGCCGAGTCTCTCGAAGCGCGGGTCGTCGAACATGCGCGACTGCTGGTCGCCCATGCCGAGCTGGAAGTCCCAGGCCGACGCCGGCGTCGCGGCGAGGGTCAGGCAGGTGCAGGCGAGCACGGCGGCCAGCAGCAGGCGAGCGAGCGGCATCGCCGATCTAACCGGCACCCGGCGCTGAAGTTGCGCCAAGCGGTCAGTCGTCACGCGCCTGGGTCAGCGGCAGCCGCACCAGGAAGCCGGTGCGCCCGGGCTCGGAGTCGAGCGTGAGCGAGCCGCCGTGGCGGTCGACGACGATCCGGCGTGCGGTCGCCAGCCCGAGGCCGGTGCCGCGGCCGACGTCCTTGGTGGTGAAGAACGAGTCGAAGACGCGCTCGCGGATCTCGGCCGGGATCCCTGGGCCGTCGTCGATCACCTCGACCTCCGCGCAGCCGCCGTCGAGCCGGGTCGAGATCGTGATCGTGCCGGCGTCGCCGAGGGCGTCGATCGCGTTGTCGAGCAGGTTGGTCCAGACCTGGTTGAGCTCCGAGCCGCGCACGGTCAGCTTCGGCAGCTCGCGGTCGTAGTCGCGCACGACCTCGATCGCGGTGTGCTTGAGCCGGTGGCCGAGCACGGCGAGCGTCGTCTCGAGCCCCTCGTGCAGGTCGACCTCGACCAGCTCGCCACGATCCATGTAGGCGTAGGTCTTGACCGCGCCGACGAGGCTCGACATGCGCCCGGTCGACTCCTCCAGCTGCTGTGCGAGGTCGCGGGCGGTCAACACGGCGGCCGTCCAGCCGAGCGCCGCGTCGGTGGCGGGGCCGGCGAGCGCGGCCACCCGCTCGAGCCAGTTCGCGTCGATGCCCGCGGCGGCCAGCGGCGACGCGAGCCTCCATGCCTCGGGTACGCCCATGTCCTCCAGGCGGTCGAGCAGCTCGTCCTCCGCGTCGGCGGCGTCCAGGGCGCCCAGCGCCGTCTGGCCCTCGGCGCCGGCGAGCGCCTCGTGGTGCAGCTCGAGCAGCTTGGCCGCCTCCTCGCGTTCGATCCCGGCCGCGACGAAGCGGTCGAGCGTCTGGCCGACGGTCTTGATCGCCTCGATCATGTCCGCGGCCGCACGCCGGGCCGCGGCGGCGGGGTTGTTGAGCTCGTGTGCGAGGCCGGCAGCCATCGTTCCTAGCGACGCCAGCCGCTCGCGGTTCTGCTCCAGGCCCTGGATGCGGCTCATCACCGGTGCGACCTGCTGCATCACGCGCCGGTGCACGGCCGGCTGCGAGAAGGCGAGGCGGCGGAAGTCCTCCGGCTCCACCAGCGCGACTCGGCAGTGCGTCTCCGCCCGCATCCGCACGCCGAACGGCCCCTCGGTCAGCACCGCGATCGCCCCGATCCAGGTCGGCGCGCGGTGGATGCCGACGGGCTCGGCGCGCCCCCGGTCGACGAGCAGCGACTGGGCGTCGCCCTCGAGCAGCAGCTGCAGCCCCGGGGCTTCCTGGCCGGCCTCGGCCAGCAGCTCGCCGCGCTCGATCTCCCGCACGCTCGTGACCGCGAGCCACTGTTCGAGCTGCTCGTCGCCGAGCTCCTCGAAGAGGTCGACGCTGCGCAGCTCGGCGAGGGTGACCGGGGAAGGGGTCATGCGTCGTCGAGGCCGTCGGACCCGGGCGCGCGGCGGCCGGCAAGCGGGAACGGCCGGCGGCTCACGCGTCCACCAGGTACTGGTGGATCAGCGACACCGCCATCGAGCCCTCGCCGACGGCGCTCGCCACGCGCTTGATCGAGCGGGCGCGCACGTCGCCGGCGACGAACACGCCGGGCACGCTGGTCTCGAGCAGGGAGGGCTCGCGCTCGAGCGGCCAGCCGCCGGCCCGCGCGTCGGGACCGGCGAGGATGAAGCCGCGCTCGTCGCGCGCCACCACGCCCTCGAGCCAGTCCGTGCGCGGCGAGGCGCCGATGAAGACGAAGCAGGCGTCGGCGTCGAGGTCGGTCTCGCCCTCCGGGCCGCGCAGCCGCAGCCGACGCAGGTGCCCGTCCTCGCCCTCGGCCGCGATCGCCTGCGTGTTCGTGCGGACCTCGACGTTGTCGAGCGCCGCGATCTGCTCGATCAGATAGCTCGACATCGAGCGTTCGAGCCCGTCGCCGCGCACGAGCATCGTCACCTGCCGCGCGTAGCCGCTGAAGTGCACCGCGGCCTGCCCGGCCGAGTTGGCGCCGCCGATCACGACCACGCTCTGGTCGGAGCAGGAGCGCGCCTCGGTCAGGGCCGCGCCGTAGTAGATGCCGGCGCCGGTCAGGTCGGCGAAGCCGGGCGCCTCGAGCTGGCGGTAGGAGACGCCGGACGCGACCAGCACGCAGTTGGCCGAGAGCGTGCTGCCGCCGGAGAGCTCCACGATTCGCCCCGCGCCCTCGGCGCGCAGGCCGACGGCGTCCTGGACGGTCAGCAGCTCGGCGCCGAGGCGGCGCGCCTGGTCGGTCGCGCGGCGGGCGAGGTCCGAGCCCGACAGGCCCATCGGAAAGCCGAGGTAGTTCTCGATCCGGCTCGACTGGCCCGCCTGGCCGCCGGGCGCCTCGCGCTCGACCATCACCGTGCGCAAGCCCTCCGAGGCGCCGTAGACGGCCGCCGCCAGCCCCGCCGGGCCGCCGCCCACGATCACGAGGTCGTAGTGCTCCTGCGCGGGCTGGGCGGTGACGCCGAGGCGCTCGGCCAGCTCCAGCACGGTCGGGCGCTCGAGCACCGCGCCGTCCTCCAGCAGCGCCACCGGCAGCCGCTCCTCGGCGACGCCGACCACCTGCAGCAGCTCGCGCGCCTCGCCGTCGCGCTCGACGTCCAGCCAGCGGGCCGGCACGCGGTTGCGGGCGAGGAAGTCGCGCAGATCGTGCGAGTCCTTGGAGAAGCGGTGCCCGATCACGCGCACGCCGCCCGCCTCGAGCGCGGCGCCGGACTCCCAGGTGGTGAGCAGGTCCTCGACGACCGGGAACAGCTGCTCCTCGGGCGGGTCCCAGGGCTTGAGCAGGTAGTAGTCGAGCGCGACATCGTTGATGGCGGCGATCGCCGCCTCGGTGTCCGCGTAGGCGGTCAGCAGCACGCGCTTGGCGTCCGGCACGAGCGTGCGCGCCTCGACGAGGTAGTCGGTCCCCTCCATGCCGGGCATGCGCTGATCGGCGATCAGCAGCGCGACCTGGTCGCCGCGGGTGCGCAGCTCCTTCAACAGGTCGAGCGCCTCGGCGCCCGAGCCGGCGCGCAGGATGCGGTAGTGCTCCCCGAAGCCGCGCCGCAGGTCGCGTGCGACGGCGGCGAGGACGGCCGGCTCGTCGTCGACAGCGACGATCGCCGGCCGGCGCTCAGCCACCGAGATCGGCTGGCGGTGCGTCGGGCACCTGGTCGCGCACGCGCTCGAAGATCGCGAGCGCACGGTCGAGGTGCTCGCGCTCGTGGCTGGCCATCACGCTCGTGCGCAGGAGCGCGCCGCCGCGCTGCACGGCCGGGTAGAGGGCGACGTTGACGTACAGGCCCTCGTCGTAGAGCGCCTTCCAGAGCAGCACGGCCTGCCAGTCGTCGCCGATCAGCACCGGCACGATCGGGGTGATCAGCTCGCCCCCGCCGGGGAGCGTGTTCGGCCGCATCACCTGATAGCCGAGCTGGGCCAACCCGTCGTAGAGGTAGCGCGCGTTGTCGAGCGTCTTCGCCATCAGCTGCGGCCCCTCCGGCGAGCGGATGATGCGCAGCGCCCCGAGCGCCGCGCCGACCGCGGCCGGCACCGCCGAGGCGGTGAACATGAACGAGCGCGACTGGACGCGCAGGAAGTCGATCACGTCCGCGGGCCCCGCGATGAAGCCGCCGCACGACGCGAGCGACTTCGAGAACGTGCCCATGCGCAGGTCGACGTCGTCCTCGACGCCGAGCAGCTCGCTGGCGCCGGCGCCCCGCTCGCCGAGCACCCCGACGCCGTGGGCCTCGTCGACCATCAGGCGTGCGCCGTGCTCGCGCGCCAGGGCGACGATGTCGGGCAGCGGTGCGAGGTCGCCCTCCATCGAGAACAGCCCGTCGACGACCACCAGCACCCCGCCGCCGTCGCTCTCGGCGCGGGTGAGCATCGTCTCGAGCTTGTCGAGCCGGTTGTGGCGGAAGGGGCGGATGCGCGCCCGCGACATCGAGACCGCGTCGAGGATCGAGGCGTGGTCGCCCGAGTCGCAGATGACGGTGTCGCCGACCTCCAGCAGGGTCCCGATCGAGCCGGTGTTGGCGAGGTAGCCGGTGGTGTAGACGAGCGCGTCGCCGGTGCCCATCCACTCGGCCAGCTCGCGCTCGAGCTCGAGGTGCAGGTCGAGCGTGCCGTTGAGGAAGCGCGAGCCGGTCACGCCGGTGCCGTAGCGCTCGAGCGCGTCGCGCGCGGCCTGCATCACCCGTTCGTCGCCGGTCAGGCCGAGGTAGTTGTTGGAGCCGAGCATGATCCGCTCGGCGCCCTCCATCTCGACGACCGGGCCGGCCGGGCCCTCGAGCGTGCGGAAGTAGGGCAGCAGGTCGTGGTCGCGGGCGGCCTGCAACTGCTCCAGGCGCTCGTGCCGGCGTGCCTTCTCGAAGATGTCGATGGCGGTTGGCATATAGGGTGCCGCGCCGTGGCGGTCGAGGTCAGCCCGGTCAGGTCGCGGCGAGACCGCAGCGAGTTCGTCGAGCTGCCGTTCCGCCTGCATGCTATCGGCACCCCGTGGGTGCCACCGCTGCGGATCGAGCGCAGGCTGTGGCTCGATCGGCGCGTCGGCCCCTTCTTCAAGCACGGCGACGCGGAGCTGTTCCTCGCCCGCCGCGACGGCCGGGTGGTCGGGCGCGTCAGCGCGCAGATCGACCACGCCTTCAACGAGTACCACGACAACGCCTGGGGGATGTTCGGCTTCCTCGAGTTCGAGGACGACCAGGAGGTGCTCGACGCGCTGCTCGACGCCGCCGCGCAGTGGCTGGCAGACCGCGGGCGCGAGCGCATGGTCGGTCCTATGGACTTCACCATGAACGACGAGTCCGGGATCCTGATCGAGGGCTTCGAGCGCGACCCGATGGTGCGCCAGCCCTGGCACCCGCCCTACTACCGGGAGCTGTGCGAGCGGGCCGGGCTGGAGAAGGCGATGGACCTGCTGATGTGGGAGATGGTGATCGGCCAGCGGGAGAAGATCCTGCCGATCATCTTCGAGCTGGCCGAGGCGCTCGAGCCCAAGCACGGGATCACGATCCGCAAGATGAGCCGGCGCCACCTGCGGCGCGAGCTGGACCACTTCGGCGAGCTCTACAACGAGGCCTGGGCGAACAACTGGGGCTTCGTGCCGTACTCGAAGGAGGACCTCGACGTGTACGCGCAGGACCTCCACATCGTCTACGACAAGTCGTGGTTCATGGTCGCCGAGACGCAGGCGGGGGAGACGGTCGGGATCGCGATCACGGTCCCGGACATCAACCAGGTGCTCAAGCGGATGAACGGCAGGGTGTTCCCGACCGGCTGGGTCCACTACCTGCGCCGCAAGCGGATCATCGACCGCTGCCGGATCGGCTTCCTGGGCGTCAAGCCGGCCTACCAGCACACCGGCGTGGCGGCCGGCTTCTACATCGAGCACTTCGACATGGCGGCGGCCACGCCGGTCAAGTGGGGCGAGGCGGGCTGGGTGCTGGAGACCAACCGCGGCCTCAACCGCGGCATGGAGGCGCTCGGCGGCAGCGTCGTCAAGCGCTACCGCATGTACGAGCGCCTGCTGACGCCGTAGGCCTGGCTACACTCGCCCGATGCCCGAACCGGCACAGCCCGAGCACGATCGCGAGCCCGAGCTGGCGGAGGAGGTCACCGGCGAGCCCGTCGACGAGCGGCCGCTGCCGGTGTTGGCCGAGGTACGGCCGGTGGACTCCGGCGCCGATCCCGGTGTCCTCGAGCAGGTCCGCCCCGTGCCGCTGCCCGTCGCGGTGGCCGCCGCCACAGGCGGCTTCCTGCTCGGCGTCGCGGCCTTCGTGCTCGTGCGCGTCCTGCGCCAGCCCCGCGCCGCCCGTCGCCTGCGCGGCTCGCGCCTGGGTCGTCGCGGTCGCAGCCGCGGCGTGGAGATCGCCGGCTCGCGCTCGTTCCTGGTCGACGTGCACCTCTTGAAGGACCGATAGAGGCCTCGGCCCACAGCCGGCCCGCGCGACGGCCGCGAGGACGGTCCCGCTCCGTCGCACCGGACGGGAGCGGCCCGGTGGCGCAGGAGCGCTCCACGCCGGGTGTGGCCGTCGAGCTCGACGTCGTGCCGATCGGTCCCTACCGCCTGCCCGGCGCCGGCCGCGACGGCACGCTGCTGCGCTGCGAGGGCGCCCTCGTGCGTCTGCTCCATCCCGACGGCGAACCGGCCGTCGTGCGCGCCTGGGCGGCGGGCAAGCGGGTGCGCTTCCGCGCCGAGGCTGAGCGCCGGGACACGGCGCTGGCGGCGATCGACCGGATGCGCTTCGCGCTCGGCACCGACCACGACCTGCGCGACTTCCACCGTGCCTTCAAGCGCGACCCCCTGATCGGGCCCGTGATCCGGGCGCGGCCGTGGCTGCGGCCACGCCGGCGGCCCGAGCCGTTCGAGGCGCTCGTCTGGGCGATCACCGAGCAGCTGATCGAGTCCGGTCGCGCCGCCGGCATCCAGCGCAGGATCGTGCGCCGCTGGGGGCCTCGCAGCGCCTGCGGCAGCCTGCGCGACGTGCCGGCGCCGGCGCTGCTCGCCGGTCGGGCGCCGGCCGAGCTCGAGGCCTGCGGCCTCGCGCCCAAGCGTTCGATCGCGATGGTGCGGGTGGCGCGCGAGGTGGCCTCCGGGCGCGCCGACCTCGGCGAGCACGAGTCGACCTGGCAGCGGCTGCGTGCGATCCGCGAGATCGGCTCCTGGACGCTCGAGATGCTCGCCTTCGAGGGCCAGGGCCGTGACGACCAGCTGCCGGCCGGCGACCTCGCCTACGTCGTCTCGGTCGCGCGTTGGACGGACCTCGGCAGGCGTGCCACCGAGGACGAGGTGCGCGCGTTCTTCGCACCGTACGAGCCCTACGCCGCGCTCGCCGGTCTCTACGCTTTGAACAGGCGCTACGTCCAGCGTCCCTAGAGCCCGAGACCGACGGAGGACCGATGGCCGAGAAGCTCGAGAAGACCGATCAGCAGTGGCGCGAGGAGTTGTCTCCGGACCGCTTCCACGTCCTGCGCGAAGCCGGCACCGAGCCGCCGTTCACCGGCGCCTACACGCATTCCAAGGCCGACGGCATGTATCGCTGCGGCGCCTGCGGCGCGGAGCTGTTCAGCTCCGAGACGAAGTTCGACTCCGGCACCGGCTGGCCGAGCTTCACCGAGCCCGCGATCGCCGAGGCGGTCGAGCTGCACGAGGACACCAGCCACGGCATGGTCCGCACCGAGGTCAACTGCGCGCGCTGCGGCAGCCACCTCGGCCACGTCTTCCCCGACGGCCCCGGCCCGGGCGGCCAGCGCTACTGCATCAACTCGCTCGCGTTGGATCTCGACGAGCGCGAGGAGTAGCCGCGAGCTGCCGGACGCCGGCGGCGAGATGCCGAGCTGGTCGGTCGGCAGCCCGAGCCGATCCAGCAGGTTGGCGATCGGCTCGGGATCGCCGGGCGGCGCTTCGATGCGCTGCGGCTCGTTGGGATCGTCGAGCTCCATGTCGAGTCGCAGGTCGCCTTGCTCGATGCCACCGAGGCTCGAGCGCAGCTCCGGCGGGACGGTGAAGGAGACGGTGGTCGAGAGCCGGCGCCAGATGCCGTCGCTGCCGATCGAGGCGCTGAAGTCGGCGTCGCCGACCGCGGCCTCGATCTGCCGGGCCTCCGCGTCGCTGAGCCGTCCGCCGGACTCGCCCGCGAACGTGTTCACGTCGGCGAGCAAGCGGCCGACGTCCAGGCGCCCGTCGACCCTCGTCGTCTGCGAGCCGCCGATCTGCTGGCGTCCCTCGAGCTCCAGGTCGCTGACCCAGTCGAGCGGGGTGACCCTCGCCTCCGCAAACGTCGTCGGCCCTTCTTCGCCGCTCAGCAGCTTGCGCCGTAGCTGCCTCCAAGACGCCTCCCCGACCTCGAACGGCTCGCCGTCGTAGACGACGAAGGCGTTGTCGGGCAGCGCCACGACCTTCCCCGTCACCGCCTGTTCGTCCAGCTCGGCGGTGAAGTTCCAGTCGAGGTTCGGCGGCGTGTCCGACTCGTAGCCGCTGAACGGCCCGTCCAGCTCGAGTTCGAACGAGGTGACGGGCCCGCCCTCGAGCGTCAGCTGCAACGACAGCGCGAACTCGCCGCTGGAGACGTCCGTCGCGAAGCCACGCTTCAGCAGCGCTCGAGGGTCGCCGTCGCCGGAGGAGTCGGAACCGCCGTCGTCGCTGCCGCAGGCGCCCGACGCGAGCGCCGCGAGCAGCGCCAGGAGCAGCGGGAGGCGCTTCAGAGCCCGGATCCGGGGAGTAGCTCGTTGGTCAGCGAGCCGCGCGGGTCCGCCGGCTGATCGAGCAGGTCGTTCTCTCGCATCCAGGCCGAGAAGGCGTCCCATGCGGCGGGATCTTGCCAGCCGAAGGGCTTGCCGCGCGCCGGGAGCAGCAGCGGCAGCGTCACCTTCAGAACGGCACGCTGCAGACCCGGGTCGAGGTCCGGATTGGCCTTCAGCAGCCCCTGGATCGCCTGGTCGGGATCGCGCTCGAGCGACTGCGTGCCACGCGAGAGCGCGCCGACGAAGGCGCGGAAGCGGTCGCGGTCGCGGTCGAGCGTCGAGCCCTTGGCCACGAGCACGAGCTCGTCGTAGGTGGGGACGCCGGCGTCCTCGATGCGGATGATGCGGGGCTTCTTGCCCGCGCGGCGCAACTGCACGCCCTCGTAGTTCCAGAACGCGCCGAGCGTGGCGTCGACCTTGCCCGAGACGAGCGCGGGCACGAGCGAGAAGCCGACGTTGCGCTCCCCGACCGAGTCCGGGTTCACACCGGCGTCGTCGAGGATCGTCTGCAGGTAGGCGGACTGGTAGTCGATGCCGGCGGTGCCGACGGTCTTGCCGGCCAGGTCGCGCGGCCCGGCGATCTTCGCCTTCGGCAAGGAGATGATCGACGTCAGCGGCTCGCGCACGATCGCGGCGATCGAGACGACGTCGAGGCCCTGGTCGCGTGCTCGCAGCACCTCGGGTTCGTAGGAGATCGCGAGGTCGACGCGACCTGCCGCGACCTGCTTGATCGGCGCGGCCGGGTCGGGCGGCTGGCGGATCGTCACGTCGAGCCCGGCCTGTTCGAAGTCGCCGTTGGCCTGGGCGGCGTAGACGCCGGCGTGATCGGCGTTGGGGAAGTAGTCGAGCATCAGCTCGACCTGCTTCGAGCCGCTCGGCTCGAGCACCTCCTGCTTCTCGCCGCAGCCGGCCAGGACGGCGACGGCGAGCAGCAGTCCCAGCAACGGGACCAGGACACGACGGATCATGCGGGTTCCTCTTCTCGGTTCCAGGGGCAGGCCACGCGCTCCGCGAGCGACGCGAGCACGAACAGCGCGACCGCCATCAGGGTCAGGATCACGGTCCCCGCGTACACCCGCGGGGTCTCCAGTTGGTTGTTGCCGAGCAGCACCAGGCGGCCCAGGCCCTCGTCGGCGCCGGCCCACTCGCCGAACACGGCGCCGATCACGGCCACCGTCGCGGCCACGCGCAGCCCGGAGAAGAACGACGGCAGCGCCGTCGGCAACTCGACCGAGCGCAGCGTCCGGAGCCGGCCGGCGCCGAAGCTGCGCAGCAGCTTCAGCTGCTCGGGGTCGACCGAGCGCAGGCCGTCGAGCACGTTGACGGTGATCGGGAAGAAGCAGATCAGCGCCACGATCGCGAGCTTCGAGGCGATGCCGTAGTCGAAGACGAGCACGAAGATCGGCGCCAGCACGACGATCGGGATCGCCTGCGAGGCGACCAGCAGCGGGTAGCCGGCGTCGCGCAGCGTGCGGCTGAGGTGCATCGCGAGCGCGAACAGCGTGCCGAGCGCGACCGCGATCGCGAGTCCGAGCAGGACCTCGACGAGCGTCACCCAGGCGTTGTCGAACAGCAGCGAGCGGTCGTCGCGCAGCGCCTGCCAGGTCTCGGCGGGGGAGGCGAGCGTGAGGTCGTCGACGGAGTCGAGCGATGCGACGAGCTGCCAGGCGGCGACGAACAGGAGGAGCAGGGCAGTGGCGAGCAGCGTGCGTCTCACGAGCCGACCCCCGACGAGCCCGCCGAGGCGCCGCCACGCGGGACCCCCGGCGCCGTAGCCTGCTTCGCGCCGCGCTCGAGCGCCTCCAGCGCGGCCTGCTCCAGCCGCCCGAACTCGGGGGTGGCGACCAGCTCTCGCCGCACGCGCGGGCGGGGGAGGGACACCTCGAGCTCGGCGACCACGCGGCCCGGTCGCGGCGACAGGATCACGACGCGGTCGGCGAGCAGCAGCGCCTCCTGCACGTCGTGGGTGACGAGCAGCACCGTCCGTGGTTCCCGTACGAGCGCCTTTGCGAGCCACTCCTGCATCGAGCCGCGCGTGATCGAGTCGAGCGCGCCGAAGGGCTCGTCGAGCAGCAGCACGGGCCGGCCGGGCAGCAGCGTGCGCAGGAAGGCGACGCGCTGGCGCATGCCGCCGGACAGCGCTGCCGGTCGCGAGCGTTCGAACTCCGCCAAGCCGAAGCGTTCGAACAGCGGCGAGGCTCGGCGGCGAGCCTCGCCGCGCGGCACGCCCTGGCACTCGAGCGCCAGCGCCGCGTTGCCGAGCGCGTCGCGCCAGGGCAGGAGCAGGTCGCGTTGCGGCATGTAGGCGCAGGCCTCGAGCCGTGGAGCAGCCGTGTCGGCACGGGCGCGCTCCGCGCCGCCGTCCTCCACCGTGGCCACGCCGGCATCCGGCTCCTGCAATCCGGCGACGATCTCGAGCAGCGTCGACTTGCCGCACCCCGACGGGCCGACGACGGCGACCACCTCGCCGGCCTCCACGCGCAGGTCGATCCCGTCCAGGGCGACGACCTCGCCGCGCTTGCGAGCACGGAAGGACCGCCGAACGCCAGTCAGCGCCACCGCGGTCCGATTCGACGAAAGAGGCTCCGTCGATGGAGCCTCTGCCTGCGTGCCCATCGCTCCCTCCGCGGGCATTACCCCACAGGTTCGAAGGGTCAGCGCCAGGCGATCGATGTCGAGGGCGCTATCTCAGCCCGCTTGCCCCGCGAGCCCCCCTGAGTTGTCTTGCGCGGCGCAGTCTAGCGCCGGCAGGGAACCGTGCCAGAGCACGGCACCATGCCATTGACCTCGACGTCGATCGGGCCGCGGCGCCGAGAGCCAAGCTCCGCCAGCGCCGCGGCGGGTCATTCGCTCAGCGCCGGCAGGCGACCGAGCCCTTGATCTCCGGCGTGCGGCCGTCGAGCAGGACCGACTTGCTCTCGTACTTCCACTTGTTGTCAGGTGGGCAGTACGTGCTGGCGAGGATGTCCTTTCTGCCCAGCTCGAGGTGCAGCTTGGTGAGCGAGATCGGCACGCCGGCCACGAACTGCAGCGAGGACGGCACGTCGAAGTCGAGCTGATAGGACCACTTGCCGCTGCGCTTCTTGATCGTCGTCGGCACCGCGACGTTGACGCGCGCGGGGTTCGTCAGCTGCACGTATCCGAACGCCACCTTGGCGCCGCCGTTCACGACCGTGATCTTCGGCGTCGTGCGCACCGTGTCCGCGTAGCCGGTCGCGTAGCCCTTGCCGAAGATCGAGCCCTTCGGGCAGGCGTCGAGGCCCTTGCGGTTGAGGATCGTCTCCGTGCACTTGGGGAACTTGGCGCCGTTCCAGACGCCGCCCTTGCCGAGCAGCACCGTGCCCTTGTCCACGATCGGCCGCTCGAAGCTGAGGTCCTCGGCGATCAGCTCCGCGTCGAGCTTGACCTTGATCGGCTGTGGATGCTTCGGCGTCCCGACCTTGTTCGGGGTCACCTTGACCTTGACCTTGACGTCGATCGGGCCGAGCTCGGTCGATGGTTGGTCCTGGGCGATGGCGGGGACGGCAAACGCGGTCGCGGCGAGACCCGCGGCGACAGCGACCCCCCTCATGGGTGCTGGGAAACGCATATGTGTCCAATATAACTCAGGAAGTGTCGAAGTTGCGCCGCCCGATCAGCGCGTCGCCTGCGGGTCCGCGACCGCGTTGACGAACGCCTCGAGCTGCTTGGTCGTCCAGCACTCGAAGACGCCGTCGCAGTACGGCTCGTAGGCCGACATCACCGAGTCGCCGTAGTTCCAGTACAGCTTCGGCTCGGGGTTGATCCAGAAGGTCCGACCCGCGTGCTCGGCGACCTGGGAGAACACGTTCGCGTGCGGCTCGCGGCCGTTGGTGCGCGCGTCGCCGAGCACGATCACGGTCGAGCGCGGGTCGAGGTCGTCGACGACGGTGTCGAGGAACTCGAGCCAGACGCGACCGTAGTCGGTGTAGCCCGACACGTCGGCGACGCCCGCGTCGGTGGCGATCTTGCGCGAGACGGCGGAGAACGAGCGCTCCTGCTGGAAGACGTCGGTGACCTCGGAGATGCGCTCGACGAACACGAACGAGCGCTGCTTGCGGAACTGGTCGTGCAGCGCGTGCAGCACCGAGAGGAAGAACACGCTCGCGCTCGTGACGCTCGTCGAGACGTCGCAGAGCACGAACAGCTCGGGCCGGCGCGGCCGCTTGGGGCGGTACTTCAGGTCGAGCGGCACGCCGCCGGTCTGCAGCGAGGCGCGCATCGTGCGGCGCACGTCGACCTGCCAGGAGCGGCGCCGGCCGCGGTGCTCCTTGCCCTGCGAGGCCAGCCGCCGCTTGAGCTGCGCGACCACGCGGTGCACCTGGCTGAGGTCCTGGGCGGCGTTGGAGGGCAGCGCGCGGTCGAACTCGCGCAGCGGCTTGGCCGGCGGCAGCGTGCCCGTGCGCTCGATCAGCTGGCGCTCGAGCTCGCGCCGCACCATCTGCTCGAACTGCTGCAGGCGGTCGCGCGGGACCGCGTCCGGGTCGGCCTGCTGGGCGCCGGACGGCTCGCCCTTGAGGCCGAGCGTGCGCCGGATGCGCTGGACGTCCACGCCGATCACCCCGGAGCCCTCGCCCTGACGTCCGAAGGCGGCGATCGCCAGGCGCGCCAGGTCGCGCAACTCGCCCTCGCTGCCGGAGCGGATCGCCTCGCGGATGCGCTCGCGCAGGGCGTCGAGGTCGAGGCCCTCGCCGCCCTCGAAGGGCTCGTCGGTGAACTCGCGCTCGATCGCCTCGCGCTCGACCGCGCGGAAGAAGAAGCGCTCGAACAGCACGTCGAGGACGTGACGGTCCTCCTGCGACTTGGCCAGCGTGGTCGCGAGCGCCTCGCGGAAGTCGCGCTGGTCGGTCCAGCTGACCGCCTCGAGCGCCTCGAAGGCGTCGAGCAGCTCCGAGGTGCCGACCGCGACGCCCTCCTTGCGCAGCTCGTCGGCGAACTCGAGCAGCCGCGGCGCCATCCCGTCCGGCCCCCGCTGCTCGGGCATGCCGCCGTAGAGAGCCGGCTTGGGGCTCACCCCGCCTGGCGCTGCGCGCCGAGCAGGCCGCCCTCGAGCTTGACGCCGACGCGCTCGGCGACGAGATCGAGGTCGGTGCGGTGCTTGACGATGATCGACATCGTCTGCTCGAGCACGCCCCGGTCGATGTCGTCGGCTCCGAGCAGCAGCAGCGCGCGCGCCCAGTCGATCGACTCCGCGATCGAGGGCGGCTTCTTGAGGTCGAGCGCGCGCACCATGTGCACGACCTCGACCAGCTTGCGCGCGACGTGCCCGTCGAGCTCGGGCGCGTGCAGGCGCACGATCTCCAGCTCGCGCTCGACGTCCGGGTAGTCGAGCCAGAGGTAGAGGCAGCGGCGCTTGAGCGCCTCGGTCAGCTCGCGCGAGTTGTTCGAGGTCAGCAGCACGAGCGGATGGGTGCGCGCCTCGACCACGCCCAGCTCGGGGATCGAGATCTGGAAGTCCGACAGGACCTCCAGCAGCATCGCCTCGAACTCCTGGTCGGTCTTGTCGATCTCGTCGATCAGCAGCACGACCGGCTCGGCGGAGGAGATCGCGGTCAGCAGCGGGCGGGCGAGCATGAACTCCTCGCCGAAGATGTCGTCCTGGACCTCCTGCCAGCCGGTGTCGGCGGCCTCGGTCTGGATCCGCAGCAGCTGCTTGCGGTAGTTCCACTCGTACAGCGCCTTGGCCTCGTCGAGGCCCTCGTAGCACTGCAGGCGGATCAGCGAGCGCCCCGTCGCACGCGAGATCGCCTTGGCGAGCTCGGTCTTGCCGACGCCCGCGGGGCCCTCGACCAGCACCGGCTTGCCCAGGCGCCCGGCGAGGAACGAGACGAGGGCGGTCGATTCGCCGGCGAGATAGCCCGCCTCGCCGAGTCGTTCGCGGGCCTGCTCGATGGTCTGGAACTCGTCGCTCACGCGAGCAAGGATACTTTCGACAGCTTGCTCGCCGCCTGGCTTGCCCAAGTCGACCTCCCGTCGCTCGACTCGTCGTCCCCCGAGGGACTGCGGTCGCTGCTGGGCGTGAGCTTCCTGCTGATGCCGATCGGGATGCTCGTCGCCATCGTCGGCCACGTCACGAAGTTGTCCGCACTGGTGGCCACCGGCATCCTGCTCGTGATGGCGGGGTCGGTGTTCTTCGTCATCGCGATCGCCGGCTACGGCTAGCGCTTCGGCCGCAGCGTCACGCGAGCTACCCGCGTGCGCGTGCCGGCGCTGGAGACGTTGGTCCAGGCGCGCAGCTTGCCGCGCTCGGCCAGCTGCCTGCGCCCTGCCTTCGAGAGCTCGAGCCGGATCGTGGCGCGCTTGCCGGCCGCGACGTCGAGCTTCGCGCGGCCGTAGGTGACGGTGCGGCGCTTGGCCGCCGCGGCTGCCGCGCCCCGGCGCGACTGCAGCAGCAGCGTGCCGGTGCAGCGCCCGGTCGTGAGGCTGCAGCGGACCAGCAGCGGCGCGACTCCGCCGCGCACGCTGACCGCGCGCTGGACGAGCGCGATCGCGGCCGGGGCCTGTCCGCCTCCGCCGGGCGCCGGGCCGGCGCCGCTGCCCGACGGCGTCACGTCGGCGTCCATCAGCACCTGGAAGCCGCCGACGCCGGAGTTCAGGAAGCGCTCCTGGCCGGGACCGACGGCCGGGTGGTAGACGACCGCCGACGGACTGTCGAAGTTGCCCGGGTCGTGCAGGCCGCTGTCGAACGCCGGGATCGGCACGTTCGGTGCCAGCACCGAGAGCGCCAGCGAGTCGAAGGTCAGCGAGCGGTTGACCGGGTCCGGCACGACGTCCTTGCGGACGGCCAGCGCCGTGGCGAGCGTGGTGACGGCGTTGGGGGCGGGGGTGAAGACGGGGGTGCGGCCGACCTCGGTGCAGCAGACCGGCGACGCCGTCGAGAAGAAGTCGCGGAACGCCCGCAGCACGACGACCTGCATCGGCCCGATGACCGGACCGACGCGCACCCGCACCTGCGTGACCGTCCCCGCCACGGGGACGAGGAAGCTGCCGGCCTGCGGGCTGTCGATCGTGCCCACGTTCGCCCAGGTGCACGTCGGCGCGCCGCTGGGGGCCGTGTAGTAGCCGTTGCCGAAGGCCGTCGGCAGCGGCAGCACGGTGCAGTCGAAGGGGACGTTGGCCGGCAGCGCGAGGTTCGCGCCGAACCCGATCGCGTGCGCCTGGGGCGCGACGGCCACGACGCCGAGCGCGGCCGTGGCAAGGCGCAGGAGGAAGCGTCTCACGGGCCCACGCTACACCGGCTCGCGCCGTGCCGGGCGAGGAATTTCGGCCCTACGCGCGGCGGGTGGCGAAGCCGACGCCGTCGCCGATCGGCAGCACCGAGCCCAGCCAGCGGTCGCCGGCCAGCAGCTCGGCGTTCAGCGCCCGCGCCGCCTCGAGCGAGGCGGGATTCCAGCGCGTCTGCGCGCCCGCCGCGGCGGCGACCTCGCCGCTCATCAGCAGGTTGTCGACGATCAGCAGCGCTCGCGGCGAGAGCTTGGGCTCCGCCAACTCGACGTAGCCGCGGTACTCGACCTTGGCGGCGTCGACGAACAGCAGGTCGAACGGGCCGGTGAGCGTCGGGATCGTCTCGCGCGCGTCGCCCTCGACGAGCTCGACGCGTTCGGCCACGCCCGCTCCCTCGAAGGCGTCTCGCGCTTGACGCGCGCGGTCGGGATCGAGCTCGAGCGTGACCAGTCGTCCCGCGCGCAGCTGCTCGGCCATGTGCAGGCCCGAGTAGCCGATCGCGGTGCCCACCTCGAGCACGACCGGGTCGAGCGCGCGGCAGAGCGTCGCCAGGAAGCGACCGGTCTCCCAGTGGACGATCGGCACCGAGTCGCGCTCGGCGACTGCCTCCAACTCGGCCATCACGCCGGAGCGCTCGGGCCGCGAATCCCGGAGGTAGCGCTCCAGCTGCTCGTCGAGGATGCGCACGGCGTTCAGCTTAGTCTCGTGCGCCGAGCGCTCGCGAGTAATCTCAGACGCGTTCCCAGCTCACGCACAAGGAGGCCTGATGGCCGAGCTCATTGAGGTGCCCTCGGGTCTCGAGGGCGTGATCGCGTTCGACACCTCGATCGCCGAACCCGACAAGGAGGGCGGCGCGCTCCGCTATCGCGGCGTCGACATCGAGGAGCTCGTCGGCCACGTGCCGTTCGAGAAGGTCTGGGGCCTGCTGGTCGACGGCTCGTACGAGCCCGGCATGCCGCCCGCCGAGCCGCACCCGCTCGCCGTGCGCACCGGCGATCCGCGCGTCGACCTGCAATCCGCGCTGGCGATGCTCGCCCCCGAGTGGGGCCTGCAGCCCATCATCGACATCGACGACGCGCAGGCGCGCGACGAGCTCGCACGCGTGTCGGTGATGGCGCTCTCGTTCGTAGCCCAGTCGGCGCGCGGCATCGGCAAGCCGCCGGTGCCGCAGAGAGAGGTCGACAAGGCGACCTCGATCCCCGAGCGCTTCCTGATCCGCTGGCGCGGCGAGGCCGACCCGCGCCACGTCAAGGCGATCGACGCCTACTGGATCTCCGCCGCCGAGCACGGCATGAACGCCTCGACCTTCACCGCCCGCGTGATCACCTCGACCGGCGCGGACGTGG
The DNA here is from genome assembly GCA_963846505.1 of uncultured Thermoleophilaceae bacterium. Classification (GTDB taxonomy): domain Bacteria; phylum Actinomycetota; class Thermoleophilia; order Solirubrobacterales; family Thermoleophilaceae; genus JACVRW01. Next base: position 180,170 of record CAWJWD010000006.1, on the reverse strand, counting down.
CCGCGGCCCTGTCCGGCGGCGTCGGCGCCCTCTCCGGTCCGCTGCACGGCGGCGCGCCCTCGCGCGTGCTCACGATGCTCGACGAGGTCGAGCGGGTGGGCGACGCCGAGCGCTGGGTCAAGGACGCACTCGACTCCGGCACCCGCTTGATGGGATTCGGCCACCGCGTCTACCGCGCCGAGGATCCGCGCGCCCGCGTGCTGCGCCGCACCGCGCGCGAGATCGACGCGCCGCGGCTGGAGGTGGCGGAGAAGCTCGAGCAGGCCGCGCTGGCCGAGCTCAAGGCGCGCAAGCCCGACCGCGTGCTGGCGACCAACGTCGAGTTCTGGTCGGCCGTCGTGCTCGACTACGCCGGCGTCTCGCCGAACCTGTTCACGCCGATGTTCGCCTGCGCGCGCGTGGCGGGCTGGGCGGCGCACATCCTCGAGCAGAAGCGCGAAGGCCGGCTGATCCGGCCGAGCGCCCGCTACGTCGGGCCCGAGCCGCGCGCCGCGGCGTCGATCAACGGCGGGGGCCCCGCGGGCTGATGCCGCTGACCGAGGCTCGCAAGCGCCTGGTCCTGACGGCGGCGATCCTCGGCACCACCGTCGTCACGCTCGACAGCTCCGTCGTCAACGTCGCGCTGCCGGCGATCGCAGACGACCTCGGCGGTGGTCTCGCCGGCCAGCAGTGGACCGCGAACGCCTACCTCGTCACGCTCGGCTCGCTGCTGCTGATCGGCGGCTCGCTCGGGGACATCTTCGGCGAGCGGCGCGTGTACGCGATCGGCGTCGCCGCCTTCGGCGTCACGTCGCTGTTCTGCGCGCTGGCGCCGACGATCGAGCTGCTGGTGCTCTCGCGCGCGCTGCAGGGCGTGGCCGGAGCGGTGCTGACGCCGGCGGCGCTGGCGGTGATCGTCTCGACCTTCCCGCCGGCCGAGCGCGGCAAGGCGGTCGGCGCCTGGACGGCCTGGGGCGGCATCGGCGCCGTGCTCGGCCCGCTGGTCGGCGGCCAGCTCGTCGACGTCGCCTCCTGGCGCTGGATCTTCGCCATCAACGTGCCGCTGGTGCTGGTCACGATGCTGCTGATCCTGCGCGTGGTGCCGCAGGGGCGCCCGCGCGACGACCGCGCGAAGGTCGACGTGGTCGGAGCGGCCCTGTGCGCCTTCGGCCTCGCCGGCATGACCTTCGGGCTGATCGAGCAGCCGCTGCGCGGCTGGGACGACCCGGCCGTGTTCGGCACGCTGATCGGCGGCGCGGTCCTGTTCGCGAGCTTCCTCGTCTGGGAGACGCGCACGCCGGCGCCGATGCTGCCGCTGGGCTTGTTCAGGCGGCGCAACTTCGCGGTCGGGAACATCCAGACGTTCTCGATGTACGGCGGGCTCGGGCTGCTGTTCTTCTTCCTGGTCCTCTACCTGCAGCAGGTCGCCGGCTACGACGCGCTCGAGGCCGGCGCGACCAGCCTCCCGGTGACGCTCGTGATGTTCGGTCTGTCGACGCGCTTCGGCATGCTCGCCGACCGGTATGGGCCGCGCTTCTTCATGGGCGTCGGACCGCTGATCGCGGCGCTCGGGCTGGCCTCGTTCGCCTTCCTGGACGCGGACGTGGACTACCTCACCGAGCTGCTGCCGGGGCTGCTGGTCTTCGGGGTCGGCCTCTCGATTACCGTGGCACCGCTGACCGCCACGGTGCTGGCGGACGCCGACGAGAGCAACGCCGGCGTCGCCTCCGGGGTCAACAACGCGATCGCCCGCGTGGCCAGCCTGGTGGCGATCGCCGCCGTGGGCGCGGTCGTGGCCGCCCACTTCGGCGCGACGCTGGACGAGAAGGTCGGCGCAGTTGCGCAGGGTCGCCCCGCGGTGGCGCGCGCGATCGACGAGGCGCGCAACCAGCCGCTCGCCGACGTCAGCGTCACGGGCGTGCCACCGCGCGTGGCGCGCGCGGTCGACCAGGCCGCAGAGGACGCCTCGATCTCCTCCTTCCGGCTCGGCATGTGGATCTCGACCGCACTCGTCGCGCTCGGCGGCCTGCTCGGCCTGGTCGGGATCGTCAACCCGCGGCGGCGGGTGGAGGCCGAGGACTGCGGCGGCGGTCAGCTGGTCGGGGTGCCGCGCGAAGGCGGCGAACCAGTCGCCCTGCGACTGGGACGAGGGACTGGTCGCGTCGGGGCAGACGAGCGCGAGCTGAGCGCTCGTACCGGCTGCGTCGTCGAGCGGTGCGCTGCTGCAAGCGGCCACGACGGTGCAACGGGTCGCGCTCGGAGATTGCCGCCTGCGGCCGGGATAGCATCGCCGCGTGTCCTCGCTCCGTCGCCGCGAGTTCCTCGCCGGCTCCGCCGCAGGCGCCGCGGCGCTCGCCCTGCCGGACGGCGGCCTCGCCGAGCTGCTCGCCGGCTCGTCCTCGCTCACCAAGACCGCCCAGCGCGCGCTGCGGTCGGCGGTGCGCGGCAGGGTGCTGTTCCCGAAGACGCCCGGCTACGGCACGGCGCGGCTGGTCTACAACACGCGCTACGACGGCGAGCGGCCCGACGCGGTCGTGCAGCCGCTCGACGCGCGCGACGTGCAGGCGGTCGTGCGCTGGGCGCGCCGCTTCGACGTGCGCATCGTGGCCAAGGGCGGCGGCCACTCGTACGCCGGCTACTCGACGCTCGAGAACGGCGTCGTGGTCGACCTCTCGCGCATGCGCTCGATCCGCGTCGACACGGCGAGCAAGCAGGCGACGATCGGCGCGCGGCGCGCAGCTGATCGACGTCTACTCGGCGCTTGGCGCCAAGGGGGTGACGGTGCCCGCCGGCTCGTGTCCCTCGGTCGGCGTCTCGGGCCATGCGCTCGGCGGCGGCATGGGGCTGGCCGGTCGCCAGTTCGGGCTGCTGTCGGACAACCTGCTGCAGCTGACGATCGTCACGGCCGACGGCACGATCCGCACCGCCGGCCCGAAGCGCAACCCGGACCTCTACTGGGCCTGCCGCGGCGGTGGGGGCGGGAACTTCGGGATCGTCACGAGCTTCACCTTCCGCGTCCACCGCGCGCGCTCGGCGGCGTACTTCAACGTCAGCTGGCCCTGGGCGGCGGCCAGCTGCGGCGCTGGCCGCCTGGCAGCAGCTGCTGCCCGACGCGCCCGAGCGCGCTGACGTCGATCTTCCATCTGCAGACCAACGCCGGCGGCTCCCCGGAGGTGAGCGCCAACGGCCAGTTCTTCGGCTCGCCGACGGCGCTGCGGCGACTGATCGCCCCGCTCGCGCGCGACCGGCGGCAGCGTCTCGGTCGGCAGCTCGGCCTACCTGCCGCTGATGCTGCGCTGGGCCGGTTGCGTCGGCGACCCGCTGCGCGCCTGCCACACGCGCGGCACCCGACCCGGCGGCACGCTCCCGCGCGCGGCCTTCTACGCCAAGTCCGACTACGTCGGCAGCCCGCTGAGCGCACGCGGCCGCCAGACGGCGATCGACTGGATCGAGCGCCGCAACCGCAACCCGTCGCAGGGCTCGGGCGCGCTGCTGCTCGACTCCTACGGCGGCGCGATCAACCGCGTCAAGCCCGGCGCGACCGCCTTCGTCCACCGCGACGAGCTCTACTGCATCCAGTACGGCGCCTACTTCGAGGGCGCCGCCGCCGGCCGCGCGAGCAACGCCTGGATCAGCGGCGCGCGCGGCGCCATGCAGCCCTTCGTCTCCGGGCAGGCCTACCAGAACTACATCGACCCGGGCCTGAAGCAACTGGGCGCGCGCCTACTACGGCTCGAACCTGCCGCGCCTGCGCGAGATCAAGCAGACCTACGACCCGGACTTCTTCTTCCGCTTCCGCCAGGCGATCCCGCCGGCGGGCTGACCCGTACCCGCGCGCGGCCGGGCACCATGGGGTGGTGGACCGCCGTTCGCTCAGACGCCTGCGCGCCCAGCCGGGCTACCCCGCGCTCGTCTCCGCGGCGACGCTCGCGCGCATCTCGGACGAGATGTTCTCGCTCGGCGTCGTGCTGCTCGTGCTCGAGCGCACCGACAGCGCCGCGCTCGCCGGGCTGACGGTCGCGGCCGTCTCGCTGCCGAGCCTCGTGACCGCGCCGCTGCTCGGCGCCTGGCTCGACCTCACCGGCCGCCGCCGCTCGCTGATGGTCGCCGACCAGCTGCTGATCGCGGGCGTGCTGGTCGCGCTGGTCGCGATGGTCGGCAACGCGCCCGACTGGACGGTGCCGCTGGTGGTGCTGCTCGCCGGCCTGACCTATCCGCTCTCCTACGGCGGCTTCACGAGCTTCATCCCGGTGCTGGTGCCGGACGAGCTGCTGGTGTCGGCGAACGCGCTCGAGGCGACCAGCTTCAACCTCGCGCTCGTGCTCGGCCCGGCGCTGGCGGGCACGCTCGCCGCGGCCTGCTCGGCCCGGAGTGGGCGCTCGTCACCGAGGCGGTGCTGGCGCTCGCGGCGCTCGTGCTGATCGTGCGCCTGCCGGGGCTCGACCGCCGCCCCGCGATGGCGGAGCGCTCGCTGCTGTCGGTCGCGGCCGACGGGCCTGCAGCAGGTCGCGCGTCGTGCCCGAGCTGCGCGGCGATCACCGCCGCGGGCGCGATCGGCCTCGGCGGCCTCGGCCTGCTGACCGTGGCCTTCCCGCTCTTCTGCGTCGACCACCTCGGCGTCGAGCGCAGCGCGGCCGGCTACCTCTGGGCGGCGTTCGCGGTCGGCTCGACGATCGGCGCCCTGACGCTGGTGCGGCTGCAGCAGCGCGTCTCGGCCGAGCGCGTCGTGCTGATCGGCTACGTCGCCTTCGGCACGCTGATGCTGCTCTGGCCGCTGGCCGGCTCGCTGCCGGTGATGCTGGCCGCTGGTGGCGCTCGCGGCACTGGTCGACGGGCCGGTGCTGGCCGGGCAGTTCGCGGTGCGCCAGCAGCGCGTGCCGCAGCGGCTGCACGGCCAGGTGTTCACGACCGCGGCCGGCCTCAAGGTCGGCGCCTTCTCGATCGGCACCGCGCTCGGCGGCGCGATCGTCGTCGGCCTCGGCTCGGCCGAGGCGATCGTGATCGCCGCCGGCGTGCAGTTCGTCGCGGCCGGCGCGGGCGTCGCGCTCAGCCGCTGGCCGCGCCCGGCGGTCGCTCAGTCCTGATCGCGAGGCAGTCGCCGCGTCGGTTCGGTCCCCGGGTCTGCGCCACCGGACTCCTCGCCTCCGAGGTCGTCTTCGAGCGACAGTTGCCGCGGCGTCTCCGTGCCGGCGGGCGCAGCGTCGGCGGGGACGTCTGCGGGCGAGGGGACGTCGACGGGCTTCGGCGCGGGGGGCTCCCGCGGCGGTCGTCGACGGCGGCTCGAACTCGGGTGGCGCGAGCGGCTCCTCGACTGCGGCGACCTCGGAGGAGGAGGCCTCGCCACGGACGCTTCCCGCAGCGCGCCTGCCGGCGCTCGACGCCGGGGCGGCGCCGGCTCGCTCGCGCCGCCGGCGGCGGCTGGCGGCGCGGCGGGCCTCGATCGGGTCGCCCTCGTCAGCCTCGGGCGGCGCCGTCCCCGGCCGCCCGTCTGGGTGGCGGGCGCGGCGCGGCCGGCGTGGGCGCGGCTCGTCGGGCAGGTCGTCGGCGGGTCGCTTGGCGCGCTCGCTGGCGCCGGCGATCGCGAGGATCGCGGCGCAGGCGAGCGCGAGCAGGTTCTGGCCCAGCGGCCGGTCGAACAGGCGCACGACGATCAGCAGCCCGACCCAGACGCCGGCCGCCGCGATCACCGTGCCGTCGCCGAAGGGCAGGTGGAACTGCCGCCCTGGGCGCGGAAGTGCAGCAGCACGAGCACGCCCAGCGCGGTCGCGATCTCGGCCGCCTCGATGAACGAGAACGGGCCGAACGTGCTCGCGATCAGCAGCAGCGAGGCGACTGCAGCCACCTTCTGTTCGAGGCTCAGGACGCGAAAGCTGTCGGCCATGCTGCGGGCCGCTGCGCGCGCGCTGGCGCCGGCGTCAGCCATCGTCGCTCAGCGGACGCGGTTCACGCCGGGGCGTGGGTGCCGGCGGCTGCGCGCATGCGCTCGTCCAGCAGCTGCGCGTCCGCGTCGGAGACGGTCCGCAGCTGGCCCTGGAAGGCGAGGTGCCAGTGCTCGGCCGGCCACTTGCGTGCGTGCTCGAGCTCGGCGACGACCTCCACCGCCGGCACGAACTCCTCCTCGGCGAGCACCAGCAGCGGCTCGGTCTCGAAGCGCCAGGGATACGGGTCGACCTTGCCCGGCTTGCCGGGCCAGATCTTCTCCCGGTCCTCGTACAGCTCGCCCGTGACCTTGATGGCCCCGCCGAAGGCCTGGATGCCGGTGACGTAGAAGACGATCGTGTCGCCGGGCTCGATCTGCTCGGCCATCCCGCGGCGACCCTCCTTGGCGCCGATCACGCGAAAGCCGTGCTCGCGCGTGGCGCGGTGGTTGTCGAGCGAGCCGGTGAGCACCCAGGTCTTGGCCACGGGCCGAAGCCTAGCGCCGCGCGGTGTAGGGTTTCGACCGCGATGGCGGACGACGAGCTGCACCTGATCGGACCTGACGAAATCGCCTACCGGCTGGACCTGACGCCGGCCCAGCTGAAGATCGCCTGGACGGCGGTCAAGGCCTATCTCGACGACTTCGGTCACGACGAGGGCGACGTGGCGAAGATCGCGCGCGAGGTGCTCGACAAGCTGCCGGACGAGCACTCGATTCGCGCGATCGACATTTCACGTTGAGGCAACGAATCGCAACTGATCGCCCGCTACGGTGTTCGACGCGGGACGCTGACGATGGCTGACGGACTAACGCGCAGGGGACTGATCAAGGGGGGCGCCGCGGGCGCGGCCGGCGTCACGCTGCTCGGCGCCGCCGCCTGCAACGGCGACGACGAGGCGAGCGCCGCCAAGAAGCAGGCTCCGACCGGCGCCCAGAACGTCGCTCGTGGTCGTGGTCGACAGCCTGCGCTGCGACCACGTCTACGGCAACAAGGCCCGCACGAAGGCGATGGACGCGTTCGCCAAGCAGTCGCTGCGCTTCACGCGCGTGCGGCCGGAGGCGATGCCCACGATCCCCGCTCGGCGCTCGATCATGATGGGCCGCAGCATCTTCCCGTTCCGCGGCTGGAAGCCCTACAAGGGCCTGACGCCGTCGCCGGGCTGGGAGCCGATCGGCCACGAGTCCAAGATGTGGATCGAGCTGCTGCGCGAGCGGGGCTGGACCACCGGCTACGTCACCGACAACCCGCACATCCTCGCCAGCGTCCATGACGAGTTCCGCGGCAAGTTCGATCGCGCCGACACCGTCTACGGACAGGTGCCGCTGCGCACCGCGCCCAAGCGGCAGGTCTCCCAGGCCGAGCTGAACAAGTACACTGCCGCCGGCGCTGCGCGGAAGCGTCGCCGAGGCGCGCATGAAGACCTATCTGGCCGCCAACCCGCCCGGGCGCCCCGAGCGCGACCACCTCGCGGCCAAGGTCTTCCGCAAGGGCATGAGCTGGCTCGACTACGCCAAGGCGCGCCAGCCGTTCGCGCTCGTCGTCGACGCCTTCGACGCCCATGAGCCCTGGGACGTGCCCCGCAACATCCGCGACATGTACGGTACGCCGAACGTGCGCGGCGTGGAGCCGATCCAGCCCTTCAACACGCCCGCCGGCCGCCCGGCCGACCTCGGTCTCAGCGCGGCGCTCGTGCAGCCGCATGGGCCAGCTCTACGCCGGCGAGATCACGCTCGTCGACCGCTGGTTCGGCAAGCTGCTGGCGCAAGCTCGAGGACAACGGCATGGCCGAGAACACCGTCGTCGTGCTGGTCAGCGACCATGGCGTGCTGCTGGGCGAGTTCGGCTGGGTGGGCAAGAAGTACACCGAGCTGCACGAGGAGCTCACCCACGTCCCGATGCTGATCCGCGACCCCAAGGGCCGCATGCAGGGCCGCGCCAGCCGCTACTTCGCCTCGACGCACGACATCGGTCCGACGATGCTCTCGATGCTCGGCGTCGAGAAGGCGCCGGAGATGAACGGCCACGACCTGTCGCCGCTGTTCGACGGCAGGTCGATCGAGCCGCGCGACTTCTACGTCTCGGGCTACACCACCTACGTGCTCGCCGGCGACGGCCGCTGGCACCTGATCGCCGACAACCAGGGCGGTCACCGCAAGCTCTACGACAAGAAGACCGACCCGCGCGAGCGGCGCAACGTCGTCAGCCAGCACCCAGAGCAGGCCGAGCGGCTCTGGCGCGCCGTGCGCAAGGCCGCCGGCGGCACGCCGCCGAAGTTCGACTAGCTACTCGATCGGGATGTCCTCGACCTGCGGCTCGCGCCGCGGACGGTCGAGGCGCTCCAGGTACCAGTCGATCAGCGAGCGCAGGGTCAGCAGGAACTCGCGCACGAGCGTGCGCAACGCGTCGTCGAGCTCGGGCGGCTCAGGACGCACCGGCATCCCCGTCGCCTCGCTCGAAGGTCACCTCGAGCGCGCCGTCCTCGAAGCGTGCGCCTCGCGCGGCGTAGCCGGTGAGCGCGGCGGGCAGGATGATCGTGCGCTTCTGCGGCCCGACGCGCACGATCACCTCGAGGCCGATCTTCTTCAGCTCGATCTCGCCGCGCTCGGCGAACGGCAGCGGCAGCCGCAGGGTGGCGTGGCCGTTCTCGGTCGAGAGCTCCTGTGAGAGGTCGGTCGTGCAGCAGCGCGGCGGGGTCCAGGGCGTCGGCCTCCGCGTCCCCGTCGAACAGCTCGTCCGCCAGCTCGTCGAGCCGCTCCGGGCCGATCACCTCTTGCGGCAGCCAGGGCGCGACGAGGATCGGCAGCGGCGCGAAGGCCGAGCGCACCAGCTCCATCTGCTCGGCCTGCACGTCGCGCCAGGCGGCGAAGTAGCCGTCGGCGGCCTCCGGCAGCACGCGATTGACCACGACCGCGTCGGTCAGGTAGCCGTAGAGGTTGAGGTAGGTGAAGGTCCGCATCGCCTCCTTGACCACCATCCGGTCGGGCGAGGTCACCAGGCGGATGGAGGTCAGCGAGCGGTCGCGCAGGATGCCGTTCATCGCGACGAGGTTGCGCGCCAGGCGCTCGATCTCGTCGAGCACGTCGTCGCCCGGCAGCGGGATGTCGAGCATCGTGCGGGCGAGCGGACCGAGCTTGCGCTGGGAGGGCAGGATCTTCTCCAGCCACCAGGTCACGACGTCGGGGAAGGAGAGCAGCCGCAGCGTCTCGCCGGTCGGCGCGCAGTCGACGATCACGCAGTCGAACTCGCCGGACTCGTGGTGGCGCTTGAGCTGCAGCAGGCTAGAACAGCTCGTCCATGCCCGGCGGCACCGTCAGCTCCTCGGAGGAGATGCGGTCCACGCCGCGTTCCTCGAGCAGGCCGCCGAGCCAGCCCTGGGCGCGCTCCCAGTGGCGCTCCATCTCCTCCTGGGCCTGGACCTCCTGGCCCCAGAGGCCGTCCGCGACCGGGGTCGGCTCGTTGCCCAGCGGCGTGCCGAGGGAGTCCGAGAGGCTGTGGGCCGGGTCGGTCGAGAGGACGACGGTGCGTAGGCCGGCGGCGGCGCAGCGGCGGGCGGTGGCGGCGGCCACGCTCGTCTTGCCGACGCCGCCCTTGCCCGTGTAGAGGATCGTGCGGGGCGCCATCGAGGCGCTCATCCTACGGCCCGAGGGCTACTCGACCTCGACCTGGCCCGCTGACCCGGTCCTTCTTGCCGAACCCGGTGCGCAGCTCCTTGGCCGCGATCTGGATGCGGTAGCTGCCAGGGCGACGTCGGCTTCCACAGGAACGAGCGGTCGCCGCGCGAGAAGGTGACCAGCGTCGTGTAGGTCTGCTTGCCGCCCTTGAACACCTTCAGCTCCACCGCCGACAGCTTCGACAGGTTGAAGCGGATGCGCGTGAACTGGCCGGCAGCGGCGCTTGCGGGACCCTGCAGCGTCAGCTCGGGCGGGTCGGTCTGGTAGCCGGAGTACTTCTTGGCGTAGACGCAGTACTCCGCGCCGAGCTTGCGCGTGCACATGCTCTGCAGGAACTCGCGCAGCAGCTCGTGGTAGTTCGAGTCGGAGACCTCGCCGCGGTAGCTGTACATCGACCAGTCGCCGAGGTCGCTGTACGGGATCTCGGCGCGCGCCTCGGGCTCGCCCTGGTCGTAGAGGCGCTTGGCGCGGGCGCTGCCGGTGATCTCCCAGTAGTCGTGCAGGCCGATCAGCGACTGCAGGAAGGCGTTGAAGATGTACGTCCCGCGCGCGAACGAGTACTGCAGGTAGTGCACGCCGCCGCGGAAGCCGCGCGTGCGCACGCCCAGCGGGGCGTTGACCATGAACACCGGCAGCGCCTTGCTGGCCGTCTTGACGTAGTCGGGCCGCCCGAGCAGCTGCGAGGCGCGCGCATAGGCCTGGATCGCCGTCGCCTCGGCCATGCCGCTGATCCACGGCGGCGAGCCGCCGCCGAAGGAGAACTGGTACTCCCAGGCGATGAAGCGCTTGCCGCGCTGCACGGCCAGGCCGGTCATCTCGTCGAGCAGGCTCGCGAGCGCGGTCCTGTCGCACTCCGGCTCGCCGCGGGTGCAGGCGCCGTGGATCAGGTTCGCCTTCTTGAAGGTCGACAGCGGCTGGATCTGCAGGCCTTCGCCGGAGTAGTGCTGGAACAGGATCTGGCTGCCGCGGAAGGAGATCTGGTCGCCGACGGCCGGGTACGGCATGCGCGGCCAGTACTGCGTGTTGCGGCGCAGCTGCAGGAACGCGGCGGGCATGCGCGTGGCACCGAGCTTGCGCGTCAGCGCCAGCCGCTCGACCGAGCCGAGCACGTAGCCGAGCTGGGACTTGCGCGAGCCCCCGAGCTTGGCCAGCGTGCGCCGGGCCTTGGCGTAGTCGCGCCGGTAGCGGGTGTAGTCGCGCTCGCCGAGCTTGCCCTTGTCGCGTGCGGTGGCCAGGGCGCGCACCACGGCCGGTACGGCGCGGGCCGGGCGTGCCCCGGCGGCGCGAGCGCGGGCCGCGCCGGCAGCGCTGGTCCGGGGGGCGGCTGCGCCTGCCCTGGGAGCGGCGCTGCGCGGCGGCACGCCGAGGCTTGCCTGGGCGCGCGTGGGGACGACGGGGTCGTCCACGCGCGTGGCGTGATCGCCGTCGACGACGATCAGCTCGCCGGCCGAGGCGGGGCAGGCGCAGACCAGCAGCGTGAGCGCGGCCAGCAGCAATGGCTGTCGAAGCTGCATCAAGTTCCTCAACCGGGCGGGTGGGGGAAGGTTGCGGTTGGGTAGATACCCTGCGCCGCGTGCGTCGCCTCCTGCTTTTGCTGCTGCTGCCCGCGTTCCTGCTCGGCGCGTGCGGTGGCGGGGACGACAAGCAGGACGTCGAGGGGCTGCTCGACCAGGCCTTCAGCAGCTCGATCGACAGCGCCGACCTGAAGCTGGACGCCGAACTCGACCTCGACGGCAACGACCAGCTCGAGAACCCGATTCGGATTCGCGCCAGCGGCCCGTTCCGCTCCAACGAGGGCAAGCTGCCCTCAGTCGACCTCAACCTCGAGCTCGGCACCGACGGCGACGGCCAAGTGATCCAGACCGGCTTCCTGTCCACCGGCGACCGGGCGTTCGTGAAGTTCCAGGACGTCTACTACGAGCAGCCCGCCGCCGAGGTGGCTCGCACCAACCGCGAGCTCGCCAGACGCGGCGGCAAGCGGCGCTCGTCGCTCGCCGCGCTCGGGCTCGACCCGCGCAGCTGGCTGGGGCAGGCCAAGGACGAGGGCGAGGAGACGGTCGCGGGCGTGAAGACCCACCACGTCTCCGGCACGCTCGAGGTCACCGAGGTGCTCGACAACCTCAACGACTTCGTGCGCCGCTCCCGCTCGGCCCTCAACGGGACCGCGGGGCAGGACGCGCCGCAGCAGCTGACCAAGACGGACATCGCCCGCATCGCCGAGATCGTCGAGAACCCCAGCTTCGACATCTACGTCGGCGTCGACGACGACGTCATCCGGCGCATCTCGGGACGGATCGAGTTCACCGTGCCGGAGGACCAGCGCCAGTCGCTCAACGGCATCTCGAGCGGCTCGCTGCACTTCTCGATCGAGTTCCGGGACGTCAACGGCGACCAGGAGATCGAGGCGCCCGCCCGGGCACGGCCGCTGTCGGAGCTGACCCAGTCCCTCGGCGGGGCCGGTGCGCTCGGCGACGCGCTCGGCGCAGCCGGCGACGAGGAGGATCCGAGCCTCACGACGACGACGCCCGAGGACGAGACGACGGTGCCGCAGACCACGCCGACGGTGCCCGAGCAGCCGACGCCGCAGGTGCCCGATCCCGGCTCGGGCGGCATCCAGCACCGCTCCGAACGCCGCCGACTTCCGCGCCTATGCGGACTGCCTCGACGAGGCACGGCCCGAGGACACCGAGGCGCTGCAGCGCTGCGCCGAGCTGCTGCAGCAGTAGACGGACTGCGAGCGCGGCCTACGCCGGAGCCTTCACCAGGTCGCGCTCGGGATCGATTCCGAAGCGCTCGGCCAGCTCGCGCTGCCGTGCCTCCACCGCCCAGCGGTCGGGCCGCTCCTCGCCCTCGTGGTCGGGCGTGGCGCCCTTGAGCAGCATCGAGCCGTGGTTGTCGCCCGCGGTCGCGGATCTCCTCGAGCTCCGCGGCGGAGAAGGGCGGCTCGGCGGGCACCGCGGCCAGCTCCTCGCGCTTGGCCTCGATCGGGCGGGCGTCCGGCCCGGCCTCCTGGATCAGCGTCGGCGCCACGCAGGCGACCGCTTCCTGGGCGAGGTTCCAGGCGCACGCGAACTGCAGCATCGTCAGCCCGTGGCGCTCGCGAATCGCCTCCATCGCCGCGTAGCGCTCCCAGGCCGCGTCGACCCAGCCCTCGGGCCGGAAGCCACGATGGTCGCTGCGGGCGAAGGCGTGGCCGGGGCGTACATCTCCGTGGAAGAAGCCGCCGTAGTCGACCACGCGCGTGATCACCTCGACGCCGTTGCGCGCCGCGGCCGGCAGCGCCAGCTCGCCGGGCCAGGGCTCGAGCGGGTTGAGGATCAGCATCGCCCAGTCGATCAGCTCGCCGTAGCGCTCGAAGCAGCCGATCACGTCGAGCGTGAAGCCGTTCGCCGGGCCGGGTGCGACGCCGAGCATGCGCGTCAGGCCCTCGTCTCGCACCGCGCGCAGCGCCTCCCAGACCGCCGGGTGCTCGAAGCCGCGCCGGTCCGGGTTGTGCAGCAGCAGCAGGTCGAACGCGTCGACGCCGCAGCGCTCGAGGCTGCGTTCGACGGCCATGCGGACGTAGTCGCCGTATCGCTCGGGGCTGCGCAGGCGCGGATCGGTGAAGCGCGGGAAGCCGCGTGGACCGTCGCGCTCGCCCTCGTAGAAGTCGTGCCCGATCGCGCCGACGAGCTGGTAGCCGTCGCGTGGGACCCCGGCCAGCGTGCGGCCCACGAGCCTGTCCGCCGCTCCCATGCCGTAGGTGTCGGCGGTGATCAGCGTGTGGACGCGCTCGTCGGGGCGCAGCAGCGTCTCCAGCCGTTCCTCGGGTAGTTCCTCCCCGAAGTGCATGAAGCGGCCCCCGCTCCAGGTTCCCAGCGCCACGTGCCCGAGCATGCCTCCACTCTAAGGTGCCGGGCGTGACCTCCGCGGACACGATCCTGCTGGTGGGCCTGGTCGTCTCGCTGTTCTTCTTCCTCTGGCTCGACCTGCACTTCTTCGCGCGCGGCCGCGAGCCGAGCTTCAAGGAGGCGGTGCTGTGGTCGATCGGCTGGCTGGTGCTCAGCTTGGCGGCCGCGATCCCGGTGCTGCTGCTGGAGGGCAGCGAGGACGCCGTCCTCTACACGACGGTCTACCTGATCGAGCGCTCGCTCTCGCTCGACAACCTGTTCGTCTTCATCCTGCTGTTCTCGTACTTCGGGATTCCCTACGAGCGCCGTCCCGGGCTGCTGTTCTGGGGGATCGTCGCCGCGCTGGCGATGCGCGGCGTGTTCATCCTCGCGGGCGTCACGCTGATCGAGCAGTTCCACGTCGTGATCTACCTGCTGGGCGCGGCGTTGCTGGTGCTCGCCTACCGGATCTTCCGCGGCGTCGGCTCGAACGTCGATCCGGACAAGAACCTGATGGTGCGCCTCGTGCGCAAGGTCTATCCCGTCACGACCGAGATGGAGGGCGGGCATTGGTTCATCAAGCAGGACGGCAAGCGCTACGCCACGCCGCTGTTCCTCTGCCTCGCGGCGATCGTGTTCGCCGACATCGCCTTCGCGATCGACTCGATCCCGGCCGCCTTTGCGATCACCCGCGAGTCGCTGATCATCTGGATGGGCAACGTGTTCGCGCTGCTCGGCATGCGGGCGCTGTTCGTGCTGGTCGAGAGCCTCGTGGCCCGCTTCCGCTACCTGGACGAGACGATCGCGGTCGTGCTCGGGTTGGTGGGGGTGAAGCTGCTGATCGAGGATCTGATCAAGATCGGGCCGGTGGCGAGCCTGGTGCTGATCTTCGTGGCGTTCGCGATCGGGATCGGGCTGTCGCTGCGGGCCGACAGGCGGGATCCGGACGCGGAGGCCAAGCGCGAGGAGCGGGTGGCGGAGATGAAGGCGGGCGCCTCGTGAGCGCGCTGCTGGTCGGCTTCGGGCTGGGCCTGTTCGTCGGCGCCCAACCGGGCCCCGTCTCGCTGCTGTGCATCCGCTCGGTGCTGCGCGGCGCGCTCGGCGTCGGCGTGGCGATCGGCGCCGGGGCGGCGGTGATCGACTTCCTCTACGCCTCGCTCGGTCTCGCCGGCGCGGCCGCGTTGCTCGAGATCGACGCGCTGCGGCTGGTCGTGGGCCTGCTCGGCGCGGCCGTGCTCGCCACGATCGGCGCGCGCACGCTCTGGTCTGCCTTCCGCGTGCGACTGGGCGGCGAGTCCGAGGAGGAGGTCGCCACGCCGCGACGCGCGTTCCTGACCTCGCTCGCGGCGACCGCCTCGAACCCGCTCACGATCGCCACCTGGGCCGCGATCTTCGGCGCCGCCTCGACCGCCACCGACGCCGCGTCCTCGGCATCCGCCGCCGCGGCGATGCTCGGCGGCGTCGCGCTCGGCACCCTGACCGCCTTCACCGCCCTCTCCCTGCTCGTCGCCTCGGTGCGCACCCGCTTCGGTCCGCGCCTGCTCGCGACCGTCGACGCCGTCGCGGGCGCCGGCCTGCTGGGCTTCGCGGGGCTGCTCGGCTGGCGCGCCGCCACCGACCGCTGAGCGCTTCCCGGCGGGTGCCGGTGAGCCGGCTTCAGGAAGGCGCCGTGGAAGGGCGGGCACTCGGCGCTAGGCGCGGGCTGGCCGGCCCTCCGCGAGCTGGCGCTCCAGGGCCGCCAGGCGGGAGTCCCACTGCGAGCCGACCTCGGCCATCCAGGCCATCGCGTCGGACATCGGCGCGGGGGTGGGGCGGTAGAGCACCTCGCGCCCGGAGCGGCGGGTGGCGACGAGCGCGGCGGCCGCGAGCAGCCCCAGGTGCTTCTGGACCGCCTGGCGGCTGACCGGCAGCTCGCGCGCGAGGTCGGTGGCCGTGGCCTCGCCGCGCTGGCCGAGCCGCGCCAGCAGCTGGCGCCGCGTCGGGTCGGCGAGCGCGGCGAAGACGGCGTCAGGGCCGTCGGCGCCGGTCATCAGCGGGCGAGCAGTTCGGGCGTGCCGGGATGCGAGGCGCTGCGCAGCTCGAGCGCGAGGTCCGGGCCGACGGCGTCCAGCAGCGCCAGCGGACGCGATTCGACCACGCGGATGCGGGTTCCGTCGGCGTCGGGCGACAGCTCCAGCTCGACGCGGGTGGACTCCTCGCCCTCGGCGCTCCACCAGAACGTCAGCCGGCGCGGCTCCTCGGCCTCCTCGACGAAGCCGCTGCGCTCGCCGGCGCGCACCGCGCCGGCCGGCTCGAGCTCGATCGAGGCGTCCTCGCCCAGCCACTCCGGTTCGGCCAGCGACTCCCAGACCCGCTCGGGTTCGTCCGGGACGACCAGCTCGCGTTCGACGACGTGCTCCACGACCACCACCTCCGATGTGCAACCAAACGGTTGCGCTATGATCGGGCAACCAGAAGGTTGCACTTTAGCCGAGAGGAGACACCATGCAGCAGGTCGGTCGCGTCAACAGCTCGCTCGTGCCGATGGTGATCGAGCAGACCTCGCGTGGGGAGCGCTCGTTCGACATCTACTCGCGCCTGCTCAACGAGCGCATCCTGTTCATCGGCCAGCAGATCGACGACCAGGTCGCCAACCTCGCCGTCGCCCAGCTGATCCACCTCGAGTCCGAGGACCCGGAGAAGGACGTCGCGATCTACGTCAACTCGCCCGGCGGCTCGCTGCACGCCGGTCTCGCCATCTACGACGCGATGCAGTACGTCCGCTGCGACGTGCAGACCGTCTGCTACGGCATGGCGATGTCGGCCGGCTCGCTGATCCTCGCCGGCGGCACGGCCGGCAAGCGCTCCTCGCTGCCGAACTCGCGCATCCTCATCCACCAGCCGTCGTCGGGCTTCCAGGGGCAGTCGAGCGACATCGAGATCCACGCCCGCGAGGTGCTGGAGCTGCGCAAGCGGCTGGACGAGATCTACTCCGAGCACACCGGCCAGACGGTCGAGCAGGTGCACGACGACATGGAGCGCGACCGCTTCTTCAGCGCCGAGCAGGCACGCGAGTACGGCCTGATCGACCGCATCATGAGCGAGCGCGAGCTCACCCGGCGGCCGGCCGGCTTCGAGGCCGTCGCCAACCCCGGATGAGCTCATATGGAGGCTGTTGGTCGGTCCCCGCGCTACGTGCTCATGAGATGGTCAGTCTGGTGCCACTGACGATGTAGTCGGCTTCGAAGGAGCCGGTACCCGATGGTGGGCAGAGGCCCATCCCTCTGAGGCGGACGACGCTGACTGTGGTGGCGAGGATTGTCAGGTGCTGGGTCGCCTGGTTGAAGACCCATGCGACGGAGGTGGCGTTGAACGGTCCTTGGGGACCTCTGACCGACAAGACGCAGTCGATGATCTCGAAGGTGACCGAGCAATCGAAATTCGCGTCGAGCAGGAGGGTTCCGGACGCGAGCGACCCTCTTTGTGATGTGTTCGATCTGAGTGTGAAAGAGCTGGGATCGACGCATCTCACTCTGACTGAGCTGGCGAAAAGGCTTTCGATGCATGTGGATCTCGGGAATCTCAGGTTGCCTGAGAAGGCGCTGCCGCTCGCGTTGATCGTCCCTGTGGCGGTGGAGAGCTGGCATCTCACGCTGGCGCCCGCGAACCCGATCTCGGTGTTCGTCGCGCTGGCTGAGACTCTGGCGTTGACTGGTGTGATGCTGGCCTGAGCCGTGGTGGCGGTGAAGGCGAGCACGCCGAGGATCGCGGCGGTCAGCCATGCGCCGCGCTTAGTGAGCGTAATCATCTGGGTCGGACCTTTCTCTCGGAGGAGGACGGGTCCAAGCGCGCTTGCTTTGAGCCAAAATATCTTATTAAACGATATTCAACAATGCATATCTCCGGTTGTCGACGATCGCCCTGCCATTCTCAGCTATGTGAGGAGGCTGGCGTGCGTGCTCGTCTGTCTAGCCGTTGGAGCAAGTTGCGTCGCGGTTCTGGGCTGCAGCGATGACGACGGCGCTCTGAGCGCACGTACGGCGCCACCTGGAGATGGTCGCGTGAGTGCCGATGAGCTCTCCCGTCCGAGCTTGCTGACGGCACTGCATGCGCTGCAGCGCATCGCTGACGCTCACGGCGGCAATCGCGCTGCGGGAGCGCCTGGTGGACGCGCGTCGATCGAGTACGTCGTCGGCCGTCTGCGCGCCGCCGGATGGCGCGTGCGGCGCGAGCCGGTCTCGTTCCCGTACTTCGACGAGCGCCGGCCGTCTCGGCTGGTCAGCGCGGATGGGGCGCTGAAGCGCACCCGCGACTTCACCACGCTCGCGTATTCCGGCTCCGGGCGGATCGAGCAGGGTTTGCTGCAGGTCGTGGGGAACGGCTGCGACCGCGGCGACTTCGGTTCTCGTTCCACGCTGAGCGAGGGCCAGCGGCCGGCGCAGATCGCGTTGGCGCATCGTGGCGCCTGCTTCTTCCGCGTCAAGGCGCGCGCGGCGCAGCGAGCAGGCTTCGCCGCGTTGCTGGTCGTCGATCGGGGCGGGGGCAGGCGGGCGCCGAGCGGGACGCTCGGCGTGCCGGGGATCCGCATACCCGTGCTGCTGGTAAGTGGCGCAGCCGGCCGGGAGCTCGGTGACGGTGATGAGGTCGACATGATGGTGGACGCGGTGTCCGAACGCCGTCAGAGCGCCAACGTCATCGCCGAGACGGCCGCGGGCGGCCGTGGCGACCGGGTCGTGATGGCCGGAGCGCACCTCGACTCGGTCCCCGCCGGGCCGGGCATCAACGACAACGGCAGCGGCGTGGCCGCGCTGCTCGCCCTGGCCGACGCCCTCGGGGGCCGCGCGCCCGGCGCGCCGGTTCGACTCGGATTCTGGACCGCGGAGGAGCTGGGCCTGATCGGCTCGCGGCGCTACGTCGCCGGACTCGACCGTGCCGAGCGACGGCACGTCGCCGCCTACCTCAACCTCGACATGGTCGGCTCGCCGAACGCCAGCCTGCGCGTCTACCACGACGGCGACCCGCGCATCGAGCGCCTGCTCCGGCGCCTCGTAGGCCCGCGTGCACGGCGCACGAGCCCCGGCGGCGCGACCGACAGCGGTCCCTTCCGGCGCGCCGGCATTCCCGTGGGGGGTCTCTTCAGCGGCGCCAGCCGCCGCGAGGATCCCTGCTACCACCGCGCCTGCGACGACCTCGAGAACGTCGACCCAGTCGCGCTGGAGCAGCTTTCGCGAGCGGCCGCACGCGGCCTGCGGCGTCTTTCGCTGAAGGCCGACCATGGAGGACCGCTGAGACGTCGGGTGCGCTCCGACCGCCAGGATCTCGTGTTGCTTGGCATGAGATGCTCGCGTTCGTGCGCAGAGCCGCCTGCCGGTCCTGCTCTGCTGATCGCGCTTGCGTCGGCGGGCCGTCGGCGACGCCAGCGCCGCCGCGCCCGCGCGCGGCGACGGCAAGGTGCAGCGCCAAGGAGCTGCGCGGGCCGCGCTGAAGGCCGACCTCAGTCGCGCTGCAGCGCATCGCCGCCAAGCACGGCGGCGCGCGGGCGGCCGGCGCCGGCGGCGAGCGCGCCTCGTTCGCCTACGTCTCGCAGGCGCCCTGCGCAGGCCGGCTGGCGCGTCCGCTGCGCAGCCGTTCAGTTCTCCTACTTCCACGAGCGCACGGCGCCCGCGCTGCGCCTCTGGGCGGTCGCAGCTTCGCAGGCGGGCAGCGACTTCACGACGCTCACCTACTCGGGCTCGGGCAGCCGCCGCAGGGCCCGCTGCGCGCGGCCGGCAGCGGCTGCTCGGCCGGCGAGCTGAGCGACGTCGGTCCAGGGGCGACGTCGCGCTGGTCAACCGCGGCGGCTGCCTGTTCAAGGTCAAGGCCGAGCACGCCGAGGCGGCCGGCGCGGCCGCGCTGATCGTGACCGACGCCAGCGCCCAGACCGCCGCGCCGATCGGGTCGCTGCTGCAGCTCGGCACGCGCATCCCCGCCATGATCGTCGGCGCCGCCACCGCCCAGGCCCTGCGCGGCGGCCGCGCCCCGGCCCGCGTCCGCGTGCGCGTCGACGCGATCTCGGAGTCGCGCATCGTCCCGCAACCTGCTCGCCGAGACGCCCAAAGTCGAAGGGTGGGCGCGTGGTCATGGCCGGCGCCCACGTCGACTCGGTGCCGGAGGGGCCGGGCGTCAACGACAACGGCTCGCGGCGTCGCGGCGCTGCTCGAGGTCGCCAAGGCGCTCGGCGGCGTCGCCCCCGGCGCGCCGATCAGGCTCGCCTTCTGGGGCGCCGAGGAGCCGGGCCTGTACGGCTCGACCACCTACGTCAGCCAGCTCGACGCCGCCGCCAGGGCGCGCGTCGCCGCCTACCTGAACCTCGACATGATCGGCTCGCGCAAGCCCAAGCGCGCCGTCTACAGCGGCGCCGACCCCGGCATCGAGATCCTGCTGCGCGACCTCGTCGGCCCCAAGGCGGTCGCCGAGGACCAGGCCAGAGGGTCGCTCCGACCACGTCGCCTTCCAGGCCGCGGGCATTCCCGTCGGCGGCCTCTTCACCGGCGCCGGCAAGCCCTGGGACGCCTGCTACCACCGTCGCCTGCGACCGCGTCTCGAACGTCAACCTCTCGGTGCTGCTGCAGATGACGCGCGTCACCGGCAGCGCGCTGACGCGCCTCTCGCGTCAGGCGAAGTAGAAGACCAGCCCGAGCACGGCGTAGAGGGCGATCAGCTGGACGCCCTCGAACCAGTTGGACTCGCCCTCCTGGGTGACGAGGTTGGCGATCAGCACGGCGAACAGCAGGCCGCCGAGCTCGTAGCCGTTGAAGACGAGCGCCATCGGGTCGGGGCCGACGACGAACGAGAGCAGCACCAGCACCGGCGCGACGAAGAGGGCGATCTGGGCGCTGGAGCCGATCGCGATGTTGACCGCCAGGTCCATCTTGTTCTTCGCTGCGACGAGCACGGCGACCCAGTGCTCGGCGGCGTTGCCGACGATCGCGACGACGAACACGCCGACGAAGAACTCGGACAGCCCGATGTCCTCGGACGCCTCGCTGATCGAGCCGACCAGCACCTCGCTCATGACGCCGACCGCCACCGCGGACAGCGCGAGGAAGATCGCGGCCTGCGCGCACCGACCAGCGATGCGCCTCCTCCTCGGCCTCCTCGTCGCCGAAGGGGTTGAACACCGCCCGGTGGGTCTTGAGCGAGAAGAACAGGCCGGCGACGTAGGTCGCCAGCAGGATGATCGCCACGCCCAGCGAGATGTGCTCGAGGTCGGAGCCGAAGTCGCACCCGCTCCTCGCCGACCGCCGGCAGCCCGCCGCCGTGGATGAGCTGGAACAGCGCCGGCAGGATCAGCGCCGCGAGCGCCAGCAGCAGCATCGCCGACTGGGCGTTGGCGGCGGTGTGGCTGAAGGTCTGCTTCTCCCGCTTCCAGCCGCCCACGACCATCGAGGCGCCCAGCACGAGCAGGATGTTGCCGATGATCGAGCCGGCGATCGACGCCTTGACGACTTCCTGCAGCCCCTCCAGCAGGGCGAAGAAGGCGATGATCAGCTCCGGCGCGTTGCCGAAGGTGACGTTCAGCAGCCCGCCGATGCCCGGGCCCGGTGCGGGCGGCGATCGCCTCGGTCGCCTCGCCCATCACCGCGGCGCAGGGGATCACGCCGAGCGCGGCGGCGGCGAACACGAGCACGGGCTCGGCGTGCGCCAGCTCCAGCGCGATCGCTGCGGGGATGAAGACGCCGAGATAGTGGACCGGGCGCATGCGGGCGGGAGCCTACGCGCCGGTGCGGCTAGTCCTCGGGTGCGTCCGGATCGGGATCCGGCTCGAGCTGCGGCTCGGGCTCGTCGTCGCCGTCGACCGCCTCTTCGCCCACGTGGCGGCCGTCACTGCCGGTGTAGGTGGTCTGGAAGGTCTCCAGCAGCGTGTCGCGGGCGTCCTCGTCGACCGGGACCTCATCGGAGAGCAGCACCCAGTCCGCTCCCTCGAACTGCTCGAGGTTGAAGATCTCGTTGTCCATCGACTGCGAGTCGTCGACGATCACCATCACCTCGGTCTGGGGGTTGAAATACGTCCCCGGCCGGTTGGTCAGGTCCTCGAGCTCGTAGCGGCGATCATCGGCCATCGCGCGCCAGCCTATACCGGGTCGGCGGCCCGCGTCACGTCTCCAGGTCCCTCAGCTGGCGCTCGACTTCGGCCTCGACGTCGAGCGGCTCGCGCCCCTGCCGCAGCAGGCGCTCGTTGCGGGCGATCACGAGCTGGCGCACCTCGGCGCGCAGCTCCGGATCGCGCCGGGGCCGGGGCCGCCGTCGAGCGCGGCCAGCTCGGCCTCGACGTCCAGCGGTCCGCTCGCCGCGGGCCTCGCGCCGGGCGGACTTGGCCTGCAGCAGCTGGCGGATCTCCTCCTCGCGCTTCGGCCGAGGAGACGGCCGACGGGCAGCGCGTTCGCGGGTCATGTCGAGCCCGCCCTCGCGGCCGAGGCGCCGGTACATCCCGCCGACGCCCCAGTAGCGAGGCCGCCGCCGCCAGCACGGCGAGCACGGAGATGACGATCAGAACCGTCCCGAAGCTGCCCATCGATCCGTACAGTCTCGCGCATGTGGCGCCGCTTCCGCCGCCGCTCGTTCGCACCCAGCCGTCCGGCCCTCTATCCGGACCAGATCGGGCTTGCGATCTTCTGCGCAGCAGCGATTGGGAGCGGGATCTACATCGTTTTCCGTTATCTGGTGTAACCTCGTTCGTAGGGTTGACTGACGAATCAATCGGGTGGCCATAGGGCTGCCTACAAGGAGCTCACGCACAGTGGTCGATTTCACCCTCACCGACGAGCAGAAGGACATCCGCCAGCTCGCGCACGACTTCGCCGAGAAGGAGATCCGGCCAGTCGCGTCGGACCTCGACCGGGACTCGACGTTCCCGCACGAGATCATCCAGAAGGCCTGGGAAGTCGGCCTGATGAACTCGCACATCCCCGAGGAGTACGGGGGACCGGGGCTCGACTACCTCACCGGCTGTCTGATCGAGGAAGAGATCGGCTGGGGCTGCTCCGGCGTCGGCACCTCCCTCATCTGCAACGGCCTCGCGAGCGCGCCGGTCATGCTCGGCGGCTCGGAGGAGATCAAGCGCGAGTACCTCGGGCTGCTCACCGAGGAGCCGAAGCTCGCCTCCTTCTGCCTGACCGAGCCGGACGCCGGCTCCGACGTCTCGGGCATGCGCACCACCGCCGTGCGCCAGGGCGACAAGTACGTCATCAACGGCACCAAGTGCTTCATCACCAACGGCTCGCACGCCAGCTGGTACACGGTCTACGCCAAGACCGACAAGGAAGCCGGCCACCGCGGCATCTCGGCCTTCGTCGTCCCGCGCGACGCCGGCGTCGTCGTGGACAAGAAGGAGGACAAGCTCGGTCAGCGCGCCTCCGACACCGCCACGATCTCCTTCAACGACGTGGAGATCCCCGCCGCGAACCTGCTCGGCGAGGAGAACAAGGGCTTCAAGCTCGCGATGATGACCCTCGACCGCACGCGCCCCGGCGTGGCGGCGATGGGCGTCGGCATCGCCCGCGCGGCCTTCGAGCACGCGGTCGAGTACTCCAAGGAGCGCGTGCAGTTCGGCGTGCCGATCGCCATGCACCAGGCGATCCAGTTCATCGTCGCCGACATGGCGACCAAGGTCGAGGCGGCCCGCCTGCTGACCTGGAAGTCGGCCTCGCTGCTCGATCAGGGCCAGCGCAACACGCTTGCCTCCTCGCACGCGAAGCGCTTCGCCGCGGACAGCGCGATGGAGGTGGCGGTGGACGCCGTGCAGGTCTACGGCGGCTACGGCTTCATCAAGGAGTACCCGGTCGAGAAGCTGATGCGCGACGCGAAGATCATGCAGCTGTACGAGGGCACGTCCCAGATCCAGCGGCTCGTGATCGCCCGCGAGGTGCTGATGCCTCGCCGCGTCGAGGAGCCGGCGACGGCCGCCGCCTAGGCACCCCGGAGACACCTGATTTGGCATGGAGGGCCGTCCGCGAGGGCGGCCCTCCTAGCATTGCGGGCCGTGAGCGAGGACGAGCGCGATCGCAGCCGCGAGGCCGTACGCGATGCCGTCGCGCAGGCCGGCGGCCTGCGCGAGGCGGCCGGCGCGCCGGGCAAGCGCCCCCAGGACCCGTTCACGGGCGAGCTGCGGCGGCGCGAGATCCTGCCGCTGCTCGTGCTGCACCTGATCTCCGAGCAGCCGTCGTATGGCAACCAGCTGATGGAACGGATCGCCGGCATGACCGCGGGAGTGCTGAACGTCAACCCGAACACGATGTACCCCCTCCTGCGCAAGCTCGAGCAGCAGGGGCTGATCGAGGGGGCCTGGGAGCATCCCGAGCGGCGTACGCGCCGCTACTACGGGCTCACCGACGAGGGCCGGGCCGAATACGCGCGCCTGGTCGAGGAGGTGCGGCCGTTCCTGGACTCGGTCAAGGCGAGCATCGACGAGATCGTGCGCGAGGTGTACGGCGCGTGAGGGTCGCGCGTGCGGAGGACGTCGTCGCCCTGGCCCCCGAAGCGGCGTTGGCGCTTTGGAGCGACCCCGCCCGCTGGCCGAGCTTCGTCGAGGGCTTCGCGCGCGTGCTGGAGCGCTCGGACGAATGGCCGGCGGAGGGCTCGCGCGTGGTCTGGGAGTCCGGCCCCGGCGGCCGCGGCCGCGTCACGGAGAAGGTCGCCGAGCGCGCGCCGGACCGCTTCGCCACCCAGGTCTTCGAGGACGCCCTGATCGGCACCCAGCGCCTGACCGTGGTCGAGGACGCCCACGGCTCCCGCGTGCTGCTCGAGCTCGAGTACCAGCTCGTCAAGTACGGCGCGTTCGGCACCATGGCCGACGCGATCTTCATCCGCCGCGCGCTGCGGGACGCGCTGCGCCGGACGCTGCGGCGCTTCGCGGTCGAGGCCGAGGACGAGGCCGGCTTGCGCTGAGCAGCCGCTCTAGCGGCCGCGAACGTTCGCCTGCAGCCGCCGCATGCCGGCAAGCCAGCGGTCGTAGTCCGAGGTCTTGCGCTGCATGAAGGTCAGGACCTCGGGGTGGGGGAGGATCAGGAAGCGCTCGTCGCCGAGGCCCTGCACCACCGCTTCGGCCACGTCCTCCGGCTCGATCACCGCTCCGGCCGTCGCGACCACCGCCGCCGACAGCTCGTCGCCGTCGAGCGGATCGCCGAGCAGCGGCGTGCGCACGCCCATCGGGCAGAGGCAGCTCGTGCGCACGCCACGGTCGTGGTAGGTGATCGACAGCCATTCCGCGAAGCCGACCGCCGCGTGCTTGCTGACCGCGTATGGCGCCGAGCCGATCTGCGACAGCACGCCGGCGGCCGAGGCCGTGGCGAGGAAGTAGCCGCTGCCGCGCTCCAGCCAGCCGGGCAGCAGCCGCTCCGCCGCCAGCACGTGCGCCCGGGTGTTGACGCTCAACGCCAGCTCCCACTCGGCCGGCGTGCCGAAGTCGAGCCCGCTGGCGACGCCGGCGTTGGCGCAGAACAAGTCGATCGGACCGAACGTGCCCTCGGAGCGGGCGATCAGCTCGTCCATCGAGGTCGGATCGGCGACGTCGCAGCCCAAGCCGAGCGCCCGCTCGCCGAGCTCGCTCGCCACCGCTTGGGCGCCCTCGGCGTCCAGATCGGCCACCACGACGCCGGCCGCGCCCTCGGCCGCGAAGCGCTGCGCGAGCGCTCGCCCGATCCCGGACGCGCCGCCGGTGACCACGCAGACCGTCCCTCCGAGCTGCATTGGGGGAGCTTCGCACGTCGCGGCCCGCTAGCCTGCCGGGCCCCCACCCTTTGCGTACGGAGGTCAGATGTTTGTCTTCAAGGCGGCCGTCGTGGGCGCGGGCACCATGGGCGGGGAGATCGCCCAGGTGATCGCCTCCGCCGGCATACCCGTCGTCCTCAAGGACGTCGATCGGCAGTTCGTGGACCTGGGCCTGACGAAGGCCCGTGAGGTCACCCAGGGCCAGCTCGGCGGCCTCGTGGCCAAGGAGAAGATCACCCAGGAGGCGGCCGACGCCCAGCTCGAGGAGATCCTCGGGCGCATCAGCGGCACCGTCGAGTACGACGGCTTCGGCGACGTCGACTTCGTGATCGAGGCGGTGCCGGAGCGGATGGAGATCAAGCAGGCGGTGTTCGCCGAGCTCGACGAGCAGACGCCCGGCCACGCGATCCTGGCCTCGAACACCTCGTCGTTGTCGATCACCGAGATGGCCGAGGCCACCGGTCGTGCGGACAAGGTCGTCGGCTTCCACTTCTTCTATCCCGCCTCGATGATGAGACTGATCGAGGTCATCGAGGGCGAGGACACCTCCGAGGAGACGCTGCAGGCGGCGGCGAACTTCGCCCAGGCGATCCGCAAGACGGCGGTTCGCTGCGGCGAGGTGCCGGGCTTCGTGGTCAACCGCATCCTCAACTCCGCGGTCTCCGAGGTCTGGCGCGCGACCGAGGAGGGGGGCTTGGACGTCAAGGAGGTCGACAAGGTCATCAAGGACTCGGGCACCGTGCCGATGGGCCCGTACTTCCTGACCGACCTGCTCGGGCTCGACACCGTGCTGCACGTCGCCGAGCATCTGCGCGAGTCCTACGGTGAGCGCTTCTTCGTGTCGGCCAAGATGAAGGAGCTGGTCGCGGCCGGCAACCTCGGCGCCAAGACCGGGAAGGGGTTCTATGACCACGGCAGCTAGCGGTACCGAGACGCTCGTGGAGCGGATGGGGCTCAAGACCCTGGTCGAGTCCTGCCTGGTGCTCGAGGAGGGCGTCGCTTCCGCCAAGGACATCGAGGTCGGGATGATGATGGGGGCGGGCATCCTGCCCGGTCCGTTCGCGCGCGCCGACGAGGCGGGCCTGGACGAGATCCTGGCCGCGCTCGAGCGCGCGCACGCCGACTGGGGGGACAACTTCGAGCCCCCCGCGATCCTGCGTCGTCTCGTCGCCCAGGGCCGGCTCGGCAAGAAGTCCGGTCAGGGCTTCTTCGCCTACCCGCAGCCGGACGCGGGCGACCAGCGCGAGACCGTGCTGCTCGAGACGCGCGGCGAGCTCGGCATCGCATGGCTGAACACGCCGCCGGCGAACCCGCTCTCGCCGCAGGCGATCCGCGACCTGATCGACCTCTGGGAGCAGGTGGACGGCAAGCTGCGCGCGCTGGTGTTCGCCTCGTCGAACATCTTCACGTTCTGCGCCGGGGCGGACATCAAGGCGTTCACGAAGATGTCGCCGGACACCGAGGGCCGTGAGCTGGTCGAGTCCGCGCACCGCTTCATGCGCGGCATGGAGCGGTCGCAGGTGGTCACGATCGCGGCCGTCAACTCGCTCGCCTTCGGCGGCGGCTGCGAGCTGGCGATGGCCTGCGACTTCCGCATCGCGGCCGAGTCGGCGACCTTCGGCCAGCCGGAGATCAACCTCGGCATCATCCCCGGCTTCGGCGGCACGCAACGCCTGCCGCGGCTGGTGGGCGAGGCCAAGGCGCTCGAGATGAACCTCACCGGCGAGCCGATCGACGCCTGGGAGGCCTATCGCCTCGGCCTGGCCACCCGTGTGGTGCCCGACCACGAGCTGCTCGACACCGCGCTCGCGTGGGCGCGCAAGCTCGGCCAGCAGGCGCCGCTGGCGATCGGCGAGATCAAGTCGGTCTCGGCGCGGCCGGAGCTGGACGCGGGGCTCGAGACCGAGGGCGAGGCCTTCGGCCGGGTGTTCGGCTCGGAGGACGCCAAGGAGGGCATCTCGGCCTTCCTCGGCAAGCGCCAGGCTCGGTTCAAGGGCGCGTGACGACGACATCGACGCAGGCGGCGCAGCTCGCGCAGCTGCTGCAGCAGGCCGAGCGGGCCGTCGTGCTGACGGGCGCGGGGATCTCGGTGCCGTCCGGGATCCCCGACTTCCGCACGCCGGGGACCGGTCTGTGGGAGAACGTCGATCCGATGGAGGTCGCCCACGTCGACGCCTGGCGCGCGGACCCGGATCGCTTCTGGCGCTTCTACGGCCAGCGCTTCGCGAGCCTCGTGGACAAGCGGCCGAATCGCGCGCACGAGGTGCTCGTCGAGCTCGAGCGGCGGGGCCTCGTCCGCGGCGTGATCACGCAGAACGTCGATCGCCTGCACCGTGTGGCGGGGACCCGGCAGCTGGTCGAGGTGCACGGCTCGATCGAGTGGAGTCGCTGCCCGATCTGCGGGGGCAGGGTGGAGCTGGAGCGTGTGGTCGAGCTGCTCGCGGACGTCGACGGGGCGCCCGAATGCGTGGCCTGCGTGACGCCGCTGAAGCCGGAGGTCGTGCTGTTCGGCGAGCTGCTGCCCGAGGCGGCGCTGACGCGAGCGCACGAGCTGGCGCGCGAGGCGGATCTGATGCTATGCGTGGGCTCGTCGCTGGAGGTGCATCCCGTCGCCGGGCTGCCCGCCATCACGCGCGGCGCCGGGGGGCAGCTGGCGCTCGTCACCCAGGGTCCGACGCCCTATGACGGCCAAGCGGCCGTGAAGCTGGACGGCGACGTGGTGGACGAGCTGGAGGCCGTGCTGACGTCCTTGGACTGACCGGCCGGTTGCGAGAAACCCACCGGTCAACTACGGTCTCCGAGAGTTCTGCTGTTTCTGGGCGTCGGCGATCGTCGCTGCGTCCCGAGGGGGAGCTGGGATGCGCGCTGGAGCTTCGTCGCCGGTCACCGGAGTACTGCTCGGCTTGCTCTTGGAGCGGCCCGGGTACGGCTACGAGCTCGCGCAGCGGATGAACGAGCGCATGGGTCCGGCCTGGAAGCTGACCACGTCGAGCATCTATCCGGTGCTCGAGCGGCTCGAGAACGAGCAGCTCGTCAGCAGGACGGTCAAGGACATGCCCGGGAGACAGCGCCAGCGCGAGCGTGTGATGTACCACGCCACAGCGGCCGCCGAGACGGCCTTCGTGCAGTGGCTGGCACGCCCGGCACGTAAGGAACCGGTGCGTACCGAGCTGCTGGCGAAGATCGCCGTCGCCCGCCCCGTCGATGCGCCACGGCTGTTGGAGGCGCTCGACGAGTACGAGCGGGACTGCCTCTCGCTGCTGGAGACCGCGGCCGACGGAGAGCCGCCGTTGAACGGCGAGAGCCCGTGGCTCGCGCTGCTGGCCGAGCTGATCCAAGGCGCGACCGGCGAACACCTGCGTGCCGAGCTCGAATGGATCCGCTTCGCCCGGACGCGGATCGAGAGCTTCCCCGGCTGCGCCTGAGGCCGCCGGAGCCGTCTGCCTGCGCCGCCCTACTTGCGTACGCGGCGCCGCGAGCCCTTGGCCGGTTGACCCTCCTCCTCGACGGCATCGGCGACCTGGCGAGCCGCGACCCGCACCCGCATGCCGAGCGAGGTGACCTCGTAGAGGTTCTCGACGGCTCCACGCGCCTGTCGGTAGCCACGCTCACGCAGCAGCCCAGCATCCCGCAGGGAGCGCACGTGGTAGGCGACGTTCGCCAAGCGGCAGCTCCAACTGCCGCGAGGCCTGCACCGGGCTGGCAGCGCCCTCGACCATTGCGTCGAGGATTGCCAAACGGTCTTCACTTGCCATGCTGCGCAACACGCGCTCGAGGTCACTCGCCATTTATCCCGCCACTCTAGGAGTCGTTGCTTCGTCTTTCATAAACGGTCGGGGACATGCCCCACCCGTGGATTGTGACGAGCGATGCTAGAAGTTTGAGCAGTCGCTGGGAAGACCTCGCCCAGAAGCTTCAGAACTGGCTATTGCTGTGTGAACCCTTAGGGATCAAACGCCACTTCCGAAGCGCCACCTCGGACTGTTCGAGGGTTCGCACGAGGGTAGCGCGCTTGGGCTCGTCGAGGGGGCCTTCGAGCGCAGCGTTGGCCGCCGCGCCGATCTCGGCCCGCTCGCTCGGCGAGCCCGGCCGCCTGCTCGGGCAGCTCCGCCAGCAGCGCCTCCAGGGCCACGCGCATGACCAGCGCGGCCTCGCCGCTCGCGACCGGCGTCGAGGTCGCCGCGCGCGCGCAGCACGAGCTCCTCGCAGGCCAGGGCTCGCTCCCGTCCGCCGAGCACGGCCGCGAAGCGCTCCTCCGGCGCCTCCATCGATCGCATCCGCTTGCGCACCTCGCCGCGCGGCAGCTCCCAGGCGCGCTCGTAGCGGCCCGTCGGCGACGGCCTCGCCGGCGCCGAACCCGATCCGGGTCGCGAACGCCCGCTCGGCCGTGACGTCCGCCGCGTGGGGATCGGCGGTGGCGATCCGCTGGGCGTGCAGCGCGCGGTTGAGGAGACGCACCGCTCGTCGCAGCTCGTCGGCGGTCCGCTCGGGGTCACGTTGCAGCGTCGTCGAGCCAGTGCTCTGCCTCGTCGTGGCGAATCGAACGGCCGGGGGTGGCACGACGGTGACGCGCGTCAGCGGCGCCGACGCCGGCTCCGTGGCGTCGCTCAGCTCGCGGCCTCGGCGCCGGCGCAGCCGCGGGGTCGGCGCGTGGGGCGCCGAGCGTCTCGAGCACGAGCACCGCTTCGAGCGGCGCGTCCTGCATCGCTGCGGACGAGGTAGCGGCCGTCCGGCGGGCCGAGCACGTGGGCGTACTCGAACTGGACGAACCCGTGGACGTCGAGCTGCTCGGCGGAGGGGGCCGTCGCGCTACTCGCCCGAGTGGGCGTCGCTGGCCCGGTGCTGCTTGACCGGGATTGCGTACTTCGAGGGCTTGGTGGGGACGACGGGGTTGTCGATCTCGCCGAGGCGTTCGAGCAGATCGGACCACTGGTCTGGGCTCGAGCACGGTCATCGCTTGGCGTGCGAGCTTGGTGTTGGGTCCGAAGAGAGGTTGGAAGCCGACGTGGATGTGGTCGTTGTGGTCGGCCAGCGCGAGGGTGTTCTGCCCGTAGTCGAGCAGGCTGATGATCTGGTGGGGGCGGATGGTGCCTTGGAGCAGCATGATGCGCCGGACCGTCTGGTCGGTGATGCCGCCGGCGTCTTGGTGGCCGACGATCGGGATGCCGTTGATGGCTGCGATGTCGACGGCGTTGCCCGAGGAGTGCTCGGAGACGTTGCCCGACGCGGTGTAGAAGCCGTGGCCGTTGCGCAGGGAGGTGATGGTCGGGCGCAGTCCGGATTCGGCGAGGTATTCGAGCGTGGCGAGCACGCGCCGGTCGATCTGGCCGGAGCGGATGTCGTCGCGTCCGCCGGCGTAGATCTCGATGCGCTCGTCGGCGAGCACGCGCTTTTCGAGCAGCGGCTTGGGCAGCAGCAGGATCTGGCCGATCGACATCGCGCCCTGCTCGTCGTCGCCGTGCAGGACGTTGCGACCGGAGGCGCGGTAGATCGCGGTCGCCTCCAAGAGCTTCCAGCCGTCGAGGATCGGCTTCGGATCGATCCGCGGCGCACCCTTGCCCGCCGGACGAATCTCGAACTCCAGCCGCGACGCCTGCTCGTCCGGAGCGCCGACCCGACCCAGGATCGTCCCCCCGATCACATGCGACCCCTTCTTGAGCGACCGCAGGCGCACCTTGGACGCGTCGAGGCCGAAGGGGCGGGAGAAGTAGTTGCGGTAGGTCGGCGTACTTGCCGAGCGCGGCCCTTGAGTCGAGCAGCTGCTCGAGCCCGCCGGACTCGCGTGCCTGCGGCATGTCCGGGTGGGCGAACAGACGCTGCTTGACCGGCACCGAGGCCTGGCTGGCCTGGCCGTGCGACTTGGCGTGCAGCTTCGGTTCGGGACGATCGGCGGCGTCGGCCGGCTGGCTGCCCGCGGATGCCGGCGCGCTCGGCTTGGGATCGGCGGGCTCGTCGCCCTGGTTGGCCTTCAGCGCCTGCGCGTCGCGCTGGCCGGTGATCGCGTCCGCGTCGGTCTTGGGGACCGGGTAGTAGCGGGACACCTTGCCGAGGTGGCCGTAGGTGTAGCGGTTGCCGTAGACGTCTTGGAGGATGAGGTAGCGGCCGAGGCGCTTGCTGGTGCCGATCTCCTTGACGACGCCGTCGTTGACGGCGACGACGGGGGAGCCTTCGCGGGCGAAGATCTCGATGCCGCGGCGGTTGTCGTCGGATTCGATGACGTTGGCGGCGTTCTCGCCGGCCTTGGCGCGCTTGAGCACGCCTTGCTCGGCGAGGTCGTCGGCGTAGCGTGCGCGGGCGTAGACGGGGAAGCGGCCTTCGGTGAGGCCGGTCAGGGAGCCGATGAGGTCGGCGGGGACGCCGGCGATGAGGCGTGCGCGCAGGAGGACGGAGTCGACGTACCAGTCGGCGTGGTTGTAGGCCCAGATCGCGGCCCTGACGTCGTTTTGGTAGTTGGCTGCCTTGAGGTAGCGGGCGGCGGCGAAGATCGCGTCGACGGGGTTGTAGGGGTCCTTGCGTCCGTCCTTGTTGGCGTCGGTGCCGTAGGCCTTCCAGGTCGAGGGCATGAACTGCATCCACCCGAGTGCTCCTGCGCTGGAGACGTTGAGGTTGCGGCCGTAGTCGGTCTCGATCTCGTTGATCGCTGCCAGGATCTCCCAGCGGATGCCGTACTCGATCCCGGCCGCCTGGTAGATCGGCAGCAGAGAACGGCGGCACCCGAAACTTCCTGATCACGAAATTCGGCACACCCGACGCCACCGACGGACCCGGCAACGCATCAACGAAGCCCGGGTTCGAGGGAGTCGGCGATCCGTCGGGGTTGCGCAGGGGGTCGGCACCGGTACCGCCCGTTCGACTCTTTCGACCCAAACCCTCACGCTCGACTTTACCCTTAAGCTTGCCGGTGAGCGTGTTCGGCTCGCCGTCGTCGCCGGGCTCGATCCGCTCCCCGCTGCCGGTGCGACCCTGGGGCGATCCGCCCGTGCTGCGCGGGCTGGGCGCCGGCGCGTTGGGCGGTGTCGTCTGCGGCTTGGGCTCGGGCGCCGTGGGCGTGGTCGGAGTGCTGGGCGTGGTCGGCGCCGTGGGGCTGGTCGGCGTCGTCGGGGTGGTGGGCGTGGGAACCGGCGTGCCGGGCAGCTGGATGTCGTCCAGCGAGCGAGCCGGGCGGCACGTCGACGGTGACCTGCACCACCTCGCCGGTGGGGAGCTTCACGTAGACGGTCTGCTGCTGGGCGGCCGCCGGCAACGTCAGGGCGGTGAGGAACGCCAGCGCGAGGACCGCCGCCGCGAAGAGCGTATGCGTGAACCTCGTCGTCATGCTCGTTCCCTCAGTCCTCCCTGGTGGCCCCGGATGGGGCCGAATCCGGGCATGGCCATACCCCGAGGGCAGCCCGCCACGCTCTCAACGCTACTTGCTGG
The DNA here is from genome assembly GCA_963846505.1 of uncultured Thermoleophilaceae bacterium. GTDB lineage: Bacteria > Actinomycetota > Thermoleophilia > Solirubrobacterales > Thermoleophilaceae > JACVRW01. The sequence continues at coordinate 147,587 of CAWJWD010000006.1, read as the reverse complement.
GTGTATGCGCTGCAACAGAGAACCGTTCGCCTTGATCCAGGCAGCGCGCATCGTGCTGCGCTCCTGGCTCGAGGAAGCATTCACGCACGTATATCGGCCGACCCTGCCCATACCTTCAATTTCGCGGTTGCCCGCCTCGGCGCCTCCCTCAGCGACCGCAGCTTGCGTCTTCGTGGGCCGGATTCTTCCTGAACATGGAGATTCCTAATCAAATTCAACCTCGACTTGAGGGTGAGAGTTCGGGTTTTGGCGCTCCTGGGCGTCCCGTCCGCTACGCTGACCGCCGCTCATGGATGCACTCGACGACGATCAGGGCTTCGTGGACCGACTCTCCCGCCAAGGCGAGGAGGCGCTCGGGAAGATAGCTGAGGAGCTGATCGGAAATTCCGTCGTCAACTCCGCCCTCGCGCGAGCGTTCGAGGCACGCGAGAAGGCGGTGCAGGCGCAAGAGGCTGCGATGGGCGCCCTCGGCATCCCCTCGGCAGCCGACATCGAGCGCGTCACTCGCCGCCTACGCTCGCTCTCCCAGCGGCTCGAGGGCATCGAGGACTCGCTCGATCGGCTCGAGGAGCGCGCCGCCGCCGTCCCGGCGCCAAGCCCCGAGGCCGACCGTCTGACCGCGATCGAGCAGCGCATCGACGAGATCGCCCGCGACGTCGCCGCCCTGCGCGCACTCCGTCGGGCCCGGCGACGAGCCGGTCTCGCGGCGCCAGCAGCGTTTGAAGACCGCTTAGCGCGCCGAGGGCACCTGCGGAATCCTAGCCGGTGGCGCCGACGGCGAGGCCGATCGCTCTCGATCTCGCTCGGCTTCGCGCGCGCTGGAGTCGACTCGTTCGGCGCCCGGGACGTCGGTCACGCCGAGCACGCAGGCGGCGGTGGCGCCGCGGCGCTCGGCGACCATGAAGATCGCGGCGGCCTCCATCTCGACCACGGTGGCGCCCCGGGCCAGCCACTCCTCGGCGACCTCGGCGCGCGGGTCGTAGAAGAGGTCGGTGGTCACGACGGTCGCCGGGCGGGCGCCCGCCGCGACCAGGGCGGCGGTCAGCTCCGGATCGGCCGCCACCGTGCCGTCGGCGCCCAGCGCCGCGCTGGCGCCGTCGGTCGGCAGTGCTCGCTCTGCGGCGACCAGCGTCCCCAACGGCAGCTCGTCCACGAGCGCGCCGCAGGTGCCGATCCGGACCAGGCGGCGGGCCCCGAGCGCGATCAGCTCCTCGCAGACGATCGCCGCGCTCGGTCCGCCCATGCCGGTCGCCTGGATCGTCAGCTGCTCGCCGTCGGCGGCCGTGCCGGTGTAGCCCCAGAGCCCGCGGCGGTGGTTGAACATCTTCGGCTGGTCGAGCAGCGCCTGGGCGACGGCGAGCGCTCGATGCGGGTCGCCCGGCAGCAGCACCCGCTCGGCGAGCTCGGCGGCCGGGTTCAGGTGCCGCGGCCGGATGCGGTGCTCCAGCGTCACGGGCCGGCACGATAGTCGTCGTCGCCTGCGAGACTGCGACGGCGGATGGCACGGCGCCCCACCAATCCCCGCGAGCTTCCCGACGCGTTGCGCGACGCCGTCGATCGCACCGTGCAGGCCACCCTCGGCTCGGCCGAGCGCAGCCGCGACCGCACCCAAGGCGCGATCGACGAGCTCGTCGACACGGTCGACCAGCTCAAGCGCGGCGCGGAGGCGGGCATCGCCCGCAGCCGGCGCGTCGTCACCGGCGCGATCGAGGAGCGCCGCCCCGCCACCCACGACGACCTCAAGGCGCTGAGGCCGAGCTGCGCGCGATCGTGCCGGCGCTTGGACGCGATCGAGGAACGGCTGCCGGCACGGCAGGTCCCGCGGTCCGCGGCGAAGCCGGCGAAGCGTTCCTCGGCGAGAAGCGCCTCCGCGAAGCGCGGCTCGGCGAAGGGCGGCTCCGCGAAGCCCGCATCCGCGAAGCGCGGCTCCGCCAGGCGCGGCTCCTCCGGGAGCGGGTCCTCCGGCGCTGCGTAGTGGCCGGCCGCCGGGTGCTGATCACCGGCGTCGGCAGCCACGTCGGGGCGAGCCTCGCCGCCCGGCTGGAATCCGACCCGTCCTACGACTACGTCGGCGGCGTGGACACGCGCGCGCCGCGCCTGGAGCTCCCGAGCACCGAGCGGATCGACGTCGACCTGCGCGACCCGGCGCTCGTGCGGTTGTTGCCGGCGACCCAGGCCGACACCGTCGTCCACAACCAGATCGTGCGCCGACCAGGCCCCGGCATGTCGCCGCGGACGATGCACGAGATCAACGTGATCGGCACGCTGCAGTTGCTCGCCGCCTGCGAGCGCACCCCGACGATTCGCACGATCGTGATCCGCGGCTCGGCCGGCGTCTACGGCGCCGAGCCGCACGCGCCGCAGTTCTTCACCGAGCGGATGACGAGCGAGGTCCCGCCCCGTACGCGCTTCCAGCGCGACGTGGCGGAGATCGAGACGACCTTCGAGTCGTACGCCCGCCGTCACCCCGAGGTGACCTGCACGATGCTGCGCTACCAGCCCGCGATCGGGCCGTCGCTCGACACGCAGGTCACGCGCTATCTGTCGCTGCCGGCCTGTCCCGCCTACCTCGGCTTCGACCCGCGCCTGCAGTTCGTGCACGAGCGAGACGCCGTCGACGCGCTCGCGGCGGCCGTCGCACGGCCGGTGCGTGGAGCGGTGAACGTCGCCGCCAGCGGCACGATCGGCCTCACGCGCATGATCCGGCTCGCCGGCAAGCCGCGCCTGCCGCTGGCGGCGCCGCTGTTCGCCCCCACCGTGGCCGCCGCCAGCCGCGCCGGCGCGCCCGAGCTGTCCGAGGACTTCCAGCGCCTGCTGCGCTACGGACGCGCGGTCGACATCACGCGTCTTACCGACGAGATCGGCTTCACTCCGCGCCACTCGACGCTGTCGGCCGTCGAGGAGTGGGCGCGCGCTCGTTCGCGTCCGCGGCCGCTGCGCCCGCTGATCGCGGCGGTCGCTCCCGGCGGAGCACGCGAGCGATGACCGGCTTCCGCTCCGCCGGCGGCGACGCCGGCCGGCGCCCGACCGGCTCCTCCGAGCGACCCGACTACGCCGGCACGATCTCCTTCCTGCGCCGCTTCCGCCGCGGCCTCGACGCTGGTCTGGACCTGCCCGAGGCGCTCGCGCGCGGCGCCGTCGAGCTGCCGCACGACGCGCGCGCCGGCCTCGCCGCGTTGCTGCGACGCCTGGAGGGCGACTACGCCGAGGACGACTGGGGCTTCGACGAGGAGTTCGCCGACCTCGCCGAGCCGTTCTTCGAGTTCCTCTATGACAGGTGGTGGCGCGTGCAGGCGGTCGGCGCCGAGCGCGTGCCGGCTCACGGCCGCGCGCTACTGGTCGCCAACCACGCCGGCATCCTCCCCTGGGACGCGACGATGATCGGCGTCGCCCTGCTGCGCGAGCATCCGCTGCCGCGCCACCCGCGCTTCCTCGTGCTCGACTGGGCCTTCGACCTGCCGTTCGTCTCGATCGCGATGCGCAAGCTCGGCGGCGTGATGGCCTCGCCCGACAACGCGCGTGCGCTGCTCGAGCAGGACCACCTCGTCGCGGTCTTCCCCGAGGGCGTCAAGGGCACCGGCAAGGACTGGAGCGAGCGCTACCGCCTGCAGCGCTTCGGCCGCGGCGGCTTCGTCGAGGTCGCGCTGCGCACCGGCGCGCCGATCGTGCCGGTGGCGGTCGTCGGCAGCGAGGAGATCTACCCCAAGCTCGGCGAGCTGCGGCCGCTCGCACGGTTGCTGGGCGCGCCGTACTTCCCCGTCACGCCCGACCTTTCCCTGGCTCGGCCCGCTGGGCATGGTGCCGCTGCCGTCGAGGTGGCGGATCGAGTTCTGCGAACCGATCGACACGAGTCGCTACGGCCCCGACGCCGCCAACGATCGCGCGCTCGTGTTGGAGCTGAGCGCGCGCGTGCGCGACACGATCCAGCAGACGGTCTACGACAACCTCGTCGCCCGCGGCGGGGCGTTTCTGCCGCCCTAGCGAGCAGGCGCAGGCGCCTAGAAGTGCACGCCGCGCAGCAGGTACGCCATCGCCACCGCCTCGGTGGACATCTCCCCGTCGGACTTCTGGTCGGCCGGTAGCGGCTTGCCGGGCTCGCCCTTCGCCGCGGCCGACTCGGGGAACAGGTTGTAGGCGGTGTTGAGCACGATGTCCGCGGTCTTCGGCGAGAGCGTGTAGACCAGCTCGCCGAAGGTGCCCAGCCGCGAGGCCATCTTCTTCGGCTTGTCGATCATCGCGTCGCAGAGCATCTGCCCGGCCTCCTCGGGCGTGAGCGTGGGGAAGGCCTTGTAGATGTCGGTCGGCGCGATCATCGGCGTGCGCACGAGCGGCATGTAGACGGTCGTGAAGTGGACGTCGTCGCCGAGCACCTCGGGCGCGACGCAGCGCGTGAAGGCGTCGAGGGCGGATTTCGAGGCGACGTAGGCCGAGAAGCGCGGCGTGTTGGTCTGCGCGCCGATCGAGCTGACGTTGATGATGTGCCCGCGCTTGCGCTCGGTCATTCCCGGCAGGAAGGCGAGGATCAGCTTCAGCGCGCCGAAGTAGTTCAGCTGCATCGTGCGCTCGTAGTCGTGGAAGCGGTCGTAGGAGGCCTTGACCGAGCGGCGGATCGAGCGCCCGGCGTTGTTGATCAGCACGTCGACGCCGCCGTGCTCTTCGATCACCTCCTTGGCGAGCCGGTCGATGTCGTCGAGGTCGGAGAGGTCGCAGGGGTGCACGTGGGCGGTGCCGCCACGCTCCTCGACCTGGTTGGCGACCTCCTCCAGCTTCTCGCGCGTGCGCGAGACGAGGATCACCTCGCCGCCGGCGTCGCCGATCTTGAGCGCCGTCTCGAGACCGATGCCGCTCGAGGCGCCGGTGATCATGATCTTGCGGCCACCGATCGAGGCGGCCAGCGAACGCTCGCGGAACAGGTCGGGGTCGAGGTTGCGCGCCCAGTAGTCCCACAGCCGCGGCGCGTAGGTCGACAGCGGCGGCACCGCGATGCCGGTCCCGGTCAGCGCGCGCTTGGCGTCGCGCGCGTCGAAGGTGCAGTGGAAGTCGCGATGGTCCATCGCCGCGATCGGGATGCCGAGGTCGGCGAACAGCTGCTCGCGGATGCGCTTGACGGTCGGCAGCGCCATCACGCCGGCGCGCACGCCCTTGGGGATGACGTCGGTGACGTTCTGGTCGATGCGCATCGCCAGCTGCGGCGCGTGCGCGGCCTTGGCGAACTCGTTCAGCGCCGTGCCGACCGACATCGGCTCGGGGTCGACGAGGTGATAGGTGTCGCCCGGCAGCTCGGCGTCGGGCAGGTGGGCGATGTGGTCGAGTGCCTTGGCGACGAAGTCGACCGGCACGATGTTCGTCTGCCCGCCCTCGGGGCCGGCCAGCGGGAACCAGGCCGGCAGCGCGTGGCGCAGCTTCTGTAGCAGCTTGAAGAAGTAGTAGGGGCCGTCGACCTTGTCCATCTCGCCCGTCTCGGAATGGCCGACCACGATCCCCGGGCGGAAGACGAGCGTCTTGGCCTGCACGTCCGCGCGCACGAGCCGCTCGGACTCGTACTTGGTGCGGTGATAGTGATGGGGCAGGCGCTGCCCCTCGTCGAACATGTCCTCCTGGAACACGCCGCGGTAGTCGCCGGCGACGGCGATCGAGCTGACGTGGTGGAAGCGCCCGACGTCGTGGGCGTTGGCGAACTCGATCACGTGGCGGGTGCCGTCGACGTTCGCGCGCTCGGAGGCCTCCTCGTCGGCCTCGACGTCGTAGACGGCGGCGAGGTGGAAGACGTGGTCGAGGCGCTCGTCGAGCTGCGCGACGCCCAGGCCGGGCTTGGAGAGATCGCCCGCGACCGGCACGATGCGGCCCTCGGGCGCGCCGAGTCGCTGGACGAGTGAGTCGAGCTTGCCGCGCGAGCCCTCGCGCACGAGCACGTAGATCGTGCCCTCGCGCTTCGAGCAGCTCCGCCACCAGATGGCGTCCGATGAAGCCCGTGGCTCCGGTGACGAAGTAGTTCACGTACCGCTCTCCTCCTCAGTTGGGCGGGTCCGCCGCGAGTCTAAGACAGTCTGCGGCACAATCTGGAGCCGTGTCTGCCGCTCCATCGCTCCCAGAGGTCGCCGAGCGCATCGGCGTCTCGCCCTCGACGCTGCGTCGCTGGCTGGCAGCCGGCGTGATCGCAGGGATGAACGGCTCCTCGCGCTGGTCGCCCGCGGCGATCGCCCATGCCCGCATCGTCGCGCGTCTGCGCGAGCGCGGTCACACCCTCGACCAGATCCGCGAGGCGAGCAAGCAGGGCCGCCTCGCCTACGGCTTCTTCGAGGAGCTGTTCCCGGTCGAGCAGGAGGGGCGCTCGCTTGGAGGACGCGGCCAAGGAGGTCGGCCTCGAGCCGGCGCTGATCGAGCGGATCTGGACCAGCATCGGCTTCCAGGCCAGCGCGCTCGAGCGCGTCAACGACGAGGACATGGAGGCGCTGCGCCACGTCGCCTCGCTGCTCGACACGGGCTTCCCGCTCGTCGCCGTGCTCCAGCTCTGCCGCGTCTACGGCCAGGCGCTGGCGCAGATCGCCGACACCGAGGTGCGGCTGTTCCACATCTACGTGCACGAGCCGCTGATGCGCGACGGCGTGCCGGGCCTGCGCATGGCCGAGCAGATGGAGACGCTCGCGCGCGACTCGCTGCCGTTGGCCTCGCCGCTGATGGACTTCGTCCACCAGCGCTTCCTGCAGCACTACGCGGCGCAGGACGTCGTCGGCCACATGGAGCTCGACCTCGACGGCGAGCAGGACCTCGACCGCCTGAAGGTGGCGATCGCCTTCGCCGACCTCGCCGGCTACACCCGCTTCACCGAGGAGGAGGGCGAGGAGGAGGCGCTGTCCTCGGTCGAGCGCTTCGTCGAGGGGGTGACCAACACGCTGCCCGAGGAGGCGCGCGTGGTGAAGACGATCGGCGACGAGGTGATGGTCGTCGGCTCGGACGTGCGCGCGCTGGTGGACTGGGCCGTGGGCTTCGTCTCGCTGTTCGAGGAGCGGCCCGAGCCGCGCATCGGCGTCCACTACGGCGCGGCGGTCTACCGCGACGGCGACTACTTCGGGCGCGAGGTCAACCTCGCCTCGCGCGTCGTCGCGCGGGCGCGAGGTGGCGAGGTGCTCGTCACCGACGCGGTGGTCGAGGCCGTCGACGCCAGCCATCTGAGCTTCGAGGGCATCGGCCAGGTGAAGCTCAAGGGCTTCGACCAGCCGCGCCAGCTCTGTCGGGCGGTCGCGAAGGAGTGACCGACGAGGGCCCCCACGGCGCGGACGAGAGCGCCCCGCGCGGGGCGGCGATCGAGGCGCCGCTGTCGGCGGCTCGCTCCAGCGGCTTGATCGGACCCGGCGCGCCGCTGCTCGTCCTGCTCTCGGGCGGCGGCGACTCCGTCTGCCTGCTCGACGTCGCCGTGCGCCTCGGCGCCCGGGTGAGCGCGCTGCACGTCAACTACGGCCTGCGCGAGGGCGCCGACGCCGACGAGCTGCTCTGCCGCGAGCTGTGTGAGCGGCTGGGCGTGCCGTTGCGGGTCGAGCAGGTCGAGCTGCCGGCCGAGGGCAACCTCCAGGACCGCGCGCGCACGGCCCGCTACGCCCTGGCCGAGCGGCTGGCCGAGGGCGACTACGCCGCGGCGCACACCGCCAGCGACCAGGCGGAGACGGTCCTCTACCGACTCGCGGTCTCGCCCGGCAGCCGCGCCCTGCGCGGCATGGAGGAGCGCCGCGGCCGGCTCGTGCGCCCGCTGCTGGCCGTCACGCGCGCCGAGGTGCGCGACTACCTGCGCGCTCGCGACCTCGCCTGGCGCGAGGACCCCTCCAACGCCGACCGCCGCTTCGCCCGCGCCCGCGTGCGCCACGACGTGCTCGACGCCCTGCGCGAGCTCAACCCCGCCGCCGAGCGCACGATCGCCGAGACGGCCCGGCAGGTCCGGGAGGAGGGCGAGGTGCTCGAGGCTGCCGCGCAGGAGGCGCTGACGCGACTTGGCACCCCGGTCACGCTCGCCGCGCTGCGCGCGGAGCCGCCGGCCCTGCGCCGCCTCGTGCTGCGCCGTCTCGCGGAGCTGGCCGCCGGCGCCCCACGCCCGCTGTCGCGCGGCGAGGCGGAGGCGATCCTCGCGCTCGGCGACGCCGGCAGCCGCAGCCTCGACCTCGGCGGCGGCCTCGCGGCGGTGGCCGAGTACGGGGCGCTTCGATTCAGGCGCGTGGGAGGGGGCGCCGGGCCGCCGGCGCCGGTCGAGCTGCCGGTTCCGGGCCGGGTGCGCTTCGGCGATTGGGAGGTCGAGGCGCTGCTCGACGGGCCCGGCGAGGTCACGGTGGCGGCCCTCGGCGCCGGGGCGACGGTGCGCGCCTGGCGTGCGGGCGATCGCATGCGCCCGCTCGGCCTCGGCGGCACGAAGACGTTGCAGGACCTGTTCACCGACCGCAAGGTCCCGCGTGCTCTGCGCCACAGCCTGCCCGTGGTGGAGTCGGGCGGCGAGATCGTCTGGGTGGCGGGCGTCGCCCTCGACGAGCGCTTCGCCGGCGAGTCGGGCGCGGCCGGCGCGGTCGGCCTGGTCGCGCGGCGCCGCCTGCCCGGCGCCTAGACTCGCGGCCCGATGGGCGACGCGATCGGCGAGATCCTCGTACAGCGCGACGAGCTGGCGCACCGCGTGCGCGAGCTGGCCGCCGAAGTCTCGCGCGACTACGCCGATCGAGACCTGTGCCTGATCGGCGTGCTCAAGGGCGCCGTCTTCTTCCTGGCCGACTTCATGCGCCAGCTCGAGGTCGAGTGCGAGCTCGACTTCATGGCGGTCTCCTCGTACGGCTCCTCGACGGACTCCTCCGGGATCGTGCGGATCCTCAAGGACCTCGACGCGCCGATCGCGGGCAAGGACGTGCTGATCGTCGAGGACATCGTCGACTCGGGCCTGACGCTGTCGTACCTGCTGCGCACCCTGCAGGCCCGCGACCCGGCCTCGCTGGAGGTCTGCGCGCTGCTCACCAAGCCCGAGCGGCGCAAGGTCGATCTGCCGATCCGCTACGTGGGATTCGAGATCCCGAACCGCTTCGCGATCGGATACGGGCTGGACTACGGCGAGCGGTACCGCAACCTGCCCTACGTCGCGGTGCTCGACCAGTCGTAAAGCCCGCTCGCGGCCCGGCCGAAAGGGACAAGAAGATGAATACCCCCTTGCTACGCTTGCGTTTCACCTCGTGAGCCGTTTCTTCAAGAGCGCAGCATTCCCGATCCTGATCGTGGTCGTGCTGGCCTTCTTCGCCCAGAAGTTGATTGGCCAGGGCGATCGCCAGCCGACCCCGGAGTACTCGCAATTCCTCACCCAGGTCGAGACCGGCAAGGTCAAGAGCGTCACGCTCAACACGAAGAACAACCGCATCGACGTCGAGCTCAACAGCGACAAGAAGTACTCGACGGCCTACCCGGACAACACCGAGCAGAACCTCGTCAACCAGTTGCGCGCCGAGGACGTCCCGATCGACGTCAAGGCCAAGGGCGGATCCGGCTGGCTGACGGCGCTCACCTACATCCTGCCGTTCGTGATCTTCCTGCTCTTCTGGCTGTTCATCATCAACCAGATGCAGGGCGGCGGCTCGAAGGTGATGTCCTTCGGCAAGTCCCGCGCCAAGCGCATGTCGGTCGACTCGCCGAAGATCACCTTCCGCGACGTCGCCGGGGTTGACGAGGCCGTCGAGGAGCTGCACGAGATCAAGGAGTTCCTCGAGAACCCGAAGAAGTTCCAGGCGCTCGGGGCGCGCATCCCCAAGGGCGTGCTGCTGTTCGGCCCGCCCGGCACCGGCAAGACGCTGCTCGCCCGCGCGGTCGCCGGCGAGGCGGGCGTGCCCTTCTTCTCCATCTCCGGCTCGGACTTCGTCGAGATGTTCGTCGGCGTCGGCGCCTCGCGCGTGCGAGACCTGTTCGAGCAGGCCAAGCAGAACTCCCCCTGCATCATCTTCATGGACGAGATCGACGCCGTCGGCCGCCACCGCGGCGCCGGCCTGGGCGGCGGTCACGACGAGCGCGAGCAGACGCTCAACCAGCTGCTCGTCGAGATGGACGGCTTCGAGATGAAGGACAACATCATCTTGATCGCCGCCACCAACCGCCCGGACATCCTCGATCCGGCGCTGCTGCGTCCCGGCCGCTTCGACCGCCAGATCATGGTCGACCGTCCCGACCGCAAGGGCCGCGCCAAGATCCTCGAGGTCCACACGCGCGGCAAGCCGCTCGCGAAGGCGATCGACCTCGACATCCTCGCCGGCCAGACCCCCGGCTTCACCGGCGCCGACCTGCAGAACCTCGTCAACGAGGCCGCGCTGCTCGCCGCCCGCCAGGGCAAGCGCGAGATCGACCACCTCCAGCTGGAGGAGGGGATCATGCGCGTGATCGCCGGCCCCGAGAAGAAGACCCGCGTGATGAGCGAGAAGGAGCGCCGCATCACCGCCTTCCACGAGATGGGTCACGCGCTCGTCGCCCACTACCTGCAGAACACCGATCCGGTCCACAAGATCTCCGTGATCTCGCGCGGCCAGGCGCTCGGCTACACGATCTCGCTGCCGACCGAGGACAAGTTCCTCACCACGCGCGCGGAGCTCTCGGACACGATGGCGATGACGCTCGGAGGCCGAGCCGCCGAGGAGATCTGCTTCGGCGAGATCACGACCGGCGCGTCCAACGACCTGGAGAAGGTGACGGCGACCGCGAAGCAGATGGTGATGCGGTTCGGCATGTCCGAGAAGCTCGGTCCGCGCGTCTTCGGGCACAACCAGGGGCAGCCGTTCCTGGGTCGCGAGTTCTCCTCCGAGCCGGACTACTCCGACGAGATCGCGCGGGAGATCGACGACGAGATCCGGCGCATCGTCGAGGACGCGCACCAGACTGCGCGCAGCGTGCTCGAGGAGCATCGCGAGGCGCTCGACCTGACCTCGGAGATCCTGCTGCGGCGGGAGACGATCGAGCGCGAGCAGTTCATCGAGCTGCTCGAGGGCAAGGCCGAGGACGAGGTGTTCGGCAAGGACGAGCCGGTCGTGCCGGTTCCGCCTCCGGCTGCCCCCGAGGCGCCGGAGCGCAAGCCTGCTCCCGGTCGTCCGCCGCTGCCGCGGCCAGGGCTTGCTGGGGGCACCGCCGAGATGCGCTCCCCCGATTCGCCGGATCGCCCCGAGCGGCTCTAGCTCGTATCGCCCGCAGCCCGGGCGCCCCTGGGGGCACCCGGGCGTCGACTGCAGTCCTAGGAGGCGGGCACGGGGGAGCTGCAGGCCTCCTGGGCGTCGCTCTTGCAGAGCTTGTAGCTGGTGTCGGGCTCCATCAGGTGGCGCCGGGTGACCGCGTAGGGGACGCCGTCGCCCTCTTCGACCGTCACGACGTAGAGGTCGCCGACGTTCCAGTCGGTGAGGCCGCCGAGGGCGGCGTTCGCGCCTTCGGTGATGCCCTTGGTCTGGCCGCTCTTGGTGCCGACCTGGTCGCCGTCTTCGAAGCCGACCTTCTTGCCCTCGACCTGGCCGGCCTTCAGGCCCTCGGCCTTGCCGATCTTGCGCCCGACCTTCCTGCCGGCCTTCAGGCCCTCGACGCGGCCCTCTTCGACGCCCTTGTCGTAGATCTCCTGGTAGGCCGGCTGACCCGGCTGGTACTGCGACTCGACGCGGGCGCTGCCCTCGTCCTGGCCGGTGCTCTTGCCGGAGTCCTCGCCCTTGGAGTGGCCGAGCGCGTAGCCGGCGACGGCGGCGACGACGAAGGCCACGATGGCGGCTGCGGCCAGTGCTCCGGCACCGAAGCGGCGGCTGTCGCCGCCCTCGGGCGGGGCGGTGTTGGGGGTGGTCGAGTCGGTCACGTCTGCTCCTCAGTCGAACGCATTGGCTGAGGCGAGCATCGGCCGGCCCTCGGACGGACTCGAGACGCTGGCCGGCTAGAGGCCCAGAGCGGCCGCGACGCGGGGATCGGCGAGCGAGGATGCGGTCAGCGACGCCTCGTCGAAGGTCGTCTCGGGGAAGTAGGGGACGGCGATCACGAACAGGCCGGCGGCGTGGGCCGACGCGACGCCGGGACCGGAGTCCTCCAGCGCGGCCGAGCGAGCCGGGTCGGCGCCCAACGCCGTGCAGGCGGCGAGGTAGAGGTCGGGCGCGGGCTTGGGATTGGCGACGTCGTCGGCGGTGACGATCGTGGCGAAGCGGCCGTCGAGCAGGCCGGCGCCGGCGAGCGTGCGCTCGACGAAGGAGCGGCTGGAGTTCGAGGCGAGACCGACCGGTGTGCCCGTCTCGGTGAGCGCCGTCAGCAGTTCGACCGCGCCGGGGCGCGGCGGCGTGCCGTGCAGCGCCTCCTCCATCACGAGCTCGTGCAGCTCGTCCATCAGCCGGTCGCCGTCGCCGGGGCGCTCGAGCATCGCCTCCAGCTTGGCCGCGGCGATCGAGCGCGAGGAGCCGAGCAGCGAGCGCTTGTGCTCCAGCGTGAACGTGCTCCCGTAGCGCTCGAACAGGTCCACCTCGGCACGGGTCCATGCCTCCTCGGTGTCGAGCAGCAGGCCGTCGTTGTCGAACACGATCGCATCGAAGGGGGCGGGCACGGCGGGCGATGATGCCAGGCGCGGGCGCGATACTCCCCGCCATGGCCGCCGAGCCCACCGTGATGGGCGTCGTCAACGTGACCCCGGACTCGTTCTCGGATGGTGGGCTGTTCCTCGATCCGGACGCGGCGGTGGCGCACGGCCGGCGGCTGGTCGAGGAGGGGGCGGCGATCCTCGACGTGGGCGGAGAGTCGACCAGGCCGGGCGCGGCACCGGTCGGCGTCGAGCAGGAGCTCGAACGGGTGGTGGGCGTTGTCGAGCGGCTGGCGCGGCTCGACGGGGTGCGCGTCTCGGTCGACACGACGAAGCTCGAGGTCGCGCGGGCGGCGGTGCAAGCCGGCGCGACGATCGTCAACGACGTGTCCGCGTTTCGCTTCGCGCCCGAGCTCGCAGGCTTCGTGGCGGACGCGGGCGTGGACTGCTGCCTGATGCACATGCTCGGCGAGCCGCGCACGATGCAGGCCGATCCGCGCTACGGCGACGTCGTCTCGGACGTGGCGGCGTTCCTCGAGCAGCGGCTGGCGTTCGCCGTCGGCGAGGGGGTGCCCGAGGAGCGGATCTGGCTCGATCCCGGGATCGGCTTCGGCAAGACCGTCGCGCACAACCTCGAGCTGCTGCGCCGGCTCGACGAGATCGTGACGCTCGGGCGGCCGGTGGTGATCGGCACCTCGCGCAAGAGCTTCCTCGGCACGCTCGCCGGCGGCCGTGCGGAGGACGCGCGGCTGCCGGGCACGATCGCGACCAACGTCCTCGCGCTGCAGCGAGGCGCGGCGATCTTCCGCGTGCACGACGTCGCGCCGGTCGCGGACGCGCTCGCGGTCGCGGCGGCCGTCGTCGGCTGAGCGGCGGCGCTCGCGGCCGGCGTCCTTTCCTGTGGTCAGGTCGCGGTGCGTACCGCGGCTGGCGAGCGTGTCGAGCGCCGCCCCCAGCGGGGCAGCTGACGGCGCGGGCGCCGGCGCACGGCGATCACCGGCAGCGCGGTGTGGCGGCGGATCTTGAACGCCAGCCGCCGCCGGCCGACGACGATCGCATCGCAGCCGCGGGACTCGGCCTCCTCGGCGAGCACCTCGGGAGCGTCGCCGTGGCGCACGAGCCAGGTGACCGAGACGTCCGCCGGCAGGCCGTCGACGGCGGTGCGCAGGCAGGCGCTGGCGTCGCGCTCGCGGTCGGGCGGAGGAGCGACCGGCGCCGCCCAGGAGTAGGCGAACAGCCAGCTGCGACCGAGCACGGTCACGATCGTCAGCGTGCCGTGCTCGCAGTGGGCCAGCCGGGCGGCGTGACGCAGCGCGGCACAGGTGCCAGGCGAGCCGTCGAACCCCACCAGCAGCCGTTGTGCCATCTCCAGGCCTACGCCCGAGAGCTCGGGCGAGCCTCCACGGGACGTACGCCGACGGGCGCCGGGGCGGCGCCACGTCGCGGAATCAGCAGGCCGGCCAGGAAGCCCACGGCAAGCGCGATCGTACCCATCAGGAAGGCCAGCGTGAAGCCCTTCTCCTGCTGGACGCCGCCGCTGGTGGCGTGGGCCGCCACGATCGAGGCGGCCACCTGGCCGCCGATCGCGCCGCCGACGGTGCGCGTGATCGTGTTGATGCCGGTGGCCTCGCCGGTCTGCGCCTGGGGCACGGCGTCCACGATCAGGTTCGCCATCGAGGCGAACGAGAGGCCGATGCCGGCGCCCATCAGCATCGTCGCGAGCACGATCTCCCAGGCCGCGCTGTGGGCGAACGCCAGCACGGCGAAGGACACGGAGGCGATCGCCACGCCCATCAGCAGCGGCAGCCGAGCCCCGAAGCGGTTGGTGAGCGCGCCCGAGGCCGGACCCGCGACGAGCATCACGAGCGTCGAGGGGAGCATGAACAGGCCGGCCTGGGTGACGGTGGCGTCGAAGCCGAAGCCCGCGATCGAGTCGTCGATCTGCACGAACTGCGGGATCAGGATGAACGAGCCGAACATGCCGAAGCCGAGCAGCAGGCCGACGACGTTGGTCGTCCAGACGCCGCGCAGGCGCAGCAGGCCCATGTCGACCAGGGGCTGGGGCACGCGCCGCTCGTAGAGCACCCATGCCACCAGCAGCGCGACGGCGGCCGCGAACAGTCCGAGCACGCCCGCCGAGCCCCAGCCCCAGCTTTGCCCTCGCTCACGCCGAGCAGCAGGCACACCAGGCCGCCGGACATCAGCGCCGCGCCGACCCAGTCGATCTTGGCGGGAGTCTTGACGGGAGACTCGGGGACGAAGAAGTGCGTCGCCACGGTCGCGATCGCGATCACGACGAAGCCGAACCAGAAGATCCACTCGTAGGAGAGGTGGTCGACGATCACGCCGCTGAGGATCAGGCCCGCGCCGCCGCCGATGCCGAACGTGGCGGAGATCAGGCCGATGCCGGTCGCCACCTTCTCGCGCGGGAACTCGTCGCGGATGATCCCGAACGCGAGCGGGAAGACCGCGCCGGCGGCGCCTTGGATCGCGCGGCCGGCGACCAGCCACGGGAGCGAGTGGGAGAGCGCCGAGACGAGCGTGCCGGCTGCGAACGCGATCAGCACGAAGACCAGCACGCGTTCCTTGCCGAACATGTCGCCGAGGCGGCCGAGCAGCGGCGTCGCGACCGAGGCGGTGAGCAGGTAGACGGTCAGCACCCAGGTGACCTGGGTGGTGGTTGCGCCGACGTCCTTCTGGATCTCGGGCAGCGCCGGCGCGACCATCGTCTGCAGCAGCGCGTACGCGAGTGCGGCCAGCGCCAGCACGGCGAGCGTGAGGTTGTAGTGCTGGCGGGCGGGCTCGGCGTGGCTCACAGCTCGGCCTCGATCACCTCGGCAAGGCGGTCCAGCAGTGCGGCGGCCTGCGCGCGCTCGTCCGGCTCGAGGCTGGCCGCGATGCGCGCGCGCACCTCGTCGACCTCCTGCTGCTTGACGGCCAGCGTGCGCCGGCCGGCGGCGGTCAGCGACACCCGCACGCAGCGGCGGTCGTGCTCGTCGGGCCGGCGCCTGACGAGCCCGTCGCGCTCGAGCCCGTCGAGCATGCGGGTGGCCGTGGGCGGCGCGATGCCGGCGGCCTCGGCGAGCTCGCGCACGCTCTGCGGCCGGTCGGCGAGCGGCAACAGCGCGAGGTACTGGGACAGCGAGAGGCCGTCGCCCTGGGCCTGGTTGGCACGGCCCTTGGCGCGCTGGACGGCGCGGAAGAACCCCTCCCAGGCCGCGACGAAGCGCCGGCTGTCGGTCTCGGGCGGGACGCTGACGGCGGAGGCGCTCACCCCGAGAAAACTAGCACCCTAATTACTAGCTGCCTAACGACTTCATCGATGCGAGCTGCCGCTGCTACTTTCCGGGCCGAGGCGCGCGATGACCTGGAACCCCGACCCCGATCCCGACGACGAGCTCGAGCCGGAGCTCGACGAGGAGCTCGACGACGATCTCGACGAGGACGACGTCGAGTCGGGCTCGCCGACGGTCTCGATCGAGATCACGGGCCTCTCGCTCTACACGCGGCACGGCGTCAGCGAGGCCGAGCGCGAGCTGGGCCAGCGGCTGGTGTTCGACATCGCCTTCGAACTCGACGAGTGCGACGCGACGGTCACCGACCGCGTCGAGGACACGGTCGACTACGCGGACGTCTGCGAGCAGGTGGCGCTGGCGGCGCAGGAGCGCTCGTACCGGACGCTGGAGCGGCTCTGCGCCGCGGTGGCGGATCGGCTGATGGATCGCTACGGCGTCGAGTCCGTGCGTGTGAAGGCGGCCAAGCCCGAACCTCCGATCCCGCTGCCGGTCGACGAGGTTGCCGTGGAGGTGTGGCGGGAGGGCGACTGATGCCCCCGACGGGCTACCTCGGCCTGGGTTCCAACGAGGGCGATCGCCTGGCCAACCTGCGCGCGGCGCGCTCGGCGCTCGGCGTGCACGGGATCGAGGTGCTCGCCTCGTCCTCGATCTACGAGACGGCGCCCCAGGGCGAGGTGCTCGACCAGGCCGACTTCCTCAACGCCGTGCTGCGGGTGGACACGGTGCTGCTGCCGCTGGAGCTGCTCGACGCCTGCAAGGCGGTCGAGCGCGAGTTGGGTCGCTCGGGAGGGGGACCGCGTCACGGACCGCGCCCGATCGACGTCGACGTGCTGCTGCTCGGCGAGATCGAGCTGGAGCACGAGCGGCTGACGCTGCCGCATCCGGAGGCGACGAGCAGGCGCTTCGTGCTCGAGCCGCTGCTCGAGCTGGATTCCGAGCTCATCCTGCCCGGCGGCACGGTGCTCGCCGACGCGCTGCCCGGCGTGCTCGATCAGCGGGTGGACGTGGTGGCACCCCCCGACTGGGGGTGATTGGCCGGCCATGTGCGCCATGGGCGGAGATTCCGGCCACGGTTAGGGGCATGGACGCCAACGGCACGCTCGAGCTCGCAAGCTTCCGCGGCAACGACGAGGACTGTCTCGTCGAGGCGGCGCTGGCCTGCCGCATGTGCCTCTCCGGCAACGTCGAGTGGTCGCTCGAGGTCGAGGACTTCGAGGGCCACGTCGAGTGCAGCTGCCGCAGCTGCGGCTACACGCGCACGGTCATGCTGACCTCCGACCAGACGTTGCGGCTCTCGCTCCAAGCGGCCTGAGCTGAGGCCACCTGTAGAACTTGGGGCGATGGCAGACGCCACCGTCCCTCCGCTGACCGAGGCACTCGACGCGATCGTGGAGCTGCTGTCCGAGCTGGACCGGGACGCCGAGCCCTCCGGCGGCGCGTTCTACGATCGCCTCTGCTCGGCGCTCTGCCGGGTGGCGAACATGGAGCGTGCCGGCCTGCTGCTCTACGACGACGCACGCAAGCTCGTGATTCCCGTCGGCAGCCACGGCATCGCGCAGGGGCTGCTCGACAACGTCTACGGCACCCTCGAGGAGACGCCGATCGCCCAGCTGGCGCTGGCCGAGGACCGGGTGGTCGAGATCGAGGGCGACCTCGCGCGCTGGGTGCCCGAGCGCTACGCGCGCTTCGAGGGCGTCACGTCGCTGACCTGCACGCCGGTGGCCGCTGCGGGGCGCTGGCTGGGCGTGATCTTCGCCGACCGCGGTGGCGGCAGCTTCACGCTCACGGAAGCGGAGCGCAACTCGATGTGGGCCCTCGGCCGCACCGCGGCGCTGGCCGCCAGCGTGCGCATCGCGACCAGCCACCAGGGGCGGGCGCGGCTGCTGCAGGCCCGCATCGACCTCGCGCGCGACATCCACGACCGGGTCGTGCAGCGGCTGTTCGGCGTCTCGCTCGTGCTCGGGTCGGACCTGCCGCTGAGCGACGAGGCCCGCCGGCGCTGCGCGGACGAGATGCAGGCGGCGCTGGCGGACCTGCGCGAGGCGATCGCGCGACCGCTGGCACCGACGGCGCGCGACACCGGCGCGACGCTGCGCGAGGAGCTGGCGCGGCTCGGGCGCCACTACAGGGACCTGCCGCTGGAGCTCGACTGGGAACCGGGCGTGACGGTGCCGCGCAGCGCCGAGCCCCTGGCGCAGTCGGTGCTGGCCGAGGCGCTGCGCAACGCGCGCAAGCACGCGCGGCCGACGAGCGTCGAGGTGCACGTGGGACGCGTCGACGGCACGTTCATGCTCGAGGTGCGCAACGACGGCCTCGACGACGCGCTGCGCGCCGCTCGCGGCACGGGCATGGGCTTGCGCCTCGCCGCCGCGGAGGCGCTGCAGCTCGGCGGCGTGATCGAGTTCGGCTCCGAGGGAGACTCGCGCTGGCGCGTGCGCCTGGTGGTGCCGATCGATCCGGAGGAGGACGCCGACGCGTCCGCGACGGCGGATGCTGCGGCCGGCGAGTCCGACGACGGCGACTCGCGGGCGCCGTGAGCCCCGAGCGCAACGTGCGCGTGCTCGTGGTCGACGACCACGACGTCGTGCACTGGGGCTTCCGCCTGCTGCTGACCGAGCAGCCCTGGGTCGAGCGCTGCGTGTCCGCCTCCGACTCCGAGGAGGCGCTCGACATGTGCCGCCGCTACGACCCCCACGTCGCGCTCGTGGACCTGTTCGTGGGCGAGGAGTCCGGTGCCGAGCTCTGCGAGGCGATCCGGCGCCAGTCCCCGAGCACGCGCGTGCTGCTGATCTCCGGCGCCGGCTGGATCTCCCCGCCCGCGGCGCGGGCGGCCGGTGCGTCGGGCTTCGTCTCCAAGGACTCCTCGGCTCACGAGGTCGCCGAGGCGGTGCGCCGCGTCGGTCGCGGGGAGACCGTCTTCGCCCCGCGCGCCGAGCAGCCCTCGGTCCCACTGACCGAGCGCGAGCGCGAGGTGCTCTCGCTGATGGCCTCCGGTGCGACCAACAAGGAGATCGCCCAGCGGCTCTACCTCTCCCCGCACACCGTCAAGGAGCACACCAGCTCGCTCTATCGCAAGCTCAAGGTGCGCAACCGCGCCGAGGCGGTGCGGCGGGCGGAGCGGCTGGGGCTGACGGACTGAACGGCGCTCACGATCCGGCGGCGCTCGCCGAGTACCGGGTCGTGATCGTCGACCACCGCGAGCAGATGAACACCCTTCGCCTCGAGCGTCAGGCGCTCGAGTTCCTGCTCGCGCACGCCTGCGAGACGCTGCTCTTCTATGCCGACCGCGGCAACTACAACGCGGCCGACGACGGCATCGAGGAGGCCGCGCTCGACGCGTTGGCCTTCATCGCCGGTGCGGACGCCGCCGCGAGCGCCTGAGCGCCGTCCCCGGCACTGCCGCGCGGGGCGGGCGGCATCGCAGTGCAGTGCAGTGCAGTGCAGCGAAATACATACCTATCAGGTATTCTCGAACGCTATAAACTCACCGGCGTTTGAAGCTCGGACATAGCGGCGGCGGTCCATCGCGTACGGTGCCCTCATCGTGGTGGTGGGCTCTGCACGTCCATGTCGTCTGGGCATCGACGTCCAAGCACCTCAGGGAGGACGCGATGATCAAGATCATTGTCGGACGGGCTTCGCTTCTCGTGGGGGCTGCGCTCGCTGTCCTGGCAGTTGTGGCGGCACCGGCCTACGCGACCATCACAGCCAGAGCCAGCAGCCAGAGAGTCACAGCCACCTCCACGAACACCCAGTTGACTAGAGGCGGCCTGTCCGCCAGATGCGCGACAAGCACATTCGCCGGCACCGTCGCCGCCGACGGCCTGAGCGCATCAGGCGAGTTCGACTTCTCCAACAGAGGCAGAACCACATGCACCGGCTCTTTTGGCGTGTCATGTGAGGTCACCACAAGCAGAAGAACCCCCACAACCATCACACTTAGATCAACCGCGTCAACCGCAGGCGTCTCCGCCACCGGCGACGTCGTGCTCGACGCCAACTTCACACTCGAGGTCAGCTGCCTCGGCGGCGGCCTGGTCTGCACAGTCTCAGGTCCGCAGACCCTCAGAGCCGCAGGCAATCTGACCGCTACAAGACTCAGAAAGACGTCTAGAGGCATTAGATGCACCGAGGGTGGGACCGCTGACTTCGTTGCGGACTACACCTTCACCGAGACGCTCACGATCTCATAGCGACTGTCGTCCGATGTCGGGCGGGGCTGGCAAGTCAGCCCCGCGCCGGCATCGCGGCAGGGGCGCGCCGCTCTACGCGCGGGGGCGCGCGTCCACGCGTCCGATCCACGCCAGCAGCTGCGGCAGGTCGCCGGCCACCGCGCGCTGCTGGTCCTCGAGTACGCGGTGGAACAGCTCCTCGTCCTCGGGATCGCGCCCGGCGGCGAACTCGAGGAAGGGGAACGCGACGCAGTCGGCTGCGCCGAAGTCGCCGAAGAGGTGGTCGCGGCCGTCGAGCAGACGCTCGAAGAGGCTGAGGTGCTCGCGCATCGTCGCGGCGAGGGCGTCGATCCGAGCTGGGTCGGGGGAGGGGGCCGTGAGCTCGGCTTCGATCGCGTTCGGCGCGAGCTTCCAGACCCTGTTGAACCAGTCGATGAACACCTCGACCTCGGCGCGCCGCGCGGGGTCGGCGGGAAACAGCGGCGGCTGGGGATAGCGCCGCTCGAGGTATTCGAGGATGCGCGTCGAGTCCGCCACCACGTCGCCGCCATCCTCGATCACCGGCACGAGGCCCTGGCCGCTGACCGCCTCGACCGGCGAGCGGTCGTCGTAGGAGATCAGCACCGACTTGACCTCCAGGCCCTTGTGGGCGAGCGCCAGCGCCACGCGCTCGACGTTGGTGGACCAGGGGGCGCGCCAGAGCCGGATCACGCCCTCAGCTTCCCAGCAGGGCGGGCCGCGCGCCACGCCGATCGCTGATGGCTGCCATCAGCCGGGATCGCATCGGCACCCCCCGCCCGGGGGGTTCGCCGGCCGCAACGGGAAACGTAGGCGTCTCCCCGGAGAACTCTTCTCTCGATGGCTTGCAACCACCAACTTGCCGTGCTGTTCCCCGGCCAGGGAAGCCAGGCGCCCGACATGCGTACGCAGGTCGAGCGCTGGCGGCCCGACCTGCTCGAGTTGGCGTGCGCCGAGGTCTCCGACGATCTCTTCGAACGCACCGCCGACGGCACCCGCTGGGCGCAGCCCGCGATCTACTGCGCGGCGCTCGCCGGCTGGGAACAGCTGCAGGACGAGCTCGACGAGCCCGGCGCGATGGCGGGCCATTCGCTGGGCGAGATCTCCGCCCTAGCCGCCGCCGGTGCGCTCGGCGTCGAGGACGGCCTCAGGCTCGTCGCCGCTCGCGGGCGCTTCATGCAGGAAGTGGCCGAGGAGAGCGGCGACGGCGGCATGATGGCCGTGCGCGCGCGAGAGCGCGGCCCGATCGAGGAGGTCGTGGCCGCCGTCGGGCTGACGATCGCCAACGACAACGCGCCCGACCAGCTCGTGCTCTCCGGCTCCCTGGCCGCGCTCGGCGCCGGCGAGACGCGGCTGCGCGAGCTCGGCGTGCGCGCCAAGCGCCTGCCGGTCGCCGGCGCGTTCCACTCGCCGCTGATGGAGCCGGCCGTGCCGCGCTTCCGCGCCGTCGTCGAGGCGGTCGAGATCGGCCAGCCGCGCGTGCCGGTGCTCTGCTGCGCCACCGCCGCGCCGTTCACGGACGTTCGCGTGCAGCTCGTCGACGCGATCACCCAGCCGGTGCGCTGGACCGACGTCCTGCAGGCGCTCCACGACGGGGGCGCCACTCGCTTCGTCGAGACGGGCCCCGGCAAGGTCCTGACCGGGCTGGTTCGAAAGACCCTCGAAGGGGTAGATGCAGAATCGCCGCTCGGCATGGAGGCCGCCCGTGCGTAGCACCCAGGCCGAGAGGACCGACGTCAGGGTGGCCGCGCGCGACGTCGCCACGCCCGACCCCGTGGTGGCGGAGGCGGCCCCACCGTCCTGGGAGCGAGGTCGCCTGCGCGCGGCCACCCTGGCGTCCGTCGGCACGGCGCTGCCCAAGCGCGTGCTCGCGAACGCCGACGTCGCCGCCCGCCTGGGCGTCGACGACGGCTGGATCGTCAGCCGCACCGGCATCCACGAGCGCCGGCGCGTCGCCGACGGGCAGGGCGTCAGCGACCTGGCCGTCGCCGCCGGCCGTCAGGCGCTCGAGCGCGCCGGCATGGATGCGGTCGAGCTCGACCTCGTGCTCGTCGCGACGCTCGCGCCGGACGACATCACGCCCAACGCGGCGCCGCTCGTCGCCCACGAGCTCGGCGCCACGCGTGCCGGCACGATGGACGTCGGTGCGGCCTGCACCGGCTTCCTGAGCGCGCTCTCGGTCGCGACCGCGCAGATCGAGGCCCGACGCGCGCGCAACGTGCTGGTGATCGGCGCCGAGGTGCTGTCGCGCTTCACCGACCCGGACGACAAGCGCACCGCCGCGCTGTTCGGCGACGGGGCCGGCGCCGCGGTCGTCGCGCCCGCCGAGGGTGGGGACCGGGCGCATCGGGCCGATCGCCCTGCGCGCCGACGGCTCCGGCTACGGCTCGATCATCGCCGCGAAGGACGACCCGTACCTGCGCATGCAGGGTCACGACACGTTCCGCGAGGCGGTGCGGCGCCTGAGCGAGGCGACGCGCGAGGCGGCCGAGTTGGCCGCCGTCGAGCTCGACGAGATCGACCTGTTCGTCTACCACCAGGCCAACGCCCGCATCCTCAGCGCGGTCGCCGAGCGTCTGGAGCTCGACCCCGAGCGCGTGATCGACTGCATCGACCGCTACGGCAACACCTCGGCCGCGACGCTGCCGATCGCGCTCGACGAGGCCATCGAGCGCGGCATGCTGGCGAGCGGGAGCACCGTGCTGCTGGCCGCCTTCGGCGCCGGCTTCACCTACGGCGCGGGGGTGATCACGTGGGCGTGATCACCGACTCCCGCGGCCGCCCCCGATTCGAAGGAGCGCCCGCATGAGCATGAGTGCGACCACCAACGGCCGCCCCGAAGGCTGCGCGCTGGTCACCGGCGCTTCGCGCGGCATCGGCGCTGCGATCGCGCGAGCGCTCGTCGCCGACGGCTGGCCGGTCGGCGTCAACTTCCGCAACGACGAGGCGGGCGCCGCCGTCGTCGTCAAGCAGATCGAGGACGCCGGCGGGCGCGCGCTGGCGCTGCAGGCCGACGTCTGCGACCCCGGCGCCGCGGACGCGCTGTTCGAGCGCGCCGAGGCCGAGCTCGGCCCGGTGCTGGTGCTCGTCAACAACGCCGGCGTGCGCGCCGACGGCCTCTCGCCGCAGCTCGACGACGAGGACTGGTCGAAGGTGATCGACACCAACCTCTCGGCCGCCTTCCGCACCACCCGCCGCGCGCTGCGACCGATGATCCGCGCCCGCTTCGGCCGCGTGGTCAACGTCGCCTCGATCGTCGGCCAGCGCGCCAACCCCGGCCAGGCCAACTACGCCGCCTCGAAGGCCGGGCTGGTGGCGATGACCAAGACCGTCGCCGCCGAGGTCGCGCGCCGCAAGGTGACCGTCAACGCCGTCGCCCCCGGCCTGATCGAGACGGAGTTCACCGAGGGCATCGGCGACAAGCTGCTGGAGGGGATCCCCGCGCGCAGGATCGGGACCCCCGAGGAGGTGGCCGCCTGCGTGCGCTTCCTCGCATCCGACGACGCCGGCTACGTCACCGGCTCCGTGCTGACCGTCGACGGCGGCCTGACCGCCTAGCGACCGCCCGACCCAGACCCGAGAACCCCAGACCAAGGAGGACCAGGACATGTCGACCACCGTGACCAAGGAGCAGATCGAGGAGCGCGTCACCGCCGCGCTCGTGGAGTTCGGCGCCGAGCCGGACCAGATCGCCCCTGGGGCCGAGTTCGAGGCGCTCGACGTCGACTCGCTCGACCTCGTCGAGCTGGCGCAGATCGTCGAGGACGACTACGGCGTGCAGCTCAAGGGCGAGGACATGGAGGGCGTGAAGACCGTCGGCCAGGCCGTGGACCTGGTGCTCGCGAAGCTGTCGTGAGCCGCGCCGTCGTCATCACCGGGGTGGGCGCCGTGACGCCGCTCGGCGTCGGCGCCCGCACCCTGCACGAGCGTTGGAGCGCCGGCCAGTCCGGGATCGAGGACGGCTTCGGCCGCGCGAGCGAGTTCGAGCCCAAGCAGCACCTCTCGATCAAGGAGGTGCGCCGCTCGGACCGCTTCACCCAGCTCGCGCTGACGGCAGCCGCAGAGGCGCTCGAGGATGCGCGCTGGGAGGGAGGCGAGCCGCCCATGGATCCGGAGCGCGCCGCCTGCCTGATCGGCACCGGCATCGGCGGCATCAACACGCTCGAGGAGCAGCACGTGGTGCTGCGCGAGCAGGGCGCCCAGCGCGTCTCGCCGCTCTCGATCCCGTTGCTGATGGGCAACGCGGCCACCGGCGTCGTGTCGATGAAGCACAACCTGCAGGGCCAGTCGTTCGGCACCGTCTCCGCCTGCGCGGCGGGGGCGCACGCGATCGGCATGGCCGCGCGCCTGATCGCCTACGGCGACGCCGACGCGGTCGTGACCGGCGGCAGCGAGTCCACGCTCACGCCGCTGGCGACCTCGGCCTTCGGGCGCATGGACGCGACCTCGGAGTCGGGCGTATCGCGCCCGTTCGACCGGCGCCGCGACGGCTTCGTGATGGGCGAGGGGGCCGGCGTGCTGGTGCTCGAAGCCGAGGACGTGGCCCGCGAACGCGGCGCGCGCGTCCTTGGCCGGGTGCTCGGCTACGCCGCGACCTCGGACGCTCATCACCTGACCGCGCCGGAGCCGCACGGCCGCGGCGCGGCGCGCGCGATCGAGCTGGCCTTGAAGGACGCCGAGGTCGGCGCCGGCGACGTGCTCTACGTCAACGCCCACGGCACCTCGACGCCGCTCAACGACCGCGCCGAGACCGAGGCGCTCGTGGCCGCGCTCGACGAGCGGGCCGGCGAGCTGCCGGTCAGCTCGACCAAGTCGGCGATCGGGCACCTGCTCGGCGCCGCCGGCGCGGTCGAGGCGATCGCCACGCTGCTGGCGCTGCGCGACCGCATCGCACCCCCGACGCTCAACTGGGCCGAACGGGACGAGGGCATGGACCTCGACTACGTGCCCAACGAAGCGCGCCCGCTGCCGAACGGCGACACGCGCGCGATCGGGCTGTCGAACTCGTTCGGGTTCGGCGGCCACAACGCCGTCCTCTGCCTGGAGGCCACCTGACCCCATGAACCATGCCGCGCACACCCCAGTCCGCGCGGGCCGATCCGTACGTTCCCGCGCACTCCGCCATCCGCGCGTCGTCGCCGAGCCGCGGGAGCTCGACGCCGCAGGCCGCCTCGAGGCGCTCTGCGACCCCGGCTCCCTGCACGTGATCCGCTCGACGGTGCTGCCGCGCCGCGAGTCGCCGCGCATGCGGCCCGGCGACGGCGTGATCGGCGCGGCCGGCACCGTCGGCGGCCGGCCGATCTACTGCTACGCCCAGGACCAGTCGTTCGTCGGCGGTTCGCTCGGCGAGACGCACGCGGACACGATCGTGCGCGTGATGGAGCTGGCGGGGCGCGCCGGGGCGCCGGTGATCGGCTTCGTCGCCTCCGGCGGCGCACGCATGGACGACGGCATCGCCGCGCTCGGCGGCTACGGGCGCATCTTCCGCCAGACCGTCGCGCTCTCGGGCAAGGTGCCGCAGATCTCGGTGATCACGGGCGTGAGCGCCGGTGGCGGCGCCTACTCGCCGGCGTTGACCGACTTCGTCGTGATGACGGACGACTCGGCGATGTTCCTCACCGGTCCCGGCGTCGTGCGCGAGGTGATGGGCGAGGACGTCGACTTCGCCGGACTCGGCGGCCCGAAGGTCCACGAGCGCAACGGCGTCAGCCAGTTCACCGCCGAGGACGATCTCGCCGCGGTCGAGCTCGTGCGGGAGCTGCTCGGCCATCTGCCGCAGCGGGCCGGCGAGATCCTCCACGGTCCTCCAGCCCGGGTGCCCGACGGGGATCCTTCGGCGTGCGTTCCCGAGCAGGCGCGCAAGGTCTACGACGTGCGCGGCGTGATCGAGGCGCTCGTCGATCGCGGCGAGCTGCTCGAGGTCTCGGAGAAGTGGGCGCGCAACATGGTCACCGCGCTGGCGCGCATCGACGGCCGTTCGGTCGGTGTGATCGCCAACCAGCCCTGGCAGCTCGGTGGCGTGATCGACGCCGACGCGGCCCAGAAGGCGGCCAAGTTCGTGCGCACCTGCAACGCCTTCGGGCTGCCGCTGGTGGTGCTCGTCGACACGCCGGGGTTCCTGCCCGGCACCAAGCAGGAGCAGGCCGGCGTGATTCGTCACGGCGCCAAGCTGCTGCACGCCTTCGCCGAGGCCCAGGTGCCGAAGCTGACGGTGGTGTTGCGCAAGGCCTTCGGCGGCGGCTACATCACGATGAACTCCAAGGACCTCGGCGCGGACCTGGCGCTCGCCTGGCCCGACGCGCAGATCGGCGTGATGGGGGCCAAGCAGGCGGTCGGGATCGTCCACCGCCGTGCGCTCGCCGCGGCCGACGATCCCGAGGCCGAGCGCGACCGGCTGGCCGACGACTATGCCGCCGAGCACGTCTCGGCGCTGGTGGCGGCGCGCCTGGGCCAGGTCGACGAGCTGGTCGAGCCGCGCGACACGCGTCGGCGGCTGGCGGGCGCGCTGGCCTCGCTGGCGCCGGCGGGCGGCTTTGGCAACGGCGGCGGGAACATCCCGCTGTGACCAAGGGTGCGCCGCTCACCTACGTCGCGATCGGCGACAGCTTCACCGCCGGGATCGATCCGAACGGGCCGCGCTGGGCGGACGAGGTCGCGCGCTCGCTCGGCGAGGGCGCGCGCTACGAGAACCTCGCAACCGTCGGGGCGCTCAGCGCCGACGTCGAGCGCGAGCAGTTGCCGCGCGCGCTGGAACTGGAGCCGGACGTGATCTCGCTGATCTGCGGCGCGAACGACGTGCTGCTGTCGGTGCGTCCCGACCCCGACGCCTACGCCGGCAGCCTCGCTCGCATGTTCGGGCGCCTGGCCGAAGCGGCGCCCGCGGCGACCGTCGTCACCGCCACCTACCCCGACATCTCCCGCTTCCTCGACCTGCGCCCGCGCACGCGCGAACGCGTCGCGCGGGGAACGGTCGAGTTCAACGAGACCTGCCGGAGCGTCGCCCGCGCGTACGACGTCGTGCTGCTCGAGGGCTTCGACCACCCCGACGCCGAGCGCCGCGGCAGCTTCGCCGACGACGGCTTCCACCCGTCCGCCGAGGGCCACCGCCGCGCCGCCACGGAGTTCGTGGGCGCGCTGCGCGAGCGCCTCGGCCGCCGCTCCCCTTACCCGATGCAGGAGGTCACCCCATGACCGTCGTGCTCGCACAGGACTTCGACGCCCTCCAGCAGGGCCAGCGCTTCTCCACCCGGGGACGCACCGTCACGGAGGCCGACGTGGTCGGCTTCGCCACGCTCACCGGGGACACCCATCCACAGCACGTCGACGCCGACTGGTCGGCGCACAGCCGCTTCGGCGAGCGCATCGCCCACGGCCTGCTCGTGCTCTCCTACGCGGCGGGCCTGGTGCCCTTCGACCCCGAGCGAGTGGTCGCCCTGCGCGGCGTGCGCGACGCGGTCTTCAAGGCGCCGGTCAAGCTCGGCGACACGATCCACGTCGAGGGCGAGATCGCCGCTACGAAGGAGCTCGACCCCGCCCACGGGCTGGTGGAGGTGCGCTGGCGCGTGCTCAACCAGCGCGGGAAGTTGGTGATGCGCGCGGCCGTGGAGGTCGTCTGGCGCCGCTCCGACCCTGTCGACGCTCCGTCTGCGCAGCCGGTCACCGCCGCCGAGCCGGTGTTGATCTGATGGCTGCGTCCCCCGCCCCTTCCCCAGTGGCTGAGACGACGGACGTCCCCCTGCTCGCCGGCAAGCGGCTCGTCCTCACCGGCGTGCTGACCAAGGGGTCGATCGCCTACGCGGTCGCCGAGCGCGCGCAGCGCGCCGGCGCCGAGATCGTGCTGACCGGCTTCGGCCGCACGCGGCGGATGACCGAGCGTGCGGCCAAGCGGCTGCCGGATCCGCCGGACGTGCTCGAGCTGGACGTCAACAGCGCCGACGAGCTCGCTGCGCTGCGCGGCGAGCTCGACTCGCGCTGGGGCGGCGTCGACGGCGTGCTGCACGCGATCGCGTTCGCTCCCGGCGACGCCCTCGGCGGCAACTTCATGTCGGCGCCGCCGGAGTCGGCCGAGCTGGCCTTCCGCACCAGCGCCTACTCGCTCAAGGCGCTCGCCGAGGCCGTCGCGCCGCTGATGCGCGCGCAGGGCGGCGGCGCGCTCGTCGGGCTCGACTTCGACGCGGCGGTCGCCTGGCCGGTCTACGACTGGATGGGCGTCGCCAAGGCCGCGCTCGAGGCCACCAGCCGCTACCTGGCACGCGACCTCGGTCCCGACGGCGTGCGCGTCAACCTCGTCGCCGCCGGTCCGGTCGAGACGCCGGCCGCGGGTGGCATCCCGGGCTTCGAGCGACTCGCCTCGATCTGGGGTCGCCAGGCACCGCTCGGCTGGGACGCGAGCGACCCCACGCCGGTCGCCGACGGCGTCTGCTTCCTGCTCTCCGACTGGGCGCGCGGCATCAGCGGGGAGATCGTGCACGTCGACGGCGGCTTCCACGCGATGGGGGCGCCGCTCGACCCCGGCGCGCGGCAGCCGGAGGGCGGGGGATAATCCCCTGCGTGCTGCTCGCAGTCGACGTCGGTAACACCCAGACGCACGTCGGGCTCTTCCAGGGCGACGAGCTCGTCGAGCACTGGCGCTTTGCGACCGCGCCCGAGGCGACCGCCGACGAGCTGGCCACGATGGTCTCGAGCCTGCTCGGCCTGCGCGCCCTCGGCCTCGACGACGTCGACGGGACGATGGTGTCCGCGGTCGTGCCGCGCCTCGGGCGGGAGTACGACCAGCTGGTGGAGCGCTACTTCGGGGGCAGAGGCGCGCTCGTCGGGCCGTGGTTGAAGACGGGCATGCCGATCCGCATCGACAATCCGCAGGAGCTCGGCGCAGACCGCCTCGTGAACGCCGTAGCCGCCTACGAGCGCGTCGGCGCGGCCTGCATCGCGGTCGACTTCGGCACCGCGATCAACTACGACGTCGTCTCCTCTGCGGGCGAGTACCTCGGCGGCGTGATCTCGCCGGGGATCGAGATCTCGCTCGAGGCGCTCGCCGCCCGCGCGGCGCGCCTGCCGCGCGTGGACATCGCCAAGCCCAAGCACGCGATCGGCAAGGGCACCCAGGAGGCGATCCAGTCCGGCGTCGTCTACGGCTTCGCCGGCCAGGTCGACGCCCTCGTCGGGCGCCTGCGCGAGGAGCTCGGCGAGGAGGCCACCGCGATCGCCACCGGCGGCTTCGCGAAGGCGATCACACCGTTCTGCGAGCAGGTCGACGAGGTCGACGACCTGCTCACCCTGCGCGGGCTGAAGCTCGTGTGGGAGCGCAACCGGCCCTGAGGTCGCCGCGCCGCCCGCGCGGCGCTACGGTTTCCTCGTGCCCTCCCTGACCGATCCCTGGCGCCTCGGCGGCATCGAGCTCGCCAACCGCGTCGTGCTCGCGCCGCTGGCGGGGATCGGCAACTGGTTCGTGCGCCTGCAGGCCAAGCGCTATGGCGCCGGGCTCGTGGTCTCGGAGATGGTGTCGAGCTTCGGCCTCGTG
The DNA here is from genome assembly GCA_963846505.1 of uncultured Thermoleophilaceae bacterium. Classification (GTDB taxonomy): domain Bacteria; phylum Actinomycetota; class Thermoleophilia; order Solirubrobacterales; family Thermoleophilaceae; genus JACVRW01. The sequence goes on along the minus strand of CAWJWD010000006.1, from coordinate 118,055 downwards.
CACGGCAACGAGCGCACGCAGCGCGAGTTCCTGCGCATCCACCCCGAGGAGCACCCGATGTCGGTGCAGCTGTTCGGCCATGACGCGGACGTGATGCGCGAGGCGGCGGCGATCGTCGCCGACGCCGGCGCCGACCTGATCGACCTCAACATGGGCTGCCCGGTGCGCAAGGTCTGCAAGACCGGTGCCGGTGCGGCGCTGCTCGACGACCCGGACAAGGCGGTGGCGATCGCCGCCGCTGCGCGCGCGGGCAGCGGCCTGCCGGTGACGGTCAAGCTGCGCCCCGGTCGCAACCCCGGCGACCGCGCCGGCGTGACGCTCGCGCGGCGCCTGGTCGACGAGGCCGGCGTGGCGGGCATCGCCTTCCATCCGCGCCACGCCTCCCAACAGCACAGCGGCAAGCCCGACTACGCGCTCGCGCGCGAGCTGGTCGACGCGCTGCCGGTCCCGGTCGTGCTCTCGGGCGGATTGCGCAACGACGAGAAGGCGGTGGCCGGCTTCGAGGCCAGCGGGGCGGAGGCGCTGATGCTCGCCCGCGGCGCGCTCGGCAACCCCTGGCGCTTCGCGCGCCTGCTCGGCCGCTACGAGGGCGAACCGACGCCGGCCGAGGTCGCCGAGGAGCTGGAGTGGGTGATCGCGTGCGCCGAGGAGCACCTCGGCGTCGAGCGCGCCAGCCGCTACCTGCGCAAGTTCTACCCCTGGTACGCCGAATTGCTGCCGCTGACGCGCAAGGAGCGCGAGCCGCTCTGCAGCGCGGAGACCACGGACGCCGCCCGCGCCGAGTTGAGGCGCCTGCGCGAGGCGCTCGCCGTCGCCGCCTGACCGCTTCCGACCTGGCCCGATCCCGCTCGTGGCACTGCTCACGGGCTCCTTCCGCAAGGTGCGTATGAGTCGCACCCGACACTGGTCGAGAACGCCCGAGCGGGCCGCTGAGCGGTTGCTACACTGCTCCGTCCCGCCGGACAGTCACGGCGGGTTTTCTATGGCACGAGACACCATCCTCACCCCAGAAGGCCTCGAAGATCTCAAGGCGAAGATCGAGCTCCTACGCACCGTTCGGCGGCGCGAGGTGGCCGAGCGGATCAAGGAGGCGCGCGAGTTCGGCGACATCTCCGAGAACTCGGAGTACGACGACGCCAAGAACGAGCAGGCGATGCTCGAGAAGCAGATCTCCGATCTCGAGGAGAAGCTGCGCAACGCACGCGTGATCGACACCGGCGACGTGGACACCGAGTCCGTCGGCGTCGGCGTCACCGTGCACGTCAAGGACCAGAAGACCGAGAAGTCGGCCAAGTACATGCTCGTCGGCTCCGCCGAGGCGAACCCCGCCGAGGCGAAGCTGTCGAACGAGTCGCCGGTCGGCAAGGCACTGATGGGCCGCAAGCGCGGCGACGTGGTCACAGTCCCGGTCCCCCGCGGGCCGGCGCGCAAGCTCAAAATCACGAAGATCGAACGCGCCTGACGCCGGCTGCCGGCTGCGAACCGGCGCCTGGCGGAGTCCTCGGTCGCTCGCGGGCTGGCGCCCGCCACGCTCCCTGCGTCCGCCGCCATGCTTGGTTCTCGCTCGGCAGCCGACGTCAGGGGACGTCGCATAGGGTTCCCGCTCGTGGATGACCGACGCGTCAAGCTGGAGCGCCTGCGCGAGCAGGGCATCGACCCGTTCCCCCACGCCTTCGAGGGCGTGACCCCCGTCGCTGCCGTCCATGAGGCGCACGACGATCTGGAGACCGGCGAGGAGACCGACAGCGCCTATCGCGTCGCCGGCCGCCTCGCCGCCCGCCGCGGCCACGGGGGGGCGGCGTTCCTCGATCTCGTCGACCGCTCCGGCCGCCTGCAGATCCACGCGCGCAAGGACGTGCTCGGAGACGAGTCGTTCGAGCTGCTGACCTCGCTCGACCTCGGCGACCTGATCGGCGTCGACGGCACGGCCTTCAAGTCGCGCCGCGGCGAGCTGTCGCTGGCGGCGACCGGCTGGACGCTGCTGGCCAAGTCGCTGCGCGCGCCGCCCGAGAAGTTCCACGGGCTCGAGGACGTCGAGACCCGCTACCGCCACCGCGAGGTCGACCTGATCGCCAACGCGGAGGTGCGCGAGCTGTTCATCCTGCGCTCGAAGATCGTGCGTGCGGTGCGCCGCTGGCTCGACGACCGCGACTTCCTCGAGGTCGAGACCCCCGTCCTCCAGCCGCTGTACGGGGGTGCGCTGGCACGGCCGTTCGTGACCCACCACAACCAGCTCGACCGCGACCTCTACCTGCGCATCGCCGACGAGCTGTACCTCAAGCGCCTGATCGTCGGCGGGCTCGAGCGCGTCTACGAGGTCGGCAAGGACTTCCGCAACGAGGGCATCTCGCACAAGCACAACCCCGAGTTCACGATGCTGGAGTGGTACGAGGCCTACGCCGACTACGGCGACATCGCGGCGCGGCTCGAGGAGCTCGTCGCCTACGTCGCCGAGGAGATCGGCTACGACGGCCCGATCGACTTCTCCATCCCCTGGAAGCGCTGGACCCTGCGCGACGCGATCCTCGACACGACCGGCGTCGACGTGCTCGCCCACCGCGACCGCGACGCGCTGCTGGCCGCGGCGCGCGAGCGCGGCGTCGAGCTGCCGGCGGCGGACACCTGGGCCAAGCTCGTCGACGAGCTGCTGTCCAAGCACGTCGAGCCGGGGCTCGAGCAGCCGACGTTCATCCTCGACTACCCCAAGGAGCTGTCGCCGTTCGCCAAGGACCACCGCTCCGAGCCCGGGCTGGTCGAGCGCTTCGAGTGCTTCGCCGGCGGCATGGAGTTCGCCAACGCCTTCAGCGAGCTCAACGATCCCGACGAGCAGCGCGCCCGCTTCGAGCAGCAGCAGCGCGACGAGGCGGCCGGCGACGACGAGACGCAGCCCTACGACGAGGACTACGTGCGGGCGCTCGAACACGGCATGCCGCCGACGGGCGGCATCGGCATCGGCATCGACCGGTTGGTGATGATCCTCAGCGGTCGCGCGTCGATCCGGGAAGTCGTGCTCTTCCCGGCCATGCGATAGCTAGCATCCGCAGGGCGAAATCCGGCGGTCTCAGCGGGTTTTATGGACCCGTTAAGCGAGAAGGACCGCCGGAGGCCGTTGGTAGAGTAGGCGCAGCGGGCGGCGTTCCCCGTGGCTCTCATCCCGTCGGTGAATCTGCCGATCTAAACGGGAAAGGACCTTCGGGCATGCACCGCCCCGTAGCACCCGACAGAGAAGAGAGCAGCCGTGTTTGAGCGCTTCACCGAACGGGCCCGGCAGGTGGTCGTCCTCGCGCAGGAGGAAGCCCGCATCCTGAAGCACAACTACATCGGGACCGAGCACATCCTGCTCGGGCTCCTCCGCGAGGAGGAGGGCCTCGCTGCGCGCGTGCTCGAATCGCTCGACATCACGGTGGAGCGCGTGCGCGCTCAGGTCGTCCGCATCGTCGGGTCCGGGGAGGAAGTCACCTCCGGGCAGATCCCCTTTACGCCGCGCGCGAAGAAGGTGCTCGAGCTCGCGCTCCGAGAGGCGCTGAGCCTGGGCCACAACTACATCGGCACCGAGCACATCCTGCTCGGCCTCGTGCGCGAGAACGAGGGCGTCGCCGCCCGCATCCTGCTCGACTTCGACGCGGACTCGGAGAAGATCCGCAACGAGGTCATCCGCATGCTCTCCGGCCCCGGTGGCCGTCAGGGTCGCAGCGGCCAGCCGGGTCAGCAGGGCGAGGGCAAGAAGTCCTCGAAGCTGCTCGATCAGTTCGGCCGCAACCTCACCAAGCTCGCCGCCGAAGGCAAGCTCGATCCGGTGGTCGGGCGCGAGACCGAGGTCGAGCGGATCATGCAGATCCTCTCGCGTCGCCAGAAGAACAACCCGGTCCTGATCGGCGAGCCGGGCGTCGGCAAGACGGCCGTGGTCGAGGGCCTCGCCCAGCGCATCACCAACGGCGAGGTGCCGGAGACGCTCAAGAACAAGCAGATCTACACGCTCGACCTGGCCGCGCTGGTGGCCGGCTCGAAGTACCGCGGCGAGTTCGAGGAGCGCCTCAAGAAGGTGATGAAGGAGATCACCCAGCGCGGCGACATCATCCTGTTCATCGACGAGCTGCACAACCTCGTCGGCGCCGGCGCCGCCGAGGGCGCGATCGACGCGGCCAGCATCCTCAAGCCGGCGCTCGCGCGCGGCGAGCTGCAGACGATCGGCGCGACCACGCTCGACGAGTACCGCAAGTACCTCGAGCGCGACTCCGCGCTGGAGCGTCGCTTCCAGCAGATCCGCGTCGAGCAGCCCTCGACCGAGGAGACCGTCCAGATCCTCAAGGGCCTGCGCGACCGCTACGAGCAGCACCACAGGGTCGGGATCACCGACGAGTCGCTCGAGGCGGCCGCCGAGCTGGCCGACCGCTACATCTCCGATCGCTTCCTGCCCGACAAGGCGATCGACCTGATCGACGAGGCCGCCTCGCGTGCGCGCATCAAGTCGATGACCTCCCCGCCCGTCTACCGGGAGCTCGAGGAGGAGATCGAGACCACGCGCCGCGACAAGGAGTCCGCGATCGAGGCGCAGGAGTTCGAGAAGGCCGCGAACCTGCGCGACAAGGAGCGTCAGCTCACCAACAAGAAGCGCGAGCTCGAGGAGCAGTGGCGCTCGGGCGAGTCCGGCGAGCGGCCGGAGATCGGCGAGGAGGAGATCGCCGACATCGTCTCGATGTGGACCGGCATCCCCGTCTTCAAGCTGACCGAGGCCGAGACCCAGAAGCTGATGCGCATGGAGGAGGAGCTCCACAAGCGCGTCATCGGCCAGCACGCCGCCATCGAGGCCGTCTCGAAGGCGATCCGGCGCTCGCGCGCGGGGCTCAAGGACCCCAAGCGCCCGACCGGCTCGTTCATCTTCCTCGGCCCCTCCGGCGTCGGCAAGACCGAGCTGGGCCGCACGCTCGCCGAGTTCCTGTTCGGCGACGAGGACGCGATGGTGCGCATCGACATGTCCGAGTACATGGAGAAGCACTCCGTGTCCCGGCTCGTCGGCTCGCCTCCCGGCTACATCGGCTACGACGAGGGCGGTCAGCTGACCGAGGCCGTGCGGCGCAAGCCCTACAGCGTGCTGCTGCTCGACGAGATCGAGAAGGCCCACCCCGACGTGTTCAACATCCTGCTCCAGATCCTGGAGGACGGACGGCTCACGGACGCGCAGGGGCGCACGGTCGACTTCCGCAACGCGATCGTGATCATGACCTCGAACGTCGGCGCGTCTGAGATCGCCAAGAACACCGGCATCGGCTTCACCGTCAGCGACGCCGAGGGCGGCGTCAGCTACGACGACATGAAGACGCGGATCATGGGCGAGCTGAAGAAGGTCTTCCGACCCGAGTTCCTCAACCGGATCGACGAGGTCATCGTCTTCCACAAGCTCACCAAGCCGGAGATCCTGCAGATCGTGGACCTGCTGCTCAAGCGGATCCGCGAGTCGCTGGCCGAGCGCGAGCTGTCGCTCAACCTCTCCAGCGAAGCGGCCACGTTCCTGGTCGACAAGGGCTGGGACCCGGCGATGGGCGCGCGGCCGCTACGCCGGGCGATCCAGCGCTACATCGAGGATCCGCTGGCGGACGAGGTGCTGGCACAGTCGATGCCGGCCGGCTCGACGATCGAGGTCGACAAGGCGCCCGAGGGCGACGACCGCGACGTCCTGATCTCCGTGGTCAAGCCCAAGGAGCGCACGCGCGAGACGGTTGGCGTGGGCGCGCAGGGCGATGCCCGCGAGGAGGGCTCCAGCACCGACTCCGGTGCCGAGCACGACGCCCAGCTGCCGGACGACCCCGAGGTCCTGCCCGACGTCCCGGACGCCCCGCCGGCGCCCGAGGGCGAGGGCCAGTCGAGTTAGAGGCTCGCCGCACCCGCACGAGCATTCCGACGAGGAGCCCGGCCGTACGGCCGGGCTCCTCGCATTTCAGCGGCGCTCGCCGCGCACGAGGCAGGTCGTCGCCAGGTAGCGCCCGGGCCGGTCGGTGCGCTCCAGCGGGAACGCCAGCTCGCCGTTGACGGCCCACAGCTCGGTGCGCCGGTCGCTCACGGCCCACGCCGGCGGCCAGCCCGACACGTCGGCGTCCTCGATCGTGGCGATCAGCGCGTCGGCGACCACCTCGCCGCCGGGCGCGCGGATCGGATGGCGTTGGCGGAAGCGCACCACGCAGTGGTGCGAGGGCACGATCTCGCTCACCTCCGGATGATCGATCCGGGCTATCCGCTGCATCGAGCGGGTAACAATGACGGCCAGCACACCGACCGAGGAGGAACGCTCATGGAGCGAGTCGTCATCAAGGCCCGCCACAACGGGCCCTACAAGGTCACCGGGCCGATCACCTTGATCGACGCGGACGGCAACGAGTACGACCTCGCCGAGCGGGGCGAGGCGGTGGCGTTGTGCCGCTGCGGCGGCTCGACCACGAAGCCCTTCTGCGACGGCACCCATTCGAAGGCCGGCTTCGAGGCGGCGGAGCGGGCGGTGGCCGCGGAGGGCTAGGCGGCGGCGTGTGCGGAGGCGGCGCCAGTGCTGAGCAGGAAGTCCTGGAGGCGTCCCGCGTCGGGCGCAGGGTCGAGCGGCAAGGTCGGGGGCTCGTTGTCGGCGACCCAGGCGGCGGCGATGCGCAGTTCGTCGACCTCGTCCGGCCCCACGACGCTTCGCCGCGCGGGCGTGGCGCAGCTGAGCGCGGCCTCGGTGCGCTGCTGCAGCTCGGTCGGCCCGGGCAGGGGTCCCCAGTCGACCAGGCGGCCCTGGACGATCCAGAAGGCGTCGTAGCGGTCCTTGCTCGGATGGCGGGCGAGGACGAGGCGGGGCAGGGTGTGGACGGCGCGCAGGACGCCCTCGAGCGTCTCCAACAACCAGGAGACGCGGCCGCGGCGGCGCAGCAGGGCGGCGGCGCGTTCGTAGCGGTGGTCCCGGGAGGCGGCGGCGATGCGGGCGTCGATCTCGGCGAGCAGGCGCTCGCGGCCGTCGGCTGCGTCGAAGAAGGAGAGGGCCTCGTCGAGCTGGCGGCGGTAGGCGTTGGGGTCGAGGTCGCCGAGGCAGGGGGAGACGCAGCGCTCCATCTGGCCGTAGGCGGACGGGTGCTCGCGCAGCTCCAGCGTGCGGCCGCAGTGGCGCAGGCGGTAGAGCGAGGTCAGCTGGTCGGCGAGCTCGACGGCGAGGGCCTTGCCGCGCAGCGGCCCGACGTTGACGGCGTTGCCGGGCGCGGGCTCGCCGGCGACCTCGAGCACCGGGTAGGGGATGTCGAGGCGGCAGCGCAGGTAGACGTAGGCGTCGGTGCGCTTGAGCTTCTTGTTGCCGGCCGGCCGGTGCTGCTTGATCAGCCGGTTCTCGAGCACGAGCGCCCCGAGCTCGGAGTTGGTCGGGCGGTAGTCGACCACCTCCGCCCGCTCGGTCCAGCCGGCGGGCGCGCAGAAGTGCGAGCGGGCGCGCGAGCGCAGCGAGACCGACTTGCCGATGTAGACCGGGCGGCCGCGCTCGTCGCGGAAGAGGTAGACGCCCGGGTCGTCGGGCAGCGAGGAGAGGTCGGGGCGCTCGGACGGCGGGATGCGCTCGGCGGCCTCGGTCTTGCGCGCACGGCGGCGCGAGCGCAGCATGTCGACCGCGTCGCGCACGTGGATGGCGTTCGCGCACAGCTTCGGGAACAGGGCGCAGAAGATGCGCGCGCAGGTGAGCGCGTCGGGCAGCGCGCGGTGCACCTCCTCGACCTCGATGCCGAGCGCGTCGGCGAGCGCGGCGAGCTTGCGTTGACGTGCCAGGGGCGCGAAGCGGCGGGCCAGGGTGACGGTGCAGAGCGTCGGCGGGTCGGGCCAGTCCAGGCCGGCGCGCTCGAACGCCTGGGCCAGCACGCGCGTGTCGAAGCGGGCGTTGTGGGCGACCAGCACGCGGTCTCGCAGCAACGGCTCGAGCTCGGCGAGCACCTCGCTCGGGGGTGGCGCGCCGTCGACCATGTTCTGGCTGATCCCGGTGAAGCGTTGGATCCCGCGCCGCAGCGGCCGCTCGACGCGCACGAGCGAGTCGAAGCTCTCGTGCAGCTCGCCGCCGCCGACGAGCACCGCGCCGACCTCGGTCAGCTCGCAGAGCTCGCCGGCGAGCCCGTTCGTCTCGGTGTCGACGGCGACGAACTCGGCGGTGGTCAGCGGATGGTCGAGCAGATCCACGGGACGGGCGATGGAAGCGCGCGGCTCGGACGGAACGCAAACGTCCGTTCGCGTCGCCCGCCCCCGCGGACTCGCTGCCGGTAGGAGCTAGCGCCGCGCTGATCCAGCCAGTGCGGCGCGCACGCCGCCGGGGTGCGCGGCGTCCGGGCTCGGCAGCAGCGCCGCCAGCAGCCCGGCCGGCAGCGGCAGCAGCGCGAGCAGCCAGAGCACGGTGCGGGTGCCGTCCGCGTCCGCCACCGGCCCGAGCAGCGCCGCGATCAGGCCGCCGACGCCGATCGCCAGTCCAAGCGTGACGCCGGAGGCGAGACCGGGTCGCGACGGCAGGTAGCCCTGGCCCATCACCACGGTGACGCTGAACGTCCCCACCGTGACGAAGCCGAGCAGCGCCGCCACGAGCGCGGCCGGCAGCGCGCTGTCGACGCTCAGCAGCAGCGCCAGCAGCAGCGGCTGCAGCACCATCGAGCCGAGCAGCACGAGCCGCGGGTCGACGCGGTCGGCCAGTCGACCTCCGACCAGCGTGCCCAGCGCGCCCGCGGTCAGCAGCGCTGCGAGCGCCGCGTTGGCGGCGCCGTCGGAGGCGCCCAGGTACTGCACGAAGTAGCCGGCGAGGAACGCCTGCATGCCGAAGTAGACGCCGGAGCGCAGCGCCGCGATCGCGCCGATCTTCGAGAACGCGCCCCAGCGATCGGGCTCGGGCGGCGCGTCGGCATGCTGGGCGCTCGGCCGCCGCAGCGCCGGCGGGTGCAGCGCCAGCAGCGTGGCGCAGACCAGGCAGGGGGCGAGCACCACGACCGCCCCCGGAAGGCCGAACAGCAGCACCGCGGGGGTGATCACCACCGGCGCGAGCGCGAAGCCGGCGTTGCCGCCGACGGAGAAGAGGCTGAAGCCCGTCGCCACGCGCGCGCCGGCGGCCGCACGGGCGCGCCGGGCGGCGTCCGGGTGGAAGAGGCCGACGCCGAGCCCGCCGACGGCCACGGCCGCCAGCTCGACGCCGTACGAGGACACCGCGCCGCAGACGGCCACGCCCGTGCCGGCGAGCACCAGGCCGAGCGGCATGAAGAAGCTGCGCGAGCTGCGGTCGGCGACGAGTCCGAACAGCGGCTGGAGCACCGACGAGCAGACGGTCATCGTCACCAGCAGGCCGCTGGTGGCGCCGAAGGAGAGCCCGCGCTGGGAGATCAGGAACGGAAACAGCGCCGGCACCGCCCCCTGGCACATGTCGGCGCAGGCGTGTCCGGCGGAGAGCGTCGCGAGCGCGCGGCGGTCGAATCCAGCGGGCACCCGACCGAGGCTAGAGGGGGCGAAGTCGTCCTGCTGCGGGCTTAGCCTCGTGCCGATGCCTCGCTCGACCGCCGTCTTCGCCTGCAGCGCCTGTGGCCACGAGTCGCCCAAGTGGCATGGGCGCTGTCCGGGCTGCGGCGAGTGGAACACGCTCGCCGAGGAGGCGCGGGCGCCCGTCTCCGCGCGGGGCGCGGGGGGTGGCAAGGCCGCTGCGCGGCGGGCGTTGCGCCCCGTGCGGCTGAGCGAGGTCGAGGCGCCCGCGGTCCAGCGCATGCTGACCGGCATCGGCGAGCTCGACCGCGTGCTCGGCGGCGGTCTCGTGCCCGGCTCGCTCGTGCTGCTCGGCGGCTCGCCCGGGATCGGCAAGTCGACGCTCACCACCGGCGCGCTCGCCGGCCTCGCCGCCGCCGGGCGCAGCGTGCTCTACGTCTCGGGCGAGGAGTCCGCCGCCCAGGTGCGGCTGCGCGCGCAGCGCATGGGCCCGGCGGCGCTGGCGGTGCCGATCGTCGCCGAGACCGACCTCGACGCGGTGCTCGCGACGATCGAGGCCGAGCGTCCGGACGCCTGCGTGATCGACTCCGTCCAGGTGCTGTACGACCCTGGGCTGTCCGGCGCTCCCGGCTCGGTCGGTCAGGTGCGCGAGGTGGCGGGGCGGCTGATGCGCGTCGCCAAGAGCCAGGGCACGGCGATCGTGCTCGTCGGGCACGTGACCAAGGAGGGCGCGCTCGCCGGCCCGCGCGTGCTCGAGCACCTCGTCGACTGCGTGATCAGCTTCGAGGGCGAGCGCGAGCGCACCTACCGCACCCTGCGCGCGCTCAAGAACCGCTTCGGCTCGACCAACGAGGCCGGCGTCTTCGAGATGCGCGACGAGGGCCTCGTCGAGGTCCAGGACGCCACGCGCCCGCTTCGTCGTCGAGGCCACGCGCGCCCCCGGCTCGGTCGTCCTCTGCTCGATGGAGGGCTCGCGGCCGCTGCTGGTCGAGGTCCAGGCGCTGGTCGCGCCGAGCGAGCTCGTGCCGCCGCGGCGCGTCGCCAACGGCGTCGACCGCAACCGCCTTGCGCTCGTGCTCGCCGTGCTCGCCCGCCACGCCGGCGTCTCGCTCGGCGGCAGCGACGTCTTCGTGTCGGTCGCCGGCGGCGTGCGCATCGACGAGCCCGGCGCCGACCTGGCGATCGCCCTCGCGCTCGCCTCGGCCGCCAAGGGCGTCGACCTCGCCTGCGACGGCCGCCCGCTCGCCGCCTTCGGCGAGCTCGGCCTGACCGGCGAGCTGCGCCACGCGGCCCACGCCGACCGTCGTCTCGGCGAGGCGAAGAAGTTCGGGCTGCCGACGATCCTCCACCCGACGGAGACGCTCACCGACGTCCGCGCCGCGCTCCGAGCCGCCCTCCCCGGACGCCAATCCCGCGCGCCGCCTGACGCGGCGCCTCACCGCCGCCGCGGCGACCGTTGGCCCGGCTCCGGTCGAAGCTTCTGCGGGACACGAGGCCGATGAAGACCGTCAAGCACTCCATAGCGCTCGTGATCGGTGCCGGTGGCGGACGGGTGCTGATGGTCCTGCGGCCGGTCGACGACGAGTCGCTGCCCGGCGTCTGGGGCCTGCCGGCGGTCAGCGTCGCGCCCGGCGAGGACGAGGACCAGGCGGTCCGCCGGGCGGGGCGTGAGAAGCTCGGCGTCGAGGTGCTCCCGGGGGCGCTGCAGGGCGAGGCCGAGACCGACCGGCCCGCCTACGCGCTGCGCATGCGCAACCGCGAGGCGACGATCTTCGAGCGGCGTCCCCAGCGTGCCGCAGCCACACGACGGCACGCAGTACGTCGACTGGCGCTGGGGCGAACCGATCGAGCTCGAACCCGCTGCTCGAGCGGGTTCGCTCTGCTGCCAACTGCTCCTGCGCGCGCGCGGAGATCGGGTGGTAGACCCGAAAATGCCTCCTAGAGCCAAAACGAGGACATTTCTGGGGCGAATCCCGTAGAATGGGCCGGGGATGCCGTACGCCGGGGATGACGTAGCAGAGCTCGAGGCTCGGCAAGAACCCCGGCTGGTGAGGGCGCTCGAGATGGTCGCGCCCGGCACGGCGGTCCGCGAGGGTCTCGACAACATCGTGCAGGCGCCGCACGGGCGCGCTGATCTGCATCGGCGAGTCCGAGGAGCTCTCGTTCCTGCTCTCGGGCGGCGTCAAGCTCGAGGTCGACTACACCCCGGCGCTGCTCTACCAGCTGGCGAAGATGGACGGGGCGATCATGCTCACGTCCAACGGCGACCAAGATCCAGTGGGCGAACGTGCAGCTGATGCCGGACCCGACGATCCTCTCGCTCGAGACCGGCACCCGCCACCGCACCGCCGAGCGCGTCTCGAAGCAGACCGACGCGCTCGTGATCGCGATCTCCGCGGCGCGCAGCGTCGTCTCGCTCTATCTCGACGGCGCCAAGTACATCCTCGAGGACATCCCGGTCGTGCTGGCGAAGGCCAACCAGGCGCTGGCCACGCTCGACAAGTACCGCAGCCGCCTCGACCAGGTCTCCACCCGCCTGACGGCGCTCGAGTTCGAGGGCGGCGTGACCCTGCACGACGTGCTGACCGTGCTCCAGCGCGCCGAGCTCGTGACGCGCATGGCGGTCGAGATCGAGCGCTACATCGTCGAGCTGGGCGCCGAGGGGCGCCTGATCGAGATGCAGCTCGAGGAGACGATGGTCGGCGTCGCCGCCGACAAGTCCGCGCTCGTGCGCGACTACATCGTCGAGCCCACCGAGGAGGGCTTCGCCTCGGTGCTCGACTCGCTCGCCCGGCTGCCCCACCAGGACCTGCTCGACTTCGGCCGCCTCGGCGAGCTGCTCGGCCACGACCGCAAGCTCAACACGCTCGACCACCCCGTCTCGCCGCGTGGCCACCGCATCCTCGGGCGCATCCCGCGCCTGCCCGAAGATGGTGGTGCCAGCATCGTGGCGGAGTTCGAGCGGGCTGGACGAGATCCTCGCCGCCAACGACCCGCGAGCTGGAGTCCATCGAGGGCGTCGGCGACATGCGGGCGAAGGACATCCGCGAGGGCCTTCGCCGCCTGCAGGAGATCAACCTCGTGGACCGCTACCTGCAAACGTGAATGACAGATCAGGCGGCGCTTCCCCGCGCCGCTCGTCGAAGGAGGGCCCCATCAGCGACGCAGTCGATTGAGCAAGAGATCGTGGACCTCGAGATCACGCGCGAGTCCCCACATCGATCTACGAGATCGGCGATCACGTGGTCTACCCCCATCACGGGGCCGGCAAGGTCCTGAAGAAGGAGATGAAGGAGGTGCTCGGCGAGAAGCGCGAGTACCTGACGATCAAGATCCTTCACAACGACATGACCGTCATGGTGCCGTGCTGAAACGCCGACAAGGCGGGCCTCCGGCGCGTGATCGGGGAGGACGACGTCCGGAAGGTCCTGGCCGTCCTTCGCGACGACGTGAGCGAGATGCCGAAGAACTGGAACCGGCGCTTCAAGCACAACCGCGAGAAGATCAAGACCGGCGACGTCTTCGAGCTCGCCGAGGTCGTGCGCAACCTCGCCATCCGCGAGAGCGAGAAGGGCCTCTCGACCGGCGAGAAGCAGATGTACACGCGGGCGAAGAAGATCCTCGCCTCCGAGCTGATGTACGCGCTCGAGATGGAGGAGGACGAGGCCGAGGCGCACCTCGAGGACCTGATCGTCGACGCGCACACCAGCCGCACCGGCAAGGCCGCCGCGACCGCGTAGCGAGGAGTCTGATGTCCGTCGTCGGGATCGTCCCGGCCGGCGGCAGCGGCGAGCGCCTTGGAGCCGACCGGCCCAAGGCGTTCGTCGTTCTGGCCGGCCGACCGCTGTTGGAGTGGAGCCTCGAGGCGCTGCGCGAGACGTGCGACCGCGTCGTGGTCGCCGTGCCGGAGGGCTACGAGGAGCCGCCGGACCGGGTGGCCGGCGGCGAGTCGCGCTCGGCCTCGGTCCGCAACGCCGCTCGCCGCGGCGCCGGAGGCCGACGATCGCCGTCGTCCACGACGCCGCGCGGCCGCTGCTGACGCCGGAGCTCGTCGCGGCGCTGCGTCGACGCGCTGGAGCCCGGCGTGGACGGCGCGATCGCCGCCGCGCGCATGACCGACACGGTCAAGGAGGCCGCGCCGGACGGGCGCGTGCTGCGCACGCTCGACCGCGCGCACGCTGTGGGCGATCCAGACGCCGCAGGTGTTCCGCGCCGACGTGCTGCGGCGGGCGCTCGACGCGAACGAGTTCGCGCTCGCCGCCGCCACCGACGACGCCGCCGCTGGTCGAGGACGCTGGGCGGAACGGTGCGCGTGGTCGAGGCGCCGACCGAGAACATCAAGGTCACCGCCGAGCACGACCTGCGCATCGCCGAAGCGCTGCTGGGCTGACGGACGCGCTGCCGTGCTGACCGACTACCACGTCCACCTGCGCCCCGACGACGAGGACACGCCGGCGGCGCGCTACTTCACGCCGGCGAACGCCGAGCGCTACCGCGAGGTCGCGAGCGAGCGTGGCATCCAGGAGCTGGGGGTCGCCGAGCACGTCCACCGCTTCGTGCAGTCGCTCGACGTCTGGACGCACGAGTTGTGGCGCCATTGGGCGCGCGACGACGTCGACGAGTACTGCGCCTTCGTGCGCGAGCAGACCGATCTGAAGCTCGGCATCGAGGCGGACTTCGTGCCCGGCCGCGAGGACCGCATGGCGAGCCTGCTCGAGGCGCGCGACTGGGACTACGTCGTCGGCTCGATCCACTTCCTGCGCGACGAGGCGATCGACCTGCGCGGCGTGTCCGGCTGGGAGCACACCGACATCTGGCGCTCGAACGACCCGGACAAGGTCTGGGCGCGCTACTTCGAGACGCTCGGCGAGGCTGCGCGCAGCGGCATGTTCGACGTCCTCGCCCACCCGGACCTGGTCAAGGTCTGGGGCAAGGGCGCGCCGCGGCCCGAGGGCGACCTGCGCCGCTTCTACGAGCGCGCCATGGACGGCATCGCCGAGTCCGACGTCGCGATCGAGGTCTCGACCGCGGGACTGCGCAAGCCGGTCGGCGAGATCTACCCGGATGCTGCGTTCCTCGAGCTCTGCCTCGAGGCCGGGCGGCCGATCGCGCTGTCTTCGGACGCGCACCTGCCCGAGCAGCTCGGCCACGAGTACGAGCGCGCGGTGGACTGGCTGCGCGGCCTGGGGGTGGAGGAGATCGCGGTGTTCGAACGCCGCGAGCGGCGTCTGGAGTCGCTGGGGTGAGGCGCGGGGGGCGGGGGAGGAGGGGCGGAGGTGGCTCGCAGCGGCATCGGCTGGGACTCCCACCGCCTCGTCGAGGGCAGGCCGCTCGTGCTCGGCGGCGTCACCGTGCCGTCCGAGCGCGGGCTCGCCGGTCACTCCGACGCGGACGTGCTCACGCACGCGATCATCGACGCGCTGCTCGGCGCCGCCGCGCTCGGCGACGTCGGCCAGCACTTCCCGGACACCGACGAGCGCTGGCGCGACGCCGACAGCCTCGCGTTGCTGCGTGCCGTGCGCGGGCTGCTGGGCGAGCGCGGGCTGGCGCCGGTCAACGTCGACGCCACCGTGATCTGCGAGGCGCCCAAGCTCGCTTCGCATCGCGACGCCATGCGCGCGGCGCTTGCCGCCGCGGCTGACCTGGCCGAGGACGCGGTGAGCGTCAAGTTCACGACCGGAGAGGGGATGGGCTTCGTGGGCCGTGGCGAGGGAATCGCTGCCCTGGCGACCGCGATGGTCGTGGCTACGGCCTGAGACGGAGCCGCGCTCTCGCCGCCGACGGCGGCCGCTGCGACGCGTCCGTGCTCAGCCGACGAGCCGGACGCTCTTGCTGAGCGTCGGCGCACCCACGGTGGTCCAGCGCAGCGTCGCCCCGAGTGCCGGCCGGTCCTCCAGCAGGCGGCGGGCGAACTTGTTGAGCTTGACCTTCACGCGCTTGCTGCCGCCCGGCGCCGCGGAGTAGCGCTCCTTGCCGAGCACGCGCACCTGGCCGTCGATGCTGCGACGCAAGGACACGACCCCCCTGCAGGCGCTGGCCGAACCGGCGGCGCAGGACACGTCGATCTTCGCGTGTCCGTTCTTGACGCTGATCGACGCGCTCGCGCTGGGCGCCATGAACGCCAGCGCCGCGAGCAGCACCAATCCCAACGCGATCCCGACCCGATGCGTCACGTGAAGCATCATTTCACGCGGGACGGACGTGTTCGGGCCTCTTGACCGAACATGGTCCTCGAACCGCCGACCCCCGCGCGGCGAGCGAATACGCTGCGGCGCATGGAGAGCGACGAGCTGGCCTTCGCGGGCGTCGTGCGGCTGACGGAGCTGCTGCGGGCCAAGGACGTCTCCGCACGCGAGCTGACCGAGCTGTGCTTGACCCGCATCGAACGGTTCGATCCACAGCTGAACGCGTTTCGGCAGGTGCTCGGCGAGCGTGCGCTGACCGACGCCGACCAGGCGGACGCCCGGCGCGCGGCGGGCGACGAGCGGCCGCTGCTGGGCGTGCCGCTGGCCGTCAAGGACACCGAGGACGTCGCCGGCGAGGTGACGGGCCAGGGCACGGCTGCGAACGGCACGCCGGCGGCGGCCGACAACGACTTCGTCCGCCGCCTGCGCGCCGCCGGCGCCGTCGTGGTCGGCAAGACCAACCTGCCGGAGCTGGCGATCATGGGCTCGACGGAGGGGCCCGCGTTCGGCGTCACGCGCAACCCGTGGGATCCGGAGCGCAGCCCGGGCGGCTCGAGCGGCGGCAGCGGAGCGGCCGTCGCGGCGGGTCTCGTACCGGCCGCGACGGCGTCGGACGGCGGCGGCTCGATCCGCATCCCCGCCGCCAACTGCGGCCTGGTCGGGCTCAAGCCGCAGCGCGATCGCATCAGCCTCGCTCCGCGGGCCGAGTCCTGGCACGGCCTCAGCGTGCTCGGCTTCGAGACGCGCACGGTCGCCGACACCGCGCTGCTGCTGGACGCCGTCGCCGGCCCCGCGCCGGAGCCGTCGTTCGCCGCCGCTGCCGCGCGAGCGCCGGGTCGGCTGCGGATCGCGGTCTCGACCCGTCCGATGGCGCCCACGCCCGTCAGTCCCGAGCTGCGGGCCGCCGTCGACGAGACGGCCGAGCTCCTGCGCGGGCTCGGCCACGCGGTCGAGCGGCGCGATCCGGCCTACGGGCTGCTGGCGAACGCGTTCCTGCCCCGCTATCTGCGCGGCATCGCCGACGACGCCGCCACGGTCGAGCGCCCGGGCCGGCTCCAGCGACGCACGCGCGGCTTCGCCCGCCTCGGCGGGTTGATCTCGCAGCGCGCGCTCGAGGCGTCCCGGCGCAGCGAGGCCGCCCACGCCGCCCGCATCAACCGGATCTTCGACCACGCGGACGTGCTGCTGACGCCGGTCTCCGCGATGCCGCCGCCGGCCGCCGCCGAGTGGGAGGGCATGGGCGCCGCCCGCACGCTGCTGGGGATGTCGAGGACCTATCCGTTCACGTCGGTCTGGAACGTGACCGGACAGCCGGCGATCTCGGTGCCGGCGCCGAACCTGAGCCGCGACGGCCTGCCGCTCGGCATGCAGCTGGTCGCTCCGCCCGACGGCGAGGGCGTGCTGCTGTCGCTGGCCGCGCAGCTGGAGGCCGAGATCGGCTGGCCGGCGCGCCGCCCGCCGATCTCCTGAGCGGCGGTCGCCTCGCCGCGCCGCAGCGCGTACGCTTCCGCAGCGTGCGACCGGTGCAGATCCACGACACGCTCAGCGGCGGCCTGCGCCCGCTCGAGCCGCGCGAGCCCGGCAAGGTGGGCATCTACGCCTGCGGGCCGACCGTCTACGCGCGCATCCACGTCGGCAACGCACGCCCGTTCGTCGTGTTCTCCTTGCTCAAGCGCTTCCTCGAGCACGAGGGCTACGAGGCGACGCTGGTGATCAACGTCACCGACGTCAACGACAAGATCTACGACGCGGCTCGCGCGTCGCGGCATCGACAGCCACGAGCTCGCGCGCGAGATGACCGCGGCCTACGAGCAGGACACCGGCCGGCTCGGTCTCGGACGCCCCGACGCGGAGCCGAAGGCCGCCGAGATGGTGCCGGAGATCATCGAGCTGATCGAGTCGCTCGTCGACTCGCGGCCACGCCTATCCGACGGGTGGCGACGTCTACTTCTCGGTGCCGAGCTTCGCCGGCTACGGCAAGCTCTCCAACCGGCCGCTCGAGGACATGCAGCAGGGCGAGGGCGACGACGCCGCCGAGCTCAAGCGAGCACCCGCAGGACTTCGCGCTCTGGAAGGGCTTCAAGCCGGGCGAGGACACGCACTGGTCCTCGCCGTGGGGCGACGGGCGCCCCGGCTGGCACATCGAGTGCTCGGCGATGGCCGAGGCGCTGCTGGGCGTCGACTTCGAGATCCACGGCGGCGGCTCGGACCTCGTCTTCCCCCACCACGAGAACGAGATCGCCCAGACCGAGGCGGCGCGCTCGGCGCCGCTGGCGCGGATCTGGATGCACAACGGCATGGTCGAGCTCGAGCGCGAGAAGATGGCCAAGTCGGTCGGCAACATCTTCCTGCTGCACAACGCGCTGGACCAGTTCGGGCGCGAGGCGATCCTGATGTGGCTGGTCGGCGCGCACTACCGCAAGCCGGTCGCCTTCTCGGCCGAGCTGCTGGAGGAGGCCGGTCGGGCCGCCGAGCGCATCCGCGAGCTCGGCCGCCGGCTCGACCCCGACGCGCCGGCGCCGCCCGAGCTCGACGCCGCGGCCGAGCGCTTCTTCGACGCGCTCGCAGACGACTTCAACACCCCGGCCGCGCGTGCCGTGCTGTTCGACTGGGTCGCCGAGGCCAACCGGCGCCTGGGCGTGGGCGAGCGCCTCGGCCCGGGGCGGCTGCCGGAGCTCCTGCACGCGTTGGGCCTGGAGAGCCTGCTGGAGCGCGATCCCGAGGACGGTCCGTCGGTCGAGCTGGAGCAGCTGGCGGCCGAGCGCGACCGCGCGCGCGCCGACAAGGACTTCGCCGCCGCCGACCGCATTCGCGACGAGCTGGCCGCCCAGGGCTGGGAAGCGCGCGACACGCCGGAGGGCACCCGGCTCGTCCGCCGCGGATGAGCTCGCCCTTCGTGATCCTCTACGGCCGCAACCCCGTGCGGGAGGCACTGCGCGGTCCGCGCACCGTGCACGCCATCTGGGCCACGGAGCGGGCCGCGAGCGAGCAGTGGCTGCGTGGCGAGCGAGTCACGGTCGCGACGGCCGAGGAGATCGGCGAGCGGGCCGAGACGCGCGAGCACCAGGGCATCTGCGCCGACGTCGGCGCCCTACCGCTACGTCGACCCCGATCTCCTGCTGCGTGCCGACGACGCGCTCGTGCTCTGCCTCGACGAGGTCCAGGATCCGCACAACCTCGGCGCGGTCTGCCGGGTGGCCGAGGCGGCGGGGTGTGCGGGCATCGTGATCCCCGAGCGTCGCAGCGCCGAGGTCACGCCGGCGGTCTGCAAGGCGTCGGCCGGGGCGGTGGAGCACCTTCCGGTCGCGCGGGTGCGCAACCTGGCCGACTGGCTGGGGGACGCCAAGCGGCGCGAGACATGGGTCTACGGCGCGGCTGCCGAGGCACGTGTGCCCTACGACCACCGGACTACCGCGGCCGCGTCGTGCTCGTGCTCGGCTCGGAGGGAAGGGGCCTGCGGCCCGCGGGTCGCCAAGTCCTGCGACGAGCTGGTCGCGCTGCCCAACCACGGCCGGGTTGGATCCCTCAACGTCTCGACCGCGGCGGCCGCGCTGGTGTACGGAATCCTGCATTTTCGCGTTCGCCCTTGACAGGGCTCCATAACTGCCCCATACTCGCCGCCTAGTTGAGGCTGAAGTCGAGCTTGAGGGCTCGAACTTCAGCGAGATAGGCGCCGCCAGGGGAGGTAGCGCGCCACGAGGCTTTGAAGGGCTCCGCAAGGGGTTCGAGAGGAGCGTTCGATGGCCACTCCCGCTGTTGCAACTCGCCGTACCACCGCCAAGTCTCAACCTTCAGTCGATCTTGATGATCACTACCTGATCGCGCTCGCGAAGCAGGGCAAGAAGGACGCCTACGACCGCATCGTCAAGCGGTATCACGGCTTCGTGCGGCTCAAGGCGTCGTCCTACTTCCTGATCGGCGGCGACTCCGACGATCTCATCCAGGAGGGCCTCGTCGGGCTCTACAAGGCGGTGCGCGACTACCGCTCGGACCGCGAGTCGAGCTTCCGCAACTTCGCCGAGCTCTGCATCACGCGCCAGATCATCACCGCGGTCAAGACCTCGACCCGCAACAAGCACACGCCGCTCAACGAGTACGTCTCCTTCTCGCAGACTCCGGCCGCCAGTGGGGGCGACGGCGATCCGACGCTCGACGAGTTGCTGCCCGGCCCCACCGCGCACGACCCGGCCAACCAGGTCATCTCCTCCGAGGAGCTGCGCAGCCTCGTCGCCTGCCTCTCGAGCGTTCTCTCCGACCTCGAGAGCTCGGTGCTCTCGCTCTACCTCGACGGCCACAGCTACGAGGCGATCGGCGAGCGCCTGGAGTGCGACACGAAGACCGTCGACAACGCGCTGCAGCGCGTCAAGCGCAAGGTCGGCGCGCACCTCGCCTCACGTCAGGTCCTGGCCTAGGGATTCCGCCAGGTCGAGGAGGTCGAGGAGGCTCCGCGTCCGTCAGGCCGGGCGCGGAGCGGCCAGCAGCTCCCGCTCGAACGCGTCGGCGGCGGCGACCGGCCCGCCGGCCCGGTCGAACGCCGCGGCGATGCGCTCCGCTCCGGCACGCCGGGTCATCGCCTCGCGCACCGCGGCACGCAGCCGGTCCGGCCCGAGCTTGCTCAGCGGCAGCCGCGTGCCCGCGCCCGCGACCTCGACGCGCCGCGCGACCTCGAGCTGGTCGCGCCCGAACGGCACGGCGCAGACCGGCACGCCGCGGGCGATCGCCTTCTGCGTCGCGCCCATGCCGCCGTGGGTGATCGCGCAGGCCGCTCGCTCCAGCAGCGGCCCGTGCGGGACGAACGCCATGACGCGCGCGTTGGCAGGGACGTCGAAGCCGGCGGCGTCGGCGGCCGGCAGCGTGGCGACCACCTCCACGTCCTCGCCCGCGAGCGCCTCGAGCGCGGTGCGCACGAGGCGGCCGTCGTCCTGGAACTCCGACGAGGTGGTGACGAGCACGAGCGGGCGCTCGATCGCGTCGAGCCAGACGGGCGGCTCGGCCGGCGGATCCCAGGCGCACGGGCCGACCAACCGCACGTTCGGCGGCCAGTCGGAGCGCGGGTACTCGAACGGCTCGGCGGTCATGTAGAGCATCAGCGGCGGACGGGTGAACATCGTCGTGGCGTCGACCGGCCCGACGCCGACCCGCGCGCGCACCTCGTTCAGGCGGCTGACGACGATCCGCTCGGCCGCTCCGAACACGAGCGGGCGCAGCGCGCGGTCGCGTAGCCGGCCGAGCGGACCGCGCGCGGGCGGCAGGCCGGGACCGAACGGCGGCGCGTCGCGCGAGGGGAGCGGCAGCGGGTACGGGCAGAAGGCGGCCCACGGACCGCCCCAGGCCTCGGCGGCCGCCAGGGCGCCCCAGCTCTGGACGTCGACGATCACCGCGTCCGGCCGCTGCTCCTCGATGCGCCTGGCGCAGGTCCGGGGCGTCGTGCTCGGCTCGAGCGCAGAACGTGCGGACGGCGCTGCGCAGCGCGGCTTGCGACCCGCGCTCGCGCCAGTCGTCGTGCTCGATCGCCTCGATCGCCGGATCGATCGGTGCCGCGTCGAAGTCGCGCTCGCGCATCAGGCTCGACCTGCGAGGAGAGCGTGCGCACGGCGATGTCGTGGCCGCGTGCGCGCAGCTCGGCGAGGATCGGCGTGAGCGGGAACAGGTGCCCGCGGGCGGGCGAGGTGTAGGCGAGCACGCGGCTCACGGCGTCCTCCGATCAGTGGTTCGAGCAGCTCCCACAGGGCGAGCTCGGTCTCCTGCGGACCCAGGCCGCGGTCGCGGCGCAGCAGCTTCCAGGTGTAGACGTCGCAGACGGCGATCAGCTGCGCGAGCCGGCGGTCTCGCTCGGGCTCCTGCAACGCGTCGAGCGCCGGCGCGAAGACGTGCTCGCACCAGCCGGCGTGATAGTCGCGCCCGCGGTCGGCGAACTCGCGCAGCGCGGGGTTGCGGTCCTCCTCGGCCAACAGTCGCAGGACGCCGTCCGCGGTCCGCTCGTAGTGCCTCGACAGCGTCCGGATCGCGCCCGCGGCGTCGCCGGGGGTCACGTCGTCGCGCTCGGCCCGCACGCGTGCCAGCGAGCGCTCGCCCGCCGCGGCGAGCAGCCGGTCCTTGCTCTCGAAGCGGCGCAGGACCGTCTGCTTGGTCACGCCCGCGCGGCGAGCGACCTGCTCGAGCGAGATCGTGTCCGTCGGCCGTTCCCAGAAGACGTCGATGGCGGCGTCGAGGATCCGCTCGGCCGTCGCTCGTGCGGCGGTGGCGCGGGCGGTCATGCGGTAGCTGCGCTTCGCGGTGGCCGGCATTTGCTGTTACCGACAGTAACGCGAATTTCGGAGGTTTTCCAGCACCGCCGCTTGGGAAGCCTTGACCTTCACCGGCTCGACGGATCGAGCCGCGCATCGAACGTTCGTCCAGTTGCGCGACGGGCGGTCGCTGCGTCCCCAGCCCCTCCCGAAGTCCGGAAAAGGATGTCCGCCCGCCCCGTCGTCCCGCTGCTGGCGGCGATCGTCGTCGCCGTCGTCGCTGCCGTCTCGTTGATCGTGCTCGCGCTCGACCAGAGCGCCAGCTCCGCCACGGGCGCTCCGCAGGGCTTCCCGCCTGCGCCGGAGACCCGTACCGACGCCGACACGCCCGGCGCGCTGCCGCTGCTGACCGAGGCTCGCCCCGAGCAGGTCGCCGAGCGCACCGAGACCACGCTGCCGGCCGCCCCCAAGCCCAAGCCACGCGGCATCAGCCGCATCGCGGTGCTGCGCGACACGCTCGCGCTGCGCTCGCGCCCGGGTGGCAAGGTCGACACGCAACTCGAGCCGCGCACGGAGTTCGGCTCGGTTCGAGCGTTGGGCGTGGCCGCCGAGCGGGGGCGCTGGCTCGGCCTCGTCACCACCGCCCGCTCGAACGGCCGCCTGGCCTGGGCGGACCGCCGCGATCCGGCGCTGCGCCTGCGCCGCACCGCCTGGTCGCTGCACGCCGACCTCTCGGCGCGCCGCGTCGAGCTGCGCCGCTTCGGCCGTACCGTCGAGCGCGTGCGCGTGGCGATCGGCCGTCCCGGGTCGCCGACGCCGACGGGCCGCTTCGCGGTCACCGACAAGCTGCCCGGCAGTCGCTTCGGCGCCTACTACGGCTGCTGCATCCTTGCGCTCAACGGCTACCAGGAGCACCTGCCGCCGGGCTGGCAGGGCGGCAACCGGATCGCGATCCACGGCACGGACTCGCCCGACACGATCGGCGCCGCCGCGTCGGCCGGCTGCCTGCGAGCCGCGGACGGGCCGCTGGCCACGCTGATGCAGCGCGTGCCGCTGGGCGCGCCGGTGTTCGTCCGTTCCTAGAGCGGTTTCTCCGTCGCGCCGGCCGGGTACCAGCAGGCCGTCAACCAACGGGAGGAAACTTCATGATCGGTCTACTGCTCACGGTGCTCGTCGCAGCACTGGTCTACCTGCTGCTCGCCGCGCTCACCGGCTCCGCCATCGTCGCGATCGTCGGCGCCATCCTGGTGCTGGTCGCCGGCGTCCCCACGGGCGGGTTCGGCCTCGGCGGCCGCTTCGGGGGTAGGGGCAGGGCGGTCTAGCCGCCCCAGGCGGTGCGTGAGGGGCCGGAGGTCGGACTCGAACCGACGGCCTGCCGCTTACAAGGCGGCTGCTCTGCCAACTGAGCTACTCCGGCGCGCGAGTTGCTGCGAGGAGGCGGGGCGCGGAGGTGGAGCTAGGACTCGGCGCCGACGACGGCGGCACGCTCGATGTTGCCGTGCCCGTTCGACGACACGTCCACCTCACCGGGGGGCTCGAGCTCGTCGGCTGGATTGAGGCGCCGCTCCAGCTCCCCGAGCACGAGCCCGAAGAGCAGATGACGCCAAGCCGCTTGCGCGAACGCCCGCCGGTTGCCCCCGAGTGTCTCGAGCTCGGAGCGGGCGGGATGGTGGCGATCGACCAGTGTGCCGAGCGGCCAGCCGGCGAGATGCTCGGCGAGCGCCGCACTGACGGCGGTGGCGACGCGCGGCCCGGGCAGGAACGGACGCGCGAGCGCGTACGCGGCGCCGAAGGCCGCACCGTTGGCGAGATGGAGCGCGGTGCCGGCCAGCGGCCAGGCGGAGCCTCGGGTGACGAGCTTGCCGAGCAGTTCCACGTCGTCGTAGCGCGACCCGAAGGCGCGCTTGTCGAGCGGCTGCTGGGCGGCCCAGACTCCCGCGGCGACGGCGCCCGCCAGGGCGCCGTTCATGGTGCGTCGAAGCTCCATCGACCTATGAGCGTAACGGTCCCGTGTGAGTTGGGTATCTGAGTCGATGCCTGGCGACGGGGCAAGCGCCCGTTCTCGACCGCTCGAGCTGTACCACGAACGCATCCGCCGTCGCGGCGTGAACTCGTTCGTCTACTGGCCGGCGCGCATGGTCCTGAAGCCGGCGATCCAGCTCTTCTGGCGTCTGCGCCGGCTCGGCCGCGCGCACATCCCGGACGGCGGCGTGATCCTCGCCGCCAACCACCGCAGCTTCCTCGACCCGTTCCTGATCGGCTGCTGCCTCGGTCGCCCGATCTACTTCGTCGCCAAGCGCGAGCTGTTCCACAGCCCCTTGATCGGCTGGTTCCTCAATTGCATGGGGGCCTTCCCGATCAGGCGCGGCGAATCCGACGAGGAGTCGATGGCGACCGCGCTGGCGCTGCTCGAACGCGGGCAGGCGGTCGTGATCTTCCCCGAGGGCACCCGCATCCGCAGCGGCTCGCTCGGCTCGCCCAAGAGCGGCGTCGGCCGCCTGGCGCTGCAGAGCGGCAAGCCGGTGGTGCCGATCGCGATCACCGGCAGCGAGCACGCCCGCCACGGCTGGCTGATGAGGCCGGTGAAGCTGAAGATCCGCTGCGGCGCGCCGTTGACGTACCCGCGCGTCGAGGATCCGTCGCCGCACCTCGCGCGCGAGGTGACCGTGCGCATCTGGCCCTGCGTCGAGCTGCAGTGGGAGTGGCTCGGCGGCCTGCCGCCGCTGCGCACCGCCGTCGTCGTCGGAGCGGGTTGCATGGGCACCGCCGCCGCCACCGTGCTCGCGCGTGCCGGTCTCGAGGTGCAGCTCGGCTGTCGCACGAGCGCGCAGGCCGAGCGGCTGGCGAGCGAGCGCGAGAACCGCGACTACCTGCCCGGCCTGACGCTCGAGGAGCACATCACCGTGCACGCCGCGAGCGAGTTGCGCCTCGACGGCGTCGACCTCGTCGTGCTGGCGGTCCCCTGCAACGCCCTGCCGGCGGTCACCGGCGCGTTCGGCGCCCAGCTCGGCGATCGGGCCGCCGTGCTGGTCGCCTCCAAGGGGCTCGTGCCGCCGCTCGGGACCACCCCCTCCGCCTACGTCGCCGAGCGCGTGCACGCTCGCGCGGTGGCCTCGCTGGCTGGACCCGCGCACGCGCGCGAAGCGGTCGAGAGCGGCGCGGCGGTGGTGCTCGCCAGCCACGACGCCGACCTGCGCCGGCAGCTGCGGGACGTGCTCGAGGCCGGCGGCCTGACCGTCGAGGCCACCGACGACGTCACCGGCACCGAGCTCGCCGCCTGCGCCAAGAACGCCGCGGCACTCGCCTCCGCAGCCGCCGCCCAGCGTGGCGCCAACCTCGCCGGCGCCGCCGCCGGCCGCGTCTTCTCCGAGGTCCACGAGCTCGCGCTCGCCAGCGGTGGGCGCAGCGAGACCTTCGCGGGCCTGGCCGGCGCGGGCGACCTCGTCGCGACCGCGCTCGCCGAGGGCAGCCGCAACCGCCGCGCCGGCGAGCTCGTCGGCGCCGGGCTCGCGCCGCCGCAGGTCGAGGCCGAGGTCGAGCAGACCGCCGAGTCCCTGGCGACGGTGCCGCTGCTCGACGCCGCCTTCGAGCGCAGCGGGATCGACGCGCCGGTCACCACCGGCCTGCGGCACGTGCTCGACGGCGACACGACAGCCGAGCAGTGGCTCGACAGCGTCCGCCAGCCCCGTCGTGGGCGGTTCAAGCGCCGCGCCGCCTGAGGGGCCGCGACGCGGGAGTAGGCTGCACGATGCGTGGACGAGGTGAGGGACAAGCAGCAGCTCGACCACGACTTCACCGAGCTGTACCGGGCGCATCTACGCGACGTGTACAGCTACGCCTACTACCGGATCGGCAACCACCACGACGCCGAGGACCTGACCGAGCAGACCTTCCTGCAGGCCTACCGGCACTTCGAGCGGGCGCAGCGCGAGTCGGACGGTCGGCCGCTGCGGCCGTGGCTGATCCGGATCGCGCACAACCTCGCCGCGAACTACTACCGCGACCGCTCGCGCCGGCCGCAGACGGCGCTCGACGACGCCGGCAGCCTGTCCGCGCCGCATCCGACCGAGGAGCTGGTCGAGGGACGCGCGGAGGTGCAGGAGGTGCTGGAGGGCGTGTCGAAGCTCCCGGACGACCGCCGCGAGGCCCTGATCATGCGATTCGCGCTCGACATGGACAACCGCGAGATCGCCCGCGCCCTCGACCGCACCGAAGGCGCGACCAAGGTGTTGATCCATCGAGCGATCAAACAGCTCGAGCAGGGGCTGCAGGAAGGGGCGCGCGATGAGTGACGTCGAACGGGTCGAACGGCTGCTGCGCTCGGCGTTGGTTCCGGTGGACCCGCCCGAGGCGCTCGGCGACCGCTTGGAGCGGGGACTCTCGGAGCTGACCGAGGCCGCCGCGGACGAGCTCGCCGACTGGGAGCTGTCGGCGATGCGCGATCCCCGCAACTGGGCCCGACCGGCCGCGGCGGTGGTCGTCGGCGGCCTGGCCGGCGGTGCCCTCGTCCTGGTGCGCGCGCGCCAGCAGCACAAGAAGCGTCAGGTGCGCGGGCTGCGCGCGCTCGAGCGCAGCATGCGCGACGTGTCCGACGAGATCGAGAAGCGCCTGCGCGGCTAGACGGCTTCGGCCCGGCGCACGCTCGGCGCGGGGACGGCCGGCGTCGACAGCCCCGCGATCACGCCCGCGACCCCGATCAGCAGGTGCAGCACGTTCTCCTCGGTGCTCACCGGCAGGAGTCCCAGCACCACGCCGCCGCCGCCCTCGAGGAAGCCGAGCAGGGCGACCAGCAGGTAGACGCCGCCGAACACGAGCGCGTAGACGCGTGCGCTCGGGTACGAGGTGGCGACCAGGAGGCCGAAGGCGCCGCTGAGCAGGTGCACGACGTTGTGCCAGCCGTTGACGTCGAGGATGCCCAGCACGGCGTCGCGCGAGAGGTCGCTGCCGGTCTCGAAGCTGGCCTCGTAGAAGAAGCCGGCGATGCCAAGTGCCACGAGCATGAAGCCGATCGTGAGCGCGTAGATCTGTGCCGGAGTCGATCCGTCCATCGTGTCGGCGAGCATCCTGTCAGGTGATCCGGTTGCTCGTGTCGCGCGAACTAGCTCAGCGTGGGGGCCGACATTCGCAATCTGGCTGACGAGGAGGTCATGCAACTCGTCCAGGCCGGGGACCCCCAGGCCTTCGAGGTGATCTACGACCGC
The DNA here is from genome assembly GCA_963846505.1 of uncultured Thermoleophilaceae bacterium. Classification (GTDB taxonomy): domain Bacteria; phylum Actinomycetota; class Thermoleophilia; order Solirubrobacterales; family Thermoleophilaceae; genus JACVRW01. The sequence goes on along the minus strand of CAWJWD010000006.1, from coordinate 90,998 downwards.
CACGGCGGCGCCGCCTTCTCGCTCGCCTACCGGATCGTCGGCCATGCCGCCGGCGCCGAGGACGTGACCCAGGAGGCGTTCCTGTCGATCTGGCGCAACCGCCTGCGCTACGAGCGCACGCGCGGCAGCGTGCGCACCTGGGTGCTCGGGATCGTCCACAACCGCGCCATCGACGGCCTGCGCCGCAACCTCGTGCACGAGCGCCGGCGGGCGAGTGCGGAGGGGCTGGAGGAGAGCCGCGAGGCGCCCGAGCGGACCGACGTCGAGGCCGCCCGTCGCGAGGAGGCGCGGGTCGTCCGCGGGGCGCTCGAGGCGCTGCCCGACGACCAGCGGCGCGCGATCGAGCTGGCGTACTTCGGCGGCTTCACCCACACCCAGATCGCCGACCTGCTCGACCTCCCGGTCGGCACGGTCAAGGGGCGCATGCGCTTGGGGCTGGAGAAGCTGCGCGGCCACGTCGAGGGACTGCAGGAGGGATACGCGTGACCGCGCGCGATCACGAGCGCCTGCGCGACGACGTCGGCGCCTACCTGCTCGGCGCGCTCGACGAGACCGAGCTCACCGCCTTCGAGGCGCACCTCGGGCACTGCCACGTCTGCCGCGAGGACGTCGAGCGGCTGCGCGTTGCCGCTGAGGCGCTGCCGCGCTCGGTCGAGCAGTTCGAGCCGCCGGCGAGCCTCAAGCGGTCGCTGATGGAGACCGTCCAGGCCGAGGCGGCCGAGCGCGCGGCGGACGCTGGCGCTCGGGCGCCCAAGAGCGCGGCCGACGCGCCGGCGTCCGACCCCGGTGGTGCCGCCGGTCGACGCGACGCTCGCCGACCGCTGCGGGAGCGCCTCGCCGGAGCGCTCACGGCGCGGCCGCGGGCGGCGTTCACGGCCGCCGCGCTCGTGCTCGCGCTGGCGCTCGCGGGCGGCTTCGGGCTCGCGCAACTCGTCGATCAGGGCCAAGAGGCCCGCACCCTGGCGGCGAAGGTCGACCAGCGGCGGGTGCCCGGTGGCCAGGCGCAGCTGCGCGTCGAGGGGGACGGCGGCGGCATCCTGCGCGTCGAGCGCTTCCGTCAGCTGCGACCCGGTCGCACCTACCAGGCCTGGACCGAGAGCGGTGGCCAGATCCGTCCCGCGCCGACGTTCGAGGTCGGTTCCGACGGCCGCGGTGCCGTGGCGCTGCCGACCGATCTGGAGGACGTGCAGAACGTCTACATCTCGCGCGAGCCGCGCGGCGGCTCGACGGCGCCCAGCGAGGTGCCGATCGTGCAGGTCGAGCTCTAGCGCGCTCGCTACTGTCCTCTCCGCGATGGAGACCTGTTACCGGCATTCCGGCCGCGAGACCGGCGTGCACTGTTCGAATTGCGGCCGGCCGATCTGCCCGGATTGCATGACCTCCACGCCCGTCGGGATGCGCTGTCCCGAGTGCGCGCGCCAGAAGACCAAGGCGCGCACGATGAGCTCGACCAGCACCGAGCCGACGCTCACCTACGTCCTGATCGGGATCAACGTGCTCGTCTTCCTCGGCGGCCTGCTTGGCGGCGGGGGCTCGACGGTCACCTCGGCCGGCGACGCGCTGATCCGCGACGGCGGCCTCTCCCGCTTCCACATCGAGCAGGGCGAGTACTGGCGGCTGGTGACGGCCGGCTTCCTGCACGCCGGCTTCGCCCACCTGCTGTTCAACATGTTCTCGCTCTACATCCTCGGCACGCTGCTCGAGCCGGCGATCGGGCGACTGCGCTTCGGCTTGATCTACTTCACCTCGCTGCTGGCCGGCTCGTTCGGCGCGCTGCTGATCGAGCCGGACTCGCTCACGGTCGGTGCCTCGGGCGCGATCTTCGGCCTCATGGGCGCGGCCGCCGTGGTGATGCGCGGACGCGGCCTGAACTTGATGGAGAGCGGCCTTGGCATCTGGATCGTGCTCAACCTCGTGATCACGTTCGCGCTGCCCGGCATCTCGATCGGCGCGCACGTCGGCGGCCTGATCGGCGGCACGATCGCGGCGCTCGTGCTGTTCGACGTGCGCGACCGCATGCGGCTGCCCGAATTCGCGGGCACGGCCCTCTGCGTGGCGCTCGCGATCGTCGCCGTGGTCGGCGCGATCGCGGTCTCGAACAACCCCGGGTAGCCGCCGCGGATCCGTCCGCTTGCCCGCCGAGCCTTCTTCCCATCCAACAAAGCGGCCCCGGCGCTGTTAGAGCAGCCCGGGGCCTGACACGGGAAGGTGAAGCTTCCCATGCGCGATCAGCGTACTAAGACCACACCCGCGGCCGACCCTGCGAACCCGGGTGAGGGAGAATGAGCCGAGTGAGCGATCACCGGGCTGTCCTCGAGGAGTACCGCGGCCTGCGGGAGGGGCTCGAGAGATCGGTCCTGCCGCTGGCGACCTCGGTCGACGGCCGTCGGTTCGAGTACCAGGCCTCGCTGCACGGGCTCGAGCTCGAGGCGGGGGGCTACGTGGCGATCGACGCCGGCGGCGAGATTCGCCTCGGCCAGGTGCTCTCGCTGCGCATGGAGCAGCACGAGGCGGGCGCGCACGACCGGCCGGGCACCGTCCTGATCCGGGTCGCGCGCGGAGAAGGAGCGCTGCTAGAGGGGGACGGCCGCCCGTTCCACGACGCGCGCGTGCGACCCGCGACCGAGGAGGAGGTGTCCGCATGGCTCGAGCGGTCGCAGTCCGAGCGGGTCCGGCTCGAGGTCGGCGAGCTGGCAGTCGCACGCGGCGTGCCCTTCGCGCTCGACGCCGCCGGCTTCGGCCGACACACCTTCCTGTGCGGCCAATCCGGATCGGGAAGACCTACTCGCTCGGCGTGCTGTTGGAGCAGCTGTTGATGCAGACCCGGCTGCGGATCGTCGTGCTGGACCCCAACTCCGACTACGTGCGGCTTGGGGAGCCGAGTCCCGCCGCGGACGATGAGTCGGTGGAGCGCTACCGCACGGCGGCGGGGACGGTCGCGGTGCGCAGCGGAACGAGCGGTGCGGACCGAATCCGCGTCCGCCTGCGCGACCTCAGCCCGGAGCACCAGGCATCGCTGCTGCGTCTCGACCCGATAGCAGACCGCAGCGAGTACGCGGACCTGCTCGCGCTCGTGGAGGACGAGAACGTCGCCAGCCTGGAGGACCTGGCCCGCTCCCCGGCCGAGGCGCTCAAGCTACGCGCCCACAACCTCGGCGTGGACCGCTGGGGCATCTGGCCGGGTCCCGAGGGGGAGTCGCTGCCCGAGGAGCTCGAGAACGCCGCCGCGGCTCGCTGCATCGTCGTGGACCTCGGGTCGCTGCCGACGCGCGAAGAGCAGGCGGTCGCGGCCGGCGCGGTCCTCGAGCGGCTCTGGAGGCGGCGCGCGCAGCGCGAGCCCGTCGCGATCGTGATCGACGAGGCCCACAACATCTGCCCCGCCGAGCCGGGCGACCCACTCACGGCGCTGACCACCGCGGACGCGATCCGGATCGCCGGCGAGGGGCGCAAGTTCGGCCTCTACCTGATCGTCGTGACGCAGCGGCCCCAGAAGGTGCACGAGAACGTGCTCTCCCAATGCGACAACCTCATCCTGATGCGCATGAACTCGACCGCCGACCTCGGCCATGTCGCGCGGGTGTTCTCGGCTGTCCCGACCGGCCTGATCGACCGGGCCACGACGTTCGCGCAGGGCGAGGCGCTCGTTGCCGGCAAGGTCGCCTCGCACCCGGCTCTGATCCGCTTCGGCTCGCGGATCACTCGAGAGGGCGGGGCGGACGTGGCGGGCTGGGCCTAGGCGACGGCCGCCGCGAACAGACGAGCTAGCCGCCCGCAGCCGCGCGCTCGAGGTCGATCTCGATCGAGCGCCGTGTCGGCGGCGCCGGCACGTCCTCCGGATGCAGCAGGTGGCCGAGCAGCTCGATGCCGTCGACCAACCGTGGCCCCGGGCGCGAGAAGTACGCCGCCGCGTCGACGGCCACCACGCGTGCGCCGAGCGACGCCAGACGCTCCCGCTCGCGAACGGTCTCGGCCGCGGCCTGCTCGGCGTAGTAGCCGCAGGGCATCGAGATGACGACCTCCGGCGCGACCGCCGCCACCTCCTCCCAGGAGGCGGTGCGCGACTTCTCGCCCGCCAGGCCGAGCATGTCCTCGCCCCCGGCCAGCTCGATCATCTGCGGCACCCAGTGGCCGCCGATCCAGATCGGGTCGAGCCACTCCAGGGCCACCACGCGTGGCTGGGGCGCGGTGTCGACGGCCTCCTCGACGGCCTCGATCCGCTCCGCGGCCTCCTCGACGAGCCGCTCGCCCGCCTCGGGCGCGCCGGCCGCCTCGGCCAGGCGCGGGACGTCGGCGAGCACCTCGCCGAGCGTCGAGGGGTCGAGCGAGAGCACCTGCGGCTCGGTCGGCAGCTCCCGGGCGACGGCGAGCACGTCGTCGAACGAGACCGCGCAGACCTCGCAGACGGCCTGCGTGACGATCAGGTCGACCTCGAGCTCGCGCAGCGTGTCCGCGTCCAACTCGTAGAGGGCCTCGCCGCGGCCCGTGCGCTCGCGCACGGCGGCGTCGATCTCGGCGGGTCCCAGCCCCTCGCCGATGACGCTGCGCGTGAGCTGGGGGAGTCCCTCCGCCTCAGGTGGGTAGTCACACTCATGGGTGACGGCGACGACGTCGTCGCCGAGGCCGAGGGCGAACAGCATCTCGGTCGCGGATGGGACCAACGAAGCGATGCGCACGGAGACGAGGATGGCACGTCTGAACGACGAAGAGATCGAGGCAAGGCTGGGCGACGTCGAGGGCTGGGAGCGAGTCGGGGAGGAGCTGCGCAAGCAGTTCGACCAGGGCGACTTCCAGGGGTCGGTGGACTTCGTCAACCGGCTGACGCCCGCGGCGCAGGAGGCAAACCACCACCCCGATCTCGAGATCTCGTGGTCGACGGTGACGGTGCGGCTGAGCACGCATTCGGAGGGAGGATTGACCGAGGCGGACTTCGCGCTCGCGTCGAGCATCGACGCCGTGGCGTAGGACCCCTCTGCTACGCTCGGCCGCAGTCTGCCGATGAGCGACGACCTTCCTCGAAGTAGCAGCCGGCAGCCCGGCGCGACCCGCTCGTGACCGAGCTGCTGTTCCTCCTGGGCGTCATCGTGCTCGTCGCAGCCAACGGGTTCTTCGTCGCGGCCGAGTTCGGACTCGTGCGTGCGCGCAAGTCGCGGCTCGAGCAGATGCGCGACGAGGGCAAGCGCGGCGCCGCGCTCGCCCTCCAGCAGCTGGACCACATCGACGAGTACCTCTCGGCCTGCCAGCTCGGCATCACGATGGCCTCGCTGGGCATCGGCTTCCTCGGCGAGCCGGCGATCGCCAGTCTGCTCGAGGACGCGTTCGGGGACTCGGTGCCGCACGGCGTCTCGCTGGGGATCTCGCTCGCGTTCGCCTACCTCGTCACCACCGCGCTGCACATCACGGTCGGCGAGCAGGTGCCGAAGATCTTCTCGATCGTGCACGCCGAGGGCACGGTACGGCGCGTCGCCCGGCCGCTGCAGCTGTTCCGCGCCACCTTCTCGCCGTTGATCTGGCTGCTCAACTCCGCCTCGAACGCGATGCTGCGCCTGGCAGGCGTCGACGCGCGCGCCGAGTTCGCCGAGGTCTCCTCGACCGACGACCTCAAGCTGCTGATCGCCCAGAGCGCGACCGGCGGCAAGCTCGACCCCGGCGAGGCCGGCATGCTCTCCGGCGTCTTCCACCTCCACGAGCAGCAGGCGCGTCAGGTGATGACGCCGATCCCGGCCGTCGTCACCGTCGACGTCGCCGAGGACGCCGAGACCGCGCTGCGCCGCTGCGTCGACTCGGGCCACACGCGCCTGGTCGTCACCGAGGAGGGCAACACCGACCGCATCAAGGGGGTCGTGCACGCCAACTCGCTCGCGCGACGGCTGATGTCCGAGGGAGCCGACGCCTCGATCGCCGGCAGCGTCAAGGACGCGCTGATCGTGCCGGAGACCAAGCCGCTCGACGACCTGCTCGCCGACCTGCAGCGCGAGCGCGCCTCGCTGGCCGTCGTCGTCGACGAGTACGGCCGCACCGAGGGCATCGTCACGATCGAGGACATCATCGAGGAGATCGTCGGCGAGATCGCCGATGAGACCGACCCGGCCGTGGCCGGCATCCGCCGCCTCGCCAACGGCGACTGGTGGGTGCGCGGGCACGTGCCGATCACCGACCTGACCGACTACGGGCTCGACATGCCCGTCGACTCCGAGGCCTACAACTCGGTCGGCGGCTTCGTCTTCGGCGAGCTGGGGCGACTGCCCAAGCGCGGCGACATGGTGCGCGTCAACGGCTACTCGCTGCGCGTCGAGTCGGTGCGCTCGAATCGCATCGAGGCGGTGCGCATCCGCGACCACGGCGACGAGCTCGTGCCCGAGGGCGGTGACGGCGCCGAGCCGCTGCGAACACCCGAGGCCGACGTCTCCCCCCGTCCCGTCGAGGAGGCCGCGGCGACACCACGGCGTCCTGGACGCGACGCGAGCTAGTCGGCTGCCCCGTTCCGTCCGCGACCCGTACTACGTTCGGGTTTCGTGCTTCTCCTAGGCGGAGGTTCTGCCGGTATGTGGAGCGTCAGGCTCAGTGACTCACAGCGTGACGCCCTGCGCGCGCTCGTCGGCGAGGCAGTGCAGCGCGACCCGGGCTTGGGTCCCCTGTTGCAGGCGATCGAACTCGCCCGCTGGGACGAGTTGCCCGACGCCTGCCTGCCGTGGGAGCGCGTGACCTCGCTCGCGCGCGAGCAGGGCATCAGCGAGGCCGACGTGGTCTGGGACCTCGCCTGCGGCATGCCGACGCAGCCGCGGCGCACGCAGCTCGTGCCCGCGCGGCCGCAGCTGCCCCCGCCGTCCTAGCGCGAGGGCTGCCGACGCTGCGAGCCGCTCAGCGCGGCGGGTAGTCGTAGAAGCCGGCGCCGGCCTTGCGGCCGAGCTTGCCCTCGGCGACCAGCGTGCGCACGCGCTCCGGCACCTCGACGCCGATCGACTCGCCGATCGCGGCGGCGACGTCGAGCCCGACGAAGTCGAGCAGCGCCAGCGGACCCATCGGGTGGCCGGCTCCGAGCTTCATGCAGGTGTCGATCGACTTGGCGTCGATGCCGTTGCGCTCGAGCAGGCGGACCGCGTCGAAGAGGTAGGGGAACAGCAGCCGGTTGACGACGAAGCCGGCGGCGTCGGGCACCTCGACCGCCGTCTTGCCCAGGCGCTCGCAGAGGTCGACGAAGGCCTGGCGCGTCACGGCGGAGGCGGCGGCCGGGAACGACAGCTCGACGAGCGCCATCTTCTCGACGGGGTTGAACACGTGCAGCGCAGCGAAGCGATCCGGGCGGCCGCTGGCGTCGGCCAGCTCGGCGACCGACAGCGACGAGGTCGTGGTGCCCAGCAGCGCGGCGTCGGACAGCAGGCCGCTCAGCTTGCCGTAGACGTCGCGCTTGACCTGCACGTCCTCGGCGACGGCCTCGACGACGATGTCGCAGCCGCTCAGCGCGCCGAGGTCGGTGACGACCTTGGCCCCGGCCTGCTCGACCTTCGCGGACGCGCGCGCGGCGGACGCGTCGCTACGCGCCCAGACGACCACCTCGTGATGCTCCGCAGCGGTGCGGGCCAGCCCACAGGCGATCGAGCCGCTACCGACGATTCCCAGTTGATGAGCCATGTTCTCGGGCCTCCGCGGCCCCGCCTCCAGACGTGAATTGACTGATCAGTCAGTCGGGTACCCTACGGGAAACACGACCCAGAGGATGCACCCATCATGCGCAAGGCAGACGGTCGGGAAGTCGTCATCGTCGAGGCAGTACGCACGCCGATCGGGCGCGGGCATCCGCAGAAGGGCTACTACCGCGACACGCATCCGAACGCGCTGCTCGCCACGACCTACACCGAGGTGATCGAGCGCGCCGGCATCGACCCGACGGAGGTCGAGGACGTGATCGCCGGCTGCGTGCAGCAGGTCGGCGAGCAGAGCTTCAACGTCGGCCGCAACGCCTGGCTGCAAGCGGGGCTGCCGGTCGAGACGCCGGCGACCACCGTCGATCGCCAGTGCGGCTCGGCGCAGCAGGCCGTCAACTTCGGCGCGGCGTTGATCGCGGCCGGCGTGCACGACGTCGTGATCGGCTCCGGCGTCGAGCACATGGGCCATATCCCGATGGGCGTGAGCTTCAAGTGGGTCGACGAGGTCGGCTCGCCCTGGCCCGAGGAGCTGCTCGACCACTACAACCTCGTGCCGCAGGGGATCTCGGCGGAGATGATCGCCGACCAGTGGGAGATCCCGCGCTCCGAGCTCGACGAGCTCGGCTTGCGCTCGCAGCAGCTGGCGCAGCGGGCCACCGAGGAGGGGCGCTTCGAGCGCGAGATCGTGCCGATGGAGGCCAACGGCGACACGTACGTCGCCGACCAGGGCATCCGTCCGGACACGAGCCTCGCGGGCCTGGCGCAGCTCAAGCCGGCGTTCCGGCCGGATGGCCGCATCACGGCGGGCAATTCGTCCCAGATCTCCGACGGCGCCGCGGCGGTGCTGCTGATGGAGCGCGGCAAGGCCGAGTCGCTCGGGCTCGAGCCGCGAGCGCGGATCGTCGACCAGACGACCGTCGGCGTGGACCCGGTGATCATGCTCACGGGCCCGATCCCGGCCACGCGCAAGATCCTCGAGCGCAACGGCATGACGATCGACGACATCGACCTGTTCGAGGTCAACGAGGCGTTCGCGTCGGTCGTCGCGGCTTGGCGGCGCGAGCTGCGGCCCGACATGGAGCGGGTGAACGTCAACGGCGGCGCGATCGCGCTCGGGCACCCGCTCGGCTCGACCGGGGCGCGGCTGATCACGACGCTGCTGCACGAGCTGGAGCGCTCCGACAAGGAAGTCGGGCTGGTGACGATGTGCTGCGGCGGCGGCCTCGGGACCGGCACGCTGATCCAGCGCGTCTGAGCCGCGACGGCGTCCACGCCGCGGCCGCGGAGCAGTCGAAGACGGCCGCCCGATTACCTGCGCGCCCACGCGGGTAGTCATGCCCGAGTGCCGGCGCATGCCACAGGGTCGCTGCTGGCCGGCCGCTACCGCGTGCTGCGGCCGCTCGGGTCGGGCGGCATGGCGGCGGTCATGCTCTGCTCAGACGAGCGTCTGGGCCGCGAGGTCGCGGTCAAGCGCCTCCATGCCCACAGCCCCGAGGACGCCGCGCGTCGCTTCGCGCGCGAGGCGAAGGTCGGCGCGTCGCTGAACCACCCCAACCTCGTGACGGTGTTCGACACCGTCAGCGACGAGGAGGCGGTGCTGATCGTGATGGAGTACGTGCCCGGCCTGACGTTGCGGGTGGTGCTGCGCGACGGGCCGCTGTCGCCGCGCGCGGCGACCCGGCTCGTGCGCGACCTGGCGGCCGGCCTCGACCATGCGCACGCCCACGGCGTCGTCCACCGTGACGTCAAGCCCGGCAACGTGCTGCTGCGCGACGAGGACGGCGTCGCCAAGCTCGCCGACCTCGGCATCGCGGTCGCCGCCGATCAGACGCGCATCACCCAGAGCGGCACGGTGCTCGGCACGGCCGCCTACATGGCCCCCGAGCAGCTCGAGGGCAGCGCCACCGGCCCGGCGACCGACGTCTACGCGCTCGCCGCCGTCGCCTTCGAGGCGCTCTCCGGCCGCCGTGCGCGCCGTGGTCGCACCGCCGTCGAGATCGCCCACCAGGTCGCCAACGAAGGGCCGCCCGACATCGCCGAGATCCGGCCCGAGCTGCCGCCCGGGGTGGGCGCGGCGCTCGAGCGGGGCATGGCCCGCGCGCCCGGGCAGCGTCCCGGCTCGGCGGGCGAGCTCGCCGAGGAGCTGCGGCGGGCGCTCGAGGAGCAGCCGGCCACCGCGCGCACCCGCCCTCCGTCGCACCGTTCGTCCGTCCGCGGTCGCTCCGAGCGCGCCAGGCGCGGGTGGGTCGCAGCCGGCCTGCTGGCGCCGATCGCGCTCGTGGTCGCCATGGTCCTGCTCGCGGGCGGAGGCGGCGGCGGCGGGGGCGGCTCCGAGCAGGCGCAGCGCGGAGCGACCGAGGACGCTCCGGCCGAAGAGCAGCCAGCGCCGCAGGCCGACGAGCCCGCGGGCGGAGGCGGGTCGGACTACGCCGTGCCGGAGCCCGGCGGCGCCGATCCGAAGGGCGCGGCACGGCTCAACGACCAAGGGTTCGCGTTGATGGGCGAGGGGCGCTACGAGCAGGCGGTGCCGCTGCTCGAGCAGGCCGTGGCCGCGGCCGACCGCAACGACGCCACCTACGCCTACGCCCTCTTCAACCTCGGCTCGTCGTTGCGCCAGGCAGGACGGCCCCAGGACGCGATCCCCGTGCTCGAACGCCGGCTGCGGATCCCGAACCAGACCGAGACGGTCCAGGCGGAGCTCGATCGCGCGCGGGAGGAGGCGGCGGGCTAGGCCGGCGCGCTGCCGCGGGCCGCGGCAGCGAGCGCCTCGACGATGCGCGGGCGGTCGCCGAACGGCATCGCCAGCAGCGTGGTCGCGCCCGCGCGCTCGTAGGCGGCCAGGCGCTCGTCGAGCTCCGAGGCGCGGCAGCAGATCGCCGAGCGGTCGATCAGCTCGTCGCTGAGTGCCGCCGCGGCGCCGGCGCGGTCGCCCGCCATGAACAGCTCCTGGACCTTGCGCGCCGACTCGCCCTGGCCGAAGCGCTCGGCGGTCTCGACGTAGAAGTTCTTGCCCTTGGCGCCCATGCCGCCGAGGTAGATCGACAGCCACGGTCGTGCCATGTCGCGGGCGCGCTCGAGCTCGTCGTCGACGCAGACCATCACGACCGGCGCGATGTCGACGGAGGTGCCCGCGAACGGCGCCAGCAGCTCGCCGGCGCTCTCGGGGCTGAACATGAACGGCAGCCAGCCGTCGGCGATCCGGGCCGTCTGCTCGACCGACTTCGGCCCGATCGCGCCGAGGTAGATCGGGATCCGCTCCTGCACCGGCTTGATCAGCAGCTTCAGCGGCTTGCCCAGGCCGGTGCCCTCGACCGGCAGCTCGAACTCCTTGCCGTGGTACTCGAGCGGCGCCTCGCGTGCGAGCGCCGCGCGCACGATCTCGACGTACTCGCGCGTGCGCGCCAGCGGCCGGGCGAACGAGACGCCGTGCCAGCCCTCGGACACCTGCGGACCCGACACGCCCAGGCCGAGGCGGAAGCGCCCGCCGGAGAGGTTGTCGAGCGTGGCCGCGGCCATCGCGGTCATCGCCGGGCTGCGAGCCGGGATCTGGAACAGGCCCGAGCCGAGCCCGATGCGCTCGGTCCTCGCGCTCAGATGGCCGAGCACCGAGACGGCGTCCTGGCCCCAGGCCTCGGCGACCCAGACCGAGTCGAGACCTTCGCTGTCGGCCTGTTCGGCCAGCCCGACCTGCTCCTCGGCGGAGAACCACGGCCAGTAGGCGAGGTAGAGCCCGATGCGCATCGCGCTGGCATCCTATGCGCCCGATGACCGACCTCAAGCTGGTTCCCACCGACGAGGAGCGGTTGCTGCGCGAGACGGTCGCGGCGATCTGCGCGAACTTCGGCCCTGCGTACTCGCGCGAGCGCTACGCCGCCGACGAGCCGCCCGCGGAGCTCTGGGACGCGCTCGCGAGCAAGGGCTACCTGGGCGTGAACATTCCCGAGGAGTGGGGCGGGGGCGGCCTCGGCATGTCCGGGCTGGCCGCCGTCGGCGAGGAGATCGCCGCCGCCGGGAGCTCGCTGCTGCTGATCGTCGTCTCGCCGGCGATCGCCGGCAGCATCCTGACCCGGCACGGCAGCGACGAGCAGAGGGACCGCTGGCTGCGCGGCATCGCCGCGGGCTCGACGCGCCTGGCGTTCGCGATCACCGAGCCGGACGCCGGCACCAACTCGCACAACCTCTCGACCTCGCTCGAGCGCCGGGGCGACAAGTTCGTCCTGCGCGGCCAGAAGACCTATATCTCGGGCGTCGAGCACGCCGACGCGGTGCTCGTCGTGGCGCGCAGCAAGCTGCCCGACGGCTCGCTCGGCCTGCCGTCGCTGGCGATCGTCGACGTCGACGCACCCGGCTTCTCGCGCGACGTGATCCCGATGCCCTACGTCGGGCCCGACAAGCAGTGGACGCTGTTCTTCGACGGCGTCGAGCTCGAGGAGGACCGCCTGATCGGCGGCGAGGGCGGCGGGCTCGGGCCGGTCTTCGACGGGCTCAACCCGGAGCGCATCATGGGCGCCTCGATCGCCTGCGGCGCCGGTCGCCGGGCGTTGAAGGCCGCCTCCGAGTACGTCAACGAGCGCAACGTCTGGGGCGTCCCGATCGGCGCCCACCAGGGCATCGCGCACCCGCTCGCCGAGGCGAAGATCGAGCTCGAGCTGGCGCGGCTGATGATGCAGAAGGCGGCCGCGCTCTACGACGCGGGCGCGCCCGGGGCCGGCGAGTCGAGCAACATGGCCAAGTACGCGGCGGCCGAGGCGGCGATCCACTGCGTCGACCGGGCGATCCAGGCCCACGGGGGCAACGGCTTCGCGCTCGAGTACGGCCTCTCGGACATGTGGTGGGGCGTGCGCCTGACGCGCACCGCGCCGGTCTCGCGCGAGATGATCCTCAACTACGTCGCCGAGCACTCGCTCGGGCTGCCCAAGAGCTACTAGCGCGGGCCGAGGCCCTCGATCAGCAGCGCGAAGAGGCCCGGCAGGGGCGCGAGCGCGCGCTGCAGGTCGCCGCCGTGGATGAGGATGCGGTAGACCGGCAGCGCGTGCAGCACGTCGACCGTCGCTTCGACGTCGAGGTCCGGGCGCAGCTCGCCGCGTTCGATCGCGCGCCGTACCACCTCGCCGATCATCGCTCGCAGCGGCTGCACGGCGCGCTCGACGATCAGCGCATGCAGCTCGGGGTCGTCCGCGCTGTCGCTCAGCACGCGCGGAAGCAGGCGCGGCAGCTGCGTCGACTCGAGTCGGGCCTGCTGGACGGCCGCGATCGCGCCGAGGTCGCCTATGAGGCTGCCCTGGTCGGGGGGGAGGTGCGGCGGCGGCACCATCGCCGCCGCGTCCGCCACCAGCTCGTCCTTGGAGTCCCAGCGGCGGTAGATGGTCGTCTTGCCGACGCCCGCCCGGGCCGCGACGGCCTCGATGCTGAGGCCCCGCAGCCCCTGCTCGGCCAGCAGCTCGACCGTCGCGGTCAGGATCGCCTGGTGGGCCTCGGCCGAGCGAGGCCGGCCGGGGGAGCGGCGAGCGGGCGCCGACTCGGCGCCCGCTGCCCCTCCGTCGTGCGCGGATCCTCCGTCGCCCACGGAACGCTGCGCGCTCACGCGGTCACCGCCTCGGCTGCGAGCACGTCCTTCTCGGCCCGCTCGCGCTCGCGCGCGGGCAGGACGAGGAACGCGATCAACGCTCCGGTCGCGGCGGCCGCCGCCGCGACGATCAGGCTCGTGCTCATCGCCGAGGTGAACGCCGTCTCCGCGGCCTGGCCGAGCGCACGCCCGGCGCTGCCGCCGATCCGCTCCGCAACCGCGCCGGCGGCGCCGATCGAATCTCCGGCGGCGCCCGCCGCGGGCGCGGGCAGCTCGCGGGTGGCGCCGTCCATGTCGGCACCGTAGCTGCTGGAGAGGAGGCTGCCGAGGACCGCGACGCCGAGCGTGCCGCCGACCATGCGCACGGTGTCGTTCATCGCCGAGCCGACGCCTGCGTGCTCCAGCGGCAGCGAGCTCATGATCGACTCGGTGGCGGGCGCCATCGTCGAGCCCATGCCGAAGCCCATCAGCACCAGCGCACCGGCCACCAGGCCGTAGCTCGAGTCCGGCTGCAGCGTGGAGAGCAGCAGCAGGCCGCCCGACACGATCAGCAGCCCGGTCGCGACCACGATGCGCGCGCCGAGGCGCTCGGCGACCCGTGCGGACAGCGGCGCGGCGAACACCAGGCCGATCGCGACGGGCGTGACGCGGATGCCGGCGGCGAGCGGGCTCAGGTCCATCACGTCCTGCAGGTACATCGTCAGGAAGAAGATCGTCCCGAAGAGCGCGAAGAAGGCGAGCGCGATCGCGAAGCTCGCGCCGCTGAAGCGCCGGATGCCGAACAGCCGCACGTCGAGCATCGGCGTGCGGGTCTTCAGCTCCCAGCGCACGAAGCTCATCAGCAGCAGCGCCGCGGCGCCGAAGCCGACCAGGGACGTGGTGCTGGTCCAGCCGTGGTTCGGCGCCTCGATCAGGCTCCAGACCAGCGCGGTCAGGCCGCTCGTGGACAGCACCGCGCCGAGCGGGTCGAGGCGCGTGCCGGCCGGATCGCGCGACTCTGGGACCAGCGACGGGGCGGCCGCCAGGGCGACGACGACGATCGGCAGGTTGACGAGGAAGACCGCGCTCCAGTCGAAGTGCTCGATCAGCCAGCCGCCGGCGACCGGACCGATCGCGATGCCGAGTCCCGCGACGGCGGCCCAGATGCCGATCGCCTTGCCACGCTCGCCGGCCGGGAAGACGTTCGTGAGGATCGAGAGGGTGGAGGGCATGACCAGCGCGCCGCCGACGCCCATCAGCGCGCGGGCGCCGATCAGCATGTCGGCCGAGCCGGCGAGCGCCGACAGCAGCGAGCCGCCCGCGAAGACCGTCAGGCCGACGACGAGCGCTAGGCGACGACCAAAGCGGTCGCCGAGGCTGCCCATCGTCAGCAGCAGCCCTGCGAAGACGAGCGTGTAGGAGTCGACGACCCATTGCAGCTGGCTTGCACTCGCCGAGAGGTCGCGCTCGATGCTCGGCAGAGCCACGTTGAGGATGGTGTTGTCGAGGGAGATCGTCAGGAGGGCGACCGAGAGAACCACCAGGGTCCACCAGCGCCGCTCGTATGCCTTCGTGTTCTGCATGGTCGCTCCTCAAATCAAGATACGAAACCGTATCGTTTCGATATTGAAGAGCACCGTACCATCGTCGATAGGAAAACGCAACGCTGACGTATCGGAATGGCGGCGAGTCGTGCCCGGTACATTGCGCCGTTGCACCGCTTTGCCGCCCCCGACCGTGAGGACCGCGTCTCGTGGACCTGACTCTCTCGCCGTCCGAACAGGAATTCCGCGACGAGCTGCGCCGCTGGCTCGAGAGCAACCACCCCGGTGAGGAGCCGCCGGGCGAGGACCCGGCCTTCGACCACCGCCGCGCTTGGCAGCGCACGCTCTTCGACGCCGGCTACGGCGGCCTCTCGTGGCCCGAGGAGTACGGCGGTCGCGGCGCCACGCTGGTCGAGCAGGCGATCTTCGGCGAGGAGATGGCGCGCGCCCGCGCGCCCCAGCCGGCGAACGTGCTCGGCCTCGTGATGGGCGGGCCGGTCGTGATCACCCACGGCACCGACGAGCAGAAGCAGCGCTGGCTGCGCCCGATCCTGACCGGCGAGGAGATCTGGTGCCAGGGCTTCTCCGAGCCGGAGTCCGGCTCGGACCTCGCCTCGCTCAAGACGCGCGCGGTCAAGTCCAATGGCGAGTGGGTCGTGACCGGGCAGAAGGTCTGGACGACCTTCGCCCACAAGGCCAAGTACTGCATGCTCGTCGCGCGCACCGACCAGGACGCGCCCAAGCACCAGGGGCTGACCTACTTCATCCTCGACATGGAGCAGGACGCGGTCCAGGTCCGTCCCCTGCACCAGATCACCAACGAGCCCGAGTTCAACGAGCTCTTCCTCGAGGAGGCGCGCATCCCCGACGAGAACGTCGTCGGCGGGGTGGGCAACGGCTGGGGCGTCGCGATCACGACGCTGATGAACGAGCGCGCCGGCCTCGGAGCCGCGGCCGCCGCCGGCATCAAGGTGGCGCTCGAGGACCTCAAGCAGCTGGCGCGCGAGCAGGGCGTCGACGACGACCCGGTGATCCGCCAGAAGATCGCCCAGCTGGTGATCGAGGTCGAGCTGCTGCGCCTGAACTCCTGGCGCGGCCTGACGCAGATCATGAAGAAGGGCGTGCCCGGGCCAGAGGGCTCGCTGCCGAAGTGGCAGTGGAGCGACCTCAACCAGGCGCTCACCGAGCTGGCCGTCGACATCCTCGGCGAGGCGGGGGCGGCCTGGGACTCGCCCTGGACCTACCGCTTCCTGCGGGCGCGCGCCAACTCGATCGAGGGCGGCACGACCGAGATCCTCAAGAACATCATCGCCGAGCGCGTGCTCGGCCTGCCGAAGCTGCGCTAGGGAGGACGAGCAGATGAACTTCGACTTCAGCGACGACCAACAGGCGATCAAGCGCACGGCCAACGACCTGCTCGCCAGCCGCTTCAAGCTCGAGCGGGTACGCGAGCTGGCCGAGGCCGGCGCCTACGCCGACGACGTCTGGGCCGAGCTCTGCGAGCTCGGCTGGGCGGGCATCTTCCTCGACGAGGCCTACGGCGGCCAGGGGCTCGGCGCGGTCGAGCTGATCATCCTGATGGAGGAGCTCGGCTACGCGCTCGCGCCGCTGCCGTTCCTCTCCAACGCCGCCGCCGGGCTCGTGCTCCAACATGCCGGCAGCGACGAGCAGAAGCAGCGCTGGCTGCCCGGCATCGCCTCCGGCGAGGCGCGCGGGACGGTCGGGCTCGTCGGCGCCGACGGCGAGGCGAAGCTCGTGCCGGACGCCGTCGAGGCGGATGTGATCGTGCTCGTCTCCGATGAGGGGGCCGCCGTCGTCGAGCGCTCCGCGGCCGAGGTCGAGCCGCTGAAGACGATCGATCCCACGCGCCGCTACGCGCGCGTGCTGTCCGGGACCGGCGAGCGCCTCGAGGGCGACGTGCAGGCCGGCCTCGACCGCGTCAGCACCGCGTTGGCCGCCGAGCTGGTGGGCGTCTCCCAGCACGCCATGGAGATGGCCGTCGAGTACGCGCGCGACCGCAAGCAGTTCGACCGGCCGATCGGCGCCTACCAGGCGGTCTCGCACCGCTGCGCGCAGATGCTGCTCGAGGTCGAGGGCTCGCGCTCGGGCGCCTACTACGCGGCCTGGACCGCGGACGCCGAGCCGCAGACGCTGTCGCTCGCCGCGTCGATGGCCAACGCCTACGCCTCGGACGCGGGCTGGCACGTGACCGCCTCGTCGCTGCAGGTGCACGGCGGCATCGGCTTCACCTGGGAGCACGACCTGCACTTCTTCCTCAAGCGGGCGAAGGCGGACGGGCTGCTCTACGGCTCGGCGCGCGAGCACCGCGAGCGGGTGGCGCAGCTGTCGGGACTCAGCGAGGCCGAGCCCGCACCCGTGCCCGCTTAGCCCCGGTAGCTGGGCAGACCGTGCTCGTGGGCTTGAATCGGCCCGCGACGCTCAGAGCCGAGCGCCACCAGGTCGAGCCGCTCGATCTCGCGCTCGCCCTCGATGCGTGCGGGATGGCCGGCGGGCAGGTCGCGGATCAGGTTGTGGATGCGGTTGCGCAGTTGGAGCGCGAAGTGCGGGGTGGAGGCGCCCATGAGCTGGCGGACGTCTTCCACGTTCGGCTCGCGCTGCATTCGGTCCGGGCGCTCGTACTCGCTCATGAGATCGGAACGCTACCGCTTCACGGAGCGTTGGCCTGCACCGGCACGAGCTCGGTGATCTGGTCGACGCGACCCTGCTGACGCACGGAGATCGCCTTGTCGTCGCCGAGCAGCCAGGCGCGGTTGTAGACGGCCTGGCCCGGGTCGTCCTCGTAGCCGGGCTGGACGCTCAGCAGGTACTGCTCGAGCGCGGGCGGGAGGTCCGCGGCGTCGTCGGTCAGCAGCAGCGGGGCGAAGACGCCGTTGGTGCCGAGAGCGGCTGAGGCGGCGGCGTCGAGCGGCCGGTCGAGGTTGGCGATCGTGAAGTTGTAGCCCGGGATCGTGATGCCCCAGCCGAAGTCTCCACGCCGGTAGCGCGCGAACTCGATCGCGTTCTCGACCGGCGTCTTGCCGGTGATCCGGCGCACGTTGCCGGCGTCCTTCCTCAGCTGTCGCTCGACCTGCTTGGAGATCGCCTGTTCCGGACCGAGCAGGTACACGTTCGGCTTGTCGTGCTCGGCGAGCGCCTTGCGGATCGGCGCCGGGACCGCGTTGCGCTCCACCGGCAGCGTCGCCGTGCCCGAGCGCGCGGCCCAGGCCGCCGCCGGCAGCGCCCACTCGGCCTGCTCGCCCGAGTAGAGCAGGACGTCGCGCGACGGCTCGCCGCGCGCGGCCGAGAAGAAGCGGTCGATCGCCGCGGCGCGCTCGTAGGGATCGTCGCCCGGGATCACGGCGGTCTTGTAGGCGTCGGGTCGTGCGACGTCGTCGCCGATGCGGATCACCTGGGCGTCCTTGGAGAGGTCAGAGCCCTTGGGGTCGAGCCGGTCGAGCGTCTCCTCGGTCACCTTCGGCAGCTCGCTGCCGTCGGAGAGCAGCAGCGGCGCGCCGATCGGGCGGCCCGCCAGCACCGAGGCGGCGATCGCGCTCTGCCAGTCCTCGGACTCGACCAGCACGACCGCGGTCGGCCGGTCGCTCTCGCCGGTGGAGGGGAACAGCGCGCCCGCGACGCCGGCCGCGTCGGAGGCGGCGTCGGCGCCGCCGATGCGGATCGTGTTGCGGGTGGCGCTGGAGGGGAAGCCGAGCTTGTTCGCGGCCTCGTCGTCGCCGGACTTGACGCCCAGCTGCGGCGGCCCGGAGTCGTCCTCGCCGATGCTGCAGCCCGAGAGCAGCAGCAGCGAGAGGCAGAGAGCGACGAGCGCAGAGCGGGCCACGGACGCGCCGGAGGGTAGCTGTCGCCCCGGATCGGAGCGGATATGGCGACAGATCCACCGACCTGCCCTATGATTGACTGGTCAGTCAACTAGGCGGAGGATCGGCGTGGATTTCAAGCTCAATGACGACCAGCTCGAGTTCCAGCGGCACTGTCGCCGGTTCGCCGTCGAGGTGATGCGACCGGCAGCAGAGGCGCACGACGCGGACGAGAGCGTGCCGTGGGAGGTCATCAAGGAGGCCCGCAAGTGGGGTCTGCACGGGCTGGAGACGATCCAGAAGATGGGCTCCGACCCCGAGGGCCTGATGTCCTGCATCTACGCCGAGGAGCTGCACTACGGCTGCGCCGGCATCGCGCTCGCGATCTCCGGCGGCTCGCTCGCCGCCGCGGGCATCGCCGCCTCCGGCACGCCCGAGCAGATCGGCCGCTGGGTGCCCGAGTGCTTCGGCGAGGGCGATGAGATCAAGCTCGGCGCCTACGGCGTGACCGAGGCCGGCGCGGGCTCGGACGTGCGCTCGCTGCGCACGACCGCCAAGCGCGACGGCGACGAGTGGGTGCTCAACGGCACCAAGATCTTCATTACCAACGGCGGCATCGCCGCGGTGAACGTGATCGTCGCGAACGTCGACCCCGAGCTCGGCCACCGCGGCCAGGCCTCCTTCATCGTGCCGGCCGGCACGCCGGGCCTGTCGCAGGGCAAGAAGGAGACCAAGCTCGGCATCCGCGCCTCGCAGACGACCGAGGTCGTGCTCGAGGACTGCCGCATCCCGCTCGACTACCTGCTCGGCGGCATGGACAAGCTCGAGCGCAAGCTGGAGCGGGCCCGTTCCGGTCAGTCCGGCGGCAAGTCGAACGCGCTCGCGACCTTCGAGATCACCCGCCCGCTGGTCGGCGCCTCGGCGCTCGGCATCGCCCAGGCCGCCTACGAGTGGACGCTCGAGTACCTCGAGGACAAGGAAGAGGACGGCGTCCCGCTGCTCGAGCAGCAGCGCGTTCAGCAGGTCCTCGCCGACGTCGCGACCGAGATCGAGGCCTCGCGCCTGCTCGTCTGGCGCGCGGCCTGGATGGGTCGCAACGGCGTGCCGATGAACGGCGGCCAGGGCTCGATGAGCAAGCTCAAGGCCGGCGACATGGCGATGTGGGCCACCACGACGCTGATGGACGTCGTCGGTCCCTACGCGCAGACCACCGACTGCCCGCTCGAGAAGTGGTTCCGCGACGCCAAGATCTACCAGCTGTTCGAGGGCACGGCCCAGGTCCAGCGGCTCGTGATCTCGCGCATGCAGCGCCGCGACTACAAGGAGCGCCGCGAGGCCGCCGTCGAGGCGCCCGCCACGCCCTCTGCCGACCCGGCTCCCGCGGCGGCGTAGAGGGACGGGGATCTCGTAGCGGCGGCGCTCATCCCTGGCATTCCGGCAGCCCGTATGCCTCGGCGCATGCGGTGACCGGTCCATAGCGAACGCGCAGCCGGTCGTTGAACCCGTCGACGGCGGCTTCGCGTTGGCGCTCGCGCACCTCGGCCTCGACGGTCGCTCTCGCCTGCTCCAGCGTGGGCTGGAATCCGGCCTCGACGATCTCCACGCGGAACAGCTGCCACCCGTCCTTCGTCCTGACGATCCCGAACTCTCCGCGGGCGACTCGGGGGGCCATGCGCTCCACGGCCGGCTGCTCGAGGAGCTCCGTGGGCAGCAGTCCGGTGTAGGGCTGGCGTACTCCCGAGCCCTGCAGGCGGGTGGCGACGCGCTCGATGGGCATCCCGGCTTGGAGCCTTGCACGGGCCTGCCGAGCCAGGCTGAGGCTCGGCGCGATCAGCGAGCTGACGAATCGTCTCGTGCGCTCCCGGTAGCGCGTGGGGTTGCTGGCGAACCGAGCGGCCACTCGTGCCGGGGATACGCGCTCGGCCGTCGCGACGGCTGGGAAGACGACCTTCGGCCACAGGACGGCGAAGCGCTGTGCCAGCGGAGCGGTCCCACCAGGGACGCGCAGGCCTCTGCGCTGCGCTTCCAGGGTGTACCAATGCATCCGGATCAGGAGACGCAACGTGACCGCGCTCGGTCGCTCGAGCGCGTGCCGACAATGGCTGCGTGCTGCCAAGCCTCCCGCCTCGGTGCGCTTGCGCTCGCCGGAGACGCAGATGGCCACCTCCTGCGGGGAGGGTCGTGCCAATTGCTCGCCGATCTCCGGAGATCGCTTCACGTCGCCGACCCCCCGCTCTACCTGCGATCGAGTGATCTCGCGGCCGTCGACGCTGGCCTCGATTCCGGCAGGCAAGCCCGTCTCCTGCCCACACGCGCCCACTACCGCGGCGACGACGACCGAGCCGAGGATCAGGAAACCCGTGGCAGGGCGCCATCGCTTGCCTGTAGGCATATGTTTAGAAATCTAAGAAATTAGAGTAAAGGCGCAGTAAGCGACTGGGGGGTTGCGAAGGCGCGCCCGTATTCTCGACAGGGTGTTGCTCCCGATAGCGCACGTCGGCAGCGGCGTCTTCGAGCCGCTGCAGTTGCTGCCGGCATTTGCCGCCCTGGCCGGCTACGCGATCCGCGCGCGCACGCTCGCCCGTCAGGGACGACCGCTGTCGCCGCTGCGGATGGCGTCGTTCGCGCTCGGGATCGCGCTGATCGTCGCGGCGCTGGCCTCGCCGGTCTCGCACATCGGCGGCGAGCTGATCCTCGCCCACATGGCCCAGCACCTGCTGATGGCCGACGTCGGCGCGCTGCTGATCGTGCTCGGCCTGACCGGGCCGCTGCTGCAGCCGCTGCTGGCGCTGCCGGTGATCGGAAGGCTGCGCGTCTTCGCGCACCCTGTCGTGGCCTTCTCGCTGTGGGCGCTCGACCTCTACGTCTGGCACCTGCCGTTCATGTACCAGGCCGCGCTGAACAGCGAGGTCGTGCACGCGCTGCAGCACACGAGCTTCGTCTGCTTCGGCGTCGGCATGTGGTTCGCGCTGCTCGGCCCGCTGCCGCAGCCGGCCTGGTTCGGCAACGGCGCGAAGGTGATCTACGTCGTCGCGGTGCGGCTGACGGCTGCGCTGCTCGGCAACGTCTTCCTCTGGGCCGGGGTCGTCTTCTACCCGGACTACCGTCCCGGTCAGGCGCTCTGGGACATGTCGGCGCTCGAGGACCAGAGCATCGCGGGCACGCTGATGATGGTCGAGGGCAGCATCGTCACGATCGTGCTGCTCGGCTGGCTGTTCCTGAAGACCGCGCGCGAGGGGGAGGAGCGCCAGGAGCTGCTCGAGTACGCGCAGGCCCACGGCGTGCCGCTCGACGAGCGGCGGGCGGCGCGGGCGGTCGGAGCGGGCCGTGGGGAGGAGCTGCGGCGACGCCTGGAGCGAGAGGCCGCGGGCGAGACTCGTGCGGCGGCTGGAAGCGTGCTCGCCTCCGCGGGCTCCAGAGGCTCCTGAGCGTGCGCCGGCTGCTCGCGCTGGCGCTGGCGATCCTCCTCGTTGCCGCGGGCTGCGACTCCGGAGACGACTCCGCTCCGCCGCAGGTCGACCGCCGCACCACTCCGCCGCCGGGGGAGCCGGCACCGCCGCCGCGCAACGAGCCGGCGCCGCCGAAGCCGCGCATCTCCTCCGACGAGCGTCTGATCCAGGCCTGGATCGCCGCGCTCCAGCTCGACGACTACGAGCGGGCCGCGTCCTACTTCGCCCGCGGCGCGATCGTCGACCAGGGCCTGCCCGAGCGGCTGAAGACCCGTCGCGACGCGATCGAGTTCAACCGCAGCCTGCCCTGCCGCGCCGAGGTCACCGACGTCGAGGACGAGGGCCGCACGACGCTCGCGACCTTCCAGCTCTACGACGGTCCGGGCGGGCCGTGCACGGGCTCGGTGCGCGTGCGCTTCACGATCCTGCACCGCCGCTTCGAGGTCTTTCGCCAGCTGTCGGACTCCCCGGCCGACGACACGCCGGTGCCCGGCGTCGAGGCCTAGCGGCCCGCCGTCTCCTCGGCCTTGCGCTCCGCGGCGCCGGCGCCCGCGACCTCGTCGGCCATGTGCATGATCACGCCGCCGTGGACGTTGCCGGCCGAGTTGGCGTCGCCCGGTCCCATCCAGCGGCTCATGATCCCGGTCGAGGGCGGCTTCGGCTCCACGGCAGCCGGGTAGTCTACGTCGCTCACCCCGAGTCCAAAGGAGGCGCGGCATGGCAGGCCTTGCCGGACGGATGTCCACCGTCGTCAAATCGAAGATCTCGAAGCTGCTCGACCGCGCGGAGGATCCCGGCGAGACGCTCGACTACGGCTACCAGAAGCAGGTCGAGCTGCTGCAGGACGTCAAGAAGGGCATCGCCGACGTCACCACGTCGAAGAAGCGCTTGCAGATGCAGTCCTCGAAGATCGAGCAGCAGGTGGTCAAGCTCGACACCCAGGCGCGGCAGGCGTTGTCGCAGGGCAAGGAGGATCTCGCTCGGTTGGCGCTCGAGCGCAAGACGCTCGCGCAGACCGAGCTGCAGTCGCTCGACGTGCAGGTCAAGGAGCTCGAGGCCCAGCAGGAGCAGCTGACGGCCAACCAGCAGAAGCTGCAGGTCAAGATCGAGCAGTTCCGCACCAAGAAGGAGGTCATCAAGGCGCAGTACTCCGCCGCGGAGGCCCAGGTGCGGATCTCCGAGGCCGCCAACGGGGTGGGAGAGGAGATGGCCGATCTCGGCCTGGCGATCCAGCGCGCCGAGGACAAGACCGAGCAGATGCGTGCCCGCGCGTCCGCGGTCGAGGAGCTCGAGGCGGCCGGCACCTTCGACGACCTGACGCAGCTCGGGGGTGGTCAGGACGACATCGACCGGCAGCTGGCCCAGCTGGGCAGCGGCGCTCAGGTGGACGACGAGCTGGCGAAGATGAAGGCGGAGCTTGGTTCCGGCGGTGGCGACTCGCCTGCGCTCGAGCAGGGCAAGGAGGACTCGGCCTGATGATCGTCCGCATCTCCGGGGAGGGGCAGTTCCGGCTGCCGGACGAGGACGCCGAGCGTCTCAACGAGCTCGACAACCGCGCCGTGGCAGCCGTCGAGCAGGGTGACGAGACCGGCTTTCGCGAGCTCTGGAATCAGATGCTCGAGCTGGTCGCCTCGGATGGCAACGACTTGGGCGACGACGAGCTCGTCGAGTCCGACGTGATCATGCCGCCGCGCGACATCACATTCGCCGAGGCCCAGGGCGAGTTCACCGGCGAGGGGCTGATCCCGGACTGAGAATCAGTGAAGGGCCCAGTCCTTCAGCATCGAGGCGTCCGAGTAGTCCAGCGTCCGCCGACCTGCCTCGGATGCGAAGCTCTCCCTGTACGAGCGCGTCCGATCCTCGCTCAGTTTCAGTCGTGGTGGATCGCTGTCTTCGAGAGCAAGATCGCAGTGCTGGCCTCGCAGGCGTGAGAACGCCGTCCCGACGATCCGGAGCCAGGGGTCGGGGCGCCCGGTCTTAGGGATCCAGGTCGCCATCCAACCCAGACGCTCATCCGCATGCTCGTAGGGGGTCAGAGCACAACGGTCCCAGTGGCACTCGAGCTCATGGGCACGCGCCAAGCGTCCGATCTGCACCAAGCCGCTCGCTGCTCGCCGCCCAATCTCAGCACCGCCGTAGCGAACGCCGGCACAGCCAATCCAGCCCAGCGTCTCGAGGCAACGGAAGACGATGTCGCTGTCCTTCCGCTCGACCGCGTGTTCGCCGATTGCCTGGACGGCGTACGGGTAGGACGCCAGCGAGAACTCCTCCTGGTAGTCCGGTTGCTCTCGCAGCGTGCCCTCTACCACCTGTCGGATGGCGAGCAGGAGCCCGATGATTCCCGCTCCGGCCGTGTTGCGCTCCAGCTGAGAACGACAAGCTCCGGCTGCTGACGAGCAGACGTCCCGAGTCCAGCTCTTCGCTGCCCTTCTTCGCGCTCCGGCCTCACGCAGATAGCGTGAGAGTGCTTCGATGAACAGGTCCGCAAGCACTTCGCGCCCGTCGGTGAGCGCCAAGACTCGGACGACACGACCAAGCGCGACCTTTGCGTGTGCGCTCGCGGCAGCACTCACGTTCCGCCCGTCGATTCCATCGCGATCTGCGAATTTCGCATCGGTGAGGATCTCAGCCAGATCCAAGAGCCGCTCGACGGTTGGGACGAAGATCGCCGCGTCGTCTCGGTCAACTGCCGCCGCCGCAAGCGCGACGCATGCGTCGAAGGGGTCGCCGTCGACCGGTGGCGGAGGTACGCGGTGGCTGATCTCATGCATCGGCGGTGGGACCCGGTCGCCCGTGCGCTCGGCACGTGCGTCCACGTCGAGGCGTTCTAGCTCCTGGACCTGAGAGCGAACCATCGGCTCGAAGGTGGCGATGAAGCGTTTGAGAGCTCGGTCGCTCGCACGTCGCCCGAGGATGCGGGTAGGGCTGGCCTCGCGAAGCCCAAGAGCGACGAGGAGAACACCGCCATAGGCGAGCAGCGGCACGACGATCACGGCCAGGCGACCCACCGCGTCACTTCCGGCAGACACTCCCGAGAGGGGAATCAACGCAAGGAGGACGAGCGCGGTAGCGGCCAGGAGGTGGCGGGGAGAAGGGCCTGCGAGCAAGGCTCGATAGGGCGCCAGCTGAAATGCGACGAAGGAGAAGTTCACCGCGAACACGGCGATCGCGACCGAGAGGCCAAGGGTGGTCGAGGCGAACCTGCTGAGCACGTCGCTCGAGGCGCAGACACCCAGCCATATCGACAGACCGACGAACGGCAGGGCCAAAGCCGTCAGCAGAACCGTCCACGTGCCTCTGCTGCTGGACCTCGCCATCGCTCGAGCGTAAGGCTGCCGTTCCCAGAACGGGCGATCGCTAGAAGGGGATCTCCCAGAGCGGGAACCAGCGCGAGATGTCCTCCTCGAAGGGCAGCTCGGCTCCCACCTGGGCCTTGAGGCGCAGCTCGCGCTCGTTGTCGCGCGACTGCTTGCCGCTCGGCACGAACGGGTAGTACGCGCCGCGCTTGAAGTTGTAGATGAAGTAGAGCGGCCGGCCCTCGTCCTCGAAGGCGAAGACCGCGCACAGCAGACGGTCGCCGTAGCCGCCGCCCTGGAGCTGGGTGGAGATCGTGTTCAGCGACACGACGAGGTCGTCGAACTCGTCGTCGCGCAGGATCAGCCAGCGGTAGCCGAACTCGTCGTCGGCGGTCTCGACCTTGGTGCCGGTGTCGGCCGCGGCGCTCTGCAGCAGCTCCTCGGTCTCGGACACGATCTGCTTGAAGTCCGCGGTCGCCAGCGGCTGGAAGACGATCCCCGCGACCTGGCGGTGCTTCAGGCCGAGGCCGGTCTCGAACGTGACGTTCGCGGTCGTCATCGCGAACAGCCGGTCGGTCGCCGGCAGCTTCAGCTTGCGCTTGCCGCCGAAGACCGCGTCGAGGAAGCCCATCGCGGAGAGCGCCTCGCCTAGGCGGCGAGCGCGGCGCCGCCGCTCTGCAGCGACGCCTCGAGCTGCTGCAGGCGGGCGATGCGCTGCTCCATCGGCGGGTGCGTCGAGAACAGCGTCCGCAGCGAGCCCTTGACGCTCGCGGGCACGATGAAGAACGCGTTCATGCGCTCGGCCTCGCGCAGGTCGTGGGTCGGCACCGTCTCCATCGCGCCGCTGATCTTCACCAGCGCCGAGGAGAGCGCGCTCGGCCGGCCGGTGATCAGCGCGGCGCCGCGGTCGGCGGCGAACTCGCGGTAGCGCGAGAGCGCCAGCTGCAGCAGGAACGAGAGCATGTAGACGAGCGCCGAGACGGCCAGGATCACGATCACCGGCGCGCCGCCCTCGTCGTCGTCCCCGCCGAAGAAGAAGGCGAACTGCATGATCATCGACGCCACCGAGGCGAAGAAGCTGACGATGGTCATGATCAGCACGTCGCGGTTCTTGACGTGCGAGAGCTCGTGGGCCATCACGCCCTCGAGCTCGGACGGCGACAGCGTGCGCATGATGCCGGTGGTCGCGCAGACGGTGGCGCTCTTCTGCGAGCGCCCCATCGCGAACGCGTTCGGCACCGAGGTGTCGGCGACGGCGATCTTCGGCTTCGGCAGGTCCGCCTGGATGCAGAGCCGCTCGATCATCGCGTGCAGGCCGGGGGCCTCCTCGGGCGAGACCTCCTTGGCGCCCATCGCCGCCAGGCCGATCTTGTCCGACAGGAACAGCTGGGCCAGCGTCAGGCCCGCGATCACCACCACCATGATCCCGACGCCCGCCCCGGCGGCGAACAGCACGCCGACGAAGATCACGTAGAGCAGGCCCAGCAGGAACAGCGTCAGGACCATGCGTACTTGGAGGCCGGTGTCGCGGGGGAAGACGGTGCGCTGCTGTGCCATGGGACTCGCATGGTAGTGACCTCCTGCACGGTCCCTTGCAAGCGGGAGAAACCCGCTGAGAACGCGGCGACCCGTGCTAGCGTGCCCCATCGCGACGGCGCCCGATTTCCCTGCATAACGACGGGAAACGAGCGGGCGCCAGCACCATGAAGCGACTCTTCCTCCTTCCCATCGCGCTGGCGCTCGCCGCCTACCTGCTGTTGCCCCTCCCGGGCCGGTCCGAGCCGATCTCCAAGAAGATCGAGAGCAAGCGCGGCGCAGATCGAGCAGAAGAAGCGCCAGGAGGGCGTGCTGACCACGACGATCAGCGGCCTCAGCACGCGCATCGACGGTCTGCAGGGTGAGATCAACGCGACCCAGACGCGCCTCGGCCGCGCCCAGGAGAGCCTCGACGACAAGCGCAACGAGCTGCTGCGCGTGCGCAACCGACTGGAGGTCGCACGCGACCGGCTGGAGCGCCTGCGCTCTGAGCTGGCCGGTGCCCGCAAGGTGCTCGCGCAGCGCCTGGTCGAGATCTACAAGGCCGACGAGCCCGACGCGATCACGGTCGTGCTCGAGTCCGACGGCTTCGGCGAGCTGCTCGAGCGAGCCGAGTTCCTCGACCGCGTCTCGAGCCAGGACCGCGAGATCACCGAGCGCGTGCAGTCGTCTGCGCGACCGCGCGCACGCCCAGTCGGTGCAGCTGGCGAAGCTGGAGGACCGGGTGCAGGTCGCGGCCGAGCAGATCCTGCGCGTGCGTGACCAGATCGCGGCCACCAAGGACGACCTCGAGGGTTCCCAGGGCGCGCTGGTGCAGGCGCGCGGCACGCGCCGCGCGACGCTGTCCCAGATCCGGGACAGCCGCGAGCACCTCGAGGGTGACCTGGCCGTCCTCGAGCGCCAGCAGGCGCGCATCCAGGCGCAGCTCTCCGGCGCAGGGCAGGCGCGCCTTCGCCGGGCCGATCAAGCAGGGCTCGGGTCAGCTGGTCTGGCCGGTCAACGGCCCGGTCGTGTCGCCCTTCGGCAGCGCTGGGGTCGCCTGCACGCGGGCGTCGACATCGCCGTGCCCTCCGGCACCCCGATCCGCGCGGCGGACTCGGGCAGGTCGTGCTGATGGGCTGGGTCGACGGCTACGGCAACTACACCTGCGTCCAGCACACCGGCAGCCTGTCCACGTGCTACGCACACCAGTCGCGCTTCGGCACCTCCAACGGCGCCGGGGTCAGCCAGGGCCAGGTGATCGGCTACGTCGGCTGCACCGGCCACTGCTTCGGCGACCACCTGCACTTCGAGACGCGCATCAACGGGTCGCCGGTCGACCCGATGGGCTACCTCTAGCTACGGCCGAAAGCGGCCGAGGCGCTCGACGTCGCAGTTGCCGTTGCCGTCGCAGACGCTTGCGACCAGCACGTTCGCGCGCCGGCCGCGCAGCGTGACGCTGCGGGCTATCGGCCTGGTGCGCGGTCGCACCGCGTAGGCGTAGCTCCTGCCCCCGTCACGCGACACGAGCAGCGAGTAGCGCACCCGACCGGCGCGCTCCCGGCCGCGGTTGGTGCGATCGCGGCTGCGGCGCACGCGCACGAACACGCGCGCGCCGCTGCGCCCGGCGCGGGCGCGCGGCGCGCGGGGGGCGCACGTCGTAGCGGCGTGCGAGCGCGGTGGCGGCCTCGCCGTCGACCACGCCCCGGCCGGTGAACTCGTTCCAGCGCGTGCCGGGCAGCGTCTGGCGTGCGGAGCGGCGCAGCACGTCGGCGACCTGCTCGGACTTCAGCCTCGGCTCGACCTGCCAGACGAGCGCTGCGATGCCGGCGACCAGCGGCACCGAGAAGCTCGTGCCCATTGCGTAGGCCCAGCGCCCGCCGCCGCCGGCATAGATCGACGGCGCACACGGCGCGGCGACGTCCCACTGCGTGCCGCCCTGGCGCGGGATCGTCGAGAAGACGCCCTTGCGGCAGCTCGTGCCGGCGCCCGGCGCGGCGAGCGTGACGTAGGCGTTGTGGTTCGAGAACGGCGCCACGTT
This sequence comes from uncultured Thermoleophilaceae bacterium, assembly GCA_963846505.1. Lineage (GTDB taxonomy): Bacteria > Actinomycetota > Thermoleophilia > Solirubrobacterales > Thermoleophilaceae > JACVRW01. The sequence continues at coordinate 62,150 of CAWJWD010000006.1, read as the reverse complement.
GCCGCCCGGCAGCGTCGCCGCGACCGACAGGCCGATGCCGCGCGCCCCCCGGCGACCGCCGAGGAAGGCTGCGGGGAACTGCAGCGGGTTGCCGTTGAGGGCCTGGTTGCCGGAGGCGGCGATCGGCAGCACGTCGGCGAAGTAGGCCAGGTCGAGCGCTCGCGCCGAGGTGCGGTCGAGACCGTTGCCGGCGAGGCTGAGGTTGACCACGTCGGCGCCGTGGCGGATCGCCCAGACGAGGCCGCGCACGATGTCCGAGAGCCTGAAGCTGCCGTCGATCGAGGCACGCACCGCCAGCACCTTGGTCGCGCCGGCGACGCCCTTGCCGCCGATGCCGTCCTCGGCGCGCGATCAGCCCGGCGACGAAGGTCCCGTGACCGTCGGCGTCGTGGACGTCGGTGCCGCCGCTGGCGGTGTCGTAGGCGCCGCCGACGTTCGCGTCGAGATCGGGATGGCCGACGTCCATGCCCGTGTCGACGATCGCCACGCTGCGTCGCGAGCCGCCGCCGGCGGCCGCGAGCGCGGCGGCGGCGCGGACCTCGTCGTAGGCCCACGTGTAGGGGACGCCTGCGTGCTCCGGATCGGGTGCGTCGAAGGGGTCGGCCGCGCGTTGGAGCCGGCGGTCGCGTTCGACGTAGGCGACGCCGGGATCGTCGCGCAGGGCGCGGGCGAGCGCCGCGCCGGAGGGGACGCTGGCCGCGAGCACGCCCAGCGCGTCGACGGTCTCCACGCGCGCGCCGAGGCGGGCGAGCCGGGCGCGCAGACGTGGGACGTCCGCGTGCGTGCGCGCCCCGACGAGCACGTGCTGCCCGTCCGACCTCCCGGCGACGGTGGCCGAGGAGACTCGCGGGCCGCGCTCCGTCAGCGGCAGTCGCAGCTGTGCGCGGCTCGTGCTGGCGCTTGCCGGCGGGCGGAGGACGGCGCGCAGCGCCTCGCGCTCGTGGAGCCCGTCCGAGGCGTGCGCCGGTGCTGCGGCAAGCAGCGGCAGCGCACAGAGAAGCGTCCCGCACGCTCTCCGCACGCCGACCACGGTAGCGCTTGGCGGCCGGCCCGCTAGCCTGCCGCCCTCATGCAGCCGGAGATCGACCTCGGTCCGCTCGACCTGAAGACCTTCGGAATCTGCTTCGCGCTCGGCTTCCTGGCGGCGGGAGCGGTGATCGCGCGGCGGCTGCGAGAGCTCGACAGGCCCGTCGACTGGTCCTACGAGATGGTCTTCGCCGCGCTCGTCGGCGGTCTCGTCGGCTCGCGCCTCGACTACATCCTGCAGAACTGGGACAAGGTCTCGGACGACCTGCTCGGCAACGTCTTCTCCGGCTCCGGCCTGGTCTGGCAGGGAGGGGCGATCGGTGGCGCCGTCGGCGTGCTGCTGTGGGCGCATTGGCGCGGCTGGCTCGGTCTCGCGCTGCTCGACACCTGTGCCGTGCCGTTGGCGCTCGGCTACGCGATCGGGCGCATCGGCTGCCAGCTCTCCGGCGACGGCGACTACGGCGTCGAGTCCGACCTCCCCTGGGCGATGGCCTACCCGGACGGGACCGTGCCGACCGACCAGGAGGTGCACCCGACGCCGATCTACGAGACGCTCGCGATGGGTCTGGTCGCGCTCGTGCTCTGGCGCATCCGCGACCGCGTCGCGCCGGGCGTCGTGTTCGGCCTCTACCTCGTGCTGGCCGGCACCGAGCGCCTGTTGGTCGAGTTCATCCGCCGCAACGACAGCGTCGTCGCGGGCCTGACGTTGGCGCAGCTGGTGAGCCTCGCGATGATGGCCGCGGGCGCCGCGATGCTCTACGCCCTGCGCGGCCGGCCGCGCCCGGCGGCAGCCTAGGCCAGCACCGCGCCGCGCCGAGGGCACCGAGCCCAGCGGCCGCGCAGAGCGCGAGCGCGATCGAGGCGCCGGCGGCCGTGCCGGCGTGGACCGACAGGTAGATCCCCGCGACGCCGGCGAGTGCGCCGACGATCGCGCCCGCACGGATCGCGCCGCCCGGCGAGGCGACCCAGCCGCGCACGGCGACCGGCGGCGCGACGAGCACGGCCAGCACGAGCAGCGCGCCGAGGCCCTGGACGGCTACGGCGACGGCGATCGCGAGCAGGCCGAGCAGCGCCAGCCGCACCGCGCTCGGACGTACGCCGGCGAGGCCCGGGGCGCCGGCGTCGAAGGCGGTCGCGGTCAGCGGACGGTGCAGGGCGACCAGCGCGCCGCCGCCGAGCAGCGCCAGCGCGAGCGCCGCCAGCAGGTCGCCGTCGGTGACGCCGAGCGGGTCGCCAAACAGCAGCTCCTGCAGCCGTTGCGGCGCGTCCGGCGCGAGCGCCAACAGCGCGCCGAGCCCGACCAGCCCGGTCACGACCACCGCGACCGCGTTGTCCGACCCGATGCGCTCGTCGCGGCTGGCCAGGGCGATCAGCACGGCGGCCGCCACGACGCCGCCGAGTGCGCCGAGCAGCAGCGGCGCGCTCGCGAGCGCCGCCAGCACGAGCCCCGGCAGCAGCCCGTGGGCGAGCGACTCGGCGCCGTAGCTGAGCCGTTCGCTCACCACCCAGAAGCCCAGCCCGCCGCAGAAGGCGCCGACCAGGATCACCTCCAGCAGCGCGCGCCGGTCGATGCCGGAGCGCCATGGTTCCAGCAACGCGTCGAGCACGTCCACGGTCAGTGCTCGTGTCGGGCGTGCTCGTGGTGCTGGACGCAGACCGCGGCCCGACCGCCGCTGCCGTCGTCGTCGTCGTCGAGCACGATCAACTCGTGGCCGTAGGTGGCCTGCAGCGTCTCGCGGTCGAGCACGGCGTCCGGCGCTCCGAACGCGACCTGGCGGCCGTGCAGGCAGAGCACCCGGTCGAAGCGGCGCGCGCTCTCGACGTCGTGCGTGGAGACCAGCAGCGCCCGGCCCTCGGCGCGCAGCTCGTCGAAGAGCGCGGCGATGCGCTCGCCGCTGGCGGGGTCCACGCCCGCGAGCGGCTCGTCGAGCAGCAGCACCGGGGCGTCCTGCACGAGCGCCCGGGCCAGCAGCGTGCGTTGGCGCTGACCGCCCGAGAGCGCGCCGAAGCGCGCGTCCTCGGCGCCGGCCAGGCCGACCCGCACGAGCGCCGCCCGCGCCCGCGCCCGCTCGCCGCGTCCGGCCGGCAGCCACCAGCGCCCGCGCGCCAGCGAGCCCATCAACGCCACCTCGAGCGCGGAGATCGGGAAGTCCAGTCGGGTGCGCTCGGTCTGGGCGACGTAGGCGGGGCGGCCGGTGAGCGCCGCCTCGCCGCTGACCGGCGTCAGCTCGCCGGTGAGCGCGCGGAAGAGCGTCGTCTTGCCGCCGCCGTTGGGTCCGAGCACCGCCAGCGACTGCCCGGGCTCGAGCGTGAACGAGACGTCGCGCAGGACCGGCAGGCCGCCGTAGCCCGCCGAGAGATCGGCGACCCGGACGGCTGCCGAGTCGCTCATGCGGCTGCCTCCAGCGCGGGCTCGAGGCGCGGCTGGCGGCGTGTCGCGAACGTCGAGGCGAGTGCGACGGCTCCGTAGACGCCTGCTCCCAGCACGGCGATCGGGGGGCCCGGCGGCAGGTCGAGCCAGTACGCGAGGTAGAGCCCGACGAGCCCCTCCGCCAGCGCCAGCGCCAGCGCCCAGCCGATCAGTCCCGGCACGCTGCGCGCGAACAGGCGCGCCGCGGCTGCGGGCAGGACGAAGACGGCGGCCACGAGCAGTGCGCCGACGGCTGGGATCGCGGCGACGGCTGCGAGGGCGACGAGCACGAGCAGCGCGAGGTCGGCGCGGGCGGCCGGGACGCCGAGCGACGGGAGCGTGTCGGGGTCGAACGCGAGCGCGGTCCAGGCGCGCCCGAGCGCGAGCGTGCACGCGATCGCCGCGGCCGCGACGGCGCCGGAGAGCAGCAGGTCCCCGGTCGTCAGCCCGAGCAGCGTGCCGAACAGCAGCCGGTCGACGGCCGCGCCCGACTCGAACACGTCGCTGGCGAGGATGACTCCGCCGGCGAGCGCCGCGACCAGCAGCAGCGCCGTCGCCTCGCTCAGCTCCCGTCCGGCGCGACCGACCCGCTCCACGCCGCCCGCGTAGACGAGCGCCATGCCGGCGCCGGCGAGCATCGGGCTGATGCCGCCGGCGTCCGCGACCACGAGCGCCGGAAAGCTGGCGGTGCCGACGGCGTGGGAGAAGAACGCGAGCCTGCGCAGCACGATCCAGGCGCCGAGCACCCCACCGGCGAGCGCCAGCAGCAGCAGCTCGATCACGGCGTCGCGCATGAACGGCAGCGTCAGCAGGTCCAGCGGCGAGGGCACTGTCCTAGCTTAAACGAGAATCATTCTCAGTACAGACGCCATTCTCGGTACGGACACGACTGGACTTTGCTCGGCCATCCGTCGTAGGCTGCGTTCGACGACTCAAGACTCGTGAGGGGTCGCCGACTCCTGAAGAGAACTTGATCGTTTGGCCGGGTGCAGTTTCCCCCAACTGCGGGTATTGAGGGAGGAACCCCATTCCGTGAAAGCTTCCAGGGCATATATCGCCAGCCTGGGTGCTACCGGCGTGCTGATCGCCGCGGCAGCGCTGCTGTTCGTGGTCGTGAGCACGCTCGTGGCCTTCAACGGCTGGCCCGGCGACGACGCGGACGCCCGCGTCGAGCATGTCGTCGTGCCGGCGGACACCGCCGCCGACGGCAAGCGCGACGAGGCTGCCGCGGCCCATCACGCCCGCCGCGAGCGCGGGGCGGCCGGACGCGGTGAGGCGGGCAGTCGGCGAGCGACGCTGCGCGGCAAGCGCGCCAGCGGCCGTGCAGACGATGGCAGACTCGGCAGAGCGGGCCTGCAGCAGGGCGGCGACGGCGGCAATGGCGGTGGCCAGGGCAGCGGGACGGCGCCCGGCGGCGGCAGCGGAGCTGGTGCGGCCGAGCGCGGCGGGCGCTCCGTCGACGACACCGGCTCCGGCGCGAGAGACACCGTCGGTGGCGTGACCGACGGCCTGGGCGAGACGGTCGGCGGCACCACGAACGGCGTCGGCGAGACCGTCGAGGGCGTGACCGGCGGCCTGGGCGAGACGGTGACCGGCACGACCGATGGGCTTGGCGAGACCGTCACGGGCGTCACCGACGGGCTCGGCAGCACCGTCGGCCAGGTCAATCCGCAGCTCGGCAACACCGTCACCCAGACCGGCAACGCGCTCGGCGGCACCGTTCAGGGCACCGGGCAAGCGGTCGGCGGTCTGCTCGGCGGCACCGGCCAGGCCGTGAACGGCCTGCTCAGCGGCCCGAAGAAGTAGCTGCTCGCTCGACGAACTTGACCGAGACGCCCTGCAGTTCGGCGTCGTGCTGGATCGAGCGGTGATGCCCGCCGGGCAGCGCGAGCAGGCGCTTGGGCTCGTGCGCGGCGGCGTAGAGGCGCTCGCTGACCTCGACCGGCACGCTCTCGTCGCCACGCGCATGTAGGAGCAGCAGCGCGGTCTCGGGGCCGAAGGCGCGCACGGCGTCCTCGCAGTCGAGCGTCTCCAGCCAGTCGGCCGTCGCTTCCAGGTCACAGGCGAACTCGGGCAGGGTGCCGGAGCGCAGCGAGCGCGCCATGCCCGGGCCGGTGGCGGGACAGATCGCGACCACGGCGCAGAGCTCGTGCGCCTGCGCGGCGGCCTGCAGCGCGCAGAAGCCGCCCATGCTCGAGCCGCGCAGCGCGACCGCGGGCGCCAGCTCGCCGACGAACGCACAGAGCGACAGGACGTCGTCGACCGCGCCGGGTCCGAAGCGTCCCTCGGAGCGCCCGTGGCCACGCGCGTCGAAGGCGAGCGCGGCCAGTCCGTGCGCACGGCAGAGACGCCCGAAGTCGAAGTGGCTCTCCTTCGCCGAGCCGGCTCCGTGGCAGACCACGATCGCCGCCGTCGGCTCCTCCTCAGGCTCGAACAGCGCGTACGCCAGACCCTCGTGGGTACCGAGCTTCGGCGGCGCTGGCGCGGCGTGCTTCATAATCGCCCGCCGATCATGGCAGCGGTCGCCGTCTCTCACGTCTATCCCATGGGCTCACGCCTCAACGAGCACGGCCGGCTCGAGGTCGGCGGCTGCGACGTCGCCGAGCTCGCGCGGGAGTTCGGCACCCCGGCGTACGTGTACGCCGAGGACGACATCCGCGCTCGGGCACGGGCGTACGTCGAGGCCTTCGCGGCGCGGCGCGAGCGCTTCGAGGTCGTCTACGCCAGTAAGGCGTTCCCCTGCACCGCCGTCTACCGGCTGCTGGCCGCCGAGGGCCTGTCCTGCGACGTCGCCTCGGGCGGCGAGCTGCATCTCGCGCTCGCGGGCGGCTTCGAGCCGGAGCGGATCTACCTGCACGGCAACAACAAGTCGCAGGTCGAGCTCGACCAGGCGCGCGACGTCGGCGTCGGCCACGTCGTCGTGGACTCCTTCGACGAGATCGAGCGCATGCGCGGCCGCTCGCAGCGCGTGCTGCTGCGCGTGACCCCCGGCATCCGGCCCGACACGCACTCCTTCATCGCCACCGGCCAGGTGGATTCGAAGTTCGGCTTCGGCCTCGACGACGTGCCGCGCGCGGTGGAGTCCTGTCGCGAGGCCGGGCTCGAGCTGCGCGGGCTGCACGCCCACATCGGCTCGCAGATCTTCGAGCTCGACGTCTTCGAGCAGCTCGGCGAGCTGCTCGCGAGCATCGGCGACTACCCGTTGCTGAACCTCGGCGGCGGTCTCGGGATCGCCTACACCGAGGACGACCACCCACCGGCGATCGAGGACTACGTCGAGGCCCTGCTGCGCGGCGCGCCCGAGGACGTGACCGTGCTCTGCGAGCCCGGCCGGTCGCTCGTCGGCAACGCGGGCGTCACGCTCTACACGGTCGGAACCGTCAAGCGCATCCCCGGCGTGCGCACGTACGTCTCGGTCGACGGCGGCATGTCCGACAATCTGCGCCCGATGCTCTACGGCGCTCGCTACGAGGCTCAGATCGCCGACCGCTTCGGGGGCACGGAGCTCTGCACGATCGCCGGCAAGCACTGCGAGTCGGGGGACATCCTCGTGCGCGACGTCGAGCTCGACGAGCCGCGCGCCGGCGACCTGCTGGTGATCCCGGCCACCGGCGCCTACGGTCACGCGATGGCCAACAACTACAACGCGATTCCGCGCCCACCGGTCGTCTTCTGCCGCGACGGAGACGCACGCCTGGTGGTGCGGCGCGAGACCTACGACGATCTGCTGTCGCGGGATGTCTAGGCCCTACCGGATCGGGCTGCTCGGCCATGGGACGGTCGGGGCGGCCTTCGAGGAGCTGCTCGAGTCACGCGCGGACGCGATCGAGACCGAGATCGGCCTGCGTCCCGAGGTCTCGGGCGTCCTGACCCGCAGCCGCGGCAACTTCGAGGAGATCCTCGAGGGCAGCGACCTGATCGTCGAGCTGATGGGCGGCATCGACCCGGCCAGGGACTACGTCGTGCGTGCGCTCGACGCCCGCAGGCACGTCGTCACTGCCAACAAGCAGCTGCTGTCCCAGTTCGGCGAGGAGATCTTCGACGCGGCGCGCCGCAACGGCAAGCAGCTGCGCTTCGAGGGCGCGGTCGCCGGCGTGGTGCCGGCGATCCGGGTGATGGCCGAGAGCCTCGCCGTCACCCACATCGAGCGCGTGCACGGGATCGTCAACGGCACCTGCAACTACATCCTCAGCGAGATGGCTCGCACCGGTGCGAGCTACGAGGACGCGCTGCGCGACGCCCAGGAGCTCGGCTACGCCGAGGCCGACCCGACCGAGGACGTGTCAGGCAAGGACGCCGCGGCCAAGATGGCGATCCTGGCGCGGCTGGCCTTCGGCGCCGAGGTGCACCTCGACCAGGTCGGCTGCGAGGGCATCGACAAGCTGACCGCGGACGACATCGCCTACGCCAAGGAGCTGGGCCTGTCGCTGAAGCTGATCGGCTCGGCGGAGCGGCTCGAGGGCGGCGTGGCCGTACACGTCTACCCGGCCTTCCTCTACGCCGACCATCCGCTGGCGTCGGTCAACGGCGCCTTCAACGCCGTCACGATCGAGGCGCCGGCGATCACCGAGATCACGCTCTCGGGTCCGGGCGCCGGCGGCATCCAGACCGCGACCGCGGTGCTCGGCGACGTCGTCTCGGCGATGATCCCGCCGGCGGTTGCGCTCACGCCCGCGCTCGACATCCCGATCGTCACCGACGTCGAGTTCTCCTTCTACCTGCACCTGGCGGTCGACGACCAGCCCGGCGTGCTCGCCCAGGTCGCCGAGATCCTCGGCATGCAGGGCGTCTCGATCCGCTCGGTCGTCCAGCACGGGCTCGGCGACGGCGCGCGGCTGCTGATCGTCGCCCATCCGGTGCTCGAGTCGAAGTTCCGTGCGGCCGTGAAGTTGATCTCCGGCCTGGACTTCGTGCGTGGCGAGCCGCGCACGATCCGGGTGATCGAGGAGACGTTCTGACGTGTCGCTCTGGCGCTACCAGGAGCGCATCGGCGTCGAGCCGCTGGTGACGATGGGCGAGGGCGACACGCCGCTCGTGCGTGCCCCGCACCTGTCCGAGCTCACCGGCTGCGAGATCTGGCTCAAGCTCGAGGGCGCCAACCCGACGGGCTCGTTCAAGGACCGCGGCATGACCGTCGCCGTCTCGGCCGCGATCAGCGAGGGCGCGGAGGCGGTGGTGTGCGCCTCGACCGGCAACACGGCGGCGAGCGCAGCGGCCTATGCGGCGCGCGCAGGCCTGCGCGGCGCGGTGATCGTGCCCGAGGGCAAGATCGCCACCGGCAAGCTGGCGCAGGCGCTCGTGCACGGGGCGCGCGTGATCGCCTTGCGGGGCAACTTCGACCAGGCGCTGAAGCTCGTGCGCGAGCTCGCGGATCGGCACCCGATCGCGCTCGTCAACTCCGTCAACGAGTTCCGCATCCAGGGGCAGAAGACCGGTGCCTTCGAGGTCTGCGACGCGCTCGGCGAGGCGCCCGACGTGCTCTGCATCCCGGTCGGCAACGCCGGCAACGTCACCGCCTGGTGGCGCGGCTTTCGCGAGTACGAGGTCGCGCCGCGGCTGCACGGCTACCAGGCCGAGGGCGCCGCGCCGCTGGTGAACGGCGCACCCGTCGAGCAGCCGGAGACGGTCGCGAGCGCGATCCGGATCGGCAACCCCGCGCGCTGGGAGGACGCCATGAGCGCCTTCACCACCTCGCGCGGCGAGGTGCGCGCGGTCAGCGACGCGGAGATCCTCGACGCCTACGAGCTCCTCGGCCGGCGCGAGGGCATCTTCTGCGAGCCGGCCTCGGCCGCGTCGGTGGCGGGGCTGCTCAAGTACGGCGCCGAGGGCCGCGTGGTCTGCGTCCTCACCGGCCACGGCCTGAAGGACCCGCAGACGGCGATGAACCGCGCCGCGTCCGTGGTCCCGTGCGAGCCGGAGCTGGAGGAATTGGAGAAGGCGGTCCTCGGGTGAGGCGCCGGCGCACCGTCCGGGTTCCCGCGTCCTCTGCGAACCTCGGCCCGGGCTATGACGTGCTCGCCGCGGCGCTCTCGCTGGAGCTGGAGCTCGAGGTCGCCGAGACGGGCGAGTTCGGGGTCAGCTGCGACGTGCCCGGCGTGCCGCTCGATCGCACCAACCTCTGCGTGCGCGCGTTCGAGAAGCTGCATCCGGCCGACGGGCTGACGTTCACGATCCGCTCGGAGATCCCCGCCTCGGCGGGACTCGGCTCGAGCGCCGCGGCGATCGTCGCCGGGCTCGCCGCCGCCGACCACATGTACGAGCTCGATGCGCCCGTGTTCGAGCTCGCGCACGAGCTGGAGGGCCATCCCGACAACGTCGCGGCCGCGCTCTACGGCGGCTTCGTCGTCTGCGCCGAAGGGGAGCCGGTGCGGATCGAGCCGCCGGAGGGCCTGGAGGCGGTGCTGGTGATCCCGCCCGAGGAGGTGCCCACCGAGGCGGCTCGCGCGGCGATGCCGGCCGAGGTGCCGGTCGCCGACGCCGTCCACAACGTCGGCGCGGTCGCGCTGCTGATGCTGGGCATCGCCCGGGACGACTTCTCGCTGATGGGCCGCGGCCTGTGCGACCGGCTGCACCAGCCACGCCGCCGTCACCTCTACCCGCGCTCGCTCGAGCTGGTCGGTCGCGCCGAGGAGCTGGGCGCGATCGGCGCCACGATCTCGGGCGCCGGGCCGTCGGTGCTGTTCTGGTGCCACTGGCAGCAGACCGGCGGCGTCGTCGAGCAGCTGGCCGAGCAGGCACCCGACTGCGCTGTCGAGCGGCTCAACTTCGTGCCCGCCGGGGCCGACGTGAACGCGATCGACTGATGGTCGAGGCGGCCGGCGGAGCGGTCGTGCGCGACGACGGGACGGTCCTGCTCGTGCACCGGCCCGACTACGACGACTGGACGCTGCCCAAGGGCAAGCTCGATCCCGGCGAGACCTTCGAGCAGGCGGCCGTGCGCGAGGTCGAGGAGGAGACCGGCCTCCGCTGCCGCCTCCTGCGCGAGCTGCCCTCGACGCAGTACCGCGACGGCAAGGGCCGCGACAAGCTCGTGCGCTACTGGCTGATGGCGGTCGAGCACGACCCCGGCTTCGAGCCCAACGACGAGGTCGACGAGCTGCGCTGGCTGGCACCGGTCGAGGCGGCCGCGCTGCTCACTTATGAGCGCGACCGCGACGTACTCGCAGCTCTCTAGGCGGCGGCGAGCTCCGGCCGACGGTCCGCCCACGGCCGCGCCGCCTCGAGCTGCGCGCCGAGCGACAGCAGCACGTCCTCGCGGGCGGGCGCGCCCACCAACTGGACGCCGAGCGGCAGGCCGTCGTCGCCGTGGAAGAGCGGCAGCGAGATGCCGGGCTGACCGGTGACGTTGAAGGTGGCGGTGTAGGGCGTGAAGTGGCCGGAGCGACGGAAGTCGTCGAGCGGGTCGGCGCTGCAGGCGTCGAGCTCGCCGATGCGCACCGGGCGCTGGCCGAGCGCCGGCGTGAGCAGCACGTCGTAGGTGTCCCAGAGCGAGACGATCGCGCGCGTGGCCGCCTGCAGCTGGGTCATCGCCAGGCGGTACTCGAGCGCGGTGCGCTCTCGGATGATGTTCCAGATCGCCCAGGACAGCGGCTCGACGGTCTCCTCGCTGGGCTCCTGGCCGCTGATCTGGCCGCCGAAGAAGATCCCCATCGAGATGCCGGTGCCGAAGGCCATCGTGAACACGGCCAGCAGGTCCTGACCCGCCCACGGCGGCGTCGCGATCTCCTCGACCTCGTGGCCGAGCGAGCTGAGCAGCTCCGCCGCCTCGCGCATCGCGCCGACCGCGACCGGGTCGGGCTCCATCTCGATCGGCGGCGACGCGGTGAAGCCGATCCGCAGCCGGCCCGGCTCGCGCGCGGCGGCGGTCGCGAACGGCTCGGCCGGTGGCGGCGCCCAGGTGGAGTCGCCCGGCTCGTAGCCGGCCATCAGGTCGAGCAGCGCCGCGGTCTCGGCGACCGTGCGGGTGAGCGAGCCGTCCTGGACGAGGAAGTCGTCGCCGAGCTCGGGCCCGCGCGAGATGCGTCCGCGCGTGGGCTTGAGGCCGACGAGCCCGCAGCAGGCCGCGGGGATGCGGATCGAGCCGCCGCCGTCGCTGCCGTGGGCGAGCGGCACCATGCCGGCGGCGACCGCGGCCGCCGCGCCGCCGGAGGAGCCGCCGGGCGTGCGCCCGAGGTCCCAGGGGTTGCGCGTCGTGCCGTAGCGGCGCGGCTCGCTGACGGGCAGGATGCCGAACTCCGGCATGTTCGTCTTGCCCACGATCACGAAGCCGGCCTCGCGCAGGCGGCGCACGACGAAGGCGTCGTGCTGGGGCCGGAAGTCGCCGAAGATGTCGGCGCCGAAGGTGAACGGCATGTCGGCGACCGCCGCGGTGTCCTTGATCGCGATCGGCACGCCGGCGAACGGGCGCGGATCGCCGGCGGAGACCGCGTCGGCGGTCGCCAGCGCGCGCTCGCCGTCCAGGTGCATGAACGCGTTGACGTCCGGCTGCAGCGCCTCGATGCGCGCCAAGGACGCCTCCACGAGCTCGCGCGAGCTGAGCTCGCCTTCCCGGATCAGCTGGGCCAGCTCCGTGGCGGGCCTGAAGAGTAGTTCGCTCATCTCGACCGAACTCTACGGAGGCGGGGCTATGCGGGTGTCAGCTCGGCGCGCAGGGCCGTCAGCCGCTTGCGCTCGGCCTCGCGGCCGCCGAGGCGCGCCAGCACCTCGTCGGCGAGCGCCATGTAGTCGTCGCCCAGGGCCGGGGCGTGGTCGATGATCGAGCGTCCGCGCTCGGCGGACTCGGCGTAGCGCACCGAGCGCCGGATCACGGTCTCGAAGAGCTTGTCGCCGATAGCCCTCGCGCAGCTGGTCGAACGCCTCGCGGGCGTGCACGAGCCGCATGTCGGCGATGTTCAGCAGCACGCCCAGCCACTCGAGGTCCGGGTTGAGCGAGTCGCGCGCGAGCTCGATCACCGCCAGCGCCTGCTCGACGCCCTGCAGCGAGAAGTACTCGGCCTCGCTGGACATCAGCGCGAAGTCGGCGGCCACGAGTGCGTTGACGGTCAGCAGCCCGAGCGAGGGCGGGCAGTCGAGCAGGATCAGATCGTGCTGCTTGTCGAGCTCGCGCAGCGCGCGCTTGAGCGTCAGCTCGCGGCCCATCTTGCCGCCCAGCAGCAGCTCGGTCTCGGCCAGCTGCAGGTTCGCGGGCAGCACGCCGTCGTAGAGCGCGTCCTTGGCCTTGGCCTGGCCGACGAGCACGTCGGCGACCGTCGGCGACCACTCGGCGGGGACGTCGAAGTAGTCGGACAGGTTGCCCTGCGGGTCGAGGTCGACGCAGACCACGTCCAGCCCGACGCGGCGCAGGACGTCGGCCAGCGTGCGCACGGTGGTGGTCTTCCCCGTGCCCCCCTTCTGGGACATGACGGCGATCGTGGTGCCCAAGCGCGCGAAGATACACACACGATTCGGAAAGCGGTCCGCCCCCATCGGCGCAAACGCGGGTAGAATCCGCCTCTCCCTGCCCGTCGCGCGCCCTCTCGGAGAAGGCGTGGAGCCCGAGGAGGTGAAGTTCAGTGACCGCCACGCCTGGGGCCCGAGGCCTCTACGACCCCGCATACGAGCACGATGCCTGCGGCGTCGCGTTCGTCGCGCGCCTGAGGCGCCCCCGCCTCGCACGAGGTGGTCGTGCGCGCGCTGCGCGCGCTGGACCACCTCGAGCACCGCGGCGCCGAGGGCGCGGACCCCTTCACCGGCGACGGCGCGGGCATCCTCGTCCAGCTCCCCGACGAGCTGCTGCGCGGCGAGGTCGAGCTTCGAGCTGCCGCCGCGCGGGCCGCTACGGCGTGGCGATGTGCTTCCTGCCCCAGGACGCGGCCGCCCGCGACGCGTGCGATCGAGCTGCTCGAGCGCACCGTCGCCAGCCGAGGGCCAGCGCGCTGCTCGGCTGGCGCGAGGTGCCGATCGACGAGGACGCCTGCGGGCGCACGGCGCGCGCCTGCATGCCGCACATCGCCCAGCTGTTCGTCGGCGCCGGCGATGACGTCGCCGACCAGGACGCGCTCGAGCGCAAGCTGTACGTGATCCGCCGCGTGGCCGAGCTGGCGGGCTCGACGGCCTCGCGATCCCCAGCTTCTCGTCGCGCACGCTCGTCTACAAGGGCATGCTGATGGCGCCGCAGCTGCCGTACTTCTACCTCGACCTGCAGCGACGAGCGCATGGTCAGCCGCCTCGCGCTCGTGCACTCGCGCTTCTCGACGAACACCTTCCCGAGCTGGGAGCTGGCGCACCCGTACCGGATGCTCGCCCACAACGGCGAGATCAACACGCTGCGCGGCAACAGAAACTGGATGAGAGCGCGCGAGCTGCAGCTCGCCTCGCCGCTGTTCGGCGACGACGTCGAGAAGATCCGCCCGTTCCTGCGCGGCGACATCTCCGACTCCGCCTCGCTCGACACGGCGATGGAGCTGCTCGTGCTCGGCGGTCGCTCGCCCGAGCACGCGATCTCGATGCTGATCCCCGAGGCCTGGCAGGGCCGCCCGGAGCTGACGCGAGGACGTGCGCAACTTCTACGCCTACCACTCCTCGCTGATGGAGCCCTGGGACGGGCCGGCCGCGGTCGCCTTCACCGACGGCAAGGTGATCGGCGCGACGCTCGACCGCAACGGCCTGCGCCCCGGGCGCTGGGCGGTCACGCGCGACGGCTGGGTCGTGCTCGCCTCGGAGACCGGCGTGCTCGACTGGCCGGCGGAGGAGATCGAGGCCAAGGGCCGGCTGCAGCCCGGCAAGCTGTTCCTCGTCGACCTCGAGCGCGAGCGGATCGTGTCCGACCGCGAGATCAAGTCCGAGCTGGCGGCCCGCAACCCCTACGGCGAGTGGCTGCGCCGACCGCGTCGTGCGGATCGAGGACCTGCCCGACAAGAGCCCGCGCGTGCCGCGCGTCGAGCCGCTGCGCGCGCGCCAGCTCGCCTTCGGCTGGTCCGAGGAGGACCTGCGCGTCGTGCTCGCGCCGATGGCGCGCGACGCCGCCGAGCCGACCGGCTCGATGGGCAACGACGCCGCGCTGGCGGTGCTCTCGGACCGCCGCCCGCCGCTGTTCTCCTACTTCAAGCAGCTGTTCGCGCAGGTCACCAACCCGGCCGTCGACCCGATCCGCGAGTCCGTCGTGATGAGCCTCGAGGCCTGCATCGGCCCCGAGATCAACCTGCTCGACGAGACGCCCGACCACTGCCACCAGCTCGTGATGCAGCCAGCCGATCCTGCGCAACCCCGAGCTGGAGCGCCTGCGCCAGGTCGACCACTCGGTCTTCGAGGCGCGCACGATCGACATGACCTGGCGCGCCGCCGAGGGCGCCGAGGGGCATGGACAAGCGCCTCGACGGCGATGTGCCACGAGGCGTCCGAGCTGGTCGCCGAGGGCGTGAACATCATCATCCTGTCGGACCGCAACATCGGCGCCGAGCGCGCGGCGATGCCGTCGCTGCTGGCGGTCTCCGCGGTGCACCACCACCTCGTGCGCGAGGGCACGCGCCTGAAGATCGGGCTCGTGGTCGAGACCGGCGAGGCGCGCGAGATCCACCACATGGCCTGCCTGATCGGCTACGGCGCCTCGGCGGTCAACCCGTACATCATGTTCGAGTCGCTCTACGGCCTGCACCGCGGCGGCGAGCTGCCCGAGGGCATGAGCCCCGAGGAGGCCGAGCAGCGGGTCATCAAGGGCATCGGCAAGGGCCTGCTGAAGATCCTCTCGAAGATGGGCATCTCAACGATCCGCTCCTACACCGGCGCCCAGATCTTCGAGGCCGTCGGGATCGAGCCGGAGCTGGTCGACAAGCCACTTCACCGGCACCGCGTCGCGGATCGGCGGCGTCGGCCTGGAGGTCCTCGCGCGCGAGGCGCTCGACCGCCACGCGCGCGCCTACCCGGCGGCGGAGTCCGAGCTGCTGCCGGTCGGCGGGCTCTACGCCTGGCGCCGCGACGGCGAGTTCCACGGCTGGAACCCGGAGACGATCGGCACGCTCCAGCACGCCGCGCGCGAGCGAGCAGGATCCCGACGCCTACGACCGCTTCGCCAACTACGTCAACGACGTGGCGGCGCCGAGAGCGACGCTGCGCGGGCTGCTGAGGCTGCGCGACGACGTCGAGTCGATCCCGCTCGACGAGGTCGAGCCGGCGCGGAGATCGTCAAGCGCTTCAAGTCCGGCGGCATGAGCCTCGGCGCGCTCTCGCCCGGAGGCGCACGAGACGCTCGCCGCGGGCATGAACCGGCTCGGCGGCAAGTCGAACACCGGCGAGGGCGGGGAGGACCCGCGCCGCTTCGCCGACGAGCGCCGCTCGTCGATCAAGCAGATCGCCTCCGGGCGCTTCGGCGTGACGATCGACTACCTCGTCAACGCCGACGAGCTGCAGATCAAGGTCGCCCAGGGCGCCAAGCCCGGCGAGGGCGGCCAGCTGCCCGGCCACAAGGTCGACGACTACATCGCCGGCCTGCGCCACTCGACGCCGGGCGTCGGGCTGATCTCGCCGCCGCCGCACCACGACATCTACTCGATCGAGGACCTCAAGCAGCTGATCTACGACCTGCGCTGCGCCAACCCGCAGGCGCGCGTGTCGGTCAAGCTCGTGTCCGAGGTCGGCGTCGGCACGGTCGCGGCGGGCGTCGCCAAGGCCAACGCCGACCACGTCGTGATCGCCGGCCACGACGGCGGCACCGGCGCCTCGCCGATGTCCTCGATCCAGCACGCGGGCATCCCGTGGGAGATCGGCCTCGCCGAGACCCAGCAGACGCTGCTGCTCAACGACCTGCGCTCGCGCATCATCGTCGAGGCCGACGGCCAGATGCGCACCGGCCGCGACGTCGTGATCGCGGCCGCGCTGGGCGCCGACGAGTACGGCTTCTCGACCGCCCCGCTGATCGCGCTCGGCTGCGTGATGATGCGCGTCTGCCACCTCAACACCTGCCCGGTCGGCGTCGCGACCCAGGACCCCGTGCTGCGCAAGAAGTTCGCCGGCCAGCCCGAGCACGTCGTCAACTACCTGTTCATGGTCGCCGAGGAGGCGCGCGAGCTGATGGCGGGGCTCGGCGTGCGCACGGTCGACGAGCTGATCGGGCGCGTCGATCTGCTCGCCGCCGACGAGGCCGTCAACCACTGGAAGGCGCGCGGGATCGACCTCTCGTCGCTGCTGGTCGTGCCCGCGGATCACGACGATCTCGACGCTGCGCGGCGCCACGCACGCGGCCGCCGCCCGTGCTCTACGACTCGATCGACGTCGACCTGCTGCAGCTCTGCCGGCCGGCGCTCGAGGACGGGCAGCACGGTGCGCGCCGAGCGGCCGATCGAGAACAAGAACCGCGCCGTCGGCGGGCTGCTCGTCGGGCGAGATCGCGCGCGCTGCACGGGCCCGAGGGCTTGCCCGAGGGCACGATCGAGGTGCGTCTTCCGCGGCTCGGCCGGCCAGAGCTTCGGCGCCTGGCTGACGCACGGCGTGACGCTGACGCTGATCGGCGACGCCAACGACTACACCGGCAAGGGCATGTCCGGCGGCACGATCGCCGTGCGCCCGCCCGACGAGGCGGCCTACGTGGCCGAGGAGAACGTGATCGTCGGCAACACCGTGCTCTACGGCGCGACCGCCGGCAAGGCCTTCTTCCGCGGCCTGGCCGGCGAGCGCTTCGCGGTGCGCAACTCGGGCGTGACGACCGTCGTCGAGGGCGTCGGCGACCACGGCTGCGAGTACATGACCGGCGGGCGCGTGGTCGTGCTCGGCCCGACCGGGCTCAACTTCGCCGCCGGCATGAGCGGCGGCGTCGCCTACGTGCTCGACCGCGACGGCGGCTTCGGCGCGCGCTGCAACACCGAGCTGGTCGGCTTCGACCAGATCGGCGCCGAGGAGGGCGAGGAGCTGCGCGCGCTGATCGCCGAGCACGCCGAGCGCACCGGCTCGCCGCTGGGCCGGAGCGTCGCTCGACGACTGGGAGTCGTCGCTGGCCTGCTTCGTGAAGGTGATGCCGCACGACTACAAGCGCGCGCTGCGCCGAGCTGGCCGAGGCGGAGGCCGCGAGCGGCCGAGGAAGCCGAGCGCGAGGCGGTGCGCACCTGATGGGCGATCCGCGCGGCTTCCTCAAGCTCGAGCGTCTCGGCTTCGAGAAGCGCGACCCGAGCGAGCGCGTGCACGACTACCGCCAGTACTTCGAGCTGCCCGAGGACGAGGTGCTGCGCGAGCAGGGCGCGCGCTGCATGGACTGCGGCGTGCCGTTCTGCCACGAGGGCTGCCCGCTCGGCAACCTGATCCCCGACTGGAACGACCTCGTCTACCGCGACCGCTGGCGCGAGGCGCTGACGCAAGCTGCACGAGACCAACAACTTCCCGGAGTTCACCGGCCTGATCTGCCCCGCGCCGTGCGAGTCGGCCTGCGTGCTGGACATCAACGACGACGCGGTCACGATCGAGCAGATCGAGCTGGCGATCGTCACGCGCGGGTTCGAGGAGGGCTGGATCGTGCCGGAACCCCCCGACGAGCGCAGCGGCCGAACGGTCGGCGTCATCGGTTCAGGGCCCGCCGGCCTCGCCGTCGCGGCGGAGCTCAACAAGCGGGGCCACACGGTCACCGTCTACGAGCGCGACGAGGCGCCGGGCGGTCTGCTGCGCTTCGGCGTGCCGGACGCGAAGCTCGAGAAGTGGATCATCGACCGGCGCGTGAAGCTGCTCGAGGCAGGAGGGGATCGAGTTCCGCTGCGGCGTCGACGTCGGCCGCGAGCTGACCGACGAACGAGCTGCGCGACCGCCACGACGCGATCGTGATCGCGATCGGCTCGCGCGAGCACCGCGACCTCGAGGTGCCCGGCCGCGAGCTCGGCGGCGTGCACTTCGCGATGGAGTACCTCTACCAGCGCAACCGCTGGGTCGCGCGCTCAGGAGGGCCAGGCGGCGCACCAGACGCCGCCCGAGGGCGTGATCAGCGCGGCCGGCAAGCGCGTGGTCGTCGTCGGCGGCGGCGACACCGGCATGGACTGCATCTCGAACGCGCTGCGCGAGGGCGCCGACGACGTGCTGCTGCTCGACGTCTACCCGACGCTGCCCGACAAGGGCCGCCCGCCGGGCACGCCCTGGCCGCTGCCGCCCAAGCGCACGCGCACGACCTACGCGCTCGACGAGGGCGGCGAGCGCCGCTTCGGCGCCCAGGTCATGCGCCTGGAGGGGCACGACCGCCACGTCGTCGCCGTGCACGGCGCGCGCGTCGAGGGCACCTCGTCGCGCAACCTGCACGGCGGTGCCGGGCTCGGAGTTCGCGAGCGAGGCCGACCTCGTGCTGATCGCGATCGGCTTCAACCATCCCGAGCACGACGGCCCGATCAAGGACCTGATGCTCGACACCGACGCGCGCGGCAACATCCGCGCGCCCGTCTACGGCACCAAGCTCGACGGTGTCTTCGCCTGCGGCGACGCGCGCATCGGCCAGTCGCTGGTGGTCACGGCGATCGCCGAGGGCCGCCGCTGCGCGCGCGTGGTCGACCAGTACCTCGGCGGCACCGGCGAGGTCCGGCGCGTCACCTCCGAGGCGATGTTCGCCTACGAGGACGGCGACCCGTACTCGCTGCGCCACCTGGCCGAGACCGCTCGCAGCGTCACGGTCGGCGACGCCTTCTGGGCCGGGCCGGACCGCAGCGGCGCGGAGTAGCGCTCAGCGAGCGGGGTGGAGCTCCGCGCGCTGGAACGCGGTGCGCGCGACCAGGCCCGCCAGCAGCGCCGCGGCACCGCCGAGCACGAGGCTCCAGCGCGGGCTCGCCGCTTGGGCGATCCAGCCCACGAGCGGTCCGCCGATCGGCGTCGAGCCGAGGAAGACGACCGAGTAGAGGGCCATCACGCGGCCGCGCATGGCTGGCTCGACGCTCAGCTGCAGGGCGGAGTTGACGCCGGCGGCGAAGGTGACGCTGGCGGCGCCGAGCGCGGGGAGGGCCACGAGCGCGAGGGAGAGGGTCGGAGCTGCGGCGAGCACGAGCGTGAGCGCACCGAGCCAGGCCGAGGCGCCGATCAGCAGACCTGGGCTGACGCGCCCGCGGGCGCCGGTGGCGAGCGCTCCGGCGACGGCCCCGACGCCCATCGCCGCGACGAGCGTGGAGTAGACCGATGCGTCGCTGTGGAAGCTGAACTTCGCCATCAGCGGCAACACCACCTGGAAGTTGAGCGTCAGCGTGCCGACGACGGCCATCAGCCCGAGCGGGATCAGCAGCTCGGGGGTGGCGCGCACGTAGCGCAGCGCCGCCCGCAGCGCGCCCGGCTCGCGCTCGGCCAGCGGCGCTGCGCCGAGCTCCTCCGGACGCATGCGCCAGAGCGCGACGATCATCGCCACGAACGTCAGCGCGTTGAGCAGGAAGCAGGGCGCGACGCCCCAGAGCGCGATCGCGATTCCCGCCAGCGCCGGGCCGACGATGCGCGCGCTGTGCACGATCACGCTGTTGAGGCTGACCGCGTTGACCACCCGCTCGGGACCGACCATCTCGATCACGAAGCTCTGCCGCGTGGGATTGTCGATCGCGTTGACCGCCCCGCGTGCGAACACGAGCGCGAACACCATCCACAGCTGCGCCGTCGCCGGTGGCCGCGAGCGCGAACAGCGTCAGCGCGGGCAGCACCATCGTCGCCTGGGTGACCATCAGCAGCCCTCGCTTGGGCACGCGGTCGGCCAGCAGCCCGCCCCAGGCGCCGAACAGCAGCACCGGCAGGAACTGCAGCGCCGAGGTGACGCCGACGGCGACGCCGCTGTCGGTGAGTCGCAGCACGAGCCACATCTCGGCCACGATCTGCATCCAGTTGCCGCTCAGCGAGATGATCTGGCCGGCGAAGTAGCGGCGGTAGTTGGGGACGGCGAGCGAGTCGAGCGCGCGGTGCAGGCCGGCGCTCAGCTGCGCCCGTCGGCCAGCATGCACTCGAGGATCTCGGCCGCGTCGTCCAGCGTCCGCAGCTCCTCGTCGCTCAGCCGCTGGAGGCGGCGCGCCAGGTAGGCGTTCTTGCGTCCTCGCACCCGCGCCAGCAGCTTGCTGCCCGTCGGCGTCGCGGCGATCAGGTGCGAGCGGGCGTCGCCAGGTGCGGCGGCGCGTTGCACGAGGCCGTCCTGCTCGAGCTTGGCGATCAGGCGGGTGGCCGTCGGCCGCTGCACCCGTTCCAGCTCGGCGAGCCGGCTCGGCGTCAGCGGGCCGTGGCGCTCGATCGTCGCCAGCGCCGCCGTCAGCGAGGGGCTGAGACCGGCGTCCGCCTCCTGGCGCAGCCGCCGCGCCGAGCGCGTGATCGCGAGCCGCAGCCTCGCTGCGAGCTCGGTCCGGCTGCTGTCGGTTCGAGCGATCATGTCGTTGCACTAACTAATTACCTTAGCGAAGCAGTTGGAGAGTACTACGATCCGCGGATGCCGAAGCGGCTCGTCGAGGAGCACGACGCCTGCGCCCTCTACGCCTCGATCTCCAAGCGTGCGCGAGCCGAGCACGAGCCGATCGCCGCCGCGATCGCGGCCCTCGAGCGCATGGTCCATCGCGCCGGCAGCATCGACGGCGAGGGCGACGGCTGCGGTCTGCAGCTCGACCTCCCGCGCGAGCTCTGGGCCGAGGCGCTGCGCCGGCGCGGCCACGCCTCTCAGCTCGTGCTGGACCCGCGCTTCGCGGTCCTGCACGTCTTCCTGCCGCGGGGCGGAGAGGCCGTCGCCGCGCAGGAGACCGCGCGCGAGTTGATGAGCCGTGTCGGCCTGCGCGTGCTCGCCGAGCGCGAGGGCGTGGTCGACTCGAGCGCGCTCGGTCCCGCACGCACGTGAGGAAGAGCCGCTGTTCTGGCAGGTCGGCGGGCTGATCGCCGAGCGGCGGTTGTGCTTCGAGCTGCAGGTCCAGCTCGAGCAGGCGCTCGACCTGCACGTCGCCTCTTGCTCGACCGACGTCGTCGTCTACAAGCTGCTCGGCTCGCCGCTGGCGCTCGTGCGCTACTACCCGGACCTCGCCGACCCGCGCACGAAGACGGCGGTCGTGCTCGCCCACGAGCGCTACTCGACCAACACCTGGCCGACGTTCGCGCGCGTGCAGCCGTTCGGCGTGCTCGGCCACAACGGCGAGATCAACACGATCGCGCGTCTGCGCACCGAGGCGCGCATGCTCGGGATCCGCTGCCGGTCGACGGCTCCGACTCCCAGGATCTCGATCGCGTCGTCGAGGCGCTCGTGCAGCGCGAGGAGCTGTCGCTGCTCGAGGCGCTCGAGTTGCTGCTGCCGCCGATCGTCAACGAGCTGAAGGGCATGCCGGAGGCGCTGCGCGGCTTTGGCATGTACCTGCGCCAAGCCCTCGGCCCCTTCGCGCAGGGGCCGGCGGCACTGATCGCTCGCGCCGGCGACGAGTGCGCGTTCGCCGTCGACGCGCTCGGCCTGCGGCCGCTGTGGCGGCTGGAGACGGCCGAGCGCTACGTCTTCAGCAGCGAGTCGGGCGTCCTCGACCCGCACGACCTCGTCGCCGATCCGGAGCCGCTGGCGCCGGGCGAGAAGCTGCTGGTGGCGCTCGATCGCGGCCGCGGACGGGCGCGGCCGTGGAGCCACCACGCCCTGCAGCGGCTGAGTTGCGACCGCTGGCGTGCCCGCACGGGCGCCCGTGCGCACGAGTTCGCGCAGGCGATCCCGACGGGCGGCCCGCTCGAGGGGCCGGAGATCCCCGGCTACACGAGCGCCGGACCGTCCGAGCCGGTCAAGGTGCCGGAGCGGGTGCTGGGCGGCTTCGGCTGGCAGCGCGAGGACATGCGGCTGGTCCAGCAGCTGGCGGCGACCGGCAGCGAGCCGATCGGCTCGCTCGGCTACGACGGCCCGCTCGCCTGCCTCTCGCCGGCACGCCAGAACCTGGCCGACTACTTCAAGGAGTCGGTCGCCGTCGTCACCAACCCGGCGATCGACCGCGAGCGCGAGGTCGAGCACTTCTCCTGCCGCGCCGTCTTCGGCCGGCGACCCGACCTCGGCGCGGTGCCGCCCACGCGCACGACCGTCGAGACCGCGTTCCCGATCATGCTCGGCGGTCATGACGGCCTGGCACCGCTCGGCGACGCCGCCTACCGCGAGGTCGCGCGCGAGCACAAGACGTACCTGCTCGAAGACCTCTGGGAGCGCTTCCGCGACCGGGCCGCCGTGCTCGACGTCTCCTGCTACGACGCCGAGGCCGGTCGCGACGCGCTCGAGCGGCTGCGCCACGAGGCCACCGCCGCCGTGCGCGGCGGCGCCGAGCTGCTGGTGCTGTCCGACCGCACCGCCTACGAGGGCGACCGGCGCTACCTCGACGCCCACCTCGCCCTGGCCGCGGTCGACCTCGCGCTGCGCGAGTCCCTGACTCGGCCCGGGGAGCTGAACCTGCGCCGGCGCTGCGGCATCGTGCTGCGCTCGGGCGCCCTGCGCAACGTGCACGACGTGATGGTCGCGCTCGGTCTCGGGGCCGACGGCGTCTGCCCCTACACGATGGTCGAGGTCGCCCTCATGGACGACTACCGCGCCGACATCTCGCAGCTTGCGACGGGGCTGCGCAAGGGCATCGAGAAGGTGCTCTCGACGCTCGGCATCCACGAGCTGCGCGGCTACGGGCGGCTGTTTGCCTGCATCGGGCTCAAGCCCGAGCTCGCGAGCGTGTTCGACACGCCCGCCTACGCGGCCTCCGAGCACGGTGGCGGCGTCGGCTTCGCCGAGCTCGACGCGGACGCCGACCGCCGCCGGCGGGTGCTCGCCGGGGTCGACGAGGGCAGGCTCGGCAAGACGTTTCGCTTCTATCCCAAGGTCTACAAGGCAGCGGTCGCCGCCGCGGCCGGCAGCGGCGACTACGACGCCTACTCGCGGCGCGTGCGCCAGCTCGAGCTCGAGCAGCCGATCGCGCTGCGCCACCTGCTCGACCTGCGCAGCGACCGAGCGCCCGTCCCGCTCGGCGACGCCAGCGCCGACGTCGGCTCGCACTCCTACCCGCTCGTGATCTCGTCGATGAGCTTCGGCTCGCAGGGCGAGGTGGCCTACCGCGCCTATGCCGAGGCGGCCCGGCGGGTCAACGTGATCGCGCTCAACGGCGAGGGCGGCGAGATCCCGGACCTCTACGGCCGCTACCGGCGCTGGCGCGGCCAGCAGGTGGCCTCGGGGCGCTTCGGCGTGACGAGCGAGCTGGTCAACTCGGCGGACCTGGTCGAGATCAAGATCGGCCAGGGCGCCAAGCCGGGGGAGGGCGGGCACCTGCCGGCGCGCAAGGTCACCGCCAAGGTGGCCTCGGCCCGCAACGCGCGGCCCGGCACGGACCTGATCTCGCCCTCGAACAACCACGACCTCTACTCGATCGAGGACCTCGCGCAGCTGATCGCCGAGCTGAAGCTGGCCAATCCCGACGTGCGCGTGTCGGTGAAGGTGCCGGTGGTGCCGAACATCGGCACGATCGCCGTCGGGATCGCCAAGGCCGGGGCGGACGTGATCACGCTCTCGGGCTACGACGGCGGCACCGGCGCGGCGCGCACGCACGCGTTGCGGCACGTCGGGCTGCCGGCCGATCTCGGCGTGCGCGCCGTGCACCTCGCGCTGCTCGAGGCCGGGTTGCGCAAGCGCGTCGAGCTCTGGGCCGACGGCGGCTACCGCCACGGGCACGACGTGGTCAAGCTGCTCTGCCTGGGCGCCAACCGGATCGGCTTCGGCACCCTGGCGATGGTCTCGCTCGGCTGCACGATCTGCCGTGGCTGCCAGCTCGACACCTGCCACGTCGGCATCGCGACGCAGATCGAGTCGGCCGAGGAGGCCCAGCTGAAGGGGCTGAGGAAGTTCACGCCGCAGCACCTCGAGCGGGCCGCCGCCAGCTGCGCACGCTTCTTCGAGGCATTGGGCGAGGAGGTGCGGGCGCTGAGCGCGCACCTGGGCTTCGCGAGCGCGCAGGAGCTGGTGGGGCGCAGCGACCTGCTCGTGCAGGCACGCGGACGGGAAGCGGTGGACCTGGACGAGCTGATCCGTCCGTCGCAGCGGCTGCTCGACCTGGAGCCGCTCGACCGGCCGACGCTTCCGGACCCCGCCCTCGTCGGAGCCTCGACCGGCGCGGCGCAGCAGCAGCAACGAGCGGGGGAGCCGATCGCGGTCAGGGGCGTCGCAGGCCAAGGGCTCGGCGCGTTCGGGGCCGAGCACACGCAGCTGCGCGTGACCGGTGCGCAGGACGGCGTCGCGAAGGCGATCTACGGTGGCACGGTCGCGGTGATGAAGGCGCGCAACCGCTTCGGCGAGCGCGTGCACGGCTCGGTCGGCAAGTCGTTCGCCTACGGCGCCCAGCGCGGGCGGCTGTACGTGCAGGGCGACGCCGACTCGCGCTGCGGCGTGCGGCTCTCGGGTGCGGACGTCGTGATCGGCGGGGAGCCACGGGCGCCGCTCGACGACGCGCTCGGCTGCCTCGCCGACCGGGCGAACGTCAAGGGCTTCGGCTTCGAGTACATGACCGCCGGTAGGGCGCTCGTGCTCGGCGATCCCGGACCGTGGCTGTGCGCCGGCCAGACCGGGGGCCGGGTCTACCTGCGCGTCAACGCGGACTGGCGGCTCGACCGCGCGGCGCTGGAGCGGCGGCTCGGCAAGGGTGCGAAGGTCGAGCTGACGGCCCTGGACGCGCTCGGCGTCGCCGACGTGCGGGAGCTGCTCGGGGGCTACGTCGAGCAGCTACGTGCCAGCGAGCAGCGCGCGGAGGCCGAGCGGGTCGCCGCCCTCGCCGCCGACCCGGGCGCCCACTTCCTCGTCTCGCTGCCGCTCGGCGGCCAGACGGACCCGTCGATCTCGACGGAGTGAAGGACCCCACCCGCCGGGGTCCTTCCCCACTCGCGTCTCCCTCAGCCGGCGAGGCTGCCGGCCGCCGGGCGCTCGCTGACGGTGGCCGGGACGAGGAAGTAGAGCCGATAGCGGCCGACGGCGACCTCGTCGCCGTCCTCGAGCTCGGCCAGCTCGATGCGCTCGCCGTTGACGAACACGCCGTTGAGGCTGCGGTCGTCGAGGATGCGGGCACCTGTGTCGTCGCAGAAGACCAGTGCGTGGCGACGCGAGACGGTGGGGTCGTCGAGGCGCAGATCGGCCGCGAGGCTGCGTCCGAGGCGAGTCCAGCCGTCGCTCAGCGGCAGCACCTGCACACCCTCGTCGCTCTCGTAGGCCAGCCAGCCTGAGCCGTCCTCGACCTCCTCGCGTGCGGTGTCCAGCCAGAAGGGCGGACCGTCGACGTTTTGACGCTCCGGCCCTCGGGCAGCACCGAAGAGCGGGGCACGGGAGTAGTGCGTACCGCCGCAGTCTGCACAGGGCGGAACTTCATCCCCCTCTTGAAAGGCGATCGCGGAGCCGCAGGCGTCGCACCGGAAGGAGCCAGCGCCTGCGAGCGTGCCGGCGGTGAAGGCTTCCATCGAACTTCCTCCTCGGGGTGGCTGCGCGGATGGTAACGAGTCATTGACCATCGGCAAACGAGAAAAGCCGCTATTTGCGGGCAACCTGGCACCGATGGACAATCCTCGCTACCCCAACTGGACGGTTCGTACGCAGGGTTGGGCGACGCAGTGGCGAAGGAGGTGGCCATGCCCGAGCTGGCCGCCATGCTGATGCGCCGCAGCCTCGGCGCGTTGCACTCCGGCGGCTCGTCCTGCGGCTCCTGCGGTCGCACGCCGCTGGCGGGCGAGCGGCTGCACGAGCTCGACTCGGGACGCAGACTCTGCGAGCTCTGCTTCGGCGCGCTGCCCGAGGCTCGGCGCTCCGCCGTCAGCTCCGTGCGCGTGGGCGTCAGCGAGCGGCCGCTCGAAGTCGTCCGCAAGGCCGCGTAGTCGCTCGGGTACGATCTCGGGCCGCATGCGCCAGGTCACCGTCGACGCCGTCATCTCCGCTCCCCGCGAGCAGATCTTCGACTTCGTGCTCGACCTCGCCGCCCGTCCGGCGTACTGCGACCACTTCCTCGACGACTACCGGCTGGCGCGCGCCAATCCAATCGGACTCGGGGCAGCCGCTCGCTTCCGGCTGAAGGCGCCGTTCGGCAAGCAGTACGCGGAGCTGATGATCACCGAGGTCGACCGGCCCGCGGCGGATCGTCGAGCAGGTCGCCGTCGGCCGTCGCGGTCGCAACCGCTCGCTCGCGGTCTACGAGTTCGTCCAGGAAGGTCCACAGACCTCACGCGCGTCGAGCTGACGACCTTCAGCGAGCCGGCCACGGTCGTCGACCGGCATCAAGGAGATCGGCGCCGCCGGCTGGATGCGCCGCCGAACCCGCACCGCGCTCGAGCGACTGCGCACGATCTTCGAGGAGCCGCCCACGCAGCCGCTCGAGCGCGCGACGATCGCCGGCTACGAGCCGGCCAAGGCCGCGCGCTTCGGTCAGCACACGGGCGCCGACCCCGCCCGCGCGCGTCGGTAGACTGCCCGCCCCGATGCTCCTGCGCCGCCTCACCATCACCGCCTGTGCCCTCTCGATCGCCCTCGGCGTCGCCGCCTGCGGCAACGAGGAGGAGCAGGGCGTCGACGAGCCGGCCCGCGAGGGCATCGCCGTCGAGATGGGCGGCGTCAGCTACAACGTCTTCATCACCCGCCAGCTCAACCCGGCGATCCAGCCCGACCTGGCGTACTACTCCGGTCCGCCCGCCGAGAAGGGGCGCGTGCTCTACGGCGTCTTCATGAAGGCCTGCAACGTCTCGGACGAGCCGCGTGACACCGCCACGACCTTCAAGGCGGTCGACAACCAGGGCCACGAGTTCGAGCCGGAGTCGCTGCCGACCGACAACCAGTTCGCCTACAACCCCGTGCGCCTCGATCCCGAGGAGTGCACGCCGGAGGCCGGCAGCGTCGCCCAGCTCGGCCCCACCGACGCGATGATGGTGCTGTTCAACTTCCCGCTCGACCAGACCGAGAACCGGCCGATCGAGTTCGAGGTCGAGAACCCCTCCGACGAGGGGCCCGAGCACATCACGTTCGAGCTCGACCTCTAGAGGGCGAAGCCCGGTTACAGCGCCTGGATGGCGCCGTTGCCGTCAGAGCACGGGCATGGATGCCCGTAAGCGCTATACCCCCGCGTCCAGCACGATCTGCGCCGCCGGAGCCGCCGTCGCGCCGCCCGCTCCGGCGCGCACCAGCATCACCGCGACCACGATCTTCGGGACGCTCGGCCGGCGCGTAGGCGGTGAACCAGGCGTCGGTGTTGTTCGGGTCCGAGGCGGCGGTGACGCCGGTCTCGGCGTCGCGCGTGTCCTCCAGCTCGGCGGTGCCGGTCTTGCCGGCGACCTTCACGTCGGGCAGGGCGGCGGCGGTGCCGGTCCCGTAGGCGACCACGTCGACCATCATCCGCTCGACGATGCGCGCCACCCGTCGCGTGGTCACGCGCAGGCGCTGCGGGCGCTCGTCCGGCGCCAGGCGGGGCAGCGTGCGCACGCCGTCGGCGGCGATCGTCTGGGCCACCGAGGCCAGCTGCAGCGGCGTCGCGAGCGTCTTGTACTGGCCGATCGCGGTCGAGGCGATCTCCAGCGGCGTCACGATCTCGCCGGCCGGCGGCAGCGTGCTCGGCAGCTCGCCGGGCACGATCGCGTCCTGGTTCCAGCCGAAGCGCTCGGCCACCTCCACGAGCTTCTGCGCGCCGACCCGCACCCCCAGCGGCGCGAAGACCGAGTTGCACGAGTGGGCGAAGCTCTCCACGAAGTTGCCGCCGCAGGACTCGCCGTTGGCGTTCTCGAGCTCGACGCCGTCGATCGTCGCCGCCGTCTCGACCGGGAACTGCGTCTTGGGCGTGACCGCGTGCGCTTCGAGCGCCGGCGGTGGCGGTCACGATCTTGAACGTCGAGCCCGGCGGCTGCGGGGCCGAGAAGGCGACGCCCGGCGAGCGCGCGCACCTCGGCCGTGCGGGCGTCGAGCGCGGCGATGCCGCCGAAGCGGCCCGCCAGCGCGGTCACGGCCGCCTCCTGCAGACGAGTGTCGATCGTGGTCCGCACCGGCGCGGCGCGGCGCGGCCGCGCTCGGGCGACGACGCGCCCGCCGGCGCGCAGCACGCCGCCGGGGATACCCCTGCAGCCGCTGCTCGAAGACGTGCTCGAGCCCGGTCTGCCCGACCGGCTGGTCGCGCGGGAAGCCGCGCGCGTAGAGCGCCTCGCGCTCGCCGGCCGTCTCCTCGGGCGACAGCTGCCCGGCGATCGAGCCCGCCAGCGTCCCCAGCGGCGAGCCGCGGCTCTCGCCGGGTCCGGTGGCCAGCACCTTGCCGTCGCGCGAGCGCAGCGCGGCGCGCTCGGGCGGCCGGCTCGTGCGCGTCAGCTGCTCGCCCGGCTGCAGGCCGGGGAAGGCGAGGTTCGGCGTCCACTCGACGCGCTCGTCGCGAACCGGCAGCGCGACGACGCCGCGGTACGGGCCGAACACGCGCGTGCGCAGCTCCACCGGCAGCCGCACGGCGCCGTCGACCTCGCCCGTCGGGCGCGCCGACCGCGACCTTGGTCGCCGTGGCGGTCGCGCCCGTGCGCAGGTAGGCCTCGCGGAAGGCGCTCGAGGTCGTAGCGGCGCTTGGCGTCCGCCGACAGCAGCCGGTACATGCGCCGGTAGTCCTGGTCGGTCCAGGCGGTCGGCGAAGTCGCGTGCGGTGCGCTCCGAGGCGCTGTCGGCGTTGGCGCCGAGCACCATGCCGACGCCCGAGCGACAGGGCGGCGACCCCGACGAGGGGGAGGGCGCGAGAGAGGAGGCGCTTGCGACGCTGGGAGGCCAGGTTCATCGTCGGGCGCACCAAGGGTAGCCCGCGGGCGGGCGCCGCTACGCTGCCTGGGGCCGGTGACGCCGCTCGACTGGATCCTGATCGCGTTCACGGTGCTGATGGCGGCGTGGGGGTACGCGCAGGGCCTGATCGTGGGGGCGCTGTCGCTCGCCGGTTTCGCCGGCGGAGCGATCCTCGGATCTCGCCTCGGCCCGCTGCTGCTCGAGGACGGCTCGGCCTCGCCCTACGCGCCGCTGATGGCGCTGATCGGCGCGATCGTGATCGGCGGCGTGCTCGCCTCCGGGCTGGAGGTGCTCGGCTTCCACCTGCGCGGCCGGCTCGGCGAGGGCCTCGGGCGTGCTCGACGGCCTCGGCGGCGCGCTGCTGGTCGCCTGCCTCGGGCTCGGCCTGGCCTGGGTCTTCGGCGCCGTCGCGCTGCAGACGCCCGGCGCGCGCGAGCTGCGCGAGCCGATCCAGCGCTCGGCGATCCTGCGCGCGCTGAACGAGCACCTGCCGCCGTCGGGACCGATCCTGAAGGCGCTCGCGCGCTTCGACCCGCTGCCGCAGATCGACGGCCCGCGCGCCGACGTGGCGCCGCCCAACGCCCGCATCGCACGCGACCCGGAGGTGCGCGCGGCCGCCGCCAGCGTCGTGCGCGTGCTCGGCACGGCCTGCGGCCTCGGCGTGCAGGGCAGCGGCTGGGTCGCGGGCGACGGCGTCGTCGTCACCAACGCGCACGTCGTCGCCGGGCAGGACGACACGACGGTGCAGGTCGGCGGCGACGGGCCGATCGCGGACGCCGAGGCGATCTGGTTCGACGCTCGCAACGACCTCGCGATCCTGCGCGCGCCCGACGTCGCCGGCGTGCCGGCGCTGCGCCTGCGCGCGAACGCGCCCGCCGGCACCGCGGCGGCGATCCTCGGATTCCCGCACAACGGCCCCTTCGACCTGCGTCCCGGTCGCTTGGGCGAGACCGAGCTGATCCGCACCCAGGACGCCTACGGCCAAGGGCCGGTGCCGCGTCGGATCACCTCGTTCCGCGGGCTGGTGCGCTCGGGCAACTCCGGCGGGCCGGTCGTCGACGGGGACGGACGCGTGCTCGCGACGGTCTTCGCGGCGACCGTCGACGACGGCGGGCGCCACGGCTTCGGCGTCCCGGACTCGGTCGTCGGCCGACGCGCTGGGCCGGGCCGGCGCGCCGGTCGACACCGGACCCTGCGCACGCTGATCGCTAGAACTACCCGCTGTGCGCAGCCGTTTCTCCCTCGTCGCGCCCGCCGCCGCGGCGTTCGCCCTCGCGCTCGGACTGGCGTCGAGCGCCGCTGCCCCCGACGCCCGCGACGCGCAGGCCCAGGACCCCAATCCGTGCGTCGGCCCCGAGGCCGCCACGCTGCGCTGCCCGGACCTGACGATGCGCCGGCCGTGGGGGCTCTACACCGACCGGCTGACCAAGCCGGGGCACACGGTGCTGCGGGCCGGCAACTCGATCGACAGCATCGGCGCCGGGCCGGCCGAGCTGCACGGGACGCGCAGCGGCAAGCGCTGGATGCGCGGCCGCCAGCGCATCCTGCGGCGCGACGGGAGCCGCATCGGCGTGAACACCGGCGCGCGGCTGCAGTTCAAGTTCGCCCACCTGCAGCGCTACTGGTGGAAGTTCTACGACGCCGCCCGCTTCGAGCTCTGGCGCGCTGGACGCCCGGGGGACGCAAGGTCGAGCGTGTGCGGGTCGGCCCGAAGGTCGCCTACTGCCTGCGCGACCTCGAGCGCACGCGGCCGCGCCTGGCGCACTCACCGCGGCGGCGGATCTATCCCGCCTGCAGCAACGACCCCAAGCGCAAGCGCGTCACGCTCGGCACCTCGATCGGCTGGTCGGACGTCTATCCGCCTGCCTATCCGGAGCAGTGGATCGACGTCACCGGCCTGCGCGGCTGCTTCGCCTACGTGCACATCGCCGACCCCGAGAACGGCATCTTCGAGTCGAACGAGCAGAACAACCGTGCGCAGGTGATCGTGCGGCTGCCGTTCGAGCTGGGCCAGCGCCGGCGCGGCTGTCCGGGGCCGGATCGCGGCATGCCGTATCGCGACGGCACCTACGGCGACGGCTACTGAGCCGTCGCTCGCGGCTCAGAGCCCGAACAGGCGCCGCAGCAGGGGCGGGCGGGCGTGCGGCCGTTCGTCGCGCGCGTCGGGCTGGCAGGGGTCGCCGCGGACGTCGAAGACGACGTCGCCGCCGCAATGCGGGCAGTCGCCGTGGCCGATCACCACCGGGCTGTGCACGCGGCGCTCGCAGTCGGTGCAGCGAAACTGGGGCATCTATGCTCAATCTCGGCTGATTAACGAACTACTTGAGCACAAGATCGTCCCGGATGGGGACCCTCGGACACTCGTCTAGGTGGTGGGGCCGCGCAGGATCGAGATCGTCGAGTGCGCCGGGTCGCCGTCGTCGGGCTCGCGCGAGACGTCCAGGTAGCGGTAGGCCGCGGGGTCGACCGGCAGCGGCACGCGCACGCTGGCGCTGCCCGAGCGTGGGATGCGGAACGAGCCGAGCGACACCAGCTGGCCCTTGTCCCCGAGCAGCCAGAGCTCGTAGAAGTCGCCGCGCGCGCTCGGCTTCAGCCCCTGCAGGCGCAGGTCGGCCTCGCCGCCGGCGCGCTCGGCCAGCGCGACGCTGCCGCTCGCGCCCTGGCCGCGCCCCTGGACGGGCCGCAGCTCGACCTGGCGCTGTGCGGGCGGGGACGCGTCGTCGTCGTCGCCACCGGCCAGCAGCAGCCCGCCCGCGACGCCGAGCGCCAGCAGCGCGACGGCCGCGAGCAGCGCCGCGGCCGGACGCAGCGCGACGCGGCCGCGTCGCGGAGCGGGCTGCGGTGGGTGCGCCGTTGCTCCCGGCCGCGGCGCTGCTGCTTCGGGCGTCGCTGCGCCCGGCTGCTGGGCCGCCCCAGCTGCTTCACCCGCCCAGGGCGCTGCCGGGGGCGCGGGTCGCTCCCACGCCTCGGGCGGTAGTTGCTCGAGCTTCCGCGCGAGCTCGTCGAGGCGCGGATCGTCGGCCCTGCTCATGCCGTCTCCTCGTCGAGCAGCTCGCGCAGGCGCCGCAGGGCGGCGACCATGCGCATCTTGACCGTGCCGAGCGGCACGTCCGTGCGCGCGGCGATCTCGCTCTGGCTCAGGCCCTCGTAGAAGCGCAGCTTCAGCAGCTCGGCCTCCTCGGTGCGCAGGCGCGAGAGCAGATGGGCGACCCGCCAGCGTTCGATCAGGGCATCCGGCGAGCGCTCGGGGTCGTCGTCGGCCAGCCCGCCGAGCGTTCCCTCGAGCTCGCGCGGCTCGGGCACCCGCCTGCGCAGCTCGTCAACGGCGCGGCTACGGGCGATGGTCATGATCCAGGTCAGCAGGCTCGCGCGGCCGCGGTCGTAGGCCGGAGCGCGCTGCCAGACCTCGAGGAAGACCTGCTGGTGGACGTCCTCGGCTGCCCCGCGATCGCCGAGCGCGTTGACGAGGTAGCCGAGCACGGTTGGGGCGTACTCGGCATACACGTCGTCGAGCGCCGCCCGCTCGCGGCGCCGCAGCGCCGCAGTGAAGGCGGGATCGGGACGGTGCCCGCCGCCGAGCGCCCGTCGTAGCGGACGGCGACCGAGCAGGGGGATTGCGAGGGCGCCCGCGACCATCGCCACAAGTACGAGCGGACCCCGCCGCGCGGTTGCCCAACCGATCCGAGTCCGGCGCTCGTAGAGCCTCGCGATGGGCAACCAACCATGGAGGTTCTCTGCTGTGAGACGAGCAAGCATGCTGCTGGTCGCGATCGTAGCCGTGCTGCTGGTGGCCGCCCCGGTCGCTGAAGCGGCCACGGTGACGCTCGCCGGCGGCTCGACGACGGTCGCGCTCGACAAGGGCGTCGCCGGCGCGCTGACCAAGGCGGGCGTGAAGGTGGCGGTCACCAAGCCGGGCAAGGCGGGCGCGAAGGGGATCGCGTTCCCGATCAGCGGCGGCGCGATCGACCCGGCGACCGGCGCCGGGCGGATCGACCATCGCGGCGGCCTGACGTTCAGGGCCGGACGCACCAAGGTCGGCCTGAGCGCGTTCGTCGTCAAGGTCGGCAAGCGCTCGACGCTGAGCGCGAAGGTGGGCAAGGGCCGACTGACGGTCTTCTCGCTCGACACCGGCAAGGCCAAGGTCAAGCGCAACGGCATCGGCACGACGATCGGCGGCGTACGGTTGAGGCTGACCGGCAAGGCCGCCGCAGCGCTCAACGGCGCCTTCGGCGTGAAGCTGTTCGCCAGGGGGCTCGTGGTCGGCAAGGCGACCGTCGAGGCGGCCCCGGCGCAGGTGCTGCTCGCCGGCGGCTCGACCGCGCTGGCGCTCGATCCGGGAGCGGCTGCTGCGCTGGCGAGCCTCGGCGTCGAGGCGTCGCTCGTGGATCCGGCCACGGCAGCGGCCGACGGCTTCGACTTCCCGATCACGGGCGGCAAGCTGAACGCCAAGACGTTCGCCGGCTCGGTCGCCCACAGCGGCGGCATCCGGCTGACCAAGGGCGGCACCAGCGTGGAGCTGACCAGCTTCACGATCGACGTCGACGACGCACCCGACCTGACCGCGCTCGTCGGCGGCCAGCGCGTCTCGATCCTGTCGCTCGACCTCTCCGGGCTGAGCGTCCAGGCCAAGGGCCGCGCGATCACGCTCGGCAGCGTCAAGGCGAGCCTGACCAAGGCGGCGGCGGACGCGCTCAACGCGACGTTCGGCACGACCGCCTTCAGCGAGGGGCTCGTGCTCGGCACGGCCACCGTCAAGGCGCAGCTGCGCTAGCGACGGCGCTGCGTGCCCGCCCGGCTGCGGTCGGGCGGGCGCGCCGCCGTGCCGCATCCACGCGCGGATGTGCGGCCCCTCGGTGCTCCGGCACCGGTCGCGGCCCAGGAAGGACGCTTGCGGGTACCGCTAGCGCTGCGGGCAGGGAATCTGCTGGCCCGTGCGCGGATTGCGGCAGATGCGCGGCGGGGTCGGCGGCGGACAGGGGACCGGGCGGCCGTTGGCGTCGAGGCAGCCGGTCGGGGGCGTCGTGCGCGTCGGGGGCTCCTCGGCCGGTGGCGGATCGGGATCCGCGGCGGGCGGCGTGGTCGTCGGCGGGTCGGTCGTCGCAGGCGGCTGGGTGCCGCGCAGGCCCCCGCCGTCCTGCGAGTCGCCGCCACCGTCGACCTGCTGGCCGCGCTGGCGATTCTGACGCGGGCGCCGGGGCGCGCCGGCGGACTGGTCGTCGACGCCGGCGGGCGCGTCGGCCTCTGCCACCGCGGTGTCGTCGTCGGCGGCGGCCTCCTGTGGTCCCACGGCCGTCTCCTTGGCGGGAGCGTCGCGCTTGCGCTTGGCCGCCCTGCGCTTCGCGGGCTCGGTCTTCGCGGGGGTCGTCTCGGTAGCGCCGACGGGCGTCTGCTCGGCCGCCGGCTGGGCGTCCTCGGCCAGCGTCCCGTCCCCGACGGCGCCCACGAGCACGACCAGGAGCAGCAGGCAGGTCGCCGCCGTGGCGAGCGCGAGGTCGAGTCGGCGGTGGGGCAGCAGCGCCCGCAGCGCTCGGCTCGCGGCACCCCCACCGCGCGACGACGAGGCGTCCGACTGACGCTTCTGCTCCGCGCGGGCGATCGCGTCGCTCCAGTCCGAGCCGGTCAGCTCGGCCGCCTGCGCCATCGTCTCGCGCAGCAGCCAGGGGGCGGCCGCGACGGGCAGCCAGGCGCGGTAGGAGGCGCCGGCCTCGGCCATCGCCTCGACGCTCAGCGTGCAGGTCTCGCAGCTCGTGAGATGGCGCGCCAGCCAGCGCCCGTCGTCGCTGGCGCCCTCGAGCTGGCCGTCGTCGCGGGCGGCGAGCAGGCCCAGCGCGCGCTCGCAGTCCGGCGAGCTGGCGGCGATCGAGGCGAGTGCGCTGCCGCGCAGCGCGTCGCGCAGGTTGATGCGGGCGCGCGAGATCAGCTGGGCCACCGAGTTGCGGTTCATGCCCATGATCGCCGCGATCTCGTCGTAGGAGAGGCCCTCGAGCTCGCAGAGCGCGAGCGCCTCGCGCTGGCGCTCGGGCAGCGTCTCGTTGGCGGCGCGCACCTCCTCCTGACGCGCGCGCAGCAGCACGTTGCGCTCCGGATCGTCCTCGGGGTCGCCGGGGTCGAAGCCGATCCCGCCGCCACCGACGGCGGCCCCGAGCGGGGTGGCCGCCTCGGAGATCTCGTCGCTGGGCTCGGTGCGCTTGCGGCGGCCGATCAGGTCGTAGCAGGCGTTGCGCGCCGAGGTGAACAGGTACGAGCCGAAGGCGAGCTCGCGTCCCTCGAGCTGCGGCAGGCGCCGGAGCACGCTCAGGAACGCCTCTTGGGTCGCGTCGGCGGCCTCGTCCTCGGAGCCGACGATGCGCAGGCAGAGGTTGTAGGCGCGGCGTTCGTAGCGCGTGTACAGCTCGGCGAAGGCGTCACCATCGCCGGCGGCGGCGCGCCGGGCCAGGGTCGTCTCGTCGGCGGGCGCGGCGGCCGGCGCGCTCATGGGCACGCTCCAGGTGCGCGCCAGGGGTGCCGCCAGCGGGTGGGCGATGCTTGCCATCGTCCCTCCAACCGCGGCCGGGCCGTGAAATTACGCTCGCTCACGCTATGAGTCGCACGGTAGGCGCTGAGGCTCATGGCGTCAGTATCGACCCGGTCTCGGGCCGGTCTCAACCCCAAGCCGGAGGTTCAGCGCGCGAGATGGACGCCGAACAGGCGCGGCAGGGCCGTCAGACCGCGCGTGAGCGGATCGGGCGGGCGGGCGGCGTCGTCGCTCGCCTCCCTGCGCAGCAGCGCCGAGCGCACGAGCGTGCCGCCGAGCCAGGCGGCCGGCTCGGGCGGCACCCAGGCGCCGGGATCGCAGTCGACGATCGGCAGCCGCGTCGCCTCGTCGCGACGGTCGAGCGCCAGCGAGGCGAGCGCCCTGCCCGGCGAGGTACGACGGGCCGACGCCGTTGCCGGTGTAGCCGAGCGCGAAGCTGACCGGGACCCCCGGCAGCGTTCCGATCTGCGGGATGTGGCTGGGCGAGACGTCGATCGGGCCGCCCCAGGCGTGCGTCAACCGGCGGCCCTCCAATTGCGGCAGCAGCCGCACGAGCTGCTCGGCGGCGTCTCGGGCGACCTCGCCGTCGACCTCCATGCGACCGTGCAGGCGCGCGCCGTAGGCGATCCGTCCGCCGCCCCAGCCGAACGCGATGCGCCCGTCGCGGGTGGTGCGGAAGTAGTGCACGAGCAGCCGCCCGTCGGTGATGCACTCGCCGCCGGTCCAGCCGAGCTGCTCGAGCACGTCCGGCACCGGCTCGGTCAGCACGATGTGCGAGGAGGTCACCGACAGCCGCGAGCGCAGCGGGCGGATGCCGCGCGCGGCGGAGCCCACGGCGAGCACCGCAGCACCGGCGCGCACCCGACCGCGATCGGTCTCGACGATCACCTCGCGGCGACCGCCGCGCAGCGTCCTCCTCCGAGGCCGCTCTGAGCACCGGTCGCGCGATCGCCGACGCGGAGGGCGCGGACGGGCGACAGCTCGTACACGCGCACGCCGCACTCGGCGACGCGGCGGCGTAGGCCCAGCGCCAGCCGCGCCGGCTGCACGGTGGCGAAGTCGGGGATCGAGACGCCGCCGCGAAAGGCAGACGAGTCGCAGCGCGCGCGCACGGCTGCCGCGTCGAGCGCCTGGATGCGCTCCGGCGCGCCGAGCGCCGCCGCCGCGGCGACGGAGGCCTGGCCGACCTCGTCATGAGCGGGGGTGGTCGAGACGCAGAGGTAGCCGGACTGGTCGAACCAGGCGTCGACCTCCTG
Source organism: uncultured Thermoleophilaceae bacterium (assembly GCA_963846505.1). Lineage (GTDB taxonomy): Bacteria > Actinomycetota > Thermoleophilia > Solirubrobacterales > Thermoleophilaceae > JACVRW01. The sequence continues at coordinate 25,257 of CAWJWD010000006.1, read as the reverse complement.
CTCGGCGCACCAGGCGCCGATTGCGGCCACGCTGGCGCTGGAGGCGTCCAGCAACCGCCGTGCCGGCTCGTCGCCGAAGCGCTCGCGCAGCGCCGCCGCGCTCAGCCAGAGCGACTCGCAGAAGCCGCCGTTGCGACCGCTGGGGCCGTGTCCGCAGCGGCCGGACTCCAGCAGCACGACCCGTGCCCCAGGCTCGCTCGAGAGCAGGTGCCAGGCGGTCCAGAGCCCGGTGTAGCCACCCCCGATCACCACCACGTCCGCGTCCAGCGACCCGTCGAGCGGCGTCGCCGGGAGAGGGCTCCTGCCTCCTCGAGCCACCACCCGGTCGCGGTATGGCGCTCTATCTTCATCGGTTCTGCGTATCTTGGGGGGACTCGTCATGGGTAAGACCTTGGTCATAGCGGAGAAGCCGTCGGTCGGCCGCGATCTCGCGGGCACGCTGCCGGGATCCTTCACGCAGTCGAAGGACAAGACGTACCTCGACGGCGACGACTACACGATCACCTGGGCGGTGGGCCACCTCGTGGGCCTGGCGGAGCCGGACGCCTACGACCCCAAGCTCAAGAAGTGGCGCTACAACGACCTGCCGATCATCCCCGAGGAGTTCAAGCTCGTCCCCAACGACGAGCGCGCCGAGAAGCAGCTCAAGGTGATCCACCGGCTGATGGCCGAGGACAAGGTCGACCAGGTCATCAACGCCTGCGACGCCGGCCGCGAGGGCGAGCTGATCTTCGCCTACGTCTACGACACGGCGCCGGTCAAGAAGCCGGTCGCAGCGGCTGTGGCTGTCCTCGATGACCAAGACGGCGATCAAGGAGGCGTTCGAGCCAGCTGCGCGACGCGCGACGAGCTGAAGTCGCTCGAGGCCGCCGCGCGCTCGCGCTCGGAGGCCGACTGGCTGGTGGGCATGAACGCCACCCGCGCCGCCTCGATCCGCCTGCGCGCCGCCTTCGACGGCGCCGTCTCGCTCGGCCGCGTGCAGACGCCGACGCTGGCGCTGGTCGCGCGCCGCGAGGAGGAGATCCGCGCCTTCAAGCCCGAGCCCTACTGGCTCGTCGAGGCCGAGTTCGCGGCTGACGAGAAGCGCCTCTACAGCGGGCCGCTACCTCGGCGGCAAGCGGCTGCCCAAGGCGGAGGAGGCGGAGGCGATCGTCGCCGACTGCAAGGGCCAGCCGGGCGATGATCACCAAGCTGGAGAAGAAGGAGGAGCGCGAGCAGCCGCAGCTCCTCTACGACCTCACCTCGCTGCAGCGCCACGCCAACACGCTGTTCGGCTTCTCCGCGCGCCGCACGCTGGGCGCCGCCCAGAAGCTCTACGAGGAGCACAAGGCGCTCACCTACCCGCGTACGAACTCGCGCTTCCTGACCGGCGACATGGTCGCCGAGATCAAGCCGACCGCCGAGCTGGTCGGCCACAACGCCCAGTACAAGCGCGGCGCGGACTACGTCGTCGGGCTCGAGTCAGCTGCCGCTGCAGCGCGTGGTCAACGACAAGAAGGTCCAGGACCACCACGCGATCATCCCGACCAACGCCGAGCACAAGCTCGACAAGATGGGCGCGGACGAGCTGAAGGTCTACGACCTCGTCACCAAGCGCTTCCTGGCGGTCTTCCATCCCGAGGCCGTGTTCGAGCGCACGCGCGTCGAGACGACCGTCTCCGAGCACGTCTTCCGCACCAGCGGCCGGCGCCTGGTCGAGGCCGGCTGGCGCGCCGTCTACGGCGAGGAGGTCGACCGGCCGCCGCGGCGAGGACGACTCCGGCGGCGACCAGATGCTGCCGAAGCTCGCGCAGGGCGAGACGGTCGAGACGCGCTCGGTCGAGGCGCTGCGCAAGGAGACCCAGCCGCCGCGGCGCTTCACCGACGCTTCGCTGCTGGGCGCGATGGAGACGGCCGGCAAGGAGATCGAGGACGCCGAGCTGCGCGAGGCGATGAAGGACTCCGGCATCGGCACGCCGGCCACGCGCGCCTCGATCATCGAGCGGCTGGTGGACGTCGGCTACGTCGAGCGCGAGGGGCGCGCCCTGGTCGCGACCGAGAAGGGCATCCAGGTGATCAGGCTGCTCGACGGCCACCCGCTGACCTCCGCCGCGCTGACCGGCGACTGGGAGCGGCGTCTGGGCCTGATCGAGCACGGCGGCGACACGCGCCCCGCGTTCATGAACGACATCGCCTCCTTCGTCACCGAGACGGTGCAGGAGCTCGACAAGCTCAAGGGCGTCAAGATCGAGCGCGCCAAGCTCGGACCGTGCGCGGTCTGCGGGCGGGAGATCACCGAGAACCGCAAGGGCTACTCCTGCTGGTCGCGCGAGGATCCGGGCTGCGGCTTCGTGATCTGGAAGAAGAAGGCCGGCAAGAACCTGCCGGTGGCGGTCGCCAAGGAGCTGATCGCGTCCCTACGCGCCTCGCGCGAGGCCGGCGAGGACCCGGGCGTGGGGCGCACCGAGAAGCCGGTCACCGGCTTCCGCAGCCGCGCCGGGCGCACCTTCCGCGCCAAGCTGCGGCTGGAGTCCGTCGACGAGGGCAAGTGGCGCGTCGAGTTCGACGAGGAGTGGGCCAAGGAGCCGCCCAAGGGCGAGTCCGAGGAGGAGCGCGCGGAGGTCGAGGCCAGCGCGACGCCCGCTCCGAGCGACAACGGCGACGCGGCTGTCGAGCAGCCGGTCGAAGCAGAGAGCGCCGAGCGCGAGCGCTCCGGCGCTCCCGCCGCGTAGCGCCCGCCCCAGACGCCGCCCCCCAGCCCCCGACCGTTTCGCGGATCGGCCGCGTCGAGCGGCTGCTTTCGGCATGCCTGGACAGATCGACCTACTGGCGGTAACCTACTCCCGGTAACCATGGCGTCGAAGGCCACCATCGCCGACTTCCCCCACGGCCGCGTGCCGCGTGCCGTGCGTGAGGCGCAGCTCGCCGAGCTGGCCGAGCAGCTGTTCGCCGAGCGCGGCTACGGGGGCGCCTCGATGGACGAGCTGGCGCGTCGGGCAGGCGTGACCAAGCCGGTGATCTACGACCTCTTCGGCAGCAAGGAGGGCCTCTACCGGCACTGTGTCGACCACTCGGCCCAGCAGCTGCATGACGCAGTCTTCGAGGCGGCGCGCGCGGAGACCGAGGTGGAGGCCAAGCTGCGGGCCGGTTGCCTGGCCTTCCTGCGCTTCGCGGTCGAGCATCGCGTCGCCTGGGACGTGCTCTTCCTCGCTCCCGACGGCCGCTTCGCCGAGCAGGCGCAGGACATCCGCGCCCGCCAGGCCGCGCTCGTCGCGGGGCTGCTCGCCGAGGAGGCCGCGCCCGGCGTCGACGCGACCCAGCTCGACGCGCTCGTCTCGATCCTCAACGGCGGCTGCGAGGCGCTCGCGGGCTGGGCCTTCGAGCATCCCGACACGCCGCTCGAGCACCTCGCCGACCTCTTCGTCGCACTCATCGCCCCCGGACTCCGGAGCTTCTCGTGACCCACCACCGCATCGCCATCGTCGGCTCCGGCTTCTCCGGGCTGGGCATGGCCATCCGCCTCGAGCAGGAGGGCGAGCACGACTTCGTCGTGCTCGAGCGCGCCGCCGACGTCGGCGGCACCTGGCGCGACAACACCTATCCCGGCTGCCGCTGCGACGTGCCCTCGCACCTCTACTCGTTCTCGTTCGCGCCCAACCCGGCTGGTCGAGCCACGTTCTCGCCCCAGCCCGAGATCTGGGACTACCTGCGCGGCTGCGCCGACCGCTACGGCGTCACGCCGCACATCCGCTTCGAGCACGAGCTGCTCGGCGCCGACTGGGACGAGGACGAGCAGCTGCTGGCGGCTCGAGACCTCGCAGGGCGAGCTGACGGCCGAGGTCCTGATCGCCGGCCAGGGGCCGCTCAGCGACCCCAGCATCCCCGACCTGCCCGGCATCGAGCGCTTCCGCGGCACGAGCTTCCACTCCGCGCGGTGGGACCACGAGCACGAGCTCGCCGGCGAGCGGGTGGCGGTGATCGGCACCGGCGCCTCGGCGATCCAGTTCGTGCCCGAGATCCAGCCGAAGGTCGGCAAGGCTGCACGTCTTCCAGCGCACCGCGCCGTGGGTGATGCCGCACCGCAACCGGCCGCTGACGCGCTTCGAGCGCACGCTCTACCGCCTCTTCCCGCCGGCGCAGCGGGCGATGCGCGGCGGCATCTACTGGGCGCGCGAGACGTTCCTGGTCCAGTTCCGCCACCGCAGCCTCGGCAAGCGCGTCGAGAAGCTCGCGCTGCGGCACATGCACAGCGCGATCGAGGACCCGGAGCTGCGCGCGAAGCTGACGCCGCGCTTCGCGATCGGCTGCAAGCGCATCCTGCCGAGCAACGAGTGGTATCCGGCGCTGGCCCGGCCGAACGTCGAGGTCGTCACCGACGGCATCGCCGAGGTGCGCGAGCACTCGATCGTCGAGCGCCGACGGCACCGAGCGCGAGGTCGACACGATCATCTACGGCACCGGCTTCCACGTCACCGACATCCCGATCGGCGACCGCGTGCGCGGCGTCGGCGGCGTGAGCCTCGACGAGACCTGGGGCGGCAGCGCGGAGGCCTACAAGGGCACGACGGTGGCCGGCTTCCCGAACCTGTTCCTGCTCGTGGGACCGAACACCGGCCTCGGCCACACCTCGATCGTGTTCATGATCGAGTCGCAGCTCACGTACGTGCTCGGCGCGCTGGGGGCGATGCGCCGCCGCGGGGCGCGCACGCTCGAGGTGCTGCCGGCGGCGCAGGCCGCCTACAACGCCGAGGTGCAGGAGAAGACCAAGGGCACCGTTTGGGTCGTCCGGCGGCTGCGAGAGCTGGTACATCGACCGCAACGGCCGCAACTCGACGCTCTGGCCGACCTTCACCTGGCCCTTCCGCCAGCAGCTGCGCGCGTTCGACGAGGGCGCCTACGCGCTCGGCGCCCCGCGCGAACAGCGCGAGCGCGTCGCGGCCTAGCGCTTCCACGAGCACGTTCTCGAGCTCCGGGTCGCCGCGTTCGCGCAGGCGGATCAGCGACCCGGCGGAATAGGGGTTGCCGCGCCGGCTCCGAGCCGGTCAACGCGGGTTCGCGGTACCAGTTGCCCGCTGTTCCACAGCCGGATCCCGGCCGGGCTGCGCCACTCCGCGAGCTCGTCGCCGGGCAGCGGCCCGGCGCGGTGGGTGTGGCCGGAGAGCACGTGCTCGGCCCCGTCGCCGAGCGCGTCGGCGACCGTGCCCATCGCCGCCAGTCCCGCGCGACGCAGCTCGACCGCCGAGATCTCGGACTTGAACGGGCCGATCCCGAGGCCGTTGAGCGCCGCGACCCCGCCGGGGATCGCGACGCGGCCGAGCAACAGCCGCCCGAGTCGCGGTCCGTCGCCGTCGTTCATGCGGCTCCAGACCGCGCGCGAGGCGCTGCCGCCACGTCGCAGCGCGGCCGGGGTCGCACCCTGGGCGAGCGCGGCGTAGAAGGCGTACAGCGGGCTCAGCGACGCCTCGTAGTCGGCCGCGCCGCGCGGGCGCTGGCCGTCGCGACCGGTCAGCCGCACCATCGCGTGCGCGGCGATCGCCTCCAGGCGCGGCGTCGTCAGGTGCGCGTCGAGGTAGTGCCCGTGGGTGGCGTAGACGTCCTCGCGCAGCCTCAGTCCGGGATACGCGAGCGTGACGGTCGTCTCGGGCAGCAGCGCGGCGAGGCGGCCTGCGGCGCCGTCGGCCGCGGTCACGTCCCATTCCTGCTCGGATGCCGAGCGGCGTGCCGTCCAGGCGCAGACGCGCCAGCCACGGTTTGGCCAGCGCGTGGTCGTGATTGCCCGGCACGAGCGTCAGGCGCTTGCCGGCGGTGACCTCGGCGAGCGCCGCGAAGAACGGCCGCGTCACCTCGAGCGCCTCCGCCAGCGGCCGCTCGCGCAGCTCGAGCGTGTCGCCGAGCAAGACGACGTGGTCCGCCTCGGCGAGCGCGGCGAGCAGCCGTTCGCGCGGGGGGCCGGAGCGAGCTGCGTCCGCCTCGGCGAGCGTGCCGAGGTGCAGGTCGGAGGCGACGACCGTCAGCATCGGCGCAATGGTGTCAGGCAGGCAGCGTGCGCTCCACGATCGCGTCCGCGTCCACGCCGGCCGGCAGCGTGCCGAACACGCGGCCGCCGTTCTCCCCGAGCCGCGAGGCGCAGAAGGCGTCCGCGACCGCCGGCGGGCGCGTTGCGCACGAGCAGGCTGGCCTGCAGCGTCGACGGCCAGGTCCCCGACGATCCGGCGCGCCTCGAACTGCGGATCGCTCGGCACGGTGCTCGTGACGCGGTCGAGCTGCGGCGTCCAGGTGCGCGTTGGCGCCGCGCGCCAGCTCGCACTCGGCGAGGAAGGCGGGCAGGCCCTCGGGCTCCTTGAACATCGCGCGCAGGACGTCGAGCGCGGAGACGTTGCCCGAGCCCTCCCAGATCGAGTTCAGCGGGCTGTCGCGGTAGAGGCGCGGCATGCGCGACTCCTCGACGTAGCCGTTGCCGCCGAGGCACTCGAGCGCCTCGATCGCGTGCTGGGGCGCGCGCTTGCAGACCCAGTGCTTCATGACCGCGGTCGCGAAGCGGCGGAAGGGTGCGTCGGCCTCGTCGTAGGCGCGGGCGATGCGGAAGGCGGCGGCGGTCGCGGCCTCGGACTCGATCGTCAGGTCGGCGAGCACGTTGGCATCAGCGGCTGCTCGGCCAGCGGCTTGCCGAACGCCGAGCGATGGCGGGCGTGGTGGACGGCCTGCGCGGTGCCCCAGCGCATCGAGGTCGCCGAGCCGATCAGGCAGTCCAGGCGCGTGTGGTTGACCATGCGGATGATCGTCGCCACGCCGCGGCCCTCCTCGCCGACGAGCTGGCCGCGCACGCCGTGGAACTCGACCTCCGACGACGGCAGCGAGCGCGTGCCGAGCTTGTCCTTCAGGCGCTGGATGCGGAAGCCGGGGTCGCGGCCCTCGATCAGGAAGCAGGAGAGGCCGCCGGGCGCCTGGGCGAGCGTCAGGAAGACGTCGCACGGGGGGTAGGAGCAGAACCACTTGTGGCCGGTGATCTCGTACGAGCCGTCGCCGTCGGGCTCCGCGCGGGTGGTGTTGGCGCGCACGTCCGAGCCGCCCTGCTTCTCGGTCATCGCCATGCCGGCGATCGCGCTCTCGCCGTAGACCGGCTTGGTCAGGCGCGGCTCCCACTCGGCCGCCAGCTCCGGCTGCTCGCGCAGCGCCGGGATCACCGAGTAGGTCATCGAGACCGGGCACATCACGCCCGCGTTGACCTGGCTCCAGGTGAACATCAGCGCCGCGCGCACGACGTGCGCGCCGGGCTGCGGGTCGCGCCAGGGCAGGCAGTGGATCTCGCGCTCGATCGCCTGCGCGCAGGCACCAGTGCCAGGAGGGGTCGAGCTCGACCTCGTCGATGCGGTTGCCGTAGCGGTCGTGGGTGCGCAGGATCGGCTCGTTGCGCTCGGCGCGGTCGGAGTGGGCGACCGCCTCCGGCGTGCCGGCGAGCGCGCCGGCGTCGCGCAGGCGGTCGACGCCCCAGCCGCCGCCCTCGCGCTCGAGCGCCTCCTGCAGCGCGAGGTCCGCCTCGAAGGTGTTGTACGGCTCCAGCGGCGGCAGCCTGGTTGGTCACCTCGTGGGTGCCGTGGACGGTCGTCTCGATGCTCATCGGGCAAGGCTCCTCTCAGGAGTGACGGGTGGGGGTGGGCAGCGCGTCCAGGCACAGCTGCACGAGCGTCGCCACGAGCGCCTCGTGGCCTGTGCGCCCGCTGTCGGCCTCGCCCAGCGGGCCGACCAGCGCCTCGCCGAGCGCGCCGACGAGCGCGGCGGCGACGACGCGCTCGTCGTGCGGGCGCAGCTCGCCGGCGGCGACCCCGTCGGCGAGCACGGCGGCGAACGCGTCGCGGTAGCCGCGGCGCAGCCGCAGCCGCTCCTTCTGCAGGCTCAGCCCGGCGGCCTCGCCCTGGGTGCGGGCGGTGGCGTCGACGGGCTCGGCGATCAGCGCGTAGGCGAGCGTCGGCGCCGCCAGCGCGCGGCGGCAGAACGCCTCGACGGCAGCCGCGACGCGCTCTCCGGCCGAGCGCCCGTCGGCGACCGAGACCTCGACCACGACCGCCAGCTCGCGCTCGGACGCGCGCCGGAAGACCTCCGCGAACAGCTCGGCCTTGGAGGGGAAGTGGCGGTAGACGGTGCCGACCGCGACGCCTGCACGGGCAGCCGTCTGCTGGACGCCGGCTGCGGCGAAGCCGCCGGTGGCGACGCGCTCGAGCGCGGCGGCCACGATCCGCTCGCGCGTGGCGGCCTTGCGAGCCTCGGTCCTGGCGGTTGGCCGGTAGGCCATGACCCAAGAAGTGAACCACGATTCGCTACTTGGCGCAAGCGCGCCGGTGGCTACAGTGCCCCGCGATGTCGACGTACCGCGCAGCGCCGGGGGCATCGCGGCTCGACGCCGCTCGCGGCGCCCTGCTCGTGGGTGTCGCCGCGCTCGTGCTCGCGGTCCTGCTCGCCCCGGGCGCGTCTGCGGCGGCCGTCTCGCCCCAGTTCTTCGGCGTCACCTACGACCGTGCCGCCGCGACCGCGCCGGCACCGCTGCAGACCGAGCAGTTCGGCGCCATGGAGCGCACCGGCGTGGGCGCGGTGCGAACCGTCTTCTCCTGGGCCCATGCCCAGCCCGAGCGGGGTGGTGCGTTCGACTTCGAGCGCACCGACGCGCTCGTCGCCGACGCCACCGCGGCCGACGTCGAGCTGCTGCCGATCGTGATGTATGCGCCGGCGTGGGCGCGCAAGCGCCCGGGCCGGACGGCCTCGCCGCCCAAGGACCCGCGCGCCTACGCGCGCTATCTCGCGGCGCTCGTCGACCGCTACGGGCCGCGCGGCCGCTTCTGGGCCGAGCATCCCGCAGCTGCCCGCGCGTCCGCTGCGCGCCTGGCAGATCTGGAACGAGCCGCACCTGCCCTGGCAGTGGGACCTCGGGCGCGGCTCCTGGCAGCGCAGCTACACCGCGCTGCTGAAGCGGTCCCATGCCACCGTCGAGGCGCATGACCGCGGCGCGCGCGTCGTGCTGGCCGGCCTGACCAACGTCTCCTGGCGCGAGCTGGCGCGCCTCTACAAGGCCGGAGCACGCGGCTCCTTCGACGTCGCCGCCGTGCACGTGTACACCGCCTCGGTCGAGAACGCGTTCACGATCGTGCGGCTTGTTCCGCACAGTCATGCGGCGCCACCACGACCGCCGCACGCCGGTCTGGATGACCGAGGTCTCCTGGCCCGCCGCACGCGGCAAGGTCGACCCGGGGCCCGGCTTCCGCCCGGTCGTGACGACCGACGAGGGCATGGCGACCCGACTCGGCGGTCTCTACCGTCGCGCCCTCGCGGCGCGCGCCGAGCTGCGGCTGCAGCGCGTCTACTGGTACTCCTGGGGTACCTCGTACGAGGGCGACGGCGACAGCTTCGACTACGCCGGGCTGGGCGTCTACCGCGACGACGTCTTCACGGCCAAGCCCGCGTTGCAGGTGTTTCGCCGGCTGGCGCTGCGCTAGTAGGCTCGGAGTACGTGTCTTCGTTCTGTCGTCACAACCGCTTCATCTCCGAATGCCCGATCTGCGCGAAGGGGACCGTGCTCGATCCGACGCGCCCGGCCGGTCGCCCGCGTTCGAGCACGGCGGGCAGTCGCGGCGGCAGCCGGACCGGTGCGCGCCGCGCGACGTCGGCGGCCGCGACCGCCCGGCCGGTGCGCGGCCCCTACGCGGCGGTCGGCCCCTACGAGGGGCGCGAGCTGCGCTTGGAGCGCGTCCCGGGCGGGCTGCGCCTTGCGTCCTGGCACGGCGGTCAGCTCGAGCGCGCCGCGCCGCTGCTGGCGGCCGAGGATCTGCCGCGCCTGCTCGCCGAGGCGGTCGAGAAGGAGCTGCTGAGCGCGGCCGACGTGCAGGCGGTCGAGGAGGCCGCGAGCGCCGCGGCGCCGGCCAGCGCCGAAGCGCTCGCAGCGTCCAGCTTCGGTCGCAGTCCCGGCCGCTCCGGCGAGTTGCGCGACGAGCTGCGCCTCGAGGCGCTCGAGGACGGTCAGCTGCGGCTGGCCCGCTGGCTGCAGCGTCCGAACCGCGGCTGGGAACTGCAGGAAGCCCCCGTGCTGCTGCCTCCCGTCCGCTTCGCCCAGGCGCTCGCCGACGCGGCGCGTCGTGGCGTGCTGACGGATAGACAGCCGATCGCGTAGCGACACTCAGCGGCATGCCGCTGAGGCTCGTCACCGGTCCCGCGAACGCCGCCAAGGCGGGCGAGGTGCTGGGCGGTCTGCGCGAACGCCTCGACGAGGAGCCGATCCTCGTCGTGCCGACCTTCCAGGACGTCGAGCACGCCCAGCGCGAGCTCGCCGAGCGCGGGGCGATCTTCGGCGCGCGCGTGCTGCGCTTCGACCGCCTCTTCGGCGAGCTCGGGCGCCGCGCCGGCTACAGCGCCCGGGCGGCCTCGGAGCTGCAGCGCGAGCTGCTGGTCGAGCGCGCGATCGAGCGCGCCGGGCTCGAGCTGCTGGCCGACTCGGCCGGCCAGCCCGGCTTCGTGCGGGCCGCGAGCCGCTTCATGGCCGAGCTCGACGGCTCCGTGCCCGGGCTGGAGCCGCCGCGCTTCACGAGCGCGCTGCGGCAATGGGCGGGCGAGGGGCCCAGGCGGCGCTACGCCGACGAGCTGGCGGCGATCTACCGCCACTACCGCGACGGGCTCGCCGCCGCCGGCCTGGTCGACCGCGAGCTGCAGCGCTGGGGCACACTCGACGCGCTGCGCCGCGAGCCCGAGCGCTGGGGCGCCACGCCGCTGTTCGTCTACGGCTTCGACGACTTCACGCGGCTCGAGCTGGACGCGCTCGAGACGGTCGCGGTGCGCTGTGGCGCGGACGTGGTCGTGTCGCTGCCGTTCGAGCCGGGGCGGCTGGCGTTCCGGGCCGTGAGCGGGATCGTCGCCGAGCTGTCGCAGCTGGCGGACACGACCGTGGCGCTGGAGGCCGTCTCCGACCACTACGCCCCCGAGCTCGCGGGCGACGTTGCATCGGCTCGAGCGCAGCCTGTTCGAGCACGCGCCGGAGGCGGACGCGGGGGAACGGTCGGGGGCGGCCGTCTTCGAGCACGTCGCGGGCGGCGAGCGTGCCGAGGTCGAGCTGGCCGCCGCCGAGGTGCTGGCGCTCCTGCGCGAGGGCACGGCGGCCGGGGACGTGGCGGTCGTCTTCCGCGACCCGGAGCCGTACGCGTCGCTGCTCGAGCAGGTCTTCGGCGCCTATGGCATCCCGTACTCGATCGACCGCTCGCTGCCGTCGGCCCACACCAGCGTCGGGCGCGGGCTGCTGGCGCTCTTGCGCTGCGCGTTGCTCGACGGCTCGGCCGACGACCTGCTGGCCTGGCTGCGCACGCCGGGCAAGCTCGAGCAGCCGCTGCTGGCCGACCGGCTCGAGGCCGACGTGCGCCGCGCGGGGGCCACGAGCGCCGCTGCCGCGCGCGAGCTCTGGGAGCAGCGACGCTGGCCGCTCGACGAGCTCGACCGCTTGCGGTCCGCCGCCGACGGCGCGGCGCTGGTGACCGAGCTCGATCGCGAGCTCCAGCGCCTCTTCGCCGCGCCGCACCGACGCCGGGCGCCGATCCTGAGCGGTCCGGAGCTCGACGAGGCACGCGCCTTCCGCGCCGCGCACGACGCCCTCCGAGAGCTGCATCAGCTCGTCGCCGACGACCCGAGCCGGCGCGAGGCCAACGGGAGCTCGGGGCCGCGCGCGCGGCTCGACGCAGGGCGCGTGCATGCGCTGCTCGAGCGCCTGCGGGTGCGCGTCGGCGAGGACCCGCAGCCCGATCGCGTCCAGGTGGCGCCGCCCGAGGCGATTCGCGCACGCCGCTTCGAGGCCGTCTTCGTCTGCGGGCTGCAGGAGGGCGAGTTCCCGCGCCCGGCGGCCCCCGAGCCGTTCCTGCCCGACCAGGACCGGCGCGAGCTGGCCGCGGCCTCGGGGCTGCGGCTGCCGCTGCGCGAGGACCAGCTCGACCGCGAGCGCTACCTGTTCTACGTCTGCGCCTCGCGCGCCGAGCGGCTGCTGGTGCTCAGCACCCGCACGAGCGACGAGGAGGGCGATCCGCAGGCTGCGTCGTTCTTCCTCGAGGACGTCCACGACGCGCTCGGGCCGCTGCCGGAACGTCGGCGTTCGCTGTCGGAGGTCACCTGGGAGCCGGACCTGGCCCCGACGATCGAGGAGCAGTACCGGGCGCTCGCACTGCGCGGGCCGCGCCGCGAGCCGGCACCGCCCGGTCCGCTGACCGCCGAGCCCGTACTCGAGCGGCTGGCCCGGCGCGAGACGGTCTCGGCGGCGGCGCTGGAGCACTTCGCCGACTGCCCGGTGAAGTGGCTCGTGGACGATCTGCTCCAGCCGCTGGCGCTCGAGCCCGATCCCGAGCAGCTCGTCCGCGGCAGCTACGCCCACGCGGTGCTGCAGCGCACCTACACCGAGCTGCGCGAGCAGACCGGCAGCGGGCGCGTCACGCCCGAGACGCTGCCGCTGGCCGAGCGCATCCTGGTAGAGCAGCTGCACGCCAGCCGCGGCGAGTTCCAGCTCTCGCCGCAGCAGACGCGCGTGCGCGCAGCGTTGCGGCGGCTGGAGTTCGACCTGCTGCGCTACCTGCGCCACGACGCGTCGATCGACGGCGAGTTCGAGCCCGAGCACTTCGAGCTGCAGTTCGGGGGTCCCGACGACGAGCCCGTCGAGGTGGCGGGCGGGTTGCGCGTCCGGGGCAGGATCGACCGCGTCGACGTCTGGGACGGCCATGCGCTCGTGCGCGACTACAAGAGCGGCAAGCGCGTCGAGAGCTACAAGGTCGCCAGCTGGGAGCCCGAGAACCGCCTCCAGGCCGCCCTCTACATGCTCGTCGTCGAGCGGCTGCTCGGCCTGCGCCCCGCCGGCGGCGTCTACGTGCCGCTGGGGGGCGAGGAGCGCCGGCCGCGCGGCATGGTGAGCGCCGAGCTGCCGCAGCTGGGCTCGGACTTCTTCGACAACGACCGCCTGGAGCAGCCGGAGTTCGCCGCGGTGCTGGAGCGCGCCGGCGAGCGCATCGCCGAGACCGCCGAGCGCCTGCGCGGCGGGCGGCTGTGCTCGTCCCCCGACTCGTGCGCCTGGAACGGCGGCTGCTCCTATCCCTCGATCTGCCGCAGCGAGGAGTGAGCGTGCCCGAGTTGACCGACGAGCAACGGGCCGCGGTCGAGCTGCGCGACGGCTCGCTGCTCGTGCGCGCCGGCGCGGGGGCGGGGAAGACCTCGGTGCTGGTGGAGCGCTTCGTGCGCGCGGTGATCGAGGACGAGGTGCCGGTGGACGGCATCCTCGCGATCACGTTCACCGAGAAGGCCGCCCAGGAGATGCGCCGGCGAGTGCGGGCGCGGCTGCTCGAGCTCGGCCAGCGCGAGCAGGCGCGTGCCGCGGAGCAGGCCTGGATCTCGACCATCCACGGCTTCTGCTCGCGCCTGCTGCGCGCGCACGCGCTCGCCGCCGGCATCGATCCGGAGTACCGGGTGCTGGACGCGCTCGAGGCCGAGCGGATCGCGCTCGACGCCTTCGACGGCGCGCTCGAGGGCTTCCTCGGCGACGGCCGCGATCCCGCGCGGCTGGAGATGGTCGCCGCCTACACGCCCGACCGCCTGCGCGAGATGGTGCGCACGGTCCACTCGCGGCTGCGCAGCCGCGGCCGGCGGCGGCCGCTGCTCGAGCCGGTGCAGCCGCCGCAGACCGGCGACGAGCGGGACCACCTGATCGCCGCCGCAGCGGCTGCGGCCGTCGAGTTGGGCTCGCTGCCCGAGCCGGGCAAGCAGGTGCGCGCCGGCCTGGGCGCGATCGAGCGCTGCCTGACCGTGCTCAGCCGGCCGCTGCCGGCGACGGCCTCGAACGGTCATGCCACAGCCGTCGCCGCGCCGGCAGGCGTCTTCGCCGAGCCGGGCGAGCTCGACAAGCTCGCGCTCAAGGGCACGGCCAAGGCGCTCTCGAGCGAGGTCTGCATGGCGTACAAGGAGGCGCTCGCCGAGTACCGCCAGCTCTGCCTCGCCCAGCGTCAGTACCTCGACCACACGCTGCTGCGCGACCTGCTGGCACTGTTCGGCGAGGGCTACGAGCTCGCCAAGCGCCGACGCTCGGGGCTCGACTTCGAGGATCTCGAGCTGCTCGCGCGCGACCTGCTGCGCGCCGACGACGGGCTGCGTGCGCGCTACCGGGAGCGCTTCGCGCACGTGCTCGTGGACGAGTTCCAGGACACCAACCCGCTGCAGAACGAACTGCTGGAGCTGCTGGCGCGCGACAACCTCTTCCGCGTCGGGGACGAGCGTCAGTCGATCTACGGCTTCCGCAACGCCGACGTCGAGGTCTTTCGCCGGCATCACGCCGCGGCGGCCAGCGCCGGACGCGCACGCAGCATCACGATGAACTTCCGCACGCGCGGCGAGGTCCTGGACGCGATCGACCACGCCTTCACCGAGCTCTGGGGCGAGGACTTCGAGCCGCTGCGCGAACGTCCCGACGCTCGTGCCGAGGCGCCGCGCGTCGATCCGCCCGTCGAGCTGCTGGTCGTCGACAAGCACAAGGGCCGCTGGGAGGAGCGGCTCGCCGACGAGGGCGAGGACCCGCTCGGCCAGAGCCTGCGCACGATCACACCCTGGCGTGCGCTCGAGGCGCGGCTGCTGGCCAGGCGCATCGACGAGCTCACCCGCGACGGCGGCCCCTACCGGCGTTGCGACGTCGTCCTGCTGCTGCGCGCCACGACCCACATGGCCTGCTACGAGCGTGCGCTCGAGGAGCGCGGCGTGCCCACGCACGTCGTCGGCGGGCGCGGCTACTGGAGCCAGCAGCAGGTGACCGACCTGCGCCATTGGCTGGCGGCGCTGGCGAACCCGCTCGACGCGCTGGCGCTCTACTCGGTGCTCGCCTCGCCGCTGGTCGGCGTCTCGCTCGACGCCGTCGCGCTCGTCGGTCTCGAGGCGCGCGCCACCAAGCGCGACCCCTGGCACGTCCTGCGCGAGCGCGACGACCTGCTCGTCCAGCTGGCGGACGTCGATCGCCGCCGGATCGAGAAGTTCGTGCGCGTGTTCGAGGCCCAACGCCGCAGCGCGCCGACGGTGTCGCTGGAGACCCTGATCGACCGCGCGGTGACGCAGACCGGCTATGACCAGCACGTGCTGTCGCTGCCGGCCGGCGATCGGCGCATGGCGAACGTGCGCAAGCTGATGCGGATGGCGCGCAGCTACGAGGCCGAGCAGGGCCGCGACCTGCGCGGCTTCATCGACGCGGTCGCCGAGCGCGACCTGATCGCCGAGCGCGAGGGCGAGGCGCCGCTCGAGACCGAGGGGCTCGACGCCGTGCGGCTGATGACCGTGCACCGCGCCAAGGGCCTGGAGTTTCCCGTCGTCTGCGTGGCGGATCTCGGCAAGGACGGTCGCGAGGAGGCGGGGGCGCTGCGCATCTCCGACGACGGGCAGATCGGCCTGCGCCTGGCGTCGCTGGGGGCCGGCGCGGTCGACACCGAGGAGCTGGAGCGCATCAAGCTCGCCCAGCGCGAGGCCGACGAGGCCGAGGAGCGGCGCATCTTCTACGTCGCCGCCACGCGCGCGGAGGAGCACCTGGTCCTCAGCGGCGCGACCGACCTCGAGGCGCTGCCGCCGGCCAAGGCGCTGGCGGAGCCGTTGCGCTGGGTCTGGCGGGCCTTCTGTCCCGAGCTCCCCGGCGAGGGAGCGAGCGGCGTCCATGAGGGCAGCTACGACGGCCGACCGCTGCGCGTGGGCTGGCAGCGGCTGACGCCGGCCACGCTCGACGAGCTGCTGGACGCCGACGACCGCCGTCCGGTGCGACCGTCGCCCGTCGAGGCGGGCGGCGGCGAGCAGGCACGGCTGGACCAGGGCGCGCCGCCGGCGCCGCGGGCGCTGCCGGTCAGTCGGCTCAGCTACTCCGGCCTGGCGGCCTACAAGCGCTGCTCGTACCGCTTCTACCTTGAGCGCGCGCTCGGCTTGCCGGGCGGCCGCGCGCTGGAGCCCGGCGCGCTGGGGGTTCCGGCGCTCGACGACCAACCGCTGGGCACCGCCGAAGCCGCCGAGTCCGACGAGCTCTCGCCGCTGCTGCGCGGCAGCCTCGTGCACGCGCTGCTCGAGCACGTCGACTTCCGGCGCCCCGCGGTGCCGTCTGCCGCGGAGGTGGGGACGCTGATCGAGAGCTTCGGCGCCGGCGCGCGCGACGTCGACGTCGCCGACCTGCGCGACATGGTCGAGCGCTTCCTGGCGACGGAGTTGAGCGCGCGCCTGGGCCGTGCGCGGCGCGTGCGCGTCGAGCTGCCGTTCGCCTTCACGCTCGCGCCGCCGTCCGCGCGCGGACGCACGCTGCTGCTCAACGGCTTCCTCGACGTGTTGGCCGACGAGCCACACGGGGCGCTGATCGTCGACTACAAGAGCGACCGGCTTGAGGGCCGCGACCCGCAGCGGTTGGTCGACGAGGACTACGGCGCGCAGCGCCTCGTCTACGCGCTCGCGGCCCTGCGCGCCGAAGCCGAGCGGGTCGAGGTCGCCTACGCGTTGCTCGAACGTCCGGACGAGCCGATCGCGACCCTCTACGCGGCCGCCGACGCGCCACGGCTGGAGCACGAGCTGCTGGAGCTGGCGAGCGGCGTGGTCGGGTCGCGCTTCGCGCCCACCGAGGCGCCGCACTTCGAGCTCTGCGCCGACTGCCCGGGACAACCCGCGCTCTGCACCCACGAGCCCCAGGCCACGCTCCGGCAGGCGGCCTCGTAGCTGCCCCAGATGGAGGCGCCGCGCGTGAACGCGGTACGCTGCCGCGCGGCTCGCGGAAATTGACCCTCGGTGCTCGGATGTCGCGCAGGGACCAAGCGGCCTTCGTCGGTCGTGGGCCCGAGCTCGCCCAAATCGCGGAGCTGTTCGTCGACGATCCGCCCGCCAGCGTCGTGCTCGTGCACGGACCGGGCGGGATCGGCAAGAGCGCGCTGCTGCGCGAGATCGCCCGCCGCGGACGGACCGCGGGCTGGTCGCCGGTCGCTCGTCGAGGGACGCGACCTGCCGCCGGTCGCGGACGCGATCGAGGACGCGCTCGCACCGGCGCGCAAGTTCGAACGGCCGCTGGTCCTGATCGACACCTACGAGCGCATGGCCGCGCTCGGCGCGCATCTGCGCCACGGGCTGCTGCCCGAGCTGCCCGAGCGCGCGATCGTCGTCATCGCCGGGCGGCGGGCTCCCGACCCGGGCTGGTTCGACGGCGGCTGGGAGACTGTCACGCGCGAGCTGGAGTTGGCCCCGCTGTCGCCGCAGGAGGCGCGCGAGCTGCTGGCGAGCCGCGGTCTCGAGGACGCCGAGCGGGCTGGGGCGCTGGCGCGCTGGGCCGGCGGCTCGCCGCTCGCGCTGACGCTCGCGGCCGGCGCGGCGGACGACCCGGCCTGGCGCCCGAGCGCCGACGACGAGGTGCTGCGCACGCTCGTGCGGCGGTTGGTCGAGGCCGAGCTCGACGGCCGCTCACCGCGACGTGCTCGGCGTCGCCTGCATCGCGCGCGTGACGACCGTCGAGCTGCTGCGCGACGTGCTGCCCGACGTCGACCCGACGGCGGCGCTGCGCTGGCTCGAGGGCCGGAGCTTCGCCGAGCCGCTGGGCGGCGGCGTGACGCTGCACGAGCTCGTGCGGCGCGGCCTGCGCGCCGACCTGCGCCAGCGCGAGCCCGAGCGCGAACGCGACTTGCGCCTGCGCATCGCCGAGAGCCTCTACGTGCGCGCGGTCGACGGCCGACCGCTGCTGACCGTCGACCTGGCGGAGCTGGTCGAGGCGCCCGCCCTGCGCGCCTTCTACAGCTGGGAGGGCAGCGTGCGCAACCGCATCGACTCCGTCCGCGAGGGCGACGCCCAGCAGGTCGCGCTGCTGCTCGGCGCCCAGGGCAAGGCCGGCTGGTGGCCGAGCACGCGCGCGCTGTTCGAGCGGGCACCGGAGCTGGTCGCGATCGCCCGCGACCCCGGTGACGCGCTCTGCGGCTTCGCGATCTCGGTCACGCCGGCCGGCGCCCCGCCGGTGGCGGATGCCGACCCTGTGCTGGGGCCGGTGCTGCGCCACGCGCGCGCCGAGATCCCCGGCGGCAACGCGATCATCTGGCGCGACGCGATCGACTTCACCGACGGCGAGGACTCGCGCATCCAGGCGATGATCAACATGTCCGGGGTGCTGCGCTCGGGTCTCGCCAACCCGCGCTACGCCTACCTGCCCGTCGATCCCGCGCTCGAGGGCCTGCAGCTGTTCCTGGCGGCGCTCGGCGCGCATCACGTCCCCGAGCTCGACGTCGCCAAGGCCGACGGTCGTCAGGAGTTCCACCTCGTGGACTACGGCGAGGGAGGCCTGCTCGGCGCCCAGCGCGACATGGTCTACCTCGAGCTCGGGCTGGCGCCCCCGCGCGCGCCGGCGCCAGGCCACGCCGTCGCCGCCGAGGACGTGCGCCAGGCGCTCCGCGACTTCCGGCTCCCGCACGCGCTGGCGCAGAGCCCGCTGGCGCGACTGGACGGCGACGTCGAGGCGCGGGCCGCGGAGGTGCGCGAACGCATCGAGCAGGCCGCCGAGCGCGCCTTCGGCGACGACGCCGGCGAACGGCTGTTGCAGCGAGTGCTCCTGCGCGGCTACATCGACCCCGCGCCCAGCCACGAGCAGGCCGCCGACGAGCTCAACCTCAGCCGTGCGGCCTACTTTCGCCGGCTCAAGTCGGCGTCCGAACGGGTGGCCGTCTACCTGGCCGGCCCCGGTCCTGCCTGAGCGGCGCGGTTCCGTCTGGGGCGGAGCCTATCTTGGCGCCTATGCCCCTCTGCTTCATCGAGCCCCAGGAAGCCATCCGCGTCGTCGCCGAGAGCGTCGGCCGCGAGGCGCGCCGGCAGCTGCTCGGAGAGGTCGTGCGTGCCTGGGTCGACGAGATCCCGGACGACGAGCTGCAGGTGCACTACGCGAAGGCAGTCGACGAGCTCGACGACGACGATCTCTCGATGCTCGCCGCCTGGCACGCCTCGCTCGAGGTCGGGCGGCCGATCGCCAACAAGGAGTTCCTGCTGCAGGCGTTCCCGCAGTTGGGGGAGCATCGGCGCGAGGCGCTGAAGATCGCCGCCGGCTTCAAGGGCGACGACGCGTTCGAGGCCGGCGTCAGCGAGGAGCAGGCGCTCGACACAGTGCTGCCATGGCTGTCGCACGAGCGGTTGGTGGAGCTCGCTTCGGAAGCGGTCGAGCTCTATTGCTGGGACCGCATGGGCTCGGACAACTAGCCGCGGCGCTGCTCTGCTGCGCCGCGGCCGCCGGCTGCGGCTCGGCGGACTCCGGCCACGCGCCCGTGGTCGGCGGCAGCGCCGTCGTCGAGCGCGTCGTCGACGGGGACACGGTGCGGCTGGAGGGGCTGGACCGGGTGCGCCTGATCGGCATCGACGCGCCGGAGCTGGGCGCGTCGCCCGAGCCCTGCGGGCGCGCCGCGACGGCGTTCGTCGAGCGGCTGCTGCCGCCCGGGGCGCGCGTGCGCTACGCGCCGGGCGCCGAGCCGCGCGACCGTTACGGTCGCCTGCTGGCCGACGTGCGCCTGCCCGACGGCCGGCTGGTGGCGCGACTGCTGGCCGAGCGCGGCTTCGCACGTCCGCTGGCGATCGAGCCCAACACCCGCCACGCGAGCGAGCTGGAGGCCGCAGCCGCCCGCGCGCGAGCAGCGGGACGAGGCGTCTGGGGCGGGCGCTGCGCTACTTGACGGCCTTGGCCTGCTCGGTCTCGCGCGCGATCCGCCAGGAGGCCTGGACGGGGTCGAGGAAGTACGGCGGCTCGCGGTAGCGCAGGCGGTCGTCGTACTCGTACTCCTTGCGGTAGCCGGTGACGATGCTGGTCGAGTTGCCGGTGCCGACGGGTCCGCGGAAGCGCTGCGCGATCGCGCCGTCCACGTTGAGGTCGCCCAGCGGGGCGCCGCAGTGCCAGTTGTCGACGATGAAGGAGTGCCGCAGCGCCAGGATCGCGGCCTGGATCGTCGGGCCCGAGAGCGCGTCGGCCTTGTTGGTGCAGCCGCCGGGCCCGGAGGTGTTGAACGTGACGGGGTGGTAGATCCGCACGAAGTTGTTGGCGATCAGGCCGAGCAGCAGCCCGTCGTTGGCGTGCGTGAGGTCACCGTTGATGACGATGTCGTTGTCGGCGGCGATCGTGAGGTCGCGTCCGTAGCTGCCCTTGACCCAGACGTCGCCGCAGCCGGTGTTGAGCGCGTAGCTCTGCGAGCGCTGGAAGCCCGTCGCGCAGCTCGAGTTGTGGACGTAGATGACGCCGTTCGGAGGCAGGTCCATCGTTCGCGTCTGCACGCTCGGGAGGTAGGTCTTGACCGACATCGTCGTGCCGTTGAGCGTGATCTCGGTGCGGCCGGTGAAGTGGTAGGCCGACTGCGCGATGCTCGCGATCTGCGTGTTCGAGGGCGGCATCTCCAGCTGACCGGCGGGGTAGACGAGCGTGCCGGTGAACGTCGGGTTCGCGGAGCAGCCGGAGCTGGCCACGTATCCGGGCGAGCTGCCGTTGAGCTCGATCGAGTCGCGCCGGTTGCGGCCGAAGGTCGGCGAATTGCAGACGCGGATGCTGTCGTTGGAGTGCAGGGGCCCCTTGACGGTGTCGGTGGGGGCGAACTGGATCTCGCTGCAGAAGCTCGTGCGGTCCGAGCGGAACTTCGAGCACTCGATCTCCGCTCGCGCGCTCTCGGTGGCGTTCGCGTAGGTCGCCGGGTCGCTCGTCTCGAAGTGCGTGAAGTAGATGAAGTCGATGAAGTTGCGCCGGCGCAGCGTCGCCAGCACCGTGCGCGTCTCGCCGCGGGAGCGGCCGGACACGCGCAGGCGCATGTTGCCGCTCGGGTCGATCATCGAGTACTGGTCGTTCTCGATGCAGTTCGAGTAGCCCCCCGCCGGCATCAGCTCGACGCTGTACTTCGCCTGATCGTCCGGGAGGTTGCGCCAGAGGCGAGGATCGCCGCCCGAGCCGTTCCAGCGCTGGTTGACGGGCGCGTACTCCGTGGCGTTCGGGCGCGGCACGTTCGTGCAGTGGACGTAGAAGTTGTTGTCCTGTCCGAGCCGGTTGAGGTACCACTGCAGCCCCGACTCGGCGGCGCCGTAGGCCTGCTTGGTGTCTTGGTCCTGGCGCGAGAGCGAGATGTCGGGGTTGACGGCCGCGAAGCTCGCGCCGACCAGCAGCCCGCCGACGAGCAGCACGCCCATCACGGTGACGGTGGTGAAGCCGCGCTGGTCGCGCAGCCTGTTCATCAAAGGCATCGTGGTCCCTCCGTTGGCCTCGAGGGGTCGGCGAGGCGCACGTAGATGTCGCTCTGCAGGCTGGTGGAGTCGCGGTCGGCGGGCGCGAAGCGGTCCGGCATCGCGAACACGGCGACCTTGATCATCACCGTGCGCGAGGCGTCGTCGGAGTTCAGCGGCACCGCCAGCTCCTCCATGTCGCCCGGCGCGCCGCCGGTCTTGAACGCGAAGTAGCGGAAGATCGGACGGGTGACGGTGTCCTCGACCATGCGCCCTGCCTTGGTCAGCAGCGTGCGGGTGGTCGGCGCGCCGCCGAACGTCAGGGTCGGATAGGTGCCGACGCCGGTCCAGGCGCTCTCGGTGATCGTCTTGGCAGCGGGGTCGTACTTGAGCTCGCGCAGCTGGACGTTGCGCGACCCGTCGCTGAGGTCGGCGTAGAAGCGGACGGCGTTGCCGTCCCCGTAGGTGATCGGCTCGGTCGTGTCGCCGAGGCAGACCTGCGAGCGGAGCTGGCGCGTCATCAGCTCGAGCGCCTGCCGGCCGCGCTGCACGGCGTCCTGGTTTGATGCGAGAGTAGTAGAGACCGTCGAGGTCGCACCAGGTGGCGGCACGTCCGACGGATTGTTTCAACTGGGCCTCGATGCACTGCGCGTGGGGCGCGATGTTCCGCTCGACCTGATCATGGCCCACAAGTGGTTCAATCTTGCCGCCTTGCGCGGCAACGCGGAAGCCAAACGCTACCGCATGGAAATCGCTGGCGACATGACCAAGTCGGAGGTCGCCGAAGTCAGCGGCAAGCCCGCGAGTGGTTGCGCCGCCATTGAGCGTCTCCTAGGAGATCGCTACTCGGTGCAGCGTGTGAAGAGCGAGGCGATGCATCGCCACGCTCTCGGTGGTGTCGCCGACCTTGTCGCCGAACGTCTCGACCTTTTCTTTGACGTCTTCGTTGTTTTTCTTGAGCTGCTCGGCGGTTTTCTGGTTCGCCCGCTTGGCCATTTCTTCCACCGTCCTCGGTGGTTGGTCGGGATCGTTGGCGGGGGCAGGCGCTGCCTGAGGTTTGGGTGTTTCCGGCACCGTCCCTTTGGCCGCCGGCTCGTTGTAGGCAGCCCACGAAACGCGTTTGACCGGCCCGGTGCAGTCGAACACCGTACCGCCCTTCACGCTGCAGGCGGCATGCTGGCCTTCCTTGGCCATGGCGGTTGCACAAAGCGTCTGCAGGGGTTGCTTTCCGCCGGGTCGCGCACCATCGATGATGCAGCGATACATTGCGGACGGACCGGTGCAGGCCACGCAGTACTCCTGCGCTTCTGCCTGCCCGACGAGCGCGCACAAGGCAAAGAGCGCTAAGGCGATCCTGCTGGCATTCACTCGTATGAGACGCAACACGTCCCTCTCTCCCAAAGTGCAGGGATGCGCGCGGAATGAGGGATTTCCTGGATCAATGGCTCCGGTCAAGGTGTGCCGTTGCGGCCGTGCGCCTTGTAGGGCGGGCGCTCCGCAAGCCTGTCGGAGACGCCGAAACGGCCTTGAACGCCGGCTTCTGGAGGGAATTCAGAACCAGCGGTTGACCACCAAGCCTACCGGAATTCCCCGATCGGGAACGTCTTTCCCGTCACATAGCTCCCGTTGGCGGCGAGGTGCGCATCGAGCACGCTCATCTGCCTGCCCCACTCCTCGACGCCCGCATCGACCTGGTTGGCAAAGGAGGATTCTTCACCACGAGGCCGTGAAACACGGGCCGCATGCCGTTTGCAAAGTCCGTCGAGGACCAGTCCATCCACGACTCGACGGTGGCGCGTTCCTTTAAGTCCTTCGGGAAAAGGTCGGCGCGCCCGTGCTTGTCGGCAAGATAGCGCACGATGGTATTGCGCTCGCGCAACCGAAAATCGCCGTCATCGACGACCGGCACCACGCCCACCGGATTGATCCTGCGAAATTCAGGATCGTCCGTCGGCCTCAACCCGCGCCCCCAGTCCTCGCGCTCGTACTTTTCGCCCACCTCATCGAGCATCCACAGAACGCGGCGCACGTTGATGGAATTGGCGCGGCCGTAGACTTTGAGCATTGTCGTTCTCTCCGAGCGGCAATTCAACTGCATCTTAGTTCCGCGGCCGTGCCGGCCACAAAAAAGATGCCGGCAGTCGGCCTGCCGGCATCGCCAATCCGTCACAGTAGAATGGTATCGCGAAGTGCCGCGGCCCCAGAGCCCGCAATAGCGGCGCAGCACGAAGGGAATGTTGTTCTGATAGCCGGGCCAGCTCTCGTACTTGGGGACCTTGACCTCCTTCTCGGCCGTGTCCCAGCACTTGCCCTCGCGCGCCGCCTTCTGCACCTCGCCCGAGGCGTCCTGCAGGAACGTGAGCAGGGCCTTGACGTCCTCCTTGGTGCCGTGCCTGCCGCCTGCCGCGGGATGGCCGGGAATGATCCGTTGCCAGTCCATGGCCAGGATCTTCTTGATCGATCTTCGAACTCCAGGGGATGGAAGTCGATCATGCCGCGGCCCGGCACCGAGCCGATCGGGATCAGGTCTACGACGAAAATCAGCTTTTCCTTGGGCAGGCGCATCACCAAGGTGGAGTCGGAGTGATTGAGGCCGACATACTTGAGCTCGAGGGTGGTCCCGCCGAGCTGGATGGTCCTGCCCGCGTCGGTGACCACCTCGTCCGGCCGGCACGGTATGCGGGTCCTTGATGACGTCAAGGCGCTCCTTGGCGCGCTTGTGGGCGATGACGCGAGCCCCGGCATCCTTGAACGCCTTGCCGCCGGCGATGTGGTCGAAGTGATGATGGCTGTAAATGAGGTATTTGATCGGCTGGCTGGTTACCTTCTTGATCTCGTCGACGTAGGCCTGCCCGCCGGTCGGCCTGCCGTAGGCGACCGGGTCCGTCGCGATGACGCCGGCCTTGGTGACGATGAAGATCGACTGATGATTGACGTTGCGGAAGAGATAGACGTTGTCCGTGCCCTCGACTTTGGTCGCGGCCGGTGGGCGGCGGCGGTTTGGGTCGTCTGCGCCGAAGTTGGGCCGAGTGGGCGGGCGGCGGGAGTGGCGAGGCTGTCGGCGTACAGGCCGAGAGCATGAGCCGTCGACCACCCGCGGCTGTTCTTTGAGTAATCCTCCCGGCACCGTGAATAGACGCCGGAGTGCACTGGACGTCCGGCCTCGCGCAACTGTGATGGCGCGCTGCGATATTATTCGGGCTCGCCGCGCTTCAGGTCGGCGGCGACCCCGCTCGGCGTCGGGCACACGGCGACGCCGGCCGCCTCCAGCGCCGATTTCTTGCCGGCGTAGCTGCCCTTGTCGCCCATGACGATCGCCCCGGCATGGCCCATGCGCTTGCCGGGAGGCGAGGCGGCACCGGCAATGAAGGCCGCGATCGGTTTGCATCGTCCTGGATACTCGGCCGCTTCCTCCTCATCGATCCGCCGATCTCGCCAACCAGGGCGACCGCCTCGGTGCCGACGCGATCGAGCGCGACCAGCGCGTCCCTGGTGGTGGTGCCGATGATGGGATCGCCCCCGATGCCGATGAAGGCGGAGAACCCGAGCCCCGCCTGCACGAGGTTCAGGCACAAGAGCGTGCCGAGCGAGCCGGAGCGCGAGATCACCCCTATGCTCCCGGCTGGAAGACGCGGGTGTTGAATGCCGGCATGAAGCCGACGAAGCACTCGCCCACGGTAACGAGGCCGCCGTATTGGGTCCGATCAGCTGCGCGCCGCGCTCGCGCGCGGCGGCGAGGACGTACATGGTATCGTGCACGGGCACGTGCTCGGTGAGGCACACGACCCGGCCGATGCCGGCATCGATGGCATCGAGCGCCGCCTCCTTGACGCCGAACGGGGGGATGAACATCACGGCCGCGTCGACTTTGGTCTCCCTGGCCGCCTCGCGCGCCGTAGCCCACACGGGCAGGTCCAAGTGCGGCTCGCCTGCGCGCCTGGGATTGACGCCGCCGACGATCCGCGTGCCGTAGTCGCGCATGCGCTCGGACCAGAAGGTGCCCTGCTTGCCGGTAATGCCCAGCACCAGCACGGTGTCGCTGCCGCGCAGGATCATCGCGCCGCCTCCGCT
>CAWJWD010000005.1:0-10049 GCA_963846505.1 uncultured Thermoleophilaceae bacterium | reverse complement strand
CGCGAGGTCTTCGACGACGACGTCGGCACCGTGCTGACGCAAGCCGTCGGGATTGTCATGGCGATCGACGCCGACCGTGAGCGCGAAGCCGCCGGCCTTGCCGGCTGCGACCCCGGCGAGCGCGTCCTCGAACACGGCGGCCTGCGTGGGCAGCACCCCCAGCAGCTCCGCGCCGCGCAGGAACGAGTCCGGCGCGGGCTTGCCCCTGAGGTTCTCGCGGACGATCGTGTTGCCGTCCACGCGGGCGTCGAAGAGATCGGTCATGCCGGCGGCCTCGAGGATCTTGGGGGTGTTGGCGCTCGACGACACGACGGCCGTCTTGAGGCCGGCGGCGCGGGCGGCCTCCACCAGCTTGCGCGAGCCCTCGTAGACGTCGACGCCCTGCTCCTCGATCAGCTTCTGGACGAGGTCGTTCTTGCGCCGGCCGACGCCGTAGACCGTGTCCGCGCCGGGGGCGTCGTCAGGGTCGCCCTCCGGCAGCGCGATGCCCCGCGACGCGAGGAAGTCGCGCACGCCGTCCTCGCGCTTCTTGCCGTCGACGTACTGCCCGTAGTCGCGCTCGAGGTCGAACGGCTGCTGGTCGCCGTGCTCGCGCAGGAAGACGTCGAAGGTCTCCTTCCACGCGCGCGCGTGGATGGAGGCGGTATCGGTGAGCACGCCGTCCATGTCGAACAGCAACGCCTTGACCTGCTCCGGCAGCTTCAGCATGGCGCGAAAGACTGTCAGACGGATCGGAGCGTGTCGTCGCGGCCGCTGGAGTGGGAGGAGCGCCGGTTCATACGTGCGCTGCGAGCAGCTGGGCGCCGCTGCCGGCGCCGCAGTGCAGGATCGCCGTACCCGGGCCGCTCGGGACGTACGCGGCCGGCAGCTGGCCGGTGAACGGGTTGCGCGCGGACAGCCAGCGTCCGCGCACGACCAGGCGCAGCTCGTCACCGGGGGCGAAGCGGGTCGAGGAGGGCCGCAGGCGGAAGTCGGCCGCGACGATCTCACCCGGCGGCAGGGGCTGGGGATTCAGGTAGGTGTGCACCGGCTCCCACGGGCGCGAGCGCTCGCGGTCGAGCTCGCGCAGCGAGAGCTTCAACCAACCCGTGGTGACGCGGTCGAGACCGTAGCCGTACGAGCCCTCGAGCGCGACGCGTTCGCCGCCGCGCCACTTCTCGACGCCGACGAAGAGGTTGGCGTCGTCGCAGTCGCGCAGCTCCACGCGCAGGCGCAGTGCCATCGGGCCGGTCAGCTCGAGCGGCTCCTGCACCCGATGGCGAAACGACGCCTCGCCGCGGCGCAGGTCGAAGGCGATCGAGCCCGATCCCGTCCCGGGCTCGGGAACGAGGCGGCCGTCCGGCAGCAGGTGCAGCGGCTCCCAGCGCGTGCGCGGCAGCGGCCAGTCGTCCTCGGCGCGCACCTCCGCGGGCTGGTCGCGCACGTCGTGGACGGCCAAGCGCACGCGCGGCACGTCGGGCTGGCCGTTGTCGGCGTCCTGGAGGAAGTGGTCGAAGAAGCGCAGCTGCGTGGCGAGCGCCTCCTGGGAGTAGTAGGTCGCCCACTTGCCGGCGCGATGGGTGTAGAGCCAGCGCTGGGGCGAGCGCACCTGCTCGAAGGCGCGGATCGAGCCGCCCGAGTGCAGGCAGTGGTCGGAGAAGCTGCCGCAGACGAGCATCGGCGTCGCGACTCGTTCGAGCTCCGGCGTCAGGCCCTGCCAGAACTCGTCGCGCAGGGGATGGGCGCGCTGCATCGACCGGATGTCGTAGGCCAGCCGGTTGTTGCGCAGGCCGCGGCTCCACATGCGCGCGAAGCCCTGCTCGCGAATCCCGCCGGGCAGCAGCAGGTCGCGGTACGGATCGCTGAAGCCCTCCCAGGGGCAGATCGCCGCCAGCGACGGCGGTCGCGTGGCCGCCGCGCCGTACTGGCTGAGCGCGAGGTAGCTGACGCCGTTCAACCCGACGCGGCCCGTCGACCAGGACTGGGCGCCGGCCCACTCGATCAGGTCGTGGTAGTCCTCGCTCTCCTCGCGCGAGAGCAGCTTGCCGACCCCGTCCGAGCTGCCGGCCCCGCGCAGGTCGCAGTTGACGACCGCGTAGCCGTTGGCGACCCAGAAGGCAGGGTCGGGCGCCTCCCAGCTCGTCCAGGCCGAGAACGACAGCGGCTCGGGCTGGCGCAGCACGCGGTACTGGAGCGAGACGCGCTGGCCGCCGCGCCGGCCGGGCTTGGGCAGGTCGTCCTTGCCGTAGGGATGCGCGGACATGATCACCGGCCAGCGACCGCCGCCGGCGGGTCGAAAGACGTTCGCGCGCAGCACCGTCCCGTCGCGCACCGCGATCGGCACGTCCCAGTCGACGCTCACGCCGGTGGGCGGCGGGGTGGCGCGCGCCCGGACGCGCAGCATGCCGTCCAGGCGATCGAGGGCGTAGCGGGGCAGCGCGCTGGAGGCCATGCCGGGGCATTCTCGCGCCCCGGCACCGTCTCTGTTCGCCGTGCATCGGGAAGCGGTGGGCAGCCGAGCTGTGTGGAAGGGTCCGCAGCGTGAGCACGACGCGAACGGTGGTCGGCGGAGCGCTGCTGCACGTCCCGCATCCCCATCCGCGCGCCGCTCGCGACGGGTCGGTCCAGGCGCCGGCGGGCGTCGTGCTCGCGCTCTCGTGCGTCGTGCTGTTCCTGATCGGCGTCAACACGACGGCGGTCAACACCGCGCTCAACGCGATCGCCGGCGACCTCGGCATGGGCGCCGGCGAGCTCGGCTGGACGGTCGGCATCTACATGCTCGCCGCAGCCGCCTTCGTGGTGCTCGGCGGCCGGCTCGGCGACATGCTCGGCGAGCGCACGGTGCTGACCGCCGGCATGGCGATCTTCGCGTTCGCGGCGGCGCTGGTGGCGATCGCCGACGCACCCTGGCCGGCGATCCTCGGTCGCTTCCTGCAGGGCTTCGGCGCGGCCTGCCTGATGCCGGCGACGATGGCGATCCTGCGCCTCGCCTACCCGCCGGAGCGGCAGGGCTTCGCACTCGGGATCTGGGGTGCGGTCGGCGGCGTCGCCTTCGCGCTCGGCCCCCTGATCGGCGGGGCGCTGACCGACACGATCAGCTGGCGCTGGGTCTGGTGGCTGACGGTGATCGCCGGCGCCGCGACCGCGGTCGCCGCCTGGACGATCCTGCGCGGCCTGCCGGCTCCGCGCGAGCGCCCGCGCCTCGACGTCTGGGGCGTCGCGTTGCTGCCGATCGGCCTCTTCGGGCTGATCCTGGCGATCCAGCAGGGTCCGGCCTGGGGCTGGGGCGATCCGCGCACGATCGCCGCCTTCGCGGTCAGCGCGCTCGCGCTCGTCGCGCTGGCGGTGGTCGAGTCGCGTCGGCTCCAGCCGCTGCTGCACCTCCGCCTGCTGCGCGACCCGGCGCTCGAGGCGGCCAATCTCGGCACCTTCGCCAACGCCGTCTTCCTGATCGGCTTCCTCTACTTCGCCAACATCTACATGCAGGCGGTCGTGACGCTCGATTGGTCGGCGATGACGGCCAGCGTGGCACTGCTGCCGTACGGCTTCTGCGTCTTCGTCGCCTCGATGGCGATCGGGCGCGTCTGCGACCGGGTCGGCTTTCGCTGGCCGATCGCCGTCGGACTGGCGCTGATGGGCGTCGGGGGCCTGCTGCTCGGCGGCCTCGACGAGCACTCCGGCTTCGGCGAGCTCTGGTGGCGCACCGTGATCGTGGGGCTGGGCGTCGGCATCACCTTCTCGGCGCCGTCGGCCGCGGGCATGCGCGCCGTCCGCGACGACCAGGCGGGCGAGGCGGCCGGGATCGTCAACGTCGTGCGCTACCTCGGCGCGGCGCTGGCGATCTCGATCGGCACGGCGGTCTTCACGTCGGTCGGCTCCGACCGCCTCAACGAGCGCTTGGCGAGCGTCGGCGTCCAGCAGCTCGAGCGCGAGCGGCTCGACAAGAGCCTCACGGGGGCACCCGAGCACGTGCGCTCGACCGAGCGCACCCTCGACTCGAGCAACCGGGACGCCTTCCGCGCGGGTGCGGGCAGCGGCGTCGCCGACGGCTTCGCGGCGGTGCTGACCGGCATGGGCGTCTTCGCGCTGATCGCCGCGCTCGGCTGGATCGTGCTGATGCGCCCGCGCCGCTGACGCTCGGACTACCGCCCGCGCGTGGGCAGGCCGCGCACGTATGCCCGCACCGTCTCGGCAGTGTGGGAGTCGGCGGGAAAGAACGACTCGATCGAGAGCTCGGCGACGGTGATGTCGATCGCGGTGCCGAAGGTGGCGACGGTGCTGAAGAAGGCAAGCTCGTGCTCGCCGGCCCGTAGGCGCAGCGGCACGACGATGCCCGGGCCGTGCGCCGCGCCGGCGTCGTGTGCCGGCCCGGGGTAGGCGGCCAGCTCCTCGTAGAGGGAGCTCAGCGCCGCGTCGCCGCTGAGCAGGACCTGGCGCTGCAGGCGATCGAGCAGGTGCGCGCGCCACTCGGCGAAGTTGAGGATGCGCGGCGCGAGCCCGTCGGGATGCAGGCCGAGACGCAGCACGTTGACCGGAGGCTCCAGCAGCTCCGGCGCGACGCCGTCGGTCAGCAGCGCGACGCTGCGGTTGCCCGCGACCAGCTCCCACTCGCGGTCGACGACCACTGCCGGGAACGGCTCGTGGCCGGCGAGGACGAGCTCGAGCGCCCGGTCTCGACAAAGCTGACGTGACGGGCCGAGACGCCGGCCTCCAGCGCCAGCTCCGGCTGACTCAGCCGGCGTCGCTGACGCCAGCTGCGCAACAGGGGGCCGACGCCCACGTCGGCGATGGCGGTGGTCATGGCGGGCGACCATAGCGCCGGCTCGGCGGCGCGTCGCCTACCTGGGAGGTAAGCCGCTAGGAAGGGGTGCTTGGGCCGGCGCCGCGGCGATCAACGCGGCGGCCTCGGCCTCGAGCCCGTCCGCGAGCGACTGCACGTCGGGCACGATGGCCGGGTCCGCACAGAGGCCGAACGCCAGCCGGTCGGCGAGCGAGACCACCGCCACGCGCAGGGCGTGGCGCTCGCCGATCTCGGCGATCGAGTGCAGGCTCGCGACCGGTGCTCCGAGCACGCTCACGGGAGCGCGCGGGCCCGGCACGTTCGAGACGCTGAGCGCGAAGCCGCGCGGGCTGTCCTCGATCCGCTCGGCGATCGCTCGCAGTCGGGGCGAGACGTGGCCGAGCTCGCGCAGCACGGCCTCGAGCGTCTCGGCGTCATGACCCTGCTTGCGACCGCTGGTGGCCGCGTGCACCGCGTCGAGGCGAGCGACGGGATCGGGCGCGCCGAGCGGCAGCGGCAGGGTGAAGGCCGAGTCGTGGTTGCCGGCGTCGTCGCCGGGGTGGCGGAGGCTCACCGGGACCTTGACGCGCACCGAGCCGAGACCGGCGTGGTGGGCCTCGAGCCAGCGCTGCAGGGCGCCCGCCACGATCGCCAGCACGGCGTCGTTGAGCGAGACGCCGTCGATGTGCTTGGCGGCGTCGTGGAGCGGCCGGAGGGGGACGAGCGCGAAGGCGACCTCGCGCTCGTGACCGATCTGCCCGTCGAAGGGGGAGCGCCTGGCGTCCAGCGGGAGCTCGCGGCGGAGGAAGCCGGCCACGTGAGCGGGCCGGCCGCTGCCGCTCGCGCGGTTCGCTCGCTCGCGCGGGACGGGGTCGTCGCAGGGTTCGTCCCACAGGAGGTCGTGGGCGAAGCGCATCGCGGCGGTGCCGTCGGCGAGCGCATGGTGGATGCGCCAGATCAACGCGCTGCCGCCGCCGGCCAACGCTGCGACGTCGATTCGCCAGAGCGGCCGTGAGCGGTCGAGGCGCTCGGCGAACAGGCGCGCGACCTCGGCGCGCAGTGCGACTGGGTCGAGTGGGCCGGGGCAGGCCGCCGCGACGACGTGGTCGGCGAGCTCGAAGTCGCCGGCATCGATCCAGGCGGGCGCGTCCTCGCTGCCACCGAGGCGGCGGGTCAGCGCGGGGACGCGCGTGATCCGATCAGCCAGGGCGCGACGCAGCGCGTCGACGTCCGGTGCCGTCCCGTCCAGCCGGATGACCTTGCAGGTGTGCCCGGCGACGACGTCGCTCTCGAGCGCGAGGATCGC
This sequence comes from uncultured Thermoleophilaceae bacterium, assembly GCA_963846505.1. Lineage (GTDB taxonomy): Bacteria > Actinomycetota > Thermoleophilia > Solirubrobacterales > Thermoleophilaceae > JACVRW01. The sequence goes on along the minus strand of CAWJWD010000005.1, from coordinate 3,984 downwards.
GCGGTCCTCCGCCTCCAGGGGCACGGGCTCCATGCGGTCTTCATCGGCGCTCATGCCGCGGTGCTCAAGGCTCGGCGTCGCGCGGGCGCGAGACCACGATCTGGACCATCGCGATCAGCAGCACCGCCAGCGTGACGATGCGCTCGCCGGGTCCGAGCTCGTGGAAGAGGCCGTAGACCTGGATCGCGGCGGCGATCGCCTGGGCGGCCAACGGCAGCGCGATCGCGCGCCAGCCGCTCGGCCGCTCGTGCACGACGGGGGTCGGCACCGACGACCAGGCGGCGTAGGCGATCAGCAGCGCGCCGAGCGTCCAGACGAGGTCGTAGCCGTCGTCGACGTAGGCCTCGCGTGCCTCCTGCACGGCGAACAGCGCGTCGCCGACCGCCATCAGGATGGCGCCCAGGCCGAGCAGCAGCCAGGCACGTCCCGGGCGCCAGTTGAGCAGGCTGTAGACGCCGAGGATGGCTCCCACGATCAGCGCGTCGAGGATCGGGTAGCCGAACTCGATCACCGTCGCGAGCGCGTCGTGCTCGGACTCCTCGATCACCGGCTCGAGGAACAGCGCCACGGCGGGCGTCATCACCAGCAGCGTCACCGCCAGCCCGTCCATCCAGCGGTGCAGCTCGAAGTTGCCCACGTGCAGGCGGATCAGCAGCGCGATGCCGATCGCGGTGAGCGGGTACCAGGCAAGCCAGAGCGGATCGGAGAGCGTCGGCGGCGTGGGCGTCTCGTGCTCGTAGAAGAGCGTCCAGCTGATCTCGCCGAGCGCCCAGGCCAGCAGCCCGGCACCGATCAGCGCCCAGGCGGTCCGGCCGTGGGGCTCGTAGACCGCCCGCGCCAGGCAGAGCAGGGCCGCGCACAGCGTGACGACGTTGTGGAGCCAGTCGTCGAGCAGCACGTGGCCGCCGCCGAGGCCGGTGAGCTCGTAGACGCCCTCGATCGCGGCCAGCACGCCGAGCCCGATCCAGATCGGTCGCAGCGCACTCGGGGCTAGCGGAGCGGTGCTCACACGCGGACTTCTACTGCGCGCGGCCGCGCGCGGCGTCGCTAGTTCAGCGTCGCGAGCACGACCGGCACCACCGCGTGCGCTCCCGCCTTGCGCAGCTGGCCGCCGACCATCGCCAGCGTCCAGCCCGACAGCCGGCGGTCGTCGAGCAAGACACCCGTGCCCGTCGGCGGCCGCTCGGCGATCGCGAACGCGCCGCGCACGTTGGCCGCCTGCTGGACCGCGTTTGCCAGCTCGCGTTGCGGCGGGCGCTCCTCGGTGCGCCGCACCAACTCGACGTAGCCGACGCCGAGCGTTCCCGCCAGCCGCGCTCCGAGGTCCGCCAGCACGCCGCCCAGCCGGGCCGAAGGGACGTCGGCGATCCACGTGACCGAGGTGCCCGCGCCGCGCAGCAGCTCCGCGAGACCCTCGACGACCTCGTCGTCCATCCGCCCGGCGCGCAGGCCGCGGTCGACGGCGGGCCACCAGCCGCCGTCGCCGACGCGCGCCAGCGCCCAGCCAGGCTCGACGAGCGCGTCGGCGGGGATCTTGCGCATCGTGCCGCCGGGATCCGGTGCCATCTTGCGCACCTCGAGCTCGATCGGCCGCGAGCGCAGGTGGCGCTGGGCCAGCTCCACCAGCGTCGGCGCGGGCGGTTGGTCGAAGCGCGGTGCGGTGCAGACCGAGCAGCGGCCGCAGTCCTGCGGGTCGGGATCGTCGAGCGCCTGCTGCAGCGTGCGCATCAGGCAGCGGCCGTCGCTGCCGTAGACGGCCATCTGGGCCTGCTCGGCCCGGCGCAGCTCGGTGACCGCTGCGTAGCGCTCGCCGTCGTAGTGCCAGTCGGCGCCGGGAACGATCTGCCAGCGCGTGCCGGCCCGGCGCACCGCGCCCTCGACGTCGAGGATCTTCAGCATCGCCTCGATCCGGCCCATGCCGAGGTTCACCACGGCCATCAGCTCGCGCGTCGTGCGCCCCTCCTCGCCGGCGGCCTCGAGCTCGTCGAGCACCGCGCGCACCCGCTCGTACGCCGGGAAGGCCTGCTCGATGAAGAAGTCCTGGATCCGCCGGTCCTCCGCGCCGCGCAGCAGCACGACGTCGGCGTGGTCGACGCCGCGGCCGGCGCGGCCGACCTGCTGGTAGTAGGCGACGACCGAGCCGGGCGCTTGGAAGTGCACGACGAAGGTGAGGTCGGACTTGTCGTAGCCCATGCCGAGGGCGCTCGTCGCCACGACCGCCTTGACCTCGTTGCGCAGCAGCCGCTCCTCGGTGTCGACCCGCGTGCCGGCGTCGGTCTCACCGCTGTAGGCGAGCGCGGGCACGCCGTTGGCGTTCAGGAAGCCGGCGACCTGCTCGGCGTCACGCTTGGTCAGCGTATAGACGATCCCCGACCCCGACAGCGCCGGCAGCTGCTCGACCAGCCACGCCAGCCGCTCGGCCGGCCGCGGCAGCTCGACCGCTTCCAGGCGCAGACTCGTGCGCGCGAGCGGCCCCCGGTAGGACCGGAGCCGTTCGACGCCCGGAGGCCCTCCGTCCACGCCGGCCCGCGCGTCGACGTCCCCGCCTCCGAGCTGCTCCATCACGTCGCCGACGACACGGTCGTTGGCGGTGGCCGTCGTGCCGAGCACGGCCACGTCGGGTCCGAGCGCGTCGAGCATGTCCTTCACGCGCCGGTAGTCGGGACGGAAGTCATGGCCCCAATCGGAGATGCAGTGCGCCTCGTCGATCACCAGCAGTCCCACCGACGCGGCGAACAGCGGCAGCATGTCGTCGCGGAAGCGGGGGTTGTTGAGCCGCTCGGGGCTGATCAGCAGCAAGTCGATCTGGTCGGCCGCCAGCCGGGAGCGCACGTCGTCCCACTCGTCGCGATTGGTCGAGTTGATCGTGTACGCGCGCAGCCCGAGTCGCTGTGCCGCGGCGATCTGGTTGCGCATCAACGCGAGCAACGGGCTCACGATCAGCGTCGGTCCCGCACCCGCCTCGCGCAGCAAGGCGGTGGCGACGAAGTAGACCGCGGACTTGCCCCAGCCCGTGCGTTGCACGCACAGCACGCGCGCGCGGTCGACCACGACGTCGCGGATCGCCTCGAGCTGATCGGGACGAAACTCCGCGGCGGACGCCGCGGTCAGCGTGCGCAGGCGCTCCAGGGCGTCGGCGGCGAAGGTCTCGGATGCGGCGCTGGCGGTCACGGTCGTCCATCGTGGCAGGCCGCGCCGCACACGCGGGTTACGCGTGCAACACCTCTGTAAAACCCCGACGCCTCAGTGCACGAGCACCTTGAGCGCCGCCAGCAGCAGCCCGAGACTGCCGCTGGCGAGCGCCGAGAGCAGCATCTGCATGCGCGTACCGCCTGCCAGCTCGCGGACGCCGGCGCCCCAGATCAGCAGCAGGACGATGTTGCAGCAGAGGCCGATCCAGAGGCCGGTGGTCTGGTCGTACCAACCGAGCGCGACCGGGATCAGCGCCAGCAGCACGGGACCCGCCGCCTGCACGATCGCCCACTCGTGGCCGAGCGAGCGCAGCAGCACGCGCCGATCGATCGGCGCGTGGATCTCCGCCGCGTGGCTGACGGCGTGCGCCCAGGCGTGCGCGAGCGCGAACACGGCCGTGGTGACAGCGATCGCGGCCATCGTCACGCCGACGTCGTTCTCGGGGCTCAGCGTCGCGATCAGCGAGCTGACCAGGATCACGCCGTAGATGCTCCCTTCGACGTTGCCCTTGGGCAGCAGCCGCGCGATGCCGCGCGTGGTCGTGCTGTCCGAGGAAGCGCTCACGACTCCCACATGCTGACGATCCGTCCCGTCGGGTGATCGGCGCGCCCCGATTCCCCGCTGTTCGGCGGCTGGTGCGCTCTGCGCTACAGGCCTGACCGGTTCGAGGTAGTTCGCGCGATGGCGCGCGCATCGGTCCTATAGTCGTCGTGGTGCAAGGCACGCGCCAAGCCGCCAGACGCACCGGACCGGGCAGCGGTCGCGAGCGGTTGCTCGACGCCGCCTACGACC
>CAWJWD010000004.1:130000-1163557 GCA_963846505.1 uncultured Thermoleophilaceae bacterium | reverse complement strand
CGGGGGCGACGGCGCGGTCCAGTGCCGGCTCGCGAAGATTTCCGCCTGCAGCAGGTAGGCGCGCTCATCGTGAACGACGCCAGGTTCGTGAAACGACCCCCAGACGATGCGGACGACGAGGAGCGTCACGATCCCCGCGACACCCGGCGACCAGGCGCCCGACAGGAATGTGGCGACGCGTGAGGGATAGGTGGTCCAGTGCCGGCTCAGGCGCGCGATGACGATGATCCCGCCGATGAGGACCAGGACCGCGACCAGCGCGGTCATGAGCGACGGGAGAGGAGGGCTGATCATTTACCCTTCCGGCCGAGCACCATGTACTGCGCGCCAGCGGGGAAGCGGGCGAGGCTGGCCTCGAGCGGCCGCAGCGCGGACAGCATGCGTGGAAAGAAAAAGAGGAAATCCGTCCGCAGCACGTCAAACCCGGCGCGGGTGAGCAGCTCACGCGCGCGCGGCGGCGAGAGCAGCTTCGCGTCGCGATCGAATGGAATGCGCCGCATGACGAGCCGGGTGCCCGGATTCCACGGGTTGTTCTCCCAGAGGCCGAAGTATCCGCCCTTTGACAGCGATCGGTGCACGTAGCCGACCGCGTCCAGTCGCTGCCCGGGCTCGACGTGATGGAAGACGCCGTTGCAGTAGGCGACCTCGAATTGTCCTGACGGCTCGAGGTCGCCCATGGTCTTGAACTGCAGTCGGCGGTCGGCGTGCGCGGTTCGCGCGACGTCGAGGCTCTCGCGCGACGCGTCCACGCCGACGACCGTCTGTGCGTGAAGCTGTTCGAGCAGCTCGGGGCTGGTGCCGCCGGTGCCGCACCCATAGTCGAGGACGTGGGCCGGCTGGACGCCGAGTTCCGACAGGCGGGCGGCGAGCCATCGCACGCGCACGCGGGCGAAGTATTCCTTGGACTCGCCCGACAGCGAGAGCCCCCGGTTCAGCGCGCTGTCGTAGTGTCCGGCGTAGGCGTCGAACTCCGACGCCATTCAGCGCCGCCGCATGGTCAGCAGGCTGAGGAAAAAGCACGCGAGAATCGTCTGGTACCCGAGCACGGCCAGCGTCACGCCGGGCACGACCACTCGCATCGTCTCGGCGTAGTTCAGACGGCCGAAATCGCGGACGCGCCACTCGTTGACGGCGGCAACGAGCATGATGCTGCCAAGGAGGACGGTGGCCAGTCCCAGGAGCAGGCCGCGCTCGAGCGAGAGGATCCGCGCGAATCTGTCGACGCGTGGATCGGACGGCAGCACACCTTCCGTGATCGCGAACGTCTTCGCGATCAGCGCGAAGAGCATGCTCTGGCTTCCGCAGATGACCGCGAGGCTCGCGAAGAGGAGCGTGTGCGCGTCGAAGGTCATGCGCGCGATCGTCATGCCCGGCATGGCCACCGTGAATCCGGCGATCCCCAGCACGACGAGGATCAGCCCCGGCATCAGGAAGAGCCGGCGCGGCGTGCACATCAGGAAAAAGCGCAGCGTGCGCCATCCGTCGCGGAACGTCTTCAGATGCGGCGGGTGGCTTCTGCGGCCGTCCGGGTGCAGGGTGATTGGCACCTCGCCGATGCGCGCGCCCGAGAGGCTCGCCTTGATGATCATCTCGGTGGCGAACTCCATCCCGGTGCAGCGCTGGTCGAGCGTCTGGTACAGCGTCTTCGTGAAGCCGCGCAGGCCGCAGTAGATGTCGTGGACGGGCGCGCGGAACCAGCGCCGTGCGATCCGCGAAAACATCGGGTTGCCGAGCCAGCGATGCAGGCGCGGCATGGCGCCGGGCAGCACATGTCCGCCGCCCGACTCGAGCCGGCACCCCTGCACGAGGTCGTACCCCTGGCGGAGGCGCTCGACGAAGGCCGGCACCTCGCCGAAATCGTAGCTGTCGTCGGCGTCCCCCATGATGACGAACCGCCCGTGCGCGGCCTCGATCCCGCCCATCAACGCGGCGCCGTACCCGCGGTCGGCGACCGGCACCAGCCGCGCGCCTTCGGCCCTCGCGATCGCGGGCGAGTCGTCCGTGCTGCCGTTGTCGGCGACCACGACCTCGCCGGCGATTCCTGCGTTTCTCATCGCGGTCAGCGCCTTCCGGATGCACGACGCGAGCGTGTCGGCCTCGTTGAGGCAGGGCATCACGACGGTCACTTCAAGCGGTGTCGACTCGTGGAGCGCTATGGTGTGCGGAATGGGAATCCTCGACTAGGTATCGGCTCGACCGCCGGGTTTCGAGAGGCGGCCAGGCCAGCCGTCCTCCGTCCGGTTCGCCTCGTTGCAGAGCTTGCCGTGCACTCGGCTGGATGCCACGAACGCCCGCCCCAACAGCTCTTTCCACTCCGATGTAGTGCAGGCCTTTAGGCCTGCCCGGGAACCGCGGACCTGCCGCCTTCGCGCCTCTGGCGCTTCGGCGAGCCTCGCCGTAGCTCGCGCGTTGGCCCGGCGAGCGGAGGCGGGAAGGTCCGCACTACACCTGGATGAAAAACGCTCAAGCCTGCCGTGTCGTTCTTATGATGTAGAGTCACCGGGCTGGTCAATGGTCTCCTCAACGCCATCCGAGAAAGAGTCGACGCTGCTTGTTTTAGTTCGTGGCGCCGTGATGGGCATCGCAACCGCGGTGGCGCTCCAGCTCAGCTCCGACCCGGATCTCTGGGGTCATCTACGATACGGGCAAGACTTCTTGTCGACCCACACGGTTCCCTCCAGCGACGTCTATTCGTTTACAAGCGACCGAGCGTGGATCAACCACGAATGGCTCACTGAAGCACTCTTCGCGTCCGTCTACCGAGTCGGCGGAACGATCGCGCTCGCAATCCTCAATGCCGCGCTTGTGCTGGCGGCGCTCGCCATCGCACGGTGGTCGGCCCGGCGCTCCGGCATGGCAGGCTGGCGGTTGGAAGTCTTCACCGCAACGGTGTTCTTTTTAGGAGTGGCCCCACTGGCCCAGACGCTCAGAGCACAGACGCTCTCAGCCCCGCTGTTTGCCGCGTTGTTGGCGCTCATGCGCGAGTTCGACCGAGGACGGCATCACATGGCGTTTGCTCTGCCCGTTCTGTTCCTGGCATGGGCGAATCTGCACGGCGGCTGGGTGATGGCGGGGGGCATCCTTGCGATCTGGACGTTCGTGAAAACAGCCCAGACGCCCTCGTCCCGAGTTCGTCTCGTGCTGCTCACCGCCGGAGTGGTCTCGGCTATTGCGACACTCGTGAATCCGTACGGAGTGCAGCTGTGGCGCTTCCTCTTTGAAACGGTGCGTTTCGAACGTAGCGACATCGTCGAATGGGGATCGCTGCGCAGTACGCCGATTATGTTCTTGCCGTGGGTGGCGACGGTGGCGATCGCGCTTCTCGCTCTCGTGCGATCGCGACGTGAGCACCTCGCGTATTTCGCCGTCTGTCTCTTCCTCGGCGTCGCCTCGTTTCAGGTGATACGCCTGGTTCCGTTCTTCTCGCTGTCTGTTCTGGTGCTCGTGGGACCACTTCTCGCCGGAGGCTCCGCCAGTGTGCGCGCGCGCCTCGACGCCCGGGGATGGGCCGGCGCGTTGCTGATCTGGATGATCTGTGTCGCATCATCGACGATGGGTCATCCGCGCGTTGGCTGTCTGCAAACGCGCGGCTCGTTCGTCATCGATGAACGTGCAGCGTCGTTTCTCCGGCAGAACGGGGCGACGGGGCACCTGGTCGTGTGGTTCGATTGGGGCGAGTATGTGTCCTTCCACTCTGGCCCGGCCCTCAAGGTCTCGATGGATGGGCGCCGCGAAACCGTCTATTCGGCGGCCCTGTTGCGGGCGCACAACGAGTTCTATCGAAACGGGCCAGGCGCCCGGGAATTCCTCGAACGCCTCTCGCCAGACTATGTCTGGCTTCCCCAATCCCTGCCCGTGAGCGCGACGATCGCGGATTGGGGCTGGACGCCGATCTTTGAGACCGGCATGTCGACGGTGTGGGCGCGCGGCCATCTTCGCAGTTCGTGGCGTCCACCACCGCCGCTGACGTCCTCCTGCTTTCCCTCCGCTTAGCTGCCCGTCCGAGTTGCAAAATGTAGTGTGGACCTTCCCGCCTCCGCTCGCGTGGTTGACGCGCGAGCTACGGCGAGGCTCGCCGAAGCGCCAGAGGCGCGAAGGCGGCAGGTCCGCCCGACGGGCAGGCCTAAAGGCCTGCACTACATCGGATGTTGCACACGCAGACACGCTCCTCTGCGCACAACATCGTCATCTGGCGACCAGAATTGTTCTCGACGTGTACCCGTTTGATGCGTCGCCGGCCAGTCTGTAGCGCAAACCGCCGGCAGGCCGGGGCATCATGCTTGCAGATTCGACACCGCCATCACATGCTGCACGGTCGTGCCATTTCGCCGGTCGCTGACGCAAGGAATCGGACCGCCGCGCGGCTGCTTCCGCTCGCCACGCTGCTCGTTCTGACCTGCTTTCTCGCCGGCACGAGCGCCGACGCCGACCTTTGGGGCCACCTGACCTTCGGCCGCGACATCGTTCGCGCGCACGCCGTGCACGTCAGCGATCCGTACTCGTTCACGAGCGACCGCCCCTGGGTGAATCACGAGTGGCTGGCGGAGGCGATCATGTGGATCTGCTACGCCGCGGGTGGAGGGGCCGGGCTGATCATCCTGAAGCTGTCGCTCGCCTGGGCGGCCGGCGCACTGCTGCTCGACGCGTGGCGCCGATATCAGCTCACACCGATCCAGCGCGACCTGCTGCTCTTCGCAACCGCGCTCGGCGCATGGCCATCGCTCGTCACTGCCCGGCCTCAGATGTTCTCGCTGCTCCTCCTTGCGGCCCTGCTCAACGTGCTCGGCCGTTTCCGTGACGGACAGATCAGAGTGCTGCTGTTGCTGCCGATGATCTTTGCGGTGTGGGTCAACCTGCATGGTGGATGGGTCGTCGGCGCAGGTGTGCTCGGGCTCTTTGCCGCCTGCTTCCTGTTCGACTCCACAGTCGGTTCCTCACACCGGCGGCTCTTGATCGCCGCGTGTGTGACTGCCGGCCTCGCCACGCTATGCAATCCATACGGCATGCGCATGCTCGCGTTTCTATTCGAGACGGTCAGGCCCGATCGCGCCGACATCGTCGAATGGCAGCCGGTGACGAAGCTGCCGGCGATCGCGCTGGTCTTGTGGCTCGTGCCGACCGCTGTGGCGCTGGCGGCCGTGTGGCGTCGCCGAGGCGTCCTGCCCGTTTCTTCGATCGCGATTGTCGTCATGCTGGGGATCGCCAGCTTTCGCGTCGCGCGGATCGTGAGCTTCTATGCCGTCGCGGTCGGATTCCTCCTCGCGCCATACGCCCGGTCGACCGCCATCGTCTTGACGCAGCCGGTACGCAGGACGATTCGCGAGTGGCGTGGGGCGGCGATTGTGTATCTGTTGATCGTCAGCTGCTCGGTCGCGCTCCTGGGCCGCCGCGTGACGATGGACGGCAGCTGGCTGCCCGAGCCCGAAGCGGCCGCCTACGTCTCAACGCATCGTCTCCACGGGAACATGTTCACGTGGTTCAACTACGGGGAATACGCGATCTGGCATTTCTGGCCGGCGATCCGCGTCTCGATTGACGGCCGGCGGGAGACGGTATTCACCGAGGAGCTGCGCGCGGCGCATCGCCGCATCTACGACAACGCGCCAGAGGCGCTAGACGACATCAGCCGCTTGAATCCGGACTACGTCTGGCTCCCCGTCGATCTTCCAGTGATCAAGCGACTCGAGGCGGCTGGATGGGTGCCATTGTTCCGTGGCCGGCGATCCACCATCCTCGGTCATTCGGGCGCGACGATGGTTGCGGCAGCGGCGGCGCCGATCCCGATCTCGCAGCCGCGCGCATTCCCCGGCCCGTAAGCGGCCATCTAGTGGGTCTAGTGGGTCTAGTGAGTCGGGTGGGTGGGGTAGGTCGGGGCAAGTAAGGTAGCGGGGGAGGAACACCTCACCCAACCAACCCACTTGACCCGCGCGACCCAGCCGCGCCGGTAGGCATTAGTGTGACGCTCCTACGGGATCGACATCATGATCCCGTCGGACTACCATGCTCCCGACATGATCCGCGACACTTCTCGTCATGTCTCCGCTGATGGTTCGCCGGTCAACGGCGCGCCCGTTCGATCCCTCGCCGTGCAGCTGCTCATTTCCCTGCGCCCGGACCAGTGGATCAAGAACCTCGTGGTGTTCGCCGGCTTGATCTTCGGCCAGCGGCTGCTTGACGGTGCCGCCGTCACCCAAGCCGTTTCGGCGTTCATCGTGTTCTGCCTGCTGTCCGGGATCGTCTATCTCGTCAACGACATCGCAGACCGTGAGAGCGATCGGCGACATCCGCTCAAGAGGCGGCGGCCGATTGCGTCAGGTGCGCTCGCTGTGCCGATCGCGCTCGGGGCAGTCATCATCCTGGGCGTCGTCAGCCTGGCCGGCGCCGCGGCGCTGGGCCGGGCCTTCGCGATGACCGCCATGGCGTACCTTGGCCTGCAGGTCCTGTACTCCAGCCTGTTGAAACACATCGTCATCGTCGACGTGCTGACGATTGCGCTCGGTTTCGTGCTGCGGGCCGTCGGCGGGGCGGTGGCGGTCAACGTCGAGATCAGCCATTGGCTGCTCGTCTGCACGATTCTGCTGGCGCTTTTCATCGGGCTGGCCAAGCGGCGCCACGAGATCGTGCTGCTCGCCGGCAGCGCCCCCGACCACCGGCCGATTCTGGGTGAGTACAGCCCGTACCTGCTCGATCAGATGATCGGCGTGGTGACCGCGTCGACGCTGATTGCGTATGTGTTCTATACGATCAGCCCAGAGACGCAGGCGAAGTTCGGGACGTCGTGGCTTGGATTCACCATCCCGTTTCCGTTGTATGGGATTTTCAGGGTACCTGTATCTGGTGCACCGGCGTGAAGGCGGCGGCAGCCCGTCGGATCTGCTCCTGACCGACCGGCCGCTGCTCGCGTGCGTGGCGCTCTGGGCGCTCGCAGTGGCGCTGATCATCTACCGGCCGCTTTGAGGAGGGGCTGGTGGGGCAGGTAGGGCAGGCGGGGCGCGGGTAGGGCAGGTGGGGGCCGGCTAGTGGCAGCGCGGCGGCGGGTAGGGCAGGTGGGGCAGGTGCTGTGTAGCGCGAAGGCTTTAGCCGAGCGTGAGGTGGCGCCGTTCGCACTGACCCGCCTATGTGCGGGCGGAAGAAGAGGTCACTTCACGGCGGTGATGAACGCCTGCAGCCCGGTCGCGTCCGTCTCGACGCGCACATCCCGCCACGGGAGCCTTCGGAACATCTGCTCGATCTGCCCGGCCGTGCGGTAACAGGGCAGCAGTTCCACCATTCGGAGCAGCGCATCGGACCTCCGGTCTCGTGCGCTCGCGCTCGTGTAGAACGTGCCGCCCGGCTCGAGGACGCGGTGGATCTGCGCGTAGAACGCCTCCAGTTCCGCATCGTCGAGAAAATCGCCGAGGCCGGTGCTGACGACCACGTGAAACGTGGCGCGAGGATAGTCGTCCGCCGCAAGCGCGTCACCGCAGTGGAAGCGAACGGGGCCGAGCGGTGCGCCGCTCATGCGCGGCTCGGGCCACGTCGAGCGCCGACGGATCGACGTCCATGCCGTGGTACTCGATCCGCGAGGCGAGCGCCGGATCCTCGCGATGAAGCACCCAGGCCAGCTCGATGATGTCGCGCGGGATGCCGCAGGGAACGGCCAGCACCCGGAGTGGATCGACGCCCGCCGAGGATTCGAGCACGTGCCGCACGGCCAGTTGCGCGCGCCGGTAGCGGCACCGGAACGCCCGCGCTGCCGGCGTCGCCAGCAGCCGCCGATCGATCCATCGGCCAAGCGGCGTCCGCCCGGAGGCAACGCCGGCATAGATATGGTCGGCGAAGCGGAAGCTTCCCGAATTCGCGATGCCTTCGCGGGCCAGATCGCTCAGGCTCAGCAGGTAGTAGACCGGCAGCAGGTGGACCGCTCCCGTCGTGCATCAGCCGTCGCGGGATGCTCGCGCTGACCCGCGTCGCGTTCCTTCTCATTGACGCTGGCATGTGTCCATCTCCTCGCCCAATCCGCTGATGTCCCAGATGCAATGCCGGTACGGGCGCAGCGCCAGATAGACGCGCTCGTCAATCGCGCGGTACCGCTCGAGAATCTCGTCGCCGTCCGGTTGCGTCGAAAGCCACCGCGCCACCCATTCCAGATGTCCCTCTTCGTCCCTCATCAGCGCGTTGAAGGTGCGCCGAACGGACGCGGGCAGATCGGGATCCGCGAGCTCCTCCGTGAATTGCCGGTGGACGCGCTGCTCGAAGATGTGCGTCAGGCCCAGCACTTCCGGCAGGCTTCGCGGCGCCGCCGTCGCCTCCAGGTAGAACGACTGATAGCTGCGGTCGATGCGGATGGTCGGCAGGCCCAGGGCGGTGAGCGTTCGCTCCCACAGCCAGGCATGCCGCGCTTCGTCGGCGCAGTGTCTGGTGAGGTGCCACACGAGCGCGGGCTCGCTCGCGTGACGCACCATCCTGCCCAGCAGCAACGCCCCCTCGAGCTCGCTTTGACGGTACCAATTGAGCTTCCAGGCGAGATTACGTCGTGTCTGCATGCAGCCTCCTGGGGCTGGAATCGACCATCCTCAGCTCAGTGCCGGTGAGACGGCGGATCTTCTGACTCAGGGCGATGATGGCCGCGAACTCGTTGCGTTCGGCGACCGGCACGTTCGAGACGACGTGCAGGCCGATGTGCTGGAAAGACTGCGCGGCCGCATGCACCCTCGAAGCGTCGACCGGGTCGCGTTGAATCCGCTCGGCCAGCAGGTCGCACGCGAACTGGGCGTGGCGCAGTTCGTCGCGGCCGACGAGCGTCAGGATCTGCCGAAGGACCGGCTCCCGGGCCTGCTTCGCCTCCTTCAGGAAACTGAATGCGGCGAAATGCTCGCTCATCATGTACCGCGTCAGCAGGTCGGTCCCTTCGTCGTACCGCAGGTCCTGGTTCCTCTGGCGGATGGCGACAATCTCGTCGTCCGGGATCGGCCGGTAATCGACGCGGTGGAGGTACTGGTTGAACACGTGAAAGTGCTTGTACGACTCGTAGAGCTGGATGCTGAATACCGCGGTGGCGCCAACATCGTTCCACAGAAGATCCATCGCCCGGCACGTGAAGATCGGGAAGAACGATTCAATCAGCGCCGAATCACGCACGCGGTCGAGGAGGTCGGTCTGCCGAAGCGCGAGAGCCGGATCGACCTCGTCCCACGCGATGTCCAGGTCCAGCGTCCATCGCTGAAGTTCCGCCGTGGACAGGTAGTCACCGTAAAGCATCACCAGGCTCCTTTCGTGCGCGTCCGGCGCACGGCAATGGCACGCACCAGGTCGTCGACCGTCCTGGCGCTCAGGTACGCGTCAGACGTCAGGAGGACGCCGAATTCGTCCTCGGTCGCGCAGAGCAGCTCCACGACGTCGAGGCTGTCCAGTGGGAGGTCATCGACCGGCGTCCCGCGATCGGCGCCGGCAAAAACGTGAGGCAGGCGGCGCTTCAGCCGCGAGAAGACTTCGCCGGCCTCAGCGTCCGGAATGCGACGTGCGAAGAATGTGGTGATGGTCATGCCAGGTCCTCCTGCGCCGGCGCGCACCGCCCGGCATGCTTGCTCCAACGATCGAGACCGATGGCGACGCACGCGGTGTGGACCTGTTCGCCCGACGCCGCGGCGATCTGAAAGCGCTGGCTGAAAAACGGGCCGTGACGATTGACGCTTGCGAGCGCGAGGCCGTCGTAGTCGAGCGACTGGTATTCGACCTTGACCTTGAGCAGCCGCTGCATAAGAGCCTTGCCCTCGGCGAGCGGCAGGAAGAACGGGTCCTCGGCGGCGCGCCATTCGCCGCGAAGACCGAGGCTCCGGGCCAGGGCCTCGACGCGCCGGGTCGCTGCATCGATCTCGGCGTCGACCCATGTGGCCGGTCCCGCGAACACGATCTCGCGCATGGCGAATTCGATCTGCCGGACGCCCGGCGACGTCTGGCGCTCGCCGCGGAAACAGGTCCCGCGAGCCGAGATCGTGACCGGGGTCGCGAGCGATCGTCCGGCGAGCTGCGCGTACGCGTGATAGCAGACGGCCGGCGAGAGGCACCAGCCGGTCAGCGCCCGTCGAGGTCGGCCCTTCAATCCGGGCCGCACCGTCTCACCGCAATTCAACCGGCTGGCGGAGAGCAGCAGGTGCGGGAAGGCCTGCGGGTACTCGGCGCGGTCGAGCACGGCGCGGGCGATCAGGGACGGATAGTGCATCTCAGAGGCGTCCATCGACGAAGCGATGACCTGCAGGCGTGCGTCGATGTCTTCCAGGACTGCGGCGTCCGCCGCCGTCCGCACCGGCGCTGCGACGGGATAGCCGGCGGTCACGAGCGGCCCCCGCCGCCTTCGGTCCAGAAGGTCTGACAGATGCGATCGACCGATCCGAAGTAGCGCATGTCGACCTTCCGCATCGGAACCGGGCTGCCGATCCCGGCTTCAACGAACGCGAGGAGATCGATGATGCCCAGGCTGTCGATGATTCCGTCCTCGAAGAGCGGCGTGGCGCCGTCGATCGGCACCACCCGGGTCAGCTTCGCGTGCCTGAGGAAGAGCGGGCCGGCGATGAACTCGATCAGCGCGCCTTTGAACTGCTCGCGGGAGTCATACATGGGTGGCCTCCTGAGCCTGCGCATCGTTCCAGTGATGGGCACAGCCGAAATCGATCACGCGTGTGAGCACGGTGCGCCAGTCGGGATGCGGCAGAGGCCCGCCCCAGCACCGCTCGGCGCGGCCGGTCTCGAAGACCTTCGCATAGAGCAGCAGCGGCAGGAACGCAGCGGTGGCGTTCAACACGCCGGTGAAGAGGAGATCGCCGCTGCGCTCGACGGACCGGCGGAACAGCTCGAACGTCTCGGAATCGACGATCAGAGGAACGTCGAGCGTCCGCCGGTGCCCACGCACTCGCAGCCGTTCGACGGCCGCCGTCAGCAGCGCCTCGAGCGCGGGCGCTTGCGCGCCGGCGGCCACGTGGCAGACGTCCAGGCCGTCGACGTCCTGCAGCGCCGCGCGCGCAATCCACCGCGCTGCGACGTCGTTCGCGATCACGTCGATGCGGCTCCCGGGCGTACCGGGCATCATCGGGATCAGGCCGCGCATCAGCCAGTGCAGCGAGTGATGCATCGCCCCATACCGGTGCACGTAGCCGGTATGGTGTCCGCCCATGCAGACACTGAGGCGGGCGATCCGGACCGGCACCGCCGCGGCCGCCGCTTCGCGCTCGGCTTCCCACTTCGTCTGCTCATAGGCGTTCAGGAAAGGCGGCGCCTCCTCCTCGATCCGCTCGGGGATGGAGCCGGTGCGCGACCCTGCCACACACACCGTGCTGACCAGCAGGAACTGGCGCAGTGCCATGCACCGTGCGGCGAAGTCCAGCATGTGACGTGTACCGATGACGTTCACCGCGCGGAGGTGGTCGATCGGACCGGTCAGGCTCGTGTCCGCCGCCGCGTGCACAACGACATCGACCCGCTCAGCGAGCATGTCGGCCTCGCGAGGGGTCAGGCCGAGGTCACTCTCGCGCACGTCGCCGCGGAGGAACAGCAGGCGGTCGGGCCCAACGGCTCCGCCGACGCGCTCTTCAGACAGGAGGCGCGAGACCGCCGTCCGCGTGTGATGCTCACGGTCATGAAAGTGTCGGCCGCGCCCGCGGATCAGGACGAACACGCGGGAGAACTCCTCGCACCGCAGCAGTTCAGCCAGCAGGTGCGGACCCAGGGCGCCCGTGCCGCCGGTCATCAGAACGGTTCTCGACATCAGTGCTCCAGGAGAATGGCGGACCAGCTCGATCCGAACCCGTACGTGAACAGCAGCAGCCGCGCGCCAGCCGGGACGCAGCCGGACGCTCGCATGCCTGCAGATACAGAAAATTGTCGGATGTCATGGTGTGGCCGAACGACGGCAAATCGATGTAGAACCGGTCGTTCGGGATGCCGACGAGCCGCATCAGAATGCGCCAGCTTTCACGGTTTACACCGGTTGGCACCACGACATCGACATCCGAGGGCGCCAAACCGTGGTCGGAGAGCAACCGCTCGATCAGCGTCTTCGCGGTCGGAAAATACGCCGCGACGATTTCGTGGCGGCGCGCCACGGGATCCCAGTAATAGCCGCGCGAGATGTGACGGTCGCCGACCCACCGGTCGCGCTCGCAGTCGCGCGACACGACGACGGCGCACGCCGCATCGCTGATCACGTTGTAGAGGACTTCGCGGGGAGATTCCGCGGGGAGCATGTCGACGCCGATGCAGAGCACGTGGCGCCGCTGCGGCTCGGCCAGCAAGAGCGACCGGGCGATGCGCAGCGCCGCGAACATCGTCGAGCAGCCCTGTTGCGCGACCGCCATCACTTCGGCGTCGTGCAGACCGAGGGCCTCCTGCAGCCACCCGGACGCGTATCGAAACCCGTCCATGAAGGGGGAGGCGCTCGTGCCGTCGTCTGGCGGCCGCAAATGGTTCTCGGGCCGCGCGCTGGCCCAGATGACGACGTCGATGTCGGAGGATGCCAGACCGGCGTCGTCGAGCGCGGCCCGTCCGGCGGCGAGCGCGAGGCTGCACACCGAGTCTTCCGGGCCGCAGATATACGCGCGTTCGAAGCCGAACGAGGACAGAGCCTCGGGCGTTGAGGTCAGGCATCCCGCGTCCGCGAGCTCGGCGAGGGTGAACTGGCGCCGCGGCAGCACCCCGGCCACGCCGCTGAACCCGACGCCGCCAGAGCCGTGAAATGCAGTCACACCCTTTACAGAAGGAAAGGGGTGGAATGGTTACAGGGGGCGGCAGTTACGGTTTCGAAATCCCGAGGTCACCGGCAAGGGCCGTTAGCGCGAGGTCATCGGCCTGCTCGTCGGCGAGACGCAGGCCGAAATCGGTCACCTTGATAGATGGTGCCGCGGCGCGTCCGAGGACCAGAACGTTCGAGGGCTTGATGCCACCGTGGGTCACCCCGACTTGATGCGCGGATCGCAGGAGCGCCGCCACCTCCGCGAGCAACTGCAGGCGGCCCGCTCGCGGGACCTGCCAACGCTCGCAATAACTCGTGATCGGAGATCCGCGGACGTACTCCGTTGCGACGTAGGGCCCTGGATCGTCGCTCGCGGCGATGTCGAGGGTCCTGGCCGCATTCGGGTGGGCAAGCGCGCGCAACACCGGCGCCTGCCGCTGCAGGCGGGACAGGATGGCAGGCGCGGAATCTCCCGCCAGAATTTTCAGCGCGACGAGCCTGCCCGACGGCTGCTGCTCGGCAAGATACACCGTTCCGTGTTGACCCTGTCCGAGCACGTTCATGACGGCGTATTCGAGCCCGAGGCCGGCTTCAAGCAGGCAGTGCGGGCACAGACCTTCTGCGACCGCACCTTTGGTCTGCGGCCGCCCGCACTGCGAACACATCCCCTGGGTCACCTTTTGATCGCCTCGATCAGGTGTCTGAGCTCGAGATCGATCTCCTCCGGGGTCGCGACCGTTTGCGCAATCTCGTCGTAGAGGAGCGCGCGATATCGCCGTCGCAGGCGATGGACGGCGACCTTGATCGCCCCTTCGGTCATGCCGACCGCCAGGCCAACCTGTTGATAAGAACCGGCCGCGTCTTCGCCGGTCAGGTAGCCTTTCAGTCTCTCGAAGAGCTGATCCTTCGCCGCGGCATGCTGCTCCGCCCGCAATCGTGTCAGCACGCGCTCGAGGACCGCCAGTGCCCAGTTGCGATCGAAGATGTGCTCCGGCGTCAGCGGATCCGCGGGCTCGCGGACATAGCGGTCTTCGGCCATCACGACATCGAGAGAGATGGGCACCGCTCCGCTGCCGCGCTTCTGCGCCCGGTCGCGGTCCCGCTCGTTCGAGACGTAGTGGTCCAGAGACGCGAGCATGAACGAGCGGAAACGGCCGCGCCCCGGATCGACGACCTGCAATGCGTGCTTCTCGAGCAGCCGCGCGAAGAAGCCCTGCGTCAAATCCTGCGCGTCTTCCGCGTTGTGGCCGCGGCGCCTCAGATACGAGTAGAGCGGATACCAATAGAGGCCACATAACGTGGCCAGGGCATCGTGGCCGCGCGCGCTCGGCTCGGTACCGGCGTCCAGGACCAGGCTCCAGCGGGTCGTCGCAAAATGCGGCATTCGCGTCAGACCGCGTCAGGCCAATGCATGTTCGAGCTCGGTGAAGAAGGCCGCGGGCGAGGAGGGACGATGGCTCGAGTCGATCGCGAGGGCGCGCCTGAAGAAGGTCGTCCAGCCGGCCGGCGCCTCGCGAAGCGGCTGCGCGATCAGTCTCCGATAGTCGGTGGCGTCGGCGCCGGCTCCGATCGCGACGTGCTCGAACGGATGCGCGCCGGTGAGCATCTCGTAGGCAATGACGCCGAGCGCCCAGACATCCGACGACGAGTCGCCGTCTTCACCGCGCAGCTGCGCCGGCGCCATGTAGCGGAGCGTCCCGACGAGCCTTCCCGCCTCGGTCATCGAGTCGCGCGCCTCGTTCAGCGTCTTCGCCACCCCGAAATCGAGGACCTTGGCCGTCTCGCCGTCGCCCAGCTTCACGAGAATGATGTTTTCTGGTTTAAGGTCGCGGTGAAGCAGATGCCGGCGATGGCCGGCGTCCATGGCCGCACAGACGCCGCGCATGATGGCGAGCGCCCGGATCGGGTCGAAGCGAGCCTGGCCCAGCGCATCCCGAAGCGTGACGCCCTCGAGCAACTCCATCACCAGAAACGCGCGGGCCGCCGTGGTCATCCCGAAGTCGTAGACCGTGACCACGTTTGGGTGCACGAACGCGGCGGCCAGCCGGGCCTCGCGCTGGAAGCGCCTGGCGACGTCGGGGTCGGTGAGCAGGTCGTCGCGGATCATCTTGACGGCGACCGGTCGATCGAGCGCCGTGTCGAACCCCGAATACACCGTGCCGAAGCCGCCGCGGCCAAGCCGCCGATCCAGCCGGTAGCGCGTCGCGAGCAGCCGCGGCAGGCGCACAGCGACGAGCGCGGCCCGATCGTGCACACATTCGACGGTGCCGGAATCCGAGCAGGCGCCGCATTGAGGGCATTCGTCGAACGTCTCGTTCACCCGGAGCGGCGGCGGCGCCGATCGTTCGAGCAGGAGCGCGAGGTTGGCGGCAATCACCGCAAGCAGGTCGAAGTCCTCCTGCGTGTACGGCTCCTCAGAGCGCTTCACGCCCAGCGTGAGGACCGACTCGGCCCGTTCGGGGTTCGTGACGATCGGCACGAGCAGATCGATCCGGCGCTGCCGCAGGACCTCGAGTTCCTCCTGGGGCAGCTGCCGTGTCAGCCATTCCTCCTGTCCGCACGCCACCTCGAGCGGCTTGCCGAAGATCCGCAGCAGCGCTACCAGCTTGCTGTCGACGCGCAGCGGCGGAGGCGCAAGGCCTGCCGGCACCGCGACCAGGGAACGGTAATGCAGCTCGCTCGGCTCGCGGACCAGCAGCGCGACAAATTCAGGTGAAGCGCAGCCTCTATCTGCGCGACTACCCGCGGTGCGACCCGAGTGAAGTCGCCGACCTGCCGGATGTCCTCGGCGACGCGGCGGAGCAGCTGCTGCGCGTCGTAGTGCTCGCGGAAAAAGTGACGGTCGAGGCTCCTCAGCCAGTGCTGTCGTTGGCGGTGCGCGAGGACCGCCAGGCCCGCGATGGCGGCATAGACCCAGGCGCGGGCCGCCAGCGTCTCAGACAGCGGCTGGCGCCCGCGCATCAACACGTCGACGACGAGCAGCACCGCGAGAGCCGGGACCACCGACACGAGAACGCCGCGCGCGACCGCGTACCGCACGCCCTGCCGGATCATCATCCCGATGTCGAAGAGCCGATGGCGCAGGATGGCGTAGGCGAACGAGGCAGGGAAGAGCATGATCGTGAGCGTCCAGAACGACGTCGCCCTGGATGCGAAGATGGACTGTGCGAAATTGGCGTGCGACCGCAGCCGGTAAGACGCGACCACGAGCAGGCCGGGCAGCAGCCCGCCGACTGCGCCGATGACGAGGACCTTCACGCGCCGCCGTTCGTTCAGATCGGTGAGGCGCCTGTAGTTGAAGACCAGCGCCGCCAGACCCGCGACCGTGTAGACCGCTGTGGCCGCCATCAACACAGGCCCCTGGAGCGTCGATGCTGGTGCGTGCGCACCGCGATAAACCATGAACATGGCATCGCGCACCGGGAGAATGAGCGCCAACGCCATCGGCGCCCACAATACGGCCCAAAGACGAGGGGAATGCACCATGCGGCGCGGAAAGCTCGCGAAGAACGTGAACAGGACGGCGGCGACGGCGAGGCTGCTGATGTACGGCGCCCACATCAACCCACCGACGACCGAGGGCAGGTTCCCCCACACCACGCCGATGCGAAATGGGGGCACGATGGTGTACACACCAACTGTCGCGAGCGCCCAGGCGCCCAGCAGCGCGACGCGATCGTCCGGACGTCTCAGGACGATCAGGAACGCGAAGGCGAGTGCGACGAGCTGGAGGCCAAGCACTCCCAGCAGAATCACGCCCGGCTCCGTCTTCCAGTAGCTCCACGGAGCGGGCGCCAGCGTCAGCGCGACCTGCGACAAGTCCCCGCCCCGGAGCACCCGCAGGTGAATCGGCCGGCCGAACTCCACCGTGCCTTCGACGACGGTCCAGTCCGCAAGGCTGAGGATGGGTTTGCCGTCCACTTCGACGATCAGGTCCCCCGACGCCAGGCCGGCGCGTGCCGCCGGCGAGGCGGGGGACTCGGAGGCGACCCTCGAGAGCAGCATCCGACCCGTCGTGAAATCCGCTTCGAACCCGTAGTTTTCGGGCCGGCGCACGTCACAGTAGACGAGCAGAGCAAAGTAGCCGAGAAACGCTGCCGAGAGGAGAAACACCCACCACCGCGGAGTGCCGCGAGCCATCGACGGGTCCTCTCGGCTCCTTGCGTCAGGAGCTGTACGGCGGAACTGGACTGAGGGTTGTCCCTGACCTCAGGTTGTCGTTTCGAGTATAGCCGTAACGTTCCGGGCCAGGCGCTTTAGAACCCTCCGACGCGCAAATCGGTAACTTCGTTTAGTGGAGGCTAGAGCAATGAAGAGCATGAAGCGGATGTGGCCCCTGTTGGTCGTGTTGGCGGTCGTCCTCGGGGCGGGCCCGGCGTCTGCGCAAGACCGGCCGGACGTTGCCAGAGTACCCCGCGGGGGTGTTGGCCGACGATGCGACGCGGTACATGGCGCTCGGCGACAGCATTGCGGCGGGCTACCAGGCCGTACCGGTGACCAAGGGCTACGTCTATCGACTGTATACCACTGAGACGTTCGATTCGATCGATCACACGCTGTTCGCCAACGCCGCGGTGCCCGGCGCGACCAGCAGCGACGTCCTGCTCCATCAGGTGCCGCAGGCGCTGATCCGGTTTGCAGACGGGGGCTTCAACCCGAAGTACGTGACGCTGACGGTCGGCGGGAACGATCTGCTGGCGATTCTCCGCTACATCCAGACCAATCCGGATCCCTCAACGGTGGTTCCGTTCGCGACGCAGGTGATTACACAGTACGGCCGCAACCTCGGGGCGATCCTGTCGCAGCTTCGGATGGGCCTTCCCGGGGCCAAGGTGTTCGTGGCGAATCAGTACGGGATGACCGAGATTGAAGCGCTCGTGCCGCTCGCGGGCCCGATGATCGCTTTCTTCAACGACGTGGTCAATCAGGTGGTGGGACAGTTCCCGACCAATGTCTACGTCGTCAACGTGCATGACGCGTTCCTCGGCCGGCGGAACCTGGTGCTCGGCGAACTCCCTGGCGTCTCGCCGTTCGAGACCATCCGACCAACAAGGGTTACCGGGTGATGGCGAAAGCCTTTGCCGAGGTGATCGATCAGAACCGGTAGATCGCGCGCGAACGACTAGGGATTAGGGATTAGGGATCAGGGATCAGGGATCCGCTCCCTGCTCCCTGCTCCCTGATGACTGACTACGTGCCCGACTTGACGTTGATCTGGACGATCTTCCGGTATTTCACGAGGACGCCGTTGACGGTGGCCGGCTTGTAGCGCCACGTCCTCGTCGCGGCGAGCACCAGCCGGTCGTAGCGCCGCCGTCACCGACTGTGTCATCACCGCCGACTCGATTTCGCCCGTCTCGTTGATCAAGACCTCGAGGACTCCGTAGCGCGGGGCAAAGACGGCGCCCGGGAAGAGGGGCAGCGTCTGGATGATGACGCTCGGCGGAATGACGTTCCGGTCATCCCCCGAGTAGACGCGGATCGCCGCGGGCGGTGGCGGCGGCGGCGGCGAGCCACCTGCACGGGCGGGGCGGCCGGCGGCGGTGGTGGCGGCGGCGCCGCGGCCTTTGCGCTCAGCTCCTCGAAGCCGACGGCGAGCATGCGCAGGTCGGAGAGCGGCGGCCGCGTCGCTTCGGCCGACACGGCCGGGTCGGCCAGTGCCACGAGCACCTGGCTGAAGCCTGTCGGCGGCCGCCTTGAAGTCCTTTCGATCGAACGCCGTTTTCGCCTGCGCGTATTTCTGCTGGATGATCACCGGCAGCATCCGGCGCCGGACGTCGGCGAACGCCGACCGCACGCGCGGCGACACCTCGCTTTCGTTCGGCTGGTACGTACGGCTCCGCGACGACGACCGCTTCAATCGCCTGCTGGGCGTCGGCGGCGCGGCCGAGCGCCAGCAGACAGAACGCGCGATACTGCTCGATGGCGCGCGCCTGGCTCGGCCGGGTGATCGCGCAGCACCGCAGCCGGTTCAACACCGCCAGCGCGTCGTCGTAGGACGCCGACGCGTACAGCTCGCGCGCGGCGGCGAGTTCGCCCTCCTGCGCGGAGGCGCCGGCGGCGGAGAGCACGAGTGACAGCGGCCAGCGAGCCGCAGGCGCCGACGACTTCGCCAGAGTCTCATTTCTTCCTCAAATCCACGCTGAGGCGCACCGGCGTCTTGAGCGTGACCATCGCGGTATGACGCTGCTCGCCGAGATCGGGATGGCGAAACACGATGTCGTGGGGGCCGAGCGTCAGCTGGTGATTGCCGATCGGCGTGTCGCCGATCTTTTCTCCGTCCACCCACACTTCGGCCCAGGGCGTGGCGTTCAGCGACAATCGTGCCCTTGGGGAACTCGATCTTGATCGGCGTCACCTTGCCGGGAGACACCTGGACGGTGCGCGTCACACGGTAGCCGAGCGCCTCGCTGACGATCTCGATGTCGTGGCGGCCCGCCGAGACCATCAGCCGATCGCTCTGGCTGGTGCCGAGCAGCCGGCCGCCCTCGAACAGCTGCACGACTCCCGGCGCCGTGATCGCCATCCATCCGGAGACCGGCGCGCCCTCCGGCGCCGCCATCGGCACCGTCAACGACGCCGTGTTCCCGGCCTCGATCGTGACCGTCTGCTTGATCGATCCCGAGATCGCTTTCGAGCACGACGGCGTGCTCGCCCGGCGGCAGGTCGGCGACGGTCACCGGCGAGACGCCGCGCGCGACGCCGTCGACGCTGACGCGCGCGCCTGCGGGCTCGGTGCGAACCCGAAGCTCTCCGAACGTCGACGAGGTCGTCGGCAGCTCGATGTATTGCGATACCTGCGCGCCGGCCGTGATGGTGATCGGCATGAGACGCGGCGCGCCGTTGCCGCGGAGCTCGAGCGAATGCGCGCCCGGGCTTGACCGTCAGCGTCAGCGGCGTGACGCCGCGCTCCACGCCGTCGATGAACAGCTGCGCGCCCGGCGGGTTGGTGGTCGACGACAAGCGTGCCATCGTGGACACGACGGCGGCCGGCGCCATATAGCGGCGCGCGGCGGGCACGCCGGCGGCGGCGAGCGCCACCAACACGAGCGCCGCTGCGGCCATCGGCCACCGCTTGCGCGAAGCGGCGGTTGCTGCGCGCTGTGGTTCTCCATCGAGTGTCTCTCGTGCACATCCGAAAACGAGATCTCGCGGCGCGCGGGCGTTGCCGTGTGGTCTCCTTCGCCGGTTCAGCCGGCGTCTCGATGGGGCGCGCGGGTTCAGCCTTGCGAACCG
Source organism: uncultured Thermoleophilaceae bacterium (assembly GCA_963846505.1). Classification (GTDB taxonomy): domain Bacteria; phylum Actinomycetota; class Thermoleophilia; order Solirubrobacterales; family Thermoleophilaceae; genus JACVRW01. The sequence continues at coordinate 1,143,618 of CAWJWD010000004.1, read as the reverse complement.
GGGGCGTGCTGCGCTCCTCGCTCTTCGGCGCGGCGCGTCGGATGCCGCTCGATCCGGCCGACGGCGACGACGGGAACGCCCTGCGCCAGAGGCGTCATCTCGAGGTCGACGGATTCGGTCGAGCGATCCGAGGGCCGGTATGCCTGCACCACGGGTGTCGGCGCGGCCGGCATCTCGATCTGCCGTATGGGGTCGGGGTGCGATCGGCGGGCCGGTAGGCCTGCCCGATGGGGGCAGGCGCCGGCGGCATCTCGATGTGCCGCACGGGGTCGACCGAGCGATTCGCGGCACGGCCCGCGTCGCGTTCGTCGCGCTTCGTCGCGCTTTGCCACGGCTCGTTCGACGACGGGCGTGACCGCAGGCGGATACGCGTTGGCGACAGGGATCGGCGTGGCCGCAGTTTCGATCTGGCGCACGGCCGTCCCGATGTGCCGCATGGCTTCGGCCGTGCGATCCGCCGGCCTCGACCGTGTCGCGCTCGTCGCGCTTCGGCAGGGCTCGCCGCAGGTCGGTCGAGTCGTTCGCGAGCGGCGCCGGCACGGCTGCGCGACGTGCACCGGCATCGGGTCGGGAACCGGCGCCGGGGCACGGGGCCGACGCGACCGGTTCGTTGGCGGCGCGGTACTCCGCGAGAAAGGCTTCGAGCGTCGTCGGCGCGGCGAGGTAGTCGCTCTCGCCGAGCACCCGTTCGAGCTCTTCCTGCGCATCGACGGCGGAGTCGAACCGGTTTCTCGGATCGAGCTGCAGCGCGCGCATCAGCCAGGCGCGCAGGCCGGCGGGCAGCGGCTCGAGGCCGCCCCGCGCGGAATTCGCCCACGAGGACGCGACGACGTCGCCCAGCCGTCCCGGCGTCTCGTCGTCGAGCATCGGCCGGCCGAGGATCAGCGACAGCGCGACGACGGCAATCTGCGTGACGTCCGAGCGGTGATCGAATCGCGGCGCCGCCGAACCGGGAACCGCGATCCGCAGCTCTTTCCAGTACCGCTCGGACGAGTATTTCAGCTCGGCGATCGCCGAGCCCAGGACGTGCTCGACGACGATGATGCGGGCGCCCGGCGTGACGATGATGCGCTCGGCGGCGATCGCGCCGTGGGCGATCTCGGGCGTGTTCTCGTGCAGCATGGCCACCGCCGGCACGAGCTGGCGGAGCAGGCACAGCGCGGCGTCGATATCGAGCGTGACCTGGGACTTCTCGGCGAACGCGAGGATCTCCGACAGCCGCACGCCGGGCGTGACGTCGGACACGAGCGCGAGCGTCGACGCCGGGTTCTTCAGCCGCTCGACGCTGCGGACGCGCGCGTAGCACGCGTGACGGAACGTCGACAGGTGGCTGACCCGTTCGCGGAGCGAGAACTCGAACGAGGGCACCGCGGTGAGCTCGCCGCGGAGGCAGAGAATCTCGATCGGCTCGTTCCGGGCGCGATCGACGCCGCGGTGGCGTTCGCCGAGTCCGTCGTGGAATGTCACCATGGCCGGCGCGCCGGCAGACGCGTGTGCAGGATCCATGACCGGCGCTGATGCGCAAAGTGTGCCGCCTGTTGTGCTCTGGATCGCGGCCGTTTTCCGCCGATGCGCTCGCCGCCGCTTACGAATCGGTCATGGCCACGGCGAATTCTGTCGCGGCTCTTCCCACGCCGCGGTGTGCAGTTCGAGACAGCCGGCATCCCCAAGGTGGTGGTACTCTTGCCGACATGCCTCCAGACGCTGGGCGTCGGACTGAGTTCAACGGGCTGGTGCTGAAGATCGAACGCGAGATGGTCGTCCACGCGCACATCTCGAGGCTGCTGGCGGCGACGACGGCAAGAATCGAGGTCCTCAAGGGGGACATCGAAACCAGCCGTCGCCGGATGCAGCGCGCGCAAGCCCCGGCGAAGCATCGGCGATGATCGCGCTGGCCTGATGCCGGATCGGTAACAAGGCCTGCATTTTCTTCCGATCGGCAAGCGGTCCGTTCCGTGTATCTATGCGACGACACGTGCCGCGCGGGTTCGATGACGGTCCGGCGTTGACCGCACTCTAAGCAACTGGCGCATCGTCGCTTAGCGCCTGACCCGCCCGATCGCAGGCCGGCCGGCCTGACCGCTCCTTTTGCGTCTCGCTGCCGACGAATCCGTGCGGGGTCTGCGCGCTTCGTAACCGGCGCCGCGTGGCACAGCAGGTGCACCAGCCTCGGCGTGCTCAGAAGAATCCGCGACTCCAAAGGCTCCACCATGCTCGAAGCGGCGATCATCACGCCGCTGCTCCTGCTGCTGACGTTTTCCATCGTCGACTTCGGCGCGCTGTTCTACGTCTACCTGGCGCTCGAGAACGGCGTCAGCCAGGCGACGCGCTACGGCGTGACCGGCTCCGTGATGGACGATCCGTTGAATCCGGGCACGCCGTTGTCGCGGGTCGACTCCATCAAGACGGCGATGCGGCAGGCCACGCCGACGCTGACCATCCCCGACGGTGCGTTCAGCTTCTCCAATCGCCCGTCCAGCGCGGGCGGCGCGTGGACCGCCGGCCCCGGAGGCCCGAACGATATCGACAAGGTCACGGTCGGCTACACCTGGAACCTGTTCTGCCCGCTGCTCTGGCCGTTCTTCCCGAACGGCCAGATCAACCTCACCGTCGATTCGGTGATGAAGAACGAAGGCGTCGCGCTATGAAAAAGACAATTCCGTCGAGCGGCCAGAGTCTGCTCGAGTTTGCGATCATCCTGCCCCTCATCATGGTGCTCGTGCTGGGCGTCATCGAGGTGGGGTACGGGCTGCTCGACCAGCACGTCATCACGAAGCTCGCCCGCGAAGGATCGAACCTGATTTCGAGGAACACGACCCTCACGGCTGCCGGGGACGTGATGATGTCGATGAGCCACGCGCCCGGTGAACTTTGCCGGCGGAGGCACATCGAAGGTCATTTTCTCGGTGGTCAAGAAGGGCGTCGACGAGCGGGACGACCAACTTCAACCAGGACATCCTGTACCAGCGCCACATGGTCGGCGGCGCAACGTTGCCGGTTCGAGCCGGCTGTCCACCGCAGGCGGGAGTTGGACGGGCCCCGACTACACGGCCGTCAATCCCGACAGCAACGCCGGCCTTCAGGTGACCGGCCTGCCGGCGAATCTCGTCTCGGTTGGTGGCTTCGTCTACATCACCGAGATCTACACGAGGCACACGCTGATCACGCCCTTCGACCGTTTCGGCGCGTCGGTTCCGGCTGTTCTCTATTCGATCGCGTACTTCTAAACGCAGATGAGAGCGAACATGATCAAACAGAGACGTGATCTTTCCGGAACAGGACGGCTTTGCCCTGATGTACATGGCCGGAGCCCTGACGACCCTTTGCCTCATCACCGGCCTGGCGGTCGACAGCGGCCGCGCCTATGTCGTCAAAGCTCAGTTGACCAAGGCGGTGGACGGCGCGGCGCTGGCCGCCGCGCGCAACCTCAACACCGGCAACCCCAGAGGACGAGGCGGCGAAGATCTTCTCGGCGAACTTCCCGACGGGGTATTTCGGGACGACGTGGGTGACGCCGACCAGCGACGCCGGGTTCTTCACCACGGCGATGATCGACGAGACCGGCGTCAACGTCGTCACCGTCACCGCGTCGGCGATATTGCCGACGACGTTCATGAGGCTCGCGAACTGGAACGAAGTCACCGTGACCAGCTCGGGTGAAGCCCAGCGGCGCATGGTGGATCTGTCCCTGGTGCTGGACGTGTCCAGCTCGATCGGAGGCCAGTGGGGCGCGGTGAGAGATGCCTCCAGGGCGTTCGTGAATTCCTTCGATCAGGCGCAGGATCGACTCGCCCTGCTGTTCTTTGGCAATGGCGCCAACGTGATCGGATCAGATGCCTGCCAGTCGCGGCTTCGACAAGGCCGGGATGATGGCTGACATTCCGAATAGCCTTCCGGGCGGCAGCACCGACATGGTGGAGGGCCTCTATCGAGGATGGGACGAGCTGCGGTCGGTTCCGCTCGGTTCACAGTCGGGTCTCCGCGTGATCGTGCTCTTTACCGACGGCGCGTCCAACAGCGTGCCGGCGATTGCGACGGGAGCGGGTTTCCAAGGCGACTCAGAACGTTCGACTTTCCCCATGATGCCAGCCGAGACGGCCGGGCAGACCCATGACAGTCCGCGCATCACGGGACTGTATACGACCGATCCGGCATTTCCGCCCGGCCCAGACTCCGACTCCGACTGTCAATTACCTGACTCCGTGGAACTCCACGACGACGGCCTTCGACGGGAATCCGGTATGGCCACAGTATATGCCTGTGACGACCCTGCACACGCATCATCGGAGCGCGGGCATTCCGACGACCTTTCCGCTGCAGTCGAACGCGCTGAACGTGAACGGCATGGCGCAGATCGACGCACATCGCGGTCTGCGGCACTTCGATGCGGCGGCAGGCAGTATCCGGCGCAGGTCTTCAACATCAACAATGCCGCGCGCAATCTCGTGGAGATCATCGCCAACGAGGCGCGAAACGATGTCGGCGACGCCCGCATCCGCATCTACACCATCGGGATGGGCGCACTGGTGACGATGCCCCTTGGGACGAGGCCGGAGACGTCCGAGAGCATCCTCAAGCGGGTCGCCAACGACAAGCTCTCCCCCGACTTCAACGCCGCCCAGCTCGAAGGCCATTACTACTACGCCCAGACAGCCGCCGACGTGTCGGCGGCGTTCCAGGCGCTGCAGAATCAGATCGTGCGCTTGACCAAGTAAGAATCTGGGAGCCCGTGCGAGTAATGCCGCACGGGCTCGCCATTGCTGCTAGCTCCCCACGGCGACGATTCCCACTCCCGTCTCTGAACTCGATGTTCGTCCCGAACGGCGCCGAGAATTTCTTCAGGTCGTCGATGATCTTCCGGCTCAGCTCCGGCTCGGCGAGCATCGGCCAGCCGCGCTGCGGCCGCGGTTTCTTGTAGCCGAGCGAGATCGGATACAGCTTCAGCTCCGTCATCCTCTTGCCGACGAAGCGCGGCATCGGCGACCACCGATTCCCAGATGTACGGGTCGGCCGGGAAGCCGGTGGTGTCGTTGTTGGACCGGCGGTCGTTGAAATCGCCGACGCCGGCGCCGGATTCCGGCTTCAGCCCCAGCGGCTCGTAGTTCTCCGGCGGCTGCCGCAGCAGCGTCTCGTTCTGGAAGATGAAGTCGCCAAGGCCGTAGAAGATCGGCTTGCCCTTGTAGATTTCGATGCCGCGCAGGACGTGCGGCCCGCTCGCCGTCACGATGTCGGCGCCCGCGTCGATCATCGCGCGCGAGAAGGTCACGAAGAACTCGGGCGGGGCGTAGCGGTCGGCGCCGCCTTCATGCGTGTGGGAATTGATGATCGTGTAGTCGGCCTGCCTGCTCGCGTTCCTGACGACGGCGGCAATCCCGTCGAGATCTTCCTTGAGCGGCTCGGTCCGCGTCTCCTGTTTGTCGCCGACGACGACGCGCCGGTCGAAGACCCTCATTTCGTTCGGATTCGCGTCGCCGGCGGCTGTGCGCCGCGGCCGCCGACGCCGGCGGCGCTCAATGCGCTCCGCAGCGCGTCGAACTGCTGCCGCGTCACGACGTTCGTGGTCGTGAACCGCAGCGGATTGAGGCCGGGCCGCGCCCTCGTATCGCCCCACGAGGCGCCGGCGCGGCTGAAATCGGGAAACGTCGACGCCACCGAGATGAGCGCGACGCGTCCCTTCGTCGGTATCCAGGTACCTGGCCTCGCGCGCTTCGCGAAGGCTTTCGCCGACGCCGGCCTGAACCAGACCCGCCTCGGCCACGTACTTCGTCGTCAGCCGCATGCCCTCCGACCCGTAGTCGCCGGTATGGTTGTTCGCGCGCGCCACCAGGTCGAAGCCGGCCCAGACGAGCTCCTTCGCAATCGAAGGGTCGGCCCGCATGTACGTCCCGCCGCTCTGCGTCATCGGGTAGGGCTCGTAGTCGTGAAACAACATCTCGAGGTTCGTGAAGGCCACGTCGGCGCCGCGAATCAGGTCGATCATCTTCACGAACGGCGGCTCGGTGTGCACCGAGAGCTTCATGGTGATCAGCGAGTCGCCCGTCAGCGCCATTGTCATGCTGCGCTCGGCGGCGGGGCCCTGAGTCGCGGAGAGGCCCGCGAACCTGCCCGACGCGACGAACAGCGCGGCGATCGTGCCGGCAAGGACCCAGCGTGGCAGACGGCTCATCATTGCACCTCCCGGAAATCAGACAGCTCGAGCTGGCCGCCGGCGCCTGATACCTTCGTTCAGCCTACCAGCCGTCCACCTTCGCGCTACGCGCTACGGTGGACAACCTCCGCGTGGCGTGCCAACCGTGCTCACGCTCTCGCGGCAAGCGTGAGCGGAGGTTGGTGACCCGGGCGGGGATCGAACCCGCGACCCTCTGATTAAAAGTCAGATGCTCTACCACTGAGCTACCAGGTCATCGTGCGCGTCTGCACACTTCTGCAGTGCCAGTCGGTGGGAAGCGGGCATTCTACTACGACGATTGTCGCCGAGGCGCTATACTGGACGTCGCGAGCGGACTCATAGGTACCTTATGACCAAAGATGCCGCCCGCCTCGTGCTCGTCGTCGAAGACGATGTGTCGGTGCGGCGGCCGCTGGTGAAATTCCTCGAGATGCACGGCTTCTCCGTCGTGACCGCCGAGACCGCCGACGAGGGGCTCGACGCGCTGCGGAAGCACAAGCTCGTGGCCGCGGTCGTCGATCTGCGGCTGCGCCGCGGCTCCGGCCGCGACGTCGTCGTCTGCGACGCCCGCCGGACGTGCCGGTGATCATCTTCTCCGGCGTGCCGTCGGAGTCGGCCGAGCTCGAGCGCGCTGCGGCCGCGCACGCGGCTCATCGAGAAGCCGTACTCGCTCGTGCTGCTCGTCGAGACGCTCGAAGAGATGCTCGCCGAGTCCGAACTCACAGAATCTTCATCCCTAGCGCCGACAGCGCCAGCTCGGTGCCGAGCTGCGCGGTCGCGTTCCGCACGTCGAGCGTCGGGTTCACCTCCACCAGATCGAGCGACGTGAGCAGCCCCGAATCGGCGACGATCTCCATCACCATGTGCGCTTCGCGGTAGTCGAGCCCGCCTTTGACCGGCGTGCCGACGCCGGGCGCGATCGACGGATCGCAGACGTCCATGTCGAACGAGACATGGATGCCGGCCGTGCCGTCGCCGGCGAGGTTCACCGCCTGCTCGACGATCGACGCGATGCCCTGGCGGTCGATGTCCTTCATCGTGAAGACGTGGACGCCGCGAATCGCGGACCGCGACCTTCTCGCGCTCGTCGAGGTTCCGGACGCCGACGAGCACCGTGTGCGCCGGCAGCACCTTCGGCGAGACCGGCCAATCCGCGCGAGCTCCGCCGGCTCGTGTGCCGAGCAGCGCGGCGAGCGGCATGCCGTGCACGTTGCCGCTGAGAGCGCGTCGCCGGCGTGTTCATGTCGCCGTGCGCGTCGATCCACAGCAGTCCGATCGGCAGCTGCTTCGTCTCGCTGCGCCCAGTCGGCCGCGGCCGCCACCGAGCCGGCGCCGAGGCTGTGATCGCCGCCGAGCACGATCGGCATGCGCGCCCTCGTCGAGCGACGCGAGCGCCGTCTGGTACAGCTTCTGGCAGACCTTGGCGATGTCGCGGATGTACTTCTTGCGCTCGTCGCGCGGCTCCTGCGTTTCGGGAATCGGCGCCGGCAGGTCGCCCTTGTCGACGACGGTGCAGCCGAGCGCGGCGATCCGCTCGCCGAGGCCGGCGATGCGGAACGCCGACGGCCCCATGTCGACGCCGCGGCGGCCGCCGCCGAGGTCGAGCGGCACGCCGATGATGTGGACCGGCCTTCATTGGCCGCTTGTCAGCGACACCGACATGCCTTCGCCCGACGGCGCCACGATCGTCGTCAGCAGCCGCGGATCGTTCTGGATGGCGGCGAGGAAGTCGCGCATCTCGCTCTGCTTGTTGACGACGTTGTGGGCGAGGAACAGGCCGCGCGGGACGAGGCGCGGGAAGCACGAGATCGAAGAAGCGCTTGTAGTCGCGCTTCCAGGCGTCGAGGAACACGAAATCGAAGTCGCCGTCGAGCTTCGGGATCTCCTTGAACGCGTCGCCCGGCACGACGGTGACGATGTCGGCGAGCCCGGCGCGTGCGGATGTTCTCGGCGGCGAGCTTCGCGCGCGCCGGGTCGAACTCGATGGTCGTCAGCGTCCGCCGGTTTCGCGCAGCCCGAGGCCGATCCAGATCGCGCTGTAGCCGTTGGCGCCGCCGATCTCGAGCGCGCGCTTCGCGCCGCTCGACGCCGACCATCACGCGGAGAAAGCGCCCGTCCTCTTCGGAGACGGCGAGCTGCTCCGTGTCGGCGGCCTTGATCTGCTGCGAGCAGCCGTGACGACGTCGGGCGACTGTGCGTCGCAGCGCGCGCCGTGACAGAGCACGCTGAACGCAGAGATCGCAAAGACACGCGGAGACGACAATCCTGACGTTCGTCTCTGCGGACTCTGCGGTGCGTCCGACGGTCAACGTGCTCGTCGGTCGCTGTTCGTGGCTGTCACCGCGTCGCAGCCATGCGGCCACCTGCCTCGCGGTCGCGCGGCCGTCGGCGACGCAGTCCGGAATCCCGACGCCGCGGAAGCCGCTGCCGGTGACGAACAGCCCGGGGTGCCGCGCCAGCGCGCGCTCGATCGCGGCCATCCGCGCGAGGTGGCCGACCTCGTGCTGCGCGTTGGCGCGCTCCCAGCGATAGACGCGCGCGAGCAGCGGCTCGCCGCGGATGCCGAGCAGCGGCGTCAGCGCGCCGATCGACCGCTCGACCAGCTCCTCGTCCGAGCTGCTCGAGCGCGCTCGGGATCGCGCGCGCCGCCGACGAACGTGCGCAGCAGCACCCGGTCCTCCGGGGCGCGGTGCGGCCACTTCGACGACAGCCACGACGCGGCGAGGATGCCGCTGCGCTCGACGCGCGGCACGACGAAGCCGGATCCGTTCAGCGGGTGCGCGACCGCGCTCGCGGCGAAACGCCGAGCGCGACGGTCGCCGTGGACGCGTAGCGGATCTCGCCGCACAGCGCGCGCGAGCTCCTCGTCGCGATCGCGCGATCAGCGCGCTCGTCACGTACGCCGGCGTCGCCAGGACCACGGCGCGGCGCGTCGATCGGCTTCGCCCGGTCGACGTCGCGCACGCACGAACGGCCCGCGCGCCGGCGATCTGCGTGAGACGCCGGTGTTCGAGTCGGACGCTCGCCGGGCCGATCGCGCGCGACCAGCGCCTGCGACCATCTCGCTCAGGCCGCCGGGCAGCGACTCGGAACGCGCCGTCGCTCGGATTCGGCGCGTCGCGCGGTTCGCGGCGGTCGAGCGGAACGCGCGAATGCAGGCTGCCGTGCGTCCGCTCCGCCTCGGCGAACCGCGGAAACAGCGCGCGCACCGACAACCGATCGACGTCGCCGGCGTGAATGCCGGCGAGCAGCGGCTCGGCGAGATAGGTCGCTGGCTTCGGCGCCGAAGCGCCGCGTGATGAACGCGCCGATCGACTCGTCGCCGTCGTCGCGCCGCGCGCGGCACGAACAGCTCCGCGCCCATGCGCAGCTTGCCCGGCCACGAGAACAGCCGCGTGCGCGCGAAGGGCCGACGCGCGTCGGAATGCCGAGCACCGACGCCGCCGGCAGCGGATGCAGGCGTGCCGCCGCGCTGGATGTAGGCGAGGCGCGGCGGCTTGGTCGGCGACCAGCCGATCGCCGAGGCCGAGCTCCTCGCAGAGCGCTGATGCCCTCCGGCTTCTGCACCAGCAGCGCGTCGGGGCCGCCGTCGATGGTGAAGCCGTCGATCTGCTTCGCTGAAGATCACGCCGCCGGCGCGCGGCGCGCGCTCGAGCACGACGAACGGACGCGCCGCGCCGCGACAGCTCGTACGCCGTCGCCAGGCCGGCGATGCCGCCGCCGACGATGACGACGTCAGACATGACATCGCGATGGCCGGCAAGCACTCGAGATCGGACAGACTCAGGCGGCCTTCGAACTGAGCCGTGCTCGGGTGCGTCGATCAGACCGTGATCCAGGTCAGATCGCGTCATAGCCTCGCTCGCACCAGATCCTCGAGCATCGCGATGAACAGCGGCGACGTGTTCAGCGACTCGGTCCGCCGCAGCGTCGTCGCAGAACTCGCGCGCGGTTCGCGCCGCCTGGACGTCGATGTCGAACAGGATTTCCGTGTGATCGCAGACGAAGCCGATCGGGACGACCAGGAACCTGCGCGATGCCGTCGCGGAGCGATCGTCGATGAGCTCGCGCGAGGTCCGGGCCGATCCACGGCTCGGGCGTCCGGCCGGCGCTCTGGTAGGCGACAGTCGTACCGGGCGATGCCGGCGCGCGCGGCGACGCCGCGCGGCGGTCGCCGCGACCTGGTCGGCGTAGCGGTCGCCGGCCTCGATGACGCGCGACCGGCAGGCTGTGCGCCGTGAAGACGATCGCCTCGTCGGGCTGCGGCTGCGCGGCGCGCACGCGCTCGGCGAACGCGTCGAGCAGCAGCGGATGGGTGTGGAACGATTCGACCGCCTCGAACTGCGACGCCGGCCGGCAGCGCGCGCGTTGGCGGCGTCGATGTACTTCTGCGACGCTCAGCGTGGAGAACTGCGGCGCCAGCGGGATGCCGATGACGCGCGTGACGCCGGCGCGCGGCCAGCTCGCGCGAGCGCGTCCTTGATGAACGGCTGCCAGTTGCGCATGCCGACGGCGACCGGAACCGCCGGCGCCGAGCCGCGCGCGCAGCGCCTCGGCCTGCGCCTCGGTGATGTCGGTCAGCGGCGAGCGTCCGCCGATCGCGCCGTAGTTGTCGCGCATCTCGTGCGACGAGCTCGTCCGACGGCGGCCGCCCGCCGCGCACGAGCCGCAGGTACTCCGGCATCTCGTCCAGCGACGACGGCGTGCCGTGGGCCATCAGCAAGCACGCCGGTCAGGGCGCATCGTCAGATGCGGTTCAGGTGCAAGAGTGCGAACCGGTGCGAACGCGTGCAACCCGAACTGCAGCCTCACCGTCCGCGTCTTCTGATGCACGTACCGCGCGAGCGCCTGGACGTGCTCGACCGGCGTCGACGGCAGAATACCGTGACCGAGATTGAAGATGTGGCCGGGGCGGCCGCCCGCGCGCGCCAGGACATCGTCGGTCGCGGCGAAGATGCGATCGAGCGGGCCGAGCAGCAGCGTCGGATCGAGATTGCCCTGGATGGCGCGATCGGGGCCGATGCGATCCCACGCTTCGTCGAGCGGCGTGCGCCAGTCGGCGCCGATGACGTCGCCGCCGGCTTCGCGCATCTCGCCGAGAATCGACCCGGTGCCGACGCCGAAATGAATCGTCGGCACGGCGCCGTCGGTCCGGCGCTGCCAGCCGTACGCGATCGAAGATCCGCCGTCGTGTGCGGCAGGATGAACTCGCGATAGTCGGCGGCGTTCAGCGCGCCGACCCACGAGTCGAAGACCTGCACCGCGTCGACGCCGGCCTCGATCTGCGCGACGAGGTAGTCGCCGATGACGTCCGCCAGCGTGTCGCAGAAGCGGTGCCACGCCGCGGGCGCGCCGTACATCAGCGCCTTGGTGTGCGCGAAGTTGCTCGAGTGGCCGCCTTCGATCGCGTACGACGCGAGCGTGAACGGCGCGCCGGCGAAGCCGATGAGCGGCACGCGGCCGGCCAGCGCGCGCTTGATCTGCCGAATCGCCTCGAGCACGTAGCCCAGCGATTCGCGCGGCTCGAACCGGCGGACGCGCGCGAGGTCCGCTTCGCTGCGCAGCGGCTTTTCGATCGCCGGACCTTCGCCCCGGATGAAGTCGAACGGGATGCCCAGCGGCTCGAGCGGCAGCAGGAGATCCGAGAAGAGGATCGCCGCGTCCACTTCGATGCGGCGGACCGGCTGCAGCGTGACTTCGGTGGCGAGATCGGGCGTTCGACAGATATCGAGCAGCGAATAGCGCTCGCGCAGGCTGCGGTACTCGCTCATGTAGCGGCCCGCCTGGCGCATGAACCAGACCGGCGTCGCGTCGACCGGTTGCCGTCGGCAGGCTTTGAGAAATCGGCTGCCCGAATCGGTCAGTGCGTCACCTTGAGCAGGTTGCGCGCGAGGCCGACGAGATCCTCGAGCCAGAGCGGCTTGAACCGCAGCTCGGCGCCCAGCTCGCGCAGCTCGGTCGAGACCGAGTCGTCGAGAAAGTAGTCGCCGGTCACGATGGCCACCGGCGTGTCGCGCTGACCGTCGCGTGCGCGAAGGCGCCGCAGGAAGCCGAGGCCGTCGACCAGCGGCATGCGCAGGTCGAGGATGATCGCGTCCGGGTGGCTCTGCTCAGCCTCGATCAGGCCCTTTTCAGCGCTGACGGCGGTGCGGACCTGGTACCCCTCGAGGCGCAGCATCCGGGCGAACGTCTGCGTGACCCCCTCGTCGTCGTCCACGATCAGGATTTTCGAGGTGGTCCGGTCTGACATCACCGCAGGCACGAGGTATTGTAACCTACGATGGCTCAACGGCATCCCAGCTTCGAGCGGTCGAGCTTGACATATCCATGTTACACTTTCGCGTTTAAGTGGTGCTGATCCAACCGTTTGGAGGCGCTCGTTGAGCCCGATTCTGGTGCGGCCCGTCCGCGAGCAACTGGAGCACGACCGCCTGATCCGGTTGCTCCACGACGAAATTTCGCCGCAAGTACGAAGCCGGGATGAACCCGGGCAACGAGCAGAACGCCGCCGGTCGGCGCCGGGCCGTCCGCGCTGTATCCGGATCTGGTCCTCATGTCGGCCGATCGCGGGCATCGGCTGCAGAGCGGTCGTCGAAGTCGAGACCGGAGAATCGGTCAATCATCTCGAGGCGCTCGCGCAGTGGGCGCATTTCGCGAGACTGCGCGCGGCCTTTCATCTCTACGTCCCGGCGGACATGGTCGATGTCGCGCGCCGGCTCTGCGAAGACAACCACATCCACGTCTCCGAAATCTGGAGCTATCACCTCGTCGGCGACGAGCCGCGCTTCACGCTCGTCCATCGCAATCGCGAAGCGCAGCCGGTCGCCGCGCCCGAAGCCTGTCTCGCGTCCTGCCGCCACAGCCCCTTCGCCCGCGACGAAGCCGGCGCCTCGCGCGGCGAAGCCAGTGAAGCCGGCGAAGCCTGCGCAAGCCGCCAAGCCGGCCAAGCCGAAGAAGGCCGCGAAGAGCGAGAAGAGACGGTAACCAAGATAAGCCGGCTGAAGGGCTAAGGACGGAGACTGGCTAGCTGATAGCTGATAGCTGAAAGATGCATGGCCTTCCTCCGTTTCACTCGCGACAAGCGCGGCTACGAGCACTTCTCGCTCGTTCAGCCGACGACGAACCGGCGCGGCAAAGTGCGGCAGCGCGTGCTCTACTGGTTTCGATCGCCGCCCGACATCAAGGTCGGCCGCGAACCGTTCGACGAAGGCGTCCGCCGCGCGCTCGAGGCGCAGAATCCCGACGTCACCTTCGACTGGCGCTCGATTCTCGAGGCGCCGATTCCATCGGCCGATGCCGACAAATGGCGCGAACGCCGGCGCGCGGAGCGCGCCGCGAAACAGGCCCTCGCCGCGGACGTCGACGACGAGCCGGCTCGGCGGATGCCGGCGGACGTCGTCGAGAAGGCGCAGCCGCGAGCCGAAGATGCCGGCGGCCGTCGCGGCAGCGGCACGCTCGACGCCGCGTCGCGAATCGCCACGGCGCAGGTGACGGGCGCAGCAAGAAACGGCGCCGCCGTGGCGCGGCGCCACAGCCGGCAACCGTAGAGCCGCGCCAACCGAGCGGCGCCGCGCCGGCCGGCGCGATCCTGGCGCCGAATGCGACCGATCCCGCCGAACCTCCAGAAGAATGACCGCGCCGTGCGGTCGACACTGACGGATACTGGTGTGGGCGCGGCCGTCGTGGTCGCGGCTCATCGTGCTCTGGTGGACCGGCGCGCGAGCTCGCGCCGCGGCTGCCTTGGCGATCGTCGCGCGTATCCGCGACCTCGGCGCCAGCGGCGCCCCTCGCTTTCATCCTCATCTACGCGGTCGCGGTCGTCGCGCTGATTCCCGCGTCGCTGCTGACGATTGCCGCCGGCGCGGTGTTCGGCCTCGTGCAGCGGCGCGCTCTACGCCTTCGCCGGGCGCCGTCGTCGGCTCGACCGCCGCGTTTCTGCTCGGCCGGCATGCGTTTCGACGACTCGTCGCGCGGCGCCTGGCGACGATGCCGCGCTTCGCGCGCGGTCGAGCGCGCGGTCAGCGCGCAGGGGCGCCGCATCGTGTTTTTCCTGCGGTTGTCGCCGCGTCGTCCCGTTCAATCTTCTTGAACTACGCGCTTGGCCTGACGACCATCTCGCTGGCCGACTTCCTCGTTGCCTCGGTCGGGATGATTCCCGGGACAATTGTTTACACCTACGCCGGGAAAGTGACCGGCGAGGCGCTGGCGCTGGCGGGGCAGGCCCAGGTGCCGAAAAACGCGTCCTATTACGCGCTGCTGCTCGGCGGTTTGGCGGCGACGGTCGCCGCAACAGCCGTGGCGACCCGGACGGCCCGCCGGGCGCTTCGCGATGTATAATTCCGCCATATGAGTCTGAAAATGAACGGTTTCTGGTCCACTGCACGTTCTCGTGGCCCTTGCGGCGGGGCTGTCGGCTCAGACGCCCGCGCCGACCGTCCAGCGCGCCGGCGCGCGCAGGAGAAACCGACCTTCAAGGTTCAGGTCGATCTCGTCACGAGCGACATCATCGTGCGCGACGAGAAGGGCAACTTCATCCCCGACCTGAAGAAAGAAGAATTCGAGGTCTACGAAGACGGCGTCAAGCAGGACATCTCGTCGATGACGGTCGTCACCGGCGGCCGCGTCACCAACGTCCTGGCGCCGCCGCCGCCGCCGCCGCCCGAAGGGATCATCCTGCCGCCGAGCCGTCCGAAGACCGACGTGTCGGGGCGCATCTTCCTCTTCTTCGTCGACGATCTGCACCTGCAGTTCCACAACACGGGCCGCGTGCGCGAGCTGTTCAAGAAGATCTCGAAGGAGCTCGTCCACGACGGCGACATGTTCGGCATCGTCTCGAGCGGCCCGTCGTCGATCGCGATCGACATGACGTACGACAAGTCGCGGCTCGACGAGGCGATCAAGAAGATCGCCGGCAACGAGCTGAAGCCGACCGACATCATCAACGGGCCGTCGGGCGCTGAAGGGCCGAGCGAAGTGCGCTATCGCGCGCACGTCGCGTTCTCGACCGTCAACGATCTGCTGAACAATCTGAACTCGGTGCACAACCGCCGCAAGGCGCTGATCTACGTCAGCGACGGCTACGACTTCAACCCGTTCCAGGACGCGCGGCTCGGCCTGATGGATCCGAACTCGCCGTTCGCGCAGAACGAGTTCGCGCCGCACCGAGAACCAGGCAGCAGACTCCGAGGACAGCGGCGACCGCGGCCCGATCCGTTCACGCAGCAGCAGAAGCAGAGCGAGACGTTCGCCGACGCGGATCTCGCGCGCGAGCTCGGCGAGCTGACGCGTCAGGCGAACCGCTCGAACGTCACGATGTACACGATCGACCCGCGCGGGCTGGTCGGGATGGGCGACATCGACGAGCAGGTCGATCCGCAGCAGTGGAACGAGTACGTCCGCAAGTCGCAGGACAGCCTGCGCGTGATCGCCGAGGAGACCGGCGGCATCGCGGTCGTCAACCAGAACGACTTCTCAAGGCGCTGAAGCGCATCGACGCCGAGACGAGCGACTACTACGTGCTCGGGTACTACTCGAAGAATCCGGACGCCACGAAGCGGCGCCGCCAGGTCGAAGTGAAGGTCGCGCGGAAGGGCGCGTCGACGTGGTTCCGCAAGGAATACGTGCTCAAGCCGCCGCCGGCGAAGTCGTCGTCGTCGAAGAAGTAAGCAGGCGCGCAGGTAGGGCAGGTCGGGTCGGGTTCGCGTTACCGACCCGACCTACCGACCCCGACCGGTCCGCCAGCTGCCGCCGAGCCTCGTCGTCGCAACGTGGCTTTCGCCATCGGCTTCTTCTTCGCGTCGCGCGTCCGCGCGATCGCTTCTTCCAGATACGTCTCGTCGATCTCGGCGCCGATGAAGTTCACGCCGAGCCGCGCGCAGGCGACGGCCGTGCTGCCGAGGCCGGTGAACGGATCCATCGCCACCTGGATGCGGCTCAGCCCGTGCAGCCGCAGGCACTGCTCGGGCAGCCGCGACGGGAACGTCGCCGGATGCGGGCGATCGCGGTCGCGCCGCTGGATCGTCTCGTACGGGATGAACCACGTGTTGCCGCGGCAGCGGACGCCGTCGGCCGCCGACCGCCAGCGGGCGATGTTCGACTGATCCTGGTACGGGACGCCGAGCGCGAGGCGGTCGAGGCTCGTCGAGCCGCCGCGGCGTCAGGTGGAAGATGAACTCGTGGCAGTCGTTCAGAAAGCGATCGCTGTTGATCGGCTTGTAGTGGCCGATCGCGAGGTCGCGCGTCAGCCCCGCCGCCGCGCCGGCCGACGACCGCTCGATGGCGATCGACTTGATCCAGTGGATGATGTTCTGCAGCCGCAGGTGCGCGCGCGCGGCCTGCGCGACGTCGAGCGCCGTCCACGGATCGCTCGGCTTGGCGCCGACGTTCAGGAAGAGCGACCCGTCCGGCCGCAGCACCCGCGCCGCCGCCGCGATCCACGTGTTCGTCCACTCCAGATAGTCGGGCGCCGACAGCGTGTCCTGGTACCGGCTGTAGTTGATGCCCGAGGTTGTAAGGCGGCGACGTCACGATGACGTCCACGCTGTGGGCCGGAAGCTGCTCGAACACCTCCAGGCAGTCGGCGAGATGGAAATGCGCGGTCGTTTCCGGACCGATGCTGACGCTGCGGTGGGGCTTCAGCAGGACTGACACGCCCTAATTCTCGGCGTGGGAGGACGAGTACGTTAGTGGCAGGCCGGACAAGTGAGGTGCCGGCGCAACAACGGCTGTGGCCGGAGGGTCACACAGCCGCTCAGGACGCCTTGCTGGTGAGCGTCGTTGAAGCCGACAGCGACCGAGGCGGCGAGCCGCTCGGCAGCAATCGTGTGATTGCGGCGATGGCCGTGGCTGCCGCACGACTTGCCCTTTTCCTCGACGTAGGTAACTTCGCGGCTTGTGGCCACTTCGCGATAGCGGCCGACCACGCACCCGCACCCGAGAGTGGTGAAGCCGAGAAGCCGAACGAGACTCATGACGCCCTCCGATTCGATAGCCCAGCAATACACGTGCCGATGACCTTGGCGGCGAACGCGCGAGCCTTGCTAGATATATCGGCGCGTCGCGGCGTCAAGCAGATGTGACGTGCACGCTTTTTTTGAATCGATCTTCAGATGTTTGGAGTTCCGTGCCGGAGTTCGTGCCGGAGTTCGTGCCGGAGTCTGTGCCGGAGTCGTGCCGGAGTGTCAGCGGCGCACGCGGCGAGGAGCGAACGCGCTTGCGCATAGCCCGTCGCGCGCCGCGGCGAGCGCCGGATCGATTGACAACGCTTCGGCGAAATACCGGGCGGCCGCCTCCGGGTTCGCCGACTGCAGCGAAAACTGTCCGAGGTTCACGTAGGTCGACGAATCGCGAGGGCTCGCCCGCAACGACGCCTCGAACGCCGCCTGCGCGCAGTCGCGCCGGTCCAGCGTCGCGCAGGCGGCGCCAAGCAGGTTCTGGGCGCGAGCGTGGTCCGGGTGACTGTCAGTCACGTGACGTACGGCGGCCAGAGCGTCTTCAATTTGTCCACGGAGGAACAGCGCGGACGCCCGGTAGTACTGCGGCTCGGGACGATCGGGAAACCGGGCGGCCAGCGATTCGGCGAGCGGTTCCAGCCGGTCGGCGTCGCCGGCGTCGGCGACGATCGACGCGAGCTGCTCGCCGGCCCGTGGATCGTCGGGCGTCAGCCGCAGCGCGTCGGTCGCCATGGCAATGGCCGCATCGAATTCGCCGGTGGCGGCCAGAACCCGGGACAGCTCGACGCGAACCGGCGCGTTGCCGGGCTCGCGGGCGGCGATCGCCTTCAGAACGTCGCGCCCCTCGGCCTGCTTCTGCGCCCCGGCCGCCGCATCCGAAAGGCCGGCCAGCGCGTCGGCGTTCCGGGAATTGAGCGCAAGCGCGCGCCGAAAGGCGTCATACGCCAGCCGGTAGGCCTCGGCTTTGAGCTCCATCCGCCCCCTCGACGCCCAGTCAGCATCGGTCGCCGCGTCGAGCGCCGCGCGGACGGCGGCGGGACGGCTCGCCGCCCGAGCGCGCGGATCGTCGCGGCGTTTTCGTGGAGCGTCCGGCCGTAGATGCCGCGAGGCGCCGAGTATTCGAGCGCCGTGTGGTCGTCGGTCTGGATCAACGCGCCCGCGCCGTACCGCTCGATCTCGCGCGGCCCGCCGGCATAGAGCGACAGCAGGTCGAAGGCCGCGCTCGACTCCCGCGATGCCGACCGTGGCCAGCGTCTGGGCGGCGGTCCCTCTCCTCACGCCAAGGGCGATCTGATCCAGCCGGGACGTGATCGAGCCGCCGGCTGCGCCGATCAGCAGCAGATCGCCTTCGCCGACGAGCCACATCGTCCCCTCCGGGAAGACCGACGCGAACGTGCCGACGATCGACTGGAGGTCCTCCGGGCTGATGTCGTAGGTGTGCGCCCATTGGCAGATCAGGCCGTCCGGGTTCAGTCGCGAACGGGCCGCCTCGAAGAACTCGCGCGTGAACAGCGCCGCCACGCCGGACATCCACGGGTTCGACGGCTCCGACACGATGACGTCGTACCGCTGCGGCGTCAGCAGCAGGTGCGACCGTCCGTCGCCGACGATGAGCCGGACGCCGGGGCGAGACAGCGCGCTGCCGCTCTCGCGATCGAAAAAACGCGAGGCCTCCACGACCTCCGGCGAGATTTCGACCACGTCCGCGCGGCGGACCGTTCCAGGCGCGAGGGCAGAGCCGACCGTGACGCCGCTGCCAAGACCGATCACGGCGATATCCCGGGCGTTGCCGTGAAGCAGTACCGGCAGCAAGCCCAGCAGGCGCTGGGTGAGCATGTCGCCGCCGTTCGAGGCGTCGATCTTCCCGTCGATGGCGAGCGACGTCGTGCCGGTCAGGCGGCGCACGCTGACCGTCGACGCCGCGCCTTCCTTGTAGTACTCGAGCATGCCCGCGCGCAACACTGTCTCGATATTCTCGGATCCGAGGTACGGCGCATATTTATAGGCGCCGCTCGAGAGCAGGTCGCGGTCCCACGGCGGCAAGGAGAGAATGATGGCGACCGCAGCGATGGCGAGGGTCGAGGGCCACAAGAACTTCGCTGACCCCTGACCCCTGATTCCTGACCCCTGGATCCGCCCTGACCCCTGATCCCTGCTCCTCGCAGCGCGATGCCGAGGCAGAGGGCGCCACCGACTGCGGCGAGGACCGCGGCCGTTTGAAACGTCGATCGCAAGCCGAGCGCCGGCACGAAGACGAATCCAGCGGCGAGCGCTCCCGCGATCGCGCCGAGCGTGTTCGCCGTGTAAACGCGCGCGGCGTCGCCGCCCACGGTGGACGCGCCGCCTGCGGCGGCCGCGAGCGCGAGCGGGAACGTTGCCCCGAGCGCGAGCGTCATCGGCAGCAGGAGCATTGCCGTGCCGAGTGCCTGGGTGATCACCACCCGCGTGAAGGCGACCGCCGGGTCGGCGACCTGCGCGGCGACGATGAGCGGCATCCGGGTCGCCGCCACCCATGCTGCCTACGCTCGCGGCAATCGCGGCGCCGACGAGCATCATCGCAAGCCAGACCGCCGGCCGCGTAGTGCGCCGCGCCAGCTGGGTGCCGAGCGCCGATCCCAATGCCAGACCGCTGATGAACGCCGCCGCCATCGTGGCAAACGCGTACGTCGTCGGGCCGATGACGAGCGCGAGCAGCCGCGTCCACGCGACTTCGTACATCAACGCGGCGAAGCCGGAGATCGCGACCGCCGCGCATGCGAGCACCGGCGCCGGCGAGCTGTCACGACGTGGGAACGCAGAGACCGCTGAGCACGCAGAGCTTCTTTGCTCTTTGGCGTCGAAGGTCTTTTCTCTGCGGATTCCGCGGGTTCTGCGTTGATCGCTGTCACGACGTTTGAACGCAAAGGCCGCAAAGCGCGCGAAGAATTCTTCTTGGGACTTGTCTTTGCGGGCTCTGCGGGCTTTGCGTTCGACGTTGTCGGCTGTGACGCGAGCCACCAGGCGCCGGCGGCCGCGGCGACATTCAGCGCGACGCCGACCCACGTCGTCGCGCGGAGGCCGATCGCCGGGATCAGGAAGAAGCCGGCGGCGATTGCGCCGGTGGCGGCTCCCGCGGTGTTCGCCGCATAGAGGACGCCGGTATCGGTCGCGCGAGCGTCGGGCCCCCTCGCCAACCAGTCGGCCGCGATCGGGAACGTCGCGCCCATAGCGGCCGCGGGGATGCCGACCAGCACGAGGCTGATCGCGACGCGGACGATGGCGAAGGAGGCCGGGGCGGTGCCGTCGGCGTACGCCCACGCGAGGACGGGGACGGACGCGGCGAGCGCGAGCGGCAGCAGCAGCGCGGCCGCGGCGACGGCGACCTCGAGGATCGCGTAGGCGCGGAGCGAGGAACTACGGCGCCGGCCGGCGAGCCAGGCGCCGAGCGCGAGGCCGCCCATGAACGCGGCGAGCACGGTGCTGGCCGCCGCGACCGTGTGTCCGAGCTGGAGAGTGAGCAGCCGCGTCCAGGTGACTTGGTAGACCAGCGCGGCTGCGCCGGACGCCGTGTAGAGAAGGATGAAGACCCGCCGCGCTCCCATCGGATGTCACGAGTCTATCCGACGGGGCGCTAGGTTGCTCAGTTGCTGAGTTGCTGGTTTCTTGACGGTCGCCTAGCAACCAGCGACACCAGCCACTGTCGACCGCTCAGAAGTCCCAGCGGATGCCGAACCGCGCCGCGCGCGGATCGAGCACGCCGATGACTTCCTGGAAACGCGCCCCGGTGACGGTGCGGAAGCCGACGATGGGGTTCCGGTTCAGCGCGTTGAACAGATCCATCATCCCGGTGACTTTCCCGGCGCCTCGAATCCTGAAGCCTTTCTCGATCCTGAAATCGATGATGTGCACGTTCTCGGTGCGGTTCGCGCTCAGCGGCTCCATCAGGATCGACTCCGCGCCGGCGCCAGGCAGTGCAACGCTCGTGTTCCGGCCCCAGTTGTAACCGCTCTGCAGTTTGTACGACCCGCTCACGCCGACGTCGAACGGGAAAACATAGCGGCCGAGGACCTTGTAGTTCCAGAAGGTGGTTTCCTGTCGTCCGAGCCGCCGTCGGTTCGGCTGTCCTATGACGTTTCCAGCGCCGGTACTGACGTTGGTGGCCTGCCGCACCACGTCCAGCGCACCGGTGCCGGTGGTCGTATTCCGGAAGTCGTCCGCCCACGTGTGCTCGAAGGAGGTCAGCAACAGCCACTTGCCGTGAAAGCGCCGGTTCAGCGCGAACTCCACCGTGTGATAGTCGCCATCGAGCGCCGGCACCCCTGGAATGCTACCGGCAGTGGTGAACGTACGCGTTGACGGCGCCGAGGCCGGCCGATCGTAAAGCGTGAGTTGCTGATCGTCGGCCGTCCCACGCACGTTGTCGGCTCCGAGATCGGTGAAGGGGAACGGGATCGTGTACGCGTTGACGCGCGTCAGATCGATTTCAGCCCACCCATCGCGCGTGTTCTTGTACACGTACGAGGCGCGAGCCGAAAGAAACGGCACGACCTCCTGTTCGAAATGTGTGGAGGCTTCCTCGCCGTAGGCGTGCTCGAGGTTGCGATCGATCTTCACGAACCCGGCGCCGCCGACCGTGGTCAGCAGCCGGCCGAGCTCCTGCGGCCCATCCAGGATCTTGTTGCCGTTCAGGTCGTTGAACTGGTATCGCAGCGCCGCCTGTCCGACCGGATTCTCCTGCGAGCTGATGTCGGTGCTCGGGTTGTAATAGAAGCGCCCGTAATACGCCTTCAATACGGTTTTGCCGCCGCCGGTCACGTCCCACGCGAAGCCGAGACGCGGGCTCAACGATTTGAGATCCGCCACTGTCGTCGCCTGGGTTGACACCGGCGGGAAGTACGCCGCCTGTTCGGGCGTGAAGCTCTGTTCGGGCCAGCCGATCTTGTAGCGATCGAACCGCAGGCCGGCGTTGATGGTGAAGCGCCGGGTCACGTTCCACCCGTCCTGCAGGTAGATGCCGGTTGTCGTGGCATCATCGATGCCCTCGTTCGGCGTGTTGTAGATGTCGACCTCGATTGGGTTGGGGTTGTCGCGATAGTGGATGTTCCCTGGCTGGAAGCGCAGGAACTGCCGCCGCTCGCGATACGCCTCGAGGCCGAGCTTGAAGTTGTGGCTGCCCCCGAAGCGATCGAGGTAGTACGCAGAGGGCCGCCGACAGCTGCGGCTTCAGCGTCGTCCGATTGTGGTAGTAATCATGCGCCCCGGTCCGCTGGCTGGTCGTCGAGGTCGATCCGTCCGACAGGCACGCCTTCGGTCGACGTCGACTGGGTCTGCGTCGGATACAGCGGGAAGTAATTGCCCCAGTGAGAGTACTGCACGTCGAGGAACGCGCGGCTGCCCATCGTGCTCGTCCACTCAATCTTCTGCGGCCGGTTCTTCGAGTTCTGCCAGTTGGCCGCGGAGACCGGAATCGCGAGCGACAGATCGCGTAACGGCTGCAGCTTGGAGCGTTCGTTGTAGAAGCCGATGATCTGGTTCGTTCGATTGAGCTGATAGGTGACCTTGGCGGTCTTGTTCACGAGCTGGCTCTGCGCTTCCTCGCCGGGCAACCCGAGAATCGTCTTGTACTGGTTGTTGTCGCGATAGCTGAGGAAGTACCAGAGCCGGCCCTTCTTGATCGGTCCGCCCGCGTTGACGTTGAAGTCGTACTGCTTCGTGATCGGGTTGCCGCGCGTCAGCCCCAGCCGCTCGCCAGTCGCCGGATCGATGATCGTCGGCGCCTTGAATCCTCGCGAGTCGGTCCCGCCCGGTGTTCTGAAGGCATCCGGGACGTTGTTGGTGAGCGTCTGCTCGCCGACGTAGTCGTAGTAGACCTGCGAATTGAACTTGTCGCCGCCCGACTTGACCGTCAGGTTGAGAAACATGCCGACGCCCGACTGCTCGCCCATGTTGCCCGAGCCGCCGACCTGCATCTCCTCGAAGCTGCCGAAATCGAAGTAGCCGGCGTTCGCGTCCTGGCCTTCGGTGACGTTGACGCCCTCGAAGAGCGTCTTGTTCTGACCGGAGACGCCGTAGGTCTGAAACCCTGTCTGGGTCCCGGTGCGCGACCCGCCGACGTCGTAGCCGGTCATCTGGAAGCCGGGCGCCTGCGCCAACGCGGCCCAGATGTCCCGGGCGTTCGGGATGTCCTGGAGCAGCTCCTTCGTGAAGTTGGTGCCGACGGTGGTGTTCTTGATGTCGATGACGGGGGATTCGCCCGTGATCGTCACCGTCTCCTGCAGCGACGACAACTGCAGCTGCGCGTCGATGCTCAGCGTCTGGTTCAGGCCGAGACGGATTTCTTCGCGCTTGAGCGTCTGAAACCCCGCGAGCTCGAACGTGACGGCGTAGAGCCCCGGCGGAAGCGCGGGATACCGGTAGGTGCCGTCTCCGCCCGAGACGGTGGTCTGCGGCTGAAGGATCGCCGGCCCGACGACGGTGACGGTGACACCCGGCAGCACGGCGCCGGTGTTGTCGGTGATGACGCCAGTGATGCGGCCGCGCATCTCCTGGGCAGACAATGTGGCCGATCCGAGAGCGAAGACGACGAGGAACCCGAGAGCAGCGATATGACGCGCTCGTACCACGGCTGACCCTCCTTACTGGACCGGATGACCCCGGCTGAACCCCGCATTTCAACACGTCTGCCGGGAGTGGTCAAGCGATCGGAGGGGAGCGCACTTACAGAAAAAACCGGCGGCTGGGTTCCCCCAACCGCCGGCCAATGTACCAATCAATTACCCGATTACCCGATTACCCGATTACCCAATCTAGAACTCGAACTTGAGCCCGATCTTCAGCACGCGCGGCGCGACGATCTCCTGCACGCGGCCGAAATAGGACGTCGTCCGCCGCGCGGCCTCGAACGCCGCCTGGCTGGCGAAGCTCTGGGTCAGATTGCCGAAGCTGGCCTGGCCGGCGTGCGAGTTCAGCACGTTGTGCACCTCGGCGATGAACCCGGCGCGGCGGCTGCCATGGAGCGTGAACCGCTTGTCGGCGCGCAGCGAGAGCAGGTTGAGGAAGTCGGCGCGATAGGTGCCGCGCTCCTCGACCGGAATGCTCCGCGAGCCCTGTGCGAGCGGCACCGTCAGCGTCCGATCGCGCGGCAGGCCGCTCAGCGCCTGATAGTTGGCGCCGACGTTGATGCCCCATGGCGCCTGGTAGCTGCCGAGGATCTTGAACGCGTGCGGCTGGTCGTTGCCGCCGCGGCCGAACCCGACGAAGTCGAGCAGGTTGTTCGGGTTGGTGAAGTCGTAGTAGCCCTCCGCCCGCAGCGCCGTCGTGGCTGGTGCTGAGGCTCTGCTGGACGCCGTCGAGCCGCGACCAGACGTACGAGCCCTGCATCTGCCACCGGTTCGACATCCGCTTGCCGATCGACATCTCCAGCGCCTTGTAGCGCTGCACGCAGTCGACGGTGACGTTGTTGCCGCAGTTGGTGTGGAAGAACGTGTCCTTGCCCAGGAACTCGGGCTTGACGTCATAGAACGTCAGGCTGCGATCGTCGCCAGTGCCGCGCAGGTTGTCGGGACCCGAATCGGCGACGACGCGATTCTGCGTGTAGACAGTGTTCGCCACCGTGTCGCACGGCAGGCCGTAGCAGTTCTGATCCGTCGTCATGTCGCTGAACCAGCGCTGGATCCAGTCGATGTTGAACGACCAGTTGGCCGCCAGCTCGCGCTGATACGCGAACATGATCTCGTCGTTCTTCGGATCCTTCAGGTTGGGGTCGATGGTATTCGACCGCGGCACGAACTGGCTGCGCAGCACGCCGAGCTCGTTGCGCTCCGCCCGGCCGTTGTCGTTCAGATCGCCGAGGAACGACCACGTCTGGACGCCGCCGGTCTGGATCGAGTTCGGGTTGATGCTGCTGAACTCGCCGGTGTACATCGACTCGTAGTAGCGGCTGTAGCTCGCCTTGACGACGTTCCTTCCCGTCCTCGGTCAGCTTGAAGACGATGCCGGTGCGCGGCGCCAGCGTGTTCCACTTGAAGCCGCGGATTGATCTCCGGATAGGTCGTCACCGGGAACCACTTGCCGCCGCCGTTGGACTGCTCCGGAATCGTGCCGTCGAAGTACGACTAGCGCAGGCCGAGGTTCAGGGTGACGCGCTGATAGCTGGCGCGGTCCTGAATGAAGCCGGCGAAGTTGCGCATCTGCGTCTTCTGCGTCAGCGGCGTGTTGTAGAGGAACACCTCCGACGGGACGCATCCCGTTCTCACGGTCGGGTTGCACGACATCGGCCGCGCCGGTGTAGCGCAGGCGCGAGTCGTCGAAGATCTCGAAGCCGTCGGTGCCGGTCGGCGTCCACCAGTTCTCGAAGCCGGTCTTCAGCTGATGGCTGGCGCCGAGGAAGCCGTCGATGTAGCGCGTGACGCCGATGTTGGTCTGGTGCCGGTAGGCGTCGCGCAGCCGCTGCCCGGTCGGCTCGGGACCGTCGATGTAGATGCCGGTGGTGACGTTGAACGTCGACGGCCGCTGCTGGTCGGCCGGCAGGGCGTTGAATTCGTCCGTCCACGTGCTCGGCCAGTGCATGTGGAAGTAGGTCGACGACACCTCCAGGAACGTGTTCTGGCCCAACACCGACGTCCAGTTGCCGTTGAACAGGTTCTTCGGCGATTCCTGGTGCAGCGTGTTGATCGGGTTCGGCTGCGTCGCGCCGGCGCCGCGGTGCGGCTGGAACTTCCGGTTGTAGGTCCAGAACGCCGACAGCGCGTTGCTCTTGTTGACCTGATACTTGCTGCTCGCCGTGTAGTTGCGCAGGTTGGAGTCGAACGGGTTCGTCAGGCTGCCGTCCGGGTTGACGATGGTGTAGGACGGCGTCGCCTCGACGGTCGAGTAGTTGCGGAACGACCCGAACCACCACAGACGATCCTTGAGGAACGGCCCGCCGGCGTCGGCGTTGAAGTCGTTGCAGGTTGCGCAGCGTCGGGTCGGTGACGCCCTGGGCGCGCAGTTCGTCGGTGATGTTGCTGCTGGTGAACTTGTCCCAGTAGCCCTTGCCGGTGACGCTCCACTGGACGCTGCCGCTGCAGCGAATTGCCGCCGGTCTTCGGGATCGACGTTGATGTTCGCGCCGCCGCCGCCGCCGACTTCCGCGCCCATCGCCGCGGTGTCGACCGAAATCTTCTTCCGCCGACCCGAAGTCCATGTAGTACATCGAGCCGTAGTTCTGCGGCGTATCGGCGGTCACGCCGTAGTAGTTCAGGTTGTAGTTGGAGGCGCCGTGCGCGACCATGCCGGTCGATGTCGCCGCGTTCAGCCCGCCCGGATCCTGCCGGCCCATCGTCATGCCCGGGAGCACCGTCGTCGATGCCGAAAATCGAGCGCGAGGTCGGGACCGACCGTCAGGATCTCCTGCGACAGCCGCGCGCCGACCTTCGTGTTCTCGACGTCGACGGTCGGCGACGAGCCGCTGACGGTGACCGTCTCCTGCAGCGACGCCAGCTTCATCGCCTGATCGACGGTGATCGTCTGGCGCACCGGGACGACGATGTCCTTCGCGGACGCTCTGCGCAAAGCCCGCGAGCTCGAACTTGCAGCGTGTAGGTGCCCGAGTTGACGGCGGGGAACCGGTAGATGCCGCGCTCGTTGGTCACCGCGGTCGGCGCGCCCATGGCGGCGCGGCCCGTGAGCGTGACGGTCACGCCGGGCAGCACGCCACCCTGATCGTCAGTCACCTTGCCGACCAGCTCGCCGAACATCTGGCCCGTCTGCGCCGCAGCCGGCGCCAGACCGAACGCGCACACGATCGCGAGAGCCGCGAGCGCCGCGAAAAATCGTACGTGTCAAGGTAACCTCCTCCAAGAAAAGCCAACGGAATCTGTGCCCGTCAGAATATCGGGTCTGTCGCGCTTTTGAGCACGAAATGTTGACCGCATTTTCGTCAGTCGCGAGCGCGTCGATACGGGTAATTGGATTGTGCCGCGGCGGCTGTTCGTACCGCCTTGCGATACTCAGGACAGTTCTGCAGTTACGATTCCTGTCCGGAGGTGTCTGTGCTGCGATTCGCTGCGATGGGTGGGCTGGTGCTGGCGCTGGCGACGGGTGTCGGCCTACGCCCAGGAGGCGCCGTCTGCGGCCGACCTTCTGAAGGACCCCGCGGTCAAGGCCGCGCTGGAGGCGGCGAAGGCAACCGAGGCGCAGACGATCGCCGACCAGATCCGCATCTGCGAGATCCCGGCGCCGCCATTCAAGGAAGAGGTGCGCGGACAGGAGTTGAAGCGCGTGTTCGAGCAGCTCGGCCTGCAGAACGTGCGCGTCGACAAGGTCGGGAACGTGCTCGGCGACTATCCGGGCGCGCGCGCCGCGCCCGCGCGTCGTGATTGCGGCGCATCTCGACACGGTCTTTCCGGAAGGCACGGACGTGAAAGTGAAGCGTGAGGGCACCGTGCTCCATGGGCCGGGGATCGGCGACGACTGCCGCGGCCTGGCGGTGATCGTCGCGATCGCGCGCGAGATGAAGAAGGCGAAGGTGCAGACGCCCGGGACGATCACCTTCGTCGCGAATGTCGGCGAAGAAGGGCTCGGCGATCTGCGCGGCATGAAAGAGCTGTTCCGCGTGACGCTGAAAGATCAGATCGATCGCTTCGTGTCGATCGACGGCACCGGCGTGCACGTCACCAACGTCGCGGTCGGCAGCCATCGCTACCGCGTCACGTTCAAGGGGCCCGGCGGCCACAGCTTCGGCGCGTTCGGCCTCGCCAACCCGATCGGCGCGATGGGACGCGCGATCGCGAAGATCGAGGAGATGCAGGTGCCGAAGACGCCGAAGACGACCTTCAACGTCGGCCGCGTCGGCGGCGGCACCTCGGTCAACTCGATCCCGTTCGAGGGCTGGATGGAGGTCGACATGCGATCGTCGGATCCCGGCCTCGCTGGCCGCGGTCGACGCCGGGTTCCAGAAGGCGGTGGACGCCGCGGTCGCCGAGGAGAACCAGCGCTGGGCGCAAGCCCGGCATGATCACGGTGGTCAAAGAGCTGGTCGGCGACCGGCCCGGCGGGGTCGACGCCGGAGAACTCGCCGATCGTGCGGGCCGGCCTCTCGGCCGCCACCGTGCTCGGGTTCAGCGCGAATCTCGGCGAAGGGTCGACCGACTCGAACATCCCGATGAGCATGAAGATTCCCGCGATCACGATCGGCGGCGGAGGGCGCGGCCGCGAAGCGCACGCGCTGACCGAATCGTTCGACACGACCGACTCGTGGATGGGCACGCAGCACGCGCATGCTGGTGACGATCGCGCTGGCGCAACGCTGAGCGCGATGACGTCATGGCTGATGGCTTACCGCTAATGGCATAGGGAAAATGGTCCATGGACCATATGCCATTAGCCCTCAGCCATTAGCCATGGCGCGTGTAGCCCTCCTCCTGAGCGCCGCCGCGCTGATGTCGTGCGGCGGCCGAGCGGAGACGGCCGATCTGCGCGCGATCCCCGGCCAGAACGTGCTCCTGATCACGATCGACACGCTGCGGGCCGATGCGCTGGGCTCGTACGGCGGGTCGGCCGAGACGCCCGCGCTCGATCGCCTCGCGACAGAAGGCGTGCGCTTCGACTTCGCGCACGCGCATGCGGTCGTCACCCTGCCGTCGCATGCCAGCCTCTTCACCGGCCAGTATCCGTTTCAGCAATCTGCACCGGTCGGAAGATGTCTAGGGAAAAGCGTTCGCGACGCAGACTTGGGCCAAGGGTCTCGATGAAAAAGGTCGGCCCATCCGGCTGCCCAACATCGACCCTTCACCGGAAGGGACTTACGTCTGGCCGGGAGTGCAAGGCGCAACCAATTGGTTTTCGCCAAGCTACAGTCCGTTGACCAAGCTGCTCTACGTGGCTGTTTGGGAGAACCAAGGCCTCTATCGAAAAGGCGAGCAGGAGTACAGCCCAGGCAACCGCTACATTGGCAGCACTCCGTTGATCGATCTTCCGGATGACCCGGGTCACGGCGCCATCCGAGCTTTGAATCCAAAAACCGGAGATCGTCTTTGGGAGTACAAGCTACACACCAAACCTTGGGCAGGACTCCTCTCAACGGCTGGGCAATTGGTGTTTGGAGGCAGCGACGAAGGTCATCTCTTCGCGCTCGATGCCACCAACGGCCGCGAAGTCTGGCGGCAGAACCTTGGCGGTATTATCCGAACGAATCCGATCAGCTATCAGAGTCAGGGGAAGCAGGTGATAGCGATCGCAGCAGGCAACAGCATGTTCACGTTTGAGCTGGGTGATTGAAGCTCAGGCACCAAGTCCTTCAATGAAGTTCAGTTGACATGAGAACGTGGAAGCCACTGTCCATTCGCTGGGACCGATCGCCGCTGAGCACAGCGGCTCCCACGTTTGTTTAGTTCCCTCCCTCAATTCTTAAATTCCCAGGGCCATCGTCGAGTCAGGAATCTTTGGTATTGCGGATTTGCCGAAGACCATTTCCAGTCAGAAACAGCGGCGACTTGAGGGGCAAGAGACATCACCGCTGAGGGCAGCAGCTCCCGCGTTCTGAATTGGCTGCGGGGCTTGCCGAACGTGCTCCACTAGGTCGGTCGGCGAGAGTTAAATTGCTCCATGTGATCTTTATTCTGCTTCGCCGATCCGTGTTTGTCCACGCGATATCATCTCAGGGAGGCAACCCATATCCTTCAGAATCTCTGCAGCCTCCGGAAAGCCTGAGCTATAATGACCGCTCTATGAATGCACCTTCGACGATCACAGCTTCCTTGCGGGACTCAGTTCGGCGTGAACTGGCTTCCATTGTTGGCAGCGAGTGGGTGTTAGCACACGCCAGACGAATTGATCGTTTACGAGTGCGATGGATTGACGCTGCATCCGAGGCTGCCGGATTTTGTTGTCTTCCCGACCTGCACTGAGGATGTCGTCAAGATCATGGCGGTGGCACAGCGGCATAAAATGCCCTTTCTACCGCGTGGCGCCGGGACCTGCCTGAGCGGCGGCGCGATTGCAGCGGAAGGAGGCATCATCCTGGAGTTCTCCAGGATGAAACGCATTCTGAGCCTTGACTTCGAAAACCGCATGGCGACCGTCGAACCGGGCGTCGTGAACCTCCATCTGACCCAGGCTGCCAAGAAGAAAAATTTCTACTATGCGCCCGATCCTTCCAGTCAGATGGTCTCTACGATCGGCGGCAACGTGGCCGAGAACTCCGGCGGGCCGCACACGTTGAAGTATGGCGTGACGACCAATCACGTGATGGCACTGGAAGTCGTGTTACCCGACGCGGAGGTTTACGAACTCGGGACGGCGGCCGGCGACTTCGTAGGGTACGATCTGGTGGGCGCTTTCGTGGGGTCGGAGGGAACATTCGGAACGGTGACCAAGGCAACTGTGCGGCTGCTCTATGCGCCGCCGGCCGTGAAGACGATGCTGGCCGTTTACGATTCCGTGGCGGATGCCACGCGGACCGTCTCCGGCATTATCGCACGCGGCATTGTACCGGCCGCGTTGGAGATGATTGACAGCAACACCATCCAGGCCATCGAAGCCGGCGTTTACGCCACGGGAATTCCCAAAGATGCCGAAGCTGTGCTGCTTGATTGAAGTGGATGGTCTCGAAGCCGGCATCGAGCAGCAGATGGAGCGGGTGGTCGAGGTGATTCGGGCCAACAACGCGCGGGAAATTCGAATTGCGAAAGACGACGTCGAACGCAAGAAACTTTGGGCAGCGCGCAAGAATGCTTTTGGCGCGTACGGACGGATCAGCGCGAACTACTACACGATGGATGGCGTGATTCCTCGCAGCAAACTGCCTGAGGTGCTGGCGGAGATCGATGCGCTGGGCCGGAAGTACGGGCTGGGCATGGCGAATGTGTTTCATGCGGGCGACGGCAATCTTCATCCCATTATCCTGTACGATGCCAGTCAGCCCGATGCCAAAGACAAGGTGCTTAGCCTGGCCGGAGACATTCTGCGGCGCTGCGTGGAAGTCGGCGGCGCGCTGAGTGGAGAACATGGCATTGGCCTGGAGAAGCAGGAGTTCATGGCGCTGTTCTTCTCGGAGAAGGAACTGGACGTGATGCAGCAGCTGAAGACGGTCTTCAATCCTCAGAATCTGGCGAATCCCAGCAAGATTTTCCCGATGCGCCGCGGCTGTGGCGAGATGCCGAAGAACCTCTTGGACGCAGCGGATCAGAAGTACAAAGAGGTTGATGAAATGGTCCGGTTTTGAAAAGAAATCCCCCTTATAAAGGGGGCAGCGCCGAAGGCGCAGGGGGTTGTCCTGAATGGGTCGTACGAATCTCTGCGACAACTAACCTCCTGGGCACTCGCTTCGCGAGTGCTACAGTCTCCCTTTCCTAAGGGAGACTTGACAGCCCCGAAACATTACCCAGAGCCAAGCCTGAGCCAAGGTTCAACGAGTGCAAGCCCTGTCCAACAATGATCACTTCAACCACTGAAGCAGCGGTCGCGTCGCGATTCGCCGTTGACGGGCTGCATCCAGAGCGGGTTGTCGCGCCTCTGACGGCCGAAGAAGCTGGAGCGCTGCTGAAGGAAGCCAACGTCCAGAACTGGGCGGTCGTGCCCTTTGGCTCTGGCAGCAAGCAACATATTGGGAATGCCTCTCAAAAAGTTCGATGTGGCGTTGTCGCTGGAGCACTTCAATCAGATTCTCGAATTCGAACCGCAGGATCTCGTGGTGAAAGTGCAGAGCGGCTGTCGCCTTGGCTACCTTGCAGGCACGGTTGGCGCAAGATGGCCTTTGTCTTCCCGTTGACCCTCCCTGGCAGGACATGGCCACGATGGGAGGCATCGTCTCCAGCCACGACTCCGGGCCGCTTCGCTTTTCCCACGGGACGATTCGTGACTATCTGATTGGTATTAGCCTCATTCAACCCGATGGGGCGTGGACGAAGTTCGGATCGCGGGTCGTGAAGAATGTCACCGGCTACGACATGTGCAAGCTGTACACCGGGGCCTTCGGCACCTTGGGCGTGCTGCTGGACTTCTATTTCAAGCTGAAGCCGCTGCCACCGTCTGAGAAAACCGTAGTCGGTAAAATGAAGAGGCCTGCAGAGGCAGCGCAGGCGCTGGCCAAACTTTTGAGTTCTCCGCTTTTGCCGGCTGCTGTGGAATTGCTGAATCCCGCTGCGCTGGAATTCGTGAATCATTCTCTGAGTTTGACGCAAGGCGAACCCGGATATGCCGCTGGTTCTTCGCTTTGGGGACGTCGAGAACTCGGTGCAATGGCAGGTGGAACAGTTGGAGAAGCTTTGGGACGGGCTAACCGCGCAAGGAGTGATTGTCAGCGACGCCGGCGAACAGGCGCTCGTCTGGCAGATGCTGCGCGAGGATCGTGCCTGGCTCGAGCAACCCGCTTTGAATGTGAAGCTGAAACTCAATTGTTTGCCGAATCAGGTTGCCGCAATGGCTGAACGTTTGGAAACGCTGAGGAAAGATTTGAATGCCGAACTGCGGCTGAAAGCCCACGCGGGAAGCGGCGTCATTCGGGCTTACCTGGCGTTTGAGGAATCTGCCTCGGCACCTTCGCAGTTCGTCCAAGCAGCTTCAGAACTCTGCGGGCAGAGTTGAAGCCCTCGCGGGGCACGGTGATTGTGGAGTCGGCTCCTGCATCCTTGAAAGCTGGAATCGACGTCTGGGGATATGACTTCAAGGACAGAGCATTGATGCAGCAAATCCGCCAGCAGTATGATCCGCGTGGTATTCTGAACCCTGGGCGCTTTGTGGTGTAGTATCGCGAGTACTCGAGACTGACTGAAGCTGACAGCAGGATCCGCTCTGGGATGCAAATGAGCCGCCAGGCCTGAGTGCTTGTCGGATGAAGACCTTTCGCTGGAGTTTGCGTCGCGCCATCTGGAGCAGATGAGTGTGCTTGTCAAGTTGAGACTCGTATCTGCTATCCGTAGGTGCCTCCAAAACGTGGAAAACGCGCGATGTCCGCTAATAACTCGCGTGGCATACTGAGGGCGCGAGGCTCTGACTCAGCCTCGGTCATTCGATAGCCCAAAACCAAACCATGTCTCTTTCTGCTCCAACTGCTGCAAAAACCTCACCCAGCCGGGCTGACCTCACGCCCGAGTGCATCCACTGCGGCCTTTGCCTGCAGGCTTGTCCCACGTACATCGAGCTGGGCCGTGAAGCCGATTCGCCGCGGGGCCGGATTTACCTGATGCGCGCCCAGCAGCGCGGCGTGATGCCGGTTTCCGAAAGCTTCGTCCAACACATCTCCGCTTGCCTGGACTGCCGCGGATGCGAATCGGCTTGCCCTTCCGGTGTGCCTTACGGGGAACTGGTGGAGAAAGCGCGTGAGGTCATTGAGCACAGCGCCTCGCCGCCCCTTCTGGGTGCAATGGTTCCGCTCCTTCATTTTCAAGACGATGTTTCCGTCGCGGCGTTTGCTGCGGCTGAACTTCGACCTGCTGCGATGGTATCAACGCAGCGGATTACAGAAGCTGGTGCGAGGCCTGGGCATTCTCAAACTTTTTCCCGGGCATCTGGCCGGGCTGGAGCAGTTGCTGCCGGACATCCGGAACAGGAAGCACCACGTTGCCCTTGGCTCCGTCTTCCCGGCACAGGGAGAGAAGAAATTCCGCGTCGCAGTCATGACCGGCTGCGTGATGAATGAAATTTTTGGAGACATCAATCAGGCCACCATCCGGGTGTTGCAGCGGAACGGTTGCGACGTGGTCGTGCCTGGAGATCAGGTTTGTTGCGCTGCTTTGCACTGCCATGCCGGCATCATGGATACAGCTCGCGAGTTGGCGAAGAAGAATATCGTCGCCTTTGAACAGGCTGAGGTTGATGCCGTCATTTCCAATGCCTCGGGCTGTGGCGCCAAGCTGAAGGAGTACGGCATGCTGCTCGCCGACGACAAGGAATTTGCGGAGCGGGCAACGCGCTTCAGCCAGAAGGTGAAAGACATTGCCTCGTTCCTGGACGGGCTTCCTAGCCTGGCAAGACCTGGAGAGCTGAAGCTGCGTGTCGCTTACGATGATCCTTGCCACCTGCTGCACGCGATGAAGGTGAGCCGTCCGCCACGCAATGTTCTGCGAAGCATTCCGGGCTTGGAACTGGTGGAACTGTCCACCCCTGAGCAATGTTGCGGCAGCGCTGGAATTTACAACATCACCAACTACGAGCTCTCCATGCGCATCCTGCAACGGAAGATTGATGACATCCGCACCACCACGGCGGACGTCGTGGCGACTGGAAACCCAGGTTGCATGCTGCAGATCGCTCACGGTCTCCGGCAGGCAGGGCTTGACCAAATGAAGGTGATGCACCCCGTGGAATTGCTGGACCAAGCCTATAGGGGATAGGCTACAGGGGACAGGGTACAGAGAAGCGTGCTGTCACCTGTGCCCTGTCCCCTGTAACCTCTACTATGAAGTCGATCAAATACTCCAAATACACGGGCTTCGATTGGGATTCGCTCAGCCTCGAAGACCTGCTGAACAAGCTCTCCGACTACCTGCTGCAGAGCGGCTTCTCCAACGATCGCTATGGCTATTCCGAACTCGGGCAGGAGCACAATCTTCAAGATTTGCGCGACGCCATCATGGACGCGCTGCTGAATCAGGGTTTGCTGCCGGACGAAATGATGGAGAAGCTGATGGAGATGTCGCCGGAAGAGCAGGACGCAAAGCTCTCCGAGCTCGTTGACGCGTTAATCCAGAAGCTGCTTCAAGAGGGCTACGTTTCGTTCACGGACGAGTCCTCTTCCGAACAAGAAGGCCAATTCCCAGGGCAGGGATTTGAAGACCTGGAACCGGGCCAGGTGCGGTTTGAACTGACCAACAAGGGCATCGATTTTCTGGGGTTCAAGGCGCTCAAGGACTTGCTGGGGTCGCTGGGAAAGAGCCACATGGGCCGTCACGACACGCGCGACTTGTCGAGCGGAATCGAAACCAGCGGAGCCTCGAAGGCCTACGAGTTTGGCGACACGCTGAACCTGGATGTCAGCGCCACGTTGCTCAGTGCCGTGCAGCGCGAGGGACTGGGCACGCCGCTCAAGGTGGACTATCGGGATCTGATGATTCACCAGACCGAGTATCTCAGCTCCTGCGCCACGGTGCTGATGCTGGACTGCAGCCACAGCATGATTCTCTATGGTGAAGACCGCTTCACTCCGGCCAAGCGCGTGGCGATGGCGCTGTCGCATCTCATCCGCACGCAGTATCCCGGCGACACGCTGAACCTGGTGCTGTTCCACGACTCCGCCGAGGAGGTGCCGCTCAGCCAGTTGGCACGCGTGCAGGTGGGTCCGTACTACACCAACACTCGCGAGGGTTTGCGGATGGCGCAGCGCGTTCTGGCACGGCAGCGCAAAGACATGAAACAAATCATCATGATCACGGATGGCAAGCCCTCGGCGTTAACCAAGGAAGACGGGCGCATTTACAAGAACGCTTTTGGCCTCGATCCTCACGTGGTGGGCGAGACGCTCAAGGAAGTCGCCAACTGCCGCAAGTCCGGCATCCTGATCAACACCTTCATGCTGGCGCGCGATCCTGATCTGGTCAGCTTCGTGAAGAAGGTCACTGAAATGTGCCGCGGCAAAGCCTACTTCACGACGCCTTACACGCTTGGGCAATACCTGCTGATGGACTACATGCAGAAGAAGGTGAGAACCGTGCACTGAGCGATTTGGCTGGATTTTGATCTTGGGAAGCCTGAGTGAAGTCAGTCGCGGGGCTTGCCCGTAACATGACTGCGCGTCCTTGACGATCCACTCACCGTCATTCCGGCCAAGCGCAGCGCGAGCCGGAATCCAGCCCGATTTGGCAGCAACAACTGTACATTTCCCGAAAATATTCCCGCTGCCGGCTTACTATCCGACGGGAGGCGTGCCGTTCGTTAGTGCACGGGAATCGGGTCTCTTATCGCACCGTTCTCTCCACGATCTCATATCGGCCGTCCACAGTACGATCGACAAAATAACTTTGAATTTCGTCGCCTCGCAGTGTAACGATGCCGTTCCCGCCGAGGTAGAGAGTATCGCGGTGGCGGACGATATGACCTAATGCTAAGCCGTACATCGAAGAGCCGCAGGTTCCTCAGTCTTTCGATCCCAGCGTAAAAGACCACCTAAATTGTTTCCATATTCTCCGCGCCGGTGGAGGCCAAGCCAAATGAAGTCGGGCTCAACCCTTATCGCCGAAACAGACCAACGATGAATCTCGGGACGGGGAGTAAAGGTGATATGAGCGCGTTGCCGTGTCGAAGTAGCCAAAGCCTCCGACGCCAGTGCAGACCTTCACCGTTATAAAACGTCTTGCCAAACCACAAACGATGTCCCTCTAATTGATGTGGGCCGATATCTTCGCTGATAGAGGCTGATTTGCGGGAATGCCGTCTAGCGATGTCATCCTGACGTGCCAGTTGCCAGGTCTTTAGCTCGGACTGAGGTAATCGATACCTTTTTTCTTTGGGACCTACCTTCTCCGCCACCAACGGGGAATCCCACCCTCACTATTCTTCTCAGTTGTTAGCCTGAACTGTTTTCGCAGACCGAAAGCCGGGGTGGCATCGGTTGGCGGCACAGGTTTGCGATAGACACGGTCGCCCGGAACAGAAGACTCTTCGATGGGAATGCGTGACAATTTGAGACGCGCCTGCTCTTTCGGCACAACTCGGAGGCCCGCGTTGCCCGCGCCAGTTTCGACCAGCAGCAGTTGTTGCGTGTCGGCCATTATGAACTGAGGCCCCTTCGGACTATCCAGTAGTTGAGACACCCAGAACGGTGCGTAGGAAAAGTGCGCGAGCAGGGTCTTGGCCCGGACGTCGAAAATGAACTTCTGGTTGTCGTAAGTTGACCACTTCTCTCCAGTGCCGGAGAGCACAAGCTCGCGCTCGGTGATCCGTTCAATTTTTGCAAAGTAATCATCATTGAGTCCCGGTTCGATGGCCAGTTGATAGACACGACCAGCATCCATTCTGTCTTGTACGAACAGACCGAGTCGCGCATCGTTCGTCCAGACAAATGGTTCGCTGGGAACATCGTCGCCTCCCCACGGCCGGCCGAGCGCGACAACCAGGTTGAGCTGCTCGCTGGCTGGAAACCGCTTCACGATCGTGACGTGTTTCAAGCTTCGCTCGGCGCGCAGCAGAAGTCGCACAATCGCCCGGTCTTCCACACTTAAGCCGCTAACAGCCAGGAAAGAAAGCAAGGTCCAGCCGGAAAATAGAATTGCTGTCATGAGTTTCGCAAACAAACACATGCCCCAGATTTCACACTGGGCCGGATTATAGGCAGCCGTGCCGCGGTGGAGCAACGATTAATGCGAGGCTTCCCGTCCGAAGACGCAAATCCAATTCACCGTGCCGTGGCAAGCATTCCGCTTGACTGCACCGATGTTGGCCAGCAAACTCTTGGCGATTGTGCCCAAGAATCCAAATTTGCTCCTTCAAGGAGCGGGCCACGTGAACTAACCTCGTCGCGAGCAAAGGTTCATTGGGAGAGACGTGAAATCACCGCGAGGATTTGCCGCAGCTGTTGTTTTCCTATTGACGCTTCCTATTGCGGTTCTGTGCCAAATGCTCACAGGAGTCAGGGCCGAGACGGTTGTCCATTGGGGGCTCGGATTGGGCTCTGCGCTCTTGTCACTCGCGGCCTTCGATTTTAGGACGGCACGATGGGTTGCCTGGATAGGATGTGCAAGGAGTGAGTGAGTTGATAGGGAACAGCTCGCTCTCTTACATTGCCTTTCAAGTATTTGGGCAACAGCTCGAAGCAAGGCTAGTCGATGTATTTACCTTTTGGTGTGTTGCGACCCTGCTGATTGACAGCGAGGGCAAGTCGAGGATATTAGGGTTTGTCGCTCTGTCCATCGTACTCGGCGCGAAGTTATGCAGCTATGGGTTGACCTATCTTGGCAGCTCATTAGATACAGAAGCGCCAGGCTTGAAGCTTTTGTATCTCCTGCCGTTCGTCTGGCTTGTATTTGAGACCACGAAGAGACAGCCCTTCAAGCAACCCGTGACGGCAGTCTGAGTGCAAGTCGGCCCGTACACAAGCACCTACGCCCAAAGCAAATGCGCCCGGGGATCCCAAGTGCGGAATCCGTCGTTCCCGCGAAAGCACAGACCTCACGTGGGCCCGCTGGATTCCCGCTTCGCGAGAACGATACAAAGTACGCGACCGACCACAGCCAGATCGTTTGCGGCACCACAACGATAGGAGTGGGTTACTTGTTACGCTTTTCTCGTTTTGCCTGCCTTTTCTCCTTAGCTGATTTCTGGGGCTGCTTCTTCTTGTCTTTCTTTGCATCCTGGGATTTGGACATCTCGCTCACCTCCTTGTGATCGGGTGAAGAACGCTGCGATGCTCTCAGTATTGGCTGCCATTTTCAAAGT
This sequence comes from uncultured Thermoleophilaceae bacterium, assembly GCA_963846505.1. Lineage (GTDB taxonomy): Bacteria > Actinomycetota > Thermoleophilia > Solirubrobacterales > Thermoleophilaceae > JACVRW01. The sequence continues at coordinate 1,105,170 of CAWJWD010000004.1, read as the reverse complement.
ATTTCAGCGCGCAGTCGAGGGAGTGAATGTCGTGACATGCCCAAGTGATCTACTTTGAATCAGCGATGACGATGTGGGTCGAGCGAAGGGGCCTATATTCGAAAGTGATCCGCTGGGACTTCAAAGAGTTGGGAAGCCCACAGGACTAGTGGCTGGTGACAAGAGGTCCAAACGATGAGCAGCAGGCCGATGAATGTGGGAGGCGCGCTCCCACATTCTTAATCCGGAAATGCAGGTCGTAGCCTAGCCTTTTGCAGCTTTGGCCTTTCCTCTGGGCGCCGAACCCCTCGTGGTATCAGCTGGTACTGCCTTCTTCGTGACGAATAAGATCGCTGATCCGATCAGCCAGCCCGCCAGCGTCAGAATTGGTGTTGCTAAGAACAGATGCGCACCGACATGACCCCAGGTCTTGCCATCAGTCCCACCACTAAACTCGGGGAGGCTATAGATGTTGTCGTGGCCGGTGACGATAGCCAAGACCACTACCGCGGCTGTGAATGCCTGTGCCACCAAGCTTTGGATACCTACCAAACCAAGCAACTCCTTGTAGCTGCCGAAACCCTTGGTATGAACAGTGATGGAGCAAACCACCAATCCTACAAGCCATGCGGCCGTCAAGCTGAAGTACTTTACACTTGCCACTGAAACTCCAGCCAACGAAAGCAACAACCTTGCCACGCCCACGACGAGCATGAACCCCAATATGGGCCTCAGAAATCGAACGTACTGGGAGACACTCTTGCCAAAGATGGTCATCGTGCAGCTCCTTTATTGTTGGGAATTTCAGGCGTTGGGATGAGGGATATTACCACCAAACCGGCATGGGTCGGCAAAGGAAATGAAAATTGTGGGTATCTTTGGAGAACTCACCTTGAGCGGGTTAGGGTGCCTCCGTGGAAGGGACTGGGCGAAATGCCCACCCCTTCCGGCCTAAGTTTCCTCGTTGCCGCGGGCCATGACGACTTTACCGGTTCGTACCAGTTCGATGATTTTGTAGCGGCCCATCATTTTGATGAGCGCGTCCACCTTCTCAGTGTCGCCTGTGGCCATCAGGATGATGGAGCTTTCGGTCAGGTCTACTGTCTTACACTTGAAATGCTCGGCAATCTGCAACACTCCGGTTGCGGATGCCCATCGCCTCGGTCCGGTCCTCGAACGTCCCGTCGCCCCGGTTGCGCAGCAGGTGCTTGCGCCCACCGTTGTTGGCGTACTCGAAGCTCTCCGGCATGATGCGCGTGGTCTCGAGCTTCCAGAGGTTCACGCCATCGGGCCAGTAGCCGGCGATGAACAGGTCCAGCCACCCGTCCCGGTCGTAGTCGAGCCACGTCGCGCTGTTGGCGTTCACCCAGCGCGGCAGGCCCGCGCGGTCGCCAACCGCGCTGAAGCGCTCGCCCTTGTCGTTGTGATAGAGCTCGGGCCGTCCGTACTTGTAGAGCAGCAGATCCTCGAACCCGTCGTTGTCGTAGTCGCCCCACACCGCGCCCATCGACACGCCCGTGCCGGGCCGGTTGACGTCGGCCACGCCGCGTTCGCCCGCCACGTCCACGAACGCACGGCCGCCCTGGTTCCGGTACAGCCGGTTGAGGCTGCCCTCGGCGCTGTTGGTGACGTAGAGGTCCTGCCAGCCGTCACGGTCGAAGTCGGCCACCGCCACGGCCGCGCCGGTCGAGGCCACCTGCGGCATGATGTGCGCGAGCCGCGCGTCGAAGGTCGGGGCCTGGTGCGTGAAGTCGATGCCCAGCGTCTTCGCCGATTCACGCAGGGTGAAGCCATAGCGCGCGTCGGTGCCACGCTCCACCGAGGCTGCACCCACGGCGCGATCGTTGAGCAGGCGGATCGCCACCAGCGCGGCGATCAGGAGCGACCGCCCAGGCGGTCCACGCGATACGTTGACGTCGAGCCGAGTCATGGCGAACGAGCGACCGGCCGCTGGCGTCGCCAGGGGCCGGCTCCACTCGCATGCTCAGTGCCGAAACAGCCCGCTGACGAAGCTGCGCGGCGTCACGTACCGGGTGTGGTACTGCTCCCAGTCCGCGCGGTGCTGCAGATACACGGGATCCTCGTCGAGCGTGCCGTTGCCGGTGCGGCGATAGCCCGGGTTGGCATGAGATGGCAGCGGCAGCACCGTCTGCGAGAACTCGGTGTTGTAGTCGCCGTCCTTCTCCCAGCCGTCGCCGATGAGCACGTAGTCCCGGCGCCAGCCGCCGGGCAACGCATCCGGCGCCGGCTGTTCGGGAAAGCGCAGCCGCAGCTCGTCGCCGGCGTTCATGATCACGTAGCGATCGTCGACGCCCGCCACCAGCTCGCGCACGTCGCCGAACCGTGTGTGATACCCCTCGAGGTCGCGCCATCGCTGCGCGACGCCGGCCAGGCGGTCGGTACCTCGGGCGTCTCCGGCGAGTCCCCTCGCGGCGACGTCGTGCGCGAGAACCCCCGGTATCGCAGCTCCGCCGACGACGCCGCCAGCCGCGTCACGCGCAGCGGGGCCTCGACGCGCGTGGCCACGGCCATCGCGTCCCAATACACCTCGAGATTGGTCCGCAGCCGCAGCCGCGTCGCCCCCGCCGCCGGCCGGAGATCGATCAGCATCGTCTTGTTCTTGCCGGCCGGGAAGCCGAGGTCCGCCTGCACCGTCGTCCAACCACCGCGGCCATCGTCGACCTCCAGGGCAATTCCTCGCGGCGGCTCGGAGGATCCCTGGCCCACCGCCACGTTGATGCTGCTGCTGAAGGCGATGTAGAGCGCGCGCTGCAGTTGGAGGTCCAGCTGGGCACGATCGTGATGCTGACGCCGGGCATGGCACAGAGGCGCTTCGAGCGCTACGCGGACCTGATCGAGCCGGACAGTCCCAGCGGACGGTTGGCTGCTGCGCTAGAGGTTCGCGCAGCGATCGCGAGCGGAACTGCGAGCGACGCAGCAGAGGCGGCGACGCGAGCGCTCGGCCACGACGGTGTCATCTTCGCCGAGGGGCCGGTGTTCGTCGCTCCCGTGGTGATCGTGGTCACTTTGGTTGCTGCGGACGAGCTGGATGCGGCTTGGCAGGGAGCCAAGCGGGCGCTCGGGTTCGCCCGTGAGCGCGACGCGACGGCGGGGGTGACGGCCGCGTGGTTGCTGAACGCAATCGTTGCCTGGGCCCATGGAGATCTCGCCGCAGCCGAAGCGGACGCGCGCCAAGCGATCCAAGTTGCGCGACTAGTGGAATCCTGCCGATGGTGCCGATGTCCGCGGGCCCGCTGGTGCGAGTTCTCATCGAGCGCGACGAGCTGGAAGCAGCCGAGATCGAATTGCAGGCGAGTGGCATGGCCGACGGCCGTGTGCCCGCGAGCGTCGCGTTCGACTCGTTCCGTCTTGCGCGGGGACATCTGCGGTTCGAACAGGGCCGGTTCGAGCAGGCAGTCGAGGATTTGGTCACGCTCTCGAGGCAGACCGAGAGCATGCAGCTCGGCATCGGCCAGGCCGCTGTGGCCAGCCCGTTGACCGTCCGCGCGCTGCTCGCGCTCGGAGAGCGCGAGCAGGCGCACCAGATTGCTGAGGACACGCTCGTCGTCGCCAAGCGTTGGGGGGCACGAAGCATGGTCGCGTACGCGCTGCGCGCACTCGCATTGACGACTGGTGGCATGGCCGGCGTCAAGCTGCTGCAGGACGCGGTTGCCGCGCTCGAAGGCTCGCCAAGGCGTCTCGACAGCGCGTATGCGCTGAGCGAGCTTGGTGCTGCCTTGCGCCGCGAGAAGCGCCGTGTCGAGGCGCGAGGGCCCTTGCGGGAGGGGCTCGAGCTGGCGCGCCGCTGCGGTGCTGCGAGGCTTGCCAAGCGCACCCACGACGAGCTTCTTGCCACCGGCGAGAAGGTTCGTCGCTACACGCCGATCGCCATTGACTCGCTGACTCCGAGCGAGCGGCGAACGGCCGAGCTGGCCGCGTCGGGGATGACCAACCGCCAGATCGCCCAGTCGCTCTTCGTCACCGTCAAGACCGTCGAGGCTCATCTCAGCGCCGCCTACGACAAGCTCGGCATCCGCTCGCGCCAGCAGCTCGCTCCCGTGCTCGACGGCCCGGCGTCGTCGGCTACGACCCTGGCGGACGCAGCACCGCGAACGGGTCCGTGACCTCCATCTCCCGCGAGCGGAAGCGGTAGACGGCGGCGGGGCGGCCGCCGTCGGGGCCGGGGGAGCGCCGTCGCCGGTCGGCTCGAGCAGGCCACGCCGCTCGAGCACGCGTTGGAGGTTCGTGGCCGAGACGCCGTAGCCGAGCGCGGCGGTGTAGAGGTCGCGCAGCTCGGAGATCGTGAACGTCTTCGGGCGCGAGCGCGAAGCCGATGTTCGTGTAGGAGAGCTTGGCGCGCAGTCGCTCGCGGCCGGCGAGCACGATCGGCCCGTGGTCGAAGGCGATCGCCGCCGGCAGCTCGTCGACGGGAAACCAGCGCGTGTCGAAGCGGCAGCGCGGGGTCGACGTCGCTCGGCACCAAGCCGAGGTAGGCGGTTGCCAGCTGCCATTCGTCGGGGTGGCGCCCGGGCTCGCTGAGCGTCTCCAGCTGCTCGAGCCAGGCCAGCCCGCGCACGTCGACCTTCGTGGCGAGATGGGCGCGGATCGAGTCGGCCAGCGTCTCGCCAGGGCGCAGGCGCCCGCCGGGCAGCGACCACGCGCCGGCGAACGGCTCGCGCGCACGCTGCCAGAGCAGCGCCTGCAGCAGCGAGTCGCGCACCTGCAGCACGACGGCGACGGTCACATGGGAAGGGGGCGTGTTGCTATCCTGTGACGGCACGGTTTTCCATCATAAGGCGAAAACCTGCCCGACGACGACACCACCCCCCGTCGAGAGGACACGCCGCATGGCCCCGATCGAGCTTCCCACCCTGCAGCCCGGCGCAGAGCCCGCGCTGAGCCCGGCAGAGGCAGCCCGCATGCAGGCCGAGGTGCGCGCGCTGGCCGCCGAGCGCAACGCGGTGATCCTGGCGCACAACTACCAGCTGCCCGAGGTCCAGGGGGTCGCGGACTTCGTCGGGGACTCGCTCGCCCTCTCGCGCCAGGCGGCCGAAGCCGCCGGCGACGTGATCGCCTTCTGCGGCGTCCACTTCATGGCCGAGACGGCCTCGATCCTCAGCCCCGAGAAGACCGTGCTGCTGCCCGACCTCGACGCCGGCTGCTCGCTCGCCGACTCGATCACCGCCGAGGAGCTGCGCGCCTGGAAGGCCAAGCACCCGGGCGCGCTCGTCGTCATGTACGTCAACACGACCGCCGAGGTCAAGGCCGAGACCGACTACTGCTGCACGTCCTCGAACGCCGTCCAGGTCGTCGAGGCGATCAGGCGCGAGCACGGGGAGGACCAGGAGATCCTCTTCGGCCCCGACATGTGGCTCGGCGCCTACGTCGAGCGCGTGACCGGCAAGCGCATGCACGTCTGGACCGGCGAGTGCCACGTGCACGCCGGCATCCGCCCCGGCGACATCGCCGACGTGCGCGAGCAGCATCCCGGCGCCGAGTTCCTGATCCACCCCGAGTGCGGCTGCACGACGCAGGTGATGGAGTACGTCGCCTCCGGCGACGTCGACGCCGACCACACGCACATGCTCTCCACCGGCGGCATGCTCAACTTCGCGCGCGACTCCGACGCCGAGGAGTTCATCGTCGCCACCGAGACCGGCATGCTGCACCCGCTCGAGGAAGCGAATCCCGGCAAGAGCTTCATCCCCGCCAACCGCGCTGCGGTCTGCCGCTACATGAAGATGATCACGCTGCCGAAGCTGCGCGACACGCTGCGGGACCTAAGCCCCGTGGTGCAGGTCGATCCCGCGCTCGCCGAGCGGGCGCGGATTCCGATCGAGCGCATGGTGGCGATCACGCCCTAGCGCACGAGCACGACCGCGAGGAACGTCGAGTCCTCGAGCTCGGCCTGATGCACGCGCGCGCCGCGACGCAGCCGCGTCGCCAGGCACGCGCCACCGTCGCCGGAGCCGTCCTCCCAGTCGTCCTCGCCGTACTCGTCGTCGCCCCAGTCCTCGCCGGAGTCGTCCTCGCCGTCGGCGTACTCGTCCTCGTCCGTCGCGTCCTCGTCGTCGTACGAGTCGTCGTCCTCGTCGTCGGCGCCGTCGTCCGACTCCTCCGGCGCCTGTGCGGCATGGCCGTGACGGCTCGAGCGCTTGCCGCGGCCGCGTCCGCGCCGGCCGCTGCGCAGCCCACGGCGGGCGGCGCCGCGCTGTCGGTGCTCCAGCCGGGCCTCGGTGGTGCAGCTGACGTCCGTGAGCTCGTCGACCGCGCCCGTGGCCATGCCCCCGTCCGCCAGTCGAACGCGCAGCACGCCGTCGGCGAACGAGACGACGGTCCCGGCGCGCTCGCGCCCGTCGCGCAGACCGTCGTCGTCGCTGTCGGCGTCGATCGGGTCGTTGCCGGTCGCGTCCTCGGCCGCGTTGGAGAGCCCGTCGCGGTCGGCGTCCTCGCGACCGTCGGCGCGGCCGTCGCGGTCGGAGTCGCGCTTGCGCGGATCGGTCCCCTCGCGGTGCTCGTTGCGGTTGTCGACGCCGTCGTGATCCAGGTCCACCCCGCCGCCGGCCGCCGAGGTCGAGAGACCGTGCTGGCGCTCCCAGCGGTCGGGCAGGCGGTCATGGTCGCGATCGCGTGCCGCGGCGCCGGCGGGAAGGGCGAGCACGAGCAGGGCGAGCAATCCGGCGAGCAGCTTCACGCCCGGTCCATCGGACGCTTCCGGCTGCCGCTCAAGCGAGCCGCGACTCGCCGTGGCCGACTAGGCTGCCGTGCCGTGGACCTGCTCTATCCCGAGCGCCGCGCGACCTCGCCGGACGAGCTCGCCTCCGGGCTGAGGCTCGGCGATCGCGCTCCGGCGGATCGGCCCCACGTCGGCCTGAACATGGTCTCCTCGCTCGACGGCAAGGCGACGCTCGACTGGCGCACCAAGGGCCTCTCGACCGAGACCGACCGCCAGCTCTTCCATCAGCTGCGCACCCAGGCCGAGGCGATCATGGTCGGTGCCGGCACGGTGCGCGCAGAGCGCTACGGCCCGATGACCAAGAGCGACGAGCTGCGCGCCAAGCGCGAACGCGAGGGACTGACGCCCGACCCGCTCGCCGTCGTGGTCAGCGCGCGGCTCGACCTGCCGCCCGACCTGCCGCTGCTGCAGGCCCCCGAGCAGCGGGTCGTGATCGTGACCGCGTCCGACGAGGAGCTGCCGCCGGTCCCTGCGACGGTCGAGTATTTGCGCACCGGCACCGACCTGCAGCTCGCGCTCGCGCGCCTGCGAGCCGACTACGGCATCCGCTCGCTGCTCTGCGAGGGCGGCCCGACGCTGAACGCGCACCTGCTCGCCGCCGGCTGCGTCGACGAGCTGTGGCTGACGCTCAACCCGAAGCTGATCGCCGGCGAGGCCGCGCTGACGATCGTCGCCGGCCGCGAGCTCGTCGAACCGGCCGAGCTGGAGCTGGCGTCGGTCGCGACGGGCGACGGCGATCTCTTCACGCGCTGGCGCGTGACGCACGCTCGCTGAGCGCAAGCGCGCTTGCAGATCTCGCCGTGTGCAGGGCATTCCGCTATCAATGGCGGCCGCATGGCGACGACGACGAGGATTCAGCCCCGGGCCCCCCGGCCGCGCGCCGAGGCGCCCGACTCGGGCACGCCGGTCGTGGAGTTCCGTGACGTGACCAAGGTCTACGAGGGCGGCTCGGTGGCCGTCCAGCAGGCGTCGATGCGCATCGGCCGCGGCGAGTTCGTCTTTCTCGTCGGCCCGACCGGCTGCGGCAAGTCGACCTGCATCCGGCTGCTGCAGAAGGAGCTCGAGCCCAACCAGGGCGAGATCCTGATCGCGGGGCGCACGCTGGGGGACATGCCGCGCGACCGCGTGCCGTACCTGCGCCGCAACCTCGGCGTCGTCTTCCAGGACTACAAGCTGCTGCCGAACCGGACCGTCTACGACAACGTCGCCTACTCGCTGCAGGTGATCGGCGAGACGCGCGCGGAGATCCGGCGCAAGGTGCCGGACATCCTGCGCCTGGTGGGGCTCTCGACCAAGCTGCACAACTACCCCGACGAGCTCTCGGGCGGCGAGCAGCAGCGCGTCTCGATCGCGCGTGCGTTCGTCAACCACCCGCCGCTGCTGCTCTGCGACGAGCCCACCGGCAACCTCGATCCCGAGACCTCGATCGGGATCATGCAGCTGATCTACCGCATCAACCGCACCGGCACGACCGTCGTGGTCGCCACCCACGACAAGGAGATGGTCGACAAGATGCGCCGGCGCGTGATCGAGTTGCGCGAGGGGCGCATCATCCGCGACGAGCGCTCCGGGCTCTACCGGCCCGACGAGTCCACGACCGAGTTCGCGATCCGCCTGCGCGGAGAGCTCGGCGTCGGGGACGAGGGTCATCCGAACTGATGCAAGCCGGCTTCTTCGTCCAGGAGGCGCTGCGCGGGCTGCGCCGCAGCTCGGCGCCGGCGCTCGCCGCGCTGCTGACGGTGCTGCTGACCGCGCTCATGCTGGGCGTGTTCATCCCGATCGTCCAGGCGACGACCGACACCGCCAACGAGGTCCGCAGCCGCGTGGTGGCCGACGTCTACGTCAAGGAGTCGGCGACGCCGACCGAGCGCGCCGAGCTGCGCGCCGCGCTCGAGCGCACGAGCAACGTCAAGCAGGTCGAGTACATCTCCAAGGCGGACGCGCTCGCGACGGCCAAGGAGAAGACGCCGGGCATCTTCAAGAGCACGGAGCTGCTCGGCTCGAACCCGTTGCCCGCGTCGTTTCGCGTCACGCCCGAGGATCCCGACGAGCTGCAGTCGATCGTCGATCGCCTGGCGCCGGGGGGCACGCCGCAGCTGGCTGCGATCGAGGAGGTCCGCAACCGCAAGGACCAGTCCGACCGCATCCTGTCGGCGACCGGCCTGGTCAAGATCCTCACCGGCGGCCTGACGGTGCTGCTGCTGTTCGCCTCGGTGGCGTTGATCGCCAACACGATCCGGCTCTCGATCTTCGCCCGCCGGCGCGAGGTCGAGGTGATGAAGCTCGTGGGCGCGACGAACTGGTTCATCCGCTGGCCGTTCGTGATCGAGGGCGTGATCGTCGGCTTCCTCGCCGGCCTGCTGGCCGCGCTGCTGCTCACGATCGCCAAGGAGACCCTGATCGACCCGCTCTCGGACCGCTGGGACCTGCTCACGGCGCCGGACACGATCAACTTCGGGCTGCTGCTGGTCGTACTGATGGTGGCCTGCGTCACCGTCTCCGCGCTCGGCAGCGGCATCACGCTGCGACGCTTCCTGCGCGTCTAGTCGCGTTTAGCTACCGGATACAAGGCCGTCTCTACCCTCACGGACCGTGCATTCCGCTCGCTCCGCACTGATCGCCTTCCTCTGCGCCGTGCTTGCCATGGGCGTCGGGATCTACCTGGGCGGGCACCCCGAGGACCTGCCCCAGCCGATTCGCGACGCGCTCGTCGACGACGACCGTGCGCTGCGCGCCGAGCTGCTCGACCAGGTCCAGGACAACTTCTACAAGCCGGTCGACGAGAAGAAGCTCGAGGACGCGTCGTTGAAGGGCATCGTCAGCTCGCTCGACGACCCCTACTCGCACTACATCTCCCCGAACGAGGCGACCGAGTTCCAGGACGCGGTGTCGGGAGCCTTCAGCGGGGTGGGCATGACCGTCGAGCAGGACGCGCGCGGTCTGAAGGTGCTGGACGTGTTCGACGGCTCCCCGGCCAAGCGGGCCGGCATCGCCCGCGGCGACCTGATCACCGCCGTCGACGGTCGCTCGATCGCGGGCGTGGCCAGCGACCTCGCGACCGCCCGCATCAAGGGCGAGCCGGGCACGACGGTCAAGCTCGAGGTCAGCAAGCCGAGCAGCAAGAAGGCGCGCACGCTGACGCTCACCCGCAAGCGCGTGAAGGTGCCGCCCGTCGTCGGCAGGATCGTCGAGCGCGACGGCAAGAAGATCGCCGTCGTGCGGCTGGCCAGCTTCAGCGCCGGAGCGCACGGCGCGCTGCGCGCGGAGATCGACAAGCTGTTGAAGCAGGGCGCGCAGGGGATCGTGCTCGACCTGCGCGGCAACCCGGGCGGCCTGCTGACCGAGGGCGTGCTCGTGTCCAGCATCTTCATCGAGGACGGCAAGATCGTCTCGGTTCGCGGTCGCTCGCGGCCCGAGCGCACCCAGACCGCGCAGGGCGACGCGATCGACGAGAAGATCCCGGTCGTGGTGCTCGTGGACGGGGGCAGCGCCAGCGCCTCCGAGATCGTCACCGGGGCGCTGCGCGACCGCCATCGCGCGACCGTGGTCGGGGTCAACACGTTCGGCAAGGGCCTCGTGCAGGAGGTCGAGCAGCTCTCCAACGGCGGCATCCTCGACCTGACCGTCGCCAACTACTACCTGCCGGGTGGTGAGACGATCACCAAGAAGGGCATCAAGCCCCAGGTGCGGGCCAAGGACGATCCCAAGACCAGACGCGACGAGGCGCTGCCGGTCGCGCTCGACACGCTCTTGAAGCAGACCCGGTGAAATCGACCGCCGCGGCCGCGTCGTCGCGACTCGCCGGCGCCCGAGCATGAGCCGGGCGCTGCCTCATGGCCGGCATCCCCGCGGGCGCGGGGGCGGCACCAGGGGCGGTCGTCCCGACAAGCCACTCGTGGCCGTGCTCGAGAAGCAGGGCCGCTTCCTGGTCGCCGAGCCGATCTTCGGCAGCGGGCCGCGTCCCGCCGTCGAGCCCAAGGGCGCCGATCCCGGTGACCTCGTCCTGGTCGGAGCGGGCAAGCGCGGGGCGCGCGTGGTGCGCCGGCTCGGCCGCCCCGACGTCGCTCGCGACGTGCTCGAGGGGCTGATGCTCGACCGCGGCCTGCATCGCGCCTACGCCCGTTCGGCGGTGCGCGACGCCGAGGCGTCGACGCTCGAGCCGTACGCGGAGGACGCGCGCGTCGATCTCGCAGCGCTGCCGACCTTCACGATCGACCCCGACGACGCGCAGGACTTCGACGACGCGATCTCGGCCGCACGCGAGGGCGACCGCGTACGCGTCTGGGTGCACATCGCCGACGTGACCGCCTACATGCGACCCGGCAGCACGCTCGACGTCGAGGCCCAGCGGCGCGCGACCAGCGTCTACGTGCCCGGCGCGGTCGAGCCGATGCTGCCCGAGGTGCTCTCCAACCAGGCCTGCTCGCTGCGGCCCGGCGAGCAGAAGCTGGCCGTCACGGTCGAGCTGCTGCTCGACGGGGCCGACGTGGTCAGCGTCGCCTTCCACCGCTCGCGCGTGCGCAGCGACGTGCGCCTCAGCTACCGCCAGGTGGACGCGATCTTCGCCGGGACCGAGCGTGCCGAAGAGCCCTGGGCGGCGCCGCTCGAGGCCGTGCGGGCAGTCGCCACCGCGCTGGCGGCGCGCCGTGACTCGCTCGAGCTCGGCGCGCCCGAGCCGGTGTTCGAGTTCGACGCCGAGGGCCACGTCAGCGGAGTGCGGATGGAGGCTGCAGACGGAGTCGCACCGGCTGATCGAGCAGCTGATGATCCTCGCCAACGAGCAGGTGGCCGGCTACCTGGCGGACGCCAAGCGGCCGACGCTCTACCGCGTGCACGAGCGTCCGGACCCGAGCGCGGTCGCGTTCATGGTCGAGCAGCTGGCCAGCCTCGACGTCCCCACGCCGCCGCTGCCCGACCACATGACCCCGCAGCAGGCCGCCGACGTGGCCGCCGAGGCTTCGCGCATCATCGCGCGCGAGGCGAAGGGGCGCAGCGCGATCGGCACGCTCGTGCTGCGTGCGCTCAAGCAGGCCTACTACAGCCCGCGCAATCTCGGTCACGCCGGCCTCGCGAGCCCGCGCTACCTTCACTTCACCTCGCCGATCCGCCGCTATCCGGACGTGATCGCCCACCGCGCGCTGCTGGAGGGACTCGGGATCGACAGCGGCGCCACGCCGCCGCACGAGCTTCCGGACGCCGGCGTCTGGTGCTCTGAGCGCGAGCGCGAGGCGATGCGCGTCGAGCGCTCGGCCGACGACGTCTGTCGCGCCTTCCTGCTGGAGCGCCGGCTCGCCGACACCGATCCGGCCGTGCCGCCGGTGTTCGAGGGCGAGGTCGTCGGCCTGGTCGAGAAGGGCGCCTTCGTGCGCTTCGGCGAGGAGGGCTTCGAGGGCTTCCTGCCCAGCCGTCGTCTGCGCGACTGGTGGACGCTGAACGAGTTCCGCACGGCGCTGGTCGCCGAGGGCTCGGAGCGCCGGTTGCGGCTCGGGGATCCGGTGGGCGTGCTGGTCGAGCGCGTCGAGGCGCCGCGCGGCAGAGTCGATCTCACGCCCGTGGGTGCATACTCGTAGCGCCATGGCCAAGAAGAAGCGCAAGGCGGCACCCGGCGACGTCGCGACCAACCGGCAGGCGAGCTTTCGCTTCAACCTGCTCGATCGCTACGAGTGCGGCATCGTGCTGCAGGGCTCGGAGGTCAAGTCGCTGCGCGAGGGCGGAGTTCAGCTCAAGGACGCCTACGCCGAGGTGCGCGACGGCGAGGTCTGGCTGCGCAACATGCACGTCGCCCCATACAAGCCGGCCGCCCGCGAGAACCACGAGCCCGAGCGGCCGCGCAAGCTGCTGCTGCACCGCAAGGAGATCGAGCGCCTGATCGGCCAGATCGGCCGAGAAGGGGCTGACGCTGGTGCCGACGCGCGTCTACTTCAAGGGGTCGAAGGCCAAGGTCGAACTCGCCCTCGCGCGCGGCAAGGACATGTTCGACAAGCGCCACTCGATCAAGGACCGCGAGCAGAAGCGCGAGATGCAGCGCGCGCTCAGTGAGCGCTACTGAGCGGCGCTCAGCGCACGCCGCTGACAACCGGCGACCGGGGCTCCCGCTCCCCGGACGCCGCCTGGGCGGCGAGCTTCTGCTGCTGGCGCTCGCCCGAGATTCGCACGACGTTCCACGCCAGGCCGAGCTTCTCCATGCCGGCGATGAACGCGGCCGAGACGTCGAGTTCGCGCTTGCCGAGGCCGTGCGAGGCCGAGCGCGGGAACGCGTGGTGGTTGTGGTGCCAGGCCTCGCCGAGCGAGGGCAGCGCCAGCCAGGCGACGTTGGTGGAGCGGTCCTCGACGTCGAAGCGGCGGCGGCCGAAGAAGTGGCAGACGGAGTTGATCGACCAGGTGATGTGGTGCAGGAAGAAGATCCGCACCAGGCCGCCCCAGACGAATCCCTGCAGCGCGCCGCTGAGGGTGAAGCCGTGCAGCGCCCAGCCGAGCGCGGTCGGGATTGCCACCGAGGCCAGCGCGATCCAGGGGAACAGACGCGTGATGCGGCGCATGCCCGGGTCCTCGTAGAGGTCCGGCGCGTACTTCTTCCAGTCCGCCTGGCCGTGGGTCTCGAACAGCCAGCCGACGTGCGCGTGCCAGAGGCCGGGGAGGCCCGAACCGTGCCCGACGTGGGGGGAGTGCGGATCGCCCTCCTCGTCGGTGTGGGCATGGTGCTTGCGGTGGTCTGCGACCCAGTCGAGCACCGAGCCCTGCACGGACATCGAGCCCAGCACCGCGAACGTGTACTCGATCGGCTTGTAGGTCTGGAAGGCCCGGTGGGTCAGCAGCCGGTGGTAGCCGACGGTGACGCCGAAGCCGCACAGCAGGTAGGTGCCGACGAGGATGCCGATGTCGATCCAGTCGACCGCGCTGTTCCAGAGCAGGACGATCGCGGCGAACAGCCCCAGGAACGGCACGACGACGCCGATCAGGTTGCCGATGCGCTCGACGGTGGACATGCCGGTTCCGTGCGTGGAGGCGGTGGCAGTCGTCATGGGTTGAAGGTTTCCCAATTACGGACAGGGCGACTCGTCGGTTTCCCTGCCACTTGACGGACTCGATTTGTTGGCTAGCTACAAATTTCGTTCGGCGGCCCAGCGGGTGAGCTCGTGCCGGGTCGAGAGCTGGAGCTTGCGCAGCACCGAGGAGACGTGCGCCTCGACGGTCTTCGGCGAGATCTCCAGCCGCAGCGCGATCTCCTTGTACATGTAGCCGCGCGCGATGTGCTGGAGCACCTCGCGCTCGCGCGGGGTCAGCTGCTCGAGCTCCGGATCGGCGCCCTCGGCGGGACGCGGCGCACCGCCGGCGAAGGCGTCGAGCACGAAGCCGGCCAGGCGCGGAGAGAAGACGGCGTCGCCGCCGTGCACCCGGCGCACGGCGTCCGCGAGCTCCTCGCCCGAGATGTTCTTCGTCACGTATCCGCGCGCCCCGGCGCGAATGGTGGCGATCACGTCCTCGGCGGCGTCGGAGACCGACAGCGCGAGGAACAGCGGCGGGTCGCCCGCGGCCGTGGCGCGCCGGATCACCTCCGCGCCGCCGCCGTCCGGCATGTGCACGTCGAGCAGCACGACGTCGGGACGGGCGTCGGCGATCGCTTGCAGCGCCTGCTCCACCGTGCCGGCCTCGCCGGCGATCTCCAGCAGCGCCTCGAGCTCCGCGCGCACGCCGGCGCGGAAGAGCGCGTGGTCGTCGACGATGAGGACACGCGGATCGGTCATCGATCTCCTCCTCGCCCGCTCCGGCAGGAGACCGTGCCCGGGGACGGCTGCCTGGAAGCGCGTAGGGCGATCATGCGGTGGACTCCAGCACGAGCTCGACCTCGGTGCCCGTCTCGGCGTCGCTGCGGATCGTCGCGCGGCCGCCGTGGCGCTCCATGCGCCCGACGATCGATTCGCGCACGCCGCCGCGGTCGGCGGGGATCGACGCCTGGTCGAAACCCGGCCCGCGGTCGCGGACGAACACTGCGAGACGGCCGTCGCCGGCCTCGGCGTAGACGTCGACCGTCGAGCCGCCGCCGAACTTGGCGGCGTTCGTCATCGCCTCCCGCGCGGCGGAGACCACGGCGTCGGTGTCGTGGTCGAGCTCCCGCTCGCCGACCGTGACGACCTCGACCGGAACTCCGTGCCGCTCCTCCACCTCGTTCGCGGCCGCCTCCAGCGCCGCGCTCAGCGTGGCGGCCTGGCCGGGCGCGGGCCGCCCGGCCAGCCACGCGCGCAGCTCCCGCTCCTGGCGGCGCGCGAGCTGCGCGACCTCGGCCGGCTCGTGCGCGCGCCGCTGCACCATCGCGAGCGTCTGCAGCACCGAGTCATGCAGGTGCGCGGCCACCTCGGCACGCTCTTGGGAGCGGATCCGCCGCGCCCGCTCCTCGGTCAGCGAGCGCACCAGGCGCAGGATCAGCGGCGCGAGGATCACGCCGAGGACGACCACCACCACCAGCACCGCCAGCAGCACGTCGCGCGCCGCGCTGAGCGCGCCGGTGGTCTGGAGGAAGATCAGCCCGGCCGCGATCACCAGCGCGACACCGATGCCGACGCGCGAGTAGGCGGCCGCTCGCTCGCTCGCCGGCACGGATCGTTCGCCGGCCCCAGCCTTCCCCACGCCCGTGGACGTGCTCGTCGCCGCGGTCCGCGACCGGTCGGTGAAGGGGTCCCGGCTGGTGGGTCGCGCCTCTTCGACCTCCTGCGCTTCGACGTTCGCGGTCGTTGCCTCGCCCTCGCTCGGTTGCAGCAGGACGCTCGCCGGCGCGCCCTCCTTCGTCTCCTCCCGCGATCCGGCGAACAGCTGACGCCAGAGCAGCGCGCCGCCGGCGGCGACGAGCACGAGCGGCCAGGCGACGGCATCCGAGAACCAGATGCCGAGCTCGCGCATCGCGAGCATGCCCGAGAGCACCAGCAGACCGACGCCGAGCGCCACCTCGAGCGCCGCACGGCCGCGCAGCAGCCGCACGACGGGGGCGCTGCCGCCGTCGGCGGGCAGCACCGCCCAGGCGATCAGGTAGGCGGGGACGCCGACGCCGGCGACAGCCGCCGCGACGAACGCGACGCGCAGGATCAGCGGATCCAGCCCGATCGCACGGCCGAGGCCGGCGCAGACCCCGCCGAGCACCCGCCGGCTGGTGTCGCGCCGCAGCATGCGAGCGCTCGTCGCTGCCATGCCGTCGATGATGCCTCAGCCGCGCCGGCTGAGGCCGCTCGTGAGCAGGATCGCCCCGACCACCGCGCAGGCGATCGGGGTGATTGCGCCGAAGCGCAGGTCGAGGGTGCCGGTGCCGTCCAGCAGCAGCACCACGCCGAAGGCGGCGATCGCGAGGCCCGCGACGAGCGCGACGGGGTCCGGCTTACGCACGGTCGCCCACGCAGTTGTTGCGCTCGTGCAGGTCGTCGCCGGCGTCGTCGTGCCAGTCGCCGTCGCGCCAGTGCTCGGGGCGCTCGTGGTCGACCTCGAAGGCGCCGATCCCGACGTTCGCGTCGACGATCACCCGTGGCGTGCCGCTGGGCGCTTCGCGACGATCCTCCCAGTCCACGTCCGCCCCGCCGTTGTCCTGGTCGAAGACGTCGACCGCCCCGAGCCCGATCTCGGCTTCGCTGGCCACGCAGACGTCGTCGTCGACGAGCAGCAGTGCGTGGCCGACGCCGAGCTCCAGTTCCAGCTCGTGGTCGCCCGGAGGGAGGTCCGCGTCGCGCAGATCGACCACCAGCTCGCCCATGCCGAGCTCGTAGCGGTCGCGTACGTCGACGGCGCTGGCGGGCCGGTACTCGCGCTCGCCGATGCTGTTGTCGGCGTCGATGCCCGCCGCCGAGACCAGCGCCAGCGGCAGCGCGATCGCGAGCGCCGGCAGGATCAGCCAGCGCACGCGGCCGACGAAGGCGCCGGCGACCAACAGCGCGCCGGCTGCGATGACCAGTCCAGCCACGACGGCGTCGCCGCCGACCGCGGAGGCCCAGGTCGAGCCGAGCGCCAGCAGTGCGCAGGCGCAGAGCAGGAGGAAGGCGAGCAGGATCGCGCGCAGGACGCCGCCGCTCTCGCCGCGGCTGCCGTTGGCTCCTTGGATGAGCCACCAGACCCCGCCACCGAGAAGCGCCAGAAAGGCCAGGGGGAAGAGGAACCCGGGGAGAAACCAGTCGCCCGAACCCCATGGAACGGCCGAGGCGACGGCGACGAACAGCAGCACTCCCGCGACGCCGATCAGGACCTTGCCGCGAAAGCTCGACGCGTCCGCGGCGATCTTGCCCTGCTCGTCCGGCACCAGCAGCAGCGCCGCGAGGTAGAGCAGGATGCCGATGCCGCCGAAGAACATCGACGCGACCGCGACCACCCGCACGATGACGGGGTCGATCTTGAAGTAGTTGGCGACGCCGGCACAGACGCCGCCGATCACCCGGCCCTCACGGGCGCGGAAGAGGCGACGCGGCTGCTCGCCGCCGCCTCCGCCGCCCGGTGGCAGCGGTTCGGTGGGGGCGTCCCCGCTCGAAGCCTGCGGACCGTCGCCGGCGGGCTGCTCGCGCGTCTCGGCGGTCTGGTCTTCCGGCCGTCGCCCGGCGTCGTCCTCCGGCGGGCGGTCGTCGTCGTTTCGAGGAGTGTCGTTCTGGTCGGTCATGCGGGCCTCCGATGGCGTCGTACGTTGACGTCATCCAGCCTCCCGCCCGAGCGGGCCGGCCACCATCCGGAATTGTCCCTAGGTGGGGACCCTTAGCGCGTGCCGCGCCAGGTGAGCAGCGCGAACAGGCCCTGCACCGGCAGCCGGGCCCAGAGCGCAGGCGCGGGAATGCGCTCGTACTCCTCGGGGTGCAGCGCCATGTGCACGTTCGCCGGGTAGACGGCGACGAGCGTCGCGAGCAGCCACCAGCGCGCCGGTCGCCGCGTGCCCTCGGACAGCACCGCCAAGCCACCGGCCAGCTCGGCCACGCCGCTGGCGATCACGAGCTCTCGCTTCCAGCGCCGCAGCGACGGCGGCACGATCGCCTCGTAGGTACGCGGGATCACGAAGTGCATGACCCCGGCGACGATCCAGAACAGGGCGGTGCCGTAGCGGGCTCGAGACGAACGCTCCACGGTCCGAGACCCTAACGACTGGTCGTCGCGCGGGAGCCGGTCTAGACTTGACGGTCCCTAGGGGACGACAGGCTTCGACGTGGTCGTTCGTGGGGACAGTTGCGAGTCGAGGTCCCCGGTAGGCCTCGTAAAACCACCGGGAAACCAATACGTGCGGATCGTAACCACGATTTCGCGCTCGCGGCCTAGCTAAAACTAGGACCTAGAGCTGTCGGCCTCCCCTCGGCCCGTGGGGGAGATGTCCGGCATCAAAAACGGGCTCAGCCCACCGTGAGCGCCCTCGGCACGGTGGGGACTCTTAGAGGGCTGGCCGTCCGCAACCCCGTCGGCGGGGCTAGCGGAAGGCGAGATCCAGACCGCCGACTACGCTCGTAGAAGCTGTCCTTTACTCGTCCGCGGACGTGGGTTCGATTCCCACCGTCTCCACTCCGAGAGTTAGCCGCTTCAGTTTCCAAATGGGGACTGGGGCGTCTTTCGTCTCGAGACGGGGCTGGGAGAGCGCGGACTCGGGTTCGAGCCGGGCTACCCGACGATCTTTTCCGCCACGAAGCCCGCCAGGATCACCGCGCCGAAGGCGCCGAACACGGCCAGCATGACCAACCCGGCCCGGTCGGGCGCCGAGACGTCGATGTCGGGATAGCGCGACTGCGACCTCTCCAGCTTCTCCGGGCCATAGAACCGCCGCGCCCAGAACGAGTTCGGGCGAGCCAGGCGAAACGCCGCGATGAGCCACACGAGCCCCAACAGCAGAAACCCCGCCACGAACAGCGCCAGATGACCCTTCAGCGCCGTCACGACCGCAGGCGTCAACACCACCGCCCAGACCACCAGAACCAGGACGAACTCCCCCGCCGAAACCGCTCCCACCCACGACACGACGAGAACGCTACTTCCCTGCCCGGCCGCCAACTGCCCCGGCCGCCGGTCATCTCACCTAGTGCGTCTTGGTAGACAGGTCTGATCATCGGCAGGATCGTCGCTGGGCCTCGGCTCGAGAAGGGCTTCCCAAGGGGCGCCATCGGCCCAAGCCGATGTAGCGTCTATAGTCGTGCTCATGACGCTACATCGGTCGGAGCTCAAAACGGAGGTCGGAGTCCGCGAGCTGCACGATCAGCTCAGCCGCTACGTGAAGCATGCGGCCGAGGGAGGCGAGATCGTCGTCACGATGCGCGGAAGACGTGTCGCGCGGCTGGCGCCGCTCGAGCAGATGGATCCCCTGGCGAACCTTCGCGCACGTGGGCTCGTCCGCGATCCGACGCAGGCGAAGCGACAGGCTGAGAGCCGCGCAAAGCTGAGGTCGACGGCCCCCGTCTCCGATCTCGTGGCTGAGCAGCGCCGCTGATCGTCTACTTCGACACCTCGGCGCTGATCAAGCTCGTCTTCGCCGAGCCTGGGTCCGACGTCGCCGCAGAGGCATGGGATCGGGCGGATGCCGTGGTGGCGAGCCAGCTGATCTACCCGGAGGCACGAGCAGCCGCGGCGGCGGCACAGCGAGCGGGTCGGATCAGCATGCGCACGCTGCGAAAGGCCGTCCGCGAGGTCGACGATCTCTATGCCGAGCTACGCGTCATCGGCGTCGATGAGGTTCTGACCAAGGCCGCTGGCCAACTGGCTGAAGAGCACGGGCTGCGCGGATACGACGCGATGCATCTCGCGTCAGCCGCCGCGGTCGGCGATCCAAGGCTGGTGGTGGCTACGTGGGACGGCGATTTGGCTACGGCGGCGCTCGCGTGTGGGTACAGCGTCGTATCCGGCGGCTGACCGCGTTGTGGGGCTAGGTCCCGGCCTCGGGGTCCTTGAGGTACTGGTGCACGAAGGCGATCGCCATGCTGCCCTCGCCGACGGCGGCCGCGACGCGCTTGACCGGTCCGAAGCGGACGTCGCCGCAGGCGAAGACGCCGGGAACGCTCGTCTCGAGCAGGTAGGGATCGCGCTCGAGCGCCCACTGTCCCTGTGCCTGCACGTCGGCGCCGGTGAGCACGAAGCCGCGCTGGTCACGTGCGATCTCGGGCGGCAGCCAGCTCGTCTCGGCGTCGGCCCCGATGAACATGAACAGCCCACCCGATTCGAGCGAGGTCGTCTCCCCGGCGGCCGTGTCGTGGACGTCGATCGCCTCGAGCGAGCCGTCGCCCCGAGCGGCGACGACCTCGGTCCGGAGCAGCGTGCGGATGTTCGACCGCGTCGCGAGCTGATCCACGAGATAACGCGACATGCTCTTCTCGAGCGACTCTCCGCGGCAGAGGATGGTCACGCTGCGCGCGTGGCTGGCGAAGTTCAGCGCCGCCTGTCCAGCCGAGTTGCCGGCGCCCACGATGTGCACGTCGAGCCCATGCGCGTGCACCGCCTCGCTGCGCGCCGTGCCGTACGAGATGCCCTTGCCGGCGAGCCGGTCGAAGCCCTCGATCGAGAGGTGTCGCCAGGCGACGCCGCAGGCGAGGATGATCGCCTGCGCGCGGATGACGTCGCCGCCGTCGAGGTGCACCTGCCGGTTGGCGGCGTCGACGCGGGTGATCGAGCGGGTCACGAGGATCTCGGCGCCGAGCCTGCGTGCCTGCTGCAGCGCACGATGAGCCAGCTCGTCCCCCGACACGCCCGATGGGAAGCCGAGGTAGTTCTCGATGCGCGACGACGTGCCGGCCTGGCCGCCCGGCGCCTCGCGCTCGATCACGATCGTGCGCAGGCCCTCCGACGCGCCGTACACGGCCGCGGCGAGGCCCGCCGGCCCAGCGCCGACGATCACGACGTCGTACTCCGCCGCGTCCGCGTCGGTCGCAAGTCCCAGCAGCTCCGCCACCCGGCGTAGCTGCGGCCGCACGACGGTCTTCCCGTCGACGACGCGGATGGTCGGGCAGTCCTCCTCGGCCGGCAGCGGCCCGTCCCACTGCTCGGCGGCATCCGGCGCGTCGGGCGTCAGCCACGTGAAGGTGACCTGGTTGGCGTCGAGGAAGCGGCGCAGCTCCGTTGTAGCCGCGTCCCAGCGGTGGCCGACGACGATCGCGCGCGGCGCGGGCGGCTCGGCTGCGAGGCCCTGTAGTCCTCGTGCTCCGCCGATCCGATGGGCCGCGAGCTTGCCGACCTCCTTGCCGAGGTCGGGACACAGGGCCGCGATCGCGTGGTAGTCGCCCGCCTCGACCCGCAGGACGCGCGACTGCTCGGCGGCGCGAAACCCGACCGGGAACACCGTTCCCAGCACCAGCGGCACCTCGCCGAAGACGTCGCCCGGCTGACGCTCGCCGACGACGCGCTCGACTCCGTCGACGAGTGTGACCGCCTCGATGCGACCCTCGAGGACCGCGAACAGCGCTCGCTCGGCTCCTTCGTGGGCCGCGTACTCGCCAGGTGCGAGCGCGACGTCCGCCGCCACGCGGGAGAGCCGCTCGCGCTCGGTCTCGCCGAGCACGGCGAAGATGGGGATTCCGCCGATCTCCTCCACCGTCACCATGACGAGACGACGCTATCTGGTTGCGCTCGTCTCCGGCGGGCACGCCGGGGCAGGCGCACGGAGCTAGTCGCCCAGTTCCTTCAGCCGCTCCTCGCGCAGGTCCTGGCGCTCCTCGAAGCGCTCTTCCTGCAGCTCCTGGCGCTGCTCGACGGCCTCCTGCTCGGCAGCGCTCGTGGCGCCGAACTTGGCGGTTACGATCGCGATCGTCGCGGCCACGATCAGAAGGGCGACGAGCAGCGAGCCGAGCAGCTGGATCGCACGGTCGTCGCGCTCGCGCTCCATCAGTCGCCCGCCAGGAAGTCGCCGGCGGAGGTGAGCCAGGTGAGCGCAAGCAACAGCCAGATCGAAATGCCGAGCGCGGGCAGCAGGCGATTGAGCGCCGACCACCAGCGCACGACGACGACCTTCAGCGCCAGCACGGCCAGCAGCGCGATCGCAGCGACCACGTGCAGCGAGGCGTCGTCCTCGAAGCCGAAGTAGCCGACGCACATCAGTGCCGTGACGACGAGCAGCACCGCGATCGTGTCGCCGACTGCGCGGTGCGCCTCGGAGGCCACGGGTGCGGCGAGGAAGCGCGGGCGCAGCTTGCCGTAGCCGACCGAGATCAGGATCAACTGGTAGACGGCCAACGCCAGGGCCACCGAGGCCAGCAGCACCTTCACCTCGGTCGCGTTGCCGCGCGTGATCGTGTCGACGACGTCTTCCACTGCCCGTACGCGGGCGCTTACCCACGCCGCGGTCGGGCTACTCCTGGCCGCGGCACTAGGCCGCGCGCAGCTCCGATCCCTCGGTGCCTTCCGCGTACTCGAGCGCGACCTTGATGAAGGCCTTGCCGGCAGGCGCCTGCCGGCGTGCGACGCGCCACACGAGGGCGATTGGCCAGGTCAGTCTGTCGGGACCGATCGGACGCAGCTCGATCGACGGGCCGGGCTGCTCGGCGACCGACCTCGGCAGGACGGCGACGCCCAGGCCCTTGCTCGCCAGCCCGCGCACGGCGGCCATCTCGGTGCAGATGAAGGCGTTGCGCGGCTCGAGCTGGCGCTCGGTCATCGTGCGCTCGAGGCGTCGGCGCAGCGCCGAGTTGTCGCGGTAGGCGATCAGGTCCTCGGCGGCCAGCTGCTCGAGCGTGATCCGCTTCTGCTTGCAGAGCGGGTGGCCGCTCGGAAGCGCGACGACGATCTCCTCCTTCCACAGCAGCGTCGCCGCGAACTCGTCGCCCAGGGTGTCCGGGTCCAGAGCCGCGAAGGCGCAGTCGAGCTCGTCGGCGCGCAGGGCGGCGAGCACGTCGTCCTGGGTCGACTCGACCATATGGATCGCCACGCCGGGGTGGGCGGCGCGGAAGTCGGCGAGCATGCCGAAGAGGTCGTAGGGACCGGTCGGGTAGACGCCGCCGATGCGCAGCTCGCCACTGAGCAGGCCGCTGATGTCCTCGAGCTCGTTGTGCATGCCGTCGACCTCGGCCAACACGCGCTTGGCGTAGCCGAGGATCACGCGCCCCTCCGCGGTCAGCTCGACGCTGCGGCTCGTGCGCCGGAAGACCTCGACTCCGAGCTCGCGCTCGAGCCGGCGGATCTGCTGGGAGACGGCCGATTGAGTGAGATACAGCTGCGCTGCGGCCTTCGTCAGCGAGCGATGTTCGGCGACAGCGGCGATCGTGCGTAGGTGACGCAGCTCCATCGGTCAATCGTCTCAGCGGCGCAGCCAGAAGTCCAAGTAATTCTTCTGCTTGGAGCCATGACGGCGTGTAATGGGACGGGCAGATCAACGGCTTGTGCGCCCTTGTAGCTCGTCGAAGCGGCGAGCGGCACGAGTGGGGAAGACGAACTCGCCGTTGCGGTGGAGCAGGCCGGCGGCGATCAGCTCGCGGATCGCGTCCTCGGTGGCCTCCCAGTCGTCGAGCTCGGGCGAGGGGGCGGTGAGCTCGCGCACGACCTCTTCGACTGAGAGCGGGGCAGGGTAGAGGCCGAGCAGGTGCGTGAGGACCGCTGTCGCACGGCGGGTGGTGCCGGAGGGAGGGGCGTCGTGGGCGTTCATGCCCACTAAAGCCGCCAGGCGAAGAAGTTCGCCCCCCTGAGGCTCAGCGATCGTCGGAGTCGGCGAGCCGGCTCTCGAGCCGCTCGAAGCCGGTGCGCAGCTCGCTTCGAAGCTGCTTGAGGTCGGCCAGCACCCGCTGTTGGAACGACGCGGGGTCGAGCTCCCGGCCCGCGACGCGCATGAGGTCGACGTAGTCCGCCGAGAGCGCCTTCGCATAGAGCGCGATCCGCTCGTCCGCGGGCGGCCCGTACTTGCCGCTCTCGAGTCGCGACTGCGAGCTCCCGCTCAGGTGGACGAGCTCGGCGAGTTGCGTCTGCGACAGCCCCAGTCTGTTGCGGAGGCGTTGGATCTCCGCGCCGAAGGCGATCGCGCGCTGCGTCTGCGAGGTCTCGCGGCGGGGAGGCACGTCACCGGACTACGCCCTCGCTGCGGGCGTCTCCTTGACGTCTTGCGCAAGACGCAACATACTGCTCCATGACGCAAGAAACAGCCTGAGCGTGTTTGCTCAGTAGGCGCCCTCGCCTAGGAATACTGAGCATCGCTGCGACTATATGCACAGCGGTACAATGCCGCGACTGCGGCGGGACCCCGGAGGCATCAGCCTCCACCGCTCCCCGGATCGCCTGGAAACGACGGGGACGCAGCACCGGGACCGCGCTACGGGGGAGAACCCCCGGCTCGCGCACGGCCCTCGGCGGGGCCCGCGGGCGCGATTCTACGGCGCGACGCTTCTCGCCGCGAGGTAGGGGTCAAGAGAAGTTGCGTTGAAGAGGTGCACCCTCAAGTTTTACGCGGTAAAGTTGAGGGCATGGACGTCGAGGCCCTGATGCGGAGCCCAATCGGTGGACTTGTGCCCATTGTCGGTCCGGACCCCGCGACTCAGGAGATCGTGGAGGGAAGGGCCTACCTGCCAGACCCGCTTCCCAGGGATCTGGTGCTTACGACTGGTACGTGGACAGCCGTCAACAACGCGACTGCGGCGCTGGCGCGGCTCGACGGTGCGGCGAGGTTGATTCCAGAGCCAGCGCTCCTGCGCCGACCTGCCCTTCGCCGAGAGGCGCAGAGCACGAGCGCGTTGGAGGGCACCTATGCGCCATTCGCAGATGTCCTAGCGGCGGACGACGACGACCAGGAGCACATGACCGCCGAGCTGCGAGAGGTCCTGAACTTCGAACGGATGGCTGTGCTGGCGTTCACCTGGCCGGAGGAGCGGCCCTTGACGCCCTCCATGCTCGGGCAGTTGCAGAGCGAGTTGGTGAGGGGCACTGCAGGCGAGTTGAGCGACGCTGGCGGGCTGCGCGACCGCATCGTCGTGATCGGGCCACGTCGTGGTGGCTTCGATGAGGCGAGGTTCGTCCCACCCCCTCCGGGTGATCAGCTCCGAGCAGGCGTCGAGGACCTGCTCGACTGGGTCGAGAATCCGCCCGACGTTCCGCTTGTCGTTCAAGCTGCGATGACGCACTATCAATTCGAGTCGTTGCATCCCTACTCAGACGGCAACGGCCGTCTGGGACGGCTGTTGGTCATCGTTCAGCTCCTACGAGGCGCGCTTATCCGTGAGCCGCTGCTCGTCGTGTCGCCGTGGTTTGAGCAGCGACGAGAGCAATACCAGGACGAGCTGTTGTCGCTCAGTTGTTCCGGGGACTGGGACGCGTGGATTGCGTTCTTCGCCCAAGGCGTCGCTGCGTCTGCCACGGAATCCCAACGGAAGGTCGAGAAGCTGGTCGCGCTTCAGGGCGCGTATCGCTCCCGTGTCCAAAATGCGGGCAAGCGAGGCGTTGCCGAGCGCTTCGCGGCGGATCTCGTTGGAAGGCCGTATGTGACGCGGCGCTGGGTCGCTTCTCGCTACGAGCTGTCGCATCAGGGAGCGATCAATGCGATCAAGACGCTGATGGAGCTCAGCATCCTCAGAGAAGCGCCTCATATGCGGGGCGCGCACGGGGCGCGCTTCTATCAAGCGCCCGAAGTCGTCGAGGCAATCTCGTCGTAGAAGGGGGCGCCGGCTGCTCTGGCGGCGCCCTGGTGCTCTTACTCCGCCAGCAGCTGCGCCGCGTGCGCGGCGCGGGTGGCGAAGACGAACGTGCCGAGCCGGTGCACGAGCCCGGCGGCGTAGAGGTCCTCCACGGCGTCCTCGACGTCGACGGTGCTCGGCTCGTGGCCGGGCGGCGTGTCGGAGGAGGGGCGGAGGGAGCGGTCGAGCTCGGCGAGGGTCCAGAGGCCCGGGTGGTCCTCCAGCAGCAGGCCGAGCAGGGCCTGTCTGAGGGTTGACGGATCGTCGGGCCGATCGCCCGGGTTACGCTGATCGCGCATGGGAACTTGCCTTCCTGTGCCGGGCCCCGGGCTGTCGCAAGCAGCGCCGGGGCCGTTTTTTTGATGGGGAAGGACGTTAGGTGGAGGGGCGGATGGACGGGGCGCGGCGGATGGCGAGGAAGACGAGGCCCGCCACGAGGCCCCAGAAGGCGGCGCTGATGCTGAGCGCCGTGATCTGAGACGCGCTGACCACGAACGTCACCACGGCCGCCTCGCGCAGCTCTCCCTCGGCGTCCATCGCCGCCCGCAGCGCACCGCCGAGCGCGCCGAGCAGTGCCAGGCCGGCGACGGCCTCGATCAGCAGCGGCGGCGAGGCTGCGATCAGCGCCGTGGCCGCTCCGGCGCCGAGGCCGATCAGCGCGGTCGCCGCGCCCGCCACCACGGCGGCGCGCCAGCGCCGCGCCGGGTCCGGGCCGGCGTCCGGGCTCGCCACGAGCGCGGCCGTGATCGCCGCCAGGTTGACGGCGTGCGCGCCGAGGGGAGCCGCGGCCACGGTGCCGGCGCCCGTGGAGAGCAGGATCGGCCGCAGCGGCGGCCGGTAGCCGAAGCTCGCCAGCACGCCCATGCCGGCGACGTTCTGCGAGGTCATCGTGACGATGTAGAGCGGCACGGCCAGCCCGACGAGCGCCCCGAGCTCGAAGTGGGGCGCGGTCGCGGCGAGCGTGGGCAGCAGCGAGTCGCCGCCCTCGATCGACTCGGTCAGCCCGATCACGACCGCCGCGGCCACGAGCGCGGCGGGCACCGCCCAGCGCCGGGCGAAGCGGATCAGCACCAGCCAGGTCGCGAGCACCGGCGCGGCCTGGCCGGGGATCTCGACCGCCGCCTCGACCGGCGCGATGCAGAGCGGCAGCAGCACTCCGGCCAGCATCGCGCTCGCGAACGGCACAGGGATGGCGGCGATCCAGCGCCCGAGCGCAGACCACAGGCCCGTCAGCGCGATCAGCGCGCCGGTGACGACGAACGCGCCGAGCGCGGCCGCGTATCCGCCCGACACGGGGCCGGCGGACACGAGCAGCGCGGCGCCGGGCGTCGACCAGGCGACGAAGATCGGCATCCGCGTGTGGAGGCTCAGCGCGATCGCGAGCGCGCCCATGACGACGCAGAGCGCCAGCAGTCCGGAGGAGGCCTGCCGCTCGTCGGCGCCGACGGCGCGCAGCCCGGCGAGCACGACGGTGAAGGAGCTGGCGAAGCCGACGACGGCCGTCAGCACGCCGGCGAGCAGCGGCGTGCTCAGGCCGGGGTCGGCCGCGGTGGTGGCGGAGGAGTCCGTCACGGTCGAGCACTCTCTCAGAGACGTCTGGCGGAGCCGTGTCGGCGGCGGGCGGGCGGCACGAGGCCGGTGAACCGATCGGAAGAGGCGCGCGGGGGCAGGGTGAGCCCAGCGGTGGAGTCCGAGCGCGCCGCCTGAGAAGATCGATGCGGGACACGCATGGACGTCGATCAGCAGACGGTCGCGGACTCGCTCCAAGCCGGACAGCAGGCACTGGCAGCCGGCGACTGGGCGACTGCGCGCACACACTTCCAAGCCGCGCTCGCGGAGGAGGAGTCGGCGGCAGCGCTCGACGGCCTCGGCTGGGCCGGCTGGTGGCTCGCGGACGAGCAGCTCACCTTCGACGCGCGCGAGCGCGCCTACCGTGCGTACCGCGCAGCGGGCGACATGGGCGCCGCGGCGCGGCTCGCGGCCTGGATCGCCAGCGACCACCGCGAGTACCGCGCCGAGGCCGCGATCGGACAGGGCTGGCTGCTGCGCGCGCACAGCATGCTGGAGGGCCTGCCGGAGTCCGCCGACCACGGCTGGGTCCAGCTGATCGACGCCGACTTCGCGCTCAACCTCGACGCCGACTGCGCCCGCACCGAGCGGCTGAGCCTCGAGGCCGCGGAGCTCGGTCGTCGCCTCGGCGTGCCGGACATGGAGGCGGTGGGGCTCGCGCAGGGTGGCATCGCGATCGTGTTGCAGGGGCGGATCGAGGAGGGCATGCGCCGACTCGACGAGGCGACGGTGATCGCGGCCAGCGAGGAGCTCGAGTACCCGATCTCGCAGGGCTGGTCGCTCTGCTGCCTGATCTCCGCCTGCGAGGGCGTCGGCGACTTCCCGCGGGCGGCGCAGTGGTGCCGGCAGATGCGCGAGTTCAGCGAGCGCTGGGGCGGGCGCCAGATGGCGGGCATCTGCCGCAGCGCGTACGGGCGCGTGCTCGCCACCAGCGGCGACTGGCCGGGCGCGGAGGCCGAGCTGCTGGCGGCCGTGTCCGACCTGCAGGCCGCGCGACCCGGGCTCGCCCCGGGCGGTCTCGTGCGGCTGGGCGACCTGCGCGCGCGTCAGGGTCGCACCGAGGAGGCGCGCGAGCTGTTCGAACAGGCCGGCCCGCGCGGACTGCTCGGCCTGGGTCAGCTCGCCCTCGCCGCCGGCGACCTCCAGGGGGCAGCCGACACCGCCGAGCGCGTCCTGCGCGCGATCCCCGCCGACGTCCCGCTCGAGCGCCTGCCCGCGCTCGAGCTGCTGGCCCGCGCGCGAGCGCGGCTCGGCGACGGTGCTGCCGCCGCGACGGCCCTCGACGAGCTCGCAGCGGCCGTCGCGCAGCTCGACACCCCGTACCTGCGCGGACGGGCCCAGCTCGTGGCGGGCGAAGTCGCCGCGGCGAGTGGGGACCACGAGTCCGCGCGCCGCGCCTGCGAGGACGCGGTCGACTGCTTCTCCGCCAGCGCCGCGCCCTACGACGGGGCGCTCGCCCGGCTCGAGCTGGCGACTGCCCTGCTCGCCCTCGGTCATGCGCAGCGCGCCGACGCCGAGATCGCACATGCACGCGAGACGCTCACGGCCCTCGGCGCCGAGCGGGATCTGGAGCGCGTCGAGGAAGTGCTCAGCGTACGAGATCCCGCTTCCGAGCTCAGCCCGCGCGAGCTCGACGTGCTGCGGCTCGTGGCGCAGGGGCTCGGCGACGCGGAGATCGCCGAGCGGCTCGTGGTCAGCCCGCACACGGTGCACCGCCACGTGGCGAACGTCCGCACGAAGCTGCGGCTGCCGTCGCGCTCGGCCGCGGTCGCCTACGCCGCCCGGCACGGGCTGCTCTGACGCGAGCCGATGGCGGCCGCTGCAAGCCTTCCTGGTCCCGTCGCCGCGCTCGCGAGCGAGCTCGCCGGGCTGCCGGGCGCGGTCGTCGTCGTCCTCGGCGGCTCGCGTGCCACCGGCGCGCACCGGCCCGACAGCGACTGGGACCTCGGCGTCTACTACCGCGGCTCGCAGCGCGCGCTCGATCCCGACGACCTTCGCCGGCTCGGGCACGACGGCTACGTCTCCGAGCTGGCCGAGTGGGGACCGGTCGTCAACGGCGGCGCCTGGCTCACCCTCGACGGCACCCCCGTCGACGTGCTCTATCGCGACCTCGACGTCGTCGAGCGCTGGCTCGCCGACGCCGAGCGGGGACGCTTCGAGATCCTGGCTCAGAACGGCTACCTCGTCGGCGCGCCGACCTACCTGCTCGCCGGCGAGCTCGCGATCGCGCAGCCGCTCTCGGGCGAGCTGCCCCGCCCGGCGTTCCCCGACGCGCTCGCGGCGAGCGCGACCGCCCGCTGGAACGGCACGGCCCAGGTCGGGCTGATGTTCGCCAAGACCCATGCCGCCGCCGGCGACGCGGTCGGCTGCGCCGGCATGCTGGCCAGCGCGGTGCTCTGCGCCGCGCACGCCCGCCTGGCCGAGCGAGGCGAGTGGATGCTCAACGAGAAGCGCCTCGTCGCTCGCGCCGGCCTGGAGGAGGTTCAGGTGCTGCTCGCGCACCCGGGCGCGACGGCCGACGACCTGCTCGGAACCGTCGCCGCCGTCGGCGCGGCCATCGGCGTCGAGCCGCTCGTCGCACGCTGATCGACGGTCACCTGACGCCGCTCGGCTGAGTCCAAGCGCGATGACGGCTGAGCGCCGCTTCCAGCGGAGGCGTTGACCGCCGCAGCCGTCGTCTGGGTGCGGCTGGCCATCCGACTGGCCGTTACCGGCCATATCGCCGAGATGGCCGGTAACGGCGAAGGCACGCCGAGCACGCGGCCGTAGCGTGGCGATCGTCAAGCGATCCGAGGAGCCACCGGCCCATGAGCACCCTCTTGCAGTCCAGCATCGACGAGCTGCGCTTCCGCCTCGGCGGCGGCCTCTACGAGCCCGGCGACGACGCCTACGTCGACTGCTGCACGCTCTTCAACACGATGATCGAGCGCCGGCCGCGACTGGTCGCGCGCTGCGCCGCGCCCGACGACGTGATCGCCGCGCTCGCGTTCGCGCGCGAGCATGGATTGCCGCTCGCGGTCCGCGCCGGCGGGCACTCCGTCGCGGGCGCGTCGCTGGTCGACGACGGGCTCGTGCTCGACGTGCGCGGCCTGCGCGAGCTGGAGGTCGACTCCGAGCGCCGCATCGCCCGCGTCGGCGCGGGGCTGACCTGGTCGGAGGTCGACCGAGCGACCGCCGAGCACGGCCTGGCGACCACCGGCGGACGCGTGTCGACGACCGGCGTGGCCGGCCTGACCCTCGGCGGCGGCTCGGGCTGGCTCGAGCGGCTGCACGGCCTCACCTGCGACAACCTCGTCGCGGTCGAGCTCGTGACCGCCGACGGCGAGCTCGTCCGCGCCTCCGCGGAGGAGAACCCCGAGCTGCTGTGGGCGCATCGCGGCGGCGGCGGCAACTTCGGCGTCGTCACCGCGCTCGAGCTGCGGCTGCATCCGTTGCGTTCCGGGGTGCTCGCCGGGCTCGTGCTGCACCCGGCCGAGCGCGGACGCGAGCTGCTCGCCCTGATGCGCGACACGATGGAGCAGGCGCCACCGGAGCTGTCGCTCGCCTTCGCCTACCTCACCGCGCCGATCGAGCCGGAGATCCCGGAGCACCTCCACGGCCGGCAGGCGGTCGTGATCGCCGGCATGTACGCGGGCGACCCCGCCGACGGCGAGCGGGCGCTGGCGGAGATCCGCGCCTTCGGGCCACCCGCGGTCGACCTGTTCGGCGTGGTGCCGTACGCGGACTTCCAGTGCTCGCTGGACGATCCGCCCGGCTACCGCAACTACTGGACCGCCGAGCACGTGAGCGAGCTGCCGGACGCGGCCATCGACGCGATCGCGCGCCGCTCCGAGCAGATTCCCGCCGGCCCGGCGCAGCTCTTCATCGTCTCCTGGGGCGGTGCGGTGGCGGACGTCGAGCCGGAGCACTCGCCGCTCGGCGGACGCGGCTCGCGCTTCATCGTCCACCCGCTGTTCCTCTGGGAGGACCCGGCCGACGACGACCACATGATCGAGCTCGGCCGCGGCTACCGCGACGCGCTCGGGCCCTGGTCCACCGGCGCCGCCTACTCCAACTTCATCGGCGACGAGGGGGAGGAGCGCGTGCGGGCCGGGTTCGCGCACGGCGCCTACGAACGGCTGGTGCGGATCGAGGCGCAGTGGGACCCGCAGAACGTCTTCCGCGGCAACCAGAACATCCGCCCGCTGGCGATGGCGAGCGCATAGGACGATGGACCGCGTCCGTGACCTCCATCTGCTCGCGGGCGCGGTCTGCCTGTCGGCGCTGGGCGACTTCCTGGCACTGATCACGCTCGCGTTGCTCGTCCATGACCTGACGAGCAGCAGCTGGGCCGTCGCAGCGCTGTTCGCGACCACGATGGTGCCGGTCGTCGCGCTGGCGCCGCTGGCCGGTGCGATGGCAGACCGCGTCGAGAGCGTGCGCGTGCTGGCCGTCACGTCGCTGCTGCAGTGCGCCGCGGCGGCGGCGCTCGCATTCACCGGCGATCTCACGCTGCTGCTCGTGCTGGCGAGCCTGCTCGCCGCCGGCAACGCGTTCTCGCAGCCGGCCGAGTTCGCGCTCGTGCCAGCCATCGCCGGCAGGGATCGTCTGGCGCACGCCAACGGGGTCATGGAGACCGCCCGCTACGTCGGCTTCACCGCCGGGCCGCTGCTGGCGGCCGTGCTCGCCGCCAACGGCGGCGCCCGCCTGGCCCTGCTGGTGAACGCCGCGAGCTTCCTGGCGATCGCCGTTGCCGCGGGTGCGCTGCGGGCGCGGCGCAAGCCCGCTGCCGTACAGGTTCGAAAGGGCTCTGAAGAGAGCTGGCGAGCGGGTGCCGCCTTCCTCTGGCGCGACGGCGTCCTGCGTACGCTCGTCCTCGCCGCCACCGGCGCGCTGATCCTGATCTCGGCGTCGCTGACCGCCGAGGTCTTCTACGTCAAGGACGTCCTGCACGCGGGCGACTCCGGCTATGCGCTCGTGACCGCGGCCTGGATGGGCGGCATGGTGCTCGGTGCGACCGTCGTCGCCGGCCGCGTACCGGCCGTCGCGATGGCCAGCATCGCGCTGCTCGCGCTCGCGCTCCAGGGCGCCGGCATGGCGGCGCAGACGGCCTGGACGATCCTGCCGGCCGCGCTCGCCGGGTACGCGATCGGCGGGGTGGGTCACGGGCTCAAGAACACGTTGCTGCGCACGGTCATCCAGCTGCGCGTCCCGGATGCGGCGCACGGACGTGCCTTCGCCGCCTACAACGCGTTGCGCAACACCGCCGAGCTGGGCGCGCTTGCGCTCGGCGGAGTGCTGGTCGCGGCGCTGGGCGCACGTTCGGCGCTGCTGGTCGCCGGCACGGGGCCGGTGCTCGCCGGGCTCGCCGGATTGGTCGCGCTGCAGCTGTGCGGCGCCCGCCGAACCGAGGCCGACGTGACGGCTGCCGTCTGACCGCTGTCGGAGGCGCTATCGCACCCCCCTTATTCGGTACTCGTGGCGCGCGTCCGTCCTGTCCAGCGATTAGGAATCACTTAGAAGAATAGGTATGGTTGAGCTACCAACCCCAGTCGGACCGTAGTAACCCAGTCCCCTCAACCCGAGTAAAGGAGCCCACCGTGAGCAACCAGGCGACCGGCGTCGTTGACCAGCGCATCGCCAAGGCGCTCTCGCACCCAGTTCGCGCGCACATCTTGCAGATCCTCAACGATCGTGTCGCGAGCCCGAACGAGATCGCCGAGGAGATGAAGGAGCCACTCGGCAACGTCAGCTACCACGTACGCGCGCTGCTGAACCTCGGCTGCGTCGAGCTCGTCGACACCCAGCCGCGCCGCGGCGCGATCGAGCACTACTACAAGGCCGTCGCGCGCCCGTTCTTCTCCGACAACGACTGGACGAAGCTGCCGCGCTCGGCACGCCATGCCATTTCCGACCGCACGCTCGAGTCGATCTGGACCGACGTCGCCGGCTCGATGGAGGACGGCAGCTTCGAGTCCCGCGCCGACCGGCACCTCTCGCGCACCGCGCTGCTGCTGGACGAGCAGGCGTGGGAGGAGCTGAACGAGATCCTCAAGGGCGTGCTCGAGGACGCGCTGCGGCTCGAGACCGAGAGCGCCAACCGTCGTGCCGAGAGCGGCGAGGAGGGCATCAACACGAAGCTCGCGCTGATGCACTTCGAGACCTCCACGGCCAGCGGTGGCTCGAGCAAGAAGCAGCCAGCCCGCCGCAAGGCGAGGGCCACGGTCAAGGCCTAGCTTCCGGCCATGCCCTCCAGTCGTCCCGCGAGCCGGTTCATGCCGCGCTCGCGGGCGGCTGCCGCGGCCCCGGCGAAGTCCGTCGGCCGATCCGGCGGCAACTCGACGTCGACCTCCTGCAGCGTCGCGATCTCGCGGTAGGCCCGCAGCGCATCCGGGTCGGCGAGCAGTGCCTTGCGCACGCTCGGCTTGGACTCGCGCACTGCGCCCTCCAGCGTCGCCTCCAGCGACCCGTGCCGGTTCAGCAGCTCGGCCGCGGTCTTCTCGCCGATGCCCTTCGCGCCGGGGATCCCGTCCGAGGGGTCGCCGCGCAGCGCGATGAAGTCCGGCACGAGCTCGGGAGCGATCCCATAGCGCTCGCGCACGCCGTCCGGGTCGATCTGCTCGGCACCTCTGGAGCCCGTGCGCACGTACAGCACCGTCACCCGCTCGTTCGCGCACTGGAACATGTCGCGGTCGCCGGTCATCACCAGCGCCTTGCCGCCGGCGTCCGCCTCACGGCGCGCGTAGGCGCCCAGCAGGTCGTCGGCCTCGAGCGTCTCGCTGACGGCTACCTCCCAGCCGAAGGCGCCGAAGAAGCCGGCCGAGTCGGCCCACTGCGGCGCGAGCTCGTCGGGCAGCTCGGGGCGGTCGGCGTGGTAGCCGGCGTAGAGCTCGACGCGGTAGTCGGCGGCGTCCGGGCCGAAGCAGAGCACGACCGCACGCGGGGAGTGGGCCTCGACCTCCGCCAGCATGAGGTTGGCCCCGCCGAGCAGGGCGTTGACCGGGCGGTCCTGGTCGTCGGTGATCGAGGTCGGGAGCGCGTAGAAGGCGCGGAAGAGGATCGACGGCGCGTCGACGACGAGCAGCGGTGCGGACACGCGGGCAGCGTAGCGGCGCTAGCCGGCGCGTAGGGCGCGCGAGCGCTCGGCGACCGGCTGCAGGAAGTCCGGCAGCGGGCGCACCAGCCCGCGTCCGGTCTCCTTCTCCCAGGTCTGCTCGAGCTGGGCGAGGTGCTCGTCCATCACCGACTCGATCAGCGGGAAGTCGGCCGCGCGGATCGCCGCCAGCGTGCGCTCGTGGATCTCGATCGTCCAGTCGGGCACCAGCGGCGCGTGCATCGCCATGTCGCGCGCGATCTCGAGGTGCCGCAGCAGCGAGCGCATCAGCGAGACGATCGTCGCGTTGCGCGTGGCGCGCGCCATCGCGATGTGGAACTTGAGGTCGAGTTGCAGGAACAGGTCCTCGTTGCGCAGGAAGTCGTCCGCGGCGGCGACCTCGCGCTTGCGCTCGATCGTCTGCGCCATCGTCGTGAAGTCGTCCTCGGTCGCGTGCACGGCGGCCAGCTGCGCGACGCGCGGCTCGAGCAGCCGGCGCGCCTCGAGCACGTCGGCCACCTCGCTGAAGCGGATCTCCTGGCGCGTGCGCAGCAGCTCGCGCGGGACGAGCTCGGAGGCGACGAAGATGCCGCCGGCCTGGCCGCGACGCACCTCGAGCACGCCCGCCTCGGCCATGACCTTGATCGCCTCGCGCAGCGTCGGGCGGCTGATGCGCATCTGGGCGGCGAGCTCGCGCTCGGAGGGCAGCCGGTCGCCGGTGTGCAGGTCGCCGGCCTTGACCTTCTCGGCGATCTGCTCGACCGCCTCTTCGAAGGTCTTGCGCGTGGCGACTGGCTCGAACGACCGCTCCAAGCGGCGAGCATACCGCCGCTCGGCGGCCGGCAGCAGAGGCTCGGAGAGGACCGTCGGGACGCTCACGCGCGCGCGGCGTCCACCCGCTCGAGGGCTTGGCGCTCGGCGGCCTCGATCGGCGTCGTGCCCTCGCGCTCGGAGGTCGCGAAGGCGAGGTCGAGGCGCTCCAGCGCCCGCTCGATCGACGCGTCGATCCGGCTCGCGTCGCCGGTCCACTCGCTGGCGACGTGGATCAGCCCGCCGCAGTTGGCGAGGAAGTCCGGCACGTAGACGATTCCGCGCTCGTGCAGCGTACGCGCGACGGCGCGGCTGGTGAGCGGGTTGTTGGCGGCGCCGGCGACCACGCGGACCTCGAGCGAGCGCGCGAGCGCGTCGTCGATCATGCCGCCGGCAGCGCAGGGGGCGAGCACGTCGAGCTCGAGCGCCAGCACGGCCTGGGCCGAGGGCGCGACCTCGCCGCCGTGCTCGGCGGCGAAGCGCTCGGCGCGCTCGGGGTCGAGGTCGCAGGCGATCACGCGTGCGCCCGCCTCGGCCAGCGAGACCGCGAGCGGATAGCCGACCTTGCCGAGCCCGACCACGCCGACGCGGCGTCCGTCGAGGTCGTCCGAGCCGGTGGCGGCGAGCACGCCGCGGCGCAGCGCGCGGAAGACGGTCTCGGCGGTGCTGGGGGAGGGGTCGCCGGTGCCGCCGCTCTCGACCGGACGGCCGACGACGTAGCGCGTGTGCCGCGCGATCAGGTCCATGTCGGCGGGCGTGGTGCCGATGTCCTCGGCGGTGATGTAGGCGCCGCCGAGCTCGTCGATCACGCCGGCCGCCGCCTCCAGCCGTGCCGCGCGCGCGTCGGCGTTGCCGTCGTCGACGATCACCGCCTTGCCGCCACCGAGGTCGAGTCCCGCGGCGGAGGCCTTGAGCGTCATCGTGCGCGCGAGCGCGAGCACGTCGTCGAGTGCCTCGCGCAGGCCTCCCGGGTAGGACTTGAGGCGCAGGCCACCAAGCGACGGCCCGAGCGCGGTGGAGTGCACGGCGACGATCATGCGCAGCCCGGTGAGCGGATCCTGGCGGATGACCACCCGCTCGTGGTCGTCGTCGTGAAGGGCGGACGGGCCCGGTACCGAAGACTGCAGCGTAATGGTCATATCTAATGACCATACACCCGGAACCGGCAGAGGCAAACATGGAAAGCGGGATTGCGTTCCGTGTGCCACGATTGGTAAGGTCAGTTGTCCAATCGACCTTGGGAGGACGACCGGATGACGCCGACTGCCCTACGTGAGCGCCGCGCACCATCCCCGCGAGGGGAGCGCTTCCGGCGGTCCGGCGACGGCGCAGCGCGAGCGGCGCGAGGTCGCCCTCGAGGATCGCTACGAGCTCGAGCAGGGCCGGGTCCTGCTCACCGGCGTCCAGGCGCTCGTGCGCCTGCTGCTCGACCAGCATCGGGCCGATCGCCGTCGTGGCCTGCACACCGGCACCTTCGTCTCCGGCTATCAGGGCTCGCCGCTCGGCGGCCTCGACAAGGAGCTCGCGCGCAACCGCGCCCTCTGCGACGAGCATCACGTCCACCACACGCCCGGCCTCAACGAGGAGCTCGGCGCGACCTCCGCCTGGGGCAGCCAGATGGCGACGCAGCTGCCCGGCGCCCGCTACGACGGCGTGCTGGCGCTCTGGTACGGCAAGGCGCCCGGCGCCGACCGCGCCGCCGACGCGCTGCGTCACGGCAACTACGTCGGCGTCCCGCGCAGCGGCGGCGCGCTCGCCGCGGTCGGCGACGACCCGGCCTCGAAGTCCTCGACGCTGCCGAGCGCCTCCGAGACGCTGCTGGCCAGCTTCAACATGCCGGTCTTCTTCCCCGGCGACGTGCAGGACGTGCTCGACCTCGGCCTGCACGCCTACGCCTGCTCGCGCGCCTCGGGCCTCTGGAGCGGCCTCAAGGTCGTCACCAACGTCGCCGACGGTCTCAGCACCGCCGCCGTCGGCCCCGACCGCGTGAGCTCCGGTGCTGCCCGAGCTCGGCTACGAGCACGTCCCGCACGCGAAGCTGCTGCCGCCGTACGCGCTCGAGCTCGAGCGGTCGCTGTTCGGTCCGCGCACCGAGCTGGCGCTCGAGTACGCCCGCCTCAACGACGTCAACCGCGTCGAGGGCGCGCGCGACGCCTGGCTGGGCATCGTCTGCGCCGGCAAGGGCTACTTCGACCTGCGCCACGCGCTGCGCAACCTCGGCCTCGACGAGCGTGCGCTCGAGCGCGCCGGGGTGCGGCTGCTCAAGCTCGGCATGATCTGGCCGCTCGAGCCCCAGGTCGTAGCGCGACTTCGCGCACGGGCTCGACGAGCTGCTCGTGCTCGAGGAGAAGCGCCCCTTCGTCGAGACGCAGCTCAAGGAGCTGCTCTACGGCACGCCGGACGCGCCGCGCATCGTCGGCAAGCGCGACGAGCAGGGCGCGCAGCTGCTGCCGGTCGAGCTCGACCTCGACGCCGACCTGATCGCGCGCGCGGTCGCCAAGCGGCTGAGCCAGCGAGTTCAGATCGACTCGGTCGACGCCCACGTCCGTCGCCTCGACGAGATCGCCGGTCGCCGCGGGCCGCTGCCGATGGCCGGCGGCGCCACGACTCAGCGCACGCCGTTCTTCTGCTCGGGCTGCCCGCACAACACGTCCACCACAGCACCGGAGGGAACCCTCGTCGGCGGCGGCATCGGCTGTCACACGATGGTCGTCCTCAACCCGGAGGGCAAGGGCGAGATCACCGGGTTGACCCAGATGGGCGGCGAGGGGGCGCAGTGGATCGGCCAGCAGCCGTTCACCGACGACCGCCACCTCGTGCAGAACCTCGGCGACGGCACCTTCCACCACTCCGGCTCGCTGGCGATCCGCGCGTCCGTGGCCGCGGGGGTGAACGTCACCTACAAGCTGCTCTACAACGAGCACGTCGCGATGACCGGCGGCCAGGCGATCGAGGGCCAGCTGAGCGTCCCGGCGCTGACGCACTGGCTCGAGCTCGAGGGCGTCGAGCGGATCATCGTCACGGCCGAGGAGCTCGAGCGCTACAAGGGCGTCAAGCTCGCCGGCATCGCCGAGCTGCGCGGCCGCGACGCGATCATGGACGCCCAGCGCGAGCTGGCCGTCGTCGAGGGCGTGACGGTGCTGATCCACGACCAGGAGTGCGCGGCCGAGAAGCGGCGCAAGCGCAAGCGCGGCAAGGCGCCCGAGCCGGCCGAGCGGATCTGGATCAACGAGCGCGTCTGCGAGGGCTGCGGCGACTGCGGCAAGAAGTCCGGCTGCCTGAGCGTGCTGCCGGTCGAGACCGAGTACGGGCGCAAGACCCAGATCCACCAGGCCTCCTGCAACAAGGACTACTCCTGCGTCGAGGGCGACTGCCCCTCGTTCGTGACCGTCGTGCCGGGCTGGAAGGCCGAGCACCGCGTGCCGAGCCCGCCGGCGCCGCTGCCCGAGCCCGAGCGCCTGCTCGCCGACGGCGAGGTCGTCGGTGCGCATGCTCGGCATCGGCGGCACCGGCGTCGTGACCGTCAACCAGATCCTCGGCATGGCCGCGCTGATCGACGGCCTCTACGCCTCCGGCCTCGACCAGACCGGCCTGTCGCAGAAGGGCGGCCCGGTGACCTCGGACCTGCGCATCTCGCGCGAGCCGCTGCCGGTCGCGAGCAAGACGCCGGCCGGCAGCGTCGACCTCTACCTCGGCTTCGACCTGCTCGGCGCGGCCGACGCGGCCAACCTGGCCACCGCGCACCCCGAGCGCACGATCGCGGTCGTCTCCACGAGCGCGGTGCCGACCGGGCAAGATGGTGATCGACCCGAGCGAGCGCTTTCCGCGAGCTGTCGGGCCAGCTCGACCTGATCGAGGCCGCCACGCGGCGCGCCGACAACGTCTACCT
The DNA here is from genome assembly GCA_963846505.1 of uncultured Thermoleophilaceae bacterium. Lineage (GTDB taxonomy): Bacteria > Actinomycetota > Thermoleophilia > Solirubrobacterales > Thermoleophilaceae > JACVRW01. Next base: position 1,066,549 of record CAWJWD010000004.1, on the reverse strand, counting down.
CGACGCGCAGGCGCTCTCCGAGCAGCTGTTCGGAGACCACATGCCGGCGAACATGCTGCTGCTCGGCGCGGCCTACCAGCGCGGTGCGCTGCCGGTCTCGGCGCGAGGCGCTCGAGCAGGCGATCCGGCTCAACGGCGCCGGCGGTCGAGCAGAACCTCGCCGCCTTCGGCTGGGGCCGGGCCGTCGTCGCCGCGCCCGACTCGGTGGCGCTCGAGCCGCCGCCGGGCGAGCCCGATCGCCGACGTGCCGCTCGCCGAGCGCCGCGCGGCCGAGCTGACGCGACTACCAGAGCGCCGCCTACGCGCGATCGCTACCGCGAGCTCGTCGAGCGCGTGCGAGCGGTCGAGCAGGAGCGCGTGCCCGGGCCACGACGAGCTGACCGCCGCAGTGGAGCGCAACCTCTTCAAGCTGATGGCCTACAAGGACGAGTACGAGGTCGCCCGGCTGCACCTCGACACGTTCGAGCAGGCCAAGCTGCAGCGAGAGTTCGGCGAGGAGGCGAAGGTCTGGTTCAACCTCCACCCGCCGCTGCTGCGCGCGCTGGGGCTCGAGCGCAAGCTGAAGCTCGGCACGCTGGTTCGTGCCGGCGTTCCGCGCGCTGCGCGCCGGCTCGCCGCCTGCGCGGCACGCCGCTCGATCCCGTTCGGCCACGCCAGGTGCGCCGCACCGAGCGGGCGCTGATCGGCGAGTACGAGCGGCTCGTCGACGCACGTGCTCGACGAGCTCGACGCCGGACACGCACGCGACCGCGGTCGAGCTCTGCGAGCTGCCGGACATGATCCGCGGCTACGAGGAGATCAAGCTGGCGAGCGTGGAGCGCTACCGGGCGCAAGTGGAGGAGCTGCGCGGCAAGCTTGCGGCGTCGCCGGAGCTCGCGCTCGCGCTGGAGACGGTGGAGGACTGAAACGCAAGCGGGGCCGGCGGCTTTCGCCACCGGCCCCGGTTCAGGTCTGGCTGTAGAGGGGGTTACGCTGCTTCGCGCAGGCCCGCCAGGCCGCCGTCGGCGGCGAGGCGGCGCAGGGCGCGGTCCTCGAGCTGGCGCACGCGCTCGCTGGAGAGGCCGAGCCGGCGCCCGGTCTCGCGCAGGGCGACCGGCTCGCTGCGGTCCAGGCCGAAGCGCAGCGTCAGCACGGTGCGCTCGACCTCGGGCAGGCCGTCGACGGCCTCCCGCAGCTGCTGGTTGTCCATCTCGCTCGCCACTTCCTGCTCCACCGGCTGGGAGTCGGAGGCGATCAGATCGCCCAGGGAGGTCTCGCCGTCCTCGCCCACGCCCTGGTCCAGGCTCGCGGGTCCGCGGTCGGCGCGGCGGATGTCCGCCACCTCCTCGACGTCCATCTCCAGGGCCGATCGCGATCTCCTCGACGGTCGGCTGGCGGTTCAGCTCAGCCGCGAGCTTGCGCTCCATGTCCTGGATCTTGCGCGCCCGCGCCACGATGTGCACGGGCAGTCGCACGGTCCGGCCGGAATTGGCCAGGCCGCGTCCGATCGCCTGTCGAATCCACAGGGTGCCGTAGGTCGAGAACTTGAAGCCCTTGCGCCAGTCGAACTTCTCGACAGCGCGGATCAGGCCCAGCATGCCCTCCTGGATCAGATCCGAGAGGGGCAGTCCCTGGCCCTGGTACTTCCGCGCTACCGAGATCACCAGGCGGAGGTTCGCGTTGATCATGCGATCCTTGGCGGAGAGATCGCCACGCTCGATGCGCTTGGCGAGCTCGACCTCGTCCTCCGCGGTGAGCAGCGGGTGGCGGCGAGCCTCGTTGAAGAAGAGCTGGAGGGAGTCGGTAGTGACCTCCGGCTCGAGCGAGGGCCGCTCGTCGCTGCGCTCCTCGGCGGGCAGCACGGGGGTGATCAGCTGGTCAGTCGTCGTTGCTCCTTCGATTCGACGGTTCGATTGCTATCGAAAGTATAGCGTCCAGGTGCTTGCTTATGCAACTACCGCGAGGACGGGATCTGACTCCTTCGGGAAGCCGCTGGAGACTCCTCTCCGAACGGCTCGATTCTGATATCTGCCCGGAACGCTTCGGGGTATGCACAGCGGCTGTCTGGGTAGACGGATGGACACGTGACCACGGCCCAAGGGGATGCCAATGCAGGTAGCCGCTCCCGACCGTGACGAGCTGCGCCGGCTCGCCGAGCTCCGGCTCGACAAACCGGTCGTTCTGAGCCTCTATCTCAACCTCGACCCGAGCGAGTTCGCGACGCCGCCCGCCCGCGCGACCGCGATCCGTTCGCTGCTCGACGAGGCCGAGCGCGGCGTGCGCGAGCGGCGCAAGCAGCTCGAGCACGACGACGCGACGGCGCTCGAGGCAAGCCTCGGTCGTGCGCGCGCGTACTTCGAGGGTGAGCTCGACACGGCCGGGACGCATGGCGTCGCGGTCTTCGCGTGCCAGCAGGCGGACCTGTTCGAGGCGCTCCCGCTGCCGCGCGCGGTCAACAACCGCGTGTCGATCGGGCGCTCGCCGCTGGTCGGCCCGCTGGCGCGCCTGGAGCGGCGCGAGCGCTGGTGCGTCGCGCTCGTCAGCCGACGCGACGCCCGCATCTTCCGCGGCTCGCCCGACGGGCTGCGCGAGATCGAGCAGATCCACGACGTCGTCTTCGGGCAGCACGACCAGGGAGGGCTCTCCCAGGCGCGCTACCAGCGTGGCATCGAGAAGGAGAAGGACGACCACCTCAAGCACACCGCCGAGGTGCTGCTGGGCCACTTCAAGCGGCGGCCGTTCCAGCGGCTCGTGCTCGGCGGCCCGCGCGAGGTGACCGCCGACTTCGAGTCGAAGCTGCACGGCTACCTGTCCGAGCGCGCTCGCGGGCCGCGTCTCGGTCGACGTCGAGAACGGCACGCCCGAGCAGGTGCTGGAGGCGGCGCGACCGTGCTTCGACGCGCTCGAGGAGCAGCGCGAGCGCGAGGCGCTCGAGCGAGCCGAGCAGGGCATGCGCGCGGTCGCCGGCCTCGACGAGACGCTGCGGGTGCTCAACGAGCGGCGCGTCGAGGTGCTGCTGCTCGAGCAGAGCCTTCTCCACGCCGGGCGTGCTCTGCCCGGAGTGCGGTTGGCTCGGGCCGGACGGCGAGACGGAGTGCCCTGCCGACGGCACGACGCTGGTCCGCTGCGAGGAGCTCGCCGACGCGACGATCGAGCTGGCGATCCAGCAGTCGGCCGAGCTGCTGCCGCTGCGCCACAACGAGGGCGCGCTGGAAGAGCGCGGCGGGATCGCGGCGTTGCTGCGCTTCTGACGCGCCGTCGTCGTTACAGGGCGCGGGCGTGCGGGCTGCGGCTGCTCGGCGCCGCCCGTCTCGAGCGCCTGCGTCACCAGGTCTCGCAGCGTCCGCTGGTCGGCCTCGGGCAGGTCGGCGATCCCGGGTGGCGGCTGTGCCAGCCTGCGCACGACGTCGGCGCGCACGCGCTCGCCGGCCTCGGTGATCGCAAGCAGCTTCGCGCGCCGGTCGTGAGGGGCGTCGCGGCGCTCGATCAACCCGCGGGCGGTCAGGCGATCGACGATCCCGGTCACGTTCGACGGGTCGCACACCAGCCGTTCGGCCAGCGTGCGCATCGGGATCGGCGCCTCGGGGTCGAGCACGCGTAGCGCGTGCATCTGCATCGGCGTCAGCTCGTGTTCCTGCGCGACGGCCATCAGGCGCGGCTTGTGCTGGAGGAAGAGCCGCCACATCGCCTGCCATGCCTCGGCACCGGGATCGCTGCGCTTGGAGCTGACCATGGTGGAGGCGCATGATAGTCATGGCTTTCGATAATTGACAACCTCAACCATCTTGCTAGCCTGCCGCCGCATGGCTGAAGCGGCGATCGAAGTGCGCGGTTTGGTGCGGGAGTTCAAGAAGGGGCCGCGCGCGGTCGACGGCATCGACCTGCGCGTCGAGGCCGGCGAGATCTACGGCTTCCTCGGGCCCAACGGCGCGGGCAAGTCCACCACCGTCCACATGCTGACCACCCTGCTGCCGCCGACGGCCGGCACCGCGCTCGTCGGCGGGTACGACGTCGTCAGCGAGGGCAAGCAGGTGCGCGCCGTGATCGGCGCTGCGCTGCAGGAGGCTGCGCTCGACCCGTTCCTCACCGGGCGCGAGCACATGCGCCTCCAGACCGCCCTGCACGGCCTGCCGCGCGCCGAGCGGACGCGCCGCGGTGACGAGCTGCTGACGCGCGTCGGCCTCGGGGACGCCGCCGATCGCAAGGTCGGCGGCTACTCGGGTGGCATGAAGCGCCGGCTCGACCTCGCGCTTGCGCTCGTGCACGAGCCGCGCATCCTGTTCCTCGACGAGCCCACCACCGGGCCTCGACGTGCAGAGCCGCAGCGCGCTCTGGAGCGAGGTCCAGCGGCTGGCCGCCGAGCACGGCGTGACCGTCTTCCTGACGACGCAGTACCTCGAGGAGGCGGACGTGCTCGCCGACCGCGTCGGGATCATCGACCACGGGCGGCTGGTCGCCGAGGGCACGCCCGCGGCGCTCAAGGGCGAGATCGGGCGACCGAGCGTCGAGACGATCCCCGCCGAGCCGGCCGACCTGCCGCGCATGCGGGAGGTGCTCGCTCACTTCGGCGAGTCGGTCTCGGCCTCGCCCAAGGGCGCGGCGGTGCGCCTGAACGGCGGCGAGGCGCAGCTGGCCGAGGTCGTGCGCGCACTCGACGCCGCCGACGTCCAGCTCGAGCACCTGCAGCTGCACGCGCCGACGCTCGACGACGTCTTCCTCGCCAAGACCGGGCGCTCGCTCGAGGGAGCAGAGGAGGAGCCTGCCGAGCAGGGCGACGCCGAGGTCGTCGCGGCGTGAGCGTCGCCGGCGCGACGGCGCCGCGCGCGTCCGCGGGCGGGCTCTCGACGATGCTCACGCAGGTCGGCAGCCTCGCGCGTCGCTCGGCGCTGCGAACGCTGCGCCAGCCCGCGACGGCGGTGCCGGCCCTCTTCTTCCCGTTGCTGCTGGTCGCGGTGAACGGCGGCGGCCTGGATGCCGTCACCGACCTGCCCGGCTTCCCGACCGACTCGTACGTCGACTTCGTGCTGGCGGTCGCGTTCGTCCAGGGCGGGCTGTTCGCGGCCGGCAGCGCCGGCACGAACGTGGCCAACGACGTCGAGACGGGCTTCCTCAACCGCCTCTCGCTGACGCCGCTGCGTCGCACGGCGCTGCTGCTCGGCCAGCTCGCCGGCGTGCTCGTGCTGGGCCTGATCCAGGCCGTCACGTTCCTGGCTGCCGGCCTGATCGCCGGCGTGACGATCGCCGCCGGGCCCGGCGGCGTGCTGGCGATCGTCGGCCTGGCGCTGCTGATCTCGCTCGCCTTCGGATCGATCGGCGCCTTCGTCGCCCTGCGCACCGGCTCGGGGGAGGCGGTGCAGGGCATCTTCCCGTTGATGTTCGCGGCGCTGTTCCTGTCCTCGATGTCGCTGCCGCGCGACCTGATCGAGACGGACTGGTTTCGCACGGTCGCGACCTACAACCCCGTCTCGTACATGCTCGAGGGCATCCGCTCGCTCGTGATCGAGGGCTGGGACGGCGAGGCGCTCGCGCTCGGCGTCGCCTGCGCGGGCGGGGTGGCCGTGGTCGCGCTGACGCTCGCCTCGCGTGCCCTGCGCACGAGGATGGCGCGCGGGATGAGGGCGTTCCGGTCGGTGGCGCTGGCGGTCGCCTGGCGCAGCGCCCACAACTACTTCACGAACCCCGCGATGGTGGTCCCCGGGCTGCTGTTCCCGATGTTCTTCTTCGTCGCGTTCGCCGGCGGGCTCTCGCGCGTGGACCAGGTGCCGGGCTTCGACTACTCCGCCGGCTACACGGCCTGGGTCTACGGCTTCGTGCTGTTGCAGGCCTCGGCGTTCGGCGGCGTCTTCACCGGCTTCGGCATCGCGCGCGACTTCGAGTCGGGCTGGGCGCGGCGGGTGCTGCTGGCGGCGCCCGCGCGCGGCGGGATCATCGCCGGCTACTGGCTCGGCGCGCTGCTGCGCTCGGGCTTCACCGCGATCGTCGTGTACGGTCGTCGCGCTGATCGCGGGAATGGACATGGGGGCCAGTGGGCTGGACCTCGTCGGCCTCTACACGCTGGCGCTGCTCGTCAACGCAGCGGCGACGCTGTTCGCCGCCGGCGTGGCGATGCGCATGCGCACGATGCAGGCCGGGCCGGCGATGCAGGTGCCGGTGTTCCTGCTGCTGTTCCTGTCGCCCGTGTGGGTGCCGCTCGACCTGCTCAGCGGCTGGGTGCACGTGGCGGCGTCGATCAACCCCGTGACGCTGTTCCTGAACGCCGATCGCAGCCTGATCGCTGGTGCGCCGGAGCAGTTGCTGGCCGCCTTCGCCGCGGTCGGCGGCCTGATCGCGCTGATGCTGTGGTGGTCGCGCGGCGGCCTGCGCAGCGCCGAACGCGCGGCCTGACGGATACGCTCGTGGCATGAGCGACGAGGTGCGTGAGGTAGTGCAGGGCGACGGCTTCGCCGTCGCGAACGTCGACGGTCTGGGCGACGGCCCGGGCTTTCGCAAGATCCGACGCGAGCTGGGCGTGACGGCGTTCGGCGTCAACGCGATCGAACTGCCCGAGGGCTTCGCGACGGGCAAGCACTACCACGACGAGCAGGAAGAGCTGTACTTCGTCCACCGCGGGCAGGTGAAGTTCGTCTTCGGCGACGGCTCCAGCCACGTGCTCGGCCCGGGCGGCATCGCGCGTGTGGACGCCGCGACGGTGCGCCAGATCGAGAACGTCGGCGACGGCCCTGCGCTGTACGTGATCGCCGGCGGCAAGGACGGCTACGTCGGCCGCGACGGACGCATGCCCGAGGGCGAGACCGCCCGGGTTCAGCCCGGGGACGCGGCTGCCGGATAACGAACGCATGCGATACCTCGCGCTTGGTCTGCTCGCGCTGACGCTCGGGGCATCGGCGCCTGCCGAGGCGCTCGGCGCTCCGACGATCGCCGGGTGTCCCGTCTTTCCCGAGACGAGCCCCTGGAACCAGCGCGTCGACGGGCTGCCGACCCACGCTCGCTCGGCGGCGATCGTGCGGAGCATCGGCCTCGACGACCACGTGCATGCGGACTTCGGCTCGGGTCTCTGGGAGGGCGGGCCGATCGGGATCCCGTTCACCACCGTGTCGGGGTCGCAGCCGCGCGTGACCGTCAGCTTCGAGTACGCCTCCGAGTCCGACAGGGGGCCGTACCCGATTCCCGGCGACGTGCCGATCGAGGGCGGCCGTGGCGCCGACGGCGACCGGCACGCGATCGTCGTCGACCGCGACAGCTGCCGGCTCTACGAGCTGTTCTCCGTCTACCCGCGCTCGGCCGGAGGCTGGCACGCCGGTTCCGGCGCGATCTGGAACCTGCGCTCGAACCGTCTGCGCCCACGCGGTTGGACCTCGGCAGACGCCGCCGGTCTACCGATCCTGCCGGGCTTGGCGCGCTACGAGGAGGTCAAGCGCGGGCGCATCGAGCACGCGCTGCGCTTCACCGCGCCCGAGACGCGTCGCGCCTTCGTCTGGCCCGCGCGCCACGTCGCCTCGGACTCGACCGACCCCTCGCTGCCGGCGATGGGGCAGCGGCTGCGGTTGAAGCGCGGCTATCCGCTGCGCGGCTTCCCGCGCCAGGCGCGGATCGTCCTGCGGGCGCTGAAGCGCTACGGGATGATCCTCGCCGATAACGGTTCGCCCTGGTACATCTCCGGCGCGCCGCACAGCGGCTGGGACAACGATGCGCTGCATGCGCTCCATCGCGTTCCCGGCAGCGCCTTCGAGGTCGTCGACGCGCACTCGCTCAAGCGGCGTTTGCGGCCGTCTCCAGGCGGTTGAGCGCACGCCGCAGCAGACGCGAGACGTGCATCTGGGAGTAGCCGATGCGCTCGCCGATCTCGCGCTGGTTCAGGTCGTCGACGAAGCGCAGCTTCAGCACCTGCTGCTCGAGCGTCGGCAGCTCTCTCCAGGTGCTGCCGATCACCTGGCGGCTGTCGACCAGCTCGTATGAGGAGTCCGGGCCGCCGAGCATCTCCACGAGCGGAGCCGACTCGCCGTCCTCGCGCGCGGCGGGCGCGTCGAGCGAACTGGCCTCGTAGGCGCGCGAGGCCTCGCTTGCCTCCAGCACCTTCTCGGTCGTGGTGCCGAGGCCGGCGGCGATCTCCTTGACCGTCGGCGAGCGGCCGAGCTCCTTGGACAGGCGCTCGGTCTCGCGACTGACCGCCAGCGTGCGCTCCTGCAGCTCGCGCGACACGTGCAGCGCCCAGCCCTTGTCGCGGAAGTGGCGCTTGAGCTCGCCGAGGATCGTCGGCGCGGCGTAGCTGGTGAACTTCGTCCCGCGGCCGGGCTCGAAGCGGTCGATCGCCTTGATCAGGCCCATGCACGCGACCTGGAACAGGTCGTCGAAGGGCTCGTCGGTGTACGAGTAGCGCAACGCCAAGTCGCGGGCAAGCGGCAGGAAGCGCTGGACCAGCTCCTCACGAGCCTGGAGATCGCCGCTGCGGTGGTAGCAGACCAGCAGCTCGCGCTCGACTTCGCGCGGGTCGCAGTTGGGGCTGATGCGCCGACGCCGCGTCGGCGGTGGTGCAAGCGTGACCGTCATTGGACTCCTTCGGTTTTGGATCAACCGAGGTCCAATGCGGGACCGGATCTACGGCCTCGCTTCGTCCCCCAAGCAACTAGGGAAAGCGTCCCCCGCGGGACCTGCCGCTAAACGTGCCTAGAATCGGCGCGGTGGACCGCCCAGGGGCAGGGGAGGAGCTGGCTGCCGTCACCAACGGGGTGGTCGGCCTGTTCAGCCGGTACTACGGACGCGGTCCGACGAAGGCCAAGACGCATCTGCTCGGCGACGACCTCCTGTTCACCGTGCTCGAGGACACGATGACGGTCGTCGAGCGGCGGCTGGTCGAGCTCGGCAAGGAGGCGCTCGTGCGGGACGTGCGCCTGCGCTTCCAAGAGGCGATGGCGCCGGAGTTCCATCGCGTCGTGGAGGCGGCGGTCGGCCGGCGCGTAGTGGCCTACCACAGCCAGCTCTCGTTCCGTCCGGATCTGGGCTTCGAGTTCTTCATGCTCGAGCCGCGCGGCTAGCGCCGGCGCGACGTTGCTCGAGCGGGCTGCTCGCGCGGGGGCAGCTGCAGCTCCTGCTCGGCGCCGGGCGTGCCGGCGGCCAGTTCGCGGCTGCGCTCGACCTCGGCGTTGAGTTCCTGGCCGAGCAGCACCGCGACGTTCGTGAGCCACAGCCAGACGAGGAACGTGATCACGCCGCCCAGTGCGCCGTAGGTCTTGTTGTACGAGCCGAAGTTCGCGACGTAGAGGGCGAAGGCCCCCGAGGCGAGCAGCCAGACGCAGACGGCGAGCAGGCTCCCCGGCGTGATCAGCCGAAAGCGCGGCAGCTGGGCGTTCGGCGCCGCGTAGTAGACGACGGCCAGCATCAGCAGCACCACCAGCAGCATCACCGGCCACTTGGCGACGTCCCAGATGGCGACGGCGGTCTGCCCGATGCCGATCGCCTCGCCCGCGTCGCCGGCGATCGGGCCCGTGAGCACGAGCGCGAGCAGCAGCAGCGTCAGCATCAGCACCATCGTCAGCGTGACCGCGACCTGCAGCGGGCGCAGCTTCCAGAACGGGCGGCCCTCGTCGATCTCGAAGATCGTGTTCGAGGCCCGGAAGACGCCGCCGACCCAGCCCGAGGCGCTCCAGAGCGCGCCGGCGACGCCGACCACCAGCAGCACGCCGGCCTGCGCTTGGCTCTTGGCGAGGCTGTCGATCGGACCCTGGAAGGTGTCGACGGCGGACGCCGGCCCGAGCTCGGAGACGAGGTCGGTGAGCTGGTCGGTCAGCTCCTGGGGATCCATCACCAGCCCGGCGATCGAGACGAGCGCGATCAGCGCCGGGAAGATCGACAGCACCGCGTAGTAGGTGAGCGCGGCGGCCCAGTCGGTGAGGTTGTCCTCCTGGAACTCGCGCACGGTGCGCCGGAGCGTCGCCCAGATCATCGGGTCGCCGTCGAGCCGCGCCGGTGCGCTTGCAAGCCGATGCGAGAGCGGATGGGAGCGGACACGATGCTCCAACGGACCTTCCGCGCCTGGTCGTGTCGTAAACGCCGGGCGGCGCTATGATCGCGCCGCCGGGTGAGCAAGGACTCGCGTGAGGACGCGCTCACCATCGCCGCCGCACGGGACGGATCGGCGCCGCGCCAGCGGCACGAGACGGATCGTCGCTCAACGAGTTCGACGCGACGCGATCCGTGCCTCAAACGCCTTCCGACTTCACCCCCGGGCTCCACGCCCGCAGCCTCGGGCCGATGCTGGCCGAGGCCACGAACGTGATCGTCGGCCTGCACGCACGCCACTACGGCAAGGGCGCGACGCGTTCGAAGTCCTACCTGCTCGACGACGTGCTCGTGTGCGTGATGGAGGACGTCTACACGACCGTCGAACGCACGCTGATCGGGGTCGGGGAAGCAGACCAGGTGCGCGCCACGCGCCGAGCCTTCCAGGAAGCGATGCAGGCCGAGTTCCGCGCCGAGATCGAGCGGGTGACCGGACGCCGCGTGCTGGCGTACATCAGCCAGGTGGTCACCGATCCCGAGCTCGCGGTCGAGATCTTCGTGCTCGAGCCGGAGCCCGCCGGCGGCTGACACGTCGCCGTCTCAGCCGCGCTGCAGCGGCTCGATCTCGAGCGGGCCGGTCGGCACCGCCTCCACCTGCAACGTGCTGTGCTCGATCCCGAAGCGCTCGTGCAGCAGGTCCGCCAGCTGTCGGCGGTGGCTCTGGGTGTCGCAGCCCGGCTCGACGACGACGTGCGCCGAGAGGGACGGGAAGCCGGACGTGACCTCCCAGACGTGCAGGTCGTGCACCTCGATCACGTGGTGCTCGGCCACCAGCGCGCGACCGATCTCCGTCGGATCGAGATCGCGCGGGGCGGCCTCGAGCAGCACGCGGCCGGACTCGCGCAGCAGGCCGTAGCCGGAGTAGAGCATCAGCGCAGCGACCATCAGCGCGGCGATGCCGTCCGCCCGCTCGAAGCCGAGCGTCACCACGAGCAGGCCCGCGATCGCGGTGGCGATGAAGGCGAACAGGTCGTTGAGCACGTGCTGGAAGGCGCCCTCGACGTTGAGGCTGCGCCGGTCGGCGCCGGCGAGCACCATCGTCGCCGCGAGGTTGACGACGATGCCGACCAGCGCCACGGCCAGCACCAGGCCGCCCTCGACCGTGGGCGGGTCGATCAGGCGGTGGACGCCCTCGAAGACGATCACGAGCCCGAGTGCCACCAGCGTGGCGCCGTTGACCTGTGCGGAGAGGATCTCCGCACGCTGGAAGCCGAACGTGAAGCCGCCGCGGGCGGGCCGCTTGGCCAGGTGCGCGGCGAACAGCGCCAGCGCGATCGCGGCGGCGTCGGTGAGCATGTGCGCGGCGTCGGAGAGCAGCGCCAGCGAGGAGGCGACGATGCCGGCCACGACCTCGACCGACATGAAGCCGACGATCAGCAGCAGGGCGATCGTCAGGCGCCTGCTGCCGGCGTTCTCGCCGTGCGCGTGCAGGTGACCATGGCCGTGATCGTGCGCCATCGGTTCCGATGGTCGCATGCCGTGCGGGCTTTTGGAGCGCGTGCGTCCGGGTACGGTCGTCACGGAATGTTCGATACAGGGTCGACAGCTCGGCAGGGGCTGATCATGGGACTGGCCGGCGTCGAGGCCTCGCTGACGCTGGTGGCGTCAGCGGCGCGTCACGCCGGCTGGTGGCTCGACTGGAACACCCGCACGAAAGTGGGGGACGGCTGCCAAGGGGCAACCGAAGCGCCGGTCAAGGCCGCCATGCGCCTCGTGCGCGCCGCCTAGCAGGAGCAGCCGAAGCGCTCCGCCGGCGCCCTAGGGCGCCGGCGTCGTCGGCGTGGTGGTCTGCGGTGCCGGAGCCGTGCTCGGCGGCACCGTCTCGGTCGGAGGCGGCGCGGTCTGCGTCCGTTGCTCCTCGGAGGGAGCGGTCTGGGCCGGGGGCCTGGCGGAGTCCTGCTCGGTCGTGGTCGTCTGCGGGGTGGTCGTACCTCGGTCGTCGCGCTGCCTGCGCGCCGTGCCCTTGAACAGCGTCGTGCCCTTGTCGCCGTGGACGATCGACTGCCCGGCGATCAGCTCGGGGACGGTGATCACGGCGACCGCGATGGCGAAGGCCAGGGCGGCGGTCAGCGCGACCATCCCGAGCGCGATCGTGCGCCGGCTGCCGCTCGAGGAGGTCGGCGCCGCTCCGGAGCGGTAGACGCGCACGGGCGCGCCGGAGCTGGGCAGCTCGCGCGAGGGGCCGCCGCCGAGATCTGCACGGGTGCGAGCGGGCGGTGCGTCCGGATCCGGCTCGGCCCGAGGACGGCCGGATGGTGGCACGGGCGGCTCGGCGGGCGGGAACAGGGCAGGACGGTCGCTGGTGAGTACGCGGCCGATGCGCTCCGTGGGACGGTGCAGCAGCTCGCTGACGAGGGCCACGATCACAGGGGTGAACGCCGCGGCGATCCAGGTGCCGGCGAACCAGAGTTGGGACGTGACAAGCGCGGCGCAGGCGGCTGCGATGCTCGCGATCGTGAGCGTGCGGATGTTCAGCCGGCGCTCCTGCTCGCGCTCGCTCTGTGGCGATTGCGAGGGCATGCCGGCGCAACAGGGTAGCGGCGGTAGGGTCCTCCCATGGCCGCCGAGCGCAGCCACGAGGCGGACGTAGTGGTCGTCGGGGCCGGGTTGGCGGGTCTGAGCGCCGCGCGCACGCTGGTGACGGCGGGCGCGTCGGTCGTGGTGCTGGAGGCGCGCGACCGGGTCGGCGGGCGGATCCTGAACGAGGACGTCGGCGGGGGACACGTCGTCGAGGTCGGCGGTCAATGGATCGGGCCGACCCAGGACCGGCTGGCCGCGCTCGCCGCCGATCTGGGAGTCGAGACGTTCCCGACCTACGTCGAGGGTGAGAACGTGATCGAGTACGGCGGTCGGCTGCATCGCTATCGCGGCGCGATCCCCCGCGTCAACCCGGCGGTGCTGCTCGACGTCGAGCAGGCACAGCGGCGGCTCAACCGGCTCGCTCGCACGGTGCCGCTGCACGCGCCCTGGGAGGCGCCGCGGGCAGCGCGACTCGACGAGCAGACGGCGGCCACCTGGATGCGGCGCAACCTCGCCACCAAGGGTGGGCGGATGCTGCTGGAGCTGGGCATCGAGGCCGTCTGGGCGGCCCAGCCCGAGGAGCTGTCGCTGCTGCACCTGCTCTTCTACGTCCACTCGGCCGGCAGCCTCGAGACGCTGTTCGACACCGAGGGCGGCGCCCAGCAGGACCGCTTCGTCGGCGGCTCGCAACGCCTGGCGCTGCGGATGGCCGAAGCGCTCGGCGAGCGGGTGGTCCTCGGTGTGCCGGTGCGCCGCGTCGTCCACGGCGCCGAGGGCGTGACCGTCGAGGGGGAGGGGGCGGTCGCTCGCGGCCGCGAGGCGATCCTCGCGCTCGCGCCGACGCTCGCGAGCAGGATCGCCTACGACCCGCCGCTGCCGGGCTACCGAGACCAGCTCACCCAGCGCATGCCGCTCGGCACCGTCGCCAAGTGCATGGCGATCTACGACGAGCCCTTCTGGCGCGAGGAGGGACTGTCCGGCCAGGGGACGAGCGAGCGCGGGCCGGTGCGGGTGACCTACGACAACTCGCCGCCCGGCGGCTCGCCCGGCGTGCTGCTCGGCTTCCTCGAAGGGCGCCGCGCGCGCGAGCTGGGGCGCGTGCCGGCCGAGCAGCGGCGCGCCGCGGTGATCGACTGCTTCACGCGGCTCTACGGCCCGCGTGCCGCGCGGCCGAGCGCCTACGTCGAGCGCCTCTGGGCCGAGGAGGAGTGGACGCGCGGCTGCTACGGCTGCCATCTGCCGCCCGGTGCCTGGACCAACTACGGGCCGGCGCTGCGCGAACCGATCGGGCCGCTGCACTGGGCGGGCGCCGAGTACGCGACGGTCTGGAACGGCTACATGGACGGCGCCGTGCGCTCGGGCGAGCAGCGCGCGCGGGCGGTGCGGGAGCGTCTCTGAGCGAATGAAGTCGTCGGTGCCGTAGACGGCCTGGGTTCATTTCCAAAATCGGGGGGTAAAAGCGTCCCGAGGAGATGGCTCGAGGGGGGAAACCGAGCGGGCACGGCTGCCTGCGGACGTGGATTGGGCTCTGCGTGCTCGCGGCAGCCGTGGTTGCCGGCTGCGGCGGCGGCGACAGCGGCTCCGGCACGCCGACGCTCAACTGGTATGCCTTCAACGAGCCGGGCGGGGCCTACGACGAGGCCGTGGCCGACTGCAACGAGCAGGCCGGCGGCGAGTACCGCATCAGCTACCAGAAGCTCCCGACCGACGCGAACCAGCAGCGCGAGCTGATCGTGCGCCGGCTGGCGGCCGAGGACGACTCGATCGACCTGATCGGCATGGACGTGATCTGGACGGCGGAGCTGGCGGAGGCCGGCTGGATCCTGCCCTGGGAGGGGCAGCGACGCCAGGTCGCGACCGAGGGCAAGCTCGAGGGGCCGCTCAAGACCGTCGAGTACAAGGACAAGGTCTGGGGCATCCCGTTCACCAGCAACACGCAGCTGCTCTGGTATCGCAAGGACGAGGTGCCCAACCCGGGCGACGACGCGACCTGGGACGAGATCATCGACGAGGCCGCCAAGAAGGGCAAGCAGGTCGAGGTGCAGTCCGCGCAGTACGAGGGCCTGACCGTCTGGATCAACGCGCTGATCGCCGGCGCGGGCGGGCAGATCGTCAACCAGGATGGCGACGTCGAGGTCGACGACACGGCCAAGGACGCCGCCGAGGTCGAGCTCGAGCTCGCGACCTCGCCCGCGGCGCCCGCCGGCATGTCCACCAACAAGGAGGACGAGGCGCGCATCGGCTTCGAGTCCGGCCGCTCGGTCTACGAGATCAACTACCCGTTCATCTATCCGAGCGCCGAGGGCGTGAGCAAGGAGTTCCAGCAGAACATCGGCTGGGCGCGCTACCCGCGCACGGTGCCCGACGAGCCGAGCCGCCCGCCGCTGGGCGGTATCAACATCGCCGTGTCGGCGTTCAGCAACCACCCCGACGCCGCCTTCGACGCCGCGGAGTGCCTGGCCAACGACAAGCATCAGGCGGTCGCCGCCGAGAAGGGCGGGCTGCCGCCGACGACGGAGTCCGTCTACGACACGCCGGAGGTCAAGAAGGCCTACCCGTTCGCCGACCTGCTGCGCGAGTCGATCGACGCCGCCGCGCCGCGCCCGGTGACGCCGGCCTACAACGACATCTCGCTCGCGATCCAGAAGACGTTCCACCCACCGGACTCGGTCGATCCGGACACGATCGTCGACAAGCTGCGCGACCGGCTCGACAAGGCGGCTGAAGGGAAG
Organism: uncultured Thermoleophilaceae bacterium; assembly: GCA_963846505.1. GTDB lineage: Bacteria > Actinomycetota > Thermoleophilia > Solirubrobacterales > Thermoleophilaceae > JACVRW01. Next base: position 1,051,262 of record CAWJWD010000004.1, on the reverse strand, counting down.
ATCTTCTGATGGAGGCGGCAAGCGTCCCCGCCCGGACCTCCACGGCGCCGGCCAAGCAGAAGAAGGTGACCGACCGCACCAAGTCCGAGCGGCGGCTGGCCTACATGCTCTGCGCCCCGGCCGTGATCGTGATGCTGATCGTGACCGGCTATCCGATCGGCTACGCGATCTACCTCTCGCTGCAGAAGTACGACCTGCGCTTCCCGGACGACAAGGAGTTCGTCGGGCTCGCCAACTACGGCGATGTGCTGACCTCGACGACCTGGTGGACCGACGTCGGCACGACCGTGATCATCATGGTGGTCTCGGTCGCGATCGAGCTCGTGCTCGGCATGCTGATCGCGCTCGTGATGCACCGCGCGATCTTCGGGCGCGGCCCGGTGCGAGCGGCGATCCTGATCCCCTACGGGATCATCACCGTGGTCGCGGCGTTCGCCTGGAAGTACGCCTTCGACCCGACCAGCGGCTTCGTCGCCGGGCTGCCGCTGGTGCCCGACGACTACGCGCCGCTGACCGACCGCAGCGGCTCGCTGTTCGTGATCATCCTGGCGGAGGTCTGGAAGACGACGCCGTTCATGGCGCTGCTGCTGCTCGCCGGCCTCGCGCTCGTGCCGGATGAGCTGCACGAGGCGGCGAAGGTCGACGGCGCGAGCGCGCTGCAGCGCTTCTTCCACATCACGATCCCGCTGATGAAGCCGGCGATCCTCGTCGCGCTGCTGTTCCGAACGCTCGACGCCTTCCGGCTCTTCGACAGCGCGTACATCATCCAACCAGGAGGCGCCAACGGCACCGAGACGGTCTCGATCCTGGGCTACAACGTCCTGATCAGCCGTGTGAACCTCGGCCTCGGCTCGGCGATCTCGGTGCTGATCTTCATCTGCGTGATCCTGATCGCGGTCCTGTTCGTGAAGGGCCTCGGCGCCAGCACCGCACAGCAGCGAGGGGAGACCTGATGAAGCACACGCCGCGCGAGCGGGTCCTGTGGTCGATCGCGATCCTGGTCGTGCTCCTCTACGCGCTGATCCCCGTGGTCTGGATCGCCTCGCTGTCGTTCAAGAGCACGGACGAGCTCGGCGACGGCAAGTTCTTCTCGGGCTTCTCCTGGGACAACTACGACGTCATCTTCAGCGGCGACATCTTCCTCAAGCCGCTGCTGAACTCGATCGGGATCGCCTCGATCGCGACGCTGATCTCGATCGTGCTCGCCGCGATGTGCGCCTACGCCACCTCGCGCCTGGACTTCAAGGGCAAGGCGGTGATCCTCTCCGGCGCGCTCGCGGTCGCGATGTTCCCGCCGATCTCGGTCGTCGGCTCGCTGTTCGACATGTGGCGCACCGTCGGCCTCTACGACACCTGGCCCGGCCTGATCATCCCGTACATGACCTTCACGCTGCCGCTGGCGATCTACACGCTGTCGGCGTTCTTCCGCGAGATCCCGTGGGAGCTCGAGCAGGCGGCGCAGGTCGACGGCGCGACGCCGTTCCAGGCCTTCCGCAAGATCATCGTGCCGCTCGCCGCGCCGGGCGTGTTCACCGCGGCGATCCTCGTGTTCATCTTCGCCTGGAACGACTTCATCTTCGCCAACACGCTGACCTCGACCGACAACGCGCGGACGGTTCCGGCCGCGCTCGCGTTCTTCACCGGCGCGTCGCAGTTCGAGCAGCCGATCGGTGCGATCTCGGCCGCGGCCGTGGTCGTGACGATCCCGATCATCGTCATGGTCCTGATCTTCCAACGCCGCATCGTCGCCGGACTCACCGCCGGTGCGGTGAAGGGATAGGAGGCACTTCCCCAAATGGCCCAGATCACCCTCGACCACATCACCAAGCGCTACCCGGACGGCTTCGAGGCCGTGCGCGACTTCAGCTTGGAGATCAAGGACGGAGAGTTCGTGATCCTCGTCGGGCCCTCCGGCTGCGGGAAGTCGACGGCGCTGCGCATGATCGCCGGCCTGGAGGACATCACCGAGGGCGAGCTGCGCATCGGCGACGAGGTCGTCAACCAGCGCGCGCCCAAGGACCGCGACATCGCGATGGTGTTCCAGAACTACGCGCTCTACCCGCACATGAGCGTGCGCGACAACATGGGCTTCGCGCTCAAGCTGCGCGGCGTGCCGCAGGAGGAGCTCGACAAGAAGGTCCAGGACGCGGCGCACATCCTCGACCTCGAGGCGCACCTCGACCGCAAGCCGGCGCAGCTGTCCGGCGGCCAGCGCCAGCGCGTGGCGATGGGCCGCGCGATCGTGCGCGACCCGGCCGCGTTCCTGATGGACGAGCCGCTCTCGAACCTCGACGCGAAGCTGCGCGTGCAGATGCGCACGGAAGTCTCGCGCATCCAGCAGCGCCTCGGCACGACGACCGTCTACGTCACCCACGACCAGACCGAGGCGATGACGCTCGGCGACCGCGTGGCGGTGATGCGCGCGGGCGTGCTGCAGCAGGTGGGCTCGCCGATGGAGCTCTACAACGACCCGGTCAACCTGTTCGTGGCCGGCTTCATCGGCTCGCCGGCGATGAACTTCATGCCGGCGACGCTCGAGGGCGACAGCGTCAAGCTGCCGTTCGGCGACGCCCGCCTGCCCGACGAGCTGCGTCAGCGGCTTGGGCAGCAGCAGGGCGGCAAGTCGCTGATCGCCGGCATCCGGCCCGAGGACTTCGAGACCGCCGCGCTGGTCGGCGAGGCGCGCGATCGCGGCATGACGTTCAAGGCCACGATCGACGTGATCGAGTCGATGGGCTCCGAGCTGTACGCGCACTTCTCGGTCGACTCCGACCAGAGCATCGAGTCCGACGAGCTGCGCGAGCTGGCCGAGGATGCCGGCGGCGGCGAGGTGCCGATGTCGGGCGAGGAGGGGCGGATCGTCGCGCGTCTCGACGCGGCCAGCGAGATCCGCCAGGGCCAGGAGGCCGAGCTGTGGGTCAACCTCGAGAAGCTGCACCTGTTCGACCCCGACGACGGTCGCAGCCTGACCTCGTCCGAGCAGGGACCGGCCGCCACCGCTCCGGACGGGCAGCCGGAGTCGGCGCCCGCGACCGAAGGGGAGCCGGCCTCAGGCCAAGGCGCGTAGCAGCGCGGTCGCGACCGCGGCCACGACGACGATCGCCAGCGTCGGCAGCCTGAGCGCGATCGCGACGCCGGCGGCGGCGAGGCCGCCGAGGCGGGCGTCGAGCCGGAAGCCGCCGTTCCCGTCGCCGATCGTCTCCACGAGCACGAGCGCGGCCAGCAGCGGCGGCGCCAGCAGGCCGATCACGGCGGCGATCGGTGGGGAGAGCGTGCGATTGCCGAGCGTGATCGGACCGATCGCCTTGATCGTGATCGTGCCGACCGCGAGCAGCCCGATCGTGAGCCAGATCGTGGTGGTCGAGGTCATCGGGTCGTGCCCGATCCAGGCGCAGCAGCGCCGTCGGCGGTGGCCGGGAGGGCGTCGTCCGCCGGCGGAGTCTGCGCGGCACGTCCCCACAGGGCGATCAGCGACGCCAGCGAGGCCGCGACGATCGGCACGCCCGCCGGTGCGACGGGGAGCAGCGCGCAGGCGATCGCACCGCCCAGCAGCGCCGCGCTGAGGGCCCGCCGGTCGCGAACCTCGCCGACGAGCAGCGCGAGGTAGAAGGCGGGGAAGATCGCGTCGAGGCCGAGCGCCTCCGGGTCGCCGAGCGCGTCGCCGAAGAGCGCGCCGGCGAGCGTGCCGGCGAACCAGCCGACGTACTGCGGCAGCGTCGCGCCGACCAGCAGGTCGCGATCGAAGCCGCCGCGCCCGTCGCTCGCCATCGCCCAGGAGACGTCGATCACCGACTGGCCCTCGAGCGCGCGCTGCAGCGGGCCGCCGTGCAGGGACGGCGCGGCGGCGAGGCCCATCGGCAGGAAGCGCAGGTTGACCAGCAGCCCGGCGGTCACCGCCGGCGCAACCCCGCCGCCGGACAGCAGCACGCTCAGAGCCGCGAACTGGGCGGTGCCGGCGTACACGACCAGCGACATCACGACGGTCGCGAGCGTCCCCATCAGCGGCTCGGCGAGCACGCCGAAGGAGACCGCCAGCAGCGCGGTCGGAAGGGCGAAGGGCAGCCCGGCGCGCACGCCGCGCCAGAGCCCGCCTGCGGCAGCGACGCTTACTTGAGCTCCTTGCGCAGGCGGCGCACCATCGTGTCCTCGTCCCACGACGGCCGCTCGATCTCGGCGCGAATCCGCTCGATCACCTCGTCGGTCCACTCGTGGGTGCGCAGCACGAGGTAGCGCAGGTGGCTGACGCGCATGTAGGCCTCGGTCTCGGTGGCGGTGCCGATCAGGTCCGCCTGGCGCAGCAGCTCGACCACGGGCGCGTACTCGTCGTCGAACCAGCGCTGGGCCACCTCCTCCCGCGAGAGCGGCTCGCGCAGCTCCTGCACCAGCCGGTAGCCCCAGGCCTCGACTGCTTCTGCCAGCGCGGCGAAGCGCCACTCGTCCTCGAGGTCGATGCGCCGGCGGCGGTCGTCCGAGAGCGGGACGCGCTCGAGGAACAGGCGCTGGTGGCTCTTCAGCGGCAGGTCGCGCAAGCGGATCTCGCGATCGGCGCCGATCTTCGTCAGCACCTCCGTCACGTTCGCGTCGATCACGCGGTCGCCACGAGCGCGGGCGACCGAGACGCGGTGGTGGCCGTCCTTGACGAAGTGCAGCTCGCCGATGCGGTAGACGTCGATCGGCGGCATCTCCTTGCCCGTGCGCTGGGCCAGCGCGACACGCTCCCAACGGGTGCGCACGCGTCCGCTGGTGGGACGGAACTGGCGGTCGAACTCACGTCCGCGGTCGACCGTGCCGACGATCGAGTCGAGCGGGATCGTCTCGACGCCCAGGCGCCGTTCGCCGCGTCGGCCGAGGGCTGCCACGACCTCCTCGAACGGCAGGATCACGTTCACGTCGCCCGGCTCGCGCCGCAGACGCGCGGACAGGCGGGCGAGCGCCCGGCGGCGGCGGACGCGGTTGAAGTCGTCCTGCGCGTCCTGCTGGGGGAGGCCCGTGTCCGGCACGGTCTCCTGTGATAGCACGCGACGGTCGAGCGCCCTCGCCCGATCCGTCGGTCGGCACGTGGCGCGCGTGCCGGCGCTCTCCTCAGCGCGTGAAGGAGACCTTGCGCGTGACGCCGGCCGCGTTGCCGGCCTGGTCCACGGCGGTGACCTGGACGCGCAACGGCGCGGACTTGCCGCGCGGCTCTAGGACGAAGGTCGTCGTCTTGCGCGCGCTGAGTTGCAGCGCACGTGTGCGGCCACGTGCCTTGCCGGCGGAGGTGGTCGCGGCGGCTGCGGCCACGCAGTCCTCGGCGGGGCAGCGCGCCCGCACGCCGATGCTGCCCCGCTGCGTGCGGCTGGTGGCGACCCGCAGGACGGGCGGCGCGGTGTCGGGCGTCGCGCCGTCGGGCAGGCAGTCGCCGTTCACGAGCGTTCGCGCCTCGGCGAGCCGGCGCTGGTAGTGGTTGACCGCCGGCGCGCCCGGGTTCTCGACGATGCCGACCCAGCGGCCCCAGCGGGCGTCGTCCTGGCCGAAGGTCGCGTCGCCCTCGGCGATCTTCTGCTGGCGCACGCGCACCGCGTAGTCGGTGAACCAGCGCAGCTGCAGCTCGGGGTTGCGTGGATAGCCGCGGTAGGGGCCGGCGTTCCACAGCTCGACGTCCATCTGGAAGAAGCCGACGTAGCGTCGGTCGGGCGAGCGGACGTTGGCGACGCCCGTCTCGGCCAGGGCCGCCATCGCCGGCAGCTCGTCCGGCAGGCCGCGCAGGGCCGCGCCGCGTGCCATCCAGCGAGCGATGCGAGCCTTGTCCGCGCCGTCTCCGGGGTAGGCGGTGGGACACGGGTCGTCCGGGCCGGGAGCGCCGGCGCCGCCACCGCCGCCCTGGGCGGTGAGCGCGAGCACGAGCACGGCCGCGGCGGGGAGGGCGAGCAGGCGCACGGGCGGGCATCCTGCCAGGCGGCCGGGCTCCCGGCGCTAGGAGACGACCAGCCGGTAGGCGGCCGGCTCGATGCGGAAGCCGGCGGAGCCTTGGCGCAGCACGTCGCCGTCGACGTTGTACTCGGTGTCGGCCGCAGCGTGCAGTCGAGCGCTGCGGCAGCGGGTGTGGGTGGCTGCGCGGTGCTCGCCGAGGTCGCCGCGGCGCAGCCGCACCGCCATGCCGAGCAGCACGGTGCGGGCGCCGGCCTCGACCGCGACCACGTCGAGCGCGCGGTTGTCGGGATCGGCCTCGTCGAGGCCCGAGCCTGCGCCGAAGGCGCCCGAGCAGGCGACGGTGACCTGCCAGGCGCGGCCGTCGAGCAGCAGCTCGTCGCCACACTCGACGCGGCAGCGCAGGGGCCGCTCCCTGACGCCCGCGACGAACGCGCCGGCGGCGTAGGCGAGCGCGCCCAGCGGGCGCTTCCAGGAGTCGGCGCGGCGCGCGGCCGGCGCGGGCAGGCCGGCGCTGGCGACGTTGACGAACGGGCGCTCGTTACCCGCAGTGCGCTCGGAGGACGTGGCGAGCGGGCCGATCCAGCCCAGGTCCAGCGCGCGCAGCGTCGTGCCCTTGACCGCGAGACGGCAGGCGGCGGCGAGGTCGTCGGGGAGGCCGAGGCGGCGGCCGAAGTCGTTGGCGGTGCCGGAGGGGATGACGGCGAGCGGGAGACCGTGCTCGCCCGCGGCCGCCGCGGTGATCCCGATGCTGCCGTCGCCGCCGGCGATCGCGAGCCGGTCGGCACCCGAGACGGCGGCGCGCTGCACGTCCTCGATCGCGAAGGTCTCGACCTCGGCGCCGAAGTCGCGCAGGTAGCGCGCGGTGGACTCGGGGTCGCTGCTGCCCGAACCCGGGTTCGCCACGAGGGCGATGCTGGTGGCCGCCGCGGCGCGGGTCGGCGTGGTCGGGCGCTCGCGTGCCATTCTCCTCACCGGTGAGTGCCCAGCCGCTCGACGTCGCAATCATCGGCGCCGGCCACAACGGCCTGGTCGCCGCCGCCTACCTCGCGCGCGCGCGGTCTCTCGGTGGTCGTGCACGAGCGGCGCGACGTCGCCGGCGGCGCCTGCGTGACGGAGGAGCTGTGGCCGGGCGTGCGCGCCTCGCCGGGTGCCTACACGCTCTCGCTGCTGCGCGCCGAGATCATGCGCGACCTCGACCTGGCCGCGCACGGGCTTGAGCGTCGAGGTGCACGAGCCGTACCTGTTCGCGCCGTTTCCGGACGGCCGTCGGGTCGTGACCTGGTCGGACCCACAGCGCACCCACGCGCAGCTCGCCGACGACTGGTCGCGGGCCGACGCCGACGCCTACCTCGACTGGTCGCGCGTCCGCGACGAGGCCGCCGCGCGGGCACGGCCGCTGATGCTAGAGCCGCCCGATCGCCAGCAGCTGGCTGGAGGCGATCGGACCGGAGATCCTCGACGGCTCGATCGCCGACGAGCTGGCCGGCATCCCGTCCGAGCAGGTGAGGGTGCCGTTCGCGCTGCAAGGGCTGATCGGCACGCTCGCCGGTCCGAGCGACCCCGGGCACCGCCTTCGTCAGCTTCTACCACGACCTCGGCGAGGCGGCCGGTCCGCCGGGCGCCTGGGGCTACGCGCGCGGCGGCATGGGCGCGGTCACGGCCGCGCTGCGCTCCGCGGCCGAGGCGGCGGGCGCCGAGGTGCGGCTCGGCTCGCCGGTCGGAGCGCGTGCTGACCGACGACGGCCACGCCACCGGCCTGCTGCTCGAGGACGGCTCCGAGCTGCCGGCGCGCGCCGTGGTCTCGAACGCCGATCCGCTGCGCACGGCCGCGCTCGCCGGCAGCGAGCCGCCCGCCGGCTGGCGCCAGCGCGGCCCGGTGGTCAAGACGATGCTGCTGCTCGACGGCCTGCCGGACTTCCCCGTCTGGCCCGGGCCCGATCCCTGGCGCGGGACGATCGACATCGGCTACTCGCTCGCGGACCTCGACCGTGCGGCACAGGACGCGCGCGCCGGCCACGCCGCGACAGCCCCGTGGATCGAGGCGGCCTGCCAGACCTCGGTCGATCCGACGCTGGCGCCCGAGGGCCGGCACGTGCTGTCGCTGTTCTGCCAGTGCTTTCCCGACGACGTCGACGCGGACGCCGCCGCCGACGCCGCCATCGCCCGCTTCGCGCTCACCTGCCCGGAGCTGCCAGACCGCATCGTCGACCGTCTGGCGCTCGGCCCGCGCGAGCTGGAGGCCCGCTTCGGCATCACCGGCGGGCACATCTTCCACGGCGAGATGCTGCCCGGCCAGCTGTTCGAGCAGCGTCCCGGACGGCGCCGCTTCGGCGGCATCGAGGGGCTCTACCTGGGCGGCTCGGGCGCGCACCCCGGCGGGGCCGTGACCGGCGCGCCGGGCTACCTGGCCGCGCGCGCGGTCGTCGAGGACCTCGGAGCGGCCGCGTGAGCGCGCCCGCCGCGGCCTCCTGCGCGGAGGCTTCCGGGCGGGCGCGCAGGCCGCGCGGATGAGCCGCGTCTTCGTCAGCCACGTCGATTCCCGGGGACGCCGTCGAGCGTCTGGCTCGAGCCCACGACGTCGAGGTCTTCGGCGAGGACCGGCCGCCGACGCGCGAGGAGCTCTACGCCGGCGTGGCCGAGGCCGACGCGCTGCTCTCGATGCTCACCGAGCGCGTCGACGACGAGCTCTTCGACGCCGCGCCGCGCCTGCGCGCGGTCGCCAACTACGCCGTCGGCTACGACAACGTCGACGTCGAGGCCGCGACCAAGCGTGGCATCCCGATCGGCAACACGCCCGACGTGCTCACCGGCGCGACCGCCGACCTCGCGCTGGCGCTGATGCTCGGCATCGCTCGTCGGCTGCTCGAGGGCGACGCCTGGGTCAGAGCCGGCAAGTGGGGGCCTTGGGATCCGAACCTGCTGCTCGGCCGCGACCTGCACGGGTCGACCGTCGGGATCGTCGGCTACGGGCGCATCGGCCGCGCCGTCGGCGAGCGGGTCGCCGGCTTCGGCTGCGAGCTCCTGCACACCTCGCGCTCGGGCGGCGTCTCGCTCGACGAGCTGCTGGAGCGGTCGGACTTCGTCAGCGTCCACTGTCCGCTGACGCCGGCCACGCGTGGCCTGATCGACGCCGCGGCCTTCGAGCGCATGAAGCCGACCGCCTACCTCGTCAACACCGCCCGCGGCCCGATCGTCGACACCGAGGCGCTGCGCCAGGCCCTGCACGCGGGCCAGATCGCCGGCGCGGCGCTCGACGTCACCGATCCCGAGCCGCTGCCGGCCGACCACCCGCTGCTCGACGCGCCCAACCTGCTCGTGCTGCCGCACCTCGGCTCCGGCAGCGTGGAGTCGCGGGCGGCGATGAGCGACCGGGCGGTGGACAACCTGCTCGCCGCGCTCGCCGGCGAGCGGATGCCCTTCTGCGTCAACCCCGAGGTGTACGAGCGCGGAACGACCGCGCCTACTCCCCGAGCACCTTGATCACGAGCCGCTTCGGACGCCGGCCGTCGAACTCGGTGTAGAAGACCGCCTGCCAGGGACCGAGGTCGAGGCGCCCGTCGGTGATCGGCAGCACGACCTGCTGGTGGACGAGCAGGTTCTTCAGATGCGCGTCGCCGTTGTCCTCGCCGCCACGGTGGTGGCGGTAGTCGCCGGGATCCGGCAGCAGCTGGCGCGCGACCTCGTTGGCCGGCGGCTGCCAGCTCGGCGGGGCGAGCTTGTCGAGCCATTCGAGCGCGTCCGCCTGGATGCCCGGCTCGTCGTCGTTGACCCAGACGCCGGCGGTGATGTGCATCGCCGAGACGAGCACCATGCCCTCCGCGACGCCTGCCTCGTCGACCGCCGCCTGCACGTCCTCGGTGATGCGCACGAACGCGCGGCGCTCGTCGGTGTTGAAGGTCTTGTAGACGGTGTGGGACTTCATCGGCTGCTATCTCCTCTCGGATGGACCTCGGGCTGAGCGGCAAGATCTGCATCGTCACCGGCGGCACCAGCGGCATCGGCGCGGCTACGGCCGCCATGCTCGCGCAGGAGGGCGCCCGCGTGCTGACCGTCGCCCGCCATGACGCCGACCTCGAGCTCGACGTGACCGCACCGGACGCTCCGCAGCGCGTGCTCGAGGCACTCGACGGCGCGCCCTGGGCGCTCGTCAACGGAGCCGGCGGCGCGCGCACGCGCTCGATCGACGAGCTCACCGACGCCGACTGGAACGGGCAGTGGGAGCTGCACGTGATGGCGCCGATGCGGCTGATGCGCGCGCTGGCGCCGCGTATGGCCCAGGATGGGGGCGGACGCATCGTCAACGTCTGCTCGTCGTCGGGCAAGCGGCCCTCGTCGCGGCTCGACGCGCCGTACTCGGTCACCAAGGCGGCCCAGCTCTCGCTCTCGCGCGTGTTCGCGGACACCTGGGCGGCCGAGGGCGTGCTCGTCAACGCGATCGCGCCCGGACCCGTCACCGGGCCGGCGTGGGAGGGGACCGGCGGCCTGGCCGACCAGCTCGCGCAGAAGGGCGGCTCGACCCGCGAGCAGATCCTCGAGGCCACGGCCTCCGGCCAGCCGACGGGGCGCATGAGCACGCCCGAGGAGATCGCCGCGGCGATCTCCTTCCTCTGCTCGGAGCGCGCCTCGAACGTCGCCGGCGCGGCCTGGTCGGTCGACGGCGGCAGCGTGCCGACGATCTTCTGAGCGGCGCCGTCGTCGGCGGTGCGTAGCCTCCTCGCCGTGGCCGTTCCCTACCGGATCCGTCGTTCCTCGCGAGCACGCCGAGCGCGGATCCTCGTCGGCGCCGAGGGCGTCGAGGTCGTCGTCCCGTCGCGCTTCCCGCTGCGTGAGGTCGAGCCGTTCGTGCGCGAGAAGCAGCCGTGGATCGAGCGCACGCTGCGGCGGCTGCAGGAGTCCGAGGCCGAGCATCCGTCGGCAGCCCTGACCGACGGGGGCCAGGTCCCGTACCTCGGCGAGCGCCTCGAGCTGCGCCTGCGCGTCGAGCCCGGCCGCAGCCGCGCGCACGTCGCCCGGCGCGGAGACGTCCTGCACGTCGCGGTGAGCGAGCCGGGGGAGGCCCCGCTGCGCGAGGCGCTGGAGCGCTGGTATCGCCGCCAGGCGCGCGACGAGATCGCGCCGCGGCTCGACGCGGCGACCGCTCGCGCCGGCAGCCGCTACGCCCGTCTGGCGATCCGCGGCCAGCGCACGCGCTGGGCAAGCTGCTCGACGACCGGCACGATGAGCTTCAACTGGCGCCTGCTGCTGGCGCCACCGGCGATCGTCGACTACGTCGTCGAGCACGAGGTGGCCCATCTCGAGGTCATGGACCACTCGGCGCGCTTCTGGCGCCTGCTCGCCGAGCGGGTGCCCGACTGGCGCGAGCACGAGGGCTGGCTGCGCCGCCACGGCCACCTGCTGCGCCTCTAGCGGCGGGCCGAGCGCTGCTCGGGTGGAAGCGCTACTCCCAGCGAAAGAAGCGCACGGCGATCACGACGCCTGCCAGCGTCCAGCCGGCCACGACCAGCGCCGCGACGCCGAGGTCGCCCCCGCCGTCGCCGGTGATCGCCGCCGACAGTCCGTCGATCACGTGCGTCAGCGGCAGCGCCTCCGCGATCCCGCGCAGGATCGGCGGGAAGTCGTCGGCGGAGTAGAAGACCCCCGAGATGAAGATCAGCGGCAGGAAGACCGCGTTCGTGTACGCCGGAGCCGAGTCGGCGTTCGGGATCAGGTGCGCGAAGGCGACGCCGAGCGAGGCGAAGCAGGCCACCCCCAGTGCCGTGAAGCCGACCAGCAGCGGCCAGTCGCTCGGCCAGTCGGCGCCGAACAGCACCTTGCCGAGCACGATCACGATCGCGACCTGGAGGAAGGCATTCGTCACCGCGGACCCGAACAGTCCTGCGAGGTAGGAGACCGTCGGGATCGGCACGCCGCGGATGCGCTTGAGGATGCCTTCTTGACGCAGGTAGGTGAGCTGGAACGCGAGCGCGGTGAAGGTGGTCGCGACGACGCTCATGCCCGCGATCCCGGGGATCAGGATGTCGAGCTCCTTCGGCTTGGTCGCGAAGACCGTGCCGATCAGGACCAGCAGCAGCAGCGGCAGCACGAAGTTGAAGAAGGCGGCGCTCGGGTTGCGCCAGAACATCCGCCGTTCGAAGCGGAACTGCGCCCACGCGAGCGCGAGCGAGCTCATCGGTCTGCCTCGGCGGTCAGCTCGAGGTAGACCTCCTCGAGCGTCGGACGTGCGACTTCGAGTCCGTCCAGCCGCTCGCCGCGGGCGAGCGCGTCCCGGGTGAGGCGGTGCAGCAGCTCGGTGGGGTCGTCGGTCTGGTGCTCGACGCGCCGGCCCTCGGAGACGTACGAGACGCGGTAGTGGGAGCTGCCGGGGCCCAGCTCGCCGGGCGGCCCCTCGGCGACCATGCGCCCGTCCTTGACGATCCCGACGCGGTCGGCGAGCGCCTGCGCCTCGTCGAGGTAGTGGGTGGTCAGCAGCACGGTCTTGCCGAGCTCCTTGAGCGTGCGCACCGCGCCCCAGGCGACGCGCCGGGCGGCCGGGTCGAAGCCGGTGGTGGGCTCGTCGAGGAAGATCAGCTCGGGGTCGCCGATCAGCGCCAGGGCGAGGTCGAGCCGCCGCCGCTGGCCGCCGGAGAGCTGGTGGGCGCGCGCGTCGGCCTTCTCGCCCAGGCCGACCAGGTCGATCGTCTCGGCCGTGTCGCGCGGATGCGGGTAGATGCGGGCGAAGTGCTCGACCGCCTCGCGTACCGTCGCCCGCGGGTAGACGCCCGAGGACTGCAGCACGATGCCCACGCGCGCCTGCAGCTCGCGGTCGCGCACCGCCGGGTCGTGGCCCAGCACGCGCACCTCGCCGGCGGAGCGATTGCGGTAGCCCTCGAGGATCTCGACCGTGGTGGTCTTGCCGGCGCCGTTGGGGCCGAGCAGGCCGTAGATCTCGCCGGGCTGGACCGAGAACGACAGCCCGCGCACGGCCTCCACGTCCCCGTAGGACTTGCGCAGGTCGTCGACGTCGATCGCGGGAGCGGTGGCGGTCACGGCAATCGCAGTCTGTCAGGCGCCTGCACCGGCGCCGCCGCGGCCCTCGCCGCCGGCGAAGCGGGCCGCGCCGCGCCAGGCGGTCTCGAGCGTTGGGCGACCGTTGCGGGCCTCGAGCGCGAGTCCCTCGGCGAACGGCAGGCCGATGCCCTCGATGGCGGCGGCGCGGTCGGCGAGCATCGTGTCCTGGGGAAAGCGGGCCAGCGCCTCGGCCAGCTCGAGCGCGCGCTCGAGCTGCTGCCCGGCCGGCACGATCTCGGTCAGCAGGCCCATCGCCAGCGCCTCCTCGGCCTCGACGATGCGACCCGTGAGGATCAGGTCGAGCGCACGGCCGAGGCCCACGAGGCGCGGCAGGCGCTGCGTGCCCCCGTCGATCAGGGGCACGCCGAAGCGACGCTCGGTGAACCCCAGGCGCGAGCCTTCGGCGGCGATGCGCAGGTCGCACCAGAGCGCGAGCTCGAGGCCGCCCGCGAGGCACCAGCCGCCGATCGCGGCGATCGCGGGCTTCGACGGCACCACGCGCGAGAAGCCGAGCGGCCCTCGCGGGTCCTCGAGCCGAGACTCGAAGGTCTCGATCGCCTTCAGGTCCGCGCCGGCGCAGAAGGCGAGCTCGCCCGCCCCGGTGAGGACGAGCACGCGCGCGTCGTCGTCGGCCTCGAAGCGGTCGTAGGCGGCAGCGAGCTGCTCGGCGGTGTGGCCGTCGACGGCGTTGCGGCGCTCCTGGCGGTCGATCGTCACGACCGCGGCAGCGCCACGGCGCTCGTAGGTCACGGGCTCCACGGCCCGGCAGTCTCCCAGGCGCCGGCTACCAGCCGACGCTGCGGCGCAGCTCGGCCGCCTGGCGCTCGTACTTGCGCTTCTCGAGCCGGCCCTGGAGCGCCGAGGCGAGCGTCACGAACAGGGCGATGAAGACGACGATGCCGAGGCAGATGAAGGTGACCACGCGGTCGTTGGTCTCGCCGAGCAGACCCTCGCCGTTGTCGGAGGCCATGGCCGGGGCGGCGAGCACGAGCGAGACGAGCAGAGCGGTGGCGGCGGCGAAGAGGCGCATCGAGGAGGGAACGATACCCTCTGGCGCGGCGTGGACGGCGACTCGTTCTTCTGCATCGTGGAGATCCCCAAGGGGAGCCGCAACAAGTACGAGTGGGACCACGAGCGCGAGGCGCTGGTCCTGGACCGCTTCCTGTTCTCCTCGGTGGTCTATCCGACCGACTACGGCTTCATCCCCGAGACCCTGTCGCAGGACGGCGATCCGCTCGACGTGATGGTCTGCGTCTCGGAACCGACGTTTCCCGGCTGCGGCATCGAGGTCAAGCCGATCGCGCTGTTCCGGATGGAGGACGACCAGGGGCTCGACGACAAGGTCCTGGCCGTGCCGCTGCACGATCCCGGCTGGAACACGCTCGCCTCGCTCGACGACATCCCGACGCAGCTGCAGAACGAGATCGCGCACTTCTTCTCGATCTACAAGAACCTCGAGAACAAGCGGGTCGAGGTCGACGGCTGGTTCTCGCGCGAGGACGCGATCGCGGAGATCGAGGCGTCCCGGCGGCGCTACCGCGAGCGCTGAGCGCCGCCGCGGCCGGGCGCGCAGGTGCGCCTCGTGTGCGAGGGCTCCCGCTCAGAGCTCGGCCAGACGTGCGGCCTCGTCGTTGCCGACGAAGGGGGAGAGGGTCAGCACCGTCACGGCCGGCAGCGCCTGCGGGAGCTGGTCGAGGCGTTGCTCGAGCGTGTGCTCGTGGATGATGTCGAACACGCCGCCTGCGATCAGCTCGGACATCAGGCGCGTCGGGCGCGCGCCCTCCCGGGCCTCCGAGTAGCCGGGCTCGAGGAACGTCGAGAACAGCGACAGTGCGCGCTGTCGCCGGGCGAAGACGCGATCGCCGCTGTGGTACGCCTCGACGACGCAGAGGTTCGTCAGCGCCGGCGTGTCGGCGAGGAGGTCGAGCAGTCGGCGCAGGGCGGCGTGGGTCGCCTGCGCCCAGCTGCCGGGGGTGTTGCCGTAGGCGCGCACGGCGGCGCTGAAGGCTTGGTCGACCGCGGCGTCGTAGGCGGCGAGCAGGCACTCCTCCTTGCTGGCGAAGTGGGCGAGGAACGTGGCCTCGTCGAGCTCGGCGTGCTCGGCGACCTGGGCGACCGTCGTCTCGGCGTAGCCGCGTTCGATGCTCAGCTCCGCCAGCGCGACCATCAGCCGCTCGCGCTCGGTGCTGGCGACGAAGCTTCCGGATCGGACCGGACGGGTCCCTTCGCTCACGAGCGCGGGGTTCCGGAAACATCGACGGACATAAGGACGAAAGCGTACGGATAGGAAGGCTCACATACCTGTTCAGTTCCGAACCTTCGACTCGGACCTCTCACTGCTAGGCAGTAAGGGTTTCTTGCGAGAAGAGTCGGGGACAACGATGTTCACTACAGCCACCAAGCGGCCACAAAATGTTCAGGAAGCGTCTCGTGGGGCGCAAATACCTCGTAAGCTGGCGGCCCGCATGACGCGTACGCCGTGGGGAAGAGCAGAGAGTCTCCGCAATCGCATGCTGCCCCCCGGTCCCGGCACGCCGCGGGACATCGTGCGGGCGAACCAGCGCGAGCGGCTGTACGGCGCGATGGTGGCGGCGGTCGACCGCAAGGGCTACGAGGCGACCACGGTGGCGGACCTGGTCGAGCTCTCCGGCGTCTCGCGCAGCGACTTCTACGAGCACTTCGCCAACAAGGAGGAGTGCTACCTCGCCACCTTCGACGCGGTCGACGCGCTGATGACGGCCCAGGTCCGGGAGGTCTGGGAGGGGTCGGACAGGTGGGACGAGCGTCTGCGCCGCTCGTTCGAGCGCTTCATCGACCTGGTCGTCGATCAGCCGGCGGCGGCCCGGATGTGCTTCGTCGAGCTGTACGTGGTCGGGCCCGCGGCGGCCGCGTTGCAGGAGGAGCGACTGGCGCGCTACGTCCGCACGGTGCGTCAGATCAGCTCCGAGTCCCCCGAGCGCGCGGACCTGCCACCAGCGGTCATCCGAGGCATCCTGGGCGGGCTGCGGCGCGTGATCCACGCGCGCCTGCGCCGCGGCGAGGAGGCCGAGTTGCCAGCGCTCGTGCCGGACCTGTGGCAGTGGGCGCTGTCCTACCGCACGCCGCCTCAGCCGCTGCGACCGCGCCGGATGCGCACGCTGCCCGACGGGCGCTCCCGCTACGTGCCCAACGACCAGGCGGAGCGCCTGTTCTCCGCGCTGGCGACGACGGTCGCCGAGAAGGGCTACGCGAAGGTGACCGTCGCCGAGGTGGTCTCCGAGGCCTCAACCTCCCTGAGCACCTTCTACGCGAACTTCGACAACAAGCAGGAGGCCTTCTTGGCGGCCTTCGACTCGGGTGCGGCGCAGACCTACGCGGCCGTCGCGCCGACCTACCATCGGGCGCCCGACTGGCCGCACGCGGTCCATGACGGGCTGCGGGCGCACCTCGGCTACCTCTCGGTCGAGACCGGCTGGGCGCATCTCGGCGTCGTCGCGACCTTGGCGGCCGGGCCGGAGGCGCTCGACCGCCTCGACGGCGGGATGAAGCTGTTCGAGGGCTTCCTCGAGCCCGGCTTCGAACAAGCTCCCGACGCGAAGCCGATCTACGGCGAGGCGATCGCCGGGGCGGTCTTCGCGCTCATGTACGACCAGATTCAGCGTCGCGGCGCCGAACGGCTGCCCGAGTTGCTCTCGTTCGTGAGCTTCCTGGCGCTGGCGCCGTTCATCGGGGTGTCCGAGGCCCAGGCCGTCGCCAACGACGGCGCTCGGCCTCGCCGCGTCCGCGCGGGCTAGCGCCCGCCGCGCCGTCTAGTCTCCGCCGCCGTGTCGCTCGTCGAGGCAATCGTCCTCGGGATCACGCAGGGGTTGACCGAGTTCCTGCCGATCTCGAGCACCGGCCACCTGCGCATCGTCCCCGCCCTGGTCGGCTGGGAGGATCCGGGCACGGCGTTCACGGCCGTGATCCAGCTCGGCACGATGCTCGCGGTCGTCCTCTACTTCTGGAGGGACATCGTGCGGATCGTGATCGCGTGGCTGCGCTCAGTGCGCGAGCGGACGTTCATGCGCGCGGACCTCGACGCGCGCCTGGGCTGGTACATCCTGATCGGCACGATTCCGATCGGGATCTTCGGCCTGATCTTCAAGGACCAGATCGAGACCGGCGCGCGCGACCTCTACCTGATCGGCAGCGCGCTGATCGTGCTCGGCCTGGTGCTGCTGGCGGCCGAGAAGGTCGGCACGCGCGAGCGCGACCTCGAGCATATCCGCACCAAGGACGGCATCGCCATCGGCTTCGCCCAGTCGCTGGCGCTGATCCCCGGCGTCTCGCGCTCGGGCTCGACCATCACCGCCGGGCTGTTCATGGGGCTCGACCGCACCGCCGCGGCGCGCTTCTCGTTCTTGCTCTCGATCCCCGCCGTGGTGCTGAGCGGGCTGTTCGAGTTCGCCGGCATCCTGACCGGCGACGAGCACACGGACACCTCACTCGGTGCGCTGGCGGTGGCGACGCTGTTCGCGTTCCTCAGCGGCTACGCGGCGATCGCGTTCCTGCTGCGCTACCTCGAGCGGCATTCGACGATCGTGTTCGTCGTCTACCGCGTCGCGCTCGGCGTGCTGGTGCTGGCGTTGACGGCTGCCGGCGCGATCCACTGACGCGCGGGTAGCCTTGTGGGCGTGAGCTGGCTCTGGAAGTTCGGGGTCGTGGCGCTGATCGCGCTGGGGCTGACGGTGCTGCCAGGCGGGGGCACCGCACTCGACGTCGTGCTGACGCTGCTGACGTTGGCCTTCTTCGTGGCGATCGCCTTCCTCGGCTACCGCCTCTACCGCCAGTTCAACTTCGAGCTCTCGACGCTCGATCGCGCCCTGACCATGGTGCTGTACGGCTCGATCGGGCTCGCGCTGCTGACCTTCACCGCGACCAGCCGCCTGCTCGACACGGGCGGCGCGGGGCTGATCGTCTGGATCGGCCTGCTGGCGCTGGCGTCGTACGGGCTCTACTTCGTCTGGGTGCGCTACCGCAGCTACGGCTGACGGTCGCTCGTCACATGGACGTGCGCGAGTTGTAACGCGCGGGCGTTGAGCCGTCACGCGGCCCTCGCGAGGGTGGCCGCATGGCAAGCGGTCGGCATCGCAGGGGCGGCAGGGAGCACGTGGTCGGTGAGCGCGGGCAGGCGACGGTCGAGCTCGTCGCGGTCGTGCCGCTCGTGCTCGTCGTCGCGCTCCTGGCCTGGCAGCTCGTGCTGGCTGGACAGGCGGCCTGGCTGGCCGCCCACGCCGCTCGGGCAGCGGCTCGTGCCGAGGCGGTCGGTAGGGATCCGGAGCAGGCTGCACGCAGCGTCCTGCCCGGAGCGTTCGAGGCAGGCTCGAGGGTGGTCCGGCGGGAGGCCGGGGGCGTCGAGGTGTCCGTTCGGATGCCACTGCTGCGGCTGTGGCACGGCCCGGTGGCGGTGTCCGCCAGCTCGTCGCTCGGCCGGTCGTCCTCGGCGCCGGAGGAGCGGCGATGAGTCGAGGGCCCGTCTCCCGTGCTGGGCGCGGCTGCGAGCGCGGCCAGGCGAGCGTCGAGCTGCTCGGTCTGCTCCCTGCCCTGCTCGCCCTTGCGCTGGTCCTGCTCCAGCTGCTCGCCGTCGGCTATGCCAGCGTGCTCGCGGGCAATGCCGCCGAGGCGGGTGCGCTTGCGCTCGCGGCTGGAGGCGATCCGGTCGCCGGCGCACGCGAGGCGCTCCCGGGCTGGTCTCGCGCCGAAGCCGAGGTCTCGGTCGGTGGAGGGCGGATCGCCGTCCGGCTCCGGCCGCCGGCGCCGCTCGAGGCCCTCTCCCGTCGCCTCGAGGTTCGCGCGAGCGCGGAGGTGGGGCTGTGATCCGCGCTGTGCCCGGGGCCGCGAGGCGGCGTGGACGCGGTTCGGGAGGTCCAAGGCGATGACCGGCCGGCACGTGGGTGCGCGCCGGCGGAGTGGTCTGGCGGGCGTGGCCGCGGCCGTAGGAGGCTGGCTCGTAGAGCCCGCACCGCCGGCTCCGGGGAGCGTCACCGAGCCTGGCGTGGGGGCGCGGCCCGTGGTCGCCGTCTTCGGGCTCGCGCACGGCTGCGGTGCCAGCGTCGTGGCACGCGCGTTGGCGGCGGAGCTGGCGACGCGTGACGCTGCGGGCACGGCGGCGGTGTCGTGCACGGCGGCCCTCGCCGGCGTGCCGCTGGCCTCGCGACCGGCCGTCGAGCTGGCGCGCGTGCTCGCGGACGTTCCCGGGGCGACCACCCGCGCGGTCGGACGCCTCTGCCTGGTCGGCGGCGCAGAGCCGCTTGCGCTCAGCGACACCGCCCGTCACCACGCGCCGCTCGTCCTCGACGCCGGCTCGGCCGCGGTCGGCGGGGCGTGGGCCGCGGTCGCGGATCGCGTCGTGCTGGTCGCGACGCCGCACGTCGAGCCGGCGCTCGCCGCGGTGCTGGAAGAGAGCATGGACATGGTCGGCGTACGCCCGCTCGTGGTGCTCAACAGGCAGCGCGAGCCGGTCGGCGAGGCTTGGGCGCGACGCTGCGCCCTGGCGTTGCCCGAGTCGCGCATGGGCGCCCAGCTGGCACTCGGCGGGCGCGAGCCTCGTGGAGCTCTCGGCGCTGCGATCGCCCGCCTTGCCGACGCGGTGACCCAGCGGAGCAACACGTGACCGGCCTCGGCCCGATCGGCTCGCGGTCGGCCGGGTCCCAGCCATCGACGTCGACGCCTCGGGAGCGGATGCGCCGAAACCGGGCATGCTCGTCCGAGCACGGGCAGGCGTCGGTGCTGCTGCTCGGCGTCGTCGCCGCCCTGGTCGCGGGCGTGCTCGTGCTGTTCGCCTTCGGGCAGGCGCTGGGGGCCAAGGGCAAGCACCAGCGCGCCGCGGACCTCGCGGCGATCTCGGCTGCCAGGACGATGCAGCGGCTCTATCCGAGCTTGTTCGCGTCGCCCACGCTGGAGGGCGGCCTGCCCAACCCGGCGTACCTGTCGCTGTCCCAGTACATGGCGCAGGCGCGGCAGACCGCGATCGAGGTTGCCGAGGCCAACGGCGTGGCCCTGAGCGCGGCAGGCGTCTCGTTCCCGCGCGGATCGTTTGCGCCCACGCGGGTCACGGTCGCCGTACGCGGCGTCCACGCCGCGCGGCTCGGTGCCCGGCGAGGGTCGGTGCCGGTGACAGCGAGCGCGACGGCCGGCCTGTCGGTGAGCGACGACGTGCCCTGGGGCATGCCGTCGACCGCGAGCGGCGGTGGCTACGACGGCCCGCTGGCATATCGGATGGGAAGGCCGATGCGTCCCGACGTGGCGGCGGCGTTCGACGCCATGGCCGCGGCTGCCCGCCGCGAGGCGGGGTTGCAGCTGTCGGTCACGAGCGGCTTTCGCTCGGACGCCGAGCAGGCGCGCCTGTTCGCGCAGAATCCCAACCCCCGCTGGGTGGCGCCGCCGGGCACCAGCCTGCACCGCTACGGCACGGAGCTCGACCTCGGCCCGCCGGCGGCGTATGCCTGGCTGAAGCAGCACGCCGGTCGCTTCGGCTTCATCCACCGCTACGCCTGGGAGCCGTGGCATTACGGCTTCGGAGCCAACCCGCGTGATCGCGCCCATCCTGCCCAGTACGACAAGGGCTCCTGGGAGCCGCCGGGCGGCGACCACGCTCGCGTCGTCCATGGCCTGCCGTCGTTCGTCCCGCCCCGCTTCCACGACCCGATCGCCGCCGCTGCGCTGCGCTGGAACGTGCCCATGGCCCTGCTCGCCGCCCAGCTCTATGCCGAGTCGGGCTTCAACCCCTTCGCCCAGAGCCCGGCCGGGGCGCAGGGCATCGCCCAGTTCATGCCGGGCACGGCAGCGTCCTACGGCCTCTCGAACCCCTTCGACGCCGAGCAGGCGATCGATGCTCAGGCACACCTGATGAGCGACCTGCTGAAGCAGTTCGAGGGCAAGGTCGCCCTCGCCCTGGCCGCCTACAACGCCGGTGCCGGCGCGGTCGAGCAGTACGGCGGCATCCCGCCCTACCCGGAGACCCGCGCCTACGTGACCCGCATCCTCGGCCTGCTCGGCGGTGCCGGCGAGCTGACGGCGGCGGTCGGCACGAACGTGGAGCTGATCGAGTGAGCGAGCAGGCCACATTCACCTTCGTGCCAGCGATGCTTGCTTGGCTAGTGCTCGCGGGCGGATTCACGGATCGGATCGACGGTGTGATTCGCATCGCGACGATCTTCACGCTGATCGGCACCGGCGTCGCCTATCGCCGGCATCGTCACCGACCCGAGCGGGATCCGTTCGTAGTGATCGCTCGATGGTCCAACGGAGGGCTGGTTGCAGGTGTGCTCTTCGAGTGTCTACATGTCGTATTCTGATGACTATGAGTCGCTACATGTCGTATTCTGATGACTATGAGTCGCAAATTGCTCTCATACCTACTACTGGTCCCGATGGCTGCCGCTTGCGCTGGGCTCAGCGGCGCGCTTCAGCTTGGTTCGTGGGGGCGCACGGGGGTCGTGCTCATCGGGATGCTCTTCGTGACGTTGGTCGATCGCGAGGGCTTCTATGGCGTTGAACCCAAGCCCAAGGATCGATCCCGACGTTGATAACTGCTCAAACTGTTTCATCGGTTATCATGCGCCCATGGCGGCGCTCCCCGAGCAAATCGACGACGACATCTGGCGCTGGACGGCGCGCCATCCCGAATGGCACCCGGCGGGCTTCGGCGACGAGGTGGCGTCCTACGCCGTGAGGACGGACGGTGTGGCGCTCGTGATCGACCCGCTGCTGCCCTCGGACCCGGCGCCGGCCCACGAGTTGGTGAACGAGATCGCAGGCGGCGGAGAGATCGCGGTCCTGATCACGATGCCGTACCACGTCCGCGACGCCGAGCGCATCCGGCTCGAGCACGGCAAGCGCTGCACGATCTGGGGCCACGAGGCCTGTACGGGTCGGCTCGAGCGCCGCGCACAGTTCAACGCGGTCACGCCGGAGACCGAGCTCCCGGCCGGCGTGCGCGCGTACGCGATCGGCAGCCCTCGGCGCACCGAGCAGCCGCTCTGGATCCCGTCGCACGACGCGCTCGTGTTCGGCGACGCCGTGATCGAGACGAAGGGCCGCCTACGCGTCTGGGAGGACCCGCTCGACGGCGAGCGGCGCACGCGCTGGTACCGCGAGCGCTTCGTCCCGACGCTGAAGCCGCTGCTCGAGCTTGCGCCCGAGCGGGTGCTCGTCACGCACGGCGAGCCGGTGCTCGAGGACGCGACGACGAAGCTCGCCTCGGCGCTGCGGTCGAAGCCCTGGAACCGTCGCGGTCTCGGCTGACGCCGCTCGACGACGTGGACCGCCGGGGGCGAGCGGCGACGGTGCTCAGCGGAACTCCGGTTCCTTCCAGCCCGGCACGGTCTCCGGCAGCCCGTCGCTGACGCGATCGGAGAACACCGGGTCGCGCTTCTCGAGGAACGACTCGATGCCCTCGCGCACGTCGGCGGACGTGCCGCGCGCGAACATCGCTCGCGAGTCCGCCTGGTGGGCCTCCATCGGATGCGAGGCGCCGAGCATGCGCCACATCAGCTGCCGCGCCAGCGCCACCGAGACCGGGGCGGTGTTGGCGGCGATCTCGGCCGCGAGCGCGTAGGCCGCGGGCAGCAGCTCGTCGGCGCCGTGCACGCTGCGCACGAGCCCGCCGCGCAGCGCCTCCTCGGCGTCGAAGACGCGCCCGGTGGCGGCCCACTCCATCGCCTGCGAGATCCCGACCGCGCGCGGCAGGAACCAGCTCGAGGCCGCCTCGGGCACGATTCCGCGCCGCGTGAAGACGAAGCCCATGCGCGCGCTCTCAGCCGCGAGTCGCACGTCCATCGGCAGCGTCATCGTCGCGCCGACGCCGACCGCCGGGCCGTTGATGGCCGCGATCACCGGCTTCGTGCAGCGGAATATCCGCAGCGACAGGCGCCCGCCGCCGTCGCGCGGCACCTCGGCGCCGGCCTCGCCGAGCACCGCGTCGCCGCCCGCACGCTTGCTCCAGTCGAACGTGTCGCCGCCGCTCTCGAGGTCGGCGCCGGCGCAGAAGCCGCGGCCGGCGCCGGTGACGACCACGGCGCGCACGCCGTCGTCGGCGTCGGCGAGGTCGAAGGCCTCCAGCAGCTCACCCTGCATCACCGCCGTCCACGCGTTCAGCCGCTCCGGCCGATTCGAGCGTGATCGTCAGCACGTCGTCTGCGACCTCGTAGCGAATCTGGGTGAAGTCCATCGCGGGCGGCTCCTACGAAAGCGATCGGGGGTCGAGTCGCGCCCATTCTCGCCGGAGCGCCGGGATCGCGGGCGCAGGTAGCCTGACGCCATGGCCATCACCGTGAACGGCATCGACGAACTGCGAGCGCTGGTCGGCCAGACGATCGGCCCGAGCGACTGGCGCGAGGTGACCCAGGAGCTGATCGACCAGTTCGCCGAGGTCTCCGGCGACCACCAGTGGATCCACGTCGACAGCGAGCGCGCCGCGCGCGAGAGCCCGTTCGGCACGACGATCGCCCACGGCAACCTGACGCTGTCGCTGATCGACGGCTTCCGGCCCTCGCTGATCGAGTCGACCGGCTTCAAGCTCGGCGTCAACTACGGCTGGAACAAGGTCCGCTTCCCCGCGCCGGTGCCCGTCGGACAGCCGCGTGCGCGCGAGCATGGAGACCGTCGGCGTCGACGACGTCGGCGGCGGCTGGCACCAGCTCGTCCAGCGCTGGACGGTCGAGGTCGAGGGCGGCGAGAAGCCCGTCTGCGTCGCCGAGTCGGTCGGGCGCGTGCTCGTCTGACGAGCCGCCCGGCGCGGCGCATATCCTCGAACGAGGATGGAAGCCGCCATCGCCGATCGCGTCAAGGAGCAGCGTCGCAGCCTGCCCGACGCTCCCGGCGTCTACATCTTCCGCGGCGCCAAGCGGAAGGTGCTCTACGTCGGCAAGGCCCGCTCGCTGCGCAAGCGGGTGGCCGGCCACTTCTCCAAGCCGGGCGGCGCGCGCGGCTCGGTCGACATGGTGTCCCAGATCGAGGACATCGAGTTCATCGCGACCGAGACCGAGGCCGAGGCGCTGCTGGCCGAGCAGGAGTTCATCAAGCGCTACCGGCCGCTCTTCAACGTCAAGCTGCGCGACGACAAGTCGTACCCCTACATCGCGATCAGCCTCGACGAGGACTTCCCGCGCATCTACTTCACCCGCGAGCGCCACCGCCGCGACCGCGCCTACTTCGGCCCCTTCTCGAACGCCAAGCGCGTGCGCGAGACGCTCGACCTGCTCGGCAAGGTCTTCCAGTACCGCACCTGCGACGGGCCCGAGCCCGGCCGCGCCTCCGGCAGCCCCTGCCTCGACTACTACATCAAGCGCTGCCAGGCCCCCTGCGTCGGCTACATCTCCAAGGAGGAGTACCGCGAGAACGTCGACACGATCGTCGACTTCCTCTCCGGGCGCTACCGCCAGATCGAGCGCGCTGCTCGAGCAGCGGATGCGCAAGGCGGCCGCAGCCGCAGGAGTTCGAGCAGGCGGCGCAGTACCGCAACAAGCTCGGGCCGTGCGCTCGCTGCTCGAGCGCCAGCGGATCTCGAACGAGGCCGTCGGCACGCTCGACGCGATCGCCGTCGCGGCCGAGGAGGCCGACGCCAACGCCCAGGTCTTCCAGGTCCGCGACGGCGTGCTCGCCGACCGCCAGAGCTTCTACCTCGAGAACGCCGCCCGCCGCGACGAGGGCGAGGTGGCCGAGGAGTTCGTGCTCCAGTACTACGCCAGCGCGCTGGCGGTGCCGCCGCAGGTGATCGTGCCGCGCGAGCGTGACCGACACCGAGACGCTGGCGCTCGGCGCTGAGCGAGCGCCGCGGCGCGCCCGTCGAGGTCAAGCACGCCGAGCGCGGCGACAAGCGCCGCATCCTCGAGCTGGCCCAGCGCAACGCGCGGCTGGCGCTCGACCAGGACCGGCTGCGCTCCGAGCACCGGCGCAGCCGCCGCATCGAGGCGCTCGACGGGCTCCAGCAGGCGCTCGGGCTGGACACGATCCCGATGCGGATCGAGTGCTTCGACATCTCGCACGTGATGGGCACGCACACGGTCGCGTCGATGGTCGTGTTCGAGGGCGGCGCGCCGAAGAAGTCCGACTACCGCCGCTTCGTGATCCGCGAGTCGGTGCAGGACGACTTCGCCGCGATGGGCGAGGTGCTCGTCGCGGCGGATGGCGCAGTACGTCAGCCCAGCGCGAGCGCTCGCCGCACGACAAGGAGTACGACGAGAGCTTCGCCTCGGTGCCGACGGTGATCGTGATCGACGGCGGCAAGGGCCAGCTGTCGGCGGGGCTCAAGGAGCTCGGTCCCGTTCCGCGACCTCGGCGTGACGGTGATCAGCCTCGCCAAGCGGATCGAGGAGGTCTTCGTGCCCGGGCCGCCGCGCGCCGCTGGTGCTCGACCACCACACGCCCGAGCTGCAGCTGCTGCAGCGCGTGCGCGACGAGGCGCACCGCTTCGCGATCGAGTTCCACCGCGGCCGCCGCGACCGCGCGATGACGCGCTCGGTGCTCGACGAGCTGCCCGGCGTCGGCCCGGCGCGCAAGCGCAGCATCCTGGCCCACTTCGGCTCGCCCGAGCGCGTGCTGGAGGCCAGCCGCGAGGAGCTGGAGGGAGTGCCCGGCCTGCCGGGTAAGGTCGCGCGCGACGTGTACGCCCAGCTGCACAAGGTGATGGGATGACGCACGATCCAGGACTTCGTCGTCATCACCGGCTTCTCGGGCGCGGGCAAGTCCCAGGCGATGGCCACCTTCGAGGACGCCGGCTACTTCTGCGTCGACAACCTGCCGCCGGAGATGATCGGCTCGCTGGCCGACCTGTTCGAGCACGAGGGCAGCAAGGTCGAGCGCGCGGCCGTCGCCTCCGACACCCGCGGCGGCGACTACTTCGAGGGCCTGGTGAAGGTGCTCGACGACCTCGAGCGCGCGCGGCGTCCCGCACCGGCTGCTCTACCTCGAGGCCTCCGAGGACGTGCTGATCAACCGCTACAAGGAGACCCGCCGCCGCCATCCGCTCGCGAGCGGCGGCTCGGTCGCGGTCGCGATCCGCGAGGAGCGCGAGGTGCTCGGCGCCGCTGCGCGAGCGCGCCGACGTCTCGATCGACACCAGCGACCTGTCGGCCGCGCGGCTGCGCAAGGTCGTCGCCGACAAGATGCTCGAGCGCGACCGCACAGGGCAAGCTCGCGGTCACCTTCCTCACCTTCGGCTTCAAGCACGGCACCCCGCGCGACGCGGACCTCACCTTCGACGTGCGCTTCCTGCCGAACCCGCACTACGAGGCCGAGCTGCGCGACCTCACCGGCCTCGACGAGCCGGTGCGCGAGTACGTCGAGCACTCGGACGGCATCGGCGAGTTCTACGAGCGCCTGACGCCGCTGCTCGACTACCTGCTGCCGGCCTACGAGCAGGAGGGCAAGTCCGCACCTGACGATCGGCATCGGCTGCACCGGCGGCCGCCACCGCTCGGTCGTGATCGCCGAGCACCTCGCGCGCGTGTACGCGCGCGCGCGGCGATCTGCTCGTGGACGTGGTCCACCGCGACATCGAGAAGCCGCCGCGGCGGCCCTGGACCGAGGCAGAGCACCCGATGGGCGTGCACCGGTAGATTCCGGGTACCGCAAGAGACGAAGCGACGAAAGGGAGTACGGGATGGCCCTGAGGGCCGGAATCAACGGCTTCGGCCGCATCGGCCGCAACGTCTTCCGGGCGGCGCACGCCCGTGGCGCCGACATCGAGTGGGTCGGCGTCAACGACATCACCGACACCAAGACGCTCGCCCACCTGCTCAAGTACGACTCGATCCTCGGTCCCTTCCCGGGCACGGTCGAGGCGACGAGAGCGCGCTGATCGTCGACGGCAAGGAGCTGAAGGTCTTCGCCGAGCGCGACCCCGCCGCGCTGCCGTGGGGCGACGTCGGCGCCGACGTCGTGATCGAGTCGACCGGCTTCTTCACCAAGCGCCCGCGACGCCGCCAAGCACCTGGACGCCGGCGCGAAGAAGGTGATCATCTCCGCGCCCGCGACCGAGCCGGACGTGACGCTCGTGCTCGGCGTCAACGACGACGCCTACGACCCCGAGAACCACCACGTGATCTCGAACGCGTCCTGCACCACCAACTGCCTCGGGCCGGTGGCGAAGGTGCTGCACGAGCTGGCCGGCATCGAGGCCGGCGCGATGACCACGATCCACGCCTACACGGCCGACCAGCGCCTCCAGGACGCGCCGCACTCGGACCTGCGCCGCGCCCGCGCCGCCGCGAGTCAACCTCGTCCCGACCTCGACCGGCGCCGCCAAGGCGATCGGCCTCGTGATCCCCGAGCTGCAGGGCAAGCTCAACGGCATCGCCGTGCGCGCGCCCGTGATCACCGGCTCGGTGGTCGACCTCGTCGCGACCGTGCGGCCGCCCGTGAGCGTCGAGGAGGTCAACGCCGCGATGGCCGCGCAGGCCGACACCGGCGCCTTCGAGGGCATCCTCCAGTACACCGAGGACCCGATCGTCTCGAGCGACATCGTCATCGAACCCGTACTCGTCGATCTTCGACTCCGCAGCTGACGATGGTGCTCGAGCGAGCAGCTGGTGAAGGTCGTCTCCTGGTACGACAACGAGTGGGGCTACTCCAACCGCGTCGTGGACCTCGCCCAGCGGGTCCTGGCCGGGGCCCCGGTCGCGTAGGTGACGCGATCCCGAGGCGCCCGCGGCGGCGCTCGGCAAGCGCACCGTCCGGGACCTGGAGCTGACCGCGGGCGAGCGCGTGCTCGCCCGCGTCGACTTCAACGTCCCGCTCGACGACGACGGCAGGTCGCCGACGACGCTCGCATCCGCGCGGCGCTGCCGACGATCCAGCTGCTGCTCGACGAGGGCGCGCGCCTGATCCTCTGCTCGCACCTCGGCCGGCCCAAGGGGCGCGATCCGGAGACGTCGCTGAAGCCGGTCTCGGACCGGCTCGGCGGAGCTGATCGACGCGCCGGTGCACCAGGCGCCCGAGGTGGTCGGGCCGCAGGTGCGCCGCGGCGTCGAGCGGCTCGAGCCCGGTTCGGTGCTGGTGCTCGAGAACACGCGCTGGGAGCGCGGCGAGACCAAGAACGACCCGCAGCTCGCCGACGAGCTGGCGGCGCTCGCCGACGCCTACGTCGACGACGCCTTCGGCGCCGCCCACCGCGCGCACGCCTCGACGGCCGGCGTCGCCGAGCGCCTGCACCCGGCCGTCGCGGGCCTGCTGCTCGAGCGCGAGGTGACGACGCTGCGCGCGATCGTCGAGTCGCCCCGGCGCCCGCTCTGCGTCGTGCTCGGCGGGGCCAAGGTCAGCGACAAGGTCGCGCTGATCGACCGCTTCCTCGACCTCGCCGACACGCTGCTGATCGGCGGCGCGATGTGCTTCTCCTTCTTCCGCGCCCAGGGCATCCCGACCGGCGACTCGCTGGTCGAGGAGGAGGGCGTGGAGCTGGCGGCGCGGGCGCTCGAGAAGGCGCGAGCGCTCGGACTGCCAGCTGCTGCTGCCGGCCGACCTCGTGCTCGGCGACCGCTTCGACGCCGAGGCCGAGCGCCGCGAGAGCGAGGACGTGTACGTGCCCGACGGCTGGATGGGCCTCGACGTCGGGCCCGAAGACGGCTGCGCTCTACGCCGAGCAGGTCGCGCGCGCCGGCACCGTCTTCTGGAACGGGCCGATGGGCGCGTTCGAGCTGGAGCCGTTCGCGGCCGGCACGCGCGCGCTGGCCGAGGCCGTCGCGGCCGCGCCGGGCACGACGGTCGTCGGCGGCGGCGACTCGGCGGCGGCGCTCGCGGCCTTCGGGCTCGCCGACAGGGTCGACCACCTCTCGACCGGCGGCGGCGCCGCGCTGGAGCTGCTTGGAGGGCAAGCAGCTGCCCGGAGTGGAGGTGCTCGACGATGCGTAGGCCGTACATCGCCGGCAACTGGAAGCTGTGGGGCACGCGCGCCGAGGCGGCCGCCTACTGCGAGCGCCTGGTTGCGCTGCTGCCGGACGCGACCCGCCGCGGCGGCGACGTGGCCATCTGCGTGCCGTTCACCGCGCTCGACGTCTGCGCGACGAAGCTGCGCGGCACCGAGGTGCGCGTCTGCGCGCAGACCATGCACCAGGCCGAGACCGGCGCCTTCACCGGCGAGGTCTCCGCGCCGATGCTGACCGAGCTCGGCGTCGACGGCGTCGTGCTCGGCCACTCCGAGCGCCGCCAGTACTTCGGCGAGACCGATCGCGCGCTGCAGGAGAAGGTGCCGGCCGCGCTCGCCGCCGGGCCTGCAGCCGATCCTCTGCGTCGGCGAGACCGAGGAGGAGCGCGAGGCGGGCGACACCGAGCGCAAGCTGCGCCACCAGGTGCAGGAGGGCCTGGAGAAGGTCGAGCGCCGGAGCGGCTGCCCGAGGTCGTGATCGCCTACGAGCCGATCTGGGCGATCGGCACCGGCCAGGTGGCGACGCCGGAGCAGGCGCAGGACGCGATCGCCTTCGTGCGCGCGCTCGTGGCCGACCAGGCGCCGGACGCGGCCGAGCAGGTGCGCGTGCTCTACGGCGGCAGCGTCAAGCCCGAGAACGCCGCGGAGATCCTGGCCCAGCCGGACGTGGACGGCGCGCTGGTCGGCGGCGCCAGCCTCGATCCGGATTCGCTGGCGCGGATCGTGGCGGCGGTCCCGAGCGAGGGCTGATCGGTCCCGCGGGTCTGCCTCGTCGTCCTCGACGGCTGGGGGCTGGCCGAGCCGGGGCCGGGCAACGCCGTCGAGCTGGCCGACACGCCCGTCTTCGACGCGCTCTGGCGCGACCACCCGCACACGCAGCTGACCGCCTGGGGGCCGGCGGTCGGCCTGCCGGAGGGCCAGATGGGCAACTCCGAGGTCGGCCACCTCAACCTCGGCGCCGGCACGATCGTCAAGCAGGACCTGCTGCGGATCGACGAGGCGGTCGCCGACGGCTCGTTCTTCGACGACGACGCGCTCGCGGCCGCCTGCGCCGCCGGGCGGGAGAGCGGCCGGCTGCACCTGCTCGGCCTCGTCTCCCACGGCGGCGTGCACGCGAGCATGGACCACCTGAGGGCGATCGCCGAGCTGGCCGAGCGCGAGGGGGTGCCGGACGTCGTCCTGCACGCGTTCACCGACGGCCGCGACACGCTGCCCGACTCCGGCGCGGACGCGCTGGCGCAAGGCCGAGCGCTGGCCGCTGCGCGTCGCGACGGTCACCGGCCGCTACTGGGCGATGGACCGCGACCGGCGCTGGGACCGCACCAAGCGCGCCTACGACGCGCTCGTGCACGGTCAGGCGGACACCCCGCAGGCCGACAGCGGCGAGGCTGCCGTGCGCGCCGCCTACGAGCGCGGCGAGACCGACGAGTTCATCCAGCCGACGCTGGTGGGGGAGGAGGGCCGCATCCGCGACGGCGACGCGGTCGTCTTCTTCAACTTCCGCCCCGACCGCGCCCGCCAGCTCACGCGGGCGCTGGGCGAGCCGGGCTTCGACGAGTTCGACCGCGGCGACGCGCCGCGCGTCTCGCTGACGACGCTGACCGAGTACCAGGAGGACTGGGACTACCCGATCGCCTTCCCGCCGGCGCGGCCGAGCGTCACGCTCGCCTCGGTGCTGGCCGAGCGCGGGCGTCGCCCAGCTGCACGTGGCCGAGACCGAGAAGTACGCCCACGTGACCTACTTCTTCAACGGCGGCGAGGAGCACCCGTATCGGGGCGAGGAGCGGCGGCTCGTCGACTCCCCGCGCGACGTGCCGACCTACGACGAGAAGCCGGAGATGTCCGCCCGCGCGGCGGCGGCGGCCTTCGTCGAGGAGTGGCAGGCGGGCGAGCTACGGCTTCGGGATCATCAACTTCGCCAACCCGGACATGGTCGGCCACACCGGCGTGATCGAGGCGGCGGTGACGCGCGATCGAGACCGTCGACGAGTGCCTCGGCCAGGTGGTCGAGGCGGTGCACGCCTCGGGCGGCGCCTGCGTGGTCACCGCCGACCACGGCAACGCCGACCACATGCTCGAGCCGGACGGCAGCCCGAACACGGCCCACTCGATGAACCCCGTGCCGCTGGTCGTCACCGCGGACGTCGGGGACCTTGCGCGACGGACGGGATCCTCGCCGACGTCGCGCCGACCGTGCTCGCCCTGCTCGGCCAGGATCAGCCAACGGAGATGACAGGTGAGAATCTAATCTTGCCGTAAAGAAATCTGATATTACCCGACTTAGGTTTTATCCTCGATTCCAGGAAGCACGACACCTGAGACCTGGAGGAACCCGAGATGGCAGCACTGGTCACGCCCGAGCCGTTCAGCCGCGAGATCGATCGGCTCTTCGACGCGCTCTTCGGCGTCAACGCCGAGCCTCGCCGCTGGGTCCCCGCGATGGACCTGGTCGAGGCGGAGGACCACTTCATGCTCACGGCGGACCTCCCGGGCTGAGCGAGGACGACGTGGCGATCGAGGTCCTCGACGGCACGCTGCGGATCACCGGCGAGCGCAAGGCCACCCACGACGCGCGTGACGGCGGCTGGTACCGCATCGAGCGCGCCATCGGCAGCTTCAGCCGCTCGCTGACCCTGCCCGACGGCGTCGACGCCGAGGCGATCGGCGCCACGTTCGACCACGGCGTGCTGACGGTCAGCATCCCCAAGCCCGAACAGCCCCAGCCGCGCCGGGTGGTCATCGACGGCGTCGCTGACGAGGACTCCGCGCAGGACGCGCTAGAGACCCGCGGGAGACACGGCCGCATACGCTCTGCGGCCGTGTCTCGACCCTCCTTCGCGATCCACGCCCGTGACGGCAACGCCCGCGCGGGCGTCCTCGCGACCGCGCACGGCGACGTGCGCACGCCCGCGTTCGTCCCGCTCGCCTCGACGGCCACCGTCAAGGGCTGCAAGCCGAGCGAGGTCGCGGCGCTCGGCTACGACATGGTGCTGGGCAACACCTTCCACCTCTTCATCCAGCCAGGCGAGGAGTACGTCGCCGAGCTGGGCGGCCTGCACGAGTTCATGGGCTGGCGCGGCGCGATCGATCACCGACTCCGGCGGCTACCAGGTGTTCTCGATGGGCCACGGCTCGGTCGCCGAGGAGATCAAGCGCAGCCAGAAGGGGCGCGCGCTCGCGGATCCTCGCGATCGAGGAGGAGGGCGTGCGCTTCCGCTCCTACCTCGACGGCGGCGAGCGCTTCATGGGGCCGGAGACCTCGATGGAGGTCCAGGCGGCGCTCGGCTCCGACATCGCGCTCGCCTTCGACGAGTGCACGCCGTTCCACGTCGAGCGCGACTACACCGCCCGCTCGATGGAGCGCACCCACCGCTGGCTCGACCGCTGCGTCGCCTGGCAGCGCGAGCACGCGCCGGCCTGGCAGGCGCTCTACGGGATCGTGCAGGGCGGCGTCTACGAGGACCTGCGCGCCGAGTCGACCGCCTACGTCGCCGCCGCGGACGTGGACGGGATCGCGATCGGCGGTTCGCTCGGCGACTAGAAGGAGCAGATGCGCGAGGTCGTCGGCTGGTCGCTGCGGGCGCTGCCCGAAGGACCGCCGCGGCACCTGCTCGGCATCGGCGACGTCGACGACATCGTCCACGCGGTCGCCGCGGCGATCGACAGCTTCGACTGCGCCACGCCGACGCGCCTGGGCCGCCACGGCACCGCGCTCGATCCCCGACCCGGAGCGCCGCTGGCGGCTCGACCTGGCGAAGGCCGGCATGCGCGGCGGCCGCGAGCCGATCGTGCGAGGGCTGCCCCTGCCCGGCCTGCCGCGAGCACACGCGCGGCTACCTGCACTACCTCGTGCGCGCGGGGGAGCTGACCGCGCAGCGGCTGCTGACGCTGCACAACCTGACGTTCATGGCGGAGCTGATGCGGGGAGCGCGAGCGGCGATCGAGGCGGGGGAGTACGCGGTCCTACGCCGAGCGGGTCCTCGCGGGCGCCGAGCCGTTCGGGTAGGCCGAGCGCAGCGCGCGCTCGCGTGGAGGAGTCCGCTAGCGCGAGCGCTCGTCGATGAAGTTGCGCAGCCCGTCGATCTGCTGCTGCACGTCGTCCTGATTCACGGGCTCGACGTCGTTGCTGCCGCCTCCGCCGCTGGACGACAGCACCGCGATCGCGACGGCGACGACCACGATCAGCACGGCGAGGACGGCCAGGAACGGCTTCCAGCGGCTGCCGCGCGTCCTGCTCCGCGCGGCGCGGCCGGACGCGGGGGCGGCGTCTGCGGTCGCGCGCGCGAGCGGCGGCGCCGACGCGGGTCGCCGCCGTGGTCGCGGCCAGGGCGCGCGTCGCGTCGGTGTCGCCGGCGGCCAGGGCGCGCGTGGCGGCGGTCAGCTCGCCCTGCAGCCCGGCTTCGAGCGCCTGCGCCATCTCCAGGCCGGAGGCGTAGCGGGCGTCGGGGTCGCGCACGAGGCTCTGGCGGATCGCGTGGTCGAGCTCGGGCGGGACCTCGGGGCGGTACTCGGCGATCGGCACGACCGACTCCTCCTGCTGCTTGAGCGCGAGCTCGGTCAGCGAGCCGTACTCGTGCGGGAGGCGGCCGGCGAGGAACTGGTAGGCGCAGACGCCGAGCGAGTAGATGTCCGAGGCCGGGCCGGCCTCGTCGCCGCGCGCCTGCTCGGGCGAGAGGTAGGCGGCGGTGCCGAGCACCGAGCCGACCTGGGTGATGCGGGTCTGCTCGGCGGCCTTGGCGATGCCGAAGTCGGCCAGCTTGGTCACGCCGGTCTCCTCGGCGACGAGCAGGTTGCCCGGCTTGACGTCGCGGTGGACGACGCCGGCGCGGTGCGCGTAGTCGAGGCCGTGGCAGGCGTCGCGCACGACGCGCACGGTCTCCTCGACGCTCGAACCGCTTGTGCTCGCGCAGCAGGTCGGCGCAGGAGGGGCCGTCGACGTACTCCATGACGATGTAGTGGCGGTCGCTGTCGGCGTCGCGGCCGGAGTCGAAGACCTGGACGATGTTGGGGTGCTGCAGCCGCGCCGCGGCCAGCGCCTCGCGGCGGAAGCGGGCGACGAAGGCCTCGTCGTCGGCGAGGTGCTCGGCCAGCAGCTTGACCGCGACCGCGCGCTCGAGCACGGTGTCGGTCGCGAGGAAGACCGTCGACATGCCGCCCGCGCCGAGGCGCGTCTCGATCCGGTAGCGGCCGGCGACCTCTCCGGTGGGCTCATCGTCGTGACTCCGAGCTCGCGAGCGCGCGCGCCGCTGCGGTCGAGGTCATTCTTCGTCTCCCGGCGAGACGCCGCCGCCCTGGCTGTTGCCGGGATCGTCCTGCGGACCGTTGCCGTTGCCCGTCCGTCGCCCTGTCCGTTGCCTTGGCCGTTGCCCTGGTTGCCCGGCGCGGGCGTCGTGGCCGGGGGCGTCGTCTCGGTCGGCGTGGTCTCCGGGGGCGTCGTGGGCACCGTCTCGGTCTCGGTCGTGACGGTCTCCGGCGGCGCCGTCTCGGTCTGCGTCTCGGTGGTCGCCGTCGTCTGGCCGTCGTCCTCGTCGCACTGCTCGCGCACGAGCTGGAACAGCCGGTCGAAGCTGTCGTCGAGCGCGGAGCGCACGTCGGCGCTCACGCTGTCGGGGATCGATGCGCAGGATCCGGTCGACGGCGGTGGTGTTCGGATCGCCGCCGCCGGTGATGTCGTCGCAGGCACCGCCGCCGACGTCGAAGCGGCGCTGGATCGACGTCGAGCTGTCTCTGCAGCGCCCGTGCCTGGGCAGCCGGGATCGGCGCGCCCTCGTCCTGCGGCTCGTCGTCGCCGCCGCAGCCCGCCGCCACGAGCGCGACCAGGCAGGCCACGAGGGCGAGCAGGCGCCGATATGTCGCTGAGGGGGGTGTCATCGTCACTGGCCCGCGTAGAGGCGCTGCCCGAGCATGCTAGGCAGGCCGGCCGCGCGAATCGCGGCCGCGGCCTCGTCGATCGGGTACTCGACGCGCCGCCAGCTCGCGAGCCACGTCCCTGTGTCTAGCAGGAGCCAGGCCGCGCGCGGGTCGCCGTCGCGCGGCTGGCCGACGCCGCCGGGGTTGATCAGCCACTCGCCCGCTCGGACAGGTCGAGCTCGCTGCCGCCCGGCATCGTCGCGCCCTCGGCGGATCGCCTCGCGGTCGGCGCGGTGGAACGAGAGCGCCACGTGCGAGTGGCCGATCGCGCCCACGCGCGCCTGCATCGACCTCCATGCACTCCTCGGCCTGCCAGGTCGAGAGCACGTACTCCCAGATCGGGTCGCGCGGGCTGGCGTGGTAGACCGCGGGCTCGCGCTCGGGGTCGGCGGGGGAGAGGCTGCGCAGGAACTCGAGCGCCTCGGCGCCGATCGTCTCCCGCGTCCAGCGCGCCGCGGCCGCGGCGCCGGCGGAGAAGTCGGCGATGTCGATCTCGCCCGTGACGACGAGGTCGTGGTTGCCGGCCAGGCAGAGGTCGCAGCGCTCGCGCGCGAGCTCGACGCACTCGTCCGGCTCGGCGCCGTAGCCGACGAGGTCGCCCGAGGCACCAGATCTCGTCCACGCCCGGCGGCCTCCACGTCCGCGAGCACCGCTGCGGAGCGCGGGCAGGTTGCCGTGCACGTCGGAGAGGAGCGCGATGCGCATTCGGGTGCCTTCTACAGTGTCCGGGAGATGGGAAGCAGGCGCGTGCGACTGCCGCTGGCGATCCTCGGAGCGGCCGTCGCCGCCGGGGTGGCAACGCTCCTGCTGCGGCCGCGAGGCGGGCTGATCGATCCAGTCGCGGTGAACGCGAGATCGTACTTCACGCGCGTTGCAGCTCGAACGGGCCGAGGACTTCCGCGACCTGCAGCGCTGATCGGCGTCGGCGGGCTGGCGCGTCGGCGGCGTCACGCTCGCGCTGCTCGCCCTGCGCCCGCCGCGGGTGCTCGAGCGGCTGGGCCGCCGGCCGCTGCTCGGCGGCGCCGCTGGCCGGCGCGGGGATCGCGGTGCTGCTGGCGCTGGTGGAGCTGCCGCTGTCGGCCTGGGCGCACGAGCGGGCGCGAGGACGTCGGCCTCTCGACCCAGGACTGGGGGCCGTGGCTGGCCGACGTCGCCAAGTCGGCGGGCATCGATGCCGTCTTCGCCGGCATCGGCGGCGCGCTCGCGCTGCTGCTCGTGCGCCGCTTCCGGCGCCGCTGGTGGGTCCCGGCGTCCGGCGCTGATCGTGGCTCTTCGGCGTGGTCACGATCTGGCTCTTCCCGGTGGTGATCGACCCGCTCTTCAACGACTTCGAGCCGCTGCCGGCCGGGTCAGCGCGCGTCGGACGTGCTCGAGCTGGCCGCGAGGCGGGCGTCGACGTGGGCGAGGTCTACCGCGTCGACGCCAGCCGCCGCACGACGGCGGCCAACGCCTACGTGATCGGCATCGGCCACAGCAAGCGGGTCGTGCTCTACGACAACCTGCTCGAGGGCTTCCCGCGCGACGAGGTGCGCTCGGTCGTCGCGCACGAGCTCGGCCACCAGAAGCACGACGACCTGCTGCGCGGCCTGGCCTGGCTGGCGCTCGTCGCGCCGGCCGGCGCGTTCTGCGCCCAGGCGCTGGCCGAGGCGCTCGGCCGGCGGCAGGGTCTCGGCGACCCGTCGCGCACGCCCGGGTCCGGCGGCGCTGCCGGCGATCGCGCTGGCGGTGGCGCTGGTCTCGTTCGGCCTCGGCGTCGCGTCGAACGTGCTCTCGCGCCAGGTCGAGGCGCGCGCCGACTCGTTCTCGATCGAGCTCACCCGCGATCCCGAGGCGCACATCTCACTCGAGCGCCGGCTGGCGCTGCGCAACCTCGCCGACCCCGATCCGCCGAGCCTGTTCCAGGCACTTGTTCGGCACCCACCCGACCACGCTGGAGCGGATCGGGATGGGCGTCGCCTACGAGCGCGGCGAGCGCTAGCTCGTGCTGGTGCCGCTGGTCGCCGGGGCCGTACTCCGGCAGACCCCTGATACCCTCGCGCGTCTGCCACTTGGAGAAGTTGTCCTCCATCGCGTCGATCAGCTCGCGCATGAAGCGCGGCGAGAGGTTGATGCGCGAGACCACGACGCCCGGCACCTCGCCCTCGTCGACCTCGTGGTCGACGCGCGCGAAGGTGATCGTGAACTCGTAGTCCGAGTGCGACACGTTGGCGAAGTTGCTGTAGTGGCCCGCCATCGTGTCCGGGTCGGTGTGGATGTTGAAGTGGCGTTCGTCGTCGGCGGACACGCGCGTAGTATCGCAGCCCCATGCGCATCTCCGTGATCGCGGTCGGCCGGCTGCGCCCGCCCTATCAGGACGACGTGGAGCACTACCGCAAGCTGCTTGGCCGGGCACGCGCGCGTCGAGCTCATCGAGGTGCGCGAGGACGAGAAGGTGCCGCCGCGGATCCCCGAGCGTGCGTTCACGATCCTGCTCGACAGCGACGGCAAGACGCATGGACTCCGTCGGCTTCAGCGACTGGCTCGAGCAGCGCCGCCAGGCCGGACGCGACCTCTGCTTCGTGGTCGGCGGACCGCGCGGACTCGACCTCGAGCGCTGCGATCTGCGACTCTCGCTGGGCCCGATGACGCTGCCGCACCAGCTCGCCCGCGTGGTGCTGCTGGAGCAGCTCTACCGTGGTCACAAGATCCTCGCCCGCGAGCCCTACCACTACTAGGTCGATGGACCCGATCACCCAGCTTCGCGCCACCCTCGGCGACGCGGCCGGCGCCCTGCGCGGCGACGGCCCGCTGACCGGCGCCGGGCTCGACCGGCCCAAGCGGCCCGACTTCGGCGACTACTCGACCAACGCGGCGATGCTGCTGGCGCCGGCGCTGGGCGAGCCGCCGCGGGCGATCGCCGAGAAGCTGGGGGAGACGCTGGGCGAGCGGCTCGGCGCCGCCGTCGAGCGCGTCGAGGTGGCCGGGCCGGGCTTCCTCAACCTGTTCATGGCCGACGCCTGGTACGCGCAGGGCGCTGGCCGACCTCGCTCGCCGCCGGCGACGCCTTCGGCGCCGGCACAGCCGAGCGGCCCGAGCGCGTGAACGTCGAGTTCGTGAGCGCCAACCCGACCGGCCCGATCGGCGTCGCCCAGGCCCGTCACGCCGCCTACGGCGACTCGCTCTGCCGGCTGCTGGAGTTGGCCGGGCACGACGGTCGAGCGCGAGTACTACGTCAACGACGCCGGCTCGCAGGTGCTGCGCTTCGGCGAGTCGATCAGGGCGCGGGCACGGGGCGAGGAGCCGCCCGAGGACGGCTACCACGGCGACTACGTCGGGGAGCTGGCGGCACGCATCGAGGGAGCGGCCGACGCCGACCCCGAAGCTGCTCGCGCAGCAGGGGGTCGAGCTGATGGTCGAGGCGATCGCCACGACGCTCGACCGCTTCCGCGTGCACATGGACCGCTTCTCCTCCGAGCAGCGCCCTGCACGAGGCCGGCGACGTCGAGCGCGCAGTCGCGCGAGCTCGACCAGATCTACGAGCACGAGGGCGCCACCTGGCTGCGCACGACCGCCTACGGCGACGACAAGGACCGCGTGCTGCGCCGCTCCACGGGCGAGGTGACCTACTTCGGCTCGGACATCGCCTACCACGGAGACAAGCTCGAGCGTGGCTACGACCGCGCGATCGACATCTGGGGAGCCGACCACCACGGCTACATCCAGCGCGTGCGGGCGGCCTGGGAGGCGCTCGGCGGCGACCCCGAGCGCTTCGAGATCGTGATCATGCAGCTGGTCAACCTCGAGGAGGGCGGTCAGCGCGTGAAGATGTCCAAGCGCGCGGGCCAGCTCGTCACCCTCGACGACCTGCTCGACGACATCGGCGTCGACGCCGCGCGCTGGTTCCTGGTCCAGCGCAGCCACGACACCACGCTCGACCTCGACCTCGACCTCGCGCGCCGGGAGTCGCAGGAGAACCCGGTCTACTACGTCCAGTACGCGCACGCGCGGATCGCGAGCATCCTGCGCAAGGCGGGCGAGGAGCGCGTCGCAGGCCGCGCTGGCAGCCGACCTGGCGGCGAGCGCCGAGCAGTTCCATCCGTCGGCCCGGGCCCTGCTCAAGCAGCTGCTCGAGCTGCCGCAGGAGACGCACGACGCGGCGGACAGACGCGCACCGCACCGGATGACGACCTACGCGCTCGAGACGGCGCAGGGCTTCTCGGCCTTCTACCGCGACTGCCGCGTGGTCGGGGCGGCCGAGGAGGGCGGCGACGAGGACGTGCGGATCGCGCTCTGCGTACGTGACGAAGCGGGTGCTCGCGCGGACGCTGGACCTACTCGGGGTGAGCGCGCCGGAGGAGATGTGAGGCTCGCTGCGTTCGCGGTGGCTGTCGCGGCTGCCCTGGGCTGCACGAGTTCCGCGGCCGCCGTCGACCGCTACGTCCCGATGCAGGGCGCTTCCGCGCCGGGTCCCGCGAAGTACGACCGGGT
Source organism: uncultured Thermoleophilaceae bacterium (assembly GCA_963846505.1). GTDB lineage: Bacteria > Actinomycetota > Thermoleophilia > Solirubrobacterales > Thermoleophilaceae > JACVRW01. Next base: position 1,012,048 of record CAWJWD010000004.1, on the reverse strand, counting down.
CTGGGTGCAGCAGCTCGGGCCGAAGGACGCGACGCGCGTGCTGGTGCTCGTCCCGGGGACCAACGGCGGCGCGGGCGGGATCACGCCGGTCGCGCGCGACATCGTCGCGCGCGTCCCACGGCTGCAGGTGTGGATCGTCGACCGGCGCGAGCAGGCCTTCGAGGACGGCTCGGTCTTCGCGCGTACGCGCGACCCGCAGGTCGCTCAGGACTACTACCTCGGCTTCGAGTACGAGCGCGTGACGGCCGCCGAGGCGCCGTTCGTCAGCGAGTGGGGCCTGAAGACGCAGCTGAACGACCTGCGCCGTGTCGTGCGCGCGGCGCACGGGCGGGCGCAAGGTGATCCTCGGCGGCCACTCCGCGGGCGCGTCGACCGCCGTCGCCTACGCGGCCTGGGACTTCGGCGGGCGCGCCGGCTACCGGGACCTCGCCGGCCTGGTGCTGATCGACGGCGGTCTGCTCGGCAGCTTCGACGGCGCCGACCTGGCGCGCGCCAAGACCGAGCTGGCGCAGCTGCGGCGGGGCGAGAACCTGTTCCTCGACCTGCTCGGCCTCGGCATCCCCGAGATCGCCGGCATCTTCACCCAGGTCGGGGCGCTCTGGGCCGACGAGCGGCCCGACGAGGCCTCGGCGCTGCAGCGCTACCCGCTGCTTCCAGCTGCGTTCAAGCCGCCGTTCACCGTCACCAACGAGGCGCAGCTCGGCTACGTCTTCGACCAGACGACCGCGAGCGACGCGCTGGCGCTGATCCAGCTGCGCGCCGGCCAGCTCGCGCCCAGCGGCGACCCGCGGCCCTGGCAGGACGGCGAGCTGACGCCGCTCCGCCGCTTCGCGCGTGCCTGGTCGGCGAGCAGGCCGAACGCGACCGAGTGGTACTACCCGCGCCGGCTGCTGCTCGACATCGACGCCGCCAGCCCGCTGCGCCAGAACGCGGCCGCGAGGTTCCTCGGCCTGCGGCTGCGCCACGGCAGCCAGATCGACGTGCCGCTCTACGCCTACGGGACCGAGCTGTCGCACGGCCGCGTGGCGAGGGGCGCGCACCGGCTGGCGCAACGCTCGCGCATCCGCGAGCCGGTGGTCGTGGACGACCGCAACGCCAACCACCTCGACCCGATCTCCGCCGCGCCGCGGCGCAACCGCTTCCTGAAGACGGTCGTGCCGTTCCTCAGAGGTCGCTGAAGAAGTTGATCCCGAGGTCGTCCATCAGCGACAGGGCCTCGGCGTTCAGGCGCGTCAGCTCGTTGGTGTAGAGCAGCACGCCCATCACGATCAGGATGACGCCGGAGACGACCGTGATCGCCTGGTAGTGGTCGCGGAAGAAGCGGAAGACGCCGGTGAAGGTCGAGAAGGCGAGCGCGCTGAGGATGAACGGGACCGCCAGGCCGAGCGCGTAGAAGGCGAGCAGCACGCCGCCCTTGCCGACGGTGTCCTGGGTCGAGGCCGCCGTCAGGATCGCGCCGAGCGTCGGGCCGGTGCAGGGCAGCCAGGCGATCGCGAACGCCAGCCCGGCGACGATCGGGCCGCCGCTGTGGGCGCGGCGCAGCAGCTGCTCGGGCCGCCACTCCTTGTTGAGCATCGGCAGGAACAGCGTGCCGATGAACAGCGCGCCCATCAGCACGAGCACGACGCCGGCGATCTGGCGCAGCGCCTGGCGGTGGTCCTGGAGCGTCTGGCCGAGCCCGGTCGCGGTCATGCCGAGCGCGACGAACATGACCGTGAAGGCGAGGCAGAACAGCAGCGCAGGGCCGAGCACCTGCATGCGCCCACGGCCGGACTGGATGTCCGCGAACGAGACGCCGGAGATGGTGGAGAGGTAGCCGGGGACGAGCGGCAGCACGCAGGGGGAGACGAACGAGATCAGGCCGACGCCGAAGGCGGCGACGACGGTGGTGTCGACGGCGTCGGCGGCGATCACAGGTCGTACCGCTCCAGGTCTGCGTCCAACTCCTTCGAGGCAGGACCCCCCGCAGCGGCCGCGCTTCGCCGCCGAGTGGCTTGCCCGCCCGGCCGCTGCGGCGCCAGCGCAGCACCGCGAAGGCGATCCCGCCCGGCGGCCAGCAGCACCGCCAGCGCGGGGACGACGTAGACGAGCACGTCGCCGAGGTCGTCGTCGCCGCCCTCGTCGCCCGGCAGCGCCAGCACGCGCTCGCCGTACTGGGCGACCAAGGCGGTCTTGATCTGGTCCTTGGAGCGGCAGTCGTCGATCAGCCGCTGGATGAACTCGCGCTCGTCCTGGGCCTGGGGCGACTCGGTCGCGAGGCCGAGCGGGGTGCCGCAGATCGGGCACATGACCTCGTCCTCGATGTCTCCGAGCGAGGTGCGCGGGCAGTCCTGCGCCAGCGCGGCGGTAGGGGCCGCGAGCGCGACCGCCGCGACCAGCGCGGCCACGATCGGCCTCACGCGTCCTCCGCCAGCACCCGTTCGACGGCGCCCTTCATGAAGCCATCGGTCACCGGGCCGCGCTGCACCGCCGCGATGTACCCCTTGCGATCGATCACGAACGTCTCGGGAAAGCCGATGATGCCGAGCTTGCCGACGGACTCGCTCGACTTGTCGCGCAGCTGGGGGTAGGTGAGCTCGTACTCGCGGATGAAGTCGCGCGCCTTGTAGTCGACGTCGTTGGCGTTCACGCCCAGCACGAGCCCGCCCTGCTTGGCGATGCGCTTGTGCCAGCGCTCGAGCAGCGGCGACTCCTCGCGGCAGGGCCGACACCACGAGGCCCAGTAGTTGAGCACCACGACCTTGCCGCGGTAGCTCGCCAGGTCGACCTCCTGCTCGCCGCCCGACAGCCGCGGCAGCGCCAGCGCAGGCGCCTTCTCGCGCTCGCCCTGCGCGAGCGCACCCTCGACGCTGCGATCGGGCTCGTTCGAGGAGATGCCGTACGCGAGCAGCGCCAGCAGGGCGACGACGGTGCAGACGACGGCGATCGGGATCGGGGCCAGCAGGCGCTTCACGGGCGGTTGCGAACCATAGAGAGGCGCGATAAGCTGGCGGCTGCACTGCGGCGGTAGCTCAGTTGGTAGAGCACGAGCTTCCCAAGCTCGGGGTCGCGGGTTCGAACCCCGTCCGCCGCTCCTCCTCCGTCGGGTCGCCGCAACTTCTCGGCCAATTGCACGTTTCCGGCTCAGAGCTGTCGATCACTAGATCGATGGGTACAGGGGAGACATTCGCGTGCGCCGACTTTGGCTGACGTTCGCATGCTTGGCATGCCTTGTCGCATCCGGGACCGCCGAGGCGCGCAGCCTCGGTCGAGCGACCGCTCGTCCGGGGCAACCACGGCCACGACGTGCGCACGCTGCAGCGCGCGCTGACGACGCTCGGCTATCCCACGCGTCCCGCCGACGGCATCTTCGGGCCACGCACGACGCACTCGGTGCGCAACTGGCAGCGCGCGCGCAAGCTGCGCCGCGACGGTCGCCTGTCACGTCCGGAGGGCCGGCGCGTGCGGCGCGAGCTGATCGAACTCGGCGGCGGGCGCTGAAGCAGGGCTCCGGCGGCGCGACCCTCGACTCGCCCGCGCCCGGAGCAGCCGGACCCCGCGCCGGTCGCGGGAGCGGTCGGGCCCGGCACGTCCGGACCGGCCGTCGCGCAGGCGCAGGGCGACCTCGCGCTGCTGCGCTTCCCGATTCGCCGCCGTCGACGGTGCCTACGGCGACGGCACCGCGGCCGCCGTCCGCGCCTATCAAGCCGCCTTCTTCGCGCGTCAGTCCGGCGTCCTGAGCGCCAGCGGCGCTGCGCGCCTGCATCGGCGTGCGCTCTCGGTCCCGCCCGGGCCGCACGTGTTCCCCGTCCGCGGCAGCTACGGCTTCTCGGGCTCCGACGGTCGCTACGGCGCCGGTCGCGGCGACCACGTGCATGCCGGCCAGGACCTGCCGGCGGCGGCGGGCACGCCGCTGGTCGCGACGATCGCCGGCACCGTCACCACCCGCGCCTACCAGGCGCGGCGGGGCTGGCAACTACGTCGTGCTGGCGGGCGACGACGGCTTCGACTACGTCTACATGCACCTGCGCAGGCCGGCGCTCGTCAAGCCCGGCACGCGCGTCGCGGCGGGCCAGCAGCTGGGCGAGGTCGGCGCGACCGGCCGCGCCTCGGGCCCGCACCTGCACTTCGAGATCTGGACCGCGCACTGGTACGCGGGCGGGCGCCACTTCGACCCGCTGCCGACGCTGCTCGCCTGGCGCTAGTCAGATCCCCTGCGCCTGCAGCCACAGCTCGAGCAAGGCGATCTGCCAGAGCTTGTTCGACCCGAGCGGCGTGCGGTTGTCGTTGGGCGCCTCGTACAGCCGCTCGACGTAGGTCCGTTCGATCAATCCGCGCTCGCGCGCGGCGTCCGAGTCCAGCGTCTCGCGCACGAGCTCGAGGAAGCGGCCCTCGAGGTGGCTGAGCGCCGGCACGGGGAAGTAGCCCTTGGGGCGGTCGATCACCTCGGCCGGCAGCAGTCGCCGTGCGGCGCGCTTGAGCACGCCCTTGCCGCCCTCGGCGAGCTTCAGTCCGGGCGGGCAGGCGGCCGCGAGCTCGACGAGGTCGTGGTCGAGGAAGGGCGTGCGCGCCTCCAGGCCCCAGGCCATCGTCATGTTGTCGACGCGCTTGACGGGGTCGTCGACGAGCATCACGAGGCTGTCGAGTCGCAGCGCGCGGTCGAGCGGGGTGTCGGCGCCGGCGCGGGCGAAGTGGGTGCGCATGAAGTCGCCGGCCGCGTCGACCTCGCTGCGGTAGGCGGGGCCGAGCAGCTGCGCCATCTCCGCGTGCGAGCGGTCGAAGAACTGCTCGTGGTAGCGCCGCGAGCCGTCGCCGGGGGCGTCGAGCATCGGCGGGTACCAGGAGTAGCCGGCGAACACCTCGTCGGCGCCCTGGCCGGACTGGACGACCTTCATCTCCTTCGAGACCTCCTCGGAGAGCAGGTAGAAGGCGACCGCGTCGTGGCTGGTCATCGGCTCGCTCATCGCGGCGACCGCGTCCCCGAGCGCCGGCAGCAGGCGCGAGCCGTCGATGCGGATGCGCCGGTGGTCGGTCTCGTAGCGCTCGGCGATCGCGTCCGAGTAGGCGAACTCGTCGCCCTCGATGCCGCCGGCGGGCTCGAAGCCGATGCTGAACGTCGTCAGGCCGCGCTGACCCTGCTCGGCCAGCAGCGCGACGATCAGGCTCGAGTCGAGACCGCCCGAGAGCAGCACCCCGACGGGCACGTCCGAGACCATGCGCCGCTCGACGGCGACGCCGAGCGCCTCCAGCACGTCGCGCTCCCATTCCTCGTCGGAGCGCTCGCCGCCGGCCGCGTCGCGGCGGAACTCGGGGCGCCAGTACTCGTTCTCGTGGCGGCGCCCGTCGGGCTCGATCGCGAGCAGCGTCGCCGGGGCCAGCTTGCGCACGCCCGCGAGCACCGTGTACGGCGCGGGCACGACGGCGTGCCAGCTGAAGTAGTGGTTGAGCGCAACCGGGTCGAGCGCGGTGTCGATGCCGCCACCGGCCAGCAGCGCCGGCAGCGTCGAGGCGAAGCGCAGGCCGTGCTCGTGCTCGGCGAGGTAGAGCGGCTTGATCCCGAGGCGGTCGCGACCCAGCAGCACGCGCCCGCTGTCGGAGTCGACGAGGCAGAAGGCGAACATGCCCTTGAGCCGGTCGACGAAGCGGTCGCCCCAGTGGTGCCAGCCCTTGAGCAGCACCTCGGTGTCGCTGGTCGAGAAGAAGCGGTAGCCGAGGCTCGACAGCTCGTCGCGCAGCTCGCCGTTGTTGTAGATGCAGCCGTTGAAGACGGCCGCGAGTCCCAGCTCGGCGTCGACCATCGGCTGCGCGCCGCGCTCGGACAGGTCGATGATCGACAGGCGGCGGTGCGTCAGCGCGACGCGTCCGTGCGACCACGAGCCGGCGCCGTCCGGCCCGCGCCGGCGCACCGCCTCGCCCATGCGCCAGACAGCCTCGACGTCAGCCGGTCCGTCCCGTGCGACCTCGCCTGCGAAGCCGCACACGGGCTACGCCGCCGTCCCTGCGGCGGGCACGCGCTCAGGCGGCCTCGACGGCCGGCGGAGCGATCTGCTCGCCGCGTGCCGCCCGCACGAGCGCCTCGAACAGGTGCAGCTGCTCGGGCCGGTCCACCAGCCACTCGGCGTGCCACTGGACGCCGAACAGGAAGCCGCCGCTCGCGCGCTCGATCGCCTCGACCGTGCCGTCGGGCGCGCGCCCGACGACGCGCAGCCGGCGACCGAGCCGATCGGTGGCCTGATGGTGGAAGGAGTTGACCTCGACCTCGCTCGCGCCCGAGCAGGCGGGCCAGGCGGCTGTCCGGGCTCGAGCTCGACCGTGTGCTGGGTCTTGCCGCCGTTGAGGGTCTGTCGATGGTCGATCTCATCGCCGAGGTCGGGAAGGTGCTGGTGCAAGCTACCGCCGAGCGCGACGTTCAGCACCTGCGCGCCCCGGCAGATGCCGAGTACCGGGATCCCGCGCGCGCACGCGCGCCGGGCGAGCTGGATCTCGAAGCGGTCGAGCTCCGGCTCGGTCGGGCCGAGCGCCGTGTGCGGCTCGGCGCCGTAGGCGGCCGGGTGGATGTCCGGTCCGCCGGAGAGGCAGAGCGCGTCGAGCCGGTCGAGCAGCGCGTCGATCTGGCCGGCCGGAAGCGGGGTGAGGATCACCGGCATGCCGCCGCCGCTGGCGCACGGCGTCGAGGTAGCGCACGCCGAGCGCCAGCTCCTGGCGCGCGGGCTCGCCGTGGGCGACCACGTCGTGGTCATGGATGCGCCGCACCTCGGAGGTCGAGACGCCGATCAGCGGAGGTGCGCTCACGCGGGACCCCTCATGTCCTCAGAATGCTGCTCGGAGAGGACGGACGCCTCGTCCTGTTGTCCAAACATCGCGCTCATCCATTCGACTCCGTGTCCACCCCCGACTGTACGTCGAGTCACGGCAGCCGTCCACTCAGCCGTTGAGCGAGTACGCGTAGCGGAAGTACGTCGCGCGGCCCTCGTCGCCGCCGAGCTCCGTCAGCCGCGCCCGAGCGGCGTCGAGCGCCCGCTCCTGCGCACCCGGCCAGTGCTTGCGGCGGCCGCCTTGCGCTGCTCGGTGACGTAGCGCGACATGCTTCTGGAACAGGTTGCCGGCGAGGTAGTCGGCGCTGACGCCGGGCTTGAACTGCTTGATCGGCTTGGTGAGCTTCTCGAAGGTCTTGCAGGAGGCGAAGTCGGTCGCGGCGGCCTCGTAGTCGAGGCGCCCGCGCAGCGAGCCGATGCCGGCCTGCAGCGCCGCGTCGTCGAGCGGCTGGTCGAAGCGTCCGAGGAAGCGGTCGAAGGCGGGCGTGTAGGCCTCCAGCGCGGCGCCGTCGAGCGCGGCCTCGTCGCAGGTCGCCCCAGAGCGTCCTGGCGCCGCGCACGTAGACGTTGCGCTGCGAGCGGTCCTTGACCGCGCGGATCCGTTCCCAGCCCGGACCCTTGCTCTTGCAGCGCTCGAGCGCGCGCTCGGCGGCGCGGCGGCTCGGCGGCCTTCTTGGCGGCGACGTCCTGCTTGGCGTCGTGCAGCTCGAGCACGGCGCGCTCGACGCGCTGGACGTCCTGCGGCAGCGAGGCGAAGTCCGCGCCGGCGGCCGCGGAGGAAGGGAGGGCGAGCGCGGCGCTGGCCGCGAGCAGCAGGGCGAAGGGGCGTACGCGGTTCATCGGGACATGCATCGACCGCTGGGCGGATGGCCTTGAGGTGCCCGGGAAGGGTCCCGGCGAAGCGTCCGCCGAGCCTCAGGGCGTGTACAGCGGCACGGCGGCGTAGTGGTCGTGCACGACCTGCCAGACGGGCTTCTTGGCGCCGTCGTAGGTGAGCACGCCCTTCTGGTGGCGCGTGTTCGGCCAGTACGGAGCCGGCCGCCGCCCGGCGCCGCCGGTCCAGCCGGGCGTGATCTCGAACTCGCGCAGCGTCCAGTAGATGCCGCCCGACATCGGCGCCTGGTCGAGCACGTTCAGCGTGCGGTCGGCGTGCATCGCCTGGAAGGCGTAGCCGCCCTTGCGCGTCGATCGGCGCGTCGGCGAGCTCCTCGCGGCCCTCGGCGCCGAACTCGGTCATCACGAGCGCCTTGTCCGGGTAGTTGTCGCGCATCTCCTGCAGGAACAGCGGCAGCTCGTCGAAGTTCGAGACCCAGCCGTACCAGCCGTAGTACTGGTTGATCCCGAGCATGTCGAAGCGGTGGTAGGTGAACTGCTCGGGATGGCCCGGCCGGCCGTTGATGTCGACCGAGATCGGCAGCGTCGGGTCGGTGTCGCGCGCGACCTCCTGGGCCTTGATCAGGTACGGCCTGGTGCTGTTCGGACGCTCGTCCGGACGCGACCAGAGCTCGTTCGCCACCGAATGCGTGATCACCGACGGGGTGGCTGCGCGCGCCGAGCACCGTGCGCCGGACCGTCTCCCAGGCGCGCTTGCGCTGGTTCGGCCACTGGAGCAGGTTGCCGTGACGGTCCCGCTGCCAGATCGGGGCCTGGTTCCAGACCATGATCCCGGCCCGGTCGAGGCGCCGCAGCAGGCCCTCGTTGAGCAGGTAGTGCGAGCGCGTGACGTTCGCGCCGAGCTCCTTCAGCTCGGCGACGATCGTGTCCATGTCCCTGCCCGGTGAGCGCGGCGCCGTGGCCGGGCATGTCCTCGTGGATCGAGGCGCCGCGCAGCTGGATCGGTCGGTTGTTGAGCCGCAGGCGCCCGCCGACGACCGTCACCGAGCGCAGCCCGACCTGGCGCTGCTCGACCTGCTGCACGACGCCGCCGTCGCGCAGGGTCAGCTCGGCCGAGTAGAGCTTGGGCGACTCGGGCGACCACAGCTGCGGTGCGGGCACCGGCAGCTTCGAGCTGGACCCGCTGCTTGGCGGCCGTCTGGCGCGGACAGCCTGAAGGTCTTGCGGACGACGCGCCCGCCGGGCGCGCGCAGCCGGACCTCCAGCCGCGGCGCGATGCGCTTGACGCCCGCAGTGCGCTCGAGCTTGGCCGTCGATCAGCAGCGAGGCTTTGCAGCCGCGCGCCGGACCGGTGCAGCGGACGTCGGACATCGTGCCGAGCTCGCTGATGTGCGCGCGGCCGACCGGGACGAGGTGCACGGGGCGCACGATCCCGATCCAGTTCCACCAGGCCTCGGGCATCTTCGGGTTCTTGCGGCCGTCGACCTCGACGCGCAGCAGGTTCGTCTTGCCTGGCCGGAGGCCCTTGGCGTCGACCTCGAACGGCGTGTAGGGATCGCGGTTGGCGCCGATGCGGCGGCCGTTGAGGAAGACCGTGGCGCCGCGGCGGACCTCGTCGAAGGCGACGCGCCAGGAGAAGCCGCGCGGCGTCTTGGGGCCGGTGAAGCTGACCCGGTAGCTGCGCACCGTGCCGCCGTAGAGGCTGGGCAGCGCGCGCGGGTCGAACACGCCCGGCACGCGCGTGGCCTGCCAGGGCGTGGTCTGGGAGGCGCGGCCGCGGCGGGCGTGGCGCCGGTCTGCTCGCCCGTGCCGGGCTCGCTCTCCTCGGGCGCGGCCGGCTGCTCGGGCGCAGGCGCGGCGGCCTCGCTGCGCGTCTCCCAGCCGCTGTTCGAGCGTCGTGCGCTCGGGCGGCGCGGCGCTTGCGGCGGGCGCCAGGGCAAGCAGCAGGACGACGAGCGAGAGGGCAGGGCCGAGCAGGCGCGGGGAACGCATCCGGCATTTGTAACCGGACGGGCAGGTGGAAGTTGCGCCGGGCACGGGTGCACATCATGCCTGGGTCACCCGACTGGGGGAGGAGTCATGGACAGCTGGGACATCGCCGGGCTCGACGTGCAGCCGCACCAACCACGCGTGCTGCGCTCGGACGACGAGACGCGCGCGATCGCGATCAACCTGCCCGGCGGGCGAGGCGCTCCACGAGCATCAGGTGCACGAGCGAGCCTGGCTGGTGGTCGCCGCCGGCGAGGTCGAGGTGCAGCAGGGAGGCGACAGCGTCGAGGGGCGCGCCGGAGCGCTGTTCCACTTCGAGCCGAACGAGCGGCACGAGGTCCGCGCGACCGCCGACGCGCGCCTGATCCTGCTGCTCTCGCCGTGGCCGGGGGAGGGCCATCCGAGCAACCGCTAGCCGGCCTGCCAGAATGCCGGGGCGATGGATCCCTCCCGCAAGCGCAAGCTGCGCCTGGGCGTCTTCGGCGGCGTCGCCCTGCTGCTGGCGACCGCGCTGATCTACACGAGCTTCAGCGCCTCGACCGAGGCCAGCAAGCCGTCCGAGGTGCAAGCGCCGGGCAGTCCTACGAGCTGACCGGCAAGGTCGTCGCACGGCTCGATCCGCAAGCACGGCGACGACGGCCTGCGCTTCCGCATCCGCGACCGCGACGGCAGCGACTCGCTGCCGGTCACCTACGCCGGCGTCCGTGCCGGACCCGTTCCGCGACGGGCGCGAGGTGATCGTCTCGGGCGAGCTGCGCAAGGGCACCTTCGTCGCCGAGCGCGACTCGCTCGTGACGAAGTGCCCGTCGAAGTTCACCAAGGAATCCAAGAACACCTAGATGGCCGGCGTCGGCTCCGCCTGCCTCGTGGTCGGGCTGCTGACGGCGCTCTACGCGGCGGGCGCGTCGGTCTACGGGGCGCTGCGCGGCCGGCGCGACTGGGTCGCCTCCGGCCGGCGGGCGATCTACTGCCTGGCGGCGCTGATGGTCGCGGCCTTCGCGATCCTCGAGGCCGCCTTCCTGCGCACCGACCTCTCCTACGCAGCTGGTCGCCGCAGGGCTCCTCGACCGACACGCCGACCTTCTACAAGGTCACCGCGATGTGGGCGACCCAGGACGGCTCGCTGCTGCTGTGGGCGACGCTGCTGTCGCTGTTCTCGAGCGCGGTGCTGTTCGTCACGCGGCGCTCGCTGCGCGAGATCGCGCCCTGGGCGACCGCGGTGCTCGGCGTCGTCGCCGGCTTCTTCCTGCTGCTGATGGTCGGCTGGGAGAACCCCTTCGACACGCTCGCAGTCCCGCCGGCCGAGGGCGCCGGGCTCAACCCGCTGCTGCGCCACCCGGCGATGATGATCCACCCGCCGATGCTCTACACGGGCTACGTCGGCTTCGCGATCCCGTTCGCGTTCGCGGTCGGCGCGCTGATCACCCGCCACACCGGCGCCGACTGGATCCGCGCCACGCGCCGCTTCGCGCTGATCGCCTGGACCTTCCTCGGCACCGGCATCATGCTCGGCGCGCTCTGGTCCTACACCGAGCTCGGCTGGGGCGGCTACTGGGCCTGGGACCCGGTCGAGAACGCGTCGCTGATGCCGTGGCTGATCGGCACCGCGTTCCTGCACTCGATCATGGTGCAGGAGAAGCGCGGGATGCTGAAGATCTGGAACGTGTCGCTGATCTGCGCCACGTTCGTGCTCGCGCTGCTCGGCACGTTCCTCGTGCGCTCGGGCGATCCTCGAGTCGATCCACGCCTTCGGCGCCTCGACGATCGGCGACGCAGTTCCTGGTCTTCATCGGGCATCGTGCTGGTCGGCTCGGTGGCGCTGATCCTCAGCCGCCTGCCCGACCTGCAGCTCGAAGGCGAAGCTCGACTCGCTGCTCTCGCGCGAGGCGTTCTTCCTGCTCAACAACCTCGTGCTCGTCGGCCTCTGCCTGGTGATCTTCTGGGGCACGTTCTTCCCGCTGATCTCCGAGGCGGTCACCGGGCACCAAGGCGAGCGTCGGGCCGCCCTGGTTCAACCGCCTGACGACGCCGCTGGCGCTCGTGCTCGTGCTGCTGACCGGCATCGGCCCGGTGCTCGCCTGGCGGCGGGTGACGCTGGAGCTCGCTGCGGCGGGTGCTGCTGGCGCCGCTCGCGGTCACCGGCGTGGCGCTGGTCGCGCTGCTGGCGTTCACCGACGCCGCCGACAGCCCGCCGTCGCTGCTGATGTTCTGCTTCGTCGCCTTCGTGCTGGCGGTGGTCGGGCAGGAGTTCTGGCGCGGCGCGCCGGGCGCGCCGGGTGATGACCGGCGAGCGCCTGGCCGCGGGCGCTGCTGCGGCTGGTCGGCGCGCAACCGGCGCCGCTACGGCGGCTACCTGGTGCACGCCGGCATCGCCGTGCTGTTCCTCGGCGTCGCGGCGTCGTCGGCGTTCATCGACCAGCGCGACGTGCGCCTCAGCCCGGGCGAGAGCTTCGAGATCGACGGCTACCAGGTCACCTACCGCGAGGCCGACCGCGCAAGCTCGGCGGCGACGGCGCCGGCACCGGCGCGCCGATCTCGCTTCGGCGCGGTGCTCGACGTGCGCAAGGGCGACGAGCGCTTCACGCTGCACCCGTCGCGCAACTACTACTCGTCGGGCGATCCGTCGCTGGGCGACGATCTCGCGCTTCTTCGAGGGCGAGGCGACGAGCGAGGTCGACCTGCGCTGGGGGCTCGAGCAGCGACTTCTGGCTGGCGGTGCGGCCCGACCTCGGCGCGCCTGACCAAGCCGCTGCGCGAGGCCGACCGCAAGTTCGGCGACGTCGAGCGGCGACGTGCAGGCGCTCGTGATCGCCGCGCTCGCCGAGCGCTACCGCAAGCGACCCGCCGCCGGCCGCCTTCCGCGCGATCGTGTCGCCGCTGGTGGCCTGGATCTGGATCGGCGGCGGCGCTCGCGGTGCTCGGCGCGCTGATCGCCGTCTGGCCGGCGCCGGAGGCGCGCCTGCGGCGCGTGCGCAGCATCTACTCGGCCCGAGCTCGGCCGAGAGCTCTCGCGCGCTAGGCTCCCGCCATGGAGTACGGCCTCGCGGTGATCGTCCTGCTGGCGCTGGTCGCGCTCGTCGTCGTGCGCCCGTTCTCGCGCGAGCGGGAGGTCGCCGACGCGCGAGCGAGGCCGAGCGGGAGGAGCTCGAGGCGGCCAAGGAGGCCAAGTACCGCGAGATCCGCGACGCCGAGCTCGACCACCGGATGGGCAAGCTGTCCGCAGGAGGACTGGCGCGCGGTCGACCGCGAGCTGCGCGGCGAGGCGATCGAGATCCTGCGACGCGCTGGACCAGCTCGGAGGGCGCGCACGGCCCTGAGCGGCCTGCCCGCTACTCTTCGGCCGCGTGGAAGCGATCCTCAGCGGAGTACAGGTCATCCTCGTCGGTGATCGTGATCGTGCTGATCCTGATGCACTCGGGCAAGGACGCCGGTCTCTCGGGCGCCTTCGGCGTCGGCACCGGCGCGCGGCCCGCTCGGCGGCGGCTCGCTGGTCGAGCGCAACCTCAACCGCTGGACGATCTTCTTCTCGCTGCTGTTCGTCGCGAACGTCCTGGTCCTGCTGCAGCTCTAGCGTCGCTCAGCCGGCCGGGCCGGTGAAGCGCAGCGCGCCGATCCGCAACGCCGGGCAGACGCCGCCCGAGGCGAAGCGACGGCCGTAGAACTCGCCCTCGGTGACGAGCTGCTGGCGGCTCGTCAGCGCCTGCACGCGGCTGAGCGCACCGAGGATGCTCGTCGGTCATGCGCAGGTCCGCGAGCGGTCGGCTGATGCGGCCGTCCTCGATCAGGAAGGTGCCGTCGCGGGTGACGGCGGTGGCGAGCGTCTCCTTCGGGCGCACGACGTTGGCGTACCAGAGGCGCGTCACGTAGACGCCGCGCTCGATCGGCGCGCACAGCTCCCGCTCGTCGGCCGCGCCGCCGCCGGCCAGCACGAGGTTCGACGGGCCCGGTCCCTCGGGCGCGCCGCCGGGAGCGAGCGCGTGGCCGGTCGACTCGGTCCCCGCCAGCGCCGCGCTGCGGGTGTCATGGGTGACGCGGTGCGCGACGCCGTCCTGGATCAGCGGCAGCGGGGCCTTCGGCACGCCCTCGGCGTCGATCGCGCGTGGCAGCGTGGTGGCGAAGCGAGGCGAGTCGGAGAGGTTGATCGCGGGCGCGGCCACGCGCGTGCCGAGCCGCCCGGCGAGCGCACCGCGGTCCTCGACGTGCGCGAGCCCGTTGAAGGCGATCGGTCCGAGCTCGAACAGCAGCGTGCCGACGCGCGTGCGCCTCGAGCACCACCGGGTAGCTCGCCGGGTTCCAGCGCCGCCGGCTCACCCGCGAACGCCGCCTTGGCCGCCGCCTGCTGCGCCAGCGCGCCGGCGTCGAGCGCGTCCGCGGACACGCCGCAGCCTGCGCGCGTAGCCGCTGCGGCCCGTGCGGGGATCGATGCAGATCACCTTCAGGAAGGCGTCGGTGACGCGGTCGGTCGCCACCTCGTCGCCGCTCGCGACCGCGGTCTCGACCTCGCCTGCCGTCCAGACCCCGTGGGCCTCGAGCGCTGCCGGTCGCGCGGCCGTCGAAGGCGGTTGCCAGCGCGGCTCCGCCCTGGCGCGGGATCGAGCGCTGCCGTCGCCGGGTCGTGGCCGTCGTGCGTGCGGCCCGGGCGGGGGGTGGGAAAGCCTGGATAGGCGCCCCGGCCCGCGGCCGTGGCCGCCGCTCGGGCGGCTCGGCGCGCGCTGCGTCGCGCAGTCTGCCAGGGCGCTGTCGTCGCTGCGATTGGTCGCGGCACGGCCGACGTGGCCGTCGTGCAGGACGGCGACCTCGATCGTGACGTCGTCGACCGACGTCGCCTGGGTCGGCTGCGAGGCGGCGAAGCGCAGCAGCAGCGAGCGCTCGCGCGTGACTTGCACGAGCGCGTCCGCGCCCGCGCGCGCGAGGGCGCGCTGGGCCAGGTCGCCGGCGGACGCGTTCACCCGGGCACCACGGGCACGCTCACGCGACGCCGACCTGCACGTCGCGGAAGCGGGCCGGGGCGGAGCCGTGCGAGACGCGGGCCTCCTGCCCTGGCTCCCCCTTGCCGCAGTTCAGCAGCGAGACCAGCTGCCACTCGTCCGCGGAGCACACGGCGTCGCAGCTGGCCCAGAAGACGGGCGTGCGGCCCGCGTAGGTGGGGTTGCGCAGCAGCCGGCCGCGCTCGCCGTCCGCGGATCTCCCAGGCGGCCTCGCCGCCGAACTGGAAGTGCAGGCGGCGGTTGTCGATCGACCACGAGCGGTTGGTCTCGATCAAGATGCCGTCGTCCGTGTCGGCGACCAGGTCCTCGAGGCTGCCGGCGGTGCCCGGGCTCGAGGTTGACGTTCGTCATGCGCACGATCGGCTGCCGGGCGAAGCCGTCCGCGCGCATGCAGCCGCCCGAGCGCGGCAGGCCGATCTCGGCCGCCGTCTCGCGCGAGGACAGGAAGCCCGCCAGCACGCCCGAGCGCACGATCGGCACCGCCTGTCCGGCGACGCCCTCGTCGTCCCAGCGGAAGCTGCCGAGCGCGCCGGGGGTGGTCGCGTCGGCGGTCACGTCGACGTGCTCGGAGCCGAAGCGCAGGCTGCCGACGCCGTCGGGGCCGACGAAGCTCGTGCCCGCATACGAGGCCTCGCGCCCGAGCACCCGGTCCAGCTCGACGGCGTGCCCGACCGACTCGTGCAGTTGCAGGCCGAGCTGCTCGCCGGCGAGGATCAGCGTCGTGCGCCGGGCGGGGCAGGCGGGTGCGCTCAGCAGCGCGACGGCCTCCTCGGCGACGCGCGGCGCGTGCCCGGGCAGGTCGAGCCCGAGGAAGTGCTCGTAGCCGGCCTGGGCGATCGAGCCGCCGTGTGAGGCGGGGTAGGAGCGGACCTGGCTCTCGTGGCCGTCGACGGCGACCGCCATCAGCCCGCCGCCGCACTCGCGTCGTGCGCTGCTCGCAGAGCGCGCCCTCGGTCGAGGCCAGCAGCTTCTCCACCTGCAGCGCCTGGAAGCTCGCTTCGGTGGTCGTGAGACCGGGCTGCTCGCGCAGGGCGGCCTCCGCGGCGGCCAGCACGCCGAGCTTGTCCTCGAGCGAGACGGCGAAGGGTCGCGCTCGACCGGGCTGACCCAGTCGCCGTGCGCGGGCGGCTCCGGCGCGAGCTCGCCGCCCGGCGCCGCCGGCTGTGCCCTGCGCCACCGCCAGCGCTCGCTCGAGCGCCGCCTCGACGTCCGCGCGCTCGCTGCCGCGCACGGCCGCGAAGCCCCAGGCGCCACCGACGCGCACGCGCACGCCGACGCCCTCACGCTCGTCGGAGTCGAGCCGGTCGAGCTTGCCGTTGCGGCCGAGAGGTGCTCGTAGCGCGTGCGGACGTAGCGCGCGTCGGCGTAGTCGGCGTGGCTGGCTGCGGCATCCATGAGCTCTTGGAGCAGCGCCCGCATGGCGCGCCAGGCTAGCGATGGGCAAGGCTTGAATGGTATTTGTCCCCCGAATATCGTCCCTGCCGACCCCAGGCGGCGACCGACCCACCGTGCGGCGGATGCTCCGCACGAGCGTGGCGTCGACGCGCTCGAGGTCGTCGGCCTCAGTCCGCCGGCGGAACCGGGTGGTTGGAGCGGAACATGTCGCCCGGGTCGTAGTCGCGCTTGACGCCGCGCAGACGGGCGTAGGTGTCGGCGTCGAAGGCCCTCGCGGTGTCCTCGCCCGGCGCGTCGCCGAAGTTGAGGTAGCTGCCACCCGTCGTCCAGGGGCCGACGGCCTCGATCACCGCGCGCAGGCGCTCCGGGACCGCCTTGCCGAGTTCGGGCGTCATCGGCACGCCGACGCCGTAGAGCACGTAATCGCCGTCGAGCGCCGCGAGTGCGCCGCTGCCCTCGTCGGCGCGGCCCAGCGCGCCGCCGAGCTGGCGCAGCTCGACGGCGAGCAGCGGGCTGCCCGACTCGTGGCCGGCGACGTCGATCAGGGCGTCCACGGTCTCGGGGGTCAGCTCGCGCAGCAGCGTGTGGTTGCCGAGGCCGGGCACCGGCTGCTCGGGGTCCCCGTGCAGGCTGCCCAGCTCGGTGGCGGAGACGGTGCCGCAGGTGTCGATCATCGTCGGCGCCAGTTCGCGCAGCGGTCGGATCAGCTCCTCCCCCGCGGCCGGGTCGCCCGCGTAGGCGAAGCCGAGGTCGATCACGGGCGTGTCGCGCAGCGGCTCGGGCACCTCGGGCAGCGGCGGGAGCCGCAGCAGGCGGATGATCGAGGTCAGCTCCTCGGGCGCGTCGTGTGCCCACTCGCGGTACGCCTGCAGGATCTCGGTGCTGGCGGCGGCGGGCCAGAACAGCGCGCCGGCGTAGATCTCCGGCAGCTCGAAGAGGTCGAACTCGATCGCGGTCACCGCGCCGAAGCTGCCGCCACCGCCGCGCAGCGCCCAGAACAGGTCCGGGTCGGCGTCGGCGTCGACGCGGCGTGCCTCGCCGTCGGCGGTGACCAGCTCGACCGCGCGCACGCGGTTGCAGGCGAGGCCGTGACGGCGTGCGAGCCAGCCGATGCCGCCGCCGAGCGTGTAGCCGACGACGCCGGTGTCCGGGCGAGGAGCCGTGCAGTGCCGCCAGGCCGTGCTGGCCCGCGGCGGCGACGACGTCGCCCCAGAGCGCACCCGCCTCCGCCCGCGCGCGCCGCGCCTCGACGTCGATCTCGACGCCGGTCATGCGGGTGGTCTTGAGCAGCAGCAGGCCGTCCAGCGGTTCGAGCGGGAAGGCACCGTGGCCCGTGCCCTGGACGGCGATGCCGACCCCGGCCGAGCGTGCGAAGTCCACGGCCGCCTGCACGTCGGCGGCGTCCTCGGCGTGCACGACGGCCGCCGGGCGTTGGTCGGCGGCGAGGTTCCAGGCCATGCGAGCGGCGTCCCAGCCGTCGTCGGCGGCGGTGGTCACGGCGCCGCCGAGGGCGGTGCGCAGCGGGTCGAGGTCGAGCTGGGGATCGGTCGTCATCGCGGGAGCCTCCGGGGTTGGATGGGGCGAGCCTAGAGTGGACGGTGCCGGCGTGCAGGTCGTGACAGTCGAGTGACCGCTCGGCTGGAGCGAGCCGCCCTTGGCGCGATTGCAGGTCGCGCACAGCAGCTGCAGGTTCTCGGCGCTCATGGCGCCGCCGAGCACGACCGGGATCACGTGGTCGAACTGGAGCTCGAAGTCGCTCTCGCGCTCGACCAGCAGCGCGTACACGTCCTCGACCGCCAGGCCCTCGTCGTCCGACGCAGCGCCTAGCTTGCCGCGCTCCGTGAACGCCGTCTCGACCTCCTCCGTCGCCGTCGCGCCGCCGCCGCTGCGCGCCTGGCAGAGCGCCGCCGCGGCCGCCTTGGCAGCCCATCGGCGGGACGAGCTTCCTCGCCTCGGCGACCCCCGCCGCGGGCAAGACCACCTTCGGCCTGCACGTGGCGGCGGAGATGCTGCGCTCCGGCCGCGTCTCCCGGGTGGTGGTCGCCGGGCCGACCACCCACATCTGCCGCCAGTGGGCGGCGGCAGCCGCGCGCCACGGCATCGACCTCGAGCCGAACCGCCCGAACGCGGAGGGCGTCGAGCCGCGCGACCGCCACGGCGTGGCGGTCACCTACCAGACGATCGCGGCCGGTCCGCGCGTCCATGCCCGCGGAACCGGCCGGCCGACGCTGCTGATCGCCGACGAGCCGCACCACATGGGCGATCAGGCCGCCTGGGGCATGCGCGCGCGGGAGGCCTTCGACGGCGCGGTCTTCCGGCTGCTGCTCTCCGGCACGCCGTTCCGCTCGGACAACTCGGCGATCCCATGGGTCAGCTACGACGCCGACGGCGTCAGCCGCGCGGACTTCGTCTACGGCTACCCGCAGGCGCTCGTCGACGAGGTCTGCCGGCCGATCACCTTCCTGCCCTACGACGGCGAGATGGAGTGGAAGAGCGACGGCCGCCTGCGCAGCGCGGACTTCGACACGGTGCTGCCGCGCGCCGAGGAGGCCCGCCGGCTGCGCACCGCGCTCGACCCGAGGGCGACTGGATGGGCGAGGTGCTGCGCGACGCGGACGCCAAGCTCTCCGACGTGCGCGCGGCCGGGCAGCCCGACGCAGGCGGGCTGGTGCTCGCGGCCGACCAGGAGCACGCCCGCTCGATCGCCGAGCGGCTGGGTCGGATCTGCGGCGAGCGGCCGGACGTCGTCACCAGCGACGAGCTCGAGGCGAGCGCGCGCATCGCTGCCTTCAGTGCCTCGCGGGCGCGCTGGCTGGTGTCGGTGCTGATGGTCTCCGAGGGCGTCGACATCCCGCGCCTGCGCGTCGGCGTCTACGCCACGCCCGCGCGCACGGAGCTGTTCTTCCGCCAGGTCGTCGGCCGCTTCATCCGTCGCACCCCGGCGCCCAGGCGGCAGATGAGCTACCTGCTGATGCCGGCCGACCTGCGGCTCAAGCGGCTGGCGATCGAGATCGAGGACGAGCGCCGCCACGCGCTGGAGCTGCTGGGCCTGGGCGAGGAGGAGGGCGAGCAGCCCGAGCGGGCCGAGCGGGGGGAGGGCGTCGGCTTCGAGACGCTCAGCTCCTCGGGCGAGCTCGACGAGGCGATCCTCAGCCAGACGACGCTGCAGCTGTTCTCGACCGGCGACGAGCCCCCGCCGCCTCCGTCGCCGCGTCGCCGCCGTCGCGCCACCACCGGCGGCGCCCGAGGCCGCCTTCGTCTCGCGCGAGAAGCTGCGCGCCGAGCGCTCCCGCCTCGTCGGACTGGTCTCGCAGAAGACGCGCGAGGAGCACAAGGTCATCCATGCGCGCATCAACCGCGCGACGGGAGCTCCGTCGGTCAGCGCCGCCACGCGCGATCAGCTCGAGCAGAGCATCGCACTGCTGCGGCGCGACCTCTCGGGTCGCTGAACGACCCGCCTGTGCGCCGGCCGGACACGCTCCGCGCACCGCTGTTCGTTCGCTGGCAGCGCTCCACAACCGTGCGCTTTAGGAATGTTAAGAAACGTATAAGCATCAAAATGTGCACTATAGGGTGTGGATTCCACTGGAGATCGTTGAAACGGTGCTCGGCAAGTGGCATCGGGTCCGAGAAGTCCGGAGGGAGCAGCCCTCGGTGACGCGCTACGCGGATTTCGGAAGGGAAAGGGGCTCTCGCAAGAGAAGCTCGCCCTCGAGATCGGCATCTCGCGCAATCACGTCGGCAAGGTCGAGCGCGCGCAGCAGAGCCCGACCTTCGAGCGACTCGTGCTGCTCACGCGCGGCCTGGAGATCTCGCTCGTGGAGTTGATGCGCGAGTACGAGCTGCAGCTCGCCGAGCAGGGCGCGACCTAGGGCGACGGGTGCCGCTCGACGCCGCGCGTCGGGCACCACTCGGTGCGTCACCGCGCCGCGACGGCGAGGAAGCGCAGGACGTCCTGCGCGTCGTGCTCGAGTGCGCTCCGGACCGGGCGGGCGAGGCGCTCGAAGGGCTCGAGCGAGACCTTGCCGCCGGCCAGGCGCCAGATCGCGACCGCCCGTCCGCCGACCAGCGCGATCGGGCGGAAGATGCCGTTCGTGGTGACGACGTCGGTCCGCGAGCCGAGCAGCGGCTCGCGCGAGATCCAACCGTGCAGGGTCGGGTCGAAGGGGCCGAGCAGGCGCGGAGGCGGCAGCTCGGGCGGAGCCGACGGACGCTCGGCGAGGTCGACCAGCCCGTCGTGGCGCTCCACCAGCTCCGCGGCGATCGCGGTCAGGCCGGCGCGCACGTCGCGCAAGCCGAGGCCGGCCCAGCGCGCGAGGTCGCGGTCGCTCGCCGGTCCGTGGCCGGCGAGGTAGCGGCGAGCGAGCTCCGCCAGCGCGCGCTCGCGGTCGACGGGAGCCTGCTCGCCCAGCCAGTCGCGCACGAGCACGAACGCCTGCCCGGCGTCCGTGACCGGGCCGCGGACGATCAGCCCGCGCAGGCTGGCGAGCAGCAGCACGTGCACGAGCGCCTGGCCCTCGGTGCGCACGCCGGCGGCCGCGACTCGCTCCCCGCAGCTGATCGCGCGTGAGCGGACCGTCGTCGGCCAGCGCCCGCTCGACGATCGCCACGCCCCGCTCGGCGGCCTCCGGGCCGACGCCCTCCTCGGCCAGGCGCCGAGCGTTCGTCGTGACCGATCGGGCTGCCGTCAGCGCCTGCAGCCAGGGGTAGTCCTCGCGACGCACGAGGTGCATGGTGCCTCGGTTGAGCCAGCTGATCAGCAGCGTGCGCTGCTCGGTCAACGCGCGGTCGACGTCGCGCGCGGCCAGCCCGCTCGTGCGCGCGCGGACGGCGAGGCGAAAGCCGCGCGGGTCCTGCGCTTGGACGGCGAGCAGCCGCTCGGCGACGGCGACGGGATCGGCGGCCGGCGGGCCGCCGAGCAGTTGCGCGGTGAGACGTTCGGCGAGCAGCAAAGCGGACCTCGAGACGAGCGTGTGCGAGCGTAGCGGCGAGAAGCGCTAGCGTGTACCCCTTCTCATGGGTCGAGAACGCCGAAAGGGTCGGTTCGGTCTGTTCGTGCCGGTGCTGGCGATCGCGCTCGGAGCGATCGCGCCGGGTGGTGCGCTCGCGGGCGGGCAGAACCCCGCAGCGAACGCGCCCAACCCCCTCGTGGGCCAGGTTTGGTGGGACCAGAACACCGAGTGGAATCCCACCTGGAAGGGCTATCGCTCGCTGGTGGGCCGCGGCCGCAAGGCTGATGCGACCAAGGTCCTGCGCCTCGCGCAGGCGCCGCAGTTCAAGTGGTTCGGCATGTGGGAGCAGCCGGTCGGCTACAAGCTGCGCGGCATGTTCGAGCAGGCCGGCGACCAGGTGCCGCTGCTGGCGATCTTCGGCGACGATCACGCCTGCGGCGGCAACTTCACCGGCGGCGGCCCCGCGCAGGATGCCCGCTATCGCCGCTGGATCAGCCAGGTCGCCAAGGGCATCGGCTCCAACGAGGTCGTGATCGCGTTCGAGCCGGACTCGCTCGGCTTGGTCGACTGCCTCATCCCGAGCCGGCGCTCCGCTCGCCTGCGCACGCTCGCCTACGGCGTGAAGAAGCTCTCGAAGCTCCCCAACGCGACGGTCTACATCGAGGCCGGCGCGCCCGACTGGGAGAGCGTCGCCAGGATGGCGCCGAAGCTGAGGAAGGTCGGCATCCGTCGGGTGCGCGGCTTCATGCTGAACGCCACGCATCAGGTGAGCACGGAGAAGAACGTCCGCTACGGCTTGCAGCTGTCCAAGCGCCTGGGCGGCAAGCACTTCATCGTCAACACCTCCCACAATGGCAACGGCGGCCTGTATCGCAACGGGCACACGATCTGGTGCAACCCGCCCAACGCCGCCGCCGGTCCGCTGCCGACGACGAACACCGCGTACGAGAAGGTCGACGCCTACCTCTGGGTCGAGCGTCCGGGCTACTCGAACGGCCCCTGCAACGGCGGTCCGGCGAAGGTCGGGTCGTGGTGGGAGCAGCGCGCGATCCAGATGGTCGAGCGCGCCAAGTGGTGGCGCCAGCGCTGACAGGTCTCGCGGGAGATCAGTAAAAAGGCATATCAGAATGATCTAGACTTGCCTTTCAATGAGCGCTCGGGCCACTCGGCGGCGACCTGCGAAACAGAGAGCAGCCCCGCAAGCAAGAGTCCGGCGCGCGCCGGCAAGAGCGCCTCCGCCGCGCAAGCAGGCACGCCGGATCCCGATCTGGATCCCGGTGGTCGTCGGACTCGCCGCCATCGCGGTCAGCCTCGTCGCGGTGCTCGCGACCGGAACGGAGCGCTTCACCCATCACAACAACGTGGTGGCGGGCAGAATCCTCAGAGACACGCGCGGCGAGCGGACCACCGTCTGTCAGAGACGCGAGCTCGTGCCGGAGGGCACGGAGGCGCTGCGGGTCTCGTTCTCGAGCGTCTTCGGTCCGTCGCTCGCGGTCGCGGTCACGGGTCCGGACGGCCGCGTCGTGACGCGAGGCAGACTCCCCCAAGGGTGGAGAGCCGGCGCCGCGACCGTACCCGTGCGTCCCGTGGCGAGCAGCGTCAGCGGTGCCGAGGTCTGCGTCACCGCGGGGCAGGGCGGCTCGGCTTCGGTCATGGGGTCGCTCGGATCGATCGCCAAGCGATGGGATCGTCCACCTCCTCCGGCCGTCGACGATCGTCCCGCGGGAAGCCGCTTCCGGATCGACTACGTCGCCAGCGGCGAGGAAGCCTGGTGGTCCTACGTTCCGACGGTCGTTCGCCGGCTCGGTCTCAACAGTCCGTTCGGGAGCGCCTGGGCCGGAGTGCTGGCGCTCTTCATGATGCTCGGAGTGGTGGCGCTCGTCGTCCACCGGTTGCTGCGGGACCTCGGCGAAGGAGCACCGGTGAAGGCCGAGCTCGAGCAGTCGGAGGAGGAGAAGAAGGGCGCCCCAGGCCGCGTGGCAGCGTTGGCCGGGCGCGTTCCGGCCGCGGCGTGGGCGTGCGCGCTCGTGGCCTTCCTCAGCGCAGGTACCTGGGCGATCGTCTCACCGCCGTTCCAGAACGTCGACGAGCAGGACCACTTCGCATACGCGCAGCGGGTGGCCGAGACGGGCCGGCCGCCCGACGGGGAAGACTTCACATACTCGCCCGAGATGCAGGCCGTCCTGCACGACCTGCGCTATCTCAGCCAACGACAGGATCCCGGCAACGCTCCCATCTGGACGCGCACTGAACGGGAGCGGCTGGATCGCTCGCTGAACGCCGGACTGGACAGCGGCGACCATGGTGGCGCAGGCACATCGAGCGCCCAGCCACCGCTGTTCTTCATGCTGCAGGCGGTTCCGTACACGCTGGCCTCGGGTCAGGATCTCCTCCACCGCCTGTTCCTGATGCGCCTGCTGTCGGCGTTGCTGGCCGCCATCACTGCCGCGCTCGTGTTCCTCTTCGTGCGTGAGGCCCTGCCAGCGGTGCCGTGGGCGTGGACGGTCGGAGGGTTGGGGGCCGCGCTCGGACCGCTGTTCGGCTGGGCGTCGTCCTCCCTGAACCCCGACGCGCTCCTGTTCACGATCTCCGCGGCGCTCTTCTACTGCATCGCTCGCGCGCTGCGGCGAGGGCTGAGCACGCGACTGGCGGTCGCGACCGGCGTCGTGCTCGCCTGTGGGGCGCTGACCAAATACAACTTCGCCGGGCTGTTCGTCGGCGGGCTGGTCGCGATCGTCGCGATCGAGCTCCGCCAGCGAGAGGACACCGGGGCGTCGCTGCGGCGCCTGGCCGCGTTCGCCGGCGCGCTGGTGGCACCGATCCTGCTCGTGGGGCTGCTCAACCTGTCCTGGGACCGCCCGGCCGTGCCCCTGGCGTCGGCAGTGCCGGGCACCTTCGACCAGACCACGGGCAGCGACAACGGCAGCCTCGGCGCCGAGCTCCGGCTGATCTGGCAGTTCTACCTCCCGCCGCTGCCTGGGCTGGAGGTGGCCAGAGGGCCGGGCGTGCCGTTCAAGGAGGTGTGGTTCAACGGCTTCATCGGCTCATTCGGCTGGCTCAAGGTGACGTTCCCCAACTGGGTCGCGAGCGCGGCGCTGATTCCCGCCCTGGCCGTGCTGGCCCTCTGCGGGCTCGCGTTCTGGCGGTTGCGTGCCGAGGCCAGGCGCCGCGCGCTCGACTTCGCGATCTACGCGCTCCTGATCGCCGGCATGCTCGGCGTCGTCGGAGTCGCGCAGTACGGGGCCTTTGCCGCCGGAATCCCGACGTGGTTCGGGCAGAGCCGCTATCTGCTGCCGCTGCTGGCGCCGTTCGCGGCCGTGCTCGCGCTCGCCGCCCGTGGGACCGGCAGACGCTGGGGCCCGATCGTCGGCGTGGCGATCGTGATGCTGGTGCTCGGTCACGACATCCACAGCCAGCTGCTGACGGCCGGCTACTACTACGGCTAGGCGCGCGGCTCAGGCCGCGACGCCGCGTCTGATCGCACGATCGATGGCGTCGGGGGAGAGGACGCGCTCGATCGCCATGATCGCGGCGCCGATCACGCCGGCGCGGTCCTCGAGCTGACTCGGCACGACGCGCAGCTCCTCGGTGGCGAGCGGCAGCGAGCGCTGGAAGATGACCTCGCGCACCCCGGCCAGCAGCTGCTGGGAGGACTGGGCGACGTCGCCGCCGATCACGATCACCTCGGGGTTGAAGAAGTTGACGCAGCCGGCGAGCACCTCGCCGAGGTTGCGGCCGGACTCGCGCACGAGCTGGGTCGCGGAACCGTTGCCGTCCCTGACCAGGCGCACGACGTCGCGGCTCGAGTGCGCCTCGATGCCCTGCTCGGCGAGCCGGCGAGCGAGTGCCCCGCCGCCGGACACCGCCTCGAGACAGCCGACGTTGCCACACCGGCAGACGACCTCCTGGCCGGCGAGCCGGATGTGGCCGATGTCGCCGGCAGCGCCCTTGGCGCCGCGGTGGATCCGGCCCTTGGCCACGATCCCGCAGCCGATGCCGGTGCCGACCTTGATGAACAGCAGGTGGCCGCGGTCGCGCCAGTGGGTCCAGTGCTCGCCGAGCGCCATGATGTTGACGTCGTTGTCGACGAGCACCGGCACGTCGTAGCGGCTGGCGAACCAGCCGGGGATCGAGAAGCCGTCCCAGCCGGGCATGATCGGCGGGTTGGTCGGCTCGCCACGGTCGAAGGCGACCGGGCCGGGCACGCCGATGCCGATCCCGCGCACGTGCGACGGCTCGCGGTCGATCTGGCCGAGCAGCACGCCGAAGCGCTCGTCGACCACGGCGAGCATCGCGTCCGGGCCGATCGAGATGTCGACGTCCTCGACCTCCTCCGCCAGCGGCGCGCCGCCGAGGTCGCAGATCGCCAGCCGCGAGTGGGTGACGCCCAGATCGGCGCAGAGCACGACGCCCGAGCCGTCGTTGAACGCGAGTGCCGTCGGCGGACGGCCGCCGGTCGAGTCGTCGGCACCCGCCTCGTAGACCAGCTCGTGCTTGAGCAGCGTGTCCACCCGCTGCGCGACGGTCGAGCGGGCGAGGCCGGTGCGGCGCGCCAGCTCGGCGCGGGTGAGCGTCCCGGCGTCGCGGATCACGCGCAGCACGGCGCCCGCAGTCGCCGCCTCGCCGGCCAGCGGCCGGGCCGTCCCCTGATCCTCCTCCGTGGTGGCCACGGCTCGGAGTAAAGCACGGCGGCAAGCAGACTTCTGTCGACTATCGGCAGCGAATCAGATGAAGAGGACATGAATCAGGCATCTTTTGCTTGACATCCGGCAAAAGTCTGTGGGAGGGTGCGAACCGATGGGAGGAGGACCCACGCTGCGGGCCGGCATCGCCGGCACCGGCTTCATCGGTGCCGTGCACGCCCGCGCGATCGTGCTCGCGGGTGGCGAGGTGGCAGGCGTGGCCGCCTCGTCGGCCGCGAGCGCCGAGCGGGCCGCGCCGCGGCTGCGGGCCAAGCGGGCGTTCGCGTCGGCGCAGGAGCTGGTCGAGGCGGACGACGTCGACGTGATCCACGTCTGCACGCCGAACTACCTGCACGTCCCGCTCGCCACCGCTGCGCTCGAGGCCGGCAAGCACGTGATCTGCGAGAAGCCGCTCGCCCTGGACGACGGCGGCGCCGCCCAGCTGGTGGAGCTCGCCTCCGCCCGCGGTCTGGTGGGGGCGGTGCCGTTCGTCTACCGGTACTACCCGATGGTCCGCGAGGCGCGCGAGCGCCTGCTCGGCGGTGACTGCGGCGAGCTGCGCCTGGTGCACGGGACCTACCTGCAGGACTGGCTCTCGCGTCCCGACGACGACAACTGGCGCGTCGAGCGGCGGCTGGGCGGTCCCTCGCGCGCGTTTGCCGACATCGGCTCGCACTGGTGCGACCTGGCGGAGTTCGCCAGCGGGCAGCGCATCGTGCGCCTCTCGGCCCGCACCACGACCGCCCTGCCCGAGCGACGCGAGTCGGCCGGGCGCGCCGCCTTCCAGCGCGGCGGCGACGCCGGACCGACGCGTGCCGTCGACACCGAGGACGCAGCGGTGGTCCAGTTCGAGACCGAGCGCGGCGCGCTCGGCTCGGTGGTCGTGAGCCAGGTCTCGCCGGGGCGCAAGAACCGGCTCTGGATCGAGTTCGACGCCGCCGATGAGGCGCTCGCCTTCGATCAGGAGAACCCCGAGCTGCTCTGGCGCGGTCAGCGCGACGACACGCTGCTGCTGCCGCGCGACCCGGCCCTGCTCACCCCCAACGCCGCGCGTCTGGCGACGCTGCCGGCCGGGCACCCGCAGGGCTACGCCGATTGCTTCGATGCCTTCGTCGCGGACGTGTACGGCGCCGTTCGCGGCGAGGATCTCCACGACGGCACGCCGCTGTTCGCCGACGGCCGTCGCGCCGTGCAGATCACCGAGGCGGTGCTCGCCTCGGCCGCCGACGGCGGCGCCTGGACCGACGTCGCCGCGAGCGACCTGGCGGAGACGGCTTCGTGAAGCTCGGCTTCCTCAGCGCCTGCATGCCCGAGCGCTCGCTCGAGGAGATCGCCGCCTGGGCCGGCTCGCACGGCTACGAGGCGCTCGAGCTCGCCGCCTGGCCGACGATCGGCGACCGCCCGTTCACGGCCTCGCACGTCGCCGCCGACGCCTTCGACGAGCGCGAGGCAGAGCGCGTGCGTACCGCGCTCGACGAGCACGGGCTGACGCTCTCGGCGCTCGCCTACTACGACAACAACCTGCACCCGGATCCGGTCGAACGCGAGGCGAACCACGCGCACGTGCGCGCGTGCATCGACGCCGCCGCTGCGCTGGGGGGCGTACCCGTCGGCACCTTCGTCGGCCGCGATCCGGGACGCAGCGTCGCGCAGAACCTGCGCGACGCCGAGCGCGTCTTCCCCCCGCTCGTCGCCTACGCCCACGAGCGCGGGGTGAAGCTGATGATCGAGAACTGCGTGATGGAGGGCTGGCACCCGGACGGCTACCCGGGCAACCTGGCCTACTCGCCCGAGCTGTGGGAGTGGATGTTCGACCTGGGCCTGTGGCTCAACTTCGACCCCTCGCACCTGCTCTGGCTCGGCATCGACCCGATCGCCGCGCTGAAGCCGTATGTCGATCGGGTCGTGCACGCGCACGCCAAGGACGCCGAGACGTTCCCCTGGGAGCGCGACCGCTACGGCTTCTTCGGCCGCGTCGCCACCCGCGCCGAGGACCCCTGGGACATGGGCTGGTGGCGCTACCGCATCCCCGGCCTCGGCGAGGTCGACTTCCGCCGCTACGTCGACACGCTCTACGAGGGCGGCTTCAAGGGCGTGCTCAGCGTCGAGCACGAGGACCCGGTCTGGGGCGGCACGCCGGAGAAGGTCGAGCAGGGGCTCGAGATCGCCCAGCGCAACCTGCAGCCGCTGGTGGTGGGCTGATGACCGCGACGCTCGAGGTGCGCGGGCTGGTCAAGGAGTACCCCGGCGTGCGGGCGCTCAAGGGCGTCGACTTCGACGTCCAGGCGGGCGAGGTGCACTGCCTGCTCGGACCCAACGGCGCCGGCAAGTCGACGCTGATCAAGTGCGTCTCGGGCGCGGTCGAGCCGACCGCCGGCGAGATCCTCTTCGGCGGCGAGCCGCTGCCGGTGGGAGACCCCGCCGCCTCGCTGCGCCGTGGCGTGGCGACGATCTACCAGGAGCTCGACCTCGTCGAGGACCTGACGGTCGCGCAGAGCGTCTTCCTCGCACACGAGCCGCGTCGCGGCCCGTTCCTCGATCTCGAACGCATGCGCCGCGAGACCGCCGCGCTGCTTGCGCGCCTCGGCCACGAGGGCATCTCGCCGCGCGCGAAGGTGAGCGCGCTGCGTCCGGCGGCGCAGCAGGTCGTCTCGATCGCCCGTGCGCTCTCGCATGACGTGCGACTGCTGATCATGGACGAGCCCTCGGCGATCCTCGATGACGGAGAGGTCGAGACGCTGTTCGAGGTCGTGCGGCGGCTGACCGCCGCCGGCGTCGCAGTGGTCTACATCAGCCACCGCCTCGACGAGATCCGCCGCATCGGCGACCGCGTCACGGTCCTCAGCGACGGTCGCACCGTCGCCACCGGCATCGAGGCCACGACGCCGACGGACAAGCTCGTCGAGCTGATGGCCGGTCGGGCGGTCGAGCGGCTCTATCCCGAGCGACCGGTCGGCAAGGGCGAGCTGGTGCTCGAGGCGCGCGGCCTGCGCCGGCTGCCGATGGTGCGCCGTGCCAGCCTCGAGCTGCGCGCGGGCGAGGTGGTCGGGATCGGCGGTCTGGTCGGCTCGGGCCGCACCGAGCTGCTGCGGATGATCTACGGCCTCGACGTGCCCCAGGAGGGCGAGGTGCTGGTCGACGGCAAACGGCTGCCGCCCGGGCGCCCCAGCCGCGCGATCGCCGCCGGCATGGGCCTCGCGCCCGAGGACCGCAAGTCCCAGGGGCTGCTGCTCGACTGGAGCCAGACCAAGAACGTCAGCCTCGCCGACCTTGGGCGCTTTCAGCGCGGGCTGCTGAACGTCAAGGCCGAGCGCGCGGCGGTGTCCGAGCGCCTGCGGGCGCTCAACACGGTGCCCACCGACACCGAGCGCGTCGTGCGCGAACTGTCGGGTGGCAACCAGCAGAAGGTGGTGCTCGCACGCTGGCTGCTGCGCCACTGCCGCATCCTGCTGCTCGACGAGCCCACGCGCGGCGTCGACGTGGCGACCCGGGCCGAGCTCTACCGCGTGATCACCGACCTGGCCGAGCAGGGCGTGGCGGTGCTGGTGGTCTCGTCGGACCTCGGCGAGCTGGTGGGCATGTGCACGCGCATCCTCGTGATGCGCGAGGGCGAGCTCGTCTACGAGGTGGACGGCGCGCAGGCGAGCGAGCGCGAGCTGCTGCGCCACGCCGTCGCGCCGACGGAGTCCCCGGACCTGATCGAGGAGGTCGGATGACGACGCCCCCCGGCGATGGAGGAGCGGCGGCGACCGCCGACGCGCCGCTGGCCGAGCGACGGTTCGGCGCCTTCCACCTGCAGGAGTACGCACTCGTGATCGTGGTCGTGCTGCTGTTCGTCGTCGGCGCGATCCTGAAGCCGGACAGCTTCCCGACCTGGGACAACGTCCGCAACATGCTCACCCAGGCGAGCGTGGTGGGCGTGCTCGCGATCGGCATGACGTTCGTGATCGCGACCGCCGGCATCGACCTGTCGGTGGGCTCGATGGTGGCCGCGGCCGGCATGTTCGGCGGCATCCTCGTCGACCCCGAGGGCTCGACGCTCGTGTTCATCCTGGGCGCGCTGGCGTTCGCGACGGCGCTCGGCTCGGTCAACGCGATTGCGGTCTCCTACGGGCGCGTGGTGCCGTTCATCGCGACGCTCGCGATGTTCTCGATCGCGCGAGGGGTCGCGTTACTGCTCAACGACAAGCTGCCGATCGGCCTGCTCGAGCTCAACGGCGGCTCGTTCGGGGACCCGGCCGCCTTCTCGCTGATGTGGTTCGGCAACGGGCGCATCCTCGGCGTGCCGGTCTCCGTCTACGTCTTCCTCGGGATCGTGGTCGCCGGCTGGCTGGTGCTCAACCGCACCCGCTACGGGCGCTACGTGGTGGCGGTCGGGGGCAACCGCGAGGCGGCCCGGATCGCCGGCGTGCCGGTGCGACGCACGATCCTCAGCGTCTACGTGCTCTCGGGCTTCCTGGCCGGGGTGGCCGCCGTGCTGCTCTGCGCGCGGCTGGGCAGCGCCTCGCCGGTGAGCGGCAACCTCTACGAGCTCGACGCGATCGGGGCCGTGGTCATCGGCGGCACCAGCCTGGCGGGCGGCCGGGCGACGATCGGGGGCACGTTCCTCGGCGTGCTCACGTTCGCACTCATCTTCAGCTTGATGACCCAGCTCGACCTCTCGACCGAGGTCCAGCAGGTCGTGAAGGGAGCGATCGTCCTCGGGGCGGTCATGCTCCAGCGGCCGGAGGCGCGGCTATGAGCCGAAAGCCCCGCGGGCGCAGCGGAGGGAAGGTCCAAACACAGGAGGAGGGTGTACCCATGTCGCTCAAGCGACTTCTGATGGTGATGGCCGCTGCCGCCATGCTGGCTCTCGGCGTCGCAGCGTGCGGCGGTGACGACGACGACGGCGACAGCTCGAGCTCGGCCGCGGCGAGCACCAGCTCGGACGGCAGCCCGGCGGAGGGTTCGAACAAGGGCCCGGTGAGCATCGTCGCGAGCGTGCCGCCGACCGACCACGGCTGGCTCGGCGCGATCTCGAAGAACGCCAAGGCCGCGGCCGAGCAGCACGACGACGTCGACTTCCGGCTGCTCGAGGCGGCGGACGCGGACTCGCAGGCGCAGCAGATCGAGCAGGTGATCTCCGACAAGCCGGACGCGCTCGTGGTGCTGCCGCAGGACGGCGAGGCACTGACGCCGGTGGCCCAGAAGGCCGAGGCGGCGGGCATCCCGGTGATCAACGTCGACCGCCTGTTCAGCGCGCCCGACGCGGCCACCGCGACGATCCTCGGCGACAACTACCAGATCGGCGTGCTGGCGGCCGACTACATCGCCGACAAGCTGAAGTGCAAGGGCAACGTCGTCGAGATCCAGGGACTGGCCGGCATCTCGGTGACCGAGGAGCGCACCAAGGGCTTCTCGGACGAGCTCAAGAAGGCCTGTCCCGACGGCGGCATCGAGATCGTCGCCAAGCAGCCGGGCGACTTCAACCCGGACACCGGTCTGAAGGTGATGGAGAACATCCTCCAGGCCAACGACCAGATCGACGCCGTCTACACGCACGACGACGACATGGCCCAGGGCGTCGTCCAGGCGATTCGCAACGCCGGTCGCGACGACGAGATGTTCCTCACCGGCGTCGGCGGCTCGCAGGACGCCATGGACCAGATCAAGGAGGGCGGCTTGTATGCGGCGACCTTCCTCTACAACCCGAACATGGCCGCCTCCGCGGTCAACATGGCACGCCTGATCGCGCTCGGCGAGGGCTTCCCGGAGCTCGTCCCGCCGGAGGTCCCGCGTCAGCTGATCGTGCCCGCCGCGACGGTCACCGAGGAGAACGTCGCGGACTACGAGCAGTACGCCTTCAACTAGGCCGGTCTACCCCAGGCCATGACCCCCGCCGGGCGGTGCGAGCGTCCGGCGGGGGAGGGCTAGATCCTGGGCACGATCCGCGCCTCCGGCAGGGGCCGTGGGGCCTTGGCGGCCAGCGACCGGCCGCTGTCCTCGGTGCACTCGGTGAGCGCGACCACGCATGCGAGCTGCTGGCGGGCGAGCTCGCGATCGGCTGCCACGTCGAGTCGGTAGCTCTTCGGCGCGACGTCGTGCGCACGTTCCAGCAGCTCCGCGTAGGGGCGGTCGCCGTCGAGCGGCTCGGCGCCATAGCCGGTCGCGACGCGCCGGTGCAACTCCTCGACTGCCGCGAGCGCCGAGCGGAGGCGCACCCAGCGGTGGTTGTCCCACGTGATCTCGGCCGCATCGGCCTCTCGGGTGAAGGCCTCGACGAGCGCCTCGCCCGCACAGCGCCCGCGCTCGGTCAGCTTCTCGATCGTCGGCGCGGGCATCGACAGGTTCATCCCGCCCTCGTCGTCGGCGAGCGACACGTGCGCGATCCGATCGCGAAAGCCGGGGACGCGCTGTTGTGCCTCGTCCACCCGGTTCTGCATCGTGAAGACGACGCTCGACAGGAACGTCCCGAGTCGCCGATCGAGCTTCCAGAACGGCCGTGGCCGCGCGTGGTTCCAGCGATACCACCAGTCGAGCCGGCCGCTTCGGTTGCCGGGGACCATCCAGACGTGTTCCTCCTGGTCGGCAGCCTCCTGGTCGGCGTCCGGATGGTAGGGCCGCAGGTTGATCGCGAAGGTCGGCCAGCGCGGCACGACCGAATCGAAGAAGTGGATCGGCAGGTTGCTGGAGATGCCGCCGTCGGAGAACCAGCAGCGTTCGGCGACCGGCCGTATCTCTGGCTGTCCGTGCGGCGGCCAGGACGCGGGAGGGGAGGCGACGGGATCCCAGTCCGGGCCCTGGGCGCGGCGCCACGCACGCCAGCCCTCGTTCGCCACCTGGTTGCTGGCGAGCGACCAGTCCACGCGCCACAGCGGAACTGCGCTCAGCAGCACGGGGAACGACAGGCTCATTCGCGTCGCCACCACGACCGGTAGGTCCCCGGCGGCAGGCATCGGCCGCAGCGGCAGCATCAGCTCTCGCTGTATGACCGAGTCCCTTCCCTCCGCGCGCTGCACCGGATGGGTGGACGGCGCTGGATGATCCTCCATCCAGCGCACCACCTCGTCGGGGAAGAGCGTCCGGAACTCGGCCGGGTCGAAGAACCACTCGCCACTCGTCAGGGGCAGCCGGTCCGCGCAGCGGTTGGTCAGGTTGGTGGTCATCATCGCGAGGTCCACGTACCTGTCCTCGGCGTCGCCGGGCGGGTCGGCGTCGTCCGGGCCGGCCCAGAGATCGCCGAACGTCAACGGACCCTCGTGCGGCAGCGGACCGGCGCAGCTTTGGAGCAGGCTCGCCAGCCACGCGGTCAGCGGCTCGGGGTCGGAGTCGTCGGACGTGGAGCCCATCCCCGAGCAGATGCCATAGCCGTTCTCGGCCGTCGCTCGCAGCGCCAGCCGCACGGCGCGGATCGCAACCGCGGTCGCAGCGCCCACACCGGCGAGCACGATTCCGGCGACCAGTCCCGCGACCGCGGCGATGCCGTCGCCGATCAGTGCCAGGACCACGATCGCCACGCCCGGCAGCGCCCCCGCCAGTAGCGAGAAGGGAAACGAGCGGGCCGTGGCCAGCAGCGCCCTGAACGTCCCTCCACGCAGCGTTGCCATCAACACGCGGTGCAGCGGCCGCGTGCTCTTCTGAGGCTGGAACAACCGCACGAGGTTGTCGTCTCGGCTCAGCCACCCCGGCAGCTCCGCGAGCTTCGCGAAGCCGCCGCTGTCACGCCCGCGTTCGGCGGCGGCCGTCGCCGCTGCCGCTATCGCACCGGCGGACGTGCCGCCGACGTTCTTGAAGCGATACTGCCGTGCCAGTTCGCAGATCGCGTGCGGATAGACGATGCCGCTCGTGATGCCTCCCTTCATCACGACGTCGCAGCGGCGAGACGCGGCCGCGTAGTCGGCGGAGGCGAGGTCGACGGTGGGGGCCATGTGCAGTCCTCCGGTGCGCTTGCTCTACGAGGGCTCCACCCTAATACTGTGCGGCTCTTGAACGCGAGCCAGAACCCGCCGCTGGACTCGGGTGCCGAGCTCTGGGACTTCCTCCGGGAACGCGCGAAGCTCGAGCCCGAGGGCTGGGACGAGCAGCTCGTCCTGCGGCTGCGTGAGGCGCTGGAACTTCCGCCCGAGGACGACTTCCATGCTGCGCTCGTCGCCCAGGGCACGAGCGCGCAAGACGTGCTGCTCGCGTTTCTGCGGACCTTGGAGCCGTTCGCCGAGATGATGACCGACCTGCTCGCGCTCTTCGAGCGTCATGGCATCACGACGGCGGGCTCGACCGTCGGGATCGTCTTCGACTTCGACCGCGAGCACGACCTCCGCTTCGATCTCGACTTCTTCCGTTCTCAGCGCACGGCCTTGCGCCGCGCCGTCGCCGCTGCACCGGTCGCCGCATGGACGCTCGACCAGCTCTGGGACCTCGAGCGCGCGCTGCGCGAGCCGGGTGGCCTCGGCGCCTACGCCGGTCACCCCGACGTCGAGCCGTGGGCTGAGGCGTACCGCGGGGGAAGCTGGCCTCCGCCGCTCGAAGCTCCCTCGTCCGGCCACGAAGAGCTGGACGCGCGGCTGGAGGCGGTATGGCGCGTGTGGGAGTGGTTCCTGGCGACTGCCCGAGACCTCGCCGAGAGTCGCGATGAGTTGCGCGAACGCGGCAGGGAGGTCTATGAACGGCGTAACGACCCGAGCTTCGAGCGAGACCCGCTCGTCGAGCTGATCGCGCAGGTCGACAGCGACCTCTGGCTCGGCACGGTGGCCCAGCGGGCATACGAGCTCGCGCAGGCGGCTCGCACGGAGCCCGACGGTCCCCGCGTGTCCACCGCCATCGCGGACCTCGACGCCGTCTTCGCCGCCGTGCCGACGGTGTTCGAGCAACAGCTGGTGGATGCGATCGAGGAGATCCTCGACCTGCCCTTCTGGGAGCATCGCTACGAGCTGTACTCGTCGTGGATCCTGGCGCGGCTGGTGGCGACGCTCGAGCCGGCGGACGTCGTGCTCTGCGACGACGACGGGGAGTTGCGCTTCGCCTTCAAGGCCACGAGACTCGCGAGCGTCTCCGCCGGGCGACGGCGCCTGTCGGTGTGGGCGGAGCTGAGGACGGCCCTGGACGCTCCGCACGGCAAGTCGAGGAAGGGCGCCATCCAGCCGGACTACTCGGTGCTGGTCGACGCTGCGAGCGAAGAGCCGCGGCTGGCGGATTCGCTGCTGGAGATCGAATGCAAGCAGTACGCACGCTCGGATGCGACGAACTTCGCGCACGCGATCGCGGACTATGCGCGCGGACGGCCGAACGCCGAGATCGTGCTCGTCAACCACGGACCGATCAACGCGGAGCGGGTGCTTTCGCGACCCGAGGTGCGACCGTACGCGGATCGCGCTCACCCCATCGCAGAGCTGTACCCGGGCACGCGATCGGAGCGCGACCGGGTCTCGGCTGGCAGCGAGGGTCGGCGACGCTTCGACCGCGTCGTTCGCGATGCGCTCTGGCCCGCGCTGCTCGCCCCCGTCGCCGAGGACGCGAAGGCGTCCGAGCCGTCGAAGGCGCCGGACGACGGCGCGCTGATTCGGTTGCGCTGGGCACAGCCCGAAGATCTCGACATCCACCTCTCGATCGAGACCGCGGACGGCCGGCACGTGATCTCGTACCAGGAGCTTGGACGGCTCGACGCAGCGCCCTTCGCCGCGCTCGAGGGAGATCGGCAGCACCCCGGCGAGGAACGGCTTCGAATCGGCAGATGGATGTCCGCCGCCTACGAGCTGGCAGTGAACGCGTACGGCAACGTCCCGCTCGCGGGCTCGGGGGGCGAGCTCATCCTGACCATGGGGAGGACCACCCTCACGGTCCGGGGCCCGGAAGAGGGAGCCGGCGCGTGGTGGCACGTGCTGCGAATCGACGGTGCCACGGGCAGCGTCGAGATGGTGAACCAGCTGCGG
Organism: uncultured Thermoleophilaceae bacterium; assembly: GCA_963846505.1. Lineage (GTDB taxonomy): Bacteria > Actinomycetota > Thermoleophilia > Solirubrobacterales > Thermoleophilaceae > JACVRW01. The sequence continues at coordinate 976,509 of CAWJWD010000004.1, read as the reverse complement.
CTCGATCCGCCCTGGTAAGCCAGCCGAAGCGTCCGGCGCGGCGCTACGGCACGCTCCTCGCGCGGCCGTTGCCGGAGGCCGCGCGGATTCCCCCGCCGGAAGCGGGGGAGTCCTGCGAGTGCGCCGAAGAGGAGTCGAACCTCCACGGACCTTACGGTCCACAAGGCCCTCAACCTTGCGCGTCTACCAATTCCGCCACCGGCGCGTGGACGGTCCGGAGTATAGAGCGAGGCGGTGTGCGGGCCGTCGTCGCGCACGCACGAGCCCGCCCACCCCTTGATGCTGTCCGAAGGGGGGGCTAGCCTTCGAACACATGTTCGGATCACGCCTCAAATCATGGCCCCGGGAGGACTGATGGTCGAGCTCAACCTGACCAAGCGCCAGCAGGAGATCTTCGACTTCATCAGGCGTCACACGGCCGACCACGGCTACCCGCCCACGGTGCGCGACATCGGCAAGGCGATCGGCCTGACCTCGTCGTCGACGGTGCACGCGCATCTCGCCAACCTCGAGAAGGCGGGGCTGCTGCGGCGGGACCCGACCAAGCCGCGTGCGATCGAGGTGCTGGTCGAGAAGGCCAAGGAGGCCATCACGCCGCGCGGGCTGCCGCTCGTCGGCTCGGTCGCCGCCGGCTCGCCGGTGCTCGCCGAGGAGAACATCGAGGAGTACGTCTCCGTGCCGGAGCTCGCCGGCGGCGACGAGGGCGAGTTCGTGCTGCGCGTCAAGGGCGACTCGATGATCGACGCCGGCATCTTCGACGGCGACTACGTGATCGTCCGTCGCACCGAGACCGCCAGCGACGGCGAGATCGTCGTGGCGCTGCTCGAGGAGGAGGCGACGGTCAAGCGCTTCTACAAGGAGGCAGACCACATACGCCTCCAGCCCGAGAACCCGACGCTCGAGCCGATCCGCAGCCGGGATGTCCAGATCCTCGGCCGCGTGGTCGGCGTGTGCAGGAAGGTCTGAGTCATGTCCACCGCGCTGATGGAACGTCCGCTCCGCGTCTTCGCGGATGCGCTCGAGGTTCGCTCCGGCGGCCGCAGGCTGACCCTGGAGCAGCGGCTCCAGGGCGCATGGGAGGGCCTGCGCGCCGACGGGGCGACCGAATGCCCGCTCTGCCACGCGCGCATGGTCGCGCGCGAGCGGGGCGGTGCTTGCACCGGCTGCGGAACGCAGCTGACCTGAACTACCATCGACGATGCCGGCCAAGCGGCCGCGGGGAGTCGGAGAGAAAACCGGCTCTTCGAGGAAAGTCCGGACACCGTAGGGCAGGGTGGTTGGGAAATCCGACCCGGGGAAACCCGCGGGCCAGTGCCACAGAAACACACCGCCTACGCATCGAGCCCCACGTGAGCTCGGTGCCGGCAAGGTTGAAATGGTGCGGTAAGAGCGCACCGGCGCCGTGGCGACACGGCGGCCAGGCAAACCCCACCCGGTGCAAGACCAAGCAGGAGCGCTGACGCTGCCCGCCGAGCTCCAGGTAGGTCGCAGGGCCTTCGGGCCCCACCCGGCAGCCGCCGGGCGAGATGGATGGTCGCTCACGACAAGATCCGGCTTACAGGCCAGCTAAGGAAAAGCCCCGCTCCGGCGGGGTTTTTCTACGTGTCGATGAGACTGGAACCTGTCGTCCTATGGAGGTACCGTCGCACTCGGCGATCTCTGTGGAACCGCTCGGCGCGGGGACGCCCGGCCCGCCGGCCGGCAACGCTCCTAGCGCCGCAAGCGCGACGCTACCAGCCCAGCTCCGGTGGTCTCAAACTTCCGTACCGTCGTCTGCGGGCGTGTCTAGCCTCGACAGGCATCAAGCTGTGTCCCAACCGCGGCAAGAAGGCCGATTGTCCGTATACGAGCAGAGCGTCATCGTCCGGATCTCGCACGAGGGAGCCTTCGATGGCCGGGTCGAGCGCTGGTCCGACCACTACGTCTCGGGCGAGGACTTGGCGCCTTCGCGCTTAGGGCTCGTATGCGCCTCTAGCGAATCGCGACGCTTGGCGTGGCGAAGCCGCTGGTGCCGATCACAGCCCCGTCAGAGGAGGGCGAGTGAACGCTTAGGGCTGTGGTGGGTTTCAGTGCCAGACTCCGCAGCGAATCGGCGCGCGCTAAGCCCGTGTTCGGGGAGCTTAAGGCGCGCTGACGCACTCGTTCCTCCCACCGCGAGAAGCCCGTGCTCGGCAACGGCTGGCATCAAGGCTGGTCGGCGAGCACGGCTCGGACGGCGGTAGCCCGTCCTTGGCCGGAGCTTGACCGCCGCGCGCAGGCAGAGCCTCGACGATCGCTACTTCATAGAGACCGCCAAGGGCAGCAGGACGCCAATCGGGTGGCGAGCGGAGCGAGAGCACGCTGCGGAGCGCAGAGCCTTGATAGCCCAGACGCCGGAGGACGGTGGTCGGGTACGACGAGCGGTTTGGCATGCTCGGCGAGCACGGCCCATACGTCGTCGTCTACCTCAATCGTGTGATGTATCTCGCCGCCCTACGGAAGGTCATCCTGCGCGAAATCGCTGAGGAGGTCGAGTTCAAACGGGGTGCCCGCGATGCCGCGCGTCGGCACACGCGACATGAACAAGGGTACGGTCCCCGCCGGCACGCCTCCCGAGATGGTGGCCGAGCGAGTGCTCGCGCTCGTGCGGCCGGGCTCTGAGCGACTGGTGCGCCGTGTCTGGCGCTCAGTCGAGCGCCTCGGCGGCACACTCGCCGGCTCTATGCCGCCAAGCCCGCGTCGCTCCACGCCGCCTCCACCTCAAAGAGGGCGGACCTCATCGAGGTTGCGGCCTGTCGTCGTCGAGCATTGGATCACCTTATGTGATCATGGCTAGCCCAACTTTCACCACGGTCTCGGTCGCATGCACGAGTGCTGCCTGACCAGCTCATCCACGGCTGCCGGGCGTAGCCTCCGCATCGTCGCCCACTCTTCAGCGCCCGATGCGGGGCGCTAAAGCCAGCCACGAGGACGCGTGGCCTCACGCTGTTGCGATGGCGGCAACTTGGATCGATTTCGAAAGGCTCCGCTCCGGCGAGGGTTTTACGTGTCAACAGACTGGGCCAACACGCTACAGCGAACGGTGTACTCGGCGATCTCGAGCACCCCTCGCACGCATTCCGTGCGGGGGCAAGGCGGTCTCAACGAGCTTCCCGGCGCAATCGACGACGTGCTCAGCTAGGGCAGAGAGCGAGTATGCAAAAATATATCTAATTAGTACTAATAATAATTTACTTCTCGCGCCTTATGTAAGTTATACTTAGACAGGAGTGTTTACGGACACCGAGATTCAATGCGGCGAGGGGGGAGTGTATGCGGGGAGCACCCGTTAACAGCGTCATGGCGGTTGTCGACTGGTGGGGGGCGTCGAGGGCTCGCCTGGCGCTCATCTGCCTCGCATCGGCTCTCTTGCTGACGCTGGCCTACGCGGCCGCGGCAGTGGCCGTTCCCGGCCATCAGTTCGACGACACGTTTGGTTCGCCCGGCAGCGCCCCCGGCGCCTTCGCCTTGCCCAGCGGCGTCGCCGTCGACCAGGCGAGCCACGACGTCCTCGTGGCCGATCAGGGGAACGGCCGCGTCCAGCGTTTTACGGCGGACGGAGACTTCGTCTCCCTCTTCGGCGGCAGCGGCACCCCGGCCGGCTCGATGTCTCCCGGCGACCTCGCCGTCGATCCCACCTCCGGGGGCGTGTACGTCGTCGACACGGCCAACGGCGTGGTCAACCGGTTCAGCGCCGGTGGCGCGTACGTCTCGCGGATCGACGCCTCGGCTATCCCGGGTGGAGGGTTTTCCCCCACGGGAGTCGCCGTCGATCCTTCCAACGGCGACGTGTACGTCACGGATCTGGCCACCCAAGGCGTCGACGTCATCAGCAGCGCGGGGGCCTTCCAGTCAACGATCACCGGAGCCGGCACCGACGGGCAGCTCGGCTTCGTGACCGACGTCGGAGTCGACGGCGCAGGGAACGTCTACGTGGTCGACGGATTCCCGCCCCTCGGCGTCGTGAAGCGATTCGCCGCCGATGGCACGTACGTGTCGACCCCGTACGCGGACTTCGGCGGTCTGTCGATCTCCGTCGATCCGACGAGCGGAGACCTGTTCGTCCTCGAGGCCCCCGGCTTCGGCGCCGCCCAGGTCATCCACTACGACAACGCCGGCAGCCGGTTGTTCGCCTTCGGCTCGGGCGACATCGGAGCCCCCAGCTTCTCCTTTACGTCGCCCACCGGCATCGACGTGGACTCAGAGTCGGGTACCGTCTACGTGGCAGACCAGACGGCGAGCGCCATAATCCTCTTCGAGGCGCTCATTCTGCCTGATGTGACCACCGGTCCCCCGTCCGCGGAGACTCCCGATGGGGCCACGCTCTCCGGAACGGTCGACCCCGTGGGCGTCCCCACGACTTACCACTTCGAGTACGGGCTCGACACCGGCTACGGCGCATCGACGCCGGACGTCGACGCGGGCGCCGGGAACGGCGACATCGCGGCGAGCGCGACCCCGACGGGGCTGCAGCCGAATCGGCTCTACCACTACCGGCTCGTGGCCTCGAACAGCTCGGGCTCCAACGCAGGAGGCGACCAGTCGTTCACGACGGCTGCCGCACCCCCCGCCGTGGACGGGCAGGCTCCCTTCGCGTCCTTCGTCAAGGCCGGCAACGCGACGCTCAACGCGACGATCAACCCCAACAACTCGGCGACCACGTACCACTTCGAGTACGGCACCGCCGCCGGCGTGTACGACTCGACCACTCCGGAGCTGCCGGTCGGCAGCGGCTTCGGGGGCACGTCGGTGGCGTGGCTGATCACCGGCTTGCAGCCGGACACCAACTACCACTTCCGCGTCGTCGCGGACAATGGGGTCGGCGCGGCGAGCGCGAGCGCCGACCAGACGTTCACGACCGCGCTGGAGCCCGCCACGGTCACCATCGGTCAGCCGACCGACCTCGCCCAGACCGTTGCTCGGCTGCATGCGACGATCGACGCGCACGGCCTTTCCGGCACCTACCGCTTCGTCGTCGAAGGCGCGGACAGCCCCGCCTATCACACGACGCCGGCGATCCCGCTCCCCTCGGCGAGCGGACCGGTCCAGGTCTCCGCTCAGATCGATGGCCTTCGCTCGGGCAGCGCGTTTCTCGCACGGGCCGTCGCGACGACCGAGGCCGGCGTGAGCGCTAGCGGCCCCGCCGCGTTCAGCACGCTCCCGATCACGTTCGCGCCGCCGCCAGGGGGGGGTGACCCGACTGCTCCATATGGATGCCAAGCGCCGAGACTCAACGCCTATCCGTCGAGGACGAAGCCCGGCCGGACGATCACCCTCTCGGGCTCCGATCTCGGCTTCACCGGAACGGTGACGTTCGGCTCGACCGTCGCGGACACCGCGCTGTGGACCCCCGATTCGATCCGCGCGGTGGTTCCCCGCGGCGCCAGGGGCAGCGTCCGCGTGCAAGTCGAGTGCGCGACGCCCAGTAACGCCATCCAGGTGAAGGTCGTCAAGTCGAAGCTGGCGAAGGCGAAGCGCTGTCGGAAGGGCTTTCAGCGCAAGAGAATCGGTGGCCGCAGCAGATGCGTGAAGAAAGGAAAGCGACGGGCCGGCCCGAGCGCCGATCGACCATAGGCGAGCCGGCGCTCAGCCTGGTCGAGCTCCGCGCGCCTGCTACGGGTACGAGATGATCGGCCCGCTCGTCCGGCGCCTAGCCGCCAGAGCATTCCGGGACACCCAGTTCGCCCCGGTACTGCTTGGCGCACGTGGTCGTGGCTGCGTACCGGCGTGCCAGGGTGTCCTCTAGACGACCCTTGCCGCCGTCGAGCACCTTGTCCAGGCGGTTGCTGCGCTCGACCGTCCGGACGTTGGCGAGGAAGGATCGTCTCCAGCGCTGCGAGGAGCGAATCTTCTGCGCGGCGGTCGCGTCGAAGGATCGCATCTGTCTGTCGAACAGCCTGCGAACCTCGGCATGAGTCGGCTCGACCCCGTGCGCCTTAGCCGCAAGCCGCGCCCAGGCGAGCTGGATGAGCCGACTCATGGCGAACCGCTCGTGTGCGAAGTACGTTCTGCGGCAATGCTCTCTCGCCAGCGCTCTCTGCGCCCGAGTGATGGGGTTCTTCGCCTCGACGCAGGCCGTATAGTGGGGAGGCTTGACCTTCGCGCCGCCGTAGGGCTCGCCCATGGGCCACTCCTCGGTCACGATTCTGATGACTGCGGCCTGCGTGATCGTTACGTTGCCAACTCTCGCTGCGATTGCAGGCTGTCTCTCGGCCTCCTCCTCGTCTCCGCAGCCGAGCGACAAGAGCGCCGCGGAGGTCAGCAGGGACAGGACGAGCAGATTCCGTTTCATCATGGTCGCTTTCGTTGCTCGCAGGACGGGTTTACGGCGGCAGGTCATAGAACGGCATCGATCTTGCGCTGAGAGCCGTTCGCGCATTCGGGAAGCTCCAGGTCGTCCGCGCACGTGGTCTTACCGCGGTATCTGGCGCGCAGCTGCGTCACGAGCCGTTCCTTGGTCCGAGCGGTTCGCTTCTCCCCCAGTATGCTGAGCGCCTCGGCTCGGGCCGAAGAAAACGGCGCCAGGACAGGAGGCACGACCTTCGTGACCTTGAGCACGTACCAGGTGGACTTCACTCGCACCGGCCCGACGAGTCGTTTTAGCCGGGCGCCGAAGACGGCCCGATCCAGGGGCGCCGGCCAAGCCTCCGGGATTACCCCCGCTCTACCACTGCTGGGGTTGAGCCCGTGCTTGCTCGACGAGTAGCGCTCGATCGCAACCGTCCAGCCTGCGCCTTGTCGAAGGGAACGCAGCGCCCGTGCGGCATCGCGCCTCGAGTCGGCGGCCACGAGTCGAACCTGGCGCACCTCTGAAGACGAGAAGTGTCGCGGATGTTCTCGGTAGAAAGTCCTCGCGTCGCCGTCGTCGAGCGGCGGCTGTCTACTCAGCAGCCGCTCGACGAGCTTCGTGTACAGCACGCTCGCTCTCATCGCCGCCTCGACGTTCTCTGTGCGGAGATCCACTCTCGTCGCTCTCAGCTCGGCCGCGCTTACGGTCACGCCGTGGGCGCGAGCTTGTCGCCTGACCCACTCGCCTTGAATCAGGAAGGGCGCGAGCCGCTCTCGAGCGCGCCGGCGCTCGGCGGGCGGCATGGACCGGGGGAGGAAGCTGTCGGCGGTGCTGATGGTGATGACCGATGGTCCTACGCGCACGAGCGCGCCGGAGGGCAGTTCCTCGGGCGCCGCATCGCCTCCGCATCCCGCTCCAGCGAAGATCGCTAGAGCTAAGAGGACGCTCAGTCCTCCGCGGGCGTGCAGAGCTCTCGCCAGCTGACCTCTAGCTGCGCTGGGAACGTGAGCACGACCGCCATAGAACATGTGCGAAGCGTGCGTTAATATACTAAAGACGTTCTAAACATATACGAACTGTAAAGTCAGTTTTTGTCGTTGCTTGGTCCATGGCACGCTCGCTGTCCCCCAATGAGCTGGCCTGCTCTGACCAGATCGAGATGGCTTTGCGCGAACGGGCCGCTCATATTGCTCACAGAAGTCTCTTGACTTCCAAGATCGTTGTCCAGTAGAAACACATATCTGTGTATAGACGCGGAAGGATTCCGCTGAGAGGAGAGTGCTTGTGAACAGGAAAGTCAGGGTGATGCTGCTCGGCATCGCGGCGTGCGTCGGGGCGGCGGTGCTAGCGCCGTCTGCGTCGGCCATCAACCCCACCTACGCGGCCTTCGCCGGTTGCCCGTCCGATGGCTCGGTGTTCGCGTGCATCCGAGCGGACACCAAGGTGGGACACATCAAGATCGGCAGCACCGACACCCCGATCAACAAGACGCAGAGCGTGCGGGGGAGGGCTTATCGCCACCCCCCAACCCGATTGTGTCCGACATCGCGTACGACTCTGCGGGCGGTCTGACCGGAGATCCCCTCGAAGTGCCCGGAGGGCTCACGGGGCTCACGGGGCTCAGCGAGTTCATCATCAACCTGATCACTTTCGGTGCGAACAAGGTCTACGCGAAGCCTGTCGCTGTCGGGCAACCGCGCGTGAACACCGCGAACTTCAACTTGCGGCTTCCGATGAAGGTGAACCTGATCAACCCATTCCTACGCTCCGGATGCTCGATCGGCTCGAACAGCAACCCGATCGTGCTGAACCTGACCGCCGGCACGACGGCCCCGCCGCCCCCTGCCAGCCCCATCTCCGGTCACGGCCCCACGAGCGTAGGCGATCCCGATTTCAACATCGTCCGGTTCAATGGCCTCAAGCTCGTGGACAACGCGTTCGCGGCCCCCGCGGCCAGCGGCTGTGACCTGATCGGATTCGGGCTGATCAACGCTCTCGTGAACGCACGCGCCGGACTACCGTCCGCCGCTGGCAACAACGAGGCGATATTCGATCAGACCGACGTCCGCCTGATCGATCCTGCGCTCGTGTACCCATAGCCACATGATCTACGCTGCGTCTCGGCTAGACGTCGAGGCGCCGCGTTGAACGGGGGCCGGCCGAGAGCGCCGGCCCCTCGTGTTGAAGAAGGTACTCAGCCCGATCTACAAGCCTTGCTATAGCGAACTCCGATTAGGACTCGCTTACGCGACGAGATCGCCGGAATCGAGCCTCCTTCGCGGGGTCCAAAGGCTAGGGACTGACGGCTATTGAGTATGAGACTGTGAAGACTGCTGCTGCGGCTCCACCGTTGCAGGCGCTGCTGGAGGCTTTGGCTCTTGGTCTTGGCAAGTGACGGTAAGTGGGAGGGCCGGCGAGTGCCGGCCCTCCTGTGCGACAGTTATGGTACGACGGTTATTGAGGGTGAGGTTGAATATGAGCCTGTGAAGACTGCTGCTGCGGCTCCGCCGTCGCAGGCGCTGCCGGCGGGTTCGGCTCTTGGTCTTGGCAGGGTGACTCTGAATGTGATTGATGTTCTGCCGTCGTAGCCAACAGTGGGGAGTCTTGCTGCGGGTCCGCTGATTGTGATTCTGCAGGCTGCGGCAGGTGCGTCAACTGAGCATGTGAAGCCGTTGTCGAGGGTGAGGACGCCTCCTGCTGGTTGGCCGGCGGCTGCGGGTGATCTGGTGATCTCGATTGTGACCGTCCCATTGCAGGTGACCGATGCCGGGAGTGGTCCGACTCTGCAGGTGCCGGTGAAGGTGATTCTGCCTGAGATGTTTGTGGCTGCGGTGACGGTTCCTGTGAAGGTGGATCTGGTACAGGCGACGGTGTTGCCCCAGGTGAGTGAGCTGTCGATGCTGCTGGCTGAGACTCTGGTGCCGATCGGATCGGCGATTCTGGCTGCACCTGGGCTTGCGTAGATGGCAAATGCCGTTACGGCGGCGATGCCGAGCAGGAGCATGCGCGTAGATGACTTCATATCGATCCTTTCCTGTGGTCAATATCGAGCTGCGAGTTAGTACGACGCGCAAGGCTTTGGCAGCGGTGACCTCCTGTCATCGAGGGTTGGCGAGGGGTTGCCGGAGCGTGATCCGGCACGGGTCGACACTTGGATTTGACCCGAAACAGGGTAGCTAAATACAAAGGAAACGTCAAGCAGTAACGAACTAATGATGTGCTTGTTCGGCGGGTGCCGTGGCACGAGTTGATATTCTTGACACGGAAAACACTGACGTGTACGGTCGTGCCGGCGGTTGTGGCCATGCGGCGGAGGGGGAGGAACGAGTGGGTCGGTGGGATGAGGGACGGAGATGGGGGCCGCTCGGGCGCTATGTGGTTTTGGCGACCGAATTCGCCGGCTTGCTTGCAGGATGTCTCCTAGCCAGCTTCGTAATGGGTCCGATCTCGGCCGCGACGGCCGACTGCGCCAACGAGCCGCTGCGGCAAGCGCAGGGAGCCACGTTCCTGCGCGACTGCCGGGCCTACGAGAGGGTCTCTCCGGCGGACAAGAACGGAGAGCAGATCGATCGAGACATCATCTCCGACCTCTTCGCGACCTCCGGGGCGGCCTCGAACGGGGAGGCCATAGCCTATGTGTCGCAGGGCCGGTTTGCGGAGATCGAGTCCGGACCGCCCTACGCGCAGTACCGAAGCGGGCGGCACGGGGGCGGGTGGGAGACGCGCGGGATCGCTCCCCCTTTCGCTTCCGGCGCTCCGTTGCAGCTCGCGTCGCCCTGGATCCACTATCTGTCCGACGACCTCTCCACGACGGTGGTGGCGACGAACGTCGCCTTGACGCCGGAGGCGGCTCGCCTGGGGGACACGTGGGGTCTCTACCTGCAAGACAACTCGGGGGGCGTCCTGACGCACCAGCTTCTGAGCGAGCCGTTCAGTGACGAGCAGCCGGACAATCCGGTGACGGGTCCCACCGCCTTCAGGTTCCTCGGCGCATCGAAGGACATGACGCACGTGGTCTTCCTCTCGACTGGGTGGCAGCTGACGCCTGACGGCGTGGATCCGCCCAGCGCGCTGACGCAGTCGGTGTACGAGTGGGCCGACGGGCAGGTGAGGGCGGTGAGCATCCTGCCGGACGGCACGCCCGTCGGCGGCGCGGTCGGGGGGAACTCGGGCGAGGATCCGCTGGGCGAGGTGTATCCCGGCGACCACATGGTCTCCGACGACGGTCAGCGCATCTTCTTCCGGCTTGCGTTCGGCAACAACCTCTTCGTCCGAGAGAGCGGTCAGATCACGCGGCCGGTGAGCGAGACCGAGCGTCCGGGAGACGACCCGAGCCTGGCGGACCAGGCTACGTTCTATGCCGCGAAGGCCGACGACGGCTCGCTCGCGCTGTTCAGCTCGTCCGTGAAGCTCACCGAGGACGCGACGGCGACCGATGGCGCCTCCGATCTCTACCTATGGAGTGCCGAGCCTTCCGGGGGACGGCACCTGACCGACCTCACGACGGCTGACACCGGCGGAGGCGGCGTCCTCGGCATGGCCGCTGCCGCAGACGATCTGTCGCACGTCTACTTCGTCGCTCAAGGCACCCTCGCTCCCGGCGCCGAGGCTGGCGCGCCCAATCTCTATCTCTGGACTCCGGGCGAGGGCCTGCGACACGTGGCGACGCTCGGAAACGGGGACGCGAGCGTTTGGTCGACGCACCGCTCGCTGCTCGCCCCCGGCGCCGGACGCTACCGCGACGCTCGCGTCAGTGACGACGGCCAGCACCTGCTGTTCGCCTCGAACGCCGCGTTGACGTCCTACGACACCGCCGGTCACCGGCAGATCTACCTCTACGACGCCCAGACGGACGAGCTGACGTGCGTGTCGTGCAACCCGCGCGCGACGCAGTCCAGCGCGGACGCCGACTTCTTTCCACTCATCCCGACGCAGGACATCCTGGGGCCCTGGGCCCCCTACCGCCTGACGAGGAACCTGTCCGCCGACGGCCGTAGGGCGACGTTCGAGACCGCGGAGTCCCTCGTGGCACAGGACGTCAACGGCCAGCCCGACGTGTACCAGTGGGCGGACGGCGAGGCAGGGCTCATCTCCACGGGACGAGCAGCGGAGGGGGCGAAGCTCGTCGACGTCAGCGCAGACGGCGCCGACGTGTTCTTCACGACCCGGGAGCGGCTGGTGCCGGCCGACGAGGACCGGCAGATCGACATGTACGACGCGCGCGTCGGTGGCGGCTTTTTCGTCCAGGAGGCTCCGCCCCCGTGCGAGGGGGACGCGTGCCAGGGACCCATCTCGCCCCCGCCGGCGCGAGCCTCGCTCGGCAGCGCCTTCCTCCGCGGCGACGACAACGTCGCGGGCTCTCTACCGGCGACGCTGTCGCTGGGGCGGTTGTCCGGCGTCCAGCTGGAGCGACTGGCGCGTGGACGTCGAGTCGGCCTGGCGGTTCGGGTCAACAAGGCGGGTGTCGTGAGCGTCCGAGGCTTCGCCAGGCTCGCGGGCAGGGCAAGAGCTGTCATCTCGGCGTCCAGGCGTGTCAGGGGCGCTGGGCGCCATGAGGTGGGCATACGCCTGTCGGGAGCCGCGCGCAGCCGGTTGAGCGTGGATCGTGCGCTGCGCGTGCGGTTGCGAGTGGGCTTCGGCGGCGTGACGCGGTCGCAGACGGTGCGCCTCTCCCCGGCGAAGAGGTCGACCAGTGGTCGTTGAGGCCAAGGCCGCAGCAACCCCGCGGCTCCAAGAGGGAGGCACAGTGTTGGATTCGGCATTCCGCTTCGGAGGCGGACGAGGACGCGTGACTGCGCTCTGGGCGGCGGCGTTGTGCGCACTCGCCCTGATGCTCGCCCCTCCGGCCGCTGCGGAGTTCGGGTTTTCCGCCTTCGACGGGGCGGTCGTCGACGAGAACGGCGAGAGCTACAGGCAGGCGGGGGGGCATCCGTATGCGGCGACGACGACCTTCGAGCTCAACCTGACGACCAACGGCGACGGCACGGTGGTGGCGGATGGGGGCGGGCTGAAGGACGTGTCCGTGGACCTGCCGCCCGGATTGGTCGGAAACCCGACCGCCGTGCCCGAGTGCCCCAGGACGCTCCGAGTGCCTTCGTCGATCGAGGTGACTTTGGCCAACCCCGACGTCAACAGCTTCTGCCCAGCCAGCAGCATCGTGGGCATCGCCGCCGTCAAGGTCGGCGCGCTCGGCGGGCCGGTAGGGCGCTACGTCGGGCCCATCTTCAACATCGAGCCCCCGTGGGGCGTCGCGGCGCAGTTGGGCTTCTCCTTCCTCGGTCAGCGGGCATACGTCGACGCGACGCTCCGGCCGGACGGGACGTACGGGCTGCGGGCGAACGTGCGCAACGCCAGCCAGGCGGCGTCGGTCCTGGGGACCGCGGTGACGCTCTGGGGGGTGCCGGCCGATCCCGTCCACGACAGCCAGCGCTGCATCGCCTTCATCGGCACGTTCCCGGCGACGGGGCCGCTCCCGCTCTGCAACCCCAACGATCCGCGCTCCTTCCTGCGCCCGCATGCGGCCGGCGTCCAGCCGAGGTCGTTCCTCACCAACCCCAGCGCCTGCACTCCTCCGGGCGTCGGCCTCGAGACGCGGATCCGCGCCGAGTCCTGGAACCCGGCGAGCGCTCCGGCGACGGCCAGCTTCATCAGCCACTTGTCGCCCGGCTTCCCGGAGCCGCCGGAGTCCTGGGGTCCGCCGGCGGGAGTGGAGGGCTGCGACGCGCTGGCCTTCGATCCCTCGATCGACGTCAAGCTGGACTCGCGGCAGCCGGACAGTCCGACGGGGATGGAGGTCCGGCTCACCATGCCCCAGGACAACATCGCCAGCCCCGTCGGGACGGTTACGACCAACCTGAAGCGGGTCAAGGTGACGCTCCCGGAGGGGATGACGGTGTCGCCGTCCTCGGCACACGGGCTGCAGGGCTGCTCGGACGCGCAGCTGTCGATCACGACGGATGCGCCGGTCCAGTGCCCAGAGGCGTCGAAGGTGGGGACGGTCGAGGCGCGCACGCCGCTGCTCGACGAGGACCTCCGCGGCGCGGTCTACATCGGGACGCAGAACAGCGACGATCCCGAGTCGGGCGAGCTGTTCCGGGTGTTCCTGGCGCTGGACAACCCCGCCCGCGGGATCCTCGTAAAGCTGCGCGGCCACGTGCGGGCGAATCCGCAGACCGGTCGTCTTGAGGCGACGTTCGACGACAACCCGCAGGTGCCGGTGTCCGAGATCTCCGTGCGCTTCAGGGGAGGCGACCGCGCCCCACTCGCGACGCCGCCCGGCTGCGGAACCCACACCCTCCGGGCCGAGCTGTCCTCGTGGGCCGGGCAGACTGCGTCGCTGTCCGACGCGTTCACGCTCGACTGCCCCGGCGTGAGCGGGTTCGCTCCGCGCTTCTCGGCGGGCACCGTCAACGCCGTGGGCGGAGCCTTCTCCCCGCTCGTGGTGAACATCGATCGCTACGACCGTCAACAGTACGTCGCCGGGCTGTCGCTGGGAACGCCGACCGGCCTGCTGGCGAAGCTGAAGGGAGTGCAGCTCTGTCCCGATGCGCAGGCGGCGAGCGGCACCTGCCCGATCGAGTCGCGCATCGGCACCGCGACCGTGGGCGCGGGGCCCGGGGCGAATCCGTTCTACGTGCGCGGGTCGGTGTCCTTGACCGGACCGTACCGCGGGGCGCCGTACGGCCTCGTGACCGCGGCGCGTGCCGCGGCAGGACCGTTCGACCTGGGGATGGTCGTGGTCCGGCAGGCGATCTTCGTCGATCCCACCGACGCCCATCTGACCGTCGTCAGCGACCCGCTGCCGACGATCGTGAAGGGGGTGCCCCTCCGACTCCGCAGCGTCAGCGTCGACGTCGACCGGCCGGGGTTCGCGTTCAATCCGACCAGCTGCGCGGAGAAGCGCTTCGACGCGGCGATCGTGTCGGCGTCCATGAGAGTGGCGCGCGTCGCTCAGCGCTTCCAGGTCGGGAACTGCCGCCGGCTCGGCTTCAGCCCGAAGCTGACCTTCCAGCTGACCGGTAAAAGGGAAGTCGCGGCTGGACGGCATCCGGCGCTGCGCACCGTCTTCACGCAGCCCGCGCAGCAAGCGAACAGCCGAAGCGTCCGCGTGACGCTGCCGCTGTCGCTGGCGCTCGATCCCGAGAACGCGGAATCGGACACCCTATGCGAGTTCCTAGAGGGCCAGAAGGCAAACCCGCAGTGCCCGAAGAGCTCGATCGTCGGCGAAGCGGTGGCGATGACGCCGGTGCTCAACCGGCCCCTGCGTGGTCCGGTGTACTTCGTGAAGAACGTGCGCATCAGTGAGACCGGTCGCCAGATCCGGACCCTGCCGACTCTCTTGGTGGCCTTACGAGGCGAGGTCGCGTTCAACCTGCGTGCCAGGACCAACGTGAGTGGAGGCAAGCTGGTCACGAACTTCCCGCTCGTGCCCGACGCTCCCGTGACTCGCTTCGAGCTTCGCCTGAAGGGGGGATTCCGAGGCATCCTCACCGTAAGTGAGGGGAATCTCTGTTCGAGGAAGCAGGTGGCGCAGGTCGAGTTCGCCGGCCACAACGGCAAGCGGCTGACGCGAAGCCCGTTGATGAAGACGCCCTGCTCTCGCAAGCACCCCTGAGCGATTCGCTGCTCGCGCAGCTTGATCGTCATTCATGGCGCTGCCGGCGTTGTCGTTGCGGAGCAAGGCTTGGCGACCGAAGAGCTGCACGAGGGTCTGTGGCCTGGCCCTGCAAGCCGAAGTCACCACCGGGGAACGCGCCCGTGATCGACGCTCTCCTCGGTCATGCGCTGGATCTATTAGGAGCCACAGCGGACGCTCGCCAGAGGCGGTCCAGATCTGTGCGGAGACACTGCTGAACGCCCACGCCCCACGGCGTCTGATCGCTCGACTGGACGCCCTTGGCATGCCTTCCGAATTGCGGTGGAGACGTCTGACGGCTCCCCGTGGACCCTCGCTAAATGAGGACCCGTTTCAGGGGAGCACGGCCGTACAATCGCCAGGGTCTGGTCGAGATGGTCGCGCGTCCAGACGACCGATCGGCAGGCCGTGGCATTGAGCTGCAGCGCCGTAGCTGCTCACAGCGCGCGGTCTTTGCGTGGAGACAGCGAAGAGGAGCAGGATGTTCTCGTCGGCGATTGAGCTGGACGGCAGAGCCCGCTAGCCGCTCGTATCGAGTCGCGCAGGCTTACAGGACGGCGCAGCGCCTTCCGACCGGCGGCAGCTCGGTGCGTCAGCGCACGACCGACGCCAGCAACGCTCGGCCGCGCTCGGTCAGCTCGTACATGACCATCTTCCCGTCGCGCTCGGAGCGCGCGAGGCCGGCGGTCTTGAGCTGGCGGACGTGATGCGACACGAGCCGCTCGTCGCGTCCGACGATCCAGCCCAGATCGCACACGCACGCCCGCTCGCCGGTGTGCAGCGCGAGTGCGATCGCCAGCCGCGTCGGGTCGCCCAGCGCCTTCGCGCCGGCTGCCCACGCCTCGAGATCGTCCAACGACGGGAGGCCGGCGCGCACGTGCTCGGCCTTGGGCAGATCGAGGCAGAGCAGTTCGCAGGTGCCGGGATCGCGACTCATGCGACGAGCCTAGACGACGTTCGCATGGCCGTACGTATGTCTTAGGGAGAGGGGCGGTTCGACCGATCGCTGCCGAGAACCGCCATCGGGTGCGGCCCCACCCGGCGGGTGGGGCCGCCGTGGCGCCTTAGCGCAGCGAGATCGCGATCTGCTCGAGCAGGTCCATGCCCTCCTGCATGCCGCCCTCCATGCCGGAGTCGATCACGATGTCGCGGACCTCCTTGCTCCCGTACTCGCAGAGCATGGTGAGGGTCGTGCGACCGTCCTGCTCGGTGAAGGTGATCGTGTTCAGCGAGGGATCGGCCTCGGGCGCGCCCTCGTAGGCCTCGGTGTTGACGAGCCGCTCGTTCGGGACGATCTCGCGGAACTCGCCGTTGAAGGCCACCTCGTAGCCGCCGTCGGCGACCATCACGTAGCGCCACTTGCCGCCGACGCGCAGGTCGATCTCGGCGAGCGTCACCTCTCCGCGTCGACCGGCCCACCAGCGCTTGACGTGCTCGGGCGTGGTGTACGCCTCGTAGACCAGTTCCTTGGGCGCGTCGAACTCCCGCGTGATGAGGATCTGCGTGTCCGTCGGGAGCGTCACCGTCGCCGTTCCGCTACTTGCCATTGCCGTCATCTCCTTGTCCCTTCCGCTCGAGTTCGTCCAGCACGACGTCCATCTGGTCGAACCGCTCCGACCACGTGCGCTCGTAGCTCTTGACCCAGTCGTGGATGGGCTCGAGTGCGCGGCCGTTGAGCCGGTACAGCCGTTGCCTGCCGTCCTCGCGCACGTCGACCGCTCCCACCTCTCGAAGCACCCGCAGGTGCTTGGAAACCTGTGGCTGGGCGAGCCCGAGCGCGCGCACCAGATCGTTCACCGGGCGCTCCCCGTTGGCGAGCAGATCCAGGATCTCCCGCCGCTTGGGCTCGGCCACCGCGTTGAACGCGTCTGCCGTCGTCGCTGCTCGTGCCATGGTGATCATCATATGCCTATATAGGCATATGTCAAGCGTGCGGAAGCGCGCGGCGAGGAGACGCTGGGCGAGGGAGGCCTAGACGATCGGCGGCGGCGTGCCCTCGGCGCTGGCGGCGAGCGCCGGGTCCCAGTCGCAGACCAGGCAGGCGTGCCGGAAGACCGAGCGCATGAACTCGAGCGCGTAGGCGCGCGGGTCGTCGCTCGAGCGCACGTCGTCCCAGTCGAGGACGTACTCGCCGAGCGTGCCGTCCCAGCGTGCGGCGGCGGGAGCGACCTCGGCGTCGGCGAACCCGTCCGGCGCCGGGTGAGCGTAGGCGTAGAAGGCGGCCTTGCCGTAGCGGCCGTCGCCCGGCCACCAGCCGATGGCGACCTCCTGCGAGTCCATCGCGTTGCGCATGATGAAGTCGTCCGACGGCGGCTTGGCGGGGACGCCCGAGAAGAGGCTGACCGCGAGGTCGAACGAGCCCCACCAGGCGTTGACCGGCGTCGAGCGGCCCCGAAACGGCGCCCGGAAGTCCGCCAGCACGAGCGCGGCCTGCGTCGCGGCCGCAAAGTAGCGGGTGACCTGCTCGGTCTCGTAGCGGGCGTGCTCGTCGTCCTCGTCGAGCGGCACGCTCCACGGCACCTCTTGCGGGGTCGGATCGATCTGCACGTCACCCGCGAGGCTGCGAATGGCCTCCAGCAACTCGCGCGTGACCTCGCCGACGGGCCGATCGGGGGTGAGCGCCACTCGTCCCGTCCCTCCGCCGCTGTGCTCGACGACCGCCTCGTGCGCATGGAGGTCGAGCGTGGCCACGATCGCTCCCGACCCGTCGGGAGCCGGCAGCGGCAGCGTCTCCCAGCCGCGTGCCGTCAGCCGCAGCGCCGCGTGCTGCAGCTGCGGCTCGGGCGGTGCCAGCTTCACGGCCAGCTTGCCGAGCACCTGCGTGTGCGCGTGGAGCGTGTCGCACGTCTCCTTCCAATCCGGATAGGAGACGGACGACCAGGACGGCGGCATGGGGCCACCGTAGCGCAGGCGTCCGGGCCCCTGCAGGCGGGTACCGTGGACCCATGAGCGTCGTGATCGAACCGCACGTGGCGGTGACCGCGATCGAGCGGGTCGCGCGCGCGGGCGCGCGCGAGCGCATGAGGGACGAGCTGGCGGTGGAGGAGCCGCTGGAGATCCGGGTCGACGGCGAGGCGCTGGCGGTCGCGATGCGGACGCCGGGGGAGGACGAGGAGCTGGCTGTCGGCTTCCTGGCGGGGGAGGGCCTGATCGGCAGTCGCGACGAGATCGCGAGCGTCGGGCTGAGCGAGGATCTGGCCGCGAACGTGGTCGAGCTGCGTACGCGCGGCGGACTGCGCCGCGACCCCGCCGGCGAGCGGCGCTTCTCGATGACCTCCTCCTGCGGCGTCTGCGGCAAGGCGGCGCTCGAGTTCGTCGCGCGCGAGGCGCCGGCGGCGGCGCAGGCGAGCGCTCCGATCGAGCCGGAGCTGGTGCTGCGGCTGCCCGAGGCGTCGCGCTCGGCGCAGCCGGGCTTCGAGCGCACGGGTGGCCTGCACGCGACCGGACTGTTCGAGCCGGACGGCCGGCTGCTGACCCTGCGCGAGGACGTGGGGCGCCACAATGCGATGGACAAGGCCGTCGGCGCGCAATTGCTCGCGGGCCGCTTCCCGCTGCCAGGCGTGCTCGCCTGCCTGAGCGGTCGCGCGGCGTTCGAGCTGCTGCAGAAGGCGAGCCTCGCCGGGCTGGCCGGGGTGATCGCCGTCGGGGCACCGTCGACGCTGGCCGTCGATCTCGCGCGCGAGCGGGGGATGCTGCTCTGCGGCTTCGTCCGGGACGGTTCGTTCAACGTCTACGCGGGCGCCGATCGGCTCGCGCGCTGAGTCGCACGACCGAGTTCACATGCAGCTCTGAGGTTTGCGCGGGGACGTTCTCGGCAACCAAAGCCGGAGACGATGGCTTCCGCAACGGCTCGACAGCGCACCCCCGCCGACACCAAGGCGGCCGATGCGTACTGCCCGCACTGCCATCTGCTCGTCGACCGCGAAGTCGGTGAGGACTGGCCCCGACAGCCGTTGCGCTGTCCGCATTGCCGGCTGCTGGTCGGCACCGGACGTGCGCGCCCGACGCCTGCTGCCGAGCCCGGCGCGCGCGGCAGCGCGGCCGGCGTCTTCGCCCACGAGGCACGGCGCTCGGGGATCGACGAGGACGTCTCCGAGGACGAGGTCTGCGAGGGCATCCGGCGCGTGGCCGAAGAGTCCGGCGCACGCCCCGAGCGGCTGCTGATGGTCGACTACCAGCAGCGCGCCGAGGGTGACGAGAGCCTGCCCGGCCTGAACGAGATCTTTGCCGCCTTCGGCAGCTGGAAGCGCGCGCGGCGCGCGGCAGCGACGAGCGCGTGAGGACGACCTCCCACCTCGTCGTCTCGGTTCAATAGAGTCCCGCCGGGATGCAGTGGCTATTCATCGTCGTGCCGTTCCTGGTGCTCGGGATCGGCGTCATGTTCGTCGCCTTCTCGGGCGGTCCCGGCGCGGCGCGCGAGGCCTACCTCACCCGCGGCGGGCGGGTCTTCACGATCTCGATCGTCGTGCTCTACGTCGCGCTCGGCGTCGTCGTTCCCGCCGCCGTGATCGCCAACCGGGGCGAGGCGGAGGGCGGCGTCGGCAGCCTGCGCACCGAGGAGCTCACCCCGGAGCAGGAGAAGGGCAAGACGCTCTTCGTCGAGACCTGCAAGTCCTGCCACACGCTTGCCGCGGTACAGGCCCACGGCGTCACCGGCCCGAACCTCGACGAGCTCGGCGGGCTCGACAAGCAGCGGGTGCTCAACGCGATCAAGAAGGGCGGCACCGGACAGGACCGGATGCCGGCCAACCTGCTCAGCGGCAGCGACGCCGAGGCGGTCGCGAGCTACGTCGCCGCGGTCGCCGGTCAGTAGCGGCTCGCAAAACCGCCGCAACCTCCGCGCTTTTCCGTCCGACGCCTGCGCTGTGCTGATAGCATGCCCGCGTCCGAGAAAGCCGAAGTTCCGCTTGGCGGAACGTGGGGGAACCACGAAGGCCGACATGGCCAGGGGCGAGTCGCCACAATGGCGTAGCGCAGCTCTTTCAGCGCGAGCCCGTCAGCTAACCCCGCAGGCAACACGAAAGAGAGCCGATGGAAGCAGCTGGTGCCCGCACGCTTCAGGATGAGTCAGCAAATGGCCCACAGGGGTTGAGCCTGGTGGGCGAAGATCGTGAAGCGGTGCTGCTGCAGTGGGAGCGCAAGATCGAGCAGGCCGAGCGTCGTACGCCGCGCTTCGAGCGCGACTCCGTCGACGCCGAGGCGCCCGCGCAGCCGCGTCCCGTCGTCTCCGAGCGGGTCGTCGAGGACGAGCCTTCGAGCCCGCGCTTCCAGCGCGCACAGCCGCTGGCAGCCATTCCGACGCCTGCGATCGCCACCGGCGAGCGGCGCACGATCACGATCAGCGGTCAGCCGACGCCCCCGCGCCGGCGTTCCACACTGGCCGAGCGCCACATCGCCGCTCAGCCGGATCGGATCGCCCTCTGGGCCTTCCTCCTCGGCCTGCTGCTGATCGCCGTGGCAGCCGGCACCGCGCACGCCTAGCCGCTTCGGCCCTGACCTGAGGCCCCCACCGCTCCGCCAAGCGGTCGATTCGCCCATCCGAAACGCACGGCTGTCCGTACTCCTATTTGGAGTGGCAAATACGCCATTTCGCCCTATACTTATCGGGCGTAAGTAACGGTCAGAAGGTGAAGCCGCGCGATGAAGACGAAGGAGAGCAGGTTCCAGGTCCATGACGAGCTGACCGCGCCGGAGCGCAGCGTCCCGATCCTCAAGGGAGCTCTGGCGGCTGGAGGGCAGCTGTCGAACATCGTCGGCGTCCTGGCAGGGGCGCCGGCCGTCCTGCGGGCCTACGCCCGCTTCCGCTCCGAACTCCGCCACGGCGAGCTGCCGTGGCCGACCCAGCAGCGCATCGCGCTGGCCGTCGCGGAGCATCAGCAGAGCGAGTACGCGCTCGGCACGCTGCAGCGGACCGCGCGCGACGCCGGCCTCGGTCTCGACGAGATCGCACTCGCACGCGAGTTCGACTCTCGGAACGAGCGCGAGTCGATCCTGCTGCGCTTCGTCAAGAGCACGCTCGAGTGCGACGGCGCGCCCCCGCGGCACGTCCTCGAGGAGGCGCGCGAGGCCGGCTGGACCGACGAGCAGCTGCTGGAGACGATCGGCCAGGTTGCGCTGGCGAGCTTCGCCAACCTCGTCACGAGCGCGGGCGAGGTGCCGCTGGACGGGTCCAGCGAGGAGTCGCGCCTGCTGCAGGCGGCCTGAGCGGGCGGAGGCGAGGATGGCGTCTACCATCGACCCCACGATGGCCCTGCATCCCGCCACGACCGTCGGCGAGCGCTCGGGGACCGAGCGCGAGCCCTGCTGCAGCCACTACCACCAGGCGGTCGAGCTGATCGGCCGCCGCTGGACCGGGGCGATCGTGTTCGTGCTGATGGACGGGCCGCTGCGCTTCTCGCAGGTCAAGGTGCTGGTGCCGGACCTCTCGGATCGGCTGTTGTCCGAGCGCATGAAGGAGCTCGAGGCGGAGGGGATCGTCGCCCGCCGGGTGATCGACGGCAGTCCGGTGCGCGTGGAGTACGCGCTCACCGACAAGGGCGAGGCGCTCGAGCCGGTGGTGCGCTCGCTCAAGCGCTGGGCGCGCTCCTGGCTCTGAGCCGCTGTAGCCTTCCGCACTCCGGGGATCGTCATCACAACGACCTGAAGGAGCTCGATGGCTGACCAGCCGACCACCGCCGACGACGTCAAGGCGATCGTCGCCGACCGCGACATCCGCTTCGTACGCCTCTGGTTCACGGACATCCTCGGCCAGCTCAAGAGCTTCTCGATCAACGCGGCGGAGCTCGAGGACGCCTTCGAGGGCGGCATGGGCTTCGACGGCTCCTCGATCACCGGCTTCAACGCGATCGAAGAGTCGGACATGATCGCGATGCCGGACCCCTCGACCTTCAAGATCCTGCCCTGGCGACCGCAGGAGAGCGGTGTCGCGCGTATGTTCGCCGACGTCCTCACGCCCAGCCGCGAGCCGTACGAGGGCGACCCCCGGCACGTGCTGCGCCGTACGCTCGAGCGCGCCGAGTCGATGGGCTTCACGGACTTCAACGTCGGCCCCGAGCTGGAGTTCTTCTACTTCCGCAACGCCAGGCCGGAGGGTGGCGTGCCCGAGATCCTCGACGAGGGCGGCTACTTCGACCTCACCACGCTCGACGCCGGCTCCGACGCCCGCCGCGAGACCGTGCTCGCGCTCGAGCAGCTCGGCATCCACGTCGAGTACACCCACCACGAGGTGGGCCCGTCCCAGCACGAGATCGACATGCGCTACGCCGACGCGCTGAAGATGGCCGACGACTGCATGACCTACCGCATCACGGTCAAGGAATACGCGATGAAGTACGGCTGGCACGCGACCTTCATGCCCAAGCCGCTGTTCGGCGAGAACGGGTCGGGCATGCACACGCACATGTCGCTGTTTCGCGACGAGCGCAACGCCTTCTACGACGAGAACGACCAGTACTTCCTCTCGGACGTCGGCAAGGCCTTCATCGCCGGCCAGCTCAAGCACGCGCGCGAGATCGCGTCGGTGTTCGCGCAGTGGGTCAACTCGTACAAGCGCCTGGTGCCCGGCTACGAGGCGCCGGTCTACTGCGCCTGGTCGCGCCGCAACCGCTCCGCGCTCGTGCGGGTGCCGCTGTACCACCCCGGCAAGGAGCAGGCGACGCGCATGGAGCTGCGCTGCCCGGACCCCGCCTGCAACCCGTACCTGACCTTCGCGATCCTGCTCGCGGCCGGGCTGGAGGGCATCGAGAAGGGCTACGAGCTGCCCGAGCCGATGGAGAAGAACCTGTACCACATCAGCCCGGAGGAGCGGAAGCGGCTCGGCATCGAGCAGCTGCCCGAGACCCTCGGCGAGGCGATCGAGCTGACCGCCGAGTCCGAGCTGGTGCTGCGGACCTTCGGCGAGCACATCTTCAACCGCTACGTCGAGATCAAGCGGCAGGAGTGGGAGGACTACCGGGTGCAGGTCACCCAGTGGGAGCTCGACCGCTACCTGTCGATCCTCTAGCGCGCGACGAGCGCCTCCTCGACCAGCCGCTGCGCCTGAGCCATGGAGCGGCGGTCGAGGCGGCCCGGCGTGTCGCAGGCGCTGTGGCGGCAGGGCTCGCCGCCGGCGCCGAGCTTGGCTGCGGGCAGGCCGAGCAGCTCGAACTCGCGGTGGTCGGAGTTGCCGCTGCTCTCGTCGCGCACCCGGCTGACGGGCGTGCCGGCGCGGCGGCCGGCACGTAGCAGCGTGCCCTCGACGCTCGGCCGTGGGGCGCTGCGCGGGGAGCGCAGCCAGAACGGGCGGTCGCGGCCGACCTCGTCCAGCGAGAGCGCGAAGCGCAGCCGCTCGGCGCCGCCGCGGGCTCGGGCGCGGCGGGCCAGCGCGAGCGCGCCGAGGTGGTCGGGCGAGCCGGTGTAGCCGCGCTCCTCGGCGCCGGTCGCCACCAGCCAGACGTCGCAGCTCGGTCCCAGCGCCCGCAGCCGCCGCGCCACGGCGACCACCACGCCGACGCCCGAGGCGTTGTCGTTGGCGCCGGGACCGGCGGGCATCGTGTCGGTGTGGGCCATCACGATCCGCAGGCAGGTCCGGGGCGTGTCGAGCACGCCGATCACGTTGCGCGACGCTCCCCGTCCGGGCACGGCCACGGGCTGCACGCCGACGCGCAGACCGGCGCGACGAAAGCTGCGCTCGACGAAGCCGTGCGCCCGCCGCTCGGCGGCGCTGGCGGCGGGGCGGGGGCCGAGGGCGGCGATGTGGCGGGCGACGACCAAGACGTCCGCGCCCGACGCACGCGACACGGCCGCTTCCGCCTGAGCCGCTCCGAGCGAAGCGCCGGAGGAGGCGGCCGGAGAGTCGTCTCCGGAGAAGGCGCCTTCTCCGACGCTTGGCGCGAGGACGCTCGCGGCGAGGCCGAGCAGGACGGCGAGTCCGCTCAGCGCAGCAGCTCCTCGAGCGCGTCCGGCTCGGTCACGGGAGCCTTGCAGGCGAAGTGCTCGCAGACGTAGGCGGCGGCGCGGCCGTCGACGGGCTCGCGCCCGGCGAGCAGCGGCACGCCGTCGGGGTCGCCGCCGGCGAGTACGAGGTGGGGACGGAAGGCGCCGCGCACGATGCGCTCGAGCGGCCGGCGGTCCTCGCCGACGAGCGCGACCTCGCGCGTGGGGGACAGGTGGAAGTCGAGCGCCTGCAGCAGGTGGCCGAACGCTTGCGGGTGCTTGGGCGCCAGCTCGTGCAGCAGCGCCAGGACCGACAGCGCACGCTGCTCGTACTCGTGTTCGCCGGTGAGCGCGGCGAGGCGCAGCAGGCCGTAGGCGGCCGAGGCGTTGCCGGAGGGGATCGGGTGGTCCTCGAGGTCCTTGCGCCGGGCGACGAGGCGCTCGTGGTCGGACGAGGTCTCGAAGAAGCCGCCCGCCTCGTCGTCGGCGAAGCGCTCGATCATCGTGTCGGCGAGCTCGCGGGCGGCGGTGAACCAGCGCGGCTCGAAGCTCGCCTCGTAGAGCGTCAGCAGCGCTTCGAGCAGGTAGGCGTGGTCTTCGAGGTAGGCGTTGAGGTGCGCGCGACCGTCCTTCCAGGTGCGCAGCAGGCGGCCGTCCTCGTCGCGCAGCGAGCCGAGCACGAAGTCCGCGCGCCGCGCGCGCCGCGTCGAGGTAGTCCTCGCGCTCGAGCACCGCGCCGGCGTCGGCGAGGGCCGAGATCATGAGCGCGTTCCAGGAGGTCAGGCGCTTGTCGTCCAGCCCGGGCCAGACGCGCTGCGCGCGTACGTCGTAGAGCGCGCGTCGCCACTCATCCCGATCGCTCCGGTTCTCCAGGGCCCCTGGTGAGGATGTTCGCGCCCTCGAAGTTGCCTCGTTCGGTCGCGCCGAACCACTCGATCGCGTCCTCGTCGCCGAGCAGCGAGCGCAGCTCCTCGACGCTCCAGACGTAGAACTTCCCCTCGACGCCCTCGGAGTCCGCGTCGAGCGCGGAGGCGAAGCCGCCCTCCGGCCCGCGCATCTCGCGCAGCGCCCAGTCGAGCGTCTCCTCGCAGACCCGGCGCAGCAGCGGGTCGCCACTGACCTGCCAGCCGTGCAGGTAGGCGCGCGCGAGCAGCGCGTTGTCGTAGAGCATCTTCTCGAAGTGGGGGACCAGCCAGTGGCGTCCACGGAGTAGCGGGCGAAGCCGCCGCCGACCTGGTCGTAGATGCCGCCGGAGGCCATCGCGTGCAGCGTGCCGACGCTCATCTGCGTCTCGCCGCGGCGCAGCAGGAACTCGATCGCCGAGGCTGGCGGGAACTTCGGCGCGCCGCCGAAGCCGCCGTGCGAGACGTCGTACTGGGCGCGCAGCGCGAGCACGGCGTCGTCGAGCGCCTCGGCGCGCAGCGGCTGCTCGGACGGCTGCAGCGCGCGCGCCGCCGCGCAGGCGCGCGGCGATCTGGTCGGCCGCCGGCGCGGATCTCCTCGCTTGCGCTCGTCCCAGGCGTTCGCGACGGCCTCGAGCACCATCGGCCAGCTCGGCAGCCCGCCGCGCTGCTCGGGCGGGAAGTAGGTGCCGGCGTAGAACGGCACCTGCTCGGGCGTGAGGAAGACGTTCAACGGCCAGCCGCCGGAGCCGGTCATCGCCTGGCAGGCCTCCATGTAGATGGAGTCGATGTCCGGGCGCTCCTCGCGGTCGAGCTTGATCGCAGACGAAGCGCTCGTTCATCAGCCGCGCGATGTCCTCGTCCTCGAACGACTCGCGCTCCATCACGTGGCACCAGTGGCAGGCCGAGTAGCCGATCGAGACCAGGATCGGCTTGTCCTGCTCGCGCGCGGCGGTGAGCGCCTGCTCGCCCCACGGCTGCCAGTCGACCGGGTTGTCCTTGTGCTGGAGGAGGTAGGGGGAGGTCTCGTCGGCGAGCCGGTTGGGCATGGGGCGAGGCTACTCGGCGCGCAGCAACGCGCGCCTGATCTTGCCGCTGGCCGTCTTCGGCAGCTCGTCGGCGAACTCGACGATGCGCGGGTACTTGTACGGCGCGGTGCGCTCGCGCACGTGCTCCTGCAGCTCGACCGCCAGCGCCTCGCTCGGCTCGGAGCCGTCGCGCAGCACCACCACCGCGCGCACGATCGCGCCGCGCACCTCGTCTGGCGCGGCCACCGCCGCGGCCTCGGCGACGGCCGGGTGCGAGACGAGCGCGGACTCGACCTCGAACGGGCCGATGCGGTAGCCGGCGGAGATGATCACGTCGTCAGTGCGGCCCTCGAACCAGAGGTAGCCGTCCTCGTCCTCGCGCACGCGGTCGCCGGTGCGCCAGACGCCGTCGCCGGGTCCGTCGAGGAAGAAGGTGGGCACCGTCGAGGGGTCGGCGCAGAGCTCGCCCTCGTCGATCCAGAGCCTGAAGCCGGGCAGCGGGCGGCCCATCGAGCCGGGCTTGACCGGCGGGCCGATCGGCATGCCGGTGAGCGCGCCGGTCTCGGTCTGGCCATAGCCGTCGTGGACCTGCACGCCGACCTCGTCGCGCCACAGCTCGACGATCTCGGGGTTGAGCGGCTCGCCGGCTGCCACCGCGTGCCGCAACGACAGGCGCCGCAGCTCGGTGCGCTTGGCGATTGCGCGGTACTCGGTCGGGGCCATGCAGAGCACGTCGACGCGCTCGCGCTCGATCAGCTCGAGCCGCTCGGCGGGGTCGAAGCGACCGTCGTGCAGCAGCGCGGCGGCGCCCATCAGCCAGGGGGCGACGAAGGAGTTGCGCGCGGACTTCGACCAGCCGCTGGCCGCGGTGCACCAGCAGAGGTCCCCGGGTCGAGCGCCGAACCAGTGCTCGGCCTGCACGCGCTGCCCGGGCAGGTAGCGCTGGCCGTGGCGGATCGGCTTCGGCTCGCCGGCGGTGCCGGAGGTGAAGACGATCAGCGCCGGGTCGTCCGGGCCGAGCTCGGCGGCCGGAGCGGGGGCGACCTCGTAGACCCGCTCGTCGGGGACGGTCAGCAGCGCACCGTCGAAGCCGCTGTCGCGGACGGTGTCCGCGTTGCGCTCGTCGGCGACCACGGCGCGGGGCTCGACGAGGTCCATGCGCGCCGCGCAGGTCGTGCGGGCGCAGCTGCTCGACGCACGGCTGCGCAGCCGCGCCGATGCGCCAGCAGGCGACCATCGCCTCGACCCACTCGGGGCGGTTGCCGACCATCGTCATCACGACGTCCCCTTGGCGCACGCCACGGGCGGAGAGCGTCGCGGCCAGGCGAGCCGAGCGGTCGGCCAGCTCGCCGAAGGAGATCTCGCGGCGGTCGCCCTCGCGACCGAGTGCCACCAGCGCCAGGCGGCCGCGGTCGGCCGCGTCGACGACGTCGCGGGAGAAGTTCATCGGGCGGCGAGCGTCCTCCGGCGGGAAGCGCTCATCGGGCGGAGCCGGACCCGGCCCAGCGCTCGCCGCGGCTCAAGCCGTCGAGCCCGACCCAGGCGAAGTCCATCACGACCTCCACCACGCGCTCGCGCGGGACGTCGCGGTGGTCGTCCCACCAGTTGGCGATCGACTGCACCGACCCGACCAGCAGCTGCGCGAGCATGCGGATCGCCTGGCCGCGGTCGGCCTCCTCCTGCACGAGCGCCCGCGAGCCCGGGTCCTGGGCGATCAGCGCGGCCACGACGTCGGTCACCTGCGCCACGATCCGGTCCAGCCGAGCCGCCGCCTCGCGATCCTGGTTCTCGCGGAACAGCATCCGCCAGGCGTCGCGGCGCTCCTCGACGAAGCCGAAGAAGGCGTCGAGCCCGGTCGCGAGTCGCGGCTCTCCGGGGCCCTCGACTTGCGCGACGGCGGTCGCCAGGCGCGAGAAGAGCTCGTTGGCCTCCTGGTCGAGCAGGCTCGCGTACAGCTCCTGCTTGGACTCGAAGTGCTCGTATATGAGCGCCTTCGAGATCCCGGCGCCGCGTGCGATGTCGTCGATCGAGGCGGCGTGGAAGCCACGATCGGCGAACACCGCCTGGGCGGCCTCGAGGATCGCGGTGCGCCGTTGGGCGGCGGTGAGGCGCTTCCGGGGTGGGGTGTCGGTGCTCATGGGTCCGAAGCTGCTGCCGATACTTGTGATCGACGTCACACTTAACTGACTGACTGTTCAGTTAGCATCGGTTCCGGGTAAGGAGATTTCGATGCGCGGGAGAGATTGCCACATGCGACGAGTCATGCTCACGGGTCTATCGAGTGCCGGCGTCTGGTTGCTGCTCGGTGCGCAGTCCGCGCTGGCGGCCACCGGCGACGAGCCGGCGGGCGGTGCGGAGGCGGGGGAGGCGCTCGGCGCCACGCTCGGCGCGCTGATCGCCACGGCGCTCGTCGTGGCGGTGATCGCGGGGCATCGCAGCGGCCGCATCACGCTGCTGGCCAAGGCCGCGAGCATCTCCGAGCGCACGACCGGTCTGCCGGCTTGGGCCGCGCTGCCCTCCGCGGTGCTCGGCGCCTCGCTGCTGACGGCGGTGCTCGGCATGTACTGGGACGTCTCGCTGCACATCGACAACGGACGCGACGCCGGCCCGCTCGCCAACCCCGCCCACTACCTGATCCTCGTCGGCCTCTACGGCGCGCTGCTGGCGGGCGTGCTCTCGATGGCACTCTGCAAGGAGGGCGACTGCGCCTCGGCCGTGCGCATCGGCCCAGGCTGGTACGCGCCGATCGGCGGCATCGTCATGACCGCCTGCGGCGCCTTCGCGCTCTCCGGCTTCCCGCTCGACGACTTCTGGCATCGCCTCTTCGGCCAGGACGTGACGCTCTGGGGTCCGACGCACCTGATGCTGATCGGCGGCGGCTCGCTCGCCACGCTCGGCGCGATGGTGCTGATGGCCGAGGGCGTCAACGCCGCCGGCCACGACCCCAAGGGCGCCGGCACCGGCTTCTTCCAGTTCCGCCGCGCGCTGATGGTCGGCGGCTTCCTGGTCGCGCTCTCGACCTTCCAGGGCGAGTTCGACTTCGGCGTGCCGCAGTTCCGCGAGGTGCTGCACCCGATCCTGATCATGCTCGCCGCGGGCGTCGGCCTGGTGGCCGTGCGCGCGTACATGGGTCGCGGCGGCGCGCTGATGGCGGCCGCCGGCTTCATCGCGATCCGCGGCTTCCTGGCGATCATGGTCGGCGGCGTCTTCGGCCAGACCACGCCGCACTTCCCGCTCTACATCGCCGAGGCGCTGATCGTCGAAGCCGTCTTCCTGAGCGCGCTCGGCCGTCGCTCGCCGATCGTGGCCGGCGCGGCTGCCGGCGTCGGCATCGGCACCGTCGGCCTCGCAGCGGAGTGGGGCTGGTCGCACGTCTGGATGCCGATCCCCTGGAGCTCTGCGCTGCTGCCCGAGGCGCTGATCGCCGGTCTGGCGGTCGCGATCGCCGGCGGCGTCGTCGGCGCCTTCATCGGCAACTCGCTGGCGCGTCCGCGGCCGGCTGCGCTCGGCCCGCGCCCGCGTGCGCTGACGCGGCCCGAGCTGCGCACCGCGCTCGGCGGCGCCGTGGCGCTGATGCTGCTCGTCGGCCTCTTCGTGCCGATGTCGGACGCCGGTCCCGAGCGCGCCACCGTCGCGCTGCGAGACCTCCCGGGCGATGGCGGCCGCGAGGTGGCCGCGCGCGTGCGCATCGATCCGCCGCCGCCCGCGGACGTCGAGTTCATCAACATCACCGCCTGGCAGGGCGGCGGGCGCGTGCTCGACCCGCTCGACCGCATCGGCCCCGGGCTCTACCGCAGCACGAGCCGATCCCCGTCGACGGCAGCTGGAAGTCGATGCTGCGCGTGCAGAGCGGCGACGCGCTCGTGAGCGTGCCGGTCTTCCTGCCCTACGACCGAGGCATCCCCGCAGCCTGAGGTGCCCGCCAAGGCCAGCTTCACGCGGGCGTTCGCGTTCGACCACACGAACATGCAGCGCGAGCGCAAGGACGACGTCGCGGGCTGGCTCACGTCCGCCGCCTACCTGACCGTGCTCGCGATCGCGCTGGGCTTCGGCGCCCTGCTGGCCTGGTCGCTGCTGCGGCTGGCCGGGAGGGACGAGGAGCGCCCGTCGCGCCGCGATCGCGCGCCCGCCCCGACGGCGCCCGCCAGCGCCTGACGAGCAGGATTCGGACGGCTTCCGAGGAAGTTATGGACACGACCTGGTAACTTTCCGCCCACGCCGAATCCGCGCATGCGCGGAACGGGGGAACCAGGGTGGCGTAAAGCCACTGGGGCGAATCTCCTCTCGAGGAGACGCGCAAGCTCTTTCAGCGCGAGCCCGTCAGCTAACCCCGTAGGCGTTCGAAAGAGTTTTGACGCCTGTTACTCGAAAAGCGCTGTTCGTCGCCGCCGTGCTCTGTCTCGGGCTTGCCATGCCCGCGGGCGCGTTCGGCCAGGTCTCCCCGAGCGTCTCGGGCGGGATGGGCTTCGTGCCCCCGCCCCCGCCACCGAAGAAGGCCAAGATCGTCAACGGCATCGCGATCGCGCCCGCCGCGGCGCCCGCCCGCATCAAGCGCGTGATCGAGGCCGGCAACCGGCTGATCAACAAGCCCTACCGCTACGGCGGTGGCCACAAGCCCTTCTCCAGCCAACTCGACACCGGCTACGACTGCTCCGGCTCGGTCAGCTACGCCCTCTACGGCGGCCGCTTCATCAAGTCGCCGCTCCCGTCCGGCTCGATGATGGGCTGGGGCGAGGAGGGTCCGGGCCGCTGGATCACCGTCTACGCCCACAGCGGCCATGCCTACGTCGTCGTAGCGGGCCTGCGCTTCGACACCTCGATGCGCGACCCTGACGCTCCGGGGCCGAACACCGGCCCGCGCTGGAGCAAGTCACTGCGCAAGTCGGCGGCGTTCGTCGCGCGCCACCCGCTCAACTACTAGACGCGGTCGCGAGGCCGCGCAGGCTCAGCGGCCGCCGGCGTTGTGCGCCGCGACCGTGGCGGCGCTGAGCGCGGTGGAGTAGACGGCGACCTCGTCGAGGCGACCGTCGAGGAAGCGCGTGGCGCGGTTGGTGGCCGCGACCTGGCGACCGAGCTGGAGGTCGCGTCCGGCTGCGTAGGCGATGCCGCCGGTGTACGCCCCGCTGCCCCGCTGGACGCCGTCGACGTACACGCGCACGGTCTGGCCGTCGTACGTGCCGACGAGGTGGTAGGTCGTGTTCGGCGTCAGCGCGAGGCTCGACTGCGCGGTGGCACGGGTCGTGGCGCTGTTGGCGACCGTGAAGACGGGCCGGCCGGCGCTGTCGATCGCGAGCGTGAAGCCGTCGGAGAGGTCCGTCGCGGCATCGGTCACGAGGAAGTGGTACCCACCGGCCGCCTTCTGCTGATCGATCCGCACCCAGGCCTCGGCCGAGACCTGCGCGGGCGTGCCGAACGGGCCGGGGGCGAGGTTGACGTAGTCGTCGACGCCGTCGAAGTTGCGCGCCGGGTTGCCGTTGCCGGCGATCAGGCTGGCGACCGAGGTCGGTCCGCCGGTGTAGGCGCCGGTGTTCGTGCCCTTCGAGTCCGCGGCGCTGGTGCCCGAGGTCTCGCCGAGACGCCAGAAGTTGGCGAGACCGGCGGTCGCCTGCACGCGCGCGTCGTAGGCCGCGTTCACGGTCCACGTGCGACTCGCCGGCGTGGCGTCGGTGTTGCCTGCCTGGTCGGTCGCGCGCACCTCGAAGGTGTGCGAGCCGTTGCCGAGGTTCGACAGTGCGCGCGGCGACGTGCAGGACGCCCAGGCGGCGCCGTCGAGGCGGCACTCGAAGCTCGAGCCGGCCTCGGTCGCGGAGAAGGCGAAGCTGGGCGCGATCGAGGCCGACGTGCCCGACGGACCGCTGGTGATGGTGGTGTTCGGCGGCGTCGTGTCGGCGCCGCCGGCGACCGGTCCGAAGACGCGGGCGCTGAAGAAGGAGATGCCCCACTGCGTGGCCCGCGTCAGCCCGCGTACGCGCACGTAGCGCGCCGAGCGAGCGCTGAAGCTGGTCGAGCGCAGCCCAGGGCCGGTCGCGCTGACCGTCGCCGCCTGGGTGAAGTTGGTGCCGTCGGTCGAGACCAGGATCTCGTAGCTGGATGCGTACGCGGTCTCCCAGTCGAGCTCGACGCGGCTGACTTGCCGGGTCGAGCCGAGGTCGACCTGCCACCACTGGCCGTCGGCGAAGCTCGAGGACCAGCGCGTGGCGGCGTTGCCGTCGACGGCCTTGTCGGCCTCGCGGCCGACGGCGTCGCTGCTGGAGGCGGATGCGGGGCGTCCGAGCGCGAGATCCTGGGACTCGCTCGAGGTGCTGACCGTCCAGGTGCGGCTCGCGGGGGTCGCGTCGGTGTTGCCTGCCTGGTCGGTCGCGCGCACCTCGAAGGTGTGCGAGCCGTCGGCGAGCCCGCTGAGCTGCCGCGGCGAGACGCACGTGGCCCACGCTCCGCCGTCGAGGCGGCACTCGAACGTCGACCCCTGCTCGTTCGACGAGAACTCGACGCTCGCCGAGGCGGAGCTGACGGTGCCCGACGGCCCGGCGGTGATCGTCGTGTCCGGTGGCGTGGTGTCGCCGGCGCTGGGGCCGAAGACGCGCGCCTCGAAGAACGAGATGCCCCACTGCGTGGCGCGCGTCAGGCTCAGCACCCGCACGTAGCGGGTCGAGCGGGCGGCGAAGGTCGTCGCGCGCGTGCCCGGACCGGTGGCGGTTGCGTCGGCGGCGGTGCTGAAGTTGGTGCCGTCGGTGGAGGTGAGGATGCGATAGGTCGACGCGTAGGCGGCCTCCCAGTCGAGCTCGACGCGGCTGACCTGCTTGGCGGCGCCGAGGTCGACCTGCCACCACTGTCCGTCGGCGTAGCTCGAGGACCAGCGCGTGGCGGCGTCGCCGTCGACGGCGTTGGCCGGGACAAGGCCGGCCGGCTCGCTGCTCGATGCACTCGCGGGGCGGTCGAGGGCGAGGTTCTCGCCGGTCGACGAGCTGGACACCGTCCAGCTGCGCGTGGCTGGCGTCGGGTCGACGTTGCCCGCCGGGTCGATCGCCCGCACCTCGAAGCCGTGCTGCCCGTCGGCGAGGCCGGCGATGTCATGGGGGGACGTGCAGCGGGCCCAGGCGCCGCCGTCGAGCCGGCAGTCGAAGCTCGAGCCGCTCTCGTTCGAGCTGAAGGAGAACGTGGCGGTCGCAGACGCCGTCGTGCCGCTGGGACCGGCGGTGATGGTGGTCTCCGGCGGGGTGGTGTCGCCGGGGTTGCCGCCGTCGACCGGGCCGAGCACACGGGCCTCGTAGAACGAGACGCCCCATTGCGTGGCTCGGGTGACCGCCTGGACGCGCACGTAGCGGGCGGAGCGGGCGGCGAAGGTGGTCGCCTTCGTGCCCGGACCTCCGATCGCCACCTCGGCCGCCTGCGTGAAGTTGGTGCCGTCGGTGGAGGTGAGGATGCGATAGGTCGACGCGTAGGCGGCCTCCCAGTCGAGCTCGACGCGGCTGACCTGCTTGGCGGCGCCGAGGTCGACCTGCCACCACTGGTCGTCACTGTGGCT
This sequence comes from uncultured Thermoleophilaceae bacterium, assembly GCA_963846505.1. GTDB lineage: Bacteria > Actinomycetota > Thermoleophilia > Solirubrobacterales > Thermoleophilaceae > JACVRW01. Next base: position 943,199 of record CAWJWD010000004.1, on the reverse strand, counting down.
GGAGCTCCAGCGCGTCGTTCCGAGGCCGTCCAAGGCCTTGTCCGCCTCCAGCCCGGGCCCTTCGCTGCTCGACGCCGAGGCGGTGCCGCTGCTTGCGAGATCCTCGAGGTAGTTCGCGCGCAGCGTCATCGGGGTGTCGAGCACGCGCACGTCGTGCACGCGCGCACCGTTGTCGGACCAGTCGTCGAAGACGTACGTGCGCCCGTTGGCGATGAAGCGCTCGGCGGCCGAGACGGTCGTGTCGTAGCCGATCGTCGTGGTGATCGCCGACGGGGCCGTGTAGGCGCGGCCGCCGTAGCTGAGCGGCGCGCCCGCTGGCGTGCTCTGCAGCTGCAGGCCGATCGTCTGCGGACGGATCTCGACCGACCTCGAAGCCGTCAGCCCGCTCGAGTCCTGGGCGATCAGCGTGACCTCGTAGTAGGAGTCGGCGTCGTGGTCGCGCAGCGCCTGGAAGCTCGTCTGCGTGCCGCTGAGCGTCGCGATCGGGTGGATGTGGGTCGAGTGATGCAGGCGCACGAGCCACTGCAGCGAACTGCCGGAGAGCGTGCCGTCCTGCGCGTCGGTGGCCGTGCCGCGCAGCTGGATCGTGTCGCCGTCGCGGTAGAGGAAGCCGGTCGTGGGCGCCTGGATCGAGACGGTCGGGGCGTCGCCGCCAGGGGTGATCTGGACGGTCTTGACGTCATCGAGGCCACGGCCGTCGCTGACGGTCAGCTTGGCGGTGAAGCTGCCGGGCTGCGTGTAGGTGTACTGGGCGGTGGCGCCGGTCGCGGTCGCACCGTCGCCGAAGTCCCATGCGTAGCTGAGCGTGTCGCCATTGGGGTCACTCGAGCCGGCCGCGCTGAAGTTGACCGTCAGCGGCGCCGCACCGGCGGTGGGGTTCGCCGACAGCTGCGCCGTCGGCGCGCCGTTGCCGCTCGTGTAGACGATGCGCTCGACGAAGCCGTCGCCCGGGGCGCCGGTGCCGAAGTTGACCGAGACCAGGTCGCCGTTCGGATGCAGCTCGAGCGCGGTGCCGATCCAGTTGCTGGCGAAGTCCTGCACGCTGGTGACGCGGTCCTGGCCGTCGACCACGAGCCGCTTGAGGAAGTTGCCGGTGTAGTCGCCGACGAAGATGCTGTTGCGATAGCCGTTGGGGTACTGGTCGCCGGTGTAGGTCGGCCCGCCCACGACCGCGCTGCCGAGCGTGCGGCCGTACTCCCAGTTCGGCGGCGTGTCCGCCGAGGGGGTGCCCTCCTTGGCGTACTCGGCGGCGCACTGGCTCGTCGCGCTGTGGGTCGGGGTGCGGTGCGCGGCTTCGTAGCAGGGCCAGCCGTAGTTGCCGCCCGCGCTGTCGATCAGGTCGACCTCTTCGTAGGTGTTCCAGCCGACGTCGCCGACCATCAATCCGCCGTTGGGGCGGATGGTGAAGCGGAAGGGGTTGCGAAAGCCCTTGGCGTGGAGCTTGGTGCAGACCTGGTCGAGGTTCGCGTTCGCGGGGCAGAAGGCGTGGCCGGGCAGGCCGCGCCCGTTGCGGTCGACGTGCAGGATCTTGCCGGCGAAGCTGGCCTCGTCGTAGGTGCGGTAGGAGAGGGGGTCGGCGATGTTGAAGTCGGCGGCGTCGCCGGAGCCGACGTAGAGGGTTCCGTCGGGCGCGACGCGGACCGATCCGATCGAGTGCGAGGAGCCGTCGGAGGGGATGCAGTCGAGCGTGTTCGAGGCCTGGGGGCAGGGGCCGCTGACGTAGTTGCCGAGCAGCACCGTCTCCGGCGCTGCGGGGTTGGCGACGGTGCCGTTGGCCGCGATCTGGATCCGCACGAGCCGCGACACCATCGGCGAGGACGAGTCCGGGGTCAGTGGGCTGACGTCGTAGGTGTAGAGCAGGTAGACGTAGCCGTTGCTGGCGAAGTCCTTGTCGACGGCGACGCCGAGCAGGCCGCGGTCGCCGTAGTCGTTGACATGGTTGGAGATGTCGAGGATCTGCGTCGCGGTACTCGCTCCAGGCTGCGCGACCTTGAGCTTGCCCGCCTTCTCGATCACGAACGCGCGCCCGTCCGGTGCGAAGGCGATGCCCGTCGCGCCGGTCAGCCCGGAGATCAAGGTGCGGCTCTGGAAGCCGGCGGGGTAGGTGGCCGCCTGGGCTGCGGTGGCGCCGGCCAGCAGGGCGAGGGCCGCGACGACGAGCGTGAGCAGCCGCAAGCGCACGCGCTAGCGCTCGCCTCGCACGAGGAAGCGCAGCACCCGTGCCCGGGAGGTCTTGCCGCCGGGGTCGGTCGCGGTGACGCTGACGCGGTACCGCCCCGGCGCGAGCGACCGGCCACTCGGCAGGCCGAGTTCGACCGCCCCAGCGCGCGAGGTCCTCTTCTTCGCGGTCGTCACCAGCTTCCACTTCCCACGAACGAGCCGCGCTACGCGCAGGCGCACGGTCGCGCGCTCGTTCAACCTCAGGGAGAAGGACGGCCTGCCCGCCTTGGCGCCGTGCTTGGGAACGCTGACCGCGAGCTTGCTCACGCGCGGCGCCTCGTTCGACGGGGGCTGCTTGCCCCCCGGCGTCGGCGGAGCGTCGGGCGTGCCGGGCGGGTCGATCACGCGGGGCGTGATCGGCGGCGTCACCGGCGGATCGGGATCGGGCGGATCGACGTTGGGCGGGGGCGCGACGACGCGCACCTCGTAGGCGGAGACGCCCCAGTCCGGGTTGAAGCGCTCGAGCGCCTGGATGCGGACGTAGCGGGCGCTGGCCGGTGGGTCGAACACGGTCGTCTTCGTGCCCGGACCGGTCGTGGCGGCGGTCGCCATGGTCGAGAACGCGGCACCGTCGAGCGAGCCCTGGATCTCGTAGCTCGTCGCGTACGCGGCCTCCCAGTCGACCTCGACACGTCCGACCGGTCGCTCGGAGCCGAGGTCGACCTGCCACCACTGTTGGGTGTCGCCCGGCAGCGACGCCCAGCGCGTGAGGCCACTGCCGTCGACCGCCTTGCCGGCGTCGAAGTCGACGCCCTCCTCGCTCGAGGCCGTGGCCGGCTTGCCGGCCGACAGTTCCTCGACGTAGATCGCCTGGAGCGTCGTCGCGGTGGCCGGCACGACGATGTCGTGGGCGCGTGCGCCGCCGTCCGACCAGCGCTCGAACACGTACGTCTTGCCCCCCGTGTTGAAGCGCGCCTCCGCGCTGACGGTGGTCGCGTAGCCGATCGCCGTCGTCGGCGTCCAAGGCGCGGTGCCGGCACGGCCGCTGTAGCTGACCGGCGCGCCGGCCGGCACGCTCTCGATCGCGAGGTCGACGGTCTGCGGGTGGATCTGGATGCTCTTCGTCGCCGTCAGGCCGTCCGAGTCCGTGGCCGTGACGGTGATGTCGTAGTACGAGTCGGCGTCGTGGTCGTTCCAGGTCTGGAAGTCGGCATTGGCGCCGGTGAGCGTGGTGATCGGATGGATGTGGGTCGAGTGATAGAGGCGCACCAGCCAGCTGATCTGGGCGCCGCCGAGCGTGCCGTCCTCGGCGTCTTGCGCCGACGCCTGGAGTGGGACCAGGTCGCCGTCGCGGTACTTGAACCCCGCGGTCGGCGCTTGGATCGTGATCTGCGGCGCGTTGCCGCCGGGCGTGATCTGCACCGTCTTGGACGCGCTGCGGCCGCGGCCGTCGTCGACGGTCAGCTTGGCGGTGAAGCTGCCGGGCTGGGTGTAGGTGTGCTGGACGGTCGGGCCCGTGCCGCTCTCGCCGTCGCCGAACTCCCAGCTGTAGGTGAGGTCGTCGCCGTCGGGGTCGCTGGAACCGGCGGCGCTGAAGCCGACCTGCAGCGGCGCGTCGCCCGCGGTCGGGTTTGCGGCCAGCTGGGCGACTGGCGAGCGGTTGCCCGTCGTGTACGTGTAGCGCTCGACGAAGCCGTCACCGGGGGCGCCGGTGCCGAAGTTGACCGAGATCAGGTTGCCGTCGGGATGCAGCTCGAGGGCCGTGCCGATCCAGTTGGTGGCGAAGTCCTCGACGCTCTCGACCGCGTCGCCCTGGTCGTTCAGCACGAGCCGCCGCACGCGGTTGCTCGTGTAGTCGCCGACGAAGATGCTGTCGCGATAGCCCTCGGGGTACTGGTCGCCGGTGTAGGTCGGTCCGCCGACGACCGCGCTGCCCTGGCTGCGGTCGTACTCCCAGGCGGGGTAGCGCACCGCGTTTGGCGTCCCCTCGGTGGCGTACTGCGCCGGGCACTCGGGCATGTCCTGGTAGCTGGGCGTGTGATGGGTCGCTTCGTAGCAGGGCCAGCCGTAGTTGCCGCCCGCGCTGTCGATCAGGTCGACCTCTTCGTAGGTGTTCCAGCCGACGTCGCCGACCATCAATCCGCCGTTGGGGCGGATGGTGAAGCGGAAGGGGTTGCGAAAGCCCTTGGCGTGGAGCTTGGTGCAGACCTGGTCGAGGTTCGCGTTCGCGGGGCAGAAGGCGTGGCCGGGCAGGCCGCGCCCGTTGCGGTCGACGTGCAGGATCTTGCCGGCGAAGCTGGCCTCGTCGTAGGTGCGGTAGGAGAGGGGGTCGGCGATGTTGAAGTCGGCGGCGTCGCCGGAGCCGACGTAGAGGGTTCCGTCGGGCGCGACGCGGACCGATCCGATCGAGTGGGACGTGCCGTCGGAGGGGATGCAGTCGAGCGTGTTCGAGGCCTGGGGGCAGGGGCCGCTGACGTAGCTGCCGAGCAGGATCGTCTCCGGTGCCGCGGGGTCGACGACGGTCGAGTTGGCGGCGATCTGCACGCGGACCAGGCGCGAGACCATGGGGGAGACCGAGTCCGGGGTCAGCGGGCTGACGTCATAGGTGTAGAGCAGGAAGACGTAGCCGTTGCTGGCGAAGTCCTTGTCGACGGCGACGCCGAGCAGGCCGCGGTCGCCGTAGTCGTTGACGTGGTTGGAGATGTCGAGGATCTGCGTGGCGGTCGTCGCGCCGGGTTGGACGACCTTGAGCTTGCCTGCCTTCTCGATCACGAACGCGCGCCCGTCGGGCGCGTAGGCGATGCCCGTCGCGCCGGTCAGCCCGGTGACGATCTCCTCGGACTCGAAGCCGGCCGGCAGCGTTGCCGCAGAGGCTCCCGCGGCCAGCGCCAGCGACGCTGCCACGACGACGAGGACGGCGCATCCCAGGCGCCGCAGGTGATGGAAGGCTTGGATCAGGCCGCTCCGAGAGAAAGACGTTTCCCGCGGCACCCCACCATAGGTGCGGTTGCACGGGTTTCGCAAGCGGGACCCGTGCAGGGACTGCGCCACGGCAGGCGCCGGTATCCTGCCTCCCGGAACCGATTCGCCAGTCAACGGACTTGGAGCAGCGCACGACATGGCCGTAGCCACCACGCCCTTCAGCGAGAAGACCGACGAGCAGCGCGCGATCACCGAGATGGTGCGGCAGTTCGTCGACAACGAGGTGCTCCCGATCGCCGAGGAGCACGACCACGCGGACTCCTTCCCGGAACCGGTCGTCGAGCAGATGCGGGAGTTGGGGCTCTTCGGAGTGACCATTCCTGAGGAATACGGTGGAATGGGCCTAGATCTCACGACCTACGCGATGATCGTCGAAGAATTGTCGCGCGGGTGGATCTCGATCTCGGGGATCGTCAACACCCATTTCATCGGCTCCTACCTGCTGATGAAGTTCGGGACCGAGGAGCAGAAGCGGGAGTTCCTGCCGCGCATGGCGACCGGTGAGATCCGCGCCGCGTTCTCGCTCTCCGAGCCGGAAGTCGGCTCCGACGTGCAGGGCATCAAGGGCACGGCCAAGAAGACCGACGACGGCAACTGGGAGCTCAACGGCCAGAAGATGTGGGTCACCAACGGCCTGCGCTCGGGCGTCGTGTTCGTGCTCATGAAGAGCGACCCGCAGGCCGACCCGCCCTACAACGGCATGACCTGCTTCATCACCGAGAAGGAGCCGGGCGCCCACGAGAACCCGGGCCTGACGGTGCCGCCGCAGATCAAGAAGATGGGCTACAAGGGCGTCGAGTCGACCGAGCTCGTCTACGACGGCTTCGTCTGTCCGCCCGAGCGCATCCTCGGCGGCGAGGAGGGCCTCGGTCAGGGCTTCCGCCAGATGATGGACGCGCTCGAGGTCGGCCGCGTCAACGTCGCGGCGCGCGGCGTCGGCATCGCCCAGCGCGCGCTCGAGCTGGCGCTGCGCTACTCGCAGGAGCGCAAGACGTTCGGCAAGCAGATCGCCAAGCACCAGGCGATCCAGTTCAAGCTCGCCGACATGGCCACCAAGGTCGAGGCGGCGCGGCTGCTGACCCGCAAGGCGGCGATGCTCAAGGACGCCGGCCAGCGCTCGGACCTCGAGGCCGGCATGGCGAAGCTGTTCGCCTCGGAGACCGGCAAGGAGGTCGTCGAGGATGCCTTCCGCATCCACGGCGGCTACGGCTACTCGAAGGAGTACGAGATCGAGCGCCTCTACCGCGACGCGCCGCTGCTGCTGATCGGCGAGGGCACCTCCGAGATCCAGCGCATGGTCATCGGCAAGAAGCTGCTCGAGCGCAACAAGATCTAGGCGTGGTGGCCCGCGCCCTGCGGCGCAGCCGCGTCCTGCTCCGGCTGCTTGCGGCCGGGGCGGGGCCGCGCAGCTGGTTCGAGCTCGCCCGCCTGCGCCTGCAGCGCGGCGGCGACGGCTCGGGCAGCGTCCGCGTCCGCGTGCGTTCGCTCGGCGGGCTGGAGGTCGAGCTGCGGCGGGGCACGAGCGACGTCTACGGCTTCGAGGACGCCTACGTCGAGCGCTTCCAGAAGCCGCCGGCCGAGGTCGCCGGGCAGTCCTTGGAGTGGATCCTGGAGCTGGGCACGAACGTCGGCTTCGGCCTCTCGGACCTCGCCCATCGGCATCCGCGTGCTCGGCTGCTCGGCGTCGAGGCCGATCCGGGCAATGCGGCGCAGGCCAAGCGCAACGTCGCCGCCTTCGCCGAGCGTTGCGAGGTCGCGGCCGTCGCGATCTGGGACAGCGACTGCGAGCTGACGATCGAGGGCGAGCAGGAGTGCGGCCTGGAGGTGCGCGAGCGGCGGCCCGGCGATCCGCCCGACGCGCCCGCGATCCCGGCGGTCGCCGTCGACACGCTGCTGGCGGACTGGCGCCCCGAGGGCGAGATCGACTACGTGCTGCTGTCGGTCGAGCACTCCGAGCAGCGCATCCTCACCCGCAACGACGGCTGGCTCGAGCGGGTGCGCTCGATCCGGGTCGAGACATACGACGACATCCCGTACACGCCGCAGGACACGGTGCGCGACCTGGAGCGCCTGGGCTTCCGCGCGTGGTTCGAGCCGAACCTCGTCGGCGGCTCGGCGGTGGGCGTGCGCGAGTCGCGCTAACGTCGCGGGCCAGTTCGCCGATGGGAAAGCAGATGGGTTCGATCAGGCCGTTGTTCGTGGCGCCGTTCGGCGTCTATGGCGGCTCCGAGATGGTGCTGCTGCGCCTGCTCGACGCGCTCGACGACGAGTTCGACCCACGCGTGCTGCTGCTTGGCGACGGCCGCTTCGCGGAGATGCTGCGCGAGCGGGGCATCCCGATCGTCGTCGACGACACTGCCCGGCAAGCCCGGGTTCCTCGGCACTTCCCGCGCGGCGATCCGCGAGGCGCTGGCGCGCTACCGCGGGCAGGGCATCTCGCTGATCCACGCCAACGGCACCAAGGCAGCGCTCTTCTGCGTGCCGCTGGCGCGGCGACTGGGCGTGCCGCTGCTGTGGATGAAGCACGACCACTTCTACGACGGCTTCGTCGCGCGCCGGCTGGCCGAGCGCTGCGACTGGATCGTCTGCGTGAGCGAGGCGATGGCCGAGCAGTTCCCGCCGGCGGTGCGTGCGCGCACGACGATCGCCTACCCGGGCGTCTGGCTGTCCTCGCCGGTCGGAGCTGCGCGACACCGAGCCGCTGATCGTCTGCGTCGGGCGGCTCGACCCGGCCAAGGGCTTCTACGACCTGATCCGCGCCACCAAGATCCTGCGCGAGCGCGGGGTGGACGCTCGCATTCGCGTCGCCGGCCCGGTCGACCGCATCTATCCCGAGCACGCCGGCGAGCTGGAGCAACTGGTGGTCGACCTCGACCTGCAGGAGTACGCCAAGGTCGGCTGGGTCGACGACCTCACCGCGCTCTACCGGCGCTGTCGCGTGGTCGCGATGGCCTCGCGGCCCCAGGTGCCGGGCAAGCCCAGCGAGGGCGCGCCGACGGTGCTGATGGAGGCGATGGCCCAGTCGCGACCGGTGGTGGCGCCGCGGGAGCCGGGGATGACCGAGGTGATGGGCGACGTCGGCACGCTGGTCGACCAGGTCGACCCCGAGGGTCTCGCCGACGCGCTCGAGCCGTACCTGCGCGACGAGGTGCTCGCGCGGCGCGGTCGGGGGAGCAGGGCCGCGAACGCGCCGAGCAGCTGTTCTCGATGGAGCACACCGTCGAGACGCTCGAGGGGCTCTACCGGCGCCTTGCCGGGGTGACGACCCCGCTGCAGGCCTCGACGCGCTAGATTCGCCCGAGTGTCCTCCGCCGACACCAAGGCGCTGATCGGGACGGCCATCGAACGACTGATGACCGAGCTGCCCGCGCTGCGCCAGCTGAAGCTCGTCACCCGGCTCGAGCTACGCGCCCGCGGGGGCGACGCGCCGATCTGGCGCGTCGAGCTGCCCGGCCCCTCGATCGAGCGCGACGCCGCCTCGGATGCCCGCATCGACGTGGGCGTCATGCGCGCGGACTTCAACGAGCTCGCCGAGGAGGGCACGCTGCGGCAGTGGGCCAACGCCTACGAGCGGGGACACGTGACCGTCAGCGGCGATCAGGCCGTGATCAAGCTGCTCGGCAACGTGATCCAGCGCCAGCTGCTGCGCAGCCACACGTAACCCGGCGCCACCGACGCTTCCCACCCGCCGCTCGCCGGCCTCGCTTCGAGCGGTTGCTTCGCGCGCCGCCTTCCGGCGCGCTCCGCTTCCTAGCGCTCGAGGACCGCGCTGTCGTCGTACAGCTTCACGACGCGCACCGCGCCGTCCGGCGCGGCGTCGAGGCAGAGCCCGCAGAGCACGCACTCGTCGAGCTGCTTCTCCACGATCTCGGTGCCGCTCGGCGTCGCCTTGAAGATGTCGACGGGGCAGACCTCCTCGAGCTTCTTGGCCAGCTCGGGATCGGTGCGCGCCTGGTCGTCGAGCTCGACGTCGATGAAGATGCCGGGCATCAGGCCACCGCCTTTCGCTCGTCCAGCAGTCGCTTGACGGTGTCGGGAATCTCGTCGATGCGCTCCACGACCGGGATGCCGGCGGCCTGCAGGCGCGCGATCTTCTCGGTCGCGGTGTCCTCCTTGCCCTCGACGATCGTGCCGGCGTGGCCGAAGGACATGCCCTTCATCTCCTCGTCGTCCATGAAGCGGCCGGCCATGAAGGCGACGATCGGCAGGCGCGAGTTGTTGGCTCGCCACCCACTCGGCGAGCTGGGCCTCCATGCGGCCGCCCGGCTCGGTGTAGATCACGATCGCCTCGGTCTGCTCGTCGGCCTCGAACAGCGGCATCAGCTCGGCGTAGGCTGGAGCCGATGATCGCGTCGCCGCCGATCGAGACCGCCGTCGAGACGCCGAGGCCGGCGGCCGTGAGCGTCGAGGAGATCTCGGTCGTCATGCCGCCCGAGCGCGACATCACGCCGATCGAGCCCGGCTGGTAGGCCTGGGCGGTGTTCTTCGCCGGCCCGCCGATGCCGCCCATCTTCGCGACGCCGGGAACGACGAGCCCGAGGCAGTTCGGCCCGATGATCCGCGCGCCGTGCATGTCGGCCAGCTCGACCATCTGCGCGACGTCCCGGCGCGGGATGCGCTCGGTCACGATCACGACGATCTTGATGCCGTTCTGGATCGCCTCGAAGACGGCGTCCTTGGTGAAGGCGGGGGGGACCGTGACGACCGAGCCGTCCGGCACCGCGCCGCCGTTGTGCTCGATGACCTGCTGCACGGTGTCGAACACCGGCACGCCATGGACCTCGCGGCCCTTGCGTCCGGGCGTCACGCCGCCGACGATCTTCGAGCCGTAGTCGAGGCACTCGCGCGTGAGGTTGACCGCCTCGCGCCCGGTGATGCCCTGGACGATGAAGGTCGTTCCTTCGTCGATGAGGATGCTCATGCCGGCGCTCCCTGGATCTTCGCCACCGCACGCGCCGCGGCCTCGTGCATCGAGACCGACCGGTCGCAGTACTCGATCCCGTACTTGCTCGAGGATCTTGAAGCCCTCTTCCTCCCAGGCGCCCGGGATGCGGAAGATCGCGATCGTCTCGCCCGGGTCCTTGCCGAGCTCGAGGCAGGCCTTGATCACGCCGCGCGCGACGATGTCCACGCGCGTGTTGGAGACGATCGACATCATCACCGCGATCTTCTCGACGCCGTCCTTGCTGCAGGACCTCCTTGGCGAGGCCGCAGGCCTTCGCGACCGACGGGTTGCCGCCGATCTCCGAGTAGTTGGCCGGCTTGCCGCCTTGCGAGCGGACCGCGTCGGTGAGCGTGAGCGAGCCGCCGCCGGCGCCGATCACGAGCCCGAGGTTGCCGTGGAAGCCGGTGTCCTTGCCCTGGATCACGCCGCGATGGTCGGCCGAGTCGATCGCCTTGACGGCGGCCTCGAACGGCGACGGCTCGTGACCCTCGCGCGTGCCCTCCTCGGCGCCGATGCCGAGCTCGGCCAGCAGCGCCTTCTGGCGCGGCATGCCCTCGTTCTCCATCTCCATGTGCGCGTCGAGCGCGACGAAGCTGCCGTCCTCGAGCTGCGCCAGCGGGTTGATCTCCGCCAGCGTCATGTCGTTTTCCTGGAACAGGCGGGCGAGGCGCGTGAGGATGGGGGTGAGCTTGTTGAGCGCGCTGCCGGTGACGCCGGCGGCCGCGATCACCTGCTTGGCCTGGAAGTCGCTGACGGGCAGCAGGTTCGAGACGTGGCCGCGCCCGACGTGGTCGGGATGCTCCTCGGCGACCTGCTCGATGTCGATCCCGCCCATGTCGCTGAACAGCAGCAGCGGCTTCTTGGCGGTGCCGTCCCAGACGACGCCGGCGTAGTACTCCTGCTTGATCTGCGCCTTGGGATCGACGAGCACGCCCTTGGGCATGTGGCCGTTGATCTCGAGCTGCAGCACGTGCTCGGCGTGGGTGGCGGCCTCGTCGGGCGTGTCGGCGAACTGCACGCCGCCGGCCTTCATGCGGCCGCCCGTCAGGACCTGGGACTTGATCACGGTGGAACCGCCGATCCGCTCGGCGATCTCCCGCGCCTCGGCCGTGGTGGTGGCGAAGCCGTAGTCGGTGACGGGGATGCCGGCGCGCTTGACGATCGCCCGCGCTTCGTATTCGTAGAACTTCATGCGGCGCGGAACCCTATCGAGGGTGGTCTCCGCACGCGATGCCTTGGACCGTATTCCGCCCGCGAAGCCGGCCTAGGCGCTGGCCGGCTGGAAGCCGTAGGCCTCCGCCAGCTCGCTGTCCTTCTGCGCGAGCTGCTCGGCGAGGTCGACCATCACCTTGCACTGCTTCCAGGTGGCGTCGTCCTGCATCTTGCCGTCGATCATGTGCACGCCGCGGCCGTCGGGGATCGCCTCGATCACCTTCTTGGCGAACAGCACCTCGTCCGGGTCGGGCGAGAAGACCTTCTTGGCGATCCCGATCTGGACCGGGTGCAGCGACCAGGCGCCGACGCAGCCGAGCAGGAAGGCGGCGCGGAACTGGGTCTCGCAGCCGGCGACGTCCTTGATGTCGCCGTAGGGGCCGTAGAACGGCAGCAGGCCGGCGGAGGTGCAGGCGTCGACCATGCGCGCGATCGAGTAGTGCCACGGGTCCTGCTGGGCGGAGGGGCGCGGCGCCTCGGGGTCGTTGGGGTCCGGGTCCTCGATCGTGCGGTAGCCGGGGTGGCCGCCGCCGACGCGGGTGGTCTTCATGCGCCGCGAGGCGGCGAGGTCGGCGGGGCCGAAGCTCATGCCCTGCATGCGCGGGCTGGCGCAGGCGATCTCCTCGAGGTTGACCACGCCCTGGGCGGTCTCGAGGATCGCGTGGATCAGGATCGGCTTCTCGAGCCCGTGCTTGGCCTCGAGCTGGGCCAGCAGGCGGTCGACGTAGTGGATGTCCCAGGCGCCCTCGACCTTGGGGACCATGATCACGTCGAGCTTCGAGCCGATCTCGCCCACGATCTGCGTGATGTCGTCCAGGACCCAGGGGCTCTCGAGCGAGTTGACGCGCGTCCAGAGCTGGGTGTCGCCGAGCTCCATCTCGCGGCCGACCTTGATCAGGCCCTCGCGTGCGGGGAGCTTGCGGTCGACCGGCACGGCGTCCTCGAGGTTGCCGAGCAGGATGTCGACCGTCGGTGCGATGTCGGGCACCTTGGAGACCATCTTCTCGTTCGAGAAGTCGAGGAAGTGGATCATCCGCGAGGGCTTGAACGGGATCTCGCGCAGCGGCTCGGGCGCGTCGATCGCGAGGGGCTTGAAGAAGTCACGTGGATTGCGCATGGGGCGCCGCAGTCTACGCGGTAGTTAGAGTTCCGCGCGCTCGTTGACTGACGAGTCAATCCCCCACCGACGAGGACGAGATGACCGATACCGATCAGGCGACGCGCGAAGCCTCCGGCGCCCATCCCTACGGGCGCTACCTGGAGGAGTTCGAGGTCGGCGCCGTCTACAAGCACTGGCCCGCCAAGACCGTGACCGAGGCAGACGACCACATGTTCTGCCTGATCACGATGAACCACCACCCGCTGCACATCAACGACGTCTACGCCTCGCAGTCCCAGCAGGGCCGCAACGTCGTCGTCGGGCCGCTGGTCTACTCGCTGGCGCTCGGCATGTCGGTCAGCGACGTCTCCGGCAAGGCGATCGCCAACCTCGCCACCGAGGAGCTCTCGCACCCCGCGCCGGTCTTCCACGGCGACACGCTGTTCGTGGAGTCCGAGGTGCTGGACGTGCGTCCCTCGAAGTCCAAGCTCGACCGCGGGATCGTCAAGGTCCACACGCGCGTGCACAACCAGGACGGCACGCTGGTGGCCGAGTTCAAGCGCACCGTGCTGGTGCCGCGCAAGGAGCACGGCTAGACCTCCGAGTAGCCGGCCTCGCGGGTGTTTGGGCACCCGCGAGCCGGGGCCGGCGGCGAGGTCGACGCTGACGCGTCGCTGTTGGAGGTCGAGGTCGACGCCGATACGCGGCAGGCGCTAATCCGCTGTCGCACTGCATGTCCGCCACGTCAGGCGGAGGCATTCGCGCTGCCGCGGAGTCGGATCGTTAGGCGTACTCTCGAATACTCAGAGTTTTATGAACGAGGCCGAAGGAGGCTGAACCGGATGAAGCACGCAGCGATGCGAGGGCTACTACTGCCGCTCGCGCTCCTCACCACGCTTGCCGCAGCTGGCCCTGCTCACGCGACGATCACACCGGCGGGCGCAGCCGTTACCGCCAGCTCCACCAACGCTGAAATCATCGGGGCGCTCGCTCTCAGATGCCCTAGATCCGACGCTACGGGCACCGTCAATGCCGGGGGCACGGGTATGTCATTCTCGCTCGCCTTTGGGGGCGGTGGTCCATGCAGAACCGTGCTCGGGAACCTAGCCACGGTTACCTGCAGAGGCTTGATCACACTCAGATCAACGTCCTCAGTGGCCAGAGTCGACGCCATCGGCTCGATCGCCTTCGATTCGGGCTTCAGATGCTCAACGTCGATAGTGGCTGGGGGCGGGAGCTGCGTGTACACAATCTCCGGCCCTCAGGTCCCGACCAGTGGCTGGAGATTCACCCAGACGAGAAGACTCTTCATCGACGCGGCCACAGTCGTAATATCACTCGACTTCATGCAGCCGCTCTGTCCGCCCTCGACCAATGCAGGCGACTTTGTGGGCACCTATGACGTCACGACCCCAGCAGCAGGGCTCACGGTCTCATAGCGAGCCTTTCAAAGAGGCGCCGAGCACCGTCGGCCCGGTTCGAGCGCGCCGGCTGCTCTGCGGCGCGCTCGGGTTGGGGTTAGGCGGTGCTCAGTGCAAGCCGAGCACCGTCATGGCTTGGGCTGCCATCTGGGCTTCGCCGAGGGCGTTCGGATGGACCACGACGGGGTTCGTGCCCTGCAGGACGGGCTCCACCCAGCGGACGCCGATCGGCTGGCAGGCGTCGTGGCCGTTGGACACGGCGCTGAGGTCCACGTAGGTCGCACCGGTCGCCGCGGCGGCGCGTCGCACGGCGTCGTTGAGCGTCGCTTGGATGCCGCGCACGTAGGGGACGTCGCCGCGGGCGATCGGCAGCTTGAGGAAGCAGCCGCCGGTCGCCGGGGTGATCCATGGGTATCCCAGGATCGCCATGCTGGCCTGCGGCGCCTTGGCCCGGACGGCGCCGAGCGCGTTCACGAGCGACGGGTAGGTCGTGGTGCGGATGGTGTCCTCGAACGAGGATCCGTAGAGGTCTCTTGCAGGGACTGCCCAGGCCGAGGGTCAACACGCCCGGCGGAGCCGCAGGCGAGGATCGTGTTGATGAAGACGCCGCTGTCGTTGCCGCCGATGGTCATCGTGACGAGCTGGGTGTCCTGCTTCACGGCGTCGAGCTGCGGTGCGACGCCCGGGTACTGCGAGCCGAAGAAGTGGCTGGTCTCCGCCGCGCCGCAGGTCACGTCGGTCAACTGCGCGCCGGTCTCGCCAGCGATCACGTGCGGGTAGTTGCGGATCGAGCGCAGGCACAGGGGTGGCGCCGACAAGTCGGGGGGCAGCACCCCGGAGGCGGCGCTGTAGGAGTCCCCGAGCGCCACGTACCGAAGCGGTGCGGCCTGCGCCGTCTGGGCGGCGAACGCCAGCACGAGGATCGCGCAGACGGCGACTGCCAGCTGACAGGTGTGGACGGGACGGGAGCGTGCGCGCATCGTGTTGTCTCCTCAGGGCTTTGAGGACAACAGTGCCGCACGGAACGAATTCCAAAACACTGGCACCATGCCGGCATGCGACTCCGCTCGACGCCCGCCGGGCTGATCGTCCACGACGTCCCCGCAGATCGCTGGGTGGCGCTGTCCGCCGCGGCGCCCGACCTGGGCCCCGCCGCCACGCACGACATGCTGACGTTCCTCGCCGGCGGCGAGGAGCTGCGAGCCGTTGCGCAGGAAGCGATCGAGGCTTCGCGCGACGACCCGGGGGTGGGGGCGGACCCGTCGAGCGGCGGGACTGCCGTTCCGCCCGCGGTCGATGCGCGCGTTCATGCTCTGGGAGTCGCATCTGGTCGCCTCGAGCCGGATGCTCGTCAAGCACTTCTTCCCGCGGCCGATCGCGCGGGTGATGGAAGGGTATCGAGCGCGCGACCGGGCGAACGTTCCCGCCGCTGAAGCCCAAGCGGGCGTTCTACGAGCGGCCGCTGTTCTACGTCGCCAACCACACCGCGGTCCTGGGCGACGGGGAGGACATGTGGTGGCCGAGCCACACCGAAGCCCTCGACTTCGAGCTCGAGCTGGCGTTCGTCCTCGCCCATCCGCTGGCCGATGCCACGCCGGATGAGGCGCGTGCAGCCGTCGGCGGCTGGTTCGTGCTGAACGACTGGAGCGCCCGCGACGTCCAGGCCGACGACGCCCGCCACAGCTTGTTCGGACCGGTGGTGAAGGCGAAGACCTTCGCGAACTCGATCGGCTGCGACGTCCTCACGCCGGACGAGCTGCCCGACTGGCGGACGGCGACGGGCGGGTGCGGGTCGACGGCGAGCGTGTGGTGCGAGGGCACCACCGCCGGACCGCAGCACGACCTCGGCGCGATGCTCGCCCACGCGTCCGCCGGCGAGCGCCTCGGCGCCGGCGACGTCTTCTCCACCGGCACGATGCCCGGATGCTGTGGCCTGGAGCTCGGTCGCTGGATCCGTCCCGGGCAGACCGTCGAGCTGGAGATCGACGGCATCGGAACGCTGACGAACGCGGTCAGCGCCGCCGCGGCACCGGCGTCGCTGCCGTAGCCGTTCTGGTTGACTCGATGGGATGCGAGGACGGCGTGCAAAGCCCTTCAACCTCCTCGCCGCGCTCGGATCGGCCGCGCACAACGGGTTCGAGCGCTGGGCCGGCGTGGGGGTCTTCCTCGAGCCGTGGCTCGGGCGGCGTCGGACCGATGCGGTGTGGAGCGCCCTGCTGCCGTTCTGGGCCTGGCGTGCCGTACGCGGCGGTCCTCGCGACGAGCCGCTGCTCGCGTTCAACGCCGGCATCGCGATCGCCGGCACGTTCGTGCACTTCGTCGACTGGCCGTGGTCGCTGCGCTTCGGCGTCCTGCCATGGCTCGACGAGGCCGAGGGGCTGCCGCCCGAGCGGCTCGCCGCGTACAACACCGTGCTCTGGCTGTGGCTGGCCGGAGGCGTGGGGAGCCTCGTGTTCGAGACGCGGCCCGAGCACCGCAAGTGGGTCGCGCTCGGCGCGGCCACGGCACCCGCGCTGCTCGCCTCCGCGCGCCATCACTTCACCTGGGCGCGGGAGCAGGCGCGCCACGATCCGCAGCTCTGGAGCCCCGCGTTGCTGCGACCGGACCCGGTCGCGCGATGAGCCTCTGGCCCGACGACCGTCGGGCGGCCGTGTCGGTGACGTTCGACAACCTCGGTGAGGCGGCCGAGATCCAGCTCGGCCTGCGCAGCGCCGACGACGAGCTCGGCGGCCACTACTCGGTGGACGTGGGGCTGCCGATCGTGCTCGACGAGCTCGAGTCGGCGGGGTTGGGAGCGACGTTCTTCGTCGAGGGGGTGAACGGAGAGGCGTACCCCGACGCCTTGCGCACGATCGCCACCGCCGGGCACGAGCTCGGCTTCCACGCGCACTGCCACGAGGAATGGGGCTCGCTCACCCCCGCCGAGGAAGCCGCGAACCTCGACCGCGGCCTGGCCACGCTACGCGACGGGGCTGGGCTAGATGTGCGCGGCTTCCGGCCTCCCGGCGGACAGATCGGACCGACGACCCCCACGCTCCTGGCCGAGCGCGGGCTGAGCTACTGCTCGCCGGCCGGGGTCACGTCGAGCGGCGACGGCATCGTCATGCTGCCCTTCGACTGGATCGCGGTCGACGTCTTCCACGTGCTGCCTCAGTTCGAGGCGCCGCGCGCCCGCCTGACCGGGACCGCCGAGCCCGGCGGCCCCGAGGCCGCCAAGACCGCGATGCTGACCGCCGTCGACGCGGCGATCGAAACCGGCGACCACGTCGTGCTCGTGTTCCATACCTGGATCGCCGAGCACGAGCGCCCCCAGCTCCACGAGATCTTGAGCCGGATAGCCGACCACGCCGCGTCGGGCGACCTCTGGGCCGCGCGCTGCGACGCGGTCGCAACCTGGATCGGCGAACGCCGGTAGGCACCGCCGATTCAAGCGGAGTCCTGAACCCACAAAAGCCCCGCATTTGCAGGCTTCTCGGGCGATGGAGCTAGCCGGACTCGAACCGGCGACCTCCTGGGTTCGATGCGCCAACTCTGGCGACGACCACGTACGAAAGGCGATGATTAGCAGGGGTTTCTTGTGCGATACGCGAGGGCTCGTGACGGAGGATGCACGCTGCGAGCAGGCCTCTTGGAGATCCATGAGGCCGTGCTGGCGCTCGTGGTTTCGAGGTGGGCGAGGGCGGTCTCGGCGTGTTCGAGTTCAGCCTTCAGATCGTGGATGCGCTTCCCGACGAGGGTGGGGTCGACGCCAGCCTCGATGGCGGCGAGTTGACGTTCGAGGCGTTCGTTGACGGTGCCGACTTGGTGGCGGAGGCGTTGGCGTTCGGCACTGCTGTCGTGGTTGAGCTCACGTGCGAGCAGCTGTGCTGGGTGCGGAAGACGGCGAGTCGTTGGGGTCCGAAGGCCGACGCGTGAGCGGTGGGCAAGAGGGCAACAGCCCTCACAGATTCCCAACGATCTCTAACGACCTCACCCACTGAGCGTATGTCGCTTTAGGCGACGATTGCGATTATGGAGGCGGCGGCTGCCTGATCCGTCAGAGC
Organism: uncultured Thermoleophilaceae bacterium; assembly: GCA_963846505.1. Classification (GTDB taxonomy): domain Bacteria; phylum Actinomycetota; class Thermoleophilia; order Solirubrobacterales; family Thermoleophilaceae; genus JACVRW01. The sequence goes on along the minus strand of CAWJWD010000004.1, from coordinate 925,337 downwards.
GACGGGAGGTCTCCGGCGGCCTGGATCGCCATCTGGGTTCATGGCAGGGTGGGATGGCAGAGCACGGATAGGGCCCGCGCTAAGGGGGCGACAGGAGGGTGGCTGGTGGGTGTGTACCTACACTCGTCTCGCATGCGCGTCGCGATCGTCTCCACGTATCCGCCGCGGGCATGTGGGATCGGGACCTTCTCGCGCGACCTGCGCGGGGCGTTGCTGGGCGCGTTCGGGGTGTCGGCTGTGGACTTGGCGGCCGTCGTTCGGGACCATGACGCGGAGCAGAGCGCCGAGGTGGTCGCTCGCATAGGTCAGGGGCAGCGGGGGGACTATGCCGCCGCGGCGCGGGTGCTCGACCGCCGCGGTGAGGATGTGGTCGTGATCGAGCACGAGTTCGGCATCTTCGGCGGGGCGGACGGGGAGCACGTGTTGTCGCTGGCGCGTGAGCTGCGCCAGCCGATTGTGCTGACGTTGCACACCGTCTTGTCGGCCCCGTCGGTCGGCCAGGCGGAGGTGTTGCGTGCGCTTTGTGAGCTCGCCACGCTCGTGTGCGTCTTTACCGAGACGGCGAGGCGCATGGTCGTCGACGCGCGCCTGGTCAGGCCCGAGCGGGTACGGGTCGTGCCGCATGGAGGTCCCACGGAGCTGCTGCCCGGCGACGAGCCGCGGCGGTTACGGCTGCGCCGGCGCGGTGCCGATGAGTCGACGCATGTCGACGAAGACCGGCGGGTCCTGGCCACGTTTGGGCTTTTGTCTCCTGGTAAGGGCATCGAGACGGCGATTGCCGCGATGCCCGCCATCGTGGAGCGCCACCCGGAGGTCTTGTATGTGATCGCGGGGCAGACGCACCCGGAGGTTGCTAAGTCTCACGGTGAGGAATACCGGCTCTCGCTCGAGCGCCTTGCGCGGGACCTCGGCCTCGACGATCACGTCGTGTTCGACGACCGCTTCCTGACGGTCGAGGACCTGGCGTCGATGCTGGGCGCCACCACCATCTATCTGACCCCGTACCGCTCGCGCGAGCAGATCGTCTCCGGCGCCCTGACGTTCGCGATCGTCGCTGGGTGCCCGACGGTCTCGACCCCGTACTTCTATGCCGAGGACCTGCTCGCGTCGGGTGCCGGTGTGATCGTGCCGTTTGACGACTCCGCTGCGCTGGCGGACGCGGTGATCGGCTTGCTCGACGATCCGGATCGGCTCGAGCACGCACGTCGCGTAGCCAGGGCGGTCGGCGGCGAGCTCGCCTGGCCTCAGGTCGGCCGGCAGACCGCCGATGTGCTGCGCGAGGCGATCGCGCTCGGTCCACCGGTCGTGGTGCGTCGTCCGTCGCCGGCCACGTTGCCGCGCGCTCGCGGTTCGCACTTGCTGACGCTGGTCGATGACGTGGGGATCGTCCAGCATGCCGATGGCGCCGTCCCGGTGCGCGCCTCGGGCTACTGCACCGACGACGTCGCCCGCTTGGCGATCGTGGCACTGGGACTGGGCGCGACGACCGGTGCCGAGGAGTATCACCGCATCCTTGCTCGCAGCCTCGGCTTTCTGCGCCACGCCTGGGTTGTGGAGCGTTCGGGTATGCACAACTTCCTTGCCTACGATCGTCGCTGGCTCGATGAGCCGCATGTTGGCGACCACTTCGGTCGCGCCGCCTGGGCGCTTGGCGAGGTGATCGCGATCACCTCGTCGGCCGCGCTGCTCGAGCCGAGCCGAATCTTGCTGGGTGAGTTGCTGTCCACGCTTGCCGACCAGCGCTCGCCGCGCACGATGGCCTTCGCGATCCTCGGCCTGGCGCACGCCGACCCCGCGGCGGTGGGCGACGGCGCCGAGGACGTGCTGGGGGTGCTGGCCGAGCGGCTTGCCGCCCAGCAGCGCGCGAATGCGGCCGCGGACTGGTACTGGGCCGAGGATGCGCTGGCCTATGACAACGCGCGCTTGCCACAGGCGCTGATCGCCGCGGGCGCGCGCCTCGGCGACGACGAACTGCTGGCCGAGGGGCTGCGTTCGTTGGACTGGTATGCCGGCGAGGTTGGCGTCGACGGCCCGTATCCCCGTCACGTAGGGCACGTCGGCCGCCAGCGCGGGACGCCGCATCCGGGCCCTGGGGACGAGCAGCCGCTGAATGCCGCCGCGCTGGTCGAGGCCGAGGTCGAGGCGTTCCTGGCCACCGGGGAGGAGACCTTCGGCGACCGCGCGGTCCGCGCGTTCGAATGGTTTCTCGGTCGCAATCGACTGGGCGTTCCGGTCTACGACTTCGCCACCGGCGGCTGCCACGACGGTCTCGGCGAGCATGTGGTCAACACCAACGAAGGAGCCGAGTCGACGCTCGCCTACTTGCGCGCCCTACTCGTCCTCGACGCCGCAGGGTTGCAGTCGACCCCGTACGAATGAAGGTCGCGCTGCTGGGGCCGATCGCCTGGCGCACCCCGCCTCGCCACTACGGTCCCTGGGAACTGATCACCGGCCTGCTGGCCGACGGCCTGGCAGAGCGTGGGATCGACGTCACGCTCTTCGCCACCCTGGACTCGGTCACGCGCGCCCAGCTAGACGGGGTCTGCCCGTGCCCCTACGCGGAGGACCCCGATCTCGACGGGCGGGTCTGGGAGGCACTCCACGTCGCCCACGCGTTAGGCCGCTCGGCCGAGTTCGACCTCATCCACAACCATCTCGACTGGCTGCCGCTGGCGTTCTCGGGACTCTGCGCAGCGCGCATGGTCACCACCATCCACGGGTTCTCGTCCGCGGAGATCCTGCCGGCCTATCAGCACGCCGAGAGCGCCTACGTGTCGATCTCCGACGCCGACCGGTCGCCCCAGCTCGACTACGTCGCCACCGTGCACCACGGGGTCGATCCCGCCCTGCTGCCGTTTTCCGCTGCCGGCGGCGAGGCCCTCGTCTGCCTCGGGCGCATCCATCCCGATAAGGGCACGGCGGACGCCATTGCGATCGCTCGCAGGGCCGGACGGCGGCTCGTGCTGTGCGGCCCGGTGCAGGACGAGCGCTACTTCGACGAGCAGGTCGCGCCGCACGTCGACGGCGACCGCGTCCGCTATCTCGGCTCGGTCGGCGCGCGGGAGCGGGCCGAGATCCTCGGCGCCGCGGCTTGCCTGCTGCACCCGATCGCCTTCGACGAGCCATTTGGCCTGTCGGTGGTAGAGGCGATGTTCTGCGGCACCCCCGTCGTCGCCTATGCTCGCGGCTCGATGCCCGAGCTCGTCGAGGATGGGATCACCGGAGTACTCGCCCGCGACGTGAGCACTGCGGCCGCGGCGATCGAGCGTGCGCTTCGCTTCGACCGCGCCGCCTGCCGCGCGGCGGCGCGGCAGCGCTTCTCGGCCCACCGCATGGTCGATGACTATCTGAAGGTCTACGAGACCGTGCTCGATGCTCACTAGCGCCTCGCTCTTCACGCGCCATCCGGGCAACCCGATGCTGGCGCCCGAGCGTTGGCCGTACGCGATCAACGCGGTCATGAACGCCGGCGCGACCCGCGTCGGCGACGAGACGGTGCTGCTGTGCCGCGTGGAAGACCGCCGCGGCTTCTCCCACCTGACCTGCGCGCGTTCCAAGGACGGCACGTCGAACTGGGTCGTCGATGACGAGCCCGCGTTGGCCTTCGACGGAACCCGCCCCGAGGAGGAGTGGGGCGTCGAGGATCCGCGGGTCACGCGCGTAGACGAACTCGGCTGCTGGATCATCACCTACACCGCCTTCGGCCCAGGAGGGCCCGGCATCTCGCTCGCGCAGACCGAGGACTTCCGCAGCTTCGAGCGGCTGGGGATGGTGATGGTCCCCGAGGACAAGAACGGCGCTCTGCTTCCTCGCCGCGTCGACGGCGACTTCATCCTCTTCCACCGCCCGACGGCCGCGATGGCCGGCGACGTCTGGATGTCCCGCTCGACCGATCTCAAGAGCTGGCGCACGCCCGAGCTGGTCCTCAGCCGACGCATCGGCGGCTGGTGGGACTCGGCGCGCGTGGGTATGGGCCCCCCGCCGCTGGAGACCGAGCACGGCTGGCTGGTCGTCTATCACGGCGTCCGCGAAACGGTGGCCGGCGGGCTGTATCGCGCCGGTCTCGCCCTGCTCGAGCTCGACCGCCCAGACCGGGTGCTGCGCCGCTCCGAAGACTGGGTGCTCGGCCCATCCGAGCAATTCGAGATCACCGGCGACGTGCCCAACGTCGTGTTCCCCTGCGGACTGATCCACGACGCCGAAACCGACACCCTCCAGCTCTACTACGGCGCCGCCGACACCCGCATCGGGCTGGCCACCGCCTCCCACACAGACGTCCTGGCCTACCTGCTGGAGTGCCCATCGGGCTGACCTACCGCCGACCGACGTGGGGCTGCCGTCGAGGCCTCGAGACCCGTTGCACCATGGTCGTTCGTCTCGCCGAGAACATCCGGGAGATCCTCGATGCCCAGACCGAGGAGTGGGGCATCGAGGTCACGATCGTCAAGCTGAAGGACATCCAGTTGCCCGAAGGCCTGAAGCGCGCCAAGATCATCGCGGCCGAGCGCGAGGCGCTCGCTGCCGACCGGCTGAACGTTCACCTTCGTTTGATGCCAAGGAGGTCCACAGTGGTGCAAGCGGCCTGCTCGACCGCGGACCTCGCCCCCGCAATTGTGGCGACGCCGGCGACGCCTTCCTCTGGTCTGCCGCCGTACGCATGGGCGATGGCCGCGTCGCATATCGGCTACGTCGAGAAGGAGAGTCCCGGGGCTGGCGCCCGCCCGGGACTCTCACCCCGACGTGATCCACTCCATGTGGGCGGGACCTTTCGACACCGGGGGCGATTTTTCGGCTGGTTGCGATAGCACCGAAGGGCGCGCAGCCAATTTGCGGATGCTGAGGACGTGTCTTCTGTCTACAACGCACGCGGGTCGCCGTCCGGCCAAGAGTGCTTGACAGTCGTCCGCGCTCGAAGGCTCGGGCGACGACTGATCGACGTGGAACGGCCGCTACCTAGCCTGGCTGCGCGAAGTGCGGCGCGAGCTCGCCGACGGCCTTGTGGTAGATGTCGTCGTTCGTCGCTTGCAAATCGCCATCCCCTCGAGAGGACGCCGATGCCGGACACCACCTGCCACATGTCGATCTCGCTCGACGGCTTCGTCGCTGGGCCCGACCAGAGCCGCGAGGACCCACTCGGCAAGCGCGGGCGAGAGCTCCACGCCTGGCATCTCGGCGATGAGCGCGCCACCGACGCCGACGCCACGGCGGCCGGCTGGCTCATGCGCCCACGCGGCGCCTACGTCATGGGGCGGAACATGTTCGGGCCGATCCGCGGAGAGTGGGATGAGGACTGGCGCGGCTGGTGGGGCCCCGAGCCGCCTTACCATGCGCCGGTGTTTGTGCTCACCCATCACGCCCACGAGCCGATCGAGATGGAAGGTGGGACGGCCTTCCACTTCGTCACCGACGGCTTCGACGCCGCTTACGCCCAAGCGCGTGACACGGCCGGCGAAGCCGGCGTAGACATCGCGGGTGGCGCCTCGACCGTGCGCCAGGCCCTCATTGCCGGGGCCGTCGACGAGCTCACGCTCGACGTCGCGCCGGTCCTGCTCGGCTCCGGCGAGCGGATCTTCGACGGCGTCGAGTCGTTCGGGTTGGAGCCCGTCGAGGTCCTGCACTCGCCGCTCGCCACCCACATCCGCTACCGCCGGGCGGGATGAGCCGATGAGTGGATAGAGCCCGCGATGACGAGGGCCGCTGGCGCCTGCCAGGCGATCCCGTGCCGCTGCTCTACACGCTCAGCGCTGATCAAGCAAGGTGGCGCGTCTCGGCAACCCGATAGCTGCGGGACTGGAGCGTCAGGAGGAGAGGGTTCAAACCCGCCCCCGCTATGGAATTCAGCGGCTCGTCTCGGCGCGGCGACTCCCGATAGCGCTCCAACCCGGCATCTTCATCATCCGGCGATCAGCGCCGCGATCGCGAAACAGGCGGTGGAGGAGCCCGCGATCAGCACCGGCAGCCAGAACCAGAAGCGCAGCGCGACCACGAAGTAGGCGGCGGAGACGGCAAAGGCTACGAGCGTGATCGAGCCGGCGCGCATGAGCAGCCCTGGTTCCTCGAGCGCGACGAGCAGGGCGAAGAGGCCGAAGGCGAAGATGCCCAGGCCGTGGCTGATGTTGAAGCCGAGCCAGGCCCGCCACATCGAGGGGCGGGCATGGTCCCCGCCGGGAACGAGGCGCCGGAAAGGGAAGCTGGTGCGCTCGAGTGCCGGCTTCAGCGAGCGCTCCTCCGGGACGAAGAAGGTCGGCCGGACCGTGTCGACGAGGGTCAGCAGCGCGTGGGCGCCGCCGCCGACCAGGAGCGGGACCGTTCCGACAATGAACCAAAGCTGCGTTGCATCGGGGCTATTCGACATCGGGGCACCTCCACATGGTCGCTGTCCCAGTTAACATACATACATGCATGTACGTATGTCCACCAGCACGTCGTCCACCAGCACGTCGTCGCCGACCCAGAAGGAGCGCAGGGCACGCTCTCGCTCGGCTCTCCTCGAGTCGGCGGCGCGGCACCTGTCCCGCCATGGGTACGGCAACCTCGTCCTTGAGCAGGTTGCCCGCGACGCTGGCTACTCCCGCGGGGCTCTTTACCACCAGTTCGCCGGCAAGGAAGACCTTGCGCTTGCCGTTCTCGAGTGGGTGTGGCAGACGTGGGGGGAGGAGGTCGGAAGCGTCGCCGAGCGCCAGCCCGACCCGGCGTCGAGCCTGATCGCGCTCGCCCGCGGCCACGCGGTCTACTGCCGCCGGGACGTGGCTCGGTGTGTGATGGCGCTGCGGCTCGAGTTCAGCGACTCCGGGCACCCGATCGGGGAAGCCGTCGAGCGGGTGACCGGTGAACTGGTCAAGCGCTGCGCGCGGTTGATCGGCGCTGGCCGTCGTGCCGGATCGATCCCTCCCGGCCCTCCCAAGAAGGCCACCGCCAGCGCCTTTCTCGGCGCGATCGAGGGCGCCGTGATCGAACTCTCCGGCAAGCAGCCACACGACGAAGAGCTTGCTGCCCGCGCGGCCGTCGGCGTCCTCGGTCTCGACCCGGCGCGTACCGCAGAATAGGCCAGTGCCCAAATTCTTCCGGTGGGCCTCCCCAGCCTTGCTCCCCCGCGTCTCTGGGGGCCGAGCGATGCTCAGTCAGCCCACCAGTCTCGCTGGCCCTCCACGTCGTCGCGCGGGTTCTCGCCGAGGTTGGGCGCACCGAAGACGAGGATCTCGAGACCCTGCGGCCCGGCTTCGTAGCCCCGCCACGTACCGGGCGGGACGCGCACGACGTCCCACTTCTTGACCTCGACGATCTCGTCGTCGAGCTTCATCCGCCCACTTCCGCCCACGACCACGAACAGCTCCTCCTGCTCCTTGTGCGTGTGGCCGTACGGGAACCGGTAGTCGGGCGGGATGCGCTGATAGCTCAGGCCGGACTGCTCGAGCTCGAGCGCCTTGGTCGCGAGACGGAACTCCAAGTCCGGCGCGCCGTCGAAGTTGGACCCGACGTCCGCCGCATCCTCTCTGAGGTTCTTGAGCGTGAACGGCATGGCCGCGATTCTACGGTTCGGGCTTCATAGCGCCGCCGCGCCGCCGGTCACGTCCGTGCCTCAAGCGTTGCTGTCATTGCCAGCAACGCTGTAGGACGCGCTCGATGCTGTCGCGCTTGAGCACTCGCCAGTCGCCGTGTGAGCTGGCTGCTCTACCTCATCGGGTTCCGCCCCCACCCCAGCGCTACGGCCGGCACAATCATTGCCCGTAAGTGGCTGGACGTCCTCACCAAGGCGCAGGCAGGTCGTTACGCGTCTGACGCCGGTCTCTCGTAACCAGCTTCAGAGGTACTGGCTCAGGGAGCCGCCCTGAAGACATTCAGCCGGACCCTGAGGTTCGAGTCAAAACCAATGACTCCCCGTACCCTCACCTGATTGTCCTCGGGGACGACGTTATGAATCTCCATGCTCGCCGCACCCTGAAATGGCCGACCGCCTGGGCCCCTGACTTCGCATATCGATGCGAGGACGACGCTCACAGGACCAGTTCCCGGCGCGGGAACAACCTGTTCGAATCCTTCGCGATCGACGAACTCATGAGTAAACGTTGCCGGCATCAGCGGCCATCCTCTCCTGGTTCACAGGCACCCACGTAGCGAGGCTAACGCGTTCCGCGCGTGCGGGTCAAGCGACGGACGAGGTCACGTGCAGCGCGCCTGCGAATGCATGTGCGTCGGAGGCTGAGTGCTTCTATGCCGGCCAGCAGATTAGGCCCGTGATGGGTGCGATCCAGGCGCTTCCCGGTTGGAGCGCGCCGGCTGCTCGGGCGGCGCGCTCGGGTCGGGGTCAGGCGGTGATGCGGTCGGCCTCGTGGGCGGCGCGGGTGGCGAAGACGTAGCTGTCGAGGCGGTGGATGAGTCCGGCGGCGTAGAGGTCTTCGAGGGCGTCCTCGACGTCGGTGGCGTCGGGGCCGGCGCCGCTGGAGGGGATCAGCGAGCGGGTGAGCTCGGTGGTGCTCCAGAGGCCGGCGTGGTCGACGAGCAGGAGGCCGAGGAGGGCCTGCTCGAGGGTGGTCGGGTCGGTGTCGGGCTCGTGGCCCGGGATACGCTGCGTGCGCATGGGAAGTCTCTCTTCCTGTGCCGGGCCCCGGGCCGTTGGTAGCGGCGCCGGGGCCGTTTATTTGGTTGTGCGCCTCTTGGAGGAGGCCGGGGGAGACGTTAGGTGGCGAGGCGGATGGACCCGGGGTCAGCGGCGGTGGGCGCGAGCCGGGCGCTTGCCGAACGTCAGCCGCTTGGCGATCGTCGTGGCCTTGCCGGCCTTCGGCACGATCCTGATCCGCACCAGCCGGCGCTTGCGTGGCAGCGAGCGGGCGGCGCGCGACAGCTTGACCTTCAGCGCCTTCTTGGCGCCGGGCGCGACCGAGAACGAGGCCTGGCCAAGGCGCTTGCCCTTCGGCTTGGCGGCGGCGCGGGAACCCTTCGCTGGCAGCTCGACGTAGATCGTGCCCTTGCACGGCGACGTCGGTCCGGGCGGGCACGAGATCGGGACGAGCACGCGGCCGTCGGCGGTGACGCGCACGGCGGCGGGCGCAGGCGGGGTGATGATCGGCACCGCCACCTTGGTCGGCGGGGCGCAGTTCGAGCAGGGCACCGCGCCGGCGGGCAGGTCGATCGGCTGCTGCGGGATCACCGGTGGCGCGCAGCTCCCCTCGTGGGCCGCCGGGTCGGCGGGGAAGCAGTCCTGGGTCTCGTCGCCGTAGCCGTCGCCATCGGCGTCGGGCTCGACGACGACGTTGAAGGGCAGGTTGCCCGGAAGCGTGCCGGCGCCGACCTCCGTGCCTTCCGGCATCGACAGTCCTGGGCGTTGCATGTAGAGCAGCGTCCCGCCGTTGCTGTTGTAGATCGGCAGGCCGATCGGCGAGCTGACCTCGAGGCCGGGCTGCTCGCCGGCGTCGATCCGCAGCCGTGCAGTCGCCTCGAAGGGGTTCGGCAGCAGCGCCGCCCCAGCCGGGACGACCAGGGCGTTGCCGGTCCGGACACCGACGCGGGTCGGATAGGGGAGCGTGCCGTCGTTGGGACCGGGCTTGAACACGCGCAGCGTCAGCCGGCGCTCGATCAACCCGCCCGAGCCGCAGCAGCCCGCGCGGTAGCGGAAGGCCGTGATCACGCCGTTGGACGGCGCGGCGGTGGCGAAGGACGGCGTCCCCGCCGCGCCGTGCATGAACGAGCACGGCATGCCGTCCGGCGTGTTGTTGCACTCGACCGACGAGCTCCACGTCTCGACGGAGAGGTCGGGGCCGATCTGGACGGATGCCTCGGCGATGGAGGCGCTGGCGAGCAGCGCCGCCGTCGCGATCAGGGTGCGCAACGGCCGGGCCAGGCTCAGCGGCATCGCGCGATGGTAGCCGCCTTCTCCGCCCTGTCCGAAATCGAGGGGTAGTCGTCCTTGCCGCCACGACGGCGCCGCGAAAGGATCGAGGCCATGCTTGGAGAGATCGGAACGATCGAGTGGGCTCGGCGCACCAACGGCATCCTCGGCCGGGGCGAGCGGGCGCGCTTCTTCGCGGTGATGGCGCTGACGACTGCCAAGGGCATGCCGCGCCTGTTGGCCGCTCGCGCCGGGATGCGCGGAGGGGGACCGGACCCGTCGCAGCTGACGCCGCCCGACACGCCGTTCGCGCGCGACGTGGTCGAGACGTGCGCCGAGCTCGAGCCGATGGTCGTCGAGCACGGCTACCGCTCGTACCTGTTCGCTCGCGCCCTCGGCGTCGTCGAGGGGATCGAGTGCGACGACGAGGCGCTGTTCGCCGCGACGATGCTGCACGACTACGCGTTCGGGACGATGGACACGATCACCGGCAAGTGCTTCACGCTCGTCGGCGCCGAGGCCGCGGGCGAGCTGCTCGAGCAGTCGCCGCTCGGGCCGGGGCTGCGCCACGACGTCCTGGACGCGATCACCCTGCACCTCAATCCGGTCGTGCGCCGCGAGCAGGGCCACGTCCAGTACCTCGCTCACGACGGCATCATCGCCGACGTGGTCGGCCTGCGCGCCTGGGAGCTGGACCGCCAGGGCATCGCTCGCGTCGCAGAGCGGCACCCTCGCCATGGGTTCACGGTGCGCGGGATGCCGCTGCTGCGCACCCATGCCCGTCGCGTGCCCGGCTGCCGGGCGGGGGCGCTGCTCCAAGCCGGGTTCGGGCCGGCGCTGAAGCTGGGCATCTGGGCCGGTGAGGACCGCGCGGTCCCGGCTGCGCCCGCGTTGTGATCCGTTCCTTGCGCTTCCGCGAATAGGTGTGACAGGAGGGAGGTCCGGGCTCGCACTCCGACCTCCGTTCACACTAAAGGAGGACTCGCAATGCGCAAGCTGCTGCTCGCCCTGGCGGCGCTCGCTGCCATGGCCATCGCCGTGACGATGGCCATCGGATCGAGCCACCGCGAGGCGCCCGGGACGATGCTGGACCCGAGCGCCGACGACACGGATCTGTACGCCTTCACCGCAAGGGACGCGCCTGGGGCGCTGACCGTGGTGGGCAACTGGATCCCCGGACAGAACCCGGCCAACGGGCCGAACTTCTTCCGGTTCGACGATCGCGCCCGCTATTACCTCAATTTCGACAACGACGGCGATGGCAAGAAGGACCTCGCCTACCGCTTCAAGTTCACCACCACCGTCCGTAACGAGAACTCGTTTCTGTACGCGCTCCCGGGTGCGAGCGGATACGACGATCCGAAGCTGAACGTGCTGCAGCGCTACAGCATCACCCGCCTGCAGTACCACCGCCACGGCAAGAAGGTGGACGTCAGCGAGCGCGTGCTCGCCACCGGCCTGCCGGTGGCGCCACCGAATATCGGGCCGAAGACGTTCCCCAACTACCAGCCGTTCGTCGACGGGGCGATCCGCACGCTGAAGGACGGCACGAAGGTGTTCGTCGGCCAGCGCGAGGACCCGTTCTTCGTCGACCTCGGCGCCACCTTCGATGCGCTCAATGTCCGCCAGCTCACCGGCAACCAGGGCCAGGGCAAGGACGACTTCTCCGGGATGAACATCTCGTCGATCGCCCTGCAGCTGCCCGAGCGGCTGGTGACCAAGGACGGCAAGTCCGTCGCCGGTCCGGACGCGAAGAATGCGGTCGTCGGCGTGTACCAGTCGACTGAGCGCCGCCGCTTCCAGGTCGCCGGTGAGGCGGTCATCAGCTCGAAGCGCAAGCACGGGATGCGCAAGCACCGCACCCACAAGCGCGGCAAGCGCTCGAACGCCAACGAGTGGGTCCAGGTCTCGCGCCTGGGCAATCCGCTGATCAACGAGGTCGTGATCCCGCTCGGCAAGAAGGACCAGTTCAACCGCACCAGCCCCAACCGCGACGCCGAGCTCTACGGCAAGTACGTCGTCAAGCCCGAGCTCGCGGCCGTGCTCAACGCGCTGTTCAACGTCGGAGCCCCCGAGGACGACCGCACGGACATCGTGCAGGCGCTGCTCCAGGGGATACCCGGCCTGAACCAGCACAAGGGCGTCAAGGGCCCGCCCGCCGTCGACACGCTGAAGATCAATCTCGGCGTGCCCCCGGCAGCCAATGAGAACCGCTTCGGCGTGATCGGCGGGGACACCGCCGGCTTCCCGAACGGCCGCCGCCTCGGCGACGACGTCGTCGACATCGAGGTGCAGGTGGTCGCCGGCTTCCTCAAGGGCAACAAGGTGCCGCTCGGAGACGGGGTGGACCAGAACGACAAGCCGTTCCTGTCCACGTTCCCGTACGTGGCCGCGCCGGACAGCGGCTTCGACTCCGCGCCCTCGCGGCGCGTCGAGCCGGCTCACCCGCCCGTCGGAGCAGGCGGCAGCTGAGCTCAACCGGTGGCAGGGGGCGCCCTCGGCACAAGGGGCGCCCCCGCCCCGGAGGTCCATGCGATGACCTTCACCCCGCCAAACCTGATCAAGCTGCTCGCGCCGCTCGTCGTGTTCGCCGCGCTGGTCGCAGCGCTGACGCTGGTCAACCGCTCGACCGACGCGCCGTCCGTCGTCGCCTCGTCGCTCGGCGGCGTGTCCGGGCGCTCCGGAGCCGAGGCCACGCGCGAGCTGCAGGCCGCGATCGCGGCGAACCCCGCCGATGCCAGCGCCTACGCCGCGCTCGGCGACGACTTCCTCCAGCAGGCGCGCGAGACCGGCGACCCCGGTTACTACTCCCGCGCCGACCGCGCCTACGCCGCCGCCCTGCGGCGCGACCCGCGCAACCTCGGCGCCGTGATCGGCGCCGGCACGCTCGCCAACCTTCGCCACGACTTTCGCACCGGGCTACAGCTCGGCCAGCGGGCGCACGCGCTGGAGCCCGGCCTGGCACGACCGTACGTCGTGCTCGCCGATGCCCAGATCGAGCTCGGCCGCTACGACGCCGCGCTCAGCTCGATCCAGCGGCTGGTGGACGACAAGCCCGGCCTGGCCGCCTACGCCCGCGCCTCGTACTACCGCGAGCTCTCCGGCGATCGCGAGGGCGCCATCGAGGCCATGCGCCTCGCGCTCTCCGCGGGCGGGGCGCCCGAGAGCATCGCCTACGTCCAGGTGCTACTCGGCGACCTGGAGCTCGGCCGCGGCCGGACCGGCGCGGGCCGCGACGCCTACCGCGCGGCACTGGCCGCGGTGCCGGACTACCCGCAGGGACTGGCCGGACTCGCACGAGTGGCGCTGGCGGGCGGTGACGCCGATGCGGCCGCCGCCCGCCTGCGTCGCTCGACCGACCGCCTGCCGCTGACCACGAACCTGACCCTGCTCGCCGACGTCGAGCGCGCGGCCGGTCGCCTCGAGGCCGCCGCAGCGCAGCTCAAGGTCGTGCGCGCCCAACAGCGCCTGCTGGCCGCGGCGGGTGCCGTGCCCGACGCGGAGCGCGTCCTGTTCGAAGCCAACCACGGGTCGCCGGCCCGCGCCGTGGCGCTCGGCCGCGACGTCTGGCGCCAGGCGCCGAGCGTGCGCTCGGCCGACGCGCTCGGCTGGGCCTGGACCCGCTCCGGCCGTCCGGCCGAGGGTCTGCGCTGGGCGCAGCGAGCGCTGAGGCTCGGATCGCAGGACCCGCTGTTTCGCTTCCACGCCGGAATCGCGGCGTGGCAGACGGGCCGGTTGCGGCTCGCTGCACGCGACTTGCACTTGGCGGCGGAAGGACGCGCGTCGTTGTCCCCGTCGGACGTGCGCCAGCTCGAGGGAGCATTGGGATGAGGCGCGCATCCGAGTCGAAGCGGGTCTCGCGTCGCGAAGGCGGCGCGGCGGCGAGGCGCATGGCGGGGCTGATCGCGATCGCCCTCGCCGCGCTCGTGGCGCTGGTCCCCGGCGCGCAGGCGCACCCGCTCGGCAACTTCTCGATCAACCACCTCTCGACGGTGCGGATCTCCGCCGACCGCGTGGACGTTCGCTACGTCCTCGACCAGGCCGAGATCCCGACGTTGCAGGAGCGCCGCCTCTCCGACGCCGAGCTGCTGCAGCGCAAGCGCGCCGAGATCGACCGTCGCCTGCGGCTGACCGTGAACGGGCAGCGGACGCCGCTCCAGCTCCTGGGCCGTCCGCGGCTGACGTTCCCCGCCGGCGCCGGCGGGCTGCGCACCACCCGGCTCGAAGTCGATCTCAGGGCGCGCGTGAACGACGCGAGACGCGTGCAGCTCTACGACGGCACCTTCGACGGCCGCGTGGGCTGGAAGGCGATCGTGTCCGCGGCGGGGGAGGGGACCGCGGTACGGACCGGCACGCCGAGCGGCGATCCGACCGACGGCCTGCGCCGCTACCCGGAAGACCTCCAGTCGAGCCCGCTCGATCGGCGCGACGCGAGCTTCCGCGTACGGCCAGGGGAGGGCACGCTGATCGCACCGAAGGGGGAGGGCCAGGAGGTCTCCGCCAGCCGTGCCGAGGGCAGCGAGGGCTTCGCCGGCCTGTTCGAGAACGCGGCGTCCGGCAAGGGCGTGCTGGCGCTGCTGCTGTTGGCCGCGTTCGGGTGGGGTGCGCTGCACGCGCTCTCGCCCGGACATGGCAAGGCGATGGTCGCCGCCTACCTCGTCGGCACGCGCGGGACCGCCCGGCACGCCGTCGCGCTCGGCGCGACCGTGACCGTGACGCACACGATCGGCGTGTTCGCCCTCGGCCTGGTGACGCTCGCGCTGTCGCAGTACGTGCTGCCGGAGGACCTCTATCCGTGGCTGACGCTCGTGTCCGGCTTGATGGTGGTGGGCGTGGGCGCTGCGGTGCTGCGCTCGCGGCTGCGCACGGCGCGCGGTGGGCACGGTCATCACGGGCACAGCCATCACGAGCATGGCCACCACGGACACCACCACCCCGAGCAGCTCGGCTGGCGCGGCATCCTCGGGATGGGCACCGCGGCCGGGCTGATCCCCTGCCCGTCGGCGCTCGTCGTGCTGCTCGCCGCGATCTCGCAGCACGAGGTCGCGCTCGGCCTGCTGCTGATCGTCGCCTTCAGCCTCGGCCTCGCGGGAACGCTGACCGTCCTCGGGCTGGCCGTGGTGTCCGCCCGTCGCCTGATTCCACCCCACCTGGCCGCGGGGAGGGTCATGACTGCTCTGCCCGCGGCCTCGGCGCTGCTGATCGTCGCGGTCGGCTGCGTGCTCACCGCCAAAGCCGTCCCCGGCCTGTCCTGACCGACTCGCAATCAGAATGGAGACGAACCGATGAACTTCGACTTCCTGTTCAAGCCCGTCGAGGACGTCGACGCCTGGCTCACCGGGCTGCTCGACGGCGCGCCGCTGCTGGTCGCGCTCGGCATCGCGTTCCTGCTGGGACTGCGGCACGCCTCCGACCCAGACCATCTCGTCGCGGTCACCTCGCTGGTGGCGGCCGAGGGTGGCGACACGCGCAAGGCCGCGCGGCTGGGCGCCTGGTGGGGCGTCGGCCATGCCGGCGTGCTGCTGGCGCTCGGCCTGCCGCTGATCTTCCTCAAGGGCGAGCTGCCGGCGTGGCTCGAGAGCGGCGCCGAGAGAGCCGTCGGCCTGGTGATCCTCGTGCTGGCCGTGCGCGTGATCGTCAAGTGGGCGCGAGGGGACTACCGTGCCGCGGCCCACGCGCACGAGGAGGGCCACGACCATCGCCGTCACCTGCGTCGCGACGAGGGCGGCGGGCACGGGCACACGACGGTCAGGACGCCCGCCCAGGCGCTGTCGATCGGGATGCTGCACGGGCTCGCCGGCACCGGCGCGGTCGTGCTGCTGCTGATCGCGGCGCTGCCGACGCAGCTCGAGGCGGCGCTGGCGCTGGGGTTGTTCGCCCCGATGTCGGTGGTCTCGATGGCGATCTGCACGAGCACCTTCGCCTGGGTGCTGACCCGCCCGGCTGTCGAGCCCGTCTACCGCACCGTCCTGATCCCGAGCCTCGGCCTCTTCGGCGTCCTGTTCGGGCTGTCGTACGCCGGTATCGCCTAGCTCGCCATCGCCATCAACCAGTGGCCCTCGTGGAGAGCCTGGTCACCGTCACCTCCAGGTGCGTTACGCGGCTGCGGTGATGCCTGGCGGGGGCAGCATCGTGAGCAGCTCGGGAGGGAGCGTCTCGCTCGCCCGCCAGTACTCCAAGCCCACGACTTCGCCCGTCTTGGGATCGACTTCGCGCAGGCCGGTCTCGATCTCCTCGCCTACGACTGTCGCCGCGTCGTAGCCCTCGAATCGCAGCCAGGCGATGTCCGCTTCGGGGTCGTAGTGGCCGTCGATCCTCATGCGAAAAAGCCTAGCGCCGGCGCCAGAGCGTGATGATGCGTGCGCTGGCGACATCGCCGTGGTCAGGGTGGTTGTAGACGACGGCCAATCGCCTGCTCGACACGAGCCAATCGCCTGCGCGGGAGTTGCGCCGACGGGCATGGTGCCGCTCGAGCACGGCTTGCTCGGCATCGGTGCGTGCTGTGCAGAGAAGCATCGCCTTGTCGAAGGCGTGACTTGTCCATCGAACGTGCAGCAACCGGACCGGCATGGCCACACCCTGACAAGAGCACCGTAACGCGACACCCCTGTTGTGTAACGACTCTGCGAATTCTTGGATTAGCCGTCAGTCGAAGGAGAAAAGAACAAGCGAGTCACGTATGCCGAAACGAGTGATACGGCGTGCCTTGCGACATGAGACTTTCACGGCCCTGACGTTGAAGATGCCGGTGCCGTACACCGGGCTGTCGTCCCAGTAGGCATTCCGTCTCCGTGGTCGCCCCAGCTACCGCAGTGGTTCACCGAACCCGCTTCCGACTCTGGTCAGCGCAGGGTGAGGACATCCGGGGGCGCGGCGATCGAGTCGCGCAGGACGAACGCCGTGCCGGCGACCGGGGCGGTCGCGACCGAGCCGCGGGTGTGCACGAGCACCTCGCGCGCGCCGTCGGGCGCCACGCCGACGATCAGCCGGGCCTGCCCGGTCGACGATCCGAAGGGCGCGCGTCTGACGGCGATGTTCGCGATGCCGTGCCCGACGGCCTGGGAGGTTCTGGCGCAGGTGGTGCCCACGCCGGGAGAGCCCAGGCTGCCCCGCTGCACGATGCACAGGTGCCGGTTGCCCGGGACGAGCCAGAACGTCCCGCGCTGCGCGACCGGGATGCGCTGCGCGAGATCCCAGTTCATGCCGACGATGGGTTGGCGCAGGATGCGCCGTATGCGACCCGGAAGCGGCTCGGGTCGCGTCCGAAGCAGAGCGAAGCTCGCGGACTGGCGGCGTTGGACGTGGGCGATGACGCGCGCGGCGCCGCCGTCGTCGGAGGCCGGCGCAGGCGCCGTCGGCGACGGTCGCGACGCGGCCGGCGCGTCTGCTCGCTTCGCGTCGCCGGACGTGGAGGAGGTCCCGCACGCCTGGGCGCCCACGAGCAGCCAGAGAAGGACGAGCGAGCTGGCGCACGTGCGCCAGCTCACCCGGGTAGCGATCCGATTCATGAGTTGGTCAATGGACGCTGACGCGATCCCCTAGAGGAACGTGTTGCCCCAGAGGGTGGACGCCCCTGCCGCGTTGACCTGGATGTACGGTCCCATGTGGTAAGTGGTCCCGTAGTTGATCGTCGCGATCTGGTTTGGTCCACCGGAGCAGGCGCCCGATATGGCTCCCGCACCGACGCAGACGGAGTGCTGCTCGCCGTATCCGCTCACTCCTCTGAGGTCGCGGGCTGCGCCGTAGCAGAAGTTGTAGTTGGAACGGACCTCGCCGCCGCAGAACGGGCTCGCATCCGCCGCCGACGGCCCGAGTGGGGCCGAGGAGGGCGCGAAGAGCGCCAGCGAGACGAGCAACGTCGCGAGGGCGCCGCCCAGCGCCAGGAGCGGGACGGAGCGGTGATGAGAAAGGCGGTAGGTCATGGTTGCCTCCTTCGATCGTTTGACAGAGGGCACCCGGTGGCCACCAGTCTGTATACCCCGATCGTGTGAGGCTTCCCCAGTTGGGGGAGAGCATAACGAAAAATCAAGTACTCAGTACGGAGTGTCTCGTTTCGTCGGAGGAACCGGATAACTCTTGGCAGAGTGTCGCGGGGGACTGCTAGGCCGCCGCGTGCTCCGGCTCGGCGAGCGGCTCGGGCTCCGAGGCGGGCGCCGCGCGCCGGGCCAGCAGCACTCGTCCGCCGTCGCCGGGCGTGATCGTGATCATGCGCCGGCGCGTGGCCTGCTTGGGCCCGGTCGGCGAGATGGCGAAGCGCTTGCTCGCCTCGCGCAGCACGATCCGCATCTCCAGCAGCGCGAAGCTGGCGCCGAGGCAGCGGCGCCGGCCACCGCCGAACGGCAGCCAGGTGTAGGTCCCGGGCTTGGTGTCGAGGAAGCGCTCGGGACGGAAGGCGTACGGATCGGCGTAGAGCTTCGGGTCGTGGTGGACGAGGTATGCGCCCGCCATCAGGATGACGCCCTCGGGGTAGGTCCAGTCGCCGATCGTGATCTCCTGCTTGACCAGGCGCGGCTCGGGGTTCGGCAGCACCGGTCGCCGGCGCATGACCTCGTTGATGGTGGCCTCGAGGTAGTCGTCGTCGCCCTCGGCGAGGCGCTCCAGCGCGTGCGGCGAGCGTGCGAGCGCCTCGAAGGCGAACGCGAGCGAGGAGGCGGTCGTCTCGTGGCCGGCCACCAGCGCGGTCAGCAGTTCGTCGCGGATCTCCTCGTCGGCCATCGGCGTGCCGTCGCTGTGCTCGGCCGCCAGCAGCATCGCGAGCACGTCGTCGCGCTCGGCATCCTCGTTTCGGCGCTCGTCGATCAGCGCGAACAGCTCGCGGTCGATCACCGCCTTGTCGCGCTCGAACTGGGCGAAGGGTCCGAAGCTGCCGAGCAGGCCCTGGGCTTGGGGCAGCAGCGAGATCGGGTTGTCGCCGAACGCCAGCAGCGCCGGCAGGCGCTCGCGCAGCAGGTCGAGGCGCGAGCCCTCGTCGAGGCCGAACACCGCGCGCAGGATGATCTCGAGCGTGAGCCGCTGGCAGGGCTCGTGCAGCTCCACCGCCTGCCCGACCGGCCAGGAGTCGAGCTCGCGCTCGGTCAGCTCGGTCATCAGGCCCGTCAGCTGCTGCATGCGGTCGCCGTGGAAGGCGGGCAGCATC
Organism: uncultured Thermoleophilaceae bacterium; assembly: GCA_963846505.1. Classification (GTDB taxonomy): domain Bacteria; phylum Actinomycetota; class Thermoleophilia; order Solirubrobacterales; family Thermoleophilaceae; genus JACVRW01. Next base: position 906,375 of record CAWJWD010000004.1, on the reverse strand, counting down.
AGCTTGCGCTGCTCGAGGTGCGGCGCCTCGTCGAGCAGGATCACCGAGTTGGGGCCGACGATCGGCTTCAGCAGGCGGGCGCCCTCGCCGGGGTGGAGGACGTCAGGCGGGGCGGTGAAGAACTGCTTCAGCTCGGCGGGGTCGGTCAGGACGACGACCGGGGGCTGTCCGAGCAATCGGATCGTGAAGCGCGAGCCGTAGCGGGCGCGCTGGCGCTCGGCGAACGCGAGCGGCCGACTCCACCAGCCGATGGTCTGCAACGCCGCGGGCATGCGCGGGCCCGGGGGCAAGGTGGCCTGCATGTCGTCGTCCCTCCTTGGGTACAGTTGACGTACGCATGAGTATATGTACTGACGGGTATGTGTCAAGCAATCGGCGGTGTCGCCTCTTGGTTCGGGCGGTGAGCTGATGCCGCGCGGGGAGTTCGATCGCAGCCTGCGCAAGGCAGCGACCCGCACGCGGCTGCTCGAGGCGGCCGCGCGCGTCTACGCGCGCGAGGGCTTCGCCGGGGCGACGCTCGACGACGTCGCGCGCGAGGCGGGGCTGACGAAGGGTGCCCTCTATGGCCACTTCGGCTCCAAGGACAACCTGCTGGTCGCGCTGATCGAGGAGTACCTGGCGGCCGAGGTTGCCGCGCAGGTCGCGCTGTTCGACCGCGACGAGACGACGTGGAAGCGACCGTTCAGCGGCAGCGATCGCTGGATGGAGGAACTCGACGAGACGCCGGAGGCGTTCCGGCTGCTGGTCGAGTTCTGGCTCGCGGCCGGTCGCGACGAGCGCCTGCGCGAGCGCGTCGCCGGCGGGTTCGAGGCGCTGCGTCAGATGTTCACCGGCTTCATCTCCGAGAGCTCGGACGACGCCGGCATCGACTTCTCGGCTGAGGGGTCGCGCCACTTCGCCAACGTCTCGCTGGGCCTCAGCCTCGGTCTCGCCATGGTCCGCGTCATCGATCCCGAGAACAGCTCGCCCGCACTGCTGGGAACGGCGCTGTCGGTCTTCATCCGGGGGCTCGAGCGAGACCCCGAGCTGCGCGACGACATGGCCGCCCCGGACGCTCGTCGGCGGACGCGCTAGCGGGCGCCCTCGGGACCACCCGGTCCTCGCTCGCCCGCGTGACGCTGCGCGCGCACGAGCACGCGCGGGCTGTCGAGCACGAGGCCGCGGCGGCGCAGGCCGGCGAGGCGCGACTCGTCGTCGGCGAAGGTGACCAGCGTCGCGTAGGCGGGACGGCGGCGAACGGTCAGCGAGCAGCCGCCCTCGAACGGCTCGCGGCGGCCGTCGACCTCGTAGCGCACCCCGCCGAAGCCGGGCTCGACCGTCAGGGTCAGCTCGCTCTCGCCGTCGGTCACCAGCGGCAGGCACACGCCGCCGTGCGGGGCGAGTGGCGTGACGACCATGCCGTGGTTGTCCGGCATCAGCAGCGGCCCGCCGGCGGCCAGCGTGTAGGCACTCGAGCCGAGCGCGGTGGAAACCACGACGCCGTCGCCGGCCACACCGGCGTAGAGCTCGCCGTCGACGCCGATGGAGACGATCGCCTGGCCCGGCCCGTCGCGCAGGATGGCCAGGTCGTTGATCGCTAGCGCCCGCTGCCCCCGGTCCCAGGCGATCTCCAACGCCGGCACGACCGTGGTGGTCGAGCGGCCGGCCGCCGTCTGTTCCAGCGCCCAGGTGACCCGATCGGCATGCACCGCGGTCAGCACACCGACACTGCCGCAGGCGACGCCGAGCACCGGGCGGCCGGCAGTCGCGCCGGCGTGCAGGGCGGCGAGCGCGGTCCCGTCGCCTCCGAGCGCCACCAGCAGGTCGCAGTCGGCGGCGTCGACCAGCTCGGCGAGCTCGCGCGTCTGCCCCGTGATCCGCACCTGACCGAGCGTCGCTCCATTGGCCGCGACCCATTCGCCGATCGCTTCACGCGCCCGCTCGAGCGAGCGAGTGGGATGCACGACCAGGCCCAATCGGCGCGGAGCGGGCGCGGGTGGGGAAGACGATGCGTCGGTACTCATGGCCCTGACCCTGACAGCCACCGGCGCCAGTTCGCAACGAGCCCGGTCGGCGACGATCGATCGGTCTCCTGGGCGCTCGTCCCGGGGGCTTCTCGCCTACAGGCAGTCGGGAAGCTCGAAGCCGTCTGCACAAGTGGTCAGATCCCGGTATCTGGATCGCAGTCTGGCGTTGTATACCTCGACGTGTCGTCTCAACGACTCGGTTGCCAGCTCCTCAGCGACGTTGGAGGCGACCTGTTCGAGCGGCTGCTGTTCGGGCGGCCGTGCAACCGCCACGCGGAACACGAGCCAGCCGCGTGGGTCCTTCAGCATGCCGACCCCTGTCTGATGCACGCGGCGTGCGACGCGCTGCAGGCGGGGACCCCCGACGAACGCCGGAGGCTGCGCCTCCTCGGATGCGATCGTCACGCCATCGCTCTCGCCGGACCGGACGATCTGGGCGGGGGTGCGTCCCTCCCGTAGCTGGGCGGCGACCTGCTTCGCGTCAGGCCAGGTGGGGACCCGGATCGCCTCGATGAGGCGTTCGTCCTCGGTCATGTAGCGCTCTCTATGAGCTGCGTAATAGCGGGAGATCTCGGTCTGGCCGGTTCCTGCGAATCCGGTCGGCTTCGGCTGAACCAACGATCTGAGCAGGAGAGCCCTGTCGACGGGTACGAGGTACTCGAGGTCGACGCCCGAATGCTCACTTGCGGCTCGGGCGCCCACGTTCGTGTCGGGTATCGCGATCCCCCGTCGTCTGGCTTCGAGCTCGTACCACTGTGCCTGGATCATGAGGCGTAGCGCGGCTCGTACGTGTAGATCGCGTACGCGCTCGCAGCTCCGCTCGATTGCTGCACGGCCTACTCCCCACCATCGCGCGCGGCGTCCCGCGACGCACTTCTCGATGTCGGCCGGAAGGAGCTTGGGCATGGTCTCGGCAGAGTGGGTTGCCGCGATGCGGCCCACCACGACGCGTTCGACCTCTGCTCGGGCGATCACGTGGTTGCCCACGCGTGCCGCGGCCCCGTCGGGTAGCGCTTCTTCGCCGCAGCCCGCCAGCGGGACCAGGCCAAGCACCATGCCGACGAGCAGCGCGGCACACGGGCGGAGACGGGACGTCGCATGGGGGAGCTGGCGGTCAGTGCGAGGCATCGGGGAGGCACCGTTCGTTCCAGAACAGGGGCCGGCTGTCGCCGGCCCCTGTCGCTAGGACTGCTCTGAGCTATGAGATCGTAAAGCCGGTTCTCGGCGTGAATATGAGGTATGTGCCGGTGAAGGTGCCTCTTCTGCCAGCGCCTGGACAGTTGCTGGTGATTGCGAGGGGGCCGACGCTTACTGAGAGCCGTTGGGTTCTCTGGGTCAGCGTCCCTGCGTTGACAAACGGGCCTTGGGGTCCTGCTACGTCGATGGTGCATGAGCCGATGATCGGAACGCCTGTGAGCTCAAGTGAGCATCTGAAGTCGGCATCGAGTCCGATGTCTCCGGTAGCACTGGTTCTTGCGGTTGAGGCGGTTGATCTGAGTGTGACGGAGCCGCTACAGGTAACGGTGACTGAGAACGTGCCGAGGCCGGTTCTCGCCGTGCATGTGGTGGTTGGGGTTCTTCTGAAGCTGAGTCTGAGTGAGATGGATCTGCCGTCTGCGGAGCTGGTGCCTGTTCCGTCGGCGAGCGGGCATCTGATGATGTTGCCGTTCTCGTCGGCGAGCTGGGAGTCGACGGAGCTTCCTGAGTAGTTGGTGCTGACGGGTGTGATGGTTGCTTGAGCCGGTGCTGCTGCGACTGCGAGCATGGTGAGCATGGCGACGGCCAACAACAGCCCTCGCATGGAGGTTCTAGTCACTTTGCGTTTCCTTCCTCCGGCACAGGGGCCGGAAAGATTGAAAGTACGGAGAGTCCCGGCGCTAGTGGTCGGGTTCTGTAAGGCGGCTTCGAGGCTCCTTTCTGCCGGGTACCGCGGGGACGATAGCCAAATGAACAGCTAAATTCAAGCATTAAGGACTCAGTGTACATGGGGCACGCCGTCCATCGGTCAGGTAGGCGGCGCTACGAGGACCCCTCGACGGGTCTTTCAATTGCAGGGAGGACTCTCATGTGGTTGAGCAGGTGAACGTCTCTGGAGGTAGCAAGGACAATGGCGGCCAGTGCTGGGGCGGGCTTATCCGGGTTGACCCCGAAAACGCTGTCGTCTATGGTTGGATCGTCGGCCTCGTATACAAGGAGCGCAAGTGGCTCTTGTGTAGTAGTTGATATCGATGATCCATGTCGTCCTGGGAGGGCCTTGGTGCTGCGTGTCGTTGCAAGAACTGGGTTGTGCCGCGGGCTGACTGCGAGCCTTGCCGTCGTGGCGTTGACTCTGGCCGTACCGGGGGCGGCCAGCGCGTCCAAGGGAGTAAGCGGGACGTTCGGGCAAGGCGGGGTCGGGGCCGGAGAGTATGCGTTTCCGACTGGTGTCGCGGTGAATCAAAGCACTGGTGATATCTACGTGGCCGACGCTGGATGTTGCGACGACCCCGCGAACGGTGGCCGGCGGATCGCCCAGTTTGCTGTAGACGGGGAGTTCGTGCGCGCCTGGGGCTGGGGGGTCGCTACGGGGACCGAGCAGTTCGAAGTGTGCACGACCTCGTGTCAAGGGGGAATCTCGGGTTCGGGAGCTGGCCAGCTCGCGATCGACCTGTCCCCAACGCCGCCACAGGTAGCGGTGGATCAGTCGGACGGGTCGGTGTACGTCGTCGACAACCTCAACGATCGCGTGCAGAAGTTCAGCGCCACTGGCGCCTTGCTCGACGCGTTTGGGACGACGGGCGTGGGCGACGGCGAGTTCAACCGCCCTGCTGGAGTGGCGGTCGATCCCGTGTCCTCGGACGTGTACGTCGCCGATGCGGGGAACGGCCGGGTCCAGCGGTTCGACAGCGCGGGGACGTTCCTGGCCCAGGTCGGCGCGCCGGGCGTCGCCGACGGTGAGTTCCTGACCCCAACGCGGGTCGCGGTCGACTCTGCCGGCAGGTTGTACGTGCTGGATCGCGACGCCGGTCGTGTCCAGCGCTTCACGGCTGCGAACGCATTCGACGAGGTGTTTGCCCCCGGGCTGGTCAACGCTCCCTCCGACCTTGCGATCGACGGCGGAAACGATCACGTGTATATCGCCGGTCAGGACGCCAGCGGCACCGTTCAAGGCGTCCTGGAGTTCGACGCGACGGGGACGAGCGTGGACGTCCACATTCCAAACAGCGGGATCTCTCCCGCTGGAATGACGGTGCACTCGTCGACCGGGCTCATCTACGTGACGAGCCCAGTCAATCCGAGGGCCGTCATGATTCTCGACGACGTCACCGGGCCGACGGCGTCGATCGCCCCGGTGACCGACGTCACCGGTCACGGCGCGACCTTCCACGGGACGGTGAATCCGCAGGGCCCGCCGACGACGCGGTACCACTTCGAGTACTCGACCGACGGAGCGTCTTGGACGCCTACGCCAGCGACGGATGTATCGGTAGGGACCGGGACTTCGGACGTCGTCGTCTCGGCAGTGGCGACGGGCCTCGAGGCGAACACCGCCTATCGGGCGCGGCTCGTGGCGAACAAGGACCTCAATCCGTCGCTGCAAGCGGTGAGCAGCGAAGTGACGTTCACCACCACGGTCGTGCCGCCGCTAGTGAGGTCGCTGGCGGCGGGCAGTCGCAGTGACACCCAGGCTTGGCTCGGCGGGGAGGTCAATCCGCAGAACTCGTCGACCAGCTACTTCGTGGAATACACCGAGACGTCGGACGTCGCGTATGCGAATAGCTCCCGGGTGCCGGCTGACTCCGTCGAGGTCGGCGAGGGCAACACGTTCGTGACCGTGACTCAACTCGTGAGCGGGCTGAAGCCGGGCACGACGTATCGGTTCCGCGTGGTGGCCTCGAACGAGGCGGGTGAAACGAACGGGCCCGATCGCACCTTCACCACCGGCGCCGCGTTGCCCCCTCTGCCCGATGGACGGGCGTACGAGATGGTCTCGCCGCTCGACAAGAACGGCGGAAACGTAAACCGAAACCTACCCACCGGAACGTTCTCGACGTCGGGCGCGGCCGCGTCGGGAGACGCGGTGGCCTACACGGCGCAGGCCCAGTTCGCGGGGATTCCCAGCGGCTCGCCGATGAGCCAATACCGCAGCGTGCGCGATGGGAGGGGATGGACCACCCGGGGGATCAGCCCGCCGGTCGTGGCCGACCCGGTCCTGGAGTCGCCGTCTCCGCGGGTGTGGTTCCTGGCCGAGGATCTCTCCAAGGCCGTGGTCGCCAGCAACGCCCCCTTGGCGCCGGGTGCCGGTTCGCTGGGAGAGGCTTGGGGTCTGTATCTGCAGGACGTAAGCAATCTGGCGGCTGGCTATCAGCTCTTGAGCAATCCCTTTAGTCCGCTCGTCACCGACTCGAAGTTCCCATTCGACTTCGTCGGAGCCTCCGGGGACATGCGACATGTCGTGTTCGAAAGCCTCGGGCTGCAGCTGACCGCTGACGGAGCCACGACGACCGGTCGGAGTGTGTACGAGTGGACGGATGGGCAGTTGCAATTCGTGAGCAAGCTGCCCTCGGGTGCGCCTGCGGACGAGGCTCAGGGTGGAGCCCGTACCAGCAGAGGCCAGTTTCATCCCGGCGAGCATCCCGTCTCTGACGACGGAGGCCGGGTCTACTTCACGGCCGCCGGTGACGGTGGCCCGGTGTACGTCCGTGAGCATGGGACGACCACCAAGGCGGTCTCTGTGTCGGAGCGTGCAGGCGACGATCCTTCGGTGGCGGTGCCGGCGGTCTATCATGCGGCGAAGGCGTCGGATGGATCGCTGGCCCTGTTCAGCAGCGCGCTTGCGCTGACGGATGACGCCACCGCCGACGGGGGCCAGAAGGATCTGTATCTGTGGAACGCCGAGGCGCCCGCCGGCAACCGGCTGACCGATTTGACGGCGAGCGATCCCGACGGAGGGGGCGTGCTGGGCATCGCGGGGACGACCGACGAGCTCTCGCACGTGTACTTCGTCGCCACAGGCGACCTTGCCGACGGGGCGGTGGCTGGACAGACCAACCTCTATGTCTGGTCCGAAGCCTTCGGGGTCCGGCATGTCGCGGTCCTGAGCGGGGACTCGGCGGTGTGGAGTACCGAGCGTGACCTGCCCGACAGCCAGTACCGCGACGCCCGCGTCAGCAAGAACGGGTCGCTTCTCTTCGCCTCGCGTGCCCGTCTGACTGCCGCGGATACCGGTGGGCACAAGCAGATCTACCTGTACGACGTCTCCGCCGACCGGCTGGCGTGCGTTTCGTGCCGACCAGATGGAGCGGCGCCGCAGCAGGATTCGTGGCTGTTCTACCCCCGGAACCTGGGCCCGAACCCACCAGTCATCCAACCGACGACGCCGTATCGGCTGCCCCGGAACCTGTCGGAGGACGGACGCCGGGCCTTCTTCGAGACCGCCGAGGGGCTGGTCGACCAAGACACGAACGGCAAGGCGGACGTGTACATGTGGTCGGGTGGGGAGCTGAGACTGATCTCGACGGGCAAGGCTGCCGACGCGTCGGAGTTCGTCGATGCGAGCGCGGATGGGGATGACGTGTTCTTCACCACCCGCGAGCGCCTCGTCGGCGCGGACACCGACAACCAGGTCGACGTCTACGACGCTCGGGTCGGCGGGGGCATTCCCGAGCAGCGGATCCCGCCCGAGTGCGTCGGCGACGTGTGTCAGGGCGACTTCGCGTCGCCGGCGGACTTGTCGACTCCGGGGACCGGCGCGATCGTCGGCGACCCCCCGTTGCTCCCACGCGGAGCGCTGTCCGTGAAGCGGTTGTCGGTCGAGCAGCGACGGACGCTCGCGCGCGGCGGCAGGGCGCTGTTGACCGTTCGCACTTCCAAGGCCGGTCGCGTCACGGTACGCGGGACCGCGAAGGTTGGAAGGCAGGCCAGGACGGTCTTGAGCGCCGCGAAGCGGGCCCGGCGCGCGGGATCCGTGAAGCTCGCGTTGCGATTGTCCCGGCCGGGACAATCGCAACTCGCGCGATCGGGCAGGTTGAAGGTGTCCATGCGAGTGCGGCTGGTAGGTGTGGCCGAGGCGAGGGTGCCGTCGTTCGTGCTGGTGTCGGCCTCGACCGGGAAGGGCCGGTGAGGTTCGTGGGCTTCAGGAGGTCGACCGTGGGACGTTCGTGCTTGACGTTGGCCGTGATGCTGATGACCATCGGCTTCGCGGGAGTCGGACCGGCGTGGGGTGCGTTCGGCATCGCCGGGTTCGACGGGGCGGTATCTGACAGCTCCGGTAATGCGTACACGCAGGCCGGAGGCCATCCGAACTCTGCTGCGGTGACTCTGCAGCTCAACCGCGCTACCGACGACGACGGGTTCGTGGTGGCCGACGGAGGCGATCTGCACGACACGCGAGTCGAGTTGCCGCCGGGACTCGTCGGCAACCCGACCGCGATGCCGCGGTGCCCCAAGCACCTCGATATGCCCTCCGACGAGGCGCTGAACTCGAACAGCGCCGAGTTCGAGCCGAACAAGTTCTGCCCCATCAACTCGATCGTTGGCACGGCGGACATCACGGTGACGTGGTCGGACAAGCGAATCGTGCGGCTGGTGGGACCGGTCTTCAACCTCGAGCCTCCACCCGGAATGCCGGCCCAGTTCGGCTTCGTGTTCGCCAATCAGAAGGCGATCTTGAACGCGCAGTTGCGAAGCGACGGGGACTATGGCATCGACGTCGCAGTGCTTGAGACCAATCAGGCCCGGCCAGTGCTGGCGAGTACGGTCACGCTGTGGGGTGTGCCAGCCGATCACAGCCACGACGTCGAGCGCTGCCTTGGGTTCACGAGTCCGGACTTCCCTGCGGAAGGCGATCCCGCGCCGCAGTGCGATCTGAATCCCTTCACCGCGATCCTTGCCCCGTGGAAGGCCCCTCACGCGGCGAACCTCAAGCCACAGGCGTTCCTGGCCAATCCGACGGCGTGCACGCCTGCCGGAGTGGGTCTCGAGACGAGGGCATGGGTGGATTCCTGGAACCCGTCGGCCGGGTCGGACGAGGCGAGCTTCATCAGCCACTTGCCACCGGGATTGCCGTCGCCGCCGCAGGACTGGGGCGCGCCAGCGGGACCTGATGCGTGCGCAAAGGTCCCATTCGACCCGTCGCTCGAGGTGAGCGCGGACACCGAGCGGCTGGACTCGCCGGCCGCGCTGTCGGTCGACCTGGCGTTCCCCCAGGACGGGCTGTCGAATCCGACTGGGCTTGCGACCGGGCACCTGAAGCGCGCGACCGTGACGTTGCCGGACGGTTGGTCGGTGTCGCCCAGCTCGGCCGATGGGCTCGAGGGATGCTCGAACGTCCAGTCGAGCGTCGGGACGCTACCGGGCGCGAAGTGTCCGGCGGGGTCGAAGATCGGAACGGTCGAGGCGACGACGCCGCTGCTCGAGGAGAAGCTCTCGGGTGGCGTCTACGTCGGCACCCAGGAGTCGGACGATCCGCTGTCGGGTCAGATGTTCCGGATGTTCATCGCCCTCAACAACGAGGAACGTGGGATCCGGGTCAAGTTGCCGGGCCAGATTCGCGTGGATCCGGCGACTGGGCGGATCGAGACGACCTTCGACAACAACCCGCAGGTGCCGGTCTCGAACATCTCGCTGCATTTGAAGGGCGGCCCGCGGGCGCCGCTCGCGACGCCCCTCGACTGCGGAGCCAAGTCCGTCACCGCTGTGTTGGAGTCGTGGTCCGGAGCGGTGGTGACCCGCACCAGCGACCTGAACGTGCGCTGCCCGGGAGCGGGACCGCTCGCGCCATCGTTCGACGCGGGGGTGACGAGCAACGTCGCGGGTGCGCACACGAGCTTCGTGCTGCGCGCCCAGCGTCCGGACGGGCAGCAGGTGATGAACGGTCTCGCGCTGCGGATGCCGGCCGGGCTGTTGGCCAAGCTCGAGGGCGTGCCGCGCTGCCCCGACGGGGCAGCAAGCGCGGGGACGTGCCCGGAGACGTCGCGGATCGGAACGGCGACCGTCGGAGCGGGTGCGGGTACCAACCCGTTCTACCTCCAGGGTGGTGTGTACCTGACGGGCTCCTACAAACGTGGCCCGTTCGGCCTGGCCGTTGCGATCCGGGCCAAGGCCGGTCCGTTCGATCTCGGGATGGTGGTCGTGCGTCAGCAACTGCTCGTCGATCCCGTCGACGCGCATGTCGACGTCGTCTCCGACCCGTTGCCGACCATCGTCAAGGGCGTTCCCGTCCGTCTGCGGGCACTGAAGGTCTCGATCGACCGTCCTGACTTCGTCCTCAACCCGACCTCGTGTGCGAAGAAGACGCTCGTAGCGGCGTTCGGCTCGCCGAACGGGTCCGTGTTCAACGCGAGTGCGCCCTTCGGCGTCGTCAACTGTGCGGCGTTGCCGTTGAAGCCGAAGTTGAAGATCGCGTTGACTGGGAAGGGTCAGACGACGGACGGCAAGCATCCGGGTGTGAAGGCGACCCTGACGCAACGTCGTGGGGATGCGAACCTGAAGCGAGTGCAGGTGCGGCTGCCGCTGTCGCTCGCGCTCGATCCTGAGAATGCGCAAGCCCTATGCGAGTTCGACGATGGTACGAGGGTCGATCCCGCCTGTCCAAAGGGCTCGATCGTGGGGCGGGCGAGGGCGGTGACGCCGATTCTGGACCAGCCGTTGACGGCGCCGGTGTACTTCGTCAAGAACGTGCGGATCGATCCGAAGACGGGTCGTCGGATCCGGACGTTGCCGATGTTGGTGATTCCGCTGCGTGGGGAGAACGGGATCAAGCTCAACCTCAGGGGCACCAGCAACGTGTCCTCGAGCGACCAACTCGTGAACACGTTCGCGGCGATCCCGGACGCGCCGGTGTCGCGGTTCGACCTGACGATCGAGGGCGGCAAGAATGGCATCCTGGCGGTCTCCAACGCCAACATTTGCCGCAAGAAGCAGGTCGCCAACACGCAGATCGACGGCCAGAACAACAAGGCCTCCGACCGTAACACGACGCTGACCACGCCGGCCTGCAAGAAGCCTAGGAAGAGGCGCTAGCCCGCGCCGCGGAAGGCGCCTCCTTCCGCTAGGCAGCGAGCCTCGACGATCTCGAGGAAGAGGGCCGGCCTGTCGCCGGCCCTTCCCCACTGCCGCGTCGATCGCTATGAGATGGTGAATCTCGGGCTGTTGATGAGGTATGTGCCGGTGAAGGTGCCTCTTATGCCGTCGCCGGGACAGTTGGTTCTGAGGGCAAGCGGGGTGAGGCTGACTGAGATCCGCTGGGTTCTTTGGGTCAGCGTGCCGGCGCTTCTGAACGGGCCTTGGGGGCCTTGTAGGTCGGTCGTGCATGAGCCGATGATCGGGATGCCTGTCTTCTCGACTGAGCATCTGAAGTCGCTGTCGAGAGCGATGTCGAAGGTTGCGCTGACTCCTGCGGTTGAGGCGGTTGATCTGAGTGTGACGGAGCCGCTGCAGGTGTAGGTAACTGAGAACGTTCCTAGGCCGGTTCTTGACGTGCATGTGGTTGCGGCGGCTCTTCTGAAGCTGAGTCTGAGTGAGATGGATCTGCCGTCTGCGGCGTTGGTGCCTGTGGCGTCGGCGAGTGGGCATCTGGTGATGTTGCCGTTCTCGTCGGAGAGTTGGGAGTCGACGGAACTCATTGAGTAGGCGGTGCTGACGGGTGTGAAGGTCGCGTGCGCTGGTGCTGCCGTAACGGCAAGCGCGATGAGGACCGCGCTGGTGAGCAGGAGCGCTCGCGTCGAGGGCTGAGTCATGGGTCATTGCCTTTCTCGGGCCATGTAGCCGGCCAAAGCAACGCCGGCAGGCGCCGGATCCTTGTCGATGGGGCAAGCGGGGCTGGTCCTCCGGGCGGCTCCTCTCTATGAAATCGCGAATCTTGGGGCGTTGACGAGATATGAGAACGTTCCGAGGCCGGTTCTTGACGTGCATGTGGTTCCCACGATGATCCCGAGGCGAGTCTGAGTGAGACGGATCTGCCGTCCGCCGCGGGATCTACCTATGGCGTTGGCAAGCGGGGCATCTGGTGAGCAGGAGCGCTCGCGTCGAGGGTTGAGTCACTGGTCGCTGCCTATCTCGGGGGTTGGCGAAAACCTCGAAAGGGTCGTATCCGGGCGCAACTCCTTCATGGGGTGTCGGGCGATCGTGGAGCCGATCTCGCAGGAAAAATAGAATGATAAGAAAAAACTATGTAAATCGCAACCCCGGTCTGTGCTGGGCACCGCCTGGGCCGCATGCTGTGTGGTGTGGGTTGGGGGAGAAATGCCGCCATGTCGGCAGCTGACTGTCTATAGTCACAGAATGTATAAAAGGTCCGGAGTACTCATCGTCGCATGTCTGATCCTGCTTTCGGGCTGTGGTGGAGATGAGGAACAGAGAGGTGCCCGAGCACCTACCGGGGAGACCGAGACGGCCAAGGTCGAGAGTCCCTCGCGGACCGAGCGGCGCTTGTCCCCCGCAGAGGCCCTGCAAAGCAGCCCCGCTCGCTACAAGGCGATGGGCAAGGAGGCCGTAGGCGAGGAGCGGGCGGCCATCTTGCGTCTCATACGACGCTACGGTGGCGCGATCGCTCGAAGAGACTGGAAGCAGGTCTGCGCGATGCAGTCCGAAGAGGTGCTGCAAAACTATCGTGAGCAAGGAATGGACTGTGAGCGCCTCAACGCCTCCGCATCGGCGAGACTCCCCGCGAGGTACACGCGCGGCATCTCCCATCCCAGGGTGACGAGAGTTCGCGTCGATGCCGACGAGGGAATCGCCTTCTTGAAGCTGGAGAGCGGTCAGCCACTGAGATGGGCGGTCAAGCGCCACGGGGACGCATGGAGCATCGGCGCACTGCTGTGGGACTGACTGGATGCGCGCCGATCCCGACGACATCCGATCGCTGAGCGACGAGGTCGTCATCCCGGCGCGGTTCAACGGGCCGCCGGACACCGCCAACGGCGGCTACGCCTGCGGTCTGGTGGCCGCGGCGATCGGGCCGAGCGCCGGTGTGCGGCTGTCCGCGCCGCCACCGCTCGACGCGCCGATGACGCGTCGCCGCGACGAGGACGGGGTGGTGCGGCTGCTACGCCAGGGCGAGACGGTGGCGGAGGGACGTTCCGCCGAGCCGGCCGTCGACGCTCCCGAGCCGCCGACCCTGGAGGCTGCCGAGCGGGCTGCGGAGTCCTTTGCCGGCCGGCAGGTCGACCAGCACGCGTTCCCGACCTGCTTCGTCTGCGGGCCGCAGCGCGAGGCCGACGGCCTCTGCGTCTTCCCAGGTCCGGCCGGCACCGACGGCCTGCTCGCATGTCCCTGGCGCCCGAGCGCCGAGCTCGCGACCGATGGAGTGGTCGACCCGCTGTTCGTCTGGGCGGCGCTCGACTGCCCGTCGGGCTTCGCCTGCATGCCGCTCGGCACCCGCACCGTGCTCGCCTCCATGACGGCCACCCTCGACGCTCCGGTCCAGCCGGACCGCGATTACGTCGTGACGGCCTGGCCCACCGGCAGCGAGGGTCGCAAGCACCGGGCCGGATCGGCGATCCACGACCTCGACGGCCGGCGGGTGGCGGTCGCCGAGGCGCTCTGGATCACCGTCAAACCCGTCTGACGCCGAAGTGCACGTGGTTGTAGTGGTTGCCGCCCTCCATCGTGCGGTAGATCAGCTGGTAGCGGTAGCCGCCGTGCGTCGCGTTGCGTAGCCCGGCGCCGTCCCAGGGGATCTTGAAGCGGGTGGCGAGGGCGCGCGCGAGCCTGTCCATCTCCGGCGTCGGGCTCGAGCCGTTGCTGATGTCGGCGGCCCAGGCCACGGTCGGCGGCCCCTGGTGGTCGGAGGTGCCACCGGAGATCGTCGGTCCGTGCGCCGCGTTGGCGGCGTCGTTGGTCGCGACCGAGCGGTTGATCCCGCACTGCGCCGCGATCCGCAGTGCGATCGCGTCGACGATCTGCTTCGGCGTGCCCGCGATCGCGGCCGTGGCCAGGCGCTTGGCCTTCGCACGCTGTTGGCGGCGCCGTCGCTCGGCTCGCGCCAGCAGCTCGGGGCCGGAGAAGCGTGGCGAGCGCGGATGGCGGAGGCGGCGCACGAACGTCGAGTTCAGCTTCGTCGTCCTCTCCGCGTCGCCGTAGCCGAGGTAGAACTTGGCCGCGCGGATGCGCTTGTTGGTCTCGCTGCCGCGCACGCCGTCCACCACGAGTGGCGCGACGCCCTCGAGGTACTTCCCGCTGAAGCGGTTCAAGCTGCGCTGCAGCGCACGCACCCGCTCCTTGTCGGTCTTGGGTTGTTGTTGTTGCTTGGGAACGGGCAGCTGGCGCTTCGTCTGCTGCTGCTTGGCCTTGCCGGCGTTCACGTCCGTGTGCGGGACGAGCTCCTTCTCCACCCGCACGTAGCGCGCGAGCCGCTCCTTGCGCGCCCTGTCGAGCCGGCGGTCGAGGGCGTCGATGCGCTTGTCGAGCTCGTCGTCGGAGAGGTCGACCAGGCGCCGGGGGGTGGGAGCCTCCGGCGTGGCCGGCGCACCGTTGGAGTCGTAGGCGACCGCGACCTGCGGCGACGGCTGCTCGGCCTCGACCTTCGGCTCGGCGGGCGCGTAGGTCTGGGCCACGGGTGCCGCGGCGATCCCCGTCGCCTCGCGCCGCTCGAGTTCGACCAACGTCTCGAGCTGAGCCTCGATGCGCTTCAAGATCGCCGCCACGTCGCCGAGGTCCAGTCCAGCGTCAGAACCGGCGCGTGCCAGCTGACGGCGTCGCTTGCCGCCGTAGGCCTCGATGCGCTGCCAGGCCTTGTCGGCCTCGGCGTCGAGACGCTGGAACGCCTTGACGAGCTGCGGCAGCTTGGTGGGCTCGACCGTGCCGTTGCCACCGCCGCCGGCGGGGGAACCCTGCCGTCGCCGCTGCTGCTCCTTCTTGGTCGCCTTCAACAGCGCCTGGGCGGTGCTGCGCCCGTAGGTCCCGCCCGCGGCGAGCCCGTGCTCGCGCTGGAACGCCTTCAACGCGGCCTCGACCTCGGCGTCGAAGCCCCGGCGCGGACCGTCGAGATACGGCTGCTCCGTCTTGGCCGAACGCACGACGGACAGTCGATGCGTGAGCCGCACGACCAGCGCGCCGCGATCGCCCTTGTGCAGCGGACGTTTGCGTGCGGGCGTCGTGGCAGCGGAGCCCGGCTTGGCGCCAGGGGGCGGGGCCAGGCAGCCTAGGTCGGCGACGTTGATGTCCACGTTGAGGCCGAGCACCTCGCAGGGCACGCCGTTGAACTCGCCCGCGTACTGCCAGGCGCGCTGACCGGGCTTCGACCACAGGGTCGCCGGCATGCTGGTCGCGGCGTGCGGGTCGTGCGCGGCCGGCCCATGGCTCACCCAGCTGGCGATCCAGACGAAGTCGGCGTCGACCTTCCCCTTCGCCATCGCCTCGAGCGGCGTGGGGTTCGCGTAGACACCGGGGCGCGCACCGGCCTTGCGCACCGCGGCGCACCACGCGCGCACGTACTCGACCGTCTTGGTCGGTGCGCGGTTGAAGGTGACCATCTCGATGTCGAGGCAGAGCGGAAAGTCACCGCTGTAGCCGAAGCGCCGCGCCAGCTCGAGCGCTTGCCGGGCGTCCTTCTGCGCCTGCGTGCGCGTGAGCGTCCCGCCCGCCTGCTGACCGGCGTAGGTGATCATGAAGCGATCGATGCCGTGGCGCGCGTACTCCTTGACCAGCTCGGGGGTCCAGCCGCTCGCCAGCGAGCTCGGCCCGCCGATGTAGACGTTCCACCAGCGGCCTCCGATCTTGTCGAGCATCTGCTTGGCCTTGGCGGCCGGGGGAGCCGCGCCGCGGTCGAGTCCCTGATGGCCGGGCATGCTCAGCTCCCCGCCGTCGCCGGCTCTTCCTCGTCGAGGAAGTCCTCTTCGAGCAGATCCTCGTCGTCGAGGTCGTCCAACTCCAGGCTGTCGAGGTCCTCGTCGAGGGCTTCGAGATCGTCGAACTCGTCGACGGGTTCGTCGTCCTCGTCGAACAGCTCCTCCGGCTCGCCGAGGTCGACCGACTCGTCGATTCCGCTCGAGTCGAAGGCCGGCGGGGGGACGACGGCGTTCGCGATCGCGATCTCGCGCTCGACGGTCGCCTGGCGCGCCTCGTACTTCTGCCAGCCGTGCAGCCACTGCGCGGCCGGCGCGAGTGCGATCAGAGCGCCCGCGATGAAGACCTGCTCGAGCGAGCCGGAGTCGATCTCGACGCCCGGGAAGTGCTCGGCCAGCCAGGCGGCGACGGCTCCGGCCAAGGGCGCGAAGAGAAGCGGGGTCAGTACGGCGACGACGCGGTTCGGAGTCACCGCGCGATTCGGGGTCATTGCGACCTCCTCAGGGCCAGATATATCGAGATGTGCACGCGTTTGGATCGCGGCCAATACTGATCGATTCGAGACTAATTTGGCCGCCGGGGTCAGTCAATCCACGCGGTCGGCGTACAGTGACGCGCCGATGATCTTCCTCGCTCGGCACGGACGGACGTCCTACAACCACGAGGGGCGCTTCCAGGGGCAGGGCGACGTGCCCCTCGACGCGCATGGGCGCACGCAGGCGGCCGAGCTGGCCGAGTTGGCGTCCGAGCGGAACTTCGCGGCGCTCTGGGCCAGCCCGCTCGCGCGGGCGCGCGAGACGGCGGAGATCGTCGCGGCGCGGATCGACCTGCCGGTACACGAGGACGCGCGCCTGGTCGAGACCGACGCCGGCGACTGGACCGACCGGCTGTTCGCGGAGGTGCACGCGCAGGACCCGGCGGCCTTCCAGGCGTTCGCCTCGGGCGACCCCTCGTTCGCCTTCCCGGGCGGCGAGTCGTTCGCCGAACAGGGCGATCGCGTGATGGCGGCGCTCGCCGAGATCGAGCAGGAGCCGCTGCCGGCGCTCGTGGTCTGCCACGGCATGACGATCCGTCTAGCCCTGGCACGCTCTCTCGGCGAGCCCGGCCCCGGTCCGCGCCTGATCGACAACGGCATGCTCATCCAGTTGGAGAGGAGCGAGAGATGACGGCGACGTCCGGAGACGGACCGCTCGGCCGCGCCGCGGTCGCGACGCGCCTGCCGGCGCAGGATCTGGAGCGCGCCCGCCGCTTCTACTCGCAGCAGTTGGGCCTGGAGCCGGTCGACGAGCGCCCCGGTGGGCTGCTCTACCGCTGCGCCAGCGGCGAGTTCGCCCTCTTCTCGTCCGGTGGCAGCGCCGCCGGCGACCACACCCAGATGGCCTTGGAGGTCGACGACGTCGAGGCCGCCGTCGCCGAGCTGCGCGAGCGCGGGGTGGTCTTCGAAGAGGTCGACGTCCCAGGCCTCCGAACCGTCGACGGCATCGCCGAGGTCGAGGGCAACTATCCGAGCAAGGGCGGCGTCGGCGAGCGCGCCGCCTGGTTCAGGGACAGCGAGGGCAACCTGATCGGCATGGGCCAGCGGCGCTAGCGCAGCGCGCCGCTCGAGGAGCTTCGTGCGAGCGCACGCCGTGCGGGGCCGATCGCGCGGGCGTGACGAGCGATGTCGCTCCACGGATCGCCGCCGACGTCGTCGAGGCGAGCCCGCAGCGTCTCGATCGTCCAGCCTTGGGGATCGAGACGGCGGTCGTCGAGTTCGTCCCAGTGCAGCGGCGTGGCGACGGGCGCGTTCGGCTTCGCGCGCACGGCGTAGGGCGCGACCGCGTGCTGGCCGTAGGCGTTGCGGTTGACGTCGAGGAACAGGCGGTCGCCGCGGCGCTCGCGGCGGAAGTGGACGGTCAGCTTGTCTGGATCCTGCTCGGTCAGCGTCTCGGCGACGGCGTGCGCGAAGTCGTGGACGGCCTTGTAGTCCTCGGTGCGGCGCAGCGCGACGACCACGTGCAGGCCGCGCGAGCCGGTCGTCATCGTGAACGGCTCGAAGCCGAGCTCGCGCAGCAGGTCGCCGAGCGCTCGGGCGACGGCGCGGACCTCGGAGAAGTCCTGGTTGGACGGGTCGAGGTCGAAGACGATCCGATCGGGGCGCTCGAGCTCGTCGACGCGGCTGGTCCAGCTGTGGGGCGTGGTCGCGTTCTGGCCGGCCAGGTAGACGAGCGTCGCGGGCTCGTTGGCCAGCACCTGGTGGATCGTGCCGCCCTCGCGCTTGGGCACCGCCGCCTTCTTGATCCAGTCGGGGAAGTGCTTCGGGGCGTTCTTGAGGAAGTGCCCGTCGCCCTCCACGCCGCTCGGGAACACCTGCAACGCCAACGGCCGATCGCGGACGTGCGGAACCATCGCCTCGCCGACGTCCGCGTAGTAGCGCGCCAGGTCCAGCTTCGTCAGTCCGGCGGCCGCGAACATCACGCGATCGGGATGGCTGATCGCGATCGTGCGCCGGCCGACTGTGACTTCGTCGCTCATGCCATCGTCTCGCTGGCGGCACCATTGCACTTCGGATGTGCGTGTGCTCTCGGCGCGCCGAGAGCGACCCCTCGGAAAGGGAGCTAGGGGTCGCGGAACGGCTATGGACGCGTGGGCGTGCCGCCGCACTCCGGGATGCGACGGTATTGCCGAGCGCATCTCGTCTGATTCCCATAGCGCTTGGCCAGCGCATCGGTGAGGTTCTCGGGATCCGTTCCGAGCGCCTTGGCGAGGCGCTTGTCACGTTCCACGTTGCGAAGGTCCTTCAAGAGCATCTGCTTGACCCTGTCGGAAACGGCGATTTTCCTTGCGGCGGCCGGCGAGTACGAGCGCGCTTGCTCGTCGAGCAGACGATCGACCTCGGCGCGAGTGGGCTCGATCCTCCTGACTTCGGCCGCCAGTCTTGACCAGGTTCGACGAATCAACGCGATGACGGTGGCGTGTTCATGCTCGTGGTAGATCTCCTTGCATTGAGCTCGTATGAGAGCAACCGTCCGGTCGTCGTCCTCGGCCAGTTGTGCCTTGACGCAGGCCGAGTAGCGCGGTGGCTTGACCCTGTTGCCGCCCATGGTCGACGGCATCGGCCAATGCATCGGCAGGGTCCGCGCTATTTCGTCCTGAGAGATCGTCACGTTGGCGACGCGAACCGCGGCCGTCGATCGATCAGGGGCGTCCTCTTCTCCGCACGCAGCGATCAGAAGAGCAGGCAGCAATACCGATAGGGCAAGGGACGTTGACCTGAGCACACGGCAAGTCTCAAACTGTTCAGTTAAAATTACATAAACTTTTGCTTTACTTGACCCGAGCACCGTCTTCATCGGCTGGGCGAAGTCGGGCCACGGCGAGCGGACCCGCCGCGAAGGGCAGGTCCGCTCGGCGTTCGAACGCTAGGGGCGGCCCTTGCCGCTCCGGCGATCGTCCCTGTAGTCACCCATGCACTCCGCACGGGGCTTGCCGGACCGCAGGCAGTCCTTGAGTTCGTCCTTCGCCTCGGCTGGGCTCTCCGGTCGCTCGGGCTCCGGCTCGGACCCTGCGTCCTTGCGCCGATCGTCACGCGCGCGCTTCGCGTCGGCCTTGGCCTTCTTGAACGCCCCCTTGGCGGCCTTCGCGCATGCCTTGCGCTTGGCCTTGGTCGGCTTCTTCTTGCACTTCGCGAGCTTGGCGTCGCGCTTGGCGGTCGCCCTCTTGATTGCCGACTTGTAGACGTCGCCGGCCTTGTCGGCCGGCTTGGCGACGGGAGCATCCGCGCCTGCGGGGCGAGGCGCGACGATCAGGGCGGCGAGCAGGGCAGCGGCGGCGACGGCTGCGACGAGCAGCCGCCAACCGGTGCGTTGAGAGGTCATGCGAGCGAGTCCTTCCTTCGTTGCGTGGACGCGGCCGGAGGGCGGCCGCGAGGCCAGCCTATGGTCGAAGCCGGCGAAACGCGAACGGCCGCCGTCGGCCGCGCCGTCTCAGGCGGCGATCGTCTCGGGCGGCTGTGCGGCCGTCGCGGGACTGGAGAAGCGCAGCGCGGGATCGTCGAGCGGGGCGTAGCGCAGCGTCCTGATGTCGAACGCATAGTTCATCCGCAGGCGCCAGGGCGCCTTCGAGCCCTGCCGCGGCCACTCGTGGACCGAGCGCAGGACGTAGCCCGCCTGGAAGTCGAGCAGCGGCTCGTCGACGACCGACGGGTCGCGCAGCTCGGGGACGCAGATGCGATGGCCGTGGGCGTCCATGTGGTTGAGCAGGCGGCAGACGTACTCGCTGGTGAGGTCGGCCTTGAGCGTCCAGGACGCGTTCGTGTACCCGATCGAGAAGGCGAAGTTGGGCACGTCGCTCAACATCAGCCCTCGATAGGCCATTCCCTCCGAGATGTCGATCTCGCGACCGTCGACGGTCATCTGCACACCGCCGAAGGCGAGCAGGTTGAGGCCGGTGGCGGTGATGATCACGTCCGCCTCGAGCTCGTCGCCGGAGCGGAGCCGGATGCCGCGCTCGGTGAAGGTCTCGATCTGGTCGGTGACCACCGAGGCCCGGCCGCCGCTGATGGCCTTGAACAGGTCGCCGTCGGGCACGAGGCAGATGCGCTGATCCCAGGGGTTGTAGCGCGGCTTGAAGTGCGTGTCGACGTCGTAGCCGGCTGGCAGCGCCCGCTCGACGCCTCTGCGCAGGATCTTCTTCATGAAGGTCGGTCGACGCCGGCTGAGCTGGAAGCTCGCCAGCTGGAGCAGGACGTTCTTCCAGCGCACGATCGAGTAGGCGGCCTTGTCGGGCAGCAGCCGGCGCAGGCCGTTGGCGATCGGGTCCTCCGCCGGCAGCGAGACGATGTAGGTCGGCGAGCGCTGCAACATCGTCACGTGCTCGGCCTGCTCGGCGAGCGACGGCACGAGCGTGACCGCGGTGGCGCCGCTGCCGATCACCACTACGCGCTTGCCGGCATAGTCGAGCTCCTCGGGCCAGTGCTGCGGGTGCACGATCGGGCCGGCGAAGCGCTCGGTGCCCTCGAAGTGCGGCGTGTAGCCCTCGTCGTAGCGGTAGTAGCCGCCGCAGACGTGCAGGAAGCTGCAGGTCAGGTGGACGGTCTCGCCGGTGTCGGTGCGCTCGGCCTCGACGTTCCAGCGTGCCTCGTCGCTCGACCACTCGGCGCGCATGACCTTGTGGTGGAAGCGGATCTTGCGGTCGATGCCGGCCTCACGGGCGGTCGCCTGGACGTAGCGCAGGATCGAGGGGCCGTCGGCGATCGCCTTGGCCTCCGTCCAGGGCCGGAAGCGGTAGCCGAGCGTGTGCATGTCCGAGTCGGAGCGGATGCCCGGGTAACGGAACAGGTCCCAGGTGCCGCCGAGGGCGTCGCGCGCCTCGAGCAGCGCATAGGTCTTGCCCGGGCAGCGCTCCTCCAGGTGGTAGGCGGCGCCGATGCCCGAGAGGCCGGCGCCGACGATCAGCACGTCGAGATGGTCGCGCGACATGTAACGGAAGATGGTACACCTGCGTACCTGTAGTGGGCGGGGTGGACCGAGAGGATGGAATGACGGAACCGAAGACGATCGTCAGCGGACGGACTGCAGTGATCACCGGCGCGGGCTCCGGCATGGGGCGCGCGATGGCGCAGCGCCTCTCGCGCTTGGGCTCCCCGGTCGCCATCACCGACATCGACGTCGACGCGCTCGACGAGACGGTCGCGTCGCTCAGCGGGCCGGTGCTCTCGCGCGTGCTCGACGTGCGCGACCGGCAAGCTCAGATGGCGTTCGGCGCCGAGGTCGACGAGTGGGCGCCG
The DNA here is from genome assembly GCA_963846505.1 of uncultured Thermoleophilaceae bacterium. Classification (GTDB taxonomy): domain Bacteria; phylum Actinomycetota; class Thermoleophilia; order Solirubrobacterales; family Thermoleophilaceae; genus JACVRW01. Next base: position 884,835 of record CAWJWD010000004.1, on the reverse strand, counting down.
CAGCCGCTCGGCATGGTCCTCAACAACGCGGGCGTGGCGCTCTCGGCGTCGGTCGCCGGCGGCTCGGTCGAGGACGAGGACTGGGTGCGCGAGATCAACTACGAGGGCGTGGTGCACGGCGTGCACGCCTTCCTGCCGATCCTGCTGCGCCAGGGCTCGGGCGCGATCGTCAACACCTCGAGCGTGTTCGGCCTCGTCGGCATGCCGTACCAGAGCGCCTACTGCGCGGCGAAGTTCGCCGTGCGCGGCTTCACCGACTCGCTACGTCAGGAGCTGCGTGGCACCGGCGTGCGTGCGGTGACCGTGCATCCCGGCGGGGTGAGGACGAACATCGTCCGCAACGGGCGCATGCGCGAGGACCCGCATGACCTCGGCCGCGACGGCGACGGCATGGCGATCGAGTTCGACCGCATCGCGCGCACGACCCCGGAGCGGGCGGCGAAGATCATCCACGAGGGGGTGGAGAAGGGCAAGGCGCGCATCCTCGTCGGCGCCGACGCCTACGTCTTCGACTTCCTCGCCCGTGTCGCGCCGACGCGCTACTACGACGTCATGTCGCTCGCCGAGCGGGCGCTGCGCTCTCGGGCCCAGCGGGAGGGTCGGCAGTAGCGACGAGCCGGACCATCCAGGCGATCACCGTCTGGGCCTCGCGCGGCGAGCGGTCGTGCTCGAACATGGTGAGGACGACCTCGCGAATGCCGCCGGCGAGCATCACGAACGCCTCGACGGGCAGCGGTCCGCGCGGCGGGGCTTCGGCTTCGCGCAGCTCTTGGGCGAGGTGCCCGAACAGCTCGGCAGCGCGCTCGCTGTTGGTGACCGCGGTGCCGCGTCCGCGGTCGCCGGTGAGGTGGTACTCGAGCCAGAAGCTGCGCGCGAGCGCCGGGTCCTCCTCGAGCAGGTCGAGGTAGCGGCCGACGGCGCGCTCGATCCGCTCCTCGGCCGTGCCGGCGGACTCCATCGCCTCGCGCACGGCCTCGAGCAGCTCGTCGCCGAGCAGCCTCATCAGCTCGAGGTAGCAGTCGACCAGGTCGTCGAAGTGCTGGTAGAAGGTGCGTCGCGAGACGCGCGCGATGCGCACGACGTCGGCGACCGTCGTCCCGCTCAGCCCGCGCTCGCGCACGGACTCGGCGATGCCCTCTAGGAGGCGGCCGTGGTGGTCGACGTACTGCTCTGAAGGCTGGTCTGGCTGGAAGGCCACGCGGGGGAGAGGCTGGCAGATGGACGTTTCCTGACCGCGGTGCGACCACCGGCGGCGGGGGCGAAGGCGACGCCGCGAAAGCGCCAGCCCTCGTCGCGTTCGTCGCTGAGGGCGAGGTCGTAGCGTTCGAGCAGGGTCTGCAGCACGACGTCCATCTCCATGTGGGCGAAGGCGGCGCCGATGCAGCGGCGCGTGCCGCCGCCGAAGGGGACCCACTGATAGGTGTCGGGCTTGGCGCCCACGAAGCGGCCGGGGTCGAAGCGCAGCGGGTCGGGGTAGAAGCGCGGATCCTCGTGGGTCAGCAGCGCGGAGACGACCACGCTCGTGCCGGGCTCGAGGCGCCAGGGGCCGAGCTCGAACGGCTGCATCACGAAGCGGCTCGTGCCCTGGATCACCGGTCGCGTGCGCTGGACCTCGCGGATCGTCGCCTCGCGCAGCTCGCTGCCGCCGCTGCGCGCCTCGTCGATCAGGCGGGCGAGGATCTGCGGGTGACGGCGCAGGCGCTCGACCGCCCAGGCGAGCGTGGCGGCGGTCGTCTCGTGGCCGGCGACCAGCAGCGTCAGCAGCTGGTCGGCGATCTCGGCGTGCGACATCGGCTCGCCGCTCTCGTGCCGGGCCTGCACGAGCAGGGCCAGCACGTCGTCGCGCTGCTCGAGGCCGGGACCGGCGCGGGCGGTGTCGATCAGCGTGTCGACGTGGGCGTCGAACTCGCGCCGCATGCGCAGGAAGCGGCCCCATGGGCTCCAGCGGCCGAGGTCGCGGTGCAGCGCCGGCGCGATCACCAGGCGGGAGCCGTGCTTCACGAACGCTGGGCAAGAGCTGCTGCAGCTCCGCCAGCTCGCTGCCCTGCGCACCGAAGACCGCGCGCAGGATCGCGTTGAGGGTGATGCGGCTCATCGGCTCGAGCGTGCGCAGCTGCTGGTTCTCGGGCCAGCTGTCGAGCTCGCGCAGCGTCTCCTCGCGCACGATCTGTTCGTAGGAGCGCATGCGCTCGCCGTGGAAGGGCGGCAGCAGCAGCTTGCGCTGCTGCAGATGGCGGGCGCCGTCGATCGTCAGCAGCGAGCTGTCGCCGAGCACGGCGCGCAGCGGGCTGCGCTCGCCGGCGTAGAGCACGTCAGGCGGGGCGGTGAACGTCTGCTTGATCAGTGCCGGGTCGGCGACGACGACCGTGCGGCCGAAGATCGGCACGTGGATCGTGAAGGCGTCGCCGTAGCGCTTGTGCATGTGGCGCAGCGTGGAGAGCTGGGAGATGCCGGCGAGCGCGGCCTGCGTCCACTTGGGCAGGCGAGGGCCGTCGGGGTAGCGGTAGGCGGGCACGACCGGTAACGGTACACGTTCGTACCGCAGAGTCTCGCGGGATCGACTTCGCAGGCTTCTGTTTCCGCGGCGGGGCGCTACACCGCTCCCGCGGAAGTGATGCCGCGCTCGTGGGTCATCGCGCGCGGGAGTCGCTGAGCGCGCCCGAGAGGGGCGCTACCAATTTGGTACGATCCTGGGATGTCCAAACAGATCGCGGTGCGCCTCGCTGACGAGCTGGTTGAGTTCGTGGACGGGCTCGTGGCATCCGGTAGCGAGCGGAGCCGAGCTGCAGTGGTGACGCGGGCGCTCGAGCGTGAGCGTCGTCATGCGATCGCCGCCCGCGATGCCGAGATTCTCGCGCGGACCGGTCCGGACCCCGAGCTTGCCGGGCTGGGCGAGCACTCGGCGCGGCTGCCCTCCGATTTGGCTTGATGCGCCCGATTCACGTTGCTCGTCTCGACAAGGCGAGGCCGGTGTTGGTGCTGACCCGCGAGCTCGTGCGTCCGCACTTGACGACCGTGACCGTCGCGCCGATCACGACTACGGTGCGCGGTCTCTCGACCGAGGTGGCGGTAGGCGCCGCGAACGGCCTGGCAGGGCCCTCGGTCGTCAGCTGCGACAACGTCACCACGATCCCGACCAGCTCGCTCGGCGAGCAGATCGGGGTGTTACTCGATCGTCAGGAGCAGGCACTCAGCGACGCCATCCAAGCCGCCTTCGATTTGGACTGACGGCTCTATGGCTCTGCGGTCGCGGCTCTTGCGGAGCCGCTCGGGCGGCTCTGACCACCGCGATTGACTGCTTACCGTACGCCGTGACGCCGCTACTCCGCGGGTGCTCTTGGTTCGGACTGATCGCCATCGTCGGCCGACTGACTGCCCTGATCGACCTCGTCCTGATCGCCCTGCTGGGGCTCCCAGCCTTCAGGAGGTACAGGAATGCCCAGTAGCTGAAGGCGCCGATCCCACTCATCCATGGCGCTTGTCGCTTCTACGACATGATTGAGAGCGTCGGTAAGGCGACGTGACGGTTCCCGGAGGACACGGGCCAACTTGGCGTTGCTGTCGATTGACTCGACCATGCTTGCCAAGGCGCTCAAGCTCTCTCGGCTGATCGTGGCGAGACGTCGAAGGCTCATGGCCGCATCCATGGCTTCCTGGCCTTCGAGTTGGCCAGGGTCGTCCTCGAGGCTCTTGATGATCGCGAGCATTCCAGCCGACACGCTGGCCAAAGCATCCACATATCGATCGGCGTCAGCTTCAACGCTCGGGACCACCTGGTCGATTCCCGCCGCATATTTAGCCGCAACCTGAAGGCGCCCTCGCGCACCACGGCCTGCGGCATCATTGCGGGCGATCTCTTCTCCAGAGGATGCGGCGAGGTCTCCTAGGGCATTGATATGACTGCCCATAGCCTCAAGCGAAGACATCCATTCGTCTTGCTGGTCTTCCGCTTCGACGAGTGTGTCGAGGAAGCCCTTGTCGTCATCGACGAGATCCTCTTGACTGTCTGTGGCATTGCTATTGGTGGCTTCAGCATGCCTAAGGGAATTGTCGTCCGCTGGTGGTGAAGGTACTTCGTGCCAAACGCGAGTAGCAGTCACTGGGTCATATTCTCCGGCGAGTCCTGCCGTAAGAATCGGAATCAGCTCATCGCGCGCGTTAATGAGCCCAATTGCCGATCGACTGAATTGGATAGTACGTATTGTGTTCACATCGAACGGGAGTCGACCAAACTCGCCGATTTGGATTGTCAGTTTATCCCGGGCATGGCGCAGGCCCAGTTCGTACATCACATTGGGGTTGGCATCTGTGAGATCCGCAATAACAACATCATCATCGTGTAGGCGGCGAAAGATCTGCTCTGTAATCTCACCTGCTCGTGCGAGCGTGTCGGCACGTACGGCGTCCAAGCCGACTTTGGCACACGCTGGTTCGATGACTTCGCCCATCACCTTCAGGGCCTCTTCGTAGGCCTCTCGCTCGGGGGATCCGTGTGGTGCGTGCCGATTCCCGATCGGTCCGATGACGAAGCACGTCAATCGTGGCTCGCCGGCTAGCTTGTGGGAGGCCTCCTGATCTTCGATTCGACCGACAATATGAGGTGTCGTGGTTCGACGCGTCAGTTGCAGCGAGCAGCGTCGAGCGGCAAGACGAATGGCATATCAAATATTTGGCGGTCGCTAACTGATCTGGGTCCGTTAGCGCGACCGATGGGCGACCTAGGATCAGCCGCATGGATCAAAAGGAACGACAATTCGCATGCTTTGAGGTCGAGGGGCGGACTATCGCGGAGTTTGATGCGATGCTCAGTCAGATGGTCGCGAAGGCCAAACAGGAGTTCGACGGCGTGTTCGTGGAGGACATCAAGCTCGCGACCGCTTCCATGGGCGGCGGGGTTGTGCGCTATTCGGGAATCTTGTTGCAGGTCGACGCGATCTGATCTTGGGAACATCCGACTAGCAACGTCGCGGGCGCCTTGCTTCGTCTACTCCAGCATCGCCAGCACCTGTTCGAGCGCCAGTCACCACGCCGTAGCGGCTCGACTATCAGCAGTGGCTGCGGTTCTCGCAGCGCCGCACCCGCTTGAGGCGTGTCGTTCTGGCCGCCAGCTCGTGCGCGCACGGAATGGCCTGCTCGCGGTCTGCTTCCCGGCGCCCTTGCCTGCGACCGAGTACGAACGGTACGGCGGTGAGGCGATCAGCCCCTACACTGGGGCGAAGTCCACTGGGGCGAGCGCTGCCACATCCACCTGCAGCCGCTTATGGCCTGAGGCCTCCGGCGTTGCGCACATCCACTCATCTGCCGGACTCGAACCGGTGAACTCCTGGGCGTGATCTAGGCGCTTCCCGGTTTGAGCGCGCCGGCTGCTCTTGCGGCGCGCTCGGGTTGGATCAGGCGGCGATGCGGTCGGCCTCGTAGGCCGCGCGGGTGGCGAAGACGTAGCCGTCGAGGCGGTGGATGAGCCCGGCGGCGTAGAGGTCTTCGAGGGCGTCCTCGACGTCGATTGCGTCGCGGGTCGTGGCACTGCTGGGGACCAGGGAGCGGGTGAGCTCGGTGGTGCTCCAGAGGCCGGGGTAGTCGCAGACGAGCAGGCCGAGAACGGCGTGCTTGAGCTGCATCGGATCGTCGGGCTCGGTGCCCGGGTTACGCTGCGTGCGCATGGGAGTCAACGCCTCCTGTGCCGGGCCCCGGGTCGTTGTCAGCGGCGCCGGGGCCGTTTATTGATTGGTCGTCTCCGGAGGAGGAGGCGACGGAAACGACGATAGGGCGAGGGTCGGATGGACGGAGAAGGGGCGGATGCGGGGTCTTTCGAGGTCCGGCCGATCGGTCGGGTGGAGTCGTCGCTGACCGATCCTGCCGCGGCGCCGAAGCAGGGCTTCGAGGGCGCGCCCGAGGCGTGGCTCGTGCTCGATGCGGAGACGCGAGAAGGGCTAGAGGGTCTCGAGCCAGGCGACGAGCTGGTCGTGCTCACCTGGCTCGACCGGGCAGACCGCGAGATGCTGCGCGTCCACCCGCGCGACGACACCTCGAACCCGCTGCGTGGCGTCTTCGGCACGCGCTCGGCCGATCGGCCCAATCCGATCGGCCTGCACGAGGTGGAGCTGCTCGCGATCGAGGGCGAGCGGTTGAGGGTCCGGCCGCTCGAGGCCGTGGACGGGACGCCCGTCCTCGACCTCAAGCCGGTGCTGCGAGGTCTAGTCGGCTAGACGCCGAACTGCACCGTCCAGATCGTCGTGCGCCCGCCGCCGCCGAAGCGTCCGACCGCACGGCCGGCTCCGACGTAGCGGAAGCTGCCGAGGGTCATCACCTGGTAGTGGATCGAGGAGTTGATCCAACCGCTGACGGTCATGCCGATCGCGGGCCGGCCGCCGCCGTGGATGGCGAGGATCTCGCCCAGCGTTCTGTATCTGTTCGGCGCCTGGATGCGGGCGGCGTGGCCGAAGTAGCCGCGCTGCATCTGGCTCCAGGAGTAGCGGCCGGCGCTGCGGGCGAGGCTCGGTGCGACCTCGAGCGCGCGCAGTCCGTGGCCGGCACGGACCTTGTTGATCTTGTTGACGAGCTTCTGCTCGGCGGTGTCGGTGGCGGCTGCTGAGGCGACGGACGCGCCAAGGGTCCCTGAGGCAATCCCTGCCAACCCCACGCACAGCATCGTGATGTGCTTCTTCATGGCCCTCTTTCGTCGGCCTACGGGGTTAGCTGTCGGGCTGGCGCAGAAAGAGCTTGCGCTCCGCCGGGTGTCGGCGATTCGCCCCAGGGCCGTAGGGACGGCCCCAATATGTGGTTCCCCCGTTCGCGCGAGCTCGGGATGCACGCGCGATTCGGCATTTCGGGTCGCGACCCTACCAGTGTTCCCGGATAGCCATAACTTTGCGCTCGTTCGTAGGGGCGCGGCGGGCGCCGACCCAAATCAGCGCGGCCACGAGGAACAGATGGCGCCAGTGCAGCGTGTCGATCACGAAGCTCTCGACGCAGATCCCGACCCAGGCGCCGAGCAGCGCGGCGCTGCCGATGCCGTACGTGTCGCGGCCGAGGACCGCGTTGCGCGCGGCGAAGATCAGCGTCGCGACCACGATCCCCAGGATCACCAGCAGGCCGATGAAGCCCTGCTCGGAGAGCGAGCGGATGTAGAGGTTGTGCGAGGGCAGCGGCGCTCGCACCTCGAATTGCCCGGGGCCGATGCCGAGCGGGTACGTCTCGCCGTAGCGGATGCCGCGCCGCTGGGCGTCGAAGCGCTCGGTGTCGTAGCTCTGCAGCTGCGCGCGCTCCTGCAGGAAGCCGAGCGAGCCGGTCGCCGCCAGCACGCCGCCGACGGTCGCCCCGGTCACGGCGAGGACCGCCACCATCGCGAGCGCTCGGCGGCCACCGCCGCGGCGCACCGCCAGGACGGCCAGCATCACCACGACGCCGATGGCGAAGTTGATCCAGGCGCCGCGCGAGTAGGACAGCATGATCCCGACGACGAGGATCAGCAGATAGAAGGCCTTGACGCTCGGACGCAGGCGCAGCAGCCGCGGTCGCAGCAGCTCCTCGAACAGGATCAGCGCGATCGGGATCAGGAACGGCCCGTAGACGTTCGGATCCTTGAACAGGCCCATGGCTCGCTCGCCGTCGAGGCTGAACAGGCGCGAGCTCGGCGCCAGGAACAGCGACAGCGACGACAGCGCCGCAATCGGCACCGCGCCCACGAGGTAGGCGACCACGACTCCGCGTGCGCGTCGCACCGAGTTCAGGTAGCCCGTGAACCAGATCGCGAAGACGACCAGGTAGATCGTGATCGCCATATAGAGCGCTGCCCGCGCCGGGTCGACGGCCTCGATGCAGGAGGCGATGTTGAGCGCGAGGAAGGCCGCACAGAGGGCGAGGATCGAAAGCGGCGCGCGGTCGACCTGGAAGCGCCCGGTGACGAGCGCGACCACCATCACGATGCCGAAGATCGCGTCCGGCGGCGCGGGCTCGATGCGCACCACCCCGATCAGCACGATGCCGAGCGCGACCGCCGTCTCGTAGCGGGCGATCGCGAGCGCGGTGACGATCAGCAGGCCGAGCCCACCGCCGACGATCAGGATCCAGGGAGGCGGGTTGTGCGAGAGCACGACCGCGCCGGCGGCGCTGACGATCGCCAGGCCGAGTGCGCCGGCAAGCGCGGCGACGGGAACGGTCGGCAACGCCTGGGGCAGTCGCGGTGCGGCGTAGCCACTCACGACGACCGCTCCGGCGTGGGGCGACCGCGGATCCGACGGGATCCGTCGCGGGGCTCCTCCGGCGTCCGGTGCTCAGCGACGCGGAGCGGGCGCGGGCAGGGGTCGGTGGGGCGCGTCTCGGTCACGGCGATCTCACGGGCTCGGGGCAACCCTAGCCCTGCTATCGGCGCGCGAGCGCGCTTTCGTAGACGGCCACCGTGCCCGCCGTCATGCGCTCGAGCGTGAACGACTCGGCATGTCGCGCGCGTGACGCGGTGCCCATCTGCTCGCGCCGCCCAGCATCTGCGAGCAGGGAGACGATGCGGTCGGCCAGCGCCGCCGGATCCTCCGGCGGGCAGAGTAGTCCCGTGACCCCGCCGGCGACCGCTTCGCCGGTGCCGCCGACGTCGGTCGCGACCTGGGGCACCCCGCAGGCGAGCGCCTCCAGCACCGAGATCGGGAAGGCCTCCCAGCGCGAGGGCAGCACGAACACGTCGAGGCTCGCGAGCGCGCGAGCGGCCGGTGGCTCGAAGTCGACGAACTGGAGTCGTGGCCCGAGACCGAGCGTCGCCGCCTGCGCCTCCAGCGGCGCGCGCAGGTCGCCGTTGCCGACCACCGCCAGCCGTGCCTCGGGGCGTCGTTCGAGCACGAGCGGCGCCGCGCGCAGGAAGACGTCGACGCCCTTCTGCTCGCGCAGCACCGTCACGCAGGCGGCCAGCGGACCCTCGGCGGCCAACGAGGCGAGCGCGGGAAGCGGAGCGGCCGAGTCGTCGCAGGACCGACAGCCGTTGTGGACCACGTGCAGCCGCTCACGCGGCGTGATCCGGTAGCGCGCGGCCAGCCGGCGCTCCTCGTCGGCGACGCAGATCGTCGCCGCGGTGACGCGCCCGAGCGTGCCCTCGACCACGGTCGCGGCCGCCTTGCGCTTGGCGCCGACCGGGCCGACGAAGCCGTAGCAATGCGGCGTGTACACGCATGGCGTGCGCGCGATCGCCGCGGCCACCCGCGCGATTGCGCCAGCCTTCGAGGAGTGGCCGTGGACGAGGTCGACGCCGCCGGCGAGCCGCGTCAGCTGGCGCAGCGCACGGGCGTAGGGGCGCGGGCGCAGCGAACGTCCGATCGGCAAGCGCACCAGCTCGACGCCCGCGCGCTCGAGCTCGGGGTAGACGATCGCCTCGGCCGGGCCGGCGACCAGCACCGACCAGCCGTGGTCGGGCAACGCGCGGGCGAGCGCCGCCACGTGCGTGGCCACGCCCCCGTCAGGGGGCTCGAAGACGAGCAGGCAGCGCGGCATGGCGTCGGATTGTGATCAGCGGCGCGCACGGAAGTGGCGCTGGGCGCGCAGCGCATGTCGGCCCGGCGCCGATCGATGCCGCGCCTGCACGCGGTAGGCACCCCTGCGCAGACCGACGAAGAGACGCTCGAAGCGGCCGTGCTGCAAGCGCGGCTGGGCGTAGCGGACGGTGTGCCAGCGGCCGCCGTGCAACTTGCGCTGCAGCGAGATCGCGACGCGCCCGCGGCGTGCGCCCCGGACCCGTCCCTGCACGAGCGCGGCTCGGCGCAGGCGCACGCCGTGACCGACCGCCCGCCCGCGGGCCGCGCCCACTCGGCGCAGGCGTGGGTTGGGGGTCGAGCGCAGCAGCAGCTTGCGTCGCTTGGCGTGTGGGCGCTTGGCCTTGCCGCCGCCGGCCCGCTGGCGCTTGATTGCGCCGGGCGCGGTGAGCACGACGCGGCCGCCGGCGCCCGGCAGCGAGATCGCGCTGCGCGCGTCGCCGTCCGGCGCCTTCGCGTCCGCGGCGGCGGCCAGCGTGCGACCGCCGTTGCCGGGCGGGTTGACGACCACGAAGCCGCGCGTGAAGTCGCGTCGCAGCAGCCCGTTCCACCAGTAGCGGCCACCCTTGGGATCGCCGAGGTCGGCGTCGTAGGCGGCCCACCAGTCCTTCGGCGTGGCGCGGAAGTCGGTGCGGAAGCCGTCGCGCTCGGTGGCGATCAGGAAGTAGGCGGCGAGGTTGTACTCGGCGGCGTCGCGGCCGCTCGCGTACGAGTCCATGATCACGCCCTTGCCACGCTCGTGCAGCCAGTCGATGTGCCCGAGGAAGGCGTTCAGCGACCACTCGCCGCTGCCGCCCTGCAGGCCCTCGTCGACGACGCCGCGCTCGAGGTTGAGGTAGTCGGCGGCGAGCAGCTGGCGGCGCACGCTGGGGTCGTCGTGGCCGGAGAACCAGATCGCGTTGTGGGCGACCTCGATCAGCGGGTTCTGCGCCTTGACGGCGGCGGTGATCTCCTCGACGAACTCGGCCACGTAGCGGCGCCAGTCGGTGCGCGTCATCGGCTTGCCGGTGCGCGGGTCGATCGGGGCGACCTCCCGGCCCTGGCCGTCGCCGACGCGCAGCTCCATGTTGACGTCGTCGACGAACAGGCCCCGGTAGCCGTGGCGCAGCGTGTCGAGCGCGGCGGCGATCCACTGCTTGCGGAAGGCCGGGTTGCCGATGTCGCCCGCGTATTGCGGGCAGCCGCCGCCGCTGCAGCCGTAGGGGATGTAGAGCTTGCGCCCGGCCCCGTCGCGCAGGATCCAGTCGGGGTGCTTGGGCGTGATCGTGTCGTCGCCCACGTACATCGCGTAGAGGTCCTTGTAGGTCCAGGCGTTGGGGTACCAGGACGTGCGCGTGTCGAAGTAGGGGGCGTAGGTCTTCTGGCGCCAGAAGTGCTCGCGCATCCAGGCGGCCTGACCGGCCGAGGGGCTGTCGGTGAAGGCGTCGAAGCTCGCCTTCGCCTCCTTGACGAAGCGCACCTTGCCGACGTCGCCGGCCTGGGCAGGGGCGGCGGACCAGCAGATCAGTACGGCCATCGCGATCACGCACGGGACACGTGCGACGCGCCATTTCACAGCGACTGCTTCCTTTCGGCAGCTGGGCCATCTCAGCCATCGCGCTGAGACCCCTGGCTTTGCGCCCCCGCCTCGCGACGAGTTCGCCTTTCTCGAGGGAGGCGGTCAATTGCCTCCACGCCTTCCCTCGGCAGCCTGTGCAAAGCCTGCAAGCCTGCACGATTCGTACCAGTACATACGTCCAGTTCCGAAGGGCGGCGCTACTCTGGGCGCCGCATGGCGGTCGCTGCGCAGGGGGGCGAGCTCCCGGAGATCCCGTTCACCGACCTGCGCTTGGCGCCCGAGGACGTCGAAGCGGTGGCGGAGACGCTGCGCTCGGGCTGGCTGACGATGGGCCCGCGCACCGAGGCGTTCGAACGCGCCTTCGCCGAGCAGCTGGACTGCAGGCACGCGCTCGCGGTCTCGAGCTGCACCGCCGCGCTGCACCTCGCCTACCTCGCCGCGGGCGTCGGCCCGGGCGACGAGGTGATCGTGCCCTCGCTGACCTTCGCCGCCACCGCCAGCGCGGTGATCTACGCCGGCGGCACGCCGGTGTTCGCGGACGTGGTCGGCCCGCACGACCTCGGCATCGACCCGGCCGACGTCGAGGCGCGCATCACGCCGCGCACCAAGGCGATCGCGGCGGTGCACTTCGCCGGCTACCCGGCCGCTGTCGACGTGCTCGCCGAGCTCTGCCAGGAGCGCGGGATCGCGCTGATCGAGGACGCAGCGCACGCGCCCAGCGCCACGCTCGGGGAGCGCAAGCTCGGCACCTTCGGCCTCGCCGGCTGCTTCTCGCTGTTCTCGAACAAGATCCTCTCGGTCGGCGAGGGCGGGCTGATCAGCACCGACGACGACCGCGTCGCCGAGCTGGCGCGGCGGCTGCGCTCGCAGGGGATGACCTCGGGCACATGGGAGCGGCACTCCAAGCAGACGACGACCTACGACGTGCAGGGTCTCGGCTTCAACTACCGCCTCGACGAGCCGCGCTCGGCGCTGGCGCTGTCGCGGCTGGCGCGCCTCGAGCAGGACATCGAGACCCGCCGCGGCCTCGTGCGCGAGTACCGCCGCCGGCTGGCCGAGATCGACGGCGTGATCGTGCCCTACCGCGACGAGGACGTAGCCGGATCCAGCTGTTACGTGATGCCGATCCTCGTACGGGACGCCGAGCGCCGCGACGAGGTGCGCGAGCTGTTGCGCACGCGCCACGGGGTGCAGACGAGCGTCTTCTACCCGGCGATCCACGAGTTCACCGCCTACCGCCAGCGGGTCCCCGGCGTGCACCTGCCGCGCACCGAGCTGGTGGCCCGCAGCGAGATCACGCTGCCGCTGTATCCGCACATGACCGCGGCGGAGCAGGATCGCGTGCTGGAGGGGCTGGCCGAAGCGGTGAGCGCATGATCCGCGGCGAAGCGGACCGGGCGCACGCGGAGCTGGCCGAGGAGATGGTGGCGTGACCGACTGGCGCGTGCCGCTGAGCACGCTGCCGATGCCCGAGGATGACGTGCAGGCGGTCGTCGACTGCCTCGAGAGCGGCTGGCTGACGATGGGGCCGCGCACGCAGGCGTTCGAGGCGGCGCTGGCGCAGTGGCTCGGCGCTCGCAACGTCGTCACCGTCTCCAGCGGCACAGCGGCGCTGCACCTGTCCTGCATCGCCGCCGGCCTCGGCCCCGGCGACGAGGCGATCGTGCCGGGCATGACGTTCGTCGCCTCGGCCAACGCGGTCCGCTACACGGGCGCGACGCCGGTGCTCTGCGACGTCGCCGGCCCGCGCGACATGAACCTCGACCCCGAGGACGTGGCCCGCCGGATCGGGCCGGCGACGCGGGCGATCGTGGCGGTCCACTTCTGCGGCTACCCGGCCGCCCTGGCGGCACTGCGCGAGCTCTGCGACGAGCACGGCCTGGTGCTGATCGAGGACGCCGCGCAGGCGATCGGCGCGCGCACCGAGGTGGACGACCGCCAGGCCGGGACGGTGGGGGCGCTCGGCTGCTTCTCGTTCTTCTCGAAGAAGCAGCTGTGCGTGGGGGAGGGCGGCGCGATCGCCACCGACGAGGACGAGCTGGCCGCGCGCGTACGCTCGCTGCGCTCGCACGCCATGACGACCGTCACCTGGGACCGTCACCGCGGCTACGCCAGCAGCTACGACGTCGTCGACGTGGGCTTCAACTACCGCCTCGACGAGCCGCGCGCGGCGCTCGGTCACTCGCGCTTGGGGCGCCTCGCCGACGACATCGAGGCACGCCGCTCGCTTGCCCGCCGCTACCGCACGCGGCTGGCGGAGCTCGAGGGGCTGGAGCTGATCTGGACGGACGCGGACGTCGAGCGCTCCTCGCACTTCGCCTTCCCGGTGCTGCTGAGCGACCGTGACGCGCGCGACGCCTTCCGCGAGCGCCTGACCGAGCAGGGCGTGCAGACGACCTGGTATCCGGCGCTGCACCGCTTCAGCGAATACCGCGAGCTGCTCGGCGACCTGTCGCTGCCGGCCGTCGAGGAGGCTGCGGATCGTCACTGCGCCTTGCCGATGTCGGCGAGCTTCGGCGACGACGAGCTCGAGACGGTCGTGGAGGCGGCGCGCGTCGCCCTCGCGGAGCGCTAGCCGTCGGCCGGTCGGCGCTGGAGCGGAACACGAAGGCCGGTGGCGGCGTCAGCGCAGCGTGATGGCCTCCGTCGCTGGCGCGCCACCCGGCGGGACGTGCACGGCCAACACGCGGTAGCGACCGTGCGGCAGCCTGGCGAACGTGCGGGCGAAGGCGCCGCGGTGGACGGCGACGCGCGCGCTGCGGACCGGCGTCCAGCGGCTGTGCGACAGCCGCTGCAGGCGCAGCCGGATCTTGCCACCGCCGATCGAAGCGAGCATGCGGCCACGGGCCAGCAGCGAGAGGTGCTTGCCGCGGCCGATCCGGCGCAGGCGCAGGTCGATGGTCAGGACGCTGCGGGGCTTGGCTCCGGCGGACGGGCGGGAGGAGCCGCCGGGATGCGCCGCACCACCGCCGCGCAGCCCCTTGACGGGACCGAGGGGGAACGTGGGACCGTCGTCGTCAGCCGGTGCGCCCGGAGCGGAACCGCCCGGATCGGCTGGACCGGGGTCGGACGGGCCGGGGTCGGACGAGCCAGGCCCCGACGGGCCGGGGTCGACGCCGTCGGCGGGGCCGTGTACCTCGACCTCCCAGAACGAGATGCCGTACTGGGTCGCGCGCTGGACGCTCTGGATGCGGACGTAGCGCGCGTCGCGGGCGGCGAAGGACACGACCTGGCGGCCGGCCCCGCTGCCGGTCGCGTTCGCGGCGACCGCGAACGACTGGCCGTCGCTCGAGGTCAGCACGCGGAAGGACGCGGCGTAGGCGTCTTCCCACTCGACCTCGATCGAGGAGACCGCCCGGGTGGCACCGAGGTCGACCTGCCACCACTGACCCTCCTGCCAGGCCGAGCTCCAGCGCGAGCCGGCGTCGCCGTCGATCGCGTTGCCCGGAGCGCGGATCGCGCTCTCGCTCGACGAGGCGGTCGCGAGCCGGCCCTCGGCCTTGTCCTCGCTCGCCGGCGGGATCGCCGAGTCGCCCTGGACCGGTGGTTGCGCCGGGTTGGCCCCCGGCGTGACGAGCACGCGACCGCTGGAGGCCGGCAGCGTCACCGCGCCATGCGGTGTGCCGTCGGCAGCGGTCGTACCGGCTGGCAGGGTGACCGTGCGAGTCGGCTGGCCCGGCGGGTTGACGAGCACGTAGCCGCCGGCGAAGTCGCGTCGCACGAGGCCCTCGGGCGTGGTGTAGCGCGGGCCCTTGGGGTCGCCGAGGTTCACGTCGTAGGCACTCCACCAGTCGTCCGGCACGTGGCGGTAGTCGGTGCGGACGCCGTCGCGCTCGGTGGCGATCAGGAAGTAGGCGGCGAGGTTGTACTCGGCGCCGTCCTGGGTGTCGGCGTAGGAGTCGAGCACGACGCCCTTGCCGTGCTCGTGCAGCCAGTCGACGTGCTGCAGGAAGGTCGAGAAGGCGTAGCGGCCCGAGCCGGGCTGCTTGTCGTCGTCGATCCCGCGCTCGAGGTTGATCGTGTCGGCGGCCAGCAGCGCTCGGCGCACGTACGGGTCGGTGTGCCCGGAGAACCAGATCGGGTTGTGCGCGATCTCGATCGCCGGGTCGAGCGCGCGCACCGCGGCGGTGATCTCCTCCACGAACTCGGCCGTGTAGCGGCGCCAGTCGGCGAACGTCATCGGCTCGCCGGTGCGCGGGTCGATCGGCGCGAGCTCCTCGCCCCAGCCGTTGCTGACGCGGAACTCCATGTTGACGTCGTCGACGAACAGCCCCTTGTAGCCGTGCTCCAAGGTGCCGAGCGCGACCTCGATCCACTGTGCGCGGAAGGCCGGGTTGCCGACGTCGCCGGCGTACTGGGAGCAGCTGCCGCCGTGGCAGTCGTAGGGGATGTAGAGCCGGTCGCCCTGAGCGTCCTTCAGGATCCACTCGTCGTGCTGGTCGGGTTCGACCTCGTCGTGGCCGTCGACGTAGATCGCGTAGAGGTCCTTGTAGGTCCAGGCGTTGGGGTACCAGGACGTGTGTGAGTCGAAGTAGGGGGCGTAGGTCTTCTGGCGCCAGAAGTGCTCGCGCATCCAGGCCGCCTGCGACGTGCTCGGACTCTGGGTGTACGGGTCGAACTCGGCCTTGGCCTCCTTGACGAAGCGCACCTTGCCGACATCGCCGGTCTGCGCGGTTGCCGAAGGCGACAGCACCCCCGCCATGATGGCGGCAGCGACCAGCGCACGACCCATGGCCCGACCCATGCGGTTTCGATCGTCGCGTCACCCGAGCGGGTCCAATGTCTCCATATCCGGTGGACGGATGTTGCTCGCCTCAACCTCGGCGCCCGGCGGGCCGACTACCATGCTGGGGCCAGGCGACGGACGTCCCGAACCGCCTAGCTCCGCCCCGCTTTGAGCAGCCTCGGCTATCAGTCCCCTCGCAACGACGTCGCGCCCGACGAGCGCGTCGACGTGCGCCGCTACCTGGCGGCGATCTCGCGCAGCCGCAACCTGATCCTGGGGATCGTGGCGTTCGTGACGGCGATCGTGCTGATCGTCTCGCTGGCGACGTCGAAGACCTACACCGCGACGACCTCGATCGTGCTCCAGCAGGACACGACCTCGCTCGGCGACACCAGCTCCGAGAGCCTCACGCGCATCCTCAACACGACCCAGAAGCTGATCACCGCCGAGCCGGTGCTGGCCGCGGCCGCGCGGCAGCTCGACGGCGAGACGTCCGACTCGCTCGAGGACAAGCTCAGCTCGGAGGTCGATCCGACCGCGAACATCATCGACGTCAACGCCAGCGACGGCGATCCCGAGCACGCCGCCGACATCGCCAACACGGTCTCGCGCACCTTCCTCGACGAGCGCGCCGAGCTCGAGCGCCAGAACCTCTCCCGCTCGCGCGAGCGCCTGCAGGCCCAGCTCGACCGGCTCGAGAGCACCTCCGCCGGCGGGGTGGAGGTCGCGGCGCTGCGTGAGCGCATCAGCCAGCTGAGCGTCGCCGAGACGAGCGCCGGCTCGGACCTGCAGATCGTCGCCCCGGCCGAGCCGCCGGAGTCGCCCAGCTCGCCCAAGCCGCTGCGCAACGCGATCATCGCCATCTTCGGCTCGCTGTTCCTCGCGATCCTGATCGCGCTCGGGCGCGACCAGCTCTCGCCGCGCGTCAGCGCACCCCGAGAGCTCGGCCGGCTGCTCGACCTGCGCGTGCTCGCCGGCGTGCCCTACGTGCGCAAGGGCAGCCGCGGCGCCTCGTTGATGAGCGAGGTCGAGGCCGAGGCCTACGAGACGCTGCGCGCCGCCGTCGAGGTCGGCGCGCCACCGGGCGCCCGCACGCTGCTGATCACCGGTGCCGTGCACGCCGAGGGCAAGACGACCGTCACCTGGCGCCTGGGCAACGCGCTCGCGCGCACGGGCCATCGCACCCTGATCGTCTCGGCCGACCTGCGCGTGCCACGCATGCAGGAGGTCGCCAAGGTGCCGTTCGGCATGGGGCTGGCAGACATCCTCGGTGCCGTCGAGGCCGGGGAGGACATCGACTCGCTGGTCGAGAAGTCGATCGTCGAGGTCGTGCCGGCCAACGCCGCGCGCCACCAGAACGGCTGCCTGCACCTGATCACCAGCGGCGGCCAGGTGCGCGATCCGGGTCGCCTGCTCGCCGGCGACGGCATCACCGAGCTGCTGACGCACCTCGGTGACCTGGAATACGACTTCGTGCTGCTGGACGCGCCGCCGCTGATCGGCATCGCCGACAGCCAGGTGCTGGCCCGCAGCGTCGACCAGCTGATGCTCGTCAACCGACTCGACCGCCTGACGCTCGACCACGTCGCCGAGCTGCGCGAGATCGTCGACCGGCTCGACGTGCCGGTGCTCGGCCTGGTCGTGATCGGGGCGCGCGGCGAGGCGTCTCCCTACTACCTCGGACGCCGGCCCCCGCTGATCCGCAGCGAGGCCGAGGCGCCGAGCTAGGCGCCCGTCCGGGCGGGGGCCCACGTGGACGGCGAGCAGGTCCCGGGCGACGAGCAGGGGACAGGCGAACAGGAGGGCACGGCCGCACGTCGCGTCGCTCGCAACGCCGCGATCCGTGCCGTCGGCGAGGTCATCGCCAAGGTCGGCTCGCTCGCCTTCTACATCGCCTGTGCGCGCGAGCTGGGGGAGAGCGGCTTCGGCGACTTCTCGTTCGCCGTCTCGTTCACGACCGTGCTGTTCCTCGCCGCCGGCTTCGGCACCGAGGAGCTGGTGGCGCGGGAGGTCGCGCGCGACCGGAACCGCGTGCACCACTACCTGACCAACGTCGTCGCGCTGAAGGCGCTGCTGTCGATCGCGATGGCGCTCGTCGCGGTGGCGGTGATGACGATCGCCGACTACCCCGACCACGTGCGCTGGGCGGTCTACATCGTCGGCTTCGGCGTCTGCCTGGAGAGCTTCGGCCGCACCTGGGGCTCGGTCTTCCAGGCCTACGAGCGGATGGAGTTCATCTCGCTGACGTTGATCCTTCAGCGCATCCTGACCGCGATCGCCGGCCTGATCGTGCTCTCGCAGGGCGGTGGGCTGATCGGCGTCTCGATCGTGTTCGCCGTCACCGCGCTGATCGCCTTCGCCGTCGGCACCTGGGCGCTGCGGCGCTTCGTCGTCGCGCCGCGCTGGGTCGTCGACCGATCTCGATGGTGGCCACTGGTCAAGGCCGGGCTGCCGATCGGCATCGTGTCGCTGCTTTCTGTCACGCTGCTGAAGCTTGACCAGGTGCTGCTGTCCTTCATCTCCGGTGGCGACAATCGCGAGGTCGGCCTCTACGGGGCCGCCTTCCGCCTGATCGAGGCCACGTTGTTCATCTCCTGGTCCTTCTCCGCCGCGATGCTGCCCTGGCTCTCGCGCCAGGCGCACGGCAGCCCCGCCCGCCTGCTCGGCGGCTTCGAGCTGGGGGAGAAGGCGCTCGTCGCCGTGCTGTTGCCGATCGCGATCGTGTTCGTGCTGCTGGCCCAGCCGCTGATCGGCCTCTTCTACGGCTCCCAGTACGACGACTCGATCGCCTCGCTGCAGCTGCTCGGGGCGGTGACGGTGTTCGTCGGCATCAACGAGTTCGCCGCGATGGTGCTGATCGCGCGCGACAAGCCCGGCACGTCCACGCGCCTGCTGGCCACGGCCACGCTGGTCAATCTCGTGATGAACCTGATCCTGATCCCGCCGCTGGGAGCGACCGGCGCTGCGCTGGCGGCGCTGACCTCCGGCGTGCTGCTGGCGGTGATGGGCCTCGTGATCCTGCGCGTCGAGCTCGGCCCGATCCGGCTGCTGCGGCCCTTCGCCGGGACCGGCCGTCGCCGGTGCGGCGATGTCGGCGGCGATCGTCGCCACCGGCCAGACCCTGATCGTCGGCGTGATCGCCGGCGGCCTCGTCTACGCCGCCGCGCTGGTGGCGTTCGAGCGCACCGTCTTTCGCGAGGACTTCGAGGTCTTCGCCGGGCTGATCCGCCGCCGCGCCGGCGGTGGTGGCGGCTCGGGACCGACCGTGCCGGAGGGCGCGTGACGCCGCCGCCCCCCGAGTCGGGCCGACGCGCGGTGATCCTCGCCGGCGGTCGCGGCTCGCGCCTGGCGCCGTACACGACGGTGTTGCCCAAGCCGCTGATGCCGATCGGCGACCGCGCGATCCTCGACGTGGTCGTGCGCCAGCTGCGCGACTTCGGCTTCGACCACATGACGATCGCCGTCGGCTATCTCGCCCACCTCGTCGAGGCGGTGCTCGGCGACGGCAGTCGCCACGGCGTGCGCATCGACTACGAGGTCGAGGAGGAGCCGCTCGGCACCGCGGGCCCGTTCGCGACCATCGACGGCCTCTCCGACGGCCCCTTCCTGGCGATGAACGGGGACATCCTCACGACGCTCGACTACGGCACCTTCTTCGAGGAGCACTGCCGCTCGGGCAACGCGATGACGATCGCCACGCACGCCCGCGTGGTGCGCACGAACTACGGCGTCCTGCATCTGACCGAGGGCAACGGCACGCTCGCGCCGGTGACCGGCTACGAGGAGAAGCCCGAGATCCCGTACACGGTCAGCATGGGCGTCTACGCGCTCTCGCCGGCCGCGCTCGAGTACGTGCCCAAGGGACGCTTCGACGTGCCGGACCTCGTGCTCGCGCTGCTGGCGGCCGGCCTACCGGTCGGCGCCTTCCCGTTCGACGGCTACTGGCTCGACATCGGGCGGCACGACGACTACGAGCAGGCGCTGCACGACTACGAGGCGATCCTGCCGCGCCTGCTGGCGCACGACGACTAGCCGAGCGTCACCGGCTTCGAGGTCAGGTTCGAATAGCGATCCGCGTGCGGGTCGCCGAAGGCGTCCGCCTCGAGCGCCTCGACGATCTCGTCGACCCCGTCGGGCACGCGCATGCGCGGCTCGAAGCCGAGCACGTCGCGGACCTTCTCGAAGCCGACCTTGTAGTCGCGCGGGTCCTCGTCGCGCTGGACGTAGCTGACGTTGCCGCGCCCGAGCCGCGTCGTGATCACCTCGACGAGATCGAGCTTGCGGTAGTTCTCGTCGCTGAGGCCGACGTTGAAGACCTCGCCGGCGACGGTGTCCGGATCGGCCTCGAGCACCGTTCGCACGGCGCGGGCGGCGTCGCGCACGTGCACGTACGGGCGCCAGAACAGCTCGCCGAAGACCTCGAGCTCGAGGCCCTCCCACAGATCGCGGGTGAACTCGTTGACGGTCAGGTCGAAGCGCATCCGTGGCCCGACGCCGTAGACGGTCGCGAAGCGCAGGCAGGTCGTGATCGGAATCGCGACCTCGCCGCCGAGCAGGGCCCGCTCGATGCCGACCTTCTGCTCGGCATAGAGCGAGACGGGAGCGAGCACGCCGTGCTCGTCGATCGGCACGCTGGGATCGGCCATGCGGCCGTAGTTGGAGCAGGTCGAGGCGAACACCAGGCGCTGCACCCCGGCCTCGGCGGCGGTCTCGAGCAGCTGCCGGCTGCCCTCGACGTTGACCTCGTTCGAGAGCGCCGGGATCCTTCGCGCAGGCCGGGTCGCCGACGATCGCGGCCAGATGCACGAGCGCGTCCGCGGCCTCGAGCGCGGCCTGGCGCACCTGAGCGTCGCGCAGGTCCCCCAGCACGAGCTTGGCGCCGCGGCGCTCCAGCTCGGCGGCGACGTCCTCCTGCCCGTGCAGCAGCACGTCCAGCACGCGCACCTCGTGCCCCGCGTCCAGCAATTCCTCCACCACGCACGCACCGACGTAGCCGGCGCCCCCTGTAACCGTTACGAGCATCCGGGAGAGGCTAGAGGCGGCGTCACTCGGCACGCTGGAACAGCGCGGCGAGCGTCATCAGCAAGATCTTGAAGTCGAGCGTCAGCGACCAGTTCTCGATGTAGTAGTTGTCCCACTCGACGCGGTCCTGCAGCGAGGTCTTGCCGCGCAGGCCGTGGACCTGCGCCCAGCCGGTCATGCCGGACTTGACGCGGTGGCGGTCGCCGTAGCGCTCGACGCGTGTGCCGAACAGGTTCACGAACTCCGGTCGCTCCGGACGCGGGCCGACGAGGCTCATCTCGCCGCGCAGCACGTTCAGCAGCTGCGGCAGCTCGTCGAGCGACGTGCTGCGCATGAGGCTGCCGACCGCGGTGCGGCGGTCGGAGCCCTCGACGCCTCCCGGTGCGGTGTCTGCGTGCAGCGAGACCACGTTGGCCGGCCTGGCGCCGTCGTCGCCGGAGGATGCGGCGGCGGGCGCCTCGTCATCGGGGGCGGCCATCCGCATCGAGCGGAACTTGAAGATCTCGAACTCCCGGCCGTCGCGCCCGATCCGGCGCTGGCGGAAGAGGACCGGGCCGGGGGAGCTCAGCCGCACGGTCGCCGCGAGCGTGAGCATGACGGGGGACAGCAGCAGCAGCAGCACTGCCGCGCCGGCGCGGTCGAGCACGTGCTTGACGGTGAACTGCCAGCCCTTGGGGTCGATCGTGTGCAGGCCGTAGAGCGGCAGGCCGCCGAGGTGGTCGAGCGCGACGCGCACGTTGACGCTGTCGAACAGGCGCGGCACCAGCGAGACCTTGAGGCCGAGCGTCTCGCAGCGGCGCACGAACGGGATCAGCGTGTAGTCGGGCGCGTTGGAGAAGCCGAGCACGACGTGACGGGCGCCCGTCGCCTCGGCGACCTGCTTGAGGTCGTCGGGGGAGCCGAGCACCGGCGCCTCGCGCTGCGGCGTCAGCTCGAACGAGGGCGCGTCGGCATCGAGATAGCCGATCGGCAGCAGGCCGAGCTCCGGCTGCTCGCGCAGGCGCCGCTCGACGCGGGCGCCGACCTGGCCGGCGCCGACGATCAACGTCGGGCGCGCGACCAGCCGGTTGCGCCGGGCGCGGCGCTGGGCCCAGGCCAGCAGCACCCGGCCGCCGATCAGGTAGACGCTGCCGAACAGCCATGCGCGTGCCAGCAGCGGCGCCGAGTCCACCGACGGGTCGAGCAGGGCGGCACCGGCGATCAGCGCGATCGCGGCCAGCGAGGTGGCGCCGACGAGCGTGCCGATGCCGTCGATCAGCCGCAGTTGGATCGTGTCGCGGTAGCGACCGCGGGCGATCAGCAGCAGCAGCGTCAGCGGCGGCAGCAGCCAAATCAGGGCAGCGTGGCCGGTGCCGTCGAGGCTGGCGGGAGCGCCCACGAGCGCAGCGACGTTGCCGAGCAGCAACAGCGCGGTGTCGGTGAACAGCCGCAGGATCGTCCAGCCGGAGCCCTCGAAGAGGGTCTGGCGGCTGAGCGCATGACGGCGTTCCGCCGCCCGACGACGTAGCGAGGCCGCGGTGGGCGCGGCCTCGGTGGCGTCGGATGCGTATGCGTGCTTCACGTTGGGACCGGTTCGGGAGCGACCGAAAACGACGCGACGCAGGAGCGCCGCGTCGTTATCAATGTCGGTTGGCCGCGCCGCGGCTTTAGTCCCGTTACGACCTAGGCGTTGCCAGGAGCGCGGGTCAGACGGCGCATGCCGAGCCCCGCAGCGACCAGCAGACCGCCGGCGCCAGCCAGCAGCGCGACGTCGAGGCCGGTGAAGGGAAGGCTGCCGTCGCCGCCACCGCCCGAGCCGCCACCGGTGACCTGGCTCTGGATCTGCCCGGCCTGGTCGTTGTAGCCGTCGACGGAGGACTGGGCCAGAGCAGTGCCGGCGAGCGTGAACACGAGCACGACCGCGACGAGGAGAGAGCTGATGGTCTTCTTCATAACGTCCTTTTGAGAGTCCGAGAGTACCTGCCGCGAACCTGGCTCTTGGTGGACGTACCGCCCATTCCTCCCACAGTCTGGGCGACCCCAGCGGGTCAAGAGCAAGATCCGCAAAATTTCATCCGTCCCACTTTCTATACCACGGGGTAGACGGAACTGCCAGCGATCCACCTTGGAGTTTGCGAAAGAGGTCTACACGAGTTATGAGGCTTTGCGCCGCGGAATTCATTGCCCGCGCGAGCCACGGGCCCGCGCGCGCTCGACCAGCAGCCGGTTGAAGCGCTCGTTCGAGACCGCGCGACCGCGGCGCACGTCGCGCAGGGCGTCGCGGCTGAGCGGGTCGCGCGGACTGGCGGCGACGGCCCGCTCGAGCAGCCGTTCGGCCTCGCGCCGCTGGCCGGCCCCGGCGGCCAGCAGCCCGAGCTCGAGCGTCGCGTAGGCGTTGCCGGGATCGCGTTCGAGCGCGCTCTCGAACGCCTCACGGGCGCGATCGAGCCGGCCCTGACGCAGCGCGATCGTGCCGGCGGTGAGGTCGGCGCGCGCCGAGAGCGGATTGAGCCGGTCGGCGCGGTCGAGCCGCTCGAACGCTCCGTCGGGATCGCGCACCCAGCGCTCGGAGGCGGCGTCGATCTCCAGCTCGGCGACCCAGGGGGCCGCGAAGGAGAGCGCGAGCAGCAGCGCCGCGACGCCGAGCAGGACGGGGGCCAGGACCCTCGGGGTCCTTCGGGCCGGTCGAGATTGCCGAGCCGTGGTGGGGCGCGGCGCGAGCGAGCCGGCCAGGCCGAGGCCGAACCAGGCGGCTCCGGCCAGCGCCGGGAACTCCCAGAACCAGTCGACCGAGCCGTGCAGCAGCCAGTAGACCGTGATCGCCAGCGCGGCCGAGGCGGCCATCGCACGCTCCCGCCCGCCGCGGCGCAGCGCGGCCAGCGCCGCGACGAAGCCCGCCGCCAGGGCGCCCAGCAGGAGCAGCGCGCCCACGAGCCCCGTCTGCGCGAGCACGCCGAGCTCCAGCGAGTGCGCGAAGCGCGGTCGCTCGTCGCTGGTGCCCAAGCGCAGGTAGTAGGGCTGGTAGCCGTCCGCGCCGACGCCCCCGACGGGATGGTCGGCGAACAGGTCCCGGGCGACGGTCCACATGTCGTAGCGGTTGGTGCCCGCCGTCGTGAAGCGCGACGTGCCCTGCTCGGCCTGCGCGCCGCCGTCCTTGAAGGTCGTCCAGGCGTCCGAGACCTTCGTGAACGGGCTGCCGACGGCGACCACCACCGCGACCACCGCGACGCAGGCCGCGAGCGCCACCGCCACGCCGGTGCCGCGGCGCACGCGGCGCAGGCCGGCGGCGCTCGGCTCGACGCGCCGGTCCGCGAACGCCAGCCCGCTGCCGACGGCCACCAGCGCGATCGTCATCAGCAGGATCGTCCGCGTGGCGTCGCCGAGGTCGGCGTCGAAGCTGCGTGCGGCGAACTCGTCGTGAAGCGCGAGGATCGGGCCGCTCACGATCGCGGTCCCGGCCGCGACGACGAGCGTCACGATCAGCTTGCGCACCCGCCCGGGGCCGACGGCGACGAAGAACGACCAGCGCCGGCGGCAGCGCCAGCGCCCAGCCGCGACTCTGGCCCATCAGCGCCAGCGCGCCGAGCAGACCCGCCCCACCGAGCGCCAGTCCGCGCAGCGGCGCCCAGACCTCGCGCGCAGAGGCCAGGAACAGGCAGGGCAGCAACCCGAGCTCCAGAGCGCGACGTTCGCGTTGATGTAGCCGGCCGGCTCGGCCAGGCGCACGTCGATGAAGAAGCCCAGCGGCCGCGCGGCCGCGTCGGCGCGCAGCAGTTCGACCAGGCCGACGCCGGCGATTCCGAGCCCGAAGGCGCCGAGCAGCAGTCGCGCCCCACGCGGCCCGGTCGGCCACAGCGAGACGAGCGCCAGGATCAGGGCATACAGCGCCGCGCGGTTGGCGCCTTCCCAGGCGAGCCCCTGCTGGTCGGCCCAGAGGATCGAGAGGTAGCTCCAGCCGGCGAAGGCGGCCAGCAGCGCGAGCGCGGCGCCCTGCGCCCGCCCGAGCCGACGTGGCGGCCGGAGCGCCACCAGCGCGACGACCAGCAACGCGAGCGCGAACAGCGCGGCGGCGTACCACGCGGTCGGGTAGTAGCCGGCCTCCGAGGCGCCGAGCGCGACCAGCGCGGCGACGAGCGCGAACGTCGCCGGCAGTGCCGGGTACTCGCGCACGAGCCCTGCCAGGCCGCGGCGTGCGCTCGGTGTGGGGTCCTCGGGCTCCGCCGCTTGTCCAGGCTGTACCGTCGGTTGCTCCGCCATGCTGCTGCTCAAGCTCCTCTACTGGCTCGCGGTCCTGGCCATCTCGCTTGCCCTGGTCATCGGCCTGATCCTCTTCTTCGAGTCCCGCGACCAGTCCTCGGTCGAGAGCGGCGCACTGGCGCCGGCGCTCACGTCGGTCTGACGCGCGAGGGCTGGACCTTGATCTGGCGCGCGAACACGACGATCCGCTGCGCCGCGCTGTAGAGCGGGTGGCAGGCGCTCAGCATCAGCCGCTTGTAGCCAACCGGCTGCAGCACCGAGAGATCCTGGTCGTCGACGATCTTCGTGCGTTCGACCCGGTACACGTAGCGATGGTCGGGCATGTCGACGACGATCATGTCGCCGTGCTCGGAGCTTGTCGAGGTTGCGAAACGGCGCACCGTAGGTCGTACGGTGGCCGGCGATCGCGACCGTGCCGCGGCCGCCGGGCAGCGGCGTGTCCGGGTAGTGGCCCGGTCCCTTGCGGAGACTGTCGGTATCCGTGCCCTCGACGACGTATTCGTCGACGTCGATCTTCGGGATGATGATCTTGCCGATCGCGTCGCCCTTCAGCGGCTTGCGCGCAACCACCCGCTTGACGACCACCGGGTCGGCCAGCTGCCGCTCGAGCTGCACCTGCTGGCGCTGGGCCACGAAGGCCGAGACGGGCTCCTGCCAGAGCAGCGTCGCGGCGGCGTCGGCGATCAGCAGCACCCCGCTGACCATCATCACGGAGGCGACGAAGCGGAGGACCGCGCGGAAGGGGGTGGTGCGGTTTTTGGTCACTCCGCAGCGCAGTTTAAGGACGCTCCGGATACGCTAAATGCCCCCCGGCGTAGAAGGAGACGGCGAACTCGCGATGGAAGCAGCAATGGCCCCTACCACGAATAAGAAGCTCCTCGACTGGGTCGAGGGCTTCGCAGAGCTCACCCAACCGGACTCGATCCACTGGTGCGACGGCTCGGCCGAGGAGTACGACGACCTCTGCCGGCAGCTCGTCGAGGCCGGCACCTTCGAGCGCCTCTCGGACGCCAAGCGGCCCAACTCCTACCTTTCGCGCTCCGATCCGGGGGACGTAGCGCGCGTCGAGGACCGCACGTTCATCTGCTCGCAGGACGAGTCCGACGCGGGGCCGACGAACAACTGGACCGATCCAGCCGAGATGCGCGAGCAGCTCGACGACCTGTTCGCGGGCTCGATGCACGGACGCACGCTCTACGTCGTGCCGTTCTCGATGGGGCCGCTGGGCTCGCCGATCGCCCACATCGGCGTCCAGCTGACCGACTCCGCCTACGTCGCGGTCTCGATGCGGATCATGACCCGCATGGGCCAGGGCGCGCTCGACGTGCTCGGCGAGGACGGCGAGTTCGTGCCCTGCCTGCACTCGGTCGGCATGCCGCTCGCCGACGGTGCCGAGGACGTGCCGTGGCCGTGCAACGCGGACAACAAGTACATCGTCCACTTCCCCGAGACGCGCGAGATCTGGTCGTTCGGCTCGGGCTACGGCGGCAACGCGCTGCTCGGCAAGAAGTGCTTCGCGCTGCGGATCGCCTCGGTCCAGGCCCGCGACGAGGGCTGGATGGCCGAGCACATGCTGATCCTCAAGCTGACCTCGCCGGAGGGGAAGGTCAAGCACGTCGCAGCCGCGTTCCCGTCGGCGTGCGGCAAGACCAACCTCGCGATGCTGATCCCCACGCTCGAGGGCTGGAAGGTCGAGACCGTCGGCGACGACATCGCCTGGATGAAGTTCGGCGACGACGGCCGCCTCTACGCGATCAACCCCGAGTACGGCTTCTTCGGCGTCGCGCCGGGCACCGGCGAGGACACCAACCCGAACGCGATGGCGACGGTCGCCGAGAGCTCGATCTTCACCAACTGCGCGCTCACCGACGACGGCGACGTGTGGTGGGAGGGGATGACCTCCGAGCCGCCGGCGACACGCGATCGACTGGCGCGGCAACGACTGGACGCCCGGCTCCGAGACGCCCGCCGCGCACCCGAACGCACGCTTCACGACGCCGGCGGGCCAGTGTCCGTCGATCGCGCCCGAGTGGGAGGACCCGGCCGGCGTGCCGATCGACGCGTTCCTGTTCGGCGGTCGGCGCGCGAGCGTCGTGCCGCTCGTGCACGAGGCCTTCGACTGGGAGCATGGCGTCTTCCTCGGCTCGATCATGGGCTCGGAGAAGACCGCCGCGGCCACCGGCAGGGCTCGGCGAGCTGCGCTTCGACCCGATGGCGATGCTGCCCTTCTGCGGCTACAACATGGGCGACTACTTCGGCCACTGGCTGAAGATGGGCCAGCGCCCGGGGATCCAGCTGCCGAAGATCTTCATGGTCAACTGGTTCCGCAAGGACGAGGACGGCAGGTTCCTCTGGCCGGGCTTCGGCGAGAACAGCCGCGTGCTGGCCTGGATCTTCCGTCGCTGCGACGGTGAGGCCGACGCGGTCGAGACCCCGATCGGCGGCGTGCCGGCCGAGGGCTCGATCGACATGAACGGCCTCGACGTCTCCGCCGAGCAGATGGCCGAGCTGCTGCGCGTCGATCCCGCCGAGTGGCAGCAGCAGCTGGCGCAGGTGCGCGCGCACTTCGACACCTTCGAGGACAAGCTGCCCGCGGCGCTGGAGCGCCAGCTGCAGGCGCTGGAGCAGCGACTCGGAGCCTGAGGGGGAAGGACCGGTGGCCGGCTAGGAGGCGGGCCGGCCACCGCGTCGACTCGGTCGCTCCCTAGGCGGGGGTCTTGGCCGGCCGCTCGGCGAGCAGCCATTCGAGCTGCAGCGCGACGCCGCTCGCCAGATCGGTCCGGGGCTCGAAGCCGAGCTCCCGGCGCGCTCGAGCGGTGTCCGCGGCGGTGGCGCACGGGTCACCCGGCGCTGCCGCCAGGTGCTCCAGCGCCAGCTCGCGCTCGAGCAGCTCCTCGAGCAGGGCGACGATGCGCGTCAGCGCGGCGGGCTGGCCGCCGCCGACGTTGTAGACGGCGCCGGGACGCCCCCGGCGAGCGGCGGCGAGCGTGGCCTCGACGACGTCGCCGACGTAGGTGAAGTCGCGGCGCTGCGAACCGTCGCCGAGAATCGTCAGCGGCTCGCCGCGGACCGCTCGCTCGAGGAAGCGCTGGAAGGCCATGTCCGGCCGCTGGCGCGGGCCGTAGACGCTGAAGTAGCGCAGGCCGACCGTCACCACGCCGTGGTCGCGCTGGGCGGCTCGGGCGAGCCGCTCGACGGCGACCTTGGTGTGGGCGTAGGGCGACAGCGGCGCGGGCGCGTCCGTCTCTCGCATGCGCCGCGTGGTCGCGGCCCCCGCCCGGGTGGTCGCAGCGGTCGACGTCGCGTCGGTGCCGCGCACCGTGCCGTCGCCGTAGACCGACGACGAGGACGCGTAGACGACGGTCTCGACGGCGGCTCCGGCCGCTGCGGTCAACAGGCGTCGGGTGGCGTCGACGTTGTTGCGGACGTAGACCCGCGGGTCGTCGAAGCTCTGGCGCACGCCCGGCTGCCCGGCGAGGTGGAAGACCGTCTCGATGCCGTCGAGCAGCTCCTCGAGCGGCTCGCCGGCGAGGTCGACGCGTCGGTGTTCGAAGCGGTCGTGCTCGTGCAGCGACTCGAGCGTGCGCAGCTTGCGGGCCGGGTCGTAGAAGCTGGTCAGGCAGTCGGCTCCGACGACCTCGTGACCCTCGCCGAGCAGCCGTTCGGCGACGTGCGAGCCGATGAAGCCGGCGCAGCCGGTGACGAGGACGCGGCTCATGCGTTAGGCAACCCTAAACGACGTTGTGCTCGGGGCGCATCGCGCGACCGGCGGCCAGCGGCGCGACGTCGACGAACGGCTCGCTGCCGAGATAGAGGTCGCGCACGATCTCGCCGACGGCCGGGGCCTGCTGGAAGCCGTGGCCGGAGAAGCCGGTCGCGTACAGGAAGCGGCCGGGGGAGGCCGCTTCGCCGATCAGGGCGTTGTGGTCGGGCGTGAGCTCATAGAGCCCGCTCCAGCCGCCGGCGATCGGCGCGTCCACGAGGATTGGCGCGCGGTGGGCGATCTGCGGCGCGACGGCCTCGAGCCAGGCCGCCTCGCCCTCGGCGTCGGCGTTCGCGCCGAACAGCAGGCCCGGCCCCTCGCGGTGGAAGTAGAAGCCGCTGTTGAAGTCGATCGTCATCGGGAGCTCGTCCGGCAGGCCCTCGAGCGGCGCGGTGTAGGCGATCCGCCGCCGCTGCGGCGTCACCGGCAGCTCGACGCCGGCAAGCGCGCCGAAGGACGCAGACCACGCGCCGGTGCAGCAGATCACGGTCTCGGTCTCGATCGGCCCGCGGCTGGTCTCGACGCGGACGATGCTGCGTGCGCCGGGTCCGGCTGCGGCCGCGTCGCCCGCCGTACGCCGGCTGCCGGTCTCGATCGCGGTGATCTCGCGGTGCAGGTGCAGGCGCGCGCCGAGGGCCCGGGCCGCGGCGGCGTAGCCCTGCACGGCGCCCTCGGGCGTGGCGTGGCCGGCGCCGGGGTCGAGCGCCGCGGCGAGCACGCCGTCCATGCTCGCCAGCGGCGACAGGCGCGCGGCCTGCTCGGGGTCGAGCAGCTCGGCGGGGGCTCCGACGGCGTGCATGAGCTCGATCGAGCGCTCGAACGCCTCGACCTCCTCCGGGCTCGTGAGCAGGAACAGGTAGCCCACCTCGTGCAGATCCAGCTCGCCGCCGGGGCGCCGCGCGAAGTCGCGCCACGCTTCGAGGCTGCGCTGGCAGATGCGCACGTTGAGCTCGTCGGAGAACATCGTCCGCACGCCGCCGGCGCCGCGGCTGCTGGAGCCGGATCCCAGCTCGCCGCGCTCGCAGAGCAGCACGTCGACGCCGGCCTCGGCGAGGTGGAAGGCGACGCTCACGCCGATCACCCCGCCGCCCGCTATCACCACGTCAGCCCGCTCCATGCCCCTGGGTACGCTAGGGACATGAGCGTCACCGACACCAGTACCCCGGTCGTGTCGTCGATCGTCGCCGGCCGCGCACAGGAGGAGGGGACTCGGATCGAGTCCCGCAACCCGGCCAAGCTCGACGAGGCGGTCTGCGAGGCGTTGCTCGGCGACGCGAACACGTTCGTCGCGGCTTGCCGCGCCGCGCGCGAGGCGCAGCGCGCCTGGGCGGCGACGCCGGCACCCGTGCGCGGCAACGCGATCAAGCGCATCGGCCGGCTGGTGGAGGACAACAAGGAGGGGCTCTCGCGCCTGCTCACCCGCGAGATCGGCAAGCCCTACGCCGAGTCGCTCGGCGAGGTGCAGGAGATCGTCGACACCTGCGACTTCTTCGTCTCCGAGGGCCGGCGCCTCTACGGCCAGACGGTGCCGAGCGAGCTGCCCGACAAGCAGCTGTTCACGTTTCGCAACCCCGTCGGCGTGGCGGCGATCGTCACGGCCGGCAACTTCCCGGTGGCGGTGCCGTCCTGGTACATCGTGCCCGCGCTGCTGTGCGGCAACGCGGTGGTTTGGAAGCCGGCCGAGTACGCGCCCGCGCTGGGGGAGGCGCTGGCGCAGCTGTTCATCCACGGGGGGCTGCCGGAGGGCGTGCTCAACCTCGTCCAGTGCGACGGCCCGGCCGCCTTCGCCGGGCTCGAGCGGGCGCTCGACGAGCGGCTGGTCGACAAGGTCGGCTTCACCGGCTCGTCGGCGGTCGGCTCGAAGATCGGCGAGCTCTGCGGGCGCCACGTGCAGTCGCCCTGCCTCGAGCTGGGCGGCAAGAACCCGCTCGTGGTGATGGAGGACGCGACGCTCGACCTCGCCGTCGAGGGCGCGCTGTTCAGCGGCTTCGGCACCGCGGGCCAGCGCTGCACCTCGCTCGGCACGGTGATCGTGCACGAGTCCGTCCACGACGAGTTCATGCGCCGCTTCAGCGCCGCGACCGAGGCGGCGGCCGTCGGCGACCCGTTCGCGGACGTGCTCTACGGGCCGATGATCCACGAGCGCTTCCAAGAGCGCTTCCTCGACTGGCTCGAGCTGGTGCGCGACCACCACACGGTCTCGGGCTCGACCGGCACCGGCCGCATCACCGCCGACAACCCGCGCGCCGGCTTCGTCGGCGACCCCGAGGCGGGGCTGTTCTGCCACCCCACGATCGTCGACGGGGTGCGCGCCGGCGACGAGCTCTACGCGACCGAGACCTTCGGGCCGCTCGTCGGCGTCGCCAGCTTCGGCGACTTCGACGAGGCGATCGCGCTCGCCAACGGGCACGGCTACGGGCTCTCGTCGGCGATCTACACCAACGACCCCAAGTACGCGCTGCGCTTCCGCGAGCGCGTCAGCGCCGGGATGGTGTCGGTCAACAACTCCACCTCCGGCGCCGAGGCGCACCTGCCCTTCGGCGGCAACGGCAAGTCCGGCAACGGCTCGCGCCAGTCCGGCATCTGGGTGCTGGACCAGTTCACGCGCTGGCAGTCGATGAACTGGGACTACGCCGGCAAGCTCCAGAAGGCCCAGATGGACGTGGTCGAGATCGCCGGCGACCCGGACTACCGGCTCGGCTGGGCTAGCTAGCCGGCCGTCTCCGTCAGGCGCGCGGTGCGCACGGCGTCCTGGGCGGCGTCGCGGTCGAGGCCGCCGGCGCGCAGCAGGTCGACGGCGGCCAGGCGGATCTGGCCGACGATGTGGACCGCCGACAGGTTGCCGGTCTCCTCGAGCACCTTGTTGGCGAGGCCCGAGGCGCGGACCGCCGCCGCCCGCATCGGTTCGGCGTCGTCGTGCTCGAGGTAGCGGTCGAGCTCGGCGCCGGCACGGCCGAGCTGGCGCGTCGCCTCGATCGCGTCGTCGGGGACGGCGTCGCCGAGGTTGATCGCGCGGATCGAGCCGCGGGCGAGCGCGCGCACGTTCTCGATCGCGCGGCCGAGCTCGCCCGCCGCGACCGCGTGGCGGTCCAGTCGCCCGGCGAAGCGGCCGCGGCGGCGCGGGGACAGGCGGGCGGCCTCGCCGGCGGTGTCGAGGGCGTCGATCATGGCGTCGTGCACCGCGTCGACGCGGGCGACGGCCAGCAGGGCGGCGTCCGCGTCCTCGGGCTTGCGCGTCTCGAGCGCGTGGGCGATCCGCTCGAGGGCGGTCGCGAAGCAGTCCAGCACCGGCTTGGCGCTCTCGCGCACCAGCCGCGCCGGGTCGACCGGGAACACCAGCGACGAGACCAACAGCGCGACCCCGGCGCCGACGAGCGAGTCGTAGAAGCGCGTGAACTCGAAGCTGCCGTCGCTCGGCGGCTGCAGCGTCGCGACCAGCACCGCCGAGACGCCGGCCTGCGAGGCCAGCAGCACGCCGCCACCGACGATCGTCGCGCCGAGCATCGCCAGCCCGGTGACGACCGCGAGCTGCCAGGTGCCGGTGCCGATGATCGAGACGAGCAGGTCCGCGATCGCGATCCCGACCGCCACGCCGACCGCGATCTCGATCGCGCGCCGCCGCCGCTCGCCCACGGTCAGCCCAAGCGTGATCACGGCGGCGACCGGCGCGAAGAAGGGCTGCTCGTGTCCGACCAGCTCCCTCGCGACCACCCACGCGAGCGCCGTCGCGATGGACGCCTGCAGGATCGGCCGAGCGGTCGCGACGACCCGCTCGCGCCGAGAGCGCAGGCCGGCGCGCGAGACCTCGGCGGCCTGCTCGAACAGCTCGTCGCGCGTGGGCAGGCGCTCGCGCGACGCCGCGAAGCGTCCCCGACCGGGCGCTAGCGGCGGTACCACCGCGGCGAGACGTTCGGGGGCGGCTGCAAGGCGGCGTGGGCGACGAGCACGGTCGGCTCGTCCATCGCGAGCTGGCGGGCGAGCGCGGCGGCGAAGTCGTCACCGAGGCCGTCGACCCGTTCTGCGTGGACGCCGAAGGCCTGGGCGAGCGCGACGAAGTCGGGCGTGACGAGGTCGACGCCCTCGTGGGGGTCGCCGTGCAGGTCCTGGTCGAAGCGCAGCATCCCGTAGCCGCCGTCGTCGACGATCACCGCCGTCAGCGGAATCTGCTCCTGCTTGGCGGCCGCCAGCTCGCCGGGCGCGTAGAGGAAGCCGCCGTCGCCCGAGACGCTCACGACCGGTCCGGTGCCCGCCAGCGCGGCGCCGAGGCCCTGGGGAAAGCCGCAGCCGAGCGTGCCCCAGCCGAGCGGGTAGGCCAGGCGGCGCGGGCCGGACACGGTCAGGAAGCCGCCGAGCCAGTAGCCGGGGATGCACATGTCGCAGACCACCGTCGCGTCGTCGGGCAGCACCCGCTCCATCGCCTCGAGGAAGGCGATCGCCTCGGGGTCGGTCTCGGCCAGCTCCGCCCGCACGCTGCTGCGCAGCTCGGTCAGGCGGGTGGCGAGCGCGTCCAGCCCTGCGCGCGGCTCGAGCATCTCGGCCGAGCTCCTCTGCGCCCGCGCGCGCGTCCGCCTCGACCATCACGTCGGGCGGGTAGTTCTTGCCGGCGTCGTCGGGGTCGACGTTGACGCGCGATCAGCGTCGGCGGCTGCGGCTGCTTCCAGCCCTGGGTCATCATGCCGTCGAAGTCGCTGCCGATCGCGAGCACGACGTCGGCTTCGTCCCAGAGGGCGCCGACGGCCTGCACGTGCGGCGGGGCGTCGACGAGGCAGGGATGGCCGGGGGGCAGCAGCCCGCGGGCGGAGTAGGTCGTGATCACGGGCGCCGCGAGCCGCTCCGCGAGCGCGGCCACGGCCGCTCCGGCACCGGACTGCAACGCGCCGCCACCCGCCCAGATCAGTGGCCGCTCGGCCTTGGCGAGCGCCGCGGCGGCCTCGTCGACCGCCGGCAGCTCGGCTGGGATCGTGGTGCGGGTCGAGGTCGGCTCCGTCGCCGAGGGGCACGTGCGTGCTCAGCAGGTCCGTCGGGATCTCGACGTACACCGGCCGGCTCGGCGCCTCCAGCGCCAGCGCGCGCGGCCTCGGCGACCACGGCGCCGACGTCCTCGGCGGCCCGCACGCGGAAGGTCCGCTTGACGACGGGCTCGAACATCGCCGCCTGGTCGGTCGCCTCGTGCAGCGCTCCGCGCCAGACGCCGGGGCGGCGCACCTTGGTCGGGATGTCGGTGGCGATCACGAGCACGCGGCTGGCGGCAGGCCCACGCCTCGCCGACGGCCGCGAGCGTGTTCGCCGCGCCGGGTCCGGTGGTCGTCAGCGCGACGCCGAGCTTGCCGCTGGCGCGGGCATAGCCGTCGGCGGCGTAGGCCGCGGTCTGCTCGTGCCGTACGCCCACCAGCCGGATCGACGAATCGCCCAGCGCACGCCAGAGCGCGAGGTTGTGGACGCCGGGCAGGCCGAAGGCGAGCTCGACCCCCGCTCGCTCGAGCGCGCGCGACCGCGAGTCGCGCCCCTGTCACCATGCCGTCCGCGGATGGACTGCTTCACGAGACACCTCTACCCAGCCGGGGCCACTTGCCGGCGTGCGCGTCGCGGACCTCTCGCGCGTGCTCGCCGGGCCGTACTGCACGATGGTGCTCGCCGACCTCGGCGCCGACGTGGTCAAGGTCGAGCGCCCGCAGGGCGGTGACGAGACGCGCTCGTGGGGTCCGCCGTTCGCCGGCGGCGAGGCCGCCTACTACCTCTCGGTCAACCGCGGCAAGCGCAGCTGCGCGCTCGACCTCGCCGATCCCGAGGGCCAAGCGCTGGCGCTCGAGCTGTGCGCGCGCGCCGACGTCGTGATCGAGAACTTCAAGCTCGGCGGGGCGCAGCGGCTCGGCGTCGGCTACGAGCAGGTGCGTGCGCGCAATCCGGACGTCGTCTACTGCTCGATCAGCGGCTTCGGCTCGGTGCGCGAGCCGCACGGGCGGCCCGGCTACGACTTCGTCGCCCAGGCCGAGACCGGCCTGATGTCGATCACCGGACCGGGGGACGGCTCGCCGTTCAAGGTCGGCGTCGCGCTCGTGGACGTGCTCACCGGCCTGCACGCCGCCTCGGCGATCCTTGCCCTGCTGCACGGCGGAAAGGGCGGCCACGCGGAGGTGCCGCTGCTCGACAGCGGACTCGCGGCCCTCGTCAACGTGGCCCAGAACGTGCTCGTCACGGGTCAGGAGCCGGGACGCTTCGGCAACGCGCATCCCAACATCGTGCCCTACCAGGACTTCGAGACCGCCTCCGGCCGGATCGCGGTCGCTGCCGCCAACGACGGCCTCTTCCGCGCGCTCTGCCGTGCGCTCGGCCGCGAGGACCTGCGCGCAGACGAGCGCTTCGCCACCAATCCGGGTCGCGTCGAGCACCGCGAGGCGCTGATCCCGCAGCTCGAGCAGGCATTCCGCGGCCGCTCCGCGGACGACTGGGTCGCCGCGCTCGACGCCGCCGGCGTGCCCGTCGGCAAGGTGCGCACGGTGCCCGAGGCCCTGGCGGCGGCCGCCGAGGCCGGTCGTCCCGCGACCGTCAAGGTGGAGCATCCGACCGCCGGCCCGCTCGAGCTCGTCGCCTCGCCGATCTGGACCGAGGCGACGAACGAACCCACGCCGCCACCGCTGCTGGGCGAACACACCGAGGAAGTGCTCTCCGAGCTCGGCCTCGGACAAGAGGAGATCGACACCCTTGCGAAGCGAGGCGCAATCCACCGCCCGGTTTAGCTGAGACGGCGAAAACCGAGGAGGCCAAGGACGCAGGAGCGTGGCGTGCACCCGCACGCGAGCGACCGAGGACGCCGGCATCCGACGGTTTGCAGCCGTCTCAGCAAACCGGGGCGGCGGCGACTCTCGTCCGCCGCCGTCCGCAGGAAGGTGCATCCGGCACCGTCGGGACGGTCCCGGCTGCATCGACTTCAACACGTCACGGGCTGGGAAGTTGCTGCTAGTGCTGCTCTTCGGGCCCGGACGCCGGCGGCCTGGATTCCTCGGCCAGCGAGGTGATCGTGAGCGCGCCGCGGGCGGCCTGCTCCATCACCTCGGTCGCCTCGTCGGAGGAACGGGCGTAGAGCTCGACGAGCATGTGGATCACGATCCGATCCTCGTCGTGCTTGTGGAAGCGCACGTGGGTGAAGAACTCGCGGGTGCCGTGGTCGCCGAAGGCGGCGAAGGCGAGCGAGTCGGCTGCGTCCGGTCCCGAGCACGACTCGACCTGGTCGGCGTCGACGGTGACCGTGCAGGAGGCGACCCAGGGGGTGCCCGTCACCATCCGCTCCCAGCGGTCTTCGACCGGCTCGATGCGGCTGACGCGCCGGCCGTTCTCCTCGTAGAAGGTCAGCGACAGGTGCGGTTGGTCGTGCAGGCAGTCGAGGCACTGGACGACGGCCTCCTGCACTTCTTCGACGGGATCGATGGCCTCACCGGTCTCGGCGTCGACCTTGAGGATGCCCTCGTAATGCAGCTGGACCTCGAGGTTGCGCGACCAGCAGCGATAGCAACGCAGCCATGCCGATTGCGTCCCAACGGATTCTCGGGCGGAGCCCTCCATGCACTCATTATGCTCACCGCGGGCGCGAGCGCCCAGGGGTCTACGCGGGAAGGCTGCCGGCGAGCGCCTCGAGCGTCGCGTCGAAGTCCGTCCGCGCGATGCCGCCGACGCAGGGCGAGGTGGCCCCGGCGTCCCGGTAGCGTCGCACCGAGGCGACGGCCTCGTCGGGCGTCCCGATCGCCGCCAACCGGCCGAGGAAGCGGTTGGAGATCGCCGCCGCGGCGGCCTCGGGACCGCCGTCGGCCATGCCTCGGTCGAAGTTCTGGACGTCGTCGGCATAACCCGAGCGCTCCAGCATCGCGCGGTAGAAGGGCAGCGAGAAGTACGGCAGCAACTCCTGGCGCAGGCGGGCGCGTGCCTCGTCGGGCTCGGCGGTGACGGCGGCCGGCACTGCGGCGACGACGTCGAAGCCGTCCAGTCCCTTGCCTGCCTTCGCGCGACCTTCCGCGACCGCCGGTACGACGACGTCGCGGACGTAGTCCGGGTTGCAGAGCCAGAGCATCACGCCGTCGGCGAGCTCGCCTGCGAGCCGCAGCATCCCGGGCGAGAGCGCGGCGACGTAGATCGGCAGCTCCGGGCGGGCCTGGTAGCCCATGAAGTGGAAGCCGGAGCGGAAGCGCTCGCCCTGGGGCGGGTCCTCGCCGCGCAGGATCGCGCGCACTATGCCGACGTACTCGCGCATCTCGCGCAGCGGCTTGTCGATCGTCTGCCCGTACCAGCCCTCGACCACCGGCCGGTGCGAGACCCCCAGCCCGATCACCGCACGGCCGCCGGAGAACTCGTCGAGGGTCGCGAACGACTGGGCGGTGGCCACGGGGGTGCGCGAGTAGATCGGCAGCACGCCGGTCCCGAGGCGGACGCGGTCGCTGCGTGCGGCGTAGGCCATCAGCGCCGTGACCGAGTCGCGGGCAGCAATGTGGGTCACGTAGACGGACTCGTAGCCAAGCCGCTCGGCCAGTTCGACGCGCTGCAGCGCGGTCTCGAGCGAGCGGCCGGCGCCGATGAAGGAGCCGAGGCCCATGACGCTCGCCAGCCTACCGTCCCGGCACGCCGCGGCGAGTAGCCTGGCTGACGTGATCGGAGCGGTGCTCGCCGGCGGCGCCGGCTCGCGCATGGGTGGCGCCAAGCCCGGCGCGCTGCTCGCGGGCCGGTCCCTCGTCTCCTATCCGCTGGCGACGCTCGCGGAGGTCTGCGAGCGGGTGGTCGTGGTCTGCAAGCCGGAGACCGAGCTGCCCGAGCTCGGTGGCGTCGAGCGCTGGGACGAGCCCGCCGAGCCTCGCCATCCCCTGACCGGGATCGTGCACGCGCTCGAGACCGCCGGGTCGCCGGTGCTCGTCTGTGCCGCGGACATGCCGTTCGTCACGCCCGACGCCTGCCGCACGCTGCTCGAGGCCACCGACAGCTCCCCAGCGGTGGTGGCGACCGCTGGCGGCGTCCTGCAACCTGTGCTCGGCCTGTATGCGCCGCAGGCGCTCGAGCTGCTGTGCGCAGCAGCGCCGAACGCACCCTTGACGGCGATCGTCGAGACGCTGCACCCCGTGCGGGTCGCGCTGCCGCCCGCGGTCGTCCTGAGCGTCGACACGCCGGCTGACCTTGGCAGGGCGGAGGCCAAGATCACGGCCTAGGAGACACTTGGGCAGATTTGCTTGCTCAGTCAGCTATTTTGAGTGCGGTGAGGGTTCGCGTCTGTGTCGTGCTCATGCTCCTGGCCAGCGTCGCGGCTGCGGGATGCAGCGACGACGACTCGGACTCGGCGGCCGCGTCGCGAACCTCGCCGACCACCACCGGGGCTCGAGACGGCTCCCAGCCGGCGGGGTCCGTGATCGTGCGGGTCGGCGACGCCGAGATCAGCCAGGCCAAGTACGACCGCGACCTCCGCAGAATCGCCGCTGGCTACGCCACGGCGCGCACACTTCCCGGGCGGCGCTACTACGTCCCGCCCGACTACACGCTCTGCATCGAGAACCGCAGAGAGTGGGGATCGGTGCCCGCCGACTGGCCGGCGTCGCGGGTCAGGATCCAGTGCAGACGCAACCACGGGCGTCTCAGACGGTCGATCCTCAGGAGCCTGATCGTGGACGAGTGGTTGGATCAGGAGGCGGCCAGGCTGAGAATCGACCCCCCGAGCGACCCGACGGCACGCATCACGGAGCTCCCCACGCAGCTCGCGGAGGCGGGGGTGCGCAAGGTCGACATGCACGTCTCCGACGCCGAGATCGACGCCTACTACGAGCGCCACAGAAGCTATTTGCGGCGACCGGAGCAGCGGCCCTGGAGAGCGGTCCTGAGCGGCACGCGTGCCAAGGCGGAGCAGGCCAGGAAGGCTCTCGAGCGAGGCGTCGGCTGGGCGGCGGTCGCCCGTAGATACGGCGATCCGAACTCCGGCTCTGCTCCCCAAGACTGGATCGCCACGCCGGACAACGCCGAGCCCCAACTGACGAAGGCGGTCTTCGCCGCTCCCACGGGCGCGCTGATCGGTCCGATCGCGACCGAGTCGGGGTTCTACGTGCTCACCGTCGGGAAGCTCAGACCCGCGCACCAGTTCTCGCTCGAGGCATCTCGCAAGGCAATCGTGCCGGTGCTGCGGACGCGGCACAGAGAAGCGGCGCAGATCAGATACTGGCGCGACCTGCGCCTGACGGCGCGTGCGCACACCGTCTGCCTCGGGGAGCTGACGCTGCCGGAATGCTCCAACGGCCGGCGCAATCGGTTCGACGCGGCCGGCGGCCAGTTCGGGTACACCAACCCACGGCCGGTCTTGCCTACCTCGGACGGGTGATGTCCGTCGGCAGACCCTCCCCGGCCCTGATCGTCGCCTCGCTGGCGCTGTTCGTGGCGCTCGGCGGGGTCGCCTACGGAGTGGCCGAGAACTCGATCGGGACGCGGGCGATCAAGGACGGCAGCGTGCACAGCCGGGACGTGCGCAACGACTCGCTGCTGGGCAGCGACGTCAAGAACGGGACGGTGCGGGCGGCGGACATCCACCGTGGCGCCGTCGGCCCGAGCGAGGTGTTCGACGGCTCGCTGCGCGGCGGCGACCTGGCCGTCGGCACGATCGGAGACCGCGAGATCGCCGACGCGGAGCTCGACCCCCGGCGCCTGGCCGGCGTCGCCGCGCGGCGCTATGTGCGGGACGTGCGGCAGGTGCGGGTGCAGACCG
The DNA here is from genome assembly GCA_963846505.1 of uncultured Thermoleophilaceae bacterium. GTDB lineage: Bacteria > Actinomycetota > Thermoleophilia > Solirubrobacterales > Thermoleophilaceae > JACVRW01. The sequence continues at coordinate 845,298 of CAWJWD010000004.1, read as the reverse complement.
TCGCGGATGCGAGAACGCCGAAGCGGCCGCCGCCGGCGAGATGTCCGCGGGGGACGCGGCTGCTCGGCGGCGGCGCGCACGCCGCCGGTGCGGGACCGACCCAGGTGGCGTTCTCCGACAACGGCCCGCGGGGCAGATCCTGGACCGCGTCCGCCTACGCCACCGCGCCAGCCGGCGACTGGAAGCTCGTCGTGATCGCGATCTGCGGCTAGTCGGTTGCGGGGGCGGGAGAGGGCTCGGGCAACTCGTCGGCGCTGGTCGCGGCGGCGGCCTCGTTCTCCTGCTTGACGGCGGCCCACAGCTCTTCGCGGTAGACCGGCAGCTCGCGCGGCGCGTCGATGCCGATGCGCACCGTGTTGCCGGCGATCTCCATGACTTCGATGCGGATGTCCTCGCCGAGGACGAGGCGCTCTCCGGGACGGCGGGTGATGATCAACATCGGGGCGGGATTCCTCCTTGGATTCCGTTCTCCTGCGCCGGGGCAGCGCAGGAGTCGGCCGCGCTAGGCGGCCTGTTCGCCGACGCCGGCGAACAGCGGCGCGCGTACCGGGAGGTCGGGAAGCTCGTTCACGACCTGCCAGCCACGTCCGTCCGAGACCAGTATCGGCGCGAGCAGGTTGGCCCTGAAGTCCTCCGGCCGCTCGGCGGCGCTGACGGTCACGTAGACGTCCGCGGCGGTCGAGTCGTCGAGGCCGGTGCGGGCGGCGTCGGCGTCGGAGATCTCGACCTCGTAGTCGCTGAAGAACAGGCCCGGGTTGGTGACCGGGATCGCCGTCTCGGGCTGGTCGAGCGACTGCAGCCAGAAGAAGGCGCTGTCGGCGTCGCGGGCGACCAGGGCGTAGCGCGAGCCTGGCAGCCCGATCAGGCCGGTGGGGAACTCGATGGTGGCCTCGTCGGCCAGCTCGAGCGTCCCGAAGCGGGTTCCCTCGATCGTGATCGGCATGGTTGGTCGTGTCCTCCCTGGGGTTAGCGCAGGAAGTCGAGCAGCGACGTCTGCATGACGTTCGCGCCCGCCTTCAGAGCGGACTGGTAGACGGTTTGCTGGGTCGTGTAGTCGACGATCGTCTGCGCCATGTCGGCGTCCTCGACGTTGGTGAGCAGGCCCTTCGAGGTCTCCTGCATCTGCGTCAGGCCCGTCTGGGCCGTCTCGAGCCGGTTCATCAGCGCGCCGGTGCGGGCGCGCAGGCGCGAGAGCTCGTCGAAGTTGGTGTCGAGGCGCTGCAGGTCGGTACCGCGCAGCGCGTCGATGTCGGCGGTCGTGCCGCCGCGCAGGTGGCCGGCGATGTCGCGCAGGACGTCGAGCAGCTTGTCGTCGCCCGGCATCTGGCCGTTGCCGAGCACGTCCGAGCCTGCGACGTTGAGCTCGACCGATACGCCGGGGCCGATCTCGCGGGCGATCGGGTCCGTGTTGCCGGCGAAGGCGTCGCCGGCGCCCTGTTGGTAGGGCAGGGTGTCGGTGGCGGTGCCGCCGAAGACGTAGCGGCCGGCGTAGCTGGCGTTCGCCTGCGTCTTGGCGGACTCGATCAGCTGGTCGATCTCGCCGGCGAGCGTCTGGCGCGAGACGGAGTCCATGACGTCGTTGGAGCCCTTCAGCGCCAGCTCGCGGGCGCGCTGGACCACGTCGCCGACGCTCGCGAGCGCGGTGTCGGTGGTCTGCAGCCAGGCGATGCCGTCGTTGGTGTTGCGCTGGTACTGGTTGATGCGCTCGAGCTCGCCGCGCAGCTGCATCGCGCGGCTGGTGCCGAACGGATCGTCCGAGGGCCGGTTGATCTCCTTGCCCGACGACAGCTTGCGCTGCGTGTTCGAGAGCTTGTTCGAGATGCCGTTGAGGTCGCTCAGCAGCGCTCGGTTGAGCATCGACTGGGTGATGCGCGTGCCGGCCATCGCCTAGAGCCCCACGCGTCCGGTGCGGTTGATCAGCACGTCGAGCGCCTCGTCCATCGTCGAGAGCGTGCGCGAGCTCGCCTGGTAGGCGCGCTGGAAGCGGATCAGGTTCGACATCTCCTCGTCGAGCGAGACGCCGGAGGTGGACTGGCGCCGGTCGTCGACCGAGTTGCGCAGCGTCTGCGCGGCACCCTGCTGACGCTGGGACTCGCGCACCTCGTTGCCGATGCGGGTGACGAAGCCGTTGTAGGCCTGGTCGGGTGCGCCGCCCGAGAGGCCGGCGATTCCGAGCGCGATCTCGTTGGCGCTGGCGTTGCCGGTGGCAGACGCGCGCACGCCGGAAGCGGTGACGGCGACGGCCAGCGTGGTCGCCGCCGAGCCGGCGGTGAAGCTGAAGAAGTTGGCGCCGCCACCGGCCGAATGCAGCGCGTTGACGGCGTTGGCAAGCGTCTCGACGGTGGCGTTGAGGTCGGTGCGGTACTGGTCGATCGTGCCGCCGGTGCGCGAGACCTCGAGCAGCGCGCCGAGCTTGCCGCCCGGGTTGGTCAGCGTCTGCGGCCAGTCGGTGGTGTTGCCGGCCACGAGCGGGTTGGCCGCGTCGCCGAAGCCGACGTTGATGCGGCCGTCGCCGAGATCGGTGACGGTCACCTGGCCGAAGCCCGAGAGCTGGTCGAGCAGCAGGTCGCGGCGGTCGAGCAGGTCGTTGGGCTGCGAGCCGGAGCCGACCGCGTTGGCGATCGCGACGTTGAGGCCGGCGATCTCGCGCGCGATCGTGTCGATCTCGCCGCCGGCCTGGGTGATCGAGGTGTACTGGGCGGCGGACTGGGTCTTGACCTGCGCGAGCTGTCCGTCGAGCGTCGAGAAGGCGCTCGCGAGCGAGCGCGCCTGCTCGATCAGCGACTGGCGCGCGGCGGCGTTGTCGGGCGCGTTGGCGAGATCCGCCCAGGCGCTCCAGAACTTGCCGAGGCGGTCGGCGATGCCGTTCTCGCCCGGCTCGGACAGCGCCAGCTCGGCCTGGTCGAGCGACTTGGCCTTCTGCTCGGCCGAGCCGAGGCTCGTGTTCTGGGCGCGGTACTGGATGTCGAGGAAGACGTCGCGGATGCGGCGGTACTCCAGGACATCGACGCCGGTGCCGAGGTCGGCCGCGCCGCCGTCCTGCACGCCGCTGGCGGGGATGCGGAACGCCTGGGCGGGGGCGAGGATCGCCTCCTGGCGCGAGTAGCCGACGGTGTTCGAGTTGGCGACGTTGTGCGAGGTGACGTCGAGGCCGCGCTGCTGGGCCAGCAGGCCGCGCAGCGAGGTCTGGAGTCCGAGGAAGGTGGAGACGCCGGCCATGGTCTAGGCCTCGCTGTCGAAGAGTCGGCGGGCCGTGATCGTCGGCGCCGCGCTGGCAGTCAGCGGCTGCTCGCCCGAGGGGCGGTAGCCGGGCTCGGAGGGGTGGCCGGCGAGGCGCAGCAGATGGTCGAGGAAAGAGAGCTCCTGGCGCATCAGCGCGCGGTTGAGCTGGGTCTCACGCTGGACCTCGGCGAGCATGCCGCGCAGCTCGCCGCTGCGCTGTTGGGCGACGGCGAATTCCTGCGGGGCCATCAGCGGCGCCATGTCGGTGAGCGTGACCTCGGAGGCGGGCTTGCCCAGGTGCGCGCCGGCGTGCTCGAGCAGCGCGGCGCGCTGGGCCTCGATCTGGTCGCGGCGGCTGACCTCGACGTTGATGTCGGAGAGGCGGCGCACGACGGTGTCGACCTCGCGCGCCTTGATCGCGGCGCCCTGCTTGAGCGTGAGCTCGAGCAGTGCGCGCACGGAGATCAGCTGCTGCTCCATGTGCTGGAGCAGGACGGTGCCGAGCTTGGTCGGAGCCGTGGAGGCGGCGGCGTTCACGGCTGCTCGCTCTCGCTCGACGCGTCGCTGCCTTGCATCGACTCGTACAGATCGCGCGCGAGCCCGAGACCGCCCTGCGAGGACATCGCCTCGGCGAGCGTCTGCGGGATCAGGTTCTTGTAGGCGGCAGGAGCCTCTTCGCCGCCGATCTCGTTCAGCGACTCGACGCTCGACAGCAGCTGCGACACGAGCGCCTGCTCGAAGCCGAGCGCGGCACGGAATGCCTGCTGGTCTTCCTTGCTCGCCTTGCGCACGTCCGCGGGCAGAGCGCTGCGGTCGACGAGCGGCAGCACGCTGGTGTCGATCGAGGTCGGCATCAGCGACGCAGCCCGTTCGCGATCTCCATCGCCTGGTCCTGCATCTGGATCGCGCGGCTGGCGAGCGCGTAGCTCTTCTGCGCGTCCATCATGTCGACCATCGCCTCGGACATGTCGACGTTCGAGCCTTCGAGCGCACCCTGCACGACGCGGGCGTCGCTGGGCGCGTTGCGCGCCGCGCCGCTGGCGGCGCTGGGGGCGTAGAGGTTGTCGCCGAGGGCGGTGAGCTTGTCCGGGGCGGGCACGTCGACGAGCTGGATGCGCCCGAGCTGACGGCCCTCGCCGCTGACGCGGCCGTCGGGGGCGATCGTGAGCTTGCCGGGATCGATGCCCTTGGGGATCGTGATCGGGGGGACGAGCTTCTCGCCGTGCGAGGTGACGAGCTGGCCGTTGGCGTCGACCTGGAGATTGCCGTCGCGGGTCAGGGCCTCCTGGCCGCCGGCGGTGCGCACGCGCATGAAGCCGGGACCCTCGATGGCGACGTCGAGCGAGCGATCGGTGCGCTCCAGCCCGCCCTGGGCAAAGGAGCGGCCCATGGCCCAGGCGGCGCTGCCGCTGCCGGTCGAGACGCCGTCGGCGGCACCCTGGCCGCTGGCGAGGTAGGCGAGGTCGCGGAAGGCCACACGCGCGTGCTTGTAGCCGTGCGTGTTGACGTTCGCGATGTCGTTCGCGACCGAGTCCAGGCGGTCCTGCTGGGCCATCATCCCGGCTGCTGCCGAGTACAAGCCTTCGATCATTGGCTCTGTTTCCTCCGGGGCCCGGCCTCCGCGGTGCGGTCCAGCCATTCGAGGCCCTCGTCGAATCTCGCCCCGGGTGATCGGCGGCGTGCCGGCGGCCTTTAGGCTCCGTCTTCCCGGCGAGAGGACGCGGTGTGTCTGAGGAGTCGATGATCGAGTTGGTCCAGGGCGCGCTTACGGCTCGCGGGATCGAGGACGAGCTCGAGGCGGTGGGGCAATTCAACCCCCGCGGCCACACCGGCGGCCTGTTCGTCGGCGGCCTGGTCGGCAGCGATGCCGGTGGGGCGATCGGCGGGGCGGTGGGAGATGCGATCGGCCTGGGCGCGGGCTCGATCGCCGGCATGCACGCCCACGACGCGGCCTCCGGCCTGCCGGCCACGATGCTGGTCGCCGTCTCGCCGACGACCGTCTACGGCTTCGCCGCCAAGACCCGCCACAGCGAGCCGACCGAGATCGCCTTCCAGCTCCCGCGCGGACAGCTGGACGTCAAGGTCCACCAGCGCGTCAACGTGCGCGTGCTCGAGCTGATCGACGAGGGCTCCGGCTCGCGCATCGAGCTCGAGGGCAACCGCCTGCCGGTCACGCACTCCAAGGACGTGATCGACCACCTCACGAGCTGACGTCCCGGTCCGTCCGCTGCGCTTTCTAGATTCGCTCTCATCCAACAAAGCGGCCCCGGCGCTGTTGTAGCAGCCCGGGGCCTGGCACAGGAAGTAGAGGCCTTCCCATGCGCGATCAGCGTATCCCGGGCAACCCGCCCGACGACCCGTCATCCCTCAAACAGGCCCTGCTCGGCCTGCTCCTGGAGGACCACACCGGCCTCTGGACGCTCGCCGAGCTGGACCGCCAGCTGCATCCCTCGTCCGACACCGAGCCCGGCGGCCAGCCGGACACGGTCGACGTCGAGGACGCCATCGAAGACCTGTACGCCGCGGGCCTGATCCATCGCCTCGGCACGTTCATCTTCGCCACCCGCGCCGCCCACGAGGCAAACCGCCTCGCCGAGTAGCGCACGATTACGGGGCGCCGCACAGAGCAGCCGGCGCCCCGTCCCTACCCGAGACCGAGTTGATCGGCATATCCGCGAGCGCACAGTCGATCGTCTGTGATCGCGAAGGCTTCGCGTAGCCATGCGACCAGCGCGTGCTCGCGCGTCAGGTCCGAGTCAGGCGAGGCGACGGCCTCCAACTCGATGAAGGAACCCAGGCCCTCGACGTCGTCGAGATGGATCCGCACCTCCTGCCAGAGGAACAGGTGCCGGCGCTTGGCGACGACGCAGCGCACCCCGAGCGCGGCCGTCAGCGCGGCCAGGCAAGCCGAGCCGTCGTCGACCTCGACCACGTGATAGCTGCTCAGCCGCTGCTGCGGCTTGTCGGCTCGCTCGAACTGGATCAGGTGCGGCGTGCCCGGCCGCTGCTCGCGCAACTTCAGGCCCCCGTGCGCCACGACGAAATGGGTGTCCCGTTGCTCGAGTACGCCACGATCGTCGGCGTCGAGCTGGCTACAGATCTCCAGTGAGCGCATGGGCGACGGATCGGTCGCCTTCAGCTCGACGTTGCGCCGGGCTTGCATGAGGCTCACCTGACCTCCCGCATGAGCTTGCGCCGCTCGGTTCGCTGAGCATGCCCGCAAAGGGCGAGTTCTGCCGCAGATCCCGAGCCTCGGACGTGTCTTCGCCGAGGACTCTCTTGACCTCCGATACGCGCTTGTCCAGCAGCTGCTCCCAGCGATCCGCCCATCGGGGGTCGATCATCCCCTGGTCGCGCCACGCCCAGATCACGTGCAGAGCGTCGTCGATCATCGGTCGGCGGAGTCGCTTCGCAAGCGCTCGGTGGTAGGCGAGGCTGCGGCGGCTCGCCCGTTCGTGCGCTTCGGTGGTGGAGCCGGTGGGGGGCAGAAGCTCGGATGGGTCGAGCCGCTGTGTGCGGTCGCGTCCTTCGAGCATCGCCGGCTCGAGCACGTGGCGCCGACCGGTCGCTCGTTCGCGATCGACGGCATCGACCAGGTCGAGGAGGGCCGCGACGGGAACTTGCTGCCTTCCTTCGGTGCTGTGGACAGTCGGAAGATCGCCACCATCGATCCAGCGTCGCAGCGCCGTGTGGCTGATGCCAAGCAGGTTGGCGGCGAGACGCTGAGAGACCGTTGTGCCCAGTTCGGCCTGGAGAGAGGCGCGAACCGCTACGACGTCTCGTAGCGCGGGCGCCGCTCGCTCGGCCCGGCGAAGACGGCGGACGTTCTCGAAGAGTCACCTCTTGCGCTCGATTGCACGCATGAGACAAGCGTAGGCAAAGTTTCCGTTTCTGCCATATTTCGGAAACTTTATTAAGGCCGGTCTTGCCCAGGCATCTTCCGGACTGAAAGAGGGCAATACACAGTACGTGGTGTATCTTCGGGTGTATGCGGACCAACATCGAGATCGACGATGACGTGCTGCAGGCGGCCCAGGAGCTGACCGGTACTCGCACCAAGCGAGAGACCGTCGACCTCGCGCTTCGCGAGCTCGTCGCACGACACCGCCGAATTGGGGTACTCGACCTGCGTGGCCGGGTGCACTGGGATGGCGATCTGGTCGAAAGCCGGCGCGGTCGGCCGTGATCGTCGTCGACACCAGCGTCTGGGTCGACGTCCTCAACGACAACGCCACCACCCAAGCTGCGCAGTGCGTGGAGCTGATCGAAGGCGGCGAGCCGGTCGCGCTCACAGACATCGTGCTCACCGAGATTCTCCAAGGCCTTCGCTCCGATCGCGAGGCCCGGCTCGTCGAGCGTCATCTGAGTGCCTTTCCGATCCTCCGCCTAGAGGATCTGCAGGACTTCGCACTCGCCGCGAGCCTCTATCGAACGGCACGCCGTGCGGAGATCGCGATCCGCAAGACGCTCGACTGCCTGATCGCAGCGCCGTGCGTGCGTACGAACGCTCCACTGCTCCACGCCGACAGTGACTTCGACCGCTTGGCCTCCTGTACGTCCCTGCGCGTCTGGCAGCCGTAGAGCCGTCGTCAAGGACGGGCTCGGCCAAGCGTGCAGCGCTATCCCGCGACGGCGAGATGGTCCTCGTTGCCGGGCGTGAGCACCTGCTCGGCCTCTTCGAGCGCCTTCTCGGCGTGGCCGATCTGCGTCGTCAGCTCGGCGCGGCGGGTGCGGATGGCGGCGAGGTCGGCGGTGGCGCTCGGCGTCGCGGTCAGGCCGCGCAGCTCGTCGTGCAGGCGATCGAGCTGCTGGCGTAGGCGCTGTGGGGCGGAGCGGTCGAGCTCGTAGACGCCGCTCTGGCTGCCCTTGCGCACCGCCGGTGAGCGGCTGAGCTGGGTCAGGAAGACCGCGAGCGGGTCCTTGCCGGCGACGGCGTAGCCGGCGGCGCGCAGCGCCTCGTACCAGTCGCGGTAGTGCAGCGCCTCGGGACGCTGGGAGTGGCGGAGCAGCACCTCGACGGCCGCACGCCGGATCGCGGGGCCGCGCAGGACGGTCGCGTTCGTGGCGGCGTTCGCTTCGGCTTCGCCCTGCGCGTCCGCCGTGGCGGGTTCGGCCTCGGGTCCGGTGAGGCGGTCGAGCAGCGCGTCGCGTTCGTCGACCTCGGCCAGCGACGACTCGATGCGCGCCAGCTCGGTGCGCAGGCTCTCGCGCGTCTCGAGCAGACGCTCGCGGTGGCGGCGCAGGTCCGCCCGCTCCGCGGCGGCGGCGCGGACGAGGCGGTTCGAGGGCATTGGCGTGGGGGGGACCATCGGCTGGAGCGGTTCTATCGCGGTCGGCGATTCGTGCTGCAGCATGGCCTGTGGACAAGATGTTCATACGCAATAGCTCGTGGCATTGGAATGCCACGTAGCTGTGGAGAAGCGTGTCGACAGCTCCTGCTTTCCTCGCAACGAGCAGGGCTCATCGAGAGATAAGGCCAGGAAAGCACGCTACGAGCGGGTTTGGGCTATGCCGCCCGTTCCGTCCGACGCCGACCTCACCATTCCTCCTACGCAACGTTGCGTATGAACTCGGAGGAAGCATGAGCAGCTACTGGATCACCAAGAACCGACCGGACCGCACCCGAGCCCCGTGGCGCTTCGACCGCAAGATCGATCTCCTCGCGACCGTCCCCGAGCGGCGCAGCGCCGCGGCGATGGACGACGAGCGGGTCGCCGAGCAGCTGATCGACGACCTGGTCAAGCTCGTCGACGCGGGCCTGATCGAGCCGATCGAGAGCGACGGCAAGCTCCGTTTCGCGGCCGTCGACCCGGACGAATTCGACAAGCCGTAGGCCACGGGCAGGGCATTGCTTGGTGCTGGCGAACCAATGAGGCGGCAAATCGCATGGTTCGCCGGACGAAAGGAGCAGTCTCGTGAACGACCCCCGACCTGGGCAACAGCCACCGGTATCGGGTTGGGCCGTGGGCGGCGTCACCTTCGCCGCCTGCTTGCTCACCCTGATCGGCTTCTTCCAGGTGATCGCAGGACTGGTAGCCATCATCGACGACAATTTCTACGTCGTCGCGCAGAACTACACGTTCGACATCGACACCTCGGCATGGGGATGGATCCACCTGCTGATCGGCATCCTGCTGATCATCACCGGCTTCGGTCTCTTCAACGGGTCGACCTGGGCGGGTGTGACGGCGATCATCCTCGCGAGCCTCAGCGCGCTCGCGAACTTCTTCTTCATCCCGTACTACCCGTTCTGGGCGATCCTCGTGATCGCGCTCGACGTCTGGGTGATCTGGGCGCTGACCCGCCCGGGTTCGATCAAGACCTGAGCAGCGCCCCGCGGGTCCGGCCACCCGGCCGGACCCGCCCGCCGCGCCGCTAGCCCAGCGGCGCGAGCAACGACTTCTTGCCCTCGAAGGCGAACAGCAGCAGGTCGACCATCCGGAAGGTCCTGTCGTTGGGTCCGAGCGTCGGCCGCCACGCGCTGTCGCGCACGATCGAGACTTGGCTGCCCTCGATCGCACGCTGGAAGGTCTCGGCGACGATGCGCGCACCGACGCCCTTCAGCTTGCCGCCGTTGAGCTCCGCCTCGCGCAGCACGTAGAACCACAGCGGCGTGTCCTTGAGCAGCGCGGCGCGCTGGGCCTGAGTCAGGCGGTCGAGCGTGGCACCGCCGTTGCCGTTGCGGATCTGAGCCTGGGTGAGCTTGGTCAGATTCACGCCCTTGCCCTTCAAGAACGTCGCCATCTGCTGGCCGGTGGCGAGCTTGACCATCTTCGCTCGAGCGAGGTTGCGGAAGGCGAGGTTGGCCCTTGGGTCGTCGAACGGCACCGCCGGCCCGCCGAACGACCCGGTCGGCAGGTTCTTCAGGGGATCCGCGAGCCGCGTGTCGATCCGCCGGGCGCGGTTGAACTTGCCCGTCGGCACCGCGAGGTTCGCCCGACCGGCCTCCTTGAAGTCGTACAGGCGCCGGAAGTCCGCGATCCAGTTGCTCGGCAGCCGCGGCTCGCCGCCGAGGTTGCCGCTGGTCGCGCTGAACAGGAACAGGAGGTCGAGCGTCCCGGCGCCGTCGTCGAAGCGGCGGTTCCAGTTGTAGGCGCCGCGGACCATCGAGTGCCCGAGCCGGTAGGCGGCAACCGAGAACTCGAGCGGCATCGTCGGCACGTCGGTCGGCGTCGCGCCGACCTCGAACGCCTTCCTGCCGTTGCGGAACACGTCGTTGACCACGCCGCCCGCGCAGATGCGCGGCAGGAAGTCGGTCCGGATCATCCACTGGTAGTGCTTGGTGACGAGCTCGCGCGCCTTCGCGAAGCGCTGCCCCGCCGGGACCGAGGCGGGCAGGGTGTCGACGACGCGGTTGTGGAAGCGGATGAACGCCAGGTGCGTCTGGGCGACGACGAGGTTCTCGTCGTTGCGCGGGTCCGGGATCACCGCCTTGCGCTTGGCCGCCGTGCTGGACCCGGCGCCGCGGGGAAGGTCGAACCCCTGTCTGGCGGCGTCCGCACCCGCCGCGACGGTCTTGCCCAGCTTCAGGTGGAGGCCGTCGGCCTCGTAGAACTTCGCCGACGCCGGGTCCTGCGGGCCGGCGCCGTAGAGCGAGTCGAGGTCGAGGCTCGGCGAGCGTCCCTGCAGCAGCTGGGCGGGCGAGACGCTCGTGCCGAGCGTGACGTTGGTCTTGTCGAACGTCAGGTCGTGATCGACGAACTGGCCGAGGTAGGTGAAGCCCGCGGGGATTCTCGCTGCACCACCCCCGCCGAGCGTCATCGCGTTCGCGAGCTTCTTCAGGTTGGGGTCGCCGAGCTGGCGGCCGGTTCCTCGCGGTCCCATCCGCGAGAAGCGAAACGGCGGTGCCGTGGCTGCCGCCACCGCCAGCCGGCGTCCGCCGACGCTCTCTCCGAGCAGTCCCTCGCCGAGGACGAAGTAGCTCTCCGAACCGTGCTTGTCCATGCGCCTCCTCTGGTCTAGGCCATCCTGGCCTGGAGTGGGCGCGAGCCTTTCACGCCGCCCGGCGCGGGTCAATCGCCCGGGCGGCGGGCGCTCAGACGGTCAGGCGAGGAGCGGGGCAGGCGTGGTCGTGGCAGACCGCCGGCTGACCCTGCGGTCCCTGATGGAAGTGGTAGTGCGTCTCGGTGGCGTCGCGCCTGCTGTTGAGCAGGGTGGCGAGCTTGCGGAGCGTGACGGACATGCGAGCCTCCCTTTCGGGGTTCGAGCTGCGAGGACATGGGGTGCGCACGAGGCGCGAGGGTCGACCCGCCACGCGTACGCGGCAGGTCGACCGACGCTAGCGACCGAAAGCGGCCGTGCTCTGTGCGTTGGGTCACGCAGCTCGAAGCGGCTCAGTGCCGGCGGTCACCGTCCTTGTGGAAGTGGCCGTCGTCATCGTCATGACGGTCGTGGCCGCCCTGATGGTGGCCATGCCCATGCGCTTGCCGTGGTCCTTCCAGCCCGAGCCGGTGCAGAGCCCGTCGGGCACGCTCGTCTCGCAGCGATTGCGCTCGAGCACGTTGCCCTCGCCGCTGCCGTCCCAGAACAGGTCCGGCTCGTTGCCGAGGATCACGTTGCCCTTAACGAGATTGCCCGAGGGCGGATTGGCACCCGGGATGCCGGCGTTCACGATCGCGACGCCGCCCGTGAACGGCACCTCGCCGCCCGGGTTGTTGTCCTTGATCGAGTTGCCGACGATCTTGTTGTCTGCAGCGTTGGCGATCGCGATGCCGATGCCCGACAGCGGCGGCGTGCCCTCTTCCTCGTTGCCCGGACAGAAGCGGTCGTTGTCGTGGAACTTGTTGGCGAAGAAGCGCCAGTCGCCGGCGACGTTGGCGCCCGTGTTGAGCACGATCGCGCCGACGCAGTTGCCGCTCGAACGGTTGAAGGCGACCTTGCCGTGCGCCGCGTCGCGCAGGAAGATGCCGAACAGCTCGTTGTCGAACGTCCAGTTGCCGGCGATCAGCACGTCAGCCTCGGGCGAGTCGCCGACGTAGATGCCGGCTTCCTCGCTGCCGCTCGCCGCGTTGCCGACGATCTTGCCGCCGGACGAGACGAAGCGGGCGATGCCGTACTCGTGGTTGTCCTTGGTGCGGTTGTGCTTGACGACGGGGTCCTCGGCGCCGAAGAAGAGGATGCCGTTGGCCGGGAAGCCCTCCACCTTGAAGCCGCTGATCGTGACGTCGCTGACCGGATCGGTCACGGTGGGCGGCCCATCCGGCTGAGGCTCGAGCTGGCCGACGGCACAGATGCCGTCGCCGGCGGGATCGCCGAACGAGCAGCCGTTGGGCGCCGGCGTCTCCGGCGGCACGATCTTCGCGCCCTTCGAGAACAGCGTGACGCCGTCCTTGGTGATGGCGACGTTCTCGGCGTAGGTGCCGCGCTTGACGAAGATGGTGTCGCCCGGCTCGGCTGCGTTCACCGCGGCCTGGATCGACTCGCCCGGCTTGACCACGGCGTCGACGCCGTGCTTGTGGCCCCAACCGTGCTTGCCATGCCAGCCGTGGTGGTTTCCGTGCTTGCCGCCGTGCGCGCCCGCGACTGCGGTGACGCTGAGCGACAGCGCTCCGACGAGCGCGAACACGGCCATTACGGCCAAGAGACTGCGTTTCATGACTCGACCCTCCCTAGGTATGGGTGCTTACCTCGGCTCTCTATGCCCGGAACATGAGCACTTAGCCTTCCTCATCCGTCAAAGGCCGGCTTCGAGCCAGTCGACGATGCCGGCGACCGTCTTCCAATCCTCGCGTCGGCGGGCGTCGATCAGGTCGCGCAGCGCCTGCGGCTCGATCGCCAGCAGCGCCTCTGCGCCGGCGGACGTCCAGCGCACGAGCGCGTGGTGTACGAGGGCGTCGACGGGCACGCCGGTGGCGGCCGAGAGGTTCTCGAACGTCGGCAGCGGATCGACGTGGCGCGACAGCTCGACCTGGCGGGCGAACTCGCGATGCTCGGGCGGCACGTCCATGCGCCCGATCGTATGGCGTCGAGCTAGGTCTGGCCGACCTGGGTGCTGGCCTTCTGCAACGTCTCGTCGAGCGTGCGGATCACGCGCTGGCCGGCCTCGAAGGCGCGGAAGCTGGCGATCATGTCGACCATCGAGCGAGCAGGGTCGGCGCCGGAGCCCTCGAGCACGCCGCCGCGGACCTGGCCCGCGGCACGACCGGAGGAGCTGCCGGTGAACAGCGCCTCGCCCTGCTTGGCGGCGTTCGGGACGTTGAACACGCCGATCGCGTCCGCGTCGACCTTGCCGCCGGCGCCGGCGCGGATCGTGCCGCCGCCCTGGGACAGGACCGGGTAGCCGAGCGAGTTGACGAGCGTGCCGTCGGCGTTGGTCGAGAACTGGCCGTTGCGCGTGTAGCGCACCCCCTGCGGCGTCTGCAGGGCGAAGAAGCCCTCGCCGTCGATGCCGAAGTCGAGCGCCTCGTCGGTCTGGCGCAGCGGGCCGGGGGAGAAGTCGGTGACGATCGAGTCGATCTGCGAGCCGAGGCCGAGGCTGCCGATGCGCTCGCCGGTCTTGGTGTTGTCGAGCAGCAGGTCCTCGAAGCTCCTCTGCGTCGCGCGGTCGGGCTTGTAGCCCGGGGTCGAGGCGTTGGCCAGGTCGTTGGAGATCTGGTCTTGGCGAACGAGCTCCGAGAGCATCCCGGAGGCCGCGATGTAGAGGCCACGATCCATGCGCCCCGGGTACTCGGCGCTGCCGGCGCCGGCTTGAGCCGCCGCTCGCTCTGCAACCCTGCCGCCGATGGTCGATCCGATCGCCGTGCGCGTCGCCATGCTGCGCGAGCAGCTGCCGGGGCTGAGCCTGCGGCCGGGCATGACCGTCGTCGCGCGTGTGCACGAGCAGCACGCCGGGCGCGGGACGCTGTCGCTCGCGGGAGCGCTGCTGGCGGCCGAGCTGCCCGAGAACGTGGCCGAGGGCGATCGTCTGCGACTGCAGGTCCAGGACGTCAGCGCCGAGCGGATCGTCTTGCGCCTGGTTGCCGACGCCGCACTCGCAGCGGTCCCGCTGCCGCTGCCCGGCGAGCCCCGGCTGCGGGTGGAGGACGAGGACGCTGATGCCGAGCAGGCCGGGAGCGGGGCTGGAGAGTCGATCGCGCTGGTCTACGAGACGACACGGCTGGGGGCGCTCGGCCTGCGGCTGGAATTGCAGGGCGGCAGCGTGCGCGCGGTCGTGGCGGCGCCCGCCGGAGAGTCGCACGCGCTGGCGAGCGCCGCAGCGTCCGAGCTTCAGGACGCGCTCGCGCGCGTGACCGGCAAGCAGGCACAGGTGCGAGTCGACGAGCGGCGCGAGCCGCTGGACGTGTATGCCTGATCGGCCCAAGCGGGCTGCGGCATTGCGGTATGAGGGCGCTGGTGCGCCGAAGGTCGTCGCGAGCGGGCGCAGGCTCGTCGCCGAGCGCATCCTCGAAGAGGCGCGCAAGGCCGGCGTGCCGGTGCGCGAGGACGCGGCGCTGGTCGAGGCGTTGTCGGCGCTCGACCTCGGCACGGAGATCGGCGAGGAGCTGTACGCCGTCGTGGCCGAGGCGCTGGCCTGGGCCTACCGGCTCGATCGCCGGGCGGCGGGAGTCTGAGGAGAAGGAAGACGCAGGCCGGCCCGAGGGGAGGGCGGGCCGACCTGCGCAGTTTCGGTCGCCGTGTCTAGGCGACCTCGCTGAAGAGCAGGGAGTCGCTGGCCAGGCGCTCGCGGATGCGGCGCTTGAGCTGGCTGTGGATCTGGGAGACGCGGCTCTCGGAGACGTCGAGCACCTCGCCGATCTCACGCAGCGTGAGGTTCTTCACGTAGAGCAGCACGGCCACCTCGCGCTCGCGCGGGGGCAGCAGCTCGAAGGCGCGGCGGAACTTGTCCTTGGCCTCGTCCCAGGAGGCGACGTGCTCGGGATCGGCGTGCAGGTCCTCGGACTCGAGCGTGTCGACCAGCTCGATCGCGGTCTCGCCCTCGGTCACGACCAGCGAGCTGAGGGAGGTGAGGTCGGAGTTGGCGATCTCCTGCTCCTTGGCGCGCAGGTCGGCGGGCGCCATGTTCATCATGCCGGCGAGCTCGTCGCGCGAGGGCGGACGGCCGTGGACGCCAGAGAAGGTCTCGCGCGCCTGCTTGATGTCGCGCTCGAGGCGACGCAGGGAGCGCGGGGCCCAGTCACGGCGACGCAGCTCGTCGAGCACGGCACCGTGGATGCGGGTCCACAGGTACGGCTCGAGGCCGGCGCCCTTGTTCGGGTCGTAGCGGTCGAGCGCCCCGATCAGGCTCTCGATCCCGCACGAGATCAGGTCTTCGACTTCGCAGGAGGCCGGCAGCTCGCGCAGCTTCTTGTAGACGATGTGCTTGACGAGCGGGACGTACGTCAGCACGAGGCGGTTGCGGAGCTGGAGGTCGCCGGTGGCGTTGTACTCCTTCCACAGTGCAAGCGACTGGTCCGCGGTGGGCCGGTCGGCCTTGCGAAGCTCGGTGGTCATAGGGGGCGTGTCCTTCCTGGGAGCTGATGCGGGGCGAACGATCTAGGGGTCGAGAGCGGTATCGATGCGGCGAGAGGGGCCCCGCATCCCCGGTTCGCGGTAATTGGAGTTCGGCGGGAAGGCGTTCAGGTTCCGATGACGACGGCCGATGACAGGAGCGAGTTCCCCATGGCCCTCCGTCTCAGCGACTCCTCCCTTTCCGCCCGCAACGCCGCTCCGACCCCGGGCGCGACCGCCCGCGAGCTCGAGCGCGAGGCCGCGCGGCTGCTCGCGCGTCCCGACCTTGGCGGCTACCGCGCGCTGTTCGAGCGCGCCACCGCGGTCGAGGATCCGCACGAGCGCTATCGCTGCAAGCGAGCGCTGCTGGAGCAGGGCCTCGCGGCCGCCGGGCGCGCAGGCAGCGCCAACGTGGCGAAGCTCTACGCCGCGGTCGCCGAGAGCGGGCTCGACCTGCTCGAGGTCGAGCCACGCGAGCCGGTGCTGGTCAACTACGTCGGCGTCTCGCTCTACGAGCTCGGCGCCTGGTCGGCTGCCGAGCAACTGTTCAAGGCCACGCAGCGGCTGGCGCCCGAGACGCCGCACGTCGACGCGAACCTCGAGCAGGTGCGTCGCCGGCGCAAGGCGGGCGCGACCCCGCCGCGGCTGCCGGCCCCGGTCGCCGTCGCGCTCAGGACCCTCGAGGGCCGTGGCGAGCGCGCCGCCGCACGCGCGGTGCCCGCCAGCGGCCTGACGCTCTCGCTGTGCATGATCGTCAAGGACGAGGAGGAGATGCTGCCGGCCTGCCTGGCCGCGGCCGCTCCCGCCGTCGACGAGATCGTCGTCGTCGACACCGGCTCCAGCGACGCCACGGTCGAGATCGCCCGCGCCCATGGCGCCCGCGTGATC
Source organism: uncultured Thermoleophilaceae bacterium (assembly GCA_963846505.1). GTDB lineage: Bacteria > Actinomycetota > Thermoleophilia > Solirubrobacterales > Thermoleophilaceae > JACVRW01. The sequence continues at coordinate 828,762 of CAWJWD010000004.1, read as the reverse complement.
GAGCAGCCCTGGAACGGCTCGTTCGCCGAGGCGCGCAACGTCTCGCTCGAGGCGGCAACCGGTGACTGGCTGCTCTACCTCGACGCCGACGAGGTGCTCGTCGAGGCCGACCAAGAGCGGCTACGTGCGCTGCGCGGCCACAGCTGGCGCGAGGCCTTCTACCTCGTCGAGACCAACCACACCGGCGACCTCGACGACGGCACCGCCGTCACCCACAACGCGCTGCGGATGTTCCGCAACCGCCCCGAGTACCGCTTCAGCGGCCGTCTGCACGAGCAGGTCGCCCACGCGATGCCCGGCGACCTCGCCGAGCGCTTCGAGCACACCGGCGTGCGCGTCGAGCACTACGGCTACCTCGGCGTCGTGCGCGACGCCAAGGAGAAGTCGCGCCGCAACATCGAGCTGCTCGAGCGTCAGGCGGCCGAGGGCGTCGCGACGCCGTTCCACGCCTTCAACCTCGGCTCCGAGTACGCGGCCGCCGGCGACGCACCGGCCGCGCTGGCCCAGTTCCAGCGTGCCTGGGACGGGCTGCGCGGCGAGGACGACCTCGACAAGCGCGGCTACGTGCCGTCGCTGCTCTCCCGCTTGACCAAGGCGCTGCGCGTCAACGGCCAGCTGGAGGCGGCCGAGGCGCAGGCCGAGGAGGGCCTGGCGCTCTTCGACGGCTTCACCGACCTCGTCTTCGAGCAGGCGGCCTGCGCGCGCGATCGCGGCGACGCCGCCGGTGCGCGGGCGCTGTTCGAACGCTGCCTCGAGATGGGCGACGCGCCCAGCGGCTACTCCGCCACCGTCGGCTGTGGCAGCTACCTCGCGCTCGTGCAGCTGGCCGAGCTGTCCGAGCCGGCCGAGGCCGCCGAGCTGTTGTCCGACTGCCTCGAGCGCCATCCCGCCTACCTTGGCGCCGTACTGCCGCTGGCGACGGCGCTGCTTGCCCGCGGCGACGCGCCCGTCGACGTGGTCGAACGCGTCGAGGGCCTGGTCGCCGGCGTGACGCCGAGCGTCAGCTTCATGCTCGGCACCGCGATCTACGAGTCCGGCCGGGCCGAGGCGGCCGAGCCGCACTTCCGTTCGGTGCTCGAGCGCCAGCCGGGCAACGGCTCCGCGTTGATCGCGCTCTGCGAGTGCCTGCTGAGCACCAAGCGCTATGACGAGGCCGCCGCGCTCGCGCGCGAGCTGGAGCCGGACGCGCCGCTGGCCGCCGCCGCGGCGCGCACCGAGACCTTCGCCCTGCTGGCCGTGGGCCGCGGACCCGAGGCTGCCGCCGCGCTCGCGCGCGACGGCGGTCGCGGACTGCCCGCCTCCGAGGCCGCCGCGCTCGGTGCCTGGGCCGACCTCGCCAGCGGCGGCAGCGCGACCGGCACCTTGCCACGCGAGTCCGGTGCGCTGGTCGCGTCGATGCTCGAGGCGCTGCTGCGCGTCGAGGAGGTCGACGCGTTCGTGAGCCTGTTGCCCGTCTTCGACGCGGTCTCGCTGCCCGCTCGCGATCGCAGCGAGCTGCTGGCCGGGATGTATCTACGGCGCGGGTTCGTCGACTCCGCCGCCGACGAGTGGATCGCCGTCTGCGAGCACCAAGGGCCGGATGCGGCCGCGCTCGCCGGACTCGCCCAGGTCGCGCTCGCGCGCGGGCTGGAGGAGGACGCGCGCACCTTCGCCGAGGAAGCGCTTGCGCTCGATCCGGAGCATCCGCACGCCCAGGCCGCCGCTCGCGTCGCCGCCGGCGTGCGCTGAAGCACCCGCTTCGTCGCCTCTCCGTGTCGCGCCGCATGTGCGCCGCGAAGAGAATTTCGACAGTCGGGGCTAAAGGTCTGCCGACAGCGGCCGAATAGGGGGGCGCACTAGGGGAGCTTCAGCCGTAGGAGGTTTTGAAATGGACGTGAGACCGGTCGGACCGGGCGGAGTGGATCCCGTCGCGGCCCAGGCACGCGCTGAGCGGGCCCGCACCCGGCCTCAGGGCGAGGGCGGATTTGCCGGAGTGCTCGACAGCGTGAAGACCGATTACCCACCACCCGAGGTTTGGCGCGAATGCGACGCCGCAGCGCGTGCGTACGAGACGCTCAAGGCCCAAGGCCGCGAGTTGCACTTCGGCACGGACGACAGCGGCAAGCTGCGGATCGAGGTGCGCGACGCCGAGGGCCGCGTGCTGCGTCAGGTACCGGCGACCGAGGCGATCGAGATCGCGGGCGGTAAGCCGGCGTGACCGGCATCAGCCTCAGCGGGCTGGCCTCGGGGCTCGACAGCGAGACCCTGATCACCCAGCTGATGCAGTTGCAGGCGCAGCCCAAGGTGCGCATGCAGCAGAAGGAGAAGTTCTACGAGCAGCGTGAGACGACGCTCAACGACGTCGGCACGCGTCTGAAGAACCTCCAGTCGGCGGCCAAGGACCTCAGCTCGGTCCTGACCTGGGCCTCCAAGCAGACGGTCGAGTCCAGCTCGGCCGGCCAGGTCGCGGCCTCGCTGCTCTCCGGCTCGGCTCCCGGCGGCCACCAGATCGCGGTGACGAAGCTGGCCAGCGCCGACCAGTGGAGCTTCGACTTCGCCTCGCCGGCCGCCGACACCTCGATCACGCTCACGCCCGAGGACCCGACGAAGTCGCCGGTGACGGTGCAGATCGCCGCCGGCGCCACGGTCCAGAGCGTCGCCGGCTCGATCAACGGCGCGTCCGGCTCGCCCTCGTACGCGGTCGTGGTGGGGGACAAGCTCGTGGTCTCGAGCCGCACCAGCGGCGCGGCCTACGGCCTCACCTCGGTCGCCTCGGCCGACGGCACGACGCTCTCCGGCGGCGTGCTCAAGCAGGGCGCCGACGCGGAGTTCAGCGTCGACGGCGGCGCGACCCAGACGTCGGCCTCGAACGTCGTCACGAGCGCGATCCCCGGCGTGCAGCTGACGCTCAAGTCGCTGACGCCCGTGGGGGAGTCGATCACCGTCTCGGTCAGCGAGCCGGCGACCGACAAGGCGAAGGTCAAGGACGCGGTCAAGAAGTTCGTCGAGCAGTACAACTCGACGGTCGACTTCATCCGCTCGAAGACGACCGAGAAGCGCGTCGTCAATCCCGAGAACGACGCCGACGCGCTCAAGGGCGTGCTCTACGCCGACACCGGCCTCAGCGGCCTGCTCAGCTCGCTGCGCACGACCATGAGCGCCAGCGGCGCCGGCGTGCTCGATCAGCTGTCGGAGCTCGGCATCACCACCGGCGCCTCGACCGGCGGTGCCTCCAGCGCGGACTCGCTCGCCGGCAAGCTCGTGATCGACGAGACCAAGCTCGACGACGTGATCGCGAACAACCTCGACGGGCTCAAGACCTTCCTCGGCGCCAACGGCAGCGAGGGCTTCGCGCAGAAGGTCAACGGCCTGCTCGACGGCTACACGCGCTCGGACGGCCTGATCGCCAGCCGCAAGACCCAGGCGGACGCTCAGGCCGAGATCCAGCGCACCCAGATCGAGCGGCTCGACACGCGGCTCGCGCTGCAGGAGGACCGGCTGCGCAAGCAGTTCGCGACGCTCGAGAGCGTGCTCTCGGCCAGCCAGTCCCAGCAGAGCTGGCTGGCGGGTCAGCTGAACGCGCTGAACCCCTCCTAGCGCCTCAAATTCGCCCGCGCCGAGCCGATCACCACGGGTGAGATGAACTCCACGCTCCAGGCTCAGAACGCGTACACCCGCGACAGCGTCTTGAGTGCCCCACCCGAGCGACTCGTGCTGATGCTCTACGACGGCGCGCTGCGCTTCCTCGGCCAGGCCGCGATGGCGATGCGCGAGGGCACCGTGGTGCAGGCCAACAGCCGCCTGCGTCGTGCCGAGGCGATCATCGACGAGCTCAACGCCACCCTGAACCCCGAGGCCGGCGGCGAGATCGCCGCGGGGCTGGGGGCGATCTACGTCTTCTGCCGGCGCACGCTGATGGAGGCGCAGCTGGCCCAAGATCCGGCCAAGGTCGACGCGGTCGCGCGCCTGCTCGGCGAGCTGCGCTCCGCCTGGGCCGAGATCTGCCCGTGAACGCCGCGCCCTACGAACGCCTGGTCGAGCTCGCCGAGCGCGAGCGCGATCTGATCGCCGCCGGCCGCTACGACGAGATTCCTGCGCTCGACGACGAGCGCAACCGGATCGTGGCGGACCTGCCTGCGGTGCCGCCCCCCGAGGCGGGACCGGCGCTCGAGCGTGCGGCCGTGCTGCAGGAGGAGAGCACCCGAGCGATCGCCTCGGCGCTGCTCGAGACGCGCCACGCATTGCTCGACCTCGGCCGCGGACGTCGCACCGCGCGTTCGTACGCACCCCAGCTGAGCGCCGGTGGCGCCCTGCTGGACACCCGCGCCGGCTGATCTGCCGGAGCGCTCAGGGAGCGAAGATGTCCGCCGCCGTCACGGCAATGACGTCGCCCTGCGGCTCGATGGCCTCCCGCGCACAGACCGCGTAGCGCGGGCTGGCATCGATACGCGGCAGTGCCTCGGCCTTGCGCTCCAGGTCGCGACGTACGCGTTCGCCGTCGACGCGCCGGGACCACTTTGCCTCGCCGACGAGGGTCGCCGTGCGCCGCTCGCCGGCGAGTGCGACGGCGTCGATCTCGACCGGCGGCGAGTCTCGCCACCAGCGTCCGATGTCGACGATCCCGTCACCGAGCTGCCCCGCGGCGGCCATCCGCACGAGGTGGTCTCGGAATGCCGCCTCCCACGGATCGCCCATGTGGTCGTCGAGCTGACGCTGCAGGATCGGCAGCACCTGTTGCCCGAGCCCGCGCTCGATCGCGGAGCGATGGCGGTCGAGCAGCCCGAGCCAGAAGGCGAGGAAGTTGTCGGCGATTCGATAGAGGCGGCGGCGCGTGCGCGCCGGGTTCTCCGTCACCGGGACCATGCGCTCGACGAGTCGCAGTTCCACGAGCCGCTCGAGGACACGGGCGGGCTCGGCCCTGACCGCGTCCGCTATCTCGTTGTGCCGCGTGCGGCCGGCCGCGATCGCGCGCAGCACGAGCTGTCCCAGGTCGCCGAGATCGCCTTCGGTGGCCAGCACCAGTTGTCCCTCCGTCAGCAGGCGGCCGCCGGGCTCGCAGACCAGCCGCCCGAGGTTGGCGCCCACGCTGGCGCCCTGGTCCCACCAGCTCAGATACAGCGGCACGCCACCGACCAGGCCCCAGACCAGCGCACGGTCGGCCGGCGACAGCTCGGGGAGCATGGCCGCGGCCTCCTGGGGGCGGAAGGGGTGCAGCAGCAGCGCCAGATCGAAGCGGCCGTACAGCGGTGCGCGCTCCTCTTGGAGCGCGTGCATCGTGCGTACTGCGGAGCCGCAGAGCAGCAGGTGCAGCTTGGTCTTCCCCTGCGCGCGGTCCCAGAACGCCCGTAGCCGCCCGGGCAGATCGGGGTGAGCTCCCATCAATTCGGGGAACTCGTCGATCACCACCAGCAGCCGCTCTCGGGACGCGGCGTCCGCGAGCGTGTCGAGCGCGTCGTCCCAATCGGTGAACGGGCGCTGACGCAGGTCGCGCAGACCGCCGGGGTCTGCGTCGGCGGCCGCGGTCGCGAGCAGGCTCAGCTCGTCGCTGGGCGGTCGTCCGGCGGCGGTGTGGAAGATGGTTCGCCGCGAGCCCGCGAACTCCTGCAGCAGTGCGGTCTTGCCAACGCGCCGGCGCCCCCAGAGCAGCCCGAGCCGCGCTCCGGGCTCGTCCCACCAACGTTCGAGCGCCCGCAGTTCGTTGGTGCGGTTGACGAACATCTGTCGGAGCATACTACTGACATTCGATGTAAGTGACGTCGTGCGTAAGTAACGCTCGACGTAAGCGATATGAGGGCTTGCGTTACGGATGCTGGCGATCGGCGCTAAAGCCCGGCCGGCTGAGGCCGATGACCGGGATGGCTCCACGGATGGAGTGTCGCTAGGCCACGGAGGGCCTGCTTTCAACCTTTCCCTTCCGTTCCCCAGCGATGCAGCTATTCGACATCACTCAGCTTGCCGTCGAACGTGCCCTCTCCGGCGCGTCGCAGCGCAACGAGGCGATCTCGAACAACATCGCGAACGCCAACACGCCCGGCTACGTGCCCAGCGACGTCGACTTCCACGGCGCGCTGGCGGCCGCGCTGGGGCAGGGCGGCCTCGACCTGAGCGACGCCCGCGCCTCGGTCGAGCGAGCCTCGTTCGAGGCCGAGCCCGACGGCGCCGTGAAGATGCGCGCCGACGGCAGCGGCTTCGACATCGACGCCCAGGCCGCGCAGCTGGCGGCCAACGGACTCGAGTACCAGACCCTCGTCGCGGTGGCCAAGGGCCGCATCGACATCCTCAAGAGCGCGATCGGAGCCCGCTGATGAGCCTGTTCGGAGCCCTCGACATCTCCGCCAGCGGCCTCACGGCCGAGCGCCTGCGGATGAACGTCACGGCGGAGAACCTCGCCAACGCGCAGACCACGCGCGGCGCCGACGGCGGCGCCTACAAGCGCAAGCTGGTCGTGCTGCAGGAGGCCGGCGGCGACGGCGCCTCGGCCCACCCGAGCTTCAGCGCCCAGCTCGACGGCGCGATCGGCAGCGGCGTCAAGGTCGCCCAGGTGTCCGAGGACTCCGCGCCCGACCGGCTCGTCTACGACCCCAGCCATCCCGACGCCGACGGTCAGGGCTACGTGCACATGCCGAACGTCAACCCGGTCACCGAGATGGTCGACCTGATCTCCGCCTCGCGCTCCTACGAGGCCAACGTGACCGCGATGCAGACCGCCAAGCAGATGTACACCAAGACCCTCGACCTGCTGCGCTGATGCCGCTCCCTCCGATCGATCCGAGCATGATCACCAGCGGCGCCGACTGGCAGGTGCCGGGCATCGGCCAGGGCGCCGACGCCGCCGGCGCGGCCCAGGGCAGCGAGGGCGCGAGCTTCGGCGACCAGCTGACGAACGCCATCGAGTCGCTGCAGGCGACGCAGACCGATGCCGCCGGCGCCGCCCGCGAGCTGGCCACCGGCCAGGCGCAGGATCCGGCCGAGGTCGTGATGGCGATCGAGCGCGCACGGCTGTCGATGGACCTCGCGTCGCAGGTGCGCAACAAGGCCGTCGAGGCCTACCAAGAGATCTTCAGGACGCAGGTCTAGGCGATGGGCAAGCTGCAGAGCACCTTCGCCAGCCTCACCCCGCGCGGCAAGCTCGTGCTCGTCCTCTCGGTCGTGGGCACGCTGCTGTTCACCGTCGTCTTCTTCAAGCTGGCGACCAAGCCGAGCTACACGATCCTCGCCTCCGGCGTCGAGCCCGCCGACACCACCAAGCTCACCGACGCGCTCTCCGAGCAGGGCATCGGCTACGAGCTGCAGAACAACGGCACCGCGGTCGCGGTCGAGAAGGGCAAGCTGCCCGAGGCGCGCATCGCGGTCGCCCAGACCGGCATGCCCGGTTCGGCCAAGCCCGGCCTCGAGCTGTTCGACAAGCAGAAGCTCGGCGCCAGCGAGTTCCAGCAGAAGGTCACCTACCAGCGTGCGCTCGAGGGCGAGATCGCCCGCACGGTCGGCGGCGTCGACGGCGTCTCCGGCGTCGAGGTGCAGCTGACCCTGCCCGAGGACGAGCTGTTCGCCGAGGAGGAGAAGCCGGCCACCGCGGCCGTGCTGCTCTCCGGCGGTGGCGAGCTCGACTCCGCGCAGGTGCGCGGCATCGCCAACCTCGTCGCCTCCAGCGTCGAGGGGCTGAAGCCCGCCAACGTGACCATCACCGACTCCTCGGGTCAGATGCTCTGGCCCACCGACGAGGCCCTGCCGGGCGGCGTCGGCTCCAACACCAAGCAGGCCGTGGAGAGCCGCTACGAGCGCATGACCGAGGCTGCCATCAACGCGATGCTGATCCAGACGGTCGGCCCCGGCAAGGGCCAGGTGCGCGTCAACGCGGATCTCAACGCCGACCAGTCCACGCGCGAGCAGCTCAAGTACGCGCCCAAGGGCACGCCCGAGGTGCAGAAGGTCGAGTCCGAGACGCTCGCGGGCGGTGCGGCCGGCGCCGGCGGTACGGCCGGGACCGGCGGCAACGTGCCCAGCTACGCCCAGGCAACCGGCGGCGCAGCCGGCAGCTCGAACTACAAGCGCTCGTCCAAGGACGTCAAGAACCTCGTCAACAAGGAGGTGATCCGCACCGAGGTCGCGCCCGGCGCGGTCGAGAAGCAGAGCGTCTCGCTGATCCTCGACAAGGAGGTCGAGGCCTCCGACGTCGCCGAGCTGCGCAACGCCGTCGAGGCGGCGGCCGGCATCGACGAGGAGCGCGGCGACGTGCTGAACGTCAGCCAGGTCGCCTTCGCCAAGGTCGAGGCGCCGAAGGCCAGCCCGGTCGGCGGTGCGCTCGGGATGCTGAAGTACGTCGGCCTCGGGCTGGCGACCCTGATCTTCCTGATCCTGCTCGCGCGCCAGCTCAAGAAGCGCGAGAACGACCAGCTCACCGGCGAGCCGCTGTGGCTGCGCGAGATCCAGGCGCCCGCGACGCTGGCGCAGCTGGAGGCCGACACGCTCGTGCGCGGTCCCAACCCGCACCACGTCGAGCTCTATCAGGGCGACAACCCCGCCGGGCGCGAGCGCCAGATCGTCGAATCCGCAGACTCCGAGCGGCTCGCGCACCAGGTGCGCGCCTGGATGAAGAACTGAGCCGGCGATGAGCGACCTGGCGACCATGGACGCTCCGGCCGCCGCGCCCGCGGCCCCCGCCCAGCGGCTGAGCGACACCGTCTCGCGCATGTCCGGCCCGCGCAAGGCCGCGATCCTGCTCGTCAACCTCGGGTCCGAGCGGGCCGCCGAGGTCTTCAACCACCTGCGCGAGACCGAGATCGAGACGCTCTCGCTGGAGATGGCCAAGACCCACGAGGTCACCGCCCAGCAGAGCGAGGCCGTCTTCAGCGAAGTCGCCGAGATGATGCTGGCCTACGACTACGTCGCCGAGGGCGGCGTGGACTTCGCCCGCGAGGTGCTCGAGCGCGCGCTCGGCCCCGGTCGCGCCGCGGAGATCATGGGCCGCCTGTCGGCGGTGATCGAGCGCCGCCCGTCCGAGTTCCTGCAGCGCACGCCGCCCGAGCAGGTCTACGCCTTCCTGCGCGACGAGGCGCCGCAGACCGTCGCGCTCGTGCTCGCCTCGCTGCACACGTCGCTCGCCGCCCAGGTGATGTCGCTGCTGCCGCCCGACGACCAGGCCGAGGTCGCGCTGCGGATCGCGACGATGAAGAAGACCAGCCCCGAGGTCGTCGACGAGGTCTACGCGGTGATCCGCGAGAAGCTCGCCAACCTCGGCTCGCAGGAGTACGCGGCGACCGGCGGCGTCGAGTCGCTGGCGGAGATCCTCAACTCCTCGGACCGCTCGACCGAGCGCGCGGTGCTCGACCTGCTCACCGACCGCAACGCCGAGCTGGCCGAAGAGGTGCGCAAGCTGCTGTTCGTCTTCGAGGACATCGTCAAGCTCGACGACCGCTCGGTGCAGATGGTGCTGCGCGAGGTCGACACCAAGGACGTCGCACTGGCCCTGCGCGGCGTGCCCGACGAGGTCCAGCAGAAGATCCTCGCGAACATGTCCCAGCGCGGCGCCGAGATGCTGGTCGAGGAGATGCAGTTCCAGCCGCCGCAGAAGCGCAGCGTGATCGAGGAGGCCCAGGGTCGCATCGTGGGCGCGATCCGCAAGTTGGAGGAGTCCGGTGCGCTCGTGATCGGTCGCGCCGGCGAGGACGACGATGCAGTCGTATGACGCTGTGGCGGACGGCTTCGTCTTCGAGCAGCTGGAGGCCGGACGGGCGTCGATGCCGGCGCTTCCCGGCGGCCCGGCGACCGTCGCCGAGCTCGCCGACGTGCGCGACCTCGCTCGCAACGAGGGCTTCGAGGCCGGCTACGCGGCCGGGGTGGAGGCAGCACGCAGCGACGTGACCGTCGCCGCGTCCGCGCTGGCGACCGGACTGGAAGAGGCGCGCGAGCGACTGCAGGCCGACGCCGACCTGCTCGAGTGGCAGGCGGTCGAGCTGGCCCTGCAGCTCAGCGACAAGATGTTGTCCGCCGCCCTCGACGTGCAGCCCGAGTTGATCCTCGAGGTGATCAAGGGCAGCCTGCGACGCCTGGTGGAGCGAGACCGGGTGACGGTGCTCGTCAACCCCGACGACCTGGACCTGGTGCGGGGCGCCCTCGACGACGTCTCGGCCTCGCTCGGCGGCATCGACCGCCTCGAGGCTCAGGGCGAACGCCGCGTCGGACGCGGCGGCGCGATCCTGCGCACGCCCGTCGGCGAGATCGACGCGACGATGGAGACGCAGCTGACGCGTGCGCGCGAGGTGATCGTGCGCGAGCTGGCCGCCCCGGAGATCGCCGCGCCCGATGCCCTGGAGGACGTCTCCGTGGAGGAGCCCGTCCCGGCAGGGGAGTCCTTCCCGGCGGAGGAGCGCTTCTCGGCGGAGGAGCACTTGCCGGCGGGGGAGTCGTTCCCGGAGACCGGACCGTCGTGAGCGCGCTCGCTCGCGCCGGCGCTTCGCTGCGCGCGGCCGACCTGCACAAGCGCTCCGGTCGCGTCAACCAGCTGATCGGCCTCGTGGTCGAGTCCACCGGGCTCGAGGCCGAGATCGGCGAGGTCTGCCTGATCGAGACCGGTCGCGACCAGCCGTCCGTGCCGGCGGAGGTCGTCGGCTTCCGCGGCTCCAGCACGCTCTTGATGCCGCTCGGCGAGATGCAGGGCATCGGCCCGGGCAAGACCGTGACCGCCACCGGCGAGCCGCTGCGCATCCCCGTCGGCGACGGACTGCTCGGACGCATGGTCGACGGCCTCGGCCGCCCGATCGACGGTCAGGGCGGACCGCGCGACGTCAGCCCGCGCTCGACCGTCGCCCGCCCTCCGGACCCGCTCAGCCGTCCGCGCATCACCGAGCGCATCGGCCTCGGCGTGCGTGCCCTCGACGGGCTCGTGCCCTGCGGGCGTGGCCAGCGCCTGGGCATCTTCGCCGGCTCGGGCGTCGGCAAGTCGTCGCTGCTGGGCATGATCGCCCGCTCCACGACGGCCGACGTCAACGTGATCGCCCTCGTCGGCGAGCGCGGCCGCGAGGTGCGCGAGTTCGTCGAGCGCGACCTCGGCGACGCGCTGTCGCGCAGCGTCGTCGTCGTGGCGACCTCCGACGAGCCGGCGCTCGTGCGCATCCAGGCGGCGATGACCGCGACGACGATCGCCGAGCACTTCCGCGACCAGGGCCAAGACGTGATGCTGATGATGGACTCGGTCACCCGCTTCGCCACCGCGCAGCGCGAGATCGGCCTCGCGATCGGCGAGCCGCCCGCGACGCGCGGCTACACGCCGAGCGTGTTCGCGCTGCTGCCGCGCCTGCTCGAGCGTGCCGGTACGAGCGCGAAGGGGTCGATCACCGGCCTCTACACGGTGCTGGTGGACGGCGACGACATGAACGAGCCGGTCGCCGACGCCGTGCGCTCGATCCTCGACGGCCACGTCGTGCTCTCGCGCAACCTCGCGCACGCCAACCACTATCCGGCGATCGACGTGCTCCAGTCCGTCTCCCGCCTCGCCACCGAGATCACGACGCTCGACGTCCAGGACGCCGGCCGCGAGGTGCGCCGCCTGATGGCCGCCTACCGCGACAAGGAGGACCTGATCCAGATCGGGGCCTACCAGCCCGGCTCGGACCCGACCGTCGACGCCGCGATCGGCAAGCGCGACGCGATCGAGGACTTCCTCTGCCAGCCCGTCGGCGAGCAGAGCGCCGCCGCCGAAGCCGACCGCGGCCTGCTCGAGCTGACGATCGCCGACACCGAACCCGTCGTCGCGGCCGTCGCCGATCCCGCACCGGCCTGGGAGCCGGCGCCCGTCGTCTCCGGTGGCCCGGCGCCAGCGATTCCGGCGCTGCCGTCGCTCGATCTGCCTGCATAGGCACAGTGCGGCATCTCACTTAGGCGTGCCTAAGCGGTTGCTAGCCTGCCGCTCGTGGCGCAGTCCGAGACGCGCAAGGCTCCGAGCCGCAAGCTCCTGAACGCCGTCCTCGCCGTCGGCATTGCCGATGCGCTGCTGCTGGTCGTGCTGCTCTACTTCGCCTTCGTCGATCGCAGCGACACGATGGTCAGCGTCATCGGCCCGATCCACGGCCTCGGCTACCTGATCCTGCTGTTGATGACCGGCAACGGCGCCTCCAAGGGCGAGTGGGGCTGGTGGTTTCCCGCGCTCGTGCTGGTCACCGGCGGCCCGCTTGGGACGATCGCCGGCGACGTGGTCCTACGGCGCCGCCTGCAGTAGCAGCCGCGCCACTTCCGTCGCTGCTCCGCAACGATCGACATACTGAGGTTCTGTAGATCGTTTGCGATCCGGTGGTCGATCGCTACCGGGAGAAAGGTCGGTGTAGCGATGACCCTGCAACGTCACTGGAGCCCCCTGCTTGCGTTCGTGCTCCTTTGCATGGCGGCCACCTCCGCTGGCACGGCCCAGGCGGCCACGTGGAGCCCAGATGCCACCGCGGTCAGCGGATCGGCGACCAACACGACCTTCGTCGATGCCCTCGGCAGAAGAACCACGTGCCCGACCAGCACAATCGACGGCGTCACCGGTACGAGAAGCTCGAGACTCTCGGTGGGGCTGGACTTCTCGATCCTCTGCGGCGGATCGTGCAGAGACTGGACCAGCGGGGCGGCCAAGGCGCCGGTCACGCTGAACATCACCAGCGCCGACTTCAGAGGCGACGGCACAGCCCAGTTCACCCTCGGTAGAGGGGAGTGCACGGTGACCGGCTGCAACATCAGAGGCCCGCAGATCGCCGGCAACGCCGCCTTCAACGCCGCCGCCAAGACCCTGGCGGTGACCGCTACATTCCTCTGCAGCTCGAGCGCGAACTGGAGAATGACCGCGACCTACTCGATGACCCCGAGAAGCCTGACGATCCTGCTGATGTAGGGAGCGCATGGCCCGGAGGGTCGAGGGATCGGCCCTCCGGCGTCGGATCCGGCGAGGTTCAGAAGCGCGCGGGACGGCCGATTACCCGGTCGTGACCGGTCCCCGCTTCGAATTTCGCCTCGAGCGCGTGCGCGCGCTGCGGGAGCGGCTCGAGGAGATGTCGCGCGAGGAGCTCGCCGCGTCGCTCGGGCATCGGCTGCGGGTGGAGGCGGAGCTGCAGGAGGCTCTCGACGAGCTCGACGGCGCCCACATGCACATGCGCATGATCGGCGGCGAGCAGGTCAGCGGCCATGAGCTGCTGGCCGCGCAGGCCTATCTCGAGCGGGCTGCCGGCAATCGCCGCACGGCCGCCGAAGACCTGCGTCAGCGAGACGTCGAGGTGCAACAGCGGCGTGCCCACCTCGCCGAGCGGGCGCGGGAGCGTCAGGCGCTCGAGCGTCTGAAGGAGCGTCGTCACGCCGAGCACCTGATCGAGGCGCAGCGCGTCGAGGGCATCGCGCTCGACGAACTGGCGATCCAGCGCCACCACCGGAGGCAGGTCGCATGAACGCCGTCGACACGGCCCGGACCCCGCTGGGGAAGGCCGCACGATGAGCGTCGACACGACGATTGCGCGCGTCGCCGAGCTGCGAGCGCTGATCCATGGCACTCCTGCCGGGGGCGGTGCGCCCGCGAGCCCCTCGACGTCCACGCCGAGCTCGACCAGCTTCGCCAGCCAGCTCCAGGCCGCCCAGGCCTCGGGCACGACCACCGGTGCCACGCCGGTCACGAGCGGCGGTGGCCCGACCGCCTACGACGCCCAGATCCAGGCGGCGGCGACCAAGTACGGCGTCGACCCGGCCCTGCTCAAGGGCCTGATCCGCGCCGAGTCGAACTTCAACCCGAACGCCAAGAGCCCCGCCGGGGCGATGGGCCTGACCCAGCTGATGCCGGGCACCGCGCAGTCGCTGGGCGTGACCAACCCGCTCGATCCCGCGCAGGCGATCGACGGCGGCGCGAAGTACCTCTCGCAGCAGCTCAAGAGCTTCGGCGGCGACGTCACCAAGACGCTCGCCGCCTACAACGCCGGGCCCGGCGCCGTGCAGAAGTACGGCGGCGTGCCGCCGTACGCGGAGACCCAGGCGTACGTCAAGCGCGTGCTCGAGTACGCACGCGGCTACGGCTACGGAGGCACGGCATGAATCCCACCGTCCGAGCCGGCCTGAGCGGCTGGCCACCCGGCGCCCCGCCACCGGGGCGACAAGGCGGGGGAGAGCCAAGCGGCGACTTCACCGACCTGCTCGACAGCTTCACGGCCCGGACCGCACTTGCGGAAGGCCAGCAGAAGGGGGCCGGAGACGGCCGTCCCGGCCAGGACGGCGCGGTTCCGGCGACTGGCGAGCAGCCGGCGCCCGGCGAGACCGTCGGCGCGGCGTCCGCACAGACGGCTGACCCTGCGGCGCTCGCGACTTCCAGCGCGGTTGAGGCTCCCGACGTACCAGCTCCCCGCATGGCGGAGGCTCCCGCAGGTTCGGCGGTCCCCACGAGTGCGACCCCGAGCGTCCCGGGGGTGCCGGCCAGCACCGATCCGGTCGCGCCGGGTCAGCAGCCTGCCAGCGATCCGGTTGCGTCGGGCCAGCCGATCGCCGCCTCGCAGGTCGCGCCCGAGTGGCCGGTCGCGAACGCGTCGATCGTCGCAACTCCGCCTGCCCTCGAGACGTCCAGGGCGCAGCCCGCCATGGCTGCCCAGGTCGCACAGGCACCGTCCGCCGGGGCTGCGATTGCCTCGGCTCAGCAGGCCGTCGACACCGCCGCCACGCCGCCACGCGAGGCCGCCGTCGCTTCGACGTCCACGCTGCCGGCAGCAGCTCCTGGCCCGGCGCGGGCAGCCAGCGCCGACGAGCTCGGCCAGGCGGCGGTAACGCTGCGGTCGGCTGACGGGGCGACGCTCGTGCGGCCTTCCGCTCCGATCGCCGCCGCCGAGCAAGTGGCCGCGACGACCCAGAGCGCAAGCGGACCGGGTGACGTCGCGCCGAGCCCGAGCGTCGCCGCGAACGCGCCGACCGCGACCGCAGCCGAGCCGGCCGCGGGCATCACGCAGAGCGGGTCGACCGCCGCCGCAGCCGAGCCGGCCGCAGGCACGGCGCAGCGCGCGCCGATCGTCGACCCGAGCCAGGGCGACGCGACCGATACGGCCTCCCACCCGGCACGTCCCGACGCAGGAGCCGGGCGTCCCGGACGGGCACCTGCTTCCACGGTCGTGACGGATCCCGCCGTCGGTGCGACCGGAGCGGCGACGGAGCCCGCGCACGTGGCCGTGCCCGAGCACGCAGCGGCGGGTGCAAAGCCAGAGTCTGCTCCCGCCGGCGCTCCAGCGACCGCCGCGCAGGCAGCCGACGACGCGTCGGCGAGTGCGCCCCAGCCACGCAGCGCTGTCGTGGTCGCAGAGCGCGCGCCCGCCGCACCGGAACAGGCCCCGACCCAGTCCGTCCCGCCATCGGGCGAGCTGGCGGCCGCCGACCAGCTTTCGACGACGTCGATCGCCGGGCCCGGCCTGCGCGGCCATGTCCCACGCGCCCCGCACGAGGCGGCGACGCTGCCGCGCGCGGTCGAGAGCACCGAGGCCATGCTGCGCCTCGTCACTCGCCGGGGCATCGCGCAGGCGAGCCTGTCGCTGCGCCCGGCGGCGCTCGGCGCGATCGAGGTCAAGCTGCGCGCCACGAGCGACGGCGTCGTCGCCTCGGTCGCCGCGGACTCGTCCGAGGCCGCGAAGCTGCTGCAGCACGCCGAGGGCGACCTACGGCGAGCGCTCGAGGACGCGGGCGTGCGCCTGCTGCGCCTCGACATCGCCTGGAGCCGCGACCCGCGCGCCGGCGGCGGCGAGCGCGACGACGCGCGCGACGGCGGCGGCGACGGCACGCGAGCCGAGCAATCCACTTCGACCGAAACCGACACGACCCCCGAGACGGTCGTCCAGCTGCCCAACGGCGTGCTGGTCGACGTGCTCGCATAGGAGGAGGACAAGGATGCCTTCCGCCATCGATCCCGTCGCGCCGGCGGCGCAGCCGCAGACCGACCCGACCAAGAAGCAAGCGGGCATGCTCGACAAGGACGGCTTCCTGAAGCTGCTCGTCGCCCAGCTCAAGTCGCAGGACCCGATGTCCGCGGTCTCCAACGAGGAGATCATGGGCCAGATGACCCAGCTCTCGATGGTCGAGCAGGTCACGAACCTGACCAAGGCCAACGAGCAGCTCGTCTCGCGCATGCAGACCAGCCAGGCGCTGAGCCTGATCGGTCACAAGGTGTCCTACGCCACCGAGGACGGCGCCCTGGCCACCGGCACGGTCGAGAAGGTCGTCTTCGACAAGGGCGAGCCGACCCTCACGGTCGACGGCGTCTCCGGCATCGACCCGGCGAACGTGAGCGAGGTCGAGTAGTAGTGACCGACCCGATCCACCGCAACCCGGCGCTGCAGCCGCCTGGGGTGGGGCCGGTCCGACCGGCCGGCGCCCCTGCGCGTCCTGGCGCCGCGCAGGCTCCGAAGGGGCCCGCGTTCGCGGACGTCCTGCGCAGCCAGACGGAGAAGCTGCAGCGCCCCGAGCAGCTGCACTTCTCCAAGCACGCGCTGCAGCGGGTCGAGCGTCGCGGCATCCAGCTCGAGGGTCAGACGCTCGAGCGGCTGCAGTCCGGCGTCGATCGTGCAGCCGCTAAAGGTTCGCGCGACTCTGTCGTCTTCCTGGATGGGACCGCGTTCGTGGTCTCCGTCAAGAACCGGACCGTCGTGACGGCGGTCGACACCGAGCACATGCGCGAGCAGGTGTTCACCAACATCGATAGCGCCGTGATCGCATGAAGCGAGCGGTGCGCCACATAACGCCCGGCCGGACCTTGCACAGGAGGCCGCGCACGACCGAAAGGCAAGGGATGCCCCGATGATGCGAGGCATGTTCTCCGCGATCAGCGGACTCAAGCAGCACCAGGTCATGCTCGACGTGACCTCCAACAACATCGCCAACGTCAACACCGTCGGCTACAAGACCAGCCGCACGACGTTCCAGGACTCGCTGAGCCAGCTGCAGCGCGGCGGCTCGGCCCCGGGCCCCAACAACGGCGGCACCAACGGCGTGCAGGTCGGCCTCGGCGTCAACCTGGGCTCGATCGACAACATGATGGGCTCCGGTGCGTTCCAGTCGACCGGCAACAACCTCGACGTCGCCATCCAGGGCCCGGGCTGGTTCCGCGTCGGGCCGTCCACCGCGCCCGCCGTGCCGACCGAGTTCACCTACACCCGCGCCGGCAACTTCAAGACCAACACCGACGGCTACCTCGTGACCCAGGACGGCATGTACGTCACGGGCCGCACCGCGGCCGGCGGCGGCGCCGACACGCTGATCCAGATCCCGGCGGGCGCGACCGAGGTCGCGATCGGCCAGGACGGCGCGGTCACCTACACCCCCGCGGGCGGACCCCCGCGCCAGGTGGCCGGCTACCTCTCGCTGGCGACGTTCTCCAACGAGGCCGGCCTGACCCGCGTCTCGGGCAACCGCTGGCAGGCCTCCGACTCCTCGGGCACCGAGGTCGTCAACACCCCCGGCGTGGCCAACCACGGCTTCACCATCTCCGGCGTGATCGAGATGTCCAACGTCGATCTCGCCACCGAGTTCACCACGATGATCGCCGCTCAGCGCGGCTTCCAGGCGAACTCCCGCGTCATCTCGGCGTCCGACGAGATGTTGCAGGATGTCGTCAACATGAAGCGCTAGGTCTGGAGGGGAAGGGCGGGGCCACGTGCCCCGCCCGTCTCCGCTTCCCGCCCTGGCCCCGAGGAGGAGAGAGCGATGATCGTGCTGCACCGGCTGGGCCACGACGACGAGCCGTTCCACCTCAACCCGGACCTCTTCGCCACGATCGAGGAGACCCCGGACACCGTCATCACGCTGACCACCGGCCAGAAGGTCGTGGTCGCCGAGTCGCCCGACGAGGTCGTCGGGCACATTCGCGTCTGGCGCGTGGGCATCCTCAGCGACGCGCTCGCGTCGCGCCGTCCGCGCCCCTTGCACGAGGTCTGACCGACCTCCACGCGCGACCGCCGGCCGGTCGCGAATTCGCTGCTCATCCGGTCTGAAGGTTCGGCGCGCCGCGCCGATCACCCGGGTGACGCCCTATGAAAGCCGCTACCGCGATCGGAATCGGAGCCGCCCTCGGCGGGCTCCTGCTCGGAACCCTGATGGAGGGCTCGAGCCCGGCTGCGCTGATCAACATCCCGGCCGCGCTGATCGTGTTCGGCGGCACCTTCGGGGTCACGCTCGCCGGCACGAGCATGGACAAGATGAAGCAGATCCCCGCGCTCTACAAGCGCGCGATCAGCCCTCCCGACCTCGATCTGCCCGGGCGCGTCGACCTGCTGGTCGACTACGCCGAGAAGGCTCGCCGCGACGGCCTGCTGGCGCTCGACGACCAGCTCGGCGACATCGACGACGAGTTCACCAAGAAGGGCTTCCAGCTCGTCGTGGACGGCACCGACCCCGAGCTCGTGCGCGAGATCCTCGAGAACGAGATCGACGGCATGATCGCCCGCCACCACGCGGCGGGGCGGCCGTTCGAGAAGGCCGGCGGCTTCGCGCCCACGATGGGCATCATCGGCACCGTGCTCGGGCTCGTGCACGTGCTCGAGAACCTGTCCGCGCCCGAGACGCTCGGCCCCTCGATCTCCGGCGCCTTCATCGCCACGCTGTTCGGCGTCGGCGCGGCCAACGTGGTCTTCCTGCCGGTGTCGAACAAGCTCAAGGAGATCTCCGAGGAGGAGGTCGAGCTGCGCACCGTCACGCTGGAGGGCATCCTCGCCGTCCAGGCGGGCGACAACCCGCGCGTGGTGGCAGACAAGCTGCGCTCCTTCATCCCGCCGAGCGAGCGCGATCGCGACCAGGCCGGCGGCGGTCAGGCTGGCGGCGACGCCGCGGCCGCAGCCGCCGAGCCGGCCCAGGCGGCGGCGTAGCGATGAGCGCGACCGCGACCCGCAAGCGCGGCGGCCGGCGCCGCGGCGGCCCCGCCGCGGAGGGCGGCGAGGACGAGCGCTGGCTGCTCACCTACGCCGACATGATCACGCTGCTGATGGCGCTGTTCATGGTGCTGTTCTCGATCTCGTCGGTGAACACGTCCAAGTTCGAGACGCTGCAGCGCGCGCTCGACGAGGCCTTCTCCGGGCGCATCCTGCCCGGCGGCAAGGGCATCACCGAGGCCGGCGGGGCGGAGAAGAGCACCGAGCTGGCCCAGATGTCGCCGCCGATCCCGGCGCTCAAGGTCGTGGGTCAGATGCCGCAGACCGCGGCGCAGACGGTCGCGCAGGAAGACGAGGACTTCGAGGCGCTCAAGCGCAAGATCGACTCGTACGCCAAGGAGCACGGGATCAGCAACCAGATCGACACGACGCTGCGCCAGCGCGGCCTGGTGATCCGCGTGCTGACCGACAAGCTGCTGTTCGACACCGCCGAGGCGACCGTCAAGCCGCCCGGCGGGCAGCTGCTCGGCAGCGTCGCCCACCTGCTGACCGCCGACAACCACGCGATCGCCGTCGAAGGTCACACCGACAGCATCCCGATCTCGACCGACCGCTACCCCAGCAACTGGGAGCTCTCGACCGCGCGCGCCTCCTCGGTGGTGCGCTCGCTCGCCGGCGCCGGCGTGCTCCAGCGCCGCTTCGAGGCGGCCGGCTACGCGGCGCTGCACCCAATCGACTCGAACTCGACCGACACCGGCCGCAATCGCAACCGGCGCGTGGAGATCGTCCTCCTGCGCCAGGGCCTGGGCCGACAGAAGGGACCCGTGACGCCGTGAAGAAGCTGAAGATCATCATCCCGCTGGTGGTGCTGGTGGCCGCCGGCGTCACGTACAAGATGGTGCTGGCGCCCAAGCCGCCCGAGCCGAAGGTCCATGGCGAGGTGTACGTGCTGCAGAAGGAGTTCGTGCTCAACCTGAAGGACGGCCGCTTCGTCAAGCTCGGCGTCGGCCTCGTGGTGGAGCACGGGGACCCGTCGATCGTCGCGGCCGGCGGCCATGCCGCCACGCCGCCCGAGGGCTATGGCCCCGCGGCGCAGGAGGCGATCGTGCGCGACATCGTCACCGATCACATCACCGATGCCCCCGCGGACGAGCTGATCGACCGCAAGGGCCGCCACCACATCAAGGAGGAGATCGTCAAGGATCTGCGCAAGCAGACCGATGTGAAGGTGGAGCACGTGCTCTTCACCGACGTGGCGGTGCAGTGATGGACGAGATCGAATACACCCAGCTGGACGCCTCCGCCGGCCTCGCCGGCACCGACGCCGGGCTCGACCGCCTGCGCGACGTGCCCGTCGACCTCGTGGTCGAGATCGGGCGCACGCGCATGACGATCGGCGAGGCGCTCAAGCTCAGCCCCGGCTCGGTGATCGGCCTCAACCGCCTCGCCGGCGATCCGGTCAACCTGCTCGTCAACGGCAAGCCGATCGCCCGTGGCGAGGTCGTCGTGGTCGACGAGGAGTTCGGTCTGCGCGTGACCGAGGTCGTCTCCGAGGGCGGCGCCCTCAACGGCACCCGCTCCGCCACGCTCGAGGCCGCGCCGGCAGCGCCCGCGCCGGTCCAGCCGGCGCCTGCACCGGCCGCTGTCGAGCAGCCCGCCGAGACCGCCGCCTAGCGGTCCCTGCACGGATTCACCCAGCCCAGGGCTAAACCGCTCGGTAGGGCTGCCGATTACGTGGAGCGACCCCTCCCCGGGGGTCGCCCCCTATGTTGCGCTTCCGCGTCATCCCCTGCGCGATCGCTGCTGCCTTCCTGGCGGCGCCCGTTCGCGTGCTCGCAGCCACCCCGAGCGAGAAGGACACCCCGCTGAACCTCGGCGGGGGCGACGACAAGACCGCTGACGCCGCGAGCCACGCGGCCGGGGGCGGCTCGATCGTGCGCACGCTGATCGGGCTGGCGATCGTCGTCGGGATCATCTTCGCGCTGCACTGGATCCTCAAGCAGGCCAAGGCCAGCAAGGAGGGCAAGGCCAGTGGGCTCGGACTCGCGCCGGTCGCGACGCTGCCGATCGGCGGCGGACGCAGCGTGCAACTGCTGCGCGCCGGCAGGGAGCTCGTGCTCGTCGGCGTGGGGGAGCAGGGCGTGACGCCCATCCGCCGCTACAGCGAGGACGAGGCGCGCGAGCTCGGGCTGCTGCCCGACGCCGACGAGGACGACGCGCCCGCCGCGGCCGAGAAGGCCACGACGGAGCGCCGCCCCGGCTGGCAGGGCATGGTCGACCAGCTGCGACAGCTGACGGTGCTGCGATGAACGGCGTCGAGCTCGACGGCGGCAACGCCCTTCAGATCCTGCTGCTGGTGACCGGCATCACGCTGCTGCCGGCGCTGCTGTTCACGACGACGGCCTTCACGCGCATCCTGATCGTGCTCGGCTTCATCCGCACCGGGCTGGGCACGCCCGCGGCGCCGCCCAACCAGGTGCTGGTCGGCATCGCGGTCTTCCTGACGATCTTCGTGATGGCGCCGACCTTCAAGGAGATCAAGACGGTCGCCTTCGATCCGCTCTCGAAGGGCAAGATCACCGAGACGCAGGCGCTCAAGCGCGGCGAGAAGCCGATCCGCGCCTTCATGTTCAAGCAGACCGGCGACGACGAGCTCGGCCTGTTCGTCAAGCTCGCCGACCTCGAGCGGCCCAAGACGCGCGCGGACGTGCCGACCTACGTCCTGATCCCGGCCTTCATCACGAGCGAGCTCAAGACGGCGTTCCAGATCGGCTTCCTGATCTTCCTGCCGTTCCTCGTCATCGACCTGATCGTCAGCTCGACGCTGATGGCGATGGGCATGATGATGCTGCCGCCCGTCTTCATCTCGCTGCCGTTCAAGATCCTGCTGTTCGTCCTCGTGGACGGCTGGGACCTCGTCATCCGATCGCTCGTCGAGAGCTTCAAGTGACCGAGGACTCGGCGATCAACGTCGGCGTCGACGCCGTCATGCTCGCGCTCAAGATCGGCCTGCCGATCCTGATCGTGTCGCTGGTCGTCGGCCTCGTCGTCTCGATCTTCCAGGCGATCACCCAGATCCAGGAGATGACGCTGACGTTCATCCCCAAGATCCTGGCGCTGGTGCTCGTGATCATCGTGGCCGGGCCGTGGATGCTCGACCAGCTGCTGCTCTACACGAGCGACCTCTGGACCTCGATCCCGTCGGTGGCCGGCCCGTGAGCCAGCTCGTGGCCGAGATCGGCGAGCGCCAGATGGCCGGGTTCCTGTTGGTGATGGGGCGCGTGGGGCCGCTGTTCGTGCTCGCGCCGCTGTTCGGCCTGCGCATGATCCCCGCCCGCGCGCGTGTGATCGCGGCGCTGGCGCTCGGCATCGGCCTGGCCCCGATCGCCCTCGGCGACGCTCCGGTGCCGAGCACGCTCGGCGCCTACGTCGAGCTGATGGCCAAGGAGATGGTCGTCGGGCTCGCCTTCGCCTTCTGCGTCGGCGCGCTGCTCGCCGCGCTGCAGGTGGCCGGCTCGCTGCTCGACCTGCTGCTCGGCTTCTCCTACGGCGGCCTCGTGGATCCGATCACCGGCGTGCAGACGTCGGTGCTCTCGAACTTCTACGCGATGCTCGGCACGGCGGTGTTCGTCGCGATCGGCGGCGAGCTGTTCGTGATCCAGGGCCTCGCGCGCACGTATGACGTCGTGCCGCTGACCGACATGCCGAACCTCGGGGCGCTGCTGCAGGGCGTCGACACGGCCTTCGTCTCGATCTTCGCCTCGGCGCTCGAGGTGGTGGCGCCGGTCGTGATCGCGATCACCGTCACGGACGCTGCCTTCGGCCTCGTCTCGCGCGTGGTGCCGCAGATGAACGTGTTCGCGGTCGGCTTCGCGGCCAAGATCTCCATCGGACTGATCGTGCTCGCCGCGTCGCTGCCGTTCATGGGCGGCTGGCTTGGCGACGAGCTGAACTCGACCATGCGCAGCGTGCTCGACACGCTGCGGGTGGGGTGAGCGATGTCGGACGAGAACAAGACCGAGAAGCCCACTCCCAAGCGCCGGCAGCAGGCGCGGGAGGAAGGGCAGGTCGCACGCAGCCAGGACCTCAGCGGCGCCGTCGGCCTGATGGCCGGCTTCGCGCTGCTGATGCTCACGGGGCCCCGCTTCTGGGACGCCTGCGCGGGCATGATGCGCGAGACCTTCGCCGCCATCGGCGATCCGTCGATCGTCACCCAGCAGGGGCTTGGCCGGCTGCTCGCGTCCGGTGCGCTGGCCGTCGCGACCGCCAGCGCGCCGCTGATGTTCGCCTGCCTGCTGGCGGGCGTGCTGATCAACGTGCTGCAGGTGGGCTGGAAGCCGTCGGCCAAGGCGATGAAGCCGCGCCCGAGCAAGCTCAACCCGCTCAAGGGCGCCAAGCAGATCTTCGGGCCGCACGGCCTCGTCGAGGGCGGCAAGAGCCTGATCAAGGTCGCCGCGGTCGGCGGCATCGTCGCGGCGATCGTGTTCCCGCGCCTGACCGAGCTCGCGAGTCTCGTCGGCATCCCGCCGGCGGTGCTCGGCTCCGAGCTGATCCGCCACATCAAGGACATCGCGATCTGGGCGATCGCCGCCTACTTCGTGATCGGGATCGCGGACTTCTTCTACCAGCGCTACCGCACCGAGAAGCAACTGAAGATGTCGCGCGACGAGGTCAAGCGCGAGGCCAAGGACCAGGATCTGCCGCCGGAGGTGCGCGGTCACATCAAGCGCAAGCAGCGCGAGCAGTCGCGGGCGCGCATGATGGGCGCCGTGGCGACCGCGGACGTGGTCGTCACCAACCCGACCCACTACGCGGTCGCGCTCAAGTACGACGGCAGCTCGCCGGCCCCGCAGGTCGTGGCCAAGGGCAAGGACCTGATCGCCAAGCGCATCCGCGAGCTGGCGATCGAGCACGGCGTGCCGATCGTGCCCGACCCGCCGCTGGCGCGCTCGCTGCACCGCGCGGTCGAAATCGGCCAGCAGATTCCCGAGGACCTGTTCCAGGCGGTCGCCCAGGTGCTCGCCTACGTCTACCGCCAAGCAGGTAGGAGGCGAGCCGCGTGAGCGACAGCGTCAAGAAGTTGATGAAGCACACCGACCTGATCGCCGCGGGCGGCGTGGTGCTGGTGGTGATGATGCTGATCATCCCGCTGCCGCCGCTGTTGATCGACTTCTTCATCACGATCAACATCTCGACGGCGATCGTGATCGTGGTCGTGACGCTCTACCTGCCGCGGGCGCTCGACTTCTCGGCCTTCCCGTCGCTGCTCTTGCTGCTGACGCTGTTCCGGCTGGCGATCAACGTCTCGGTGACGCGCATGATCCTGCTGCACGGCGACGCCGGCGAGGTCGTGCACTCGTTCGGCGAGTTCGTCGTCGGCGGCAACGTCGTCGTCGGGCTGATCATGTTCCTGATCCTCGTGGTGATCCAGTTCGTGGTCATCACCAACGGCTCCGGCCGCGTGGCCGAGGTCGCCGCGCGCTTCACGCTCGACGCGATGCCCGGCAAGCAGATGGCGATCGACGCCGATCTCAACGCCGGCCAGCTGACCGACGAGGAGGCGCGCCAGCGCCGCGAGGACATCTCGCGCGAGGCCGACTTCTACGGCGCGATGGACGGCGCCTCGAAGTTCGTCAAGGGCGACGCGATCGCCGGCATCGTGATCGTGCTGATCAACCTCGTCGGCGGCTTGGTCGTCGGCATGATGCAGCAGGGGATGTCCTTCTCGGAGGCCGCCCAGCACTTCTCGCTGCTGACCGTCGGCGACGGCCTCTCGGCGCAGATCCCGGCGCTGCTGATCTCGACCGCGACCGGCATCCTCGTCACGCGCACCGCGTCCGAGAAGGACCTCGGCAACGAGGTCGCCGGCCAGATCCTGTCCCAGCACAAGGCGCCGCTGGTGGCGGCCGTGGTCGTCTGCTCGTTCGCGCTGATCCCGGGCCTGCCGAAGATCCCGTTCCTCGTGATCGGCGGCCTCTTCGCGCTCGTCGGCTGGGTGATGAAGGACCACGACTTCTTCGTCGAGGACAAGCCCGCACTGCCCGAGGGGGCCGAGCAGGCCGCTCTGCCGGCCCCGCGCGACGCGGCGCTCGAGGCGCTGCAGGTCGACCCGCTGTCGCTGGCGATCGGCTTCGGCCTCGTGCCGCTGGTCGACGGCGGCGCCGGCGGTTCGCTGCTCTCGCGCGTGACCGGCATCCGCCGCCAGCTCGCCTCCGAGCTCGGCGTCGTCGTGCCGCCGGTGCGCATCCACGACGACCCGGCGCTCGAGTCGCACGAGTACGTCGTGCGCCTGCGCGGCGGCGAGATCGCGCGCGGCAAGCTGATGCCCGGCCACCTGCTGGCGATGGACCCCGGCGACGCGATCGGCACGCTGCCCGGCGTGCCGACGACCGAGCCCGCCTTCGGCATGCCGGCGGTCTGGATCTCCGAGGACGTGCGCGCGGAGGCGGAGGCGCGCGGCCACACGGTCGTCGACCCGGAGTCGGTGATCGCCACGCACCTGACCGAGACCGTCCGCGCCCACGGCGCCGAGCTGCTCACGCGCCAGGACACCCGCCGCCTGCTCGACCGTCTCAAGGAGCACAACGAGGCGGTCGTCGAGGAGGTCGGCGGCGACCTGCTCGGCCTCGCCGAGATCCAGCGCGTGCTGCAGGCGCTGCTGCGCGAGGGGGTCCCGATCCGCGATCTGGGGACGATCGTGGAGGCCGTCGGCGACAAGGCTCGCCTGACCCGCGATCCGGACATGCTGGCCGAATATGCGCGTCAGGCACTCGGCCGCGCGATCACTGCGCCGCATCTCGAATCCGGTGCATCGCTAAAGGTCATCGCTCTGGATCCGAGAGTGGACCAGGAGATGTCCGAATCCATCATGCAGACCTCGGATGGCGAGTACCTGGCGCTCGAGCCCACGCGCGCCCAGGCACTCGTGCTTCGGATCAAGTCCCAGCTCGAGGAGGCCACGGCGCGCGGACTGCGCCCCGTGGTGCTCTGTTCCGCCCGCGTGCGCCGCCATCTCGCGCGCCTGATGGAGCAAGCGGCACCCCAGACCGCCGTCTGCTCCTACAACGAGATCGTCCCCGGTATCCGCGTTGAAACGATTGGAGTCGTCGAGTCGTGAACCCTCAGACCGCCCCGCCCAGCAACGGCACCGACACCCGCGTGTACCGCGGCAAGTCCCTCGAAGAGGTGCTCCCGAAGGTCAAGGCCGAACTCGGCCCCGACGCCGTGGTGCTCCGTCGCCGCGACGGCCTGGTCGGTGGGGTGGGCGGCTTCTTCCAGCGCCCGTTCGTCGAGATCGAGGCCCGTCCCGGGCTTGCGAGCGTCGACGTGCGCGACGAGGAGGAGTCGATGCTGCCCGACTTCGACGGGCTGAGCGACTCCGCTCACTTCGACGCGCCCGCGCACGACGAGAGCACCCAAGAGACCACGACCTTCGAGCCCGACCTGCCCGGCGCCTTCGCCCGCGAGCTCGAGCGCGCCGACGGCGAGGCGGCCGCCTGGGCCGCCGCCGAGCCGCTGGAGTGGCATCAGCCCGAGGCCGAGCTGGCGCAGGACACCGCCTTCGCGGCGCCGGTGGAGCCGCTGGAGGCGGAGCCGTTCGCGGCCCCCGCGACGCCGTTCGTCCCGCCGACGGTCGAGCGCTCGCCGCTGCCGGAGGCAGGCTTCGCTGCGGCGACCGATCTCGCGCCGACGTCGCCTGCGCCTGGAACGGCCGCTCCGGCGGAGCCCGTCTCCTTCGAGTTGCCCGCTCCGGCGCACCAGGCGCCGATGATGCCGCCGGCCGCGGCACCCAGCGGTCGCCCGACGTCCTTCATGCCCTCCACGCCGGCAGGCGCGGGGAGCAACCCCCTGATTGCGGCGCTCTCGGTCGAGGAGCCGTTCGCGCCCGAGCAGCAGCCGAGCCGGCCCACGCCGGGCCCGGCCACCCCTGCCGCCCGTGCCGTGTCCGGTGCGCTCGCCGCGGGAGACAAGCTGCGCGAGCCGCGCGACGAGGCGCGTGCCAACGCCGCCGAGCCGCTCGAGGACGAGCTGCGCGACGCCGGCCTCTCCGGCACGCTCGCGCGTGCGGTGCTGGCCGAGGCGACCGAGCACGGCGCGCCGTTCGCGCCCGAGGCGGACCTGCGCGAGCTGACCCGCGAGGCGCTCGCCCGCCGCATCGTCGCCGCCCCGCCGAGCTCGCGCGTGATCGCGTTCGTCGGCGCCGGTGGCGCCGGCAAGTCCCTCTGCGCCGAGCGCATGGCCTCCGTCTACGCGCAGCGCAGCTCGCTGCCGGTCGTGCACGTCGCGCTCGGCACCGACGCGGACGCCGCCGCCCGCACGCTGCTGCCGCTGGCGGTGCCGGTCGTGCGCGCCGAGACCGCCGAGGAGGCCCGCGCGGTGATCCGCGAGCAGCGCGACCGCGCGCTCGTGGTGATCGACACCCCGACCGCGGGCGACCCCGACGGGGTGGCCACGCTGGCCGCCCAGCTCGAGCAGATCGGCGACGTCGAGGTGCACCTGGTGCTGCCGGCCACGCTCAGCCGTCGCGCGGCCGAGGACCTGCTGCTGCGCCTGGACGCGCTGAAGCCGGCACGGCTCGTGCTCACCCACGCCAACGAGACCGCCCACCTCGGGCCGGTGCTCGACGTGGCGCTGGCCGCCGGCGTCCCGATCTCCTACGTCGTCGACGCCGACCTCCAGCCGGCCGACCCGGGCCGGCTCGCGGGAGGCCTGCTGCCGTGAGCGTCACGGCCGTCCCGCACGAGCGCCAGCTGCTGGTGCTCGAGGTGGCCGGCTTCGGTCGCGTGGACGCGCGCGTCGAGCGCGCGTCCGAGCATCACTTCTCGCTGGCGCTGTTCCTCGCTCCCGACTCGGGCTTCGAGCTCAGCGGCGAGCAGTGGGGCTCGATCGAGTTCACCACGCCCCGCGGGCTGGCCCACATCGAGGGCGTCGTGCAGGCCCTCGACGAGAGCGTCGACCTCTATTCGTTCGAGCGCAGCCTCGACGCCGCGCTCGTGCAGCGGCGCGACTTCGTGCGCGTCGAGACGGTGCTCGACGTGCGGCTCTGGCACTGCGACGACGAGGACGATCCGATTCAGGTGCTGGAGCCGTTGGAGGCCAACACGATCAGTCTCAGCGGCAACGGCATGCTGATCAACGGCGCGTACGGCTTCCATCTCGGCGAGACCTTCTGGTTCGAGCTGCCGCTGCCCGACGGCCACGTCGTCGAGGGACGTGGGCGCTTCGTGCGCGATGACGGCGAGGACCGCCTCGGCGGCCAGATCGAGCAGATCACCGAGAAGAGCCGCGACCGGCTCGTGCGCCACGTCTTCGAGCGCCAGCGCAAGGAGCGCCTGACCAACTCCTGGGATGGACGCTGATGGCCAAGAAGCCGCAGATCCCCGACGGTCTGCCGCCCGACGCACTCACGCTCAACCGTCATCCCCGGGCGCACGCGCAGATCAAGAGCCTGCGCGCCTGGGCCGGCATCGCGGCGCTGGGGCTGACGATCTACCTCTCGATGCGCGCCGGCGTCCCGGCCGCGGACGCCTGGCTGCGCGGGCTGATCGGCGGCCTGGCCGCCTTCATGATCACCTGGGCCGTGTCCGTGGCCGTCTGGCGCCAGCTGGCGCTGGCGCAGGTCGAGGCCGCCCGGCGCCGCTTGGTCGCCGCGCGTCAAGCCGCGATCGCCGCGACCCGCACCGCGGGCAACGGGAAGGCCGACGCGTCGTGACCGAGCCGATCCGCCCGATCGGCCAGCGCGACGGGCTGCCGGCGGTGACGCCGGTGCAGCGTCGTCGCCCGCGCGACGAGGACGACGAGCAGCGTCGCGACCAGCAGCGCGAGGAGCTCGAGCGCCAGGAGCGCACGCAGCCACGCCGCCCGGACGATCCCGAGCGGCTGATCGACGTCCAGGCCTAGGCGCCTGGACGAATGTCGGCCTCGAGTCGCCTCAAGCGGGCGCTGGGGGGGCCGAGTAAGAGGTCAGGTAAGGGGGTGACATGGAGTCGCCCCAGGACGGGACTACGTCACACGTTCATCAAGGAGGATGATTCATGTCCCTTCGCATCAATAGCAACGTCGAGGCGTTCAACGCGCACCGCAACCTGGTCGGCACCAGCAGCAAGCTGGCCAAGTCGATGGAGCGTCTGTCCTCGGGCTACCGGATCAACCGTGCCGCCGATGACGCCGCCGGTCTCGCCATCAGCGAGCGCCTGCGTGGTCAGATTCGCGGCCTGGCCCAGGCTCAGCGCAACGCGCAGGACGCGGTGTCGCTGGTCCAGACGGCCGAAGGTTCGCTGACCGAGGTCCACGCCATGCTCCAGCGCGTTCGTGAGCTCGCCGTGCAGTACAAGAACGGCTCGCTCAGCACGGACGACCGTGCGTCGATCCAGAGCGAGGTCAACCAGCTCGCTTCCGAGATCGAGCGCATCGGCACCTCGGCCAAGTTCAACGGCACCTCCCTGCTCAACGCCGCGTCCACGATGACCTTCCAGGTCGGCGCGAACGACGGCGAGCAGATCGGCGTTGCCACGATCTCCCTGGGCGCGTCCGTCGGCTCGAGCGTGTTCGCGCTCACCGAGGCCGGCGCGACCGACATCTCGGAGATCGACGTGGCCATCGCCAACGTGTCGACTCAGCGCGCGGCCTTCGGTGCGGTGCAGAACCGCCTCGAGTACGCGCTCAACAACCTTTCCACGTACCAGGAGAACCTGACTGCGTCGGAGAGCCGGATCCGCGACGTGGACATGGCCGCAGAGATGGTCGACTTCACGAAGCTGCAGATCCTCCAGCAGGCCGGTACGGCCATGCTGGCCCAGGCCAACCAGGCCCCGCAGAGCGTTCTGTCGCTGCTGCAGTAAGCCCGGCGCCTACACATAGCTCCCTCTGGGAGCCACATAGGGGAACGATCGAGCGGGCGGGCGGCCCTTGGGCCGCCCGCCCGTTTGCTTTCCAAGGCCCTCAAGCCGTCGCGCGGTCCGCCGATCACCGGGGACGGTGAGCCTCGACACGACCCTCGCTCGCATCCAGGAGATCAACACGGCCTTCGTGCCGCGGCAGCCCACCGCTGCTCCAAGCACCTCCAGAACGCAGGGAGCAAGCTTCGCGAACGTGCTGCAGCAGGCGCAGGCAGGCAACGCGCTGACTGGCTCCGCGCCGGTCGGCGGTGGTGCGCAAGGCATGCTGGCTGCCGTCCGGGGCGAGATCGGCGTGACCGAACAGCCACCAGGGTCCAACGAGAGCCCGCGCATCCGCGAGTACAGGGCCGCGAGCGGCAGCCCGCCTCCAGGCCCCTGGTGTGCCTACTTCGTCTCCTGGGCTGCGCGTCAGGCAGGTATGCCGCTCGGCGACAGCGGCCAGGGATTCGGTTCGGTGGACGCCCTCTACTCATGGGCGCAAGGTGCCGGACGCGCGACTCGAGATCCCAAGCCGGGGGACCTGATCGTCTGGGACGAGCACATCGGCATCGTCGAGAACGTGCTGCCCGACGGACGCATCCAGACCATCGAGGGCAACACGTCGGACATGGTCGCTCGCCGCACCCACACGCGCGATGGCGTGGTTGGTTTCGTGCGCATGAGCTGAAGTCGGCAGCACATTTGCCGAACACCCAGGTGAATGGCCATCCCCGCCGAGTACCTCCAGCTCTTCCTGGCGGACGCGCGCGAGCAGTTGCAACGGCTCGGGCTCGCCGTCGTCTGCGTCGAGGAGCACCCCGACGATCGCGACACCGTCGACGAGATCTTCCGCATCGCGCATTCGCTCAAGGCGTCGAGCGCGACGCTCGGCTTCAGCGGCATGGCGGCGCTCGCGCATCAGATGGAGGACGTCTTCGAGCTGCTGCGTCAGCGCACCGACGGACTCCCACGCGAGGCGATCGACGCGCTGCTGGAATGTCTGGACGCACTCGACGCCTGCGTCGGCGCGATCGAGGCGACCGGGGGCGAGGACATCGATCCCGAGCCGCTGGTCGACCGGCTGCGCGGTCTCGTGCGTGCCCGCTCGGCGGCGCAGAAGGCATCGCGCGAGGTCCCCGAGGCGCGACCGGCGCCGGTTGCCGCCGCGCTCGCGGACGGTCGTCGCGTCGTGCACCTGGTCGTGCGCCTGTCCGCCGACGCCGAGCTGCGCTCGGTACGCGCGTTCATGGTGCTGTCCGCGCTCGGCGACCATGGCGAGCTGCTCGGCTCGGTGCCGCCGCTGGATTCGGTCGAGGGCTTCGACGACCACGTGATCGAGGCCTGGCTGG
Source organism: uncultured Thermoleophilaceae bacterium (assembly GCA_963846505.1). Taxonomy (GTDB): domain Bacteria; phylum Actinomycetota; class Thermoleophilia; order Solirubrobacterales; family Thermoleophilaceae; genus JACVRW01. The sequence continues at coordinate 797,715 of CAWJWD010000004.1, read as the reverse complement.
CGTCGACGGAGCCCGGCGAGGCCGTCTCCGGCGCCGCTGCCGGCGTCGCGGACGTGGCCGAGGTCTCGGCCGCCGAGCTCGAGGGCGAGCGCACGCCGGCGCGCAGGACGACGGTCGGCTCGGCTGCAGCCCGTGGCCGCCCGCGCGGGTTGGCGACCGTACGCGTCGACGTCGAGCGCCTCGACCGGCTGGTCGACGCGCTGGGCGAACTGGTCGTGCACCGCACCGAGGTGGAGCTGCTCGCCAGCGCCGTCGGCATGCCCGAGCTCGAACGCTGCGTGGCGGAGCTGACGCGCTCCTCCGAGCAGCTGGGCCAGCTGCTCGCACAGCTGCGCATGATCCCCGTCGAGGCCGTCTTCCTGCGCTTCCCGCGCCTCGTGCGCGACCTCTCGCAAGCGCTCGACAAGCAGGTCGAGCTGGTGCTGGTGGGGGAGGACACCGAGCTCGACCGCGCGCTGGTCGACGCGCTCGGCGCCCCCTTGGCTCACCTCGTGCGCAACGCGCTCGACCATGGCTTCGAGACGCCGGTAGAGCGTGAGGCGGCCGGCAAGCCGCGCACCGGCACGCTGCAGATCTCCGCCCGCCACGACGCGGGCGAGGCGCTGGTCGCAGTCAGCGACGACGGTCGCGGGGTGGATGTCGCCCGGGTGGCCGCACGGGCGTACGAGCGCGGGTTGATCTCCGCCGAACGCGCCGACGAGCTGGAACTGGAGGCCGCGATCGAGCTGCTGTTCGCACCCGGCTTCTCCACCGCCGAGCAGGCCACCGAGGTCTCGGGCCGTGGCGTCGGCATGGACGCGGCACGCACCTCGGTGCGCGAGCTCGGCGGCGAGCTCGCCCTGACTTCCGTGCCCGGCGAGGGCACGATCGCAACCGTGCGCCTGCCGCTGGGCGCACGCCCGGGATCGACGGGCAGTGCGCCCACGACGACCGGCGAGGCGGTGGCGGCATGAGCGAGCAGCTGCCCGTCGCCGAGCGCTACAGCGAGCTGCAGCTCGACGCGCTGCGCGAGCTGGCCAACGTCGGCTCCGGCACCGCCAGCACCGCGCTGTCGAGCCTGGTCGGTCACCCTGTCGACGTCTCGGTTCCCAACGCGCGCGTGCTGCCGTTCGCGCAAGCGGTGCAGGCCGCCGGGCCTCCGACCGCACCGGTGACGGCCGTCACGATGCCGCTCGGCGGCGAGTTCCCGGCGCTGGTGCTGATGCTGCTGTCCTGGGACGACGAGCGCTCGGTCTGTCGGCTGCTCGGCGTCGAGGCCGGCACCGACGTCGGCCGCTCGGCGGTCGGCGAGGTCGGCAACATCCTCGGCTCCTCGTACGTCGGCGCGCTCGGCTCGATGACCGGACTCACGTTCGAGCCCGGCCCGCCGCGCACCGACTCGGACATGCTCGGCGCGATCGTCGCGTCCGCCTTGGCGGCCGGGACCGCCGGTGGCGACACCGCCCTGCTGGTCGACTCCGACCTGATCGTCGAGAAGCAGGCCTGCTCGCTCTCGTTCCTGCTCGTGCCGAGCGAGAACGGGGTCGACGAGCTGCTGGTACGGCTGGGGGTGGGATGAGCGCATGAGCGACCAGAGCCTCTCCACCGACCAGATCGCCGAGCTGTTCGAGGCCGCCGACCGCGGCGAGCTGCCGGACGCCGACGCCCGCCGCAGCGCGCGCGCCAAGCGCGTGCGCTCGGTCGACTTCACGCGGCCGATCAAGTTCACCCCCGAGCAGATCCGGCGCATCAAGCAGGCCGTCGACCGTTTCTGCCAGGCCGGCGCGACGACGCTGACCGCCGAGCTGCGGGTGCCGGTCGAGGTCGAGCTGATCGACAGCGCCCAGCTGACCTGGTGGGACGCCCATCTCCAGTTGGCCAAGGACTCGATCAACGCGACCGTCGAGATGCAGGAGATCGGCACGCGCATGCTCTGGAGCCTCGAGCTGCAGTTCGTGCTGACCGCGATCGAGAACCTGCTCGGCGGCGGCTCCAGCAAGCCGCCCAAGGCACGGCGCCTGTCCGACGTCGACCGGCGTCTCGCGCTGCGGGTCGTCGACGGCCTCGTGAGCCAGCTCGCGACCCCGTGGGAGGACCTTGCGCGGGTGCCCCTGACCGTCGGCGGCTTCGACACCTCCGCCGACGACGCCCAGCTCGCCTCGGCGAGCGAGCCGACCTTGGTGCTGGTGCTCGAGCTGCGCCTCGGCGGCAGCTCGCACACGCTCACGATGCTGATCCCCTACGGCGCGATCCATCCCGTCGAGGACGCGATCATGGGTCGCGACGAGTCGGGCGACGGCGCCCAGGACCCACGCATCGCGCAGGCGGTCAACGCCGTCCTGCACGACGTCGAGGTGACGCTGCGCGCCGCCGCCCCGAGCGTCGAGCTGCCGATCGAGGAGGTGCTCGCACTCCAGCCCGGCGACGTCCTGCGCCTCGGCGCGCCGGTCTCGCGCGGGGTCACCGTCTACGCCGACGACCAGCCGGTCCACCGCGGGGCGCCCGGGCGCAACGGCGCTCGCCGCGCGGTGCAGGTGCTGGGCCCGGCCGAGGAGGGACTGGCATGAGCAACGACCGTGCGCTGGAGCGCCTGGTGGAGGTGACCGTCGACGCGGTCACCGGGGTGCTGGAGACGCTCTGCCCGGGCGCCGTCGAGGTCGGCGGCGTCTCGGTCGAGAGCTCGGATCTCGATCCGCTCGGCGCGCTGGCGCCGCCGCTGGTGGCCTGCAGCGTCTCGTTCGTCGACGGCGTCACCGGCGGCAACGTGTTCGCGATGCCGCTCGAGGGCGCGCGGGCGCTGGCCGCGGCGATGATGGGCGGCGACCCGCCGGCCGACGGCGGCGAGCCCGAGCTGTCGGAGCTCGAGCTGTCGGCGGTCGGCGAGGCGATGAACCAGATGATGTCCGCGGCCGCCGCCGCGGCCGGAGCGGCGCTCGGGCAGGAGGTCCACATCTCGCCGCCCGAGGTCGGCACCTACGCCTCGTCGCAGGCCGTGATGGAGGCGCTGACCGAGGACGGCCGCCTCGCCCGCGCGCACTTCTCCGTGCTCGGCTCTCCGAGTCGACTGATCCTCGTCGTGCCGAACGCCTTCGTGGTGCGCATGACCCGCGCGCTCGATGAGCGCGGCGGTGAGCTCGCGGACGCCACGGGCGTTGCGCCGGTGCCAGCCGCCGGCGGCGACCTCGAGCGTTCGCTGCGCGACGTGCCGGTGCGCGTGTGGGCCGAGCTCGGCCGCGCGCGCATGCAGACCGGCCGTGTCGTCGGCATGCCCGCGGGCGCGGTCGTCGAGTTGGACCGGCGCGCCGAGGACCCCGTCGACCTCTACGTCAACGGCCTGCGCTTCGCGACCGGGCGGCTGATCGTGGTCGACGAGACGGAGTGGGCAGTGAAGATCGAGTCGGTGATCGGTACGAGCACCGGCGTTCCCGAACGAGAGGTGGTGGACTGATGGCCCGCGTGCTCGTCGTCGACGACGCCGCGTTCATGCGCAAGGTGGTGGGCGACGCGCTCGCCCAGGGTGGTCACGAGGTCGTCGGCGAGGCCGGCGACGGCCGCCAGGCCGTCGAGTCGTTCCGGCAGCTGCGTCCCGAGGTGACGACGCTCGACATCACCATGCCCGAGAAGGACGGCCTGCAGGCGCTGCGGGAGATCGTCTCGCTCGACCCCTCGGCGCGCGTGATCATGTGTTCGGCGTTGGGACAGGAGTCGAAGGTGCTGGAGGCGATCAAGTCCGGCGCCAAGGACTTCGTGGTCAAGCCGTTCCAGCCCGATCGCGTGCTGGAAGCGGTCGCAAAGGCGCTTTCCTAGGCCCTACGCGGCCTGAAACCTGGCCTCACGTCCGCTCGCGGCGGTTCTGCCGAGCTGCTTGGCGAAGCGCAGGATCGTGCCGTCAGGGCGTGGATCGACCTCGACGCGGTCGCTGAGCATGCCGATGATCGGCAGACCGCGTCCGCGGTCGTAGTCGTCGTGCTTGGCCGGGGCCGGGAAGGTGCCGCAGTCGCGCACCTCCACTGTCAGCGCACGATCGGCGAAGGTCACGCGCAGGCGGATCATGTCGCCACTGCAGGGAGAGCCGTGCTCGATCGCGTTCGCGACGGCTTCGCTGGTGGCCAGGACCACGTCCGCGGTCTCGATCTCGTTCAGTCCCACCTCCGCCGCCGCCTCGCGAATCGCTCGCCTGGCGAGCGCTGCGCTGGTGGGTTCCGCAGGAAGCCAAAGCTCGCGTCGATCGCCCGTCATGCGACCAGTGTTCCCAGGTGACCCGAGAGTCAATCAACGACGGCGCATGGGTTACGGGCCACGCAACAACGAGGCGACGAGCGCCAGCGTGAACGCGATCTGCCCGATCGCAGCCGCGACGCCGAGATTGGCTGCCCCCGCCAGCGCGGCGATCGCCGTCGCGATGACGAAGACCGCCGCCAGCAGCCCGATCTGCGCCGCAAGCCTCACGCCTTGCGCTCCAGCGCTTCGACCAGCGCCCCTACGGCGAGCCCCTCGTCCTCCCCGGCCAGCAGTCGAGTGGCGGCACGGCGTCCTCCGAGCGCGCGCAGCGCCTGCTCCCCATGCTCGACGGTGAACTCGCGCAACGCGCTGAGGCGACGGGAGCGCAGCCGTCGCGCCGGCAGGTCGAGCGCTTGGAAGCGCTGCTCGAGTGCGTCGGCGAGCTCGTCGACGCCGCTCGCCGGTGGCAGCGAGGACACCGCCAGCACCGGCACCTCGCGCGACCCGAGCGCCCCGAGCGCCCGGCGCAAGTCCCGCTGTGCGCGCGCGGCCGGGTCGCCCATGTCCGCCTTCGTCACCACCAGCACGTCGGGCACCTCCATGATCCCCGCCTTGAGGAACTGCAGCACGTCCCCGGAACCGGGCTGGACGACGACCGCGACCGTGTCGCAGACGTCCTCGACGTCGGTCTCCGACTGACCCACGCCGACCGTCTCGATCACCACCACGTCGAACGCTGCCGCCAGCGCCTCGGCCGCCTCCCGCGTCGGCGCCGCCAGACCGCCGAGGCGTCCTCCGGCCGCCGTCGAGCGGATCAGCACGCCGTCGTCGCGTGGGTCGTGCTCGATGCGCGCGCGGTCGCCTAGCAGCGAGCCACCCGAGCGCTTCGAGGACGGGTCCACTGCCAGCACGGCCACGGTGCGGTCCCGTTCGCGCCACGCGGCCACGAGCGCCGACAGCAGCGTCGACTTGCCGGCCCCCGGAGGACCGGTGATGCCGACCAGGTGCGCGGGCGCCTCGCCGCCGAGCGCTGCGGGGGAGACCGCCGCCAGCAGCGCCGCCGTGCGCTCGCGCGCCGCCGCCGAGCGGTCCTCGATCAGGTTCAGCGCCGCCGGCGCCGCCGAGCGCTCGCGCTCGCGCAGCCGCCGTCCCAGCTCTTGCGGGTCTTCAGCCATGGGCCGGGCGGCACGCTAGCGGAGGGGGGCGAAGAAGTCCGTCTCGTGACTTAGGCTTTGTGTGGAGTATGCGTATCGAGGCAACCGGCATGACCGTGGCCGAATACCGCGAGGTGACGGTCGAGAACGATCGCTCCCAGTTGATCGACGGAGCGATGGTCGTGGATAGCCCCCGGCCGCTGCATCAGCTGGGACAGATGCGGATCGTCAGCGCGCTGGACGCTTGGACCCAGGCCGGACCAGGACGCGGCTTGGCGCTGCCGACCATCGACGTCGAGCTGACCGACCGCGACCTCTACGCCCCGGATGTCGTCTGGATCGCAGAGGAACGCGTTCCCGAGGATCTCTCTGTCGTCGTCGAGCACATTCCGGATCTGCTCGTCGAGATTCGCTCGCCCAGTACGTGGCGCTACGACAACGGCCGCAAGCGGGCGATGTACGAGGCGCGTGGAGTTTCCGAGCTCTGGCTCGTCGACCCCTACGCGGAGGTCGTCACCGTCTGGCGCAGGTCGCACCCGCACGCTGCGAGCTTCGACGTCGAGTTGCGCTGGGCCGCCGGCGACTCGCTGCGCTCGCCGCAGCTGCCCGGCTTCGAGCTGCCGCTCGAGCGAGTCTTCAGGCGGTAGCCGCGGCGGTGGCGTGGCGCTCGGCGACGAGCTCCACGATGTCGCCCATGATGCGGCTGACCTCGAAGTCCTTGGGCGTGTAGACGCGCGCCACGCCGGCGTCCTCGAGCGCCTGCTCGTCGGCCGGCGGGATGATGCCGCCGACGACGACCGGCACGTCTGCGCCGGCCGCTTCGAGCTCGCGCAGGACGGCCGGGATCAGCTCGGCGTGCGAGCCGGAGAGGATCGACAGGCCGACGACGTGCACGCCCTCCTGGACGGCCGTGGCGGCGATTCGCGCAGGCGTCAGGCGGATGCCCTCGTAGACGACGTCCATGCCGGCGTCGCGCGCCCGCACGGCGATCTGCTCGGCGCCGTTGGAGTGACCGTCGAGGCCCGGCTTGCCGACGAGGATCTTCAGGCGCCGCCCGAGCGCTTCGGAGACCTCCTCGACGCGCTCGCGCAGCTCGGCGAGCGTTTCGTCGTCGGCCGCTGCCGCCGCGGCGTCGCCGACGCCGGTGGGGCCGCGGTACTCGCCGAAGACGTCGCGCAGCGCGGTCGACCACTCGCCGGTCGTCACACCGGCCCTGGCGGCGGCCAGCGTCGCACCCATCAGGTTCTCGGACTCGTCCGCGGCGGCGGCGCGCAGTGCCTCCATGGCCGCGTCGGCGGCGGACTGGTCGCGCTCGGACCGCCACGCCTGCACGGCCTCGATCGCCGCGCGCTCGACGGCCGGGTCGACGCGCATGATGCCGCCGTCCTCTCCTTCCTGCAGCGGCGAGGGCTCGTGCTCGGTGTAGACGTTCTGGCCGATCACCTTCTGCTCGCCGGCCTCGATGCGGCGCACGCGCTCGCGGTGGGACTCCACCAGCTTGGTCTTCATGTACGAGACCGACGCCACCGCGCCGCCCTGCTCGGCGACGATCGCCATCTCCTCCTGCGCGCCCGTGACGAGCTCGTCGACGAGCCCTTCCATCACCTTCGAGCCCTCGAAGATGTCGGGGTAGTCGAGCAGGTCGGTCTCGTAGGCGAGGATCTGCTGGATGCGCAACGACCACTGCTGATCCCACGGCCGCGGCAGGCCGAGCGCCTCGTTCCAGGCCGGCAGTTGCAGCGCGCGGGCACGGGCGTCGCGGCCCATCGTCACCGCCAGCGCCTCCAGCACGATGCGGATGATGTTGTTCTCGGGCTGCGCCTCGGTCAGGCCCAGCGAGTTGACCTGCACGCCGTAGCGCAGGCGCAGGAAGCGCGGATCCTCGACGCCGTAGCGCTCGCGGCCGATCCGCTCCCAGATCTGACCCATCGCGCGCAGCTTGGCGTGCTCCTCGACGAAGCGGATGCCGGCGTTGACGAAGAACGAGATGCGCCCGAACACGCGCGGGAAGGTCTCCTCGGGCACGCGTGGGCGCACGCGGTCGAGCACCTCCTGGGCGGTCGAGAGCGCGTAGGCGATCTCCTGCACCGGCGTGGCCCCAGCCTCCTGCAGGTGGTAGCTGCAGATGTTGATCGGGTTCCACTTCGGGACCTCGTCGACGGTGAACGCGATCATGTCCGTGATCAGCCGCATCGAGGGCTCGGGTGGGAAGGCGTAGGTGCCGCGCGCCAGGAACTCCTTGATGATGTCGTTCTGGGTCGTGCCCTGGAGCGCCGCGCGCTCGACGCCGTTCTCCTCGGCGACGGTCATGTACAGCGCCAGCAGCCAGGCCGCCGTCGCGTTGATCGTCATCGAGGTGTTCATCTCGCCGAGCGGGATGCCGTCCAGCAGCGCGTGCATGTCGCCCTTGTGGGCGATCGAGACGCCGACCTTGCCGACCTCGCCGCGGGCGAGCTCGTGATCGGGGTCGTAGCCGGTCTGCGTCGGCAGGTCGAACGCGATCGAGAGGCCGGTCTGGCCCTTGGCGAGGTTCTTGCGGTAGAGCTCGTTGGACTCGCGGGCGCTGGAGTGGCCGGCGTAGGTGCGCATCACCCAAGGGCGGTCGCGCTCTGGAAGTCGATGATCGGGCTGCGCCATTCTAAGGATTGTATGGTGGTTGGCCGCTGTGAGCCGCGCAATCGACGTCATGCACCTGGGCCGCGACCGGGTGATCTGTGCCTACGAGGTCGACGGGGTGATCGTCGATCCTGGCCCCACGAGCTGTCTCGACGCCCTGTTGGAGGGCCTCGAGGGTCGCATCCCGCACGCCCTGCTGCTGACCCACATCCACCTCGACCACGCCGGCGCGACGGGCGAGCTCTGCCGCCGCTTCCCGGGCCTCCAGGTCTACGTGCACGAGCGTGGCGCGCCGCACATCGTCGACCCGTCGAAGCTGATGGCCAGCGCCACCAGGCTGTACGGCGAGCGCATGGACGAGCTCTGGGGGTTGATGGTGCCGGTGCCCGAGGAGCGCCTGCACGTCCTGGAGGGTGGCGAGACCGTCGAGGGCTTCAAGGTCGCCTACACGCCCGGCCATGCCTCGCATCACGTCGCCTACCTGCACGAGCAGACCGGTGACGCCTACACCGGCGACGTCGCCGGCGTGCGCATCCCGCCACACGAGTTCGCGCTGGCGCCGACGCCGCCGCCGGACATCGACGTCGAGCTGTGGCTGGACTCGATCGAGACCGTCGCCGCATGGAGTCCGAAGCGCTTGTGCCTGACGCACTTCGGGTACGTGACCGAGGTGACCGAGCACCTGCACCGCGTGCGCGAGGCACTGCTCGACAACGCCGAGGCTGCGCGGGAGCTCGACGAGGACGGCTTCGTCGCACGCATGGGCAAGCAGTTGCGCGAGGTGATGGACGAGGACTCGACCCAGTCCTTCTTGCAGGCGGCGCCACCCGACCAGCTCTACAAGGGGCTGGAGCGCTACTGGAAGAAGAAGGCCGAGGCCGAGGCGGCGTGAGCGGGGGCGGCACCGTCGAGCTGCCGCGCGTGGGTGGGCCCGGCAGCGGCTTGTCGGACTCCTGGCGCGTGATCGTCCTCAACGACGACCACAACACCTTCGAGGGCGTCGCCTCGACGCTCTCGCGCGTGCTGCCGGGCGTCAGCTACGAGGGGGGCATGAAGTTCGCCAACCAGATCCACAACAGCGGCCGCGCGATCGTCTGGGCCGGCCCGCAGGAGCCGGCCGAGCACTACTGGGAGCTGCTCAAGGACGCGGGGCTGACGATGGCGCCGCTGGAGCAGGGCTGAGCAGCTCCGCCCGCAGGCGGCCGAGGTCCTCCGGGCCGAAGCCGCCGCTGCTGCCGTAGACGGCCACGACCGAGTCGGCGAGGCCGGCCAGGTCGTCACACGGGTGGAGCAAGAGGTCGGCGGCGTCGTCGCCGTCGAGGCCGGCGGCCGCGGCCAGCTCACCGAGGGCCGCCGCGGTCTGGTCGAGCGCGGGGGAGGGGACGGCGATCACGAGCGTGACGTCGTCGCAGCCGTCGAACTCGTCGCCCCAGGCCTGGAGCAGGGCGGGGGTGGCGAGGATCTCGTCTGCGAGGGCGAGCACGGCGGCCGAGCGTGCGCCTTCGAGCGCGTCGGCTGCGCCGGCCGGCTCCTCGGCCCAGGCGTCCTCCGAAGCGTCCCCTGCTTCGCCGGCCCCGGCAGCGGTCGCAGCGACGTCCGCGGAGATCGCGCGCTGCAAGCGCTCCTCGACTTCGAGCACGGCTCGCAGTTCGCCGCGCTGGCCCAGCTCGTTCGTCAGCAGCCGGGCGGCCGCGACGAGGAGGATGGGGTCGCCTTCGGGCCACGTCTGCGTCTCCAGCGAGCGGATCGCGTCGCCGACCTGGTCGACGTCCAGCTCGCGGCCGACGCCGCGCGAGGCCCAGCCGGCGACCTCGCCTGCGTCCATGTCGCCGAGCGCGACGCCGCCGGGGCGCAGCGCGCGAGCGAGCAGCTGGTCGCGCGAGGCGCGTGCGAGCAGCTGCGCGCGGACGGCGGCGCCGTCCCAGCGGACGAGCTCCGCGGGGTCGCGCAGGAACCGGGCGTCGCCGGACGCGTAGCCGTCGTACTGGACGTGCCAGCCCTCGGCGCGCTCCTCGGCGGCGAAGCGCTCGATGCGCTCGCCGAAGACCTTGCGCCGACCGTGGGTCTCGCCGCGCAGGGGGTAGTGACGCAAGACGAACGGCACGGGGCAGAGACGGCGGTCGGGCAGCTGCACGCTGTGCCCGCCGGAGGGGTGCAGCAGCGCCGGCTCGTCGCCGACCTTCCAGGCCTTGATCTGGTGCGCGTCGAAGTCGCCGCCGCGCTCGTAGTGCAGGAGGTGCGCACGCGGGTCGGTGCCCGGTGCGAAGTCGTCGTCGGTCGGCCGGAAGTCGAACAGCTCGAAGTTGATCGCGTTGTAGCCGAGCGCGTCGACGAAGCCGATCGCCTCGACCAGGCCGAGGTCGGGCCACGGGCTCTCGCGGAACTCGTCGGCGTTGGAGAAGATCGCCCAGTCGGGGCGCAGCTCGTGCGCGACCTGCTCGACGCGGCGCAGCATGTCCTTCCAGACCAGCTCGCGCTCGTTGCGCTCCGAGAAGCCCGACTCCTGCGGGAAGCGCTCGATTCGCAGCAGCCCGCGTCCGAGCCAGGGCTCCGCACACGCGACGGTGTCGTCGGTCGAGCCGTGGTCGAGCAGGTAGACCTCGACGCCCTCCTCGACGAGCGCCTCGATCGCGTGGCCGATCACGTCCGCCTCGTTGTAGGCGGGCAGGATCGCGACGACCCGGGGGCGGGGAGCGACTTCACCAAGCACGTCCGCGTAATCGGCAGCGGTCGCCGCTTCTCGACCGCGGCTCAACCCCGCGTCGGGCCTGCCGATGACCGAGACGATGACCACCGGCAGCCTGCCGATCGGTTTCGAGTCCCCCGCCGAACACGCTCGCCGGCGCATGGCCGCCAGCCTGCGCCTGCTCAGCGACGTGCTCGCGCGCGGCCCGCTCGCCGGCCGCTACTGGGCCTTCGGTGGCTTCCTGCTCGGCTGGGCGCGCGAGGGCAACCTGATGCTGCACGACTCCGGTGACGCCGACTTCTGCCTTCTCGCCGACGACCTCGACCGGCTCGAGTCCTGCATCCACGACCTGGCCGCCGCCGGCTTCAAGCTGGTGCACCGCTTCCCGAGCGTGCAGGCGGCCGAGCCGACCGAATACAGCTTCCGCCGCGACGGCGCCAAGTTCGACTTCTTCCGCCTCCGGCTCGACGGCGAGCGCTTCCGCTACCGCAACTACGGCCACGCGCCGAGCGGCCCGGTCGTCAACGACTGCGCGATTCCGGCCCAGCCGCTCGAGGAGTTCCGCTTCCTCGACCGCGCCTGGCTCAAGGTTCGCGACCACGACGCCGAGCTGACCGCCCTCTACGGCGACTGGCGCACTCCCTGCGCCGACTGGAACTACCTCGACGGCCCGGCGATCGTCGCCACCGGCCCCTGGGACGACTCGGGCTACGACTACGCGAGCGCCGGAGCGGGGCCCTAGGAATGCCGCTCGCTCCCCTGACCCTCAGCCGCTCGGCGATCCGTCGCCGCTCGCACGCTCGTCGCGCCGCCGCTGCGCGCCGACGCCCGACCGTCGAGCAGTTCCTGTTCGACCTCGACGGCACGATCACGCGCATCGAGATCCTGCCCGAGATCGCTCGTTCGATCGGCCTCGAGCGCGAGATCGCCGAGCTGACGCGCCGCACGATGGCCGGCGAGCTGCCGTTCGAGTCGAGCCTGCGCCGGCGTGTCGAGATCCTCAGCCGCGTACCGGTCTCGACCGTGCGCGAGATCGTCGCGAACGTCGAGGTCGACCCGCACATCGCCGAGTTTCTCGCCGCCAACCGCGAGCGCTGCACCATCGTCACCGGCAACCTCGACGTCTGGATCGAGGAGCTCGTGCGCCAGCTCGGCGTCGACGTCCGCTGCTCGACCGCCCGCGCCGAGGGCGATCGGCTGGTCGAGCTCGTCTCCGTGCTCGACAAGGCCGACGTCGCGCGCGACTTCGACGGTCCGATCTGCGCGATCGGCGACGGCTACAACGACCTCGGCCTGATGGCCGCCGCCGACCTCGGCGTGGCCTACGGCGGCGTGCACGCGCCCGCGCCCGGCCTCTACGGCGTGGCGACCCACGCGATCTTCGACTCCAAGCGCCTGTGCGAGCTCCTGTCCGCGTGGTGATCAACTGCGCCGGCGAGGGCCGGCGCCTGGGCCTCGGCAAGACCAAGGCCCTGGTCTCGGTGCTCGACGAGCCGCTGATCTCCTGGCACCTGCGCATGCTGCGCGACGTCGACGACGTGGTCGTCGTCGTCGGACACCAGGCCGAGGACGTGATCTCGACGGTCTCGCAGGCCCGTCGCGACGTGGCCTTCGCGATCAATCACGAGTACGCCACGACCGGCACCGCGGCCAGCCTCGCGCTCGGCTGCAGGGGCGCCGAGGGCGACGTGATCTCGCTCGACGGCGACCTGCTCGTGCATCCCGAGGACTTTCGCCGTCTGCTCGTCGCCGACGGCCCCTGCCTCGGCGTCGCGCCGCCGAACACCACCGACGCGGTCCTGACGACCGTCGAGCAGCGCGACGGGGTGCGCTCGGCGACCGCCTTCAGCCGCAAGGGCGACGGGCTCGAGTGGACCGGCCTGCTGCGCTTCTCCGGCGCGGCGATCGAACAGGCCCAGGCCCGCCACGACGCCCGCGGCCACGTCTTCGAGATGCTCGCGCCGCACCTCCCGATCCCGGTCGCCGACGTGCGCGCCCGCGAGATCGACACCCCCGCCGACTACGACCGCGCGCTCGAGTGGATCGCCCCGATCGCGCACCACTGGGCATGAACGCGGGCGCAGACACGATCCGCGGCTTCTGGCTCGGCCGCACGTCGGTCGAGGGACCGAAGGCCGCTCGCTTCCACTCGCGCCACGACCCCTACGACCTCGCCGCCATCCACGAGCTCTGTGGGCCCGGCGCGCGCGTGCTGGACCTCGGCTGCGGCACCTGCGTGATCGCCAACCTGCTCGTGTCCGAGCTCGACTGCTCGGTGCACGCCGTCGACTACGTGCCGGACTTCCTCGGCAACGCGCTCGACCACCCGCGCCTGAGCACCGAGGTCGGCGACGCCCGCACCTACTCGACGCCCGAACGCTTCGACCTGATCCTCTCGCTGGGCGTGATCACCTACCTCGAGACCGCGGCCGAGCGCACCGGCATGTACGAGCGCTGCGCCTCGATGCTCGCCCCCGGCGCGTCGCTGCTGCTCAAGGCGCAGTTCGGCGTCGAGGAGGAGGTCGTCGTCGAGACCTACTCCGAGGATCTCGGCGCGCACTACCGCGCCGTCTACCCCCAGCTCGACGAGGAGCTCGCCCGCATGGGGGAGTGGTTCGAGGTCGAGGTCCACGATCCGTATCCGCCCGAGCTGTCGCCCTGGGACAACACGCACTTCCACCATCTCGTCGCCCGGAGGCGCCCGTGAGTGCGCCGCGGGTCTCGATCGTGGTCGTCGTGCGCGACCAGGCGCCGCTGCTGTTCCGCTGCCTGTCTGCGCTCGCGAAGCTGCCCGACGAGCCCGAGTTCGAGGTGATCGTGGTCGACGACGGCTCGGTCGACGAGACCGCCGCCGTGCTGGCCACGGTCGAGGGCGATCTGCACACGCTGCGCAACGAGTACCCGCTCGGCTTCGGCCCCGCCTGCGACCAGGCCGCCGCGCTGGCCCGCGGCGAGCACGTGGTCCTGCTGCGCCCGGACGCCGTCCCTGCCAACGGCTGGCTGGCGCCGCTGGTCGACCTGCTCGACGGCGAGCCCGAGACCGACGCCGCCCGCCCGCGCGCGGTCGACCTCGAGGGCGGCGACGACGGCGACGCCTTCTGGCCCTGCCTGGCGGTCCGCCGTGCCGCCTATGGGCGCGTCGGAGGGTTCGCCGGCAGTGCGGTCCCCGGCCGCGCCGAGAAGGCGACGCTGCTGGAGCAGCTCACGGTCGCCGACGTGCCGACAGCGCTGATGCTGATGGTGCCGGAGGACGTCGTCCTGCCGGCCGCGGCCTAGCGTCGGCGGCCGACGAGCGCGAACGACGTCCGCGCCCGCGAACGGAGGATCAGACCTCGGCGGTCGCCGCCGGCAGCTCGGCCGTCACGCCTTCGCCGACGATCTCGAAGAACGCCGGCAGCAGCGGCACCTGGTAGGTGCCCGACAGCTCCGTGCGCACCTCGGCGATGCGCTCCGAGTACCAATAGCGCTCGAAGTGCGCCTTGGACGGGAACGTCGCCAGCTGGACGAAGTCCAGCCGGCCGTCCAGCGCACGGTAGAAGGACCAGGAGGTGGCACCGAAGTCGAGCGCGGCCTCGGCGGCCGGGCGCCAGCCCTCGGCGAACTTGTCTCCCCGGAACGGGTTGGCCACCCAACGAATCATCACGCACACCATTACGCACCCACCTCCGCGTAGATCGCTCCCGGACCGTCCTCGGTCTTGCCCTGCTTCTCGGCCTCGGCGCCGACCAGGATCGAGATCTTCCCCAGATGTTGATTGTCGCGCATCAGCTGATGCGCCTCCGGCACTCCCTCGAAGCCGAACGTACGCCACAGCACCGGCCGGACCTGATTCGCCTCGATCAGCTCGTTGGCCTTGGTGCACTCGTACGCGTTGGCGAAGTGCGAGCCGATGATCTGCTTCTGGCGCATCCAGAGGTAGCGCACGTCGAAGTCGAGGTTGAAGCCGGTGGTGCCGGCGCAGATCACGACCTTGCCGAACGGCTTGACACAGAACACCGAGGTGGGGAAGGTCGCCTGCCCGACGTGCTCGAAGACGATGTCGGGCTGGTCGCCGAGGATCTCCTTGACGCGCTTGGAGAACGCGCGCGAGACGCCGAAGCGCTCCTTCTCCTCGGCCGGCGTCTCGCCGCCCTTGCGCATCATGCCCTTGAACTCGTTGCGGTCGATGTAGTCGACGGCGCCGAGCTGCTTGACCAGCTCGCCCTTCTCCGGCGAGGACACGACGCCGACCGCGTGCGCGCCGGTGAGCGCGCAGAGCTGGGTCGCGAACACGCCCAGGCCGCCGGCGGCGCCCCAGATCAGCACGCGCGCGCCGGCCTGCATGTCGCACTGGGTCATCAGCATGCGGAAGGCGGTGAAGTAGACGAGGCCGTAGGAGGCGGCCTCCTCCCAGTTGAGGCTCTTGGGCTTGGGCAGCAGCTGCTGCGCCTGCACCTTGGTGAACTGGGCGAACGAGCCCCAGGTGGTCTCGTAGCCCCAGATCTTCTGGCTGGGGGCGGCCATCGGGTCGAGGCCGTGGACCTCGACGTCCTCGTAGGAGGCCTGGTTGCAGTGGATCACGACCTCGTCGCCGACCTTCCAGCGCGTGACGCCGACGCCGACCTTCCAGACGACGCCCGAGGCGTCCGAGCCGCCGATGTGGTGGCCGTACTCCGGGTGGTCGCCGTAGCGCATGACCGAGACCGGTTGGCCGAGGGCGGCCCAGACGTTGTTGTAGTTCACGCCTGCCGCCATCACGCGCACGACGACCTCGAACGCGCCCGGCTCCGGTACCTCGATCTCCTCGAGCTGGAAGGCGTCCTTGGGCTCGCCGAGGCGCTCCTCGCGGATGACCCAGGCAGCCATCGTCTCGGGCAGCGTGCCCGGTTCCACGTCCAACTCAGAGACCTTGCTCACGTCTACGGCCATAGTGCTCTCTAACCCTCCACGGTTCTCCCCCCAGGGCGAGGGATGCTACCGGCGCCCGACCGGGCGGCGCGCCGCCGTCCGGACCGGGCTTCCGGTCAACTGGCGGTGACCGCCTCCGCCTCGGCCGTCGCCTCGGGTTCGCGCGCCGGATCGGGGCGCTCGACGCGCTTGGGCGCGATCAGCGTAAGGGCGATGATCACGCCGAGCACCGAGACGCCCGCCGACAGCCACATGCCGTTGGAGAGCGCGTGGATGAAGGCGTCCTTGGCGGCCGTGGTGGCCTGGGTCACCTGCTCCTGGCTCAGGCCGGCGAGCGAGCCGCCGTTGTTGCCCGAGCCGAGGTTCTCGACGATGCGCTCGCGCTGCCCCGCCCCGATCCCCGTGCCTGCCAGGTGGTCGGTGAGGTAGCTGCGCGAGAGGTACTGGAACAGCGCGCCGATCGCCGCGACGCCGAACGTGCCGCCGACCATGCGGCTCATCGACAGCACGCCCGAGCCCACGCCCGCCTTCTGCGGCGGCACGGCGTTCATGGCGGCCGTCGACATCGGCGACATCACCAGCGCCATGCCGATGCCCATGATCACGAAGGCCGGCAGCAGCGTGCCGTAGCCGGTGCCGGTGTTGATCTGGGTCAGCAGGATCATCGAGGTCGCCGTCAGCGAGAGGCCCGTCGCGATCAGCGGCCGTGGTCCGACGCGGTCCGCGAGCCGGCCCGCGATCGGCGCGATCAGCACGATCATCAGCGTCGAGGGCAGGAAGCGCACGCCCGCCTCGACGGCGCTGAACTCGAGGATGTTCTGCATGTAGAGGGCGAGGAAGAAGAACATCGCGAGCATCGCGAACGAGACGATGAAGCCGACCGCGTTCGCGCCCAGGAACGTCTTCGAGCGGAACAGCGTGAAGTCGACCATCGGCTCGCGCACCCGCGGCTCGAGTGCGACGAAGGCGGCCAGGCCGGCCACGGCCACCACGCCCAGGGCGATGATGCCGGGGGAGCCCCAGCCCCAGGCGTTGCCCTCGACGAGGCCGAGCACGAGCGCGGTCAGCGAGACCGACAGCGCGACGATCCCGGGGAAGTCGATCGCGTGGCTGCTGGTCTCGTCGCGCGACTCGCGCGTGGAGAACAGCGTCACCGCGACAGCGCCGGCGGCGACCGGCAGGTTGAGGAAGAAGATCGCGCGCCAGGAGACGTACTCGGTCAGCACGCCGCCGACCACGGGCCCGATCGCGAGCGCGAGCGCGGAGACGCCGGCCCAGGTGCCGATCGCCTTGCCGCGCTCCTCGGGCGGGAAGGTGACGGTGATGATCGAGAGCGTCGCCGGCATCATGAAGGCGGCGCCGATGCCCTGGACCGCGCGGAAGGCGACCAGCGTGCCGGCGTTGGGGGAGAGCCCGATCGCCGCGCTCGAGACCGCGAACACGACCACGCCGAAGAGGAACATCCGACGGCGGCCGAGGATGTCGCCCAGGCGCCCGCCGGTGACCAGCAGCACGGCGAAGGTGAGCGTGTAGGCGTTGACCGTCCACTCCAGGCCCGACAGCGACGCGCCGAGGTCCTCCTGGATCGACGGCAGCGCGACGTTGACCACCGTGTTGTCGAGCATGAGCATGAACAGGGCGAAGCACATCGCCGCCAGCGTCCACCAGCGGCGGTTGCCCTCGTTCAGGCGGATACGGGCCGTCATGGGCGGGTGACCTCCTCAGTCAGGTGCGCGGCGATCTCGGGGCGCTGCGCGAGTAGTCGAAGTCCGGGTGCGAGCGCGTCCAGCTCCTCGGAGCTGAACGTCTCGACGAAGGCGCGCAGGGCGGAGACCCGCAGCGCGGCAAGCTCGCGGTAGGTCGCGAGCGCCTCGGGAGTGATCTGGATCAGCTTGCAGCGCCGATCCTCGGGAGCCTCCTCGCGCGTCACCCAGCCGCGCTTGACGAGGCTCTCGACGAGGCGCGAGACGGCGGGGAGGGAAAGCTGCATGCGGGCGGCGAGCTCGCTGAGCGGAAGCTGCTCCTGGTTCTCGAGCGCACCGAGCGCCTTGAGCTGGGAGAGGGTGATCCCGAGCTCCTCGAGGGCGGTGAGCATCGCGCCCTGGCTGCCGTGCATCGCCTGCTTGATCACGGCGCCCAGCTGGGCGGTGACTGCGTCGACCATCGCGTCGGCGACTGCACTGCCAGGCACTTGCGTTCCCGCAGTAGATGCTTGCATGCATGCAAGGATTGCACGCAAGCATCGATTCGTCCACCTCCTTCACGATCTCGACCGTGCCGGATGTCCAGGAATCGAGCGCCTTGGGAGTTTCTGGCCGCCAAGGGCGGGTAATCGCTCTAGATATGCGGATCGAACGGGTATTTCTTAGCATTGCTGCTTGCGTCTTCCTCTCCCTAGCGTGCGCGTCCGCGGCGCTGGCCGTCGGTTCCCTGGGGTACTACACCGGCCAGAACACGCCGAACACGAACCCGACGAACGTGCAACTCGCGGCGGCGGGCGGGGCGAGTTGGTCTCTCATACCGGTCTATTGGGGTGCGATCGAGGAGACGCCAAATCAGTACACGTGGAACGGAACCTGCACCGGATTGGCGCAGGGGCAACCCTGGTGCGAGGGCCCCGGAAAGACCTACTTCCCGCAGAACCTGGACTTCGAGGTCCAGCAGGCCCGGGCGAGCGGCCTGAGAATCGCATTCGCCGTTCAGCCCGGTACGCCGCAATGGGACGTGAACCAGGATCGCTGGCAGCAGTGCAAGAACCCGGCGGGCAGTCCCGCCCCAGAGACGCTGCACATGTCCCTGCTCTGCGTGCCCGACAATCTGGGCCCCTTCCAGAACTTCATGACCGCCTTGCAGCAGCGCTATCGGCCCGATGCGGTGCAGGTGTGGAACGAACCCAACCTGATCTCGTTCTCGCGGGATACCACTCGGTATGAGAATGGCCAGCCCATAAGACAGGGGATCAGCCCCTCGGCCTTCTACCGCCAGGTGTTCCACCCGGCCTATCAAGCGCTGAACGGCACGACTGCACTAAGCGGGCAGCCGACCCAGATCTTGGCTCCCGGCACCGCGGCCGCGCCGGTCAGAACGGCCAACGACAAGGGAACGAACTACAAGGAGTTCCTCAGAGCGTTCGTGCCCATCACCGTCCAGAACGGCGAGACCAACTACACCATCGCCCAGCACGTGTACGCGTTTCGCGGCGTCACCGAGGGGCAGTGCGGCAGAAGCTTCTCGCCGCAGAGTCCCTGTGCGCAGAACGACGTCAACCAGCAGATGATCGGCACCTACTTCGATGCTCAGAGCGTCGCGGCCGCGAACGGGATGACGCGCCCCGTATGGGCCACGGAGGTCGGGATCAGCAACGCGACGGCCCCGAGATCAGGGACGCAGACACTGGTCTACGGCTACAACGCCCAAGAGCAGAAGGACGCCCTGACGTACTTCTACTGCTACGTCAGCCAGTACTGGTTCAATCCGCCCCCCGTCTTCGTGTTCCGGCTCGTCGACTGGGAACCTGCTCTCGACGGCTCGGGCGGATACGGCATCGTCCAGGCGTGGCCCGGTTCGTTCAACACGAATCCCGGCCCCATCCCCCAGTCCGCCTACTCGGCGCTGCATGACGTGGCCCTCGGGAGATGCTGAGCGGCCCTCCGACCACCGTACGCGGGCGCCTTCGCCGCCGGGGTACGAGCGTTACGTGCTTGCGAAGGGGACGCCGAGTGATCGGGGCGCCGGCTGCTCTGTGCGGCGCCCCGGGTGCTGCGGTGTGGCTCTAGTTCGTCAGGCGCTGTGCGGTGTGCGCGGCGCGGGTGGCGAAGACGAAGCCGCCGATGCGGTGGATGAGCCCGGCGGCGTGGAGGCGCTCGATGGCGTCCTCGGTGTCGCAGGTCTCGATCTCGCCGGTGGCGGCGGTCTGGGCGCTGGAGGTCAACGAGCGAGACAGCTCGACGAGGCTCCAGAGGCCCGGGTGGTCGTGGATGAGCAGGCCGAGGAGCGCTTCGTCGACGGAGTCCTCGGCAGGGCAGCCTGAGTCGGCCGCGGGGTTAGGGTTGCGGTGCATGGGAGTTTCAGCCTCCTGTGCCGGGCCCCGGGCGGTTGCAGCCGCGCCGGGGCCGATTTGTTGATGGGCGAGCGAACCTAGAGGGCGTGGCGGACGGACGCCGATGGCAGGTCCCGGGGCGCGGGCTGCTCGAGACGGTCCAGCGCGAACGCCTCCCGCGGAAGCGGATGACGGGTCGGATCGAGCGCCGTGACGACCATGTCCGGAACGCTCGTGGGATCGCGGTCGATCTCGGCCAGCGCCGCGGTGACGGCGGCGAAGGCGTCGCCGGGGGAGACGCCTGTGGCGCCGGTGCAGAGCGTCAGCGAGACCGGATCAGACGGGGCGAAGCGAGTCACGTAGGGCTCGATCGCGGCGCGCACCGAGGCGGCGTCGCCCCAGTCGGGCGTCGCGAGGTAGGTGGTGCGCGGGCGCAGGCGGGCGTCCAGCTCGGCGAGCGCACGGGCGGCCGGCTCTCGGCCCTGGCGGGCGGCGATCAGCTCGCGGCCGGCGTCGCGCAGGGGCTTCCACAGCTCGCGTCGCTCGTGGGCCTCCACGATCGCGTCGGCGAAGGCGCGCGGGTCGTCGGCGACGAGCGCGTGGCGGCCGGGCTCGATGCCCATGCCCTCGGCGCCGACCGTCGTGGTGACCACGGGTAGGCCGAAGGCCATCGCCTCGCCGACCTTGCCCTTGACGCCGGCGCCGTAGCGCAGCGGCGCGAGCGAGACGCGCGCCGACTCGAGGTCGGGGCGCAGGTCGGGCACCTGCCCGGCGATCTCGATCCCGTCGCTTGCCAGCGCTCGGATCGGCCCGGGGGCGCCGGCGCCGACGATGCGCACGCGCACGTTGGGCAGTCGCTCGCGTATGAGCGGCAGCACCTCGTGGGCGAGCCAGAGCACGGCGTCGACGTTCGGCGCGTGCCAGAAGCTGCCGACGAACAGCAGCCCGGCGCGCTCCTCGAAGCCCGGTCCCGCCGGCTCCGGGTCGTGGATGTTCGAGACCACGGCGGTGGGGATGCCCGGAGCGAGCTCGGACAGGACCGTTGCGTCCTGCTCGCTGACGGCGACGAGCGCGTCCGCCTGGGCGTAGACGGCCTGCTCGCGCACGCGCGTCGCCTCGGCGCGCTCGCGCTCGGCCGGGTCGTCGGAGAGCTCGGCGCCGCGCAGCTCGCGCAGGAAGTGCACGTCCTCAGAGTCGACGACCACGCGCGTCAGGGGGGAGTGGCGGCGGACTTCGGGCAGGTACTGCTCGGCGACGTGCCAAGTGACCAGCCAGGCGATGTCGTGGAAGCGCTCGGCGAGGATCGCCTCGAGGTCGAGCGGCGGTGCCAGTACCGCGCGGCCGCGCGCCGCCAGTCGCTCCGGGTCGGTGGCGTACGCCTCGATCCCGAGCGTGTCGAGCTCGGCCAGCTGGCGCTCGTGGTCACGTCCGTCGCGACCGACGAAGGTGACGTCGTAGCCCTGATCGAGCATCAGCTCCAGCAGCCGTCGCAGCCGCACCGAGGCGGAGTTCACGTCCGGCGTCGGCGGGCTGGCGTTGACGACGAGGATCGAGGGGCGCTCAGGGTCGGGCGCCCGACCACTTGGCGATCGAGCAGCCGAGGCCGCCAGCTCGCCGATGGTCTGGAGATCGCAGCGATCACGCACGAGCTCCCGGCGCCGCGCCCGCTCCGAGTCGTCGTCGGTCAGCCCGGCCGCATCGCGGTTACTCCCCGCTTCGTCGGCGTCTGCCCTGACGAGGGCCTTCTCTAGGACGTCCTCTAGGGCGGTCGACTCCGCGGGGACGGCTTCAATCCCGAGCACCGCCGTTGCGGGGCCGGGAGCGAGCACGAGGGGCAGCGCACCGGTCGCGGCGGCGACCAGCGCTCGCCGCTGGCGGACGTCGTCGGAGTCAGCGCAAAGGACAACGTCGAAGCGGCTCGCCAGCTCGGCGAAGGCCGCTTCGGAGGAGATCGGGTCGAGCAGCTCGGCCCGGGGTGCATGCTCCGCAGCGAGCGCCTCGAGCATCGGGGTGCAGGCCGTTGGAAGCAGCGTCACCGCGGTGTGCGGCAGTGCGTCGAGGACGAGCTCGCTGCGCGCAAGATCGTGGGCCGGCAGGACTGCGAGCAGGCCTTCGCCGCCCGGACGGGCTGGGTACGGAGCGATTGGTGGCGGCCACGCAGGCTCGGTTGCGGCCTCGACGCGCACGGTGCGTGCAAGGGGCCGGGCGGGACGGGCCAAGGCGGCGGTCAGGCGCTCGCGCTCGGCGACGTCGAGGCGAGGGCTGACGGCGGTGTCCGCGACGTCCCGGCCGGCCGGCTCGTGGCCGGCGGCTTCGAGCGCGGCGAGCAGGGCGCGGGCCTCGTCGCCCTCGGGCGAGAGGCCGCTGAGGTGTCCTTCGACCACCAGCTCGGCGCCGCGCGGGTGGCGGGCGCCGCGCACGCCGGCGTCGATCAGCGGGTTGGCCTCGGCGTCGAAGACGGTGCGCAGCAGCTCGTCGTCGGGCTCCAGCAGCTCGCCCCAGCGCGAGGCGAACAGGCGCACGTTGTCGTTCGAGGAGTAGTTGCCGCCGCTCGTGCCGCCCTCGTCGTGGATCACGCTCACGTCGCCGCGGTAGACCACGCGCAGGCCGCGCGAGCGCACCCGCAGGCAGAGGTCGACGTCCTCCCAGCCGTTGACGAAGCCCTCGTCGAAGCCGCCGAGCTCGCAGAAGAGCTCGCGCCGGGTGGCGATGCAGGCGGCGGTGACCGAGTCGAGGTCGAACGAGCAGCGGGCGGCGGGCAGGTCCGCGCGATCCCACTGGAACAGGTGGTAGGGGATCAGGCCGCTCGTGCCGGCGCGCCAGCCGAAGCCACCGTGCTGCAGGCGTCCGTCCGGATATTCGAGCCGCACGCCGACGAGTCCGACGTCCGGCTCCCGGGCCTGCTCGGCGAGCACCTCCAGCGCGCCGGGCGGCACGCGCGTGTCGTTGTTGAGCAGCACGAGGGTCTCGCCGCGCGCGGCGGCGGCCCCGGCGTTGTAGCCGCCGGCGAAGTTGCGGTTCTCGGGCAGCTCCAGCACCCGTGCCCGCGGCTCCCAGGCACGGAACAGCTCGAGCGTGTCGTCGGGCGAGGCGTTGTCGACGAGCACCAGCTCGACGTCGCGGCCGAGCCGCTTGCCGAAGGCGGCGTCGAGGCTCTCCAGGCAGCGCTCGCTGTACGGGCGCTTGCCGTAGGCGACGACCACGATCGAGAGGGCGGGGACCACCTCGCCCGGGTGATCGACCGTCCTCGTGCGCGCTGAAGTCCGCGCCGCCGCGCGCCCAGCCCTCAAGCGCCCCCGGCGAGCGCCGATCACTCGGGCGTGACGCGTTCCCCGCGCATCGTCATGACGTCGTACGGCTACGACGACGCCGGCGGCGGCACGATCGTGCCCCGTGAGGTCTCGAAGGAGCTCGCCCGCCGCGGCTGGGACGTCACCGTCTTCCACCCGGCCGTCCGCGACACCGGTGGCCGGCCGTACGAGGTCCGGGAGTGGGAGCAGGACGGCGTGCGCCTGGTCGCCGTCCACAACCGCCCGCATCGGATGCTCGACCTCGGCAACCCCTGGCGCGAGCTCGACGACCCGCCGATCACGCGTGCCTTCGCCGCGACGCTCGACGCCGTCGAGCCGGACGTCGTGCACTTCCACAACCTGCACAACCTCGGCGCCGCGCTGCTCGACGAGACCGCCGCGCGCGGCCTGCCGGCCTACTTCTCGACCCACAACTACTGGCTGATCTGCCCGCGCGCCTACCTGCTCGACGGCGAGGGCTCCATGTGCGGCGGCCCCGGCGACCGCGGCGGCGACTGCGCGGACTGCGTCGGCTCGCACGACCGGCTCGGCCATCAGGAGCGCTTGGCCGGCATCCGCGGCCGCTTCGCACGGTCGATCGAGGCCTGCATGGCGGTTTCGGAGGCGGTGCGCCGCACGCTGATCGCGCAGGGCTATCCGGCCGAGCAGATCGACGTCGTGCGCCAGGCGATGCCCGCCGCCGAGCAGGTCTGGAACACGCTCGGGCGCGAGCGCGCCCCCGGCCGCGCGGGCGGTCCCCTGACGGTCGCCTTCTTCGGCTCCGCCTACTGGCACAAGGGCCCGCAGCTGCTGGTCGAGGCCGCCCAGCGCGCCGACTGCGACGTGCGCGTGAAGATCCACGGCGAGGTGCCGGCTGCGTTCGCACGCAAGCTCGAGGCGCTCGACGGGCGCGGTGCGCTCGAGCTCAGCGGCCACTTCGCCCACGACGAGCTGCCCGCGCTGCTGGCCGGCGTCGACGCCGCCGCGATGCCGTCCCTGTGGTGGGACTGCGCGCCGCTGATGGCGGCCGAGTGTCTCGCCGGCCGCGTGCCGCTGCTGGCACCGCGTTTGGGCGGGCTGCCCGAGGCGGTGCGCCACGAACAGGACGGCCTGCTCTTCGACGGCCTCGACGTCGACGACCTCGCACGCCAGCTCGAGCGGCTCGCCGGGGAGGAAGGACTGCTGGAGCGGCTGCAGGACGGCATCGAGGCGCCACGACCGTTTGGCGAGTACGTGGATGAGCTGGAGGCCTACTACGCCGGAGCGCGACCGTCGCGAGGGCGAGGCTGTCGGTGCGACGGTCTCCGCCGCCAGCGTCGCCGAGCCTGAAGCGCGGCAGCTCTGGACCCGCGGTGCGCTGGGTGGGCGACCACACGCGCTCCACCAGCCTCTCGATCATCAACCAGCGCGTGGGCGAGCGGCTCGACCTGCCGCTGCAACGCGTCGCGCGCGACGGGCGCACGCTCGACCCGCCGCTGGCGCACGGCGCCGAGCTCGAGGTGCGACACCAGTGGCCGCCGGACCTGCGCCCCGCGACCTCCGGCCGGCTCGCCGTGATCCAGCCGTGGGAGTACGGCACCGTGCCGCGCGACTGGGTCGAGCAGATCGAGGCGAACGTCGACGAGCTGTGGGTTCCGAGCGAGTTCGTGCGCGGCGATGTACGTCGAGTCCGGCGTCGATCCCGAACGCGTGCGCGTGCTGCCCAACGGCGTCGACGTCGACCGCTTCCGTCCCGACGGCGACGCGCTCCCGCTGGACGGGGCGCCGGGTCTGCGCTTCCTGTTCGTCGGCGGTCTGGTCGCGCGCAAGGGGCCCGACCTGCTGCTCGATGCCTGGCGCCGCGCCTTCGCCGGCCGCGAGGACGTGACGCTCGTGGTCAAGGACTTCGGCGTCGGCGGCGTCTACCGCCGCGCCGCCGGCCGCGACGACCTGCGCGCGTACGCCGAGTCCGGCGCATTGCCGCGCGTGCTGCTGCTCGACGACGAGCTGTCCGAGCACGAGATGGCCGCCCTCTACCGCGCCTGCGACGTGCTCGTGCACCCCTATCGCGGCGAGGGCTTCGGCATGCCGGTGCTGGAGGCGATGGCCTGCGGGCTGCCGACGATCGTCACCGCCGGCGGCCCGACCGACGAGTTCTGCCCCGAGGGCGCCGGCTGGCGCATCCCCTCCGTCCGCCGCCACTTCGACGAGGCCCGGGTGGACGACTGGGAGACGGTCGGCGTGCCGTGGCAGCTGGAGCCGGACGTGGACGCGCTCGTGGAGCTGCTGCGCGAGGCGGCCGGCGACGAGGGCGGTCGTCGTCGCTGCGCGGCGCCGCAGCCGCCGAGGCGGTGCGCGACTACTCGTGGGATGCAATCGCCGCCCGGTACCGCGGGCGCATCGAAGCGCTCGCCGGTGGAACCGGCGCTGCGGGCGACGGCTCCGTGGTCGCGAAGGATCGAGGGAGTCGCCATCGGAGCGAGCCCAAGATCGTCGCCGCCCCGTCCGTCGCGATCGACTTCGACGAGGAGGTCGATCTGCGCGTGCTCGCCGCCCCTGCCTGGCGTGCCGAGGACGACCGTCTCGCCGAGTTGCTCGACGCCTGGTCGTCCGCCGCGCCCGTCGGCACGAGCGCATGCCTCTATCTCCTGGTCGGCAGCGCCGCCGACGGCGAGCCGCCCGAGTTGCTGGAGCGCACCGCCGCAGCCGCCGAGCGCGCCGGCGTCGACCTCGACGCGGCAGCGGACGTCACGCTGCTCGTGCCGCCCGTCGGTCCGGACCACGATCGAGCGCTGCACGCCGCCATGGGCGCCTACGTCGAACTGCCCGGAGCCGCGCCCGGACACGCCCGCGCGGCACGGGCGGCGGGCATCGACGTGCTGGCGCCGAGCGACCGCGAGCTGCGGGCGCTCGTCGGCGCACGCCACGTCGCCACGGCGTAGGCTGGGCCACATGAGGGCCACGCTCTTCGGCGTCCCGGGCTCGCACCCGTCGCTCGCGGCCGAGCTGATGCTCGAGCGCAAGGGCATCGAGGTGCGCCGCATCGACCTCGTCGCCGGCGTCCACCGCGGCGTCGTGCGGGCTGCCGGCTTCCCGCGCATGACCGTGCCGGCCGTGAAGCTCGACGGCGCCCGCTTCCAGGGCACGCTCGCGATCGCGCGGGCGCTCGACGCGCTCGTGCCCGAGCCGCCGTTGCTGCCGCGCGATCCCGAGCAGCGCGCCGCGGTCGAGCGGGCCGAGTCGTGGGCCGACGAGGTGCTGCAGCCGGTGCCGCGGCGCGTCGTCTGGGCGGCGCTCAAGCGCGACCACTCGGACATGCAGCTCTACCTGGAAGATGCCCGATCTGGGCATTCCCGCGTCGCTCGCCGCGACGATGGGCGCGCCGGTGATCCAGCTCGCGGCCCGCCTCAACCACGCCACCGACGAAGCGGTCCGGCGTGACCTGGACGCCCTGCCGGGACTGGTCGAACGTGTCCAGTCCCTGCTCGACGAGGGCGTGATCGGCGGCGAGCAGCCGAACGTGGCCGACTACCAGGTCGCGACCAGCATGCGGCTGCTGCAGACCCTCGACGACCTACGGCCGCTGATCGACTCGCACCCGGCCGTCGCCGCTCACGCCGAGCGCCTCGTGCCGCGCTACCCGGGCCATACGCCGCCCGTGTTCCCGCGCGAGTGGCTGCCCTCGCGTCGCTTCACGCGCGAGCACGCCGGCGCCACCGGCTGACGCGCGCCCGGGCGGGCACGGCCGTTCCGTCCAGAGCCGGCCCTACGGTGGGTCGGCGATGGAAGCGGCAACTCCACTCAGGCACCCGCAGGTGCGCGTGGTCGGCGACCGCGTCGCGATCGAGGGGCTGATCGTCGACGACGAGACGGCGGTGCGCCTCGTACGCGATCGCGAACGCAGCGGCGAGGACCCGGTCAAGCTCGTAGGGGACGCGATCGAGATCGGCGCGCGCGTGCTCGACCGCGAGCAGGCCGCCGCCAACGCCGAGTACGTCAAGACGGAGTTCGAGCGCGCCGCGCGACAGCTCGACAAGGAGTTCACCGACAAGGCGCGCACCGTCGCCGAGCACTTCGGCAGCAAGGTCGACGAGGTCTTCGGCCCCGAGAACGGCCGGCTCGCCCAAGAGCTCGACAAGCTGTTCTCCGACGGCAGCGCGACCGCCGTCCAGCACCGCGTGCGCGAGCTGGTCGCCGAGTCGCTGACCAAGTCGCGCGAGGATCTCGGTGCGCCAGTTCTCCGCCGCCGACGGCAGCAACCCGCTGGCCGAGTTCAAGGCCGGCACGATCCGCGTGCTGCGCCAGGCAGACGAGCGCCAGCACCAGACCCAGCAGGCGCTGCTGGAGCGCCTGGCCGGGCTCGAGCGTCAGCTGCAGGGGTTGCGCGACGAGAAGGACAAGCTCGAGGCCGTCGAGGCCGAGCGCGAGCGCGGCACGGCCAAGGGGCGCACCTTCGAGGAGAGCGTCGCCGAGGCGCTCGACGTCGTCGCGGTCGCCCAGGGCGACCTCGCCGAGGCGGTCGGGGACCAGCGCGGCGCCACCGGCAAGACCGGGGACGTGGTCGTCTCGATCGACGCCTGCAACGGCCCGGCGCGCGGGCGGATCGTGTTCGAGGCCAAGGACCGGCGGCTGTCAAAGCCGGCCGCGCTGGCGGAGCTCGACAAGGCGATGGAGCAGCGCGAGGCGGACTTCGCGGTGCTCGTGATCCCGGGCGAGGAGGAGCTGCCCGCGAAGCTCCAGCCGCTGCGCGAGTACAACGGCGACAAGCTGATCGCCGAGTACGACCCGTCCGACGGCTCGCGGCTGTCGCTGGAGGTCGCCTACCGGCTCGCGCGGGCGCGCGTGCTGATGTCGCGCAACCGCGACGGAGGCGTCGACCCGTCCGCGGTCCACGACCTCGTCGAGCGCGCGCTGGCGGCGATGGAGGACGTGCGCAAGGTCAAGAACCAGCTCACGGGCGCGCGCACCAACATCGACCGCGCCTACGACATCGTCGAGGACCTCGCCAACCGCGTGCGCGGGCACCTCGAAGACGTGGACGCGCTCGTGCTCGGCCCGCCGGACGAGTCCGCCGCGCCGCCGCGCGACGACCAGCTCGAGCTGTAGCAGTCGCCACGTGCGACGGCGCGGGCTGCACTGCGGCCGGCCGCGCCGGCTACGGCATCAACAGCTCGTCGTTGGAGTCCGGCCGCTCCTTGCCGATCGTCAGCGTGGCGGGCGGGATCTCCTTGCGCACGGCCTTCTCCGAGCCGGCGCGCACCTCGTAGTCCCCGGGGGAGAGGTCGCGCTTGATCGTGGCCGTGTCGGCCGGCCCGATCGGACCGACCTGCTCGCGCACCGACCCACCCTCGAGCGTGATCGTGTGCTTGGCGTCGGTCTGGTTGGCGATCGTGATCGAGATCGGACCGGCGCCGACCTCCACGGGCGAGACGGTCACGCCGTCGTCGTGGATCACGCCGCTCAGCACGACGCCCACCGGCGGTCGCGGCGTGTTCTCGAAGGTCTCCTCCCCGCAGGCTCCCAGCAGCACCCCGAACGTCAGGACCACCACCGCGCCTCGGGCGACGCGCGTCGTCACGGCGGCCAATCTACCCCACCCGGCGCCCCGCGCGCGCCAAATGAGCCGCCGCGGCGCTAGGACTCGGCGAACGGCAGCTCGACGACCGTCGCCTCGGCGCCGCCGTCCACGGCCAGCCGATCGCCGGGAGCGGCCTCGCGGCGCACGAGCGCCAGCGCGATCGGGCCGAAGCGGGGGGAGACGCAGGTCGAGGCCACCCGGCCGACGACCTTGTCGCCGAGACGCAGCTCCGTGCCGCGCTCGACCGGCTCGCTCAGGCGCAGGCCGCGCAGGTGGCGGTTCGGCTTGCCCTTGTAGTGCAGCCGGGCGACCGTCTCCTGACCGACGTAGCAGCCCTTGGTGAAGTCGACGGCGCGCTCGTTGATGCCCGCCTCCTGCGGCATCGTGTCGGCGTCCATGTCGTAGCCGAGCCGAGGGCGACCGGACTCGACCCGCAGGCACTCCGCGGCCTCGGGGGACACCGGCTCGACGCCCAGCTCGGCGGCGAGGTCCGGCGGGCCGATCACGTCCACGCCGAGGTCGGTCGCCACGTAGATCCCGTGGTCGCCCTGCACGAAGGCGTGCTCGGCCTGCGGCGGCGCGACGTCGAGCGCCTGGCGGGCATCCGGGCCCAGCAGCGACACGAGTGCGCGCGACTCGGTCACGTCCTCCCACTGCACGTCGCGGCCGAGGCTGTAGGTCTTGGCCATGTGCGTGAGCACCGCGTGGCCGATCGCCTCCGTGTCGACCAGCAGCCAGTCCTCGCCGCGCAGGATGCGCAGGTCGGTGCGCAGCTTGCCCTTGTGGTTGAGCACGACGGCGTAGCAGCCCTCGCCCGGAGCGAGGCCCTCCACGTCGTTGGACACCTGACCCTGCAGGAAGTCGACGGCCTCGCCGCCGCGCAGCAGCAGCTTGGCGCGGTCGGAGCGATCCACGGCGCCGACGCCGGATCGCAGCAGCTCGTACTCGTCGACGGCGATCACGCATCCGAGAGTATCGCCGCAGATTTTTAGCCTTGTCTAACTTCTGCTTCAATATCGCCTGATGAAGAATTGTGGTGCAGCATGAAGAAGCTGGGGTCGGAGCGCATCTCCCGCCGCCACCTGCTCGGCGGCGCGGCGGTGGGAGCGGCGTCGCTGCCCGCGTTGCACGAGCTCGTGCCGCACCAGGGGCTGCACGACCAGTTCGCCTCGGCGCAGGGTCCGCACGCAGGCCACGCCGGCCACGACCCGTCGGCGCACCGCGGTGCGAGCGGCGGCCGGGTCGACTCGCGCGCCAACGGCTTCGACCCGCACACGCTCGTGCGCGACTTCGACCACGGCACGCTCCGCCGCGAGGGCGGGCGCGACGTGCGCGAGTGGGAGCTGTTCGCGACCGACCGCGAGATCGAGGTCGCGCCCGGGGTCAAGTACGCGGCCTGGACCTACAACGGCCGCGTGCCGGGTCCGACGCTGCGGGCACGCGAGGGGGAACGGCTGCGCGTCCGCTTCACCAACGGCGGCAGCCACCCGCACACGATCCACTTCCACGGCGTCCACCGCGACGTGATGGACGGCGTGCCCGGCATCGGCGCCGGCAACGTCGGCGTCGGCGGTTCGACCGTCTACGAGTTCGACGCCGAGCCGTTCGGGCTGCACCTCTATCACTGCCACTCGTCGCCGCTGGCCGAGCACATCGCCAAGGGCCTCTACGGCGCCTTCGTGATCGACCCCGCCGACGGCCGACCCGAGGCCGACGAGCTGGTGATGGTCATGAACGGCTTCGACACCAACTTCGACCGCGCCAACGAGGTCTACGCCGTCAACACGGTCGCGTTCGCGTACATGGACCGGCCGATTCGAGTGAAGCGCGGCGAGCTGGTGCGGATCTACCTCGTCAACGCGCTCGAGTACGACCTCGTCAACTCGTTCCACGTGCATGCCAACTTCTTCGACTACTACCCGACGGGGACGAGGCTCGAGCCGCGCGACTTCACCGACACGGTGATCCAGGGCCAGGGCGAGCGCGGGGTGCTGGAGCTGCGCTTTCCCTACGAGGGCAAGTACATGTTCCACGCCCACGTGTCGGAGTTCGCCGAGCTGGGCTGGATGGGCTTCTTCGAGGTCGTGGCCTGATGGCTCGCCGGCGCCCCTGGGTGCTCGGGCTGGTGCCGCTGCTGATCCTCGGTGCGGCGATCGGGCTGTTCGTCGCGCTCGACGCGCCGGGTCTCGAGCGCAACGGCGTGCCGGTCGAGGAGCTGGCGGTCGAGCGCAGCGTGCTGCGGCCGGGGGAGATCGAGTTGCACGTGCGCAACGACGGCCCCGATCCCGTGCGCGTGGCGCAGGTGATGGTCAACGACGCCTTCAGCTCGTTCAGCCAGTCGCAGCCGGAGCTGGGACGGCTCGAGGGCGG
Source organism: uncultured Thermoleophilaceae bacterium (assembly GCA_963846505.1). Lineage (GTDB taxonomy): Bacteria > Actinomycetota > Thermoleophilia > Solirubrobacterales > Thermoleophilaceae > JACVRW01. The sequence goes on along the minus strand of CAWJWD010000004.1, from coordinate 766,916 downwards.
GCAGATCGACGTGCGCTACCCGTGGATCGAAGGGCAGGGCTACGAGCTCGTCCTGGTCACCGCCACCGGCGCCACGATCGCCCACGAGATCGCCACCGCGGCCGAGAGCCCGGCCGCCGACCTCGGCTTCTACGGCCTGATGGCGCTGATCGGCATCTACGTCGGAGTGATCCCGGTCGCGATCGGGATGCTCTGGCTGCCCTGGATGCGCGCGGTCGACCCGCGCTGGATCCGCTTCCTGCTGGCCGCCACGATCGGCCTGCTCGGCTTCCTCGGCATCGAGGCGCTGCTCGAGGGGCTGGAGCTGGCGGCGGAGGGGCCGCAGTCGCTCGGTGGCGGTGCCCTGGTGTGGGCGGGCGCGGTGGGGGCGTACCTCCTGCTGGCGGGCGTGGATGGGTGGCTGCGGGGGCGTGCTGAAGCAGGCGGACCGCGAAAGACGGGCGGCGACGCAGAGCGCGTTCGGGGCGGTGCTGTGGCTGACGGCGAAGCGGCGATCGAGCGGGACCATGGCGGCGCGGCCGCTGCAGCCGGCTATCGCGCCGCCTTTCTCGTGGCGCTCGGCATCGGCCTGCACAATCTCGGTGAGGGCCTCGCGATCGGTTCCGCCTACGCCGTCGGCTCGCTCGCGCTCGGCGCGGCGCTGGTCGTCGGCTTCGCGCTGCACAACGCCACCGAGGGCCTGGCGATCGTCGCTCCCGTCGCGCGCGGCGAGGCGCGGTTCAGCCGGCTCGCCGGCCTCGGCGTGCTCGCCGGCGCGCCCGCGGTGCTCGGCGCCTGGATCGGAGCCTCGGCCTTCGACCCGACCTTCGCCGCACTGATGTTCGGCGTCGGCGCCGGCGCGATCGCGCGGGTGATCGTGCAGATCGCGCCCTCGATCCGCGACCGAGCCGGGCAGTTGCTGAACCCCGTGGCCGCAGGCGGAGCGCTGGTGGGACTGGCGGCCATGTACGCGACCGGATTGCTGGTATCGGTGTGATGGCGGTGCGCAGCGACCCAACCAGCCTGTCGACGGCGGTCCAGGACTACGCCAAGGCGATCTGGACGCTCGCTCGGCGCAGCGACGAGCCGGTCTCCACCTCGGCGCTCGCCGAGCGCCTGGAGGTCTCGCCGGCCTCGGCGTCGGCGATGGTCAAGCGGCTCGAGTCGCTCGGCCTGGCGACGCGCGAGCCCTACCACGGCGTGGAGCTCACGCCCGCCGGCGAGCGGGTGGCGCTCGAGGTCGTGCGCCACCACCGCCTGCTGGAGCTCTACCTCGCCGAGGCGCTCGGCATGCCGTGGGACCGCGTGCACGAGGAGGCGGAGGTGCTCGAGCACGCGATCTCGCCCGAGCTCGGCGAGCTGATCGCCCAGAAGCTCGGCGACCCGACGCACGATCCTCACGGCGACCCGATCCCGACCCGCGACGGCGAGATCCACGAGCCGCCGACGCGTGCGCTGGCCGATCTCGACGCCGGCGAGCGGGGGGTCTTCGTGCGCGTCTCCGACTCCGACCCCGAGATGCTGCGCTACCTCGACGATCGCGGGATCGCCCCCGGGGAGCGCTTCGAGGTGATCGCCCGCGAGCCGTTCGAGGGTCCGCTGACGGTGCGCTTCGGCGACGCCGAGCACGTGCTCGGCGGGGCGCTGACGCGGGCGATGCGAACGGTCTCGGAATGACGGAGGGCGCCGAAGCGACCGTTCGCTCCGGCGCCGAGGCGGTCTCCACCGGGGATGGCCCTGGAGCGCCCTCCGCCGGGCTCGACGTCGCGGGGGCGTCGGCGCGACTCGACGTCGGCGCGCTCCCGATCCGCGAGCCGAGCCAGCTCGAGCGCCTGCGTGAGCGCGGTCGGCTGCGCCACGCGCTGGCGCTGCTCGGGCCGGCGTTCGTGGCCGCCGTCGCCTACGTCGACCCCGGCAACTTCGCCACCAACGTCAGCGGCGGCGCGAAGTACGGCTACCTGCTGCTGTGGGTGATCCTGGCGGCGAACCTGATGGCGATGCTGATCCAGTACCTGTCGGCCAAGGTCGGCATCGCAACCGGCCGCAGCCTGCCGGAGCTCTGCCGCGAGCACTTCCCCCGTCGGGCCACGATCGGCCTCTGGATCCAGGCCGAGCTGATCGCGATGGCGACCGACCTGGCGGAGTTCGTCGGCGCGGCGATCGCGCTCAACCTGCTGTTCGGCATCCCGTTGTTTCCCGCCGGCCTGATCACCGGCGTGGTCGCGTTCGGCATTCTCGGACTGCAGACGCGCGGCTACCGCCGCTTCGAGACCACGATCGTCGGCTTGCTGGGCGTGATCCTGCTCGGCTTCGTCTACGAGGTGATCCACTCGGGCGCGGACGCGAGCGGGGTGGCGTCCGGCTTCGTGCCCGGCTTCGACGGCAGCGAGAGCGTGCTGCTGGCGACCGGCATCCTCGGCGCCACGGTCATGCCCCACGTGATCTACCTGCATTCGGCGCTGACCCAGAACCGCATCCGACCGCGCGACGACGGCGAGCGGCGGGAGCTGCTGCGCTTCGAGCGCGTCGACGTCGGCATCGCACTCGGGATCGCGGGCCTGGTGAACATGTCGATGCTGATCGTCGCCGCGGCGCTCTTCCACGGCGTGCTCGACGTCGAGTCGATCGAGGAGGCGCACGCCGGCTTCGAGTCGCAGCTCGGCACGGGAGCGGCGGTCGCGTTCGGCCTGGCGCTGCTGGCCTCGGGCCTGTCCAGCTCGAGCGTCGGCACCTACGCGGGACAGGTGGTGATGCAGGGATTCATCCGACGCCGGATCCCGCTGCTCGTGCGGCGCCTGATCACGATGACGCCGGCGCTGATCGTGCTCGGGATCGGCCTCGACCCGACCAAGTCGCTGGTCGCCAGCCAGGTCGTGCTCTCGTTCGGCATCCCGTTCGCGTTGGTGCCGCTCGTGTTGCTGACGCGCCGACCGGAGGTGATGGGCGCGTTCGCCAACGCGCGCGCGACGACGATCCTGGCCTCGCTGGTCGCGTCCTTGATCATCGCGCTGAACGTGTTCCTGCTGGTCTTGACCGTCGCCGGGTAGGGCGCTCGATAGCCTGTCGAGCCGTGGCGCTCGCAGAGGACTTCCAGCAGGTCGTCGACACGCTGCCTCCCGACTGGACCGGGCTGGAGCTCGACCTGCGCATCTTCGACGAGGACCGCTACATCGAGGCCTCCGCGCTGATCGTCCAGATCAACGCGATGCCGTACTCGCAGCACGACTGGCACTGGCGCGTGCGCACCGCCAACGGCTTCGGCCACGCGGCCGCGCCCGAGACGGTGCGCGGCACGCTGGCGTTGCTCGACGCCGAGGGGATCGAGGGCGAGCTGCTCGTCCGCGAGGCGCGCTCCGGGCGGGTCGAGGTCACGCAGATGTGGGGCCGCACCGAGTCGGTGCGGCGCGAGTTCCGCGAGCGTCGGGCGCAGTAGGGATCGCGCGATGGCGCGCGTCGCCGTCCTCTGTCCCGACCTGCTGTTCGGCTCGAAGCTGCAGAGCGCCCTGGCGGCAGCCGGCCACGAGGTGCTGCCGTTGGGCGTCGAGGCGGACCTGGTGGTCGTCGACCTCACCGACGACCCCGACGCCCGCATCGCCGTCACGGCGGACTCCGCCGTGCCCCGGCTCGGCTTCTACTCCCACGTCCAGCAGGACGTGCGCCGACGTGCCGAGGAGGCCGGCTTCACGCTCGTGATCCCGCGTTCGCGCATGGCGCGCGAGACGGCCGCGATGGTCGAGAAGGCGCTGGCCTAGCGCTCGGGGAAGGCTGCGCCGACGTCGGGCCGCTCGCGCAGGATGCCGAAGCGGGCATCGAAGTCGGCCCAGCCCTCCAGCGCTGCACGGTCCAGTCGCAGCGGCGGCAGCAGTGCGGGGGCGATCGCGTCGAGCTGGGCGCGCGTGAGGTCCTCGTCGGCGGCCGCAGCATGGCTGACGTCGGCGACGGTGGCGTCGCGGTCGTCCAGCGCCGCGCGTGTGCCGTCCGCGAGCGTGGCGATCACGTCGTCGACGAGCCGGGGCTGCTCGCGCAGCGTGCGTCCGGTGGTCGCGAGCACGAGCTCGGGATAGCGCGGCGCGCCGTAGCGGTCGACGCGGAACTCGCGTGTGTCGAGCCCCTGCTCGCGCAGCGCGACGCCCTCCACGTTCCAGAACGAGACCACGGCGTCGACCTTGCCCGCGACCAGGCTCGGCACCGCGGAGAAGCCGATCGTGGTGCGCCGCACCCGCTCGTAGTCGCCGCCGTCGTGCTCGACCACCGCGCGCAGGACCGCGTCGTCGGAGGGGAGCCCCGTCACGCCCACGCGGCGCCCCTCGAGCCGGCGCGGCCGTGCGATGCCCTCGCGTGCGATCACCGCGGCGAGCGGCCGCTGGACGAGCGCGCCGACGCCGACCACGTCCGCGCCGCGCTCCCGGGCCAGCCCGAGATCGTGGATGTCGACGATCGAGAGGTCGGCCCGGCCGCTGGCGAGCAGCTTCAGCGAGTCCGTCGACGCGCCCGGCACGCGGATCGCCAGGTCGAGGCCGTGACGGGCGTCGAGATGCTCGCGAACCGCTGCGTAGATGCCGGCGTGGGCGGCGTTGGGCTGGAAATCCAGCGCCAGCGCGACGGGTCGGGGCTCGCCGGCGGCGCCGTCGTCGTCGCCGCAGGCGCCGAGCGCGAGAGCGAGGACGAGCGCAATTAGCGTGAAGGTTGCTGAGCGCAAGCGGCGAAGCCTACGGATGGAGCAGGTGCAGCCACCCCCACAGGAGGTAGGACCGGTGCAGGATCGCGGACCCGCGGCATACGTGACCGAATTCCTCGGCACGCTCTTCCTCGTCTTCTTCATCACGGCGGGCGTCTCGCTGTTCGTGACGCAGGCGACCCCGCAGAACCCGACGCCCTACATCGACTTCGGGATCATCGGCTTCATCCACTTCTTCGCGCTGTTCGCGTTGGTGCAGGGGCTGGCGATCGTCTCCGGGGCGCACTTCAACCCCGCCGTGACCGTGGCGATGACGGCGCTGCGCCAGATCAAGCCGCCGGACGCCGTGATCTACATCATCGCCCAGCTCGCCGGCGCGGTCGTCGGCGCGCTGCTGACGAAGCTCCTGCTCGACAACTTCGCGAATGCCGACGCCGTCAACTTCGGCGCGCCGGCCGTCTCCGACGCGACGCTCGACGGCAAGACCGGCCTCGGCATGATCGCCGAGTTCATCGGCACGTTCTTCCTCGTGCTGACGATCGTGGCCGTCGCCGTCGATCCGCGCGTGGATCGTGCGCTGGCGCCGCTGGCGATCGGCGTCGCGCTCGGCATCGGGGCGTTCGTGTTCGCGCCCATGACCGGCGCCAGCCTCAACCCGGCGCGTGCCTTCGGCCCGGACCTGATCTCGGGCGAGTGGGACGGCATCGGCAAGTTCCTCTTGGTCTACGTGCTTGCGCCGGTGCTCGGGGGCCTGGTCGCGGCGATCGGCTACATGAACCTGCTGGTCACGCGCGGGGCCAAGGGGCCGGACACGCTCGAGCCCGTCGGCTGAGCTGGTGCGGCCGCGCTGCGGCCGTGCATAGACTGGACCGGGTGCGGCGGGTCACCTTCTCGCGCAACTTCACGGTCTCGCTGTCGCGGACGTGCCAGTGCTACTGCAAGTACTGCGCGTTCGCGACGCACCGGGCCCACCTGTATGCGCCTCACGAGGTCGAGCAGTTGCTCGACGACGCGTCGCGGCGCGGGGCCAAGGAGCTGCTCGTGCTCACCGGCGAGCGGCCCGAGGTCAACCCCGAGGTCGCGCGTCGGCTGGCCGAGTACGGGCACGAGGACTTCACCTCCTACGTCGTCTGGACCTGCGAGCGCGCGATCGAGCGCGGCATGCTGCCGCACACGAACATCGGCGTCTGCACGCGCGAGGAGCTGACGCGCCTGCGCGAGGTGACGGCCTCGCAGGGGCTGATGCTGGAGTCGATCGAGCCGGACCTCGTCGCCCATCAGGGCTCGCCGACCAAGCACCCCGAGCGCCGGCTGGAGATGATCCGCACGGCGGGCGAGCTGAGGATCCCGTTCACGAGCGGCATTCTCGTCGGCATCGGCGAGACGCCCGAGCAGCGCGTCGAGGCGCTCGCCGCGCTGGCGGAGGTCCACCGCGAGCACGGCCACCTGCAAGAGGTGATCCTGCAGAACTTCGTCGCCCACCCGCGCTACTACGGCGCCGAGCCGGCCGAGATCGCCGACGCGGCCCAGCGTGAGCAGAGCGCTGGCGCCGAGCTGCCGCTGCCGGGCTGGGCGAACGAGATCACCCTCGACGACATGCGCGTGCTCGTGTGCGCCGCGCGCGAGCTGATGCCGGACGTCGGCGTGCAGATCCCGCCGAACCTGTCGGACTGGTGGCTGCCGCTGGTCGCCGACGGCGCGACCGACCTCGGCGGCCTGTCGGCCAACGGCGACCACATCTCGCCCGAGCATCCGTTCCCGAGCGTGCACCGCATGCGCAAGCGGCTGGCGCCGGAGGGCTACGCGCTGACCGAGCGGCTGTGCGTCTACCCGCAGTACATGGACGCGGACTGGCTCGAGCAGGGGGTGCTCGACCTGATCAAGCTGAAGTACTGGTCGTTCATCCCGCGCCGCGGCTCGGGCCGGCGCGAGGAGCGCACGATCGCCCGCGACGCCGTGCCGGGCGCGATCGCCAAGGGGCGCGCGGGTGAATGGCTGTCGCCCGACGAGCTGACGGCGCTGTTCGCCGAGACGCGACCCGAGGCGATCGAGGACATGCGCCAGGCCGCGGACGAGCTGCGCGCGGAGCTGGCGGGGGAGACCGTCACGTTCGTCGTCAACCGCAACATCAACGTCAGCAACGTCTGCACCGTCGGCTGCGCCTTCTGCGGCTTCGGGCAGGGCAAGCGCTCCCCCGACGCCTACGAGCACTCCGAGCAGGAGTTCGTGCGGCGGGTGCACGAGGCGGTCGAGTTCGGCGCCAGCGAGCTCTGCATGCAGTCCGGGATCCACCCGGACTGGTCGCTGGCCGACTACGAGCACTGGCTGCAGGTGGCGAAGGCGACCGCGCCGCAGATCCACCTGCACGCGTACTCGCCGATGGAGATCGACGCGATGAGCGCCGAGCTGCCGCTGGACGAGGTCTTCGGTCGCCTGCGCGACGCCGGCCTCGGCTCCACGCCGGGCACGGCGGCCGAGGTGCTGCACGACGGGGTGCGCGAGCGCATCTCGCCGAACAAGCTGCCGGCGGCGCGCTGGGTCGAGGTGATCGAGGCGTCGCATCGCGCCGGCCTGCGCTCGACCTCGACGGTGATGTTCGGTCACATCGAGGAGCCCTGGGAGCTCGCCGAGCACATGCGCGTCGTGCGCGAGCTGCAGGAGCGCACGGGCGGCATCACCGAGTTCGTGCCGCTCTCGTTCATCCCCTTCCACACGCTGCTCGGGCGCACCCACGGGATCGAGGAGATCTCGCGCGAGGAGAACCTCAAGCACACGGCCGTGTTCCGGTTGGCGCTCGGTCGCTCGGTCCCGAGCCTGCAGGCGAGCTGGGTCAAGATGGGCCTCGACGCCGCCACCGAGGCGCTGCGCTGGGGCGTCAACGACCTCGGCGGCACGCTGATGGAGGAGTCGATCTCGCGCATGGCCGGCTCCGAGCACGGGGTACGGCTCGAGCCCGACGACCTGATCGGTGCCGCCCACGCGGCCGGTCGCCCCGCCGCCGAGCGCGACACGCTCTACGGCATCCGCCGCCGCTTCGAGCTGCCGCTCGCGGCCTAGCAGCCGAGCGGCGCACGCCGCGCCCGTCCTCCGTAGGGTTTCATCACTGGACTGACTCGACCGGAGGAGTGCGGCATGGCCACGTACACCGTCAAGCGCATCGACGACATGGAGGCGATCTTTCGCGGCGCGTTCAAGAAGGCGCGCGCCGAGCTGGGGGTGACGGCCTTCGGAGTGCAGGTGATCGACCTGCCGCCGAACGCCGACCAGTACCCCGAGCACGACCACGCCGAGGACGGTCAGGAGGAGGTCTACGCGGTCCTGCGCGGCAGCGGCGAGCTCGACGTCGAGGGCGAGCGCTTCCCGATCGACGGCGAGGTGCTCGTCAACGTCCCCTCGGGCATCAAGCGCAAGGTCTACGCCGGGCCGGAGGGCATGCGCATCCTGGTGATCGGCGGAGTTCCGGGCTCGGCGTACGAGGTACGGGACTTCACCGAGCTCGGCCAGCCGGACCCGATGGCGTCCTGATCCGCTCCGGCCTGCGCGTGCGCTAGGCGCCGACCCAGCGCACGCGCGCGCCGCTGAGCGTCGGGCTCGAGCGGCGTGTCGGCCGGGGAGCGGGCGGGGCAGCTGGCTCGGCGCGCTCCAGCTGCTCCAGGCCCCGCATCACCTCGGCGCGTGCATCGTCGAGCTGATGCAGTCGCACCAGCAGCTCGTCGCGAATCGTGGCGAGATCGGCGGTCGAGAGCATGCGCGCGCCCTGGCGGGACGGGCTCGACGGCGGCCGTTCCGTCGTCGTCGCTCGCGCCCAATCGTGTTCCTCGTGCGGTCGCGGCAGTCGCGACAGCTCCTGCTCGAGGCGTGCGATCTGTTCGCGGAGCTCTCGCCGCACGCGCGCGCTCGGTGCCGTGACGAACGTGCCGCGCCCCTGCTCGGTCGCGACGACGCCCGCGGCCTCCAGGCGGGCGTAGACCGCGCGCACGGTGTTGACGTTGACGTCCGCCTCCGCCGCGACCTGTCGCAAACTGGGCAGTTGGTCGCCCGGAACGAGCTCGGTGGCGTCGATCGCGGCTCGCAAGGAAGCCTCCAACTGCGCCCCCAGGGGCAGCGGAGACGTACGATCCACCGACAGCTTCACGCCGACGAGTGTAGCGCGGTGTGTGCGAAGTGTGATAGCACAGTAGAACAGTGACCCAAGCGCTCTCCCTCCTCGGCGACATCGGCAAGTTCTCGGCGCGCGTCGTCGGGGACATCTTCAACCTGCGCGTCTTCCGCTTCTTCGGGGAGACGCTGCGCCAGGCCGGCATCCTGATCCTCGGCTCCTCGGTCGTGATCTGGGGCCTGGCCTTCTTCCTCGGGCTCACCTGCGGGATCGAGGGCGCCTACTTCGGTCGCTCGATCGGCTCGCCCGCGGTCGGCGGATCGTTCTCGGCGATCTGCGACCTGCGCGAGGTGCTGCCGTACGCGTTCGGCTACATGATGTCGGCGAAGGTCGGCACGGGCCTGGTGGCGGAGATCGGGGCGATGCGGATCTCGGACGAGATCGACGCGCTCGAGGTGATGGGCATCGACTCGCTCGTCTTCCTGTGCGCGACGCGCCTGCTCGCGGCTTGGCTGGTGCTCCCGTTCATGTACGTCGCCGCCGTCGGCGTCGGCTTCGTCGGCTCCTACTTAGCCGTGGTCGTGCAAGTGGGGGAGGTGTCGAAGGGCGGCTACTTCCTCTTGTTCTGGATGTTCCAGAACCCTCCAGACCTGTTCTTCAGCCTGATCAAGGGCATGGCGATGTCGACGGTGATCGTGCTCGTCGGCTGCTACTACGGCTACACCGCCGGCGGCGGGCCCGTGGGCGTGGGGGCGGCGACCGCGAAGTCGATGGTGCTCAACACCGTGATGGTCCATCTCGTCGGGATGGTGGGCACCCAGATCTTCTGGGGCACCAATCCACGCGCGCCGATAGGCGGCTAGATGGCCACGCGCGCGGAGAACATCGGCAAGCTCGGCTCCCGCGCATACCTCCCGGCGAAGGGCCAGTTGGAGCAGGTCGGGGATCTGATGATCCTGACCGGCAAGACGCTGGTCAGCACCGTGCGCCCGCCCTACGTCTACGGCGGGGAGTTCGTGCAGCAGTTCCTGTTCCTGCTCAAGGTCTGCTGGCTGCCGCTGACGCTCTCGATGATGTGCTTCTCGTACGGGGCGCTTGGGTTGCAGGCGGGTGGCTTCCTCGAGCTGTTCGGCTCGCTGGACCGTCTCGGTGGCTTCTTCGTCTTGGGCGTGATCCGCGAGGGTGCGCCGAACATCTCGGCGATCATCCTCGCGGGCGTCGGAGGGACCGCGATCACGGCGGATCTCGGGGCGCGCAAGATCCGCGAGGAGCTGGACGCGCTGCAGGTGCTGGGCGTGGATCCGATCAAGAACCTGGTCGTGCCGCGCTTCCTGGCGCTGATGGTCGTGACGGGGCTCTTCAACGCCTTCGCCATCCTTGCGGGCCTCCTCGGCGGGATCTTGACGACGGTGACCTTCGAGGCGCCGCTGGGACCGTTCTTCGCCACGATCCTCAACAACGCCACCACGACCGAGCTCTGGGCGTCGCTGCTGAAGACGACGCTCTTCGGAGCGATCATCGCGATCGTCTCCTGCTACAAGGGCATGACCGCCTCCGGCGGCGCGGAGGGCGTCGGGCGCGCGGTCAACCAGGGAGTGGTGATCACGCTGCTGATCGTGTTCGCGTTCAACTACGTGTTCACCCAGTTCGTGCTTGCCACGCATCCAGACATCCTGATCGTCAAGTGATCAGCGGAAGAGGTCGAGCTCGGGCGGGCGTCGCAGCGTGGCTGCACCGGGACCGTGCTCGGTCGTGACGTAGCGCTCCAGCCCCCGCACCAGCACCGCCGGTTGGCGCGAGTCCTTGGCCCGGGCGAGGTCGGCCGCGCCGGCGGCCGCGTCGGCGATCGCGATCGACGTCACGCGCAGGTCGCGCCCATCGGCGTCAGGCCGCCCGCCCCAGTCCTCGACCGGCTGCAGGCCGGCGATCCCGATCGCGACGTCGGTCTGTCCGATGCGCCAGGCACGCCCGAAGGAGTCCGTGACGATCACCGCCGGCCGCACGCCGCGCAGGGCCTCGATGCCCTCCCGCAGTCGTCGTGCGGACGCGTCCGGGTCCTCGGGCAGCAGCACCAGCTCGTCCGCGCCGCCCGCGTTCGACTGGTCGACGCCGGCGTTCGCGCAGACGAAGCCGTGGTGGGTGACGCTGATCAGCACCCCGTGCTCGGCGCGCAGCAGCTCGGCCGACTCGTCCAGCACCGCCTGCACCAGCCGCGCGTCCTTGCCGTGCTCGTCGGCGATAGCGCGAGCGCGCTCGCCGGGAGCGATCTCGTCGAGGCGCCGCACCCGTCCCTCGGCCTTCGAGACGACCTTGTGCGCGACCACGAGCACGTCGCCCGACGCGAGATCGTCGGGCGCCACCTTTGCGAGCAGGGCCGCGAGGTCGTCGCCGGGCCGGACCTCGGGAAGCGAGGTCAGCGCCAAGCACGTGAGTCCGGGAGGGGGCACAGCGGCAGCCTATGCGGCGTCGCCAGGGTCGCGGAGCGGACGTCTCGTCCAGCAGGCGCCGTGCGGACGGGAGAAGGTCGTTCAGGTCGTGCGCGGTGAGCGTTCGCGCGGCTGGTCCTACGCGTACCGAAAGCGATCGTTCAGGCGGGCGCGCGGGCGGTGGCCGCTTCGCTGCCGCGCGCCTGTGAGCGGTCGAGCTGGCGCAGGGCGCCGCGCGTCGAGGCGGCTTGGCCGCGGCGGCCGTCGAGGACTGCGGCGAGCGCGGACAGGTCCTCGGGCGTGTCGACGTCGTGCATCAGCGACGGCACGTGCTCGGCGGCATGGGCGACGCCGGCGGCCTCGGCCAGGCCGACGTGACGCTCGAAGCTGCCCGGTCCGAAGCTGGGCTCGATCGCGTCCGGCGGCGAGAGCAGCAGCGCGTTCGTGCCGGTGCCGTGGCGGTCGGAGACGATCACCACGCCGAGCTCGCGCTCCGCGCCGCCGGTGAGCAGTGCGCCGACCTCGGCCGGGTCGAGCAGCGGCGTGTCGCCGGGCACGAGCAGCACGCGGTCGTAGGCGGCGGCCAGGGCGTAGCGGATGCCGATCAGCGCCGCGGGCGACTGGCCCGCCTGCTCGGTGTCGCGCAGCACCTGGACGCGCTCGCCGAGCGCGGCCGCCTCGGCGACGCGATCCGCCGTCACCACGGCAACCGCGTCGAGACCCGGCACGTGCCGCAGCGAGCCGAGCACGTCCGAGAACATCGCCAGCGCCAGCGCCTGGCGCGAGCCGGTGCCCAGCAGCCCGCCGAGACGCTGCTTGGCGGCGTCGAAGCTCTTGACGGGCAGGATCGCGATCGTGCGCATCGGCGTGATCGACCCTACTCCTCTGTCGTGATCGCGGAACGGGGGGAGGCACTCGCGCCCCACGCAAAGTCCCGCGTCTTCGACGCCGGCCGCCGTGCCGCGGAGCCTCAGCGGGCCAGCGAGCGGGCGAACTCCAACGTCTGATCGGCGACCTGCCGCCGGTCCTCGGCCGTGTCCATGCGCGTGGGGATTCTCGAGCGTCGGCCAGCGGCTGACCGGCTCGTCGGCCACCACGCCGTCGATGACGTCCTCGTAGGCGCGCGCCACGCCCGCCGCGTCCGGCTCGATGCCGGCCTGGTCGCAGAAGGCGGCCGTCGGCCCCTTGAGCACCTCGCCCCCGACGAACGGGCTCACCATCACCACCGGTGCGGCCGCCGACGTCAGCGCGTCGCGCATGCCCGGCACGGCGAGGATCGGCCCGATGGAGATCACCGGGTTCGAGGGGCCGATCACGATCGCCTCGGCGCATGCGAGCGCGTCCAGCACCTCGGGCGTCGGGCTTGCCCGCTCGATGCCGAGGAACTCGACGCCCTCCGGCGGACCGGCCGGGCGCTCGCGGATGGAGTACTCCTGGAAGCTGATCAGCTCGCCGCGGTAGCGCACCAGGGTCGGGACCGGCTCGTCGCACATCGGCAGCACCTCCGCGGGCACTCCGTGGGCCTCGACCACCGCCGCATGCGCCTCGGTCAGCCGCCGCCCGGCGCGCAGCAGCTCGGTGCGCAGCAGACAGGCGGCGAGGTCGCGGTCGCCGAGGTTGAACCAGACGTCGCGGCCGGCGGCGCGGAGCGCGTCCATCACCTGCCACGTGTCGTCGCGCAGACCCCAGCCCTGCGGGTCGATCGCGTCCGCGAGCCAGTAGGTGATCAGGTCCGGGTCCGGCGCGACGTGGACGCCGTAGAACTCGCCGTCGTCCCCGGTGTTGGCGATCACCGTGAGCTCGTCCGCCACGTCCAGCAGGCCGCGGGCGAGCTTGGCCCCGCCGGTGCCGCCGGAGAGCAGCGCTACCGCTCCCAGTAGTCCTCCGGAATGCCGGTGAGCTTCACGCCAGCGTGGGTCTTGTTGCGGATGTTGGTCGAGATCAGCAGCGGCGTGATGCCCTCGATCATGCGCGCCAGCTCGAGCCGGCCGCAGTCGACCGGTCGCAGCCCGACGATCGCGCGCACGATCTCCGCCACCCGCGCCTTGGGCTCCTTCTTGTCGCCGGCGATCAGCACGTCCTCGTCGAGCTGGTGGTCGAGGTCGCCGAGCGTGGCGGCGCTGATCGTGTGGAAGGCCGAGACGACCGTCACACCCTCGGGCGCCATCTCCTGCGCCTGCTCGGCGGCCGAGCCCTGCGGCACGCCCAGCAGGCGGGTGGCCTTGCCGGACACCGCCGCGGCCAGCGGGACCGTGGCGTCGACGAGGATCTGACCCTCGCTCAGGGCCTGCTTCAGGTTCGTCAGCGTCTCCGACTGGGAGCGGAAGGGCACGGTCAGGATCACGATCGGGCCGCGCTGTGCGGCCTCGGCGTTCTCGAAGCCCTCGGCGAGGCCCGCTGGCAGGCGCCCGGCGGCTTCCTCCGCACGCCCGGCGTCGCGCGAGCCGATCGCGACGGGCACGCCGGCGCGGGTCAGGCGGGCGGCGAGGCCGAAGCCGAGCGCCCCCGTGCCGCCGATGATCGGGATGGTCTCCATCGGCCGGCCACCCTAACGGAGCGCGGTGGTAGGCCCGCGGTCGGCAGAATGGACGCCATGATCGACATCCGCGAGGTCGGGCCGCGCGACGGCTTCCAGAACGAGCCCGAGGTGATCGCCACCGACGACAAGGTCCGGCTCGTGGAGCTGCTCGCGCGCACGGGGCTGCACCGGCTCGAGGTGACGAGCTTCGTGCGGCCGGACGTGATCCCCCAACTGGCCGACGCCGCCGAGGTCTTGCGTCGCGCCGAGATTCCCGACGACGTGGCGGTCACCGTCCTGGTCCCCAACGAGCGCGGGCTCGACAACGCGCTCGAGCTGCGCGACCGCTTCGACGAGATCGACGTCTTCCTCTCGGCCAGCGAGACGCACAACCGCAAGAACGTCAACCGCTCGATCGAGGAGTCGCTGGCCGGGCTGGAGCGGGTCGTCGAGCGGGCCGGCGACGAGGGCCTGGGCTGCGAGGGCGTGATCTCGACCGCGTTCGGCTGTCCGTACGAGGGCCACGTCCCCGAGGAGCGGGTGTTCGCGATCGCCGAGCGGCTGATCGAGGCCGGCTGCGAGGAGATCGCCTTCGGCGACACGACCGGCATGGCCAACCCCGTCCAGGTTCGCGGCTTCTTCGAGGCGGCCGCCGCGCGCCTCGGCGACGGCGTGCAGCTGACCGCGCACTTCCACAACACGCGCGGGCAGGGCCTCGCCAACGCGCTGGCCGCGCTCGAGTCCGGCGTGACGTCGTTCGAGTCCTCGTTCGGCGAGCTCGGCGGCTGCCCGGTGCCCAAGGGTGCGACCGGCAACATCGCCAGCGAGGACCTCGTCTCGATGCTGCACGAGATGGGCTACGAGACGGGCATCGACCTCGCCAAGCTGGTCGAGGCCGCCCGCGAGGCGCAGCGCGTGCTCGGCCGGCCGCTCGGCAGCCACCTGCTGAGCGCCGGACCGGTCGACTGGAAATAGCGCGTACGAGGAGCCGCTTCGGGGTACCTCTCGGCCAACCCGGGAGGAGGGTGGCTCGATGTCGATCGAGACGGACGAGCACGGCCGCGCGCAGGAGGACGAACCTGACCTGGATCGCTTCGAGCGGGGCGGCACCTACCGCACGCTCGACGAGCAGGAGGAGGAGGGGCGGCTGTCGCCCGCCGAGCAGCGCTTCGAGCGTCGGCGGCGCACCGTCGGGCTGTTCCTCGGGCCGCTCGTGCTGCTGGCAATGCTCGCGATCCCGTTCGACCTTGACGGCAACCAGCACCGCTTGCTGGCGATCCTCGCCTTCACCGTCGTCTGGTGGGTCACCGAGGCGATCCCGATCCCGATCACCGCGCTGCTGGCCGTCGTGCTCTGCGTGCTGCTCGAGGCGGTGCCGCCGCCCGAGGAGGGCGACACGGCGGCCGACGTCGTCTTCGGCCTGTTCGCCGACGACACCGTCTTCCTCTTCATCGGCAGCTTCATCCTCGCCGAGGCGATGGTGGTGCACGGGCTGCACCGGCGCCTGGCCTACCGCGTGCTGTCGATGCGCGCCGTCGGCGGCTCGACCTACCGCATCATCCTCGCCTTCGGGCTGATCGGCGCGCTCACCTCGCCGGTGATGTCGAACACGGCCGGCGCGGCGATGATGCTGCCGCTCGCGCTCGGCGTGATGGGCGTCGTCGGCTCGATGCTCGCGCGCCAGTCCGGCGACGGCAGCGTGCGGCCCGAGCGGCTGCGCTTCGGCTCCGCGCTGATGCTCGTGATCACCTACGGCATCACCGTCGGCGGCCTGCTGCTGCCGATCGGCAGCCCGCCGAACCTGATCGGCCGCGAGCTGCTCGAGCAGGAGACCGGCGAGCCGATCACCTTCCTGGAGTGGTTCCTGACGGCGCTGCCGATCGTGATCGTGATGTTCGTCGCCGTGATCGTGGTCGTGATGCTGCTCAACCGGCCCGAGACCAAGCACGTCGACGGGGTCGAGCAGTACGTCGCCAAGGAGCGCGCCAAGCTCGGCCCGCTCTCGCGTGGGGAGAAGAACGTGTTGTTCGTGCTCGTCTTCGCCCTGATCGGCTGGTTCCTGCCGGGCATCGTCGGCGTCGTCGCCGGCGACGACTCGGACGCCTACGCGCAGGTCGGCGAGGCTGCCAACGAGGGCACGGTCGGCATCCTCGCGGCCACGCTGCTGTTCGTGCTGCCGGTCGACTGGGCCAAGCGCAAGTTCACGCTCAACTGGAACCAGGCGGCCGGCATCGACTGGGGCACGATCCTGCTCTTCGGCGGCGGCATCGTGCTCGGCTCGCTGCTGAGCTCGACCGGGCTCGCGCAGGTCGTCGGCGAGTCGCTCTCCGACGCGCTCGGCGTCTCGAGCCTGCTCGGCGTGACGATCGTGATCGTCGTGATCGCGGTGATCATCTCCGAGACGACGAGCAACACCGCCAGCGCGGCGATCGTGGTGCCGATCGCGATCTCGATCGCAGCGGCCTCGGACCTCGATCCGACCATTCCTGCCCTGGCCGCGATCTTCGGCGCCAACTACGGTTTCATGCTGCCCGTGTCGACGCCCCCGAACGCCATCGTCTACTCGTCCGGCATGCTGCCGATCGGACGCATGGTGCGGGCCGGGGCGGTCTTCGACGTGATCGGCGGCGTCCTCTGCGTCGCGGGCGTGACCGTGATGGCGAACGTGACCGGGCTCGTCTGACCGGGGTCGCACGACCTGCAGCCCTGTCGATCGCCGTCGGCTCGGCCACCGTCGTCCCCGGCTTCCTCGTCGGCACCCTGTCGCTGCAGATCCGCGCCGACCTCGGCACGAGCGTGACCGCGGTGGCGGCCGGGGTGACGGTCTTCTTCGGCGCAGGGGCCTTCGGAGCGGGCCGCGGCGGGCGCTTCGCCGAGCGCGTCGGCGCGTTGACGGCGATGCGCGGCTCGGCGCTCGTCACCGGCGCCTGCCTGCTGCTGATCGCCGCGTTCGCCGGCTCGCTGGCGCCGTTTCTCGCCCTGCTTGCCGTCGCCGGAGTCGCGAACTCGGTCGCCCAGCCGGCGATCAACCTGTTCATGGCCGAGCAGGTGCCGCTCGAGCGCCAGGGGCTGGCGTTCGGGATCAAGCAGTCGGCGATCCCGGCGGCGATCCTCGTCAGCGGCCTCGCGCTGCCGCTGATCGCGCTGCCGCTCGGCTGGCGCTGGGCGTTCGTGCTGGCCGGCGTCGCGGCCCTGACCGTGGCGCTGATCGCCGGACGCGAGCGTCACGGGCTCGCGCCGGTCCCGAAGCGCGAGCCGCAGGGACGGCCGACGCGCGCGCTGCTGCTGATCGCGCTCGGCGCCGCCCTGGCGAGCGCCGGGCCGAACGCGCTCGGCACCTACCTCGTGCCGTCGGCCGTCGACGCGGGCATCGCCGAGGGCACCGCCGGCCTGCTCGCCGCGCTCGGCAGCGCGACCAGCCTCGCCGTGCGCATCGGCCTCGGCGCGCGTGCGGACGCTCGCCGCCAGTACGGCTTCGCCTGGGTCGTGCTGCTGCTCGCCGGCGGCGCGCTCGGGTTCGGGCTGCTGGCGATCGACCAGGTCGTCCCGTTCGTGCTCGGCGCGCTGGTGGCGTTCACGCTCGGCTGGGGCTGGCCGGGGCTGTTCAACCTCGCGGTGGTGCACGGGCACCGCCATTCGCCGGGCTGGGCGACCGGGATCAGCCAGTCGGGGATCTACATCGGCGCGGCCGGCGGGCCTGCCGCCTACGGCCTGCTCGCCGACGCGATCGGCTACGGACCGGCGTGGGGCGCGACCGCCGGGCTGCTGCTGGTCGCGTCGGCCACGATCTGGGCCGCTGGTCGTTTAGCTCCCGACGGGGCGGGTATCACCCAAATAGGACGCTGAGACCGGAATTCGGCACATAGGGTTCCCCCGAGTACGAGTCTCAGCAAGTCGGCGAGCCCCGTTTCCGCGGGGCTCGTTCGCTTCCTGGGGCGGGGGCGCCCTCTCAGCGTCCTGCGAACTGCGGCATGCGCTTCTCGAAGAACGCCCGCGTGCCCTCGGCGAAGTCCTCGCTGGCCGCCAGCGCCTCCTGGGCGGCGACCTCCTGCTCGAGCGTCAGCGCCAGCGCCGGCTTGGCCGCGGCGTCGAGCACCCGCTTGGCGAGGCCGACCGCGCGCGGCGCGCAGGCCAGCAGCTCGTTGGCGAACGCCTCGGTGAGCGCGTCGAGCTCGTCTGCCGGCGCCACGCGATTGGCGAAGCCGATCCGGTGCGCCTCGCCGCCGTCGATCACCTTGCCGGTCATGATCAGCTCCTTGGCGTTGCCGAGCCCGACGACGGCCGGCAGCCGCGAGCAGCCGCCGACGTCCGGCAGCAGCCCGACTCGGACCTCCATGATCCCGGCCATCGCGTCGAGCGCCATCGTGCGGAAGTCGCAGGCGAGCGCCAGCTCGAAGGCGCCGCCGAGCGCCGCGCCGTGGATCTGGCAGATCGTCGGCTTGGGCATCTCCTCGAGCAGGTTCCACCAGGCCAGCAGCGGCCGGCGGAAGGTGCGCAGGTTGGCGGAGTCCTCGGCGAGGTCGCGCAGATCGTGCAGGTCCATGCCCGACGAGAACATCGCGCCCTCGCCGCGCACCACCACGACGCGCACGTCGTGGTCGGCGGCCGCGGCCTCGATCGCTGCGCCGAGCTCCTGGATCATCTCCGCGTTGAGCGCGTTGCGCTTCTCCGGGCGGTTGAGGACGAGATGGCGGACCGAACCGCGATCCTCGCTGCTGACCAGTGGCATAGTGCTCCCGACGCTCGACGATTGAGACCAGGAGGAATGTTGCAGATCAGCAAGGTGGGTGTGGTCGGTTGCGGCCTGATGGGGCACGGCATCGCGCAGGTGACCGCGCAGGCGGGCTACGACGTGGTCGTGCGCGAGCTCGACCAGGCGACGCTCGACAAGGGCATGGCCAAGATCGAGAAGCAGCTCGCGCGCGCGGTCGAGAAGGGCAAGCTCGAGCAGGCCGACGCGGACGCTGCGCGCGGGCGGATCGAGCTGACGCTCGACTACGGCGCGTTCGCCGGCTGCGACCTCGTGATCGAGGCGATGACCGAGGACCTCGCCGGCAAGCTCGAGATGTGGCGCGAGCTCGACGGGATCGTGGCCGACGGGGCGCTGTTCGCGACCAACACCTCGTCGCTGCCGGTGATCGACCAGGCGGCCGTCACGGGCCGCCCCGACCGCTTCCTCGGCATCCACTTCTTCAACCCCGCCCAGGTGATGGCGCTGGTGGAGCTGGTGCGCTGCGTCGCCACCTCGGACGAGACGTTCGCGGCCGGCACCGAGTTCGTGAACTCGCTCGGCAAGCTCGGCATCCCGACCCAGGACCGCGCCGGCTTCATCGTCAACCGGCTGCTGATCCCGTACATGCTCGACGCGATGCGCGCCTACGGCGAGGGCGTCGGGGCGATCGACCAGATCGACGCGGCCATGAAGGCCGGCGCCGGGCACCCGATGGGACCGCTGACGCTGGCGGACTTCGTCGGCCTCGACACGCTCGCCTCGATCGCCGAGGCGCTCTTCGACGAGTTCCGCGAGCAGCGCTTCGCGCCGCCGCCGATCCTGCGCAAGCTGGTCGCCGCAGGCTGGTACGGGCGCAAGTCCGGGATGGGCTTCTACGACTACTCCGACAGCGAGCCTGCACCGAATCCCGGCTTGTAGGAACCGCGCGGCGGGCGGCGAAGCCCGGATGGGTGAGCGCCGAGGTCGAGCAGTCGCAGGAAGACGTGGCCGTCGAGGCAGGCCTCGAGGCGTCGCCGGTCGCTGGCGACGGCGTCGCGGCGCTCGTCGAGGCGATCCTGCGCCCGCGGAGCCCGTCGCCGGAGGAGGACGCTCCGGATGTGGCGCTGCCCCCGTTGGACGCGGCGGATCGCGCCCAGCCGTCCCGACCGGCGGGCGGACCCGCGCACACCGACGTGGTCGCGGCCCTGATCGGCGCCGAGGCCGGCGCGGCGATCGGGCTGTTGTGGTTCGGCTGGACGCCGCTGATGCCGATCGCCGTCACGCTCGGAGCGGCCGCCGCCGGTCCGCTGGTCGTGCGCGCCACGCGTCCGGTCCGGATGCTGCTCTTCCGCCACTGGCTGCGCTCGCAGCTGAGCGGACCCGCCTCATAGACTGCCCCTCATGAGAGAGGGGACGCCGCTCTGGGAGCCGCCGGCCGCGCTGCGCGAGGAGTCGGCGCTCGCCCGCTTCATGCGCGCGCAGGGCCATGACGACTACGCCTCGCTCTGGCAGTGGTCGATCGACGACCTCGAGGGCTTTTGGGCGGCGATCTGGGACTGGTGCGGCGTGCGCGCCTCGCAGCCGTACGAGCGGGTGCTGGGCAGCCGCTCGATGCCCGGCGCCGAGTGGTTTCCCGGCGCGCGCCTGAACTACGCCGAGCACGCCTTCCTGCACGCGCGCCCGGACGCTCCGGCGATCGTCTTCGGCTCCGAGGGGAGCGAGCCGGCCGAGGTCTCCTGGGATGAGTTGCGCGACCAGGTCGGGCGCTGCGCGGCGGGCCTGCGCCGGCTCGGCGTCGGTCCCGGCGATCGCGTCGCGGCCTATCTCCCGAACGTGCCCGAGACGGTGGTGGCGTTCCTGGCCTGCGCGAGCATCGGCGCGATCTGGTCCAGCTGCGCCCCCGAGTTCGGCGTGCCGACCGTGATCGACCGCTTCGCCCAGATCGAGCCCAAGCTGCTGCTCGCGATCGAGGGCTACCGCTACGGCGGCAAGCAGTTCGACGTGCGCGAGAAGCTGGTGCAGCTGCAGGAGGGCATCCCGTCGCTCGAGCACACGGTCACGCTCGAGAGCGGCTGGGACGAGCTGCTGTCCGAGTCGGCCGAGCTGACGTTCGAGCAGCTGCCCTTCGACCACCCGCTGTGGGTGCTCTACTCGTCCGGCACCACCGGGCTGCCGAAGGCGATCGTGCAGGGACAGGGCGGCATCCTGCTCGAGCACCTCAAGAAGTCGGCGCTGCACCTCGACCTGCGTCCCGACGACCGCTTCTTCTGGTTCTCCACGACCGGCTGGATGATGTGGAACCTGCTCGTCGGCGGGCTGCTCGCCGGCACCACGATCGTGCTCTACGACGGCCAGCCCGACCCGCACGGGCTCTGGAGCTTCGCCGAGCGTGCGGAGGTGACGTGCTTCGGCACGAGCGCCGGCTTCCTGACCGCCTGCATGAAGGCGGGTGTCGAGCCGGGCCGCGACAACGACCTGTCGCGCGTGCGCAGCCTCGGCTCGACCGGCTCGCCGCTGCCGGTCGAGGGCTTCGAGTGGGTCTACGAGCACGTCAAGCGCGACCTGTGGCTGTTCTCGACCTCGGGCGGCACGGACGTCTGCACGGCGTTCGTCGGCGGCTGCCCGCTGCTGCCGGTCTACGCCGGCGAGCTGCAGGCCCGAGCGCTCGGGGCGGCGGTGCAGGCCTTCGACCCGGACGGCCAGCCGCTGATCGGCGAGGTCGGCGAGCTCGTGCTGACCGAGCCGATGCCCTCGATGCCGCTGTTCTTCTGGAACGACCCCGACGGCGCCCGTTACCGCGAGAGCTACTTCGAGACCTATCCCGGGATCTGGCGCCACGGCGACTGGCTCGAGGTCAACGAGCGCGGCGGCTCGGTGATCTACGGCCGCTCGGACTCGACGATCAACCGCGGCGGGGTGCGCATGGGCACGAGCGAGCTCTACAGCGCCGTCGAAGGGGTGGACGAGGTGCTCGACAGCCTCGTCGTCGACGTCCCCAGCGAGGACGCGTCGGAGTCGACGATGTGGCTGTTCGTCGTGCTCGACGGAGCGTCGCTCGACGAGGAGCTCGTGGGAACGCTGCGCCGCCGCCTGCGCGAGTACTGCTCGCCGCGCCACGTGCCGGACCGGATCGTCCAGGTGGACGCCGTGCCACGGACGCTGTCGGGCAAGAAGCTCGAGGTCCCGATCAAGAAGATCCTGATGGGCACCGACCCGGCGCGGGCCGCCAGCCGGGACTCGCTCGCCGACCCCGAGGCGCTCGACGCCTTCGTCACCCTGGCGCGCGAGCAGGTGGCGCCGACTCGCTGAGCTCGGCCTCCAGGCGTCGCAGCAGCTCGTCGCAGAAGCTCGCCGTGCGCTCGAACGCGGCCGGGTCGCCTCCCGGGGCGACCGTGACGGCCGCGTAGCCGCGGGCGCTGGCGGCGTAGCCGTCGCTGGCCGAGCGGTTGACGACCCCGCGCGGGCGTTCGCTGCCCGAGTCCTCGGCGACCTCCTCGCAGAACCGCACGAGCCGGGGATGGGAGCGGAGCGTCAGCAGCGGTCCCTCGCGGCGGCTGAAGCCCTCGACGCGGCTGGCTTCCCGCACGTCGTCGAGGTTGACGATCGCGGTGCGCTCGCGCGGAAGCTCGCTCGCGTGGGCGTCGAGGAAGGCGCGCAGGCCCTGACCGCAGGCGTGACGAGCGCCCGTGAACACGATCCAGAGATTCGCCCGACCCTGCGTGCGATGCGCCTGTCGTGCCGCCAGCGCCAACGCGAGCTGGACGCCGCGCCCTTCGTCGCCCGGGTCGGGCCTGCTCGCCAACGCGAGCTCGAGCAGCAGCGCCACGACCACGATCAGCACGACGGTCGGCACGAACTGCACGACGGTGAAGCCGGTGCCCTCCAGCCCTGCGAGCCGCAGCAGGCAGCAGGCCAAGACGGCTACGAGCGTCCACCAGAGCGGCCCGACGAGCCGACCCTCGTTTCCCCGTCCGCCATCGCAGTGGGCCACGAGCAGCACGTTCGACTCGCCGTGCCCGCCGCCGGACGGACGCGAGACGACGTTCTGCGTGCGGCGCTCGCCCAACAGCCGCCTCGTCGCGATCAGCAGCCCGCTCGCGTCGAGCAGCGTCAGCGCGACCGCCAGCGCGACGAGCACCGCGCCCGGAACGGGTGCCGACACCGACAGCGCACTGCCGGCGATCGCGACGGCACCATGCAGCGCGTAGGCGAGCGCCCAGCGTGGCCAGCAGCGCGCCTCCTCGATCGTCGTGCCGGTTCGTCCGAACTCCACGAGCTCGGACCGCGCCCACTCGGCCACCCGTCGCTCACCCTCCGATCCCGGCGCGTGGCCAGCCTCGCCGACGAGCGCCTCGATCTCCCCGTGCGGCTCCTTCATACGGCGGGTGGGACTCGAACCCACAAGCCCTTGCGGGCAGCGGATTTTGAGTCCGCCTCCTTTACCAGTTTGGACACCGCCGCTCTGACGGCGGATTCTAGGCCCCTTCGGTCTCGAGCGGGGAGAAGACGGCTAGGGCTGCGCGGGATGGAGCTCGCCGCCGCCCGTGTCGCCGCGGCGGTAGCGGTCGGCCTCGTCCTCGGTGACCTCGATCTCGACGTTCCACTGCTGCTGGAAGCCGCGCATGGCGAAGGCGACCAGCAGGATCTGGACGGGAACGAGGATCAGGGTCAGCAGGCCGAGCAGGCCGGGGTCGAGGGCGGGATCGGCATAGCCGTCCTTGTCGCGCTCGAACCAGGCGGGGCCGGCGACGGCCGCGATCACGGCGAACAGGACCGCCAGGGCGGCGGCCACGGGCAGCAGGCCGCGGTTCCAGCGACTGACGTAGAACGCCATCACGAGGTACACGCCGGCGTAGAAGAAGGAGATCACCTGGGCGCCCTGGAGCTGCGACCAGCCCCCGATCATCACGATCAGGATCAGCGCTGCGCTGGCGAGCAGCAGCAGGACCACGGCGGCCTTGGTGGCTTTCGCCTCCGCCTTGTCCCGGTTCGGGTGAATGAGCACCGTCTCGGACATCTCCCTCGCCGGCACTCTACACCCGGTTTGGCCCGCTAGCGCAGGTAGATCGAGAGCGTGACCGAGGCCCTCACGCTCAGCGGCGCCGGCGGCGTGGTGTGCGCGTGGAAGGAGCTCGGCCCCATCGCGATCGCCGCGGCGAGCTGGTCGGCGCCCAGCGTCAGCTGCCATTCGAGCGCGCGCTGGCGC
This sequence comes from uncultured Thermoleophilaceae bacterium, assembly GCA_963846505.1. GTDB lineage: Bacteria > Actinomycetota > Thermoleophilia > Solirubrobacterales > Thermoleophilaceae > JACVRW01. Next base: position 743,299 of record CAWJWD010000004.1, on the reverse strand, counting down.
TCGAGCGTCAGGAACGGCGCCAGCTTGTCGTCGAGCCGCTCCTGCTTGCGCTCGTCGACGTGCAGCAGGCCGGCGGCGTCGACCAGCTCGGCGAGGTGGCGGGGGGTGGGGGTGACCACGATCAGCGTCCCGCCGGGCGCGAGCACCCGCTTGATCTCCGAGCCGTTGCGCGGCGCGAACACGTTCAGCATCAGTCCCGCCGTGGCGTCGCCGAGCGGCAGGCCGCGCCAGATGTCGCACCCGACCGCCCCGATTCGCGGATGCGCCCGGGCGGCGCGTCGCAGCGCGTGCTTGGAGCTGTCGAGCGCCAGACCGATCGTGGTGGCGGGCAGCGCCTCGAGCGTGCGCGCGAGGTAGTAGCCCGGGCCGGCGCCGAGGTCGACGACGCAACGCTCGTCCGCCGGCGGCGCAGCGGCTGCCTCGGCAGCGACCGCCTCGGCAAGCGGCCGGAAGTGCCCGGCCGACAGGAAGCGCTCGCGCGCGGCCACCATCTCCGTGGTGTCGCCGGGATGGCGCACGTCGCCGCGGAACAGGCTCACGTAGCCCTGCCGGGCGACGTCGAACGAGTGTCGCGCGGCGCAGACGAGGACGCCGTCCGCGAGCGTCAGCCCACCGCCGCAATGCGGACAGCGCAGGAGGGGGACGACGTCGGCGAGCATCGGAAACGAGTGCGGATGGAGGGATTCGAACCCCCACGAGCCGAAGCTCACCAGGACCTAAACCTGGCGCGTATTCCAGTTCCGCCACATCCGCGCGGCCAGGCCGATTCTACGGAGGCCGCGGCAGTGGCGGGGCCGATACGATCCCTCGTCGGGGGCAGTAGCTCAGTTGGTGGTAGCGCCGGTCTCCAAAACCGGAGGTCCCAGGTTCGAGTCCTGGCTGCCCCGCTACCGACGTGTCGTGATCGAAACTTGGGAGGAGCGTCATGTCCACGGTCGAGACTGCCATGGGTCCCGTCGACGTCGAGCAGCTGGGCCTGACGCTCGTGCACGAGCACTTCCGGCTCGTCGACGACGCGGCAAGCCTGCAGTACCCGCGGCTGTACAGCCCGGATCAGGAGTGGGACAGCGCGATGGCGGACGCCCGCGCCGTCGTCGGGCACGGGGTGAGGACGGTGGTGGAGCCGACGGCGATGCTCACCGGCCGCGACCCCGAGTTCCTGCGACGGGTGGCGCAGGAGAGCGGTCTCAACGTCGTCCTCGCCACGGGCGTCTACACCTACGACTACCTGCCGAACGTGCTCGCCAGCCGCAGCGAGGACCAGCTCGCCGACCTGTTCGTGGCGGACATCGAGGAGGGCATCCAGGGCACCGACGTCAAGGCGGCCTTCATCAAGTGCGCCGCCGACGAGCCGGGGATGACGCCGAACGTCGAGAAGCTGCACCGGGCCGCCGCCCGTGCCTGCCTGCGCACCGGCCGGCCGATCATGGCCCACTCGCGCCCGGCGAGCGGGACCGGCTTGGAGCAGATGCGGGTCTTCGCCGAGGAGGGGGTCGATCCGACCAAGGTCCAGATCGCCCACACCGGAGACACGGACGACCTCGACTACATCGAGCGCCTGCTCGAGCTCGGGCCGTGGATCGGCCTCGACCGCTACGGGCTCGACCTCTACCTCCCGACCGACCGCCGCAACGCCACGACGCTCGCGCTGCTCGAGCGCGGCTACGCCGACCGCATGATGCTCTCGCAGGACTTCTGCTCGACGCTCGACTGGTTCCCGCCGGAGGTCGAGGAGCAGCTGAAGCCCCAGGTGGCTCCGTACTGGAGCATGACCTTCCTGTTCGAGCAGGTCATCCCGACGCTGCGCGAGGGCGGGATGAGCGACGAGCAGCTGGACACGATGATGGTGTCCAACCCGCGATCTTGGCTGTCGTGAGCGTGCCAAGGCATTGAGCAAGAGTTCTCAAAACGGCTGAGCGGTATGGCGAAGCGCAGCCGGGCGGGGTACGGTCATCAGCGGACTCGCAGTGTTGGGGATTGCTCAATCGCAGGGCATCTACCCAGCGCGGCTATGACTCGACCCGCTCGCTCCCATCCTCTCGATCGACTCCCCTCTCCGTCGGTGCATCTATGGCCTGCTCGCACTGGGGGCGTCACTGGTCGCGGTACCCGGTGTCGCGGGGGCCGCCCCGCTGACCACGGCAGGGCCCGGTGCGTACGCGGGCATGTCCCCGCAGTCCGTGGCGTTCAGCCCTGACGGACGGTTCCTGGCCGTTGCGGGGAGCACTCCCGATGCGGTGGCGATGTTCTCGGTCTCCGCGGGCGGAGTGGTCGCGCCAGTCGGACTCGCCTCCTCGACTGGGGGGAGCTCTCCGGCGTCGGTCGCGTTCAGTCCCGACGGAAAGTTGCTCGCCGTTGCCAACCGCGGCAGCAACTCGGTCTCGATGTTCTTCGTTGCGACGGACGGTCGCCTGACACTTGTAAGTAGTCCGGTTCCAACCGGATCTCTCCCGACCACCCTGGCGTTCAGTCCGAACGGGGAGGTCCTAGTGACGTCCAATCCCGGCGATTCGTCGCTCTCGACGTTCAACGTGGCCTCGACGGGTGTGCTGAGTCCAGCAGGTGCCCCGTTCTCCCAGTTCGATGGGCCTGCGCTCGCCTTTGCATTCTGCTCGGACGAGATGCTCGTGACCAGCAACGCGACCGGGTCGACGTCGTCCGTCGCGGTTGGGCCTGCCGGCGAGTTGTCGGGGCTGAGCTCCCAGAGCGCGGGGCTTCCAGCGTATGCGGCCACGTGTGGCACGTCCGGGCGGTGGTTCGCGAAGGCCAGCACCTTCGACGACACCGTGTCGCTGTTTACGGTGGCGGACACCGGCTACCTCGGGCCGGTGGGCCCTCCCGTGTCGACCGGCCACATTCCGGAGTTCGTGCAGTTCAGCCCGGATGAGACGCTGCTCGCGACCGCGGATTACGGGGCGCACTCGGTGTCGATGTTCACCGTGAGCTCGAACGGCGTGTTGACCCAGGCCGGACCGCCGACCGTCGCCGGTCCCGGTCCGATCGCGCTCGCCTTCAGCCCGAGCGGAAAGCTGCTCGTGACGGTCAACACAGGAAACTGGACGATCCAGCCCTTCTGGGTGTCGAAGCGTGGACGCCTGACGCGGATCGGTGTGCCCACCACGACCGAAGCCCGCCCCGAGGGCATCGCGTTCAGCCCCGCAGGAGAGTTCCTCGCGGTGGCGAATCGAGGCGACGACTCGGTCTCGATGTACTCGGTCTGGCCGAGCGGCGCTTCGACCGCCGTGGGCTCGCCGGCCCAGGCGGGCAGCGGACCGGTTGCGGTGGCGTTCAGGGCTGACGGTGAGCGGCTGGCGGTCGCCAACGCCGGAGACGACTCGGTGTCGATGTTCGCCGTGTCGGATGGCGGGGGCCTTACGTCGGTCGGAGCGCCTGCCGCGACGGGCGACGATCCCGAGGCGGTCGCGTTCAGTCCCGACGGGAGCCTGCTGGCCACGGCCAATCGCGAGGACGACTCCGTGTCGATGTTCCAGGTTTCGCTGACGGGCGTACTCACGCCGATCGGCTCCTCGATCACGGTCGGGGATTTTCCGTCGTGGGTGGCGTTCAGTCCGGATGGAGCGCTGCTGGCGACCGCGAACTCGCTGGATGACACGGTGTCGGTGTTCTCAGTCTCGGCGGGTGGCGAGCTGACGAGCGTGGGCACGCCGACGCAGACCGGATCCTTCCCGACGTCGCTTGAGTTCAGTCCCGACGGGACGCTGCTGGCAACCGCGAACATGGGAGGGGACTCCGTGTCGGCGTTCTCCGTGTCGACGTCCGGGGCCCTGACACCGAGCGGCTCGGAGGCCACCGGAGCCGATCCGATCGCCGTGACGTTCAATCACGACGGGACCCTGCTCGCGACCGCGAATCGAGGAGCCGGCTCGCTTTCACTTCTACGGGTGATGCCCGCTGGCGGACTAAGGCCCGTCGGCTCGGAGACGCCGGCCGGACTCGCTCCTGCCTCGGTGGACTTCAGCCCGGACGGCTCGCTGCTCGCGCTGGCCAACGAGAACGAGGACACCCTCTCCGTGTTCCCGTTGGAGGCGCCGGCGCTGGACGCGTGGATTCCCTTGCATCCTTCGCCTGCAACGATGTCGACCTCCGGGGTCTTCGGGTTCGAATCTAACTACCCGTCGACCTTCGAGTGCAGCCTCGACGGAGGCGCATTCGAGCCGTGTGAGCAGGACACGACGTTCCCTGGGCTCGACGAGGGCGGCCACATCCTCGAGGTTCGTGCGAGAGACCTCGTCGGCAACGCGGTTGCTACGACTGCGACATGGTCTTGGCTGATCGACCGTACGCAGCCAAGTGCGCCAGAGCTGCTGGCGCCTGTTGGCGGCGCGACGGGCTTGAAGACCGCGGTCGACGTCTCCTGGCGCGCTGCCACCGACGCTGGGTCCGGCATGGATCTCTACGAGCTGGTGGTGGACGGCGAGGTCTATCGCCCGGTGGCAGACGGCGACTGCGGCCCAGTCTGTCCGCCGGTCTCGGTCAAGCCCCTCGTCGACGGGCAGCACACTTGGCGGGTGGACGCGCGCGACGGGGCGGGCAATTGGGCTTCTAGCGAGACGCGGACGTTCACCGTGGACGCCGCGTCACCGTCGGAGTTCACGCTCGCCGGCCCTCAGGACGGCTTCGCGACCACCGATTCGCGTCCGACGCTGTCGTGGAACGCGGCAGTCGACGCGGGGACGGGGGTCGCGAACTACGATGTGCTCGTCGACGAGCACGTCGTCGCGAGCGTCGACGCATCCACCACGAGCGTGACGCTCGCCACCGCGCTGTCCGAGGGCGTCCATCGTTGGCGGGTTGTGGCTTACGACGCGCACGGCAACAAGCGCACCAGCCTCGCTCACACGCTCGTCGTCGACGTCACGCACCCGACCGCGAGGCTGACGGCCGCGCCGAATCCGGCCTTGGCTGGACGCAGCGTTGTCTTCGATGCCGGTCAGTCGAGTGACGCAGGCTCGGGCATCGCCCGCTACGAGTGGGACTTGGACGGTGACGGCGTCTTCGAGCGAGACGGGGAAGCGACTGCGAGCCTGACGCAGAGCTATGCCGAGCCGGGCACTTTTGGGGTGCAACTGCGCGTGACTGATCGCGCGGGTCTCAGCGCGACCGCCCGCATCGACCAGCGGATCACGACGGGCAGCCGCAGCAGAGGTCAACTCGGCGTCTCGATCGACGACGGGGCCCGCTTCACCAACGATCCGAAGGTGACGATCACGGCGGCCTGGCCGAGCTTCGCCAGCGAGATGCTCGTGTCCAACGATGGTGGCTTCAAGGCCGCACGGCCCTACGGCCTGCGGGAATCGACCGCGTGGACGCTCGACTCCTCGGGCATCGAGCGGCTGCCCAAGACCGTCTACGTGCGCTTCCTGCGCGGCCTGACGGTCAGCGAGACCTACACCGACGACATCATCCTCGACGAGCGTCCCCCGTCGGTGCTGGAGGCGCATCTGCGGCCTGGGCGACATGCCGCCCAGCTGCGACTGCGGGCGCGCGATCGTGGCCTGGCCGGTCTCAAGGCCGTCCAGGTGACCAACGACCGCCGTCGTCCGAAGGCCAAGTTCCGTGCCTACCGCGCGACCGTGAAGCTCACCAAGCGCAAGGGCGAGCGGCGGCTGAAGCTCGGGAAGCCGGTCTTCGTCCGCGTCCGCGACCGTGCCGGGAACCTCTCGACGTGGCATGTCGCCCAGCGCACCCGCTGAGCCCGGTCGGATGGCGTCGCCGGTGAGCGAGGCGGGAGCCAGCCGCGACTTCTTCGAGCAGACGCTGGCCGACGCCGGGCAATGGACTCGCTTCGCGGATTCGAAGGGGATCGCGGCGCTCGCCATCCTCGGCCTGGCGTTCGCGAACCTGCTGCCGGTCGTTCGTCCGCTCGTCGACGCTCGCGAGCTGGACTCGGTCGTCGGCTGGGTCGCGACGATCGCCTTCTGGATGGCGATCGCCTGCGCGGTGCTGACCGTGCTGTGCGTCGTCCGGGCCCTGTTCCCGCGCGTCGAGCCGGCAGGGTCCACCAGGGTGCCGCTCTACTTCTTCGCCCACGTCGCTGCGTTCGGCTCCCCGCTCGACTATGAGCGCGAGGTCCGCCGCCGCTCGGCTCACGAGCTCGAGTCCGCCATCGCGGCACAGGCGTGGGAGGTCGCGCGCATCGCGGCGATCAAGCACCGCTATGCGACGGCCGCACTGCAGGCGGTCGCGGCGTTCCTGGTGTGCTGGGCGGTCGCACGTCTCGCGCTCGCGCTGAGCACGTGACCGTCGGTCCACGCGCCGCCAGATCGGCGGGGCTGCTCCTGGTCGTCCTCTTCGCCTCCGCGCCGGGGGCCAGGGCCGATTTTCGCCCGCTGGCGCCGTGGGGATCCGCGGGTTCCGGTGAAGGGCAGTTCGTGACGCCGCTGGGGATCGCAAGCGACGGGGCAGGGTCGGTGTACGTCGCCGACGTCACCGCCAACCGGGTGCAGCGGTTCGAAGTCGGCGGGGGATATCTGGGCAGCTTCGGCAGATCGGGGGCCGGGGACGGCGAGTTCGCCGGTGCCAGCCACGTGGCCGCCGACGCCTTCGGCTCGGTCTACGTGACCGATCGCGACAACGCGCGCATCGAGAAGTTCACCGCGGCCGGAAACTTCCTCTTCCCGTGGGGGTCGCGTGGCAACGGCGACGGCCAGTTCCAGGCACCGGCGGGCGTCGCGGTCGACCCTCGCGGCAACGTCTACGTCGCCGACCGGCAGGTCAACCGCATCCAGCGCTTCACCCCCGACGGGGCCTACGACCTGCAGTGGGGGGAGACGGGGACCGGCGACGGGCGGTTCCTTGCCGCGGAGGACGTGGCCGTCGACGGGGTCGGCGACGTCTACGTGCTCGACAGCGTCGCGAACGTGGTGCAGAAGTTCACCGCCGAGGGTACGCACCTTTTCGACTGGGGCGGTAGCGGCAGTGGCGACGGCAAGTTCGACGGGCCCTCGGGAATCGCAAGCGACGGAGGGGGCAGCATCTACGTCGCGGACACGGGCAACCAGCGCATCCAGCAGTTCACCTCGGAGGGCGCATTCCTGACGAGCTTCGGTGGCGCCGGCAGCGGTAGCGGCAGCGGTCAGCTCGCAAGTCCGGCGGACGTCGCCTCGGACTCGACCGGAACGGCGTACGTCGTCGACCAGGGCACCGCGCGCATCCAGCGCTTCGCCGAGTCCACCCCGCCGCTGCCGCCGCCCGAGGCGGGCAAGACCGCGAACGTCAAGCGCGTCTCCGGGGTCGTGCTCGTACGCCGTCCGGGCGCTGCGACCTTCAAGCGCCTGACGAAGCCGGAGCAACTGCCCTTCGGCTCTCAGGTGCAGACGGCAAATGGAAGGGCCAGGCTGATCACGGCGAGCGACCTGCGCGGCGGCGTGCAGGCGGCGAGCTTCCGTGCCGGCCTGTTCACGATCAGGCAGCGGCGCGAGCCGCGCCCCGTGACGGACCTGATCCTCGCGGGCGAGACGCCGCGCGCCTGCCCGAGGCGCGCGTCCCGGCGGCGGGCGCCGGCTGGTGCCAGCAAGCGGTCGAAGGGCGGCGGCCGCCGGCTATGGGGCAACGGCAAGGGCCGCTTTCGCACCAAGGGCCACTACGGCGCGGCTGGGGTGCGAGGCACGATCTGGCTGACGGAGGACCGGTGCGACGGCACGCTGTTCCGTGTCCGTCGCGGCACCGTGCGCGTGCGGGACTTCGTGCGCGGGCGGACGATCATCCTGCGCGCCGGCCGCTCGTACGTGGCTCGGCGACCGCGCTAGGCGTCGTTCCCGCCAGCCACTCCTTGCGCGGGACCCAGACCATCGTCTCGGCGTTGCGCCCCCTGATCGGCAGGTTGCCGTGCTGCTCGAGGCCACGCCAACCGCCCTGGAGCATCGAGCGCGTCGCGTCGGCCACGAAGAGCTGGTGCCCGCTGTCCTTGGTCATGCCTTCGAGGCGGACCGCCGTGTTGGTCGCGTCTCCGATGGCGGCATATGCCAGCCGCTTCTCGTAGCCGAGGTTGCCAGCCACCACCAGGCCGCTGCTGAGTCCGACGCCCATCTCGAAGCCGTCCCTGGCGAGCGTGGGGGGGAGCCCCTCGAACTCCGGCTGCGCGCACTGGCCGGCGAGCCAGGCGTTGAAGGACCGCAGGCGCTCGGTGAGCATCTCGCGGGCGGCGTAGAGGGCGCGGTCGGCGTGGTCGTCGAGCGCCACCGGGGCCCCGAAGACGGCCAGGATGCCGTCGCCCTGGTAGTCGACGATCGTGCCGCCATGGCCCTCGATCGCCTGGCCCATCTGGCTCAGGTACTCGTTCAGCAGCGACAGCACCTCGTCGGGCTGCAGCACCTCTGCCGAGGTGGTGAAGTTGCGCAGGTCGGCGAAGAGGACCGTGGTGGAGGCCTTCTTCGCCGCTAGCGCCTCGTCGCCCAGCTCGACGAGCTCCTCGACGTGCTTGGCCGGAACGAATCGCGCGAACAGGCCGCGCAACCGACGTCGCTCGCGCGTCTCGGTGAAGTACTCGATCGCCAGCGCGGCCCCTGTCGTGACCACGAGCGCAAGCAACGGCGCGACGACCAGCACGATCACGCCGGCGTTGAACAGGAGCTGCGACAACGCGAGGAAGGCGGCCGCCACGGCCGCGGCGATCGGAAGCATCAGCAGCGGCGACAGGCGAACGGCGAGCAGCGGGGCGATCAGGCCCATCGCCACGACGATCATCCAGCTCACGACGTCACTCGCGCTGCGCAGCTGAAAGCCTCGACGAGCGGTCTCGAATGCGTTGGCCTGGATCTCCGCGCCGGACATCCTGTCTCCGCCCGCGGAAGTGGGGTGCACGTCGTGCAGCGTCGGCGCGGTCGGTCCGACGACGACGACCCTTCCGCGCAGGCGGTCCGGATCGACGCTGCCGTCGTGCACGCGCGAGAACGACACGGCGTCGATGGTGCCCGGCGGTCCGGCATAGTCGATCCACTCGCCGTCGCCTGGATGGGACCGCGGCAGGATCCGCTTCCCGGTCACCTTCTCAGCGGCCACGACGCTGAGCGACCGCAGGCCCTCGAGCTCGTAGCGCAGGCGGCGGCGCGTGCCGTCGGGATCGTCGGCCAGCAGCGCCTGTCCCACACCCGCGCGAATGGCCCGTAGATTCCTCGCCGAGGTCTCCGCGTCGCCGCCGAACACCCCCGTGCCACCGCGCTCGTCGACCTCGGTGGTGGCGAAGACGACCGGATGCGCAGCCCCCGCGGCCTCGTACAACGCGTAGTCGGCGTCCGGGTCCTGGGACGGCTCGGTGAACTGGACGTCGTAGATGACGGCCTTCGCGCCGGCGCGTGCGAGGTTGTGCAGCACACGCGCGTGGTAGGTGCGCGGCCAGTCCTGGAAGCGCAGACGGAAGTCCCCGAAGCTGACGTCGTCGATGGCCACCACCACGAGATCGTCGGGCGGCCCCTGCGTGCCGCGCGCCTGGAAGCGAGCGTCGACCGTATCGAGCTCCAGACGGTCCAGCGAGCCGCTCGACTCGAGGGCGAGCGTCGTCGCTATCAGCAACGCCGCGCTGGTCGACAGCAGCGCGACCTTCAGGCGGCGGCGCTTCCGCCAGAACTCGACCTTCGGCCTGGATGCACGCCAGTTCCCCACTGCGAGAAACCTCTTTACCAACGACACGACGCGAGGCTACTAGCGGTTCCAGGGCGCGGCGGTGCTCTCAGCCGTCTTCGGTACTTCGCCGGAACGGTGTCTCGCGCCGCCGATCTTGGCTAGCCTGACGCCCTACGCGGGCATGGTGTAAGGGCTGCACAAGAGCCTTCCAAGCTCTTAGTACGGGTTCGAATCCCGTTGCCCGCTTAGCTCGATGGCTCAACACAGCGCGGCCGAGCACCGCGCGCAACGCTTGGTCGCGATCCAGTTCCTTCTCCTGGCCCCGTATGTGGCGGCTGGCCGACCAGCTCGGCTCGGCCGCGACCAAGGGCGAAGGCCGCCAGAACATGCTCTCGTCGACGGCTGCTGCAGTTGCTCGGACGCTCAGGCGAGCCAGCCGACGCGTTTGAAGTAGCGGTAGAGGATCGCGCAGATGGTGGCCATGAGGGCGAGTACGAGTGGGTAGCCGATGGTCCAGCCGAGTTCGGGCATGTGGTCGAAGTTCATGCCGTAGATGCCGGCGATCATGGTGGGGACGGCGAGTAGGGCGACGATTGCGGAGATCTTGCGGACGTCTTGGTTTTGCTGGACGGTGATTTGGGCGAGGTTGGCTTCGAGCACGCTGGTGAGTAGGTCGCGGTAGCCCTCGAGTTGTTCGTGGACGCGTAGGAGGTGGTCGTTGACGTCGCGGAAGTAGGCGCGGATCTGTTCGGGGATCTGTTGGTACTTGCCGCGTGCGAGGCGGTCGACGGGGTCGACGAGCGGTCCGGTGGCGCGGTTGAACTCGAGTGCTTCGCGCTTGAGCTTGTAGATGCGTTCGGCGGGGTTGGTGCGCTCGGGCGAGAAGACCTCGTTCTCGACTTCTTCGATGTCTTGGCCGAGTCCGGCGATCGCGGGTTCGTAGTCGTCGACGACCTTGTCGACGATCGCGTGCAGGACCGCCCCGGGGCCGTGCTTGAGCAGGTCCGGTTGCGCCTCGAGCGCTTCGCGGACCTCGTGCAGGGAGCTGGCGGAGCCGTGGCGGACGGTGATGACGTAGTCGTAGCCGACGAAGATCAGGATCTCGCCGAGCTGCACGACCTCGTCTGGGTCGACGTACTGGGCGGTCTTGAGCACCACGAAGACGAGGTCGCCGTAGAGCTCGAGCTTGGGGCGCTGGTGGGCGTGGATCGCGTCCTCGACGGCGAGCGCGTGCAGCGAGAACTCCTGGCGGATGGATTCGAACTCTTGCTCGGTCGGCTCGTAGAGGCCGATCCACGTGAACACGTCCGGTTCGCGGCAGGCGTCCACGGCGTGTGGCAGCGACGGCGACCCGTCGCGGCGCCGACCGTGCTCGTAGATCGCGCAGTCGACGATCACGGCCGTGTCTTTGACACCCCGGCCGGCTCTCCTGTCGCCTTCACAACATCTTGATATGCCGCAGCGCCTCATTGGGCTGTGGGTGCGCCACCATGGGGATGTGGAGCTACTCGGGCGGCGTTCGTGGATGACGGGTCTGGCGGCCTTGGTCGTGTCGGTCGCGGCGATCACCGCGCTGGTGTTCGGGTTGCGCGAGCTTGTCCCAGTCGTCTCGACGGGCGTCGTCTATCTGTTGGCGGTGTTGCTGGTCTCGAGCCGCTGGGGGCTGTGGATGGGGCTGGCTACGGCGGTCGCGAGTGCGTTGGCGTGGAATTACTTCCACATCCCACCGACCGGCCGGTTCACGATCGCTGAGGGGGAGAACTGGCTTGCGCTCGGTGTCTTTCTGGTGGTGGCGGTGGTTACGAGCTCCCTCGCTCAGGCGGCGCGGCTGCGGACCGCGGAGGCCGAGAGTCGTCGCCGCGAGGCCGATCTGAGCGCGGAGATGGCACGGCTGCTGTTGGGGGGCTTGAACCTCGAGGAGTCGTTGGCGCTGGTGGGGCATCGGATCGCGCAGGTGCTGGAGCTGGGGTCTGTGTCGGTCGAGCTTGCGTGGGTCGATGGCGATCGCCGCCGCGTCGCATTGCCGTTGATCGTCGAAGGCGGCCGGATCGGCACCGTGCTGGTGAGTCGCGACACCGACGAGCCGACGCTCGAGGCGCTGCAGGGCCGCGTGCTGCCCGCATTGGAGACGTTGGTATCGGCGGCGCAGCGGCGCGACGAGCTGGAGGCGCAGGTGATCGAGACGAAGGCGCTGCGGCGAAGCAACGTGATCAAGACGGCGGTGCTGCGCTCGGTCTCTCATGATCTGCGTTCGCCGCTGACTGCGATCACGACGGCAGCGGTGGGGCTGGGCTCGTCGAGCCTCTCCGACGAAGGCCGGCGGGAGTTGGAGGCTGTGATCGCGACCGAGAGCGCGCGGCTGGCACGACTGGTCGACAACCTGCTCGACCTCTCCCGGTTGCAGTCGGGCGCCGTGCAGCCACGACGCGACTGGTGCGACCTGGAAGAGGTCGTCGCGGCGGCGGTGGAGGCTGTGGCCGAGTCGCCTGAGGAGTTCGACGTCAAGCTCGACCCCGATCTGCCGTTGCTCGAGCTCGACGCCGTCCAGGTCGAGCGGGCGCTTGCCAACGTGCTCGAGAACGCGGCGCGTCACAGCAACGGAGAGGCTGTGACGGTACGAGCTCGGGCCTCGGGCGCGCACGTGACGATTCGCGTGACCGATCGAGGTCCGGGAATTCCGCGCGAGGAGCTCGAGCGGATCTTCGAGCCCTTCCACGGCACGGGCGAGGACAGTGGCACGGGGCTGGGGCTCGCCATCGCACGGGGCTTTCTCGAGGCGGGCGGCGGACGCATCCGGGCGGAGTCGCTGCCGGGGCAAGGGGCGACGTTCACGATCCAGCTGCCGCTGCCCGCCCAGCGACCGGTGGAGACCTCGTGAGCTCGGGTCCGCGGGTGTTGATCTGCGACGACGAGCCGCAGATCCTGCGAGCCCTGCGCGTGATCCTGCACGACGCGGGCTTCGAGGTCGTCACCGCAGCGACCGCGTCGGAGGCCCTCGACGCGGCGTCGCTGCGCGCACCCGACGTCGCGATCCTGGACCTCGTCCTGCCCGACGGGAACGGGGTCGAAGTCTGCCGCTCGATCAGGCAGTGGAGCCAGATGCCGATCCTGGTGCTGTCGGCGCTGGGCGAGGAGACCGAGAAGATCCGGGCGTTGGACGCCGGTGCCGACGACTACGTGACCAAGCCGTTTGCGCCGGGCGAGTTGGTCGCCCGCTTGAACGCCGTCCTGCGCAGGGCCGGCCGCGAGCCGGACGAGCCGGTGTTGCGCTTCGACGAGCTCGAGGTCGACATCCCGGCTCGTCTGGTGACCAGAGACGGTGTGGAGATCCGCTTGACGCCGACCGAGTACGAGCTGCTGCGGGTGCTCGTGCGTCACCGCGGCAGGCCGCTTACCCACCGCATGCTGCTGGGAGAGGTCTGGGGACACGCCTACCAGGACGACACTCAGACGCTGCGCGTCCACGTCGCCAACCTGCGCCGAAAGATCGAGCCCGACCCTGCTCGCCCACGGTTCATCCGAACCGAACCGGGCATCGGCTACCGCTTCGTCGCCTGAGCCCGAGCGCCTACACACGATCTTGATGGATTGGGCGGCGATCTTGATACCGCCTTGATGGGACGCGGTGAATACTCGGCTCGTGGTGTCGATCATTCACCTCGACCCGGCCATGCTGCTCGACTGATGGGCCTTGATCTCCTAGCAGTCGCGATCGGGCTCGTCGCCTTCGTCGCGCTGGCCGCTCTGATCGAGGGGCTCGATCGAGTATGAGCGGCGCGGAGCTGTTCGGCTTGATCGTCTCCCTGCTGGTGTTCGCCTATCTCGTCTACGCGCTGTTGCGAGGTGAGCGTCTGTGACCGTTCAGGGTTGGCTGCAGATCGCGCTGTACGCAGTCGTGCTGACGGCGCTGACGCCGCTGCTCGGCGGTTACATGGCGCGGGTCTATCGCGGTGAGCGGATCGCGGTGCTCGATCGCGTGCTCGGACCGGTGGAACGGGTGCTCTACCGCGTGCTCCGCGTCGATCTCGGCGAGGGGCAAGACTGGAAGGGCTACGCGCGCTCGACGATCGTCTTCAGCGCGGTCTCCTTCGCCGCGCTGTACCTGATCCTGCGCACGCAGGGCATCCACCCGTTCAACCCCGAGGACTTCAAGTCCGCGCCCTGGGATGTCAGCTTCAACACGACGTCGTCGTTCGTGTCGAACACGAATTGGCAGTTCTACGGCGGCGAGACCACGATGTCGTACTTCTCCCAGATGGCGGGACTGGCGGTGCAGAACTTCCTGTCGGCGGCCGTCGGGATCGCCGTCTGCGTCGCAGTCATCCGCGGCTTCGCGGCGCGCAGCGTTGCTGTGCTGGGGAACTTCTGGCAGGACCTGACGCGCACGCTGCTCTATGTCCTACTGCCGATCTCGTTCGTCGTCGCGATCTTCTTCGTCTCGCAGGGGATGCTGCAGAACCTCTCGCCCTACGAGACCTTCGGCACGCTCGCTGGCGGCGAGCAGACGCTCGCGCTCGGCCCGGTCGCCTCGCAGGAGGTCATCAAGCTGCTCGGCACCAACGGCGGCGGCTTCTTCAACGTCAACAGCGCGATGCCGTTCGAGAACCCCAGCGGGCTCACGAACTTCGTGTCGATGCTGCTGATCCTGCTGATCCCGGCCGGGCTCACCTCGGTGTTCGGGCGCTTGGTCGGCAACCGCCGACAGGGCTGGGCGATCTACGGCGCGATGATGGCGATGTTCCTCGTGGCGGTCGCCGTGGTGTACGCGGCCGAGGTCAACGGCTCGCCCGCGCAGCACCTTGCGGGCGTGGCGGGAGGGAACTTCGAGGGCAAGGAGATCCGCACCGGGATGGCGTCCTCGGCGCTGTTCACGGTGATCACCACGGTGGCGTCCTGCGGTGCGGTCAACGCGGCCTTCGACTCGCTGACCGGCATCGGCGGGCTGGTGCCGATGTTCAACATGTCGACCGGCGAAGTGATCTTCGGCGGGGTCGGCTCCGGTCTCTACGGGATGCTGCTGTTCGTCCTGCTCGCGGTCTTCATCGCCGGGCTGATGGTCGGACGCACGCCGGAATACCTGGGCAAGAAGATCGAGGCGCGCGAGATCAAGCTCGTGATGATCGGGACGCTGGTGGTCCCGCTCGCGGCACTGATCGCGACGGCCCTGGCGATCGGCACGAAGTACGGCGCGCCGTCGATCTACAACCCCGGTCCGCAGGGCTTCTCCGAGACGCTCTACGCCTACGTCTCGCAGGCCAACAACAACGGCTCGGCGTTCGCCGGCTACACCGGGTTCGTGCAGCCCAACGCGCCCGGCAACGTCGGCGCCTTCGGCATCACCTTCGCCGACCTGCTCGGCGGCCTGGCGATGCTGCTCGGGCGCTTCGCGCCGCTGATCGCCGCGCTGGCGGTCGCCGGGCGGCTGGCAGCCAAGCGCGTCGCGCCGCTGGGCCCCGGCACCTTCCGCACCGACACGCCGACGTTCGCCGTGCTCCTGATCTTCACGATCGTGCTCGTCGCGGCGCTGACCTTCTTCCCGGCGTTCCTGCTCGGCCCGATCGTCCAAGGCCTCACCACCCAGCTCTTTTGATGAAACGCGACCTCATCACCTCCTTCATCGCCGTGCTCGTCTTCACCGTTCTGCTCGGGATCGCCTACCCGCTCGCCACCACCGGCGTCGCACAGGTGCTGTTCCCGAACAAGGCCGACGGCAGCCAAGTCGACGTCGACGGCAAGATCGTCGGCTCGCGGGTGATCGGACAGGACTTCAAGCGCCCGGTGCTCGGCCGCGACGGCGAGCCCAAGGAGGACGCCGACGGCAACCCGGTGCTCACGCCCGCTCTGCGCTACTTCCAGTCGCGTCCGTCGGCCACCGGCTACAACCCGGCCGGCACCTTCTTCAACAACCTCGGGCCCAACAACGCAGAGCTGCGCGCCATGTTCGCCGACAACCTCGTCGCGTACCTCGAGCTCGAGCGTCCGTTCACGCCGGGCCTGCGGCGCGCGGACGTGCCGGCGGACGCCGTCCAAACCTCGGCCTCCGGCGTCGACCCACACATCTCGACCGACAACGCTCGCATCCAAGCCAACCGCGTGGCGAAGGTCCGCCGCCTGCCGGTCGAACGCGTGCGCGAGCTGGTCGACGAGCACACCGACGGACGCGGGCTCGGCGTGCTCGGCGAGCCCGGGGTGAACGTGCTCGACCTCAACCTCGCGCTCGACGCGGAGACGAATCGATGAACGGCCTACTCGACGCAACCGCCCTCCGTCGCGCGCTCGGCGCGAGCCTCGTCAAGCTCGACCCTCGGGTCCAATGGCGCAACCCGGTCATGTTCGTCGTCGAGATCGGCGCCGCGATCACGTCCGTGGGCTGGGTCAAGCAGGCCCTCGGCGGCGCGCCGCTGGGGGGCGGCGACGAGGCGGCGTGGTTCACCTTCACCGTCGCGATCTGGCTGTGGCTGACGGTGATCTTCGCCAACCTCGCCGAAGCGCTCGCCGAGGGCCGCGGCAAGGCCCAAGCCGACGCGCTGCGCGCGATGCGCACCGACACGGTCGCCGTGCTCGAGGGCGGCGGCACCAAGCCCGCCTCGGAGCTGCGCAAGGGTGACGTCGTCGTGGTCGAGACGGGCAACCACATCCCCGGCGACGGAACGGTGATCGAGGGCATCGCCTCCGTCGATGAGTCCGCGGTCACGGGCGAGTCCGCGCCGGTGATCCGCGAGTCCGGGGGCGATCGCAGCGCGGTTACGGGCGGCACGCGCGTGCTGTCCGATCGGATCGTCGTCGAGATCACCCAGGAGCCGGGGCGGAGCTTCCTCGACCGCATGATCGCGCTGGTCGAGGGCGCCGAGCGGCGCAAGACGCCGAACGAGATCGCGCTCGGGATCCTGCTGGCCGGCCTGACGCTGATCTTCCTCGTGGTGGTGGTGACGCTGCGCCCGTTCTCGGAGTTCGCCGGCACCAACGTCTCGATCGCGACGCTGATCGCGCTGCTCGTCGCGCTGATCCCGACCACGATCGGGGCGCTGCTGTCGGCGATCGGGATCGCGGGCATGGATCGGCTCGTGCGGCGCAACGTGCTCGCGCTCTCCGGCCGTGCTGTGGAGGCGGCGGGCGACGTCGACGTGCTGCTGCTCGACAAGACCGGCACGATCACGCTCGGCAACCGTCAGGCGACCGAGTTCCTGCCGATGCCCGGTGTACCTGAAGCGGAGTTGGCCGAGGTGGCCCAGATCGCCTCGATGGCCGACGAGACGCCGGAGGGGCGCTCGATCGTCGTGCTCGCCAAGCAGTACGGCCTGCGCGAGCACCACTTCGACCCCAGCGCCCGCTTCGTCCCCTTCAGCGCCGAGACCCGCATGAGCGGTGTGGATCTGAACGGCACGCGGCTGCGCAAGGGCGCAGGCGACGCCATCCTGCAGTTCGTCACCGACGACGGGGGCCAGGCACCACCCGAGCTCACCGCCACGACCGAGCGCGTCGCCCGCGAAGGCGGCACCCCGCTGGCAGTCGCGCGCGACAACCAGGTGCTCGGGGTCGTCTATCTCGAGGACGTCGTCAAGGACGGCATGCGCCACCGCTTCGACCAGCTGCGCGCGATGGGCATCCGCACGGTGATGGTCACCGGCGACAACCCGCTCACCGCCGCCAAGATCGCCGACGAGTCCGGCGTCGACGACTTCCTCGCCCAGGCCACCCCGGAGCGCAAGCTGGAGCTGATCCGCGAGCAGCAGGCCGAGGGCCGGCTGGTGGCGATGACCGGTGACGGCACCAACGACGCGCCGGCGCTCGCCCAGGCGGACGTCGGCGTGGCGATGAACACCGGCACTCAGGCCGCACGCGAGGCCGGCAACATGGTCGACCTCGACTCCAATCCGACGAAGCTGATCGAGATCGTCGAGATTGGCAAGCAGCTGCTGATCACCCGCGGCGCGCTGACGACCTTCTCGGTCGCCAACGACGTGGCGAAGTACTTCGCGATCCTGCCGGCGATCTTCGCCGCCACCTACGCCGCCGCTGGGGCAGACTCCGGGCCGCTGGACAAGCTGAACGTGATGCAACTGGGGACCCCCGAGTCGGCGATCATCTCGGCGATCGTCTTCAACGCCCTGGTCATCCCGCTGCTCGTGCCGCTGGCGCTGCGCGGCGTCCGCTACCGGCCAGTCGGCGCGACCGCGCTGCTGCGGCGCAACCTCCTGATCTACGGCCTCGGCGGGATCGTCGCGCCGTTCGTCGGCATCAAGCTCGTCGACCTCGTCGTGCACGGACTGCTGGGCGCCTGACCCTCCTGCGACGATGCGGCCGATGCCCGGTGACGGTCGCGGCCGCTACAAGGTCTTCCTCGGCATGGCAGCGGGGGTCGGCAAGACCTACCGCATGTTGCAGGAGGGCCAGGCCGCACAGGCCGCCGGGCGCGACGTGCTCGTCGCCTACCTCGAGCCGCACGACCGCCCCGAGACGACCGCCCAGGCCGAGGGCCTCGAGCAGCTGCTGCGGCGGCGCCTCGAGTACCGCGGCACGGCGGTCGACGAGATGGATCTGCCCGCGATCTTCCTGCGCGCCCCCGACCTCTGCCTGATCGATGAGCTGGCGCACACCAACGCGCCCGGCGCCGAGCATCGCAAGCGCTACGAGGACATCGAGGACGTGCTCGACGCCGGCATCGACGTCTTCTCCACCGTCAACGTCCAGCACCTCGAGAGCCTCAACGACCGCGTCGCCGAGCTCACCGGCGTGCGCGTGCGCGAGACCTTCCCCGACAGCGTCCTGCGCGCCGCCGACGAGATCGTGCTCGTCGACCTCACCCCAGAGGCGCTGATCCAGCGGCTGCGCGAGGGCAAGATCTACCCGCCCGAGCGCGTCGCCCCCTCGCTCAACGGCTTCTTCCGCGTCGAGAACCTGGCGGCGCTGCGCGAGGTCGCCTTGCGGGAGGTCGCCGAGGAGGTCGAGTCCAAACGGGTGCCGGCGCAGCCCGCTCCCCGCGTCGGTACCCGTGTCGACGACGCCACGACTGTCGACAGGCCACCCGAGATGGTCGCCGAGCGCGTGCTCGCGCTCGTCCGCCCCGGCTCGGAAAGGCTCGTCCGCCGCGCGTGGCGCTCGGCCCAGCGCCTCGGCGGCCCGCTCGACCTCCTCTACGTCGCCAAACCCGGGTCGATCCACGGAGACGAGCGCGAACAGATCGAAGCGCTGCGCCGCCTGGCATCCCTGCTCGGCGCCCGCCTCCACGTCGAAGAGGGCGAAGACCTCGTCGAGATCGCCGCCCGCATCGCCGCCGAGCACCGGATCACCTACATCATCATCGGCCAGCCAAACCGACGCGCGGGCCTCGGCCGCCTCCGCGAATCGCTCCCGGACCGGCTCATCCACAACCTTCCTGGAGTCGACCTGAGGATCGTCGCCGACCGCGCCGGCGAGCCCGACGAGGGCGGGTAGGCGTTCGGCCCGAGCTAGGTCTTGTCGAGGAAGCGTTCCGGGTAGCTCCGTCGAACGGCAAGCGCGGGCGGTGTGCGGGGCGCCGGCTGCTCTGTGCGGCGCCCCGTGGTGGTGCGGATGGTGGTTCTAGTTCGCTAGGCGCTGGGCGGTGTGCGCGGCGCGGGTGGCGAAGACGAAGCCGCCGATGCGGTGGATGAGGCCGGCGGCGTGGAGGCGCTCGATGGCGTCCTCGGTGTCGCAGGTCTCGATCTCGCCGGTGGCGGCGGTCTGGGCGCTGGAGGACAACGAGCGACAGAGCTCGCCGATCGACCAGAGGCCCGGGTGGTCGTGGATGAGAAGGCCGAGGAGCGCCTCGTCGAGGGTGTCCTCGGCGGTGCCGGCGCAGGGCGCCGGGTTAGGGTTGTGATGCATAGGAAGGGTTCCTTTCCTGTGCCGGGCCCCGGGCGACGCCAATCGCGCCGGGGCCGATTTCGTTGTGGGGATGACAGTAGGTGGCGGGGCGGATGGACGCGGTTGCGGCGCGCAGGCCGTCAGCGCACCGGCTTGCCGGAGGGCTTCACGACCAGCCAGAGCCCGCCGAACTCGTCCACGTTCTGGCACAGGATGTTCCCGGGCGAGTCGGAGACGTAGTAGTAGAGCGGGTGTCCGGCGTAGGTGACTTGGCGGCTGCCGTCGCGGCGCCTGGTCGTGCCGAGCTTCGACTGGGTGGCGCCGCGGCCGGCGCGCGGCTGCCCCTTCGTCAGCACCGGCGGCCAGGCGGTCGCGCAGTCGCCGTAGCACTCGCTGCGTTGAGCGCGTTCCTTGTCGAAGAGGTAGAACGCCTCCCCCTTGCGGTCGGCGAGCACGCGGCCGAACTGGGAGTCGACGACCTTCACGAGCCGGCCGGTCCGCTTCGTCGCGGCGGGCTTGGCGGACGTCGACGCGCCGGTCTCCGTGGCAGGGCGATCGTCGCTCGACCGCAGCGGCATCGTGGTCGCGGCGTCGGCCATGCCGCCGCCGGCGTCGGACGCACCGTCGTCATCGGAGCCGCAGCCGCCGAGCACGAGCAGCGCGACCGCAGCGAGGGGGATGAGGCGTCGGATGGGAAGCATGATGCCCATCATCGGTGCTCGGGGGTTGGGGAAGTCGCGCCCCTCGTCCTGGGGCGACGAGGAGGCGGCGGCTGCCGGGCGTACCGCCGCCTCCCCGTTTGCTAGGTCGTGGCGGTGCGCTTGCGGGCGGCCGCCAGGGCGGCGATGCCGGCGAGGAGCGCGAGCGCGGCGATCACGAGTGCGAGCACGGCGAGCCAGGTAGGTGCGCCGTCGTTGTCGTCCTCGGGTTGGACGTTTGCGGCGTTCTGGGTGGTTTCGTCGGTCCCGGATGCGGCGCCGTGGCCCTCCTCGGTGGCCGTGAGCCTTACCTGTGGGGCGGGCTCTTCGGCGTCGGGGGCGCCGATCCAGCGCACGACCTCGCCGTTGCCGTAGGTCTGCAGCGCCTTGAACGTGAGGCTCGTGCCGGGCTCGTCGGGGGTCGCCAGCGACAGACCGAAGTCCTGGAACTGGCCGGGGCCGATCTTGCCTTGGTTGCCGTCGCCGGTCCAGGTGATGGTGTCGACGCGCTCGGTGACCTGCTCGCCTTCGTCGTCGGTCACGGGCTTGGGCAGCTTCACGGTCTCGACCTTGGCGGTCCAGCCCGGCACCGGCTCGGTCGACACGAACTCGAAGCCGGGCGGGAACTTCACCTCGACCTTGGTGGTCGAGGCGTCCTCGCGTTCGTTGGGCACGCGCACGTCCAGGCGCGTGAAGCCGCCGGCGGGTGCCTCGTTCGGTTGCAGGGTCACGTGCGCTCGCGCCGCCGTGGGCACGGCGAGCATGGCGACCGCGATGGCCAGGGTGATCGTCCTTCTCATCTGTGTGTTCCTCTCGGTCTGTGGTGCGGCGCCCGGCTTGGGCGTCGGTGGGTGTTCAGCCGACGAGGAACGGCGGTGCTCGGCCGGCGAGCCCGGTGGCGAGCAGCCGGCCGCCACGAGGCAGGGCGACGGGAAGCGACCGCGTCTGCGGCACCGCGGGTGTCCGGCGCGGACGGCGTCGGTGAGCGCGGTTGGCGATTCGACGCGCGAATGCGCGCTCGCCGGGGTAGCGGCCGAGCGCGAGCAGGACGAACAGCGCAAGCGTCGGGGCCAGGTAGCCGAGCGCCTCGACCATGCCGATCGCCGCGACCGCGAGCAGCCACGCGGCCGCCGCGAGGGCCGCGAGCGCCATGCGGCGCTGCTCGGCGCGCAGTTCGCCCGTGTCTCCTGCATGGGGGGCGCTCACCTGATCGGTACCTCCATGTGCGTGTCGTAGGCGTCGAAGGCGGACACTCGGGCGCTCACCTCGAGCTGCCAGTCGCCCGTCGGCGCGAGTGCCGCGCGGCGGATCACGTAGTGGCCGGGTCCGGCCTGCTGGGCGTCGAGCGGTAGCGGGCCGATCCGCTTGGCGGGCAGCCGTGCGCTGACGGTCAGCTGCTCGACGCGGTCGTACTGACGGCCGCTGCGACGGTCG
The DNA here is from genome assembly GCA_963846505.1 of uncultured Thermoleophilaceae bacterium. Classification (GTDB taxonomy): domain Bacteria; phylum Actinomycetota; class Thermoleophilia; order Solirubrobacterales; family Thermoleophilaceae; genus JACVRW01. The sequence continues at coordinate 721,760 of CAWJWD010000004.1, read as the reverse complement.
AACAGATACATGTGGATCTCGTTCGACCCGGCGCGGGCCGGGTCGACGGTCAGTTCCAGCCGCGCGGGCCCGAGCGTCTCGCTGGCCGAGAAGGGACCGACCGCGCCGATCGCCGGTGCATAGGAGACGAGCGCGGCCGTGACGCCGAGCGCGGCGACCATCAGCACGATCTCGGCGCGCAGCGAACGGCGCAGCTCGATGCCGGCCCGACCGGGCGCCTCCCGGTTGGCGTCGAGCGTCGCCAGCCGCGGCCGGATGCGCTGGCGGTTCCATGCGCCGAGGCCGATCAGCGCGATGACCAGCCCGATCTTGATCAGGATCGCGCGGCCGAAGGCCGTGCCCGGCAGGTCGGCGAGCGAGTCGACTTCGACCAGCGCCTGGATCGCGCCGCTGGCGACGAGGCCCGCCACCGCCGCGAGCGCGTAGACCGAGAAGCGCGAGACGGCCGCGGCCAGCAGTCCGGTGCGCTCGGCGGGCTCGAGCTGGCGGGTGGCGCCGGGCAGCACGAGCAGCAGCATCGCCACGCCACCGACCCAGACCGACATGCTGACGACGTGCAGCACGTTCGCGGGGACGAGCAGCCACCCGGGCGAGAGCGTCGAGGCGTGTCCCGCAAGCGCCGGAGTGAGGCAGAGGAAGGCGAGCAGCGCGGCGAGCGCCGCCACCCCGGCGGGCGGCGGGCGGCGCGAGGGGACCAGCCCGGTCGCCCCCAGCGGCGCGGGTCGCATGCTCGCGGCCCTCAGCCGCAGGAACGGTGCGGCGAGCAGGCCGCCGAGCGCGAGCCAGGCCAGCAGTCGCAGCCCCCAGACGGTGCCGAAGCGGGTGTCGAGCACATCGCCGACCACCGTCGCGTCGAGCGCCTGCCAGAACGAGGTGCCCGCGGCGACCGCGCCTTGGAAGACGATCCCGAGCGCCGACGTCGCCACGCCGAGCCCGACCGCCGCGAAGACGAGCCGGCCGGCACGCGTCGCGAAGGCGTCGCTCGCTCGCGTCCACGTCTCGTCGGCGCCACCGCGCTCGCCGAGCGCCGGCCGCCAGACCGCGACCGCGAACGCGACCCCGCCGACCGCCAGCGCCAACGCCAGGTACGAAAGGCCGCGCACGATCCCAAACCCGACCTCGGTGACCGGGTCGGCCTTGCCCGCGTCGATCAGCTGGTCGAGCGCTCGAGCGGGGGCGCCGCCCTTGCCGACCGTGAACACGAAGCCGCCCGAGACGGGATGCGAGTCGGCGGAGACGACCCGGTAGGTGGCCGTGTAGGTGCCGTCGCCCAGCCCGTCGCGCAGGCCGATCGCGACCTCGCCACCGCGTCCGCCGGGATGGTTGGCGCCGCCGCGGTCGACGCGCTTGCCGGCCTGGTCGTAGACCTGCACCGCGCCGAAGGCCGCCTCGACCGGCTCGCTGAAGCGAAGCGTCACCCGCTCCGGCGCGCGCTCGAGCTCCGCCCCGCGAGCGGGCGTGGTGGACTCGACCGTCGCGTGTCCCCACGCCGCCGTGGGCAGCACGAGCGCCGTCGCCACGATCGCCACGGCGATCAGGTGGGCAGGCCTCACCACGCCTCCTTCGCCGACCCGGGCGCCGCAGGGCCGCGACGGCGGCGGCGCACCGTCACGATCAGCGCCAGGCCGATCAGCGCGGCGACGATCAGCGAGATCGCCGCCGCGACCGGGAAGCCGCCGCCCTGCTTGCCGACCCACGTGAGCGACCCGCGGATCGTCGTCTGCTCGGCACCCACCGTGACCGGGACCTTCCAGTCGAAGACCTTGGTGCGCTGGTGCTCGTCGGCGACCTGCGGCGGCAAGCTGTGCGCCATCCAGTGGATGCGATGGTCATGCCAGGCGTAGCGGCCGGTGCCATCCACGACCTGCCAGTCCGGCGTCGCCTTCGGCGTCGCGGACGCCGGCACCTCGACGCCCTCGGCGTAGCGGTCGTCGTTGAGGTAGTAGCTGGGCGAGTTGTGGTTGACCTCGACCCGGCCGTCGGCGCCGATTCGCACATACGGCTCGCCGCGATAGCCGACCACCGTGACCGTGCGGCCGCTGCGGTTGGTCAGCTCGAGGCTGTCGTCGAAGTTGACGACCTCGACGGTCACCCCCTTCACCGCAGGGGAGATCGCGCTCACCTCGGAGCGGAAGTTCGGGTTTCCCTGATGTGCCGGCGCGGCCGGAACGGCCACGCACAGCACCGCGACCGCCAACGCGGCCGCGTTCACGACACGCGGCACGAGACCTCCTCGGGCTCGAAGCGACAAGGCGCCCGAGCCGCGGATGTCGCGGTCCGAGCGCTCCTAGCGAACGAGCACGGCGGGAGGCGGGCGGACCGCCAACGACATCGCGATCAACCGGCCGCCACGCACCATCGAGCGCGCGGCACGCACCCGGGACGCCGGGACCGCGACCGACCGTGGCTGCGACCGCGCAGCACGCATCCGGCCAGCCGCCCGCGCGATTCGCTCCTCACCGAGGTAGCGACCCGCCAACAACGGCAGCGCCAGCACCAACACCGGCGCCGCGAACGCCAACAGCTCCTCGAAGCCCGCCGCCGCCCCGGCGAGGAGCAACACCGACGAGACCACGGTTGACCAGACCAGCAAGCGCTGTTCGCGCGCGACCATCTACCACCCAGCGTACCGAGTACGGGTCCGAATCCCGTTGCCCGCTTGCGTTGAGCGGTTTACGTTCCTCACGAAGTGGGGACATCCCCCACGAGGGGGACCACCTGAGGACTCTGGCCGAGAGAATCGCCGTCTTGCTGGCCGCATGCGTCGCGGTCGGTGCGTCGTCGGTCCCTGCCGCGACCGCGGACGTCTATTCCTACGCGAACGGCTGCTACGTCCTGCGCGACACCAGCGCGAACCGCTTCGTCGTGCGCGACTCGCTCGGCTATGCCGCCAGCGCCACCAGCGCCGGCGCCGCGACGTCCTTCCGCCTCCAGGCGACCGCGCTCGGGCGTTACCTGCTCTACGGCCCCGACGGCCGCATGCCGAGCACCGCGCCGCTCGGGGTGGTCGCCCCGACCACGACGCCCGGCCCGGCAGCCGACTGGCGCGTCGCCGAGGACGGCGCGTCGCTGCGCCTGACCAACGTCTCCAGCAACCGGCAGCTCGGGGTGGGCGTGTTGCGACGCGTCGTTCAGACCGACTCGACCGCCGCTCGCTGGTCGCTGGTCGCAGCCAGCGGCTGCGCGGCGTTCCCCGAGGTCGAGGTGAACGTCACGGGCGAGCCGTTCAAGGGCGCCGGCCCGACGGCGCCGGTGCGCGGCTTCATCGACGACCACATCCACGTCGGCGCCTTCAACTTCCTCGGCGGTCGCTTCCACTGCGGGCGCCCGTGGAGCCCCTACGGCGTCACCGTGGCGATGCGCGACTGCATCGACCACTACCCCAACGGCGTCGCCGCGGTGGTCGAGAACTTCTTCGCCAGCGGCAGTCCGCTCGGCACGCACAGCACCGACGGCTGGCCGAGCTTCGCGGGCTGGCCGCGCGACGAGTCGCTCAGCCACGAGGGCACCTACTGGAAGTGGATCGAGCGCGCCTGGCGGTCGGGGCTGCGGATCATGGTCAACGACCTGGTCGAGAACCGGGCGCTGTGCGAGCTCTACCCCCTCAAGCAGAACGACTGCAACGAGATGACGAGCGCGTACAAGCAGGCCGAGGACATGGTCGCGCTGCAGGACTACATCGACGCCCAGTTCGGCGGCCCCGGCAAGGGCTTCCTGCGGATCGTCAAGACGCCCGCCGAGGCGCGCGAGGTCATCAACGACGGCAAGCTCGCCATGGTGCTCGGGATCGAGGTCTCCGAGGTGCTGAACTGCGGGCAGTTCAACGGCACCCCGAACTGCACCGCCGCCCAGATCGACGCCGAGCTCGACCAGCTGCACGCGATCGGCGTGCGCTCGCTGTTCCCGGTGCACAAGTTCGACAACGCGCTCGGCGGCACGCACTTCGACTCGGGCACGACCGGCGTGCTCGTCAACGTCGGCAACAAGTACGCCACCGGCCGGTTCTGGACGGCCGAGAGCTGCCCGGGAGCGGCCGACCACGACAACGAGCCGACCAACATCACCGGCGAGCACGCCGCGCTGATCTACACGCTGTTCGGGCCGCTGCTCACCCAGCCGCTGCTCGAGGGCCAGCTGCCGGTGTATCCGCCGGCGCCGCTGTGCAACCCGAAGGGGCTGACGCCGCTGGGCGAGCACCTGATCCGGGCGATGATGCAGCGGGGGATGATCGTCGAGACCGACCACCTGAGCGTGAAGGCACGCCAGCAGGCGCTCGACATCCTCGAGGAGACCGACTACCCCGGCGTCATCTCCAGCCACAGCTGGGGCGACGCGGGCAGCCAGCAGCGCATCCAGCAGCTCGGTGGCCTGGTCGGTCCGATCAGCAGCGAGGCCAACAGCTTCGTGGCGGAGTGGCAGCAGGCGCGCGCCAACCGCAACCCGGACTTCTTCTTCGGCACCGGCTTCGGCTCGGACATCAACGGCCTCCACGCCCAGCCCGTACCGCGTCCCGACGCCGCGCAGAACCCGGTCCAGTACCCGTTCCCGTCGTTCGACGGCGGCAGCGTGATCGACCGTCAGCGCTCGGGCACGCGCCTCTACGACGTCAACACCGACGGCGTCGATCACTACGGGCTCTACCCGGATTGGATCGAGGACCTGCGCAAGGTCGGCGGGCAGCAGATCGTGGACGACCTCGCCAACGGCGCCGAGGCCTACCTGCAGCTGTGGGAACGCGCCGAAGCTGCCGCAACCGGCTAGCAGCGCCCGCTCTGGCAGCGCGACGGACTTGCGTGGCGCGACTCCTCCGATGGTCGAATGAACTTTGGGCCATTGGCCATCTGTCGACGGTTAACCATTGTTAGGTTCACGTCAAACGATTGGTTGATGTTTTCCCAGACGGGGGTTCTTGCGCGAAATGGCTGGCTGGTGTCGGAGTGTCCTGCGACGGCGGCTGTCGCTCGTGTTGGCCGTGTGCCTGTCCGCTGCAGGCGCAGGGGATGCGCTTGCGCTGCCGACCCTGACGCCGGCCGGTCCTCCGTTCGGGACGGGCGCTGAACCGCGCGCGCTGGCTTTCAGCCCGAGTGGGGACCTCCTCGCGGTCGCGAACTACGAGGACGACACCCTCTCGATCTTCAGCGTGTCGAACGCTGGCGTGTTGACGCCGATGGGCGACCCGCTCACGACCGGAGACGGCCCGGGGTCGGTGACGTTCAGCCGCTGGGGGCTGGTGGCGACGGCGAACGAGTTGGACAACTCGGTGTCGGTCTTCAAGGTCGAAGACGGCACGGTGACGGTCGGCCCCACGTTGCCAACCGAACTCCGGCCGACGTCCATCGCCTTTGGGTATGCGAGCTTCCTCATCGGAGGGTCGGATCAGCTCGCGGTCGCCAACAGCGGCAGCAATTCGGTGTCGCTGTACTCGGTGTGGCCGAACTCCCCGCCTGTGCCGACCGGCGCCGTACCGGTGGCCAACCAGCCGCGACAAGTGGCGTTCAGCCCAGGGAGAGGGCATTTGCTTGCGACCGTCCACGGAGATGGCTCGCTGCGGACCTACGCGCTTGGCACAGGCTCGCTGACGAACATGGCCTTCGGGCGTTCGAGCGTCAGGGCAGCCACCTTCGGCGAGGCCTGGGACACGACTGCTGGTGGTCTGCTGGTGGCCACGAATGCCGTCGATCGTTCGGTCTCGTTGTCGCGCGTCTCGTCCGACGGCGCGCTGCAGCAGGTCGGTCCCTCGATCGCGACCGGGCTGAGTCCCGACTCGGTGGCCTTCGACGGCACGCACGTCGTTGTCGCCAACGCTGGGAGCAACACGGTTTCGACGTACTCGGTCGTCGAGTTCGCGGAGGGACAGCTCGAACTCGAGCAAGCAGGAAGCCCGACGCCGACCGGCGGCGCCCCTTCCGCCGTCGCCTTCGGTCCGGGCGGGTTCCTGGCCGTTGCGAACGCGGGTGACGACACCGTTTCGATGTACTCCATCTCTGCAGTGGGACACCTGAGTCCGATCGGCTCCCCGACTCGAACCGGTGGTGATCCACGGTCGCTGGCGTTTAGTCCGGGCGTGGGGCGCTTCCTGGCAACCGCGAATGCGAGCACCGACTCGGTGTCGATGTTCGAGGTGTCCTCGGACGGCGGCTTGGCGTCCACCGACGTGAGTCCGACCGGTGACAGGCCGGAGTCGGTGGCGTTCAGCCCGGGCACGGGGCGCTTCCTGGCGACCGCCAACGAGGAAAGCGACTCGGTGTCGACGTTCGAGGTGTCGGCTGCGGGGAAGTTGACGCCCGTCGACGAGGCTCCTGCGGGGGACGCACCTACGTCGGTGGCGTTCAGCTCGGGTGACGGAGACCTCATGGCGGCTGCCAACACGGGAGCAGACTCGGTGTCGGTGTTCCGGGTGTCCGAGGGTGGCGAGGTGGTGTCGGTCGCCGAAGCCCCGACGGGCGACGAGCCGGTCTCGGTCGCCTTCAGCCAGGACGGGGCGCTGCTGGCCACCGCCGACCAGGGCAGCGACACCGTGTCGATCTTCGAGGTGTCTACGACCGGAGGCTTGACGTCGGCCGGTTCTCCCATAGCGACCGGAGCCGGTCCACGGTCTGTGGCGTTCAGTCGCGAGGGACTGCTCGTGACGGCGAACTCAGCGGGCAACTCCATCTCGCTCTTCAAGGTCGACGACGAGGGGAGCCCGACTCCGATTGCCGCTCCCCCGATCGAATGGGGTCCCTCGTCGGCAGCGTTCAGTGCAGATGGCAGGATGCTCGCGATCGCCCACTGGGGTTCGAACGTCGTGTCGCTCTTCTCGGTCTCGACGGAAGGAGCGGTGTCGCCCGTAGCCGCTCCGAGCCCCACCGGACAGCAGCCGACGTCGGTGGCGTTCGCGCCCGGTGGACGGCTGCTCGCAACCACGAATGCACTGGACGGATCCATCTCCGCCTTTCCCCTGGCGATCCCTTGGCTCGACGTGTCGATCTCCGGGCCTCCCGGCAAGGAGACCCGTGCCACGGAGGCGACCTTCGAATTCGAGGCGAACGCTCCAGCCACGTTCGAATGTCGGCTGGACGGGGGCGCGTTCGTCCCATGTACCACCCCGTGGACCGATTCCGGGCTGGCAGCCGGGAACCACAGGTTCGAGGTTCGCTCGACGGACCTCCCGGGCACGCATGTCAGCGAGCCGGCCGGGGTCTCGTGGCTCATCGACGACGTCCCACCCCTTCCCGTCCAGATGTTGTCGCCACGAGACGGGTTTCTCACCGAGAACCTGAGCAACCCCCGCCGCTTTACGTGGTTCATCACGTCCGACAACGCGACGGGGATCGACCGCTACGAGCTCTGGATCGACGAGGAACAGGTCGGCACGCGGCCTACGACCGAGTGCGACGACCGCTGCACGCTGACGGCGCCGACGCTGTCGGACGGCCCCCACAGTTGGTGGGTGCGGGCTGTGGACGGCGTAGGCAACCACGTCGATACGCCGACGCGTCACTTCAGCATCGACGCTGCCCCGCCAGCGGCCTTTGCGCTCGCAGCGCCACCGGACGAGGTCGTCACGACGAACAGGGCTCCCACGCTCTCGTGGGAGGCGACCGCGGACGCGGGCGTCGGGCTCGCGGGCTACGACGTGGTGATCGACGACCAGGTCGTGACCAGCCTCGATCCTGCTGCGACGAGCTTCACGCCGGGCACGCTCGGAGAGGGCGATCACCGTTGGCAGGTCGTGGCGAGGGACTTCAATGAGCAAGGGCGGGCGAGCGAGACCCGCCGGTTCACGATCGATGCCACCGCCCCCGTGGCCGCGTTGACGGGGGCGCCCAACCCGGCACTGGCTGGACGCACCGTGACCTTCGACGCCGGCGGTTCGAGCGACGCCACTTCGGGGATCGCGCGGTATGCCTGGGATCTCGACGGCGACGGCGCGTTCGAGCACGACACCGGACCGACGCCGACGGTCGCGCGGGCCTATCAGGAGCCTGGAACGTTCGCCGTCCGGGTACGTGTGACGGATCGCGCGGGGCTCTCCGCCACGGCCCGGCTCGATCAGCGGGTGACCGTCGACAACCGTGGCCGAGGCCAGCTCGGGGTCTCGATCAACGACGGCGCGCGCTACACCAACGACCCGAAGGTCACCATCGCCGCGAGCTGGCCGACCTTCGCCCACGAGATGCTCATCTCCAACGACGGTGGCTTCAAGGCCGCGCAGCCGTTTGGACTACGGGCGAGCGTGCCCTGGGTACTCGACTCGTCCGGGGCCGAGCGGCTGCCGAAGATCGTCTATGTGCGCTTCATGCGCGGGGCGACCGTCAGTGAGACCTACACCGACGACATCATCCTCGACCAGCGTGCGCCGCTCATATCCTCGGCTCGGCTGAAGCGCGGGAAGGGCGCGCCGCTGCTGCGGCTGCGCGCCAGGGATCGTGGACTGGCGGGCCTCAAGGCGGTGCAGGTGACGAATGACCGCCGACGCCCACGGGCGGCCCTTCGCGCCTACGACTCCAAGCTGAGGCTGCGACGGCACAAGGGCGATCGACGGCTGAAGCTCGGCAAGCCGGTGTTCGTGCGCGTTCGCGACCGGGCCGGGAACGTCTCCTCCTGGCGCACCGTCGAACGCTGAGCGATGGAGCAGGCGTCCCTGCGGATGCGCAATCCTTGGCTGATCGCTTCGAACGTACGTGGCCGATTCCGGAGCGGTGCGCAAGAAGCCCGAATTCGGACAGGACCCTGACTATGGATAAACGTCTCTCGTGAGCGCCGCATACATCCTCGACGCGGTCCGGACTCCGTTCGGTCGTTACGGCGGCGCGCTCTCCGGCTTGCGCCCGGACGACCTCGCCGCACACGCGCTGACGGGCCTGCTCGAGCGCACGCCCTCGCTCGACCCGGCCGAGATCGACGACGTGCTGCTCGGCGACGCCAACGCCGCGGGGGAGGACAACCGCGACGTGGCGCGCATGGCCGTGCTGCTCGCGGGCCTGCCGACGAGTATCCCCGGCGTGACCGTCAACCGCCTCTGCGGCTCGTCGCTGGAGGCGTCGATCCAGGGCGCCCGGGCGATCGAGACCGGCGACGCGGCAATCGTGGTCGCGGGCGGGGTGGAGTCGATGAGCCGCGCGCCCTGGGTGCTGCTCAAGCCCGAGCGGCCGTTCCCGGCGACCCATCAGGAGCTGTACTCGACCACGCTCGGCTGGCGGATGGTCAATCCGGCGATGCCCGAGCGCTGGACGATCACGCTCGGACGGAGCGCCGAGAAGCTCGCCGACATGTACGCGATCTCGCGCGACGAGCAGGACGCGTTCGCGTTGCGCTCGCACCAGCTGGCGGCGGCAGCGTGGGACGACGGCACCTACGCGGCGGAGACCGTGGCGGTGCCGGGCGTCGAGCTGGCCCGCGACGAGGGCATCCGCTCGGACACGTCGCTGGAGAAGCTGGCGACGTTGAAGCCGGCGTTCGTGGACGGCGGCACGGTGACCGCCGGCAACTCGTCCCCGCTCAACGACGGCGCCTCGATGCTGCTGCTCGGCGACGAAGCCGCGGCCGGACGGCTGGGCCGCCAGCCGCTGGCGCGCATCGTCGCGCGGGGTGCGCACGGCGTGGATCCCGACGTCTTCGGCATCGGGCCGGTCGAGGCGGCGAACGTCGCCTTGCGACGCGCCGGGATCGGCTGGGACGACCTGGCTTGCGTCGAGCTCAACGAGGCCTTCGCCTCCCAGTCGCTGGCGTGTCTACGGGACTGGCCGGAACTCGATCCGGACAAGGTCAACGTGCGCGGCGGGGCGATCGCGATCGGACATCCGCTCGGCGCGTCCGGCGCTCGCATCGTCGGCCGGCTGGCGCATGAGCTGCACGCTCGCGGCGGGGGCTACGGGCTCGCCGCGATCTGCATCGGCGTCGGTCAGGGCCTCGCGCTGGTGCTCGAGGCCTGAGCGACTTCGACAAACCTCCGAGTTTGCGGAAAACGACGGCGCCTTCGGGGGTAGATCCTTGGCAAAGCAGATCTGATGGGGCATTCCGTCCGTAAAGACTGATAAGAATCGCCTCACTGTTTGCCGTCTTTCCTTGAAGGGAGAGATATGCAGGGTCGGCAAGTGGAGTTGAGTCGGTGGCCCCAGGCCGCCGAACGAGTCGTCGTTCGCCATACGACGCTCTTCGAGCGTCTCCAAGCCCTGGCCGCTACCCAACCCCACCCCATATCGGAGGACAGCACCCGATGAACCAATCGCCGTCGAAGGTCAAGCCCCGACGACGCCGGCCGGCCGGTGGCCACGATCGCCGCGGACCCGCCGCCGAGCGCTCGAACGGTTCCCAGGGCGACTCACAAGCCGCCAAGGCACTCGCCCATCCCCTGCGCGCCCAGATCCTGAGCGAGCTGACCGAGGAGGCGAGTCCGAAGACGCTCGCCCGCCGGCTCAAGCAGCCGCTGGGAAGCGTCTCCTACCACGTCGGCGTGCTCGAGCAGCTCGGCTGCATCGAGCTCACCCGCACCCGCCCGGTCCGCGGCGCCCTCGAGCACTTCTACCGCGCCCGGGTGCGCGTGCGGATCGAGCTAGAGGAGATCGACTAGGAGCGGGTACACTCGCCCGGACGGGGCGTGGCGCAGCTTGGTAGCGCATTCGACTGGGGGTCGAAAGGTCGCTGGTTCAAATCCAGTCGCCCCGATTAGGGCCCGGCACGGCAGACGGAGTGCCAGGACGTCGTGCCCGTGCTCTAGCGACAACGTCTAGGTCGTGGGTCGGTCCGGCTTGGTGCCGAACCAGTCGACGATGAGCCGCTTGCCGGAGCCGTCGATTGCGAAGTAGATCCGCCCGACGGCGTTGGGTGACTTGGCGTCGTCGATCTTCACGTGTGGAAGGCGCTGATGCGTCTCGCCCTCGAAGGTGAACGAGCTGTCGTCCTTGTAGGTGGAGTCGTGCAGGGCGACGTTCAGGCCCGCGTATTCGAAGGCGAACTTCTCGAATTGCCTCCCGAGCTCTCCGCCTAGCTCGTTGTAGGCGCGACCCAACTGCTCGAGCTTGAGCAGCGCCAGCCACATCGACCCGGGATCCGGGTATCGAGACTTGCCGTCGGCGCATGCGAGCGCTCGCTCGGTCAACTTGAAGCCCGGTCCGTCCAACAGCGGCAGGTTGGTGGCGATCTCGTCCCACGTCGAAAGCTGCGTCGGAGGCCCTTCGGCTTCGCGACCTACCGCTTCGTCGGCGTCGTCGTACGTCGTAAGGGCTCGAACGTTCGCGCGCAGCCCTGCGTTCTCGGCTTCGAGGACGGAGATGCGCTTCCCAAGCTCGGTGACGCGGTCCTTGTCCTCTAGGGCCTCTTCGATGGTGGCCAACTCGTTCGCCTCGGCGGCGTCGGCTCGTTCCTCGGCGTGATCGCGTTCTTTGGTCGTCTCGTCGAGTTCCAGCTTTGCTCGTGCCAGGTCGGCGTCGAGTTGGCGCTTCACGCCCACGGAGATCGCTTCCGCCCGCTCGACGCGCCTGGGGCGCTGGCGCGCTTCCTCGCGTGACCGCTGAAGGGCGTACCGGCGTGCGAGCATCACAGCCGGATCGACCGGCACCCGCCCGGTTGAGATCGGCGCCAGCAGCTTCATCAGCTGATCCACGAGCGACGCAGACTTCGGCAGCCGGCTGCGTTCCACTTGGGTCTGCGTCCAGTACGGATGGCGAAGACGCTCGTTCGGCACGCCGTATCCCGGCCAGAAGAGCCGCATGCCGTCAGGTGGGATGGCGAACCCCTCGTGCTTGAGGATGTCGTTTATCGCCTCGTCTGCGGAATCGCTGCTTCCCCTTACGACTTGGCCAAGCCCCGCGATCGAGCGCGCGATCATGGCTGCCAGCGCGACTGGAAGGTCGTGAGAGAGAACCAGAACAGGCAGTGCCCGCTCCGGATCCTTGAGGACATCGCTCACCAGCGAGGGTGCGTCGGCGGATTCGATGGTCCGGGGGCCAGGCGCCAGTTCGAGCGTGCCTGCGCTCGCCAGCAACGGGGGTCGCATCAGGGCTGTGACGAGACTCGGAGCACGAAGCTCGATCGACCATGGCTTCAGCACCGCGATGTTGGAGCCGCGCTCGAGGCGAACCGTGGCGCGGGTACGGCCCTCGGACTCGCTGATCGTGGTGGTAGCCAGCCACGTCAACCCGCGGTCCTCGGAATCCGGATGCCGCAGTCGAACGTCCAGAACGCGGTGCGGACGGTCGAGTTGAGACCACCACTCGACCTGTGCGAGCCCGGTGCGACCGTCGTGCGACGTACCCCGACTGTTCTCGCGCAGATCCGGAGGTTGCCGGCCGATGTGCTGGAAGGACCAGGCCAGGGCTCGATCGACGGCGACATCGAAGGCGCTGTCGGTGTCGACATGGACGAGTTGCATGGTGGTGGCGTAGAGATCCCGCACGCTCGCCAACAGCGTACGACGGATCCGGTGCTACGGCGAAGTAATCAGTGACGACATAGCCATGACTCGCCTGCATGACGGTGGTCCCACGCGAGCGGGTCCGGGTCGGACGATGGCTACGATCGCCGGGTGAGCGTGCGGGAGGCCATGCGCGGCCTCGACAGGGTGGTTGCCCGGCGTCGGGGAGTCGTCCTGATGCTGTGGCTGGCGATCGTGGCGCTCGCGATCCCGTTCTTCCTCAGCCAGGGCGACCACTTGACCGGAGGCGGCTTCGCCGTGCCGGGCTCCGACAGCGACGAGGTCGAGCGGCTGCTGCAGGAGCAGGTTCCTCCGGGCACGCGCGAAGTGGTGCTGGCGGCGGTGCTCACCCGTGAGGGCGGCGTTCCGCCGAGCGCATTGCGCGGCACGGTTGCTGATCTCGGTCGAGCAACGGCACAGACCGACGACGTGGCGTTGCCGCGCGATGCGGCTCGCGCGGCGGTCTACGTCGCCAAGCGGCATCCCGGCGAGCCGGTGCTGGTGCCGCTCGTCACCGGCGCGGACGAGTACCACGCGCCGGACGTCGCCACGGAGTTGCGGGAGCGGCTCGGGCTCGCCGACGGCTACGAGCGCGACGGCGTCACGATGCACCTCGTCGGCCAGGGCGCGCTGTGGGCGGGCATGGTCGATCTGACCAAGGACGACCTCGCGGACGCCGAGCTCGTCGGCTTCCCGATCGTGCTCGTGATCTTGCTGCTCGTGTTCGGCTCGCTGAGCGCCGCGCTGCTGCCGCTGACGCTCGGCGCGGCCGCTGTGGCGATCACCGGGGCGCTGATCTACTGGCTCTCGACCGCCGCGACGATGAACGTCTACTCGACCAACATGGCGTCGATGATCGGCATCGGCGTCGCGGTCGACTACAGCCTGTTCGTGCTCGTGCGCTACCGCGAGGAGCTGCGCGCCGGACGCTCCCGCGACGAGGCGCGCCTGACCGCGCTGACCACCTCCGGCGTCGCGATCGTATTCAGCGGCCTGACCGTGATCGTCGCGCTGGCGAGCCTGTTCGTGATCGAGACCGCCGCGCTGCGCTCGCTCGCCGCCGGGGCGATCATCGTCGTCGCCGTCTCGGTGTTGCTGACCGCGACCCTGCTGCCGGCGCTGATCGGCCTGCTCGGAGAGCGGATCACGCCCTGGTCGAGAGCCGAGTGGTCGTGGTTGGGCACGCTGGGCCGAGCGCGTGATGCGCCGGCCGCGTGCGTCCCTGATCGGCGCCACGCTCGTGCTGCTGGCGCTGGCCGCACCGGCGCTCGGGCTCACGCTCGGAGACGGTGCACTGCGCCAGTTCCCCGCAGACCACGAGACGCGCGTCGGCTTCGAACGGGCGCTCGAGGTCAGCGAGCCGGGGCGTGGCGCGCCGGTCAAGGTGCTGGCGCCGCCAGGGGAGGTGGCGCGCACGCTGGCGTTCCTACGCGACGATCCCGAGGTGGAGCGGGTGGCCCAGCGCACGACGACCCGTGACGGGAGCCACGTCCTGATCGCCGCCACCGCCCGCCACGACGGTGACAGCGCGCAGGCCAAGGAGCTCGTCGAGCGGATGCGAGCCAACCTCGGCGACGACGTGCTCGTCGGTGGCAACAGCGCCGCGCAGCTCGACTTCGACGACGAGGTGCTCGGGTCGCTCTGGAAGGTGCTGGTGCTGATCCTGGTGCTGACCTTCGTCGCGCTCGCCGCGCTGCTGCGCAGCGTCGTGCTGCCGCTGAAGGCGATCCTGACCAACCTGCTCAGCGTCGCCGCGGCCTTCGGGGTGCTGACGATCGTCTACGTCTGGGGCTGGACCGACGGGCTGCTGGGCTGGGACAGCCCCGGCTACGTCGACACGATCACCGTGCCGTTGATCATCGCCGCGGTCTTCGGCCTCAGCATGGACTACGAGGTCTTCCTGCTCAGCCGCATCCGCGAGCGCTACGAGGCCAGCGGCGACACGCGGCTCGCCGTCGGCCAGGCGCTGACCGCCAGCGCGCGCACGATCACCGGCGCAGCCGCGATCATGGTCGCCGTGTTCGGCGTCTTCATCGGTACCGGCGTGCCCGCGATCCAGCAGGTCGGCCTCGGCTGCGCGGTCGCGATCGCGCTCGACGCGACGCTCGTGCGGCTCGTGCTGGTGCCGGCGGCGATGGTCGTGCTCGGCCGCTGGAACTGGTGGTGGCCGAGTCGCAACGGCGCCAAGGCGCTGGCGGCGACCACGCTCGCTGCGCTGACCCTCGGCGCCTGCGGCGGCGGCGGTGGGGACGACGAGCAGCCGGCGTCGACGGCCAACGACACGCGTGGCAAGGACGCCTCGTCGGTGACCGTCGCCGGCGTCGACGTGGAGGTCACGCCGTCGCAGGCCGGCACGCCCGAGCAGCCCCAGGGCGTCGAGGTCGACGTGCATCTGCGCCTGCGCAACCCGAAGGGGATGGACCCGCCGACCGCCCTCGGCGCGACGCTGGACTTTCCGGCGGGCACCGCCGTCGACGGCGGCGCGTACCCCTCGTGCGACCGCGCCACGCTCGAGCGCCAGGGCGTCGAGGGCTGCCCGCGGGGCTCGCTGATGGGCACCGGCACCGTCGTCGGCCTCGCCGACAGGACCCCGGCCCGCGGACAGATCACGGTCGTCAACGGCGGCGAGGACCGCGTCTGGCTGTACACGGTGCTGACCAACCCCGTCCGCCAGCAGGCGCCGGTCGAGGGCGCGCTGACCCCGATCGACGGCGGCGGCACGCGCCTGGCGCTGACCTTCCCCGAGGAGCTGCAGACGATCAGCGGCGTGCCGATCGGGCTGCAGCAGCTGCGGCTGCGCGCCGGTCGGGACGAGTGGCTGACGACGACCGCCTGCCCGGACGACGGACGCTGGCCCTACGCGGGCGAGGCGAGCTTCGCGGACGGCACGTCGGCCAGCTACTCCGACGACGTGCCCTGCAGCTGACCGCGCCGCAGCACGTAGCGCAGCATCTCCCAGTCGCGGCCGTCCCACTGGTGGACCGCGAGGCCCGGTAGCCGTTCGGCGCCGAGCCGGCCCACCACCTGCTGCGAGGCGACGTTGCCGGGGACGATGTCGAACTCGAGCAGCTCCAGGCCGAGCTCGTCGAAGGCCCACTCGGCCAGCAGCGCGGCCGCGCGCGTCGCCGCGCCCCGGCCGCGGGCGCTCGGCAGCAGCCAGTAGCCGATCTCGGCCACGCGCGCCTCCCAGTCGAAGCGCAGCAGGATGACGTTGCCGAGCACGCGATCGTCGACGCCGTCGGCGATCGCGAAGACGGCGGCCTCGCCGCTGCGCCCGCGCTCGTGGTGGCGAGCGATCCAGGCGCGCGCCGTCGCCTCGCTGTAGGCGAGCGGGACGTTCGTGAACTGACACACCGCCGGGTCGCCGCAGACGGGCTCGATCGCCGGCGCGTCGCGCTCGGTCCAGCCGCGCAGCGTGACGACGCCGTCGCCGAGCGTGGGGGAGGGCAGCGGCCGGATGGCCCTAGGGGTCGAGCTGGCCGTCGTAGAGCGCGAAGGCGGCACCTTGCGGGTCGGTCACGATCGCGATCCGCGCGATCGAGATCTCGATCGGACCGGCGTGCAGGGTGCCCCCGAGCTCGCCGACCTTCGCCAGCGCCGCGTCGAGGTCGTCGGTGGCGAGGTACGTCAGCCAGTGCGGTGGGACGCCTGGCGGCTGGAGCGGCGCGACGCCGCCGTTGCTCCGCTCGCCGTTCTCGATCACGAGATAGGGCATCTCGCCGCCCATGTCGGTGGGCTCGAGGGTCCAGCCGAAGAGACCGCCGTAGAACGCCTGCGAGCCGTCGAAGTCCGGCGACGCGAGCTCGTTCCAGCAGAGCGCGCCGGGCGCGTTGACGAGCTGGGCGCCGATGTGGTCGCGCGGCTGCCAGACGAAGAAGAACGCGCCCTGCGGATCCTGGATCACCGCCATGCGGCCGGCGTCGAAGACGTCGAACGGAGGGCCCACCACGGTGCCGCCGAGCTCCGTCGCGCGGGCGGCCGCGTCGTCGGCGCTCTCGACCGAGACGTACGAGTTCCAGGTCGGCGGGGCGCCCTGGTCGCGCAGCATCTCCGGTTGCGGCGAGATCGCCGCGACGTACTTGCCGTCGAGGCGCGCCATCGAGTAGGTCACGCCCTCACCGGCCGGCATGTCCTCGATCTCCCAGCCGAAGAGGCCGGTGTAGAAGGCCTTGGCGCCGTCCTGGTCGGTCGTCGTGAGGTCGGTCCAACAGAAGGTGCCCGGCGTGTGCTGCGTTCGCTCTCCCATGCGATCGACCATATCCCACCAAACCGGCACGCTGGTTGCCGGCGCGTGAAAGACTCGACCGATGCCCAGCGATCGCACCGCCACGCGGATCTCGACGTCGATCGGCGCCCGCGGCCTGAAGGCGGTCGGCAAGCTCAACGTCCCGCTCTATCGCCTCAGCGGCGGGCGCGTGCTGGGGACCGTCGGCGGTGCGCCCGTGCTGCTGCTGACGACGATCGGCCGTCGCTCGGGCCAGCAGCGCACGGCGCCGGTCGTCTACCTCGCCGACGGCGAGCGGCTGATCGTGATCGGCTCCAACGCCGGCCACGCGCCCACGCCCGCGTGGGCGCACAACCTGCGCGCCAACCCCGAGGCCGAGGTCGAGGTCGGGCGGCAGCGCCGGCGGGTTCGCGCGCGGATCGCGGAGGGCGAGGAGCGCGCCGAGCTGTGGCGGCGGATGAACGAGCAGTACTCCGGCTTCGACGACTACGCCGCACGCACGAGCCGGGACATCTCCCTGTTCGTGCTCGAGCCGCGCTGAGCTAGGCCGCTCGGCCGCGCGGCTCGGTCTCCTCGCGCACGACCTCGAAGCCACGCGCGAGGTAGTTCGGGAGCGCTCGCTCGCCGTCCAGCTCGCAGGTGTTGAGCGTCACCTTCTCCGGGCCGAGCGACCAGGCGCGCTCGGTGACCGCCGTCAGCAGGTGGCCGCCGATCCCGCGACCCTGGAACGGCGCCAGCAGGCCGAAGTGGGCGACGTCGATCGCGCCCCGACCGTCTGGCAGCAGCTCGGCGTACCCGGCGGGCGTGCCCCGCTCGGTGACGATCCATGTCTCGACGTCCTCGGCGAAGCGCTGCCAGCTGGCCTCGGACCAGCCCAGCAGGTCCACCCATTGGTGCGCGCCGCCGACCTGCTCGTAGAAGAAGCGGTTGAGCGCGCCGAGCGGCAGCTCGGCGTGGACGACCTCGACGCCGGACGGAGCCGGGACGGGCCGCAACGCCTCGCGAGCATGCATCTCGAGGTACCAGACCCGGGTGGGCACGCGCATGTCCCCATCCTTGCGCAACGCGATCGAGTCGAGGTGGCCGCTAGCCTCGCTGACCGTGCCGTCCCTCGCCATCCGCATCGCCGGCGTCGTCAAGCGCTACGGACCGATCACCGCGGTCGACGGCCTCGACCTCGAGGTTCCCGAGGGCACCTGCGTCGGCCTCCTGGGGCCGAACGGCGCCGGCAAGTCGACGACGATGCGGATGCTCACCGCCCAGGCGATCGCCGACGAGGGGGAGCTCGAGGTGCTTGGCTTCCGGCTGCCCGAGGAGTCCAAGCAGGCACGCGCCCAGTGCGGGGTGACGCCGCAGCTGGACAACCTCGACACGACGCTCACGACCGAGCAGAACCTGCTCGTGTTCGCCCACCTCTACCGCGTCCCGCGCCACGAGCGCGCCGCGGCGGTCCAGCGCGCGCTCGAGATCGCCAACCTCGTCGATCGCCGCCATGACCGCGTCGACAAGCTCTCCGGCGGCATGCGCCGGCGGCTGCTGATCGCCCGTGCGCTCGTGCACCGTCCGCGCCTGGTGATGCTCGACGAGCCGACCGTCGGGCTCGATCCGCAGGTGCGCCAGGAGCTGTGGTCGCTGATCGACGCGCTGCGCTCGGAGGGCACGTCGATCCTGATGTCGACGCACTACATCGAGGAGGCCGAGCGGCTGTGCGACAGCGTCACGATCGTCTCGCACGGCAAGGTCGTGGCCAGCGGCGCGCCGGCGGAGCTGATCCGCGAGCACGCGGGCAGCCAGGCGGTCGAGGTCTACGGTCCGCCGGCGCGCCTGGCCGAGGTCGAGGCCGAGGTCGCCGCGCGTGGGCTGCGCTCGCGCCGCACGGGCACCTCGATCGCGGTGCTCGGCATCGACCGCGCCAACGGCGACGCGCCGGAGGGCGAGCGCCGCCAGGCGAACCTCGAGGACGTGTTCGTGCTGCTGACCGGCGAGGAGATCGCGTGAGCGTCGACGACGTCTCCAGCCCGCCGCGCGGGGCCAAGCTCGGCCGCCTCGAGCGGCCCGCGATCGCGGGCGTGCTCGTGCGCGAGATGATCAACTTCTCGTCCTACTGGCGCTCGACGACGTTCTCCTCGACCGTCGAGCCGACGATCTACCTGATCGCGTTCGGCTTCGGCTTCGGCTCGCTGGTCTCGACCGTCGGCGGCTACCCGTACGTCGAGTTCGTCGGCACCGGGACGGTGGCGACGGCGGTGCTGTTCTCGTCGGTGTTCCCGTCGATGTTCGGCACCTTCGTCAAGCGCGAGTTCCAGCGCACCTACGACGCGATCCTGGCCGCGCCGGTCGACACCGAGGAGCTCGTGACCGCGGAGTCGCTCTGGGTCGCGCTGCGCACCAGCGTCTACGGCTGCGTACCGCTGCTGGTGTCGATGGTCTTCGGCCTCGACCCGGCGTGGGGCATGCTGACGGTCCCGTTCATCTGCTTCATCTCCGGCTTCGGCTGGGCCAACTTCGGCATCCTGATCAGTGCGCTCGCGAAGTCGATCGAGAACTTCAGCTACATCACGAGCGCGGTGCTGACGCCGCTGTTCCTGGTCGCCGGCACGTTCTTCCCGATCGACCAGCTGCCGGAGTGGGCGCAGGTGCTGGCCCAGCTCAACCCGCTCTACCACTGCGTGCAGCTGGTGCGCGACGCCGTCTTCGGCTTCGAGGGCTGGGCGGACCTCGGCCACGTCGCGGCGATCGTCGCCTTCGGCCTGGTGGTCTGGCGGCTGGCGATCAACCGCATGCAGCGCCGGCTGATCAACTGAGGCCGGCGCTCAGCCGCGGCGCATGAGGCGCCCGACGGCGGCCATCAGCTCGCCGGTGCGCTCCTCGGCCAGCTCGTCGGACTCGCCGATCACGCAATGGCGGGCGTGGTCGTCGAGCAGCCCGAGGGCGACCTTGTCGAGCGCTGCCTGGATCGCGGAGATCTGCGTCAGCACGTCGATGCAGTAGCGCTCCTCGTCGACCATGCGCTCGACGCCGCGCACCTGGCCCTCGATGCGCTTCAGTCGAGCCTGGAGCTGATCCTTGGTGGCGGAGTAGCCGCGGGTGGTGGTCGCCATGGGTCGAGTGTACCCGGTGGGGGTACCGCCAGGCCGCCGGTTACAGGCGGGGGTCAGGGCAGCCGTGCCGTCGTGCGCAGGCTGAACGCCGCCGCCGCGAGCAGCAGCACGATCCCGCCGGCGGCGAACGCGGCCGTGATCTCGCGCTGCTCGGTCTTGGTTGCCACGCGCGAGCCGAGCGACTGGTAGACGCCGGAGAGCTCGTCGGCGTCGTCGGCGACGAACGCGCGGCCGCCGGAGATCCTCGCAATCTCGCGCATCGTCTCGGGGTCCGGGGGAACGGGGATCAGGCTGCCGTCGGGCGCGGTGATCACGGCGCCCTCGCTGCCGAGCGCGACGGTGTTGACCGGGATGCCGAGCTTCTTGGCCTGACGCGCGACGCCGAGCGGGTCGCGGCCGGTGGTGGCCTTGCCGTCGGAGAGCAGCACGATCGCGGCGGGCGTCTTGTCCTCGCCCTTGCCGTCGACCATCGCCAGCCCCGCGGCGAGGCCGTCGCCGGTGGCCGTGCCGCCGTCCGCCGCCAGCGAGTCGATCGTCGTGCGCACCTGCTCGCGGTCGTCGGTCGGCGCGTCGATCGTGTGCGGCGCCTCGGCGAAGGCCACCACGCCGACCTTGATCCCCTGCGGCAGCTCGTCGACGAAGCGGCGCGCGGCGTTGCGCGCGGCGTCGAGGCGCGAGGGTGTCACGTCGTCGGCGAGCATCGAGCGCGAGACGTCGGTGACGAGCACGATCGTGGCCTGCTCGCGCGGCACCTCGACCTCTCTGTTGGGTCGCGCGGAGGCGATCGAGAGCGCGGCCAGCGCGGCGAGGAACAGCGCCAGCGGCACGCGCCGCCGCCACTGCGAGGCGCGCGGGGCGATCGCCGCCAGCGTCGAGACGCCGGGGAAGCGCACGGCGTAGCGGCGCCGGCGCTTGCGGGCGATGGAGTAGACGAGCAGCGCCAGCGGGATGACCAGCAGCGTCAGCAGGAAGAGCGGAGAGGCGAAGCTCACGGGCGCCTCCGCCAGGCCGGCAGCCCGGAGGCGAGTGCGGGCGCGATCACGCGAGCCGCCTTCCGAGCGCCTTGCTCCAGGAGCCCTCGGTCGAGACCACGACGTGCTCGGCGCCCGCGCGGCGCAGCAGGCGCCCGACCTCGGCGCGCTCGTCGGCGCGCGCGCTCTCGTAGCGGCGGCGCAGGGCGCGGCTGGAGGTGTCGACCTCGACGCGCTCGCCGGTCTCGGGATCGACCAGCGCCAGCCGGCCGACGGCGGGCAGCTCGACCTCGCGCGGGTCGCGCACCTCGATCGCCAGCAGCGAATGGCGGGCGCCGAGAGCCGCCAGCGGGCGCGCCCAGGGCTGCGGGTCGCCGCCGAAGTCCGAAATCACGATCACGAGCCCCGGCTGGCGGGCGAGTCGCCCGAGCCGCACTGCTGCGCGCTCGAGCGGCTCGCCCGCCGTGCCGTCGGGCGCGACGCCCTCGGCGAGCGCGTGGCGCAGCTGCACGAGCGCGCCGCGACCGCCGTGGGGCGGGATCAGGCGGCGCACGGGGGCGCCGAAGGTCAGCAGGCCGACCTTGCCGCCGCGCTTGATGGCGAGCGAGCCGAGCACGTCGGCGGCGCCCTCGGCGACGTCGCTCTTGAGCCGGTCGGCCGTGCCGAAGGCCATCGAGGGCGAGAGGTCGAGGGCGATCCAGGTCGTCAGCAGCCGCTCGGGCACCTGCTGGCGGACGTGGGGGATGCCCGTGCGGGCGGTCGCCGCCGGATCGAGCTGGCGCACGTCGTCGCCGGGCTGGTAGGGGCGCAGCTGCGCGAGCTCGGTGCCGGAACCGACGCCGAGCGCTCTGTGGTCGCCGGCGATCATGCCGCCCGCGCGGCGCACGAAGCCGAGGTCGAGCGCGTCCACCAGCGCGTTCGGCACGACGCCCGCGCCCTGACGGCCGGGCGGCGTGACCAGCTCGGGAGGATCGCTCCCGGCGTCGCGCCGCCGGCGCAGCAGGCGCAGGGGGCCGCGGCCGCGCTCGGAAGTTCCCGCCTGGGTCACGCGGCGAAGCTGTCCCGTGCGCTGCGGTAGTCGCTCGGCTCGCCGACGGCGTCGAGCACCTTGTCGAGGATCGTGTCCGGCGTCACGCCCTCGGCGAGGCCCTCGTAGCTGAGCACCAGGCGGTGGCGCAGCACGTCGGGCGCGAGGTCGGTGATGTCGGCGGGGAGCACGTGTCGCCGGCCACGCAGCAGCGCCAGCGCACGCGCCCCCTGCACGAGGCCGATCGGTCCGCGCGGACTGGCGCCGTAGCTGACCAGCGGCTCCAGCTCGGACAGGCCGTAGCGACCCGGGCGCCGGGTGGCGTCCGCGAGCGCGACGGCGTAGTCGATCGTCTCGCGGTCGACGAGGATCTCGTTGACCGCGACCCGGAAGCCGAGCAGCTCGGCGGCGTCCAGCCGCTGCTCGAGCTCCGGTGCCGCGACCAGCGAGCGATCGACGACGGCCGCCTCGTCGCCGGGACTGGGGTAATCGACCAGGATCTTCATCAGGAAGCGGTCGACCTGGGCCTCGGGGAGGGGGTAGGTGCCCTCGGACTCGATCGGGTTCTGGGTCGCGAGCACGAGGAACGGGGCGGGGACGGGGTAGGTCTCGACGCCGATCGTCACCTGCTGCTCCTGCATCACCTCGAGCAGCGCCGACTGCACCTTCGCGGGGGCGCGGTTGATCTCGTCGGCGAGCAGGAAGTTGGTGAAGACGGGTCCGAGCTCGGTCTCGAAGCTGGCCTTGTCGGGCCGGTAGATGCGCGTGCCGACGAGGTCCGAGGGGACGAGGTCCGGGGTGAACTGGATGCGCTGGAAGCCGCCTCCGACGACCGACGCGAGCGTCTTGATCGTGAGCGTCTTGGCCAGGCCGGGCACGCCCTCGAGCAGCACGTGGCCGCCCGTCAGCAGCGCGACCATCACGCGCTCGAGCATCGCGTCCTGGCCGACGATGACGCGCTTGATCTCGTACAGGGCGCCCTCGAGCGCCTCGCGGGGGTCCTGAGGAGACTCGTTCATGGATGCGACGGTAGGGAGGGCGGCGTCACCTCGGCGTAAACGCGCCCAATACCCTTGGCGTGTATGCGCGTGCTGATCGCCGAGGACGAGCCCGGCGTCGCCGACGCCGTCGCTCGCGGCCTGCGGCGAGAGGGCATGGCGGTCGACGTCGCGAACGACGGCGAGGAGGCGCTCGAGAAGGCGCGCACGTTTCCCTACGACGTCGTCATCCTCGACCGCGACCTGCCACGCATGCACGGCGACGAGGTCTGCCGTCTGCTGCGTGACGAGGAGCCCGACACGCGCGTGCTGATGCTGACCGCCGCGACGGGGGTCGACGACGTCGTCGACGGCTTGTCGGCCGGCGCGGACGACTACGTCGCCAAGCCGTTCGCGTTCGCGGAGCTGGTCGCGCGCGTGCGCGCGCTGGCGCGCCGCGCCGGGCCCGCGCGGCCGCCGGCGCTGCGCTCGGGCGACCTCGAGCTCGATCCCGCGCGCCGCACGGTCACGCGCAACGGCGAGCCGATCGAGCTGACGCCGAAGGAGTTCGGCGTGCTCGAGACGCTGCTCGCGGCCGACGGCGCCGTCGTCTCCAGCGAGCAGCTGGTCGAACGCGTCTGGGACGAGAACGCCGACCCGTTCACGAACTCCGTGCGCATGACGGTGATGAAGCTGCGGCGCAAGCTCGGCGATCCGCCGCTGGTCGAGACCGTCAAGGGCGCCGGCTACCGCGTGTGAAGGGCGCCGGCTACCGCGTGTGAAGCGCCCGCGCGCGACGATCCGCACGCGGCTGACCGCCCTGTATGCGGCGCTCGTCGGCCTTTCGACCGGACTGCTGCTGCTGATCAGCTACTGGCTGCTCGCACGCCAGTTCGACCGCACGCTGTCCGAGCAGCGCGCCGCCGACGCGCTCGCCGACGTGCGCCTGCAGTACCTGCTCGCGTTCCTCGGCACGGCGCTGATCGCGGCCGCGATCGGCTGGGTGGTGGCCGGCCGCGTGCTGGCGCCGCTCGGGCGGATCACGAGCACCGCCCGGCGGGTGTCCGAGCAGCGCCTCGACGAGCGCATCCCGCTCGAGGGGCCGCGCGACGAGCTGCTGGACCTGGCCGAGACGCTCAACGAGATGCTCGACCGGCTGGGCGAGTCGTTCGAGGCGCAGCGCCGCTTCGTCGCCAACGCCAGCCACGAGCTGCGCAGCCCGCTGACGGTGATCCGCTCCGAGGCGGAGGTCGCGCTCGCCAACCCCGAGCCCGATCCCGAGGAGCTGCGGGCGATGGGGGAGGCGGTCGTGGCCGCCAGCCGGCGCACCGAGGCGCTGCTCGCCAGCTTGCTGATCCTCGCTCGCAGCCAGCGCGGCTTGCTGCACACCGAGCCGGTCGACCTGGCTGCCGCGGCGAAGGCGGGCGCGACGCTGCTCGAGCGCGAGGCCGCCGCCGAGAGCGTGCGCGTACGCGTGGACGCGACGCCGGTGGTGGTTCCCGGCGATCCCTCGCTGCTGGAGCGGCTGGTGGCGAACCTGATCGACAACGGCGTCCGCTACAACCGGCCTGGCGGGACGCTCGACGTCGAGGTGGGCGTCGAGGCAGCCGACACGGCGCTGGTGCGGGTCGAGAGCACCGGGCCGCCGGTGGATCCAGAGGCGGCGCGGCGGCTTGCGGAGCCGTTCCAGCGCCTCGACCGCACCGGCGACCGCCGTGGCGCCGGGCTCGGGCTGTCGATCGTCAAGGCCGTCTGCGAGGCGCACGGCGGCACGCTGGAGATCGAGCCGCGTGCGCGCGGCGGCTTGACCGTCAGCGTGCGGCTGCCCCGCTAGAGCTGGCGCGTGGTGAGCTTGCGGTCCTGCTTGGGTGGGCAGTCCGGCCGAGCGCGCTGCCTGACCTCGACCAGTCGCTCCCGTTGCTCGATGCGGTCCTGCTTGGTCGCGGCCGCCAGCTGCGAATCGACGGCCGCCAAACCCTGCACCGCACTGCCGATCAGCGCCATCCCGAGCGCGACCACCGACAACACCGCTATGCGTCTGACAAGTCGCATCCTCCCTTGAGGGTAGACGCCTTCCTCAAGCGGCCCTCAAGACGACCTCTGCGCTCGAGCGCTCCTCAGGGCAGGCGGCCGAACCAGCGCAGCGACAGCAGCCCGCCGGCGAGCAGCAACAGCGCGGCGCCGCCCGCGAAGGCGGCGGTGACCTGGCGCGGCTCGTCTCTCTTGGCCACCTGCGAGCCGAGCCGCTGGTAGACCTTCGAGACCTCGTCGCCGTCGCTGGCGTTGAAGGTACGACCGCCGGTGATGCGCGCGATCGCTCGCATCGTCTCGCGATCGGGCGGCACCGGCCGCGTCTGCAGGGTCCCTTCGCGGTCGGGCACCTGGATCGTGCCCTCGTCGGTCCCGAGCGAGACCGTGTAGACGGGGATCTTCAGGCGCTTGGCACGGCGCGCGAGCGGAATCGGGTCGCGACCGTGGGTCGAGGCGCCGTCCGAGATCAGGATCACCGCCGCGGGCGGCCGCGGGCGCGCCGTCCCGCGGGCGCGTTCGAGCACCGCCAGCGACGACGCGAGCGCCTCGCCGGTGGCCGTGCCGCCGCTCGGCTTCAGCCGCTCGGTGACCTCGCGCGCGGTCGCGCGATCGGTGCTCGGCGGTTCGATGCGCAGCACCTTGTGGTTGAACACGACCGTGCCGACGCGCAGGTCGCTCGGCGCACGGTCGAGGAACTCGAGCGCGGCGGTGCGCACGGCCTGCATGCGCGTGGGCTCGACGTCGGTCGCGGCCATCGAACCGGAGGTGTCGGTCGCCAGCACGACGGCCGCGCGCTCCTCGGAGACCGCGACGGTCGCCTCCGGCTTGGCCAGCGCGACGATCAGCGCCGTCAGCGCGAGCGCGTAGAGCAGCAGCGGCGCGTGGCGGCGAAAGCCGGGGCGGACGGGAGCCACCGACGGCGTCAGCGCGTCGGAGGCGAAGCGCTGCGCCGCCCGTCCGCGGCCGCGCTCACCCAGCAGGTAGAGACCCGCCGCGGCCGGGACGAGCAGCAGTCCGAGCAGGAACAGCGGCTCCTGGAAGCTCATGGGGTGCGCGGACGGTTTCCGAGCTCGACCGTGAAGGTGCGCCGCTTGCCGTCGCGCTCGACGATCACCACGATGTCGTCACCAGGCTCGCGCTTGCTGATCGCCGAGACCGCGTCGTCGGCGCCGCGGATGCGCTGGCCGTCGATGTCCACGACCACGTCGCCCTGGCGCAGATCGCTGCCGGCCGCCGGCCCGCCGCTGGTCAGGCCGGCGATCTTGGCGCCGCCCGGCGCTTCGGTGAACTGCACGCCGAGGTAGGGGTGCTGGGCCTCCTGGCCACGGCGCAGGCGCGGCAGCACGTCGCGCACGATGTTCGAGGAGACCGCGAAGCCGACGCCCTGGCTGCCGCCGCTGGAGGTCGCGATCTGGGAGTTGACCCCGATCACGCGACCCTTCGCGTCCAGTAGCGGGCCGCCGGAGTTGCCGGGGTTGATGGCGGCGTCGGTCTGGATCACGTCGTCGATCTGGAAGCCGTTGGGCGCCTGGATCTCGCGCCCGGTCCCGGAGACGATGCCCGAGGTCGCGGTGCGGTCGAGTCCGAACGGGTGACCGATCGCGATCACCGTGTCGCCGACCTGGACCTCGTCCGAGTCGGCGAGCGTGAGCGGGCGCAGCGGACCGGACTCGTCGGGGTCGACCTGCAGCACCGCGAGGTCCGACGACGGGTCGGTGCCGAGCACTCTCGCGCTGACCTGACGGCCGCTGTCGTTGAAGCGCACGCGCGCGGTCCCGTTCTCGCCGACGACGTGGTTGTTGGTGACGATCGTGCCGTCGCGGGCGACGACGAAGCCGGTGCCGGTCGCGTTGCCGGCCTGGACCGAGACGACGCCGGGGCCGGCGGTCTCGTACACGCGGCCGATCGTGCCCTGCGGCAGTGCCTTGCCCCCGCTGACGAGCGCGGGCGCGAGCTGCTCGGACGAGCCGCCGTCGTCGATCAGCGCGACGGCGCCGACCGCGAGCGCGGCCAGCGCGGTCAGCAGCGCGAGCGTGGGCAGCAGCGCAAACCGTCGCCGGCGCGGCTCGGCGACGGGCGCTGGCGCCTCCTCCTCGACCGGCGGGCGTGCACGCGCTGCCTGGGCGCGCCAGCGCGCTTGCGAGAACGGCCCGTGCTCGGCGTCCTCCACGCGCTGTCGCTCGACCCAAAGGCTTCGCCGGTCACTCATGGCAGCGACGGTAGAGGGGCTCGTGTCACGCGTGGATAACCAAGCGCGGATAGCGTGTCCGGCCATGGAGATCGTGCTCGCTCGTCACGGCGAGACCGAATGGAGCCGCGACGGCCGCCACACCGGTCGCACCGACGTCCCACTCACCGAGACCGGGCGTCGCCAGGCCGAGGCGCTGCGGCCGGCGCTCGCCGGGCACGAGTTCGCGTTGGTGCTGACGAGCCCGCTCGAGCGCGCCGTCGAGACCTGCCGACTCGCGGGACTGCTCGATCGCGCGGAGCGCAGCGAGGCGCTGCTGGAGTGGGACTACGGCGACTACGAGGGCATCACGACGCACGACATCCGTACCCAGCGTCCCGACTGGGTGCTCTGGCGCGACGGCTGTCCGAACGGCGAGACCGCCGCCGACGTGGGCAAGCGGGTGGACCCCGTGATCGCGCGGCTGCGCGAGCTGGACGGTGACGCCGCGCTGTTCGCCCACGGGCACGTGCTGCGGGTGCTGGCGGCACGCTGGATCGAGCTCGGAC
This sequence comes from uncultured Thermoleophilaceae bacterium, assembly GCA_963846505.1. Lineage (GTDB taxonomy): Bacteria > Actinomycetota > Thermoleophilia > Solirubrobacterales > Thermoleophilaceae > JACVRW01. Next base: position 694,295 of record CAWJWD010000004.1, on the reverse strand, counting down.
CGGAGCGCGGGCAGTCGCTGAAGCTCGCCACGGGCACGCTGTCGGCACTCGGCACCGAGCACGAGTGGCCCGCGGTCACGCGCTGGAACGCGCCGCTCGCCGGCTAGGGCCGGCTAGACGCTCGCGCTCTCGGGCTCCGGCTCGGCCGGCGTCGTGAGCGGCTCTTCGTGCTTGAAGCGCTCCAGCGACTTCGCTCGCTTCTCGCCGGCGTAGCGCCGACCCCAGAGCGAGTGCGGCTTGGCGAGGCGGATCGAGCCGATCAGGCCGACGAGCGGGACGCCGATCCCGGCGAGGCCGGTGAACACCTTGCCCTTCGTGAAGCAGACGATCGCGAAGACCAGCGCCGAGACCTGCAGCGGGACGACGTAGAGCGCCGCGTCACCGCGGTCGAAGTGGGTGTCCCCGACGCCGATCAGGATCAGCCCGGCGCGGTAGAGGTCGACCCAGAAGCTCAGCCCGAGCAGGCTGACGATCAGCAGCAGCGAGGCGATCACGACCGCGTCGATCGACTGGCGACCCTTCTCGGACCAGTAGACGTCCTGGAGGTTCAGCCAGAGGGCGAATTCGTCCATCGTCAACCCCATGCCGATGCCGAACAGGATCGCGCAGAGCTCCTCTCCCGGGGTGCCGTCGGCGAGGGCGATGCCGCCGTAGCCGAACACCATCATCAGCAGGATCCCCCAGACCAGATGGTGGATGTGGGTGCCGCCGCTGGTCTCCACGTTGCCGGGCCACCAGCTGACCTGGGCGCGGATCATGTGCGCGCTCGTGCGGATGAAGCCGAACGAGAGCAGGAACGCGAGCAGGATCAGGAACGCCAGCTCCTTGCCGGGGAGCTGGATCTCCTTGTCGTAGGCGTGCTGGATGTCGTCGAGGAAGCGGTCCATCGGATCGCGATGGGAGACTATCCCGGTGGAATACGCGGCCGCTCGGACGGCACTGCCCGAGACCTACCTGAGCCGGGTCTTCGCCTGGATGTTCCTGGGCCTGATCGTCACGGCCGCGACCGCCGGCGTCATCGGCTCGAGCGACAGCATGCTCACCGACGTCACGGCGAACCCGCTGATCCTGATCGTCGTGTTCGTGGTCCAGATCGGCATCGTGATCACGCTCACCGCTCGCGCCGAGAAGCTCTCGCCGGCCGCCGCCACCGGTCTCTTCCTCTTCTACTCCGCGACCAACGGCGTCCTGTTCGCGTTCATCTTCGAGCTCTACACGAGCCAGTCGATCTTCATGACGTTCGCCATCACCGCGGGGATGTTCGGCGCGATGGCGGCCTGGGGCTACTTCACCAAGGCCGACCTGACCAAGCTCGGCGCGATCGCGTTCATGGCCCTGATCGGCCTGATCCTGGCGACGATCGTGAACGTCTTCGTCGCCAACGACGCGCTCTACTGGATCACGACCTACGCCGGCGTGGCGATCTTCTGCGCGCTGACCGCCTACGACATGCAGAAGCTCAAGGGCTACGGGCAGGCCGGCGCGGCGTCGCAGGGTCAGGCGATCCTCGGCGCGCTGATCCTCTACCTCGACTTCATCAACCTCTTCCTCTTCCTGCTGCGCATCTTCGGCCAGGCGCGCAACTAATACCCCAGCTCGACTACAGCGACCTCGCCATCGCGCTCGCGGCGGCCACCGCCGCGCCGTTGCTGGTCGACCTGTCGCCGCTGCCGAAGATCCCGCCGATCGTGACCGAGATCCTCGCCGGGATCGTGATCGGACCCCAGGTGCTGAACGCCGTCGACGTGACCGCGCCGCTGGAGGTCTTCTCGCAGATCGGGCTCGTGCTGCTGTTCTTCCTCGCGGGCCTCGAGATCGCCTTCGACGCGCAGGGCAAGCGCCACCTGCGGGTGGTGGTCGCCGCCTTCGTCGCGTCGCTGGCGCTGGCGCTCGCGGTGGCGTTGGTCTTCGACGCGGTCGACCTCGTCGAGCAGCCGGCGCTGGTCGCGATCGTGCTCGCGGCGACCTCGTTCGGCATCGTCGTCGCCGTGCTCAAGGACGCCGCGGAGACGGGCAGCCGCTTCGGCCAACTCGTGATCGCCGCCGCCTCGATCGCGGACTTCGCGACGGTGATCCTGCTGTCGCTGTTCTTCTCGGGCAACGGCTCCAGCACCGAGTCGACGGTCGTCCTGCTGCTGCTGTTCGCGGGGGTGGTGATCGTGGTCGGGCTCGTGCTCGCCGGTGCCAGCAGCTCGGGGCGGCTGCGGGCGGCGGTGCGGCGCATGCACGAGACGAGCGCGCAGATCAGCGTGCGCATCACGTTCCTGCTGATCGCCCTGCTGGTGCTGATGGCGCAGGAGTTCGGGCTCGAGGTCGTGCTCGGCGCGTTCCTGGCCGGGGCGATGCTGAGCCTGCTCGACCACGGAAAGGCCGTAGAGTCGTCCGGACTCAAGAGCAAGCTCGAGGGCATCGGCTTCGGCGTGTTCATTCCCATCTTCTTCGTCGTCAGTGGGGTCCAGCTCGATCTGGGCGCGCTGTTCGACTCGCTGGACTCGTTCGCGCTGCTGCCCGCGACGGTGGTCGCGCTGCTGCTGGTGCGCGGATTGCCGGCGCTGCTCTACCGCCACGAGATCGGCCGGCGCGAGGCGCTCGCCGCCGGATTGCTGCAGGCGACCTCGCTCTCGTTCGTGGTCGCCGCCACGCAGATCGGCGTCGAGCTCGACAAGATCGACGAGGCCACCGCCGCCGGCCTCGTGGCAGGGGGCGTGGTGTCCGTGCTGCTGTTTCCCGCCCTGGCGCTCGGCGTGCTGCGGGGTGAGCGCGCATGATCGACGGCGCGCTCGGCGGCCCGGTCGACCAGCAGTACCTGCTCGAGGCGCGCCAGATGCAGGCGCTCTCGTTCGCCGTGCACATCCCGCTGGTCTGCTTCGGCATCGCCTTCCCGGCGATGGTGCTGTTCATGGAGGGTCTCTGGCTGCGCACGGGCGACCCGCTCTACAAGGCGCTCGCCAAGCGCTGGTCGAAGGCGATGCTGATCCTGTTCGCGATCGGCGTCGTGACCGGCACGATCCTCTCGTTCGAGCTCGGCCTGCTGTGGCCGGAGTTCATGGCCACCTTCGGCGCGGTCTTCGGCATCGCGTTCAGCCTCGAGGGCTTCTCGTTCTTCATGGAGGCGATCTTCATCGCCATCTACGTCTACGGCTGGGACAAGCTGCCGCGGCGCACGCACGTGCTGTGCGGGATCCCGATCATGCTCGCCGGCATCACCGGCTCGCTGTTCGTGATCTCGGTCAACGGCTGGATGAACAAGCCGACCGGCTTCGACGTCGTGAACGGCGAGATCGAGAACGTGCGCCCGTTCGAGGCGCTGTTCAACGGCAACCTCTGGCACGAGCTCGTGCACATGTACCTCGCCGGCTTCATCGTCGCCGGCTTCATGGTGGCCGCCGTCTACGCGTTCGCGCTGCTGCGCGGCAAGACCGGCCGCCACTATCGCGTCGGGCTGACCGTGGCGCTGACGGTGGCGGCGGTGGCCGCGCCGGCGCAGCTGCTCGTCGGCGACTGGGCGGCCCGCACGGTGGCCGAGAACCAGCCCACGAAGCTGGCCTCGCTCGAGGGGCTCTACAAGACCGAGGCCGGCGCGCCGCTGCACATCTTCGGCTGGTACGGGGACGACGAGGTCAAGTACGGCATCGAGTTCCCGAAGCTGCTCTCGATCCTCGCCTTCCACGACCCGGACGCCGTGGTGCAGGGACTCGACGAGGTGCCGACCGACGACCAGCCGCCGATCAACGTCGTGCGCCTCGCGTTCCAGACGATGGTCTTCATCGGCAGCGGCCTGGCGGCGATCGGGGCGCTGTTCGTGTTCGTCTGGTGGCGCAAGCGGCGGCTGCCGCGTTCGCGCTGGTTCCTGCGCGCCGTGGTCGCCTGCGGGCCGCTGTCGATCGTGGCGCTGATCGCCGGCTGGGTCACGACCGAGGTCGGCCGCCAGCCCTGGATCGTCTACGAGATCATGCGCACCGAGCAGGCCGTCACGGGCGCCGGCGGCATCCCGATCGGCTACGCCGCGCTCGTGATCATCTACCTCTGCGTCGCCTCGATCGCCTTGGTGATGCTGCGCCGCCTGGGGCGGCGCCCGCTGGAGCTGGAGACCGGCGATGCTTCCTGAGCTCGCGGCGGTCCTGCTGGGCGTGGCGCTGACCGCCTACGCGGTGCTCGGCGGCGCCGACTTCGGCGCCGGCTTCTGGGACCTGACCGCCGGCGGTGCCGAGCGTGGGGCGCGGCTGCGAGGCAAGATCAAGGGCTCGATGAGCCCGGTCTGGGAGGCCAACCACGTCTGGCTCATCTTCATCCTGGTCGTGTTCTGGACGGCCTTCCCGGAGGCGTTCGGGTCGGTCACCTCGACGCTCGCGATTCCGCTGTTCCTGGCGGCGCTGGGCGTGATCCTGCGCGGCGCCGCCTTCGCGCTGCGCGGCGAGGCGGCCAGCATCGCCGAGGCGCGCGGCCTCGGTGCGGTGTTCGCGCTCGCCTCGGTGCTGGTGCCGTTCTGTCTCGGGGCGGTGGTCGGCGGGGTGGCCTCGGGGCGGGTGCCGGTCGGCAACGCGGCCGGCGACGAGATCACGAGTTGGCTCAACTCGACCTCGATCTTCATCGGTCTGCTGGCGGTCGCCCTCGGGGCGCACGTCTCGGCGGTGTTCCTCGGCGCCGACTCGGTGCGGGCGGGCCAGCCGGATCTCGTCGCCGCCTTCCGCCGGCGGGCGCTCGGCTCGGGCGTGGTGGCGGGTGCGCTGGCGCTGATCGGCCTGGCGGTGATGAGCTCCGACGCGCCCGACCTCTACGACGGCCTGACCTCCGGCGCCGGCCTGGCCTGCGTGGTCGTCTCGGCCGCTGCCGGACTGCTGACGCTGTGGCTGGAGTGGCGCGATCGCTTCGAGCTCGCGCGCTACACGGTCGCCGTCGCGGTGGCGGCGGTCGTGGCGGGCTGGGCGCTGGCGCAGGAGCCGTACCTGCTGCCGCCCGAGCTGACCGTGGACGAGGCGGCCGCGCCGGACAGCACCCTCGCGGCCATGCTCGGCGTCACCGCCGTCGGTCTGCTGCTGCTGATCCCGGCGCTGACCTACCTCTTCCGGCTCGTGCTGCGTGGCCGGCTCGACGACGAGTTCCACCCGATCACGACGGGTGACCGGCGGTGAGGCGCCCGGCGCTGAAGTGGGTCGCGCTCGGGCTCTTCGGCCTGGCGGCGGTCGTGTTCACGCTGCTCGAGCTGACCGTGCCCGGGCTGATCCTGCTGTTCGCGTCGCTCGTGCTGGGCGTGTTCGCGATCGCGAACACGGAGCTCCTCGGGCCCGAGCCCGACGAGCCGGACCGCTAGGGGGACGTGCGCGAGGCCTCGTCCCCGGGGCTGCTGGTGGCCGTGCCGTTGCCGCCCGTCCCATTGCCGTCGGCGTGGTGAAGGGAGTCGCTGTCGCGCGACCCCTTGCGTTCGGCGACGTGCACCCGGTTGCGCCCCGCCGACTTGGCGGCATAGAGCGCGTGGTCGGCCTGGCGCACGAGCTGGTCGGCGTCGGCGCCGTCCTCGGGCATCACGGCGACGCCGAAGCTTCCCGTGATCGAGCGGGTGACTCCCGCGACGTTGATCCGTTCGAGCTCGTGCCGCAGGGACTCCGCGACCGCGACCGCGGCGGCGCGGTCGGCGCCGGGCAGCAGCACGATGAACTCCTCGCCGCCGTAGCGGCCGGCGAAGTCGGCGTCGCGCAGGCGCGACGAGAGCACGGCGCCGACGGCCGCGAGCACGTCGTCGCCGGCGGCGTGGCCGAAGACGTCGTTGACCTGCTTGAAGTGATCGAGGTCCATCAGCACGGCGGCCAGCGGCCGGCCGTCGCGCTGGGCCTGGGCGCTCAGGCGCTTGAGCGTGTCGCGCACGGCACGGTTGTTGGGCAGCCCGGTGAGCGCGTCGGTGGCCGCGCGCGACTCCGCCACCGCGAGGTTGCGCAGGTTCGCGAGCACCGGTGCGGCCTGGGTGACCGACTCCTGCACGCGCTTGTGCGCCTCCAGGTCGAGCGGCGCCGGGGTGTCGACCAGCACCGAGCCGATCACCTCGCCGCTGACCAGCGACGGGGTGCAGGTCGTGCGTCGCTGTGGGTCGGCGCCGCACAGGTTGCAGTGCATCAGCGGGGTGCAGCCGGTGCCCTGCTCGTGCTGACGCGCGAGCCGCACGGCGACGCACGAGTCCGGGCTGGCGTCCAGCAGCCGCTCGGCCAGCGGGGACTGGAGCGGCACGATCGTGGCGGGCTCGAGCCGGTCGTCGCTGTGGTTGCGGTTGAGCACCGTGACCTCGGACTCCGGCAGCGAGCGCTCCAGGTGCTCCTTGACGAGGGCATGCGCCTCGACCTCGTTGCGCATCGCCTGCAGCGTCTCCACGAACTCGTCCTGGGAGTCCCGGAAGGCGGCGTCGCGCGTGCGCCTGTCCCGTGCCTGGCGGGAGCTGCGGTCGACCAGCACGTAGCCGATGCCGCCGAACAGCAGCGCCAGCGCGATGATGATCGCCGCCGGGACCAGCTGCGCGCGCTCCAGCGTCGTGGTGCGGGTCTGGGCGACCTCCGACTGGTAGTTCTGGTTCTCGGCGCGGAAGTCGTCGAAGAGGCGCTTGCGACGCAGGAAGCCGTGGACCGCGAGCGCGTCCGGCGCCTGGGCACGCACCTTGGCGATCTGCTCCTCGGCAAGGCGCTGCCAGTCGTTGGCGATCAGCGCCTGGCGGCCGGCGCTGTTGCGCGTGGCCGCGTCGTGCTCGCTCACCGAGCGCGCCTCGGCGACCGCCAGCTCGAAGTCTCTGCGCCCGCGCTCGTAGGGCCTGAGGAAGTTGTCGCGACCGGTGAGCGCGAAGCCGCGCAGGCCGGTCTCCTGGTTGAGCATCGCGGTCAGCATGCGCTGCCCGGCGCGGCTCTCGTCGAACACGCGCTCGGCGGCCGAACGCTGCGAGCTCGAGGCGAGCAGGACCGCGCCGGTGATGACGGCGACGGCTACCAGCAGTAGCAGGCGTATGCGTGCAGTGCTCGACACAGGGGGCGGGGGGATCGGGACGCTCCCGGGAGACCCATCGGTTCCCCGCGAGCGAACCTTTAGCCCACCCGGCCTAGACGCAGCTGGGACAGCGGCCCCTGAGCGTGACCTCGTGCGCGTCGACGGCGTAGTCGACGCGCCCGGCCAGGTGCTCGATCGCGCGTTCGAGCTCGGCGTCCTCGAAGGCGCGCACCTTGCCGCAGCGCTCGCACAGCAGATGGTGGTGATGCTCGCCGTCGGGGTGGACCGGCTCGTAGCGGGCGACCGCCTCGCCGACGTCCACCCGCCGCACGAGCCGCAGCTCGTCGAGCAGCTGCAGCGCGCGGTAGATGCTCGCCACGCCGACGGCCTCGCCGCGACCGCGCAGGCAGCCGGCGATCTCCTGGGCGGTGACGCTGCAGCCGAGCTCCGCCAGCGTCGTCATCACAGCGGTACGCGGAGCGCTCTGGCGGTAGCCCGCACCCTCCAACGTCCGCTGCGCGTGGTCTACCCACTCACCCATGCCCTGGCAAGGATAGGCTGGCGCCATGGCCGAGGTGCACCGAACGCCGGACGAGCGCTTCACGGACCTGCCGGGCTACGACTTCGAGCCCCACTACGAGGACCTCGACGGCCTGCGCTTGCACTACCTCGACGAGGGCGCGGGGGACCCGGTCGTGTGCTTCCACGGCGAGCCGAGCTGGGCCTACCTGTACCGCAAGCTGGTCGGTCCGCTCACCGACGCCGGGCAGCGCGTGATCTGTCCGGACTTCGCCGGCTTCGGTCGCTCGGACAAGCCGACCGACCGGCGTTGGTACAGCTACGACCGTCACGTCGAGTTGATGACCACGCTGCTCGAGCGCCTCGACGTGCGAGACGCGACCGTCGTGGTGCAGGACTGGGGCGGCCCGATCGGCCTGCGCTGGGCGGTCGAGCAGTCCGAGCGCGTGGCGCGGCTGGTGATCCTCAACACGGGCCTGTACAGCGGGCGGGTGTCGAAGGGCTTCCTGGCCTGGCGCGACTTCGCCGAGCGCACGCCGGACCTGCCCGTCGGCTTCGTGATCGGAGGCGGCACCGCGACCGAGCTGCCCGAGCCGGTGGTCGCCGCCTACGAGGCGCCGTTTCCGACGGTCGAGTCGAAGGCCGGCGCGGCGGTCTTCCCGCTGCTCGTGCCGACGAGCGACGAGGACGCCGGCGCCGCCGAGATGCGGGCCGTCTCCGATGCGCTCTCGCGCTGGGACAAGCCGGCACTGGTGGCGTTCTCGGACTCGGATCCGGTGTTCCCGCATCCGCGCGCGGGGCAGGTGTTCTGCGATCTGATCCCGACCGCCGGCGAGCAGGTGCGGATCGAGGGCGCGGCGCACTTCCTCCAGGAGGACCGCGGCGAGCAGATCGCCGCGGAGATCGTGCGCTTCCTAGGCGACTGACGAGGCGCTGGCGGTGGGCTACGCGATCGCAGCCGTCGCTCCGCTGGTCGTCCTGTCGCTCGTCGGTCTCGGCGTCGCCTACTTCCTGCGCGGTCGCGTCGAGCTGCGCCTGGTGACCAAGGAGGAGGTCCAGCGCGACGAGGAGAACGAACGTCTGCGCGAACAGCTGGCGCGCAGTCAGCGGCTGGAGTCGGTCGGCCAGCTCGCCGGTGGCGTCGCACACGACTTCAACAACCTCTTGGCGGTCATCCTCAACTACGCCAGCTTCGTGCTCGACGACCTGCCCGAAGGCGACGCGCGGCGCGAGGACGTGGCCGAGATCAAGCGAGCCGCCGAACGCGCCCGCGACCTGACCCACCAGCTGCTGGTCTTCAGCCGCCGCGAGTTGACGCTGCCGCAGGTCGTCGACGTCGGTCGCTCGCTGGAGGCGGCGCGCAACCTGCTGCGGCCGACGATCGGCGAGCACATCGACCTGCGCATGGACGCGGCCGCGCCGCTCTGGCGTACGAAGCTCGGCGCCGGTCAGCTCGAGCAGGTGCTCGTCAACCTGGCCGTCAACGCTCGCGACGCGATGCCGGCCGGCGGCATGCTGGACCTCGTGGTCGAGAACGTCGTGATCGGCCGTCGCGGTGCGCCGGCCGGCCTGGCACCGGGCCGCTACGTGCGCCTGATCGTGCGCGACACCGGCAGCGGCATGAGCGCCGAGACGGCGGCGCGCGCCTTCGAGCCGTTCTTCTCGACCAAGCCGACGGGCAAGGGCACCGGGCTCGGCCTGGCGACCGTGTACGGCATCGCCACCCAAGCCGGCGGCAGCGTCGAGCTCGAGTCCACCGAGGGCGAGGGCACGACCGTCACCCTGCACCTGCCGGCGACCGACGAGCTGCTGCTCGCCGCCGAGCCGGAGCCGCGCGGACCGGATCGTGGCGCCGGACGGCGCGTGCTGGTGGTCGAGGACGAGGAGGCCGTGCGGGCGCTGACGGTGCGCCTGCTGCGCGAGCACGGCTACGAGGTGCTGGAGGCGGCCGACGGACGTGCCGGTCTTGAGCGCTGCGTGCAGGCCGACGGCGCGCTCGACCTGCTCCTGACCGACGTCGTGATGCCGACGATGTCCGGCGCCGAGCTGGTCGCGCAGGTGCACGAGTTGCAGCCGTCGCTGCCGGTGCTGTACGTCTCGGGCTACGCGGGCGACGTGATGCCCGGTGCCTCGCGCCCCGAGGACGGCGCGCAGCTCCTCCAGAAGCCGTTCAGCCGGGAGGCGCTGCTGCGCGCCGTCGACGAGGCGCTCGGCACGCCGACGGGCGCGCCGTCGTCGGCCTGAGCCGTCGGGCTAGCCCTTCGCCGCGGCGTAGCGCTCGGCGACCTTGCCCCAGTCGACCGTGTTCCACCACGCGTCGAGGTAGTCGGGGCGCTTGTTCTGGTACTTCAGGTAGTAGGCGTGCTCCCAGACGTCGACGCCCAGCAGCGGCGTCTTGCCGTCGGTGACGGGGCTGTCCTGGTTGGGCGTCGAGACGACGCTCAGGCCCGAGCCGTCGTAGACGAGCCACGCCCAGCCGGAGCCGAACTGACCCACGCCTGCGTCTTTGAGCTTGCCCTTGAAGTCCTCGAACGAGCCGAAGGCGCTGTCGATCGCCTCGGCCAGCTCGCCCTCGGGGGCACCGCCGCCGTTGGGCGACATCGTCTCCCAGAAGAAGGTGTGGTTCAGGTGGCCGCCGCCGTTGTTGCGCACGGGGCCGCGCTTGTCGTCGGGCAGCTGCGAGAGGTTCGCGACGACTTCCTCGATGGGCTTGTCGGCCCACTCGGTGCCCTCCAGCGCGGCGTTGACCTTGTCCACGTAGGCCTGGTGGTGCTTGTCGTGATGGACCCGCATCGTGGCCTCGTCGACGTGCGGCTCGAGCGCGTCGTAGTCGTACGGAAGATCAGGTACCTCGTATGCCATTGGACTCCTTTCGGGGGATACTGCAAGCGCTACCCCGGACTCTATGCATTGACGCCGAAGCGCTAGGCTTGGCGGCCGCTGCGGCTGTGGCGGAATTGGCAGACGCGCGGCGTTCAGGTCGCCGTGGGGGAAACCCCGTGGGGGTTCGACTCCCTCCAGCCGCACTCTTCGCACCGTCCCGCCGGTCCCGGGCGCTTCGCCCGGCGGCCGCCGGGCCGGTCGCGCTAGCCGCCCGTTGCCAATGGTTCCTCGGCGGGCTCGGACAGCCACGGCGAACGGCGGCTGGTGGGCTGTGCGCGGCCGGCGAGCGGACGCGAGTTCCAATCGGGCAGGCCGGCGTAGTAGAGGCGGTTGACGACCCAGAGGAACCCCAGCGCGGCCGGCACGCCCAGCATGTCCATCGCGAACAGGTGCGCGTCCGGCGTGGCCAGGCCGAGCGTCAGGTGCATGAGCGCGCAGGTCGGGAAGATCGCGGCCAGCGCGAGGCCCGACAGCGACCAGCCGGCCGTGCCGCCACGCGCTACCTGGGCGCGCACGAGGTAGCCGCCGACGACCGCGAACGCCACGGCCAGGACCAGGCTCGGCAGCCCCTGCCAGGCGAGGCCGCCACGCTCGACGGCGTCCTGGACGGCCAGCGTGCTCACGACGCCCGCCGCCAGCAGGCCGACGACCGGCAACAGCGCCAGCCAGCCGGGCGTGCCGGTGATGACCCGGTCACCGCGGCCGCCGCGCAGGGTCTCGATGCGCAGCCAGACGAACAGCACGCCGGCGGGCAGGCCCATCAGCAGCGCGACGGCCGTGAGCGCATCTGCGGGCGCCCCGCCGAAGATCGCGTGTTCGAAGTGGATCAGGTGATGGGGGCCGCAGGTGAAGGCCATCAGCATGAACGCGACGCCGAAGGGCGAGAGGCCACGCGTGCGCCTGCCTTCGCGCAGTTCGAAGAAGACGAGCGTGCCGAGCCAGGTGTACGCCAGCCCGAGGATCAGCGAGCTGGCGGCGGTCACGGCGGTCACGGTCCGGCCACCCTGATCCCGATCTGCTCCATGAACTCCTCGATCAGCGACTGGCGTGCCCGCCGATGCGGCGCCACGGCTGCAGCGGCGGACCAGCCGTTGCCGAACGCGTGGGCCGCTCCGCGCGGTGTGCGCTGCGAACGGCTGAGCTCGAGCACGTCGGCCGGATGCAGCGGCGGCGCGAACAGGAAGCCCTGCGCCACCGGGCAGCCGAGCGCACGCAGCTCGCGCGCCTGCTGCTCGGTCTCGACGCCCTCGGCGACGACGTGCAGGCCCATCGCGTGCGCGAGGCTCATGATCGACGCGACGATCGCCGAGTCGCCCGGGTCGGTGCCGAGGCCGGACACGAAGGCGCGATCGATCTTGATCACCTCGACCGGCAGCTGCTTGAGCTGCGCGAGCGAGGAGAAGCCGGTGCCGAAGTCGTCGATCGCCAGGAACGCGCCCAGGCGCCGCAGCGCCTCGAGCACGGCCAGCGTTGCGCCCTGCGGCTCGAAGAAGACACGTTCGGTCACCTCCAGACAGAGCGTCTGGGGGTCGATCGCGTAGCGCTCGACGGCGTCGAGCACCGCCAGGGCGAAGCGCTCGTCGACCAGCTGCTGGGCGGAGACGTTGACGGTGATCGGCAGCGTCAGCCCCTGCTCGGCCCACTCGGCGCGCTGGCGACAGGCGCGCTCCAGCACCCAGCGCCCGAGCGGCGCGATCAGACCGCTGCGCTCGGCCACCGGGCTGACCTCTTCCGCCGCGATCGAGCCGAGCTGGGGGTGGCGCCAACGCAGCAGCGCCTCGGCGCCGGTCATGCGCCGCCCGGCGAGGTCCACGATCGGCTGGTAGTGGAGCTCGAGCGCGTCGGCGTCCAGCGCACGCCGCAACTCGACCTCCAGCAGCTCGGCGCGGGAGGGCGACTGCTCGACGACCGGCTTGGACTCGACGCTCATCTCCAGTACGACCGTTGCACGGTCGTTGTGCTGATCCTTATCAATCAGGCGGGCGAATTCAAGCGGCGGCGTCGGCGAGCAGCTGCCGGCTGCCGTAGAGGCAGCCGATCAGCGCCTCGGTGACCTGCGGGTCGAACTGCGTGCCGGCGCAGCGGCCGAGCTCGCGGATCGCCTCGGCGTGGGGGAGCGCGCGGCGGTAGGGACGGTTCGAGGTCATCGCGTGGTAGGCGTCACAGGCGAGGATGATGCGCGAGCCGATCGGGATCTCGCCCTCGCGCAGACCGTCCGGATAGCCCGTGCCGTCCCAGCGCTCGTGCTCGTGACGCACGATCCGCGCCACCGGGCCAAGGCCCGGGACGGCGCGCAGGATGCGCTCGCCGATCACCGGGTGCTCGCGCATCACGGCCCACTCCAGCTCCGCCAGCGGACCCGGCTTGTTGAGGACCTCGTCGGGGATGGCGACCTTGCCGATGTCGTGCAGCAGCGCAGCCGAGCGCACGCGCTCGACCTCGACCTCGTCGAGCGCCAGCTGACGCGCCACGCGCGCGGCGAGGTCGACGACGAACTCGGAGTGCTCGCCGGTGTAGCGGTCGCGCTCGAGCAGCGCCTCGGCGAGACCGGCGATCGCGTCGCGCTGGCTGTCGCCGCCGGCGCGGCGACGGCTGAGGGCCGCGTCGGGGCCGCCCTCGGTGCGGCCACCGCCGGCGTCGCGCGCGGCGCCCATGCGCAGCTCGGCTTCGGCGACCAGCTGTGCGGCGGTCTGGGGCCGCTGCCAGCCCGCGACGCCGATCGACGCCGACAGCGCCTCGACCGGCCCGACGCGCGTCTGCTCGAGCGTGAGCAGGATGCGCTCGAAGGCCTGCAGCCCCGCCGCGGCCTCGGTCTCCGGCAGCAAGATCAGGAAGTGGTCGGCGCCGGCGCGGGCGATCACGTCGCTCGCGCGCGTGCTGCGGCGCAGCACCCCGGCGACCACCCGCAGCAGCTCGTCGCCCTGCTCGCGTCCGTGGGCGCGGTTGAGCAGGCCGAACCCGTCGAGGTCGAGCGAGATCAGCGTCAGCGGCCGGCCGTGGCGCTTGGAGCGCTCGACCTCGGCCAGCAGCCGTTGCGAGAAAGCCTGCGGCGTGTGCAGCCCGGTGAGCGGGTCGCGCAGGGTGCGCGCGGCGAGTTCCTGCTCGAGTCCGTGCAGGCGTGCCTCGGCTGCTGCCAGCTGCCGCTTGAGCTCACGCTTGCGAGGTCGCACGCGGGAAGGGTCGGCGCCGTGCCCGTCGTCCTCAAGCGGCTCGGGCAGCCGTTGGACCCAAAGACGGCTCTACGAGCGGCTCGGGGTCGAGCGACGTGCCGAGGTGCCGAACACGTAGTCCCAGAAGGGGGCGCTGACGCCGAAGCCCTTCGTCTCGTCCTGGAAGTGGTGGCGCATGTGCAGCTCGCGCAGCAGCTTGCCGACGCGGCTGCGGGGCGTGTGGTGGTGCACGTGGTAGTGCGTCATGTCGTAGGCCAGGTAGCCGGCGAGGAAGCCGGCCGCGAACAGCTGCGCGATCTCCGGCGGCAGCACGAGCACGAACAGCCCGTAGAAGGCGAGTGCGAGCGGGATGCTGACCGACGGCGGCATCACCAGCCGCAGCGGATCGTTGGGGTGGTCGTGGTGGACGCCGTGGATGATCCAGTGCAGCCTGTGGCCCCAGCCCGTGTCCGGCTCGAAGTGGAACACCAGCCGGTGCAGCCAGTATTCGGTCAGCGTCCAGAACAGGTAGCCGGCGAGCAGGATGCCGCCGACCTCGAGCGGGCCGCGTCCTTCCTGGCCGAGCGCGAACAGCACCGCGATCGCGGGGATGAAGATGATCGGCGGGACCGCGGGATGGACACGCGAGAGCTTGTCGAGCAGGTCCGACTCGAACATCCTCGGGGAGGCCCGCAGAACTTCACTGCGCCTTGCGTCCATCGCCCCCGAATCTACCGCACGCAGCGGAGCTTCGAAAGGGCCGCTGAGGGCTCCCTAACTCGTGACCCAGAGCGAGCGCCAGCTGGCCATCAGGTACTCCAGCCCGAACGCGGCCGTCATCCCGTAGACCACGACCTCGACGGGGTTCGGCCCCGTGACCGCCTCCACGAACACGCGCCCGAGCAGGTAGCAGGTGACCGCCGACATGAAGAGGAGCGTCGCTGCCCTGTCCATCATGCCCCGAATGGTCGGCAGCGGGGCCCGCGGCGATGTGATGCGCCGGTGAAGCAGTCGTGAACGTCCCGTGATCGGGACGGCGCTGGGCCGGCGCGCGCGAACCGCAGTCCGCGCGCGCCGCCGGCGCTACTTGATGAACAGCATCTCCTCGTACTTCGGCAGCGGCCAGAGGTCGTCGGCGACGAGCTTCTCGAGCTTGTCGCCGAGCTCGCGGACCTCGTCCATCGCCGTGAGCTGGTTGTCGCGGGCGTAGATCGCCAGCTCCAGGCCCTCGACTCCGTCGGGGTAGACGTTGGCCGCCTCGAGCGCGCTGATCGCGTCGGCGAACTCGCTCGCGAGCGAGCGGACCTCGGTGGCCAGCTCGGACATGCCGGCCGCCTCGACCAGCGCGATGTGGCGCAGCGCCGCGGGCAGCAGGATCGTGCGGGCCATCGAGCAGGTGGTCTCCGCCTCGATGTTGGCGCGGGTCGAGTACTGCTCGGCCCAGACCTCGTAGCGGGACTCGAGCTCGCGCTCGCTGAGCACCTTGTACTTCTCGAACGCGGCGACGGTGTCCGGGGCGATCACCTCGGGCAGCGCATCGGGCGTCGTGCGCAGGTTCTTCAACCCGCGCTGCTCGGCCTCGGCGTGCCACTCGTCGGAGTAGTTGTCGCCGCCGAAGCAGACGCGCTTGCTCGCGACGTACGCGTCCTTGACGACCGCCATCACGCCCTCGGCGAGGTCGTCGCCGTTGACCTTCGACTCGAGCTGGTCGGCCAGCTCGTCGACGGCCTCGGCCACGATCGTGTTCAGCACCGTGTTCGGGAAGCCGAGCGACATGCTCGACCCGAGCGCGCGGAACTCGAACTTGTTGCCCGTGAAGGCGAACGGCGAGGTGCGGTTGCGGTCGCCGCCGTGCTTGGGCAGCTGCGGCAGCACCGGGGTGCCCAGACCGAGGAACGAGCCCGGCGTGTGCGGGTCGCCCTCGCCGGAGGCGATCGCCTCGAACACCTTGTCCAGCTCGGCGCCGAGGAAGATCGAGATGATCGCCGGCGGCGCCTCGTTGGCCCCGAGGCGGTGGTCCTGGCCGATGTTGGCCACCGACGCGCGCAGCAGGCCCTGGTGCTTGTCGACGGCCTTGATCACCGCGGCGCAGAAGAACAGGAAGCTGAGGTTCTCCGCCGGGGTGTCGCCGGGCTCCATCAGGTTGGCGCCCGTGTCGGTGCCCATCGACCAGTTGTTGTGCTTGCCCGAGCCGTTGACCCCGGCGAACGGCTTCTCGTGCAGCAGGCAGACGAGGCCGTACTTGCGCGCGACCTTCTGCATGATCTGCATCGTCAGCTGCTGGTGGTCGGAGCCGACGTTCGAGTTCTCGAAGATCGGCGCCAGCTCGTACTGGGCCGGGGCGACCTCGTTGTGGCGGGTCTTGACCGGCACGCCGAGCTTCGCCAGCTCGAGCTCCGACTCCATCATGAACGCGAGCACGCGCTCGGGAATCGAGCCGAAGTAGTGGTCGTCCAGCTCGTGGCCCTTGGGCGGCTGGGCGCCGAACAGGGTGCGGCCGGTGTTGATCAGGTCGGGACGCGCGAAGTAGTACTGCTCGTCGATCAGGAAGTACTCCTGCTCGGGACCGACCGTCGTGAACACCCGCTCGGAGCTCTCGTCGCCGAGCAGCCGCAGCGCCCGGATCGCCGAGGTCGAGAGCGCGTCCATCGAGCGCAGCAGGGGGATCTTGGCGTCGAGCGCCTCACCCGTCCACGAGGCGAACGCCGTCGGGATGCACAGCAGCGCGCCGTTGGGGTTCTCGAGGATGAACGCCGGGCTGGTCGGATCCCAGGCGGTGTAGCCGCGCGCCTCGAAGGTCGCGCGGATGCCGCCGGTCGGGAACGAGGACGCGTCGGGCTCGCCCTGGATCAGCTCCTTGCCCGAGAAGTCCGCCAGCGAGACGCCGCCCTCGGCCGGGTTGAAGAACGAGTCGTGCTTCTCCGCGGTCAGGCCGGTCAGCGGCTGGAAGACGTGGGTGTAGTGGGTGGCGCCCTTCTCGAGCGCCCACTCCTTCATCGCCAGCGCGACCGAGTCGGCCAAGCTGGAATCGATCCCCTCGCCCTTCGCAAGCGTGAGCGAGAGCTTCTTGAAGACGTCCTTGGGCAGGCGCTGGCGCTGCACGGCCAGCGAGAAGACGTTCTCGGCGAACGGGTAGCTGGAAGGTTGGGTGAGGTCGACCGGACCGAGGGCGCCCCCGTTGGGGCTCCACTGGGCGGCCGTCACGTTCTGCTGGCGAATCCTCGGCATGAGCTGTTTGTGGCCTCCTACACGCACCGCGCGCCCGTTTCCCGGGCGCGCGCGAAAAGCTGGGTTTCAACGGGCATTGCCACGCTAACCGCGCGGTCTGGGCACGGGCATTATCCACGTGTCCAAAGATCGAGGTGGAGCCTTCGCCTCGGAGTCGGGCGGGGAGGCGGGAGCTACCTGCGCGGGAGGTTGCGCAGCTCAGGCGGCAACGGGCCCCGCAATCCCATCGGGAGTTGCAGCCGGAGCGTGTCATCGACGCGCCGAGGGCGTAGCGTCTGGAGCCTGGTCGGTGGACCGCCGGGCTGTCACGCGTGTGGGCGCGGGCGACGGGTCCGAGGTATCGTGGCCGGAAGTGGGCAGGGAGTATCGGGCAACGGTCGCGAACTTGGTGAGCGCGCTCGGGTTGGACGCTGTCTCATACGACCGATTCGTTGCGTGGTGTCTCGCAGAGGAGCTCGTCTCAGAGATGCTGAGGCGCGTCAACAGCGACACCGCTCACCAGGAGGAGCCATTCTGGTCACGGCCTGACGGGCTCAAGCGGTTCCGAGGGCTGCTCCGTGAAGCGACTGGTCGAACGTGGTCGCCGGAGGACGTAGAGAAGCTGTACGAGCGGGTCCAGATGGCTAGTACCAAGCATGAGCGGAAGCCGATCTCATCCGGCGATCTCCTACGTCTCCTGTGGAACTCCCGGCACGAGTGTGCGAAGTGCGGGCGGCGGCCGCCTGAGGTCGTCCTGCACGTGGACCATCGGTTTCCAGCCTCGCGTGGGGGGAGCTCGAAGTTCGAGAACCTGCAACTGCTCTGTGCTGAGCACAACCTCTCCAAGTCGGACAAGCTCGAGGAGGAAGAACTTTGGCTGGACTCCGTGTAAAGGCGCACGTCATGAAGCAGAAGGGGGAGACGCTCTACCTGTTCCCGATCAACTCGAAGGTTCTGTCGAAGATCGCGTACGTCACGCCGCGCTCCCAAGACGACCCCGCGGAGATCCAGCGCTTGGTGCACAAGAACCGAGCGAAGGACATCGGCAAGTACATCCAGGAGGAGCTGTCGCTGTTCCCGAATGCCATCGTCGTCAGCCTCGACGATCAGGTCCAAGTGCAGGAGACTGGAAGCGACGATGAGGTGACGTTGGTGTTTCCTGACGAGGAGGGCAAGTTCGCCTACGTCCTCGACGGTCAGCACCGCCTAGCAGGATTCGAGCACAGCAACGGCATTCACTTCGATCTGCCTGTCGTCGCCCTTCACGGGGCGAGTGACAGCCTCCGGGGCAAGATCTTTGCTGACATCAACAGCAAGCAGGTCAAGGTGTCGGACGTTCACCTCTTGGATCTGTACTACGGGCTTGGCGTGCTTTCCGCCGAGGATGACGCCACGGTCAAGGTTGTGAAGATGCTCGGAGAGGATGGCGACTCGCCCCTGAAGGGCAAGATCAAGTTTCTCGATGATCAGAAGGACACGTGGGTCAAGAACACCGCCATGACCAAGTGGCTGGGGGCACACACCAAACCTGGTGGTGCGTTGTCGAGCAAGTCCCCAGGTGAGCAAGCGACGATCTTCAAGCAGTACTTCCGGGGTGTGAGCGAGACGTGGCCTGCCGCTTGGGGTGACCGAAAGGGTCATGCTTTGACGAAGCCGTTCGGGCTGGAGGTGGTCAGCGGGATCTTTCGTGCTGCGAAGCACCGCGTCGACTTGAACGCCGGGAAGCAGTACACGGCCGACAACTTCCGGGACCAGCTTGCGGTCCTCCAAGACGCGAAGATCGAGCCTTTCGGCAAGTCTGCCGACATGTCGATCCCCCTCACGTGGGAAGCGGGCCCGATGGGTCCATTGTCGAACGCTTCCGGCCGAAGCCTCATCATCAAGCAACTCATCGACACGCTGCAGCGGGCGGACGACGACTGAAGGGGCAGGGCCTCGGCGCCGGTGGTGGTGACCACGGCGTCGGAACAGGTCGTCGCCCACCTGCCGGCGCAGCCACGGAGTGAGGGAGTCGGTCAGGTGCCGACGTAGGCCGCGAGGTGCTCGCCGGTGAGGGTGGAGCGGGTGGCGACGAGGTCGGCGGGGGTGCCCTCGAAGACGATCCGGCCGCCGTCGTGGCCGGCGCCGGGGCCGAGGTCGATGATCCAGTCGGCGTGCGCCATGACCGCCTGGTGGTGCTCGATGACGATGACCGACTTGCCGGAGTCGACGAGCCGGTCGAGCAGGCCGAGCAGCTGCTCGACGTCGGCGAGGTGGAGGCCGGTGGTCGGCTCGTCGAGGACGTAGACGCCGCCCTTCTCGGCCATCCGGGTCGCCAGCTTGAGCCGCTGCCGCTCGCCGCCCGACAGCGTGGTGAGCGGCTGGCCGATGCTGAGGTACCCGAGCCCGACGTCTGCGAGCCGGTCGAGGATCTTGTGCGCGGCCGGCGTCTTCGCCTCGCCGTCGCCGAAGAACTCCTCGGCCTCGGCCACCGACATCGCGAGCACCTCGCTGATGTCCCTGCCGCCGAACGTGTACTCCAGCACCTCGGCCTGGAAGCGCTTGCCCTCGCACACCTCGCAGACGCTGGCGACGCCGGCCATGATCCCCAGGTCGGTATAGATGACGCCGGCGCCGTTGCAGTTGGGGCAGGCGCCCTCGGAGTTGGCGCTGAACAGACCCGGCTTGACGTCGTTGGCCTTCGCAAACGCCTTGCGGATCGGGTCGAGCAGCTTGGTATACGTCGCCGGGTTGCTCCGTCGCGAGCCGCGGATCGCGGCCTGGTCGACCACCACGACCCCATCCCGCCCGGACACCGAGCCTCCGATCAGCGAGCTCTTGCCCGAGCCCGCCACCCCGGTGATCACGACCAGCACCCCCAGCGGGATGTCGACGTCGACCTCCTGCAGGTTGTGGGTGCTGGCTCCGCGCACCTCCAACGCCTCCGACGACTCCCGCACCGTCTCCTTCAGGGAGGCGCGGTCGTCGAGGTGCCGCCCGGTGAGCGTGTCGCTGGCCCGCAGGCCCTCGACGGTGCCCTCGAACACCACCTCTCCGCCCCCGCTGCCGGCGCGCGGGCCGAGGTCGACGACGTGGTCGGCGATCGCGATCGCCTCGGGCTTGTGCTCCACGACGAGCACCGTGTTGCCCTTGTCGCGCAACTGCAGCAGCAGGTCGTTCATCCGCTGGATGTCATGGGGGTGCAGCCCGATCGTCGGCTCGTCGAAGACGTAGGTGACGTCGGTGAGCGAGAAGCCGAGGTGGCGGATCATCTTGGTGCGCTGCGCCTCGCCACCCGACAGCGTGCCCGACGGGCGGTCGAGCGAGAGGTAGCCCAGCCCGATCTCCACGAACGAGTCGAGGGTCTCCCGCAGCGCCTCGAGCAGCGGCGCCACCGACGGCTCGTCGAGGCCGCCCACCCACTCGGCGAGGTCGGTGATCTGCATCGCGCAGGCGTCGGCGATGTTCTTGCCGTCGATCTTCGACGACCGGGCGTGCTCGGCGAGTCGCGTGCCGTCGCACTCGGGGCAGGTGGTGAACACCACCGCCCGCTCCACGAAGGCGCGGATGTGCGGTTGGAGGGCGTCGACGTCCTTGGAGAGGAACGACTTCTGGATCTGCGGGATCAGGCCCGCGTAGGTCAGGTTGATGCCGTCGACCTTGATCTTGGTCGGCTCCTTGTAGAGCAGGTCGTGGCGCTCCCGCTTGTTGAACTTGCGGATCGGCTTGTCCGGGTCGAAGAAGTCGCAGCCGCGGAAGATGCGGCCGTACCAGCCCTCCATGCTGTAGCCGGGGATCGTGAGCGCGCCCTCCTCGAGCGACTTGCCGTCGTCGTACAGCTGGGAGAGGTCGAAGTCGGTGACCGAGCCCCGGCCCTCGCAGCGCGGGCACATGCCGCCGGTGCGGTTGAAGGTCGCCTTCTCGGTCTTGGTCTTGCCGCCGCGTTCGACCGTGATCCCACCGCTCGCTCTGACCGAGGGGACGTTGAAGGCGTACGCGCTGGGCGAGCCGACGTGCGGCTTGCCCAGCCGGCTGAAGAGGATGCGCAGCATCGCGTTGGCGTCGGTCGCGGTGCCGACCGTGGAACGCGGGTCGGTGCCCATCCGCTCCTGGTCGACGAGGATCGCGGTCGTCAGGCCGTCGAGCACGTCGACCTCGGGCCGCGCCAAGGCCGGCATGAAGCCCTGCACGAAGGCGCTGTAGGTCTCGTTGATCAGCCGCTGCGACTCGGCGGCGATCGTGCCGAACACGAGCGAGCTCTTGCCCGACCCGGAGATCCCGGTGAACACCGTCAGCCGGCGCTTCGGAAGCTCGAGGCTGACGTCCTTGAGGTTGTTCACGCGTGCGCCCTGCACGCGGATCAGGTCGTGGCTGTCGGCGGCGTGCGCCGCGGGCGCCCGCGTGTCCGTCCTCGTGGCCATCGCTCAGCGCAGCTCCTGGATGCGGAGCAGGTTGCCGGCGGGGTCGCGCAGCGCGCAGTCGCGCACGCCGTACGGCTGCTCGGTCGGTTCCTGGACGATCTCGACGTCGGTGGCCTGCAGCCGCTCGAAGGTGCCGTCGAGGTCCTTGGTGGCCAGGAGGATGCTGGCGTAGGTGCCCTTGGCCATCATCTCGGCGATGGTGCGGCGCTCGTCGTCGGTGATGCCGGGGTCGGCGCCCGGCGGGTGCAGGACGATCGACACGCCGGGCTGGTCGACGGGGCCGACCGTGATCCAGCGCATCCCCTCGTAGCCGACGTCGAGGCGGACCTCGAAGCCGAGGGTGTCG
This sequence comes from uncultured Thermoleophilaceae bacterium, assembly GCA_963846505.1. Classification (GTDB taxonomy): domain Bacteria; phylum Actinomycetota; class Thermoleophilia; order Solirubrobacterales; family Thermoleophilaceae; genus JACVRW01. Next base: position 672,831 of record CAWJWD010000004.1, on the reverse strand, counting down.
CGGTAGAAGCCCAGAGCTGCGTCCGGGTCGTCCTGCGGGAGGAAGCTGGAGTGAATCGTGATGTCCATGGCGGCCACGCTAGACGCCGCTCGGGGTCCGCGCTTCTCGATTCCTGACCGGCCTGGTCACCTGCTTGGCCACGCACGACGGGATCCCCGCCGTCGCGCGCGCCGCCTGGTGCCGATAGACGCTGGGCGGCACGCCGACCAGCTCGGTGAAGCGGGTGCTGAAGGTGCCCAGCGACGAGCAGCCGACCGCGAAGCAGACCTCGGTGACGCTGAGGTCGCCACGACGCAGCAGCGCCATCGCACGTTCGATGCGTCGCGTCATCAGGTAGCCGTACGGCGACTCGCCGTAGGCGAGCCGGAACTGGCGGCTGAGGTGCCCGGCCGACATGTGCGCGCCGCGGGCGAGCGCCTCGACGTCCAGCGGCTGCGCGTACTCCCTGTCGATCCGGTCGCGGACGCGGCGCAGCCACGCGAGGTCGCGCAGGTGCTTCGCCGCGGCGGGTCCGCTGGTCACCTGCGAGATCGTGCCACATCGCCCCGGGGCCTTCTCGATCCCGACGGGCCCTGGAACCACGAAACCCCGCTGTAGAGCAGGGTTCGCGTAGTACCGCCAGGGGGATTCGAACCCCCGTTACCGCCGTGAGAGGGCGGCGTCCTAGTCCCCTAGACGATGGCGGCAGGACGGCGGCCATTGTAGCGGCATCGTCCGCTGGCGTCTGCGACGTGCGGGTATGCTTGCCCGGTCCATATCGGCCGGTGGCCATGGGAAGTCCGGTGTGAATCCGGCGCGGTCCCGCCACTGTGACCGGGCGACGATCTGTCGTACGAATGCCACTGGACCGCCGACGGCGGTCCGGGAAGGCGCGACGGGGAGCCCGAAGCCAGGAGACCTGGTCCCGGCCGGCCAACACGACCCTCGAGGAACAGGGTGGCCATGACCATGAGATCTCGTCCCGTGCGCTGCGCGCTCGCGTCAGCCGTCGCCGCACTCACCGTCGCTTCCGTGCCCGTGTCGGGTGCGCTCGCCGCGCCGGTCAACGTCAACGTGCGCGTCGAAGGCGCCACGCAGACCCTCTTCGAGGCCCCGGTCACGACCGACGGCCACGTCGTCGAGCCCGCCAGCGGTGGCGAGCACCCGTGCGACGGCACCAACGGCGGCGCCAACCCGTCTGCCGGCCCGACGCCGACCGCCGCCCTCGACGACGGGGCGAAGCTCGGCAACTTCACCTGGGCCGGCACCTGGTTCGACGGCTTCGGCGACTACAGCGTCGACCGCGTCGCCTCCGAGCCGGCCACCGACACGCAGTTCTGGGGCGTGTTCGTCGACGGCATCCAGCCGTCCGTCGGCGGTTGCCAGTCCCTGCTGAAGAGCGGCCAGGAGGTGCTCTGGGCCTTCGACGCCTTCTCCAAGGCGCGGGCGCTGCGGCTGGGCGGCCCGAGCGCGGCGACGGTCGGCCAGCCCGTGACGGTCAAGGTGACCGACACCGCCGACGGCAAGCCGCTCGCGGACGCCGACGTCAACGGCGCCAAGACCGGCGCGGACGGCATGGCCAGCCTCAGCTTCAGCCAGACCGGCATCTACCGCCTCAAGGCCGAGCGCGCCGACGCGGTGCGCTCGAGCGCGCTCGTGCTGTGCGTCGATCCGGTCGGTGCCGAACCGTGCACGGCCGGCGACAAGACGCCGCCGACGGTTGCCGTGAAGCTGCCCGGCGGGGTGGGCGGCGGCGCCGGCCTGTCGACGGCGCAGGCGCGCTCGCGCACGCTCACGATCGCCTGGCAGGGCGAGGATCCGCAGGCCGACGGCAGCGGTCTCTCGACCTACAGCGCCGAGGTGCGCGAGGTGGCCCGCGGCGCCCGCACGAGCCAGGCGCCGCAGTGGCGCACGATCCTGTCGCGCTCGAAGGACACGTCCGTCGTCTTCCGCGGCCGGACCGGGCGGGCGTACGAGTTCCGCGTCACCGCGTTCGACCGCGCCGCCAACGCCAGCACGCCGGCGACCGGCACGCTCGTGTTCCCGGTCGACGACCGCAACCGCCGCATGCTGCGCCTGTCCGCGGGCGACTGGAGCGGCGTCGAGCAGGCGAGCGCCTACGGCGGTCGGGCGATCCGCTCCAAGCGAGCGGGCGCGAGTGCGCGCATGCGCTTCAGCGGCACGCGCGTCGCGCTCGTCGGGCGCAAGCTGCCCGACGGCGGCCGCCTGCGGGTGACGATCGACGGCAAGCAGGCCGCGACCCTGAAGCTGAAGGGACGCGGCCCGGTGCGCCAGACGCTCTACACGAGCAAGACGCTGAAGGCGGGCGGCCACGTGCTGCGCGTCGAGGCGCTCGACCGTGCGCCGGTCGAGCTCGACGCGGTGGCGCCGATCCCGTGAGCCGAACGCGGCGAACGATCGCCGGGGGCGTGAGCGTGGCGGCCGCGGCCGCCACGCTGATCGCCTCGGGCGCGCCGCCGCAGGCGCCGGCCGCTGCGTCGGCCCCCGCTGCCGGCAACGGCGTGGGGGCGCCGTCGACGACCGGCGCGAGCCCCGCGAGGCGCGCACCGGTCGTCGATCAGCTCGTCGTCTTCCGCGACGGGAGCACGCTGGCCAAGCGCGTGACCGCACGCCGGGCGAGCGTGCGCCTGGGCCGCCGTCCGTGCGCCGTCGCGACGGGCACGGCGCTCGCCGCGCTGGTGCGCAGCCGGCCCGGCATGCTGCGGCTGTTCGACTACGGCTCGTGCTCGAAGCGGCCGCGCGACGGGGCCGGCCTGTTCGTGCGCGCCATCCGCGACGATCGCAACCGCGGGCAGGACGGCTGGGTGTACAAGGTCGGCAACCGCGCGGCGAGCGCCGGGGCCGCCGATCCCGCAGGCCCGTTCGGGCGCGGGCGACTGCGCTCGGGCGCCCGCGTCACGTGGTTCTACTGCGACCAGGGCGCCGAGGGCTGCCAGCGCACGCTCGGCGTGCGGACGCGCGCGGCTCCCGGCGGCGAGGGCGCGTCGGTGCGCGTGACCGGCTACGACGACCGCGGCCGCGGCGTCCCGGTCGAGGGCGCCACCGTGCACGTGGGCTCGGCGACGGCCACCACGGGCGCCGACGGCAGCGTCACCGTCGGTCCGGCGCTGCCAAGCTCCGTACGCGTGTACGCGGAGAAGCCAGGCCTCGTGCGGTCGTTCGTCGAGCGGGTGCAGCTGCCGTGAGCCTGCGTCGGCTCGCGCTGCTGGGCCTCGTGCTCTGCACGGTCGCGCTCGCGAGCGGCTGCGGTCTCGGGGCCGGCGAGGAGCAGGCGGGCGCGGGGGCGCGGGTGGTCGTCACGCGCGACTTCGGGCATCGGCAGCTCGGCGTCGCGCGTGAGCAGACGCTGCGCGAGGACCAGACGGTGATGCGCATGCTGCAGTCCGACTTCGACGTCGAGACGCGCTTCGGCGGCGGCTTCGTGCAGAGCATCGAGGGCGTCGCCGGGCAAGGGGCGGGCGGCCAGCGAGACTGGTTCTACTTCGTCAACGGCGTCGAGGCCGAGGTCGGCGCCGCCGACTACGAGCTCTCGCCCGGCGACCGCGTGCAGTGGGACTACCGCGACTGGAAGGCCGCCGACCGCGTGCCGGCGATCGTCGGCGCCTACCCGGAGCCGCTGCGCAGCGGCTGGGAGGGCAAGCGCCGGCCGGTGCGCGTCGAGTGCGAGGACGCCGACTCGCCCGCCTGCAAGCGCGTGCTCGACCGACTGCGCGACGCGGGCGTGGCGGCGAGCGGCGCGTCGCTCGGCGCGCCCTACACCGAGACGATCATCCGCGTGATCGTGGGCCGCTGGCAGGCGCTGCGCCAGAGCGTCAGCCAGCTCGAGGACGACCCGGAGCGCAGCGGGGTGTTCGCGCGCTTCGCCGCTGACGGCCGCTCGTTCGATCTGCTCGACGCCGCCGGCGAGCCCGTGCGCGCGGTCGAGCCGGGCGACGGCACCGGCCTGGTCGCCGCCCTCTTCCCGCGCGAGGACCAGCTCGCGTGGGTGATCACCGGCCTCGACGACGCCGGCGTCGACGCGGCCGCACAGGCGCTCGACGCCCGCTCGCTGCGCGACGCCTTCGCGATCGCGGCCAGCGGCGACGGCGAGGTGCAGAAGCTGCCGCTGGCCGGCGGGGGAGAGGACGTGCAGTGAGGCTCGTCCCGACCTACCGCCCGCGCTCCACGCCGCTGCACGCCGCTCGCGCCGGCGTCGCGGCCTCGTTCTGCGTCGCGCTGGCGCTGGCGGGCGGGCTGTACGTCAACCCGATCGTGCTCGCGGCCGTGCTCGCCGCGACGCTGCTGGCGGGCGCCGCTGCCAAGGTGTCGCGCGAGCTGTGGCTGTCGATGCGGCTGGCGCTGCCGTTCGCGCTGCTGGTGGCGATCGTCAACCCGCTCGTCTACCAGGGCGGCGAGACGCTGCTGATCCGCGGCCCGGTGATCCTCGGGCATCGCTTCGACATCACCCTCGAGGCGTTCGTGCAGGGCGGGCTCAACGGGCTGCGCGTGGCGGCGATCATCGTCGCCTTCGGGCTGCTCTCGGCCGCCGTCGACCCGGACGAGCTGCTGCGCCTGTTCCGGCGGCTGTCCTACCGCTCGGCGCTGACCGCCTCGCTGGCCACGCGCCTCGTGCCCGTGCTCGAACGCGACGCGCTGCGTCGCGGCGACGCCGCGCGCTGTCGCCCGCAGCCGCCCGGGCGCCTGGCCATGGCCCGGCTCGTGCTCGCGGGCACGCTCGACCGCGCCGTCGACGTGGCCGCGGCGCTCGAGGTGCGCGGCTACGCGCTTGCCGGGCGACCGGCCAGCGAGCGGCCGGCCGTGGTCGCGCCACGACGTCCGCTTCGCGCTTGCCACGACGGCGATCGCGGCGGTGACGATCGTGGGCAAGGTCGCTGGCGTGGGCGCCGTCGACTGCTACCCGACGCTCGACGTCGACACCGACGCGCAGACGCTGGCGCTCGCGGCGGCGCTGCCGTTGCTCGCGCTGGCGCCGTTCGCCGGTCGCGCGGCGCGAATGGGGGTGCGGCGATGATCGCGCGCGCCGAGCGCTTCACCTACGCGTATCCCGAATCGGAGGGGCCGGCGCTGCGCGACGTCTCGCTCGAGCTGGAACCCGGCAGCTTCACGGTGCTCGCCGGCGTCTCCGGGTCGGGGAAGTCGACGCTGCTGCGCGCGCTCTGCGGGCTCGTGCCGCACTTCCACGGCGGCGAGGTCTCCGGCGAGCTGGAGGTCGGCGGCCTCGACGCGCGCGAGCACGGTCCCGGGGAGCTCGCCGCGGTCTGCGGCACGGTCTTCCAGGACCCCGAGACGCAGGTGGTGCTCGGCGGCGTGCGCGCCGAGCTGCAGCTGCCGCTCGAGCATCGCGGCGAGCCGCCGGCCGCGGTCGCGCGGGCGGTCGAGGAGACGGCGCTGGCGCTCGGCGTCGCCCACCTGCTCGACCGGCGCACCGACACCCTCTCCGGCGGCGAGCTGCAGCGGGTGGCGATCGCCGCCGCGCTCGTGCACCGGCCGGCGCTGCTGCTGCTCGACGAGCCGACCTCCCAACTCGACCCGGTCGCGGGTGACGAGCTGATCTGGATGCTGCGGCGACTCAACGAGGAGTGGGGGACCACCGTCGTGATCGCCGAGCACCGGCTCGAACGCTGCCTGCCGGCCGCCGACCGCGTGCTCGCGATCGAGGGCGCCACGATCGCCTGCGACGCCGCTCCGCGCGAGTTCCTCGCGTGGGCGACGACGCAGGCGCCCGCGCTGGTGACGCCTGCGGCGCGCCTGTTCCAGCTTGCCGGCCTGGCGCCGCCGCCGGTGTCGGTGAAGGAGGCGCGCGGCACGCTGCGAGCGTCCGGCCGCGATGCGGCCGCCGGCCGTCGGGAAGCGACGAGCGGGGCGCTCGGCGCGGCGGGCGTGGACCCGGCACCCTCGCGGCCGCGAGGCGGATCGCGTCGAGGGCTCCTGCGTCGTCGCCGCGCGGCGCCCGCGGCGCTCCGGGCACGCGACCTCTGGTTCGAGGTCGAAGACGGGCCGACGGTCCTGCGCGCGCTGGAGCTCAGCTTCGAGCCCGGCGAGCTCGTCGCGCTGATGGGCCGCAACGGTGCGGGCAAGAGCACGCTGCTGCGGCTCTGCAAGGGGCTGATCGAGCCCACGCGCGGGCGCGTCGAGCGAGCCGGCGAGGTTGCGCTGCTGCTGCAGAACCCCGGCGACTATCTCGTCCACGAGCACGCCCGCGACGAGGCGGGAGACGAGGGGCTGAGCGCTGCTGGCCTGGCCGGGCGCGGCGCCGCCAACCCGCGCGACCTCTCCGGCGGCGAGCGGCAGCGCCTGGCGCTCGAGGTGGTGCTCGGCGGTGGACCGACGGCGGCGGTGCTGCTCGACGAGCCGACGCGCGGCATGGACCGCCCGCACAAGGACGCGCTCGCCGAGCGCATGGCCGAGCTCGCACGCGGCGGCGCGGCGGTGGTGGTGGCGACGCACGACACCGAGTTCGCCGCCGAGCTGGCGACGCGCGTGGTGTTGATGGGGCAGGGAACGGTGATCGGCGACGGTTCGCCGGCCGAGGTGCTCGCCGGCGGCTGGCACTTCTCGACCGACGTCGCGCGCACGCTCGACGGCACGGCGCTCACGCCCGCCCAGGGCGCGGCGAGCCTCGCGGCCTCGTCGAGGACGAACGATCACGAGCGGGAGCTGGCGCGATGAGCTGGCAAGCCGCCACGTTTGCGATCCTGGCGCTCGTGCTCGCCGGCGCCTTCCTCTGGTACGAGCGGCAGCGACCGCCTGCGCGCGTGCTCGCGCTCGTGGCGGCGCTGGCCGCGTTGGCGGTCGTCGGCCGCCTGGCGTTCGCCGCGATCCCGAACGTCAAGCCGGTGACCGACATCGTGCTCTTCTCCGGGTATGCGCTCGGCGGGGTGCCGGGCTTCGCCGTCGGGGCGATCACCGCGCTGGTGTCCAACGTCTTCCTCTCGCAGGGCCCGTGGACGGCCTGGCAGATGGTCGGCTGGGGCTTCGTCGGCGCCGGCGGGGCGCTGCTGGCCCGCCTCACGCGCGGCCGCGAGCTGAGCCGGATCCAGCTCGCGCTGATCTGTGGAGCGGCGGGCGCGGCGTTCGGTGCCTGGATGGACTTCTACCAGTGGACGCTGGCCGCGAGGCAGGACCTTGCGACGTATGTTGCGATCTCCGGGACCTCGTTGCCCTATAACGTCGCCCACGTGCTTGGCAACGTCGGCTTCTGCCTTCTGATCGGTCCTGCCTTCGTGCGCGCCCTGCGGCGCTACCGCCGCCGCTTCGAGGTGCACTGGCAGCCGCGCGCCGTCCATGCGGGCGCGAGCGCCGCCGTGCTCGTGCTGGTGCTCGCGCTGGCGACGAGCGCGTCGCTGCGCAGCGAGCCCGCGGCGGCGCAGGAGACGACGACCCCTGCCACCACCACGCCCGCGAGTACGACGCCCGATGAGAGTGCGGCGACCACCGGCAAGGCCGCGGGCAAGACAGCGGCCGAGCGCGCGCTCGCCTATCTGCTGAAGGCGCAGAACGCCGACGGCGGCTTCGGCCCGGCGCCCAAGCAGCGCTCGACCGCGCTGCACAGCGGCTGGGCGGTGCTCGGCCTGGCCGCCGCGGGACGCAACGCGCAGGACCTCGAGCGCCGCGGTGGCAAGACCGCGTCGAGCTACCTGCTCGGCGCCGGCTTCAGCGACATCGGCTCGATCGAGCGCACCGCGCTCGTGGCCGCGGCCGCCGGCCTCTCGCCACGCAGCTTCGCCGGCCGCGACCTGGTGGCCGAGATCACCAAGCGCAAGCGCGGCAACGGCTCGATCGCCGGCCAGGTCAGCTACACGTCCTTCGGCATCCTGGCGCTCGTGGCGGCCCGCCAGCCGGTCGACCGCGCCACGATCAAGTGGCTTCAGAACAGCGCCAACGAGGACGGCGGGTTCGGCGTCGTCCGCGGCTCGATCAGCGATTCGGACATGACCGGCGTCGCGCTCGAGGCCCTGGCCGCCGTCGGCCGCTCGGGCACGCCCGCCGCACGCGGAGCGGTCACCTACCTGCGCGAGTCGCAGAACGGCGACGGCGGCTTCGGCCAGCGGGCCGGCAGCGAGTCCAACTCGCAGTCGACGTCGTACGCGATCCAAGGCCTCGTCGCGGTCGGCGGGGCGAACGCGGCCGTCACGCGGGCTGCCCGCTACGTCGCGGGCCTGCAGCGCTCGAACGGCAGCATCGCGTACTCGGCGACCAGCACCCAGACGCCGGTCTGGGCCACGGCCCAGGCGCTGATGGCGCTCGAGCGCGATCCGCTGCCGATCGCGGCGGCGCCGCGCAAGCCGCAGCCCGAGCAGCAGTCGCAGGCGTCCAACGACGACGATTCCGGGTCGAGCGGCGCGGGCGGCGGAGCGGGTGCCCCGTCCGGGGACGGCGGCGCCGTCTCCAACGCGGGCAGCGCTCCCTCGGCCTCGACTCCGACGCCGGGCGATCTGCTCTCGGGTGGAAGCGGCGGCAGCGGCAGCGTCGGCAGCGCCAAGTCCGTACCTCCACCCGCCGAGACGCCGCTGCAGTCGGAGCAGAGCATTCCGACACCGGACGGCGACCCCGCGGACTCCGCCTCGGCGCAGCGCGCGGCCGCGAAGGCGGGCGACGGCGGCGTGCCGCCCGGCCTCGCAATCGGGATCGGGCTCGGCGTGCTCGCCCTGGCGGCGGCGCTGTGGCTGCTGCGCCGCCCGCTGCGGGCCGGAGTGCGTCGTGGCAGTCAGCTCCTGCCCGCTCGCCTGCGGCGCTCCACCTAGCTCACGCGCCCCCAAGCGGCGTAGGAAACGCCGCCGCCGCGGGGAATAGGCTGCCAAAAGAGGGGGGCTCTACCGAGAGGTAGAAGGGAGAACTGTGGGCAGTGGATCCAACAAGCTGATCCTGGCGGCGATGATCTTCGCGGTGTCGATGACGTTCATCGACCAGACCATCGTGGCGCTGGCAGCGCCGAGTCTGCAGGAGGACCTCGACCTCTCCGCGACCGGCGTCCAGTGGATCATCAACGGCTATCTGCTGTCGCTGTCGGCGCTGTTCGCCTTCGGGGGCCGGCTCGCCGACATCGCCGGCCACCGGCGCATGGTGCTGGTCGGCACGGTGACCTTCGCGACCGCCTCGGCGCTCTGCGGCGCCACGCCGACCGGCGACCTCGCCGAGGCGTGGATGATCTTCTTCCGCGTGATCCAGGGTGCGGGGGCGGCGATCATGTTCCCCGCGGCGCTGGCGATCGTGATCTCCGCCTTCCCGCTCCAGGAGCGCGGCAAGGCGATGGCGATCTTCTTCGGCATCGCCGGCGGCCTGACGGCGGTCGGGCCGATCGCGGGCGGCTACCTCACCGAATGGACCTGGCGCGCGATCTTCTGGGTCAACGTGCCGGTGGCGATCGTCGCCGTGCTGCTGACGCTGCGCGCCAAGCCCGAGGATCGCCGCACCCCCGCGCCGATGGACTACCGCGGCGCGCTGCTGATCTCGCTCGGCATGGGGCTCGCGGTGCTGGGCTTCCAGCAGTCGAGCGTCTGGGGCTGGGGGAGCGTCGCCACCTGGGCCTGCATCGTCGCCGGCGTGCTGGTGCTGGTGGCCTTCGTCGCGCACGAGCGCGGGCTCGAGCACCCGCTGATCCGCGTGCGCATCTTCGCCGACCGCGCCTTCGCCGCCGACAACGCGGTGCTGTTCCTCTTGTCGATCGCCTTCGTGCCGCTGTTCTTCTTCGGCAGCCTCTACGCCCAGATCGCGCTCGGCGACGACGCCTCGGGCGCGGGGCTCTACCTGGTGACGTTCTTCGGCGGCTTCGCGGCCGGCTCGCAGTGGGGCGGGCGCATCCTCGACAGCCGCGGCGCGCGCGCCGCCGTCATACCGGGTTTGGTGGTCGCGACGGTCGGCTTCGCGCTCTGGGCCAACAGCCTGGACCACCTCGATCTCGGCGACCAGTGGATCGCCATCGTGATCGCGGGCATCGGCATCGGGCTCGTGCTCGGTCCGGCGAACACCGACGCCATCAACCGGGCGCCGCGCACGAGCTACGGCGAGGCGACCGGCATCACCCAGACGGTGCGCAACTTCGGCGCCAGCCTCGGGCTGGCGGTGCTCGGCACGGTGCTGATCCTCCAGAACGAATCGAACGTCGAGTCCTCGCTGGGCGCGCTCGGCGTGCCGAAGGAGCGCGCGGACGCGATCGCCGACTCCGTCTCGCAGGGGACCGGCGGGCCGCCCGGCGGCGTCGAGCGGGGCGGAGCGCGCGTGCAGGAGGTCGTGAGTGCGATCCAGCACGACTTCGCGAGCTCGACCCAAGTCGTCTTCTACGCCATGGCCGGCGTGCTCGCGGTCGCGTTCGTCGTCGCCTGGATCGGCATGCCGCGGGGCAAGCCGGACGCCGTGCCCGAGGCGGACGAGCCCACCGCGACCGCAGCCGCCTAGCAGGCTGGTCCCCTCCGCCACGGCGCACGCGGGTCCCCGCGTGCGCCGACGCCATCTCCTCCAATTGTTCGGAACACCGGTACACTGGCTGCATGCCGCCGCCGATCCGCCGCTCGCTCGTGTCCGATCAGGTCTTCCTGGGCCTCTGCGAGGAGATCCTCGGCGGGGTCTACGAGCCCGGCGAGAAGCTGCCGACCCAGCGCACGCTCGCCGCCGACCTCGGCGTGAACATGGCCTCGATCCGCGAGGCCGTGAAGCGGCTCGAGCAGCTGCGGCTGGTGGAGGTGCGCCACGGCGACGCGATGCGCGTCCGCGACTGGCGCGCCGACGGCGGCCTCGACGTGATCGCGCACCTGCTCTTCCGGGCCGGCGGCCTCGACCGCGACGCGCTCGCGAGCGTGCTCGAGGCGCGCCGCCTGATGCTCGCCGAGGCCGCGGGTCTGGCCGCCGTGCGGCGCAGCGACGAGCAGGCCGAGCGGCTGGCCGAGCTGGCCGAGCGGATCGCCGCGGCCGACAGCGCGGCGGCGGCGCAGGCGATCGACTGGGAGCTGATGGCGCTGCTGGTCGAGGCCTCCGGCAACCTCGTGCTGCGCCTGATCATGAACTCGATCCGCGCGCTCTACCTCGACCACGCGGACGCGTTCCAGGCCGTCGTCGCCGACCGCGAGGTGCTGGAGCCGCTCTATCGCGCCGCCGCCGCTGCGGTGGGGGCGGGCGAAGCGGAGCGGGCCTCAGCGGCGGTTGCGGAACTGACGGGGCATCAGGAGCGCACGCTGCTGGAGCTGTTCGACGCCGTCACCGCCGCCGTGGAGGAGCGATGAGTCGCTTCGCGCCGGCGCTCCCGGGAGGGTCGATGACCGGGACGCTCGCACCGCCGCGGTTGCGCGCGCTCACCCCGCGCGAAGCCTCGATCTTCGCCTGCGTCTGCGACACCGTGCTCGCACCGCAGCCGCTGCTGCCCGCCGTCGCGGAGACCGACGCCGTGCGCGCCTTCGACCGCATGCTCGCGAGCGCGCCGCGCCTCAACCGAATCGGCCTGCGCGCGCTGCTGCACGCCGCCGAGCTGGCGCCCCGAGCGGTCGCCGGCGCGCGGCTGAGGGCGCTCAGCGGCGATCAGCGCGCCCGGCTGCTCGCCCGCGTCGAGGCGGCCCGGTCGCCGCAGTTGCGCCAGCTGCTGACGCTGGTCAAGAGCGTCGCTTCCCTGAACTACTACGGCGACGCCACCGTCGCCCGTCGTCTCGGGCACGACGCCGACGCAGTCGTCGAACGTGCTCGGGCGCTGCGGGCGCGGGAGCGGCGGCCGTGACCGTCCGACCGACCACCGGTGCCGCCTATACGGACGGCAGCAACATGTTCCTTCCGAGCGAGGAGCGCGTGGAGCAGGGCGCGACCGTCAGCGGCGAGCGCGTCGTGCGCGCGGACGTGTGCGTGATCGGCACCGGCGCCGGCGGCGCCCCGGTCGCCAAGGAGCTGGCCGAGGGCGGCATGGACGTGGTGATGCTCGAGGAGGGGCCGCGCTGGAGCGCCGACGACCTCACCGCCCGCCCGCGCGACATGACGACGCTGCTCTACCGCGACGCCGGCCAGGTCATGACCGCCGGCAACGTGCCGATCCTCTTGCCGCTCGGCCGCGGCGTGGGGGGCACGACGTTCGTCAACTCCGGCACCTGCTTTCGCACCCCGGCACCGGTGCTCGAGCAGTGGGCGCGCGACTACGGCCTCGAGTCGCTGACGCCGACCTCGCTCGACCCGTTCTTCCGGCGCGTCGAGCGCGAGCTGAGCGTGGCGCAGGTCCCCGCCGAGCTGGCGGGCAACAACGCGCTCGTGGTCAAGCGCGGCGCCGACGCGCTCGGCTGGTCGAACGAGTTCATCTTCCGCAACGCGCGCGGCTGCGTCGGCAGCGGCGTCTGCGCCTTCGGCTGCCCGACCTCGGCCAAGCAGCACGTCGGCATCACCTACGTGCCCCGCGCCTGGGAGGCCGGCGCGACCACCTGGACGGGCTGCCGCGCGAGTCGCATCCTGACGTCGCGCGGGCGGGCGACCGGGGTCGAGGCCAGCACGGCGGGCGGCGGCAAGCTGACCGTCTTCGCCGACACGGTGATCGTCGCCTGCGGGGCGATCCACACGCCGCTGCTGCTCGCGCGCAACGGCTTCGGCGGCGCCTCCGGGCAGCTCGGCCAGAACCTCGCGATCCATCCCGCCACGGCGGTGCGAGCGCTGTTCGACGAGGAGATCGACATGGCCCGCGGCGTGCCGCAGAGCCTCTACATCGACGAGTTCGCCAGCGAGGGGATCATGTTCGAGGGCGCCGCCGGACCGCCCGACTACCTCGCGCTCTCGTTCCCCTTCTCGCGCGAGCGCCTCCGCGACCTGATGCTCCGCTTCCGCCAGCTGTCGCAGTTCGGCGTGATGGTCTCCGACCGCTCGCGCGGCTCGGTGCGCGAGCTGGCCGGTCGCCCGGTGATCCGCTACGACGTCGGTCCCGAGGACGTGGCCGCCTTCAAGCGCGGCATCGAGCTGCTGACCGAGCTCTACTGGGCGGCCGGGGCCAAGGCCGTCTACCAGCCGGTGGCCGGCGTGCCGGAGCTGCGCGACGGCTCGCTCGGCCCGCTGCCCGACGGGGAGCTGCGGCCCCGAGACCTGACCTTGATGGCCTTCCATCCGCTCGGCACCGCGCGCGCGGACGCACGACCGACGCACGGCGTCGTCGGCGAGGACCTGCGGGTGCACGGCGTCGAGGGGCTCTACGTCTCGGACGCGAGCGCCGTGCCGAGCTCGCTCGGGGTCAACCCGCAGATCACGATCATGGCGCTCGCCACGCGCCTGGCGTTCGCGCTGCTCGGGCGTCCGGCGCCCGAGGACGAGCCCGAGCCGGAGTCGATCGCCCGGCCGCGCGTCGCCGCGCACGCCTGAGCACGCTCAGTACTTCAGCGTGCGCGCGATCAGGCGGTCCATCACGCGATCGGGCACGATCTTCGCCAGCGGGCCGCGCTGCTTGGCGTCGCTGCCGACGAGGTAGCGCGTGCGGGGCTTGCTCGCGGTGAGCGCCTTGCCGATCGCCTCGGCGACCACCTGCGGCGCCACGCCGCTCTCGTCCTGGATGTCCTTCATCGCCGCCCGCACGCCCTTGATCAGCGTGCCGTAGCGCTGCTCCAGCTCGGGCGGCGCCTCCCTGGTGATGCGCTCGAAGGTGTCGTCGCTCTTGCTCCAGATCGGCGTCTTGACGCCGCCCGGCTCGATCACGATCACGTCGACGCCCTGGCGCAGCAGCTCGCGCCGCAGCGAGTCGCTGAGCCCTTCGAGCGCGAACTTCGAGGCGCTGTAGGGGCCGACCAGCGGCAGCGCCACGCGTCCGCCGATCGAGCTGATGTTGACGATCCGCCCGCGCCCGGCGCGCAGGGCACCGATGAACGCCTGGGTGACCGCCATCTGGCCGATCACGTTGACCTCGAGCTGCTGGCGCAGGTCGTCCATCGCGAGGAACTCCACCGGGCCGCCGTAGCCGACGCCGGCGTTGTTGACGAGGCCCGCCAGCGGCGCGTCGCCGAGCTCGGCGCGCGCGGCCTCGATCTGGGCCGCATCGGTGACGTCGAGCGTCAGCGGCGTCACGCCCGCCGCACGCAGGCGCTCGGCGTCCTCCGGCTTGCGCACGCCTGCCAGCACGTCGAAGCCGAGCGCGCGCAGGTGCTGCGCGGTCGCCTCGCCGATGCCGGTGGACGCGCCGGTGACGATGACCTTGCCCTGGCCGATGGCGCTCATGCGTCGCAACCTATCCGGTAGCGTCGAGAGGTGGTGGAAGTCGAGGACGCGATCAGGACACGCCGCACGCACAAGGCCTACGGAGCCGAGCCCGTGGCGCGCGAGACGCTCGAGCACCTGTTCGAGCTGGCGCGCTGGGCGCCGAACCACAACCTCACCAACCCCTGGCGCTTCCGCGTCGTCGGCCCGGACGCGCTGCAGCGGTTGAAGCTCGCGGCTGGACCGGAGGCCGCGGTCAAGCTCGAGCGGGCGCCGACGCTGGTGGTGGCGAGCGTCGTCCAGAGCGGTGACGTGGTGCAGGACGAGGAGGACCTCTGCGCCGGCGCGGTGGCCGCCTACATCGTGCTGCTCGGCGCGCACGCGCGCGGGCTCGTCGGCTACTGGCGCACGCCGGGGGTGCTGCGCGAGCCGGAGGGCCGCGCCGCGGTCGGCGTCGAGGACGGCGAGCGCGTGCTCGGGCTGCTGTACCTCGGCCCGCCACGCCAGGACAAGGACCCGCCCGAGCGGCTGGCGACCGACGCGTTCGTCACCTTCCTGCCGTGATCGCGCGCGCCGACGCACTCGCGGCACTGGAGGGCGAGAGCTTCGACGTCGTCGTGGTCGGCGGCGGCATCACCGGGGCCGGCGTCGCGCTCGATGCCGCCTCGCGCGGCTACAGCGTCGCGCTGGTCGAGCGCAACGACTACGCCGCCGGCACCTCCAGCCGCTCCTCGAAGCTCATCCACGGCGGGCTGCGCTACCTGCAGAGCTTCGACCTCGGGCTCGTGCGCGAGGCGCTGCTCGAGCGCTCGCTGCTGGTGCGGCTGGCGCCGCACCTCGTCAAGCCGCTGCCGCTGCTGGTGCCGACCTTCGACGGCAAGCGGCCCGACCGCCTGCTGGGCGTGGGGCTGAACATGTACGACGTCATGTCGTGGAAGCGGGGTCGCGACGAGGGCGAGGAGTGGAGTCCGGCCCGTCACCGCACGATCGAGGGCGCCGAGGCCGTGGCGATGGCGCCGGCGCTGGGCGGGCGCGGACCGTCGTCGGCCTACCTCTTCTACGACTGCCAGACCGACGACGTGCGGCTCGTGCTGACGATCCTCGGCGAGGCCGAGCGCTTCGGCGCCGTCTGCGTCAACGGCTGCGAGGTGACGGGGCTGGTCGAGCGCGAGGGACGCGCACGAGGCGTGCTCGTGCGCGACGCCGAGAGCGCGACGCAGTTCGAGATCGCCGCCGACAGCGTCATCAACGCGACCGGGGTCTGGGCCGACCAGCTGCGCCCGGAAGAGCTCTACGGCGAGGAGGAGGTGCCGCGCATCCGGCCCAGCCGCGGCACGCACGTCACGCTCGCGCACGTTTCGCTGCCGGTCGACACCGCCGGCGTGATCGTGCCCGCCGGCGGCGGGCGCTCGATCTTCGTGCTGCCGTGGCTCGGACGCACGCTGATCGGCACGACCGACAACGACTACGAGGGCTCGCTCGAGCACGTGCCGCCCGCCGACGAGGACGTCGCCTACCTGCTCGAGGCGGTCAACGCGTTCTTCGGCACCTCGCTCGGGGCGCAGGACCTGACGGGTGCCTACGCGGGCGTGCGGCCGCTGATCTCGACCGGCGATCCGAAGAAGTCGGTCGACATCTCGCGCAAGGCCGAGCTCTACGAGACCAGCTCGGGGCTGATCACGATCACCGGCGGCAAGCTCACGACCTGGCGCCGGATGGCGCGCATGGCCGTCGACCGGCTGGTCGAGCGCGAGGGCCGCGACGCTCCCTGCCACACCCAGGAGATTCCGCTCGGGCTGCCGATCGACCCGACCGAGCTGCCGCAGCCGGGCGGGATCGACGACGACGTCCGCCGCCACCTCGCGGCCCGCTACGGCCACGCCGCCGTCGACGTGCTGCGCCTGGTCGAGGAGCGGCCGGAGCTGGGCGAGCGAATCGTGCCCGAGCTGCCCGACCTCGTGGCCGAGGCCCCGTTCGCCGTCCGGCGTGAGCAGGCGCGCACGGTCGGCGACGCGCTGCTGCGGCGCACGCGGCTCGGGCTGCTCGCCGCGCCGGCCCTGACCGCACCCGACGCCGAAGGTCCCCGCGCGGTCGCGCGGGCGATGGCGGTCGAATTGGGCTGGGACGCCGCGCGACAGGAGACCGAGGTCCAGGCCTGGCACACGCTCGCGCGCCAGGAGGGGCTGGTCGTAGACCCCGCTGCGGCCCCGGCAGTCCCCGCGGCCGCACCGGCCCCGGAGCCGGCGTCGGTGGCCGATCCCGGCAGCGCTCCGGAGGAGGCGGCGTGAGCGACGCCGCTGCGCCTGCGGGCCGCAACGGTGCTGCGCCCGGGGCGGCCGCTCCGCTGCCGCTGCGCCTGCGCGAGCGCACGTACTCGCTGAGCGCCGCCGAGCCGTGGCTGATGGGCATCGTCAACGCGACGCCCGACTCCTTCTCGGATTCCGGCGGGCTGGCGGACCTCGACGAGCTCGCCGCTCGTGCCCATGCGCTCGCCGGCGCGGGCGCGACGCTGATCGACGTCGGCGGCGAGTCCGGGCGCACGGACACCGTCGCGATCGGCGTGGACGAGGAGATCGAGCGCGTCGTGCCGCTGGTCGAGCGCCTGGCCAGCGACGGGCTGATCGTGTCCGTCGACACCTGGCGCGCTCCCGTCGCCCGTGCCGTCCTGGACGCCGGGGCGGCACTGATCAACGACGTCAGCTGCCTCTCCGACCCCGGCATCGCCGACGCGTGCGCTGCCACCGGCGCCGGGCTGGTGATCACGCACACGCGCGTGCCGCCGAAGCAGAAGACGTTCCCGGTCTACGCCGACGTCATCACGGACGTGTTGGAGCTGCTCGCAGAGCGCTCGGAGCAGGCGCGGGCGCACGGGGCGGAGGCCGAGCAGCTGATCCTCGATCCTGGCTTCGACCTCGCCAAGGCGCCGGCCGACTCGATCGCCGTGCTGCGCCGCCTGCCCGAGCTGCACGTGCTCGGACGACCGCTGCTGGCGGCGATCTCGCGCAAGGACTTCATCGGCGCGCTCGTCGAGCGTCCGCCGCGGGCGCGCCTGGCCGGCACGCTGGCCGCCCTCGGCGCGGCGGTCGACGGCGGCGCCCAGATCGTGCGGCTGCACGACGTCGCCGAGGCCGTCGACTACCTGCACGTGCGCGCCGCGCTGCGCGGCGAGCTGGACGTGCCCGCCGACCTCGCGCTCGACGTGGCCCTGCGCCGGGAGCCGGTGGCATGAGCACGTTCACGGTCGCCCAGCTGTCGGACCTGCACTGCGGCTCGCCGCACTTCGTCCCCAGCCTGCTCGACCGTGCGTTGGTGGAGGTCAACGAGCTGAAGCCGGACGTCGTGATCGTCTCCGGCGACCTCACCGGCGACGGCCTGCGCGGCGAGTACCAGCTCGCCCGGGACTACCTCGACCGGCTCGACTGCGAGCGCATGATCGTGATCCCCGGCAACCACGACTCGCGCAACGTCGGCTACGTCCACTTCGAGGAGCTGTTCGGCGACCGCCGCGCCGAGCTGCACACAGACGGCGTCTCGATCCTCGCCGTCGACTCGACCGAGCCCGACCTCGATCACGGCGTCATCGGCCGCGGGCGCTATCAGTGGATCGAGGAGCGCTTCGGTGCGCACGAGGCCTTCCTGCGCGTGTTCGTCCTGCACCACCACCTGCTGCCGATCCCCGGCACCGGCCGCGAGCGCAACGTCGTCCACGATGCCGGCGACACGCTCGAGTGCCTGCAGCGCGCGAACGTCCAGCTCGTGCTCTCCGGCCACAAGCACGTGCCGTATGCCTGGCGGCTCGAGAACCTCTTCGTCGTCAACGCCGGCACGGTCTCGACCACGCGCCTGCGCGGCAAGACCAAGCCCTGTTACAACGTCATCGAGGCGAGCCCCGAGCGGGTCACGGTCTACCGCAAGTACCCCTTCCACGAGCAGGACGCGATCCTCTCGTTCGACCCGCGCACCTACGAGTACGAGAAGAACCACACGCTGCTCGGCGAAACCGCCCACGGGTAGCGCTCGTGGAGTGAGGCCTCGCACGCGTCAGCCACGATGTGGCCGATGTGGCTGGCCTACGACGCCTCCAACCTCGTCTTCGCGCTCTCGGCCGTGGTCGACCTGCTCGTCGTCTGCGGCGCGATCTGGTGGGCGACGAGCGCCGAGCCGCGCGAGCCGCGGCTGACCGGCGCGCCGCCGAGGTGTCCGTCCTGACGCTCGAGTGAGTGCGAGATCCTCGGCGGACGGCCACAATGCCGTCGTGGTCGAGGGTCCGGTCATCGTCTTGATCGACGGCGAGCACCATCCGCCGGCGGTGTGCGACGCGCTGGCGTCAATCGAGCGCGAGCGGTCGGTCGCCGGGCTGGTGTTCTGCGGGGGAGAGGAGAAGCTGCCCGTCGGGCCGCTCGACGAGATCTACGGGCGTCCGGTGCACGCCGACGGCGCCGAGGAGGGCCTGCGCGCGCTCGCCCCGGGCGCCGTGGCGGTGGTCGAGCTCGCCGACGAGCCGGTGCTGCCGGCGGCCGCGAAGCTCGAGCTGGCCGCGCTGGCGCTGCACCTCGGTCTCGCCTACGAGTCGCCCGGGTTGCGGTTGACGGCGCCGCGCTACGAGCCCGTCCCCTTCGAGGGGCCGACGCTGGCGGTGATCGGCAGCGGCAAGCGCACGGGCAAGACGGCGCTCGCCGGCCACTGGGCGCGGCTGCTGGCCGAGCACGACCCGGTGATCGTGAGCATGGGGCGGGGCGGGCCGGCGCAGCCGCAGCTGGCGCAGCCCGACACCACGCTCGACGACCTGCTCGCACTCGCCGACGCCGGGCGCCACGCGGCCTCGGACTACCTCGAGGACGCGGTGCTGGCCGGGGTGCGCAGCGTCGGCTGCCGCCGCGTGGGGGGCGGCCTGGCGGGCGAGCCGGTGTTCTCGAACGTGTCCGCGGGCGCCGCCCTGGCGGCGTCGCTGGAGCCTGGGGTGCTGATCT
This sequence comes from uncultured Thermoleophilaceae bacterium, assembly GCA_963846505.1. Taxonomy (GTDB): domain Bacteria; phylum Actinomycetota; class Thermoleophilia; order Solirubrobacterales; family Thermoleophilaceae; genus JACVRW01. The sequence continues at coordinate 653,728 of CAWJWD010000004.1, read as the reverse complement.
TCGAGGGCTCGGGCGCCTGCATCCCACCGGTGCAGGTGGGCCGGACGCTGTGCGTGGTCGGCCCCGGCGAGCCCGAGCCGCTGGCGCGCTACCGGCTGCTGCACGCAGACCTCGTGGTTGCCCACGAGCTGGCGACCGCGGCGCCGCCGGACGCGCCGCGCTTCACGCTCCGGCCGGAGCCTGCCGAGCCGGTGCCGGCGGACGCCCGCGTCGCGCTGTTCACGACCGGCGCCGAGCGTTGCGAAGGGGTCGAGCCGGCGTTCGTCTCGACCAACCTCGCCCGCCGTGGCGCGCTCGCGGCCGACCTCGACCGCGCCGTCGCCGCAGGCTGCGACGTCTGGCTGACCGAGCTCAAGGCCGCCGGCATCGACACCGTCGCCCGACGCGCCCGCGACGAGGGCGTGCGCGTGATCCTGGTGCGCAACCGACCCGTCGGGCTCGACGACGCCCTGCTCGACCTCCATCGCGATGCCCGCTGAGACGATCGTCGTCCACAAGGGCCACGGCCTGCCCTATTCGAAGGGCCTGCTGGCCCAGTCGCTGCAGGCGACCGGCCTGTCCCCCGAGCGCTCGTTCGCGCTCGCGCGCAGGGTCGAGGCGCTGCTGGCCGAGCGCGGCGAGCGCGAGATCGGCGTCGCCGCGCTGCACGCCCTCTGCGAGGACGTGCTCGCCAGCGAGGAGGGCGCCGTCGCGGTGCGCCGCTACCGCGACTGGCGGCGGCTCGACCGGCTCGAGCGGCCGCTGGTGGTGCTGATCGGCGGCACCACGGGCGTCGGCAAGTCGACGGTCGCCACGATGCTCGCCGCGCGCCTGGGCATCACCCGGGTGATCGCGACCGACGTCGTGCGCCAGGTGCTGCGCGCATTCTTCACCCCGGAGGCGATGCGCTCGGTGCACTCGTCCGCGTTCGACGCCGGCGGCGTGCCGGGCTATCGCGAGCAGGCCGGCCGCGTGGCGATCGCCATCGACGCGATCGTCGAGCGGGCGGCGGCCGAGGCCAAGCCGGTGATCGTCGAGGGGGTGCACGTGCAGCCCGGGGCGCTGAGCACCGAGCTGCGCGGACGCTGCGTGGCGGTCGAGGCGCTGCTGGCAGTCGACGACGCCGAGCTGCACCGCGGGCACTTCTCGCATCGCCGCAGCACGCGCCCGGCGGAGCGCTACCTGGCGAGCTTCGACGACATCCGGGCCGTGCAGGACCACCTCGTCGCCCAGGCGCTCGCGCAGGGGGTGGAGGTGATCGCCAACGACAGCGTCGACGTGACGCTGGCGCGGCTGATGGAGCTGGTGCTGGACGCGGTGCGCGAGGTCGCGTGAGGGCGCCGGCCGCTTCCGCCCCCGCTGGCCGCTAGGGTTGGCGCCCGCCATGACCGTGCTCCAGCGCAAGGAACTCGAAAGCAGTCCACTCGCCGACCTCCACGCGATCGCGTCGGAGCTGGGCCTGGAGGGCTACCGGCGGCTGCGCAAGGCGCAGCTGGTCGACGCCATCCTCGGAACGCAGGGCGAGAACGGCGACGGCGCCGTCGCCGCGTCCGACGACGAGGCCCCAGCCGAGGCTGACGCCGAGGCCGCGCCGGCAGCCGAGGACGCGGACGACGACGAGCCGGACGAGGTGCCCGCGGAGGAGGCCCTCGAGGCGCCGACCCGCCGGCGCCGCCGCCGCGGTGGTCGCGGCCGTCGCGGTGCGGGCGAGGAGACGTCCGCCGACGAGCCGGAGCCGGAGCCCGAGCGCGAGCGCGAATCCGACGTCGTCGAGGAGGAGCCGGAGGTCGTCGAGGACGAGATCTCCGACGAGCGGCTCGTCACCGGCGTGCTGGACGTGCTGCCCAACGGCAGCGGCTTCGTGCGCTCGGACGAGGAGGAGGCCTACATCTCCCCGGCGCAGATCCGCCGCTGCGAGCTGCGCGCCGGCGACGAGGTCGGCGGGCCGGTGCGCCCGCCGCGTCGCAACGAGCGCCACGCGTCGCTGATCCGCGTCGACACGGTCAACGGCCGCGACGCCGAGCCGCCCGAGGAGCGGCCGCGCTTCGAGGATCTGGTGCCGGTCTTCCCGAGCAAGCGCCTGAAGGCCCCGGCGGTGCTGGACGCCGTGCCGCTCGGTCGTGGCTCGCGCGTCGCCGTCGCCGGTCCTCCGGGTGCCGGTGCCACCACGTTGCTGCGCGAGCTGGCCGGCTCGCTCGCCGGCGAGCCGGCGATCGAGGTCTACGTCGTGCTCGCGGGCGTACGCCCGGAAGAGGTCGCCGAGTGGCGCGAGGCCGCCGGGAGCGCGACGGTCAGCGGCGGCAGCTTCGAGCTGTCGCCGGACGCGCTGGGCCAGGCCGCCGAGCTCGCGGTCGAGCGTGCCAAGCGGCGCGTCGAGCGTGGCGAGGACGCGGCGGTGATCGTCGACTCGCTCGCCAGTCTTCCGGCTGCGGTGGCACGGCGCGTCTTCGGCGCGGCCCGCGCGACCGAGGCGGGAGCGTCGCTGACGGTCGTCGCGGCGGTGGGGGACGCCACCGAGCCGCTGCGCTGGGCGACCAGCTGGGTGAAGTTCGCCACGCCGGAGGCCGGGGCGACGGCGCCGGCGATCGACGCGGCGGCCAGCGGCACGCTGCGCGCGGACCGGCTCTAGGGCGCCGGCAACCGCCTAGCGGCGGTAGGCGACGCGGCGCCAGCTGGGCTCGGGCGAGAGCTCGATCAGCTCGTAGTTGCGGTCCGGTTGGGCGTAGCCGAAGGAGTTGTCCGTCTCGTTGAAGACGATCTCCAGCTCACCCTCCATCACGCGCTGGTCGAGCCAGGCGCCGCGGAAGACCAGGCGCCGCAGCCAGTGCACGAGCGAGCGCTCGGAGGGGCCCTGGAGATCGCCCCAGCACTCGTGGATGTGCTCGCCGAGCTCGGAGTGGGGCTCGCTGACCTCGCCGTTGACGGCGAGGTTGACGAGGTCCTCGCGCTCGTGGTCCTCGAGCTGGCCGTCGACGAAGCCGAGCTTCATGCCGGCCTGCTCGACGCGCTCGGTGAAGTCGCGCTCGTTGAAGGTGAAGCGCAGCTCTCCGTACTCGAGCACGTAGTCCGAGCCGGATTCGTAGTTTCCGCGACGAGTCGTATCCATGGGTCTCATTCCGACCCTCGGCCGGAGCGTCGGCATCATAAGCTCGAATCCTTCGCCAGCGGACGACTTGCAACGACCTTTGCAGCCGGACGGCCTACGCTCGGAGCCACGATGGCTGAGACGACGGTCGTGGTCGACGTGGAGTGGAGCGAGCGCTACTGGTACCCCGACGAGGGTGGCGAGGTCTGGGTCGCCGGCTACCAGCTCGTCGATCCCGCTTCGGGGCGCTACCTCGCTCGTGACGCGCCGGAGCTGGAGGTGCGCGGGCTGCGGATCGCGGCAGCGGCGGGGGCGGCCGGCCACCATGCCGATGCGTTGGTCTCCGACGCCGCCGCCCCCGGTCGGCCACTGGGGCTGCGGCGCGACGCGGCCAACGAGCACGACCCGAACGCGATCGCGGTGCTCGCGGGCGAGCGGCAGCTCGGCTGGGTGCCGCGCGAGCTGGCCGCCGAGCTGGCGCCGTCGCTCGACGGCGGCCGGCCATGGGCGGCGATCGTGCTGCGCGAGCAGCGGCGCTCGCCGCGCGATCCGCGCCATGGCGCGACGCTGCTGCTGGCGCCGGCGGCCGCGATCGTGCTGAACGTCCTCGGCGCTCGCTGATTTCTTCGCCCCAAGGGGGGGCGAACTTTCGCCGCTCGCGACTCATAGGGGCATGAAGCCCTCGCACTCGGTGCTGGTGGTCGACGACGACCCCGGCACGCGCACGTTCCTGGCGGAGCACCTCGCCGCGGACTCGTTCGTCGTCTGGACCGCGGACGGGGCGGGGGAGGGTCTGCGTGCGATCGAGGTGCGCAGCCCCAGCCTCGTGCTGCTGGACCTGTTGCTCGGCGACGGCCACGGCCTCGACGTGCTCGATCGCGTGCGCGCCTCGGACGGGCTGGCCTCGCGGATCGATCCGGGCATCCCGGTGATCGTGCTCAGCGGCCGCGGGGCGGAGGTCGACCGCACCCGCAGCCTCCAGCGCGGCGCCGACGACCATGTCTCCAAGCCGTTCTCGTACCCCGAGCTGGTCGCCCGCATCGACGCCGTGCTGCGGCGCGCGGCGCGGCGGCCCTTGCGCGGTGCGATGCGCGTCGGCGATCTGACGATCGACCCGGCCGGCCGCATCGCTCGCATGCGCGGCGAGCCGCTGGACCTGTCGGCGAAGGAGTTCGGCCTGCTGCTGGCGCTCGCCGAGGACCCGTTCCGGGTCTGCAGCAAGCGCGACCTGCTGCGCGACGTCTGGGGGTTCAGGGCGCCGGGGGAGACGCGCACCTTGGACGCCCATGCCTGCCGGCTGCGCAAGAAGCTCGGCGGCGGCGACGGGCGCCTCTGGGTGCTCAACGTGCGCGGGATCGGCTACCGGCTCACGGACACGCCATGAGCGGCTCGGTCGCCATCACGACGCTGGTCGCCCTGGCCGGCTGGGGCGTCGCGGCGGCGGCGCTGCGCGAGCTGCTCCGCGCGCGCCGCCGCCTCGAGGCCGTAGCCCGGGCGGAGCACGAGCTCCGCGGGCCCGCCACCGTCCTGCTGCTCGCCTGCGAGCGCATGCGCCGCGACCGCTCGGCCCGGCGCCACGTCTGGGCGCTGGAGGTCGAGCTGGAGCGCATGCGACGCGCCCTGGGGGCCTTGACGGCCGCCCGGCGTGGCCGAGCCGCTGCGGAGCACCCTTCGGCGGAGGGGGAGGAGCGGCGTGACCTGAAGGGCTTCGTCGGTGGCGCGCTGGCTGGCTGGGAGCCGTCGCTGCGGGCCGCAGGCCGTCCGCTTCGGTTTCGCTGGGATGCCGGGCGGGTGGGCCTGCCGGCGCAGCGCAGCGCCCTCGCGAGTGCCCTCGCCAACCTCGTCTCGAACGCGGCCGAGCACGGCACCGGGCCGGTCGACGTGCGCGGATCGCGCTCGCCGGATGCCGTGCGGGTCGAGATCCGCAACGGATCGCGGCGGGCTGGAAGCGGCGCTGGGAGGCAAGGGCGGGGCCTCGGGCTCGGGATCGCCGGCGATGCCGCGCGCGAGGCCGGCGGCTCGCTGGCCGTCACACACGCGCCCGACGAGTTCACCGCGGCGCTGGAGCTGCCGCTCGGTGAGGCCGGCGGCTCCGAGTCCGGGCGCGCCGAGGCACGAGAGCCTCGGCGCGCCGGTGGCGGCCGGTCCCCGGGTGGCGGTCGGCTCCCCAGCAGCGGCCGACCGGGGCGCCCCTCATGACGACCGCGCGCAGCCGTCGCCGCGGGCTCGTGCTGCTCGCGCTCTCGCTCGCGAGCGGTGGGCTCGCCGCGTCGCAGGTCTACCAGCGCACGGCCGCGGTCGAGGCGAGGGTCGGACCGCTCGTGCCCGTGCTGGTCGCCGTCCGGGACCTGCAGCCCGACGAGCCGCTCCAGGCGAACGCGGTCGCGGTACGCCGGATCCCGGCGCGCTTCGTCCCGCCGGACGCGGTCGGTCCCGGAGCGGCCGGTCCCGCTCGGAGGACGGCCGTGGCGGTGCCGGCTCAGACGGTGCTGACGGCGACGTTGCTCGGCGAGCGCGCGGGCGGCGCTGGCGGGCTGACGCTACGGCCCGGCGAGCGGGCGATGGAGGTGACGGCGGCCGGGGGCGAGGCGCTCGCGACAGCGGCGCCGGGTGCGCGTGTGGACGTGCTCGTGTCACGGGAGAGCGGTGGCGGCGGCAGCACGGTGATGGCGCTGGAGGACGTCGAGCTGCTCGCTCTCAGGGCCGGCGCGCAGCCGCTCGACTCGGAGGCGACGATCGAGGGCGCGAGCGGCGACACGGTCGTGACGCTGCGCGTGAGCACGCGCCAGGCGGTCTATCTCACGGCGGCGCAGAGCTTCGCTCGGGAGGTGCGCCTGCTGCTGCGGCCAGCCGGCGACCGTCGGCGTACGGGAGCGGTCGAGGTCGGAGCCGGCGCGCTATGAGTCCCGGACGAGCGGACCGAGCACGTCGACGCCGCCGTCGGGGCGGCCGAGCAGCGCTCGTTCGGCGAGGCCGAGGAACAGGCCGTGTTCGACGACGCCCGGAACCAGCTCCAGGTCGATCGCGAGCCGTTCGAGCTCGGCGTTCTGCGGGAGCGCACAGTCGAGGATCAGGTGCCCCTCGTCGGTGCGGTACGGCTCGCCGTCCGGGCCGGTGCGCAGCACGGTGTCGGGCAGCAGCCGCTCGATCCGGCGGCGCGTGTCGCGCCAGGCGAAGCGCACGACCTCGACGGGAAGGCGAAAGCCGCTGCCCAGCCGCGGCACGAGCTTTGGCGTCTCGGCGACGACCACGAACCGCCGGGCGGCGCTGATGACGATCTTCTCGCGCAGCAGCGCCCCGCCGCCGCCCTTGATCAGCCGCAGCTCGGGATCGACCTCGTCGGCGCCGTCGAGCGCCAGATCGAGCTCGACGGTCCCGTCGAGCTCCACGATCTCGATGCCGGCGGCCAGCGCTCGCTCGCGCGTGGCCTCGGAGGCGACGGCCGCGCGCACCGGTTCGCCTCGTGCCCCGAGCAGCTCGACGAGCTTGAAGACCGCACGCCCGGAGCCGAGTCCGATCGTCATGCCCGCCTGCACCAGGTCGAGCGCCGCTGCTGCCGCCGCCGCCCGCGCGACGTCGTCGGGGCGCTTCGCGCTCGATGCGGCGTCCGGGGCGCGTCCGCCTGCCGCTGCGTCCGTCGGGTCCACGGCCTCCACGCGCGGAGCATCCCATGGCCGTCCGACGGCGCGCCCGACTAGAGCAACGCCAGCACGCGGGCCGGCGTGCCGGACCCACCCACGAGCTTCAGCGCGCCCACCACCAGCAACGCGCCGCGCGCCGGCAGCGCGTCCAAGCCGACGAGACCTTCGAGGTGCCACAGACCCGCCGGCAACGTCGTGTTGTGCACCGGATTGCTCGGATCCGCGCCGCGATCGACGCCCGGCGTGTCCACGCCGATGCCCACGGCTCCGCGCTCGATCAGCACCTCCGCCGCCGAGTGCCCGAAGCCCGGGAAGCTCAGCCGTGCCGGTGCCTCGGGACCGAACCAGGCGGCCGTGCTGCCCGCGCGTGCGTCCCAGCCGGTCAGCAGCAGCACCGCGCTGCCCGGCTCGATCGTCCCGTCGCGCGCCTCCAGCCGCTCCAGGTCCTCGCGTTCCAACGCGAAGTCCGGGTCGGCCGCGCACTGCTCGCGCACGTCGAGCACCGCGCAGGGGGCCACCAGCCGCTCGGCCGGCAGCTGCTCCACGCGCGCACCGTCGGCGACGAAGTGGGCGGGGGCGTCGAGGTGGGTGCCGGAGTGTTCGGGCAGCGTCAGCACGCGGGCGTAGAAGCCGTCGCGCTCGAGCTGGAACAGTCCTTCGGCCCGCACGGGCGGCAGGCCGGGCCAGAGCACCGTCTGGGGCGACAGCGGGGCGGTCAGATCGATCACCGAAGGTTTAGACAGAGCCACCAGGCTGATCCTACGAGCGTCGCTACACTCGACTTACGAAACGTAAGGAGCTGAGAAGTGATGGCTGAAACCCTTTTGCTGGTCCCGGTCGACGACTCGGTCGTCTTCCCGAATATGACCCTCACGCTCGCCGTCGACGCCGGTGACGAGGAGCGTGTGGTGCTCGTGCCTCGAGCCGAGGACGCCTTCGCGAGCGTCGGCACCGTGGCCGAGGTCGCCGAGCGGGTGCGCCTGCCCGGCGGCGGTCGCGCCGTCGCCCTCACCGGCCTCCACCGCGCCGCGATCGGCCCGGCCCAGACCGACCCGCGCGGCAACCTGCGCGTCGAGGTCACCCCGCACCCCGACGACGAGCCGGTCGACGGCCGCACCCGCAACCTCGAGCGCGAGTACCGCGCCGTGGTCGAGGAGATCCTCGAGCTGCGCGGCGACGACGGCCGCGTGTCCGCCTTCCTGCGCTCGATCAGCGAGCCGGGCGCCCTGGCGGACACCGCCGGCTACTCGCCGGACCTCAGCTACGACCAGAAGGTCGAGCTGCTGGAGACGCTCGACGTCACCGAGCGGCTGGAGAAGTCGCTGACGATGCAGCGTGAGCGGCTGGCCGAGCTGCAGGTGCGCCAGCGCATCCGCGACGACGTCCAGTCCGGCGCCGAGAAGCAGCAGCGGGAGTACTTCCTGCGCAAGCAGATGGAGTCGATCCGCAAGGAGCTCGACGAGGACGACGCCTCGGTCGTCGAGGAGTACCGCACCAAGATCGAGGAAGCCGGCATGCCGGACGACGTGCGCGAGCAGGCCGAGCGCGAGCTGGCCCGCTTCGAGCGCATGGGCGAGCAGTCGGGCGAGAGCTCGATGATCCGCTCGTACCTCGACTGGCTGATCGCCGTGCCGTGGAAGGAGCGCTCCGACGAGCGTCTCGACCCCGTGCACGCGCGTGAGGTGCTGGACGCCGACCACGCCGGTCTCGAGGACGTCAAGGACCGCATCGTCGAGTACATCGCCGTGCGCAAGCTGCGCAAGGAGCGCGGCATCAGCGAGGACAAGCGCTCCGGCGCGATCCTGACGCTGATCGGCCCGCCCGGCACCGGCAAGACCTCGATCGGCGAGTCGATCGCCCGCGCGACCGACCGCAAGTTCGTGCGCATGTCGCTCGGCGGCGTGCGCGACGAGGCCGAGATCCGGGGCCACCGGCGCACGTACATCGGCGCGCTGCCGGGACGGCTGGTGCGCGCGCTGCGAGACGCCGGCACGATGAACCCGGTGATCCTGCTCGACGAGGTCGACAAGGTCGGCGCCGACTGGCGCGGGGACCCGAGCGCGGCGCTGCTCGAGGTGCTCGACCCGGCGCAGAACCACTCGTTCCGCGACCACTACCTCGACGTCGAGCTGGACCTGTCCGAGGTCGTCTTCATCGCGACGGCGAACGTCGCCGAGACGATCCCCGGGCCGCTGCTCGACCGCATGGAGGTCGTGCGCTTCGACGGCTACACGACCGACGAGAAGGTCGCGATCGCCAAGGGCTACCTGTGGCCGCGCCAGCGCGACCGCAACGGCCTGCGCGAGGACGAGGTCTCGATCGACGACGACACGCTGCGGGCGCTCGTGGCCGAGTACACCCGCGAGGCGGGCGTGCGCGGGCTAGAACGCGAGCTCGGCACCGTGTTGCGCAAGACGGCGACCAAGCTGGCGTCCGGCAAGCTCGAGGCGCCGGTGGCGATCGACGTCGAGGCGGTTCGCGACGCGCTCGGGCGGCAGCGCTTCTTCCAGGAGGCGGCCGAGCGCACGGCGATCCCGGGCGTGGCGACCGGCCTCTCGGTCACCGGCGCGGGCGGGGACGTCCTCTTCATCGAGACCAGCTCGATGAAGGGCAAGGACGGCTTCGTGCTCACCGGCCAGCTCGGCGACGTGATGAAGGAGTCCGCGCGGCTCGGGCTCTCCTACGTGCGAGCGCATGCGGACGAGCTCGGCATCGATGAGCACGACCTCGACGGGCGCGAGTTCCACATCCACGTGCCGGCCGGGGCGATCCCCAAGGACGGCCCGAGCGCGGGCATCACGATGACCACGGCGTTGACCTCGCTGCTGACCGGCCGCCCGGTGCGGCACACGGTCGGCATGACCGGCGAGATCACCCTGCAGGGTCGCGTGCTGCCGATCGGCGGGCTCAAGCAGAAGGTGCTCGCGGCCCACGCGGCCGGGCTCACCGACGTGATCCTGCCCGAGCGCAACCGCGCGGACCTGGACGACGTGCCCGAGCACGTGCGCGACGAGATGACGTTCCACCCGGTGATGACGATCGGCGAGGTGCTCGAGCTGGCGCTCGAGCCGACGCCGACCAACAGCGTCACCGCCTAGACGCCGCGACGCGCGGCGGGCGTCCGCTAGAACCCCTGGGGTGAGCTGGACGCCCGCCCGCCGCCGTGCCCTCGCCGCGACCTCGCTCGCGGCGTGCGTGCTGGCGCTCGGCGCCTGCGGCGACGAGGACGGCGGCAGCTCCGCCGGCACGCCGTCGACGTCCACCACGACCACGTCGCCCGTTCCCACCAGCCTGCGGGTCAGCGTCCGCGCGGATGGCCCCGGGACGCCCGCGCGCACCCGCACGATCGCGTGCGAGCGGTTGGGGCCCGACGCGGACACGACCGTCTGCCGGCGGCTGGCCGGGATCGACGCGAAGACGCTCGCGCCGGTCCCCGGCGACGTCGCCTGTCCGCAGATCTTCGGCGGGCCGGCCGTGGCGACGGTCGGCGGCACCCTCCGCGGCGAGCGCGTGCGCGCCTCCTTCGAGCTGTCCGACGGCTGCGAGATCGCGCGCTGGCGCGAGAACGTCGTGCTGCTCGGGCCGCCGCCGGGCAATCCGCCGGGTCCCTGACGCGCGCAGCCACGTCGGTCAGTAGCCGCGCAGCAGACCGCCGTCGACGGGCACGGCCGTGCCCGTGACGTACGACGCCTGCGCCGAGCACAGGAACGCGCCCATCGCCGCGATCTCCTCGACGCTGCCCAGACGGCCCGCCGGCACCTCCTGCGCGGCCACCTGCTGGGCCGCCTCCGACGAGCCGTAGAGCGCAGCCAGGCGATCGGTGTCGATCCGGCCGGGCAGGATCGTGTTGAGCGTCACCCCGTCGGCGGCGACGGTCCGAGCGAGCGAGCGGAAGGTGGCGAGCATGCCGCTGCGATGGGCGCTCGAGAGCAGCAGCCCGTCGATCGGCTCGCGGGCGGCGGTCGAGGACACGCTCAGCACGCGCCCGAAGCCGCGCTCGCGCATCCCGGGCAGCGCGGAGCCGATCAGCGCCATCGGCATCAGCATCAGCTCGACGTGCGCGTCGCGCCACTGCTCGCGGGTGAACTCGAGCGGCGCGCCGCCCGGCGGACCGCCGGTGTTGACCACCAGCACGTCCAGCGGGCCGAGTTCGGCCTCGACGCGCTCGACCAGTGCGGGCGCGCCGTCGAGGTCGGCGCTGTCGAAGACGCATGGGTGCGCGCCAAGCTCCCGGGCCGCGGCCTCGATGCGCTCCTGCGAGCGCGAGCTGATCGCCACGCGCGCGCCCTCGGCGGCGAGCGCCGCCGCGATGCCACGGCCGATCCCGCGCGACGCGCCGGTGACCAGCGCGACCCTGCCTGCGAGGCCGAGGTCCATGCTCCGCAGCGTACTGGCGGCACGTCCCATGCCGGGTGTAGGGTCATCCTTCCCGATGAACGCTCGTAGAGCAATGCGCCGTACGTTGCCGATCGTGCTGCTCGGCGCGGCTGCGACGGTGGTGCTGCGCAAGCGACTGCTGCCGCGGCCCGCGCTGCCGCCCGGCGAGCCGAGCGTCGCCGGCGTCTCGACCGCGTCGGGCGCGGACGTCGCCGCCGCGACATCGGCCGCGATCGCCGAGCAGTCGGCGGCGGTCTTGGCCACCGCCGACGCGTCGATCCAGCAATCGGGGAGCGCTGCGGCGACGCCGGAGCAGCAGCCGGCGGAGCCCGTCCTCGCAGCCACGGCGACGGTCCCGGCGCGCGCGGAGAGCCGCTTCACCCGCCGTCTGCGGCGCGCGCCGGTCGACATCGTCACCGTCGTCGACGACCTGCTCAGCGCCGCGCGCTAAGGGCCAAGGACGGACCGTTCCTGGCGCTCCGCCGCCTGATCTGCTTCTATTTCGACCTGCAATTCGACAAATGCCGAGTCTTCGCCGTCCTGAACGGCGAAGAGCGGGGGACCCACTCGCGGCCGTCTTCCCAAGGCCGCAGGGGCGAATCGTCGCCAGCGTGCGATGTAGCGCCAACTTTCCGGCGCGAGCCCGTCAGCTCACCTCGTAGGCACCGGAAAGGGGCCAGACCGACGTGCGTACCGCCGTATCCGCCATGCAGCGATCGCTGCTGCTTGCCGCCCTCCTGGGGCTCGTCGCCGCTGCCTGCACGGCCGGCACCGCCGTCGCCGACAATTCCGCCGCCGCGGCCGGAGGCGGCGCGAGCGCCTCGAGCGAGGTCGTGCTGAAGCGCGGCGACCGCGGCGAGGCCGTGCGTTCGCTGCAGGGCGCGCTCGGCGTCAGCGCGGACGGCGTCTTCGGCAAGCAGACCGAGCGGGCGGTCAAGCGCTTCCAGCGTCGCAAGGGCCTGACCGTCGACGGCATCGTCGGTCCCCAGACCCGCGCCGCGCTCGGCTTGCGGCCCTTCAGCAGCCGCGCGGTCGACCAGGACGGCAGCGTCAAGCTGCCGCGCATGCTGCGCCGGATCGCCGAGTGCGAGTCCGGGGGCGACCCGACCGCCGTCTCCGCCGACGGTCGCTACCGGGGCAAGTACCAGTTCAGCCGCCCCACCTGGCGCTCGATGGGCGGCGAGGGCGACCCCGCCGAGGCCTCCGAGGCCGAGCAGGACCGGCGTGCGCTGAAGCTGTACCGCCAGCAGGGCACCGCGCCCTGGCCCAGCTGTCCGTAGCGACAGCCGCATTCCGGCGTCGCCACGCGGTGCTTGCCACCCGGCGGTCCTGCGCAGCGGTTCAGGCGTTCGAGCTCGCCGACGCGGCCCGCGGCGCCAGCCGCACCACCCCCGCCAGCGTGAGCGCGCAGATGACGGCGAGCAGCCCGTAGGGGAGCGCGTCCGCGGTCGCGTCGGCCAGCGCCGCGCCGCCCCCGCCGCCGATCAGGTGTCCGAGCGCCCAGCCGAGGTTGGCGATTCCGAAGGCGAGCGCCTGGTCCAGGCCGGCCTCCTCCGAGGCGTCGGAGACCAGGGCCATGCCCGGCGCCCAGAAGCTGCCGAGCGCGGCCACGGTCAGCACGAGCGCGGCGCCGGCGAGCACCACCGTCTCCGGCACCGGCAGCAGCACCGCCATCGCCGTCGCGCCGATCAGGCCGACCCGGATCGGCGCGAGGCGGCCGTAGCGGTCGGAGAGCCGGCCGGCGAACGGGCTCAGCACCGCCTCGACGGCGGAGGCGACCAGGAACACCGCGCCGATGCCGACGCCGCTGGCGCCGAGATCGTCCAGGCGCAGCGGCACGAGCACCTCGAGCACGCCGGCGAAGATCGCCGGCAGCGTGAACAGCCACAGGCCCGCCTGCACCGGTCGGCGGCGCAGCGCGTCGACCACGGCGCGCATGCTGGCGGCACCCTCGGGCGGGCAGCCAGGCAGCGCCGCGGCCCAAAGCGCCAGCAGCACCGCCAGCAGCCCGACGGCGCTGAACACGAGCTCCGGACCGACGACCGTCGCCGCGCCGCCGATCACCGGGCCGAACAGCACGCCCACGATCGCGGCGCCGAGCGCCGAGCCGATCAGCTCGCCGCGCCGCTCGGGCGGCGAGACGCCGACCAGCCAGGCCAGGCCGCCGGCCCACATCGCCGCCCCGCCGAGCCCCTGCACGAAGCGCGCCGCGTCGAGCAGCACGACGTCGTCGGCGAAGGCGAACACCAGGCTCGAGCAGCCGAGCAGGCCGAGGCCGCCCATCAGCGTCGGCTTGACGCCGATCCGCATCGCGATCCAGCCGGCGGGAATCGATCCCAGCAACGTGCCGGCGGGATAGGACGCGGTCAGCACCCCGGCGGCCGTCTTGGACAGCCCGAGCTCGTCCTCGTAGTGAGGCAGCAGGGGCGAGACGGCCGCGAAGAACATCGTGTCCACGAGCACGACCGCGCCCACGAGCAGGAACATGCGACGCATTGCCCGTCGATGCTACGCGCCCACGATCCGCCCACCCGCCCTGCGGCGGACCCCCGAGTGAATGGCCGAGCGGATCGAGGCGCCGGCGCTAGGCGGCTTCGAGCCGGCCGGCGTCCGCGGCGGCCGCCTCGGCCTGGTCCAGGCTCCGCTCCACGAGGTCGAGCCCCGAGGCCCAGAAGCCCGGGTCGGCGAGGTCGATGCCGACGATCCGGCCCAGCTCCTCCGGCGGCAGCGAGCCGCCGGCGCGCAGCAGCTCGAGGTACGACTCGGTGAAGGCCGGTCCCTCCTCCTCGTAGCGCCGGTAGACCGACAGCGCGAGCAGGTGGCCGTAGGCGTACGCGTAGACGTAGCCCGGCGTGTCGACGAAGTGCGGGATGTAGGACCACCAGACGCTGTAGTCCTCGTCGATCTCGACCGAGTCGCCGAGCAGGTCCTCCTGGGTGGCCGTCCAGGCCGCGGCGAGGCGCTCGAGCGACAGCTCGCCCTGCTCGCGTCGCTCGGTGTGGACCCGTTCCTCGAAGCGGTTCATCGCGATCTGGCGGAAGATCGCCGCGACTGCGCCGTCGAGCGAGCTTGCCAGCAGCGACAGCCGTCCGGCCGCGTCCGGCGCACGCTCCAGCAGCCGGCCGAGCACGATCGTCTCGCCGAAGATCGAGGCCGTCTCGGCCAGGGTCAGCGGCGTGGAGAAGTGGAAGATGCCCTGCGGTCGCGCCAGCGACGCGTGCACGCCGTGCCCGAGCTCGTGCGCCATCACCAGCACGTCCGAGGGGCGCGAGGTGTAGTTGAGCATCACGTAGGGGTGCGCCGAGGGCACGGTGTACGAGCAGAAGGCGCCGCCACGCTTGCCCGGCCGTGGCGGGGCGTCGACGTAGTCCGCGAGGAAGAAGCTGCGGGCCGCTTCGCCGAGCACCGGCGAGAAGCCGCCGTAGCAGTCGAGCACCAGCTCGCGCGCCTCGTCGTAGGGGATGCGCTCCTCGCTCTCGCCGACCGGCGCCATCCGGTCGTAGTGGGCCAGCCGCTCGATGCCGAGCAGCTTCGCCTTCAGCCGGTACCAGCGTCGCGCGAGCTCGTAGCGAGAGGTGACCGCGTCGATCAGCGCCTGGACCGACTCGTCGCTGGCCTCGTTGGCGAGGTTGCGCGAGGCGATCCAGGACGGGTACTTGCGCAGCCGGTCCTTGGTCGCCTTGTCGGCCAGCAGCGTGTTGAAGACGAACGCGCGCGTGCGCAGGTCGCTGCGCAGGCCGTCGGTGATGCCGCGTGCCGCCTGGGCGCGTCGCTCGCGATCGGGGTCCTGCAGCCGGCTGAGGGCGAGCTCCAGCTGCGCCGGTCCCTCGACGTCGGGCAGCTGCACCTCGATGCTCGAGATCTGCTCGGTGAACAGGCGCGTGAAGGCCGAGCGGCCGGTCACGCCCGTCTCGGTGAGGATGCGCTCCTCCGGCTCGCTGAGCTGGTGCGGCAGGTAGCGGCGCTGATTGCGCAGGTGGTGGGCGCAGAACGCGAGCGCCGGATCGACCAGCAGGCGCTCGGCCTGCTCGTCGGGCACCTGGTTCCACTCCAACTCGAAGAACAGCAGCTCGGTCTCGATCGCCGCACCCAGCTCGCGTGCCTGCTGCAGCAGCGCGCCGGTCTCGGGCGACTGGGTGTCGGTCGCGAACGAGAGCATCGCGTACGAGCCGGCGCGCCCGGCGGAGTCGGAGATCGCCTCGAGCTCGCGCATCGCGGCGGCGAGGCCGGGCGCGTCGAGCTCGGCGACCTTGCCGCGGTGAGCGGCGGCGAACGCCTCGGCACGCTCGCGGGCGGCGGAGAGCAGCTCGGTCACCCCGGCGCTGCCCTTGCCGTCGACGAGCGGCTCGAGGTCCCAGTGGGCTGCTTCGAGAGCGAGATCGGTCACCGCCGAGACGATAACGGCGCCGCGGCGCGACCCGGGCAGTCCGGGTCGCGCCGGCGCCGCGCCCTCAGCAGGAGACCAAGAGGTGGAACGAGCGGTTGGCGAGCGAGCCGTCGCTGTTGCGGGTCACGACGCGCACGCCGTTGACGTTGCTGGCGAGCGACGTGACGGCGATCTGACCGGTGCCCGGTCCGGACGCCGACTCGTCGCCGAGCGTGGCGAAGTAGACGCAGTTGCGCACGTCGCGGTCGAAGATCGCCTGGTATTGGCCCTCGCCGGTGCTGCCGGTCGAGGCCACGCCGCGCCCGCGCACGGTGGAGCCGTTGACCGCCACGACCACCTGGCGCGTGATGCCCTCGGCGAGCAGCGAGTTGTTGACCGTCTGGAGCTTCGTGGCGTCGAGCACCTGCTCCTTGATCGCGTTCGGGCCGAGCGAGTCGGGCTTGAACTCCTGGCCGCGCAGCGTGCCGTCCTTGAAGTCGCGGTTGAGGATCGAGCCGTTGGCGATCTCGCGCGTGCCGATCGAGCCGGTGGCGAGCGCGTACGACACGCCGCTCATGGCGACGAACAGCGCCAGGAGCGCGACGACCATCGCGGGCGAGGGAAGACGCAGGAACCGCTTCATGGGTGGGGCCTCTCGTCGGGTTTGGTGCCTACCACCGCGAACACCATCCCCCATGTGAAGGTTGCGCTCCCAAGATGAGGCACGCCCAAGGCCAGGGCTTGCTTGGCATGCGACGTGCCCGGCTGCGAGGATCGATCCGCAGCCATGAGCCTCACGCTCGACCGCCTCCCGGAGCCCGGCGAGCTCGCGCGCGTCGTACGCCTCGACGGCCTGAGCTTCGGCGACGGCGTCGGCAGCGTGCGCGAGCCGCACCGCCACGACTACCACGAGCTGCTCTGGATCCGGTCCGGCAGCGGACAGCAGCGCCTCGACGGCAGCGTCGAGGCGGTGCGGCCGGGCAGCGTGACCCTGATCGGACGCGGGCAGGTGCACGTGTTCGAGCGCGCCGAGGACGTCCACGGCGCCGTCGTGCGCTTCCGCGACGAGCTGCTGCTGGGCAGCGGCGCGGAGCGCGCCACGCCCGGCTGGCTGCTGGCCGGTCAGGGGGCACGCACGGTGCTCGTGCCCGCGCGCGAGGCCGAGCGCCTGGAGGCCACGATCGAGGCGCTGGCGGCCGAGCTGGAGCGACCGCCGGACGGCGAGAGCGCCGAGCTGCAGCGGCACCTGATCTCCGTGCTGCTGCTCTGGGTCGAGCGCTGGTACGACGCGCTGCGCAGCGAGCGGCGCGACCCCGACGACGCGCAGGTGCAGCTCCAACGCCGCTTCACGGCCCTGCTCGAGCAGGAGTTCGCCCACCAGCACGAGGCAGGCGCCTACGCGGACGCGCTCGGCGTCCCCGCCGCCGCGCTCTCGCGCGCGCTCACGCACGTGACCGGACGTTCCACCAAGGAGCTGGTCCTCGACCGCGTGATGCTGGAGGCCGCGCGGCTGCTGCGCTTCACCGACCTGTCCGTGCAGGAGGTCGCGCGCCGTACCGGCTACGCCGACCCGCTGTACTTCTCGCGCGCCTTCAAGCGACAGATGGGGGAGGCGCCGATGGCCTATCGGGAGCGCGCGCGGGGCTGAGCGTCCAGAAGTCCATGCATCCACGACGTTTCGCCATTGCCCGACGGTGGGACTGGCGCGATCCTGGATGGCATGACTACCCCAGTCTCCAGCGAGCGCAGCGCCCCGGCGGCGGTCCTGCCGGCGGCGCTGCGCCTCGGACCCGCCCACCTGACGGTCGCCGACCTCGAGCGCTCGCTGCCCTTCTACGAGCAGGCGATCGGTTTGCAGGTCCAGCGCCGCGAGGACGGCGTCGCCGCGCTCGGCGCCGGCGGCGAGGAGCTGCTGGTGCTGACCGAGCAGCCGAGCGCCCGCCGGGCCGGCCGCCATGCAGGTCTCTACCACGTCGCGCTGCTGCACCCGTCGCGGCTGGAGCTGGCGCGAGCGGTGCAGCGCCTGCTCGTCTCGCGCACGCCGATCAGCGGTGCGTCGGACCACGGCATCTCCGAGGCGATCTACCTGCCCGACCCGGACGGCAACGGCCTCGAGCTGGCAGCCGACCGCTCGCGCGAGCGCTGGGGCGACCTCAGCGACCCGGCCGCGATCGGCCCGGCGCCGCTCGATCTGCAGGACCTGCTCGGTCTCGTCGACGGCGAGCCCGTCCATCCACGGGCGGACGCCGGCCTGGTCGTGGGGCATCTGCACCTGCACGTCGGCGACGTCGAGCGCGGACTGCTCTTCTACCGTGACGTGATCGGCTTCGAGCCGATGACGGTCTTTCCCAGCGCGGCCTTCGTCTCGGCCGGCGGCTACCACCATCACCTCGCCTTCAACACCTGGCGCGGGGAGGGCGTGCCGCCCGTGCCCCAGGACGCCGTCGGCCTGCGGCATTGGACGGTCGTGATCGACGCGCCGGCGCTGGCGGCCCTGCGCGAGCGCGTGGAGGCCGCGGGCCTCGACTACGAGCAGGTCGAGGGTGGCCTGCTGCTGCGCGACCCGTGGCGCAACGCGGTGCTGTTCGCCGGCGCGGTCTAGGACTGCGACTCGTCGACCGCCGCCAGTGGGCCGATCTCGCCGACGAGCTCGGCGACCGAGTCCAGGATTCGCGACGGGCGATAGGGGAAGCGCTCGGCCTCGGCGCGGGCGGTGACGCCGGTCAGCACGAGGATCGTCTCGAGACCGGCCTCGAGCCCGGAGACGACGTCGGTGTCCATGCGGTCGCCGATCATCGCCGTGTGCTCGGAGTGGGTGTCGAGCGCGTTCAGCGCCGAGCGCATCATGAGCGGGTTCGGCTTGCCGACGAAGTACGGGTCGACGCCGGTCGCATGGCTGATCAGCGCCGCCACCGAGCCGGTGGCGGGCAGCGGCCCGTCGGGCGTGGGGCCGACGTTGTCGGGATTGGTCGCGATGAAGCGCGCGCCCGCGGCGATCAGCTGCACCGCGCGGGCGATGCGCTCGAAGCTGTAGGTGCGCGTCTCGCCGAGCACGACGTAGTCGGGCGCACGGTCGGTGAGGGTGTAGCCGATGCCGTGCAGCGCGGTGGTCAGGCCGGATTCGCCGACCACGAACGCCGAGCCGTCCGGGCGCTGGTCCTCGAGGAAGCGCGCGGTCGCGAGCGCCGAGGTCCAGATCGCCTGCTCGGGCACGTCGAGCCCGCTGCGCCGCAGGCGCGCGGCGAGGTCGCGCGGGGTGTAGATCGAGTTGTTGGTGAGCACGAGGAACGGGATCTCGTGCTCGCGCAGCGCGGCGAGGAACTCCTGCGCGCCGGGGATCGCGGACTCCTCGCGCACGAGCACCCCGTCCATGTCCATCAGCCAAGAGCGGATCTCACGGCGCGGCATCGCCTGGAGACTACGCCGGAAGGGGGCGAACTTTCGCTTTCGTGGACTTCTCAGGGCATGGAGGCACTCGACGAGCTGGCAGTGGCGTTGCGCGGGCGACTGGTCGAGCACGCGCGCTCGGGGGAGGCCGGGGACGTGGCGCTGCCCGAGCGCGTACGGGCGCTGGTGGAGCGCGAGGCGGCGCCGCTGTCGGAGGCCGAGCGGGCGGCCCTGTGCGAGCGCGTCGTGGTGCTCGCCACCGGTCTCGGCCCGCTCGACCCGCTGCTGGCCGATCCCGAGGTGGACGAGGTGATGGTCAACGGGCCGGGGGAGGTGTACGTCGAGCGTCGCGGGCGGTTGGAGCGGGCGGCGGCGAGCTTCGCCTCGGAGGCCGAGCTGCTGCACGCGATCGAGCGCATCCTCGCGCCGCTGGGCCGGCGCGTGGACGAGGCGTCGCCGCTGTGCGACGCGCGGCTGCCCGACGGCTCGCGCGTGAACGTGGTGATCGGGCCGCTGTCGTTGTCGGGGCCGTGCCTGACCGTGCGTCGCTTCCGCCGCGAGGGCTTCTCGCTGCGCGACCTCGTCGTCGGCGGCACGCTGAGCGCGGCGGCGGCGGAGCTGCTGGCGCTGTGCGTGGCGGCGCGGGCGTCGATCCTCGTCAGCGGCGGCACCGGCTCGGGCAAGACGACGACGCTGAACGCGCTGTCCGGGGCGATTCCCGGCGCGGAGCGGATCGTGACGATCGAGGACGCGGCCGAGCTGCGTCTGCGCCAGCGGCACGTCGTGCGCTTGGAGGCCCGCCCGCCCAACCTCGAGGGCCGCGGCGAGGTCACGATTCGGACGCTCGTGCGCAACGCGCTGCGGATGCGACCCGATCGGATCGTGGTCGGCGAGGTCCGCGGTGCCGAGGCCCTCGACATGCTCCAGGCCCTGAACACCGGCCACGACGGCTCGCTGACCACCGTCCACGCCAACTCGCCCGAGGACGCCGTGCGCCGCGTCGAGACGCTGGCGCTGATGGCCGGCGTCGGACTGCCGCACGCGGCCGTGCGCGAGCAGGTGGCGAGCGCGATCGACGTGGTGGTGCACCAGGCCCGGCGACCGGACGGATCGCGCGTGGTCGAGTCGATCGTCGAGGTGGTGCGCGCAGCCGGCGGCGCCGGGGTGAGGGAGCTGTACGTGCACGGCGGCGGCGCGGCAGCGCCCGGCGACGGCGCCCTCGGGCAGCGACTGGCGGCGTTCCGGGCAGTGGGCGCCCGCACGGAGCTTGACGTGGCCATCGGGTCCGCAGGACGAAGTAGCACAAAGTCCTCCACATAGGTCCTTAAGCGCCGATATACCTCATAAAGTCCTTTACGGGGGACGAGCAGGCGTTCATGGGGATGCGAACCCTTGGCCTGCCGCAGACCGACGTCGAGCAGCTCTTCCGACGCATGGTGTTCAACGTCGTCGCTCGCAACCAAGACGACCACGTCAAGAACATCGCCTTCCTCATGGACCGCACTGGTCGCTGGTCGCTCGCTCCGGCCTTCGACATGACGTATGCATGCGACCAGGGCAATCGATGGCTCGGCAGCCACCAGATGACCATGAACGGCAAGCGCGACGGCTTTACGCTCGCCGACTTCGAAGCGAGCGGACGCGTGGCCTCGTTGTCGGTCGCACCCGGCGCAGGCTGAATCCCTCAGGCTCGTCGCCGGAGGGGGGCGAACTTCGTCGTCTCGGGACTTCTCCTGACGTGGAGCCCTCCGACCGTCCGTCCGCGTGAGCGTCGCACTGGCCTTCGTCGGCGGCTGTTGCGGCTTCGTCGCGCTGCACGAGCTGCTCGGGGTGCGGACGTCGACGGCGCTCGGGCGGGCGGCCCGCCTGCTGTCGCTGCTGACGGACGCGGTCGGCCGGCTCGGGCGGGAGGGACGTGACCCCGGAGCGGCCGAGCGACGACGACTGCTGTTCGGCGGCGCCGCGCTGGCGTTGGCGTTCGGTGCGCTCGTGCTCGGTCCGGCGGCGGGCGTAGTGCTCGCGGCCGCCGGGCCGTTGGTGGTCGCGCGCGTCCTGCGTGCGCGCAGGGCTCGCTACCGGCGTGCCGTCGACGCGGGGGCGGGCGACGCGGCGATCGCGATCGCGGACGCCCTCGGCGGAGGGCACTCGCTGCGCGGCGCGCTCGGGGAGGCGGCGCGGGCGGTCGACGGCGCGACCGGGCTCGAGCTGCGGCGCACCGCGGCCGAGCTCGCGACCGGCGCACGTACCGAGACGGCGCTCGAGGCGCTGCGCGTTCGTGCCGGATCGCAGCGGCTCGACCTGCTCGTCGCCGCCTGCCTGCTGTGCCACCGCGCGGGAGGGGATCTCGCCCGCTTGCTGCGCGAGGCTGCCCGTTCCTTCGAGGGGGAGGCGCGGCTGGAGGGCGAGGTGCGCGCCGCGACCGCCCAGGCCCGCTTCACCGGCCTGCTCGTCGTTCTGCTCCCGCTCGGCGGCGCCCTGCTCGCCGAGCTGGCGAGTCCCGGCTTCCTCGCCGGCCTCGCCAGCTCGCTGCTGACCGGCTGGCTCGTCGGCTGCGCGCTCGCCCTGCAGATCGTCGCCGGCGTGCTGATCCACCGGCTGGGGAGGGTGCGCTGGTGATGGCCTCGGTGCTCGCCCTGCTGGGAGGCGCGTTGGCGGTCGCGGGGCTGGTCGAGACCGTCGGCCCGGTCACGTGGCCGCGCCGGGTCCGGGGCGGCGGCGGTTCGACGGCGCGGTTGATGCGCTGGCTGGCCGTCGTCGGCAGCGGGCTGCGACTGCGGCGGGCGGACGCACCGCGGGGTCTCGCCGCACGGGTCGCGGCCGCGGGTGCGCCCGCAGGCCTCGGCCCGCGGGAGCTGCTGGCGGCCAAGCTCGCCGCGGCGCTGGTCGCGCTCACGTTCGCCGTGCCGGCGTCGGCCGCGGCGCCGGGGCGGCTGAGCGTGGTGCTGCCGGTGGCGTCGCCGGTGGCGGGCTTCCTCGCGCCGGATCTCTGGTTGCGCCGGCTCGCGGCCGGGCGCCGGCGTCGCGTCCAGCGCGAGCTGCCGGCGCTGCTCGACCTCTTGCGCGTGAGCGTGGAGGCGGGCGTGTCGTTGCCGGCGTCGCTGGCGGCGGTCGGGCAGCGGGCCGACGGGCCGCTGGCGCGGGCGTGGCGCACGGCGGGCGAGCACGTCGCCCTCGGCGTGCCGCTCGAACGCGCGCTCGCGAACATGACCCGCGACCTCCCGTTCGCGGAGGTGCGGGCGCTCGTCGGCGCGCTCGAGCGCGCACGACGACATGGAGCGCCGCTGGCCGACACGCTGACCGCCCAGGCGCAGGACGCGCGCTTCGCGCTCGCCCGGCGCGTGCGCGAGGAGGCCGCGCGGGCGGGCCCGCAGATCCAGCTCGTCGTCGCGCTGCTGTTGGTGCCCTCGGTCCTGTTGCTGATCGTCGCGGCACTGCTGACGGCGCTCGCGGGCTCGGGAGGCGCCATGCTTCCTCTCTAGGGAGCGCGTGTGCATCGGTCCAGCGGCGCCGGGTAAGCGTTTCTCGAGTGCCCGTGGGGACGGGCATGGGCAACGAGGGGAGAAGCAGCGTGATCGCACGTATCTGGCAGGGAGCAGTGCGTCGTGAGGACGGCGACGCCTACGCGGACTACATGCTCGGCACGGGAGTCGACGGCTATTCCCGCGTCCCGGGCAATCGGGGCGTCTACATGCTGCGCCGCGACGTCGGCGATCGTTGTGAGTTCACGATGTTCACGCTCTGGGACTCCCTGGACGCGATCAGGCGCTTCGCGGGCGACGACTACGAGCGGGCCGTCTTCTACCCCGAGGACGACCGCTTCCTGATCGAACGCGACGAGACGACGACCCACTGGGAGATAGCGGCCAACGTGACCTGAGCCGCGTCCCCGGCGGCCTGTCGCAACGCGGCCCCACTTCCTCCCACGCACCCCATCGGCGCCGCAACGGGAGCTGCAGCGACCTGCGCTGCATGCACGTTTGCGCCCGCGCGCGCTCCTTGCAGCCAGCCGCCCTCATTTCGGGGGCCGTCGTCCCACGTCTTCCTCGCCCGATTTTTAGCTTTACAGAGCTAAAAACGAGACCTGCCAGGAGCGCAGTTGGTGCCTGTCGGACGGAATCGTGGGGGATCGTGTTGCACAGTGGGAGATGGTGGGGTAGGGTGGCGCCCAGCAATCGACCGGAGTGGCGGGGCTCCTCCCACTCCGCCACTCCGGTCTCCAACTTTCCTTCGACGGCGCGGGGACATGACCGTTGGCATTTCGAGGTCACTACGAGCACTCGCTGGACGCGAAGAACCGCCTCAGCATCCCGTCGCGGTTCAGGGCCTCCTTCTCCGCAGGCGTGGTCCTCTCCAAGGACCCCGAGCCCTGCGTGGCCGTCTGGACGCCCGACACCCACGAGGCGATCATCGAGCGAGCCCTCGGCGGCCTGAACCCGATGGGCTCCGAGTACCGCAAGCTCTCGCGCTTCTACCAGGGCAACTCCTTCGAGATCGAGCTCGACGCCTCCGGGCGCGTGACGCTGCCGCCGCCGCTGCTGGCACACGGCGCGATCGAGAAGGAGGTCGTCGTGGTCGGGGTGGGGGATCACCTCGAGGTCTGGGGTCGCGAGCGCTGGCAGGCCGAGCAGGCCGCGCTCGACCAGGAGATCGGGGAGGTGACCGAGCGCCTTGGCCATGCTTCTTGACATGACGCGCACGCACGTACCGGTGCTCGCCGGCGAGCTGATCGACATCACCACGCCCGGACCGGGCGAGGTGGCCGTTGACTGCACCTTCGGCGCCGGCGGCCACGCCCGCCTGGTCGCCGACCGCATCGGCCCGACCGGGACGCTCGTCTGCATCGACCGCGACCCGGCCGCCGAGGAGCGCTTCGACGACCTTGCGCGCGAGGTCGCCTGCGAGACGCGCTTCCTGCGCATGGACTACGCCGACGGCCTCGAGCTGCTGCGCGACGAGCAGCTGCACGCGGACCTCGTCTACATGGACCTCGGCATCTCCTCGATGCAGGTCGACACCCGCGAGCGCGGCTTCTCCTACTCCTACGACGCGCCATTGGACATGCGCATGGACCCGGACCAGCAACTTGACGCGCGCGCGATCGTCAACGGCTGGGACGAGCGGCGGCTGAGCGGGCTGTTCCGCACGCTCGGCGAGGACCCGAACGCGCGTCGGATCGCCCGCGAGATCGTGCGCCGACGCGAGCGCGAGCCGATCGAGACGACCGGCGAGCTGGTGTCTGCGATCGAGGGCGCCCTGCCGGCCGCGGTGCGGCGCAAGTTCGGCGGCGGGCATCCCGCCAAGCGCGTCTTCCAGGCGATCCGGATCGAGGTCAACGGCGAGCTCGACTCGCTCGACCGGGCGCTGCCGCTGGCCTGGGACGTGCTGCGCAAGCAGGGGCGGCTGGCCGCGATCTCCTTCCACTCGCTCGAGGACCGGCGCGTCAAGCGCTTCCTCGTCGAGCGCGCCCGTGGCTGCGTCTGCCCACCGGACTTCCCGATTTGCGTCTGCGGTCGCGAGCCCGAGGCCGAGCTGCTGACGTCGCGTGCGATCGCGCCCACGCCCGGCGAGGTCGCCGCCAACCCGCGGTCCAAGTCCGGTCGCCTGCGCGCCGCCCGCAAGCTCGCCGACGGAGGCGAGGGCTGATGGCGCGCGCCGCCGCTGGTGCCGTTGCCGCGCCGCGTCCGCGCAAGCCCGCCGGTCGGACTGCCACGCCCAAGCGTGTCGTCCCAAGCGCGGTCCCCAAGCGTGCCGCTGGGACCGCTGCTCCGAAGCGCGCTGCTGCGGGGAAGCAGGGCGGTCGCACGACCGCGCGCACGTCTCGTCGCACCGCTCACGCCGCGACCGCTCGCGTTCCGCGCCGCGCGTCCGGCTACGCCGCAGGAGGTGCCGTCGCGCTGCCGCTGCCGGCACGCGTCGTCAACGCTCCCTTCGCTCGCGCACTGCGCGCACGCGGCACCAGCGCGCTCGACGCGCTGCTGGCCGGCCGCGGCTGGATCGTGCTGATCGGCGTGCTGCTGGCCGGGATCGTCTTCTTCAACGTCGACCTGCTCAAGCTCAACCGCGACATCGCGGGCACCGCCGAGCAGATCGAGCAGCTCAAGCGGCAGAACGACCGCTTCCGCGACCGCGTCGCGCACGCCGCCTCGAGCGAGCGCGTCCAGGAGGCCGCGGCACTGCAGGGTCTCGTGCTGCCCGCTCCCGGCGACGTCCGCTACCTCGAGGCCCATCCGGGCGCCGACGCACAGCTGGCGATCAAGCGCTACACCGAACCGAGCGAGGCGCTCGTCGCTCCGGCGCCGGTTGCCACGGCGCCGACGCCGCCCACGGGCGTCGACCCGACCCTCGCCACCGGCACCACGCCGACTGCGACCGATCCCAGCGCGACCACCACCGGCACCACCGCCACGACGGGCACGACCGGCACGACGACGACGGGCACGACGCCCACCACCGGGACCACCGCCACGCCGACGACCGGCACGACGCCGAGCACGGGAACCACGACGGGCACTGCACCGACCGCGACGCCGACCGCGCCCACCGGCACGAGCACCGGCACCGCGGTCGCACCGACGGGGTAGCCGGTGCGTCTGGTCGAGCGGCGGATCGGGCTGCTCTTCGCCCTCTTCCTGGTCCTGCTCGGCCTCGTGGTGGTACGCGCCACCTGGCTCGGCACGGTCAAGGCCGGCGCGCTCAAGGAGCGCGCGGTGACCCAGCAGGAAGAGGACATCATCGTACCCGCGCGACGCGGCACGATCACCGATCGCCACGGCCTCGAGCTCGCCGTCTCCGAGGACGCCACCACCGTCTTCGCCAACCCGTTCCTGATCGACCAGCCGGCCGTGGTGGCCGCCAAGCTGGCGCCCCTGCTCGACGTCCCCGAGGACGAGCTGTTGAAGATCCTCTCCGACCGCGAGAAGGGCTTCGCCTTCCTCCAGCGCAAGCTCGACTCGACCAACGGCCACCGCGTCGCGAAGCTCGGCATCGAGGGCATCGGCACCACTACCGAGCCCAAGCGCAGCTATCCCCAGGGCGCACTCGCGTCGCAGGTGCTCGGCCTGGTCGGCGACGAGAACACCGGCCTGTCCGGGCTCGAGTACTCGCGTGACGAGGAGCTCGGCGGCAGCGACGGCCACCGTCGGGTGGTCAAGGACGCGCTGGGAGAGACCGTCAGCCTCGTCGAGACCAAGCCCGCCGAGGCCGGCGAGGACCTGCAGCTGACGCTCGACGCCGCGATCCAGGAACGCACCGAGGCGGTGCTGGCCGAGGTCGGTGCCACCTACATGCCGCGCGGCGCCAGCGCGATCGTGATGGATCCGCGTACGGGCGCCGTGTTGGCGCTCGCCAACTGGCCGCGCGTGGACGCCAACGACGCCGCCGAGGCGCCGCCGAGCGCGTCGCAGAACCGCGCGATCCAGTCGATCTACGAGCCCGGTTCGACCTTCAAGGCGATGACCGTCTCGGGGGCGCTGGAGAACAAGCTGATCACCCCCGACACGCCGTTCACGCTGCCGCCGACGATCCAGGTCGCCGACCGGGTGATCGAGGAGTCGCACGCCCGCGGGACCGTGCAGCTGACGACCGCCGACATCCTCGCCCAGTCCTCGAACGTCGGCTCGGTGAAGATCGGCCTCGAGCTGGGCGCCAAGCGCTTCGACCGCTGGGTGCGGCGCTTCGGCTTCGGACGCCCGACCGGCATCGAGCTGCCGGGCGAGCAGCAGGGCATCGTGCTGCGCCCCGAGAACTACTCCGGCTCGTCGATGGGCAACATGCCGATTGGCCAGGGCATCGCCGTCACGCCGATGCAGATGGCCACCGCGTACACGGCAGTTGCGAACAATGGCGTCCTCCGAGAGCCATATCTGATTCAAGGTGACCGCAAGCCGGGGCGCCGTGTCGTCAGCGCGCGCACCGCGCACGAGGTGGCGAAGATGCTCGAGGGCGTGCTCGCCGCGGGCGGTACCGCGCAGGAGGCGTCGGTCGACGGCTACACGCTGGCGGGCAAGACCGGCACGGCGGAGAAGGCCGACAAGAACGGCTACTCGAAGACGAAGTTCGTGGCCTCGTTCATCGGCTTCGCGCCGGCGAAGGACCCGCGCCTGCTGGTCTCGGTGATGGTCGACGAGCCGCAGGGCGACATCTACGGCGGCACCGTGGCGGCGCCCGCGTTCGAGCGCATCATGGAGTTCGCGCTGCCGTACCTGAAGATCCCGCCACGCTGAACGGCGCGCAGAGCGCTCGTTCCTGCGCCGCGCTCAGGCGTCGTCGGCGTCGCGTGGCTGCTCGGCGTCGTCGGCGGCGTCGGGCTCGACGACCTCCGGCTCGACCAGTGCGCGCAGCGAGCCGCGCATGCTGCGGTGGGCGAGCGCGAGCTCGTCGAAGGCGCGCTCGGCGGTGAAGACGGACTCCTCGACCTCGGACAGCCGCTCCTCGAGCACGCGCCGGCGACGCTCCTCGCTGGCGATGCGCGTGCGCAGGTCGCGTTCGATGCGGCTGTGCTGGTCGCGCTGCCGGTCGGTCTCGTCGCGCAGCTCGGCGTAGGCCGCACGTGCGTGCTCGGCGCGCCGGTCCGCGTCCTCGAGCTCGCGCAGCCGACGCCCGGCGTCCTCGGCGGCGGCGCGCAGGTCGGCGAGCGTGCGCTCGGCCTCGCCGAGGGCGCGCTCGGAGGCGTCCGCGCGTAGCGTCGCCGCGTCGGCCTCCTCGGCGGAGGTCGCGGCCGTGCTGCTGGCCTGCTCGGCATCCGCGCGGGCGGCCTCGGCCCGACGCTCGGCCTCCGCCGCCTGCTCGTCGGCCTGCTCGGCGCGCTGTTCGAGCTGAGCGGCCTGCTCGGCAGCTCGCGCCACGGCGTCGGCCAGTTCGCGCCTGACGTCCTCGGTCTCCTGCAGCGACTCGGCGGTCGCGCGCTGCGCGTCCTCGGTGGCACGCTCGGCGCTCGAGATCCGCGCCCGGGCGGCGTCCAGCTCGGCCCCACGGGCATCGGCCTCGCCGCGAGCGCGTGCCAGCAGCGCCTCGGCGTCGCCCAGCCGCTCGCGGGCGGCGTCCAGCTCCGCGAGCGCTCGCTTGGCCTCCGAGCGGCTCTCCTTGGCCGTCTCGACGGCCTCGTCGAGCTGCTCCAGTCGCGTCTCGGCGTGCTTGAGCTCGTCGCGTACGCGGTTCAGCTGATCGGCGCTCGCGCTCAGCTCGCCCTCGAGACGCTCGACTCGCTCGCGCAGCGTCGCCTCGTCCTCCTCGACGACGCGCAGCCGCTCCAGCTCGGGCAGCAACTCGTCCAGCTGCTCCTGCGCCTTGCCGGCCTGCTCGAGCTCGGCCTCGAGGCGCTCGTTCTTGATCCGCTGCTTGTCCAACTTCGCCTTCGCCTTCGCGCCGGCCTCGAGCTCCGGTCGCAACTGCTCCAGCTCGGCGCTCAGCCGCTCCACCTCGTCCCGAGCCTGCTCGGCCGTCTCGAGTTCGCTCTGCAGCCGCTCGACCTGCTCGCGTGCGTCCTTCGCGGCGGCAAGCTGCGGCTGCAGCTCCTCGACTTGGGCCCGCAGCTCGTCGGCCTCGGCCCGTGCGTCGACGGCGGCGTCGAGTTGCGGCTGCAACGCGCCGATGCGAGCCCGCAACTCCTCGACCTCGCCGGCCAGTCGCCGTGCCTCGTCCTTGGCCTGCGCGCCGTCGGCGAGCTCCGGCTCCAGCGTCTCCAGCTTCGTCCGCAGTTCGTCGATCTCCGTGCCGCGCTCGTCGGCCGCGGTCCGTGCCGTGTCCAGCTCTGCCTGCAGTCGCTCGACCTCGGC
Source organism: uncultured Thermoleophilaceae bacterium (assembly GCA_963846505.1). Taxonomy (GTDB): domain Bacteria; phylum Actinomycetota; class Thermoleophilia; order Solirubrobacterales; family Thermoleophilaceae; genus JACVRW01. The sequence continues at coordinate 625,120 of CAWJWD010000004.1, read as the reverse complement.
CTTGGCCTCGGCTCCGCTCTCCAACTCCGGTCGCAGCTCGTCCAGTTCCGTGCGCAGCCGCTGCGCATCCTCACCCGCGCGCTCGCCGTCCGCGCTCAGCCGCTCGACCTCCGTGCGCAGCCGCTGGGCCTCCGTGCGCAGCCGCTCGGCCTCCTCCTGCGCGGCGGCGCCCGCGGCGAGTTCGGTTTGGAGGTCTTCGAGCTTGGTCTCGAGTCGTTCGACCTCTGCCTTGGCGGCGGTACCGGCCGTCAGCTCGGGCTGGAGGTCTTCGAGCTTGGTCTCGAGCCGTTCGACCTCTTCCTTGGCGGCGACGCCAGCGGCCAGCTCGGCGCGCGCCTCTTCGAGCTCCGTGCGAAGTTCGTCTGCGACCGTCGTCTTGTCCGCGAGCTCGCCCTGGAGCCGTTCGGTCTCGGTGCCGAGCCGCTCGAGCTCATCCCGTGCGGTGGCGCCGGCGGTCGCCTCGGCTTGGAGCCGCTCGATCTCCGCATTGAGGCGGTCGACGTCGTCCTTCGCGGCGGCAGCGCCGTCGGTCAGCTCGGTCTGGGTCCGTTCGAGCTCGGTGCGCAGCTGCTCCAGCTCGCTCTGGGCTCGATCGGCGGCGGTGAGCTTCGGACGCAGCTCGTCGAGCTCGCCGCGCAGGCCCTCGGCCTCGGCGCGCAGCTGGGCGAGGCTGGACTGCTCGGTCTCGAGCTGGGCGCGCAGTGCTTCGACGTCGCCGGCGCTGGCCGCCTGGGACCGAAGCTCCTCCAGCTCGGGATGGAGCCGGTCCAGCTCCGCTCGTGCCTCCTGGCCCGCATCGAGTTCTGGCCGCAGCCGTTCCAGCGTCCCCTTGAGCTGGGTGACCTCGTCCTGCGCCTCGGCCGCGGCGGCGTACTCGCGCCTTGCCTCGTCGAGCTCGCCGCGCAGTCGTTCGACTTCGGCCTGGGCGTCCGCGCCCGCGTTCTGCTGGCGGCGTAGCTCGACGAGCTCCGCCTGCAGCCGTTCGACTTCGGCTCGGGCGTCGCCGGCGGCGACGCTCCGCTCGGTGCGAAGCTGGGTGAGCTCTGCCTGGAGTCGTTCGATTTCGACCCGGGCGTCGGTGCCTGCGGTCGCGTGCTCGGTGCGAAGCTGGGTGAGCTCGGTTTGGAGTCGTTCGGTCTCGGCTCGGGCGTCGGTGCCTGCCGTTGCGTGCTCTGCGCGAAGCTGGGTGAGCTCGGTTTGGAGTCGTTCGACTTCGGCTCGGGCGTCGGTGCCTGCGGTCGCGTGCTCGGTGCGAAGCTGGGTGAGCTCCGCCTGAAGCCGTTCGGTCTCGGCTCGGGCAGCGGTCTCGGTCGTGCCACGCTCGGAGCGGGTCTGGGTGAGCTCCGCTTGGAGCCGTTCGATCTCGGCTCGAGCGTCGGTGCCGGCCGTTGCCTGCTCCGCCTGGGTCTGGGCCAGCTCGCTTCGGAGGCGTTCGATCTCCTCGCGGGCGCCGCTCTCGGCCGTGCCCTGCTCCGAGCGCAGCTCGGACAGCTCGCCCTTCAGCCGCTCGACCTCGCCGCGGGCCTCCTGGCCGGCTTCGAGCTCGGGCCGCAGGCGCTCCAGCGTGGCTCGCAGCTGCTCGACCTCGCCGCGCAGGCGTTCGGTCTCGGCCGGATCGGCAGCGGTCTCGGTGGCCTGTTCGGCTTGGAGGCGCTCCAGCTCGCTGCGCAGTCGCTCGAGGTCGGCCCGGGCGTCGCCGGCGTTGGCGGAGGCGGCGGTCAGGCGCTCGATCTCGACCTTGGAGCGGGTCAGCTCCTCGGTCGCGCTGCCGGCGGCGGCCACCTGCTGGCGCAGCTCGTTCAGCTCGGTCTGCAGGCGCCCGGTCTCCAGCTGGGCGGCGGTGCGCTCCTCGCGCGCCCGGTCGAGCTGCTGGCGGAGGGAGTCGACGACCGCCTGCTCGCCGTCGACGACGGGTGGCGCCGGCACGGGTGCCGGCTGCGGGGGCCGGGCGCTGATGGTGCCGCCGACGCTGTCGTCCGCCTGCCAGAAGATCGCGCGCGGCGGCAGCGTCGGCTTCTCGACGGGGACGGAGGCGGTCGCTGCGGGAGCGGCGTCGGCCAGCTCGGGAGCGGTGGCCGGCGCGGCGGCTGCACCGGCGTCGGAGGTCGTGTCGGCGACGGGGTCGACGGCGACCGTCTCCGCACGGCCGTTGGCCTTGATCTTGCGCTTGCCCTCGCTGGACGCGACCTCCGGCGCGGCGGCGTCCTCGAGCTTCAGCACGAGCGCCTCGATCGCGCTGCGCGGCGCCACCGCCGCGGTCACGTCGAGCTTGGTCATCACGGCGATGTCGTTGAGGCCGAGCGCGTCGGCCGGGTCCGAGACGGCGACGATCAGCGAGCCGTCCGGCTCGAAGCCGACCGGCACGGCCATGTAGCGCTTGGCGGCCGACGGCTTGATCAGCCCGGCCGCGGCAGTGTCTACCGGGTAGACGGCGAGGTCGACGTGGTCGAGGCCGTGGCGCTCGGCGGTCGCGCGCGCCATCTCGTCCTCGGTCACCGCGCCCGACTCGACCAGCACGCTCGCGACCGTGGTGCCGGTTCGCGCCTGGCGCACGGCGTCGTCGACGGTCTCGCGACTGGCGAAGCCGAGGTCGATGACGACGTCGCTGAGGAACTCCGGCCGTCCGGCGGGCGACGACGGCGGCGTCAGTCCGGGCAGCGCGGTCTGGGGTGCGCTCATACCGACTCCTGCGACGCGACGTAGGTGTCCGCGCGGGCCGCGGCGAGCGCGTCTTCGCCCGAGTCGGCGTCGCCGAGGTTGCGCACGCCGTAGGTGACGGTCAACGTCGTCGGCCGGCTGCTGGTGACGTGCGCGAAGGAGTCCTGGAAGCGGGCGAAGAAGGCGTCGGCGCCGGCCTTGCCCTTGCAGCCCACGAGCACCGAGGCGATCTCGTCGCTGGCGCTGCGCCCGATGTGGTCGGTGCGGCGGATCGCGGCGCCGAGCACGTCGGCCATGTCCTTGAGCAGCAGCCGCGCCATCGCCTCGCCGTGGCTGGCGATCACCTCGTCGAGGTTGGTGGCCCGGCAGGTGACGACGTACGACTCGACGACGCCACGCTGGGCGAGGGTCCACTCGCGGTCGAGCGCGTGCGAGAAGCGGGTGGCGTCCGGCAGGCCGGTGACCGGGTCGGTCGACTCCGGGTCGCGCAGCTGCTCGGACATCCGCCGCAGCTCGGCGCGCCAGCGCACGGTCTCCCACTCGTAGGTGAGCATGCGCCCGGCGATGCTGAGCACGTCGAGGTCGGTGGTGGTGAAGCGGTCGACGTCGGTGCCGAGCGCGCAGAGGGTGATCGCGCCGCCGCCGTCGTGGGTCTCGAAGGGGATCGCCAGGTAGCTGCGCACGTCGATCGCGGTCAGCGCGGTGGGGTCGATCAGGCCGCCGCCGTGGTCGCCGTGCTCGTGGCCGGTGAGCGGCAGGGCCGAGCCGGGCTGGACGCCCTGCGTGCGGCCGCGCGCGTCGAGGATGCGCAGCAGACCCTCGCCCCAGTCGAGCTGGCCGATCAGGATCGTGTCGGCCGGCAGCTCGTGCTCGAGCAGGTCGAGCACGGCGTCGGCGGCCTCGGAGAAGCTCTGGAAGCGACGCTCGGTCAGGCGTGCCAGCGCTGGGATTGCGGTTGCCCCCATCACGCCCGTTATCGGCCGTGGACGGGGAAATCTGAGCCTTGAACGGCCTGGCCAGGGGCTATTCTCGCCAGCCACCGTGACCCTCCGCGACCTCATGGGGGCCGGGGCGGCCGAGATCGAGATCTCGTCGCTCGCCTACGACAGCAGGAGCGTCGGCCCCGGCACCCTCTTCTTTTGCGTGCCCGGCTTCGAGGTCGACGGCCATGACTTCGCGCCCGCCGCCGTCGAGCGCGGCGCGGCGGCGCTGGTCTGTCAGCGGCCGCTGGGGCTGGGGGTGCCGGAGGTGGTGGTCGACGACGTGCGCGCCGCGATGGGACCGGCCGCCGCGCGCTTCTACGGCGACCCCACGGCGCAGCTGCGCATGGTGGGGATCACCGGGACGAACGGCAAGACGACGACCGCCTTCCTCGTGCGCCACCTGCTCGAGGCGGCTGGGATCCGCACCGGCCTGCTGGGCACGGTCAAGTCGGTCGTAGGCGGGGTCGAGAGCGAGGTCCGGCGCACCACGCCCGAGGCGATCGACCTCCAGGCGGCGTTCCGGGCGATGCTCGATGCCGGCGACGGCGCCTGCGCGATGGAGGTCTCCTCGCACGCGCTCGAGCTCGGCCGCGCGGCCGGCGTCCACTTCGCCTGTCGCGTGTTCACGAACCTCAGCCAGGACCACCTCGACTTCCACCCGACGATGGAGGAGTACTTCCTCGCCAAGCGCCGCCTGTTCGACGAGCCGGGACCGGCCGTGGTCAACCTCGACGACGAGTACGGCCGGCGGCTGGCGGCCGAGCGCGACTGCGTCGGCTTCGCCGTCGAGCGCGAGGCCGACTACCGCGCCCGCGACGTCGAGTTCGACGTGATGGGCTCCCGCTTCCTCTGCGAGACGCCAGACTGCTCGGTCGAGCTGTCCTCGCGGCTGCCGGGCCTGTTCAACGTCCAGAACGTGCTCGCCGCCGTGGCCGCCGCGCGCACGCTGGGAGTGGAGCTGGCGACCGTCCAGGCCGCGCTGCCCGGCTTCGAGCGCGTCCCGGGACGGTTCGAGGCCGTCGACGAGGGGCAGGACTTCGGGGTGCTCGTCGACTACGCCCACACGCCCGACTCGCTCGAGAACGTGCTGCGCGCCGCGCGCGGGATCGCCCAGCGCCGGCTGGCCGTCGTCTTCGGCGCCGGGGGGGACCGCGACCGCGGCAAGCGCCCGCTGATGGGCGACGCCGCCCGCCGCCTGGCCGACCGCGTGATCGTGACCTCCGACAACCCGCGCAGCGAGGATCCCGAGGCGATCGTCGACGAGGTGCTCGCCGGGGCCGGCCCCGAGGCCGAGCGCGAGGTCGACCGCCGGCGCGCGATCGGGCAGGCGATCGAGGGTGCGCAGGCGGGGGACGTGGTGGTGATCGCCGGCAAGGGCCACGAGCAGGGGCAGGAGTTCGCCGACGGTCGCAAGGAGCCGTTCGACGACGTCACGGTCGCTCGGGAAGCGCTGCGGATGAGGATGCTCCCGTGATCGACCGCCCGGCCTCCTGGATCGCCGACGCCGCCGGCGCGCGCCTTGCCGCCGGCGCCCCCGACGCGCCCGGCTTCGTGCGCACGGTCATCGACTCGCGCGCGGCCGGGGCGGGGGACCTGTTCGTCGGGCTCTCCGGCGCCAACGTCGACGGCGGGACGTACGCCGCCGACGTGGTGCGCGCCGGCGCGTGGGGGGTGCTCGTGCGCGAGCCGTACGCGGCTGCCGCGATCGAGGCCGGCGGCGCCGCCGCGGTCGTGCTCGTCGCCGACGACCCGCTCGCGGCGCTGCAGCGTCTCGCGCTGGCCTGGCGGCGCGAGCTGGGCGCCCGCACGATCGGCGTCACCGGCTCGACGGGCAAGACGTCGACCAAGGACATCCTCGCCGCGCTGTTGCGCACGCGCGTGGAGACGCACGCCAGCCGCGAGAACTTCAACACGGAGATCGGGCTGCCGCTGTCGCTGCTCGAGGCCTCGCGCGGCACCGAGGCGCTCGTGCTCGAGCTGGCGATGCGCGGCGAGGGCCAGATCGCCGAGCTGGTCGCGATCGCCAAGCCGGACGTGGGGGTGATCGTGAACGTCGGCCCGGTGCACCTGGAGCTGCTCGGCACCGTCGAGCGCGTGGCGGCGGCCAAGGCCGAGCTGATCAGGGACCTCGAGCCGGGCGCAGCCTGCGTCGTGCCCGTCAGCGAGCCGCTGCTCGAGCAGCACCTGCGCGACGACCTCGACACCTGGACCTTCGGCCCCGGCGGCCAGGTGCAACTGCTCTCCTTCGAGGCCGGTCGCGCCGAGATCGAGGCGCGTGGGGAGCGGATCGAGCTCGAGCTGCCCTACAGCGAGCCGCACAACCTGCTCAACACGCTCGCCGCGGTCGCCGCCGCGCGCGCTCTCGGAGTCACGCCGCGCGGCAGCGTCGACGCCCGCTTCTCGTCGCTGCGCGGCGAGATCGTGGAGCTCCCCGGCGGGGTGACCGTGGTCAACGACTGCTACAACGCCAACCCGATGTCCATGCGCGCGGCTCTCGACCACCTCGTGGCCAGCGGTGCCGAGCGCCGCATCGCCGTGCTCGGCACGATGGCCGAGCTCGGCCCCGGTTCCGACGACTACCACCGCGAGATCGGCGCGCACGCGACCGAGCTGGGGGTGGAGGTGCTGGTGCCGGTCGGCGAGCGGGCGCTTCCCTACACGCGCGGCTTCAACGGCGAGACGCACGCCGTCTCGACCCCCGAGGAGGCCGGTGCGCTGCTGAGCGAGCTGGCCCGACCGGGCGACCGGGTGCTGATCAAGGGCTCGCGGTCCGTGGGGCTGGAGCGGGTCCTCGCCTAGACCATGATGCTGGGCGAGATCCTGATCGGGGGCATGGGCTCCCTGCTCATCTGCATGTTCGTGGGGCCGCGCTTCATCACGTTCCTGCGCGAGCGGGAGTTCGGCCAGCACATCCGCGAGGAGGGGCCGGAGGCCCATCACGGCAAGGCGGGAACGCCGACGATGGGCGGCCTGGCGATCTTCCTGGCCGTCTGCGTGCCGTTCCTGATCCTGACCGAGTACCGCGCCGCCAGCGTCGCCGTGCTCGCCACGGCGCTGCTGATGGCCGCCCTCGGGTTCGCCGACGACTGGACCAAGCTGCGCCGGCGCCGCTCGCTCGGCGTCTCGGGGCGCTACAAGCTGCTGGTGCAGGCGGCCACGGCGATCCTGCTGTGGATCTTCGTGACCGAGTACGTCGGCCTCGAGGACAGCCTGCGGCTGCGGATCGTCGACTACACCGTCCAGGACCTCGGGCTGCTCTACCCGGTGCTGATCTTCCTCGTGCTGGCCGGCGCGACCAACGGCGTCAACCTCACCGACGGTCTCGACGGCCTCGCCGCCGGCTGTTCGGCGATCGTCTTCCTCACCTTCACGGCGATGACGTTCATCACCTCGGGCCAGGAGGACCTGGCGCTGCTGTGCGCCTGCCTGGTGGGGGCCTGCGTCGGCTTCCTGTGGTTCAACTCGTTTCCGGCGTCGGTGTTCATGGGAGACACCGGCTCGCTCGGGTTGGGCGGCGCGATCGCGGCGCTGGCCGTCCTGACGAAGACCGAGGTGCTGCTGATCCTGATCGGCGGCATCTTCGTGATCGAGGCGCTCTCGGTGCTGATCCAGGTGATCGCCTTCCAGCGCTTTCGCAAGCGGGTCTTCCTGATGGCGCCGATCCACCACCACTTCGAGTTGCTGGGCTGGTCGGAGACGAAGATCATCCTGCGCTTCTGGATCGTGGCGACGATCTGCGCGGCGATCGGCTTCACGCTCTACCAAGCGTCGATCACATGAGGCCGCCGCTGCCGGGCGGCCCGTACCTGGTCGTCGGGCTCGCGCGCTCGGGCGTGGCCGCGGCGCGGATGCTGCAGCCGCACGGGCGCGTGCTGGCGACCGACAGCGGCGAGCCGGCCGAGGTGCCCGAGGGCGTCGAGGCCCTGCTCGGCAGCGACGGCGTGGCGCTGCTCGACGAGGCGGCCTGCGTGGTCAAGAGCCCGGGCGTGCCCTGCGAGGCGCCCGTGATCGCGGCGGCGCTCGAGCGGGGCATCCCCGTGCACGGCGAGCTGGAGCTGGCCTGGCGGCTGCTGGGCGGCAACCGCTTCGTCGCGGTCACCGGCACGAACGGGAAGACGACCACGACCGAGCTGCTCGCCGCGATGCACCGCGCGGCCGGCGTGCCGGTGGCGGTGGCGGGCAACGTCGGCACGCCGCTGTCGTCGCTGGTCGGCACGCTCGATCCGGCGGCGACGGTGGTGTGCGAATGCTCGAGCTTCCAGCTGGAGGACGCCACCGCCTTCGCGCCCGAGGTGGGGCTGCTGCTGAACCTGACCGAGGACCACCTCGACCGGCACGGGAGCGTGGAGGCCTACCGGGAGGCGAAGCTGCGGCTGTTCGCGCACCAGACCGCGGAGCAGGTAGCGGTCGTCCCTGTTTCCGTGCAGCCGCCGGGAGAGGCCCGGAAGATCGTGTTCGGCGACCGAGGGGCGCTGCCGCTGCCCGCCGAGGACGTCCGCCTGCGCGGGGCGCACAACCTCGAGAACGCGCTGGGCGCGTCGGCCGCGGCGCTCGCTGCGGGTCTGCCGGCGGAGGCGGTTGCCGAGGCGCTGCGCACGTTCCCAGGCGTACCGCACCGGCTGGAGGAGGTCGGCAGCGTCGACGGCGTGCTCTACGTCAACGACTCCAAGGCCACCAACGTCGACGCGGCCGAGCGCGGGATCGAGGCCTTCGACGGCGGCGTGCACGTGATCCTCGGCGGCAGCCTCAAGGGCGGGGGCTTCACCGGCCTGCGTGACGCGGTCGCCTCGCATTGCCGCGCCGCCTACCTGATCGGGACCGCGGCCGACCGGCTCGAAGCCGACCTCGCGGGCACCGTGCCGCTCCATCGCTGCGGCGATCTCGAGACCGCCGTCGCGGCCGCCTCGGCGGCCGCCGAGGCCGGCGACGTGGTGCTGCTCTCCCCGGCCTGCGCGAGCTACGACCAGTACCGCGACTACGAGCAGCGCGGCGACCATTTTCGCTCGCTCCTTCCGCCTGCATGATTTCGCCCATCGGCGTCGAAGGACGCCCGGATGGCGAAGCGCGGCAAGGGCCGGAAGGCGCCGGTCAAGCGACCGATCGAGTACTCGATCCTCTACACCGCCACGCTCTGCCTGCTGGCCTTCGGCGCGGTCATGGTCTACTCGGCGAGCTCGGCCGAATCGCTGCTGGACGGCACGGGGGACCCCGCCTACTACCTGAAGCGCTACGTCATCTTCGGCGTCATCGGCCTGGTCGCGATGCACGTGATCTCGCGCCAGGGATTGAAGGTCGTCAAGGGCCTGACGCCGCTGTTGCTGATCGGCTCGTTCGTGCTCTGCATCGCGGTGACGCTGCCGGGGATCGGCATCACGGTCAACGGCGCCACGCGCTGGATCGGCTCGGGCTTCCTCACCTTCCAGCCCTCGGAGATGCTGAAGCTGGCGCTGGTGCTCTACGCCGCCCAGGTGCTGGCTGCGCGCCCACGAGCGACCAAGACGATGAGCGGCCTGGTCAAGCCGCTGCTGATCGTCGTCGGGGCGGCCTGCCTGTTGCTGCTCAAGCAGCCGGACATGGGCACCGCGCTGGTGATCTGCTTCGCGATCGGCATGCTGCTGATCGCCGCCGGCGTGCCGATGCGCAACCTCGGCCTGATCGCCGGCACGCTCGCCTTCCTGACGCTGATCCTGGCGATCGCCGAGCCCTACCGCCGCGAGCGGCTGACCGCCTTCCTCGACCCCTTCGCCGACGCCGGCGACACCGGCTTCCAGGCCGTCCAGGCGTTGACGGCGATCGGCTCGGGCGGCTTCTTCGGCGTCGGGCTGGGGGAGTCGGTGCAGAAGATCTTCTACCTGCCCGAGGCGCACACGGACATGATCCTGGCGATCATCGGCGAGGAGCTCGGCCTGTTCGGCCTCTTCGGCGTCGTGGCGCTCTACGCGCTGATCGCCTACGCCGGCCTGCGGGCCGCCAAGACGGCCGGCAACCTCTACTCGAAGCTCGTCGCGGCGGGCATGACCTCGCTGATCCTGTCGCAGGCGACGCTCAACCTGTTCGCGGTGCTCGGCATGGCGCCGCTGACCGGCGTGCCGCTGCCGCTGCTCTCCTATGGCGGCACCAACCTCGTGCTGATGCTCGGTGGGATGGGCGTGCTGTTGAATGTGGCCGCCACGGGTGGCAGGGCGGTACGCGCCCAGCGCCCGCCGCTGCGCGCGATCGAGGGCGGCGCCAAGAAGCAGCGCCAGCCCAGCGCCGCCGAGCGTTCGGCGCGACGGGCGGCCAACCGCGGGCGGTGAGTCGATGCCCAAGGTCGTGATCGCCGCGGGCGGGACCGCCGGTCACGTGGTACCGGCCTTGGCGATCGCCGACGCCCTGCGCGAGCGTGGGGCGGAGGTCGAGTTCGTCGGCGGCGAGCGGGCCGAGGCGGAGCTGGTGCCGGCCGCCGGCTACCCGTTCCACTCGTTGAAGATCGTCGGCATCGACCGTCGCAACCCGCTGCGCGCCCTGCGCGCCCTGGTGCTCGCCGCGCGCGCCACCGTCGCCGCCCGGCGCCTGTTGCGGCGGGTGGGCGCGGACGCGGTGCTCGGCGGCGGCGGCTACGTCGCGGGACCGGTCGGGCTCGCCGCTCGCTCGCTCGGCCTGCCGTTGGCGCTGACCGAGGCCGACAGCCACCTCGGCGTCGCCAACCGGGCGCTCGCGCCGCTGGCTCGCCGGGTGTTCCTCGCCTTTCCGCTCGAGGGCCGCACGGGCGAGCGCTACGTCGTCAGCGGCCGGGCGCTGCCCGCCGGCACCGGCCAGGTCGACCGCGACGCTGCCCGCGAGCGCTTCGGCATACCCGCCGATCGGCAGTGCCTGCTGATCTTCGGCGGCTCGCTCGGGGCGCGCCGGCTCAACCACGCCGCCATCGACGCCTTCGGCGCCGTCGCGCCCTGCTTCGTCCTGCACGCGTGCGGACGGCGCGACCATCCAGAGCTGCGCGCGCGCCTCGACGAGCTCGGTTCCCCGTCGCACTACCGGCTCGAGGAGTACATCGACCCCTTCGCCGAGGCGCTCGCCGCGGCCGACCTCGTGGCCGCCCGGGCCGGCGGGTCGGTGCTCGAGGTCGCGGCGGTCGGCCTGCCCTCGCTGCTGGTGCCCTACCCGCACGCCACGGCCGACCACCAGACCGCCAACGCCCGCTACATGGAGGCCGCCGGCGCCGCGGTCGTCGTTCCCGACGACGAGCTCGACGGCCCTCGCCTCGCGCGCGAGATCGGATCGCTGCTCGCCGCTCCGCAGCGCATGGCCGAGATGGCCAACGCCGCCCGGGCGGCGGCTCGGCCGGACGCCGCGCAGCGGATCGCGGACGAGCTCCTCGCGCTCGTCGAGGGCTGAGCGGCTAGGCCGCTTGGCGGACTGCCGCCGCGGCGCCGACGAGCGCCGCGTTGTCCGGCGCGAGGTCGCCGTTGGGCAGCGTGAGCACGTCCTCGAGGCCGACGCGCAGGTCTCTGCCGAGCTGGCTGGCCTGGGCGATCACCGCCCAGGTGGCGTCGCCGCTGCCGTGGTGCAGGCGCGGGGCCTCGACGCCCACGGCGTCCAGCGCCCGGTCGAGGGCGAGGGCGTGGGTCGTCGCGGCACCGGGGTCCTCGTCGACGACCTCCACCAGTACCCGCAGCACGCGGCTGCCGAGGCCGCTGACAGCCAGCCGCTCGACGTCCGCCTCGGTCTCGATCCCGGCCTCGATGCCGATCCCGGCGTCGAGCAGCGCCCAGGCGACGGCTTCGTAGCCCTCCTCGTAGAGGTTGAGCGAGGCGTAGTCGGGCCCCTTCCATTGTGCGACCAGCGCTGCCCGCCGCTCGGGGTCGGGCTCGATCCAGGCACCGGTGCTGACGCCGACCGGCAGGCTCGCGCCCGCCCGCATCGCGCCGACCGCGGTGTCGACCAGCCCGGGGTCGAGCGTCTCCTTGCCCGAGCCGTCGCGCGGGTGCACGTGGAGACACGTGGCCCCGACGCGCGCGCAGGCACGGGCGTCACGGATGAGCTCGTCTAGGAGCAGGGGCAGGGACGGGTGCTCTCCCCGCCTCCGGGCCCCGTTGAGACAGGCCTGGATGAGCACTCGAGACATGTTACGTGCGCAGGAGCGCACATGGATCGATTTCGGGGTCGAATTTGTGCCCTAAGAGCGGGATGGCGCCGGGGCCGGCACTACGGTTTCGCGCGTGACCGGAGCTCCCTTCGCGGGCAGGACGCTGCACTTCGTCGGCATCGGCGGGGCTGGCATGAGCGGCCTCGCGCTCGTCGCCCGCTCGCTCGGCGCGACGGTGTCCGGCTCGGACCAGGCCGACTCTCCCTACTGCGTGCCCCTGCGCGCCGCCGGCATCGAGCCACGCATCGGCCACGCCGCCGAGAACCTGGCCGCGGGGGCGGAGGTCGTGGTCTCGACCGCGATTCCCTCCGACAACCCCGAGTTGGCTGCGGCTCGCGCCGCCGGGGCGTCCGTGCTGCACCGCAGCGACCTGCTCGGCGAGGTCTCGCGCCTGCAGCCGGCGATCGCGGTCGCCGGCACGCACGGCAAGACCACGACCGCCTCGATGATCGCCCACGTGCTGCTCGCCTGCGACCGCGCGCCGGCCTTCCTGATCGGCGGCGAGCTGCGCTCGGCCGGCACGAACGCGGCCTGGGGCGACGGTGGCTGGACGGTGCTCGAGGCCGACGAGTCCGATCGCTCGTTCCTCGCGCTCGCGCGGGACGTCGCGGTGGTCACCAACGTCGAGCTCGACCACCACGCCACCTACGGCTCGCTGGCCGAGCTGGAGGCGGCCTTCCGTGAGTTCGTCGAGCCCGCCGGACAGCGGATCGCGTCGGTCGAGGCGGCGGCCGCGCTGGACGTGGCGGACGTGCAGACGTTCGGGATCGACGCCGGCGACGTGAGCGCGCGGCGGCTCGAGCTGCAGCACGGCGGCTCGCGCTTCGAGCTCGACGGCGTGACGGTCGAGCTGACGGTCCCCGGCCGACACAACGTGCTCAACGCGCTGGCGGCGCTCGCGGCGTGTCGTGCGGCCGGCGTGGCCTACGCCGAGGCCGCCCCGGCGCTGGCGAGCTTCAGCGGCGCTGGTCGCCGCTTCGAGCAGCACGGCCGCTCGGCGGCCGGGGCGCTGGTGGTCGACGACTACGCCCACCACCCGACCGAGGTGCGCGCGACGCTGGAGGCGGCCCGCACCTACGAGCCGGCGCGCCTGATCGCCTGCTTCCAGCCGCACCTCTACTCGCGCACGCGCATGCTGGCGCGCGAGTTCGGCGCGGCGCTCGCGCTCGCGGACCTGGTCGTGGTGCTCGGCATCTACCCCGCGCGCGAGCGGGCCGAGGACTTCCCCGGCGTCAGCGGTCGCCTGGTCGCCGCGGCTGCCGCCGACGCCGCGGCCGGCCGGCCGGTCTGGTGGCTGCCGGAGCTGGAGGACGCCGAGCAGATGCTGCGCGGCGAGTTGCGCGAGGGGGACCTGCTGCTGACGCTCGGAGCGGGGAACGTCGACGACCTCGCTCGGAGGCTGACGCGCGTGAGTCGTGCCCGCCGGCGTCCAGCGCGACCACCCGCTCGAGCGGCTCACGACCGTCCGCACCGGCGGCTCGGGCGACTACTTCGCCCGTCCCGACAGCCCGGAGCGGCTGGCCGAGCTGTTGGCCTGGGCAGATCGCGAAGAGCTCGCGGTAGGAGTGGTGGGATCGGGCTCGAACCTGCTGATAGCGGATGACGGCTTCCGAGGACTCGTGCTGAAGTTGGACGGCGCGCTCGCCACGATCGAGCAGGACGGCACGCGCCTGCTCTGCGGCGGTGGCGCCCGGTTGCCGCAGGCGGCCGCCCGCGCCGCCCGCGCCGGCCTCTCGGGGCTCGAGTTCGGCGTCAACATCCCCGGCACCGTCGGCGGCGCCGTGAAGATGAACGCCAACGCCTACGGCGGCGACCTCTCGCGCGTGCTCGAATGGGTCGAGCTGGCGACGCCGCACGGCAGCGAACGACGCGAGCCGTCGCAGCTCGGCTTCTCCTACCGCCGCTCGAACCTCGGTCCGCACGAGGTGGTCGCGCGCGCCTCGTTCGCGCTCGGCGAGGACGAGCCCGAGCGCGTCAAGGCCACCCTCGCCGACATGCGCGCCCAGCGCCGCGCCGCGCAGCCGTCCGGCATCAAGACGTTCGGCTCCACCTTCAAGAACCCCGACGACCCGCGCGCGCAGGGCCGCAGCGCGGGCGTGCTGCTCGACGAGGCCGGCTGCCGCGGGCTGACCGTCGGCGGCGCCCGCTTCTCCGAGAAGCACGCGAACTTCGTCGAGAACATGGGGGAGGCCACCACCGCCGACGTGATCGCGCTGATGGCCGAGGGCCGCCGTCGCGTGTACGAGCGCTTCGAGGTGACGCTCGAGCCCGAGGTGCAGCTGCTCGGCGAGATCGACGTGAGCGGGCTCTACGAGGCATGACCCCGCCGTTCGCGAGCACGGTGGCTCCCAGGATGCGGCGGCTCGCCCGCCTGCGCGTCCCGGCGGTCCCTTCGCCGCCCCGGCATGCGGGGCGCTGGCTGGTCGGCCTGCTGGTGCTCGCCGTCGCGCTGGTCGTCGCCTACCAGTTCTGGTTTCGCGACTCCTCGTTCGTGAAGGTCGAGCACGTGCAGATCACGGGCGGCACGAGCGCCGACGCCGAACGACTGCGCACGACCCTGACCTCGGTCGCGCGCTCGATGTCGACGCTCGACGTCGATCGTGCGGCGCTGGAGCAGGCGGTCGAGGGCTACCCGGTCGTACGGGGGCTCGAGATCAGCCCGGACTTCCCGCACACGCTGCGCATCCGCGTGCTCGAGCACGTCCCGGCGGCGATCGCGATCGTGGGCGACTCGCGCGTGCCGGTGGCCGGCGACGGCACCGTGCTGCGCGGCGTCTCGCCCGGCGGCTCGCTGCCGACCCTGCACGCCAAGGGCGTCGAGGGCACGCGCCTGGCCGGTGCGATCGCGCTCGGCGCGGCCCGCGTCGCGGGCGGCGCCCCGGTGGCGCTGCGCCGGCGGCTGGAGGACGTCACGCGCGACACCGAGCGTGGCCTCGTCGCCCACCTGAAGGACGGCCCGGAGCTCGTCTTCGGCAACTCGCGTCGTGTCCGGGCGAAGTGGATCGCCGCCGCCCGCGTGCTCGCCGACGGCGACGCCCAGGGGGCTACCTACGTCGACGTGCGGCTGCCGTCGCGCCCGGCCGTGGGCGGTCTCGGCGCGGCGAGCGTCGAGCCGGTGGCGCCGGCCGCCCAGGCGGCGCCGCTGCCGATCGAGCCGACGACTCCGGACCCCACCGCGACGCTCCCGGGCACGCCCACGGTCGACCCCGCCACGGGCGTCGCGATCGATCCGGCGACGGGCGCTCCCGTCACGCCGCAGGCCGCGCCGACGACGCCGGTGACACCGCCCGCGACCACCGATCCGAGCGCCGTCCCCAACACTCAACCCTGACTTTAGCCTTTAGCCAACTCTCGACCTCTAGTCGAGGTTCGCCCTGCACGGATTGTTGCGGGTCGGATTGACACCGCGGCCGATATCTCCCTACAGTTGCGGTCTTGCAGGCGATTCGCGGTCTCGTGAAACCCTCGACGATCGCTTGAGCTTCGGACGTAAGAAGGAGATCTGACTCCCATGGAGACGGGCAGCTATCTAGCGGTCATCAAGGTCGTCGGCATCGGCGGCGGCGGCACGAACGCCGTCAACCGCATGGTGGACGCAGGCCTGAAGGGGGTCGAGTTCATCGCGGTCAACACCGACGCCCAGGCGCTGCAGATGTGCGACGCCGACATCAAGCTTCAGATCGGCGATCAGCTCACGCGCGGGCTCGGCGCGGGCGCGAACCCGGAGACGGGCTACGGCGCCGCCAACGAGAGCCGCGACGAGATCAAGGAGGCGCTCAAGGGCGCCGACATGGTCTTCGTGACCGCCGGCGAGGGCGGCGGCACCGGCACCGGCGCCGCCCCCGTGATCGCCGAGGTGGCCAAGCAGGAGGTTGGCGCGCTGACCGTCGGCGTGGTCACCAAGCCGTTCGAGTTCGAGGGCACCCAGCGCATGCGCCAGGCGACCGACGGCATCGACCGCCTGCGCGAGCAGGTGGACACGATGATCGTGATCCCGAACGAGAAGCTGCTCGCCGTCGTCGAGCGCCGCACGAGCATCCTCGACGCGTTCCGCGAGGCCGACAACGTGCTCGGCCAGGGCGTCCAGGGCATCACCGACCTGATCACCACGCCCGGCCTGATCAACCTCGACTTCGCCGACGTGCGCACGATCATGTCCGATGCCGGCTCGGCCCTGATGGGCATCGGCGAGGCCTCGGGCGAGAACCGCGCGGGCGAGGCGGCCAAGAACGCGATCTCGAGCCCGCTGCTGGAGCAGTCGGTCGAGGGCGCCACCGGCATCCTGCTGAACATCACCGGCGGCTCCGATCTCGGCCTGTTCGAGGTCAACGAGGCGGCCGAGATCATCCAGGGCGCCGCCGACCAGAACTCGAACATCATCTTCGGCGCGGTCGTCGACGACAGCGTCGGCGACGGCGTGCGCGTGACGGTGATCGCCACCGGCTTCGAGGGCGCCCGCCACCGGCCGCTGTTCACCGAGGACTCGACCGGCCAGCGGCGCGAGCCGCGGCGCAGGGACGTGAGCCTCGACGACCGCCAGCGCAAGTCGCTCGAGATCAGCGACGACGACATCGACGTACCGTCGTTCCTGAAGGACTGACCATCTTCGCGTCTCCTCGCCGCCCGCCTGCGGCGCGGACGCGGGGGCGCCGCAAGGTCTCCTCGCTGCGGACCGCCGTCGGGCGCCGGCGAGCGGCGTGATGGACGCTCGGGTCGCGGAGATCGCTCCGCGCTTGGCGGCCGCCGCCGAGCGCGAGCTCGAGCTGCTCGTCGACGTGTCCTCGCCGTCGGGCGACGTGCCCGGCGCCGAGGCGGCGATCTCGCTTGCGGTCTCGTTCATGCCGCCGGGCGTCGAGCTGGAGCGCCTGCCCTGCTCCACGCCCGGCTGCGCGGACGACCTGTTCGCCCGCCTGCACGGCACCGGCAGCGGCCGGGTGCTGCTGCTCGGCCACCTCGACACCGTCGTCTCCCACGCCGCCCACCGCCCGCTCGAGCGCGACGGCGACCGGCTGACCGGCTCGGGCACCGTCGACATGAAGGGCGGCGACGCGATCGCGCTCGGGCTGCTGCGCGAGCTGGCCAAGCTGCCGCAGCTGTTCGAGCAGCTGGCGCTGCTGCTGGTCGTCGACGAGGAGTGGCGCACGGCGCCGTTCACCCACGCCGAGCGCTTCGCGGGCTTCGACGCCTGCCTCTGCTTCGAGGCCGGCGAGCGCACCCCGGCCGGCGACGACGCCGTGATCGTCAAGCGCAAGGCGGCCGGGACGCTGAACGTCGAGGCCCACGGCCGCGCCTCGCACTCGGGCTCGGCGCCGCACAAGGGCCGCAGCGCCCTGCTCGCGCTCACGCACGTCGCCCAGCTCGTCGCCGAGCAGGCGGACCCCGACGGTCCCCGACCGCCTGACCGCGGTGCCGACCGTGCTGCACTCCGGCGAGGCCTTCAACGTCGTGCCGGCCCACGGGCAGCTGATCTGCGACCTGCGCGCCGACCGCCTCGACGCCTTTGCCGAGGTGCTCGCCACGGTTCCGGGCGAGCTCGCCGGCGTGCGCCTCGACGCGCAGCTCGTGCGCGCCTGGCCGGGCATGGACGCGCGCGAGCCCACGCGCGAGCTGCTGCCGGCTGCCGCGGCGCTGCTCGGCCGGCCGCTCGTCGGCTCCGAGCGCGGCGGCGCGAGCGACGCCAGCCACTTCGCCAGCCGCATCCCGCTGACGATCGACGGCCTCGGCCCTCGTGGGGGCGGCGCCCACCATCCCGACGAGTGGGTCAGCGCGGCCTCGCTGCAGCACCCGCGCCGAGGTGGCGCTGGCGCTGCTGCTCGCGGTGCTGGAGGGTCCGGCGAGCCGCGACGCGCGGTAGCCTGCGAGGCGCTTGCCCGAGGCCACGGACACACTTCGCCGCACGCCCCTGTTCGACCGCCACCGCCAGGCGGGCGCTCGGCTCGTGCCCTTCGCCGGCTGGGAGATGCCGGTCCAGTACGAGGGCATCCGCGCCGAGCACGTCGCGGTGCGCACCAAGGCGCCGGCGTCTTCGACGTCTCGCACATGGGCGAGATCGAGACGAGCGGCCCGCAGGCGCAGGCGTTCCTGCAGCGCATCCTCTCCAACGACGTGACGAAGATCGCCGAGCGCGGCGCCCAGTACTCGGTGCTCTGCCGCGAGGACGGCGGCGTGCTCGACGACCTCTTCACCTACCGCCTCGGCGAGGGCCGCTTCCTGACGGTCACCAACGCCTCCAACCACGACAAGGACCTGGCCTGGTTTCGCGAGCAGGCGGCCGGCTTCGACGTGGAGGTCGAGGACGCGCACGGCGACTGGGCGATGCTTGCCGTCCAAGGCCCCGAGGCGCGCGGGGTGCTGGAGCGGCTGACCGAGGGCGGCGAGCTGCCGGCCCGCTTCCGCACCGCCGAGCTGACGCTGGCCGGCGTGCCGGCGCTGGTCTGCGGCACCGGCTATACCGGCGAGGACGGCTGCGAGCTGCTGCTGGCGCCTCAAGCACGCCGGCGCGGTCTGGGACGCGCTGCTCGCCGAGGGCGTGAGGCCCGTCGGCCTCGGCGCGCGCGACACGCTGCGCCTGGAGGTCTGCTTCCACCTCTACGGCAACGACCTCTCGGAGGACCGCAACCCGATCGAGGCCGGCCTGGGCTGGTGCTGCAAGCTCGACACGGACTTCGTCGGCGCCGAGGCGCTGCGCGGCGTCGAGCCCGAGCAGACGCTGGTGCCGTTCGCCTTCACCGATCGCGGCATCCCGCGCCAGGACAACCCGATCGTCAGCGAGCACGGCGAGGGGGTCGTCACCAGCGGCAGCCTCTCGCCCTGCCTGGACGTGGGCATCGGCATGGGCTACGTGCCCGTCGCCGACGCGGCCCCGGGCACGGCCATCGACGTGGACGTGCGGGGCAAGCGGCGCCCCGCGCAGGTCAAGAGCAAGCCCCTCTACTCGAAGGAGACGTGACGCGTTGGCAGACGCCAGCTATCCCGACGACCTGAAGTACCACCCCGAGCACGACTGGGCGCGGATCGACGGCGACGTCGCCACCTTCGGCATCACGTGGTACGCCCAGGACGCCCTCGGCGAGGTCGTCTTCTTCGACCCGCCCGAGGTCGGCGCCCAGGTCTCCAAGGACCAGACCTATGCGGAGGTCGAGTCGGTCAAGGCGGTCTCGGACGTGTTCGCGCCGCTGTCGGGCGAGATCGTCGAGGTCAACGGGGAACTCGCCGACGAGCCGGAGAAGATCAACGTCGATCCCTACGGCGACGGCTGGATGGTCAAGGTCAAGCTCTCCGACCCCGCCGAGCTGGACGCGCTGCTGGACGTCGGCGCCTACCGCGAGTTGCTCCAATCGGATGGGTAACGTCGTAGCCCTCGCATGAGCCGCTACACCTCCGCCACCGACGCAGACCGGCAGGCGATGCTCGACGCCATCGGCGTCGGCTCGCTCGACGAGCTGTTCGCCGACATCCCCGCCGGGGTGCGCCTGCAGCGCGAGCTGGACCTGCCCGACGGCCAGTCCGAGCACGAGGTCTACGAGCACCTGGCCGCGCTGGCGGCGCGCAACCGCCACGCCGACGCGGAGGCCACCTTCCTCGGCGCGGGCATGTACGACCACTACGTCCCGGCGCTGATCGACACGCTGCTCTCGCGCTCGGAGTTCCTGACGCCCTACACGCCCTACCAGCCTGAGATCTCGCAGGGCGGGCTGCAGGTGATGTTCGAGTTCCAGACCGCGATCTCGGAGCTGACGGGGCTGCCCGTGAGCAACGCGTCGGTCTACGAGGGGCCGAGCGCCGTCGCCGCGGCGGGCTACCTCGCCAAGCTGGAGACCAAGCGCACGAAGCTGGTCGTCTCGCGCGGCCTGCACCCGCACTCGCGCGCGGCGCTCGCGACCCACGCCGCCGGCTACGGCATGACCGTCGAGGAGGTGCCATTGGGTGGCGAGGGCGCCACCGACGTCGCCGCCCTGGCCGCCGCGATCGACGACGACACCGCCGCCGTGTTCGTGCAGCAGCCGAACTTCCTCGGCACGGTCGAGGAGCTGGGCGAGCTGGTCGAGGTCGGCAAGCGCACCGCCGCGCTGCTGGTCTGCGCCGCCGATCCGCTGCCGCTGGCGATCCTTCGCCCCCCGGGCGAGCTGGGCGTGGACGTCTGCGTCGGCGAGGGCCAGACGCTCGGCAACCGGCTCGACTTCGGCGGCCCGAGCTTCGGCTTCTTCGCCGCCTCAGAGCGCTTCATCCGCAAGCTGCCCGGTCGCATCGCCGGCGAGACGCGCGACGTCGACGGTCGCCGCGGCTTCGTGCTGACGCTGCAGACGCGCGAGCAGCACATCCGCCGCGAGAAGGCCACCCACAACATCTGCACCGCCCAGGCGCTGAACGCGCTGGCCGGCGTCGTCTACCTGTCGTGGCTGGGCAAGCGCGGCGCCGTGGAGCTGGCCGAGCTGATGTTGCAGCGCACCCACTACGCGCGCCAGACGCTCGGGCTCGAGGCGATCAACCCGGGCCCGGTCGTGCGCGAGTTCGCCGTGCGCGTGCCGGATCTCGACGGGCTCTTCGAGCGCGCCCGTGCGGCCGGCGTCAACCCCGGCTACCGCCTCGGCCGCGACTACCCGGAGTACGAGGACGGCCTGCTCGTCGCGATCACCGAGCGGCGCACGAAGGCGCAGATCGACGACCTCGCCGCGCTCGTCGCCGGCGGAGGATCGGCCGGGCGCTTCGACCGCGCCGGCGCGGAGGCTCCGGCATGAGCGCCGAGCACGTTCCCGCCACGGGCCACGCTCCCGCCGAGCCCGACACGCTGACCGTCTTCGAACGCTCGGTCGAGGGCCGCCGCGCCTTCACGGCACCGGCGCTCGACGTGCCCGAGGTCCCGCTCGACCAGCTGCTGCCGCCCTCCGCACGGCGTGAGACGCCGGCCGAGCTGCCCGAGATCTCCGAGCCGGAGCTCGTGCGCCACTACACGACGCTGTCCTCGAAGAACTTCCACCTCGACGAGGGCTTCTACCCGCTCGGCTCGTGCACGATGAAGCACAACCCGAAGCTGCACGAGCGCGTCGCGGCGCTGCCCGGCCACGCGCGCCTGCACCCGCTGCAGGACCCCGAGTACGCCCAGGGCGCGCTCGAGCTGATGTTCGGCCTGCAGGAGGCGCTGGGCGAGATCGCCGGGCTGCCGCACGTGTCGCTGCAGCCGAGCGCCGGCTCGCACGGCGAGCTGGCCGGCCTGCTGCTCACGCGCGCCTACCACGAGGACCGCGGCGAGCACCGCACGAAGGTGCTCACGCCCGACACCGCCCACGGCACCAACCCGGCGACGGTGACGATGGCCGGCTACGAGGTCGTCAAGGTCGGCACGGCGCCGGACGGCGGGGTAGACCTCGACGACCTGCGCGCCAAGGCGACCGAGGACGTCGCCTGCCTGATGCTCACCAACCCGAACACGCTCGGGCTGTTCGACTCGCAACATCGAGGAGATCGCCCGCATCGTGCACGAGGTGGGGGCGACGCTCTACTACGACGGCGCGAACCTCAACGCCGTGATGGGCATCGCCCGGCCCGGCGACATGGGCTTCGACATCGTCCACTTCAACCTGCACAAGACGTTCACCCAGCCGCACGGCGGCGGCGGCCCGGGCGCCGGCCCGATCGCCTGCAGCGACCGCATCGAGCCGTTCCTGCCGGTGCCGCAGGTGGTGCGGGCAGCATCAGACAACGGCCACGGTCCGCGCTACGAGCTGGACGCCGACCGGCCCAAGTCGATCGGCAAGCTGCGCGGCTTCCAGGGCAACTTCGGCGTCTTCGTGCGCTCGTACGCCTACATCTGCTCGCTCGGCGGCGACGGGCTGAAGGAGGCGTCGCAGATCGCGGTGCTGAACGCGAACTACCTCAAGGCCCGCTTGGCCGAGGAGGGCGTCGCCGAGTACCTGCCGATCGCCTTCGACCGCACCTGCATGCACGAGTTCGTGCTCAGCGGCAGAGGCGCCAAGGAGAAGCTCGGCATCAAGACGCTCGACATCGCCAAGCGCATGCTCGACCACCGCGTGCACCCGCCGACGGTCTACTTCCCGCTGCTCGTCGACGAGGCGCTCATGATCGAGCCGACCGAGACCGAGACCAAGGAGCGCCTCGACCACTTCGCCGAGGTGGTGAAGGCGATCCTGGCCGAGGCCGCCGAGGACCCGTCGATCGCTCAGACCGCGCCGCACACGACGCCGGTGCGTCGCCTCGACGAGGCCGGCGCGGCCAAGCGGCCTGTCGTACGCTGGCGCCCGTAAGTGCGCATCTTCAGCGGCATCCAGCCCACGGGCCGCAAGCACGTGGGCAACTACATCGGCGCGATCCGCGGCTACCTCGACGGGCAGGAGCACGGCGACCCCGCGATCTACTGCATCGTCGACCTGCACGCGACGAGCGTCTCCTACGAGCCCGCGCAGCTGCCGCGCTACGTGCTCGACACCACGGCGATGCTGATGGCCGCGGGCCTCGACCCCGAGCGCTGCATCCTCTTCCGCCAGTCCGACGTGCGCGAGCACACCGAGCTGACCTGGCTGCTTTCCTCGGTCACCGCCTACGGCGACCTGCAGCGCATGCACCAGTTCAAGGACAAGTCCGCACACCAGCAGGAGCTCGTCTCGGCGAGCCTGTTCACCTACCCGGTGCTGCAGGCGGCCGACATCCTGCTCTACAAGGCCGACCAGGTCCCCGTCGGCGACGACCAGCGTCAGCACCTCGAGCTCGCCCGTGAGATCGCGCGCCGCTTCAACTCGACCTACGGCGAGGTGCTGGTCGAGCCCGAGCACGTGATCCCCGAGGTCGGGGCGCGCATCATGGACCTGCAGGACCCCACGGTGAAGATGTCGACGACCTCCAGCACCGAGAACGGCCTGATCTACGTCGACGAGGAGCCGGCCGCGATCCTCAAGAAGGTCAAGCGCGCCCAGACCGACTCCGAGGCGCGCGTCGTGCGCGCGTCCGACAAGCCGGGCGTGACGAACCTGATCGACCTGCTCGCCGCCGCCCGCGGCATCGGGCCGGACCAGGTCGAGCGGGAGTTCGAGGGCGAGGGCTACGGCGCGTTCAAGGGCGCGGTGGGGGAGGCGCTCGTGGAGCTGCTGACGCCGGTGCGCGAGCGGTACCTCGAACTGCGCGCTGACGAGCAGGCGATCGAGGCGGCCCTGGAGCACGGCGCGGAGCGCGCCCGCGAGATCGCCGCGCAGACGATGACCGAGGTGCGGGACGTGATGGGCATCGGCCGACCCTCCATCTAGGCTCCCCTCCCGGTGGCGCTCGACAACCTCGATCTCGACCTGGAGGTCTTCCAGGGCCCCTTCGACCTGCTCCTGACGCTGGTGCTCAAGGAAGAGATCGACCTGCTGGAGGTCGATCTCGCCGAGGTGGTGTTGGCCTACGTCGAGCACCTCGAGCGCACGGGCGAGCTCGATCTCGAGGCCGCCACCGAGTTCCTGGTGCTGATCGCGGCGGTGCTGGAGCTGAAGTCGCGGCTGATGCTGCCGGTCGAGGAGGACGAGACGCCGGACCTCGACCAGGAGGAGGCCGTCGACGAGCTGCTGGCGCGGATGCTCGAGTACCAGCGCTTCAAGTCCGCCGCCGCCTTCCTGCGCGAGCGGCTGGAGGCCGAGGACGGGCATCGCTACCGCTCGGCGCCGCTGCCGCCCGAGCTGCGGCGCGTCTCGCTCGAGGTCGCGACGGCCGCGTACGAGCCCGAGCAGCTCGGTCAGGCGCTCGGCGGCCTGCTGCGGATCCCGCCGCCGATCGACCTGCGCCACGTGCGCCGCCCGGCCGTCTCGGTCGAGCAGCGGCTGCACCACCTGCGCGAGCTGCTGCGCTCGCGCCGCGGCTTCTCCTTCGACGACGCCGTCGCGGGCGCCGATCGGCTCACGGAGGCCGTCACGCTGTTCGCGCTGCTGGAGCTGTACAAGGCCGGCGAGGCCAACTGGGAGCAGGAGGAGACCTTCGGACCGATCACCGTGCGTGCGGTGGAGAGGAGCACGACGTGAGCGAGCCGGCAGCGATGAGCGAGTTGGCCCGGGTGGTCGAGGCGCTGCTGTTCCTCAGCCCCGAGCCGGTCGCGGTCGACCGCCTCTCCGACGCCTGCGAGGTGTCCGAGGGCGAGGTCGTCGAGGCACTGGCGCGGCTGCGCGAGCACTACGCCGAGGGCTGGCGCGGGGTGGTGCTGCGCGAGGTCGCCGGCGGCTTCACGCTCGCGACCGATCCGATCGCCGAGCGCGCCGCCCGCCGCCTGCTGGCCGCGCCGCGCACGCCGCCGCTGTCGCAGGCCCAGGCGGAGTGCCTGGCGATCGTCGCCTATCTGCAGCCGGTCTCGCGTCCGGAGCTGGCGCGCATCCGCGGCGTGGCCTCCGATTCGGCCGTCGGCACGCTGCTCGAGCGCGGGCTGATCGAGGAGTCGGGGCGCTCGCGCTTCGGCGCCGTGCTCTACCGCACGACCGACCTGTTCCAGAAGCTCTTCGGTCTCGAAGCGCTCGACGCGCTGCCCGATCCGGCGAACTTCGATCCCACCCCGGAGCAGGAGGGCGAGCTGCGCGAGCGACTGCTCAAGGCCGGCGAGCAGCGCGCGACTCAGAGCTAAGCGGTTTTTGGAACTTGAAGTGCTCATGAGAGCACTTGTGATTGCCGATACCAAGGGCAGTCCCTCCTGCGCGCCATGCCGCCCAAGCGCTCCACCATCCGATCGATCGCTTCTGCCGCCTCGCTGCGGAGTGCGCCCATGCCGACGGAGGTCGAGCGACTGGCGGAGCTCAGCCCGGTGCTGCTGCTGTCGACGGACGCCTCCGGCAGGCTCGCCTTCGTCAAGGGTGCCTGGGAGCGGCTGCTCGGCTGGGAGCCCGACGACCTGAGCGGTCTGCTGGCCGCGGACCTCGTCCACCCGTCGGATCGCGCCGAGCTGCGCCGCGCGCTCCAACACGCTCGCGGCGCGCGCGAGGGCCTGTCGGGCGTCGAGCTGCGCACGGCCACGCGCGACGGCCGCTGGCGCAGCATCAGCTGGCAGATGCGCTTCGACCAGGGGCGCTGGTACGGGGCCGGTCAGGACATGGGCGAGAAGGGTCGCGCCGCGCGCGCCCTCGCCGCCAGCCAGAGCCGTTTCCGCGCGCTCGTCGAGCAGGTGCCGGCGATCGTCTACACCGCCGGCATCGGCGCCGACGCCCGCTGGGAGTACGTCAGCCCGCAGATCGAGACCGTGCTCGGCTACCCGGCCGACGAGTGGATGGACAGCCACTCGCTCTGGTACGACACGATCCATCCCGACGATCGCGACCGCGTGCTGGCGGAGGAGACCGCGGTCGCCGAGCCCGGCGGCCAGCTGCGCAGCGAGTACCGCATGCGTCGCCGCGACGGCGAGTGGATCTGGGTCCGCGACGACGCGACCACGTTCGTCGGCCCCGACGGCACGCTGCAGTTCCAGGGCGTGCTGCTCGACATCACCGAGGCCAAGGGCGCCGAGCAGGCCGCGCGCGACAAGCACGAGCAGATCCAGGCGATCATCGACAACTCGCCGGTCGTGATCTTCGCCAAGGACCTCGACCACCGCTACATCCTCATGAACCGCGAGGCCGAGGAGCTGGTGGAGGTCGAGCCCGGCGGCGCGCTCGGCAAGACCGACCACGACCTGATGCCGGCCGAGTTCGCGCAGCGCTCGTCGAGAGCGACAGACGCGTCTTCGAGAGCGGGGCGGCGATCGAGGAGGAGCTGCCCACGCTCGTCCACGGCCGCCCGCGCACGTTCCTCGTGCACAAGTTCCCGCTGCGCTCGCGCGGCGAGATCTACGGGCTGTGCGCGATCGCGACCGACATCACCGAGCGCAAGGAGCGCGAG
The DNA here is from genome assembly GCA_963846505.1 of uncultured Thermoleophilaceae bacterium. Taxonomy (GTDB): domain Bacteria; phylum Actinomycetota; class Thermoleophilia; order Solirubrobacterales; family Thermoleophilaceae; genus JACVRW01. The sequence continues at coordinate 599,515 of CAWJWD010000004.1, read as the reverse complement.
GACGCGCTGCAGGCGAAGGTCGAGTGGTCGTTTCGCATCCGCGACGCGCTCGACCGCGACCGGCTTGTGCTGCACGCCCAGCCGATCGTCGACATCGACTCGGAGGAGACGGTCTCGGAGGAGCTGCTGGTGCGGATGCTGCCCGAGCCGGGCCAGGACGGGCTGATCATGCCGGGCGAGTTCCTGCCGCCGGCCGAGCGCTTCGGCCTGATCCCCGCGATCGACCGCTGGGTCGTCTCACGTGCGGCGCGCATGGCCTGCTCGCGCCGGGTCGAGGTCAACCTCTCCGGCCAGAGCCTGGGCGAGCCCGGGCTGCCGGAGTTCATCGAGTCCGAGATCCGCGCGGCGGGAGCCGACCCCAGCCAGCTCGTCTTCGAGATCACCGAGACCGCGGCGGCCGAGGACATCGAGCAGGCGCGGCGGCTGGCCGTGGGGCTGGCCGAGCTGGGCTGCGGCTTCGCGCTCGACGACTTCGGCACCGGCTACGGCAGCTTCACCTACCTCAAGCACCTGCCCGTCAAGTACATCAAGATCGACATGGAGTTCGTGCGCGAGCTGACGCCGGAGTCGGCCGATCGCCAGGTCGTCAAGGCGATCGTCGACGTGGCGCGCACGTTCGGGATCGAGACGGTCGCCGAGGGCGTCGAGAACGAGCTGGCGCTCGAGGTGCTGCGCAGCGTGGGCGTCGACTACGCCCAGGGCTACTACTTCGGCCGCCCGGCGCCGACGAGCGCCTAGCTCGTCTAGGAGACGAGCTCGAGCGGCGAGTCGCGGAACTCGGCCGCGACGTCGCCGAGGATCTGCAGCATCGCGTCGACCGCGGGCGAGCGATAGCCGTCGGCCAGCCTCGCCGCCCAGATGCGGCGGGAGGGTGCGTCGCTGAGATTGCAGACCGCCACGCCGGGATGCACGGTCGTGAGCGCGAGGCGGGGGAGGAGGCTGACGCCGACGCCCGCGGCGACGAGCGCCTGCAGGGCCATCGTCTCGTCGTTCTCGAAGGCGACGTTGGGGGCGAAGCCGGCCTCGCGGCAGACGTGCTCGGTGATCTCGCGGCAGCCGGCGGCACTCGACGAGCAGATCCACGCCTCGTCGGAGAGGTCGGCCAGCTTCAGACCGGCGGCGCTTGACGAGCGGATGGTCGAGCGGCAGAACCGCGTCGTAGGTGTCGTCGATCAGGTGCTCGAGCTCCAGCTCGGCGGCCAGCGGCGCGCGCAGCGACTCGTGGTCGTAGACGAGCGCCAGGTCGGCCTCGCCGGCCTTCAAGCGCTGCGCCGCCTCGTGCGGCTCGGCCTCGACCATGCCCAGTTCGACGCTGGGGTGGCGCTTGTGGAACTCCGCCACCGCGCGTGGGACGAGCGTGGCGCCGGCGCTCTGGAAGCAGGTCAGCCGCAGGCGACCGCCGCGCAGGCCCGCGATCGCGGCCAGCTCCTCCTCGGCGGCCTCGATGCGGGCGAGGATCGCATCCGCGTGCTCGCAGAGGGCGCGACCGGCGTCGGTGAGTCGTACGCCGCGCGAGCCGCGCTCGACGAGCTGCGTGCCGACCTCGCGCTCGAGCGCGGCGACGTGCTGGCTGATCGCGGACTGCGTGAAGTTGAGCGCCTCGGCGGCGGCGGAGAAGGAGCCGCGGGCGGCCACCTCGCGCAGGACGCGCATACGACGGACGTCGAGCATCAGTCCAGCTTATCGCGGTTCCTAGATGTGTTCATTTGAACTGATAGGGGGCCTCTGCGATCCTCGGATGGGTGACGCGACGTGCGTGGGCTCTCTTCTTCCTGCTCGCAGCCTTCTGGGGTGCGTCGTACCTGTTCATCAAGGTCGCCCTCGAGGACGGGGTCCCGCCGGCGGCGATCGTCTTCATCCGCCTGACGCTGGCGGCGTTGGTCCTGCTGCCGCTCGCGGTGCACACGGGTGCTCTGGCGGGTCTGCGCGGGCGTCTGCGCGACGTGTCGATCCTGGGCGCGGTCCAGGTCGCGGCGCCGTTCCTGCTGATCACCGTCGGCGAGCAGCACCTGCCCTCGGCGCTGACCGGGATCCTCGTGGCCACCGCGCCGATCTTCACCTTCCTGCTCGCCTTCGCCTTCAAGGGCGAGGATCGTGCGACGCCGCTGAGCCTGGTGGGGGTCGGGATCGGCATCCTCGGCGTGGCGCTGCTGCTCGGCCTCGACGCCGACGGCGGCTCGGCTGCGCTCTGGGGCGGGTTCCTGGTGATCCTGGCGAGCCTTGGCTACGGCCTCGGCTCGTGGTTCTTGAAGCGACGCCTCCACGACGTCCCGCCGATCGGCCTCGTCGCCGGGACGATGAGCGCCAGCGCGCTGATGACGCTGCCGCTGCTCGCGCTCGACGTCCCGCGCGCGGGCGACTTCGAGCTCGACTCGATCGCCTCCCTGGCGGCGCTCGGCGTGCTCGGCACGGGCATCGCCTTCGTGATCTTCTTCTCCCTGATCGCTTCTCAGGGGCCCGCCCGCGCGTCGCTGGTCGCCTACGTCGCGCCCGGCTTCTCGATCGTCTACGGCGTCTCGATCCTCGACGAGAGCTTCACGCTCGCCACCGCCGCCGGCCTGCTGCTGATCGTCGGCGGCTCCTGGCTCGCGGCCGAGGGTCGCCTGCCCTGGCAGCCGCGACGTGCGCCCGTGGAGGCGTCCTCCGAAGCGTCGGCCGGCGTCGCGCCCGGGTCCGCGGCGGCCGAGCGCGCGGCCTACTGAGCCACGCGCCGCTCCCACGTCTTCTCGAACTGGCGCATGAGCGCGGGGTAGACGATCCAGTGCCGGAAGGGCTTGATCAGCGCCATGTAGCCCTTCCCGAAGGGGCCACGCGGCTTGACGTAGACGGCCATCTGCCCCTGGTAGCGGCCGTCGCCCTGCTCGACCCAGGCCAGGTGCATCGCCCCGTGCATGGTCTTGTTGGAGATCTCGGCGGCGAACTCGTCGTCGGTGACGTAGATGGGCGTGAACATCTGGAAGTCGACCGGGGGCAGGGCCGCCGTCGTGCCGCGCAGGTCGTCCGGCAGGCGGTCGGCCAGGGAGACGTCGCGGGTGCCCGGGATCGGCAGCTTGTCCGCGGCGCCGTCGCCGTTCTCGGAGGGCGTGATCCTGCCGAGGTCGAACCACTTGCCGAGCAGGTCGCGGAAGCGCCAGAGGGCACGCGTGGGGAGGGAGTCCGCGTTGGCGGGGTCCAGGGAGGATCCCAGCGCGATCAGCTTCGGGAAGTCCTCGGGGCCGCCGTGCACGGGGAGTGCCCAGACGTCCTCGACGGTGAAGTCGGGCGCGATCTCGCGGATGCGCCAGGGGTGGGACAGGTGTGCTGCGTTCGGAAGCTTCATGCCGTGTCCTCAATCCATACGGTGTCGTATGGAAGGTACGGCAGGACGCTTGCATCTGTCAATACGGTGCCGTATAGATGTGCCCGATGGCCAAGGTTCGGACTCCACGCGAGGCATGGGTCGACGCGGCGCTGCAGGCCCTCGCCGCAGGGGGCCCCGACGCCGTGCGGGTCGAGGCGCTGGCCGCCGGCCCTGGGGGTGTCCAAGGGCGGCTTCTACTGGCACTTCAAGGGGCGGCAGGAGCTGCTCGACGAGATGCTCGACAGCTGGGAGCGGGCCGGGACCGAGAACGTCATCGCGCGCATCGAGGGCGAGGCGGTGGAGCCGCGGGCCAAGCTGCAGCGCCTGTTCGAGCTGAGCCTGACGGTGGACTTCGCCGTCGAGCTGGCGCTGCGCGACTGGTCACGCCGAGACAGGGACGTTGCCAAGCGACTGCGGCGGATCGACACCCGGCGCATGGCGTTCATACGCTCGCTTTTCGGACAGTTCTGCACGGACGAGAACGACGTCGAGGCGCGCAGCATGCTGGCCTACTCGCTGCTGATCGGCAGCTACTTCATCGCGGCGCAGCACGACGGCCGCAGCCGGTTCGAGCTGTTGCAGCTCGCGGTCGACCGCCTGCTCGACGAGCCGTGGAGCTGACGTGGCCGTGAGTGGCCGAGCGCGACCGGTGCTCGTCTTCGACGGGGACTGCGCGTTCTGCACCAAGTGCGCGCAGGCCCTGGAGCGGATCAGGCCCGATGCGGAGATCGTCGCGTGGCAGCTCACCGATCTGGCCGAGCTGGGGATCACTGAGGAGCAGGCGAGCGAGGCCATGCAGTGGGTCGAGATTGACGGCACCGTCCGCTCCGGTCACGAGGCGATCGTCGGGGTGCTGGGAACCGCTGGCCCGGTCTGGAAGGTGGGCGGCCGGGCAATGCTGCTGCCGGGGATCTCGTGGCTGGCGGCGAAGGTCTACCGATTGGTCGCGGACAACCGGTATCGGCTGCCGGGAGGCACGCCCGCCTGCGCGGTTGCCCAAGAAGATCGCAATCGCCCAGGGTAAGGCTTCACCGCGCGCCTTCAAAGACCGTGTCTACGTGGTCAGCCTGGCCAGTCGTCGCGAAGCTCCTGGAGCGATCTAGCCGAGTAGATGCCGGTGAGGGCGCCGCTGGTCTCCGCGATAGCCGCTCGCCGAGCGGAGACGGTTTGCGCCTCGATCGCGCGGTGACCTTCCAGCACGAGCGCGAACAACAGCTTCGAGGGCCGGTGCTCGTCTTGCGGCCAGTGCCGCGCGGCAGCGTCTAGGGCTCGCGCGACCTCGTTCGTCTCGACGATCGTGTGGCGGGCTTGGATACAGGCATGCGGTCAGTGTGACTTATAAGTAGCATCTATGACGCTCACCCAGCCCCTGCGGGGGCTGGGTTTCCTTCACTCCCGGCGCAGGCGGGGAGGGAACTTCGGTCAGGAAACGAGGCGTTCGGTGCTTTGTCCCGTGACCTCGGCGATGAGCTCGAAGTCCTTGTCGTCGTGCAAGACGACGAGGCCCGCGGTTTCGGCTGTGGCAGCGACGATCAGGTCTGGCACCGACGGTGCCCGGTGGTGGCCGCGATCGGCAAGCAAGGCGAGAACCTCGACTGCGCGGTCCTCAGACGTCGGGGTTGCGCATTCGACGGGCATCGCGGCAACCGGCGGCTCGCGCAGGCCGGCGCGGAGATCGTCGGCATCCCGCGCGGAGTAGCCGATCTCGAGCAGCGTCACGGTCGCGATCCGCACGAGTCCAGCTCGATGCGGTTGGTCCACAGGTCGATGTCCGAGCTGGTCGCCAGCCGGACCAGCGCCGACTTGTCGATGAGCCAGCCCGGCCCCTCAGCCTCGGTCACGACCAGGCTTGACGCATGACCTCGGAGTCTTCGAGATCAGAGAAGCGAGCTGCGAAGCGCTGCACGTCAGCAGCGGTCACGGGAGTCGACGGACGGGAGGCCTCTTGACGGAGGCGTCGTCGCAGGTACTCCGTGCGGGAGAGCTTCAAGCGCGCAGCTTGAGCATCGATACGAGCGAGATCCTCGGCGGGGACATCGCGGATGAGCACGTCAGGCATGGGGTGATGATATCACCTGATATCTGCCGTCTGCAGGCCGTTGCACGGATGCCCGCGTAGCGTTGATGGGCATGAGCGACCCCATCCCCACCCGCAGGCTCGGCACCAACGGCCCGGTGGTCGGAGCGATCGGCCTCGGCTGCATGGGCATGACCTGGGCCTACGCGCCCAGCGACCGCGACGAACAGAGCTCGATCGAGGTCATCCATCGCGCGCTCGACCTCGGCGTGACGCTGATCGACACCGCCGACATGTACGGCCCCTACACCAACGAGGAGCTCGTCGGCCGCGCGCTCGCCGACCGCCGCGAGCAGGCGGTCTTGGCGACCAAGGTGGGGCTGGTCGTCGAGCAGGCGCTGCCGGAGATCAAGATGCGCCGCGACGGACGGCCCGAGCACGTGCGCGAGGCGATCGACGCGTCGCTGCGGCGCCTGCAGACCGATCACGTCGACCTCTACCAGCTGCACCGCGTCGATCCCGAGGTGCCGGTGGAGGAGACGTGGGGCGCGATGGCGGAGGCGGTCGCGGCCGGCAAGGCCCGCGCGATCGGCATGAGCGAGGCGACGCTCGACGAGCTCGAGCGCGCGCACGCCATCCACCCGGTGGCGTCGCTGCAGAGCGAGTTCTCGCTCTGGACCCGCGACCCGCTCGACGGCGTGCTGCCCTGGTGCGCCGAGCACGGCGCGGCGTTCATCCCCTTCTCGCCGTTGGGTCGCGGCTTTCTCACCGGCTCGGTCACCAGCGCGAACTTCGAGCAGGGCGACTTCCGCGCCGGCCTGCCCCGCTTCACCGACGAGGCGATGGCTCGCAACATGGAGCTGGTCGAGCGCGTGCGGGCGGTGGCGGCGCGGCACGAGGCGGCGCCGGGCCAGGTGGCCTTGGCCTGGGTGCTCGCCCAGGGCAGCCACGTCGTGCCGATCCCCGGCACCCGCCGTCTGACCTACCTGGAGGAGAACGCCGCCGCCGCGCGGCTGCAGCTCACCGCCGACGACCTGGCCGAGCTGGACGCCCTGCCGGCCGCTGAGGGCGGGCGCTACTGAGCCGGCGCTCGCTACCGGCGATACTGACGTCGTGAGCGAGCGCAACGTGCTCGGCGGGCCGCTGGAGCCCTGCGCGGCCAAGATCCCGTGACCGGGTTCTTCCGGGACGGCTGCTGCCGGCCGGATCCTCAAGGGATGGGAACGCACCTGGTCTGCGCCGTGGTCACCGAAGAGTTCCTCGAGCACCAGCAGCGCATCGGCAACGACCTGAGCACTCCCCGGCCCCAGTACGACTTCCCCGGACTGGTGCCGGGGGATCGCTGGTGCGTCACGGTCGCGAACTGGCTGCGCGCCTACGACGACGGTGCGGCGTCGTTCGTCGTCCTGGCGTCCACGAGCGAGCGCGCACTCGACACGGTGCCGCTGGCGGCGCTCACCGAGCATGCCGTCGACGTGCCGGCCGATCCGCGCGAGCTCGCCGACTGACCGCGCGCCTCGCTCCATCCGTTCGTGTTCGCCACCCGCGCCGCGCATGCGGTACAGCGGCTGGCTAACTAGGCCCACGATCCGAGGCGCCGTATAGAGCAGCAGGCGCCTCGGCCACATTCTGCCGTGCCGTCAGGATTACGTCGTCAGGAAGCGATCGGAAGCCGATAGAACCCCTGTACTGTCTGGGGCTCCGGGCTCCTACTGTCTAGCGCTGCGCCCCGTGAGCCACTCATAATCATCTAGTCGATCCCATGCTGCTTCGACATGTCGAGCGTCGAATTCCCGCTTCTTGCGCGGGTTCCAATGCGCAACAAAGTCAGCGGCTTCCTCAGCATCGGTAGCACCGCCATGGTGAGCGGCCCAGTGGACCGTCGTAAGAAGTTCCAAGCCCCACGGGCTCTCGAAGCCATCGATGAGCGCCTGCACGTCTACGATCCGTGCCTCCGTCTCCGGCGCATCATCAAGGAGCTTGAGCGCGGCCTTGGCAGCATCAGCATCGACCTGAATGTCCGCCTCTTCCGTTCGATCACCGTAGCCATTCAGGAAATGGCCGTCCATCCGCTGCAAGACGTGATTGATCGCTTCGGAGTACGGACCGTAATGTCCTTTTGCGAACGATAGGCGCAGCGGCTCGCCCTTCGACTGCAGCAGATAGGCAAGCTTCTGCGCAACAAGCAGAGTGATGCGCGATGCTGGGTCAGTTCGATATGCGTCGAGCACCGCCAGCAGCGCGGCTCGGCTGCTGGTCATCTTGGGCCGCGGAGTTGCGACACGCTGCTCGCGGGGTGCCGGTGCTCCGGCTGGCTCGAAGAGGAGCACGCGGGTATCCGGCAGTTCAGCGAGCGCCGCTTCGATTCGAGGGCGCACGAGATTCCAGTCGAGCCCTCCGTTACCGCAACCCAGAGGCGGAACAGCCACGGACGTTACTTCCCACTCCTTCAAGACTCGCACCAAGTCGTCAAGGCCTGCATCGATGTCCGCCAGTCTCGACTTCGCGCGCCAGTGGCGCTTCGTTGGGAAGTTGATGATCAGCCGGGGCCCGCTCACCTGGCTGGTCTGGATGACGAGCATTTTGCCTGGCTCGACTTCGCCCGCATCGCAGGCTCGCCGGTATGCGTCGTAGACAAGCGGGTATGCCTTCTTGAACTGAAGCGCGATGCCCTTGCCCATGACTCCCACCGTGTTGACGGTGTTGACGAGCGCTTCCACATCTGCGTCGAGCAGGTTGCCACGCGTTAGCTCAAGCCCAGAAGACACCCCCCTAGTAGTACCAATCGGGACGGACAACGACAGGCGGCTGGTGTTGCGCGTCAGCAAGCTCCTCACGCACTAGATCGGCCACTGCGCCGGTCATAACCCCAATCTGCCTCACGGCGCTAAAGGGAACCGAGTTCAGGACCAGGAACTCCGCCTGACGACGACGCTTTCGGTCGCCATCCTCGTCCGTGTCCCGCCAATACTTCTCCGGCATGATCTGCCAGTCGATTTGATCGAGGCGGGCAAGGTCGTCGAACTGGTTGCTCAACGTCGTAGCAGCATGGCCGTCGGTGATTACGAACTCGCCGACGCGAGCGATCTCATGCGCGTTGAAGACGAGGTGGGCGACCTCCGCTTGCCCGCCGCTATAGCCGGCAACGTAGCCTCCGTCAATGGCGTAGAGCATCGGCGACCGTGGGGCATAATAGAACGGCACGTAATCCGCAAGGGTGCCACCTCGAGCCACCGTGATCTTCCATCCGGAGCGCTTTGCCTTGAGGTCTCTGTAGGCGATGCTGACTGGCTCGATCCCGCTCGTGCTACAGGAGTTGTCGCATTGCAGCTTGCCGTCCTCGGCGATCGAGGCGAGGTTCTCGATGTGCGTGATGTGGTAAACGGCAACGTCACCGCTCTTCCAGGGGATGGGTCTCCCGGGCGGTATCTGCGGAACGCTCGACAAGGGTCGGCCTACAGTACGGGAACGGGCCTCGCCGCGACTTCGGAATCCGGCGACGGCGTGAGCGCTGAGATCCTGACGAGCCCAGGCAGCCTGCTCGAGAGCGACAACCGCGTGGTGGATTGACGATGCCAATACCGGACGGGGATCTTCGCTTGCCAGATACGGTGGCTCGATGGCTCTAGCGCTCTTCGCAGGCATCCGCGTCAGCGACCTCGAGACCGCCCAGGCCTGGTACGAGCGCCTGCTCGGCTCCGAGCCCTCGTTCTTTCCCAACGACACCGAAGCGGTTTGGAACTCGCCGAGAACCGCTCGCTGTACATCCAGCAGGACGCCGACGGCGCCGGCTGGGCGCTGCACACGATCATCGTCGACGACTTCGACGCGCTCGTCGTGGGCATCGCCTCGCGCGGCATCGAGCCGGACGAGCGGGAGACCTACTCGAACGGCGTGCGCAAGGCGATCTACCGCGATCCGGAGGGCAACGAGATCGGCTTCGGCGGCCTGCCCGGGTAGACCCGGCTACTGCTTGAGCTGCAGGATGGCCAGTGCGTTCCCGTGCGGGTCGACGATCCAGGACATCAGGGCAAAGCCCAGGTCTGCGACGCCGTCGACCGTCTTGATGCCGGGCATGTCGTACTCCTGGATCTCGACGCCTCGAGACCGCAGCTCGGCCAGCTCGGCGGCGAGGTCGGTCACGCGCCAGCCGGCCTGGGTCTGCTCGTCAGCGGTGCCCACGCTGCTCTTGGTGACCGCCAGCTGGCTGTCCCCGCCGCACTTGTAGGTGATCGCCTCCTCGTTCTCCTCTAGGACCTCGAGGCCGAGCTTGCCGGCGTAGAACCGCTTGGACTCCTCGAGGTCGGTGGCCAGCAGGACGACGTCGATCGGGTGGTCTCCCAGCATGCTCTTCCTTTCCTGGCGATCAGTTGTCGGCGGCGGTGAACTCGAAGCGCGTGCCGACGCTGTTCTGGATGAATGCCTCGGGGAATCGGGCGGCAAGGGCGTGGGTGGCGCCACCCGGTGCAGTGCGCGGGAACGAGGTAGTCGGGCGAGAACGCGTCGAACGCGTCGCAGGTCGGGCCGATGATCGGCTCGAACACCCGTCCGCTGAGATGAAAGCCACCGAGGACGGCATGAATCCGATCCTCGCCGGTGAGCTTTCGCACGTAGCGCAGGATGTTGATGATCCCCGAGTGGCCGCAGCCGGTCAGGACGACGAGGCCGTGGCCGCGCACCATCGCTACGAGGGCCTGGTCGTCGAGGATGAGCGGGTCGGGTTCCCACGTGCCATGCCGGTGCGCCTGATGCACCGGAAATCCCCGTTCGAACTCCGTGGTCCGGTCGACCTCGCCGGTGACCAGCAGCGAACCGTCGAGCAGGAAGGAGGGCTGGCGCTGCTCGACGATGTCGAAGCCGGCGCCCTGCAGTGCGCTCTTGCTCGTCGTCGGAAGCTCGACCGGATCGCTGCCGGGGAACGCGAGACGGCGGCGCGACCAGAACTCCGGGTGGATCAGGACGGGCATGTTCACGCGCCCGAGCTTGCCGACGAGCCCGTCCATGCCCGTGACGTGATCCCAGTGACCGTGGCTGAGCACGATGATGTCGATGTCGCCAGGGGAGATGTCGAGCCGGCGCATGTTCTCCACGAGACCGTCCGGCGTCCGGCCGGCGTCGAAGAGGACGCGGGTCTCCCGATCGCCCTTCGAGATCGTCACGAGTGCGGAGAACCCGTGCTCGGCGCGCAGCGCGTCGTCGGTGTCCCCGCCGACGACGAGGGGCGCCGGCATTCGCGGCAAGGCCGACATGGAGGGCCGCTTCGCCGGGCCTTCGCTGGCGAGCAGCGTGTCGGTCACGTTGTCCACGAGCGTGGTCACCGCGATGGCGTCGATGGGTTCGAGCGAGATCGTCTCCATCGTCCGCTTAGGTTCTCACAACCTTTTTGACGGAGCAAAGTCGTGAACCGGCCCGGCTCGCTGCTTCAATCGCCGTGTGGATCCGGATCTGGTCGAGTACGTGCGGCAGCGATCGTCCCGGCGGCTGTGAGCGCGGGATGCGTAAGAAACGACGGGCGGCCGACGCGAACACGGCGTGCGGTCGTCGTGCGCCACCATGCCTGCCTCTGAGCTCTCCAGCGATCCTCGCCGGCTCGACGCGGAATCCCGGGTCTGGGTCGAGCGGCTCGGCGTCGGCCATCCCGAGCGCGACGCGGCGATCGAGGACCTGCACGGCCTGCTGCTGAAGGCGGCGCGGTTCGAGGTTCGGCGGCGGGTCGCGGCGCTGCCGCACGTCCGCGGCAGCGACTACGACGATCTCGCCCAGCAGAGCGCCGACGACGCGCTCGTGGCCGTGCTGCGCAAGCTCGACGGGTTTCGCGGCGACAGCCGCTTCACGACCTGGGCGTACAAGTTCGCGCTGCTGGAGGCCGCGGTGACGGTTCGGCGCAGGGCGTGGCAGGGGCGCGAGGTGCCGCTCGAGCCGGAGGGCATGGCTCGCCTGTCGGAGAGCACCCGGACGCCGCACCAGGACGCCGAGGCGGCGGAGCTGCTGACCGCGGTGCGGGAGGCGATCGAGGTCGAGCTCAGTCCCCACCAGCGCGAGGTGCTGGTGGCGGTCGCGCTCAACGACGTCCCGATCGATGTGCTGGCCGAGCGGCTCGACACGACCCGGGGTGCGCTGTACAAGACCATTCACGACGCTCGCCGCAAGCTGCGGGCCTCGCTCGAGGCTCGCGGCCTGCAGACGGGGGAGGGGAGGCGGCCATGACTGCACCACACGATCCGAACCGCCAGCTGGCGCGCCTGCTCGGACCGGCCGAGTCCGAGCTGACCTGCGAGCAGTGCTTCGAGCAGCTCGATCGCTACGTCGAGCTCGAGCTGGAAGACGCGCAGCCGGACCGCGAGGTCCCGGGCATGCGCGCGCACCTGGAGGGATGCCCGGCCTGCGCCGAGGACCACGACAGCCTGCTGGCCTTCGCGGCCGAGCAGCGAACGGCCGAATAGGTAAGGAACGCGGCCGGGCCGACGCCAACCTCTCGCACGCGCCCGTATCGAGTGGGCCGCACGTCACGACAAGAGAGGTCTTCATGGCAGTCGCTCGTCCCCAGGCATCCGCTTCAGCCCGCGACCACCTCGCATCCGCCAACGGCAGCAGCAACGGCGTGGCCACGAAAGCCGACTGGCACGATCCGCGCTACCAGGCGTTCGCGCTGCTGCGACTCGCCTTCACGGTCGCGCCGATCGCCTTCGGGCTCGACAAGTTCTTCAACGTGCTGGTCGACTGGCCGACGTACCTCGCGCCCTGGATCAATGACCTCGCACCCGGCAGCGCGCAGGACTTCATGTATGTAGTGGGGGCGATCGAGATCGTGGCCGGCGTCGCCGTCGCGCTCAAGCCGCGCTATGGCGCCTACGTGGTCGCGGCGTGGCTGGGCGGGATCATCCTCAGCCTGCTGACCTACTCCGGCTACTACGACGTCGCGCTGCGGGACTTCGGGCTCATGCTCGGCGCGCTGACCCTCGCGCGGCTGGCCTCGGTCTACGACCCGCCGCTGAGGGCCAGCCGCTGACCGACTACCCGCCGACCGGCTGATTCTTGAGCTTGGTCACCCGGATGGCGGTGAGCTTGATGTCGCTCAGCTTCGGCTCCAGGAGGCCATAGCACTCGAGTTGGACGAGCCCGGGAGCGGTGTAGCGGTGCACGACCTGCAGGGCCAGGGTGCCGCTGAAGCCCGAGACGCCGGATTCGTCGGTGTCTAGGCCGGCGCGCAACTGGCAGCCCACCGTGTCGTAGGTGTCGCCCGCCGCGGCGACGGCCAGGTGCGGGTCGTAGTCGAGGCTCGCCTGTGCCTTCGCGCTCACGACCCAGCGGCCGGCCGGCAGGGGAAGCGAGGCGACGACCGGCGGCGGCTGGGCCTGCGTCGAGCCCAGGAACGCCGCGAGTGACGACGGCAGCGACACTGGTCCGTCACGGTAGGCGGCGCGCGCCTCGCCCGGCTCCGCATCGTCCGCCTTCAGCTTCGCGATGAGCTTCTTCGCCGGCTTCTTCGGCCGCTTGGCGAAGCTGCGGTCGGCTCTGGCCAGGGTGGCCTCGACCGCCGGAGAGCGCTGGAAGGCCACGCCCCTCGTGCCCTGCGGGCCGCGTTCGCCCGGCGGTCCCGCCGGACCCTGCTTGTTCCAGGTCAGCAGCGTCTCACCGGCGACGCAAGCGACACCCTCGTCGACGAATCGGATCGACTCGCGCAGGTTGTTCGTGCAGGCGGCGATCGTCGCGCCGTCGCCGGGCGCGGCGATCGCCACCCCGCCTGCCGCTGCCGCCAGCGCTACCAGGCCGGCGATGGCGAGAGGCGATGGCCTCCGGACCCGAGGCATCCGCGTATGCGCCGGCCGTCTCATGCCTACGGCTCCGGGTTGTAGCCCGGGAACCCCTTGTAGAAGCCGTACTTGCAGCGCACGATCCCAACCTCGGCCGGGGTGGAGCCGAACGCCTTGGCGCTCTCCACCCCGAGGCAGACGTGGTAGATCCGCTCGTAGGCCCGCTGGCCGAGGGCCGCCGCCTTGCCGACCTTCCCGTCCAGCGCGGTCAGCTTGCCGTTCACCACGCTCAGCTGCTCGCCGAGCGCCTTGACGCGCTTGTTGAGCAGCTTGAGCGCCAGGACGACCTGCGGGGTGCCGCTCAGCTCGAGCTTCACCCTTCCCGTGCGTCCCCGCGGGCCAGCAGACCCCTTCGCGCCCTTCGCGCCGGTCGCTCCCGGCGGTCCGCCGGTCCCGGCCGGGCCGATCGGACCCACGACGTTCCAGCTCACCCGGCGCTCGTCGGTCACGCAGGCTTCACCCGGGGCGACCAGCCGCAGCGCTCCCCGGGCGCCGGCACACGCCTCGAGCTGCTCTCCCGACGACGACTGCGCCTCGACCACGGCGGTCACGGCGAGCACACTGAGCGCCGCGACCGCAGCGACCGCGGTGACGCTCGCGATGCTCTTCCAGCTTGCCATCTGCCAATCCTGGTCGTCCGCGCCGCGCCGCACGACGTGGACCGACCGTGGATTTCTGCGCGGCCAACCGTGACAATCTGTCCGGGAGGCCTGCCTCGTGGACGTCCTTGACCCTTCGACCGCCGCCCCGCGCACGCCGAGCGGGAGGTCCCCAGGCGGCCTATTCGAGCGCGAAGCCGAGCAGGGTGCGGTGACGGATCTGCTCGCTACGGCGCGGCATGGCGAGGGCGGGACGGTGGCGCTGGAGGCACCGGCCGGTCAGGGCAAGACCGCGCTGGTGACGTTCACGACCGAGCTCGCCACGGCTCACGGGATGCGGGTGCTGACCGCCCGCGGCGACGAGCTCGAGCGGGCCTTTCCGTATGGGGTCGTGCGCCAGCTCTTCGAACGCCTGCTGGTGTCCGCGACGCCGGCGGAGCGTGAGCGCTGGCTGGCTGGCGCGGCTACCTTCGCCACTCCCGCCGTGGAGGGCGCCGACCGGCTCGACGGCATGCCGCGGGCGGAGGCGTCCGTGCTCCACGGCCTCTACTGGCTGGCCGCCAACCTCGCCGCCGAGCGCCCCGTCCTGCTGGCTATCGACGACGCCCACTGGATCGACCCGCCGTCGCTGGCGTTCGTGTCCTACCTCGCCGACCGGACGGTCGAGCTGCCGCTCGCGCTCGTCTGTGCGCTGCGGCCGCACGAGGGCGAGCAGGCGCTCCCGATCCGCACGCGGCTGCATCCGGCCCCGCTGACCGAGCAGGCGACCGCGGCGCTCATGCGCGACCGGCTGGACGCCCGCCCCTCGGCGGCACTCGCGCGTGCATGTCACCACGCCAGCGGCGGCAATCCGTACCTCCTGAGCGAACTGGTGCGCGTCCTGCGGACGGAGGGCCTGCCGCGCGACGAGGAGGCGATGGCGAGCGTCGAGCGGATCGCGTCGCGGGCGCTCGGCCGGCCGGTGCTCTCGCGCTTGCGGGGACTCGGCGAGGACGCCGCGAAGCTGGCCGCCGCAGTGGCCGTCCTTGGTGCCGATGCCCAGTTGCGACCGGCTGCCCGGCTGGCCGGGCTCGACCTGGCCGACGCGGCCGATGCCGCCGACGCGCTCTGCGGTGCGGACGTCCTCGGACCTGGCCGGCCGCTGGAGTTCGTACACCCGGCGGTGCGGAGCGCGGTCCACTCCGCGATCGCTCCTGCCCGTCGCGCGGCCGATCACCGGTGCGCCGCGGAGCTGCTGGCGGACGACGGTCACCCCGCGGAGCGCATCGTGCCGCACCTGCTGGCCGCCGAGCCTGCGGCGGACGCCTGGGTGACGAACTCCCTGCGGCGCGCGGCCGCGACCGCGGTCCGGCGCGGGGCGCCGGAGACGGCCGCCACGTACCTGCGCCGGGCTTTGGAAGAGCCGCCGCCGGCGGCCGAGCGTCCGCGACTGCTGCTCGAGCTGGGGACGGCCGAGGCCCGCGCCGGGCAGGCCGGCGCCCAGGAGCACCTGCGCGCCGCTCGCGCGCTCGTTGCCGACGGCGAGGCACGCGCCGTGGTGGCGATCGAGCTGGCGCGTACGCAGGTCTTCGGTGGCGAGGCGCGCGGTGCCGTCGAGCTCCTGCAGGCGACGCTCGTGGAGCTCGGGTCCGGGCACGCGCTCGCGCCGCAGGTCGAGGACGGCTTGCTCGCCGCCGCCGGTCTGGTTCCCGAGCTGCTGCTGGGGACGGTCGCCGAGTCGCTGGCCCGCGCGCAGGAGGCCTGGCGCGCCGGCGACCAGGCACTGCGCCCGGTGACGCTCGGCGTCTTGGCGGCCGTTGCCGCGACGACGGGCCGCGCGGACGACGCCAGGGCGATGGCGGAGCACGCGCTGGGCGTCGGGCGGCTGGTGGCCGACCAGACGGCGGACGCTCCGGGCGTCTACTTCGCGACGTGCGCCTCGAGTGTCGCCGACGGGCTCGAGCCGGCACTGGGCCATCTCGACGTCGCTCTGGCAGAGGCGGCGTCGCGCGGCTCGGCCCGCGGGTTCGCTACGGCGTCGTGCTTCCGCGCGTTCGCTCGCTGCCGCGCCGGCGACGTTCGCGGGGCCGAGTCCGACGCGGCCGCCGCGCGGACGCACGGCGACGAGCCTGGGCTGGGCGTGCTGGAGCCGGCGATCGCGGCGACCCTGATCGAGTGTGCGCTGGAGCGCGAAGGGCCCGAGCCGGCCGAGCGGATCCTCGCGGCCTTCGACCGTACGAGGACGGATCCAGGGTCCGCGTTCGCCGTCCTCCTGTATGAGGCGGCCGCGCAGCTGCACCTGGCCCAGCACCGCCCGCACGCGGCGCTCGAGGAGGTCCGCCGCTGCGAGCGCTGGGCGGCCGACGCCGGCGTGACCACCCCGGCCTGGATCGGCTGGCGCTCGCTCGCCGCCCTCGCATACCGGGCGCTCGACGAGCCGGAACGCGCGCGGCGGCTCGCTCAGGACGAGGTCGAGCGCGCACGAGCCTTCGGCGGGCAGCGCGCCCTGTCCATCGCCCTGCGGCGCGACGGCTTGCTCGAATGCGGTGAGCCTGCCGTCGAGCTACTGCGGGAGGCGGTCGGCACCGGCGCCGCTGCGGGCGCCCGGCTCGAGCACGCGCGCGCTCTCGTGGCGCTGGGCTCGGCGCTACGTCGCGGCGGCCACCCGAAGGACGCCCGGGCACCGCTGCGCGAGGCGCTCGACCTCGCCCTCCGCTGCGGTGCGCCGCAGCTGGCGGGTCGCGCGCGGGAGGAGCTCGTCGCTGCCGGTGCGCGTCCGCGGCGCCCCCGCCTGACCGGCGTCGAGTCGCTGACCGGCAGTGAGCTGCGCGTGGCGCGGATGGCGGCCGACGGGTTGACCAACCGTGAGATCGCTCAAGCGCTGTTCGTCACCGTGCGCACGGTCGAGGGGCACCTCACGCACGCCTACGGCAAGCTCGGGATCAGCACCCGCCGGGAGCTCGAGCGGGGACTCGCCACAGACCCGGGCTAGGGCGTTTCCACCGGCTCGCTCAGCGAACCCGGCCGGTGGCGATCCATGCGCGTGCGGTCAGCTCGAACGGACCCTCCGCGACTCCGAGGAGCCGCCGAAGCTCGTCCTCGACCGTCGCTCGTTGTTCCGTCGGGAGCGACGTGACGTAGGCGCCCGACGGTCCGACGCCCCGCTCCAGCGGCTCCCACAGATCCTCGAACCCCTGGTAGGCGGCGGTGACGACGGCGGGGGAGACCTCGACGTCGAGCAGGCCGGCGGTCGACCACAGCTCGCCCAGCTCGTCGGGCGTGCAGTAGGGCATGCAGCGTCCCTCGTCGCGGTCGGCGGCGGACGGGTCGACCGCGACCGCCGCGTCCCAGAAGCGGCGCAGGAAGGTCATCTCGTCGGCGTAGTCCCAGACGGCGGCGGCGACCATGCCGCCGGGACGCGTCACGCGAGCCATCTCGCGCACGCCCGCGGGCGGATCGGTCATGAAGTTGACGACGAGCTGGGCGAGCGCATGGTCGAACGCGTCGTCCTCGAACGGCAGCGACTCCGCCGGCCCGAGCTCGACGCGCACTCCCGGCAGACGGGCGCGGCACGCCTCGACGAACGGCGGCGACGGGTCGATCGCGGTCACCTGAGCCTCCCCGAGCTGCGCGACGAGCTCGGTCGTCAGCGCCCCCGGCCCGCAGCCGACGTCGAGCGCACGCTCGCCGGGTCGCACGCCCGCGGCGGCGATCAGCGCTCGCGCCAGCTCACGGCCGTAGCGCCCGACGTGTCGGTCGTACGCCTTCGCCGGTGCGTTGAAGCCCATCGCTGCGGACGGATCGCCCATACGGCGAAGACTGCCGTCATCACTGGCTGTGGTCAACGGCAGTCACGGGCTTCATCAACGGCGCCGCGATTGCGCGTGTCCAGCGTAGGCTGCGCCGCATGGACGAGCTAGAGAAGGAGAAGGAACTGGTTGCGACGTATCGAGCGGAGGCGGCCAGCTTGTTCGCGGTGAACCAGGCCGGGCGTGGCGCCGCGGAGCGTGTGGTGGCGCTCATGGTCTCGGTCGTCGGCGTGGTGATAGCGGCTGGGATCGGTGCCGACAACGACGACGTGGCCATCCCGCTACCGACCATCATCCTCTTGCTCCTCACGTACATGTTTCATCAGTACGCCGACGCCACGGTTCTGGGCAAGGCGCGAGGGCTCATCGAACAACGGGTGAACGCACTCGTGGGTGGGAAGGCCCTCATCTATGAGACCGCTGTCGCCGAGGTGCGACAGCAAGGGCTGCTGGTGGTCAGCGTGAGGATGCTGCAAGGCCTGGCCATCTGCTTGGTTGCAGCGGTAGTCGTCGTCGGGACCTTCGTCGCGTTCGAAGACCACCCGTGGTACACGCAGGTCGGGTACGTGGTTGCAACGGCTGGAGCGCTGGTCACCGCTGCGGTTGCCTACTTGGGCATGTTGAAGAGCGATCAAATCGCCGAGGCGAAGATCGGGGCTCGACTGAAGAGCGATCGACGGAGGACGAGCTAGCCGCGGGGCGTCAGCGGCGGGCGCTGCGGGGCGCCGACGGCTCGGCCGCGCGTAGCGGCCTGCGTACCAAGGCGAGCAGCGCGAGCAGCAGGCCGGCGAGTGCGATGAAGGCGCCGGGCTCGAGGTCCGCGAACGCGCTCTGACCGTACTCCGTGAACGCGCTCCGGCTGTCCTCCGTGGACAGGCCGGGCCGTCGCCACGTCTGCACGACGGCGACGCAGGCAAGCAGGGCGAGCGCGCCGGCGAGCGCTCGCCGGCGCGCGGCTGGACCGACCAGTCGCAGGATGGTCAGCGCGAGCGCGGTGCCGGCGACCGCGGCGAGCGTGGTCGGCAGGGTGAGCTCCCAGTTGCGGAAGACCACGCCGGGCAGCCAGGACAGGAACTCCGCGACGGTACCCGCGTCCGGCAGTCCCGCCTCGAAGATCCGGCCGGGCGTCGTGAACACGGCGAGCGACAGCGGCACGGCGAGCAGCACGGTCGCCACGCCACGCCGAGGGCTCTCGAGCGCCCTCGAGGGACCAAGCGCCAGCACGACGAGCGCGACCACCGCGAGCGCGACCTGCCACCAGACGCCGGGACCGTCCGTCGCGAACGCGGCGGGATCGCCGCGGAAGAGGAACACGCGCTCGGACCAGCCGAACCCGCCGGTGAGCGCGACGAGGACCAGCACCGCTGCGGCCACGAGCATGCCCTCCGGAGAGGCAGCGGCCCGGGCCCGCATCTCGAGGCCGCGGTAGGCGAGCGCTCCGGCCTCGCGGACGGAGGGCCCGCCGCGATCGTCGTCCCCGTCGCCGAGCGTCGCCAGCAGCTCTGGTCCGCGCTCGCGGCGATACGCCGCCGGGTACGCCCGCAGCGCGGCGCGATAGCGCCGAGGCGCCCTCATCCGGCGTCTCCGCGCACGGCCGCGCGCGACGCGCGGGGGGAGACCGCTCGAGCCGCCCGCCGCATGCGCTCGGCTTCTTCGACCACCGCCGCGGCTCCCGCGTCGGTGAGGCGGTAGTAGCGGCGCAGCCGCCCGTCCACCTCTTCCTGGCCGTCGTCCACCGCGAGCCCTTGGCGCACGAGCCGGTCGAGCGCGCCGTAGAGCGTGCCGGTGGTCAGCTTCACCGCCCCGCCAGACAGCACCGCCGCCTTCTTGATGATCCCGTAGCCGTGGAGCCGCTCGTCCAGGAGCGCGGCGAGCACGTAGTAGGTGGCCTCAGACATGTCGCCTCACTATAGGTCGTGAGGCGACATGTAGTCAACCAACGGATCGACGAGGCCGTGTGTAGACTCGCATCCACGGGTCGGGCGTCCGCTCGACCAAAAGACGTGCCTAGCGTTTCCGCAGTCGTTGCCTCTCAGCACCCTCCGCGTTTCGCAGTGCACATACCCCAGGAGGGGACCAAGATGGCAACTGGAACCGTGAAGTGGTTCAGTGACGAGAAGGGCTTCGGATTCATCACGCCCGACGACGAGGGCAAGGATCTGTTCGTGCATCACAACGCGATCCAGGGCAGCGGCTTCAAGTCGCTGACCGAGGGCGCGAAGGTGAGCTACGACGCCGAGCAGGGCCAGAAGGGCCCGGCGGCGGCGAACGTCCAGGTGCTCTAGGCCCGGAGTCGCTTAGCGGGGAGGGCTCGTACGCGGGCCCTCCCACCGCTCTCACCCGCACCCGAATCTCCACGACCAGGGAGGACAGGCATGGCCTCGACCGGCAAGCGGAAGACCACGATGGCGAAGCTCAACCGGGAGCGACGGCTGCTCGAGCGCCGGCACGAGAAGCAGGCCAGGAAGGACGCCAGGAAGCGGGCGGCGGCGGAGGATCCGGTCCTGCCGGGCGACATGCGCATCGGCCCGCCCGCGGAGTCGGGTCCACCGGTCGAATCGGGCCCGCCCGAGGTCGATCAGACCCTTCCGGAGACGGCCGTCCAGACGTCCGAGCGGTAGTCCCGCTCGCACGTCGTGCTGCAGGCGGGCCCAGCCGGCCCTGACCTGCTCAGTTCGCTCCCGAGTAGTCCACCTTGAAGACGGCGCCGCCCTCCGCGTCGGTCACCCAGGCGAAGCCGTCGGCGACGTCGAGGTCGCTCCAGGTGATGTTGCTGCCCAGGCGAGTCCGGTAGCCGCGAACCTTCGTGGTCGAAGCGATGTCGATCGTGTCGCGGTCGATCTGCATCAGGCTCGCGGTGCGAGCGTCCCAGAGGAAGGCCGCGTCCTGCGTGGCGACGACGTCCTCGCCGGTGATCGTCTCGGGCTCGAAGTTGATGTGGTCGAGCTCGTCCTCCTTGGCTGGATCGAAGAGGGTCAGCACGTCCTTCGTGTCTGCGGTCGCGGTGATCCAGACCGCCCGGTCTCCACTCGCGGCGACCCCGGTCGAGATGGACGTCCCGACGGGTATGGGATCGCCGACGTTGCCGGTCTTGGCGTCGATGCGTACGAGCCACGCGCCGCGGGGGGTGCCGTCGTCGTCCGGGCCGTCGTCGTCGTATCCGACGGCCCACACGGCTCCACCGTTGACGGAGAGCGCGCCGCTGTAGCCCGAGGGAAGCTCGTAGCGGGCGTCCTCCGCGCCGCTGTGCAGGTCGCGCTTGCTGATCCTGCCCTCCCGAGTCGACCCGACCCAGAGCGCGTCCTCGCCGATCTCCATGCCCGGGTTCGGGCAGCCAGTGCAATCCTCCGCTCGCCGTCCGTCGACGGCCACCGGGTGCGAGGCCGTGGTCTTGCGCGTGCGCGGATCGATGCGCACCAGCTGCGTGCCGTCGGCGATCGTCACCCAGACCGCTCCCTCGCCGGCGACGATCCTGTCCGGGTCGGGCGCCGACGTCGATACTCGTTCCTGCTCGCCCGTCGCCGGGTCGATCCGGTTGACCTTGTCGTCGCCGTGGCGCGCGACCCAGATGGCGCCCTCGCCGACCGCGATCCCACGCGGCTCGCCGCCGATCGGGATCTTGCCCGGTTCGAGCGAGGTCCCTTCCTCACCACCACCTGCCAGGAGCGCGATCATCCCGATCGCGACGAGCCGCCGCGATCACGCCGCCGGCGACGGCGATCGTACGATGGCGGGAGGGCGGGGAGTCCGACCACGCAGGGATCCTGCGCGGCCGTGGGGGCGTGGTGGGCGGCGGAGGCGGCGTGGCAACCTTCGGGGCGGTGGTGGGGCCGGATCGCCCAGCTGCGGGGCGCTCGACTCGGGTGTGGGCTCGGCGTCGAGGACCGCGCGGGCCGCGGCGGCCACGCTCGGGACGTCCTCGGCGGCGATGCGCTCGAGCTGGGCGCGCGCCGTCAGCGCGCGACCGGCGTCGGGACCCGTCAGCAGATCGGCCAGCTCCGCGACCGCGCCCTCCCGCACCCGCGGGCGTGCGCTCTCCAGCAGCCCGATCAGATCCTCCGGCAACGGTGCCGGATCGACGATCGCGCCCTTGGGGCTGCGCGCGACCAGCAGATCGCCCTCGGCCCCGTAGGTCCAGAGCGTCGGGGTCTGCTGCGCGGCGCTCGCGCGGACCGCCTCGTAGGCGTAGTCGTAGAGCTCGCTGACCGTGACGATGCCGTCGCGATCTCGATCCGCGTCGCCGCTGCGCAACCCCTCTACGAGCGCGCTGGTGAACACCGAGGACGCGCCGTCGCCAACGACGTGCCCGTGCTCGAACGAGTACTCGGTCGCCCGCGAGCCAGTGAGCACGACGCGGCCCCGTCCCTCGAAGCGCTCGCCCAGCGCGAGCCCGCTCTCGCCCTTCGCGCCCTTCGCGAACGCGCCGCTGTGGCAGCAGTCGAGCACCAGGATCTGCCGCCGGCAGCGACAGTCCTCCAGCTGCTCGTTGAGCCAGCCGGACGGGACGGCGGTCGCGGCCAGCAGCTCACGGTCGGTGTCGACGGTGGCGTAGTAGAGCCGGCCGCGGTCGTCGAGCACGCCGTGGCAGGACAGGTAGACCAGCGCGAGGTCGTGCGGTCCTCCCTGCGCGCAGAACCGCGCCACCCGCCGCCGTAGCGAGTCCGCTGGCGCGTCGAGCACCGTCTCGACCTCGAAGCCGCCGAGCTCCATGTCCTCCAGCACGGCGGCGAAGTCGGATGCGTCCTGGCCGGGGGCGTGCAGCTTCGCCAGCGTCGGATCGGCGTACGAGGCCGTCGCGACTACGAGCGCGCGGCGACGTCCCGCCGCGTCCTCACCCGGTGTCGGCATGGCGAGCGACCCACTCGTCGATGAGCCGGCTCTGCTGGTCCGAGGACACCCCCGTGACCTCGAGCGTGTCGCCGTCGAGGGTCAGCTTCACGCTCCGCGCCTGCTGCCGTCCGAGCCAGCCCACCGTCGTGTCCACGACCGACTTCAGCACCGTCGAGTTCAGCGCGAACCGGACCACCAGGCCGCCGAAGGCCAGCAGCTCGACGCCCTTCGCCCCGGCGGGTGCCTCGCCCTGGCCTTCGAGCGCGACCGCGTCCACGTCGAGCTCGAGCAGCTCTCCACGCAGCCGCTGGGTGAGCTCGAGCAGGTCTTCGGCATCGTGGTCCGGACCGGCGTCGAGCACCGCTGCCATCTCACTTCGCGGACTGCTCATGAGGCCTTTCTCTCGCTTTGCCTTCTCCAGATGGTCAGCCAAGCCTTACCACAGCCTCGATGAAGCGGTCAAGCCGCGTCACCGTCTAGCGTCCGGGGCATGCCGGGGGCGTTCACCGCATCTCACCGAGGGGGCTCCGGGACGCCGCTGGTGTGCCTGCACGGCTTCACCGACACGTGGCGCACCTGGGAGCTCGTGCTGCCGGCGCTCGAACGCGAGCACGACGTGCTGGCCCTGACCTTGGCCGGCCACGCGGGCGGTCCGCCGCTCGACGGGGACGTCAGCGCCGTGGCGCTCGCAGACGCCGTCGAGGCGGGGATGGACGCGGCGGGCTTCGAGACCGCGCACGTCGTCGGCAACTCGCTCGGCGGCTACGTCGCACTGCAGCTCGCCGCGCGGGGGCGGGCGAGGTCGGTCGTGGCGCTCGCGCCGGCCGGGGGCTGGGCCGAGGACGACGCGTCCTACGAGGACACGCTCTCGTACTTCACGACGATGCAGGAGCTGCTCGAGCACGCGGCGCCGCACGCCGACGCGATCGTCGCCACCCCGGCGGGACGGCGTCGAGCGACGCTCTTCACCGCCACGAACTACGAGCACATCCCGGCCGACCTGCTCGCCCACCAGATCCGTGGCGCAGCGACCTGTGCGGCGGCGGGCCCCTTGATCGAGCACGCGCTGACGGAGGGCTGGCCGCTCGACGCCGAGCAGGTCGCCTGTCCGCTGCGGTTCGTGTGGGGGACCGACGACAAGATCCTGCCCTGGCCCTCGGCCGCCGCCCGCTTCCGCGAGGACTGGTTCCCGCATGCCGACTGGGTCGAACTCGACGGCATCGGCCACTGTCCGCAGCTCGACGTCCCCACCGAGACCGCCCAGCTGATCCTCGGCTTCAGCGCTCGCTGAGAGATCCCAGTTCCCGCTGGGGCGCGGTGCAAGACCCGTTGCGCGGTCGCCGAAGCGCCCGCGCCGCTGCGACTCTCCGCGGCTAACCCATACGGAGGTGCACACACGATGAGGGTCATTCGACGGCTGCGACCGACGCCTGCCATGGCGGTCGCCTGCGTCGCACTGTTCGTCGCGCTCGGCGGGGTCGGCTACGCGGCGGCGACGATCAACGGCAACAGCATCAGGAACGGGACGGTCACCCCGAGCAAGCTCAAGCCGCGCGCCCTGAGCGGCTCGCAGATCCGCGCCAACGGCATCGGCGGTCCGTCGATCAAGGAGTCGACGCTCGGCGAGGTGCCGAAGGCCAAGGCGGCCCAGACGGCGACCACCGCCACGAACGCGACCAACGCCACCACCGCGAAGAACGCGACCGAGCTGGGTGGCGTGGCGGCCTCGAGCTACGCGCGCTACGGCACGCCCGTCGCGGCGGGCGTGACGGTCAGCGGCGTCTTCGGCTGTCAGCAGGCCAGCACGTCGACGAACTGTCGTGCCACGGTCTCCCTGCCGGCGCCCGCGCCCACCGCGCTGACCGACAACACGGTCAACTTCGCGGCCAGCGTCCTCAACGTGAACGCGACGGACGCCGACGCGTCGTGCACCGGCAACGTGAACGAGCCGACCGCGCCTCCCGGCAAGGTCTGCCTCTACGTCGCGTCCAACTACGGCGCGAATGCGCTCACCGCCCAGGGGGACGCGCTCGCGAACACCAGCGGCACCCGGGGCTTCACCGTGATCGTCGCTCCCGACACCACGCCGGGCGTCGTCGATGTCGCCGGCGTCTGGGCCTACACCGCTCCCTAGCCGGGGCGAGTCCCTCAGCCGGGCTGGTGGCCGGACGGCCCTTCGTCGTCCGTGCCGCCGGCCCGGTCGGTCAGGGCGCGAGCGCAGGCCGACGCGCAGCAGGTCGGCCTTGCGCTGCCATGCCATCGGGGGCGGCCTGTAGGGTCGCGCGCCTCTTGCCGACTTCTGGAGGACTCGTGAGCAAAACGATGGCGATGTGGTCCCTGCTGATCGTCCTGGCGCTGGCCCTGATGGCAGCGGGCTGTGGCAGCGACGACGAGGATCAGGGCACGGACACCGTCTCCGCGGCCTCGACCGAGGACCTGATCCCCGTGCTCTCGGGCGCCGACAAGCCCGACCCGCGCGGCGCGAAGGTGTCCGACTCGGGCGTCTACCTGTGCTCGTCGATCAACCTGAAGGGCGAGATCGGCCACGTCGCCTTCGACGGCTTCCACGACATCTCGGCTCGCGGCATCTCCTGCGAGGACGCCCATTCGCGCATCCTCGACACCTACCGCTCCTGGGACGGCACCGCCACCGCGGAGACCGTCGACGGCTACGCCTGCACGGTCCTCTACTCCGACGACGTCTACTCCACGGTGCGCTGCGCCACCAGCGACGACAAGGCCTACCGCTTCACCCTCCAGCGCGAGAGCCGGCCCGACAAGCCCAAGCGCACCAAGGAGGTCGTGGTCGCCTGCGGCGCCTTCGGCCGCTACTACGACATCTCCGCACGCGACATCAGCTGCCGTGCCGCGCAGAGCCTGGTCGCCGAGGGCGCCGATCCGATCGACGCGCTGAAGTCGGGCCAGAAGGAGTTGGTGCTCGGCTACGAGTGCACGGTCCTCTACGTCCAGGCGCGCGAGAGCACCGTGCGCTGCGTCGACGGCCGCAAGGCCGTGCGCGTGAGCATCGCCCGGCAGGTGCAGCCGCACGTGCCCAGGAAGCCGGTCGTCAAGGAGGACGAGTCGTTCACGCGCGTGCACAAGCCGAGCGGCACGACCGGCCAAGGCCTCAACAACAAGCTGATCACCCCCTGCGCGCCCAGCGGCGATTGGGATGCGATCACGGCCAAGGGCGTCTCCTGCGAGACGGTCGACCAGACGTTGACGGCCGCCGGGCAGCCGCTGGTCGAGCTTGCCAAGGGCGCGTCCCTGTCGCAGCAGCCCTTCACCTGCAAGCGCGTCGACAGGGCGGCCGGACAGGCGCCGACCGTGAGCTGCAAGCAACCCACGGTCGTCTCGTTCCGAGCCTCGCTGATCCCCGGCGCCTCCAGCTCCACGACCACGACCGCTACGGCGCCGGCCGCAACCGCCCCGACGCCCACCGACACGACCACGACGCCCTAGGCCTCGCCCCAGCGTCTCCGCGCCCGTCGGTGCGGAGGCGCGCCTCAGCGCCCGCCGACGGTGTGCCCGAGGCCGAGGTGGTCGGGCACCTCGGCGTGCGCGCGCTCGACCGGGTCGGCATAGGCCGTGTGCACCGCACTGTCGAGGCGGGCGAGCTGGGCCTGCAGCGCTGGGTGGCGCGCGGAGGGGGTGGAGTCGACCAGGGCCAGCAGCAGGGCGCGCAGGCGGCGGGCGATCTGAGGGGAGTCGGCTCCGTAGTGGCGGATCTCCGTCAGCGAGAGGTCGAGCAGGGCCTCCCAGCCGGGGTTGGGGTAGACCAGCCGCAGGTTGCCCTGCTCGTCGTCGATGCGGCTGCGCTCGAGGTCGCGGGAGGAGAGGTCGAGCAGCAGCGCCTCGATCCCGTCCAGCACGTGCACCGCGGTCGTCGGATCGTTGACCGCCGGGGAGAGCGCGCGCAGCGCGATGTCGACGATGGCCCGGATCGCGAAGGCGGGATCCTGGGTCGTGGTGCGTTCCTCGGCGAGGATCGCCGAGCGTCGCAGCTCGGCGACGTCGAGCCGCTCGGCCATGCCGTGCACGACGAACAGCGGTGCGCCGTGGGGCACGAAGCCCCCGATCCCGGCCGAGACCTCCACGAGCACGCCCGCCTCGGTGGCCGCGCGCACGATTCGCGCCCGGTCGAGGGCCGACAGCACGCCCGCGCGCCCGTCGTGCGTCAGCACCGTGGTCGTGTCCGTGTCGGCGACCGGCTCGTGTGCCGGCGTCTGGCCGAGGGGGAAGGGATACGCCTCGCGCACGCCCCGCTGGGCGCGGTCGACGACCTGCGCCACGATCCGCCGCGGGCGCAGGAGGTCGAGCAGCCGGCTGACGAGCAGGAAGAAGGCCAGCACCGCGACGATCAGCAGCAGGAAGTTGACGCCCAGCGTCAGGCTCGGCACGACCGTCGAGCCCTCGCGCCCGATGTTGCGCAGCGAGGCCAGCGCGAAGATGGCGGGCGCGATGAAGATCCCCAGCGCGTGCTTGACCACGGGATCGCGCCGGAAGCCGCCGACCAGCCGCGGGGTGAACTGGCTGGCCCCGAACTGCACGACCACCACCGCGATCGAGACGACGAGCCCGGTGAAGGAGATCATCCCGCCGGCGACCGCCGACAGGAACGTCCGTGCCGAGTCCTGGTCGAGCTCGAGCGAGAGGACGTCCCGCTCGCCCTCCATCCGCGGGATCAGCTCTCCGAGCAGGAGCGCGATCACGATGTAGAGGCACGGCACGACGAGCAGGCTGCGCGCCAGCCACTCCCGTAGCCGGAACCGCAGCCGCCAGCTGCGCGACCGCTCGCTCGCCGACAGCTGGTCTCGCAGCCGAGGCATGGCCCGCAAGCGTGACCGCGTCCCCGGACGACGGCGGCGACCATCGCCGTCCGCGAGTGTTGTCTGACGTGTGCCCTTCGATCGACCCTCGGCGCTCCCGGCCACGGCGGGTCGCGACCGCGCTCGCCGTGGTCGCCGGCTGCCTCGCGCTCGCCGTCGGCGGCGTCTGGCTCGGCCTGCGCGTCGCCAGCCCCGGCGAGTACGAGACCGACCTCGGCAGCGTGTCGGTGCGGGTGACCCCGAACACCCGCGGCGAGTTGGACGCGTACGTGCCGCTGGCCGACTGGGGCGTGCGGGTGCGCGCCTTCTCCGCGCCGATGCGCGTGCGGCTCGAGCCGCGCCGGGTCGACCGCGACGCGGTGCTGCGTGCGGCCAACGGGGATCGGGCGCTGGTCGGCGGGGTGGAGGACGACCTGCGCGACGCCGTCGGCGCGACCGTGCTGCGTACGCTGCGCTTCGCGCTCGGCGGCGCCGCGCTGCTGGCGTTGATGCTCGGCCTGGCGCTCGCCGCCTTCGGCGAGCGCCGGAAGGCGTCGCTGATCGGTCTGCCGCTGCTCGTGCTCGTGCTCGCGGCGCTCGTCTGCGGCCTGACGATCTGGCGCGCGCAGGCGACCTTCGACGCGGCCGCGGTCGACCATCCGACCTTCTACGCGCGAGGGGCCGAGCTCGTGCAGCTGCTCGACGCCGCGGAGAACGCGCGGCGGGCGGGGGACGGCTACGGCTCGAAGGTCGAGGCCGCCGTGCGCGGCTTCGCCTCCCTGCTGGCGGCCCCGGCCGCCGGGCGGCTGGAGGGCGGTCCGCAGGCATTGCTCGCATCCGACCTGCACGACAACCGCCCGGCGCTCGACTCGTTGCGCGAGTTCGCCACGGGCAAGCCGGTCTTCTTCGTCGGCGACTTCGGGCGCGACGGGGACGCGACCGAGACCCGCCTGCTCGCCCCGGCCGTCGCCGGTCTCGGCCGGCGCGTGGTGGCGGTCTCGGGCAACCACGACTCGGTCCGCCTCATGCGCGCACTCGCCCGGCGCGGCGTGACGGTCCTGACCCGGCGCGGCGTGCTGCGCCCCGACGGCAGCCACGGCGCGCCGATGGCACGCGTCGCCGGCCTGCTGGTGGCCGGCTTCGACGACCCGCTCGAATGGCGCCGCCGCGATCCGGGCTCGCCCGAGCGCGTCTTCTCCTTCTCCGAGCTCCCCGACCCGGACCGTGCCGCCGAGCGAGCCGACCGGCAGCTGCTGCACTGGTTCGACGGACTGCCCCGGACCCCGGACGTCGTGCTCGTGCATCAGAACGGCCTCGCGCAGCGGCTGGCCCGGACCCTGCTCGAGCGCGGGAACCCACCACAGCTGACGATCCTCACCGGCCACGACCACGCGCAGCACGTGACGAGCTACGGCTCGGTCTCGGTGATCGACGCCGGCACCGTCGGCGCCAGCGGCCTCTACGGCATCGGCCGCGACGTCGTCGGCCTCGGCGACCTGCACTTCTCCCCGAGCGCAACGGCCGAGGCCGTCGACCTGATCGCGGTCGAGCCGGTCTCCGGCGCCGCCGAGGCTCGCCGCGTGCTGCTCAGCGACTGCGAGCGCCCGTCCGGCGTCTGCCAGCGCTATCCGAGGCCCGGCGACGAGGCAGATCGACCGGAGCCCTGACCGCCGCCGCCACGCGTCGACGGGGCGAGCGACGTCCAGACTCCTCCCTGCTGGTCGACGTAGACCGTCCGTTCTGGCTCGCTGACCTCCCACACCGGGTAGAGGGGGGAGCGAGAGCCGCGAAACGACGTCCAGACCAGCCTGGTCCGGCTGCCCTGGCCCAGGCCGCTGCGGTCCCTCGCGGACTCCGCGTCGAGCGGGATCGGTGCGCCGCCACCCGGCAGCGTCGCCCAGTTGGTCACCTCGCCGCTGGCGGCGTCGACGGCCGCGAGACCCCCTGCCTCACCAGCCTCGTCGAAGACGAGCAGGTAGTACGACCCCTCGAAGGAGGCGACGCGATCGACTTCGAACACTCGCGCCCGCGCCTCGGGCCCGAGCTCCAGGCGCGTGCGCGCGAGGTCGATCGCTTGGCGCTCCGAGACGCCGGCCATGGCTACGGAGCGCCGGGTCCCGTCATGCGCCGATCAGATGCCCGGCGTGTCGGTGTGGAGGAACGTGAAGATCTGGCGGTCCGGGCGGACGTAGATCCTGTGCGCGCCGACGGTCAGCATGTGGAAGGGCACGAATGGAGACAAGGATTCCAGACACGGTCGCCAGACCAGGGCCGGATAGAGGCTGTAGGCCTCCTTGCGCACGGGCAGCCGTCCCTGCCTGCCCTCCAGCTCCAGCGTCTGGCCGAGGATCAGGTCGAGCACGGCCTTCGACTCGAGCGCCGAGAGGATGCTGGAGCCTTCGGGCGGGACCGAGATCGCCTGGCGGTAGTCGCCGGACCAGCCGTCCACTGCCACGGCAGCGGTGACGCCCTTCCTACCGCGCGTGAACGGCACGATGAAGTAGTACGAGTCGATCTCGTCGAGTCGCTGCACGAGGACGGGCGTTCCCGGCTCCGCGCCGCGCAGCGCGGGCTGCCAGTCCTCGCGGTCGGGCAGGCCGTGCCGCTCCAGCCCGGCGAGCGCGCCCTTGATCGCGGCCCCCGGCCTCACTAGCCGATGGCCTCTGGATCGCTTGCTCGGTTCCTGCTTTCCCGGGCCTTCGGCTGGCGGATCGGGATCGCACACGGCCACGTGCTGGCCGTTCCAGAGGCTGCCGTACTTGTTGGCGGTCGCGTAGGTGGACTTCCAGGCCGAGTAGGCGATGTGCTCGTTGGCGAGGCCCCGGTTCACGCCGTCGCTGATGCCGCTGCCGCAGCCGTCGCCGGCGCTGTGTGGCGGCGGGGGCGGAGGAGGAGGGGCGGAGGCGCTCGGCGTCGGCGGCCACGGGTTGTTCACGTCGAAGGCGCTGATGCTGTACGAGGTGTCGCCCGACTCCGTCGGAGCGGCGCTGGCCTCGAAGCCACGTACGACGATCCAGTGGTCGCCGCCGTAGACCATCGCGATCGGCGCGACCCCGTAGTGGTGGATCGTCCAGCAGAGCTTGCGCGAGATCGCGTCCTCGGTCGCCAGCGAGTAGAGCGCGAACCAGCCGCCGAATCCGACTGGGCGGCGGTCGTTCAGCACCCACTGCAGCCCGTCCGGCGGGTTGTACCACGAGGCCAGCTCGCTGGTGTGATTGCGCTCGTCGACGTAGATGCCGTCCTGGCTCTGGAGGCCTCCGCCGATCGAGTCCAGCACCATCTGGGCGCAGGCCGCGCCGCAGTAGTAGTCGGTGTCCTGCTGGTGGTAGGAGACGGACAGGGTCTCGTGAACGGTCACCGCTGCTCCTCGCTCGAAGTCAAGCGATCCTCCCACGGGCTGATCGAAAAACTCAACCCCAGTATTTAGTAACTATGCTGCCTCGCGCTCGCGTGCCGCGAGCTGGCCGCAGGCGGCGTCGATGTCACGGCCGCGCGTGAGGCGGACCGTGGCGCGGATGCCGCGTCGCTCGAGGGTCTCCTTGAAGACGTGGATCGCCTGGCGGGTGGAGCCGCGGTACTCCGAGCCGGTGGGGTTGTACGGGATCAAGTTGACCTTGAACGCGGTGCG
This sequence comes from uncultured Thermoleophilaceae bacterium, assembly GCA_963846505.1. Classification (GTDB taxonomy): domain Bacteria; phylum Actinomycetota; class Thermoleophilia; order Solirubrobacterales; family Thermoleophilaceae; genus JACVRW01. The sequence continues at coordinate 568,691 of CAWJWD010000004.1, read as the reverse complement.
CGGCTGGAGCACGTCGGCGAGGGCGTGGGCCTGCTCGTAGCGGTCGTTGACGCCGTCGAGCATCAGGTACTCGACGAACACCTGGCGCTTGCGCACCTCGTGCCAGCGCAGGCAGGCGGCGAGCACGTCCGCCAGCGGATAGCGGTCGTTGACGGGCATGATCTCCGATCGCAGCGCCTCGTCGGCGGCGTGCAGCGAGAGCGCGAGGCGGACGGGCGGGCCCTCGGCGGCGAGGCGGTCGATGCCGGGGATCCAGCCGACGGTCGAGATCGCCGTGTGCGAGGTGGCGACGCCGACGTCGGGCAGGCGCCGGCAGGCCTCGAGCACGTTGTCGAGGTTCATCAGCGGCTCGCCCATGCCCATGAAGACGACGTGGTTGACCGCCTCCTTGCGGCGGAAGTGCAGCGCCTGGTCGAGGATCTCGGAGGTCGTCAGGTTGCGGCCGAACTTCATCGTGCCGGTGGCGCAGAAGGTGCACGTCAGCGGGCAGCCGGACTGGCTCGAGAGGCAGATCGAGCGGCGGCCGTCGCGGTAGCGCATCAGCACGGCCTCGAGCGGACGCCCGTCGCCGGTCTCGAACAGCGCCTTCTCGGTGCCGTCGGAGGCGAGCGCCTCGCGGACGGTCTCGAGCGTCGAGAGCGGCAGCTCAGTGGCCAGCGCCTCGCGCAGCTCGAGCGGGAGGTTCGTCATCTCGTCGAACGACGCGACCCCGCGCGCGAGCCACTCCCACACCTGGCCGGCGCGGAAGGCTGGCTCGCCGCGCTCGGCGAGCAGGCTGTCGAGGCGCTGCAGATTCACGTGCCTAGTGTGCCCGACGGGCGGCGAAGCGTCCGAGGCGGCGGTTCGTCGGCGCTCCTGCGAGGCTCCCGGCATGCGCCTCGTCAAGTACCTCGCCCACGCCGGCGTCGCCTCCCGCCGCGCCGCCGAGGTCATGATCGGCGAGGGTCGCGTGACGATCGCCGGCGCCACGGTCACCGACCCGGCGCGCGACGTGGACGAGGACAGCGGGGTGGAGGTCGACGGGCGCCCGGTCAGGCCCGAGCCACGCGAGGTGTTCGCGCTCAACAAGCCCCGCGGCGTCGTCTCCACCGCCCAGGACACGCACGGGCGCCCGACCGTCGTCGAGCTGATCAAGTCGCGTCGGCGGCTGTATCCGGTCGGCCGCCTCGACGCGGACAGCACCGGGCTGCTCCTGCTCACCAACGACGGCGAGCTGGCCGACCGGCTCACCCACCCGCGCTACGGCGTCAAGAAGGTCTACCGCGCTCGCGTCGTCCCCGGACGGATCAGCGAGGCGAGCGTGCAGGCGCTGCGCAAGGGGGTGAAGCTCGACGACGGCCACACCGCGCCGGCGCGGGTGCGCGTCGTGGCCAACGGGGTGCTCGAGATCGAGCTGCGCGAGGGTCGCAAGCGTCAGGTGCGGCGCATGTGCGAGGCCGTCGGCCATCGCGTCACCGAGCTGCAGCGGGTCGCCTTCGGGCCGCTGGGGCTGCGCGGTCTCGGGGAGGGAGAGAGCCGGCGGCTTACGCGGCAGGAGGTGGAGCGGCTGTGGCGAGCGGCTGAGCCGCGGGCGCAGCGGCGGGGAAGTCGACGACCGTAGGCGGTGTCGGTTCGAGGTCGGGCTCGCGCCACCGTGGTGCCGTGTGCTGCTCGTCCCACTCTCTCGCGATTCGCGTCGCCATCACGTGACGCGCGTCGAAACCATCCATCGAGACACATCTCCTCGTCGTATCCGCCTGGGCATGGCCACCGCCGCACCCGCTGTGAGCGGGCTACTGAGGCGCGGTGGCGCCGGCTACTCGACGAAGAGAAAGCACTCCCGCCAGCGTAGCGCACGACCCGCTACTGGCACAATGCCCGGCCGTGATGCTGCGCGCGCTTCGAGGCGCCACCACCGTCGAACGCAACGACGCGGACGAGATCCTCGCCGCGACGCACGAGCTCGTCAGCGAGGTGATGTCCCGCAACCAGCTCGAGCCGGAGCAGATGGTGAGCTGCATCTTCACCTGCACCGACGACCTCACGGCCGAGTTCCCCGCCGTCGCGGCGCGGCGCATGGGCCTCAGCGACGTGCCGCTGCTGTGCGCGCGAGAGATCGACGTGCCGGGCGCGCTCCCGCGCGTGATCCGGCTGATGCTGCACTGCTACGCCGAGCCGCAGCGCGAGCCGCAGCACGTCTACCTGCGCGAGGCCGTGGCGCTGCGCAGAGACCTGCAGGGGGCGCAGTGACCCGCGCTGCCCGTCGCTACCGTCGAGAACGCCGATGAGCATCGAGTACAACGCCCGCATCGAGGCGATCCCGGTCTACCCGGCCGCCGAGACCTATGCCTTCGACGGCGAGCTGGTCAAGCTCGCCTCGAACGAGACGCCCTGGGCGCCGCACCCGCAGGTGCTGGAGGCCGTCGAGGCGCAGCTGCGCACGCTCAACCGCTACCCGGACCCGGGCAAGACCGCGCTGCGCAAGCGGATCGCCGATCGCACCGGCGTGCCGATCGGGCGCGTGACGGTCGGCAACGGCTCCTGCGAGCTGCTGCTGTCCGCCGCCGAGGCGCTGCTCGAGCCGGGCGCCGAGCTCGTCTACGCCTGGCCCTCGTTCTCGATGTACCCGCATCTCGCCGCCGCCTCGGGTGCGCGGGCGGTCACCGTGCCGCTCGACGACGACGGTTGCCACGACCTCGAGGCGATGGCGCGCGAGGTCACGGCCGCCACGCGCATCGTGATCGTCTGCAACCCCAACAACCCGACCGCGACCGCGCTCGCCCCCGACGTGATCGACGCCTTCGTCGCCGAGCTGCCGCGCCACGTCTGCGTGATCCTCGACGAGGCCTACGTCGAGTTCTCGACCCTGCAGGACCCCGACGACTCGCTCGACCTGCTCGAGAAGCACCCCAACCTCGTGCTGCTGCGCACCTTCTCGAAGGTGTACGGCCTCTGCGGGCTGCGCGTCGGCTACGCGCTCGGCGCCGAGGACTTCCGGCTCGCGCTCGACCGCGTGCGCCAGCCGTTCTCGGTCAACGCGCTCGCCCAGGCGGCCGCGAGCGAGGCGCTCGCCCACCAGGACGAGGTCGAGCGGCGCGTCGAGCGGACCGCGATCGAGCGGCTGCACGTCGAGTCCGAGCTGCAGGCACGGGGCCTGGCCAGCACCGACAGCCAGGCGAACTTCTCCTGGATCGACCTCGGCGACCGCGACGAGGCCGAGATCGTCAAGGGGCTCGCCGAGCGGGGCGTGATCGTGCGCGCCGGCACGGCCCTCGGCCAGCAGGGCCGGCTGCGCGTCACCTACGGTACGCGGCCGGAGAACGACCGCTTCCTCGCCGCGCTCGACGAGCTGCTCCAGCGGGCGCCAGGGCTCAAGGCCCGCCGCGCAGGGCCGACATTGGAACCATGAGTTCCTTCAAGCGCGGCTTCCAGCTCGCCGGCCAGAGCTGGCGCATCCTCCGATCCCACCGCGGCCTCGTCGCCTACCCGATCCTCGGCGTGGCGCTCGGGCTCGTGCTGGTCGGACCGCCCGGCATCGCCGGCGCCTACCTGATCGACAAGAGCGACACGGTTCCGGGGGCGATCCTCGTCGGCGTCGCCACCTACCTCGCGTCCTTCGTCACCGCCTTCAGCGCGGTCGCGCTCGCCTACGCCGCCGACAAGGCGATGCGCGGCGAGCACGTCCCCCTGCGCGAGGGCGTGGCCTTCGCCGGCTCCAAGCTGCCGGCGATCTGCGGCTGGGCGCTCGTCAACGCGGTCCTCACGCTCGCGCTGCGCGCGCTCGAGAGTCGTGGCGAGCTCGCCACCATCGCGGCGTCGCTGGTCGGCGGCGCCTGGAGCGTGATCAGCCTGCTCGTCGTGCCGGCGATCGCGTTCGAGGACACCGGCCCGATCGGCGGCATCAAGCGCTCGGCCTCGCTGTTCAAGCAGCACTGGGTCGGTCGTCTGACCGGCATGGCTGCGATCGGCGGCATCGTGATGCTGCTCGGCGTGCTCCCCTCGATCGCGCTGATCGCAGGCGGCGCCTACGTGCTCTCCGACAGCGGCAGCGCCGGCATCGGCGCCGGCGCGGTGATGGTCGCGGTCGGCCTCGTCGGGTTCGCGGCGAGCTCCGTGATCTCCTCGACGCTGCGCCAGATCTTCGCCGTCGCGCTCTATCGCTACACGACCGTGGGCGAGGCCCCGCAGGGCTTCAGCGCGAGCGACCTCGAGAACGCCGTGCGCTCCAAGCACGGCAAGGCGGGCCTGGCTCCGGCCTAGCACGCGGGGACCAGGGGCGGCGGCCCGCGCCGCCCCTTGCCCGATTCCGTTCCAGCTGCCACAATTCGTACTCGATGTCTCGCCACGCCACGTCGACTTCTTCGCTGAGCGCCCCCGCGGGCGCCGGTCGACGTGCCTGGTATTGGCGATTTAGCTAGGCGTCCGACGCCGCGGCCACCGCTGGCCGCACCCCGCGTCGCAGTCCACGCTCCGTCGGACGCCGCTCCACGTTCGCCACACCACCAGGAAGTCTTCTGACAGGCTTAGCGAGGTAGAGACGATGATCGAGACTCGAGACAGCAGGGACCACGAGCAGCGAAGAGTGATCGAGGTGCAGGGCCGCAAGCTCGGCGGCGGTCACTTCGCGACGATCGCGGGGCCCTGCACCGTGGAGTCGCAGGACGTGCTGCTGACCACCGCGCACGCCGTCAAGGACGCCGGCGCACAGTTGCTGCGCGGTGGCGCCTACAAGCCGCGCACCTCCCCGTACTCCTTCCAGGGGCTCGGCGAGGCCGGGCTGCGGCTGCTGGCCGAGGCCAAGGCCGAGACCGGCCTGCCGGTCGTGACCGAGCTGATGGACGTGCGCGACCTCGAGACGGTCGCCGAGGTCGCCGACGTGATCCAGCTCGGCGCGCGCAACATGCAGAACTACACGCTGCTGACCGAGCTCGGCCGCGCCGGCGTCCCCGTGCTGCTCAAGCGCGGCCTGTCCGCCACGCTCGACGAGCTGCTGATGGCGGCCGAGTACGTGCTCAAGGAGGGCAACCCGAACGTCATCCTCTGCGAGCGCGGCATCCGCACCTTCGAGACCAGCTACCGCTTCACGCTCGACCTGATGGCCGTGCCGGTGCTGCGCTCGCTGACCGACCTGCCGATCGTCGTCGACCCCAGCCACGCGGCCGGCAAGCGCGAGCTGGTCGAGCCGCTGTCGCTGGCGGCCGCGGCTGCCGGTGCTGACGGGCTGCTCGTCGAGGTCCATCCGGACCCCGACAACGCCCTCTGCGACGGGCCGCAGCAGCTGCATACCGCGGACTTCGCCGCCTACCTGCGCAAGGTCGAGCAGGTCGTCGCGATCGCGCGTGAGACCCCGGCGCTGGCAGCGGTCGCCTGAGATGTCCTCGACGCGTCCCGTCAACGCCGAGCGCGTCCGCGACCGGCGCATCGAGCAGGCCATACCGCTCGTGACGCCGGCCGGCATCCTCACCGACCTGCCGCTGCTGGACAAGGCGGCCGACGAGGTGCTGCGCGCCCGGCAGGAGATCGCGGACATCCTCGACCGCCGCGACGATCGCCTGCTGGTGGTGGTCGGACCCTGCAGCGTGCACGACGTGGACGCCGCGCTCGACTACGCGCGCCGCCTGTCCGAGGTCGCCGACGCTCAGCGCGAGGACCTCTGCGTGGCGATGCGCGTGTACTTCGAGAAACCGCGCACGACGACCGGCTGGAAGGGGCTGATCAACGATCCGCACCTCGACGGCTCGGGCGACGTCAACACCGGCCTGCAGTGGGCGCGCCGGCTGCTGCTCGAGGTCGTCGGTCTCGGCCTGCCCGTCGGCTGCGAGTTCCTCGATCCGATCACCCCGCAGTACATCTCGGACACGGTCGCCTGGGGTGCGATCGGGGCGCGCACGACCGAGAGCCAGATCCACCGGCAGCTCGGCTCGGGCCTGTCGATGCCCGTCGGCTTCAAGAACCGCACCGACGGCAACGTCCAGGTCGCCGTCGACGCGGTCCGCGCGGCCGCCGTGTCGCACGCCTTCGCCGGCGTCGACAGCGCCGGCACACCGGCGATCCTGCACACGACCGGCAACGCCGACTGCCACGTCATCCTGCGCGGCGGTCGCGGCGCGCCGAACTACGACGCCGCCTCGGTCGCCGACGCGCTCGCCAAGCTGCGTGCCGCCGGCCTGCCCGAGCGCGTGATCGTCGACGCCTCGCACGACAACAGCGGCAAGGACCCGGCGCGCCAGCCCCAGGCCAGCGCGGGCGTGGCCGAGCAGCTCGCGGCGGGCGAGGAGGCGATCGTCGGCGTCATGCTGGAGTCGTTCCTCGTCTCCGGACGCCAGGACCTGACGCCCGGCGCGGCGCTCACCTACGGGCAGTCGATCACCGACGCCTGCATGGACTTCGACACGACGGTCTCCGTGCTGGAGACGCTTGCGGCCGCCGTCCGCGCGCGGCGCGCGCGGTGAGAGTCGCGATCCTCGGCGTCGGGCTGATCGGGGGATCGATCGGCCTGGCCGCGCGTGAGCGGGGCGCCGAGGTAGTCGGGTTCGGACGCGACCGGGGGCGCCTGGAGCGGGCACGGGAGCTGGGCGCGATCGACGTCGCCGCCGGCTCATTCGAGCAGGCGCTGGACGGCGCCGAGCTCTGCTTCGCCTGCGCGCCGGTCGGGGCGCTGCCGCAGCAGGTCGAGAGCGCGCTGGCGGTCGCCGGCGACGATTGCGTGGTCAGCGACGTCGGCTCGACCAAGGCGGCCCTGTCGGCGCGCGTGCGCGACTCGCGCTTCGTCGGCGGTCACCCGATCGCCGGCGCCGAGACGGCCGGCGTCGAGCACGCCCGCGCCGATCTGTTCGAGGGCGCCGTCTGGTACCTGACGCCGCACGAGCAGTCGCAGGGGCTGCTCTACGAGCGCCTGCATCGCTTCGTACGCGAGCTCGGCGCGCGGCCGCTGGCGGTCGACGCCGAGACCCACGACCGGCTCGTCGCGGTCTTCAGCCATCTGCCGCACGTGCTCGCCAACCTGCTCGCCGAGCAGGGCGCGCAGCGGCTGCTCGAGCACGGCGAGGCGCTGCGCCAGGTCGGGCCGAGCTTCCGCGACGCGACCCGCGTGGCGGGCGCCAACACCGCGATGTGGACCGACATCTACCTCGCCAACCGCGAGGCGATCGTGGCCGAGCTGCGCGACTACGGGCGCCGGCTCGAGCAGGCCGCGCAGCTGCTCGAGCGCGGCGAGGGGGTGGCGAGCTGGAACGACGCCGCCCGCGCTGCGCGTGGGGCGCTGCTGGAGACCGACGCCGAGGGCGGGGTCGTGCACGAGTTGCGATTCACGGTCCCCAACCGTCCCGGTATCGTCGCGACCGTGGCGCTCGCGCTCGGCAAGGCAGGGGTGAACATCGTCGACTTGGCGCTGGCTCCGGCACCCGACATGCGCTCCGGCGCGATGACGCTCTGGATCGCCGGCGACGCCGAGGCCCAGCGCGCCGACGCGATCCTCGCGGACCTCGACCTGTGAGCCCCCGCAGCGCGCGCTTCGTGCCCTCGGGTCCGCTGCGAGGGAGCTACGTCCCGCCCGCGGACAAGTCGATCTCGCACCGGGCGGCGATCTTCGGCGCGATGTGCGACGAGCCGGTGCCGATCCGCAACTACCTCGACTCCGCCGACACGCGCTCGACCCTGAACGCGCTGCTGTCGCTGGGGGCGGGGGTGGAGGATCGGGGCGACGGGCAGATCACCGTGCGCGGGGTCGGTCTGCACGCGCCGCTCGAGACCACCGGCGGGCGACTCGACGTCGGCAACTGCGGCACGCTGCTGCGGCTGCTGCCCGGCTGGCTGGCGGGACAGCCCGGCGGCGTCTGGACGCTCGACGGCGACGAGTCGATCCGCCGCCGCCCGGTCGACCGCGTCGCCGTGCCGCTGCGCGAGCTGGGGGCCACGATCGAGGCGCGCGAGGACCGGCTGCCGCCGATGACGGTGCACGGGGCGCAGCTGCAGGGGATCGACTACGCCACGCCGGTGGTGAGCGCGCAGGTGAAGTCGTGCCTGCTGATCGCGGGCATGCTCGCGGCCGGCTCGACGAGCGTCACCGAGGCGCGCGAGAGCCGCGACCACACCGAGCGGATGCTGCGCCGCGCGCGCGTGCCGTTGCGCCACGACGGACCGAAGCTGACGGTCTCGCAGGTCGACGAGCTGGAGCTCGACGAGCTGACGGTGCCGGGCGACCCGTCGTCGGCCGCGTTCATGGTCGCCGCGGCCATCCTCGCGCCGGACTCGCGCGTGGTCGTCTCCGGGGTGGGCCTGAACTGGACGCGCACCGGCTTCTTCCGCATCGCCGAGCGCATGGGAGCGGTGATCGTCGGCGACCTCGAGCCGCCGCACACCGTCACCGACGCCGAGCCGGTCGGCGAGCTGGACGTCGCCTCGTCGACCCTGGAGGGAACGGTGGTCGAGCCCGACGAGGTGCCGCTGGCGATCGACGAGCTGACGCTGGTCGCGCTGCTGGGTGCCTTCGCGGAGGGGGAGACGGTGGTGCGCGGGGCGGAGGAGCTGCGCGTCAAGGAGTCCGACCGCATCCGCGTGGTGGTCGAGAGCCTGCGCGGGATCGGGGCGGACATCGAGGAGACCGAGGACGGCTTCGTCGTGCGCGGCGACGGCACGCCGCCGCGCGGCGGCACCATCGACTCGCACGGGGACCATCGCATGGCGATGCTCGGAGCGGTTGCGGGGCTCGCCTGCCCCGAGGGCGTGACGGTCGAGAACATGGACGCGGCCGCGGTGTCCTACCCGGGCTTCGAGCGGGATCTGGACGCGCTGCTGCGCTGAGCGCAGCCGCGCCCCGGGGTACCGCTAGCCTCACGCCCGCGATGGTGGTGGCGATCGACGGACCCGCGGGAGCGGGCAAGAGCACGGTGGCGCGCGCGCTTGCGCGCGCGCTCGGCTTCACCTATCTCGACTCGGGCGCGATGTACCGGGTGGTCGGCCTGATGCTGCTGCGCGAGGGCGGCGCCGCCTCCGAGCGTGCCGCCGCGACCGAGATCGAGCTCGGCGAGCGGGTCCTGGCCGACGGCGAGGACGTGACCGAGGCGATCCGCACGCCGGACGTCAGCGAGGCCGCCTCGAAGGTGGCCACCAACCCGGCCGTCCGCGCCGCGCTCGTCGACAAGCAGCGCGCGCTGATGGCGCACGGAGACTGGGTCGCCGAGGGGCGCGACATCGGCACCGTCGTCGCGCCGGACGCCGCCGTGAAGGTGTTCCTGACGGCGAGTCCCGAGCAGCGTGCGCAGCGGCGTGCGGCGGAGTTGGGGACCGACGTCGAGACCGTGCAGCGCGACCAGGCCCTGCGCGACGCGCAGGACAGCGGGCGCGAGCACTCGCCGCTGCAGCTGGCGCCGGGGGCGGTGGAGCTGGACACGAGCGGGCTGACGGTGCAGCAGGTGGTCGGGCGGATCGTCGAGCTGGTGCATGTCGCGCGCGAGCAGGAGGACGGCGCCGAGCGGGCGCCGGCCGGCGGCGCCGGGACGGATCGCGATGGCTGAGGAGGCGCAGCCGATGGGCGGTCGCGCGAAGGTGGCGATCGTCGGCTACCCGAACGTCGGCAAGTCCACGCTCGTCAACCGTCTGACCGGGACGCGCGAGGCGGTCGTGCACGAGCAGGCGGGCGTGACGCGCGACCGCAAGGAGATCGACACCGACTGGAACGGAGTGCCGTTCACGCTCGTGGACACGGGCGGCGTCGACCTCGTCGACGAGGACGAGCTGGCCGCGGACATCCAGCGCCAGGCGCGGCTCGCGCTCGCCGAGGCCGACCTCGCCGTGCTGGTGGTGGACGCGCGCGCGGGGCTGCGGCCGGGCGACGCCGAGCTCGCCGCGGAGCTGCGCGGCGGCACGCTGCCGGTGATCGTGGCCGCCAACAAGGTCGACGACCAGCGCCAGAGCGGGCTCGCAGCCGAGTTCTACGGGCTCGGCCTCGGCGATCCGATCGCCGTCTCGGCGACGCAGGGGCTCGGCACCGGCGACCTGCTCGACACGGTCGTCGAGCGCCTGCCCGGCGGCGTGCGCGAAGCCGACGAATCGATCCGGCTGGCGCTGATCGGGCGGCCGAACGTCGGCAAGTCCTCGCTCGTCAACAAGCTGCTCGGCGAGCAGCGGGTGATCGTGAGGCCGCAGGCCGGCACGACCCGCGACGCGATCGACACGCGCATCGAGTTCGAGGACCGGCCGGTGACGCTCGTCGACACCGCCGGCCTGCGCCGTCGCGCGAAGGTCGCCGGCACCATCGACTACTACGCGCAGCTGCGCTCCGAGCAGGCGGCCGAGCGCGCCCAGGTGGCGATCGTCGTCTGCGACGCGTCCGAGGGCGTCACCAGCGAGGACTTCCGCATCGCCGAGCTGGCGATGAAGACCAAGTGCGCGACGGTGATCGCACTCAACAAGTGGGACGTCACGCGCACCGACCTCGAAGACGCCAAGGCGCGCGTGCAGCGCAAGCTGCGCCAGCGGCCGGCCGTGCTGGCGATCTCGGCGCTGTCCGGCCGCGGCCTGACGCGGCTGATGGCCCAGGCGCTCGACCTCGCCGACCGCTCGCAGCAGTGGATCCGCACGGTCGAGCTGAACCGCTTCCTGGGCGACCTGCAGGAGCTGCGCCAGGCGCCGGCGGTGCGCGGCCGGCGGCTGAAGATGTACTACATGAACCAGTTCGAGACGGGCCCGCCGCGCTTCGCGATCCAGGTCAACGACCGCAGCCTGATCGTGCGCGACTACGCCTACTTCCTCGAGAACCGGCTACGCGACCGCTACGGCTTGCAGGGCGTACCGCTCGTGATCGACTTCAAGGGGCGCGAGCGCTCGTCCTAGGCCGTGCTGCTGCTGGCGGCCGCGCCCAGCTGGCGGGCCAACGGCAGCACGGTCCGGATCACCGGCGCCAGTGCGTAGTAGTGCTGCAGCGCCCCGCGCCGCGGCACCATCCGGCGCAGCTCGATCGCGCCGAGGTCGGCGAGATAGCGCACGTGGTAGCTGACCGTGCCGAGCGGCGCCTCGACGCGTTCGGCGAGCTCCATGGGGCTCGACTCGGTCTCGTCGGCGAGCGCGAGCACGATGCGGATCCGTAACGGGTGGGAGAACGCGCGGCCGACTCGCGCCAGCGCGTCCTCGGTTGAAGGGCCAACGTCGGGAGATGATGGGGGGTCTTCGCTCATGCTACTTATAGTATTCAGATCTGAGCACTTCACGCCGCCACCTCGCCGCCGCGCCGCACGCGCTGTACCCTTCCCGGCCTGATGACGACCCAGCCGCTGTCTGAGAACGAGTACCTGTTCACCTCCGAGTCGGTCACCGAGGGCCACCCCGACAAGGTCGCCGACCAGATCTCGGACGGGGTCCTCGACGCCGTGCTGCGCGACGACCCGACCGGTCGCGTCGCATGCGAGACGCTCGTCAACACCGGCCTGGTCGTGGTCTCCGGCGAGATCTCGACGACCGACCTACGTCGACATCCAGGACATCGCGCGCGAGACGATCCGCAAGATCGGCTACACCGACGCGGACCTCGGCTTCTCGGCCGACTCCTGCGCCGTCATCAACGCGATCGACAAGCAGTCGCCCGACATCGCGCAGGGTGTCGACGCCGCCTACGAGACCCGCACCGACCCGTCGGACGACGACGAGCTCGACGTCGCGGGTGCGGGCGACCAGGGCATGATGTTCGGCTACGCGACGCAGGAGACCGATTCGCTGATGCCGCTGCCGATCTCGCTCGCGCACCGGCTCGCCGAGCGCCTCGCGGCCGTGCGCCGCGCCGGCGAGGTCAACTACCTGCGTCCGGACGGCAAGACCCAGGTCTCGGTCCGCTACCGCGACGGCAAGCCGGTCGAGATCGAGAAGCTGTTGATCTCGACCCAGCACGCCGAGGGCGCCGAGTCGCTGATTCCGGACGACCTCTGGGAGCACGTCGTGCTGCCGATCCTGCCCAAGGACCTCTACGACGAGCACAAGCTGCGCAAGAGCTTCCTCGTCAACCCGACCGGCCGCTTCGTCATCGGCGGCCCCGTCGGCGACGCCGGCCTGACCGGGCGCAAGATCATCGTCGACACCTACGGCGGCATGGCCCGCCACGGCGGCGGTGCCTTCTCCGGCAAGGACCCGTCGAAGGTCGACCGCTCCGCCGCCTACGCCGCCCGCTACGTCGCCAAGAACGTGGTCGCGGCCGGGCTCGCCGAGCGCTGCGAGGTGCAGGTCGCCTACGCGATCGGCGTCGCCCATCCCGTCTCGGTGATGGTCGAGACCTTCGGCACCGAGAAGATCGGTCGCGCGCAGATCCACGAGCTGGTCGATCAGCACTTCGACCTGCGCCCGGGCGCTTTCCGCGAGTACCTCAACCTGCACCGGCCGATCTACCAGAAGACCGCCGCCTACGGCCACTTCGGGCGCGACGACCACGACTTCACGTGGGAGCGCACCGACAAGGCCGACGCGCTGCGCGAGGCCGCCGGCCTCGGCAGAAGCGCCGCCACGCCTGCCTAAGTCGCCGGCTGCCGCACCCGGAAGACCTCGACGTCGCCGTTGACGCCCTTGAAGCGGCGGCGGCCGACGGTCGACCAGGCGTAGTCGGCGCCGGTTGCCTCGCGCACGTCGCGCGAGGCGACGACGCTGCCACGGCGGGCGAAGGCCGTCAGGCGGCTGGCGAGGTTGACCGGGCGGCCGTACCAGTCGCCGGCGCGCGGCAGGGCGTCTCCGCCGGCGACGCCGGCGCGCAGCAGCAGCCGCTCGTCGTCCTCCTGGGCGTGGTCGACGAGTGCCAGCACCGCGTCGAGGACCGCCTCGGGCTGCGGCGCGACGACCATCGCCGCGTCGCCGATCGTCTTCACCAGCCGGGCGGGCGGGTGCACGGTGTCCTCGACCAGGTGCTCGAAGTTGTGCACGACGGTGCCGAGCTCGTCGGGCGGCACCTCCTCGCCGAGCCGCGTGAAGCCGACGATGTCCACGAAGCCGACCACGATCTCCTGCGCGCCCGGCAGGTGACCGCTCATCAGCTCCGCCTCGCCGACGACCGACCGGCGGATCTCCTCGCTCAGGCGCAGCGTCAGCATGTGCTGCAGCGTCGGTCCGGCGAGCGGTCCGAGGTCGCGCAGCGAATCCGCCAACCGCAGCCCGAGGTCACGCTCGTTGTCGCCCGGGCGCAGCAGCGCCTCGCCCCAGATCGCGGCGAACGCCGCGGCGACCGTCGCCATCGACTGGCTCATTACCCGCGTCAGCTCCAGGAACGCGTGCTCGTCGAGGCCGGCCGCGGTCAGGCGCGCCCCGTTCTCGGTCAGCTCGAGCTCCGCCTGGCTGATGACGCGCTCGTCGGGGTCGACCGCCGGCAGGCCGACCGCGCGCCGTGCGGCCGCGAGCAGCTTCAGGTCCGTGCCGGTGCGCTCGGCCAGCTCGCGCTGGGTGTAGCGCGGCCCCTCGCCCGCCAGCACGCGCTCGATCGGCAGCAGCGCCAGCCGGCCCTCCTGCACGGCCCGGCGCAGCTGGTCGAGCGTGAAGCCGTCGTCGCTGAGCGTCTGCAGCAGCTCCAGCCGTGCCCGGCGCGCCTGCTCGCCGACGGCTCCCTCGAGCAGTCCCTCACCCTCGAAGTCGATTGCCACGGCCACATCGTGACGCACTTCCGTGCGCTGCGACACCGTGCGCCTTGGCTACTCTGCGCTGGCGGGAGGCCCCGACCGAAGAGGCACGGATGCGACGACCCTCGCTCAGCTACGCGAACGTGACAGCAACGCTGGCGCTGATCCTGGCGCTGGCCGGCACCTCCTACGCCGCGGTGCAGATCAACGGCGCCGACATCAAGCGCAAGTCGATCCCGCTCAACCGGCTCAAGGGCAAGCTGCCCGCCGGCAAGACCGGTCCGGTCGGGCCGCGCGGCGCCACGGGGGCGACCGGCATCGCCGGGGCGCCCGGACCGACGGGCGCGGTGGGCTCCACCGGGGCGGCCGGGGGGCAGGGCGAGATCGGCCTGCGCGGACCGAAGGGCGAGACGGGCCCGACCGGCGCCCAAGGCGCCACCGGCGCGCAGGGTCCGACGGGCGCGACCGGGCCCCAGGGGGCGACCGGTCCGCAAGGTGCGACCGGACCCCAGGGGGCGACCGGGGCGCAAGGCGGCATCGGGCCGCAAGGTCCGGCCGGGCCGCAGGGTCCGGCGGGCGTCGTCAGCGACGTCGTCTTCACCGGTGCGCCACAGACCGGGCTGGCGCCCGGGGCGCGGCAGGCGCTCGTGACCGCCACCGGCCTGGACGCGGGCAGCTACCTCGTCAGCTTCCGCACCGACGTCGCGCCGTCGCAGCGCTACGTATGTGGAGTCGCCTCCGGTTCGCTCGGAGGTCCGGCCTCGATCACGGTCTCGCGGACGACGGGCGGGCTCGCCGCGCCGGAGACGGTCTCGGGCACGGGCGTGCTCACGCTGGACGGCGAGGACCAGGTGCTCTACTGCAACGCCGACGGGCTGCTGTCCTGGGCGGCCGACGGCATCGAGCTGCACTTCGTCGAGGTCGATCAGGTCGTCGACGGCGACGAGGGCTAGTGCGTCCGGCCGGTATCCGGGTTCGCGCGTAAGTTCAGGGGCGTGATCGCGAAGGTCGAGCCGCTGACCCCTGCCCGCAGCCTGCGCGGCCCGTTCGACTACGACCTGGGTGCGCTCGAGGGCGTCGGGGTCGGCAGCATGCTGGTGGTGCCGTTCGGACGTCAGCGGCTGCTCGGCGTCGTGGTCGAGGTCGCCGAGCACAGCGAGCTGCCGCCGGAGCGATTGGTCGAACCGCTCGCGGCGCTCGAGGCAGACGTCCCGCCCGCCCTCGTGCGGCTGGGACTGTGGGTCGCGCGTCAGTACGTCTCCACGCCGGCGCGCGGCCTCGCGCTCGTCCTGCCGCCCGGCACCGGGACCGGCAGCGCCCGCCCGCTGCGTCCTCGCCGCTCGCTGCGCGCCGAGTTGACGGACGCCGGTCGTGAAGCGCTGCGCGAGCCCCCTGAGCCGGCCGCAGACGCTTCCGGGGAGTCCGTCGGCGCCGCGGCGCCTGGGCCGAAGGTCCGAACCGCCGGCCGGCTCGGCGTCCGACAGGTCGCGGCGTTGCGGGCGCTGGTCGACGGGCCGCTGCGGGTCGCGGAGCTGGGTCGGCTCGGGGCCGCCGACCACTCCACGCTGCGACGCCTGGAGCAGCGCGGTCTCGTGACGCTCGAGAACGCGGCGGAGCCGGCGCGACGGCCGACGCTCGACGCCGTCGGGGCGTCCGCGGCGGCGCCCGCGCTCACCGCCGCCCAACACGCCGCGCTCGACGCGATCCAGGCACGCCTCGACGCCCCGGCGCCGCGCGAGCCGCTGCTGCTGCACGGCGTCACCGGCAGCGGCAAGACCGAGGTCTACCTGCGTGCGGTCGCGAACGTGCTCGAGCGCGGACGGTCGGCGATCGTGCTGGTGCCCGAGATCGCGTTGACGCCGCAGACCGCCGGCCGCTTCGTCGAGCGCTTCGGCGACGAGGTCGCGATCATGCACTCGCAGCTGAGCGCCCGGGAGCGCTTCGACGAGTGGTGGCGCATGCGCCGCGGCGAGGCGCGCGTCTGCGTCGGCCCGCGCTCGGCGGTGTTCGCGCCGTTCTCCGACCTGGGGCTGATCGTCGTCGACGAGGAGCACGACGGCTCGTACAAGCAGGAAGGCGATCCGCGCTACGACGCGCGCCGCGTCGCCGAACGGCGGGCCGCCGAGGAAGGCGCGCTGCTGCTGGCCGGCTCGGCGACCCCGCGCCCGGAGAGCTATGCCGCCCACGAGCGGCTGGAGCTGCCAGAGCGCGTCGACGGTCGCGGGCTGCCGCCGGTCGAGATCGTCGGCATGGCCGGCGCGGCCGGGGCCCTGCACGAGCGCACGCGCCAAGCGCTCGAGCGCGTGCGCCGTAACGAACGCAAGGCGATCGTGCTGCTCAACCGGCGCGGCTGGTCGAACTTCCTCTCCTGCCGGCTCTGCGGCCACGTCTGGGGCTGTCCGAACTGCGACGTCACGCTCGTGCTGCACCAGTCGGCGGGGACCATGTCCTGCCATCACTGCGGCCATCGCGAGCGGGTGCCCGGCGCCTGTTCGGATTGCGGCTCGGTGTCGGTGGCGCGCCACGGCGCCGGGACCGAGCAGCTGGAGCGCGAGCTGGAGGCGCTGGTGGCGCCGCTGCCGGTCTTCCGGCTCGACTCGGACTCGGTCGCGGACGCGGGCGTGGGCTCGATCCTGCGGCGCTTCGGCGAGGCGAGCGCCGGCGTGCTGGTGGGCACGCAGATGGTGGCCAAGGGCCACGACTTCCCCGACGTCACGCTCGGCGTCGTGATCGACGCCGACTCGACGCTGCGCTTCCCCGACTTCCGTGCCGAGGAGCGCACCTTCGCGCTCGTGGCGCAGCTCGCCGGCCGCGCCGGACGCGGTCCAGAGGGGGGAGAGGTGGTCGTGCAGGCGCTCGACCCGAACGCCCGCGCGCTGCGCGCCGCCGCCGCGCACGACGCCCGCGGCTTCCTGGCGGAGGAGCTCGAGCGGCGCGAGCTGCTGTCCTACCCGCCCTACGGGAACCTGATCCGGATCATGTGCGCGAGCGAGGAGGCGGGACCTGAGCTGGCGGCCGCGCGCGCGATCGCGGCGCGCACCGGCGCGGCCGGCGTGCCGGCGCTCGGCCCGGCGCCGCTGTTTCGCCGCCAGGGCCGGCACCGAGCGCAGCTGGTCGTCCGCTCGACCGATCGCGACGCCGCGATCGTCGCGGTGCGCGACGCGGTCGAGGCGGTCGCCGACGATCGCGAGCACGCCGACGTCGTGTTCGCGGTCGACGTCGACCCGCAGTAGGGCCGGATCTACTCGACGCCCTCGAGCAGATCGGACGCGGTGATGCCGAGCGCGTCGGCCAGCTTGACCAGCGTCAGCACCTTGGGCTCTGTGCGTCCGTGCTCGATCAGGTTCGGCAGCCGTCGGCTCACGCCCGCCTTCAACGCGAGGTCGTCCTGAGAGACGTTGCCGGCGGCCTGCCGGGCAGCTCGCAGGTTCGCGCCCACCTTGAGCAGGCGGGGATCAGGAGGATCAGCCGTCGGCACGGTCATGAGCCTTCCTTACGTCGCAGTCGAGCACCACGCTATGCCCTACGACGCACTGGGCTACGACGCAGTGCATTGTGGTGTCGTCTACGGTGCCATCCGATGACATCCAGTAATGGAACTCCTGAGCGGGAAGCAAGTGGGGAGGACACGGCCTGCGCACCCAGGTTGCCGACACGGCAAGACGTCTTCCGCGCGCTCAGCCACGTCCTCTACGGCCCGATCCTGTGGGCGCTCCGAGGCGGCGCGTCGAGCACCGAGAGTCTCATGCTGCGCGTGTCCGTCGGCAAGCAGCCCGAGCTGTTTCGCCAGCACATGAACCAGCTCGCGAGCACCGGGCTGGTGCGGTACGACGAGGCCGCCGACGAGTGGTCGGCGGTGATCACCGTGGCCGAGGTGCCCGAGCCCGATCAGGATGCCTGGCACGTCGTGCTCAGAGGACCGAAGGGCAGCCGCTGGCCCCATGGAGACGGCTGGACCGAGTAGTTATTCTCCCCGTGATGGACGAGCTGGATTCGCAAGCGATCGAGGAGGAGCGCGACGCGGACGAGGCCGCCCCGCTCGATCCCGAAATCGAAGCGCGGCGCGTCGCCGCGATGTCGTTCATCCGCGGCCTCGGCGACCCGGTGCTGAAGTCCAGCGCCACGCCCGTCGACCGCTTCGACGACTCGCTGCGCAAGCAGGTCAACCGGATGGCCGGGATCATGAACGACGCCCTCGGGGTCGGCCTGGCCGCGCCGCAGCTGGGCATCTCCCAAAGGCTGCTCGTCTACCGCGTCGGTCCCGACGCGCCGGTGATCGCGCTCGCCAACCCCGAGATCGAGTGGACGAGCAAGGACGAGGAGACGCTCGACGAGGGCTGCCTCTCGATCCCCGGCATCCTCGTCGACGTCGAACGGCCGGTGCACGTGCGCGTACGGGCCCAGGACGAACACGGTGAGGAACGCGTCGTCGAGGCGTCCGGCCTCGAGGCGCGGGTGATCCAGCACGAGATGGACCACCTCGACGGCGTCCTGATCCTCGAGCGCACCTCGCGCGACCAGCGCAAGCGGGCGCTCAAGCAGCTGCGCGAGGCGGACCGCCAGGCCGCCGAAGCGGCCTAGCCCGCCTTCTCCAGCTTCAGCAGCTCCTCGTAGGCGGGCAGCGTCAGGAACTCGACGAACTCGTCGGACAGCGCGACGCGTTCGAACAGCTGACGCGAGAGGTCGGGCCGGCCCTCGCGCTCGAACCATTCGTCGTCGCCGATCTCGGCGCGGATCTTCTCCAGCTCGGAGGCCTCGAGCTCGCGCACCAGCTCGGGGGTGACGGTGCGGCCGTCGTCGAGCTTGGCGCCGTGGTGGACCCACTGCCAGACCTGGCCGCGGCTGATCTCGGCGGTGGCGGCGTCCTCCATCATCCCGTAGATCGCCGCGGCGCCGTTGCCGCGCAGCCACGACGAGATGTACTGGATGCCGACGTTGACGTTCGAGCGCAGGCCCTGCTCGGTGATCTCGCCGGGGGTGGCCGGGACGTCGACGAGCTGCTCGGCCGTGACCTCGACGTCGTCGCGCCGGCGCTCGAGCTGGTTCGGTCGCTCGCCGAGCACGGCGTCGAAGGCCTCGGTCGCGACCGGCACCGAGTCGGGGTGGGCGACCCAGGTGCCGTCGAAGCCGGCACCCGCCTCGCGCTGCTTGTCGGCGCGCACCGCCTCGAACGCCTTGCGGTTGGCCTGCTCGTCCTTGCGGCTCGGGATCACCGCCGCCATGCCGCCCATCGCGTGCGCGCCGCGGGCGTGGCAGGTCTTGACCAGCAACTCGGTGTAGGCGCGCATGAACGGCACCGTCATCGTCACCGCCGAGCGGTCCGGCGTGACGAACTCCGGTCGGCTGCGGAAGCGCTTGATCGCCGAGAAGATGTAGTCCCAGCGGCCGGCGTTGAGCCCGGCCGAGTGCTCGCGCAGCTCGTAGAGGATCGCGTCCATCTCGAAGGCGGCCGGGATCGTCTCGATCAGCACCGTGGCGCGGATCGAGCCGCGCTCGAGGCCGAGGAAGTCCTGCGCCAGTTCGAAGGCCTGGTTCCAGAGTCTCGCCTCGTAGTGGGACTCGAGCTTGGGCAGGTAGAAGAACGGGCCGGCGCCGCGCTCGAGCAACTCCTCGCCGTTGCGCGCGAGGTAGAGCGCGAAGTCCATGAACGGTCCCGCGACGGCCTCGCCGTCGACCGTCAGGTGGCGCTCGGGCAGGTGCAGTCCACGCGGACGCACGAGCAGCGTCGCGGGCTCGTCGACGAGCTCGTACTGCTTGCCGCCCTCCTCGTGGCGGATCTCGCGCCGGATCGCGTCGGCGAGGTTGACCTGGCCGCCGATCATGTTCGACCACAGGGGCGAGTTGGCGTCCTCGAAGTCGGCCATGAAGCCGCGCGCGCCGGAGTTGAGCGCGTTGATCACCATCTTGCGGCTGGTCGGCCCGGTGATCTCGACGCGACGGTCGGTCAGCGCCGGGGCGGGGGCGACGACCGTGAAGCCCTCGGGCGCGGTGACGAAGTCGAGCTGCTCGCCCGCATCCAGCTCGGCCTGGCGCTCCGCGCGGCGGGCGAGCAGCGCGCGACGTTCCTGGTCGAGCTCGCGGTGCAACAGCGCGACCAGCTCCAGCGCGCGCGGGGTGAGTATCTCGTCCGAGCGCTCCACCTCCGGCCCTCGAATCTCGACGTTCTCCACCTGCGTGCTCATGCGATCGACCTCCACAACAGCTCCATCGGGTGCATCACGGGCAGCGGACGCCCGAGGCGACCGCTGTGCGTCGTTATCTGCAGCGCGCAGCCGGGGTTGGCGGCGACGACGACCTCCGCGCCGGTGTCCAGCAGGTTGCGCGCCTTGCGCTCGCCCAGCTCGGCCGCGGGCTCGGGCTGCAAGAGGTTGTAGACGCCCGCCGAACCGCAGCACAGCTCCCACTCGGCCGGCTCGACCAGCTCGACGCCGGGGATGCCGCGCAGCAGCTCGCGTGGCTGCGCGCGCACGCCCTGGGCGTGGGCGAGGTGGCAGGCGTCGTGGTAGGCGATGCGCAGCGGCTCGTCGGCAGCTGCGCTCGCGCCGTCGGTGACGCCGAGGAGATCGCTCGCGTGAAGCGGCTTGCGCTCGGCTCGCGGCTCGATGCTCGCCAGGAACTCGTTTGCGTCCACCACGCACTCGGAGAACCGCTGCGCGCGCTCGGCCCAGTCCGGCTCGTCGCACAGCACGTGGCCGTAGTCCTTCATCGCCGAGCCGCAGCCGGCGGCGTTGACCACCACGCGCTCGTACTGCTCGAACGCCTCGATCGTCGCCTTCGCCAGCGTGCGCGCCTCGGCGTCCTCGCCGGAGTGCAGCTGCAGCGCGCCGCAGCAGCGCGGCAGCCGCGGGACGTGGACCTCGAAGCCCTCGGCGGCGAGCACGCCGGCGGTCGCCTCGTTGACGTGTCCGAAGAAGACGCGCTGGACGCAGCCCTGCATCAGCGCCACGGTGCCACGCCGCTCGCCGACCGCCTCGAAGCGCTCGGGCAACCGTCCCAGCGTGCGCTTCAGCGGCGCGTCGGGTGCGAGCGCCATCAGCGTCGACAGCCGTGGCGCGAGCGCGCGCAGGCGCGGGCGGCGGGCGAGCTGGTCGACTCCCAGCCGGCGAGCGAGCGCGAGGCCGGGGGCGCTGGCGCGCAACCGGCCGGGATGCGTGAACAGTTCGAAGATCAGCCGCCGGTAGGCGCGCTCGGCGGGCGGGCGCTCGACGTTGCGCTCGACCTGGGCGCGGGCGTCCTCGATCAGCTTGTCGTACTGGACGCCGGACGGGCAGGCGGTCACGCAGGCCATGCAGCCGAGGCAGCGGTCGAGGTGCTCGACCACCGGGCCGTCGAGCGTGGCGCCCTCCTCGTGGCCGGCCTTCATCAGCACGATCCGCCCGCGCGGCGAGTCCATCTCCTCGCCCCAGAGGTTGTAGGTCGGGCAGGTCGGCAGGCAGAAGCCGCAGTGCACGCAGTCGTCGATCAGGTCGAGCTGCGGCGCGCGGGTGTCGTCGTAGGCGCTGGCCATCGCCTAGACCAGCACTCCTGGCGCGCAGACGCCGGCGGGATCGAAGCGCTCCTTGACGCGCCGCATCAGCGCCAGCACGCCCGGGTCGATCTCGTCCCACGGATCGAGTGCTGCGCGCACCTCGGGCGGCGCGTCGAGTACGACGCAGGGAGCGGGGGAGAGCGCACGCCGCACGTCCTCGACGGCCGCGATCGTCTGCTCGGGACCGTGCCGTTCCAGCCGCAGCCAGCTCAGACCGAGACCGGCGCGGCCGACGAGCAGTGCGTCGTGCCGCTGCGCGGCGCGCAGCACGTCGGCGAGCTGGGTCTGGAGCGCGGACACGCGCACCACCGTGCCCGCAGGGGCCTGGTCGGAGCTCGCGGGCTCCGCGGCGCCGACCTCGGGAAGCGTGCGCGTCGAGGCTCGCTGGCCGTCGCGCTGAGCGTCCCAGAGCGGCTCGTCGTGCTCGACCAGCTCGGTGTCCAGGCCCGCCTCGCGCAACAGCGCGGCGGACGTCTCGGCCTGCGGTCCGGCCGCCGCGCCGGCAAACCGCGACAGCACGGCGCCGCGGCCCTCCTGCCAGCGCACGTCGAAGGCGAACTGCTCGAGCGCCGCGTGCGCGAGGGCGCTCGCTGCGGCGGCCAGCGCGGCCGGGTCGTCGCTGCCGCCGACGGCCGTGGCGGTGCTCGGCGGCAGCGGGTGCAGCCGCACCGACAGCTGCACGATCGCGCCGAGGGTGCCGAACGAGCCGGCGAACAGCTTGGCGAGGTCGTAGCCCGCGACGTTCTTGATCACCTTGCCGCCGGCCTGCGCCAGCGTTCCGTCGGACAGCGCGACGCGCACGCCCAGGACGAGGTCGCGCGCGGCGCCGTAGCGCGAGCGCAGGGGGCCGGAGTCCGCGGCGGCGACCACGCCCCCGAGCGTCGCGGCGCCGCCGGGATCGGGCGGGTCGAGCGCCAGCATCTGTCCCTCCGCGGCGAACGCCTGCTGGGCGCGGTGCAGCGGCATGCCCGCCTCGAGCACGGCGGTCATGTCGCCGGCGTTGTGCTCGAGCAGGCCGTCGAGCTGCTCGGTCGAGACCTCGAGCGCCGGCTCGCCCTCGCCGCGCACGCCCCACGCGAACTTGGTCGCGCCGCCGCGCACGCGCAGCGGCTGCTTGCGCTCGCCCGCGGCGGCGAGCGTCTGCGCCAGCTCCTCGGGGGAGGAGGGCGCGACGCGCTCGGCCTCGGTCGTCGTCATCGGGGCACCGTCGCGCCACTGCGTCGCGTCGCTCGCCGCGGGCCGCGACGTCGGTGCGGCGTCGCGGCCATCAGAACCGCTCCGCCAGCCCGGCGGCCTCCAGCGGGTGCTGGCGGTACGGGCCGGGGACCTCGCCGCAGAGGCGCGGCGTCGGCATGAGCTTCCCGGGGTTGGCTCGCTGCTCGGGATCGAAGGCGCAGCGCAGGCGCTGGAAGGCGCCGAGGTCGTCGTCGCTGAACATGTCGGGCATGTAGCGCTTCTTGTCGACCCCGACCCCGTGCTCGCCCGTGATCGAGCCGCCCGCGTCGACGCAGGCCTTGACGATCAGCCCGGCGAGCTCCTCGGCGCGCTCGGCCTGACCCTGCTCGCGCCCGTCGTAGCAGACGAGCGGGTGCAGGTTGCCGTCGCCGGCGTGGAAGACGTTCGCCACCTGCAGCCCGTAGCGCTCGGCCAGCTCGTCGATCTGACCGAGCACGTCCGCCAGCCGCGTGCGCGGGATCACCGAGTCCTGCACGTAGTAGTTGGGGGCCACGCGCCCCATCGCGGCGAAGGCGGCCTTGCGCGTCTTCCAGATCACCTCGCGCTCGGCCTCGTCCTGGGCGACGCGCACCTCGTTGGCGCCGGCTCGGCCGCAGATCGCGGTGACCTCCTCGAAGCGGGTCTCGCACTCGGCCTCCGAGCCGTCGAGCTCGACCACCAGCGCCGCGCCGGCGTCGGCCGGGTAGCCGGCCTTCGTGTAGTCCTCGGCGGCGCGCAGGGAGAGGTTGTCCATCATCTCGATGGCGCCCGGCACGATCCCCGCCGCCACGATCTCGGAGACGACCTCGCCGGCCTGGCGGGTGCTGTCGAAGAAGGCGACCAGCGTGCGCACCGCCTCCGGCGAGGGCACCACGCGCAGCCACGTCTTGGTCGCGATCCCGAGCGTGCCCTCCGAGCCGACGAAGGCGCCGAGCAGGTCGTAGCCGGGCTGGTCCAGCTCCTTGCCGCCCACCTGGATCAGCTCGCCGTCGGGCAGCACCAGCTCCAGCCCGGTCACGTAGTTGGTCGTGAAGCCGTACTTGAAGCAGTGCGCGCCGCCGGAGTTCTCGGCCACGTTGCCGCCGATCGTGCAGACGATCTGGCTCGACGGGTCGGGCGGGTAGAAGTGCGACGGGCCGACCGCCTTCGAGACGTCGATGTTGGTCACGCCCGGCTCGACCACCACGCGCTGGTTGTCGAGATCGACCTCGAGGATGCGGCGCATGCGCGTGAGCGCGATCAGCACGCCCTCGGCCACCGGCAGCGCGCCTCCCGAGAGGCCGGAGCCGGCGCCCCGGGCGACGAACGGCACCTCGGCGCGGTGCAGGGCGCGCACGACCGCCGCCACCTGCTGCGCCGAGTCGGGCAGCACCACGGCGCCGGGCGTCACCGCGTACTGCAG
Source organism: uncultured Thermoleophilaceae bacterium (assembly GCA_963846505.1). Taxonomy (GTDB): domain Bacteria; phylum Actinomycetota; class Thermoleophilia; order Solirubrobacterales; family Thermoleophilaceae; genus JACVRW01. Next base: position 544,984 of record CAWJWD010000004.1, on the reverse strand, counting down.
CAGCCCGTCGGACGCGTAGGTCTCGAGTTGCTGTTCGTGGGTGATCAGGTGCTCGTCGCCGACGATCGCGCGGAGCTCGCTCAGCAGTTCGCCGGAGACGTCGCTCATTCCACGACCATCCAATCCAGGACCGGCGTGGACTGCAGGTACACGATCACGCACATGATCAATACCAGGACGATGCTCCAGCCGACGACCTTGCGGAAGAGATCGCCCTCCTTGCCGGCCAGCCCGACGGCCGCCGCGCCGATCGCCAGGTTCTGCGGCGAGATCATCTTGCCGAGCACGCCGCCGGAGCTGTTGGCGGCTGCCAACAGCGTCTCGGAGATGCCGGCGTCCTTGGCCGCCGTCACCTGCAGGCCGCCGAAGAGCGCGTTCGACGAGGTATCCGAGCCGGTGACCGCGACGCCCAGCCAGCCGATCAGCGCGGACAGGAAGGCGAACACGCCGCCCGCGCCTGCGACCCAGAGGCCGAGCGTGACCGTCTGGCCCGACTGGTTCATCACGTATGCGAGCGCGAGCACCGCGGCGACGGTCACGATCGCCCACTTGAGCTGGTCGAGCGTCTTGCCCGCCACGCGCAGCGCCGTGGGAGGCCGCACGCCGAGCACGACCATCGTGATCAGCCCGGAGATCAGCATCAACGTGCCCGCGGCCGGCAGCCAGTTGAGGTTGAACGTCAGGCTCGACAGCGCCTCGCCGTCGGGGTCGACCACGTCGAGTCCGGGCCACTGGAAGGTGGTCGTCCAGGGCGACTCGGCCAGCGCGTCCTTGACCGCGGAGATCTGCGCGATCGCGAACACCGCGATGATGATCAGGTACGGCGCGTACGCACGGAACACGTCGAGCGGCGGATCCTTCTTGCCGTCGTCGCGCCGAGCGATCTGCTGCTCGAAGGCGGCGTCGTGGGTCGAGCCGCCGGCCACGGCCGGGCGCGAGAAGCGTCCGCCGCCGGCGGCGTCGCCGAGCAGCGGCTCGGACGGCTGCCAGATGCGCAGGAAGCCGACGATCGACGCGACCGACAGCAGCGAGGCGACGATGTCGGTCAGCTCGACCGAGATGTAGTTCGAGCAGACGAACTGGCCGACGGCAAACGTGAAGCCGCCGATGACCGCCACCGGCCAGCATTGCCGCACGCCGCGGCCGCCGTCCACCATGCCGACGAGGATCAGCGGCACGATCAGGGCGAGGAAGGGCGTCTGGCGACCGACCATCGCGCCGAGGTCCTCGACGGGCAGGCCGGTGGTGTCGGACAGCGTCGTGATCGGCACGGCGATCGCGCCGAAGGCGACCGGCGCGGTGTTGGCCACGAGCGCGACCGAGGCGGCCTTGATCGGCTTGAAGCCGAGCGCGATCAGCATCACCGAGGTGATCGCGACCGGCGTGCCGAAGCCGGCCAGCGCCTCCAGCAGCGCGCCGAAGGAGAAGGCGATGATCACGGCCTGCACGCGCTGGTCGTCGGAGATCGCGCCGAAGGAGCGCCGCAGCACGGCGAAGTGCCCCGTCTCGACCGTCATGTTGTAGACCCAGATGGCGGTGACGACGATCCACATGATCGGAAACAGCCCGAAGGTGGCGCCCTGGGTGGCCGACAGCACGGTCTGGTCGACCGGCATGCCGTACACGATCAGCGCGACGAGCATGGCCACCGCGAGCGAGATCAGCGCCGCCCATTGCGCCTTCAGGCGCAGACCTCCCAGCAGCACGAACAGCGTCACCAACGGCAGTGCGGCGAAGATCGAGCTGAGCCCAAGCGAGCTCGAGACTGGATCGAAGTCCTGCGTATACACGGCGGCCCTCCCTCGTGATCCCCTCTGGCGCCCGTTTGCCCCGGACGGGCCGAGGGGAAACGGGTAGGGCCGTGCGCGTCTCCCTGTTCGTCACCTGCTTCAACGACACGCTCTTCCCGCGCACCGGGCAGGCGACGGTGCGGTTGCTGGAGCGCTTGGGCTGCACGGTCGACTTCCCGCTCGAGCAGACGTGCTGCGGCCAGATGCACCTCAACTCGGGCTACCGCGACGAGGGGCTGGCGCTCGTGCGCCGCTTCGGCGAGGTGTTCGCGGACGCCGAGGCCGTCGTCACGCCGTCGGCCTCGTGTGCGGGGATGGTGCGCGCGCAGCTGGCGGACGGACCGCCGGTGTACGAGCTCTCGGAGCTGCTGATCGACCGGCTCGGGGTCGAGGACGTCGGCGCCTACTTCCCGCACCGCGTGACCTATCACACGACCTGCCACTCGCTGCGCGAGCTGCGCCTCGGCGACCGGCCGTCGCGGCTGCTCGGCGCGGTGCGGGGGATCGAGCTCGAGCAGCTGCCGCAGGGGGAGGAGTGCTGCGGCTTCGGCGGCACGTTCGCGGTCAAGAACGCCGACACCTCGGCGGCGATGCTGGGGGACAAGGTGCGGGCGGTGCTGGACACCCGTGCGGAGGTGGTCTGCTCGGCGGACAACTCGTGCCTGATGCACATCGGCGGCGCGCTCTCGCGGGGCCGCGCCGGCGTGCGCACCGCGCACCTGGCCGAGGTGCTCGCCTCGACCGAGGACGAGCCTTGGGCCTGATTCCCGCCGAGCCCTTCCCGCGCGCGGCGCGGCGCACGCTGGCGGACGCGCAGCTGCGCGCGAACCTGCGCGGCGCGACCGAGACGATCCGCGCCAAGCGGGCGAGGGTGGTGGGGGAGCTGCCCGACTGGGAGCAGCTGCGCGCCGCGGGCGCTGCGATCAAGGACCGGGCGCTGCTCGGCCTCGACGAGGAGCTCGAACGTCTCGAGGCGGCGGTGCGGGCGCGCGGCGGACACGTGCACTGGGCGCGCGACGGCGCCGAGGCGAACCGGATCGTGTGCAAGTTGGCGCGCGACCACGACGTGGATGAGCTCGTGAAGGTCAAGTCGATCGCGACCGACGAGATCGAGCTCAACGAGGCGCTCGCCGCGGTCGGCGTGAGGGCGGTGGAGACCGACCTGGCGGAGCTGATCATCCAGCTCGGCGACGACGTCCAGTCGCACATCCTCGTGCCGGCGATCCACAAGAACCGCGCCGAGATCCGCGAGCTGTTCCTGCGCGAGCTCGACGTGGACGAGCTCGGCGACGACCCGGCCGAGCTCGCCGAGGCCGCCCGCCAGCACCTGCGACGCAAGTTCCTGTCCGCGCGCATGGGGGTCAGCGGGGCGAACTTCGCGATCGCGGAGACCGGCACCGTCTGCGTGGTCGAGTCCGAGGGCAACGGCCGCATGTGCACGACGCTGCCGGACGTGCTCGTGACGCTGATGGGCGTCGAGAAGGTCGTCTCGCAATGGCGAGACATGGAGGTCTTCCTGCAGCTGCTGCCGCGCTCGGCGACCGGCGAGCGGATGAACCCCTACACGTCGTTCTGGAGCGGGGTGCGCGACGGGGACGGCCCGCAGGAGTTCCATCTCGTGCTGCTCGACAACGGCCGCACGCGGGCGCTCGCCGACGAGCTCGGCCGCCAGGCGCTGCGCTGCATCCGCTGCAGTGCCTGTCTCAACTCCTGCCCCGTCTACTCGCGCGTTGGCGGCCACGCGTACGGCTCGGTCTATCCCGGCCCGATCGGGGCGATCCTGACGCCGCAGCTGGCGGGGATCGAGAACGCCGGCTCGCTGCCGTTCGCCTCGTCGCTGTGCGGCGCCTGCGCCGAGGTCTGCCCGGTCCGGATCGAGATCCCGAAGCTGCTCGTGCACCTGCGCGCCGAGGCGGTCGAGAGCCACGGTCGCCTGAACGCCGAGGACGCCGCGATGCGAGCGCTCCACCGCGCCTTCTCCAGCCGGCGCGGCTACGAGCGCGCGCAGCGAATCGGCCGCGCCGCCGCCCGCCCGCTCGCCCGGGGCGGTCGCATCCGTCGCCTGCCCGGACCGCTCGGAGCGTGGACCTCCGTGCGCGACCTGCCGCCGGTGGCCGAGCAGACGTTCCGGGAGTGGTGGCGCGAGCACCGCCCGGATGCTCCGCCCAGCGTCATGTCGAAGCACGGTCCGCGCAGACGCTCCGCTCGCCCGTCCGCGGATTCGGGTGCCTCCTCCGTGGCTTCGACCGCGGGGGAGGCGCGACCAGTGGTCCTCGCCCGCGTTCGCGCGGCGATAGCTGGCGCCACGCCGGTCGACGTGCCGCGCGACTATCGCCGCCGCGACGACGCCTCTCCCAAGCAGATCGTGGACCGCTTCATCGAGCGGGCGGGGGACTACAACGCGACCGTGCAGCGCATCGCGCCGGAGGAGCTGCGGACGGCGATCGCACGGACCTGCGAGCGCCATGGCGCCGTACGTGTCGGAGTGGCGGTTGATGCGAAAGCGGAGTGGCTGCCGGACGGCGTCGAGGCGGTGCGCGACGACGCCCTCCCCGCGGCCGAGCTCGACCGGCTCGACGGTGCGCTCACCGCCTGCGCGCTGGCGATCGCCGAGACCGGCACGCTCGTCCTCGACGGCGGGCCGGGCCAGGGGCGGCGGGCGCTGACGCTCGTGCCGGACCTCCACGTCTGCGTGGTGTCGGAGGAGGACGTGGTGGGGCTCGTGCCGGAGGCGGTCGAGCGGCTGGCGCCGGCCGTCGAGCGGGGCAGCCCGCTGACGTTCGTGTCGGGACCGTCGGCGACCTCGGACATCGAGCTGAGCCGGGTCGAGGGCGTGCACGGACCGCGGCGGCTGGAGATCCTGTTGGTGGGTCGTGCGCCGGGGCCGGAGGCCGGTTAGCCTGCCGCGATGCCCACGGTCTATCTCGGCACGTCGGAGTTCGCCGTCACGGTGCTGGAGCGCCTGGCGCGCACGCCGCATCGGCCGGCGCTCGTCGTGACGCGGCCGGACCGTCCGCGCGGGCGGGGTCGCAAGCTGTCGCCGCCGCCGGTCGCCGAGGCCGCGACGGCGCTCGGGATCGAGCTGATCCAGCCCGAGAACGTCAACGACGACGACTCCCGTGCCCGGATCGCGGCTGCGAGTCCCAGCGCGGTCTGCATCTGCGCCTACGGCGCGTTGATCCGCGATCCGCTGCTGTCCGAGCACGAGATGCTCAACGTGCACCCCTCGCTGCTGCCGCGCTGGCGCGGCGCCGCGCCGGTCGAGCGGGCGATCGAGGCGGGCGACGAGGAGACCGGCGTCACGATCATGCGCCCGATCGCCGAGCTGGACGCCGGGCCGACGTGCCTGCAGCGCAGCGAGTCGATCCACGCCGACGACGACTACGCCTCGCTTGCCGCTCGCCTGGCCGAACTGAGTGCCGAGCTGCTGGTCGAGGCGCTCGACCAGGACTGCTCGTGGCGCGAGCAGCCGCAGGACGGCGTCACCTACGCGGAGAAGATCGACCGCGACGACCGCCGCCTCGATCCGTCGCTCGGCGCCGATGCGCTCGAACGTCGCGTGCGCGCCCTGAACCCGCACGTGGGCACGTTCGTCGAGCTCGAGGACGGCGAGCGTCTAGGCGTTCGCCGCGCGGCGCTGGTGAGCGGCTTCGGAGAAGCGCCCGCCGGCGGCGAGTCCCTGCCGCAGCCCGGAGAGCTGAAGGAGGACGGTGGGCGGCTGCTGTTCGGCACGGCCCGCGGTGCGCTCGAGCTGCTCGAGGTGCAGCTGCCCGGCGGCAAGCCGATGGCCGCCGAGGCGTACCTCCGCGGCCGCGGGAGCAGCTTGTGAAGGACGACCGGATACCGTTGGGGCGGCCCCCAGGGCGGCCATGAGCACGACTCCCGACGATCCGATCAACCTGGGACCCGAGTGTCCCTCCTGCGGCGAGCCCTGGCTGCGCGGCACGAACCTGCCCGGCCGCTACCGCTGCGTTTCCTGCCTGCGCCGCTTCGAGCTGCGCTCCGAGTGCCCCAACTGCGGTTCCCATTCGACGATCGCCCGCATGTCCGACACGGCCAACGTGACGTGCAGAAATTGCGGCTCGTCGATGCTGTCCCCGATCTGACGGCCTCGGAACGCGCCTGGCGGCGTCCTCCGTCGCTCACGTGCCGGAGGCACGCCGCGCTCCGTGCGTCCTTGCCAGCCACGCTCCGAGGCTCGTCAGATGGGCGACTGGGTGATCAGCTGCTCGGCTCGTCTTCGGCGAGGATCGTGTAGAGCGCCTTGCGCGTTGCGGCGAGCTGCTTGCTGGCCGCCTCTTGCTGAGCTTCGGTGCCGCCCTTCGCTATCTGGGCGAAGGCCATGGCGAGCTGGCGGAACTCGTTCTGCAGCGCCCAGACGCCGTCACCGACGTCCTCGGCGGCCGTGTCCCAGGGGTCGGGTGCGTCCTCGTCGCGCGCGGCGACGTGCTCGCGGCCGGCGTCGGTGAGGTGGAACAGCCGCTGGCCGTCCTGTTCCTCGCGCCGGACCAGGCCCTCGTCCTCGAGCTGCTGCAGGGCCGGGTAGACCGAACCGGGGCTCGGGCGCCAGGCGCCGTCGCTGCGCTGCTCGATCTCCTGCATCAGCTGGTAGCCGTTGCGCGGCTCCTCGGCCAGCAGGACCAGCAGCGCGTTGCGGGTGTCCCCGCGCCGGGCGCGACGCCCGCGCGGACCGGGAAAGCCCGGAAAGCCGAACGGCGGGCCGCCGTGGCGTCCGTGATGACGCCGGCCGCGACCGGGGCCGCGCCCGGTCATCGCGAGGAACCCGACGAGCGGATCGCAGCGGTGGTGGTGATGTGCGTACGTCATTGCATGCCTCCTCGACATGTAGCGATAGATAACGATATATCGTAACAGCTCGCTATCGCCGGATCTGATCGCGATCAACCCAGCGTCGTGGACCCACGCGCGAAGCCGCCGCTTCGGGCATGATCCGAGCGGTGGAGGACGCGGCAGCAAGGGGGATGGCGGCGATCGGCGGGACCGTGGCGCTCGGCAGCGCGCTGTCTCCACGGACGTTCCTGCGGCCCTTCGGCATCCGCCCCGACGAGGTGACCGGCGCCGCCGCCTTCGGTTGGCGCCTCTTCGCCGTGCGCACCGCGTACCTCAGCGCACTCGCGGCTCGTGGCGACGAGAGCGCTCGCGCCGCCTTCCTGCCGATCCAGCTGCTCGATCAGGCCGTCTTCTGGCACGCCTTCGCGACCCGCTCGATTCCACGTCGCGCAGCAGCTATGGGTGCCGTCGCCTCGGGCGCGATCGTCGCGCTCGATCTGCGTCGCCGTGCCGCCGCTCGGTCCGCGTCGCCGTCGGAAGCCGTCTAGGCCGGCGCGACGTCGACCGGGATGCCGTTCAGGACGGCGTTGCCCGAGAGCGGCTCGACGAGCGTCTCGTCGGCGAGCAGGTTGCTGTTGACGCCCGCGTGCTCGCGGGCGACGCGCAGCCGAGCGCCGGGCGTGTCGTGGCCCCAGCCGTGGGGGATCGAGACGACGCCGGGCATGATCTCGTCGCTCAGCTCGACCGGCGCCTCGAGCGCGCCGGCGACGGAGCGAACGCTGGCGAGGCCGCCGTCGGCGAGGCCGAGCCGCTCGGCGTCCACCGGATGCACGAGCAGGGTGCAGCGCTCCTTGCCCTTCACGAGCGCCGGCAGGTTGTGCATCCAGGAGTTGTTCGAGCGCAGCTGGCGACGACCGATCAGCAGCATGCCGTCGTGGGCGCCGTTGCCGTTGGCGTCGAGGCCGGCGCGCAGGCGCTCGAGGTCGGCGACGATCGGCTCGGGCGCGAGCTCGACCTTGCCGGACGGCGTGCGCAGCAGCTCGGGCAGTCGCGGCTCGAGCGGGCCGAGGTCGACCCCGTGGGGTGCCTGCTCCAGGCGGTCGAGCGTCAGCCCGTCGGGATCGGCGCCGAAGCCGTCGCCGTAGGGGCCGGTGCGCAGCAGCAGGTCGAGCAGCCGCTCGGGGCCTCGGCGCGGCTCGAGCGCCTCCAGCAGCTCGGCGGGCTCGCGGCCGCCGACCCGCGAGTGCTCGTCGGCCGCCTCGCGCGCGACCAGCGTGCTCGCGACCATGTCGTCGAACGCCTCGACGTCGGCGTCGGGGCCCTGACCGGAGACGATGCCTGCCAGGCGCAGCAGCAGCTCCCACTCGGCCGGCCCCTCGCGCTCGTAGACCGGCGGCGAGTAGTTGGCCACGTTGCGGGCGGCGAGCTGGTAGAGCGCGAGGTCGTAGTGGGACTTCGCCAGCGGTTCGGGCGCCGGCAGCACGACGTCGGCGTGGCGGGTGGTCTCGTTGACGTAGATGTCGATCGCGAGCTGGAAGTCGAGTCCCTCGACGGCGGTCGCCAGCCGGCCCGCGTTCGGCGTCGAGACGAGCGGGTTGCCGGCGATCGTGATCAGCGCCCGCACCCGGCCCTCGCCGGGCGTCTCGATCTCCTCGGCCAGGCAGGCCACCGGCAGCTCGCCGAACACCTCGGGCGCGCCGCGCACGCGGCTGGCCCAGCGGCCGAGGCGGGTCCCGCGTCCCTGTCCGGCGGCGCCGGAGCTGTTGCGCTGCCCGGCTGCCGCGCGGGCGAACATCGCGCCGCCCGGCCGGTCGAGGTTGCCGGTCAGCACGTTGAGCACGTCCACGAGCCAGCTCGCGAGCGTGCCGTACTCCTGCGTCGTGGTGCCGAGCCGCGCGTACACCGCCGCGCGCTCGGCAGCGGCCAGCTCGCGCGCGAGGCGACGGATCTCGTCTGCCTCGATGCCGCATGCAGCCGCCATGCGCTCGGGCGGGAAGTCGCGCACGAGCTCGCGCACGGCGTCGAGGCCCTCGAGGTGTTCGGCCAGCAGCGGTCCCGGATCGTCGAGGCCCTCCTCGACCAGCGTGCAGGCCATGCCGAACAGCAGGTGGGCGTCCCGGCCGGGACGGATGAAGTGATGCTCGTCGGCCTGCTCGGCGGTGCGCGTGCGGCGCGGGTCGATCACCACGATCTTGCCGCCGCGCTCGCGGATGCCGCGCAGCCGGCCGCGCATGTCGGGCGCGGTCAGCAGGCTGCCGTTCGAGACCAGCGGGTTGGCGCCGAGCAGCAGCAGGTGCTCGCAGCGGTCGACATCCGGCACCGGCACGCTCAGGGCGTGGCCGAACATCAGCCCGACGGCGACCTGCTTGGGCATCTGGTCGACGGTGCTGGCGCTGAAGATGTTGCGCGAGCCGAGCGCCTTGTTGAAGACCGGCCCGTAGAGCAGCGTCGAGAGGTTGTGCGCGGCCGGGTTGCCGATGTAGACGGCGACCGCGTCGCGTCCGTGCTCGGCCAGCAGCGGACTCAGCCGCCGGTCGATCTCCGCGAAGGCCTCGTCGAAGCTCGCCGGCACCAGCTCGCCGTCGCGGCGGATCAGCGGCGTGGTGAGGCGATCCGGGTCCTCGTGCAGGTGCTTGAGCCCCGTCGCCTTCGGGCACAAGAAGCCGCGCGAGAAGACGTCTTCGGCGTCGCCGCGGACCGAGACGACCGTGTCGCCGTCGGTCTCGAGCTCGAGGCCGCAGGTCGCCTCGCAGAACGGGCAGGTGCGGTGGTGGACCGCCATGCCCTACGCAGGCTACTGGCGCGCGGGCCCTGAGTCGATGACCTGCGGGGTCATCGAGGTGCGGCGATAGAGCGCGAGCAGCAGTGCGCAGAGCACCGCGGCGCCGCCGAGGTAGCCGATCTCCACCTGCAGCACGGGGTCGTCGAAGTCACCGATCAGCAGGAAGGCGACGAAGCCGAGCGCGGCCGCGACCCAGGCCAGTGTGGCCTGCTTGGCCCGGCCGTGGGCGAGCAGCGCCTGGTTGAGCGTCGCGGCCGAGAGGTAGAGGCCCATGCCGAGCGAGACGACGACGAGGCCGAGACGGTCGTAGTCGAACTCGCCGCCGAAGACGACGTCCATCACGAACGGACCCGCCACCAGCATCACGAGCGCGACGCAGCCCGCGAAGCCCGCGATCGCGATCAGCGTCAGGTTGACGCTGCGCTTGAACGGGTCCGACTCGCCGCCGGCCGCCAGGCGGGTGAGGTGGGGGAGGATCGAGGTCTGGATCGCCTGGAACAGCTGCAGCGGCGCGCGCGCGATCAGCAGCACGTTGAAGGTGAAGCCGGCGACGGCCGCGCCGCTCGCGCCCTCGGTCGCCTTGACGAGCAGCGGGCCGGCGTTGAGGAACGTCTGCTCGCAGAGCATGATCAGCAGCACCGCCGTCGCGAAGCCGCCGCCGTGGGCGAGCGTGAACTCCGGCTCCTTGGCGGAGGGTTCGTCGCGCGCGGCGGCGTCGAGCGCTGCAGCACGCGCAGCTTCCTCGGACGCGCTCTCGACCGGTGGCGGGGCCTTCGACGCGATCCCGCGCGCGAGCGCCGCCGGCACGACCGCCAGCGACACGATCGGCGCGGCCGCCATGCCGAGCGCGACCGCCGTCTGCCCCTCCGCGATGCCGATCGTCACGGCGAGCGCGAACAGGCAGCGCGAGCTGGCCTCCATCAGCACCAGCCCGCCGTAGAGCTCGAAGCGGTGGTGACCGGCCAGGTATCCCCGCGCGAAGTAGCTCGCGGCGTAGGCGAGCACCGCCACGATCAGGATCCAGTAGAGCGCCTCCGAGCCGCCGAAGAGGTCGTCCTGCAACGGACCGCGCAGCAGCAGCGCGGCGACCACGAACACCAGGCCGAGCGCGAGTTGGATCGTGGCGGCGACGCGCAGGTGCTCGCGCCCCTGGATGCCGCGGGCGTCGCGGTCGGCGATCGTGCGCGAGAGCAGCTGCTCCACCGGCCGGTAGAGCACCGAGACGATGATGAAGATCGCCGACCAGAGCAGGCTGATGCGCCCGTAGTCCGCCTCGTCGAGCGCGTGGCTGGCGAGCGCGAAGTAGCCGAAGGTGATCAGGCCGGTGGCGCCGATCCCCACCGAGAGGATCGCGGCGCCCTTGCCGTAGCTCCTAGTCGAGGCGGACAAGCAGCATGGTCCACGGGAACGGCGAGCGGGCCTCCTCGACCGTGCCGTGTCGCTCGAGCAGCGCCGTGAACGCCCGCTTCGACCAGTGGTTGACGTGCCCCGGCGTGTTGCCGAGATCGCGCAGGTAGGCGCCGCGCGCCATGTTCAGACCACGCCAGAGCGGCTCGCGCGGGACCGAGACGAGCAGGTGGCGCTTGGCCACGCGCGCCATCTCGGCGACCGTCGCCGCGGGGTCGGGCACGTGCTCGAGCACCTCGATCGCGCTCGCCATGTCGAACTCGTCGTCGCCGAAGGAGAGCGAGGTCGCCTCCTCGCAGCGGAACTCGAGGTTCGACCGCTCGCGCTGCTCCCACTCGGCCTTCAGCTTCGGGTCGTCGAGGTCGATGCCGACGATGCGCTTGTCGCCCAGGCGCTCGGCCCAATCGGCGGTCAGCACGCCCTCGCCGCAGCCGACGTCGAGCACCGACTCTGGGTCGGCCTGGGTCCACAGCTCGGTCAGCGTATGGTGGAAGTTGCTCATCAGCCGGCGCACGACCGGGTTGGTCGAGCCGTACTTGTCGTAGGTGTTGCCGGTCGGGACCTCGACCGTCGTCGTGCTCATAGCCGCAGCGCCTCGCGATCTTCGGTCTTGCCGGTCGCCGGGCCGGAGGCCGCGCCGGTCGTACGTTGGTGCTTGGCGTCCTCGTCGCCGGGCTCGTAGTGCGACGGCTTGACGCCGAGCTGCAGCTCCACTCGCCGCACCCGCTCGAGGATGCGCTGCTGCAGCACGCGACTGGCTGCGAGGATGTCTCCGAGGACGCCCAGCGCGGCGAACTGCACCGCCACGATGAACAGCGTCGAGCCGAGGATCAGCGACTGCACGTGGCCGCCGCCGTCGCCGTCGATCAGGAAGTAGAAGAAGCGGATCCAGATCACGGCGCCCACGAGCGCGACCAGCGCCGCGGCCCACATGAACACCCGCAGCGGCTCGTAGAGCGCGTAGACGCGGAAGATCGAGAGCGAGTTGCGCCGTACGTAGGCCCACATCGAGGGGAACAGGCGCGAGGCGCGCGTCTGCTCGTTGGTGCGGATCGGGACGTGCGCGAGGGCGACGGTCTGCTTGCCGGCCTGGATGATCGTCTCGAGCGTGTAGGTGAACTTCGAGACCACCTGCATCTGCAGCGCCGCCTCGCGGTTGTAGGCGCGGAAGCCGGAGGTGGTGTCGGGCACGTCGGTGTTCGAGGCGCGCCGCACGACCGCGCTCCCGAGGCGCTGCAAGCGCTTCTTGAGCGGCGAGAAGTGCTCGATCGAGTCCGTCTCGCGATCGCCGATGACCATGTCGGCTGTGCCGGCGATGATCGGCTGCACGAGCTTCTCGACGTCGCCGCCGTAGTACTGGTTGTCGGCGTCGGTGTTGACGATCAGGTCGGCGCCGAGCTTGAGGCTCGCGTCGAGGCCGGCCTGGAAGGCGGCGGCGAGGCCCTTGTTGTTGGTCAGTCGCACGATGTGGTCGACGCCGTGCGCGCGTGCCACCTCGACGGTGCGGTCGGTCGAGCCGTCGTCGATCACGAGCCACTCGACCTCGTCCACGCCGGCGACCTCGCGCGGGAGGTCGGCGAGCGTCGCGGGCAGCGTCTGTTCCTCGTCGAGGCAGGGGATCTGGATGATCAGCTTCATCGGCCGGTGCGCACAGCGTAGTCGGGCGCGAGGCGGGAGGTCAGGCGCGAGTAGCGCCGCCCGGCGTCGGTGTTGCGCACCGCTCGCGCCACGCAGTCGCGCGTGCCGACGATGATCGTCGCCAGCCGCGCGCGCGTGATCGCCGTGTAGAGCATCTCGCGGCGCAGGAAGAAGCCGCCCGCGGCGGGATGGGCGACGACGATCGCGATCGGCAGCTCGATGCCCTGGCCCTTGTGCACCGAGCAGGCGTAGGCGGGCTGCAGCCGATCGGCGTCCTGCTCGTCGAGCTCGAACAGCTGGTCGTCGGCGGAGACGATCAGGGTGCCGGCCTCCTCGTCCTCGTCGTCGTCCTCGGCCCGCACGCCCTCGAGGCGCATCAGCGTGCCGTTCATCAGGCCGAGCTCGTGCAGGTTGCGGCCGGTCAGCATCAGCTTGTCCCCGATCCGCAGGCGGCCGCCGCCGATCGGCTTGCCGGTCGGGTTGAGCACCTCGCGCAGCTCGCGGTTGAGCGCGTCGATGCCGGCCTCGCCACGGTAGACCGGTGCGAGCACCTGCACGTCGACGACCGGATCGATGTCGTAGTGCGCCGGCAGCCGCTCCGCCACGAGCTCGACGATCTCCTCGCGCGCCCGCACCGGGTCGGAGCGCTCGATCAGGAACAGGTCGCGGTTCATGCCCTCGGCGGCGCTGAAGGACGGCACGCCACCCCCACGGATCGCGTGCGCCGCCTGCACGATCATGCTCCCGGCCGCCTGGCGGAAGATGTGCTGCAGGCGCGCGGTCGCGACCAACTCGGACTCGACCAGCTCCGCGAACGGCTTGCCCGCGCCGACCGGCGCCAGCTGGTCCGCGTCGCCGACCAGCACGACGTGCGTGTCCGGGCCGACGGCTCGCATCAGGGTGACGAGCACCTCCAGGCTCGCCATCGAGGTCTCGTCGACGATCAGCACGTCGCAGCCCAGCGGCTCGTCCTCGTCGCGTTGCGCGCCCTTGCCGGGGATCCACGCGAGCGCGGCGTGGATGGTGGTGGCCGGCAGCTCGGTCGCCTCGGTCATCCGCTTGGCCGCGCGGCCGGTGGGGGCCACGAGCAGCACCTCGGCGCCCTGCTCGTCGGCGAGCGCGCCGATCGCGCGGATGGATGCCGTCTTGCCGGTGCCCGGCCCGCCGGTGATGACCGACAGCCGCTGCGCGAAGGCTGCGCTGACGCCCCGCCATTGCTCGTCGGTGAGCACGGTGCCGTCGCCGAGCAGTCGTGCGTGGGGTGCGTCGGCGGACTCCTCGTCGGTGCCCTCGGCGGGTCTGCTCTCGGGCTTGCGCAGCCCCTTCGCCGGCTCGGCGGTCGCCAGTCGCTGCACCCGCTCCGCGAGCTCCTGCTCCAGCCGCGCGATCGCTGCGCGGTAGACCCAGGTCCCGTCGTCCTCGACCACGACCAGGTCGCCGTCCTCCACGAGCCGCGCCACGATCTCGGCTCCCGGCGGCTCGCCGCCGAGCAGGTCGGCCGCGCGGCGGCCAAGCTCCGCGGCCGGCAGGCAGGTGCTGCCGAAGCGCTCGGCTTGGGCGAGCGTGTGCAGCAGGGCGGCGGCGGCGCGTGCGGGGCTGTCGCGCGGGACGCCGACGCCGCGGGCGATGCGGTCGGCGATCTCGAAGCCGACGCCGAAGACGCCGGTCAGCTCGTAGGGGCGCTCGCGGATCACCCGGGCGGCCTCGTCGCCGTAGTCGCGGTGGATGCGCGTGGCGAGGTAGGCGAGACCGTGGGGGGCGAGCAGCAGGTGCAGGTCGCGCAGCACGCGCAGGCCGTCCCAGGAGCGCGCGGCCGCCTCGGCCCGGCTGCCGGACAGCCCGACGGCGGCGAAGGCGGCGGCCGGGTCGCGATCGATCGCGTCGAGCACCTCGGCGCCGAAGTGCTCCACCAACGCGTGCGCGCGCCGCTTGCCGACGTAGCGGACCCGGCGCAGGTACTCCTCGAGCGCGTCCGGGTCGGTCGGCGCCAGCGGCAGCGCCTCGGTCACCTTGACCTGCGGGCCGTAGCGGCGGTCGTCGACCCAGGTGCCCTCGATCTGGGCGCGCTCGCCCGGCTCGAGGTGGCCGAGCGGCCCGACGAGCACGATCGGCTCGCCGTCGGCCTCAGCCTCGCCGTCGACCACGGCCCAGCCGCTGTCCTCGTTGTGAAAGCGCCGATGGCGGATGGTCACGGCGCCGCTGAAGGGGTCGCCGGACGGGCTTTCAGCGCCGCTCATCGGAGCCCGCTTTTGCAGCTTCTTTGCAGGGATTTAACATTTGCGAGGAGTGTGGGGAGCGGAGTGGGTAGAGGGTGACATGACGAGGTGGGTTGGCCGCCTGATGCTTTGCTAGCCTGCGTCGCTCGTCCGACCCCGTCTGCATGGAGCTTCGAGCATGAGAGTCCTTGCCTATCTTGATCCCGGCAGCGGGAGCATGATCCTTCAGATCCTCGCCGGTGGCCTGGCGGCAGTGGCCGTCACCGCGAAGCTCTACTGGAACAAGATCCTGCGCTTCCTGCGCATCAAGAAGGACGAGCCGGAGACCGCGACGGTCACCAAGACCGACCCGGGCAGCAGCTCCGATCCCGCCTAGTCGTCCGCCGCGAGGGCGCGTCCGCACGACGCGCCCGCCTTCATCTCTACTATTCCGCCCCGCCCGATGACGACGCCTGCTGCCCCAACCCTCGAGCCTGGCTCCTTTCGCGACCCCGAGAGTCGCGTCTTCTACGCCGGAGGCGAGGTCTACCGGGCGCTGTCCGCGGACGGCCTGAGCGACTTCGAGGCGCTCGCCGCGACCGGCCTGCTCGACGACGAGCGGCTCGTGCGCACCGAGCGCGTCGAGGACACCAAGGCGCTCGAGGGCCTGCTCGTGCACACGCCCGCGGGCGTGCTGCGCCACGAGCGCATCCCGTTCGTCTCGTACCCGTACGAGTGGACCTTCTCGATGCTCAAGGACGCGGCGCTGGTGCAGCTCGACCTGCTGCTGGCCGCGCTCGACCAGGAGCTCGTGCTGAAGGACTCGACGCCCTACAACGTCCAGTTCCGGGGCGCGAAGCCGCTGTTCGTCGACATCGGCTCCTACGAGCGCCTGCGTGACGGCGAGCCCTGGATCGGCTACCGCCAGTTCTGCATGCTCTACCTCTACCCGCTGCTGCTGCAGGCGGTGAGGGGCGCGCCCTTCCACCCGTGGCTGCGGGGCTCGATCGACGGCATCACGCCGGCGCAGATGCGGTCGGTGATGAGCTTCCGCGACCGCTTCCGCAAGGGCGTCTTCACCAACGTCTTCCTACACGCCAAGCTCGAGCAGCGCTACTCCGGCAAGCCGAAGGAGACCAAGGCGGAGATCAAGCGCGCCGGCTTCAAGAAGGAGATCATCGTCGCCAACGTGCGCAAGATGCGCAAGCTGGTGTCGGGGCTCTCCTGGGACCCGCCGGAGGGCGTCTGGACGGCCTACGGCGCGGCCAACAGCTACACCGACGACGACGCCCGGCGCAAGGACGAGTTCGTGCGCGCCGTCGCCACCTCGCGCGAGTGGGACCTCGTCTGGGACGTGGGGGCCAACAACGGCCGCTACTCGCGCATCGCGGCCGAGGGCGCGAAGACGGTCGTCGCCGTCGACGCCGACCAGGGGCCGGTCGAGCTGCTCTACCGCGACCTGCGCGCCGAGGGCAACGAGCAGATCCTGACGCTGACGATGAACCTCGCCGACCCGTCGCCCGGACTCGGCTGGCGCGGACTCGAGCGCAAGACGATGGTCGAGCGCGGCAAGCCGGACCTGGTGCTGGCGCTGGCGGTCATCCACCACGTCGCGATGAGCGCCAACGTGCCGGTCAAGGAGTTCGTCGACTGGCTCGCGTCGCTCGGCAGCGCGCTCGTGATCGAGTTCCCGACGCGCGAGGACCCGATGGTCCAGCAGCTGCTCGCGCCCAAGCGCGACGGCCTGCACCCGGACTACGAGATCGGCTTCTTCGAGCGCTGCCTCGGGGAGGCGTTCGAGATCGAGCGCTCCGAGCGCCTGCAGTCCGGTACGCGCGTCCTGTACTACGCGCGCCCGAAGGGGGCATGAGCACCGCCGAGGCCGCGCTGCCGGACGAGGGCGCGGCGTCGTCAGCCCGGGCGCCCCGGGTGACGGTCAAGGAGTCGCTCTGGGCGCTGCTCAACCTCGCTGTGTTGTGGACGTTCGCGGTCGCCCAGCCGCTGTTCGACCTGTTGAAGGACAACCCCGAGTTCTTCGCCGCCCGTGGCTCCTCGGGCGGGGACGTCATCAGCTTCTCGGTGCTGTTGGTCGTGCTGCCGCCGCTGCTGTTGCTCGCGATCGAGCTGCTGCTCGGCCTGCTCGGCCGCCGCGTGCGCGAGGGCACGCACGTCGTCTTCATCGGCGTGCTCGTCGCGCTGATCGCCGCGCAGGCGCTGAAGAAGGCCTTCGACGCGTCGGACGTGGTGCTGATCGTGCTGTCGCTGGCGATCGGCGCCGGGCTCGCGGTGCTGTGGGCGCGCGCGGAGGCGCTGCGCTCGTTCCTGAACATCCTCTCGCCGGCGCCGCTGGTGTTCCTGGCGCTGTTCCTGTTCACGGCGCCGATCTCCAAGCTCGCCTTCCCCGACGACGCGCAGGCGCGCACGATCGGCGGCGTCACGAACACGCCGATCGTCGTGATCCTGCTCGACGAGCTGCCGTCGCTGTCGCTGATGGACGCCGACCACGAGATCGACGCCAAGCGCTTCTCCGGCTTCGCCAAGCTCGCCGACCGGGCGACCTGGTTCCCGAACGCGTACTCGATCTACGACTCCACCGAGCGCGCGCAGCCGGCGATCATGGACGGCAACTACCCCGAGCGCGACCACCTGCCGACCTCCTCCGACCATCCGAACAGCATCTTCACGCTGTTCGGCAAGACCCATCGGATGCACGTGTCCGAGGAGGCGACCAACGTCTGTCCGCCCGACCTCTGCGAGGACTCGCGACCGGACGAGTCCTACACGAAGCGGATCGAGTCGATGAGCGAGGACCTCGGCCTCGTCTGGCTGCACGTGGTCTCCCCGCCCGAGATCGAGAAGGACCTCGCCTCGGTGTCCGAGAACTGGGGCAACTTCGGCGGCCAGGAGGACGGCGGCACCGAGCAGCGGGCCAAGGACGACGGCGGTCAGCAGAGCGAGGCGCAGAACGTGATCGCGAACCTCAACGCGAATCGCAAGAGTCGCTTCGAGGCCTGGATCGCGGGCATCGAGACCGGCCAGCGCCCCGAGCTGGACTTCAAGCACGCGCTGCTGCCGCACGTGCCCTGGCAGTACCTGCCGGACGGGCGCCGCTACCGCACGACGCCCAACGACAGCGTCCCCGGCCTCTCGGTGCAGGCGTTCGACTACGAACAGCAGCGCGACGTGCTGTTGCAGCGCCACCTGCTGCAGCTCGGCTTCGCCGACCATCTGCTCTCCGAGCTGTGGACCAAGCTCGAGCACGAGGGGACCTTCGACGAGGCGCTGATCGTCGTCGCCGCCGACCACGGCGTCGCGCTGCAGAAGGCGCGCCGCGACCGACGTCGGCTGAAGCCGGACACGGTGGGGGAGATCGCCTCGATCCCGCTGCTGATCAA
Source organism: uncultured Thermoleophilaceae bacterium (assembly GCA_963846505.1). Taxonomy (GTDB): domain Bacteria; phylum Actinomycetota; class Thermoleophilia; order Solirubrobacterales; family Thermoleophilaceae; genus JACVRW01. The sequence goes on along the minus strand of CAWJWD010000004.1, from coordinate 526,986 downwards.
GGCGCCGGGGCAGCAGCGCGGCAAGGTCGACGACGCCTACGTCGAGACCGTGGACATCCTGCCGACGATCTTCGACGTGCTGAACGTCGACCCGAAGGTCGAGATGGACGGCAGCTCGGCGTTCAGCGACACGGTGCAGAACCGCGACGAGCTGCGCATGTTCCTGCGCAACAACTTCGAGCCGCTGAAGGTCTCGCCGGCGGAGTTCCAGCGTCAGCGCACGGCCGCGCTCGACCACAAGCTGAAGGTGTTCGGCACCGGCGCCGACGGTCCCGACCGCATCTACCGCATCGGCCCGCATCAGGAGCTGCTGGGCAAGTCGGTCGGCTCGCTCTCGCCCGCGCCGCGCGGCGAGCTGCGCGCGCAGCTGCAGGACGCCGGCGACTACGACGACGTCGACCCGAAGACCGACTTCCTGCCGACCCATCCCGTGGCGACGGTCTCCGGCGGCGCAGGCGGTGAGGTGCACGACGTCGCGATCGCGGTCGACGGCAAGATCGCGGCGGTCTCCAAGACGTTCTACCTGGCGACCGACGAGGGCCAGGAGCTGATCTCGGCCATGCTCCCGCCGGACAGCCTGCGCGCCGGCAAGAACACGATCGAGTTCTTCGTCGTCGACGGCGCCGGCCGTCTGCAGCGGCTGTAGGCCGCTGCCCGCCTAGGACTTGCTCGGCCCGTAGTACGGCGGCGGCTCGCCGCCGATCTGCTCCAGCATCCGCTCGTACAGCTCGCGCGTGACGTCCGGCTTCTCCTCGGCGAGGTCGTGCAGCTCGCCCGGGTCGTCCTCGAGGTTGAAGAGCTTGGCCTGCCGGCGGTGGTTGTCCGCTTGGTAGAACCACTCGTCGGTGCGCACGTAGTGGCGGTTGTAGTAGCCGCCGTAGGCCATCTCCCGGCGTGGCAGCGGGCGCTCGTCGAACAGCGGCGAGAGGTCGGTGCCCTCCATCCGCGGCGAGGGGTCGACGTCGAGCATCGACAGCAGCGTCGGGGCGAGGTCGTGCGTGGAGGCGAACCAGTCGCTGGCCTCGCCGGCGCGCTTGCCGTCCGGGTGCTTGATCGCCAAGGGCACGTGCGTCATCTCGGGGTGCAGCACGGCCGGCACCTTGCCCGTCCAGCCGCGGTCCCCGAGCAGGATGCCGTGGTCGCTGACGAAGATCACGAGCGTGTTGTCGGCGACCTCGCTGTCCTGCAGCTTCTCCCAGAACTCGCCCAGCCAGCGGTCCATCTGCGTCACCGAGGCGGCGTAGACGGTCTGCATGCGCTCGAGCAGCGTGTCGCTGAGGTAGTCGGCGCGGGCGTAGCGCGGGACCGAGGGCTCGGGGCCGCGGTAGTCGGGATCGCCGTACATGTCGACGTACCTGCGCGGCGGGCACCAGGGCTCGTGCGGCTCGAAGCAGTCGACCACGAGGCAGAAGGGGTCGACCTTGTTCAGGCACTCGTCGAGCAGGTTGTTCGCCCAGCCGAACACGCGCGCCGCCGTCGACTGCGAGTCCACGCGCGCGTAGCCGCTGTTGGCGAGGTACTTGCGCACCCCGGTCAGGTAGCGCTCGGTGCGCAGCGGCTTGGGCAGCCAGTGGTACAGCTGCTTGTCGGAGACCGTCGAGGGCGAGTTGCGAAAGCCGACGAAGCCCTCGACCGGGACGAAGCGGTCGAAGGTCGTGCGGAAGTCGTGGTAGGTCTCCGTGAAGCCGTAGAAGGGGTTGTCGGTGGTGCAGGCGGTCCAGTAGCCGGCCTTGCGCAGCAGCGCCGGGAACGTGGCCGCGAGGTCGTTGATCGGCTCCCAGCCGGGGCTGCGGCCGAGGTCGGGGTACGGCTCGAAGTAGCGGAAGGGGAAGATGCGCCGGCCGGTGAAGATCGAGCGGCGCGCCGGCAGCGTGACCATCGCCTCCGGGTAGGTGCGCGTGAAGCGCAGGCTGGCGTCGACGATGCGGTCGACGTTGGGCGTCTGCACGCGCCGGGCGCCGTAGGCGCCGACGTGGTCGGCGCGCAGCGTGTCGACGATCACCACCACGACGTTGGTCCGATCCGAGCGCGAGCGCAGCGGGTTCGCACAGCCGGCGGCGCCGAGCAGCGTCGCGCCAGCCGCGCCGGCGCCCGCTGCGCGGAGGAAGTCGCGGCGACTGAGGTCGGCCACGGCTAGAGGCGGTCGAGGCAGAACTCGATGCGCTCGAGCTCGTCGTCCGAGCCCTCGCGCACGAACAGCAGCGTGCTGCCGATCTGCTCGCTGCCCTCGCCGCGACCCTCGAACTGCGCCGCCTCCGACTCGCCGCCGGTGAGGAAGAAGCGGATCCGCGGGCCCGTCCGCCGGTCGCCGACGACGATGTCCTCCTTGCCCTCGAGCCGGGCGTCGAGGTCCTCGTGCTCGGTCATGCAGATGAGCGCGACGGCGCGCGTGTCGTCCTCGCTGACGGTCGTCGGCAGGCCGGCGCGAGGGTCGTAGCTTCCGCCGCAGCCCGCCGCCACGAGCGCCAGCGCAAGCAGCGAGAAGAGGACGACGGACCTCGGCATCGGGCGGGAGGGTAGTGACCTAGCGCAGCGGCTTGACACGTCGCCAGCGCTTGCGCACGTCGTTGTACACGGGCTTGAGGGTGCCGTCTTCCTCGATCAGGCTCTTGTTGTTCCAGGGCGGGGTCGTCCAGCCCGCCGGGGCACCGCCGCTCCAGGTCGGCTCGACGCGGAAGTCGCGCAGCGCCCAGATCAGCGAGCCGTTGATGAAGCGCTTGGAGCCGTGGGTCTTCAGGTGGTCGAGCACGAACTGCTGTTGGTAGGCGTAGCTGCCGCGCTGCTCGACCGGACCGGGCCCCTTGGCCTCGGCGCCGAACTCGGTCACCAGCAGGCCGAGGTTCGGGTTGGCGCGATGGAGCGAGTCGAGGTAGGGGCCGAGCTCCGCCGACGTCGTGGGCTCGCGCTGCAGCTTGGCCTGGTAGGAGGGGTACCAGCCGAAGTACTCGTTGACCCCAAGCGCGTCGAGGTAGCGATAGGAGGGGTGGGACAGCGGCTCGCCCACGCGCGACTGGCGGTCGATCGCGACCAGGCGCGTGTCGTCGAGCGAGCGCACCTCGGCGGCGCCGTCCTTGATGAAGCGCGCCAGGCCGCCGCCGATCACGCCCAGCTCGGAGCGGTTGCCGGCCGGCTCGTTGGCGAGCGCCCAGGTCATGATCGAGGCGTGGTTGACGTTCTTGAGCACCGTCAGCCGCACCGCGCGCTTGGCCGCCGCGCGGATGCCCGCCTGATCGAAGAACGAGTTCGGCAGCTGGTAGACCGGCGCGTCGAGCCAGTAGAGGATGCCGGCACGGTCGAAGGCCTCGAGGAAGCGCGGGTCGAGCGGATAGTGCGAGCGCGTGAGGCTGGCGCCGATGTCCTGGAGCCGGTTGATCATGCGCACGCGCGTGGGCGTGGTCACGATCGCGCCGGTGTTGACGTCGTCCTCGTGGATGCTGGCGCCGCGCAGGTTCACCGGGCGCCCGTTGAGCTCGATGATCCCGCCCTTGGCGACCTCGAGCTTCTTCACGCCCAGGCGCAGGCGGTAGGAGCTGCGGCGCACGCCCTCGGTGCCGGCGGCGACGGTCGTGGGGTAGAGGTACGGCCGCCCTGGCTGCCAGAGGCGCGGACGGTCCAGCGTCACGCTGGCGTGGAAGGTGCGCGCGGTGTTTGCGACGACCTCGCGCGGCAGCGTCTGCACGCGCTCGCCGCCGACCGTGACCGCGACGGTCACCATCTGGTCGCGCTTGGTCGGGTTGCGGACCGAGGCGTAGACGTCCACCTCGGCCGGTCCGCCCACCCGCCGCACGTGCGGCAGCGCGCGCACGCTCTCGACGTCGACGGTGTCGATGCGGCGCAGGTAGACCTCGCGCAGCAGGCCGCCGAAGTTCCACCAGCCGCCGGTGCCGAAGCCGTTGAACGCGGCCGGGCGCCAGTGCGTGAGGTCCGTCCGGCTGCGCAGGGTCGACACCTTGACCACGAGCGTGTTGCGCCCCTTCCTGAGCGCCTTGCCGAGATCGACTTCGAACGGGAAGTAGCCGGTGAAGCCGCCGATCGCCTTGCCGTTGAGCCACACCTTCGAGCGATAGTTGGCGCCCTGGAAGCGGACCTTCCAGAAGCGGTCCTCGCCCTTGGGGGACTTCGGCAGGACGAACTCCTTGCGATACCAACCCACCGACGCCTTGTCGAGCGTCGTGTCGGTGGCGTTCCAGTTGTGCGGCGTGCGGATCGCCGTCCAGCCCGAGAGGTCACGCTGCGAGAACCAGCGCTCGCCGTCGCCGACGAACGTGTCGTCCTGGCGGAAGTACCAGACGCCGCCGAGCAGGAAGCGGTCGGACTGCCCCTCGTAGACGAGCGTGCGCGCCTGCGGCTTCTGCACCACGAGCTTGGGCGCGGGCGCCGGCGGAGGCGGCGGAGGGGTGGGCGTGGTGGGAACGGTCGGCGTCGGCGCCGGCGTCTGGGCGACCGCGGGCGCGGCCACGCAGGCGGCTGTGGCCAGGACGGCCAGGAGGAATGGAAGGGGCGAGCGCACAGGGAGGAGGGAAAGCGAGCCGAGCGCAGGGTAGCGTCGTGCCTGGCGGAACACGCAGGAAGGCCCGAGGTTGTGGTCCGGGCGTGGTCGCTCGGATTGTGGCGTGGCGACGGCGGGTACTGCTACCGTGATGCCCCGCGCCCGGCGGTCCCGGCGCCGGTCCCCTGCGCAGCAGTTCCCCAATGTGTCCGCGTCGTTCCCGGGCGGTCACTCCGAACGATCCATGAACCGTCGCTTCGCGCTCATCCAAGCTCTCGTGTCGCTTGTCGCGCTGGGTGCGGTGATCTGGTGGGCTTCCAAGCAGGACGCCCCGAAGCTCCCGCACGGCACGACCGCGTACGCCTGGCTGCTCGCCGGCCTCGGTCTCTACGCGCTCGTGACGCTGCTGCGCTCCGAGCGCTGGCACCAGATCATGCACCTCGTGCACGTGCATCCCAAGCGCGCGGACTCCTACTCGCTGACCTGCGTCGGCTACATGGGCAACAACGTCCTGCCCGCCCGCGCCGGGGACGTCATCAAGGTCGTGCTGATGTCCAAGCGCGCCGACGCGGGCAAGCGTCAGCTGCTCGGCACGATGGTCGCCGAGCGCATCCTCGACGCGATCGCGCTGGCGGTGATCTTCGCGGTCGTCGCCTTCGGCATCCTGCGCGACACGAAGATCCCCAGCGACCGGCCGTTCCTGATCGGCGGCATCGGGCTGGCGCTGCTGGCGATCGCGGTCGTCGCCTTCGAGATCGCCCGCCGCAAGGGCATGCTCGGCAAGGTGCGCGACTTCCTCACGCCGCTCGCGGGGGCTCCGCGCGCGCTGCTGTCGAAGACGGGGGTCGTCCTGCTGATCGGCTCGTTCGCGATCTGGGGCATGGAGGCGAGCGTCTACCTCGCCGTCGCCCACGCGACCGGGCTCGACATCTCCGCGATGGGCGCGCTCTACCTGATGGCGCTCGCGAACCTGTTCGCGATGCTGCCGGCCGCGCCCGGCTACGTCGGCACCTTCGACGCGGCGGTCATCTTCGGCGTCAAGGCGATCGGCGGCACCGAGTCGGCCGCGCTGCCGTACCTGCTGCTGCTGCGCTTCATCCTGTTCGTCCCGATCACCCTCGTCGGCCTCGTCCTGCTCGTCGTCCGCTACGGCGGCTGGGCGCGAGTCAGGACGGCGGTTCGGCTCGAGGCGAGCCGAGCCTAAGCCCCGCTCATGCGGGCTCCCGCCGCTCAGCTTCGCGCCCTGCGCGGCCGCGAGTCCGGCCTGGACGGTCACGACCAGGCTGGCGCGACATCACCCAGCGCGGCGGCCGCAGACCGTCGCGAGCCCTCCCTGGGGCCTGTCTGGCCGTGGATCGTCGTCTGCCTGGCGATCGCGGGCCTGACGCTGCTGCTGCCCTCGACGCCGACCTACGACCCTTGGGCCTGGATCCTCTGGGGTCGCGAGATCGTCCATCTGGACCTGCTCACCGACGGCGGACCCTCGTGGAAGCCGCTGCCGGTGCTGTTCACGACCGTGTTCGCGTTCGTCGGGCACGACACGGCGCCGTTCCTGTGGGTCGTGATCGGCCGCGCGGGCGGCCTGCTCGCCTGCGTGATGGCCTTCCGCGTCGCCTACAAGCTGATGCACGGCACGTGGTACGGCGTCGTGGCCGGGGTCGCCTCGGCGCTGGCGCTGTTCTCGAGCTTCCACTTCGTGCGCGACGCGGCGCTCGGCAACTCCGAGCCGCTGCTCGCCGCGCTGTTCCTGTGGGCGTTCGAGCGCCACTTCGACGGCCGGCGCGACCATGCGCTCTACCTCGGCGTCGCCTGTGCGCTGCTGCGGCCCGAGGCGTGGCCGTTCCTCGGCCTCTACGGGCTCTGGCTGTGGTTCGCCGAGCCACGCCTGCGGCTGCGCATGGTCGGCTTGGCGGCACTGATCCCGGCGCTCTGGTTCCTGCCGGAGTGGTGGGGTTCGGGCGATCCCTTCCGCGCCGGCGCGCGCGCCAACGCGCCCAATCCGGGCAGCGTCGCGTTCGCCGAGCGGCCGTCGTTCGAGCTGTTCAAGAAGTTCCAGAAGACGACGATCTCGCCGGTGGAGCTGGGCGTGATCATCGCCACCGGCTACGCGGTCGTGGCCTGGCTGCGCCGCCGCGCCGAGGCGCAGACGCTGTGGCTGGCGGCACTGGGCTTCTCCTGGTTTGCCCTCGTGGCAGCGATGACCGAGGGCGGCTTCGCCGGCAACCAGCGCTACCTGATCGTCACGACGGCGGCGGTCTGCGTGCTCGGCGGGATGGGCGTGACGCGCCTGCTGCAGGGGGTCGGCTGGCTCGGCGAGCGCGTCCTCGGCACGCCGCGCGCGGGCACCCTCGTCGCGGCCGGGGCGCTCGTGCTCGGCCTGGTCGTGGCCTCGCCGATCATCAACGCCAAGGGCAACAACATCAGCCGCGTCGCCGGTGGCCTCGAGCACGAGGCGGACGTCTGGCACGACCTCAAGGGGGCCATCGACGCGGCCGGTGGCAAGGATCGCCTGCTCGCCTGCGGCGGCGTCTTCAGCGGCCCGTTCCAGACCCAGATGGTGGCCTACGAGCTCGGCATCCACGGCATCCAGGTGGGGTGGAAGGAGACGCCGCCGCCCGGCGTCGTGTTCCGCACCCGCACCGTGCCGGACGGCCCGCTGGTGGCCAAGCCGACCAGCGGCGACTTCCGGCTGGTCGAGGTCAACGGCAAGGAGCGCATCCTGACCGTCCCGCCGACCGGCGGTGACGGGCGCTGTCCCGCGGCGGATCTCGCTGCTCCCACGGCAGAGGCCCCTCCGGGCGCCTGACTAGGATTCGCGCGTGGCAAGCGTCGCATCCCGTCCCCGCGCCCTCCCTCGGGTGGGCAGCCTGCCGACGCGCTTCGTGCTGCCGACGCTCGTGCTGGTCGGCCTGGTGGCGGTCTCGGCCTACCTGCGCACGAAGTCGCTCGGGGCCTCGCTGTGGATGGACGAGGGGCTGTCGATCGGGATCGCCGCGCAGCCGTTCTTCGACATCCCGCACGTGCTGCGCGTCGACGGTTCGCCGCCGCTGTACTACATGCTGCTGTCGCTCTGGATGGACGTCTTCGGCGACGGCCCGCGGGCGACGCAATCGCTGTCGATGTTCATCGCGCTCTGCTCGATCCCGGGTGGCATGTGGGCGGGCTGGAGCCTCTTCGGCCGCCGCGCCGGCCTGATCTGCGCGGCCATGTGCGCGGTCAACCCGTTCCTGACCGCCTACGCGCAGGAGACCCGCATGTACGCGCTCATGCTGGTGCTCTCGCTGCTGACGACGGCCGCCTTCCTGCACGTCTTCGCCTTCCGCCGCCGCTCGTACCTGCCGTTGTTCGCGATCTTGCTGGTGGCGTCGCTCTACACGCACAACTGGGCGGGCTTCGCGGCGGTCGGCGCGGTCGTGGCGCTGATCCCGTGCTGGTTCGTCTCCCCGGACCGCCGTGCCTTCGTCCGCGACGCGCTGATCGGCTTCGGCGCGGCGGGGCTGCTGTACCTGCCGTGGATCCCGACGCTGCTGCACCAGGTTCGCCACACCGGCGCACCCTGGCTCAACCCGCCGAACTTCGGCGCCCCGGTGCAGATCTCGAAGTCGCTGCTCGGCGGCGGCACGCCGACGGTTGCGCTGTTGCTGGCCGGCGGCTCGGGCATCGCGGCGGTGCTGCAGCGCAAGGTCGACGACAAGGAGCGCACCGCGGTGATCGCCGCCATGGTGCTCTGCCTCGCGACGCTCGCGGTGGCGTGGATCGTGTCCCAGGTCTCGCCGGCCTGGACCACGCGCTACCTCGGCATCATCCTCGGCCAGCTGATCCTGATCGGCGCCTTCGGCCTCTCGCGCGCCGGCAAGCTCGGCCTGGTCGCGCTGATCGTCGTCCTCGGCATCTGGGCGATCCCGCGCACCTACGGGCTGACGAACAAGTCGAACGCCGCGGACCTGCGCAACGCCACCCTGCCGCTGCTGCAGGAAGACGACCTGGTGATCTCGATGCAGCCCGAGCAGGGACCGCTGATCGAGTACCACCTGGAGGAGCTGGGCAGCGCGCCGCCGCTGCAGTACGCGAACGCGATGGGCGCCGTCGCCAACAAGCGGATCATGGACTGGACCGACGCCCAAGAGGATCTGGAGGACGCCACTCCGCGCAAGAACCTCGATCCGCTGCTTGCTAAGCTGCCGCGCGGCGCGAAGGTCTTGATCGTGTACCCCATGACGTCGCGGGTCGACGATTGGGACGCGCCCTGGACCCAGCTCGTGCGACGACGCTCGGCCCAGTGGGGCCACGCGCTGGCCACCAACCCCGATTTCGACCTCGTCGCAGCCGTACCGCCCTTCTACAAGCGCGCCACCCGCATCGGCGTGCGCGGAGTCGTCTACGAGAAGACCGGATGAGCGAGAACAGCACGAACAGCAACGCAGCCCCGAAGCCCATCGAACGGGAGCTCAAGGTCGAGCCCCCCGCGAAGCTCGCGCGCCCGGAGATGCGCGACAAGCCGACCGTCATCCTCGGCGGCGGCCCCGCCGGCCTGACCGCCGGCTACCTGCTGGCCAAGAAGGGCCTGCCGGTGATCGTCCTCGAGGCCGAGGACCAGGTCGGCGGCATCGCCAAGACCGCGGTTCGCGACGGCTATCGCTTCGATCTCGGTGGCCACCGCTTCTTCACCAAGGTCAAGGAGGTCGACGACCTCTGGCACGAGATCATGCGCGAGGAGTTCCTCAAGCGCCCGCGCATGTCGCGCATCTACTGGCGCCACCGCTTCATCGACTATCCGCTGCGCGGCCCGGACGTGATCAAGAAGCTCGGCCCGATCGAGCTGATGCGCTGCGGCTTCTCCTACCTCTGGGCGCAGGTCAAGCCCAAGGGCAAGGAGGAGACCTTCGAGCAGTGGGTCACCAACCGCTTCGGCAAGCGCCTGTTCCTGCACTTCTTCAAGTCGTACACGGAGAAGGTCTGGGGCGTGCCGACCTCGGAGATCCGGGCCGACTGGGCCGCCCAGCGCATCAAGGGCCTGTCGTTCTTCAGCGCCGCCAAGTCCGCCTTCTTCGGCAACAAGGGCGACAAGATCAAGTCGCTGATCAGCGAGTTCAACTATCCCCGCTACGGCCCCGGCCAGATGTGGGAGACGATGACCGACGACATCCGTCAGCTCGGCGGTCAGGTGCTGATGGAGCACAAGGTCGACAAGCTCGAGTTCGAGGGCGAGAAGTGCGTGCGCGTGCACGCCGGCGACAAGGTCTTCGAGCCGGCGGCGGTGATCTCGTCGCTGCCGCTGCGCAACATGGTCGGCATGGCCGCGCCGCATCCCAAGCCGGAGGTCGTGGCGGCCGCCAAGGGCGTGCGCTACCGCGACTTCCTGACGGTCGCGGTCGTGCTCAACGGGGACGACATCTTCCCCGACAACTGGATCTACATCCACGACCCGAGCGTGAACGTGGGGCGGATCCAGAACTTCCGCTCCTGGAGCCCGTGGATGGTGCCGGACCCGACCAAGGCCTGCGTCGGCCTGGAGTTCTTCTGCTTCGCCGGCGACGAGCTCTGGGAGACCGAGGACGACAAGCTCGTCGAGCTCGGCATGCGCGAGCTCGAGCAGCTCGGCCTGGCGCGGCCCGACCAGCTCGAGTTCGGCTTCGTCGAGCGGGTGCCGAAGGCGTACCCGATCTACGACTCCGAGTACGCCGAGCGCGTCTCCACGATCCGCTCCTGGCTCGACGGCCTGGACAACTTCATCCAGGTCGGCCGCAACGGGCTGCACCGCTACAACAACAGCGATCACTCCATGCTCACCGCGATGCGTGCGGTGGACAACCTCGTCGACGGCGCCGAGCACGACATCTGGGCCGTCAACGCCGAGTCGGTGTACCACGAGGAGGAGCAGCAGGACGAGCAGCAGCCCTACATCGACGCGCCTGAGACGAAGTCGATGAAGGAACCGCTGCACTCGTAGCGACCGTGGCCGCCGCCGCTGTGTTGCAGCGGCGTTAAGGCGGCCGATAGCAGGGCAAAGTCGAGAGATACTGGCCGGGTCATGGAAGGCTCGGCCGGTCAGCGGCGAGAGCGGCGTCGCCGGCTGCTGCTCGAGCGCGGCGCCCATCTCGGGGCGCTGTGGGCGTTCGCGGTCGCACGACCCCTGTTCGATCTGCTCGGGCGCAGCCCCGAGTTCTTCGCGCTGCACGGCTGGCCGGCGGGGGAGATCGTCGTCTTCGCCCTCGCGGTCGCGCTGGTGCCGCCGCTCGCCTTGACGGGTCTCGTCGGTCTGGCTGAGCTCGCCAGCCCTCGCCTGGCGCGGGCGCTGCAGCTGTGCCTGGTGAGCGTGCTGGTGGCGGCGATCGCGCTCGAGGCGCTCTCGATCGCAGCGGTCGTCCCCGCGCTCGCGGCGGCGCTGCTCGTGGGCGGCGTGGCGGCCTTCGCCTACACCCGCGTGCGTGGTGCGCGCTCACTGCTGAGCGTGCTGGCACCGGCGCCGCTGGTCTTCCTGGTGCTGTTCCTGGCCTTCTCCGACGTCTCGAAGCTCGTGCTGCACGAGGAAGCCAAGGCGAGGCCCGCCGGCGTGCGCGCGACGGCGCCGGTGGTGCTGGTGATCTTCGACGAGCTGCCGGTGCACTCGCTGATGGACGCCGGCGGTCAGATCGACGCGCGCATGTTCCCCAACTTCGCCCGCCTCGCTCGCAGCGCCACCTGGTACCGCAACACCGCCAGCGTCGAGCAGGACACGCCCTTCGCCGTGCCGGCGATCCTCGACGGGCGCCTGCCAAGGCCGGACCGGCTGCCGTTCGCCGCGGACCATCCACGCAGCCTGTTCACGCTGCTGGGCGACCGCTACCGCCTGCACGTGCACGAGGAGGCGACGGCCCTCTGCCCGCCGGGCCTCTGCCGCGACGACCTCAGCGAGGCCGGCGGCGGCGTCTGGGACGACGTCGGGCGCGTGTACCTCCATCTCGTCTTGCCGGACAGCCTGGAGCGAGACGCGCCGTCGGTGGTGCACAGCTGGAACGCGTTCTCGCGCGACCGTGTCGGCGACGCGGTCGAGACCTCGCGCAGCGTGCTGCTGGCGGGCAGCTCGCCGCCGGAGTCGGTCGCGCATCGCAAGGAGCGGCTGCTGGGCAACCTCGACGGTGGTCGCGAGCAGCGCTTCGACCGCTTCGTGCGCGGCATCCGGGCAGGCAGGCGGCCGAGCCTCGACGTCATCCACATGCTGCTGCCGCACGTGCCGTACCAGTACCTGCCGTCGGGGCGCGCCTACCGGCGCCATCCGCGCGAGGAGCTGAGCGGATTGAACTCGCGGCCCGGCTTCGACTCGCCCTTCCTCGCCGGTCAGGCCTACCAGCGACACCTGCTGCAACTGGGCTTCACCGACCGGCTGCTCGGGCGGCTGCTCGACCGTCTGCGGCGCGTCGGCCTCTACGACCGAGCGCTGGTCGCGGTCGTCGCCGACCACGGGATCAGCTTCCGCGCCGGGTACGCGCGCCGCCTGCTGCGGCCCGGCAACGTGCGCGACATCGCGCCGGTGCCGTTCTTCCTCAAGGCGCCGCACCAGCGCAGGGGAGCAATCTCCGACGAGCCGCTGCAGACGATCGACGTGCTGCCGACGATCGCGGACGTGCTCGACGTGCCGATCCCCTGGGAGGTCGACGGACGCTCGGCGCTGCTTCCGACGAGCGCTGCACGGCGTCAGCGCCTGATCGTCAAGAAGAAGTTCGCGGCCAGCTACCTCGTCGACCGGCCCTCGTGGCGTGCCGAGCAGCAGGAGGTGCTGCAGCGCAAGGCGCGGCTGTTCGGTCGCGGCCTCTACGCCTACGGTCCTCGCCCGGACCTGCTCGGCCGGCTCGTGCCCGAGCTCGCGCAACTGCCGCCCTCGCGCAGCCGCGCGCGGCTGATCGGCACGCGGCGCTATCTGGACGTGCGACCCGCGTCCGGCGTCGTTCCCGCGCACGTCGTCGGGACGATCTCCCATGGGCGGCGCGGCGGCGGTCGCACGGTGGCGGTCGCCCTCAACGGCCGCATCGAGGCCACCGGGACCACGTTTACGCTCGCCGGCGCACGCGCGGAGCAGCTGTCGCTGATGGTGCCCGAGCGCACGCTGCGACCCGGACGCAACCGCGTCGAGCTGTTCCTCGTGCGCGGCCGGCGGCTGCAGCCGCTGGGCGGCGTCGGCTGAGCCGGCGGCTCGTCCGCTTCCCGGAGCGTCGCGTTCAAGACGGGCGAGGAGACGCCGATATCGGATCTTGATGTCTCTCCGGCTCCGCCTCGTCCTCTGCTCCGTGCTGGCCGCGCTCGCGCTCGCCGCTCCGGCGCTCGCGCAGACTCCGCCACCGGCCCTGCCCGACGTGTATCCGGCTGCGATCCCGGCCGATCCGGTGCCACCCAGCTTCGGCCCGGTGCCCGACCTGCAACCGGTGCCGGGGCAGGACCCGACGCCGGAGGTGCCGCGCAACTGCAAGCCCGCCCAGGTCGCCCAGGGCGTGCCGGGCGTCAGCGCCCAGGGCGCCAACCCGGCCGACCCGAACCCGCTGCGTGGCCTGCGCTGGTACGTCGACCCGCTCGAGCACGCCTACGAGACCTACGCGAAGTACTTCCACCGTGGCGAGAGCTACAAGGCGGGGCTGATGTGGAGGATCGCGCGCGAGCCGAAGTTCCGCTGGTTCGGCCGCTGGTCGCGCCCGGACGTGACCAAGAAGGTGCGCGACTACCTCAACTGCGCCGCCGCCGTGCAGCCCGGCGCGGTGCCGCTGATGGGCGTCATGCGCCACATCGGCAATCGCTGCAGCCCGACCTACGGCGCCGGCGGCCCGGCCGAGGACCGCCGCACGCGCAACTGGTACGACCGCTTTGCCGCCGGCGTCGGCGACGCGCGCGTGATCATCGCCTTCGAGCCGGACTCGCTCGGCACCGTCGACTGCCTCGCCAAGAGCCGGCGCCAGTCGCGCCTGGACAACATGCGCTACGGCATCGACGTGCTCTCCAAGCTGCCGAACGTGACGCTCTACGTCGAGGCCGGTGCGTCCGACTGGGAGCCGGCCAAGCGCACCGCCGCGCAGCTGCGCTACGTCGGCATCCGCAAGGTGCGCGGCTTCATGCTCAACGTCACCCACTTCGACTGGACCGCCGCCAACGTCCAGCACGGCCTGGAGATCTCGCGCCTGACGGGCGGCAAGCCGTTCATCGTCAACACGTCCTCGAACGGCCGTGGGGCGGTGCACGTGCGCAAGTGGATCAACCGCAGCCAGCACCTCTGGCGCACGATCAACGTCTGGTGCCATCCGGGCCTGCGCGGCACCGGCCCGGCGCCGACGACCGCGACCGTCAATCCCAAGGTCGACGCCTACATGTGGATCAACCGCCCGGGCTACTCGGACGGCTCGTGCAACGGCGGCCCGCTGCCGGTGGGCACCTGGTGGCCCGAGCGGGCGCTGATGTTCGCCGAGTTCGGCACCAGCTGGCTGCGCCCGCCGGCCGGCACCTCCAACGGCCACTACAAGCGCTACAGCCTGCGCAAGCTCGGCTACCAGCCGCGCTGAGCCGACCCGCGCACGGCTTGTGCGCGTACACCTCCACGAGGGTCGTGCGCGCGGTTTGGCGCCTGGCGGCTGGGTACCCTCGGCGCGGGAGACGTCATGTCAGGGTCGTTGCTTCGCATATCGCCGTTCGCGCTCGTGCTCGGGGCGCTGCTGCTCGTGCCGCTGGCCGCGCCGGCCGGTGCGCAGGTGGTCGATCCGCGCGGCGTCGATCCAGCCTCGCCGAACCCGCTCGCAGGCCAGCGCTGGTTCGTCGACCTCGCCCGCCAGCCGTCCGCGCGCTCGTTTCGCACGCTGCGACGCAAGGGGCGCGAGCACGCGGCGAGCCTGATGTGGCACGTCGCCCGTGAGCCGAAGTTCCAGTGGTTCGGACGCTGGAATCACTCCAGCCGCGCGATCCGCCAGTTCCTCGAGCGCGCCGGGCGCCAGCAGCCGGGCTCGATTCCGCTGGTGACGATCATGCGCCACCAGGGCAAGGGCTGTCGCAACCGCTACGACGGCGGCGGGGCCGGGGAGGACAGGCGCACGCGGCGCTGGTACCGCGGCTTCGCGCGCGGCGTCGGCGCGCGGCGGGTGGTGATCGCGTTCGAGCCCGACTCGCTCGGCACGATCGACTGCCTCACCCGCAGCCGCCGCTTCGCGCGCATGCGGCTGCTGCGCTACGGCGTCAACGTGCTCTCGCAGCTCCCGAACGCGACGATCTACCTCGAGGGAGGCGCCTCGGACTGGGAGCCGGCCAAGCGCACCGCCTGGCAGCTGCGCTCGATCGGGATCGCCAAGGTGCGCGGCTTCATGCTCAACGTCACCCACTACGACTGGACCGCGGGCAACATCGAGCACGGCCTGGAGATCTCGCGCCTGACGGGCGGCAAGCCGTTCATCGTCAACACGGCCGAGAACGGTCGCGGCCCGGTCCACTACCGCAGGTGGATCGATCGCAGCCGCCACCTCTGGCGCACGATCAACGTCTGGTGCCATCCGCTCAGGCGGGGCCTGGGAGTCCCGCCGACGACGTTCACCGCCAACCCGAAGGTCGACGCCTACATGTGGATCAACCGGCCCGGCTACTCCGGCGGCTCGTGCAACGGCGGGCCGCTGCCGATCGGCTCCTGGTGGCCCGAGCGGGCGCTGATGTTCGCCAAGTACCGCACCACCTGGCTGAGCGCCCCGCGCGGCACGAAGTACGGCTTCGAGCAGCGCTTCTCGCTCGAGCAGCTGGGCGGCTAGAGCTCTTCCTCGACCGCTTCCTCGCCGCGCGGCGCGAACGGCGCCAGCTCGACCGCGCGCGGCAGCTGGATCAGCGAGGTGCCGTAGGCCTGTCGGCAGCGGTCCAGCTCGTAGATCGTGACCACGGGGCCGGGGCGCTCATACGCGGTCGGCTCGTAGTTGAACGAGCGGTCGAAGTCGAACGGGACGGGCTCGGCGCCGGGGTCGTAGGGGGAGAAGCGCCGCAGTACCGTCGACTCGCGCTCGAGCCGGTCGTAGTAGGCCCGTGCTCGGCGCCCGCCGCTCTGCTCGGCGCGCTCGCGCACGGTGCCGAACGTGACGACGAGGCAGTAGCCGTAGAAGCGGTAGTCGTCGATCACGCTCGGGCGCAGCACGAGCTGGTAGGCCGAGGCGCGCACGCCGCCGTCGGGGCGGGTGAACTGGCCCGGCCGGTAGCGCTCGCAGACGCGCTTGCCGTCCGCCGTCGGGTAGGACCAGCCCGGCTCGGTCCAGTCGTCGCGGCGCGGACAGCGCTCGAGGTAGGCGGGATCGCGTCCGCTCGGGTTGGTGCGGTACCAGCGTCCCGGCACCGCCGGCTCGATCGAGACGCGCAGCCCCGGCGGGTAGTTGTCGACCAGGAAGTCGCGCGCCTGCTCGCGCGTGTCGGTGCGGCCGAGGACCTGTGCGGTGCGGACGTCGGCGGCGAAGGGCTGGAGCAGGACGAGCGCCGCGATCGCGGCGGCGAGGACGCCCGCGAGCATGCGTCGGCGTGGTGCCAGCGCGTCTGCGACCTGCACGATCGCGTACCCCGCGAGCAGCGCCAGCGCCGGGTAGGCCGGCAGCAGCCAGCGCCCGAAGTAGCGCGACTGGACGCTCAGGTACACGAGCAGCGCCAACGGCAGCGCCACCAAAATCAGGCCGCGCACGAGGTTGCGGCGCAGCTGCAGCGCCGCGCCGACCAGGGCCGCTGCGCAGCCCGCCCAGCCGAGGCCCCAGGTGAGGCTCTCGAGGTAGTAGGACAGCCCGCCGGACTCCTGGCCGGGCTTGGGCTGGTCGGCGGCCACCTCGGCCTGGTCGCGCAGGTCGTTCCACCAGGAGTCGAACGAGCCGAGCAGGTACGGGTTCAGCACGACGAACACGAGCCCGGCGAGCACGCCGCCGAGCGCCAAGCCGCCGACCGCGCGCAGCCGGTCGATGCGCAGCCGCGCCAGCGCCGCGATGCCGAGCGACAGCAGCACCAACCCGGCCGTGTACTTGAACGAGATCGCCAGCCCGGCCGCGGCGCCGGCGAGCGCGTAGTCGCGCAGCCGCCCGCGCTCGGCCGCGAGCGCCGCGAAGCAGAGCGCCAGCGCGACGCCGACGAGCGAGCCCGCGTCGGTGACCGCGACGCGCGAGTAGGCGACGGGCAGGAACGCGAACGACAGCACCGCCGCGGCCGCCAGCCCCTCGCGCATGCCCCACAGTCGCCGCGCCGCCCACCAGACGGCCACCACGCCGCACATGCACAGCAGCGCGGCGAGCGTGCGCGCCGTGACCCAGATCTGCTCCGGATCCTTGGCGAACTGGTCGGTGACGTTGCCGAAGGGCAGGTCGAAGACGACTTGCAGCGGCCCGTACATCACCCGCAGCACGACGTAGACCAGGTACGTGTAGGCAGCCGGGTTCTGGTAGTAGCCGGGATCGATGCCCTCGCGGAACATCAGCACCGCGCGGTCGGTGAAGTGACTCGCCTCGTCGATCGAGTAGACGAACGGCAGCCCGTAGTCGTTGTTCTGAACCCGCAGTGCGAGGCCGGCGACCAGGATCAGCCCGAGGATCGCGGCGGGGAGCAGCCTGCGCACCGGCGGGAGGCTAGTCGGCGAGCGCAGGACGGGGGCGTGCGCGGGCCGAGGGGGGAAACACCACTGGTATCGTTGACTCGCGAGTCAATCTGGCGCTCGCACCACCCCCGATGAGCGAGACGACCGTCACCGAAAGCGACGCGCGGCACCTCGCGCGGGCCATCGAACTGGCCGAGCGAGCGCGTGGACACACCAGCCCGAATCCGCTCGTGGGCGCCGTGATCGTCAAGGGCGACCGGGTGCTGGGGGAGGGCTACCACACCGGTGCGGGACACCCGCACGCCGAGCGCGAGGCGCTTGCCGCGTGCGAGGAGGACACCGCCGGCGCGACCCTCTACGTCTCGCTCGAGCCCTGCTCGCACCAGGGCCGCACGCCGCCCTGCACCGACGCGATCGTGGAGGCCGGGATCGTGCGCGTGGTCGTCGCCTCCGACGATCCGACCGAGAAGGCGTCCGGCCGAGGCCTCGGCATGCTGCGCGACGAGGGCATCGCCGTCGACGTCCTCAACGGCGAGCTCGCGGCCACCGCGCGGCTGCAGAACCAGCCCTTCCGCAAGCACGCGCGTACCGGCCGGCCGCTCGTGATCTTCAAGTCCGCGATGACGCTCGACGGCAAGGTGGCGACCAGCACCGGCGACTCGCAGTGGATCTCCGGTGAGGCCAGCCGCGCCCGCGCCCACCGCTGGCGCGCCGAGTCGGACGCGGTCGTCGTCGGCATCGGCACCGCGCTCGCCGACGACCCGCTGCTGACCGCGCGCATCGAGGGCGTCTCGCGTCAGCCGCGCCGGGTCGTGTTCGACTACCAGGGCCGCCTGCCGCTGGCGAGCAAGCTCGTGCAGAGCGGCTCGGAGGCGCAGGTGACCGTCGTCTGTTCGCGCGCCGCCTCGCGCACCACCGTCGAGGCGCTCGAGCATGCCGGCGTCGAGGTGATCGTCGCCAGCGGCGCCAACGAGGCCGCGCGCGTCGAGTACGCGCTCGACGAGCTCGGCGCCCGCGACGTGCAGTCACTGCTGCTCGAGGGCGGGCCGCGCCTGGCGGGCGCCTTCCTCGAGGCCGGCGAGGTCGACGAGGCGCGCATCTTCGTGGCGCCGATCCTCGCCGGCGGGGCCAAGGCCCGGACGGCGATCGAGGGCCAGGGCGCGGAGTCGATCGCCACCGCCGTGCGCGCCAGCGGCGCGTGCGTCGAGCAGATCGAGGACGACGTGTTGATCTGCGCCAGGATGCGCGAGTGGTGATCCGCTCCCGCTCCCGCTCCCTCGCTCCGCGTCGAGGAGCGGACTGAGTGTTCACCGGCCTCGTCGCCGACCTCGGCACCGTGCGCGCGGCGCAGCGCGGCGACGACGGCGTGCGCCTGCGCGTCGACACGGCGCTCGCCGGCGAGCTGGCACCGGGAGACTCGATCGCCGTCAACGGCGTCTGCCTGACCGCCGTCGAGGTCAACGGGGGCGACTTCAGCGCCGACGTGATGGCCGAGACGCTGCGGCGCAGCTCGCTCGGCCCGCTCGACGCGGGCGACACGGTCAACCTCGAGCTGCCGCTGCGCGCGACCGACCGCCTCGGCGGCCACGTCGTGCAGGGCCACGTGGACGCCACCGGCAGCGTCGAGTCGCTGCGCGACGACGGCTTCGCCCGCGTCGTGCGCATCGTCGCGGCGCCGGACGTGCTTCGCTACATCGTGGAAAAGGGATCGATCGCGGTCGACGGGGTCTCGTTGACCGTCGCCGAGGTCGACGACGGGGGCTTTGCCGTCTCGCTGATCCCGGAGACGCTCGAACGCACGACGTTCGGTGCCGCCGAGCCCGGACGGACCGTGAACCTGGAGGTGGACGTGCTCGCCAAGTACGTGGAGAAGCTGAGCCGATGAGCAACTCGCCGTTCAGCACGATCGAAGAGGCCATCGAGGACGTTCGCGCCGGCAAGATGGTCGTCGTCTGCGACGCCGAGGACCGCGAGAACGAGGGCGACCTCACGCTCGCGGCGCAGTTCGCGACGCCCGAGACGATCAACTTCATGGCCAAGGAGGGGCGCGGGCTGATCTGCCTGGCGCTGACCCCCGACCGCTGCGACGAGCTCGGGCTCGACCTGATGGCGGCCAAGAACGAGTCGCCGTTCCAGACCGCCTTCACCGTCTCGGTCGAGGCGCGCGAGGGCATCACGACCGGCATCTCCGCGCACGACCGCGCGCACACGATCCAGGTCGCGATCGATCCCAAGAGCCGCCCGCAGGACCTCGTCCAGCCGGGGCACATCTTCCCGCTCAAGGCCAAGCCCGGCGGCGTGCTCGAGCGCACCGGGCAGACCGAGGCCGCGATCGACCTGGCGCGACTGGCGGGCCTCAACCCGTCCGGCGTGATCTGCGAGGTGATGAACGACGACGGCACGATGGCGCGCGTGCCCGACCTCGAGGGCTACTGCAAGCGCCACGACCTGAAGATGGTCACCGTCGCGGACCTGATCGCCTACCGCCGCCAGCACGACAAGCTCGTCGAGCGCGTCGTGGACGCCCAGCTGCCGACCGCCTTCGGCGACTTCGAGGTCGTCGGCTACCGCTCGCTCGTCGACGACAAGCATCACGTCGCGATGGTCAAGGGGGAGATCGACGGGCAGCAGGACGTGCTCGTGCGCGTCCACTCCGAGTGCCTCACCGGCGACGTCTTCCACTCGCTGCGCTGCGACTGCGGCCAGCAGCTCGAGGACGCGCTGGCGCGGATCGAGCGCGAGGGCACCGGCGTGCTGCTCTACCTCGCGCAGGAGGGACGCGGGATCGGGCTGCTGAACAAGCTGCGCGCCTACAAGCTGCAGGAGGAGGGGCTCGACACCGTCGACGCCAACATGAAGCTCGGCCTGCCGGCCGACCTGCGCGACTACGGCATCGGCGCGCAGATCCTCGTCGACCTCGGGCTCAGCTCGATCCGTCTGCTGACCAACAACCCCAAGAAGATCGTCGGCCTCGAGGGCTACGGGCTGACCGTCACCGACCAGATCCCGATCGAGCACGCGCCGGGACAGCACAACCGCGACTACCTGCGTGCCAAGAAGGACCGCCTCGGGCACCTGCTGCACCACCAGGGGCTGGCGCTCGACGAGGAGATGATCCACGAGGAGCGCGTGCAGGACCGGGCCGAGGCGCGCCAGGAGTCGGAGCGCCAAGGTGGCTGACCTCTACGCGGCCTGCGTGGGTACCTTCTACGCCGACCTCGCGCAGCGGCTGGTGGAGGGCGCGACACGGGTCTTCCAGGAGGCCGGTGCGCAGGTGGAGGTCCACGACGTGCCCGGCGCGTTCGAGCTGCCGCTGGCGGCGAAGTACTGCGCCGAGTCCGGGCGCTTCGCCGGCGTGGCCTGCCTCGGCGCGGTGATCCGCGGCGAGACCAGCCACTACGACTACGTCTGCGGCGAGGCAGCGCGCGGCATCGCCGACGTCTCGCTGAGCACGGGCGTGCCGTGCGCCTTCGGCGTCCTGACGGTCGAGAACATGGACCAGGCGCTCGCGCGCGTCGGGGGTGACAAGCGCCACCAGGGCGAAGACGCCGCCCACGCCGTCCTGCGGATGGCTGCGCTGCGCCAGGCGCTGCCGCCGCGTCCCCCGCGATGACGCGATCAGCCCGGCCGGCGGCTCTGCTGCGGCCGGGCGCGGTCGAGGAGCGGCACCGATGACGGCGACAGTCAACCTCTTCAGCGACACGCAGACCCGCCCGAGCGCGGCCATGAAGCAGGCGATGGTCGACGCCGAGGTCGGCGACGAGCAGCGCTTCGCGGACCCCACGACGCTGCGGCTCGAGCAGCGCACCGCCGAGCTGCTCGGTCACGAGGCCGGCGTGTTCCTGCCGAGCGGCACGATGTGCAACGAGATCGCCCTGCGCCTGCACGCGCGGCCCGGCGGCGACGAGCTGCTGCTCGACCGCAGCGCGCACCCGATCGTCGCCGAGTCCGGCGGCCCGGCGCAGTTCTCGGGCCTGATGATCCAGACGCTCGACGGCGACGGCGGCATCTTCACGGGCGCCCAGGTCGAGGCCGCGCTGCGGCCGGCCGGCGACCGCTACCACCCGCGCTCGCGCGTCGTCTCGGTCGAGCAGACCATCAACATGGCCGGCGGGCGCGTCTGGCCGCAGGACCGCCTGCGGGACGTCCTCGACACGGCTGCGCGCCACGGCCTGCGCACGCACCTCGACGGCGCTCGGCTGCTGAACGCCGTCGTCGCCTCGCCGGGCACCACGGCGGCCGACCACGCCGGTGGCTTCGACACCGCCTGGCTCGACTTCACCAAAGGCCTCGGCGCGCCGCTCGGAGCGGTGCTGTGCGGGTCGCGGGAGCTGATCGAGGAGGCCTGGCGCTGGAAGCAGATGATCGGCGGCGCGCTGCGCCAGTCCGGGATCGTGGCGGCCGGGTGCCTCTACGCGCTCGACCACAACGTCGAGCGGCTGGCGACCGACCACGAGCATGCGCGGCTGCTCGCCGCGCGCCTGACCGAGCTCGGCGTCGAGCTGCTGGCCGAGCCCGAGACCAACATCGTGATCGCGATCGTCGACGACGGTCCGGGCGCGGCGCAGCGGCTCGCCGACGAGGGCGTGGAGGCCACGCCGGTGGCCGCCGATCGCGTCCGCTTCGTCACCCATCTGGACGTCGATCGGGCCGGAATCGACCGTGCGTGCGAGGCCCTTGGCCGCGCGCTGCTATCTTGACGCGCCGTGCCCAAGGTCTGCTACTCGTGTGGGAAGGGTCCCGCGTTCGGCAACAACCGCAGCCACTCGATGGTTGCGACTCGCCGGCGCTTCAACCCGAACCTCCAGAAGGTCCGCATCTCGGTGAATGGTTCGCCGAGTCGCGAGTACGTCTGCACGCGCTGCCTCAAGGCCGGCAAGGTCGCCAAGCACGTCTAGCCGCCCGCTCGGTCGCGGCCGAGCGTAATCGCGGCCGCATGGAGGTGTAGAAGATGCCCGTGCACGTCCCCGACGAGAGCCTCGCTCGCTTCAGGCGGGTCGTCGCCGCCGCACTCGACGAGCTGGAGCGGCGCCGCCAGGAGGTCAACGACCTCAACGTCTTCCCGGTCGCCGACGGCGACACCGGCGACAACATGGCGCTGACGCTGCGCGCCGTGCTCGACGAGCTCGAGGGCATGAACGGCCAGCCGCTCGACGCGATCGGCCGCGAGCAGATCGTCACGGCCGTCGCTCGCGCCGCGCTGCTGGGCGCGCGCGGCAACAGCGGCGTGATCCTGTCCCAGATCGTGCGTGGGGCGGCGGAGGAGCTCGCCTCCCGGCCCGGCGAGCTGGTCGACCCGGTGCTCGTCTCGGCCGCGCTCGCGCGCGCCGCCGACGCGGCCTACTCGAGCGTGCGCGACCCGGCCGAGGGCACGATGCTGTCCGCCGTGCGCGCGATGGCCACGCGCGTGGCGCACGACCTCGCGCACATGGACACCCAGCGCCTGGGCCCGGACGCCAGGCCCGAGGAGCAGGACGCGCTGCTGGCCGAGGTGCTCGAGAACGCGCTCGAGGCGGCCAAGGACGCGGTCGACCGCGGTCCGGAGCAGCTGGCGGTGCTGCGCGACGCCGGCGTCGTGGACGCGGGCGCGTACGGGCTGACGGTGATCATCGCCGGCTGCCTGGCGGCCCTGCGCGGCGCCCAGGCGTCCGAGCTGCCGCATCAGGCCACGCCGGTGACGCTGCACCACCACCAGGCGCACGAGTCGTCGAGCTTCCGCTACTGCACGAACTTCGCGGTCACCGGCGAGCGGCTCGACCAGGCCTCCTTCGTGCCGCGGCTGGAGGGGCTCGGGGACTCGGTGCTGGTCGTCGGCGACGACCGCACGCTGCGCGTCCACGTGCACACCGACGAGCCCGAGCGCGCGGTCGCGGTCTTCGACGGCTACGGCGAGGTCTCGCACCTCGACGTGGCCGACATGGTCGAGCAGGTCGCCGAGCGCGAGCAGCGCCTGTCCACCTCCGCCAACGGGACGGGCGCCGACAGCGAGGTCGCGTCCTGCGCCGTCGTCGCCGTCGCGTCCGGCCCGGGGATGGTCGCCCTCTACGAGCAGCTGGGCGCGCTGGTGGTCGACGGAGGCGCGACCATGAACCCCTCGACGAACGAGCTGCTGGCCGGCATCCAGGCGGCAGCCGGCCACGAGGTGCTCGTGCTGCCCAACAGCCCCAACGTGCGCCTGGCCGCCGAGCGCGCCGCCGAGCTGGCGAGCAAGCCGGCGCAGGTGGTGCCCACGACCGCGCCGCAGCAGGCGCTGCCCGCGCTGCAGATCGTCTTCGACCACGACCAGGGCGCCGAGGAGAACGCGGACGCCGTCGCGGAGGCGATCGCGGACGTCCGTCTCGGCGGCATCGCCAAGGCCGCCCGCGACGACGCGCAGGGCCGCTTCCACAGCGGCGACGCGCTCGGCTACGCCGACGGCGAGCTGGTCTCCTGGGGCGACCCCGTCACGGCGCTGACGGCGACGCTGGAGCGGATCGCGCCGGGCAGCGAGCTGGTGACCTGCATCGCCGGCGCCGATCCGCCGCTGACCAGAGACGAGCTCGAGGCGCGCGTGCCGGACGGCGTCGAGCTCGAATACCACGAGGGCGGCCAGCCGGCCTGGTGGTGGCTGCTCTGCGCGGAATAGCCGCGTTCGGGTCGACGGACGAGCTCACGGCCGAGCAGGCGCTGGCCGCGCCGGTGCGCTCCTGGCCGCGCCCGTCGCTGCTGGCCGAGTCGCTGCAGCTGCGCGGCAAGGCCGCCAAGGCGCTGGAGACGCTCGGCCTCGTCACCTACGGCGACCTGATCGAGCACCTGCCGCACAGCCACCGCGACCAGCGCGATCTGCGCCGCGTCGCCGAGCTGATGGTCGGCGAGGACGCGAACGTCGCCGTGACCGTGCGCAGCGCCAGCGTGCGCCCGATGCGCAATCGCCGCCAGAAGCTCGTGCGGGCGCGCGTCTTCGACGACACGGGCGCGCTCGAGGCGACCTGGTTCAACCAGCCGTGGGTCGCCGATCGCCTGCACCCCGGCGCGCAGGTGATCCTGTTCGGCCGTCTGCGTCGCGGCGCCTCGTTCTCGGTCAAGAGCTGGGAGCTGTTCGGCAGCGGCGACGCCCCGGTGCACACCGTCGGCCTCGTGCCCGTGCACCCCGCGACGGAGGGCATCTCCGCCGAGCGCCTGCGTGCGCTGGCCTGGGAGGCGTATCCGCGCATGCTCGCGAGCGTCGAGCCGCTGCCGGCGGCGGTGCGCGCAGCCGAGCGGCTGCCGGACCGCCCGGCGGCGCTCGCCGCCACCCACTTCCCGGACAGCGAGGAGCAGGAGGAGGGCGCCCGGCGGCGGCTGGCCTTCGAGGAGCTGCTGCTGCTCCAGCTCGCGGTCGGCGGGCGCCGCCGCCGCCGCCGTGAAGGGCGCCGGGCGCAACCGCTGGCGGCGAGCGGGGCGGTGGTGGACCCGTGGCGGGTGTCGCTGCCGTTCGCGCTCACCGACGACCAGGCACGGGCCTGCGCGGAGCTCGACGCCGACGTCGCCGGCGAGCGGCCGATGCAGCGGCTGCTGATGGGGGAGGTCGGCTCGGGCAAGACCGTCGTCGCGCTGCACGCGCTGCTGCGCGCGGTCGAGAACGGCGCCCAGGGTGCGCTGATGGCGCCGACCGAGACGCTCGCCGAACAGCACCACCGCACGCTCGACGCGCTGCTGGGCGCCACGGTGCCGGTCGAGCTCTTGACCGGCTCTACCTCCGCCGCACGCCGGCGCGACCTGCTCGCCCGGTTGGCCTCGGGCGAGCTGCCGCTCGTCGTCGGCACGCATGCGCTGATCGAGGACCCGGTCGCGTTCCGCTCGCTGGCGCTGACGGTCGTCGACGAGCAGCACCGCTTCGGCGTGCGCCAGCGCGCCGCGCTCGACGCCAAGGCGCCGGAGGGCCTCGTGCCGCACACGCTGCACATGACCGCGACGCCGATTCCGCGCACCCTCTCGTTGACCGCCTACGGGGATCTCGACGCGACCGTGCTGCGCGAGCTTCCACGCGGACGTCAGCCGGTCGAGACGCACGTCGTCGACGGCGAGCGGGCGCGCCGGCGCGCCTACGAGCGCATCAGGGAGGAGATCGCGGCAGGGCGCCAGTGCTTCGTCGTCTGCCCGCTGGTCGAGGAGTCCGAGGCGCTGCAGGCGCGGGCGGCGACGGTCGAGTACGAGCGCCTGCGCACGACCGAGTTCCGCGACCTGCGCGTCGAGCTGATCCACGGGCAGCTCTCGAGCACCGAGAAGCAGGCGGCGATGAAGGCCTTCGCCGCCGGCTCGGCCGACGTGCTGGTGGCCACCAGCGTGATCGAGGTCGGCATCGACGTGCCGAACGCGACCGTGATGCTGATCGAGGCCGCCGAGCGCTACGGGCTCTCGCAGCTGCACCAGCTGCGCGGGCGCGTCGGTCGAGGCGAGCACGCCTCGCTCTGCGTCCTGTTCGGCGATCCGAAGCTGCCGCGCCTGGAGGCGATCGCCGCCGAGCGCGACGGCTTCCGGTTGGCGGAGATCGATCTCGAGCTGCGCGGGGCGGGGGAGGTGCTCGGCACGCGCCAGAGCGGGCTGCCGGAGTTCCGCGTCGCCCGCCTGCCCGACGATCTCGAGCTGCTCGAGCGTGCGCAGCGCCACGCGGACGCGCTCGTCGCCGCCGACCCCGAGCTGACCGAGCCGGAGCACGTGCTGCTGCGCGAGGCGGTCGTGGCGCGCTTCGGCTCCGAGCTCGATCCGATCCCCGCATGAGGATCGTCGCCGGCGCCTACAAGGGCCGCCGCCTGCATTCCCCACGCGGCTTCTCCACCCGCCCGACCGCCGACCGGGTGCGCGAGGCGCTCTTCTCCATCCTCGGCGACGTCGGCGGCGCACGCGTGCTCGACCTCTACGCCGGCACCGGCGCACTCGGCCTGGAAGCGCTCTCGCGTGGCGCTGCCAGCGCCGTCTTGGTCGAGCGCGACCCGCGCGCGGTCGCGGTCATCCGGCGTAACCTGGAGGCCGTCGGGGCAGGCGAGGCGACGCTGCGCCAGCAGGATGTGCTTGCGTTCCTCTCCGGCGAACGGGGTACGTATGACCTCGTATTCGCCGACCCGCCCTATGATTTCGCCGCCCGCCTGGGTGAGCCGCTGTCCGAGCGTCTCCCAGCCGTGCTCTCCGAAGGTGCCCGCATCGTGACCGAATCCGACAAGCGCAAGCCGCTCGAATTGACTCTGCCGCTGCTGACCGAACGCCTCTACGGCGACACGAGGATCGCGATCCATGGCTGACCGCAACGGCGGCATGTGCATCTGTCCGGGGTCCTACGACCCCGTCACGCACGGCCATCTGGACATCATCACTCGTGCCTCCGGCGTGTTCGACAACGTGCTCGTCGGGGTCGTCAACCAGCCGGTGCGCAAGCAGAAGACGCTCTTCTCCGCGGAGGAGCGCGTGAGCTTCATCGAGGCCGAGGTCGCGAAACTCGGCAATGTGCAGGTAAAACCCTTTGATACGCTGCTCGTCGATTTCGCTCGTGAGCACGGGGCCAAAGCAATCGTCAAGGGGTTGCGAGCGATCTCGGACTTCGAGTACGAGTTCGAGATGAACCAGCTCAACCGCAAGATGGCCCCGGAGATCGAAAGCGTCTACCTGATGGCGACCCCGCAGTACAGTTTCCTCAGCTCCAGCGGCATCAAGGAGCTGGCCATGTTCGGGGGAGACATTCAGGGCCTGGTGCCTGACCCTGTGGCTCAGCGGTTGCAGGAAGAGCTGAAGCGTTAGCGAATTGAGGAAGCGCCCATGGACGTCCTCGTCCTGATCGACAAGCTCGACGACACCATTCACAACGCCAAGCCGGTCCCTCTGACCGACCAGGTGCGCGTGGACAAGGAAGAGGTGTACGACATCCTCGACCAGATGCGCGCCACGATCCCGGAGGAGATCAAGCAGGCGCGCTGGATCGTCAAGGAGCGCCAGGAGATGCTCGCCGAAGCCAAGCGTGAGGCCGAGCGCATCGTCAAGGAGGCGCGCGAGGAGCAGGTGCGCCTGATCGGCGAAGAGGAAGTCGTCAAGCAGGCCGAGCGCCAGGCGGACGAGATCATCGAGGACGCACGCGCCCGCGAGCGGGAGATCCGTCTGGGCGCCGAGGACTACGCCGACGACATCCTCAACACCCTCGAGGTCAACCTCACGAAGTTCATCGCGGCCGTGCAGCGTGGCCGCGACCGGCTCCAAGGCCGCGAGGCCGAGGAAGCCGAAGTCGGCTAGGCCAGCCGCGCCAGCGGGCCGAACAGGATCGGCTGCAGCTTGGGCGGCGGCAGCGGGAACGACGTCAGCACGATGTCGTCCCGATGGCGCAGGGCCAGCTCCGAGGCGGCGATCAGTCCGCTGAGGCTGGTGGGGATGCCGCGGCGGTTGTACTTGCCGGCGCGCGAGAGCTCGCACGCCTGCTCGAGGAACTCCTGCATCCGTCCCGCCGGCTCGACCTCCGTCTCGGTGACGGCGACCTCGTCGCCGACGTTCGTGAAGGCATGACGCACGCCGGGCCTGGCGACGATCGTCTCGCCCGGGCCGGCCTCGAGCACGCGGCCGTCGATGCGGAAGCGCAGCCGGCCCTCGACCACGTGCCAGCGCTCCTCGAGCGACGGGTGGTAGTGGGCGGGCACGCCGCCGCCGGGGTCGGTCCAGATCCGCACGCGCAGCACGTCGCCTTCGCGGGAGAACCGGAGTCGTTGGCGGAAGGCGGGGTCGAGCACCTCGTTCGAGCCCATGGGAAGCTCCTTGCGTTAGTTGACTTCGGGGCAACTTAGCGCCAAGTTACCCTGGAGTCAACTTATGGCCGGGGACCCCACACGACGCCGTCTCTCTCGCGCCGAGCGCCGGCTGGTGATCGAGGAAGCCGCCTCGAAGCTGTTCGCCGAGCAGGGCTACGCGGCGACCAAGCTGACGGAGGTCGCAGCTGCGGCAGGGGTCACCAAGCAGCTGCTCTACCAGCACTTCGCCTCCAAGCGAGACCTGCACCTCGCGCTCCTGGCCCGTCACCGCGACGAGCTGCTGGCCGGGACCGCCGCCGGCATGGGAGGCCCCGGGTCGCTGCCCGAGCGCATCGCCGGGTCGGTCGAGCGCTGGTTCGCGTACGTCGAGGAGCATCCGTACGCGCTCGCACTGCTGTTTCGCGACACGACCGGGGACCCGGAGATCCAGGCCTTCTACCGCGAGCTGCAGGCCTCGGCGCGCGCGGCCAACGCGATGCTGCTGCGCGCCCAGCCGGAGCTCGGGCTCCCCGAGCAGGAGGTCGAGCCGCTCGCGGAGTTGATCCGCGCCTCGACCGTGGGGGTGGCGCTCTGGTGGGCCGAGCATCCGGAGGTCCCGCGCGAGACCGTGGCGGAGGTCGTCGTGCGGTCGCTGACCCGCGTCGTCGCGACGTGACTATTCTCGTCGGCTCATGTCGAGCCAGTACATCTTCACCATGTACAAGCTGTCCCGCGTGCACCCGCCCGACAAGGAGGTGCTGAGCGACATCTCGCTGAGCTTCCTGCCGGGCGCCAAGATCGGCGTGCTGGGACTCAACGGCAGCGGCAAGTCGACGCTGCTGCGGATCATGGCCGGGAAGGACACCGAGTACCGCGGCGAGGCGCAGCTCGCGCCGGGCGCCAGCGTCGGGCTGCTCGAGCAGGAGCCGCACCTGGAC
The DNA here is from genome assembly GCA_963846505.1 of uncultured Thermoleophilaceae bacterium. GTDB lineage: Bacteria > Actinomycetota > Thermoleophilia > Solirubrobacterales > Thermoleophilaceae > JACVRW01. Next base: position 498,294 of record CAWJWD010000004.1, on the reverse strand, counting down.
GAGTCCAAGGACGTGCGCGCCAACGTCGAGGACGGCCTCGGCGAGCTGCGCGACATGCTCGCGCGCTTCAACGAGCTGGCGGCCAACTACTCCGACGACACCGCCGGCGAGTTCGCGCGGCTGCAGGAGCAGATCGACGCCGCCGACGCCTGGAGCCTCGACCAGATGATCGACCAGGCGATGGACGCGCTGCGCTGCCCGCCCGGCGACGCGGACGTCTCGACGCTCTCCGGTGGCGAGCGTCGACGCGTGGCGCTGGCGCGGCTGCTGTTGGCCAAGCCGGACCTGCTGCTGCTCGACGAGCCCACCAACCACCTCGACGCCGAGTCGGTCGCCTGGCTCGAGCGCCATCTCGCGGAGTACGAGGGCACGATCGTCGCCGTCACCCACGATCGCTACTTCCTCGACAACGTCGCCGGCTGGATCCTGGAGCTCGACCGCGGCCACGGCCTGCCGTTCCAGGGCAACTACAGCTCCTGGCTCGAGCAGAAGCAGGAGCGCCTGGCGCACGAGGAGCGCAAGGAGTCCGCACGCCAGCGCACGATCGCCCAGGAGCTCGAGTGGGTGCGCGAGAACCCGAAGGGGCGGCGCAAGAAGGCCAAGGCGCGCCTGAACAACTACGAGCGGCTGCTGGCCGAGGAGCGCAACGTCAAGCTCGACCAGGTCCAGATCCACATCCCGGCCGGGCAACGGCTCGGCGGCATGGTGATCGAGGCGGACGGATTGCGCAAGGGCTTCGGCGAGAAGCTGCTGATCGAGGACCTGTCGTTCTCGCTGCCGCCGGCGGGGATCGTCGGCGTGATCGGCGCCAACGGCGCCGGCAAGACGACGCTGTTCCGCATGATCGTGGGCGAGGAGCAGCCCGATGCCGGCTCGCTGCGGCTGGGGGAGACGGTCGACCTCGCGTACGTCGACCAGTCGCGCGACGCGCTCGATCCGGACAAGAACGTCTGGGAGGAGATCTCCGGCGGCGACGACCAGATCACCGTCGGCGACCGTCGCGTCGCCTCGCGGGCGTACGTGGCCGGCTTCAACTTCAAGGGCTCCGACCAGCAGCGCAAGATCGGCGTGCTCTCCGGCGGCGAGCGCAACCGCGTGCACCTGGCGAAGCTGTTGCGCACCGGCGGCAACGTGCTGCTGCTCGACGAGCCGACCAACGACCTCGACGTCGACACGCTGCGCGCGCTCGAGGAGGCGCTGCTGTCCTTCCCGGGCTGTGCGGTGATCATCTCGCACGATCGCTGGTTCCTCGACCGCGTCGCCACCCACGTGCTCGCCTTCGAGGGCGACTCGCAGGTGGCCTGGTTCGAGGGCAACTTCGAGGCCTACGAGGAGAACCGCCGCGCCCGCCTCGGCGCCGAGGCCGACCGGCCGCACCGGATCAGCTACAAGCGCCTGACCCGGGCATAGTTGGCGTCATGGCCTCCTACCTCCACACGTGCTACCGGATCGGGGACATCGATCGCTCGGTCGCCTTCTACGAGAAGCTCGGCTACGAAGAAGTGCGGCGGATGCCGATCGGCGACGAGGCGATCAACGTCTTCATGGCCATCCCCGGTGACAGCACCGCGCTCGAGCTGACCTACAACCACGGCGTCGACTCGTACGAGCTCGGCACGGGCTACAACCACATCGCGCTCGGCGTCGACGACCTCGACGGCACGCTGGCGGCGCTGGCCGATGACGGCATCGAGCCGGAGAAGCCGCCATACCGCCCGGGTGGGCGCACCGAGGGTCCCCGGATCGCGTTCGTGCGCGACCCGGACGGCTACCGGGTCGAGCTGATCGAACGCTCGAGCTAGCGGGTGAGCGCCGGCCGCGGCCGGCGCTAGTCTCGAACCATGGGTCAGCGCACCGAGATCTTCGACCTCGGGCAGCTGAGGATCGCCTCCGGCGAGGGGCGCCAACTGAAGCTCGAGGTGCCAGTGGACGACTTCGACTTCGGGGGGCAGCGCTACGCGATCCCCGACGGTTGCGTGGACGCGACCGTCGACGTATCGCACACGACCAACGGCTACGCCCTGCGGCTGCGCTTCGACACCGTCCTGGACGGGCCGTGCATGCGCTGCCTCGAGCCGGCCGAGCGCAAGCTGCAGATCGATGCCCGCGAGGTCGATCAGCCGGGCGGGGGCGACGAGCTGCGCTCGCCGTACCTGGACGAGCAGGAGCTGGATCTCGCCGCCTGGGCGCGGGACGCACTCGCGCTGGGGCTGCCGGCGCAGATCGTCTGTCGAGAGGACTGCAAGGGGCTGTGCGGGGTCTGTGGGGAGAACCTCAACGAGGCGGGGGCCGAGCACGTGCACGAGCGCGAGCCGGACCCGCGCTGGGCGGCGCTGCGCGAGCTGAAGCTCGACTAGAGGGGGCACGGGGCCGCCACCCGGCTACACTTGCCCGTCTCATGGCCGTCCCGAAGCAACGACAGTCCCACTCGCGGACCAACAAGCGCCGCTCCCAGCACAAGATCTCGGCTCCCGGCATCGCGCACTGCCCGCGCTGTCATGCGCCGCGTCTGCCGCACCGCGTCTGCCCCAGCTGTGGCACCTACGCCGGCCGCGAGGTCGTCGTCCAGGGTCCCGGCGCGGCAGGCGACGACGAGACCTAGGCTGCGCCCGGCGTGATCGCGCTGGACGCGAACGGCGCCGACCAGGGTCCGGCCGTCGTCGCGGACGGTGCCCGGCGTGCCGGCGTGCCCGTGCTCGTGTTCGGTCCGGCGAGCGCGCTCGCCGCGTCCGCCGAGGCGCTGTCGACCGGCGGCGATGACGCCTCCGGCGCGAGCGGGCCGATGGTGCAGTTCGTCGACGCTCCCGAATCGATCGCCGCGGGTGAGGAGCCCGTGCGGGCCGTGCGCTCGCGTCCGCAGGCGTCGATCGTGCAGGCGGCCGACGCCGTCGCTGCCGACCGCGCAGACGCGCTCGTGTCCGCCGGCAGCACCGGCCCGACGCTCGCGGCGGCGACGCTGCGCATCAAGCGCCAGCGTGGGGTGCACCGCCCGGCCCTCGCGGTCGTGTTGCCGGTGCCCACCGGCCCGGTGCTGCTGCTCGACTGTGGGGCGAACGTCGAGGTGCGACCCGAGCAGCTCGAGCAGTTCGCCTACATGGGCGCCTGCTTCATGGAGGCCGTCTACGGGCTCGAGCGTCCGCGCGTGGGGCTGCTGTCGGTGGGCGAGGAGCAGGGCAAGGGCACCCCGGACGTCCAGGCCGCCCACGAGCGGCTGGCGGGGGGCACGCTGAACTTCGTCGGCAACGTCGAGGGCTTCGACCTGCCGCGGGCGGGAGCGGACGTGATCGTGACCGACGGCTTCACCGGCAACGTCGCGCTGAAGGTGATGGAGGGCACCTCGAAGGCGGTCACCGGCGCGATCCGCGAGGCGATCAGGTCGGGACCCGTCTCGACCCTCGGCGGGCTGCTGGTACGGGGGCGGCTCGGGCGCCTCCGAGCGCAGCTCGATCCCGAGGCCGTCGGTGGGGCGATCCTGCTGGGCTTGCGCAAGCCGGTGGTGGTCGCGCACGGCAGCTTCGGCCCCGAAGGCATCGCCAGCGCGGTGCGACTGGCCCGCCGAGCGGTCGACGAGGACATGGTGGGGCGCACCGCGGCGGCCCTCGCAGCCGCCGGGGCGTTGAGGTCCGCGCCCGCTGGTAGCGTCGCCGCACCATGATCCGCGACGAGGTTCTCGAGCGCATCCGCGCCCATCTCGCCACCGAGCTCGAGGTGGACCCTGCCCGCATCGGCGAGGACACCCGCTTCAAGCAGGATCTGGAGGCCGACTCGCTCGACCTGGTGGAGTTGGTCGTCGAGCTCGAGGACAACTACGGCATCCGCATCCCCGACGAGGAGGCGGCGAAGATCCTGACGGTTGGTCAGGCCGCGGACTTCGTCACCGCGCATGCCGCGGAGATCGAGCACTGAGTCGCTTGCGGAGCTGCTTGCCGAGCTCCCCGACGGCCTGGCGCGGCAGGCGTTCATGCACGCGTCCTGGGTCGAGCACCGCGCCGAGTCGTACGAGCGCTTGGCGTTCCTGGGGGATGTCGTCTTGAGCCTTGCGGTCTCCACCCACTTGTTTCCTCGCTTCGAGCGCTACGGCGCCGGGCGGCTGACCAAGGTGCGTGCTCAGGCGGTCAGCGGCGCATCCTGTGCTCGCGTCGCACGCGGCTTGGACGTGCCCGCGCGACTGCGCGCGGCCGCGCCGGCCGGCGCCACCGGCCGCAGCGCCGACCTGCTGGTCGAGTCCGAGCGCGTGCTGGCCTCGATCTGCGAGGCGATCATCGGCGCCTCGTACTTGGCTTTCGACCTGGATCGCACGGCCCCCGCGGTGGTGAAGTCCTTCGAGACCGAGATCGCCGACGCCCTCGAGCATCCGGTCGACTACAAGTCGGTGCTGCAGGAGCGCCTGGCGCGCCGCGCCGAGGTGGTCGCCTACCGCACCGTCGCCGAGCAGGGGCCTGCGCACGACCGCAGCTTCGTCGCCGTGGCGGAGGTAGGCGGCGAGGAGCTGGGTCGTGGCGAGGGAAAGACGAAGAAGAGCGCGGAGCAGGAAGCCGCGCTGCAGGCCCTCGACGCGCTCGAGGAGAGCTAGGAGAGTCGGATGCATCTGCGCTCGATCACGCTGAAGGGCTTCAAGTCCTTCCCCACACGCACCAAGCTGGAGTTCGCGCCCGGCGTCTCGGTGATCGTCGGCCCGAACGGCTCGGGCAAGTCGAACATCACCGACGGCGTGCTCTGGGCACTCGGCGAGCAGAGTCCGCTCGCGGTGCGCGGGCAGAGCATGAAGGACGTGATCTTCGCCGGCGGCCATGGCGTCAAGGGCGTCAGCACGGCCGAGGTGGAGGTGGTGATCGACAACGCCGACGGACGGCTGGAGTCGAACTTCAGCGAGATCTCGATCGTGCGTCGCCTCAACCGCGACGGCGAGGGCGAGTACCGGCTCAACGGCGCCCGCTGCCGGCTCGTCGACGTGCTCGAGGTGCTGTCGGACTCGGGCCTGGGCAAGGAGATGCACTCGGTCGTCTCGCAGGGCAAGGTCGAGCAGATCGTGCTCTCTCGCCCACGCGAGCGACGCCTGCTGATCGAGGAGGCGGCCGGACTCGGCAAGCACCGCAAGCGTCGTCGCCGCGCGCAGCTGAAGCTGGAGCGCACCGAGGAGAACCTCTCGCGTGCACTCGACGTCGAGCGCGAGGCGCGCTCGCGACTGCGCCCGCTCAAGCGCCAGGCGGAGGCGGCGGAACTGCACGAGCGGATCGAGCGCCAGTCGCTCGAGGCGCGCATGGAGCTGGCACGTGACGACGCCCGGGCCGCCCGGGTCGCGCTCGTCGAGGCCGAGCAGCGCGCGCAGGTCGCGCGCAGCGAGCGCGACGAGGCCGAGCGGCTGTTGGGCGAGGTCGCTCGTCGGCGCGAGCAGGCCGAAGAGGCGTTCGCCCAGCAGACGCGCGACCGGGAGCGCCTGCAGACGCGGCTGTTCGCGGCACGCTCGGGTGCCGACCGGATCGCGATGCGACTCGAGCGGGCACGTGAGCAGGCGACCGCCGCGGCCGAGCGCCGGGAACGGCGGTTGCGCCAGCTCGAGGTGCTCGAGGCCCAGGCGGCGGCCGACAGCGCCGAGGAGGGGGAGCGGCTGCCCGACGAGCGCCTGCCCCGTCCGCCGGCCGCCGAGGACGGCGACGGCCAGACGGGCGCAGCGCGACCGGACGGCGCTGCGGCGGAGGCGCACGACCCCGAGCGCACGGCTTGGGACGCGTTGGCGCCGGCCGATCGCATCCGCTCGATCCAGCTCGAGCTGGAGCGGCTCGAGCGCGACCGCGAGCAGCGGCTGCAGGAGGAACTGACGGCGCTCGAGGCCGAGCGCGACGAGGCCCAACAGCGGGCGAGTGCGCTGCGCGAGGTGGCGACGCAGCGGCGCGGGGAGCTCGAGCAGGCCGAGCGGACGGCCGAGGGCGCTCGCAAGCAGCAGCGGGAGGCCGAGCGTGCGGTCGAAGCGGCACGCCGGCAGGCGGCGCAGGTCGGCGCGGAGCTGGCGGCGGTCAACCAGTTCCTGCGCAGCGCCGGTGGCGCCCCCGGCGGCGCGCGCACGCTCGCTCAGGCGCTGGACGTCGACGAGGGCTACGAGCTGGCCTTGGCGGCTGCGCTCGGGCCGCGCCTGTCGGCCGCGATGGTCGAGGACGTCGCGACCGGGGAGCGGATGCTGGACCAGGCAGGCGACGCGGGTGGCACCGCGCTCGTCGCGCCGGGTGACGGGCGTGGCGCCGAGGGGGCGTCGAGCGCGGCTGCCCGGCTCGGGGCTGCGCCAGCACCCGGTCCGCAGGCCGAAGCGTTGCTGGACCACGTGCGCGCGGACGGCGCGCTCGGCGATCTGGCGGCACGGCTGCTGGCCGGCACCTGGCTGGTCTCCGATCTCACAGCGCTTCCGGACGACTTCGCGGGACTCGCGGTCACCCGCGCCGGCCGGTTGTTCGACGGCGCCCGCGGAGAGCTGGCGCAGGCGCCCGCCGGTGGCGCCGAGCGGTTGCTCGAGGAGCGCGCCCGGCGCGAGCGCCTGGTCGCGGCCGCGGTGCAGGCCGCGACGGCGGAGACCGAGGCGACCGCGGCCGTCGAACGTCACAGCCAGGCGGTGACCGACGCCGACGCCGCTCGTGACGTCGCGGACACGGCTCTTCGCGGCGCCCGACGTGAGGTCGAGGAGGCGGCCGAGTCGGCGGCGAGCGCCGAGCGCTCGATCGCTCGCCGGCGACAGGCCCCGGACGAGGGTCCGAGCGCCGTTCGGCGCGCCGAACTGCTCGCGGACCTGCGCGCCGACCGACGCCTCGCGGAGCGGATCGCGCGGGAGCGCGAGGAGCGAGCGAAGACGATCGCCGGACTGCGCACGGGCACTACGCGGGATCAGCTGCTTGCACGGGACGGCGAGCGTGCCGCCCAGGCCCTCGAGCTGGCTCGCGCCGCGGTCGAGCAGCGCCGGGACGTGCTCGCCGAGGAGCTGGCCGCTGGTGCTGCCGCGGGTGAGCAGGTGGCGGCGGCGCTGCGTGCGTGCGCCCAGGAGGAGGCGGAGTTGCAGACGCGCCTGCGCGCCGGCAGCGAGGCGGTGACCGGCGCCGAGGTCGCGGCCCAACAGGCCCGTGACGGCGCCGCCGAGATCGAGCGGGAACTGAACGAGGTGGCCGAGAGGCTCGGTCTCGAGCCGGAGCCGGCGAGCGAGGCGTTGCCCGAGCAGGAGCGGCAGGAGCTGCGCAACCGGCTCGAGCGGTTGCAGCGGCGACGCGAGCAGCTGGGACCGGTCAATCCGCTCGCCAAGCAGGAGTACGAGGAGGCCGTCGCGCACGTCGAGGAGCTGGAGACCCAGCGCGCGGACCTCGAGGCCGCCTTGGCGGAGCTGGAGAGCCTGATCAAGGAGACCGACAAGCGGATCCGCGAGAGCTTCGAGGAGACGTTCACCGCGGCGGCGAAGAACTTCGAGGACGTCGTCTCCCACTTGTTCCCGGGCGGCCGTGGCCGTCTGCGGCTGGTGCATCCCGACCAGACGCCGCGCGCGGTCGTCGGCGGCGAAGCGCCGCCGGACGACGAGGGCGGGACGCCCGAGGCCGAGGTCGACCCCGACGAGCCGCCGGCCGAGGCCGGCGTCGAGATCGAGGTTACGCCGCCCGGCAAGTCGACCAAGCGACTGTCGTTGCTCTCCGGAGGTGAGAAGTCGCTGGTCGCACTGGCGTTCATGTTCGCCGTCTTCCTTGCGCGACCGTGTCCCTTCTACATCCTCGACGAGGTCGAGGCGGCGCTGGACGACCTCAACATCGACCGTTTCCTCCAGCTCGTCGACAAGTACTCCGATCGGGCGCAGTTCATCGTCGTGACGCACCAGAAGCGCACCATGGATGCGGCCGACACGCTCTATGGCGTGAGCATGGGCGGCAACGGGGTGTCGCGCGTTGTGTCCCGCAAGCTGGCGGGCAAGCCGGCTGCGGCCGAGGTCGTCAACACGGCGGCGCGTCCCGCCGCCTGATCCGCAACGGTTCCGCGTCGCGGCGCGGGCGCTGGCACATGACGTTCGGCCGGAGCTTGCGGCGCGCCCTATTCTTGCCCGCCGATGGCGCGTACCTGGCATGAACTGTTCGACACCGGCGCAGCCGCTCCGGTTCTCGCCGAGGCTGACCCCGAGGACGGCGACGAGCGCCGCGGCGGGTTCTTCCGGCGCCTGCGCGACAACATGCGTCGTACCCGCGAGGCGCTGGGGGCCGAGCTCCAGGCGACGGTGTTCCAGTCGCTCGACGACGAAGCCTTCGAGCAGCTCGAGGAGGCGCTGATCTACGCCGACGTCGGCGCGCCGACGACGGCGAAGATCGTCGAGCGGCTCGAGGGCGAGGTCGGATCGGGTGAGGTGGCCAGCGGCGAGGATCTCAGCCGGCGGTTGCAGGAGCTGCTGGCGGAGACGGCCCGTGTGGGCGACGATCGCATCTCACTCGCCGAGAGCCCGACGGTGATCCTGATGGTCGGTGTCAACGGGACGGGCAAGACGACGACGATCGGCAAGATCGCCTGGCATCTGCAGCAGGAGCTGGGCCGGTCGGTCCTGCTCGCGGCCGGGGACACCTTCCGCGCCGCTGCCGCCGAGCAGCTCACGACCTGGGCCGAGCGCGCAGGCTGTGAGATCGTGCGCGGGGAGCCGGGCTCCGACCCGGGAGCGGTGATGTTCGACGCGATCGCCGCCGCTCGCGCACGCGGTCACGACGTCGTGCTCTGCGATACCGCGGGGCGGCTGCACACCCAGCAGCACTTGATGGACGAGCTGCGCAAGGTCCGCAACGTGATCGCTCGCCAGGCGCCCGGCGCCCCGCACGAGACGCTGCTGACGATCGACGCGACCACCGGTCAGAACGGCCTGCGCCAGGCGCTGCTGTTCCGCGAGGCCGTCGACGTCGACGGGATCGTGCTGACCAAGCTCGACGGCACGGCCAAGGGCGGGATCGCACTCGCGATCGCCCAGGAGCTGGGCGTGCCGGTGAAGCTGATCGGCATCGGCGAGGCGATCGAGGATCTGCGCCCCTTCGACGCCGACGACTTCTCCCGCGCGATCCTCGAGCCCTAGCGCAGAGGGGACCGGCGCGCTGCGGGATGCGCGCTCGCGTACGATCGTTGCCTCGATGGACGCGTGGGTGATCTGGATGATTGCGGCGGGGGCGCTCGCGGTGGGTGAGATCCTCACGCTCGGCTTCTTCCTCGGCCCGATCGCGATCGCGGCCGTCTTGTCGGCCGTGGTGGCGCTTGCGGGCGGCGGGACCGCGCTGCAGCTGGTGGTGTTCATCGCCGTCTCGATCGCATCGCTGGGAGTGCTGCGCCCGATCGCGCGGCGTCACATGCGCACGCCGGCGCAGCTACGCACCGGCACCGCGGCGTTGGTCGGCGCAGAGGCCGTCGTGCTCGAGCGCGTCGACCGCGACGGCGGTCAGGTGAAGCTGGCCGGCGAGGTTTGGAGCGCTCGCGCGTACGACGAGGACGAGGTGCTCGAGCCAGGGGCGCGGGCCCATGTGATGAAGATCGACGGTGCCACCGCACTGGTCGTCGGGTGAGACAGGTTCCAGGACAGAGGGAGACCAAGTGGCAGCGCTGATCGTGCTGATCGTCGTGGCGGCCGTGGTGTTGATCACGCTCGCCCAGAGCATTCGGATCGTGCCCCAGGCACGGGCCGGGATCGTGGAGCGCCTCGGGCGCTATCACCGCACCTTGGGCGCGGGGCTGGCACTGGTCGTTCCGTACGTCGACCGCGTCAAGCCGCTGATCGACCTGCGCGAGCAGGTGGTCTCGTTCCCGCCCCAGCCCGTGATCACCGAGGACAACCTGACCGTGTCGATCGACTCGGTCATCTACTACGCCGTGACGGATCCGAAGGCGGCCACGTATGAGATCAGCGACTACATCGTGGCGATCGAACAGCTGACCGTCACGACGTTGCGCAACGTCGCCGGCGGCATGACGCTCGAGGCCACGCTGACCTCCCGCGACAACATCAACACCGCCTTGCGAACGGTGCTCGACGAGGCGACCGGCAAATGGGGCATCCGCGTCAACCGCGTCGAGTTGAAGGCGATCGATCCGCCGGGCTCGATCCAGGAGGCGATGGAGAAGCAGATGCGCGCCGAGCGCGACCGCCGCGCCACGATCCTCACTGCCGAGGGCATCAAGCAGTCCCAGGTGCTGACGGCCGAGGGCGAGAAGCAGTCGAACATCCTCCGTGCCGAGGGCCGACGCGAGGCGCAGATCCTCGAGGCCGAAGGTCAGTCGAAGGCGATCGAGACGGTCTTCGAGGCGATCCACCGCGGGGATGCCGATCCCAAGCTGCTCGCCTACCAGTACCTGCAGGTGCTGCCGCAGATCGCCCAGGGCGACTCCAACAAGGTCTGGATCATCCCCAGCGAGGTCACGCAGGCGCTGAGCCAGCTCGGATCCATGCTTCCGAAGCCGCACGCCGAGGGGCCGGGAGGCCCGTCTCCGGACGCCACTCCGTCCCCGCCGGCGCCGGGTCCGCCCCGCTAGCCTCAACACGACGTGTTCGACGCCCTTTCCGACCGCCTCCAAGCCGCCCTCGGCGACGTACGCTCGCGCGGCACGCTGAGCGAGGACGACATCTCGAAGGCGATGCGCCAGGTTCGCCTGGCCCTGCTCGAGGCGGACGTGAACTTCAAGGTCGTCAAGCAGTTCACGGGGGCGATCAAGGAGCGAGCGCTCGGCCAGGACGTGCTGCAGTCGCTCAATCCCGGCCAGCAGGTCGTCAAGATCGTCGCGGACGAGCTCACGACGCTCATGGGGGGCACTGGCCGCGAGCTGGCGTTCGCGCGCCCCGGGCCGACGGTGATCCTGATGGCCGGCCTCCAAGGGTCGGGCAAGACGACCGCCTGCGGCAAGCTCGCGCGCCATCTGCGCGAGGAGCAGGACATGGACGTCGCGATTGCCGCCTGCGACGTCTACCGGCCGGCTGCCGTCGATCAGCTGGTCAAGGTCGGCGGTCAAGCGGGCGCGCATGTGTACGAGCAAGGCACGGGGCGCGACCCGGTCGACATCGCCGAGTGGGCGCTCGACCAGGCCAAGCAGGACCGCCGCGACGTCCTGATCGTCGACACGAGCGGCCGGCTGCACGTCGACGAGGATCTGATGAAGGAGCTGGCGGAAGTCAAGAAGCGCACCAAGCCGCACAACGTGCTGCTGGTCGTGGACGCGATGACCGGCCAGGACGCGGTCAACGTCGCGGAGAGCTTCGCCGAGGTGGCCGGGTTCGACGGCGTGGTGCTGTCGAAGCTGGACGGCGACTCCCGCGGTGGCGCGGCGCTCTCGGTCAAGGCCGTCACGGGCAAGCCGATCCTCTACGCCTCCACGGGCGAGAAGCTGGGGGACTTCGAACGCTTCCACCCGGACCGGATGGCGCAGCGGATCCTCGGGATGGGCGACGTCATGACGTTGGTCGAGAAGGCCGAACGTCAGATGGACGAGCGCCAGGCGCAGGAGCTCGAGCGCAAGATCCGCAAGGAGCAGTTCACGCTCGACGACTTCCTCGACCAGATGAAGCAGGTACGCAGCATGGGCCCGCTCGGCAATCTGCTGAAGATGATGCCCGGGGTGGGCTCCCAGCTCGGCAACATCCAGGTCTCCGACAAGGAACTGGATCGCCTGGAGGCGATCATCCTGTCGATGACGCCCGAGGAACGAGCCAACCCGCAGATCATCGACGGCTCCCGTCGTCGACGCATCGCGCGGGGCTCGGGAACCTCGGTCCAGGCGGTCTCGCACCTGGTCAAGCAGTTCGGCCAGATGAAGAAGCTGATGAAGCAGTTGGCGCGCGGCAAGATGCCGTCGCTGCAACAGTTGGCCGGCGGTCGCTAAGCTCCCGCCTTCATGTCTGTTCGAGTACGGCTCACGCGTGTGGGCAGCAAGAAGAATCCGATCTGGCGCGTGGTCGTGACCGACCAGCGCTCGCCGCGCGATGGCCGGTTCATCGAGACGATCGGCCACTACAACCCCCAGACCGAGCCGTCCACGATCGTGCTCGACCGGGAGCGCTTCGACCACTGGGTGGCTCGCGGCGCTCAACCCTCGGGGACGGTCAAGAACCTGGTCAAGGCGCATGCCAAGGCACCGGTTGCCGTCGCGGAACCCGAGCCGGTCGCGGTAGCCGAGGCTGCAGCGGCGGACACCGCCGATGATGCCGCGCCCGAGGCGAGCGTCGCCGAGGAGAGCGCGCCGAGCGAGACGACCGATGAGGTTCCTGCCGAGGAGCCGGTCGCCGAGTCGGAGGCTGTCGAGGACGATGGCTCCGCCTCGTCGGAGGACGACTCCGCCTCCTAGTGGAAGACCTGCTCGAGTACCTCGCGCGATCGCTGGTCGACGAGCCCGAGCAGGTCTCGGTCGAAGGCTTCGACGAAGAGGACGGCACGATCGTCCTCGAGTTGACCGTCGCCGAGGACGACACCGGGAAGGTGATCGGCAGGGGCGGTCGCACGGTGGCCGCATTGCGCACGGTGATGAAGGCATGCTCGGTGCGCCACGGGCACCGCGTGCTCGTCGACGTAGTGGATTGACGCTCGTCAGCGCAGGCCGGGTGGGACGATCCCACGGTTTCGACGGCAGCTTCTGGGTCGAGGGCGCCAGCCATCCGCTGCAATTGGGCACCGTCGTCGTGCTCGACGGAAGCACGATGGAAGTCGAGCGCCGCGGCGGCACGGACGCGCGCCCGCTCGTACGCCTGAGCGGCCTCCCGGATCCGGTGCGCCTGCGTGGAGCGTCGCTGCTGGTGGACCAGGAGCTGGGACCGGGGGAGTGGCTGGCGTCCGACCTGGTCGGCTGCGAAGTGGCGGGCCTTGGGACGGTGGGACGGGTGCTCGTCGGGCCGTCCTGCGACGTGCTCGAGCTGGAGGACGGGACGTTGGTCCCGCTCGTATCCGATGCCGTCAGCGAGGTCGATCTCAGCGCGCGGTTGATCCGCGTCGACCGTGGGTTCCTCGGTCTCGAAGGAGCCTCGTGAAGATCGACGTCGTCACGCTGTTTCCCGACTGGTTTCGCTGGTTCAGCGAGCAGCGACACGTACGTAACGCGATCGAGCTCGGACATGAGCTCGAGCTCGTTGATCTGCGCACGAGCACGCCGCTGAAGGCAGGGCAGGTCGACGACACGCCCTACGGCGGGGGCGCGGGCATGGTCATCCGCGTCGACGTGGTCGAGGCGGCGCTCCAAGCGCGCTACGGCGGCAATCCCCTGGACCTGCGACGCCAGAGGCGCGTGGTGGCGCTCGCGCCGGGAGGCAGGCAGCTCGACGACGCTCTCGCATCCGAGCTGGCCACCGAAGGCGAGCTGACGTTGTTGTGCGGGCGCTACGAGGGTTTCGACGAGCGCGTGCACGAGCAGCTCGCGAGCGACGTCGTCTCGATCGGACCGTACGTGCTCACCGGCGGAGAACTGGCCGCGATGGTCGTGTGCGACACCGTGCTGCGCAAGCTGCCCGGGGCGCTCGGTCACAGCGAGAGCGCGATCGAGGAGTCCTTCAGTCCGGCGCTCGACGGCGCGCCCGAGTACCCGCACTACACGAGGCCCTTCGATTGGCATGGCCACACGGTCCCCGAGGTGCTGCTCTCGGGCGATCACGGACGGGTCAGAGAGTGGCGTCTCGAGCGCAGCAGGGAGCGGGCTCGCGGGTTGCCGTGAGCTACGGCGCTCCGCTTCGCTACCATTCCGCGTCGCGCTGCATGCCTCGAGGGATCGCACCCGCTTCGTGCGCCCGGCTCGCTCGCGACCTCCACTCCCATGTCCGGCGTCATTGACAGCATCGAGCGCGCGCAACTGCGCCGCGTTCCGGTCTTCCAGGCCGGCGACCGCGTGCGCGTGCACTTCCAGGTCGTCGAGGGCAGCCGCAGACGGACCCAGGTCTTCGAGGGGGTCGTGATCAAGCGGCAGGGCAGCGGCGCGCGCGAGACCTTCACGGTGCGCAAGCAGTCCTTCGGCGTTGGTGTCGAGCGGACGTTCCCACTGCATTCCCCGAAGATCGAGCAGATCGAGGTAGCGGCCCGCGGCGACGTACGTCGCGCGAAGCTCTACTACCTGCGCGACCGGGTCGGCCGTGGCGCGCGAGTGCGCGAGCGGCGCTGGTCTGGTCCCGACGAACAGGAGTACGTCGAGGGCGCGATGCCGCCGGACGACGCTCCTCGTCCGGGCGAAGAGGAGCTTGGGGACGCCGAGGCGGCGACTGACGGCAACGAGGCGGTCGCAGATGCCGCCGTCGAGGCCGAAGCGACTAGCTCGGACGCTCCGAGCTCGGATGGCGAGCCGCCCGTGGACTCCGACGGTGAGGCCGAGGTGCCCGCCGCCGAGGCCGACGAGGCGTCCGCCGAGAAGTCCGAGTCCTAGGGCGGCCCGGGGCCACGCCGAGCTGAGATGGCGGCGCGAAGCAAGAAGGGAGGTTCTCGCAACTCCCTGGTCGAGCTTGTGATGATCGTCGCCGTGGCCCTTGGCCTGGCGCTCGGCATCCAGGCATTCCTCGTCAAGCCGTTTCGCATCCCGAGCGAATCGATGGTGCCGACGCTCGATATCGGCCAGCGCGTCCTGGTCAACCGCGTCGGCCTGCACTTCGGAGATCCGAGTGTCGGCGACATCATGGTCTTCAAGCCGCCGGTCGGTGCCGACACCGATCAGTGCGGTGTGGAGCACCCGCAGGATCAAGCGTGTCCACGACCGACTTCCGAGCGCTCGGACACGAACTTCATCAAGCGGGTCGTCGCCACGGGCGGCGATCGCGTGCGGATCATCAACAGCCGCGTCTACGTGAACGGAAGGGTGCAGAAGGACTCGTTCGCGCGCCTCGACAGCGGTTGCGGGATCTGCAACCTCCCGCGTCCGATCACGATTCCCAAGGGCTACTACTTCATGATGGGCGACAACCGGGGCGCGAGCGCCGACAGCCGCATCTGGGGTCCGATTCCGAAGGACTGGATGATCGGCAAGGCGTTCATGACGTACTGGCCGCCCAACCGGATCGGCGGGCTCTGAGCTCGTGGAGCGTTCCGCCGTGAACGCTCCTATGATCGCCACAGCGTGAGTACGTCGGGAGCCTCTGAGCACCAAGCCGCCGAGCCGGCGAAGGGCAGCGCGGCTGTCAGGCGTCAACGCAAGCGGGCGCGGCGCCGGGCACACAGTGGTCGCCGCCTGTTCGCCTTCGACCGTGAGCTCGGCGTTCGCTATGTCGCTGGCGCCGACGAAGCAGGGCGCGGGTCGTTGGCGGGCCCACTCGTAGCCGCTGCGGTCTTGTTCGACCTCGAGCGGTTGACGCTGTCCGATCGCCGGGCGCTCAGCCGTCTCAACGACTCCAAGCAGCACACGGCGGAGGCGCGTGAGGAGCTCTATCCGCTGGTCCTGCGAGCCGCGAGTCGTTCGGTGGTGGTCTCGCGCTGCGTACGCGGCATCGACAGTCGTGGACTGCACGTGACGAACTTGGATGCGTTGCGCTCGGCGCTCGCGTCGGTCGCTCGTGACGGCTGCATTTGTCTCGTGGACGGCTTCAGGGTGCCCGAGTTCGGCCACGACCAGCGGGCCGTGATCGACGGTGACTGCCGCAGCGCGGCGATTGCGGCGGCGTCCGTGCTCGCGAAGGTGACGCGTGATCGCTACATGCAGCGAGCTGCCGCGCGCCACCCGCGCTGGGACTTCGAGACCAACGTCGGCTATTCGACGCCTGAGCATCGGGCTGCGATCGCGGCCCATGGGGTCTCGCCGCTGCACCGGATGTCGTTTCGCTCGATCGCGTACACGCAGCTCGCGCTCGACGGCTAGCTCCGCTCGAGGCCCCATCTCAGAACGCCCCCTCGAGATGCTCGATCCCGATCAGCTGCCCGCTGGGATCGAGCGTGACGCCAACGGCGTCGAAGCGCAGTTCCGGAGGACGAGAGCGTCGGTCCGATCGCGCGGCGAGCCATAGGCGGGCCATCAGGCGAACTTGTCGGCGCTTGCGCAGGCCGATGGCCGCGAACGGGCCAAGAGGGCCTGGATCTCCCGCGTACCACGCGCGTCTTGACCTCGCAAAAGACCAGGTACGCGTCGTCGGCCAGGATCAGGTCGAGCTCGCCGTGACGGGTACGGAAGTTGCGCTCGATCAGGCTCAGCCCGCGGGCCTGAAGATGCTCGATGGCGAGCCGTTCGCCACGAGTGCCGATGCTGCGTCGAGGGTCGCTGTCAGCCGAGGTCGTCATGGTCGGGGACGCTAGGTCGGCTCGACGCACCTGAGGGTTGCGTGTGCAACGCCTCTGCACCAATTGGCTGGCGCAATTGGAGCGGAGTTGTCACACACCTCAGCCTCCCGTCACACGGCCCGGCGTAGCGTCCTCGCCATGCTCGCCAGCGTCTCCACATTCGCTCTCGAGGGCATCTCGTGCGCCGAGGTGACCGTCGAGGTCGACGTCCGTCAGGGCCTGCCGGTCTTCACGCTCGTGGGCTTGCCAGATCGGGCCATCCGGGAGTCCCGCGAGCGGGTGCGAGCGGCGCTCCTCAACTCAGAGCTCGAATTCCCGATGAAGCGCCTGACGGTCAACCTCGCGCCCGCACACCTGCGCAAGGCAGGGCCCTCGTTCGACCTCGCGATCGCCGTCGGCATCTTGGCCGCGAGCGCGCAAGTGCCGTCAACGAGCCTGGAGGGAGCGGCGTTGTGCGGGGAGCTGTCGCTGACGGGACGCATACGACCGGTGCGCGGGGCCCTCGCCGTGGCGATTGGGGCGCGCGAGGCCGGACGGTCGCGTCTATTCGTGCCGGCTGAGAACGCTCCCGAAGCCGCACTCGTCGAGGGGCTGGAGGTCGTGGCGGTGCCGACCCTCAACCGCCTCGCGGCCTTTCTCCACGGTGAGTGGTCGCCGGAGCCCACGCGCCCCGCACGGCCCCGTCAAGCGGGCCTGCGTCCAGAGCTGGATCTCTCGGACGTGCGCGGTCAGGGAGATGCCAAGCGAGCGCTCGAGATCGCGGCTGCTGGTGGCCACAACCTGCTGATGGTCGGGCCTCCAGGTGCAGGCAAGACGATGCTTGCCCGCCGTCTGCCGGGGATCCTGCCCGAGCTCAGCTTCGACGAAGCGCTCGAGGTCACTCGGATCCACGGCGCCGCCGGGGCGAGCTCGGGTGAGCTCATTCGACAGCGCCCGTTCCGCGCACCGCACCACACGATTTCCGCGCAAGGGCTCGTCGGAGGAGGCGGGATCCCGAGACCCGGCGAAATCACGCTTGCGCATCGAGGCGTGCTGTTCCTGGACGAGTTGCCCGAGTTCACTCGTACCGCAGTCGACGCGCTGCGTCAGCCACTCGAGGAAGGGGCCATAGAGATCACTCGTGGCCAGCGCACGCTCGCGTTTCCCGCCAACGCGATGCTCGTCGCCGCTTGCAATCGTTGTCCGTGCGCGCGACCGGCGGACTGCTGCACCTGCTCCGAGGCTGACCTGGGCCGCTATGCACGCCGGCTCAGCAACCCGCTGCTAGATCGGCTCGATCTCGTTTGCGAGGTGTCCGCGGTGTCTCCACGGGAGCTGGCCACGACCACCGCAGGTTGCAACGACTCGCGACACGTACGAGCACGAGTCGAGGACGCTCGCCGACGTCAGCGACGTCGGCTGGAGGGCACTGGTGCACTCTGCAACGGCGACATGGACGGACGCCTCACACGCAGCCAGGTCGGGGTACCGCACCCGGTCGTCGGGCGGCTGCTCGCGGCGCAGGAGCGAGTGGCGCTCAGCGGTCGAGGTCACGATCGCGTGCTGCGCGTGGCGCGGACGATCGCCGACCTCGAGGGTGTCGACGACGTCGATGTCCGCCACGTCGACGAGGCGCTTGGCTATCGGCTCGATGCTTGGGAGCCGATCGCGGCATGAGCGCTCCCGGGATCTGCGATCGCTGCCTGCGCCGCTCGAGTCTCCTGTCCTTCCTCGCGCCGCGTATCGCCGCGTTGCTCGACAAGCCTGGACGGCGCGTCCCCGGGCTGCTGGGGCTGCCCGAGGACGCACTCGTCGAAGTGGCGAGTGGGGCGGACCCCGATGCAGCTCGGGACTTCCTGACGCGGTTGTCGATGGGACGCGAGCGGGCTCGACTTCGGTCTGCCGACGTGGTCGGTGTCTGCCGGCACGACTCCGGCTATCCGGTGCTGCTCGCAGATCTGGCCGACGCGCCCGTCGCGTTGTTCTTGCGTGGGCGGACGCCCGTGTTGGAGCGCTTGGTCGCCGAGCCGGCCGCTGCTCTGGTCGGCACTCGACGGCCTTCCCCCTACGGCATCGAGATCGCGTACGGGCTCGGGCGCGGCTTGGGTGCGGCCGGCGTCACGGTGGTCAGCGGCTTGGCGCTGGGGATCGACGCGGTTGCACATCGGGGCTGCCTCGATGCTGGCGGCATCCCCGTAGCCGTCCTCGCCGGCGGACCCGATGTCCCATATCCCCGTCGGCATCGCAGCCTGCACAAGCGGGTCTGCGAGTCCGGCCTGGTCGTATCGGAGCTTCCGCCCGGTGCGACCGCATTTCGCTGGAGCTTCCCGGCTCGCAATCGAATCATGGCTGCGCTTGCGCGCATGACGGTCGTCGTCGAAGCTGCCCAGCCCAGCGGAAGCTTGATAACGGCCGACTTTGCCCGCGACCTCGGCCGGACCGTGGCGGCAGTCCCCGGACGAGTCACGTGGCGCATGGCCAGTGGCGTCAACAGCCTGCTGCGGGACGGTGCCGTGCCGATCACCTCGGCACAAGACGTGCTCGATGAGTTGTTCGGCGTGGGGATGCGCGTTGCCGCGGCCAACGGGCGGATCGGGATGCCCGCCGACCCCAGGCTACGGGCGGTGCTCGAAGCCGTGGAGGCTGGACGCGCGGTCGACGAGGTAGCTGCCGTCACGCGCCTACGTGCCAGTGAGGTCAGGGCCGCCCTCGGGCAGCTCGAGGCCGACGGTTGGATCGCGCGTCGGTTGCGCGGCTGGGAGCGAGTGGCCTGATGATCGCCGTCGCTGCTCCGTATGCTCGCCCCGTGGCGGCCGACCGACAGTTCCCCCCGCGCGTGTTGTCGATCGCCGGCTCGGATTCCGGTGGAGGAGCGGGGATCCAGGCCGACTTGAAGGCGTTCGCAGCCTGCGGCGCCCACGGGATGACTGCACTGACGGCGATCACGGCGCAGAACACCGTCGCGGTGACGGCGGTCTATCCGCTCTCGCCCGAGGCGATCGTCGAGCAGGTACGGGCAGTGGTTGAGGACATCGGCGTCGACGCGGTCAAGATCGGGATGCTCGGCACGGTCGAGACGATCGAGGCGGTCGTGCAAGCGCTGGAACTGCTCGGGGACGTCCCAGTCGTGCTCGATCCGGTGATGGTCGCCGAGAGCGGCGCCAGCCTGCTCGACGACTCGGCGCAGGGGGCGTTGCGCTCGCGCGTGCTTCCACGCGTGACCGTGGTCACGCCCAACGTCCCGGAGGCCGCTCGACTGGCGGGGTTGCCGGAGGACACGTCGAGCGAGCAACTCGCACGCGCCGTTCACGCGCTTGGGCCGCCCGTGGTCGTGGTGACGGGCGGTCATCGTGAGCAGGCCGTTGACGTCTTCTTCGATGGCGAGCAGGCGGTCGAGATCGCTGGGCCGCGGCATCGGGACGGGGCCGCTCACGGCTCTGGATGCACGCACTCCTCGGCGCTAGCCGCCCAGCTCGCGTGGGGACGCGATCCGCTCGTCGCCGCTCAGCGGGCCAAGGAGATCGCGGCAGAGGCGGTGCGCCGCGGCCTACGCGGCCTTGGCGCCGGTGCGGGTCCCGTCGACGTGTTGGGGGTGGCCGATCGAGCGCCCTAGCAATGCCGCAGCGACTGGCTGGTGCGCCCGTCAAGCTCAGAGGCGGCCGTTGTCGGCGTGACATAATCGGGAGAGGACCGCCGGTCAGGGGCTGGTGGCGTCACGCAGGAGAGTCGAGATCAAGTTCCTTCGCATGAAGCCCGGGCATGGTGAGATCCTCCTCGCGGAGGGAGATCCGCGAGTGCGCGAGGAGGAAGAGCGGCTGGTAGCGGCCTTCCGCCGCCAACTCGACGAGGGCATGTGGGCCGCGGTGCCGACGACCGATGGCAGCGGTCGGCGTGAGGCCCAGATGGTCAAGCGCTATGGCGACATCCCGACCGATGCGGAGCGCGTGATCTTCTTTCCACGTGCCTCGGGAGGGTGAGCCGAGGCTGTGCTGCTTGCGCTACTTGCCCTCGCGTTGATCGCACTCGTCCTGGCTGCGCCGTTGCTGGTGCGCGAGGTCGGACGCTGGCGAGCGGCTCGCGCCGGGTTGCGTGATCCTGACGCCGGTCCGCTCGATCTCTCGCTCTACGACCCCGGTCGCGAACGGCGGGCCGAGCAGCGGGCTCGGGAGTTGCTCCGCTCCTGCGTCAACGACGCAGAGTGGGCGATGTATCGCGATCTTGGCTTCATCCGCGTCGGCGGCAGACACGCGCGGCGTGAGAGCGACCGGGCCGGACGCACCGCCTATGCCTACCTCGTCTACCCGCACAAGCCGATCGTGGCCTACGTCCCCGGCAGCGGACAGCTGCTGTCGGAGTATTGCGTCGAGTTCCCGGACCTCGACGGGCGTGGCAAGCCGGCGCGCCTGCCCGCCTCCGACGACGTGCTCGCCAAGTGGATGGCGCTCACGTCGGACGAGGATCGAGTGATCCGCAGGGCCAACATGCATCTCGTCGGTCGTCAGCACGATCCTGCCAGGGTCCGGCGTGACCTCTGGCGCCTCGCCGAGTGGGAACGTCGCCGCAAGGCGCCCCCGCATGGCGGCACCGACGGTGGTCACGCCGCGCGCCGAACGCGGTGAGCAGGGATCTCCGCAGTCGCAGTCGGGTCATCCTCGACGGCCCGGATCGGGCCCAGGCGCGCGCCTACCTGAAGGGCATCGGCTTCGACGACGAGGCGCTGCAGCGCCCGATCATCGGCATCGCCAACACCTGGACGGAGACGATGCCCTGCAACTTCCACCTGCGGGCGCTCGCCAAACGGGTCAAGGACGGGGTGCGCGCCGCCGGCGGAACGCCGATGGAGTTCAACACGATCGCGATCTCCGACGGCATCACGATGGGCACGCAGGGCATGAAGACCTCGCTCGTCAGTCGCGAGGTGATCGCGGACTCGATCGAGCTGGTCACGCGCGGGCACATGTTCGACGCGGTCGTCGCCCTCTGTGCCTGCGACAAGACGATTCCCGGCTGCGTGATGGCGCTCGCGCGCCTCGACGTCCCCAGCCTGATGCTCTATGGCGGCTCGATCGCGCCCGGCCGCTGGCGTGGCCGGGACGTCACGATCCAGGACGTCTTCGAGGGCATCGGTGCGCATGCCGCCGGCAAGCTCACCGATGACGAGCTCCTCGAGCTCGAGAACAACGCGTCGCCCGGTGCCGGCGCCTGCGGCGGCCAGTTCACCGCCAACACGATGGCGATGGCCTTCGAGGTGCTCGGGATCTCGCCCGCCGGCAGCTCGATGGTGCCCGCCGAGGACGGTCGCAAGGGCCAAGTCGCCGAAGACTGCGGCCGGCTCGTCCTCGACGTGCTCGAACGCGACCTCCGACCGAGCCAGATCATCACCCGCGAGGCGCTCGAGAACGCGATCGCGGCCGGGGCCATGTCCGGCGGCTCGACCAACCTCGTGCTGCACCTGCTCGCGGTCGCCCACGAGGCCGGCGTGCCGCTGACCATCGACGACTTCGACGAGATCGCCTGGAAGACGCCGCTGCTGTGCGACCTCAAGCCAGGCGGTCGCTACGTCGCCACCGACCTCTACCGCGTCGGCGGCGTACCCGTCGTGATCGACCGGCTGCGCTCGGCAGGGCTGCTGCACGCCGACGCGATCACCGTCAGCGGGCAGACCGTCGGTGAGATCGCCGACGGCGCCGACGAGCCAGACGGCCAGGACGTCGTACGCTCCGTCGACCAGCCGCTCAAGCCCAACGGCGGCTTCGCGATCCTGCGCGGCAACCTCGCGCCCGAGGGCTGCGTGGTCAAGCTCTCCGGGCACGATCGCCGCGAGCACCGCGGGCCGGCGCGCGTGTTCGAGGCCGAGGAGGACGCCTTCGCCGCCGTGATGGCCAAGCAGATCGAGCCCGGTGCCGTGGTCGTGATCCGCAACGAGGGCCCCGCCGGCGGTCCCGGCATGCGCGAGATGCTGCACGTCACCGCCGCGCTCGTGGGGGAGGGGCTCGGCGATTCGGTCGCGCTGCTCACCGACGGACGCTTCTCCGGGGCCACGCACGGCTTCATGGCCGGCCACGTCGCGCCCGAGGCCGCGCGCGGGGGGCCGATCGCCGCGGTTCGAGACGGCGACACGATCGTCTTCGACGTCGACGCCCGGGAGCTCGAGGTCGAGCTCTCCGACGAGGAGATCGCCGCCCGGGTGGCCGCCTACGAGGTGCCGGACAACGGCGTCACGCGCGGCGTGCTCGGCAAGTACGCGCGCGAGGTCGGTTCCGCCGCCGCAGGCGCGGTCACGAGCTGAGCGAGCGCAAGCGCGCGAACAGCCACGTCGCCGTCGTCAGCTCCAACTGCGCCACGCGTCCGGTCTTGCCCGAGCCGACGGCGACGCTCAGGTCCGCCAACTGCGCTCGGCGCTGGAGCGGGTTCTGTGCCAGCTCCTCCTCCTGCAGCCGTCCCAACCCCGCCACCAGCGTGCTGCGTGCCGGCGACCAGCGGCGCCGGCGCATCACGACCGCGGCGTCGGTCAGCCGCCAGCCAGCGGCCCGATAGCGGCCGAGTCCGACGGCGCCGCCCAGCGCCGCGAGCAACGGCAGCAGCGGCCAGCCCGGCGACCAGGCCAGCAGCACGCCGACCCCGAGCAGCGCCCCCAGTCCCAGCGGCGGCAGCACGTAGCGCCGGCGTGCCCGGGCCGGCGGCGCCTCCAGCGGCCCCAGCGCGCCGCCCAGGTGCGGGACGTAGGCGCGCAGCAGCGCGTCGACCTCCGCCAGCCGCACCACGGGAAACAGCGTCTGCGCCGCCGCGGGCTCGGCGCGGTAGCCAGCGACCTCGATGCGCACGGCAGCGAGGCCGAACGGCCGCCGCAACGTGCCCTCGACCACGTCGACCGCCTGCACACGGCGGATCGGCACGCTCGCGACGCGTCGCTGGAGCAGCCCACGCTGGATCCGCAGGCGCTCCTCGTCGCGCACGACCCTGAAGCCGGCGAACGCCACGAACGCACCCAGGAACGAGATCAGCCAGCCGGCCACGACGATCGCCGCCACCAGCAACTCGACGCCCGCGGCGTCGCTGGGAGCGCGGTCGACCAGGTCGCGCACCGTCTCGCCCGAGAGCGCGTTGTCGAGACCTGCCGCGACGGCGCCGAGCAGCGGCAGCACGACGCCGAACTGCGGCGCGGTGAGCGCTGCCACCAGCAGCCGCCGCCGGCCCAGCCGCCACTCCGGCAGCTCCTGCGCGACCGGCTCCTCGAAGCCCGCGGCCGCGCGCAGCTCCGCCACCGCCTCGGTGCTCAACGCCCGTAGCTCGACCTCGCCCTTGGCGCCGCCGCCCGCCGTCTGGACGTGCACCGCGTAGACGCCGAACAGGCGCTGGATCGGCCCCTGACTGGTGTCGAGCGCCTGGACGCGCGCGAGCGGCACCGACGTCTCGTCCGGCGAGATCACGCCGCGGCGGTGGCGGATGGTGTCGTCGGCGACCTCGTACCGCTCATTGGCCCAGCGCAGCCAGCCGAGCCCGAGCGCCACGACCGCCCCGCCGAGCGTCAGCGCGAGCGCCCAGCCGGAGCCAAAGCCACCGGAGCCGGCCTGCAGGACGACGCCGACCACGATCGCCATCGCGACCTCGCGCACGCTCTCGACCGCGCCGGTGACGATCGCGGCGGGGTGGAGGCGGCGTGGTTCGGGCCGGCGCGCGGGCGTGGGCGTCGGCTGCGGTTCGAGCGGCGGCTCAGAGGTCATCGGGTCGACGTGCGAGCAGCGCGATGCGGTCTCGCACGGCGGCCGCCTCGTCGGGGGTCAGCGCCGGGATCTCGTGCGACCCGGCGGCGGTGTGCACCACCACCGCCTGGACCCCGATCTGATCGGCGAGCCAGCTGCGACGCGTGTCCACGTGCTGGACGCGCACGATCGGAATCAGCGTGCGCGTGACCACGAACGCGCCACGCTGGAGGTCGATCTCCTCGTCGCGCAGCTCGTAGCGCCAGTGGCGATAGCGCAGCAGGCCGAAGGCCAGCCCGCCGCCGAGCGCCAGGACCGGCACGAGCACGCGCAGCGCCAGCACGAGCAGCCCCGGCACGTGACCGTCGAGCCCGCCGGCGAGCACGACCGCCGCGATCGTCGCGCCCACGCCGCCGCCGAGCGACTCGAGCACGAAGTAGGTGCGCGCCTGCGCCGGCAGCTGACGCGACGGCTCGGCGAGCGTCCGCTCGGACTCGGGCACCAGCGTGACGGGCTGGGACTGGTCGTCCACGCCCCGGACGCTAGCCGGCGCGACTCAGGCTGCCTGGTCGACCGTGCGCTCGGCCGCGCCGAGCTCGGCCATGAAGGACTCCAGCGCGTCGTTGAACGCGCGTGGGCGCTCGGCCATCGAGATGTGACCGGTGTCGCGCATCAGGAGCTTGCGCGCGTCGCCGATCACGCGCTCGAAGTGGTGCGCGTCGCGCACCGGGATGATCGCGTCGTTCTCGCCCCAGACGACCAGCGTCGGGCAGCCGATCTCGGGCAGCCGGTGGCGGGCGTCGTAGGCGAGCGTCGCGCGGAAGGCGTCGTTGAAGCCGGGCTTGCCCGCACCGCTGATGAAGCCCTCGTAGGCGAGGTCCGGCTTGAGCAGGCTCGGGTGGCGCGCGACGAGCGCGAGCGCCAGGTGGCGCGACAGCGGCCGGCGGGCCACCGCGCGCTGGCGCGGGACGGCGTAGGCGGTGGCGGCCGAGGCGGCGCGGCCGAGCGTCAGCAACGGCGCCGCGTGCACCGCCGTGGTGCTGATGCCGGCGGCGGAGACGAGCACCAGCCGCTCCACCCGCGCCGGGAACTGGATCGCGACCTCGCTGGTGACGAAGCCGCCCATCGAGTTGCCGACCAGCACCACCGGGCCGAGCCCGAGCTGCTCGCAGAGGCCCTCGACCTGTCGCGCGAAGCCGGGGATCGAGACCCCGTCGGCCGCAGCCGGCGAGGCGCCGAAGCCGGGCAGGTCGAGCGCGATCACGCGCCGCTCGCGCGCCGGGCGCAGGATGTTCTCGAGCCAGTTCTGCCACTGCCCGCCGAGCCCGTGCACGAACACCAGCGGCGGCAGGTCGCTCTCGCGCGGACCGACGTCGACGTAGTTGAGCTCCGCGCCGTCGACCACGGCGCGCCGCAGCTCGCGGCGCCAGTCCAGCGTGCGCCAGTCCGGAGCGTCGGAGACGCCGTAGCCCTCGCCCGCGCGGCGTGCGCTGCGGGGCGAGCTCGGCAGGGCCGTCGAGGCGATCAGGCGAGCCATAGCGCGTAGGGTACCCCGCCCATGGCGAGGATTGCGCTGGACATCGACTCGACGCTGCACCCGTACTGGGACATCCTGCAGCGGGTCGCCGCCGAGCGCTACGGGGTCGACCTGCCCTACGAGCAGCAGCGCGACTGGGGGATCAGCGCGCTCGAGCGCGACGCGCTGGTGCACTGCGTCGAGGAGACCCACTCCGACGCGAACGTCGCGGCCGGCGTGCCCTACCCCGACGCGGTCGAGACCGTGCGCCGCTGGCACGACGAGGGGCACTGGATCCACATCACCAGCCACCGCCGCACGAGCGCCGGACCGGCGACCGAGCGCTGGCTGGAGGCGATCGAGCTGCCCTACCACGACCTGCACTGCTCGTTCGACAAGGTCACCCGCTGCGTCGAGCTCGAGATCGACCTGCTCGTCGACGACAGCCCGGTCAACATCGAGCGCGCCCGCGCCGAGGGAATCCTCGTCGCGACGCTGATCCATCCGTGGAACGAGGACGTGGTCGAGGCCGGCGGGGTGATCGCCGCGCAGGACTGGCGCACGCTCGCGCCGTTGGTCGACGCCGCGCTGCAACGCGGCGACGGCGCGTAGCTAGCCCGCCTTCCCGTAGCGCTCCAGCACCGGGATCTCGTGGATCTGCGGCGGCTGGAGGTGGTTCCAGAGCACCCCCGTCGGCCGCTCGTAGGCGCCGTCGACCTCGATCACCGCGCGTGGCGTGGCGATCAGGTTGAGCGGGATGTCGTGCGCGGTCATGAGCAGGTTCTCGCGCATGATCTGCAGCGGGTGCACGGTGGTCGCGACGAGCGTGCGACGGTCGATGCGGCCCGCTTGGCTCAGCAGCGCGAACTCGAGATCCGAGAAGCCGCCGCCCTTGCCCAGCCGCGCCCCCTTCAGGTTGACGCCGACGGAGCCGGTCAGCACGAGGTCGAGCGGCGGCACCTGGTCGAGGTCGATCACGGTTCCGTGGCGGAGCGCGCCCTTGATCGTGGCCGCCTCGCGTCGCTGCTCGGCCGACAGCCGCCGCGGGTCGAGCAGCCGGAACGGGTGCTGGTCGCGCAGCCGCGGCACCGCCATCACGAGCGTCTTGCCCTGTGCCAGCGCGAGTCGGCGAGCGTGGGTCTGGGGCGCGTCGGGGTTGGCCTTGAGCGTCTGCGCCTCGACCCAGCACGGATGGCGCGCGAGGCGTTCGGCGGCGCCCTTGGCGCCGGCGAAGTTCGGGATCCGGCCCGAGGCGCCGGGAAAGCGCGCCACGCCCTCCCGCTCCATCGCCTCCCAGACCTCGCGCCGCACGGCGTCCTTGGAGCGCATCCGAGCGTGGGATCGTAGTCGTCGGCGCGGGCTTGCCACAATCGCCGGGTGGCCGATTCCGAGCGCACGACACTCTCCCAGCGCGAGCCGCGCCCCAGCGGCGGGGCGCTGGCGCAGCGGCCCGAGCTGCGCGACCACCTCGCCGGCGTCGAGCCCGAGCGCCAGCTCGACGACTGGGGGCGCTCCGAGCGCGTCGAGGGCTTCATGGACGCGACGCTCTACGAGTGGTTCTATCGCTACTGGTTCCGCGTCGAGGTCGAGGGGATCGAGCACGTGCCGGCCACCGGCGGCGCGCTGCTGGTCTCCAACCACGCCGGTGCCCTGCCGCCCGACGCGGCGATGATCGCCAAGGCGATCCAGGAGGAGCACGGCCACCCGCGCAAGCTGAACATCACCGTCGAGAACTTCTTCCGCGGCTTTCCGGGCTTCTCGATGCTGCTGCCGAAGATCGGCGCCGTGACCGCGCACCCGGCCAACGTGCAGCGCCTGCTCTACGACGAGCAGCAGCTCGTGCTCGTCTTTCCCGAGGGCCGCAAGGGCACCGAGAAGCTCTACAAGGACCGCTACCGGCTGCGCCGCTTCGGCCGCGGCGGCTTCGTCGAGGCGGCGATGCGCGCGCAGGCGCCGATCGTGCCGGTCTGCGTCGTCGGCGCCGAGGAGGCGGCGCCGGTGTTCGCCCAGCTCGGGGTGCTGAAGCGGCTCAGCGGGCTGCCCTACTTCCCGATCACGCCGAGCTTCCCGCACCTGGCGGCGCTGGGGGTCTTCGGCTACCTGCCGGCCAAGTTCAAGCTGCGCTTCCTCGAGCCGATCCACTTCGAGCACGAGGGCATGCACGAGGACAAGGCGCTCGTGCAGACGGTCGCGCACGAGGTCCGCGCGCGCATCCAGGAGAACCTCTGGGACATGCTGGCCACCCGCAAGTCCGTCTGGTTCGGGTGACCCGGCGCGTCCTCATCACCGGGCTGTCCACCTACTGGGGTGGCCGCCTGGCCCGCGCGCTGGAGCGCTTCCCTCAGATCGAGGCGATCATCGGCGTCGACAGCGAGGAGCCGACCGTCGAGCTCGACCGCACCGAGTACGTCAAGGTCGGCGCCCAGCACGGCCTGCTCAGACGCGTGGTCGAGGCGGCCGAGATCGACACCGTCGTCGACACGCGGCTGGTGGTCGACTCTTCCACCACCAGCGCCCAGCGCGCGCACGAGAACAACGTCATCGGCACGATGAACATCCTCGCCGCCTGCGGCGGGCCGAGCTCGCCGGTGCGCAAGGTGGTGTTCAAGTCCTCGACGCACTACTACGGCTGCGAGCAGGAGGATCCGGCCTTCTTCGACGAGTCGATGCGCCGCCCGCAGCGGCCGCGCACGCCGATCGAGCGCGACATCGTCGAGGCCGAGGCGGCGTTGGGCGACTTCGCCGAGCGCAACCCGAGCGCCACCGTCAGCGTGCTGCGCTTCGCCAACGTGCTCGGCCCCGACGTGCGCACCTCGCACGTCGACCTCTTCTCGCTGCCGGTGGTGCCGACGATCCTCGGCTTCGACCCGCGCTACCAGGTCGTCCACGAGGACGACGTCGTGCACGCGCTCGAGCACGCGGTCGTCGACGACCTGCCGGGCACCTTCAACGTCGCCGGCGACGGCGTGCTGGCGCTGACCGAGATCGCCGGGCTGCTGGGTAAGCCCTACGCGCCGCTGCTGCCACCGTGGGGGACGGGTCTGGCGGCGTCCGCGTTGCGGCGGCTGGGCGTGCGGATCCCGGCCGAGATGCTCAACCAGCTGCGCTTCGGCCGCGGCGTCGACAACCGTCGCTTCAAGGCCGCCGGCTTCGTCTACCAGTACACGAGCCGCGAGACCGTGCTCGGGCTCGCCGAGCACCTGCGCCTGCACCCGATCGTGCGCAGCGCCACCGAGCCCTACCGCTACGAGCGCGAGGTCGAGGAGTTCTTGCGCTGGAGCCCGCACGTGCGCGGCTCGCTGGCCAGCCAGCGCGCGACCGAGGCCGCCGTGCTCGCCACCGGCCTCGAACGGGCCCCGGTGCAGCGCTACGACGAGCTCGAGGCCAACGAGGTGATCACGCTGCTGATCTCGCTCGAGAGCCCCGACCTGATCGCGCTGCTCGAGCACGAGCGCAGCAACCGCGCCCGCGCAGAGGTGATCGGGGAGCTGGAATCGCTGCTGGCGCGCAGGGAATCGCGCGCCTAGCAGCGGAAAACCGACGCAAGCACGCGTTCACAAGTCGGCATCCGCCTCGACTGGCGCTACGCTGATCCAGCGGCGTCCCGCTGCCGTACCCGCTCGCATGAAGCAGAAGTCGTTCATCTTCCTGGCTGCGCTCGTCCTGATCCTGGTCGTCGCGGCCGTCGGCGCCTACGCGTACGACTCGTCGCGGGAGGACGTGATCGCCACGGGCGTGACCGTGGCCGGGGTCGACGTCGGGGGCATGAAGGCCGACGAGGCGCGAACCGCAGTCCAGCGCGAGCTGCAGGGCGCGCTCGACGAGCCGATCGTCGTGCGCCGAGGCGGCCAGCGCTTCACGCTCTCGGCCCAGGACGCCGGCGTGCACGCGGACGTCGGCGGCATGATCGACGAGGCGGTCGCCAAGAGTCGCGACGGCTCCATCGTCACGCGCGTCGCGCGCGACATCACCGGCGGCAGCGAGGACGCGCAGGTGCCGGCGAGAGTCACCTACTCCGAGCAGGCGGTCGACGGGCTCGTCAAGCGCGTGGCGGCCAAGCTCGACCAGGAGCCGCGTGACGCCTCGGTCGACTTCCCGTCGCTGGAGGAGGTCGAGGAGCAGCCGGGCATCGAGGTGCGCACGGCGGCGCTGCGCCAGCGCATCGCCCAGTCGCTCACGGTCCCGGGCGTCGATCGCGTCGTCAAGCCGCCGGTCAAGACGGTGCAGCCGAAGGTGACGACCGCCCAGCTGGCCAAGAAGTACCCGGTCGTGCTGGTGGCCGACCGCAGCAACTTCCAGCTGCGCCTCTACAAGGACCTGAAGCTGAGCAAGGAGTACACGGTCGCCGTGGGCGCGGTCGGCTTCGACACGCCCGCCGGGCTCTACCACATCCAGAACAAGGCGGTCGATCCCGCCTGGACGGTTCCCCACAGCTCGTGGGCCGGCGACCTGGCCGGCCAGGTGATCCCTGGAGGCACGGCGGAGAACCCGCTCAAGGCACGCTGGCTGGGCATCTTCGACGGTGCCGGCATCCACGGCACCGACGACACCTACTCGCTCGGCAGCGCGGCCTCGCACGGCTGCATCCGCATGGCGGTCTCCGACGTGATCGACCTCTACGACCAGGTGCCGGTCGGGGCACCGATCTACATCGCCTAGGCTCGAGCGCCCTCGACGCCGATCTCGGCGATTGGGACCTCTTCCCAACCTCGCTCTTCCAGGGAGGCTTGGCGGCCGGTGTGTCGAATGCAGAGCGTGCCGATGAAGACGCCCCGCTCGCGCTTGCGCAACACCGAGTACCACATCGTCGACGCGTCGCTGGGTCCCTGGATCGGATGCCAGGGCACGATCGGCTTGTCGAACTCGTCCACGAGCTCAGCCTCGGCGAGCTGAGTCCGCGTTGCGACCCGACCATCCTGCGTGTTGACGAAGAACGCTCCCACGGCGACAGAGGCTAGTTGGCGCGAGGCGCTGCGGGCCTTCGATGCCGGTCTGCACGCCCAGGGCATGGGCGAGAAGACGCGCCGCGCGTACGGCGTCGACTTGCAGCAGCTGGCCGACTGGGCCGCGAGCCAGGAGCTCGGTCCCAAGGACGTCGGCCACCGCGACCTGCGCCGCTTCGCGGGCGTGCTGTCCGAACGGGGGGCGAAGAAGTCGACGGTCGCGCGCAAGCTCGCCGCCATCCGCAGCTTCTACCGCCGCCTGGTCGAGCGCCGCGAGCTGGACGCCAACCCCGCCGACCTCGTCGCCGCGCCCAAGAAGGACCAGTACCTGCCGCGCGTGCTGCGCGCGGCCGAGGTCGAGCAGCTGCTCGACCGCATTCCCGGCGACGGCCCGCTCGAACTGCGCGACCGTGCGCTGTTCGAGCTCGCCTACGCCGCCGGACTGCGCGCCGAGGAGCTCGTCAACCTCGACGTCACGAGCCTCGACGCGGACGCCGAGCAGGTGCGCGTGGAGGGCAAGGGCAACAAGACGCGCGTGGTGCCCGCCGGCGAGCAGGCATGGCGCGCGCTCGACGGCTACCTGACGCGCGGCCGGCCTGCGCTCACGGGCGAGGCCGACCCGGCGCTGTTCCTGTCCAAGAGCGGTCGGCGGCTGTCGACCTCGGACGTGCGCCGGCGCCTGAAGCTGCAGCTGCGCCGCGCCGCGCTGCAGGGCGAGGCGACGCCGCACACCCTGCGGCACTCGTTCGCGACCCATCTGCTGGAGGGAGGAGCCGACCTGCGCAGCATCCAGGAGCTGCTCGGCCACGCCTCGATCGGAACGACCCAGACCTACACTCGGGTAGAGTCGAAGCGCCTCAGGACGGCGTATGCACGGGCGCATCCGCGTGCCTGACTGAAACAGGACTCGATGGTGGAGACCAACCTCAAGGCGATCGAGCTCAAGGACCTCTGGCGCAAGTACAAGGCGGAGCGCGACGAGAAGGCGCGCGAGCGTCTCGTGCTGGCCTACTCGCCGCTGGTCAAGTACGTCGCCGGGCGCATGTCCAGCGGCCTGCCTTCGCACGTCGAGGAGTCCGACCTGATCTCGTACGGGCTGCTCGGTCTGATCAGCGCCATCGAGCGCTTCGAGCCCGAGCGCGAGATCAAGTTCGAGACGTTCGCGATCACCCGCATCAAGGGCTCGATCATCGACGAGCTGCGCTCGCTCGACTGGGTGCCGCGCTCGGTGCGCACCAAGGCGCGCGAGATCGAGCGCATGAACGCGAAGCTCGAGCACGAGCTGCACCGCGCCCCGACCGATCAGGAGATGGCTGAGGGTCTGGAGGTCACGGTCGAGGAGTTCCAGGAGTCGCTGGTGCGGATCTCCAACTCGTCGGTCGTCGCGCTCGACGAGCTCTGGACCGTCTCGGACGCGTCCGGCGACCAGGTCTCGCTGCTGGACACGATCCAGGACCCGCAGGCCGTCGATCCGGCGCACGAGATGGACACCACCGAGATGAAGGACCGTCTGGCGGACGCGATCGCGCGGCTGCCCGAGCGGGAGAAGCTCGTGGTGGCCCTGTACTACTACGAGAACCTGACCTTGCGCGAGATCGGCGAGGTGCTCGGCGTGACCGAGTCGCGCGTCTCCCAGCTGCACACCAAGGCCGTGCTGCGGCTGAAGTCGCGCCTGCAGGGCGACGCGCTGGCGGAACACGAGTAGGCGGGGCGGCCCGCGTGTTCCGGCGCCGCTCCAACCGCACTCGCGACGAGCTCGGAACGCGCGCCAGGCAGCAGGCGGCGATCGCCGCGATCGGCCAGCGGGCGCTCGCGGGCCTCGAGCTGCAGGAGCTGCTCGACGAGGCCGCCGAGATCGCTGCCAGCGAGCTGCGCACCGACTACGTGGCGATGATGGAGCTGACCGGCGACGGCGAGGGGCTGCTGGTGCGCGCCGGGCGGGGACTGCCGGAGGGACTGCTCGGTGGCGTCCTGACCGCCGCGCCGGAGACCCTGCTCGGCCATGCCCTGGGGGCGGGGACGCCCGTCGCCGTCCCGGACACGCGCTCCGACGCGCGCTTCGTGCGCTCGCCGGCCCAGCGCGACCTCGAGATCGTGAGCGCCCTCGGAGCCCCGATCGGCGCGCGGGGACGCTACTTCGGCGTGGTCGCGCTCGGAAGCCGGACGCCGCACACGTTCTCCGCCGCGGACGCCGACTTCACGCAGTCGCTGGCGAACGTGATCGGCGCCGCGGTCGAGCGCGGTCGCAGCGAGGAGCGCGTGCGCGACAGCGAGGCGCGCTTCCGCGACCTCGCCGACACGACCCCGGCGCTGATGTGGACCACCGACGCCGAGGGCCACGTGGCGTTCGTCAACGAGGGCTGGCTGCGCTTCACCGGCCGCACGCTCGCCGAGGAGCTGGGCGAGACGTTCGCGCTCTCGGCTCACCCCGACGATCGTCCCGGGCTCCTGGCGAGCTGGCGGCGCGCGTTCGGGCGTCGCGAGGAGCTGCGCCACGAGTACCGGCTGCGCCGTCATGACGACGAGTTCCGCTGGGTGCTGGAGGTGGGGGTGCCGCGCTTTGCCGACGGGGACTTCGTCGGCTACGTCGGCACGGCGACCGACATCCACGAGCGCAAGACGATGGAGGACGCGCTGCGTGCCTCCGAGGAGGGCTTTCGCGAGCTGGCCGACCAGGCGCCGGTGATGATCTGGACGACCGACCGCGAGGGCATGGTCACCTTCGTCAACGAGAGCTGGCTGCGCTACACCGGCACGACGCTCGAGCAGGAGCTCGGCGCCAGCTGGGAGCTCGGCGTCCATCCCGAGGACCTGCCCGTCTTCCTGACGACCTGGGACGAGGCGCTCGCCGGCCGGCGGCCGTGGGAGCACGAGTACCGGCTGCGCCGTCGCGACGGCGAGTACCGCTGGGTGGTGGACCGCGGCGTGCCCCGCTACGAGCGCGGCGACTACGCCGGCTACGTCGGCACCGCGGTCGACATCCACGAGCGCAAGCTGCTCGAGGCGCGGCTGCGCGAGGTCGCCCAGCGCGAGCACGAGGTCGCCGAGACGCTGCAGCGCAGCCTGCTGCCCGAGCGGCTGCCGCGCCTGGACGGGATCGAGCTGGCCGCGCGCTACCTGCCCGCGGGCGCCGGCTCGGCGATCGGCGGGGACTGGTACGACGCGATCGAGCTCGAGGACGGGCGCGTGGCGGTGGTCGTCGGCGACGTCGTCGGGCACGGGCTGCGCGCGGCGGCCACGATGGGCCAGCTGCGCAACGCCTTCCGCGCCTACGGGCTGGTGGAGAGCACGCCCGCAGAGGTGATGGGGTGCGTCAACCGGCTGCTCGCGCGCAACGACGAGGGCGCGATGGCGACCGTGCTCTACCTCGTGATCGACCGCGATCGCGGCGAGGTCGTCTTCGCGAGCGCCGGTCACCCGCCGGCGCTGATCCTGGCCGAAGGCGAGTCGCGCTTCCTCGAGGGCGGTCGCTCGGTGCCGGTCGGCGCGGCCGACCCGGTCGCCTTCCGCGAAGGGCGGGCGACGCTGCCGTCCGGCGCGACGCTGCTGCTCTACACCGACGGCCTCGTGGAGCGCCGCGACACCCCGCTGGCCGATCGGCTGGCGGAGCTGGCGGCCGCGGCACAGGCCGTCGGCGGGGAGCTCGAGCAGCTCTGCGATCAGGTGCTCTCGGGCGTGCTTGGGCCGCGCGACCCCGGTGACGACGTGGCACTGCTGGCGGTGCGGCTGGAGCCGGTCAGCGCCGGACGGCTGTCGTTGTCGCTGCCGGCCGATCCGGGCGCGCTCGGGCCGCTGCGCCGGCGGCTGACGCGCTTCTTGCGAGCCGCGGGCGCCGACGAGCACGAGTGCTACGAGATCACGCTCACGATCTGCGAGGCTGCCGGCAACGCGATCGAGCACGCCTACGGACCGGGCGACGCGAGCTTCCGGGTCGACGTCGAGTTGAGCGAAGGAACCATCTTGGCGACCGTAAGTGATCAAGGTTCGTGGCGTGAGCGCCGAGGAGAGAATCGTGGGCGCGGGCTGGCGATCATCGAGGGCCTCATGGACGAGGTGGCCGTCTCGCGCGAGGACGTGGGCACGGTCGTGCGCATGCGGCGCCGCATCCGGCGCCCGGAGGCGGTCGCGTGACCGCGCCGGCTGAGCTCACCGTCCAGCGCCGGGGCGGCGTGATGGTCGCGCGCCTCGCTGGCGAGATCGACATGACGAACTCCAGCTACGTCCACGACGAGCTGCTGGCGGCGATGCCCAACGACGCGCTCGGCCTGGTGATCGACCTCGGCAACTGCCGCTACCTCGACTCCGCCGCGATCGAGGTGCTGTTCGACCTCGCCCGCCGGCTCGGCCGGCGACGCCAGGCGCTGCACGTCACGCTTGCCCCGGACTCGCCGCTGCGGCGCGTGCTCAGCCTCACCGACGTCGACTCCGTCGCTCCCGTTCATGACTCGCTCGACGAGGCTGTGGCCGCTGTAGGCTGAGTCGTACCCCCACGAGGAGAGGAGTCGTCGCATGGCGCACGAGTCGGCCAAGAGGATCCGCAACGTGGCCCTAGTCGGCCACCGAGGCAGCGGGAAGACCTCTGTCAACGAGGCACTCCTGTTCGAAGCCGGGGCGATCAGCCGGCTGGGCTCGGTGGCGGACGGAACGACGGTCTCCGACTCGGCTCCCGACGAGAAGGCGCGCGAGATGTCGATCTCGTCGAGCCTGTCGTCGTTTCGCTGGGAGGACCGCAAGATCAACCTGATCGACACGCCCGGCGAGCCCAGCTTCATCGCCGACGCGCTGGCGGCGCTGCGCGTCTGCGAGGGGGCGGTGTTCGTCGTCAACGGCGTGATGGGCAGCGAGGTCGGCACCGACCGGCTCTGGCAGCACGCCGACGAGCTGGGGCTGGCGCGGCTGATCTTCGTGAACATGCTCGACCGCGAGCGTGCGGACTTCTTCAGAACGCTGGACTCGCTCAAGGAGGCCTTCGGCCAGCACGTGGTCGCGACCGAGATCCCGATCGGCGCCGAGCACGAGCTCGAGGGCGTGATCGACCTGATCGACATGAAGGCCTATCGCTACGAGGGCGCCGGGCGCGACAACTGCACCGAGATCGAGATCCCGGAGGCGCTCGCCGCCCAGGCGCAGGAATACCGCGAGAAGCTGATGGACGAGGTTGCCGAGGTCTCCGACGCGCTGATGGAGCACTACCTCGAGGGCGAGGAGATCTCCCACGAGGAGACCGTCTCGGCGCTCAAGACGGGCGTCACCGAGGGCAAGATCTTTCCGGTCACCTGCGGCGCCGCGACGCGCAACCTCGCCACCAACCGCTTGCTCGACGCGCTCGTCGAGGACCTGCCCTCGCCGGCCAAGAAGGGCCCGCTGGAGCTGGAGGACGGCACCGCGCTCGAGCCCGTCGAGGACGGCGAGCTGGTCGCCTTCGTGTTCAAGACGCTCGCCGACCCGTTCGCCGGTCGGCTCAACCTCTTCCGCGTCTACCGGGGCGTGCTCGACCACGACAGCCACCTGCACAACTGCCGCTCGCACGCCAAGGAGCGCGTCGGCCAGCTGCTGACGCCCCAGGGCAAGGAGACCGAGCACGCGACCGAGTTCGGTCCCGGCGACATCGGCGCCGTCGCCAAGCTCAAGGAGACGCACGCCGGCGACGTGCTCGCCAACCACGAGGCCGAGATTCCGCTGGCGCTGCCCGCGATGCCCAAGCCGGTGATGGCGTTCGCGATCGAGGCCAAGGCGCGCGGCGACGAGGAGAAGATGGGGGCGGCGCTGCGGCGGCTGCAGGAGGAGGACCCGACGATCGACTTCCACCGCGACCTCCAGACCGGTGAGCAGATCATCGCGGGCCTGACGCAGATCCACGTCGAGGTGATCGTCGAGCGCATGAAGGAGCGCTTCGGCGCCGAGGTCGAGCTGCACCCGCCGCGGGTGCCCTACCGCGAGACGATCAAGGGCAAGGCCAAGGCGCACGCCCGCTACAAGAAGCAGTCCGGCGGCCGCGGCCAGTTCGCCGACTGCCAGATCGAGATCGCGCCGTTGGAGACCGGCGGCGGCTTCGAGTTCGAGAACGCGATCAAGGGCGGGGTGATCCCGGGTGGCTTCATCCCCGCCGTCGAGAAGGGCATCCACGAGGCGATGCAGGCCGGCTCGGTCGCCGGCTACCCGGTCGAGGACGTGCGGGTGCGCCTGTTCGACGGCCAGCACCACGCCGTCGACTCCTCGGAGATGGCCTTCAAGATGGCCGGCTCGATGGCCTTCCGAGACGCCATGGAACAGGCTCAGCCGGTGCTGATGGAGCCGATCATGACCGTCACGGTGCTGGTGCCCGAGGACTCGGTCGGCGACGTGATCGGCGATCTCAACTCGCGCCGCGGGCGGCCGCTGGGCATGGAGCCCAAGGGTGGGGTGACCGAGGTCAAGGCCGAGGTGCCGATGGCGGAGATGCTCAGCTACGCGCCCGACCTGCGCGCGATCACGGGCGGTCGGGGCGAGTACTCGATGGAGCTCGCCCGCTACGACGAGGTCCCCGGGCACGTCGCGCCGGACGTCGTCGCCAAGGCGAGGGGCGGCCAGGAGGCCGTGAAGGCCTGAGCCCAGTCGCCCAATGGCACAGCCGCCGCCCCTATATTTGGCGGCCGTGAAGAAGGAGCTGCGACCCGTCCACGATCACGTCGTCTGCGACGTCTGCGGTCGCACGATCCTCAAGGGCGAGCGCACCGAGGCGTTCTTGGCGGCTGCCGGGCAGCGGCGCGTGGTCTGCGAGCTGTGCTTCGGCCGCGCCGAGCACCACGGCTGGATCCGAGAGTCGACCGCGGGCGAGCTGCCGTCGCGGCCGGCGCGCTCGGAGCCGCGGCGCTCGCTGTTCGGGCGCCTGCGCAAGCGGTCCGAGCCGGGACAGCGGCCGGCGTCGCAGCCAGCGCCAGGCGAGTGGGGCGACGAGTACGCCGAGCCCGTCGAGACCTACGGCGAGGCCGACGGCCGGGAGGAGCAGCAGGCGCCGGCCGAAGTGGGCGCCGAGGCCGCCCCGCCACCGGCCGAGGAGCGCCCGCCGCCGCCGCGCCGGCGCTCGCAGCCCAAGGATCCGCGCCACGTGCGCGCGGTGCCGAGCACGGCCGAGGGGCGCATCGAACGTGCCCTGGAGCTCTTCAACGGTTCGCCGCACCAGCGCACGACGGCCGGCCTGGCCCGTACGTTGGGGGTGCCCTGGGTCACCGCCGTGCCACAGGCCGACCAACCCTCGGCGGTGACCGTGCTGGTGGCCTGGGAGCTGTCCTGGTATCGCTACCGCGTCGACCTCGGCGACGAGCTCGACCCGGTCGCGCTGCAGGAGAAGGGGGAGGAGATCGAGCAAATCGACGAATCCCTACGTAACTGGAACGCCACGCTCGACGAGGAAGGGCGCCTGGCGGCCGATCACGCGGTGACAGGAGGAGACGAGCGGTGATCTACTGCGTCGTGCCTCGGCCCTTGGCCGACGATCTGTTCGACAAGCTCACGGACTACTACAAGGACGAGCCGGCGGTCGAGGTGATCGTCGACCGTCGCGCCCAGGGCGGGGCGCCGGGCGACCATCCGTCGTTCGCCGATCGTCGCCGCCAGCGGCCCAAGGGCAGCTTCCCGCCGATCGACGCGCCCGCCGGGGCCTGAGCGGGCGCCGAGATGGACAAGGTCGTCGTGCACGTCGACGGGGGCTCCCGTGGCAACCCCGGCCCTGCCGCCGCGGGCGCGGTCGCGAGCGCGCCCGACGGCACGCCGCTGCTCGAGCGCGGCGAGTACATCGGCAAGGCGACCAACAACGTCGCCGAGTACAAGGCGCTGCTGCTGGGCCTCGAGCTGGCGCGCGAGCTGGAGGCCCGCGAGGTCGAGGTGATCAACGACTCGGAGCTCGTCTCACGCCAGATCGGCGGCGAGTACAAGGTCAAGCACCCGTCGATGAAGCCGCTCTACCTCGAGGCGATGAGTGCGCTGCGGGAGTTCGAGCGTTGGTCGGTGCGCTCGGTGCGACGCGAGTCCAACGTGCGCGCGGACGAACTCGTCAACGAGGCGCTGGACGCGGCGCGCGACCGCTGACGGTCACGCGCTCCGCGTCCACCCGCGCTACGTCGACGGACCGGGCTACCGGACCCGGAAGCTGCGGATCTTGCTGTGCACGTGGCAGCCCTTGACGGCGCAGTCGATGTGGAACGCCTGCCAGTAGTACTTGCCCGCCCGGTTCATGAACCAGGTCGGGAAGCTGTAGTCCTCGGGCACGTACTTGTAGGTGGCGCGGCTGCGCGTGGTGGACGTGAAGGTCCCGATCTCGGTGCGCTCGAGGTCCCCGTTCTTGGTCCTCTTCTTGCTGGTCCCGATGGTGATGTAGACCTTGTACTTGCGGGCCGCCTGCGAGGTGTCGCGGACCTTGAACGTGGGCTCGCTGCCGAGGGCGAGCACACCGCCGGCCTTCGGCTGGAGCAGCTTCGGCGCCGCGCTGGCGACGGCGGGCACGGCGAGCGACAGGGTCAGCGCCAAGACTGCGATCAGCAGGCGCCTGGAGGTCAAGAGATGCATCTGATTCCTCGAGTCGGGTTCAGCGAGACGGCCAGGAGGTATAGCCGCTCTGGGGTATACCCACTGCCGCGGCGAGGTACGCTCGCCGCGTGAACGGCCCGCTGACGCCGCGCCAGGAGCTCAGGGCCTCGGCCATGGCGCACGCCGCGCGGGCGCTGCTGGGGCTGCCGCGGCCGTTGCTGCGCCGCCTCGCCGGCGAGCCGCCCGAGGCCGCGCGCGGCCTCGATCCGGAGGCGTGGCTGTTCTCGCGCCTGACGGCGGCCGTGGCCAAGCCGGCGGGGGACGTGCCGCTCGACGTGGGTCGGCGACTGGCCGAGATCCAGGCCAAGCCGCTGTCGGCGCGCCCGCCGCTGCCGGTCGCGGCCGCCGACCTGCTGCTGCCGGGACCGGCCGGCCAGCTGCACGGACGTCTGTACACCCCGCACGAGGCGCCCCAGGCAGGGCCGCTGCTGCTCTATCTCCACGGGGGTGGCTGGGTGCGCGGCTCGGTCACCAGCCACGACGGCTCCTGCCGGCTGCTGGCGCAGCTGTCCGGCGTGCGCGTGCTCTCGCTCGAGTACCGACTGGCGCCCGAGCATCCGTTCCCGGCGGGTGCCGACGACGCGCTCGCCGCCTACGAGCACGTCGCGCGCGAGCCGGCGCGCTTCGGCGCCGATCCGACCCGGCTGGCGGTCGGCGGCGACAGCGCCGGCGGCAACCTCGCGGCGGCGCTGGCGCTCGACCTGCGCGGCGGGGAACTGCCCGAGCCCGTCTTCCAGCTGCTGATCTATCCCGTCTGCGATCTCGCGCAGACCCATCCCTCGGAGGAGCGCTACCGCGAGGGCTACTACCTCACCAAGGCGACGATGGACTGGTTCTGCGACCAGTACGTGCCCGACGTCGAGACTCGCCGCGACCCGCGTGCGTCGCCGCTGCTGGCACCCGACCTGTCCGGGCTGCCGCCCGCCCACGTGGCCACCGCGCTCGCCGATCCGCTGCGCGACGAGGGCGAAGCCTACGCGCGCGCCCTGGCGGCGACGGGCGTACCGGTGACGCTGCAGCGCCACCCGCTCGTGCACGGCTTCTTCACGCTCAGCGCCACGCGCAGCGGACGGCAGGCCGTGGCGCAGGTCGCGGGCGTGCTGCGCCAGGCGCTGACGCCGCTGGGCTAGGCCGCGCGGCGCCCGCGGAAGGGTCCGCGCACCTCGTAGACCGCGCCCGGGCCGGGGGTGTCGGAGTCGCCGTTGCCGCCGGCGCGCTGCGAGGCGAAGTACATCCGGTCGCCGCCGGGGTTGAACGCGACCCCGGTCAGCTCCGAGCCGACGTGTTCGGGCCCGGTGACCGAGAGGAAGCGCGACACGCGTCCGCGGCGGTCGATCACGCCGATGGTGATCTCCTCGGTCGCGACGTCCTCGCAGACGAACACCTCGCCCGCGCGGTTGGCGGTCAGCTGATCGACGCGCAGCAGCGGCGCCGAGCGCGAGGCGAGCCCGTCGTAGATCACCTCGAAGCGCTCGCGGCCGATGTCGTAGGCGTGCACGCGGTCGTCGCCGGTGGTGGCGACGTAGACCGTCCCGTCGTCGTGCCAGATGCCCTCGCCGCGCTTGAAGCGCGTGCTGCGAGGGACCTGGTCGCGGGTGTCGGTCGCGCGTGCGAGCGGGTCGGGGACCTCGGTCCAGCGCGTGCGCCCGCCGCGCCCGACGGTGGCGATTTCGAGCAGGCCGGCGGAGAGGTCGGGCCAGCGGCTGGGCGTATAGCGATAGAAGCCGCCGTCGATCAGGTCCTCGGTCAGGTAGACACGCTTGCCGCGCGGGTCGACGGCCGCCGCCTCGTGCTTGAAGACGCCCATCGCCGGGTGGCTGACGGCCTTGCGACGGCCTGCCGGGTCGCACTCCCAGACGCGCCCGTCCATGACCTCCTCGCAGGACAGCCAGGTGCCCCAGGGCGTGCCGCCGCCGGAGCAGTTCTGCGAGGTGCCGTCGAGGATGCGGTGCGCGCCGACGATCGTGCCGTCGCGGTGGAAGCGGATCGCCGAGGCGCCGCCGGCGAGCGTCTCGGAGTTGGAGACGAGGATCCAGCCGCCGCCGCGCAGCGGGAAGGTGGCGGCGCCGTCGGAGGCGAGATGCCAGGCGTAGTCGGTCCCGGGCACCTTCCGCTCGCCGCGCGCGATCACGCGCGAGCGGAAGCCCTCCGGCAGCCGCAGGCCGTGCTCGTTCGGCTCGCGGCGCGGCCCGTAGCCGGCGCGCGGGTCGCGCCGGGCGGTCGCGGCCGAGTCGAACAGCTCGTCCCAGAAGGCCGCGCCGAGGCCGACGGCCGCGACGCCGCCGATCCCGACTCCGATCAGTTCCCTGCGCGTGCCCCGCATCGCCGAAGGGCAGGCTACAGCTGCCGCACGAGCAGCCCCTCGAGGGTGTTGCCGACGTGCGCCGCGGCGTCGATGCCGGCCTCCAGACGCTCGTAGATGTCCTTCCAGCGGATCACGACCATCGGGTCGATGCCGCCGTCGAAGAGCGTCGTCAGCGCCTGGCGCTCGACGCGGTCGCCGTCGTCCTCGAGCCGGTCGATCTCCACCACGTGCGGGCGCAGCGCCGGCAGGTGGTGCAGGCTCGACAGCGCGGCCGAGAGCTCGAAGGCGCTCGCGTGCAGGATGCGCGTCAGCTCGATCGCCTGGTCGGTCGGCGCCTCGACGCGGTAGAGGCCCATGAAGTCGGCGACCTCCTCGGCGAAGTCGACGACGTCGTCGAGCTCGGAGATCAGCGCGTGGGCGTCCGCGGCGGGGAAGGGCGTGGCCGCCTTGACGTTGAGGTGGTGGATCACCTTGTGCGTGAGGCGGTCGCCCTCCTGCTCGAGCTCCTTCAGCTCGTGCCGCAG
Source organism: uncultured Thermoleophilaceae bacterium (assembly GCA_963846505.1). Lineage (GTDB taxonomy): Bacteria > Actinomycetota > Thermoleophilia > Solirubrobacterales > Thermoleophilaceae > JACVRW01. The sequence goes on along the minus strand of CAWJWD010000004.1, from coordinate 456,560 downwards.
CCGGGGGCCGTCGTCGGGCCAGGTCGTCATCAGCTCGACCAGCAACCCGGTCGCCTGCTCGACGTTGGCCCCGGCGCGGCGGAAGAGGTCGTAGAAGTCGCGGTAGCGTGGTGCGGTTCCGAACAGACCCAGGACCTTGTCGCTCGCGTTCATCGGTCAATCCACCTTTCCCGCTGGGCGCACGCGTGCGGTTACCGGGCGGTTGCCCGCTTGTGAAGGAGATGTGAAGCGTCGCTCGACATACCAGGCGGCGGCCTGGACCTCGGTTCCGACCGGGCGAGCGGCGGCGACGGCAGCGCCGGGGAGGGCGCCGCCCGTCGCGAACAGCTCGTTGGCGGCCACGCTGTAGCGGCGGTCCGCGTCGAGGGAGGAGGGCACGCCGGCGGCGACGACGCCGTCGCCGCGCTCGCGCAGCAGCGCGTCCAGCTCGGCGCCGGACAGCTCGAGGCATAGCAGCCGGTGGTCGTAGGCCTGCGCCTCGAACAGCTCCGCGTAGGTGATCGGGCCGGCGTCGAGGTCGCCACGCAGGCTGCCGCTGTTGACGAGCGCGACGTCGGTGGCGGCGAACGCCCGCTGGGCGTCGGCGGCGAGCTGGGCCAAGCGACCGTTGGCGCGCGTCAGCTCCTGGGGAGCGGAGCCCAGGACGTGATCTGCCAGCGGCGCTACCCGGCGCCGGTAGCGCTCCACCAGCGCAGCGACGTGCTCGTCGGCGCGGATGCCGGCGTGGCCGGTCTCCGGGATCGCCGCGCGCTTGCCCACGACCTCGCCCTCGGCTCGGTCGATCGTGAGGTCGACGCGGTCGTAGGCGACGCCGTAGGACAGCGCCTCGACGATCAGCTTGTCGCCGCGCCCGCTCGCGTTCGGCAGCCGCAGGTCGAGGCGCGAGTGGCTGTGGCCGGCGATCACCACGTCGACGGCGTCGCTCATCTGGCGTGCCTCGTCGACGATCGTGCCGGTCGCGCGGGGCGTGTCGTCGCCGGACTGGGTCGGCGCCCCCTCGTGGGCGAGCACGACGATCGCGTCGACGCCGCGGCGCTGGAGCTCGGGCACCCAGCGGTTGACCGCGTCGGAGACGTCGGTGAAGCGGAAGCGCTCGGCGTAGCGAGACAGGACGAACTTCGGCGTTGACGTGGTGGTCACGCCGATGAAGCCCACGCGGGCCCCGGCGCGTTCGACGATCTGGTAGGGCGGCAGCAGTAGCTGCCCGTCGCGGTCGAGCGTGTTGGCCGCCACGTAGGGGAACCGCGCCCCCGCGAAGTCCGGCGACGAGGTGTCGACCAGCGAGCCGTCGAGGCTGCGCTTCAGCGTGCCGTCGCCTTGGCGCCGACCACCGTGCAGCAGCCGCAGCAGCTCCTTGCCGCCCTCGTCGAACTCGTGGTTGCCGAGCGTGCCGACGTCGAAGCCGAACTCGTTGGCCGCCTCGATCGTCGGTTCGTCGTGAAACCAGCTGGAGATCAGCGGCGTCGCGCCGACCATGTCACCCGCGTGCACGCGGATGGTGCGACCGGGCAGCTCCGCGGCGTCCAGGTGGGCCTTCAGCCAGGCGGCTCCGCCCAGGCCCGGCTTGGGCGGTTCGAGATGACCGTGGAAGTCGTTCACGCCGAGCAGGCGCAGCGTGACGCGTCCCTCGCGGGGCGCTTGCGGCGCGGCGGACGCTGCCGGCCGGTCCGCGCTCGCGCGCAGGCCGAGCAGGGCGACGAGCACGGCGGCGAGGAAGGCCGCCAGGCCGGGCAGCAGGTGACGGGGCTGGATGGGCAGCGACGGTCGCAACGGGTGCCTCCTGGGCATCTGGTCGTTCGTCCTCGGACTGCTGCTCAGGAGGGCGCCCCGATGGGCCTACTCCACGCCGGTCACGCTAGGAGGGCGGCCACGCCGCGGTGTTAATCATTTTGGTCAACAAGGTGAATCTGATGTGAACCGCCCACACCGCTAACCGATCTTCTTCACAGTACGGTCACGATTGCTTCCCGAGCTCGTAACCGCCGCCGGGAGGCGACGGTCGAATCTGTGCAGCGACCGGATTTCACGACCCCCAGGGAGCACCGATGACCCCTACGCCCGTCACCCGCGTCGACCTGCACTGCCACTCGACCGCGTCGCAGCAGTCGCGGCTCGGCATCCAGCGCGCGCTCGGGCTGCCCGAGTGCGCGACGCCGCCCGAGGAGGTCTACGAGCTGGCCAAGCGCCGGGGCATGGACTTCGTCACGCTCACCGATCACGACACCATCGACGGCGCGCTCGAGCTGGCGCACCTGCCCGACGCGTTCGTCTCGGTGGAGCTCACGGCCAGCTTCAAGGGCGAGCCCCAGCAGGTGCACGTGCTCTGCTTCGGGATCGACGCCGACGACCACGACTGGCTGCAGGCGCACGCGGACGACGTCGAGGAATGCGCCGAGTACCTGCACGGCAACCAGATCGCCTGCGCGCTCGCGCACCCGTTCTATGCCGTCGCGGCTCCGCTCGCGGCGACGCACAGACGGCGGCTGGCACGGCTGTTCCCGCTCTGGGAGACCCGCAACGGGGCACGCGCCCCGGAGCTCAACGCCCCGGCGCTGACGTACATCGACACCTACGGCGGTGCGGGCGTCGGCGGCTCCGACGACCACGCGGGCGTGGACGTCGGCCGCACCTGGACCGAGACCCCGCCCGCCGCGACGCCGCAGGAGCTGCTGCGACGCATCCGCCGCGGCGAGACCACGGCCGCGGGCGCCCAGGGCAGCGCCGCGAAGTGGGCCCACACCGCGATCGCGCTGGCGGCGCGCAGCCTGGCGGACGAGGGCGACGCGACCGCGCCCGACCCACGCGCGGTGCTGTCGATGGTGCAGCGGGTGGTGTGGGAGGGCGGCGCCCGCGGCGGCGCGGCGGGCGACCGGCTCGACGCCGCCGACGCACGTGCGCTGCTGCGCGCCTGGCTGGCGGCGCTCGAGCTCGGGCTCGACGAGCGCGAGCTGATCGAGCGCATGCAGGCCGACGACTTCAGCCACGCCGCGCTGGCCCGCCAGGCGCGCCGGGCGCACGAGCGGACCCTGCGCCGGGCCGCCGAGCAGGTGGCGACCGCGACGGTGAGCTCGCGCGGCTACGTGCTCGCCGCACGGGAGGTGTTCGCGGCGCTCGTGCCCGCGATCCCGTACGCGCCCGCCGCGACCTTCCTCGCCCGCGAGAAGCGGCGGCTGACGACTGCCGACGCGGGTCCATGCCGCGTCGCGCTCGTCGCCGACGGCATCGGCGGCACGCACGGGGTGACGCGCACGCTCGAGCAGATCCGGGCCAGCGAGCTCGACGGCTGCGAGGTCGAGGTGATCGGCACCGACGCCAACGTCGATCGCCGGCTGCCCGCGGTGGCCGAGGTCGAGATCCCCTTCTACCGCGGTCTCACGTTGGGGGTCCCGAGCCTGCCGACGATGGTCGAGACGCTCGCCGAGGGCGGCTACGACCTCGTGCACCTGTGCTCTCCCGGCCCGGCGGGCGTCGCGGCGGCGCTGATCGCCAGGACGATGGAGCTGCCGCTGGTGGGCTCCTACCACACCGAGCTCGGCACCTACGCCGGACTGCGCTCCGGCGAGGCGTGGCTGCAGGCGAGCATGGACGTGGCGCTGACCGCGCTCTACGGCCAGTGCAGGATCGTCCTCTCGCCGAGCGAGTCGGCCGACGAGTCGCTGGCCGGCCTCGGCATCCCGGCCGAGCGCGTCCGGCGCTGGGAGCGGGGGGTCGACGGCACGCGCTTCGGGCCCGAGCGCCGGGACCAGGGGCTGCTGCCGGGCGAGGTCACGGTCCTCTACGCCGGGCGGCTGGCACGCGAGAAGGGCGTCGAGCTGCTCGCCGACGCGTTCCTCGCCGCGCGCGCCCGCGACCCCCGCCTGCACCTCGTGCTGGCCGGGGACGGTCCCGAACGGCCGGCGTTGCGGGCACGGCTGGGCGTCCACGCGACGTTTCTCGGCTGGCTGGACGCGGACGCGCTGCCCGCCGCCTACGCGAGCGCCGACCTGTTCCTGTTCGCCAGCCGGACGGACACCTTCGGCCAGGTGGTGCTGGAGGCCCAGGCGAGCGGCCTGCCGGTGATCGCCGTCGACGAGGGCGGGCCGCGCTCGCTGATCGAGGACCGCCGCAGCGGCCGGCTCTGCCCGGCCGACGCCGGCACGCTGGCGGACGCGCTCTGCGAGCTGGCGGGAGACGCCGCGCTGCGTCAGCGCCTGAGCGACACGGCGCTGACGGCGGTGCGTCGGCGCACCTGGGCCCACGCGCTCGACCAGCTCGCCGGCGCCTACCGGGACGCGCTCGCACCGCCCGCCGCGGCCGCCGTCCGCGCGGAGGCCGCCTGATGGCCACGCCGATGCTGGAGCTGGTCCGCCGCACGCTGCGGCCGCCGCTGCTGCCGGGCGTCACCTGCATGGTCTGCCGGGGGCGCGTGTCAGCCTCGGAGCCGCAGGTGCGCTTGCGCGGCGGGCCGGTGGTGCACCGCCGCTGCGCGACCTACGACATGCGTCGCCTGCGCACCGGCGACGCCCGCCTCGGCTACCCGCCGCGCCCGGACGGGCGCTAGCCGCCGGTCGATCGGCAGGCGCGCAAGCGATCGTCCAGCGTCAGCAGCCGGCCGTCGCGCAGCTCGGCGCGCACGCGCAGCGTCTGCGGCCGGCCGCTCGCGCGTCGCGCAAGGCGGACGCTGGGGATCGTCGTCAAGAGCGGCTGGCTGCGCAGGGTGGCGAGACGACGTCCGCCGAGCAGTACGTCGGCGCGGATCACCTTCGCGCGATCCTTGCCGCTGACGCGCAGGCGCAGGTTCGAGCCGACGCAGCGGCCGAGGGGCCGCCCGCGGGAGCGCAACAGCAGGCGCACGCGCGGCTTGGTGCGGCAACCGGCCCCGGCGCACCGCTCCAGGCGGTGCAGCCTGGCGGCCAGGTCGTGCCGGACCGGGTCGTAGCGCTCGTATTCGTCGAGGCTCTGCAGCTGGAAGGGATCGCGGCGCAGGTCGTAGAGCTCCAGCTCGCCGGTCGACTTGTGCTCGACGTAGAGGTAGCGCTCGGTGCGGATGCCGCGATAGCGCGGGATGCCGTTGGCGCCGTTGCCGTTCTCGATCAGCAGCCCGCGCCCGAGCTCGGCCCCGGGGTCGGCGAGCTGGTCGAGCAGCGAGGCGCCGTCCTGGACCCGCCCGGGCGCGACCTCGGCGGCGTCGAGGATCGTGGCGGGCAGGTCGATGTTGCCGACCAGCCGGTCGTCGACGCGACCGCGCGGCACGCCCGGGCCGCGCAGCAGCAGCGGCACCCTGATCGACTCCTCGTAGGGCAGCACCTTCTCGCGCAGCGCGCGGTGCTCGCCGTGCATGAAGCCGTTGTCGGACATGAACACGATCAGCGTGTTCTCGAGCTCGCCCGTGCGCCGCAGCGTGTCCACGACCCGCGTCACGGCGTCGTCGACGGCGAGCAGGCTCTCGAGCTCCTGGCGCCAGTTCTCCTCGATCGCGGCCTCGCCCTGGGGCGAGAAGAGCGGCCGGTCGGCGACCACCTGCGGCTTGTCGGACATGCGCGACTCGTCGAACGAGGGCGGACGCGGCATCGACGCGCCCGCGAACGCGTCACGGTGGCGCGGGGCGGGGGAGGGCGAGCCGACGGTGCCGAAGTCGTCGGCGTCGCGCGGGCCGCCGCGGTGGGGTGCGACGAACCAGAGCGAGAGGTAGAACGGCTGCTCGCCGGGGGCGGCCTGCTCGATCAGCTCGCTCGCGCGCCGGCCGAAGAAGTCGGTCTGATACTCGCCCGGGTGCTCGACGTCCGGGTAGGAGCGCAGCGTGCCGTTCTCGTTCAGCTTCCAGTCGGCGTAGTCGAACGCCGACGAGTGGGGAGCGGCCTGCCAGACGTCCCATCCGGGTGGGACGCCCCCGGCGTACTCGTAGCCGTTGAGGAAGCGGCCGAGGTGCAGCGTGCGATAGCCGGCGGCCTGCAGCCAGACCGGCAGCGTGTTCGCCTGGTCGAAGGACGCGAAGCCGCCGAACGGGCCGGCGTTGTGCAGGACGCGATGGTTGTGGGCGTACTGGCCGGTGAGGCTCGTGGTGCGCGAGGGACAGCAGAGCGGGAAGGTCGAGATCGCCTGGCTGAAGGTGGTGCCCTCGCCGCCCAGCAGCTGGTTGGTCTGGGTCAGGTAGGGCATCGACGCTGCCGTCTGGTCGTCGGTCATCAGCACGACGACGTTGGGGCGGGCGAGCGCGCTAGGCGCGATCGCCAGCAACGTCGCGAGCGCTGCGGCGATCGATGCGGCGAGTGTGCGCACCCCGATGGAACACCGTGGCCGCGGCCGGGTTGCGCACCCGCTGGGCGGCGGTACGCAGCCGGAAGCCCACGATCGGCCACTTGAAGACGTTGCGTGCGTTCGGAGGGCGGTCGCTGACGCGCCATCGGCCGACATGTGCGAGCAGCCTACGCGGCCGCGCCCGCGGATAGACGCGCACGACCCCGGCGACCGGCTCGGCCGGGGCCGCGAACACGATTCCCCGGCCGCGGGCTCCGTGCACGTCGCCCAGCGGCAGCGACAGCTCCCAGGCGAGATGGGTCTGGTAGGAGCGATTGACCGTCGCGGGACCGAAGAACGTCACGTAGCGTGCGCCGAGGCCGTCGACGGCGCGCTCGAGGTCGGCGTGCAGCCGCGAGCGCTCGATCGCCTCGCGCGTCTCGAGCTCGGCGGTGCCCAGGTGATCGCGCAGCGCGGGCGCGGCGAGCAGCAGCAGGGCGAGAGCGACCGCGGCGAACGCGACGCTCGCACGCAGCGGCGACTCGAGGCTGGCTGCGGCGTCGAGCAGCAGCGCCGCGCCCACGCCGCCGAGCATGGCGATCGCCACCAGCGCCGGCAGGACGTAGCGCACGTTGCCCGAGAAGCCGGCCTCGGTCATCCCCGCGTAGAGCAGCAGCACCGAGCCCCCGAAGCCGGCCAGCGCCGCGACGGCGCCGGGGCAGGCCGGGCGCGGCAGCCCCCGCCAGCGCATCGCGGCGAGCGTGAGGGCCAGCGCGGCGAGCGCGCCGAGCTCGAGCACGAGCCAGGTCTGGCTCTGGGCGAGGTCGAGCGCCGCTCGCCAGGGGGCGGGTGCCAGCGACAGGCTCCAGGACGGCTCGCTGCGCGCCTGCCCGCCGGCGAAGAGCGGGTCGCCCGAGCCGACCCACGAGGGCACCAGCCAAGCCGCGGGGACCACGACCAGCGTCGCCACCGTGAGCGTGCGCAGCTGCGGCGTGCGCCACCAGACATGCGCGCCGTAGAGGGCGAGGAAGCCGAACAGCTCTGGTCGAGCCAGGCACACCAGTCCGCCGAGCACGAGCGCCCAGCCGCGTCGGCCGTCGAGGTGGCGGTCGACGGCCAGCAGGCCAAGCCCGATCGCCAGCGGCGCCTCGTTGCCGTGGAAGAGGTAGCGAATCCAGCCCGGCGTCAGCAGCACGGCGACGACCGCGATTGCGCCGGCGACGCTGCGCCGCGCCCGGCCGCCGCCGGTGATGCGCCCGGTCAGCGTGAACGTCAGCACCAGGGCGAACAGGCCCGCAGCACGCGCGACCACCATCCAGAGGGCCGCCGGGATGCCGTCGTCGATCGCCGACAGCGGCGCGAACACGGCCGTGAACCCCACCGGCAACGGCTTCCAGGAGGGGCCGCCGGTGGTGTCGAGCTTCAGGTGGGCGAGCTCGCGTCCCCAGACCAGCCAGGCCCAGGGGTCGTAGCTCGGCTCGGAGGGTCCGAGCAGCGACAGCGCGGCGAGCAGCAGACAGGCAGCGACCGTCAGCGCCATCGAGGACCACGCTAGGCCAACCCTGCAGCCCGCTCGTGAACGATTCGCATAGATGCTGTGAAGATCGTGCAATGGCCTCGGACCACGTGGCGTGGGGGTCCGGATCGGGCATGATGCTCCGCGAGATGCCCGACTTCCCAGCCCAGCCGCTCTCGGAGCCGGCGCAGGAGGCGATCGACCGGACCGCCGCGTCGCCCGACTATCGCCTGCTCGGCGACGAGACCGCCGCCGAGGGCGTGCGTCGCGTCGCTCGTGGCCGGATCGAGTCGGCGCTGATCCAGCTCCACCGCGAGAGCCGGCACGACCTCGCGAGCGCGGTGCACGAAGCCCGCAAGGACGTCAAGAAGCTGCGCGCGCTGCTACGGCTGGTGCGCAGGGAGCTCGGTCGCAAGCGCTATCGGGCGGAGAACGCGCGCTACCGCGACGCCGGCCGGTTGCTGGCGAGCTCGCGCGACGCCGAGGTCAAGCTCCAGACCCTCACCGCGCTGCGCCGCCACTACGGCGACGAGCTGCCGTCCGTCGTCGACCTCGAGATCGACCTGCGCGCCGAGCGTCAGCGGCTCTCGGGCGACGGCGACGACCCCGAGCTGCGGGCGCGGCTCGAGCAGGCGGCGTCGGCGATCGAGCAGGGGCGGGCCGCGATCGACGAGTGGCTGCTGGAGGCGAAGGGGTGGAAGCTGCTCGGTCCGGGCATCGAACGCAGCCACCGGTGCGGCCGGGCGCGGCTGGCCGCCGTCCGAGCCGAGCCGACCGACGAGGCGATCCACGAGTGGCGCAAGGCGGTCAAGGACCTCTGGTATCACCAGCGGCTGCTGCGCGACAGCTGGCCGCCGGTCCTGGCGGCAGCCGCCGACGAGGCGCACGAGCTCTCGGACCTGCTGGGCGACCACCACGACCTGAGCGTGCTCGCCGCGACGGTGCGAGGTCGAGCCGACGACCAGCGCGATCGCCTGCTGACGCTGATCGGCCGCCGTCAGGACGAGTTGCTCGAGACCGCTCTGCCGCTCGGCGCACGGCTCTACGCGGAGAAGCCGTCGCGCTTCGCCGCTCGCCTGGAGGCCTACTGGCGCGCCTGGCGCGCCGGCAGCTAGCCGCCGGCTGGCAACGGCGCCGACTGGGACGGCAGCGAGCGGCCACGTCCGCGCGTGAAGCGTCCGGCCGCCGGGCGGCAGTCGTCCAGCAGCGCCAGCTCTCGACGCAAGGCCGCGACGAGCGGATGGCACGGCAGCAGGCGGTCCAACAGCAGGAGGCTCCGGCGGTAGTGGTCGAGCTTGACCTGGTCGTCGTCGGTCGGCCCGTCGGGGCGGACGCGCATGCGCAGCTCGCGCACCTTCGAGACCTTGTCGGCGGCGAAGATCGCGGCTGCCTCCGCGCCCGCTCCCTCGATCTGGCGGCGCAAGGCGGCCTTGCGGCGGGCGTCGTCGTGGATGCTCGGATCGTCGCTGAGGCTCGTGACGAGCGCTGCCACCTCGGGACCGAAGCGCAGCTCCAGCTCCGCCGGGTCGGTGTCGGTGTCCTCGATCACGTCGTGCAGCACGCCCGCGGCGACGACGTAGTCGGGGTAGCCCTGCTCGTGCAGCAGCGTGGCCACCTCGAGCGGGTGCAGGATGAACGGGGCTCCGTCAGCCGCGCGCTGCTGGCCGGCGTGGCGCTCGTCGGCAAACGTGCGTGCGGCCCGTGTACGCGGGAGATCGGGGAGCGACCGGGGCAGAGAAGGCACTGCGGAAACCGAGGCCATCACAGGAAGCATTTCAGATCGCAGCAGAATGCAAACGTCGCTTCGATCGGCAATGGCGTTTTGACATCTGCGTCACACCCCGATCACACCAGCAACTGCGACGCCGCCGAGACTGGGCGCGGCGCTCGGACGGCGATGACCCTCCTCAATCGCCGGGGCGCCTTCCCCGCGCAAACCTCGCCCCCCGTTCGCGTACGCAAAACCCCCTCGCGCGAACCGGGGCGAGGGCCGCGGGGGAAGCGACGGAGTCAGCGCCGGCCGCGGGCCGGCAGCGCGTACTTCGAGGGTTTGGTGGGGACGACGGGGTTGTCGATCTCGCCGAGGCGTTCGAGCAGGTCGGACCACTGGTTGGGCTCGAGCACGGTCATGGCTTGGCGTGCGAGCTTGGTGTTGGGTCCGAAGAGGGGTTGGAAGCCGACGTGGATGTGGTCGTTGTGATCGGCGAGCGCGAGGGTGTTCTGCCCGTAGTCGAGCAGGCTGATGATCTGGTGGGGGCGGATGGTGCCTTGGAGCTGCATGATGCGCCGGACCGTCTGGTCGGTGATGCCGCCGGCGTCTTGGTGGCCGAGGATGGGGATGCCGTTGATGGCTGCGATGTCGACGGCGTTGCCCGAGGAGTGTTCGGAGACGTTGCCCGACGCGGTGTAGAAGCCGTGGCCGTTGCGCAGGGAGGTGATGGTTGGGCGCAGTCCGGATTCGGCGAGGTATTCGAGCGTGGCGAGCACGCGCCGGTCGATCTGGCCGGAGCGGATGTCGTCGCGTCCGCCGGCGTAGATTTGGACGCGTTCGTCGGCGAGGACGCGCTTTTCGAGCAGGGGCTTGGGCAGGAGGAGGATCTGGCCGATCGACATCGCGCCCTGCTCGTCGTCGCCGTGCAGGACGTTGCGACCGGAGGCGCGGTAGATCGCGGTCGCCTCCAAGAGCTTCCAGCCGTCGAGGATGGGCTTGGGGTCGATCCGCGGCGCGCCCTTGCCCGCCGGACGAATCTCGAACCGCAGGTGCGACGCCCGTTCGTCCGGAGCGCCGATCCGACCCAGGATCGTCCCCCCGATCACATGCGAGCCCTCCTTCAGCACCCGCAGGCGAACCTGCGACGGGTCGAGCCGCAGCGGGGGCGCCGAGCCGTTGCGATAGACCGAGAGCTGGCCGCCGGCCGCCTGCTTTGAGGTCAGCAACTGCTCCAGGCCGCCCGCCGCCTGCGCCTGGGGCATGTCCGGGTGGGCGAACAGCCGTCGCTTGGTGGCGACCACGCCCCGGTGGGGGCGTCGCTCGACCTTGGCGGGCTTGGGCTCGCCACGGGTCGGCTGGCGGCCGGCGGACGCAGGGGCCACGGGTCGCGGATCGTCGTGCGCCCGCGTGACCTCGATCCTGCCGATCGAGTTGGCGTCCTGCTTGGGCACGGGGTAGGTGCGTGCGACCTTGCCGAGGTGGCCGTAGGTGTAGCGGTTGCCGTAGACGTCTTGGAGGATGAGGTAGCGGCCGAGGCGCTTGCTGGTGCCGATCTCCTTGACGACGCCGTCGTTGACGGCGACGACGGGGGAGCCTTCGCGGGCGAAGATCTCGATGCCGCGGCGGTTGTCGTCGGATTCGATGACGTTGGCGGCGTTCTCGCCGGCCTTGGCGCGCTTGAGCACGCCTTGCTCGGCGAGGTCGTCGGCGTAGCGTGCGCGGGCGTAGACGGGGAAGCGGCCTTCGGTGAGGCCGGTCAGGGAGCCGATGAGGTCGGCGGGGACGCCGGCGATGAGGCGTGCGCGCAGGAGGACGGAGTCGACGTACCAGTCGGCGTGGTTGTAGGCCCAGATCGCGGCCCTGACGTCGTTTTGGTAGTTGGCTGCCTTGAGGTAGCGGGCGGCGGCGAAGATCGCGTCGACGGGGTTGTAGGGGTCCTTGCGTCCGTCCTTGTTGGCGTCGGTGCCGTAGGCCTTCCAGGTCGAGGGCATGAACTGCATCCACCCGAGTGCTCCTGCGCTGGAGACGTTGAGGTTGCGTCCGTAGTCGGTTTCGATCTCGTTGATCGCTGCGAGGATCTCCCAGCGGATGCCGTACTCGATCCCGGCCGCCTGGTAGATCGGCAGCAGAAACGGCGGCACCCGAAACTTCCTGATCACGAAATTCGGCACACCCGACGCCACCGACGGACCGGAAAGCGCATCGACGAACCCTGGAGTCAAGCTCGAGGGTGGCCCGGCCGGGAGCGAAGCCTCAGGTCGAGGGTGAGACTTCTTCGCATGTGGCTTGGCGCAGCGGGCATCCGCCTGCGGGCGGTGCCGCTTCGGCTCGGCAGGCGCGTCCGGTGTCTGCTCCCAGCGCTCGACGCAGGGAGCGTCGGGGTCTGCGGTGGCGGGGGGAGCAGGAGCCTTGGGCTTCGTCGATCGCGGCGCCCGCTTCGGCTCCAGCTGCGGATCGACCAGCTTGGGCCGGGGCTCGCGCTTGCGCGCCGGGGGGCGCGGGGCGTCCTTGCGCTCGGCCGGCGGGGACGGAGGCGGCGCCGGGGCCGGAATCGGGCTCGTGAACGGAGGGGGCTCGACCGGAGCAGGAGCAGGGGGTGTCGGCGTCGTCTCGGTCGGCGTGGTGCGAGGCGTCGTCTCGACGGGTGCCGGCGTCGTCTCGGTGGTCGAGGTCGGCGGCAGCGTCTGTGCTGACACGGGCAGCCCGCCGGTCGCCAGCGCGGTGGCCAGGATCGCCGTCGCACTGGTGAGCGTCCGCAGGGCTCGTGCGCCGGGGCGGGGGCGCTGGCCGTTCACGTGAGCGGTCTGTCCTCTGTCATCTGCGTGCCGCACTGCCAGCAGAAGACTGCACCACGCGCGAACAGCGCGCCGCAGTTCCCACACGAGCCCGCGGCACCCTCGCCCTCGAGCTTCAACAGTCGTTCGACCTGCGCCAACTCGGCGTCGAGCTCCTGCACGCGCGCAGCCTGGCGGGTGAGCACGTCGAGGCGGAAGTGATCGCGGATCGCCATCTCGTACGCAAGACCGCCGAGATCCCAGTGCTGCTCCGCGAGCTCGCGCGCGACCTGCTCGCGGCGGCGTTCCAGTTCGCCCCGCTGAACGGCTACACGCGTCGTCGTCACTCGATCACCTCCGCATCAGTGCCGCCACCGGCCTCCTTGTCGTCGGTCGGCGGCGCCTCCCCTCCAAGCTCCAGCGTAGAGGGAAGCTTGGCGGATTTCTTCTGTTGCTCCTCGCCGGTCGCGTTCTGCAGGTCCTCGAGCTCGCTCTTGTCGACCTCCTCGGGCTGCTCTTCGGCGGTCTCGCCCTCGGCGCCGGGCACGTCGCCGGCCGAGACCTCGACCACCTCGGCGCCGGGGAAGTCGGCCTTCAGCTTCTTCAGCGCCGCCTGGGCCTTGCCCTTGGCGCCCTTGCCGGTGAACACGCCCGAGTAGACCACGTACTCGCCGCTGTCGAGGGTCGCCCAGTCGTCGGAGTCGAGCGCGCCGACGTCGGTCGCACCCTTGCTCTCGGCATCGCTCTTGGCGCTCTCCACGTCCGCGACCTGGCCGGTGTCCTTGGACACGCCGTCGAGCTTGACCGTCCAGCCCTCCTCGCCCTCGGGCCAGTCGCTCGTGAACGTCTCCTCCGCCGGCGCCGCGGCGCCGGCGTTGACGTTGATCACCGGCGGCTTCTGCACGGGCGCCGCCGCTTGCACCTGGCGCGGCTGGTCGTCGCCGGTCGCCGCGCCGAGCAGCACGCCGATCGCCAGCACGAGCGCGGTCGCGCCGGCGGCGACCCCGACGGTCGCGGCGACCGGGAACGGGCGCCGCTCGGGCGGTGGCGGGGGAGGGGGCGGCGGCGAGACGGGGGTCAGCACGTCGTCGGGCGCACGTCCGGCCAGCAAATCGGCGTAGGGCACGCGCGCGCCGGCGCGGCGACGGCCGCAGTTGAGGCAGTAGCGCTGATCGCCGGCCAGCGGCGCGCCGCAGGCCGGGCACGGCTCGCCGTGCGCGCCGAGCGTCTGTGTGGGGACGTCCTCGTCGGCGATCGTCACCGCGTCACCTCAGCGTGGTCGGCGGCGCGGCCAGCGTCAGCCGCGCACCCTCGGGATTGCCGATGAAGAAGACTTGGTAGGTGGCGCTCGCGCGCGGCTTCAGCCGCTCGACCGCGCCCCGGCCGGCGGCGACGACGCGCCCGTCCTTGCGCGCGACGGCGAACACGGTCAGGTTGCGCTGCTCGACGTCCGAGCGGTTGGTCACCTTGCCGACCGCCAACACGCCGCTGGTCGGATCCTGCTCCAGCTTCGGCGGCGCGAGCGCGATCTGCGGCAGCTTGGGCGGGGCATTGCCGCGCTGGGGCGCCGACCTTGGCCTTGACCGTGCGTGCCTTGCCGGTCGCGAGGACCTGGTCGTTGACCCACGTCAGCTGCTGGCCGGGCAGCAGCACCGAGACGCCGGTCAGCGCCGGTTCGAGTCCCGGGTCGGCGTTCTCGAACACGCTCTTGCCGTCCTTGCCGCGCACGTCGATCAGCAGCGGCACGCGCGCCTGGCTGCGCTTGGAGGTGTTGCGCAGCGTCACGACCGCCGCGGTGCCGTTGGCGTCGCTGAGCACCGTCGCACGCTCGACCTTCACGACCTTGCTCGCCTTGGCGATGCGCAGGCCGCGCTGGGTCTTCAGCTCGCCGGCCTGCTCGGCGAGCTTGGCGCTCTTGCTCTGCGTCGACTCGCAGGCCGCTCAGCGGCAGGACGCAGCAGGCCGCGGCGACGAGCAGCAGCGGCCATCTCACCCGAACGCTCCGCTGACGTACTCGCGCGTGCGGCGCTCGCGTGGGGCGCCGAAGACCTGCTCCGCCGGGCCGTACTCGACCAGTTCGCCGAGGTACATGAAGCCGACCCAGTCCGCGATCCGCAGCGCCTGCTGCATGTTGTGGGTGACGATCACGATGGCGACGTCGTCGCGCAGGGTCAGGATCAGCTCCTCGATCGTCGCCGTCGAACGCGGGTCGAGTGCCGAGCAGGGCTCGTCGAGCAGCAGCACCTCGGGGCGGGCGGCGAGCGCGCGGGCGATGCACAGCCGCTGCTGCTGGCCGCCGGAGAGGCGCAGCGCCGGGTGGTCGAGCGTCTGGCCGACCTCGGCCCAGAGCCCCGCGCGCTGCAGCGCGTCCTGGACGTGCGGCGCGAGCTCGTCCTTCGAGGGTCGTCCCGAGCCCTGCTCGCGCAGCGCGTAGGCGACGTTGTCGAAGACGCTCATCGGGAACGGGTTGGGCTGCTGGAAGACCATGCTCACCCGCCGCCGCAGGCGCGTGACCTCGAGCTCGTCGACGTCCTCGCCGTCGAGGCTGATGACGCCGCTGCGGGTGGCGGTCGGCGTCAGCTCGACGAGCCGGTTGAGCGAGCGCAGCAACGTCGTCTTGCCGCAGCCCGACGGGCCGATCAGCGCGAGCACCTCGCCCTGGCGCACGGGCAGCGTGACCTCGCGCACGGCCTCCTTGTCGCCGTAGCTGATCGAGACCGCGTCGGTGCGCATGCGCTCGACCTTCGGGCCGCGGGCCGGTTCGGGACGGCGGATGACCGGCGAGATGCCCGCGCCGTTGGCGGGGCGGGCGCCGTTGCCGTTGGCCGGCGGCTCGACGAGCGTCGGTTCGTGCTCGACGACGATCCGGCGCACGGGGGGCGGGATCACCTGGTCCATGCGGGCCTCCCGAGGCCGCGCCGCCGCGCGATCAGGTCGACGGTGAAGTTGAGCGCGACCACGATCAGCAGCAGCACGAATGCGGCCGCGTAGGCCTTCTCGGGCGCGTTGCCCTCGCCGGCGGGCGAGTTGACGTAGACGTAGCTGGTGAGCGTCGAGCCGGTGCCGCGCAGCGTGTCGAAGGGCTCGATGCCGCCGGCGCCCTGGAGCGTCAGCGTGGCGCCGAGCAGGATCACGACGATCGCGGTGTCGCCGGCGATGCGGCCCATGCCGAGCGCCGCGCCGGTGCCGATGCCCGGGCGGACGGCCGGCAGCAGCACGCGCCGGATCGTGGCCGCCTTGCTCTTGCCGAGCGCGTACGAGGCCTCGCGCACGTGGCCGGGGATCGCCTGCAGCGCCTCGCGCGTGGCGCCGACGACCAGCGGCAGCGCGATCAGCGACATCATCGCCGCGGCGGCGAGGAACGAGCGTCCGAAGACCGCGCCGCCCTCCGCGGTGATCGAGAAGATCGACAGCAGCTTCTCCTGGAAGATCAGCAGGCCGAAGATCGCGAGCACGATGCTGGGCGTGCCGGCGACCACCTCGACGCCGGACTCGACCGCGCGGGCGAGCCAGGACGGGCGGCCGTACTCGGTCAGCCACAGCGCCGTGATCACGCCGAGCGGCAGCGCCAGGCAGGTGCCGAGCACCGTCAGCAGCACGGTCCCGATCATCGGGTCGAGGAAGCCGCCGGACTTGGACTGGTCGAGGTCGGCCTGCGGGTGATCGGTCAGCAGCGACAGGTCGAGCTCGCCGAGGCCCTTGACCAGCATGTAGATCACGATCGCGGCGGCGATCGCGCAGAGGGAGATGCCCGCCGTCCAGGCCAGGCCGAGGCCGAGCCGATCTCGCAGCGGCCAGCTCGCGGTCGCCTCGCGCGGACCGGTCACGGTTGGATCCCGTAGCGGCGCAGCGGCTGCTTGGCCGCCCAGCCCGCGAAGGAGAGGAACACGCTCGAGATCAGCAGCACGGCGGCCATCGCGTAGAGCGTCTGGCCGAAGGGCACCACCGACAGGCCCTCGGCGTTGTCGACGACGGTCGCCGCCAGGGGGCGCGTGGGCTCGAGGAAGAAGGTCAGGCCGTCGAGCGGATTCGGCGCGAAGCCGGCGGAGCCCGAGACCATCGAGAGCATGATCGCCTCGCCGAGCGCGCGGGCGGTCGCGAGCACCGCGGCGGCGATCACGGCCGGGCGGGCGGCGCGCACGGTGATCGTCCAGGTCACGCGCCACCTGTTGACTCCGAGCGCCGCGGCGCCCTCGGTCCATGATCGCGGCACCGCGCGCAGCGCGTCGGTGACGATCGCGATCATGATCGGCGTGATCATGATCGTCAGGATCAGCCAGGCCACGAGCAGGCTCGTGCCCGACAGCTGCACGACGTAGGCGACGGACTCCTTGCGCTCGGTCGAGATCAGGTGGTCGGAGACCCAGGGGACGATCACGAGGATCCCGATCAGGCCGTAGATCACGCTCGGGACGGCGGCCAGCAGCCGCACGACCGGCTCGAGCACCTTGCGCAGCCGCTCAGGGGCGAACTCGACGATGAAGATCGAGGCGAACAGCGCGAACGTCACGCCGAACAACACCGCGCCCCCGGTGGTCAGGACCGTGCCCCAGATCAGCGGCCAGGCGCGCAGCTCGTAGACGTAGTTGGCGGCGTCGGCCGGCGAGTTGAAGATGTCCACCAACTGCTGGTCGACGTTGCCGCCGGAAGAGAACCAGGCGGGGCCGTTGTGCGCGAACGACGGCCACGCCTTCGCGAACACGAACAGCACCATGGCGCCGATCAGCGCCAGCACGCTGCAGGCGATCACGGCGAAGACGCGCTCGACGCGCCGGTCCGACCACGGCGCCATGCTGGCGCGGGCCGGCAGCACCCGTGCCCGGCCCGCTGCGGGAAGTCCGGCCACTAGCGCAGCGGGACCCAGTCGGAGGCGATGATGTTGCGTGCGGCGGAACTGCCGCGGATCCAGCGGATCCAGGCCTTCGCGGCGCCCTTGGCCTTGCCGCGGGTGACCATCCAGAAGTTGCGCGTGCCGAGGTACTGGCCCGACTTCGCGTTGCGGAGGTTGCAGCCCACGCCCTGGTACGGCACGTCGTGCAGGCCCTTGGTGAAGTTGAAGGAGGCGTAGCCGATCGCGTTCGGGTTCGACTTCACCGCCTGTGCCTGGAGACCGTTCGAGGCCTTCACGCTGGCGCTTGGCGAGACGCGCTTGTCGAGACCCATGAAGATGTTCTGGAACGCGTCCTGGGTACCGGAGGCGGCGGTGCGCACGACGAGGTCGATCGGCCCCTCGACCTTCGCACCGGGCACCTGGCTCCAGCTGCGCACCTGGCCGCTGAAGATCTGCTGCACCGTCTGCTGCGAGATGTTCGGGATCGAGTTGGACGCGTTGGTCACGACGCAGATCGCGTCGCGGGCGATCTTGTTGAAGAAGAGGCCACCCGGATCGGAGGGCTGCGGGTCGCGCGAGGAGTTGCCGATCGTCACGCGTCCGCGCGAGACGTCCGCGATGCCGATGTCCGAGCCGCCCTGGGAGAGGCGGAAGCCGACCTTGCCCTTGGCGGCCTTCGTGCCGAGGTAGGCCTTGGCGAGCTTCGAGGCGAGCGGCGCGATCGAGGTCGAGCCGCTCATCGTGATCGTGGTCGCGGCTGCGCGTGCCTGCGGAGGCTCCGCGCCGGCGCTGGGTGCGAAGGCGGCGATTGCGAGGGCGCCCGCGACAGCGGGCACGAGGAACCGGCTCATGGGCGGGGACTCCAAAATTCCGAAGACAGAGCAGCGTGCGAATCCGTCGGCCGAGCCGACTCCAGGCAGTCTCGGCACGAGACCCCCGGGCACGGGTGAACTCGGCGTGATCACCTGGAGAAAACCTGGAGACGAACTGGTGAAGGTCGAGTGGTGGTGAAGAAGTCTCAGTCGTTGGTCCACGGTGAGACTCGAGCGTCTTTCACCACCTGGTATCGAATCGGTAACGAGTCGCCTGCCTGGCACCGAAAGGGTGGGCGACGGGATGTCCGGACTCGCCCGTGCCGTCGTCGCCGCGCTCGTCTGCGCGTGCCTGCTCACCGCCGCCCCCGCGCGCGGGGCGATCTCCGACACCCGCACGATCGACGCGGGTGCGGACGTGCTCGACCTCGGCGGCGTCGCGATGGCCGAGGACGGGACGGGCGGGCTCGTCTATCGCAAGCGCGTGGACGGGCGCGCGCACGTATTTGCGGCGCTGTACGCCGACGGTGCGTGGCGGACGCCGCGGAGGGTGGACGTCGGGCAGGCCTTCGACTCCTCCTGGCCTCGCATCGGTGCCGGCAACCGCGGTCGGCTGGTCGTCACCTGGGTGCAGGAGTTCGGTGCCGGCAGCGACCGCATGTACTCCGCCGCGCTCGATCCCGGTGCCACGCGCTTCCAGGCTCCGGTGCCGGTCGACTTCAACGTCGGCGAGGCGACGGCGACCTGGCCCGCGCTGGCGATGGGCCGCGGCGGCACGGCCTACCTCGTCTATCGCGTCGTCACCGACACGAGCGCAGCCAACCCGCCGGGCTACGTCGGGGCCGAACTGCGCCTTGCCCGCTACACGGGCGCGCTCTGGTCGCTGGCGGGCAGCGTGCTCGACCGCGCGCCCTCGATCCCGGTGCGCGCCCCGAGCGCGCTCAACCGCCCGCGCGTGGGGATCGACATCCAGGGCAACGGCATCGTCGCCTTCCAGGAGCCCGGCGACGACTTCGTCGACCGCGTCTGGGCACGGCGGCTGTTCGGGCTGCAGTTCGGCGTCCCGCTCGCGGTCAGCCCGTCGACGTGGGACGGTCAGCCGCTGCGGGGCGCGGCGGACGCGTTCTCGCTCGACGTGTCCGGCTTCGGCCAGGGCGCGGTCGCCTTTCGGCAGGCCGCGGGCGAGGGCGGACGGCTTGGGGCCACGCGCTTGATGGTCAACGAGATCCCCGACTCCTTCAGCGAGGGCGCCGGTGCCTTCGCGGGCCCGCACCCGGTCGACGGCGGCGTGCGTCCGAGCCCCGGTCCCGCGGCGGTCGCCGTCGCCCCGCTGGGTCCCTTCCGTTCCGTCTTCGCGGCCGCCGGCGCGGTGCTGGCGGGCGGTGGCGACGGCGAGCGGATCGATCCCGTCGAACGCATAGACGAGGGCGGCGCGGACTCCGCGGCTGCCGATCCGCTCGTCGACCTGGCCGAGACCGGCGCCTGGGTCGAGCACGTGGCGCGCGCAGGGCGGTGCGGGGATCCGGGAGACGCGTGCCGACGGCGTGCCCGAGGCGCTGCTGGCCAGCGCGCCGGCGGGCGGCGCGGCCGCCGAGCTGGAGCTGGCCGGCTCGGGACTCGGCGACGCGCTCGTGGGCTTTCGCCAGGGTGGGCAGATCGCGGCCGTGGTCGTGGACGCGCCACCCGAGGGCTTCTTCATCCAAGTGCCGGACGGTTGGGTGCGGCGGCGTGCACTGCGCATCGGCTGGGACCCGTCGCCGAGCGCGATCAGCGGCGTCACCTACACCGTCACGGTCGACGACGAGCCGGTGCGCGAGCGGCTGCGCTCGCACGCCGCCAGCCTCGGCCCGAGCGCGCTCGAGGACGGGCGCCACACGATCCGCGTCGTCGCCGTCGACGCCGCCGGTCAGGAGACCGTCAGCCAGGAGGGTCAGGTGCGCGTCGACCGGCGCAAGCCGCGCGTGCGCGTGCGCGCGCGAGGCAGGGACGTCACGGTGCGGGTCGGCGACGGTCGCCGTGCTCGCTCCTCGCGCCTGCGAGCCGCCGCGACCCGCATCTCGTTCGGCGACGGCGCCTCGGCCCGCCGCCGTCCCGCCGCCCGGCACGTCTATGCGCGCGCGGGCACCTACCGCGTGGTGGTGCGGGCGCGAGATCGTGCCGGCAACCGCGTCGTCGTGCGCACGCGGGTGCGGGTCCGATGAGCGGCTCGGTGCGCTGGAGCGTCGGCGAGGCGATCGCGCTCGGGGGCACTCGTCGGACCCGCACGCGCTGGCGTCCGCGCCGGTCCGCGACGATCGTGACGCTTGCCGTCCTGATGCCGTTCCTCCTCCCGGCGACCGCGGAGGGTTGGTACGGCAACGGCGCCCAGATCGTGTCGGCGGACTTCGGGCGGCTCGAGCAGGCGGACGACGCCAGCCAGTTCGCTGCGGTGGCCGCGGGTGGGCGCTACGTCGCCGTCCAGACCCGGGCGCGCAACTTCTTCGCCGACGACGACCCCGATCCGCCGGGCCAGGAGCGGGTCGGCGGCATCTTCCGCTTCGACCTCGACACGCGCGCGCTGGCGCTGGTCGCCGACGGCGACCAGCGCGCCGAAGGCGGGGGCCCCGTGCTCGCGCGCGGGGCGCAGAACCCGTCGATCAGCGCCGACGGGCACTACGTCGCCTTCTCGACGGGCCAGCAGCTGGTCCCGGCCGACGTCAACGGCAACGTCGACGTCTACGTGCGCGACATGAGCGTGCCGCCCGACGCGCCCGCCGCCTTCGAGCTGATCTCGGCTCGTGACGGCGCAGACGCGCCCGCGACCTACGCGCCGCGCGATCCCGACCTGCCCGGACGCAATCCCGGCGCCGAGGTCACTCGTGGCGCGGCCATCAGCGCAGACGGCGAGCGCGTGGCCTTCCGCACGCTGGACGTGGCCAGCGACCTGCCCGCGGGCGGCGCGGTCGACACGCCTGGCTTCCAGGTCTTCGTGCGCGACCGTGCGACCGACGCCACGACGCTCGTGACGCGTGCCGCCGGCTCCAGCCTGCCGGCAGGCGGGGCGGTCGGCCCCGCCTCGATCAGCGCCGACGGCGGCACCGTCGCGTGGACGGGGTCCAACGCGCCCGTCCAGACGCGCTTCGTCGGTGGGGAGAACCCGGACGCCGGGTTCTACTACTACCTCTGGCAGCGCATCGCCGACGGTGCGGCCGCGCCCACGCGGCGCGTCACGGGGGTCTCCGACCCCGACGACCCGGGCTGCCCGCCGGGCGCGACGGCGGTCTTCGACCAGACCTCGACCGGCCCGTGCTACGGCCCGCTGACCGGCCCCGAGCTCGGACCGAGCAACTTCAACCTCGCGCCCGCGCTCAGCGGCGACGGCCGCGTGGTCGCCTTCCTGACCAGCGCCGGGCCACGCCCCGACCCGAACACCCAGAACGGGCTCGACCTGTACGTCACCCGCATGGAGCCCGGCCTCTCGCGCAAGGCGGCGACCGTCGAGCTGACGCGCGAGGGAGCGATCGGCGACGCCGAGGCCTCGTCGCCGATCGAGAGCGTGGCGCTGTCCGCGGACGGGCAGTGGGCGGCCCTGACCACCTCGCGCACGCGCTTCGTGCTGCCCGCGCTCGCACAGGTCGGAGCGGCCCGGCTGACGGCGAGCGCACGCGAGCTGTACGTCGCGAACCTCGCCACCCGGACGATCGAGCGCGTCACCCGCTCGGCGGACGGCGCGGACATCGACGGCAGCGTGGGCAACGAGCCGACGCTCTCGGGCGACGGCACGCGCATCGCGTTCACGGCGTTCGCGGCCAACCTCTTCTACGGCGACGCCAACCAGCGCGTCGACGCCTTCGTCGCCTCTCGCCAGGTCGAGCCGGGCGGAGGGCCGCCGCCGACGGGTCCCGGCGGTGGGGGAGGCGCCGTCGACGCGACCGAGGACCTCGGCGGCGACGAGCTGCCGTTGCCGGCGAGCGTGCGCCAGCTCGGCGCGGGGCGGCTCGGATTGCGCGTACGCGTCCCGGCCGCCGGCACGCTGACCGCGATCGCCCGCGGACGCGTGAGCCTGCGCGGCAAGCGCAAGCGGACCATGCGCGTGCTCGCGCGTGCGAATCGCTTCGCGCCCCGGGCCGGGCGCGTCGACGTCGAGCTGAGGCTCGTACGTCGCTACCGCGGCCAGCTGAGCAGCCGCCGCGCACTGCCGGCGCGGGTCTCGCTGACGTTCTTTCCCAGCCGAGGCGGCCGGCGGACCGCACGCACGCTGCGCGTGACCTTCAGGCACGAGTCAGCCCAGCGGCGCCCACGTGGTGCGGCATTTCAGTGAACGCGTGGAGAAGGACTGGATATCGGTTGGATACGAACTGGTTATCGCGTCGTTTTAGTTCGGTAAAGGCTCTTGATCGTCAGGGAGTCTCGTTAGAGGGTCGCCGCGAATCCTTCCGACGATCTTCAGGTGAAAGGACCCTGACCCTCATGACTCGCGCAATTCCGTCGCGGCGAGCACTGGCCGCCGCCGCGACTTCCCTCCTGCTCGCCGCCTTGCTGCTGGCGCTCACGGCGCCCAGGGGCGAGGCGGCGTTCAGCACCGGCAAATGCCAGGGCGCCGACGCGATCGGTCGCGGCGCGTCGTTCGCCGCCACCGCCCAGAGCGCCTGGAAGCTCAACTTCCAGAGCTTCTTCTGCGCCGACGTGGGCGCATTCCCGAACGTCACCTACGAGCCGCTCGGCTCGGGGGCGGGCCTCGAGGCGATGGGCGTGCGACGCGGTGCCAACACCGACGGCTCGCGCAGCCGCAACCAGCCGCCGCGCTTCGGCGCCACCGACGATCCGCCCACTCCGGCCCAGATCGCCCAGATGAACCAGGGCACCGACGCCGCCGGAGACGAGGGCCAGATCCACGTGGTCCCCGCCGCCGTCGGCGCAGTGGCACCACTGGTGAACTTCCCCAACGGCTGCGACGTCACCGACCTCGACGCCGCGAATCGCACCGTCGCGCAGAACAACGACGGCGACGCCACCGACGACGACGTCGTGCGCGTGCGCTTCACCAAGGCCAAGTGGGAGGACGCCTGGGCCGGCGACGCCGACTCCGACACCTGGAGCGAGCTGTTCCCCGAGCTGACCGACCCGGCCTGCGACGCCCCGATCACGCGCGTCGTGCGCTTCGACGCGTCGGGCACGACGTTCGCCTTCAAGAGCTACCTCAACACCATCGACCCGACCCAGGGCTGGAGCACCACCTACGAGTCCGGTGACGCCACCGCGGGCAACCGCGCCTGGCCGAACGCGACCTTCGGCGCGCGCGCCGACTGCACCGGCGCCAGCGGCCCCGGCTCGGCCGACGACGCCGTCGACCACCTCACGAGCGGCTGCTCGAACGGTGCCGGCGCGCTCGTCAGCAAGGTGATCGCGACCGACGGCTCGATCGGCTACGCCGACGTGGCCACGGCTCGCAACGCCAGCCCGAGCCTCGCGATCACTCCGGAGGGAGACGACAACGACACCTACTGGACCCAGGTCCAGAACGGCTCCGGCACGTTCACCGAGCCGACCGCTGACGCCAACGGCTTCCGCACCGACGGCACCAAGGGCGCCAACTGCGCCGCGACGCAGTTCAACGGCGTGCCGGCCTCGACCCTCGGCGACTGGTCGCAGGTCAGCGGCGTCAACGCGAACGCCGGCTACGGCATCTGCACGCTGACCTACGGCCTCGTGTTCGACGACAACGCCGACGCCTACGGCAACACCGCCGAGGAGGAGGCGAAGGCGCGCAGCGTCAAGGACTACTGGACCGCGATCGTCGCCGACTCGGGCCAGGGCATGCTGTTCTCCAACGACTACTCGCCACTGCCCGGCGCGATCCTCGGGATCGCCCGCGCCGGCGTGGGCTCGGTGGACTGGAACAAGACCGGCGGCGGGGGCAATCCCGGCGGGGGCAACCCGGGTGGCGGCAATCCCGGCGGGGGCAACCCCGGCGGCAGCAATCCGCCCGCGAGCAAGCCGAGCAACGTGTTCTCGGTGCCCTCCACGGCGCTCAGCTCGAAGGCCGGCACGGCGACCTTCTCGGTCCGCCTTCCGGGCGCCGGGCAGGTCGTGCTGAAGGCGACCGCCGGCAAGGGCAAGAAGAAGATCAACGTCGGCGGGCTGCGCAAGACGGTGTCCAAGGCGGGCACGGTCAAGCTCACGCTCCAGCCCGGCAGCGCTGCCAAGAAGCGCCTGAAGAAGAGCGGCAAGCTGTCGGTGAAGGTGACGTTCACCTTCACGCCCCAGGGCGGCGAGCCACGCAGCTCGTCGCGCACGGTGACGCTGAAGTTCAAGCCGGCCAAGAAGGCCAAGAAGAGGAGTTAGTCCTGAGTCCGTCGCCCAACCCAACCCGGTTGGTCAGCGTCCGCGAGGTGTTCGCCGCATTCGGCGAGCGCTTCGCGGGCGCCGGCCGGGCGCTCGCCAAGGACCCGTTGTCGGCGTTCCTGCTGGGAGCGTCGATCGTCCTGACGATCCTGTTCTTCTCGCTGCTCGGTTCGATCGGACCGAGCTCGCCTGGCGAGGAGGTGCCGTTGTCGCGCATCACCGAGCTGGCCGACAACGGCCAGGTGGCGACCGCGACCCTGCTCGACGAGGACGCGCGCGTCGTTGCCAACACGACTACGGCCCAGACCGTCTGGGCCGCCTATCCCGGCTCGGACGCCGAGACCGCTCGCATCCTCGGGCAGCTGCAGCGCTCCGGCGCGACGGTCGAAGTCGATCAGCAGTCGGGCAAGCCCGAGACGCAGATCGTCGTCCAGTTCCTGATTCCGATCCTGCTGCTGGTCTGCCTGTTCGCGCTGTTCACGCGCCTCGGCCAGGACGGTGGCGCGGGGGCCTTCGCCGGCTTCTCGAAGTGGGGCGGCAAGGGCCGCAAGAAGGGCCAGGGACCGGGCGATCGCACGACCTTCGCGAACGTCGCCGGCGCGGGCGAGGCCGTCGCCGAGCTGCGCGAGATCCGCGACTACCTCGAGGATCCCGGCAAGTACGAGCGCGTCGGCGCGCGGGCGCCCAAGGGCGTGCTGCTCGTCGGCCCGCCGGGGACCGGCAAGACGCTGATCGCCCGTGCGACCGCCGGCGAGGCCGACGCGACCTTCTTCTCGCTCTCCGGCGCGGAGTTCGTCGAGTCGCTCGTCGGCGTCGGCGCGGCGCGCGTGCGCGACCTCTTCGCGCAGGCGCGCAAGGTCGCTCCGGCGATCGTCTTCATCGACGAGCTCGACGCGGCGGGTCGCAAGCGCGGCGCGGGGATCGGCCAGGGCAACGACGAGCGCGAGCAGACGCTCAACCAGCTGCTGGTCGAGATGGACGGCTTCGGCGGCGACGCCGGGATCGTCGTGATGGCGGCCACCAACCGCCCGGACATCCTCGACCCCGCGCTGCTGCGTCCCGGCCGCTTCGACCGTCAGGTGACCGTCGACGTGCCGGACGTCCACGGCCGCCTGGAGATCCTGCGGCTGCACTGCGGCGACCGTCCGCTGGCGGCCGGCACGTCGCTGGAGGAGATCGCCAAGCTGACCCCCGGCTTCTCCGGCGCGGAGCTGGCGAACGTGATCAACGAGGCGGCGCTGCTGACCGTCCGCGGCGGCAGCCCGGAGCTGACCCAGGACCTGCTCGAGGAGGCGATCGACCGCGTCGTCGCCGGACCGGCCCGCAAGAGCCACGTGCTCAGCGACGAGGAGCGCTGGGTGATCGCGATCCACGAGGCTTCGCATGCGGTCGTCACACGTTCGATCGGCCAGAAGGTGGCCGCGCAGAAGGTGTCGATCGTCGCACGTGGCCGCCAGCTCGGCACCGCCGCGCACATGCTCACCGACCGCGACCAGGTCGTCATGCAGGAGCCCGACCTGCGCCGGCAGCTGATCGCGATCGTCGCCGGCGCCGCCGGCGAGCGGCTCGAGTTCGGCATGCTCTCGACCGGCGTCCACGACGACCTGCACGCCGCCACGCAGCTGGCCCGGCGGATGGTCACCTCGTTCGGCATGTCGCCGGAGCTGGGGCCGATCACGATCGGCGAGAGCGGAGGCGAGGTCTTCCTCGGCGCCGCGCTGCAGGAGCTCGGCTCGGTCGGCCCGGCGACGCTCGAGCTGATCGATCGCGAGGTCGAGCGCCTGGTCACCGAGGCACGCGACCGTGCCGCCGTCGTCCTCCAGCGCAACTGGGGCGCGGTCGACGAGACGGCCTCGGCGCTGATCGAGCACGAGACCCTGTCCGGGGTCGCGCTCGACGCCGTGCTCGCGACCGTCAAGCCGACGCCGATCACGTTCGTCGACGGCACGATGGACGAGCGCACCGCCGAGCACGAGTGGGGGAGTGGCGACTGAGCAGGGCCGCCGCCCGGCAGCGTGGGTGGTGGCCTGGCTCACGCTGCTCGCCGTGCTCGCCGTTCCCGCTCAGGCGGCGCCGACGTGGAAGCTCGAGCAGCCGCCGCCCCCGCCGGGGGCGCCGTTCAAGGTTCCGCTCGGGGCTCCGGGCGACCTGCAGTTCTGGGCGCCCAACCGGGGCCTGCTGGCCGTCGAGGGCAACGCCACGGTTCCGCGCGGGCTGTTCGTCTACGACGGTGCCGGCTGGCGCCAGCTCGCGACCGTCTGCGGCGGACCCGGAGACAGCACCCGCATCGCCTGGGCCGGTCCACGCGAGTTCTGGACGGTGACCCAGCCCAGCCAGCCGCGCGTCGGCTCGGGCACCGCCCTCTGCCACTTCCGCGACGGGCAGGTGGTCGCCTCCTACAGCACGCCGCCCGAAGCCCAGGATCCGTTCCGGCAGATGTTCGCCGCCGCCTGTGACGGTCCGGACGACTGCTGGTTCGCGGGCGTCGGTGCTCAGGACCCGATCGGGGAGCGCGTCGGGGCCTTCCACCTGCACTGGGACGGACAGAGCCTGGCCACGAGCTACGACCCCCGGGGGCGTGGTGTCTCCGACCTCGAGGCGTTCGGTGACACGGTGTTCGAGAGCGTGCTGGCCGGACGTCGCCCGGAGAGCCGCGACGCCGCCGAGCTGGCGACGCCCGAGTCGCCGCCGCGACTGCTGCATCGCATCGACGCGGACGGGACCGCCAGCGACCCCTTCGTGCCCGCGCCGCTGCCCGGCGTGCCCGAGGAGGGAACCGAGTTGCTCGCGCTCGACGGCGACGGGGAGCAGCTGTGGGCGGTCGGCGGCGGGGCGGCCTCGGGCTCCGCCGTGCCCGAGGGCGGCGGGATGGCCGCGCGGCCACCGCTGGCGGCGCGGATCGACGGCGGGGACGCCTTCGCACAGGTGCCGCTCGACGAGACGGCGTTCACGACCGCCGAGCGCTTCGTCGACGTGGCGACCGTCCCGGGCGCCGACAGCGCCTGGGTGGCGGTGCAGCCGTTCGCCGAGCGTCAGAGCACGAACGCCAAGGCGAAGGTCGCGTTGCTCGAGGCCGACGGCACCGCCTCGACCGTGCGGCTGCCGGTCAGCGGGTCGGGCCGCGGCAGCGCGGCGCGCATCGCCTGCCCGGCGCCGGACGACTGCTGGCTGGCGACCTATGCCGGCTGGTTGTTCCACTACTCCGACGGCAACGCGCTGCCGGTCGACGCCGACCCGGCCTTCGCGAGCGTGATCGGCTTCCGGCCCAACGAGGCCGCCGAGCAGTTCCTGCCCGACGCGCGTCCGCTCGACGACTCGCAGCTGCTCGCCCCGCCGCCGCTGGAGCTGCAGCAGCAGGCCCAGCCGGCGCCGCGCACCCGGCGGCTGGCCCCGCTGATCCGCCGCATCCGCTCGCAGCTGCAGGGCACGACGCTGCGGGTGTCGTTCACGTTGACCCGTCGTGCGCGGGTCTCGCTGGTGGCTCGCCGCAAGCAGCGGGTCGTCGGGCGGACGCCCGCGCGCGTGCTGGGCCGGGGCAAGCGCACGCTGCGGTTGCGGCTCGATCCGAAGCGCTGGCCGACGCGGCTTTCCTTCCGGACGCGCGAGCCCGGACAGCGTGGTGGCGGGGACGGCGGCGACGGCACCGTGGTCACGACCGGCGTGCGCCCGTGAGCCGCCCGCGCGTGGCCGTAGGCCCGTTGCTCCTGTTCGCCGCGATCCTCGTCCTGCTGCTGGCGGACCTCGGCCGGTCGCAGACGCCGCCGGGCGCGGTCACCCCCCAACCGCTGCTCGGCGCGGCCGACGCGGACATGCGGCTGATGGGCGCTGCGCGCGACGGTGCGCCGGGGGAGGCGTGGGGCTACCGCCAGCTGCCGCTCGCCGTCGGCGGATTCGCCGTCGACGGACAGCCGGCGCAGCTTGCCGCGCCGCTGGAGCCGACCGGCATCGATCCGCAGCTCGTGTTCCTGCGCCACACCGACGCGACCGGCTGGCAGGTGGCGCAGGTGCCGCGCGACGAGCAGGGCGACCCCTACCGCGGCTTCACCCCCAACCGGCTCTCGGCGCGCGTCACCGATCGCGGCGGCGGCGTGCTCGTCGGCCGGGACGCGCGGCGGCCGCCCGACGCGCAGGCGGTGCTGCTGCGACGCGACCCGGGCGGAGCGTTCCAGGCACTGCCGGCACCGCCTCCCGACGTGCTGGCGCCAGGCGAGGCGCTCGCCGCCGAGCGGGGGGCAGGTGCGATCGCGCTCGCCGCCGACGACGCCGGCGAGCGCACCGGCGTCTGGATCGCGCCGCGCGGGCTGGCGGTCGAGGACGGCGTCGTGCACTGGGACGGCGACGCCTGGACGCGCGAGCCGGTCGAGCTGCCCGCCGGCTCGGAGGGCTCCTTCGAGCTGGTCGCGCTGGCGGCCGCGGGCGGGCGCGCCTGGGCGCTGGCACGCACCGCCCCGGCGCTCGGCCGCGGCATCGTGCTGTTCGAGCGCAGCGCCGGCGCGCCCGGCGGACCGCGCTGGGTCGAGCGAGCGTTGGGCGCGCCGACGTTCGCGGCCGCGGCGACGCCGGGCCAGCAGGTCGCGGCGGTCGCGCCGCTGGGCGGGGCGGCGCAGCCGTTGACCGCCACGGCCGACGGCGTCTGGGTCGACGGCAGCATGACCGTCGCCGGCACGCCGACGGACTTCACGCTGTTCTGGAACGGCACGGTCGGTGCCAGCTGGTGCGACGCGCCCGTCTGCGCCCACCCGCTCGGCACCCGCTTCGCCGTCCGCGACGGCTACCGCAGCTTCGCCTGGACCGGGTCGGGCTCGGGCAGCCGCGTCGTCACCAACCCGCTCGATCCGGGCGGCGACGAGGCGAGCAACCGTGGCACCTACCTGCGCTTCGACGGCGACCAGGTGCGGCGCATGCCGGGCGGCGGCGGCAACTTCAGGGCCGGCGGAGCCTTCGCCGCCCCCGACGAGGGCTGGCTCGAGGGTCCGGTGCAGATCACGACGAAGCCACCACCCGCACCGCTGCGCTCCTGGCCGGTGGCGCTGCGCGCCCCGCTGGCGGACGTCGCGCCGGCCCCCGGGACGGTGCCGGGCGCGCTCTCGGCCCAGGCGCTCGCGGTCGGCGTCGACGGCGCGGTCGCGCGCTACCAGCCGGGCAGCGGCTGGCGGCGGGAGTTCCTGCTCAGCTCGAGCGACAGCGTCTCGCACGCGACGCTGCGCGGGGTCGCCTGGCCCGAGCCCACGCGCGCCCATGCGGTCGGCGACCTCGGTGCCATGTGGCAGTGGAACGCCGACAACGGTCGCTGGGAGGCCGACCAGGGCGCACCGGTCGGCTTCGAGGGCAACCTGATGGACGTCGCCTTCCAGCCGGGCGAGCCCGAGCGCGGCTTCGCCGTCGGCAAGGGCGGGGCGCTGCTGCGCTACGGCAAGAGCTGGGACCAAGATGCGCTACCGGCGGGCCTCGCCGGCCGCGACCTGACCCAGATCGCCTTCGCGGGCTCCCAGGCCCTCGTCGCGGCGGGCGGGGACCTGCTGGTGGAGAACGGCGGCGGCTGGCAGGTCGACCAGGGCGTCGAGGCCCTGCTCGATCGCGTGCGCCCTGGCGCCCCCCGGCTCTACGCGGTCGCCGGGCTGCCCGACGGCGGCGCGGTCGCAGCCGGGCGGGACTTCGTGCTCGAACGCGACGCCGCGGGTGCGCCCTGGCGCTTCTCCGACCAGCCGCTGCCGGGCTCGACGGTGGTGGCGGCCGCCGCCGTTCGCGACGGCGCGCGCGTGCGGGCGGTCGTCTCGGTTGCGCCGCGGACGTCCTTCCCGCCCGCCGACGAGATCCCGCCACTCGATCCGAACACCCCGCCGCCGATCCTGCCGCCGTTCCCGTTCCCGGGCGACGGCTACGTGCTGCGCGAGACCGCGAGCGGCTGGATCGACGAGCAGCGCGGCTCCTTCTCCGGCGGCGCCAGCAGCGACCGTCCGGCAAAGCCGGACCCGGTGCTGGCCTTCGCGCTCGACCAGCAGGGCGTCGGCTGGGCGGTCGGCGGCTGGACCGGCGACGCCGACAGCGCCGGGCGTGGCACGTCCGCGCGCAACGGCGCCGGTCGCGTCACCCGCGCGCGGGTGCGCACCGCGGCGATCTTCCGCTACGGCGCCGCCGATGCGCCGCCGAGCATCAGCACGGCCGCGCCGGTCGAGCTGCCGGGCGGCCGGGTGCGGCTGCTCGTCGGCGGCAACGCCGCCTGCGAGCAGCCCTGCGCCGACCTCGCCGCACAGGGGATCGGCCCCGATCGCAGCCTCGGCGCGGCGCTCGAGCGGGCCGAGCGCCTGCGCACGACCGCCAACGGGCCGCGGCTGCTGCTCTACACCGGCGGGCGCGTCAAGAGCGGGGGCGGCTCGGCCGAGCAGGCGCGCTACGCCGAGCTGCTGCACGGGCAGCCGGCGCTGCCGGTCTTCGGCGCGCTGGCCGGCGGCGACGTGCCGAGCGCGTTCAGCGTCGCGTTCGCGAGCTTCCCGGCGCCGTTCGGGTCCGGCCCGGCGCCGGTGGGGGTGAGCAGCGACGGCATCCCCGGCGCCCCGCCCGGCGCGGGGGCGCGCACGCACTACGCGTTCGACTCCGACGGGCCCGGCGGCCGCGTGCGCGTCGTCGTGATCGACAACTCGACCGGGTCATTGGCCGCTAGCGACCCGCACCAGAACCCGCCCGAGCCGCAGCTGCCCTGGCTCGCCAACGTGCTGGCCGACGCCAAGGCGCGCGGGATACCGGCGGTCGTGATGGGCAATCGCGACCTCAACAGCCGCTTCACGCCCAAGCTCAACGCCGCCGCCGACGGCGACCAGGTGGCGCAACTGCTGGTCGAGCAGGGCGCCTCCGCCTACGTCTTCGACCGTCCCGAGGAGAACCGCGCCTACCGCATTCCCGCCGGTGCCGGGGACACGATCCCGACCTTCGCCAGCGGCACGCTCGGCTACCGCTCGCCGATCTCGGGCGCCGTCGGCACCAGCGGCCCCGACGCCCTGTTCGGGGACTCCGGCCTGCTGCTGCTCGAGCTCGACGCCGACGAGCGCGACCCGGCGACCAACCGCGCGCCGGTGCGGGTACGGCTGATCCCGCTGATCGAGGACCTGTCGCTGCAGGCGATCGACGGCACGCTGCTGCGCCGCAGCCGCCCGGCCCTGTTCCAGGGCCTCGGTCGTCGCCCACGCGCCGGCGACCGCTGGGGCAACGTCGCGGCGGGTGACGGCAATCCGAACCCGCCCGGGGCGGACCCGCACGTCGGCTTCCCGGCCGAGCAGTGCGTGATCGCGGGCTGTTCGGCGCGCATCGCGCCCGAGTACGAGTTCGTCTCCTCGGACCCGGACATCGCGGACTTCGTACGCCAGGACCCCAACAGCGCCAACCTGCGCAAGCCCTACGTCGACCCGTCCGGCGACAAGGTCGTGACGGATGCCGGCTCGGGCCTGCTGTGTCCCTTCAACGCGGGTACGACCACGGTCACGGTACGTGCCGGCGGCTTTGCCTACTCCCAGCAGGTGACCGTGCAGAACGGCACCGTGCAGCGACCGTGCGGCACCCGTCCGTTGCGCGCCGACCGCTTCACCCGCCGCAGCGCGAGCGCCGCCCCGCCACCGGCCCCGCCACCGCCCGCACCGGCGGGCAGCCCGCCCGTCGAGCTCGTGCCGCCGCCCCCGCCGGCCCCGCCGCCGGCACCCCCGGCGCTGCCCCCGGTCGCGCTGACGGCCCCGTTGCTGCCGCCGCTGCTGGCTGCGTCGCCGCTGCCCTCGCCGCCGGACGTGGGCCCGCCGCCGGCGATCCCGCCGCCCCCGCCCCCTCCGGCCGTGCGGCCGCTGCCTCCCGGCGGCGCGCCGGCGCGGGTCTACCAGGTGGAGGAAAAGCGCGAGGAGGAAGCCGCGCTCGAGGAGTCGCAGGCCTTCTCGCGCTACGAGCCCCGCCATGACGGCGCGCCGCTGCCGGCCTATCTGGTCGGCCTGATCCTGATCGCAGCGCTCGCCGGCGCGGCGCTGCGGCCCGGACCGCGCGGCGGCCGGCCGCTGCCCGCATCCGTCGACACCAGCCCCGGACAGAGGAGTCGTAGACCGTGAACCCGCGTGCCCTCCTGCTCGCGCTCGCCGCTGCCGCCGTCGCAGCCAGCGCCACGCTCGCGTTGTCGCATGCCGGCGGAGAGCCGGAGGGCGACGGCGTCGCCGTCGCAGCCGGCGGCAAGCGCAGCGGTGCCGTCGTGCGGCTCGACCGCAAGGGCAAGGTCCCCGCCAAGCGCCTGCCGAAGGTCGCTCGCGCTCGCAGTGCCGACCTGCTCGCGGGCCGTCGCCCGCGCGCCTACCTCGACCGCTGCAGTCCCGACACCGTCGACCTCGGCACGGTCTGCTTGATGTCGAATCCCTATCCGCTCGACAAGACCGACACGGGCAAGAACGACTGGTCCTACGCCAGCCAGCGCTGCGTCGAGCTCGGCGGCTACCTGCCGACCGCCGCCCAGCTGATCGGGGCCGCCGAGCGCGTGAAGCTCGCCTCGACGATCGACGACTCGCAGCTGACCGCCTCCATCGACCTCGATCCCGGCGACGGACTCAAGGACCGTCGCGAGATGAGCGCCACGCTCGCGACCACTGCCTCGGGCGGGCGCGCCGCCGGCTCGCAGGGCGTCACCGAGGGCTCGCGCGGGGACCCGCGCGCGGGCGAGCCGGATCCCGTGCCCCAGCCCGCCAACCCCGTGCCGGAGACGCTCCAGTACGTCACGGTCTACGACAACAAGGACCGCGGCGGCTTCGCGGGCGCCAAGCCGGTCGGGCAGCCGGAGCTGTTTCGCTGCGCCTTCAACAAGGCGCAAGGCAACGCCGGGGAGTTGTAGCGGGCTCGGTCGTTCACCAGATGTTCTCCAGTCGGTCACGCCGGGTTCACCCACGCGGGGGACAACTCGGCGTACGGTCGCCTTCTGCATGCTGGCTCTCACGCTCGAATCTGCCCCGCGTCCGCGCACCACGCGCCGAGTCGCCAACGTCGAGGTCCGCCCGGACGAGCTGCAGGTGCTCGTGGACGGCAAGCGGGCCGGACTGACAGTGCGCGAGTTCGAGCTCTTCCAGGCGCTGGTCGAGCGCCACGACCGCGTCGTGCCCCGCCCGGACCTCTACGAGCTGGTCTGGGGCGGCACGATGCCGCGCCGCGATCGCTCGGTCGACGTCTTCGTGCGCAAGGTGCGCAAGAAGCTCGAGCTCTGTGCGCCCGAGTGGACCTTCATCCACACCCACTTCGGGATCGGCTACCGCTTCGCGCCCGAGCTCGTCGACGTCACCGCCTAGCGCGGGTCTGCATCCTTCGGTCCTCTCGCAGTCGATGCCCTCGTTTCGGCTTGCTCCCCCGAACATGGCGGGGCGTAATCGTGCTGCTGACCGGAACCTGAGCGATGATTGAGCCCATGGGCTCCGAGGAACCGAGAACGACGGCGCGTGAGCGCGCGGGGCAACGCACCTGGAACACTCCGGAGGACATCGCGCGCCACCGTGAGATGACGCCCGAACAGCGTCTGCGCAAGGCAATCGAGCTCTCTCGGGCGGCATTGCGCTTCGCTTCCGCGGATCGCATCGATGAGCGCTGAGCCGAGCTTCGAGCCAGAAGCGATTCTGCGCGTGCTGAACGACCACGAGGTGGCCTACGTGGTCATCGGCGGCTTCGCCGTCGCTGCTCACGGCGTGATCCGGGCCACCGCTGATCTCGACGTCGTAGTCGACAAGACTTGGCAGAACGCTGGCCGGCTGGTCGAGGCGCTGGAGCGGCTGGAGGCGCACGATGCCACGGGGGCCCAGACTCCCCTGACCCAGGAGGTTCTGGCCCGGCGAGCCGACAGGCGGCTGCGAACTCGTCACGGCGACCTTCACGTGCTGCACGAGGTACCGGGTGTGCCCGACTACCGCATGCTCCAGCCACCCCAACGGATCGCCATGGGAGACCTGATCGTGCCCGTGGCGAGCCTCGATGCGCTGCGGCGGATGAAGCGGGCGGCGGGCCGGCCGAAGGACGAGCTCGATCTCGTCGAGCTGGACGCCTTGCACGGCGCCAGCCAGGAATAGGAGGGCGGCGGGTAGGAGCCCGCCGCCCTTGCAGCGTGGCTCCTACTTCAAGAAGCCCGTCTTCTTCACGAGCCCGAGCGTCTTCTTGCGCGAGTACGCGGGGTTGAAGTCGTTCGGCGCCGGGAGGTCCTTGCCGCCGAACTTGTAGAGCGAGAGCGCCGCCGCCCAGGCGGCGTGGTTGGCCTCGACCGAGTGGATCGCGAGCGCCGCCTTGACGATGACCGTCGACTTGACGTACGGGCCGGCGCCGGCGTAGGCCGCCGTGCCGACCGGCTCCAGCGCGTTGGCGGTGGCGAGGAAGGTGGTCTGGTCGGTGACGGCGCTGCCGAACTCGACCTTGGGCGCCTTGACCGCCGCCCGGCCGAGCAATTGCTTCAGGCCCTTGACGTGCGCGGTCTCGTGCTTGGCGACGGTCTTGGCGAACGTCGCCACGTCCGGGTCGGTGAGCTTGCCGTTGGCCACGGCCTGGTTGTAGAAGGCCGCCTCCAGGTACTCGAGCGTGAGCGCGTAGTTGCCGATCTTGACGTCGTTCTTGGCGGACTTGCGGTGCGTCCAGTCGATCGCGCCGGAGGCGGCCATCGCCTCGACGGGACCCATGAAGGCGCCCAGCAGGGTGCCGCCGGCCGCCAGGCCGACGCCGGCGAAGCCTGCGCGCCTGAGCATCTCCCGGCGGGTTCCGAGCGGGTCGTAGGCGCCGGCGTCGTCGGCGATCGTGCGGACGTCGCCGGTCGGGTCGAGCTGGTCGATGGACAGGTCGGTCACGGGGGAGCTCCTCCTGGTCGTTCGTGTCAACTGGAGGGCAAGTGCGCAGCCCGGACGCGGACAGATCACAACTGATCCGCTGGCAGGGGGGTCGGCGTACCAAGGGCCATGCTGCCAGGAATAGGACCCATGGAATTGATCGTCGTGGCCGTCATCGCACTGCTCGTGCTCGGTCCCAAGCGCCTGCCCGACGCGGGTCGTGCGCTCGGCAACGGGATGCGCGAGTTCAAGGACTCGGTGACGGGCGCCAACAAGGACGACGAGCTGCCGGTCGGCGGCTCGGACAAGGCCTGAGCCGGGCGCGTCGCCGTGCCGCGCGTCAAGCCGATCGGCCATGACGACACGCTGTCGGTGGTCGGCCACCTCGACGAGCTGCGATCGCGGCTCGTCGTCGCCGGTCTGGCGTACGTCGTCGCGTTCGGCCTCTGCGTCTGGCAGAGCGACCTGCTGCTGGGCCTGATCAACGCGCCGCTGCCGGACGGCCTCGAGCCGATCACCCTCGGCCCGGCGGAGCCGTTCATGGCCACGCTCAAGGTCGCCGCCTACGCGGCCGTGCTGCTGGCGCTGCCGGTGATCCTCTACCAGGCCTACGCCTTCGTGCTGCCGGCGTTCAGGCCCGGCGAGCGGCGGGTGGCGCTGCCGCTGCTGCTGATGGTCCCGCTGCTGTTCATCGGCGGCGTCGCCTTCGCGTACCTCGTGGTGCTCACCCCGGCGCTGCAGTTCCTGCTCAACTTCAACGCCTCGGAGTTCAACGTCCAGCTGCGGGCGGCCGACTACTACGGCTTCGCCACGATGCTGATGGCCGCGATGGGGCTCGGCTTCCAGATCCCCGTCGGCGTGCTCGCGATCTCGCGGATCGGCCTCGTCTCGGTCGACCAGCTGCGCCGCAGCCGCCGCTATGCGATCGTCGCGATCGCGGTCGGCGCCGCGCTGCTGCCGACGCTCGACCCGGTCACGCTGCTGCTCGAGATGCTGCCGCTGATCGGGCTCTACGAGCTCGGCATCCAGCTCGCGCGCCTGTTCGCGCCCGCGGCGCACCCACGCTCGCTGGCCGCCGGCGCCTAGCTCGCGCTCGCCGGCGGGGTTGGCAGCTCGAACCATGCCGTGCGCTTCAGCAGTCGCTGATAGGTGGACGTTCGTACGATCCGTCCCGTGCAGTCGACGCAGGCTCACGGGACCTGTGTTAGAAACGGCCGATGCGCCGCGCACTGATCGGGCTCACGCTGTGCGCGTGCCTGGCCCTTCCTGCCGTAGCCCATGCCGATTCGGTCGTGTTCTTCAGCGAGCCCGGCGACTACGCCGGCCTCGGCCAGCAGCGCGTCTTCCATAGCCAGGCGCCGGGCACGACGATCGACGTCAGCGGCGATTCCTCGGACTTGACGATCTGGTTCGGGGACGGCTCGACCGTGACCGGCTTCTCGCTGGAGGTCGCCCCGCCGCAGGGCGAGCAGCTGCACGTCGGGCGCTACGACGACGCCGTGCACGCGTTCAACCGGCCACTGGGCAGCCCCGGGCTCAACCTCTCCGGGGACGGTCGGGGGTGCAACCAGGTGGAAGGCGACTTCGAGGTCAAGGACATCGCGATCTCGTCCGGTGGCGAGGTCACGCGGCTGTGGCTGTCGTTCGAGCAGCACTGCGAGGGGAACCAGCCGGCGAGCTTCGGCGAGGTGCGCATCGGCATGCCGGACGCCGGGCCGGCGCAGGCGCTGCCGGCCGCCGTCCGCTGGCCCGAGCTGAACCTCGGGGGGGCCGGCGAGGTGGTGCCGATCGCGATCCGCGCGAGCGGAGGCGGGAGCGCAGAGGTGCAGGGCGTCTCGATCGACGGCGCGACGGCCGAGTCCTTCGCGATCGAGCAGGACGATTGCACCGGAGTCGAGCTGGCGGCGGGCGAGTCCTGTGACGTCTGGGTGTCGTTCGCGCCACAGGAGCCCGGCGACCACGCGGCCACCCTGTCGGTCGAGGAGGTGTCGGGAGCCGACCTCGACGTTCCGCTGGAGGGATTCGTCCATGGCGGGACGACGCTCGCGTTGCTGGCAAGCGAGGTCGACGACCCGATCGGCGAGGGCGGCAGCTGGGTGTTCGGCGCGTGGAACTCGTCGATCTGGATCACCGGCAACGCCCAGCGCGTGGTCTTCCACGTGTCGGCGGGCGGCGGCAGCGAGAGCTGGCTCGGGGTGTTCGAGGCGCCGCCGGGCCAGTCGCTCACTCCGGGCGTCACCTACGACGGCGGCTTCGAGGTCAGTGGCAACAGCAGGGGGTGCCAGGCCCGCGACGGGCGCTTCGAGGTCAGCGAGGCGGCCTTCGCGCCCGACGGCACCGTCGAGTACTTCGGCGTCGGCTTCGTGCAGCGCTGCACGGACTTCGAGGGTGCGCTGTACGGCACCTTCGAGTACCGGGCGCCCGAAGGCAGCGCCTATCCCCCGGAGGACGAAGAGGAGACCATCCCGCCGCCGGACGACGGCAAGCCGACCACCGTCCCGCCGGTCGAGCGGCCACGACCCGGCCGGCTCGTGCGCCGGCCCCGCGTGACCGCGCCGACCGACCCGGACCCGCAGGGCGCGCCGCTGACGCTGCGCCGTTCGCGCGTCGGCCGGCATGGCCGCTCGACGCACACGGTGCGTGTGTCGGGGCCGGGCACGATCAGCATCGAGGCGACCGCCAAGCGGCGTGACCTGCGGGCGAGGGCGCGCGCCGGGCGCCGCGTGCTCGTCGCGAGCGCCCGGCGGATGGTGTCCAAGGCCGGCGTCTACACCGTCGTCCTGCGCCCGAAGCGGTCGCTGCGGGCAGCGTTGCAGCGGGGCGAGCGACTGGCGGTGAGCGTGCGCGTCCGCTTCGCGGACGGGACCGGCAGCGCCCAGAGCGTCAAGCGCAAGCTCGTCTTGCGCGGCTAGCCGCAGCCGGTGATGCCGCCGTCGAGCGGGATCACCGTGCCGGTCAGGTAGGCGCCCGCACGCGAGCTCAGGAAGAGCACGGTCCCGACGACGTCCTCGGGCGTGCCGATGCGGCCCAGCGGCACCTGCTGCTCGACGACCGTGCGCGTGTCCGGGTTGCCGAGCATGAAGGCGGTCATCTTGCTCTCGAACGGGCCGGGAGCGATCGCGTTGACGGTGATCGACTCGCTCGCCAGCCGCTTGCCGACGTGGCGGGTGAGCTGGTGCACGGCCGCCTTGCTGGCGCTGTAGGAGTAGTTCTCCAGCATCGGCGCCTTCAGCCCGTCGATCGAGCCGACGTTGATCACGCGCGCCGGGTCCTCGGCGCTCGCGCTGGCGCGCAACTCGGGCAACAGCGCCACCGTCAGCTGGAAGATCGCCTTGACGTTGGTGTCGAGCACCTTGTCCCAGCCGCTGTCGGGGAACTCCTCCAGCGGCGCGCCCCAGGCCACGCCGGCGTTGTTGACGAGCACGTCGACGCGGCCCTCGAAGCGCTCGCGCACGGCGGCCGCCAGCAGGTCCACGCCCGGTCGCGACGAGAGGTCGGCTGGCACGGCCACGCAGTCGCCGAGTTGCGACAGCTCGGCCGCCGCGGCCTCGCAGGCCTCGACCTTGCGCGAGGAGATCACCACGCGCGCCCCGGCTTGCACCAATCCACGGGCGACCATCAGCCCGATGCCGCGCGACCCGCCGGTGACCACGGCGGTCTTGCCGCGCACGGCAAAGAGGTCGGACGGCGAATCTGCTGGCATCGAGGCTCCTCTGACGGTGGACGCTGGCGACGTGGGAGTATCGACCAACCCAACCAGCGGAGGATTCGCATGGCAGGCAAGTTCGAGGCGACGATCGTGATCGACCGGCCGATCGAGGAGGTCTTCGCCTTCCTCGCCGACGGCGAGAACGACAAGAAGTTCAGCCCGCGCGTACAGGAGATCAGCAAGGCGACCGACGGCCCTCCCGGGCTCGGCACCGTCTACCGGAGCACGGTCAAGGACGCCGGCATGACGACCAAGCGCGAGTTCGAGCTGACCGAGTTCCAGCAGCCGACGACGATCCGTTGGGCCGAGCGCTCGAAGAACGTCGTCACCGCGCCCGAGGGCGGCTACGACCTCGAGCCAGCCGGTGACGCCGCGACACGGCTGACGGTCTTCAACGTGCTCGAGGGGCACGGCTTCGGCAAGCTGATCGCCCCACTCGCGCTGCGTTCGGCGCGCAAGGGCGCGGACGACTTCGCACGCTCGATCAAGACGGCGGTCGAAGCGTCCTAGCCCGTCGGCTCGGAGATCACCAGCCGCAGCGCGCCGTCGTACTCGTCGAGTTGACGTAGGTGCCCGTGCTCGGCGTCCCAGGCGCCGGACTCGAGCGCGGCCCGCAGCCGTTCGACGATGCGCTGCTCCACGCCGGGCGGTAGCAGCGCCCACATCGACTGCGCACTGCGCAGCTCGGGATCGAGCAGCCGCTCGGGGCGGTTCCAGAAGGCCTCGAAGAAGCCGTCCGTGCAGTCGGCCGGAGTCGGGATGTGCTCGATGCGAGTGCGGCCGCCGAGGGCAGCGGCGACCGTGTCGATCGACGGGAAGCGGGGAGCTTCGATCGTCAGGCCCTCGCCGAGGAAGTCCCGTTGCCAGGTGGGCAGCGCGGCCAGGTCGAACGTGAAGACGACGACCGGGCCGCGGGCGACCCGGCGCAGCTCGGCGAGGCCGGCCTGCGGCGGCTCCCAGTGGTGGACGGTCACGCAGGCCATCGCCGCGTCGACGGCGTCGTCATCGAGCGGCAGCGCCTCGGCGTGCGCGTCGATCGCGGGAGCGGCGTGCGGCGAGCGCTGGGCACGCATGGTCGCGCTCGGCTCGACTGCGAGCAGCCAGCGATCGCCGGGCTCGTACGAGCCGGTGCCGGCGCCGACGTTCACGACCGTGCGGGCGTCGCCCAGGGCCGCGTGGATGCGAGCGGCGATGCGCGGGTCCGGACGGCGGTGCTGCGCGTAGGTGTGCCCGTGCTCTTCGTAGTCCACGCGCGGGCCCGTCACGGCGCTGAGCCTAGTCATTCCCCTAGGTGAACCGAGCAGCTAGGGGATGCGCGCTACCCCGCGCGCGGAGGAGGCTTGGGACCGACCAAGCGACTCGTAGGAGGCAGATGGCAATGGTGATCGCGGCGGACTATCCGTTCCTCGACATCTTCTGGACGATGCTGGTGTTCTTCGGCTGGGTGATCTGGTTCATGCTCTTGTTCCGGATCATCGGCGACATCTTCCGCCGCCACGACACGTCGGGCTGGGGCAAGGCAGCTTGGATCGTGTTCGTGATCGTGGTGCCGTTCCTGGGCGTGCTCGTGTACCTGATCGCGAACGGCAAGGAGATGGCCGAGCGTGACATGGCGCAGACGCAGGCCGCCAAGTCGCAGTTCGACGACTACGTACGCACCGTGGCCCCTGACGGCGGTCCGGCGGCGCAGATCGAGAAGGCCAAGTCGCTGCTCGACAGCGGGGCGATCAGCCAGGCCGAGTTCGACTCGCTGAAGGCGAAGGCCCTCGCCTAGCGGCGCACGCGGCCTCCGAGCGCATCTATCGAGAAGCGCTCGGAGGCGCGTCGCCGCTGCGCACCAGCGCGCTCGGCAGCAGGCCGGTCGTGCGTGCCCGCTCGACGGTCTGCGCGCGCGACGAGGTGCCGAGCTTGCGGTAGATCGCGCGGATGTGACTGTGGACGGTGTGGTAGCTGATGAACAGCTCCTTGCCGATCTCGGCCTCCGAGAGCGCCGTCGGCAGCATCCGCAGCACGTCCTGCTCGCGTGCGCTGAGCTCGTCCGCGAGCGGCGCCGCCGGGACGTCGGGCTGGCGATCGGCGAGCAGGCGCTCGGCGGCCTCCCAGCGTTCGCCCAGGATCCCCAGCTCCTCCATGCCGGCCATCGCTTGGCGGGCCTCGGCCAGTGCGGCGCGCGCGGAGCTGTGGGCGCCGGACACGTGGCGGGCCTGCGCCAGGGCGAGCAGGGCGTCGGTGCGCTCGAGCGGATAGGGGCCTGTCCGCAGTACCTCGGCCGCCTCCTCGAGTGCCGCCATCGCGGACGGCAGCGCGCCGCGCAGCGCGCAAGCGCGACCGCGAGCCAGCAGCACGCGTCCATAGGGCGGGTTGCGGTGAAGCTGGTGCTCCTCGGCGATGCGCTCGCCCTCGGCGACGAAGCGGTCGGCGGCGGCGGCATCGCCGTCGTCGGCGGCGATCATGCCGAGGATGCCGTACGCGGTGCACGCGAGCAGCGGCACCTCCGAGCGTGCGGGAACCTCGAGCAGGACCCGGGCCTCGTCGCGCTCGCCGTGCCAGTAGTGCGCCGTAGCGAGGCCGCCGATCGAGAGCGGGCGCCAGATCGACACGTCGTCCCGCGAGAGCTCGACGGCCTTGCGCCCGGCTTCGAGATGCTCGGACAGGCGACCGCTGGTCGCGATGCCCTTGATGGCGGCGACCCCGGCTTCGATCGACGCCGGGCCGCCCGGCAAGGGGCCGTCGTAAGGGGCGCGCTCGGCCAGCTCGAGCCGATGCTGCATCTCGGGCTCCTCGCCACGGACGATCGCCGCCGCGGCAGCGACCAGGCACAGGCGCGGTTCGGCTGCGACCGCCTCCTCGCCGAGCCGTTCGAGCCAGGCCATGATCGTGTCGGTCTGGCCGTTGCCGGCGTAGACGAGGCAGAACGGCAGCAGCAGGTCGGCGACGAGCTCCGGATCGCTGGCCTCGACGGCATGCTCGATGGCCTCGAAGCCGATGCCCTCCGCCGCGAACCAGCGGCTGGCGCGGCGATGCAGCAGCGCGATCAGGTCCGGGCTCTCGGCCCGCAGCTCGCTGCGGAGCACCTCGCCGAACAGGTGGTGCAGGCGATACCACTCGCGCGTGTCCCCGAGCGGGACGACGAACGCGTTCGAGCGCTCGAGCTCGGCTAGCAGCCGGGCCGATCCGCGGCGCTGCAGCACGGAGTCGCACAGCGGTCCCGACAGCCGGCTGAGCACGGACGCCTGGACGAGGAAGCGCTGGGCCTCGGGCGCGAGGCCGGCCAGCACCTCGGAGGCCAGGTAGTCGAGCACGTGCCGGTCGGTGCCGGCGAACTCGCGCACGAACGCCTGCGCGTCGTCGCGGCCGGCCAGCGAGAGTCCGGCCAGCGACAGTCCCGCGGCCCAGCCCTCGGTGCGCTCGACGAGCTGTCCGACGTCGTCCTCGGCGAGCGCCAGCTCCATGCGCCCCAGCAGCTCGCTCGCCTCGTCGGGGCTGAAGCGCAGGTCGGCGGCGCGCAGCTCGGCGAGCTGGCCGCGACCGCGCCAGCGGCTGAGCGGCAGCGGCGGGTCGGCGCGGGTGGAGACGACCACCTGCACCGCTTCGGGCAGGTGCTCCAGCAATTGCTCGAGCTGCCAGTGGATGGCCGGGTTGGCGATCAGGTGGTAGTCGTCGATCACGAGCGCGAGGCGCACGT
Organism: uncultured Thermoleophilaceae bacterium; assembly: GCA_963846505.1. Taxonomy (GTDB): domain Bacteria; phylum Actinomycetota; class Thermoleophilia; order Solirubrobacterales; family Thermoleophilaceae; genus JACVRW01. The sequence goes on along the minus strand of CAWJWD010000004.1, from coordinate 414,177 downwards.
CCGCCGTGGCGAGCTCGTTGATCAGCGGCGGCAGCACCGAGGTGGCGACGTCTGCGGAGCCGCGCAGCGCCGCCAGCGACGTCTCGCCGATGCCGGGCACCGCGTCGCGGACGGCGGTGATCGCATACGTCCAGAAGCGCGTCGGGTCGTTGTCGCTCTGGTCCACGGAGAACCAGCACCCGGACACGTGCTCGGCGTCGGCTGCCAGCCACTGTGCCAAGGCGGTCGACTTGCCCGATCCCGCCGGGGCGTCCACCAGCGTGAGCGTGCGGCCCTTGCCCGCACGCAGCAGCGCGAGCTGCCGTTCGCGGGGCACGAGCACGGGCCGCAGCACGGGCGGCCAGAGCTTGGTGACGACGAGTTCGATCTCGGAGGAGGCTGGTGCGCTCATGGCCCTGGTGCGTCCCTGCAGCAGGTACGCGATGGTACCTCGCTCGGAGTACGCCCTACAACCGACCTGCGCGCAAGGGCGCGGCGCTGATCACTTCGACGCCGAGCTGGCTGAGGCCGGACAGCAGGCCCACGAGCTGCGACTGGTCGACCACGTCGCACAGCAGTTCGGTGCGATCCCCGCCGGGTCGGGCCTCCCAGGCGTCGAGGCGCTCGAGCGCCTCGGCTCCGAGCCTGCCGCGGACGACGACGCGGTAGCGGACGACGGTCACGCTCGGTCCGGCTCCTGGCTGAGCCGGTTGACCTCCAGCCCCAGGTCGGCGAGCCGTGCGAGCAGCGCGTCGAGCTCGGTCGCCGTCTCGACGTCGGCGAGCAGGTCGGTCTCGTCGCCGCGGGGCTCCAGCTCGACGTGCTCGAGGCTGTTGGCGAGACGGGGGCCGATCCTGCCGTCGATGACGATCCGGTAGCGCATGGGCCGAAACCATGCTGGCGCGCGCGGGGTCGCCTGGCATCCCCTAGCGAGCGAATCCCCTAGGTGAACCGGCCGGCTAGGGGATGACAGGCCACTGGCCGAGGGCGGACGCTTGGCTCGTCATGGATCGCGTGTGCAGAACCAGAGGAGACCACTGTGACTGAGATCGGACCGGTGCAGATGATCACGATCGGGTTCGGGCCCGACGCGAACTTCGAGGGCCGGATCATCGAGGAGCTCACGAAGCTCGAGGGCGAGCGCACGATCCGCGTGCTCGACCTGCTGTTCGTGGCCAAGGACCCGGAGGGCAGCGGCGACCTCGTCGTGCTCGACCACCAGGGCGCCGAGCTCGGCGCGATCGTCGGCGCGCTGCTCGGCTTCGACTTCGAGGGCGAGCTGCAGGAGCGCCTGGAGTCGAGCGACGGCGGGGGAGAGCGAGCCTTCGGCCTCACGCGCGACGACCTGGAGACCGTCGCCTCCGGGCTCGAGCCCGGCCACGCCGCCGGCTTCCTGCTGATCGAGCACGTCTGGGCGCGGGACCTCAAGCGGGCGATCCGCGGTACGGGCGGCGTGCCGCTGGCCGAGGGCTTCCTGACGCCGGAGGCCGTGCGCGCGGTCGAGCCCGAGCTGGCCGCGATGGCCGATGCGCTGAACGAGATCGAGGCGGAGGTCGCCGCCGCGCCGGCGGCCTCCTGACGACAAGGAGACGAGATGGGACTGATGGCAGCACGGGCCGCCAACCGCATGGACATGCGCCAGGGCTATCGCACGATGGCGCGCATGCAGCGACGGCGCAGCTACGTCCAGAACAGGATGGGCGCGCGCCAGGACTTCGAGCCGGCCGGCCAGGAGGAGCAGGCGGCGCCCGCGCCCGCAGCTGCGCCGGCGGCTCCGGCCGCGCCGGCGTACGTGGCCGAGCTGGAGCAGCTCGCGCAGCTGCGCGACCAGGGGATCCTCACGCCCGAGGAGTTCGAGGCCAAGAAGCAACAGCTGCTCGGCCTCTGAGCCGGGCGTTCACCACGTCAACCACACATGAGGAGAACACCGCAATGAACGAACAACCACGCGCAGGTGAAGGCTGGCTGCTCTTCGCCGGGATCATGGTCACGATCGCCGCCGTCCTGAACGTCATCTGGGGCATCGCCGCGATCGACAACTCGACCTTCTTCGTCGAGGAAGAGCGCTTCATCCTCAGCGACCTCAACACCTGGGGCTGGATCATCCTGTTCGTCGGCGTGATCCAGTTCATCGCCGCGTTCTCGATCTGGGCCGGCGGGCAGTTCGGCCGCTGGATCGGGATCTTCGGCGCCAGTCTCAGCGCGATCGGCGCGCTGCTGTCGATCCCGGCGTACCCGTTCTGGTCGCTGGCGATCTTCGGCCTCGACCTGCTGATCATCTACGGTCTCGCCGCCTACGGGGGCGTGCGCAATGACTGAGCGCAAGCGCGACGTGCTGCCGATCCCCGACCAGCCCTTCACGGGGCTGGTCACCTACGACGCGAAGGACCCGGACACGTCGTTCCCGCCGATCGAGCCGCTGCGCCCGCCCGAGGGCGCGCCCAACGTGCTCGTGATCCTGCTCGACGACGCCGGCTTCGGATCCTCGAGCGCGTTCGGCGGACCCTGCCAGACCCCGACCGCCGAGCGGCTGGCCGACGGCGGCCTCAAGTACAACCGCTTCCACACGACCGCGCTCTGCTCGCCGACGCGTCAGGCGCTGCTGACCGGGCGCAACCACCACTCGGTCGGCATGGGCGGCATCACCGAGATCGCGACGTCCGCGCCCGGCTACAACTCGATCCGGCCCAACACCGCGGCGCCGCTGGCGGAGACGCTCAAGCTCAACGGCTACTCGACCGCGCAGTTCGGCAAGTGCCACGAGGTGCCGGTGTGGGAGACCAGTCCGCTGGGACCCTTCGACGCCTGGCCGAGCGGCGGTGGCGGCTTCGAGCGCTTCTACGGCTTCATCGGCGGCGAGACCAACCAGTACGCGCCCGCGCTGTATGACGGCACGGTGCCGATCGAGCCCGATCGCACGCCGGAGCAGGGCTACCACTTCACCGAGGACATGACCGATCGCGCGATCGACTGGGTGCGTCAGCAGAAGGCGCTGATGCCCGACAAGCCGTTCTTCGCCTACTACGCACCAGGGGCGACGCACGCGCCCCATCACGTTCCCATCGAATGGTCTGACAAGTACAAGGGCCAGTTCGACGACGGCTGGGACGCGCTGCGCGAGCGCTCGTTCGCACGCCAGCAGGAGCTGGGCGTGATCCCGCCCGACGCCGAGCTCACCGAGCGCCCTGAGGAGATCCCCGCCTGGGACGACATGCCCGACGACCTCAAGCCGGTGCTCGCGCGTCAGATGGAGGTCTACGCAGGCTTCATGGAGCACACCGATCACCATGTGGGCCGGCTGATCGACGCGCTCGACGAGCTGGAGATCCTCGACGACACGTTGATCTACTACATCGTCGGCGACAACGGAGCGTCTGGCGAGGGCACGCCGCAGGGGACGTTCAACGAGGCGATCTCGCTCAACGGCGCGGCGGGCATCGAGACGGCCGAGTTCATGGCCGCTCGCATCGACGAGTTCGGCACGGTCGCAGCCAACAACCACTACGCGGTCGGCTGGGCGCACGCGATGGACACGCCGTATCAGTGGACCAAGCAAGTTGCTTCGCACTGGGGCGGCACCCGCAACGGCACCGTCGTGCACTGGCCCAACGGCTTTTCTGCGCGTGGCGAGGTGCGCAGCCAGTTCAGCCACGTGATCGACGTCGCGGCGACGGTGCTCGACGCGGCGGGACTGCCGGCACCGACGTTCGTGCACGGCGTGCAGCAGATGCCGCTGCACGGCAAGAGCATGGTGCCGACCTTCGACGCTGCCGATGCGCCCGAGCACCGTGAGACGCAGTACTTCGAGATGTTCGTCAATCGCGGCATCTACCACAAGGGCTGGACCGCGGTCACGCGTCACAGCATCCCGTGGAAGCCAACCGAGATGCCCGCCTACGACGACGACGTCTGGGAGTTGTATGCCCCTGACGATTGGACTCAGGCGCATGACCTCGCCGCCGAGCAGCCGCAGCGGCTGGCCGAGCTGCAGCGCCTGTTCCTGATCGAGGCCGCGCGCTACAACGTGCTGCCGCTCGACGATCGTCGCTTCGAGCGCTTCAACCCCGAGGTCGCCGGGCGTCCGCAGCTGATCCAGGGGAAGTCCCAGCTGCTGCTCGAGGGCATGGGGCGCCTGTCGGAGAACTCGGTGCTGAACGTCAAGAACAAGTCGCACGCGATCACGGCTCAGATCGAGGTGCCCGAGAGCGGTGGCGAGGGGGTGCTCGTCGCCCAGGGCGGCGCGTATGCCGGTTGGAGCCTGTACCTGATCGAGGGGCGACCGGTCTACTGCTACAACTTCTTCGGCCTGCAGCGCTTCAAGATCGCCGCTGAGCGGCCCGTCCCAGCGGGCGAGCGTCAGGTGCGCATGGAGTTCGCCTACGACGGCGGCGGTCTCGCGAAGGGCGGCGACGTGAAGCTCTACGTCGACGGCGAGCAAGTCGGCGAGGGGCGGATCGAGCACACGGTGCCGGCGGTCTTCTCGGCCGACGAGACCACCGACCTCGGCGTCGACAGCGCTACGCCGGTCAGCGACGACCACAGCTCGGCTGGCAGCCGTTTCACCGGCCGCGTGCGCTGGGTCCAGATCGACATCGACGAGGCCGCCGAGGACCTCGACCACCTGATCGGCCCGGAGGAGCGCCTGCGGATCGCGATGGCGCGCCAGTAGTCGCCCGGCGGGTCTGCCGATGACCGGGCTGGCGGTGTTCGCGAGCGTCGTGCTGCACGGTTTGACGGCGCGCCCCCTCGCGGCGGGTCTCGCTCGCCGCGAGGGCGGCGCGTCGAGCAGCGGCGGCTAGGGCTGCAGGTCCTGCGGCAGCTCCCCGACCGCGGCCAGCTTGGCCACGCGGGCGCCACGCGTGACCGGAACGGCGACGTTGCGCGCGACGATGCGGTAGCCGAACTTGCCCTTGGCGCCGGGCTTGCGCGAGCGGACCTGGAACGAGTGGGCGTTGCGCCGGGCGACGTAGAGGCCGCCGAGATTGCCGTACTCGGTCAGGAAGATCTGGTAGCTGCGCCCGCTGACGAGCGCGTCGAAGTCCCTGCGCAGCTTGACCGTGGCGCGGCCCTTGACCAGCCGCGCCTCGCCGAAGTCCTCGAAGAAGGGCTGGAAGCTCTCGTGGGAGTAGAGGCGTCGCGCGACGCCGTCGGAGGCCTGGATCACCGTGGTGCTGGGACCGCCGACGACCTCGAAGCCGCCCTCGACGACGGTGCGCCCGACGAAGCGGCCGGCGAGGCCGCCGGCGCTGGCCGCCCCGAGCACGCCGACGCCGGTGGCGGTCTCGCCGCGTGCCCCGACGCCGGCGCCGCAGCTGCCGAGCACGCCGTTGCCCGTCGCCGCCGAGGCGACGCCCACGACGCCGCCGGCCGCGCCGCGACCGTCCACGCCGGTGCCGCCGGCGCTCTCGCCCTTGACCCCGTTGCCGCTGGACGAGTTGCCCTGGACGCCGGTGCCGTCGGTGGAGGTGCCCCCGACACCGGTGGCGCTGGACGAGTTGCCCCGGACGCCGGTGCCGTCGGTCGAGGTGCCCTCGACGCCGGTGGTGCTCGACTCGCCCTTGACGCCCGGGCCGCTCTCGGCCCTGCCGAGGACCCCGAGACTCGGTCCCTTGGCGAAGACGCCCGCGCCCGCCGGAGGCGTCTCGCCGGGCAGCAGGTCGCCCGCGACGCCCGTGATCGCCGTGCCGGTGGCAGGCGCCTCGGCCTCGACGCCGACGCTGCCGGCGTCGCGGCCGATGCCCAGCACGCCGCGATTCGGTCCATTGGCGTAGATCCCGGTCCCGGCGGGGGCGACGGTGCTGGGAACGACGCTGCCCGCGAACGCGTAGACGCCGGTGCCGTCCAGGGCCTTTGCCGTTCCCATCACGCCGATGCCGCCGGAGGCGGCCTCGCAGGTGCCGGCCACGCCGGCGCAGTTCGAGGTGGTGTAGGCGGTGCGGCCGAGCATGCCGTCCGGGCGGCTGATGCCGACCGGGTAGTCGTTCAGCGCCACGAACGCCGCCGTGCCGGAGATGTTGGAGGAGATGCGCGTGCTGCCAGCCGTCGTGTTGGTCACGTCGGCGTGCACGACCGTCTGGCTGTCGTAGGCGATGTCGGTGTTGTGCCCGGCTTCGGCGGCATCCGGTCCCGCGAGCTTCGCGGCGGCGGCCGCGGCGAGCGCGATGCCGCCACCGGCCAGGAGCTTCCGGCGCCCGACCGAGTTGTCGTCGGCGTCTACTGGTTGCCCGTCCTGCTGTGCGTCGGCCACGTCGATCTCCTCGGGTGCGATGTCGGGCTGGTCGCCCGCTCGCGACGGAGTCTCATCGGAGCGCCGGATGCCTGTCAATCGGAGACTGGTCGAGACTCAGCGCAAGACGCCCTCGAGTCGCGGGTTCGTGTCCTCCAGCCAGCAGCGCCGGACGCGCGCGAGCTCGGTCTTCGAGGCGCCGACGTGGACGTGGGGCGGAAGGAGACCCTCGTCGGTGCCGGTGAACGGCCACGGCTCCCGCACCCGGGCGAGCACGCTGCCCTTGGCGTCGACGCAGGTGATGCTGGCCCGTCTGGCCCCGTCCAGCGTCGCCGGGCGGTTGATCCGAGGGTCGTCGACGTAGACCACGATGCCTCTGGCGAAGCCGCTCGGTATGCGCTCGAGGCGCAGCTTGCGCGCGACCGGCACGTGGCCGCCGCTCGATCCCGCGAGGAGCACCACCACCGGCACCGCGACCGCCAGCACGACCGCGAGCGCCACGAACCCCAGCCGAGGTGCCTGACCTTTCATTAGTTCGATCGTAATAACTGGAGGGTCCGGGCGTGTGGCGTCGTGCGGCGGGCGCGAGGCCGGCCCGAGTCAGTCCACCTCGTCGACCGTGAAGGCCACGGCGCTGGCGGGCGTTGCCCCGGCCTGAGTTCGCCAGGCGGCGTTGAGCCCGCTCTGCATGTAGGCGTAGAGGATGGGGGAGAAGACGATCAGCATCAACAACCCGAGCCAGCCGTTGATCGGCTCGCCGGCACCGGTGATCCGCTGCAGCGCCTGCACGCGCTTGAACGTGCGGTAGAGCGAGACGAAGGCCGGCACGATGATCAACGCGCCGAGGGTGACTGCGAGCAGCGAGGTGAGGGGGCTGTCGCCGAGCTCGTTCGAACTGCCGTTGGCCCGGCCGTAGTCGGCCATCTCCCGGTTGATCTTGTAGTACCAGACGAAGTAGTAGATGCCGAGCGTCACGAGCGTGAGCAACGGGACCGCTACGACGCTGCGGATCTTCGCCGTGCTGCCGGCGCCTTGGATCTGCACTTCCTCCGCCATGAACAGTGCTCCTCGCCTCAGGGGACCAGACTGCTCGTGGACCCTACTCCTCCTAAAAGTGGATGAGGACATACCAACAGCGCCTCGGGGCGCCGCACAGAGCAGCCGGCGCCCCACTAATCCCAGACGGATCACGCACGGTTGTTACCGGCAACAACCGGCTTTGTGCCAAGAGCGTTACTTCTCGCCCTCGCACCTTGCTGATGGCTCGGAAGACCTGCAGGCTGAAACGGCGATGACGGCCCCGATCGCCTCCAGCCAAGCCGCGGTCTACGAGCTCGCCTACCGCGAGGGCCTGCGTGTGCTCAGCGAGCAGGGAATGGTGCGGGACGCGCTCAGGACGGGCGCCGGGCTCCTGCTCTCTGCCGCTGCAATCGCGACCTCGTTTCTCGGGGGCGCTGCTCTGGAGAGCACTCCCTCCTGGCCTTCATGGGTCGCGATCGGCGCATTCGTCTTGCTTGGCGTTGGCGTCGTCCTTGTGCTCTGGCCCAGCCGCGACGATGGACGGTTCGCCCGGCCCGCGTTGCTCGTGCAGACCTACGCGGACTCCGAATCGCTGGAGCTCGCCCTCGTGCATCGTGACCTGGCGCTGCACATGGACTCCAGCTGTCTGGCTGATCTCGAGCAGCTCGAACGCTTGATCACCATCTTTCGCGGGTGCTCAATGCTGCTACTCATCGAGATCGTTTCTGGGTTGTCGACCTGATCGCGACGGGCTAGCGTGATGTCGATGACCAAGAAGAAGCGCAAGCGCTTCAGGCTTTGGCCACGCAGGCCCGCGCCGCCGCCCGAGACTCCGATCACGGTGCGTCCGCTGCGTCCCAGTCCGATGAGGAAACTGGTGCCCTAGCCGAGTCGGCGGATCGGGCGCGACCGAAGTACGCTCCCGTCGATGTGCCGGGTGCTGGCCTACCTCGGTGACGGGGCGCTGATCGACGAGTTCCTCTACCTGCCCGACGCCGCGCTCGTGCGGCAGGCGACCGATCCGCACCTGATGCAGCTGCTGAACCTCGGCGGCTTCGGTCTGGCCGCCTGGGACGCCGCGTCGTCCGAGCCGGCGCAGCCCTACACCTACCGCACCGCCGGCGTGCCGATGTTCGACCGCAACCTCAAGGCGCTGGCGGAGAAGGTGCGCGCGACCGCGCTGGTGGCGCACGTGCGCGGCGTCGTCTACGAGCCGAGCGAGCGGGTCGGGCCGCAGAACGTGCATCCGTTCCGCTTCCCCGGCGCGGCCTTCGCGCTGGCCCAGAACGGCGACCTCTACGACTTCGGGCGCATGCGCTTCGACCTGCTGGCGCACATCCGCTCCGACGTCGCGGCACACATCGAGGGCACCACCGACACCGAGTGGTTCTACGCGCTCTGCCTCTCGCAGCTCGACGATCCCTGGTCGCCCTGCGACGCCGACGCGATGGCGCAGGCGGTCCTGGGCGCGCTGGCGGTGGTGCGCGACGTGCGCGCCAAGCACGGCATCGACCGCCAGTCGCCGATCAACGTCGTGCTCAGCGACGGGCGCGCGCTGGTCGCGACGCGCTACACGTTCGACTACGGCTGGTACCTCGAGGACGAGTCGTTCTTCGCGGGCGAGCGCGAGTTCGACTTCACGACGCTCTGGTACACCGCCGGCGGCGGCTATGAGCAGATCGACGGCGAGTGGCAGATGGCGCCCGCCGAACGCGCGAGCTCGATCCTCGTCGCCTCCGAGCCGCTCACGCGCGACAGCTCCACCTGGCTCCAGACGCCCGAGTACACGATGCTCGTCGCGCAGCCCGCGGGGGATGGGGCGGGACTGGCGATCGACCTGCGCGAGGTCGCGCTGTGAGCGGCCGCGCAGTCCCTTCGGCGGTCGGGCTCGCGCCGCACAAGGACGCGTCGTGAGACACGACGCGCACGCGCAGCTGGCCGGCAGCTCGCTGCTCGAGGGGCTCGACCGCGAAGAGCTCGAGGAGCTGGCCCCGTTGACGCGGCCGTGGCGGGCGCGAGCGGGCGAGGTGGTGCTGCGCCAGGGCGAGCCGGGCGACCGGCTGCTGCTCGTCACCTCCGGTCGCCTCGCCGGCATCCGGCAGACGCCCAGCGGCGAGGAGCTCGCGCTCGGCGAGGTCGGGCCGGGCGAGGTGGTGGGGGAGCTGGCGCTGCTGGCCGGCGGACGCCGCGTCGCGACCACGCGCGCGCTCGAGGACAGCGAGGGCCTGTCGCTGAGCGCGCAGGCGTTCGAGCTGCTGCACCTGCAGACGCGCCCGGTGGCCCACGCCGTCGTGCGCCGCATCGGCGAGACGGCGCTCGGCCGCCTGCGCACGGTCTACGAGCTGCTGGCCGAGCGCCTGGAGGAGGGGGAGGCCGACCGCCGGCTGCTGACCGTCAGCGGCGACGGCGAGCCGCTGGTCGAGGCCTTCCCGGTCGACCACACGAGCGCCGGGTACCTCGTCAGGACGCTGTTCTTCCAGCGCTTTGCCGCCGACGAGATCGAGGGCGCGTGCGCGGGGCTGACGATCCTCAGCGCGCCGCGCGGCGCGCCGCTCTCGGTCGACGGCCGGCTCTGGATCGTGCTGCGCGGCGCCGTCGAGACGCTGCTCGACCGCGGCCACAGCCGCCGCCGCGTGCGCATCGCCGGGCCCGGTCGCTGCGTCGGGCACCTCAGCCTGCTCGAGGCCGGCGGCGAGCCCGAGCTGCCGCTCGTCAGCGCGCTGCGCGAGCGCGCCGTGCTGCTCGAGCTGCCGGCCCGTCGCGCGCGCGAGCTGATGGACGGCGACGAGCCGTGGTCGCGCCGCTTCGCCGATGCCTTCCACGTGGACGTGATGCGCGCCGTGCTGGCCGCCGAGACGCCGCAGGCGCCGGTCATCCGCCACGCGGCCGGTTGAGCACCGTCAGGTGCCGAAGTACTTCGTCGCGATCGCCTGCACGGTGCCCATCGTGCGCATCGTCGCCGGGCCGACGAGCTGGGCGATCGTCTTCTGGTCGAGCTCGGACTCCTGCGTTCCGCCGCGCGGCAGCCAGAACAGCTCCTGCTTGCCGAACGCCAGGCGATCGTCGTCGCTGGCCAGCGCCAGCACCCGCTCGCGGGTGCCCGCAGCCGGTTTCCTCGTCAGCAGCGAGACCTGCAGCTTGCCCTTCGACGCTTCGACGACCGCACTGTCGAACGGGTCCGCGCCGGCGATCGTCTTGACGTCCCGCTCGCTGCGCAGGAACACGGGCACCGCGAAGCCGAGCCCGTCCTCGAGTGCCCGTTCGATCCGCGTCCCCAGCTTGCCGATCGACTCCCGCTCGGCGCTGAAGATCACGTTGCCGCTCGTGCGGAACGTCTGCACGTCCTCCAGCTCAGCGGCTTCGAACAGCTCACGCAGCCGCTCCTTGCTCGCCTTGTTGACCGAGCCGAGATTGACGGCGCGCAGGAAGGCGGCGTAGCGAGGCACGCGCGCACCCTACAGCCGGTCTGTGGTCGTCGGCGAGCGCCGCGCCATTATACGAAGACTGCCTTTCGATAGTTGTCCATTTTTCACCTTTATTGATTCTCTCTGGCAGTTAGGCTCGCTCGATGGCCGTCGTGCGTACTCGCCAAGGCCTGCCGACCGACGAGCACACGCTGCTGTCTCTGTTCAGCACCCGGATTCCGGATGACCCCGGGGGTGGGCCGCCGATTCCGACCAGGGTCTACGTGCTCGGCGTCTGCGAGCCGCGTGTGACGCTCTACTCGCAGCAGTGCCGTGCCCTCAACCTGATCTGGCTCCTCCATGAGACGAGGGCGCTGAGCGAGGGGGCCTCGATCGCGGTTGTGGGCGCCGGCGCCGGCGGCTTGACGGCGGCGGCAGCAGCCGCCTGCAAGGGGCATGAGGTCCTGCTGCTCAACGAGGCCCGCGACGTCATGCCACAGCAGCGCTTGGCGTGGCATCGTCACCTTCACCCGCGCATCTTCGACTGGCCGTACAGCGACTGGTGGAACGGCGACGCGGAGCTGCCGCTGCTGAGCTGGGCCGAGAGCAGCGCCCACGAGGTCCGTCAGACGATCGTCGAGCAGTTCAAGGCGGCGCCGTGGTCAGGGGAGATCGACTATCGCCCAGGTGTGAGGGACGTCGCGATCGATCCACCACAGCAGCCGGCGACGTTGCCGGAGCTGTCCTGGCGGAGTGCTGGGCGCAAGCACACGAGAACGGTGGAGGCGATCGTGCTGGCCGTCGGCTTCGGCAGCGAGCGCACCGATCGCCACAAGCGACCGCCGCTCTACCAGGACAGCTTCTGGGACGACCCCGGACGACGCTGGACGACCCCGGGCAAGGTGCTGATCAGCGGCGGCGGGGACGGCGGTCTCACCGAGGTCCTGCACGCGGTGTTCGGGGACCGGTTCCACCACGACCAAATCCTGGAGCTGGCCGGCCGGCCCCATCCTTCTCGCCTGCGTCGTCCCCGACCGGCGCGTTGGGTGGGAGACGTGGGCAAGCGGATCGAGCCGTTCGAACGCCGCTGGCGCCAGCGGCGCCGGCTTCCCCAGGACGGGCTCGAGAGCACGATCGACTTCTACGGGGAGATCCCTCTCCCTACCTTGGACCGTGCGCTGCAGCAGCTGATGGCCGAGGGCGAGCGCACGGCCGCCTCGGAGGTGAAGCTCGCCGTCGACGACGACGACCTCGCGGTCACCAGCTGCGTGCTCAACCGCTTCCTGGTGGCGCGGCTGATCCACCAGGACCACGTCGAGCTGGTGTGCGGCAAGCTGGACGTCGACGACCCCGCCTTCAGCGGCGGGCGCCCCTACTCGCTGTCCATCGGTCCATCGGTCGTCGAGGCGAACAGCGTCGTCGTCCGCCATGGCCCCGCCAGCCCGTCGCCGCTGAGCCTGTTCGGGCAGACGATCCTGCCCGCCTTGGATCCCGACCTGTTCGGCGGACCCGCGGCGGAGCTCGTCGACGAGACCAGGAAGCCGTATTGGCCGGCCGACTTCTACGCGGACTGCGGGCGGTCGGCTCCGCCGGGGCCCAACCCGCCGCATCCGATGGACGACCAGCCGGTGCTGGTCGAGCGGGCGGGCGCCAGGTCCACGCGGCCCGACCTCGAACTCGAGCGGCTCAACGATCCGTCGCTGATCGTCCTCGGTGCGCTGCAGGCGCTCGCCATGCTCGATCTGGGCATGACCTCTGTCGCCATCGAGTGGGTGGCGGGAGTCTCCTCTCCGGAGCTGGACGAGGTCATGAGCATGCTCTTCGACGACGGGGTCCCGGCCGTCGCGCCGCTCGGCTTCGCGTGGGACGGCCGAGAGCTGGAGGGCTTTGCCGGGCACGATTCGCTCGAGGGGCGATCCGAGGTCGACCGCGTGCGCGAGCTGCTCGAGCTCGGTCATCTGCGCGCGGGCGCGCTGGCGGGTGCCGCGGCGAACGGCAGGGACATGCCGGACAGGTCGCCCGAGGCGCTGCTGGCATGGCTTCGACGGGACGAGCTCCCGCCGTCGACGGCGTACGGCTATGCGTTCGCCCGCTCCACGGACGTCGAGACGCAACTGGCCTTCGCTCGGCGCCTGATCGGCTCCAGAGCGCCGACGAGCACCGACTGGGAGATCGCCTACGCGGCGTTCTGCCGCGCGATCTACCTGCTTGCCCAGGAGCGAGAGCCAAGCCCGGCGCTATGGGGAGAGGCGCTGATCGACACGGCGGCCGTCGTCGCCAAGGCTGGCGAGGCCGCGGACGGAGACGATGCGGGCTCGAGCGTCTTCGCGGACGAATTGGTTCGGCGCTGGAGGCTGAGCCCCGAGGACCTGTCGACGCTCGTCAGCCTGCTGACGTTGCGGGCGGTCTCCCCGGCGTGGCCGCGGACGCGGTGGGAACGGCTGCTCTGCGTCGTGTTTCGCCGACGGGTCCACGACCCACCCGAGCTGATCCCCTCGGCGCCGGCCGACCGCGAGCTGATGGCTGACTTCGAGAAGCTGCGCGAACCGCTGACCCGGTTCGAGGGCGGGTCGCGCTGGAGTCACCTCCTGCGTGCCGAACGGCGGCTGCGTGCGGGCAGCGAGTCCGCTGCCGTCCACGCCGACTGGATCCTGGAAGGCGCCTAGCCCAGCGTCGAGTGCGCTTCAGGGACGGCCTCCCTCGACGTAGACGAGTCGGCCGTCCGGAAGTCGGTAGACGGTTCCGACGGCCTTGCCCTGGCCGGTGGCCGACGGCGCCCGCTCGGGGCTCGGCAGAGCCTGGCCCTGGTCGCCCTGGCGCGGACGCTCGATGCGCTTGGTGTCTCGGTCGAGCGTCAGCGTGAGACCCGCGACCAGGAACGCGACCGCGAGCACGATCCCGATGTCGAAGAGGTTGACGAGGCCGTCGAGCGGGTCGCCGGCCGAGTCGGCGAGCGTGCCGTGGCGGCCGAGGCCGGTGCGCTTCATGCCCTGATTCCGTCCGATCGCTCCTGCGGCGTCGGCGCGACAGCGGTCGGGGGAGGGCCACCGGGGGTCATGGCCGATGCCTGGACGAGCTTGCCCGCCCGCTCGAGCGCGGCGAGGTCCTCGCTGTACATGCGCGTGCGCGAGAGCGTGAGCGCGAAGGCGACGGTGCCGGCGAGCAGGCCGACGACGGTCGCCGCGAACGCGGTGCGCAGGTCGGACGCCAGCGAAGCGACGTCGCCGTTGCCGAGCGCGGTCAGACCGGGGGCGAGCGGGATCAGCGTGCCCATCAGGCCGACCGCGGGACCGGCGCGGACGAGGATGCGCGTGCGATCGAGCCGGCGCTCGGCGGCCAGCTCGTAGTCGGCGAGCGCGTACTCGACCGCGTCCGGCTGGCGCCCGCCCGCGGCGGCGATCTGACGCAGCGCCGCCTTGGCGAACGGCGTGGCGGCGGCGTCGCTGAGGGTGAGCGCCTCGTGCGGTCGCTTGACGGCCTCGAGCGCTGCGGCCCGCAGCGCCTGGCGGCCGTGCCGCGCTCGCTGCCAGGCCTCGGCGCAGAAGCGGCCGAGTTCGACCGCGCATGCCGCCAGCACCAGCAGCGCGAGCAGCAGCACGGGGATCTGCAGCGCCTCGGCGATCTGCGCGAGTGCGTCGCCGAGGTCGTCGTCGATTGCGGCGAGCAGCGTCATGGGCGGCGTCTCCTGGTGGTGCCGATGAAAGGTCGCGGGGCGCTCGTCATGCCAGCTTCCGCAGGCGCGGACGGCGGCGGTCGAGTTGCGAGCCGACGCCCGCGCACAGCAGCAGGCCGCAGCCGATGCCGAGCGCCCAGGCCGACGAGGTCTCTCCTCCGGCCTTGGCGCCGAGCAGGCCCGGGGCGATGCCCTCGACGGGCGAGCGGCCGGGGGTGCCCATGTCTGCGTTCGCGTCGCCGATCACGCGCCCGGTGATCTCGTTCGCACCGGCGGCGCCGGTGGTCACGGGGGCGGCACCGTCGAGCGAGCCCGCGTCGCCGCCGCCGGCCCGATCGGCGGCTGTGGAACGAGCTGCGCCGGCACCGGGCTCGACGGCGGCCGAGGGCGTCGGCGTGACGCCGCTGGCGGCGCTGCCGTTCGAGGTCCCGGTCGGCGGTGGCACGTCGGCCGTTCGCTCCAGTGGCCGTCTGCGCGTCGAGCGTCGGCGCTGCTCCTCGCGCCGCTGCCGCTCTCGTGCGGTCAGCGGCCGCACGCGCCGGATGCCGCTGGCGGTCCGGCCCTGGCTCTGCGGCTGGGGGCGGCTGAACAGCGCCGCGCCGCGCCCGCCGCCGCCCGCGATCACGCCGCCGCTGCCCTTGGCGAGCAGCCCGCCCTGCCCGGCGTTCGGATCCGGCGGGACGTCGCCGGTCCCCTCGTCGACCGGGGGTTGGTCGGGCGGGTTCTCAGCGGGCGGCGGCGGGGCGAGGATCGGCAGTGGCATACCGGCCAAGGCGGGCGCGGCGTAGGCGGTCATCCAGATCGGATTGGCCGCCGGCTGCGACGGCTTCCAGACGACGCTGCCATCGGGCTGCTGCAGCGAGCCGAGGTAGTCGAGCGGATCGCCGCCGCCGCGACGCCAGGTGCGTGGGTCGATCCCCGCCGCCCACAACCCCTGCACGACCCACGAGGTGCTGGCGCTGTTGGACTCCTCGCCCGGGCGCACTGCGCCGAAGCCGCCGTCCTCGTTCTGCATCGCGCGCAGCCACTCCAGCGCGTCCCGTTCGGCCTCGCCGCCGTGGCGGTCGGCGCGCACGAGCGCCTGGATCACCGCGCCGGTCATGTCCGCGTCCTGGAACGACTCGAGGCTGTACGAGCTCCAGCTGCCGTTGTCTCGCTGATGGTCGACCAGCCAGTCCGCCGCCCGCTGAATCGGCTGCGCGACGGCGGGGTCGGTGCTGCCCGACAGCGACAGGATCGCGAACGCCGTGGAGTTCACGTAGGGGTTGCCGCCGAGGGTCTGCGGGAAGCCGCCGTCCGGCCGCTGGCGCTCGAGGATGCGCGCGATCAGGTCGGTGCCGCCGACGTCGCGACCGCTCTCGCCCGCGGCCACGGCGGCGAGCAGCGTGCGCTCGTAGTCGGTCGTCTGCTTGTAGCTCTTGGTGTGCTGCTCGATGTAGGTCCACGCGTCGACGCCGCCCGGCTCGTGCTGGTAGGCCGGGTGGATGCCGCCGGCCGCGAGCGCCATCGCGACCCAGCAGGTCATCATCGGATCCGAGCCCCCGCCGGGCCGGCCGCTGTAGCCGCCGTCGGGGTTCTGGACGTCCTGCAGGTAGCGGACCGTGCGCTCGAGGCGCAGCTGGTTGGTCCCGTCCGGCGCCGTGGCAGGGGCCGGCGAGGCCCCCGCCGCGAGCACGATCGCCAGGCAGGCGGCGACCGCCGCGAGGCGTCCGGGCCTAGGGCGCCAGCGCCACACCGTCGAGACCGACCTTGCCGTCCAGCACCCGGATGGTCAGCGTGCCCTTGGCTCGCCGAGCGCCCTTGACCATGCGCGAGACCGCGGCGGTGCTCGCCGAGATCCGGAACACCTCCCGCCTGCCGGCACCGCTGAGCTCTATCTGTGCGGCGCGCCTGAGGCCGCGGACGAACAGCACCGGCCGGCCAGCCGCGAGCCGGATGCGCGCGGCGGCGCCGGGGCCGCCGAGGCTGACCGTCTTGGCCCAGGCCTTGCGATCGCTCCCCGCGGTCCAGCCGCGACCGAGCTCGAGGGCCCGATCGTCGCGCGGGACGAGCACGTTGGGAAGTTGCCGGGTGGTGCTGCGGCCGAGCGCGTCGACGACCGTCAGCCGCAGCTGCGAGGCCACGCCGGCCGGCAGCCTGAGCGCGGCGGACGTCTTGGTCCCGCTCGCGCGCACGGTCCAGCGCTTGGCGCCGGCCGTCCGCGAGGCGAGTTCGAACGAGCGCGCGCCGACACCCGCATCGAGCACCTTCCAGCGCACGGTCACCCGCCCGCGCGCCCAGTCACGCCCGACTACGGGAGCCGAGAGCCGCACCGGATCGGCGTTCGGGGCGGGTGGCGGGGAAGGGGCGTCGCCGGACGGTGGGTCCGGCGTGGGGTCGGGATCCACCGGATCGGGCACGGTCACGCTGCGCACGCGAGCGTCGGTCGGCAACGGCCCGCAGCCGGTCTCGCCCGTGGCGCGCACGCAGACGTCGAGGCGGTTGGAGCGCACGTAGCCCGTCTTGTCGGCCTTGATGCGATGCCAGCCCGGCGTGTCGAAGGTGATCGAGGCGCTGCCGTCGGCGGCGGTCTGCACGGTCGCCGGGTCGGCGACGTTTACGTCCTGGTAGCCCTTCACCGGGTCGGTGTCGACCGGCGCCACGTCCGCGTCCTCGACCAGCTGGATGCTGTCGGGGTTGCCGTCCATCGCGCCGGTGTGGCTCTGCACACGCAGCGCGAGCGGCTGTCCCTGGTCGACGAAGGCGGTCGGCAGCGGCGGCTCGGGCGCGGGCGAGAGGTCGCCCGCGGCGGCTAGGCGCAGGAAGGGCTTGGAGTTGAAGGCGTCGTAGACCCAGAGCACCTCGTCGCCTGGCTCGTTGGCGTACTGGCAGCCGCCAACGGACGTGAAGCGGCCGTCGACGAGGATGCCCCAGTAGGCGAACGCGCCCTCGAACTGGCCGTCGGGGCCCCAGCGGGTGATGAAGTAGTCGTCGAAGCCGGGATACCAGTCGCCGTCGAAGCCCTCGCCGAGGATCGCCATCGCGTCGACCGATGCGGCAGTGGGCGTGGCATGCGGCTCGGGATGAGCGCCGTTGTTGGTGGCGTCGCAGTGGCGGGCCTGGGTGTCGGATACGGCCCGGACGTCGTGGCCGTCGGTGAAGATCGGCCCCTCGAAGAGCGTGCGCGTCTCGCCCTCGATGCGGACGGTCAGCTCGGTGGGAGCCGCGCCGGCGAGGGCGGTGGGCGTGAGGACTGCGACGGCGAGTGCGACGAGCGTCGCTCGGAGAGCTCGAGTGTGCATCTGACCCCTTTCCACGAGGGCGATCGCGGTGACGGATCGGAGGAGGTCTCCTGGCTTCCGAGCGATCCCGTCGCGCCTTCCCGGACCGGCAGGTCCAGTGGCTCGCGTCGTACGCGTTGCGACGGGCGTCCTCGGTCACAGTGGCGGGCCCGCGCCGGTCTTGCACCGGCTTCCCTGGCCACCGATCCCTGTGTGTGGTGGCGGCGACCATACCGCACCCGCCGTTGGCGTTCGACCGCGTGCGAGTGCTACGGTGCCCGCGCTCACGAGCGGGGAACTCCGGTGAGAGTCCGGGGCTGTCGCGCAGCGGTGTGGGTGACGATCGGTCCGCAGTTCCACTGAGCCGAAGCGGCTTGGGAAGGAGGACCGGGAGGTCGATCCCGAGCCCGAAGATCCGGTCGGAGCGCAGTGCCGAACACCGTCTCGCGTCAAGGCGGCCGACCCCTCACCAGCTCCGGCTCGTGCGTGTCGCCGCCCACAAAGGAGCTACGACATGCAACGCCTCTCCCTGGCCCGGCTCGCCGTCCTGGTGGCCTGCCTGGTCGCGCTCGCCCCGGCGAGCGCTACCGCGGCCACGCCCGAGCAGATCGAGCAGTCGGTCGCCTCGGCCACCAGCTGGATCCGCACCCAGCAGGACCCCGCCACCGGCGCCTTGAACGGCTTCGGCGGCGACTGGTCGCTGACTGCGCTGGCAGCCGCAGGCGTCCACCCCGCCGACGTCCACGGCCCCAACCCCAGCGACCCGAGTCTGGTCGACTACTACCGCGCTTCCTGGATCACGCCGGAGTTCGCGGCGCCGACCGATCCGGACGCCAACCAGAATCCGAACTTCTACACCGCCGCCGACTACGCCCGCGTCACGCTGTTGGCACGGGCCTCCGGCCTCGATCCGGCGGCCCTGTCGGCCGAGCAGAACACGATCGCCCAGCTCGCCGCGCTCTGGCGCGTGGGGGGCACCTACGGGCAGGAGTCGCTGCTCAACCACAGCGTCTTCGGCATGCTGGCCGTCGCGAGCACCGGCTACGCCCCCGCGATCCTGCAGGCGCGCTCGGCCAGCCTGATCCGCACCAACCAACACAACGACGGCGGCTGGACGTTCGGCATCGTCAACGACGAGACCGACCGCAACGCGGTCAGCGACATCGACATGACCGGCGCCGCACTCGCCGCGCTGTGCACCAGCGGCGTTATCACCGCCGACCCGACGGTCGCCGACGGCATCGCGTTCCTCGAGTCGAAGTTCCTGCCCGAGACGGGCGCCTTCGACGCGATGTTCGGCGCCAACGCGGATTCGAACGCCTGGGCGCTGCACGGTCTCGTGGCCTGTGGCGTCGACACCGGCGCCGCACCCTGGACCACGGCCACCGGCAAGTCGCCGCAGGACTTCCTGCTCTCCCTGCAGCGCACCAGCGGCCCCGGTGCCGGCAGCTTCAAGTACCTGCCGAGCGAGGGCGACGACGACCCGCCCAACCTCTACACCACCCAGGACGCCCTGCGCGCCCTGGCCGGCGAGGACTTCATCGTCACCCCGCCCGGCCGTGTGAACCCGGCCGACCCGAGCGAGATGCCGGCCCCGGTCGTGCCCGACGGGACGCCCGTGCCGATGACGCTGCTGGTCGACAACGGCACCGGCACGCTGCGCCTCTGCCGCGTGACCGCGCCTACGGCGGCGACGGTCGCCGACGTCCTGACCGCCGCGCAGACCGAGTCGACCCCGACCGGGTGCGTCTTCGGGTTGCAGCTCGGCGCGGACAACGAGGTGGTGCGCCTCAACGGCCGCCTCAGCACGGCCGACCAGCCGTGGCTTGCGACCACTCGCCTCGACGGCGAGAGCGCCGCCGGGGCGCAGACGGTCGGGCTCGGCGACTTCGTCTACCTGCGCCGCCCCGGCCCAGGGGCGGTCCAGGCGGCGAGCGGCGATTCGATCGCGTTCGGCGAGCAGGTAGACGGCACGCTCGGCAAGCCGAAGGGCCTGTACGTGCGAGTCGACCAGGCTCCCGTCGAGCCACGCTTCGCCGTCACCGGGCCGAACCGCGAGGACTTCCTGCTCGCCGACGGCGACTGCCGTCAGGGGGCGATCCCGCCGGGCCTGGGCTGCACGCTGCGTTTGCGCTTCGCGCCGAGCGAGGTGGGGGAGCGCAGCGCGTCGCTGCGCCTGATGAACGCAGACGGCATCTACGGCCCGCCGATCGCGCTCGGCGGCACGGGCGTGTCCGCGCCGGCGGTGCAGGGACCGCAGGGCGATCCCGGTTCGCAGGGCCAGCCAGGCCTCGCAGGCGGGCGTGGCCCCGTCGGCCGGCGCGGTCCGGCCGGCAAGAAGGGCGAGCGGGGCAGGCCCGGGCGCGACGCCAGGGTGAGCTGCCGCGTCCTTCGTCGTGGCAAGGCCACGCAGCGCATCCGCTGCACGGTCGAGCTCGCAGGCAAGCGCTCGCTGCGGAGCTCGACGCGGGCGTCCCTGTCTCGCCACGGTCGCGTCGTCGCGCGCGGCACGCTGCGACGCCTGCGGTCCTTCCGCGCGCTCCCTCAGGGCCGCTACCTGCTGCGGACGCGGGGCGGCGGCGCGACGGTGCGAGCCGTCGTCACGCTGCGCTGAATCGGTCTGCCCGATTGGAGCCGGCGCTCACCGTCAGCGGGCGCCGGCTCCTCTGGCGGCAGAGCCCTGACTGCTGAACATCGCTTGCGCATCCAGCTACCCTTCGCCCGGCCACGCGTGGGGGAACTCGGTGAGAAGCCGGGGCTGACGCGCAACGGTATGGACGGCCGCGAGGCCGCCCGAGCCCGAACACCCACGTGGCGGCGCAACACGACGGACCGTTTCTCGCGAACAGGCGACGGCCGTCCCGGACGTGGCGGCCAGATTCGGGTCGGGCATCCGGGGCGTTCGCGCCCCATGGAAAGGAGCCCCACCCAATGAGCACCAGAGCCCCGCCAACGCGCCCCCGGCGCCGACCTTTCGCGCTGCTCGCGGCGATCGCAGCCGTCGCGCTGCTGTTGGCACCGACGCACGCCCAGGCCACCTCGACAGCCAGAGACCTCGCCGACTCGAAGACCGCCGGCATCAGATACGTCCAGTCGCTGCAGCAGACCGACGGCCGCTTCGCCACCGGCGTGAGCGCGCCGGAGCTCGACTGGGCGCTGAGCGCCCTGGCCGCCGCCGGCGTCGCCCCCGCCGACTCGATCGCCATGGGCGGCACCGACAACGGCCGCGGCTACTACCGCACGCTGCTCTCCACAGCGACCTGGCCGAGCGGCTCGCCCGTGGTCACCGACTACGAGCGCGGCTTGCTCAACGCCTACGCCGCCGGCATCGACCCGGCGCGCGTCGCGATCGGGCGCAACCTGCTCGCGAACATCGCCGGCGAGTGGCAGACCGCCAGACCGGGCTACTGGGGCACACCGGACCTGTTCAACGGCACCGTCTTCGGCCTGCTCGCGCTGGCGGGGGCGAGAACGACCGGCGGCGTGCAGCGCGTGCCGCAGGCGCTGCTGGACAAGTCGATCGCGATCGTGCGCGCCAACCAGCACGACGACGGTGGCTGGACCTACCAGAGAGTCGCCGGCGACGCGACCAGAAGAAGAGGCGCCAGCGACATCGACATGACCGGTGCCGCCATGGCGGCCATGTGCGCCGCCGGGGTGAGAAGCAGCGACGCCGACGTCGTCGACGCCAAGAACTTCCTCAGAGGCCAGCTCGTCAACGCCACGGGCGCCTTCAACGCCATGTTCGGCGTCAACACGAACTCCAACGCCTGGGCGGTCTCCGGGCTCAACGTCTGCGGCATCGCCGCCGAGGGCGCGGACTTCACGACGGCGATGGGCTTCACCCCGATCGACTTCCTGCTGTCGCAGCAGTTCAGAGCGACCAACGGCGGCTGGAAGTACCTCACCACCGACAGAGCCCCGAACGCCTACGCCTCGCTCGACGCCCTGCGCGCCGAGGCCGGCGGCGGCTTCACCGCGCAGCCGCCGGTGCCGGCGACAAGAGCCGAGCCGCAGTGGGTGGGCGACAGAGACTTCTCGAGAACCAGAGGAGTCACGAGCACCCTCGCCCTGGTGATCGACGACGGCAGCGGGACGCTGGCGGTCTGTTCGGTCCCGATCGCGCCCGCCGCCGCGAGCACCACGCTCGGGCCCGTGCTTGACGCTGCCATCGCCAGCGCGACCCCGGCCGGCTGCGTGAGCAGAGTCACGCCCAGCTCGGGCAGCAGCACGATCACCGAGATCAACGGCACGACCAACGGCGGCGGCTCCACGTGGAGATCGACCATCGACGGCGCCGGCACCAGAGCCGCCTCGCGCGGAACGACCGTGAGACTGGGGGACACGATCTACCTCTACTACGGCGCCTGATCCATCCGCCCATCCCCCTAGTTTCCGGTGCCAACGAAAACGGCCCCGGCGCGGCTGCAACCGCCCGGGGCCCGGCACAGGAGGTATCCACTCCCATGCGCGATCAGCGTATCCCGGGCTCTGAGCCCGGAGACCTGCACACCCTCAAACAGGCCATGCTCGACCTGCTCCTCGAGGACCGCCCGGTCCTCTGGACGGTGACCGAGCTGGACCGCTGCCTGCACCCCTCGTCAGCAACTGAGCCCGGCCAGGCGCCGAGCACGGTCGACGTCGAGGACGCCATCGAAGACCTCTACGCCGCCGGCCTCATCCACCGCCTTGGCACCTACGTCTTCGCGACCCGTGCCGCCCACGAGGCCCACACCCTCGCGAGCTAGGCGCACGACCCGGGGCGCCGCACAGAGCAGCCGGCGCCCCGGCCTTGCCGAGACTAAAACAGCTCGATCGTCGCTTGGTTCCCCGGCGCCGTGTGCCCAACCACACTCAACGTGTCGCCGCTAGTCGGTGAGCAGGCGCCCCTCGCGCAGCCACCACCGGTACAGGCGATCGAGAGCGTCCGGCGTGTCGCTCTGCATGCGTGCGTAGCCGTAGATGAGGCTCGTCCGGTTCGTCCACTCGACCGCCGAGTACTTGGGATCACGGCTGGTCCAGCACTGACGAATGCCGGCTCGTTCGCCCCGCACGGCGTAGGCCTGGCGTCCCGGCGTGATGCTGGAGCGCGTACAGCTGCCTGCGCCCGGATCGGCGTGGAGCGCGGAGCGCAGCGCCTTGGCCTTGGAGTAGTAGTAGAGGTAGAGGTAGTCGACCGAGGGCTCGGTGCAGCGCACGGCGGCGTCCGAGCTCTTGTAGCCGTAGGTCACGCGCTCGCACTCACGAGCCTTGAGACCCTTCCGGTCCAGGATGTACTTCTCGTTGCGGTCGGGGAAGGGGAGGCGGTTGTTGGCCGGCGCTCCGTTGCCTTCGCGAGTCCACCATCGGTAGATGTCGTACTCGTTCGCCCGCAGTCGCGCCTCGGCCTCCAGCAGCACCTGCGAGTCGGAGCGGGACCAGACGAAGCGCGCACGAACGCGGGCGTCACCGTAGTCGCAGATCAGTTTCCCGCGCGCCCACTCCTCCCAGGCGAATCGCTGCTCGCTGCACTCGCCCTTGGCAACCCCGGTGGCGTCGAGGCGTTCTTGGAAGGTCCGTTTCAAGTCGGCGTTCGAAGCGAAGAGCGATATGCGCAGCGTGCTCATCGGCTTGGGCAGCCGGCACGTCAACGCCGTTATCGCACGCGGAGCCGGCGCTTGCTCCCGGCACTCCTGCGCTTCTTTGCTCACGAGCTGACGCAAGAGGCGAGCTGCCGTCGGCGGTGGCTCGGTGGTGTCCTCTCCCAACTGGACGAGCAGCAGAATGCTCACCACCGCCAGTAGGGTCATGCCGGCGAGAATCGGGGCGGGCCGGGCGAGCCACGCGAACGTTCGCCCGGCTAGGCGACGGTTGGTGTCCCCGTGGTTGGCGCGATTCCGTTCGCGCAGCTGTAGCAGCGAGACCGTGACGCCCAGCAGCGCCACGATGGCACTGATGAACGCCGTGAGCTCCTTTAACGCGTCGGTCACAGGCGAGGACGCGGATCAGGTTTTCTGACGAGGCGGAGGCCACGACCTCTCGGCGCGGAAGGCCGAACCGCGGCTGCCGTTCCGCGGGACGGTTTGAGTACCCCCACTGGTCATGGCATCACGTTAAGACGCAACGCCCGAAAGCGCCAGTGAACCCCTACAGCAAGTCCCCGCCGGAGCGGGGTCTTCGTGAGGAACGGCTGATGGGATTCGAACTCACAACCTTCTGCATGGCAAGCAGACGCTCCAGCTAGCTGAGCGACATCCGCGCAGCGCTAGGCGCCTCGCGTACGTTCGCGCCGGCGCGAAGAATGCATGGCTGGTGTTGGGCGAAGCGATCGGCGACCTGCTTCCTTCGGTGCTCGCCATCGTGCTCAGCTCGATCCCGATCGTCGCCGTCGCCGTCGTCCTGGGGCGCCGCACGCCCGGACGGCGGGACCGGCGTTCGCGCCCGGCTGGATCGTCGGCCTGCTCGCCGTCAGCGTGATCGTGGTCGTCGTCCTCGAGAGTGACGCCGACTCCGACGGCCACGACCGAGCGTCGATTGGCTCGAGGTCGCGATCGGGACCGTGTTCCTGCTGATGGCCGCCAGCAGTGGCAGAAGCGACCGAAGCCGGGCCAGGAGCCCGAGATGCCGACGTGGATGGCCACCTCGATGACGCGACCCGGCGCGGGGCGGTGGTGCTCAGCGCCGCGCTCTCGGGCGCGAACCCGAAGAACCTGGCGCTCACCCTCGCGGCGTCGGCGTCCATCGCGGAGGGGGACTCGACCAGACCGACACGGCGATCGCGATCGCCGTGTTCGTCGCCCTCGGATCGGTCACGGTGGCCGGCTCGGTGCTCTTCTACCTGCTCGACGCTGACCGAGCCGCGCCCCCTCGGGGCGGTCAAGCAGTTCATGTCCGACAACAACAGGGTCATCATGATGGTGGTCCTGCTGCTGCTCGGCGCCAAGCTCCTCGGAGACGGCCTCGGCCATAGGCCTGGGCCGCAAGTTCCATCCCATATTCACTATCTGTCCGGATGAGTAGTCACAATCTGCCCGTGCAGAATTCACGATCTGTCTGTCTTACCAACGAGCTTCGGCGAACCGCTAGGCCATGATTCCGCGTCACGCTCGTGCGGAGATCGTCGAGGCGCTGGGAGAAAGCAGGGCCGTGGCGCTGCTTGGGGCGCGGCAGGTTGGAAAGAGCACGCTGGTACGCAGCATCGCCGGCGTCGAGTATCCCGCTCGGGTCATCGACCTGGACGATGACACCACCGCGAACGCGGCGCGCACGGATCCCACGGGTTTCGTCACCGAGATCGTGGGGCCGGCCGTGATCGATGAGATTCAGCGAGCGCCGAGCCTGCTGCTCGCGATCAAGCGACGCCTCGACGAGGATCAGACCCGCGGCCAATTCCTCCTGACCGGCTCCGCGAACATCCTGACTCTTCCAACGATCGCCGACGCGCTACCAGGCCGGGTCGACTATCTCTGCCTGTGGCCTCTCTCCCAAGGGGAACTTCACGGCCGTCGCGAGGGTCTGATCGATCTCCTACTCGCTGGAGAGGCTCCGCAGCTCTCGGGGCTGCCGATTCGCAGGGACTCGGTGACGAGTCTTCTAGTGACTGGGGGCTATCCGGAGGCCCAAACGCGTACAGCCCGCGGTCGATCGCGGTTCTTTAGCAGCTACCTCGCTTCGATCATCGGTCGGGATCTCGAGGAGGTCGCCCGAGTCCGAGACGCCGAGAGCATCGAACGCCTGCTCCGCGTCATCGCCGCCCGGTCCGGCTCTTTGGTCAGCTTCCACGGCATGGGTGGGGAGCTGGGGTTGGACAAGAACACCGTCCAATCGCACACGAAGATCCTCGAAGACCTGTTCCTCGTCCGCCGACTGCCGCCTTGGCACGTCAACCTGGGTAGCCGGCAAGTCAAGTCTCCGAAGGCGTACGTGGTCGACAGCGGACTGCTGGCCTATCTGATCGGGGCGAACGAACGTCGTCTCGCGAGCGACGGTCCGATCATGGGCACGATCTTGGAGAGCTTCGTGGCGATGGAGATAGCGCGACAGGCGGACCGAGCGGACGACCCTATGACGCTCTTCCACTACCGCGACAAGCAGCAGCGAGAAGTCGATGTCGTGCTCGAATCGAATAGCGGTGACGTCGCTGGCATCGAAGTCAAAGCTGCCGCCACCGTGTCAAGACAGGACTTCGCCAGCTTGCGCTATCTCCGAGACAAGCTTGGCGACCGCTTCAAGTTCGGGGTCGTTCTCTACACGGGAGGCGACACGCTGCCCTTCGGAGACCGGTTGGCCGCGGTACCCCTCAGCGGGCTCTGGTCTTGACGGACGGAGAGGATTCCGCTTCTTCAACTAGAGGCGCCGACCAGAATCGAACTGGTGTAAACGGCTTTGCAGGCCGCTGCGTAGCCACTCCGCCACGGCGCCGGAGGACGGTGAAGAGTAGCGCCGCCGCGGTGCGAGGCCGCGTGGCTCTTCGCTACGCGCGTTGGCGAAGACGAGCCAGACCCAGGGCGGCGAGTCCGACCAGCAGGTACGAGAGCGCGATGCCGACAGCGGCGAACTTGACGATCGCGAACACGGTGGCGACGGTGGGTGCCGAGGAATCGGCATGGCCATCGAGCACCAGCAGCAGGCAGACGTCCTCGACGGCGTCGCAGGCTGCCGCGACGATTGGCAATGCCGCGATCGCTGCGCCCGGACGGGCGTAGCGGTCCCAACCTCGCCGCCGCGCAGCGTCGCTCAGCGCCCGGATCGCCAGGTGGAGGAAGATCGCGTAGGCGACCAGGAACGGGAAGTCGATCCAGAGGGAGAGCCGCGCGGCATCGCGCTCTGCCCCACCCCATTCCCCGAGGATCTTCATGGCGCCGTCGGTCGAGCCGGCCAGCTCGAACGCGACGATCCCCGACCCTCCGCTCGCCTGGATCTCGCGGTCAACGAGGATCAGCACGAGGTACAGCGCACCGGTCACCAGTCCACTTAGCCACAGGGCCCGGCGCCGCGTCACCTGCGCGAGCCTACGAGAGTTGCGAGGGTGGCGCGCCGGGCACTCGAAGCAACCGAACGGCGCTTCCTCGGCGGGCCGCAGACCGCTACACTCGGCGCCTCGCGCGGCTGTAGCTCAGCTGGCTAGAGCGTCTGCTTGCCATGCAGAAGGTCGTGGGTTCGAATCCCATCAGCCGCTCCTCCCGGAAGCCCGCTCCCGAGCGGGCTTCTGTCTTTCCGGGCTGCCCTGGCCGATCGCGATGCAGTTCCCTGGTTGCTGCGTCTTTGTAGGTTGACCGCATCGAGGTGGGGCTGTCAACGGGGATGACCAGTCGGCAGGGGCGTGAGCTGACCTGGTGGCAGTTCCTGCTGCTGGTGCTCGTCTATGCGGCGATCATCCAGGTCGGCGGCCGGGTGATCGGCGCCGACGTCGACTCCGACGAGGGTTGGGAAACCGCCCGCAACGTCCTGGAATCCGCGCTGATCCCGATCGCGCTCTCGTCGGTGTTCGCGATCTCCATCGCGACGTGGCTGCGCTGGTGGCCGCAGATCGTCCACGAGCCGCTGCCGGTGCGGCGCTGGGTGCGGATCGTGCCGATCGCGCTGCTGCTGGCCGCCGCGGTCGGCGCGAGCTGGGGCCAACCTCTTCGATCAGAAGACCGAGCTGGTGCTCACCTTGGTCGTGCTGTGTGCGTCGTCGGCTTCACCGAGGAGCTGATGTTTCGCGGCGTCGGGCTCGTCACGTTCCGGCGCATGGGGCTGACCGAGGCGCGGGTGGCGCTGTACAGCTCGCTGATCTTCGGCGCAGTGCACCTGAGCAACGCTCTCGCAACCGGCGCCAGCGCCATCTTCCAGGCGACCGTCGTCTCGTTCACGGGCTACATGCTCTACCTGACCCGGCGCTGGGCGGGTGCGATCTGGCTCGCGATGCCCGTCCACGCCTCTCAGGACTTCGTGATCCTGTCGGGCCAGGTCGGCGTCGACCCGGAGGTGTCGCCGCTGTCGTTCCTGGTCCTCCCGACGATGATCGGCCTCGCCATCCTGCTCTGGCGACGCCGTCACCGCATCGAGCCGGAGCCCGCGCTCACCGCCGCCTGAGCCGCCTGTCGAGGTTGCCTTCTCGAGCCCGGTGGGTAGGTCAACGCCCATGTGGCAGCTCCGATTCGTCCTGTTGGCAGCCTTGCTCGGCGCCCTCGTCCTCCCCGCGCCGGCGAGCGCGGCGCGCACCAAGCGCTGCGACGGCATCGGCACGGTGATCACGAAGCTGCGCTCGAAGGGACCGAGCTGCGACACGGCGCGAACGCTGGCGGCCAAGTGGGCCGAGACGGTCGTCTCGGGCGGCGGTGGGCGCGTGGTGCGCATCGACGGCTTTCGCTGTGTGCGCAGCAACCCGCCGGGACCCGGGTTGGCGGTGCGCTGCGCCAAGCGCAACGGAGCGGTGGTGGTGAAGTTCCGCTTCAAGCGCCTCTGACGCGCGCGGCTACGTAGTTTCTGCCCGTCTTCGGTCCGCCCGCAGCTTGCCTTTCCTAGTGGGCGGGGGTTCTACTGGACGCCGTCCCGTCCACGACAGAGGACTCGCAAACCAGATGCTCTCGCTCACCCGCGGACGCGCCGTCGCGGCGCTCGTCCTGTCGCTGGCCGCGCTGTTGGCCGTGACTCCGGCCCTCACTGCCGTCGCCCAGCCCGATACGGCGGTCGCCGCCAAGAAGAAGTGCAAGAAGGGCTCGAAGAAGAAGGGCTGCAAGAAGGCAAAGAAGAAGGCCGCGAGCAAGCTGCCGGGGCCGGGCACCTTCCTGACGAGCAAGAACGTGCGCGTGTCCGTCAGCCTGCGCTACCCGCAGAAGGACCTTGTCGTGCAGGTCCAGATCATCGGCCTGACCGCGAACTGCAGCGAGGGCGGGACGCACGTCGTAGGCGGCGGGGTGAGGATCCCCATGAAGGGGGCACATTTCTCCGGGCGCACCGACTACCCGGCAGGCAACTTCGCCAAGGCCGACGGCACGTTCGCGAGCGCGACCAAGGCGACCGGCACGGTTCAGGTCGGCAACGTGGTCGTGGAAGGGAAGGGCGTCTGCGACACCGGCGAGGTGTCGTTCACGGCCACCAAGCCGTGAACGTCGGCGGAGCCTGCGGACGTCTCACCGTCGCAGCGCCCTGACCGCGATCCGGGCCGCGCCGGCGACGAGGGCGTCGTCGGGCATCGCGTCGGCCGACGCGTGCGTGGTGTAGACGGCGAGGACGATCGGCTCGTTGCGCGGAGGCCAGGCGACGGCGACGTCGTTGCGCGTGCCGTAGCAGGCCGTACCGGTTGCGTTGGCGACCCGCCATCCGCTCGGCACCCCGGCGCGGATCGTCCCGTTGCCGGTCTTGTTCAGCAGCATCATGCTCCGCAGCAGCTCTCGGCGGCGCGGGGTCAGCGCGTCGCCGAGCAGCAGGCGCTGGAGGTCCCGCCCGATCGCGCGCGGCGTCGTCGTGTCGCGCTCGTCGCCGGGCGTCGCCTCGTTCAGCTCGGGCTCGGGACGGTCGATCGACGTGGTGCGATCCCCGAGCGCGCGGAGCTCGCGCTGGAACTGCGCGAGCCCGCCGAGTTCCTCGACGATCAGGTTCGCCGCGGAGTTGTCGCTCCACTGCAGCGCCGCGTTGACGAGACGCTGGAGCGGCAGCCCTGCGCCGACGAAGTCGTCGACGACGGGGGCGTACTCGAGGAGGTCCGTTTGCTCGATCTCCACGACTCGAGCGAGCTCGGCGGCGGATGCGCGGCGCAAGGTGACCCCGGCGGCCAGCGCCTTGAACGTCGAGGCGAACGGAAAGCGCTCGTCGGCGCGGTGGGCGACGACCCGGCCCGAGCCGGTGTCGAGCGCGAAGACGCCGATGCGGGCGCCCGCACGACGCTCGAGCCGGCCGAGCGCGGCGGGGTCGGATGAGCCCGCTCGCGACGACGGCTGCGTGTCGACTTGGGCGGAACGCTCCTCGTCGGAGCCGCAGGACGTGGCCGTCGCCGCGACGACGATCGCGAGGACGGGGAGCAGGGCGCGAAGCTTCAAGCGGCCTGACGCATGTTCCGCGCGCGCTCGCCCAGCGCCGAGACGTCCTTGCCGAGCAGCAGGCTCGGCGCGCGACGCACGCCGGGCAGCGTCAGCGCCGCCAACGCCGGCTTCATGGCGGCGATCGTCGCGTGGTCGACGGCACGCGGGCGGTCGATGCCGGCGAGCTGGCGCAGGTGGCGCGGCGTGATCGCGACGGCGGCCTGGGCGTAGAGCCAGACCGGCACGCGCAGGCCGGGCGCGCCGCGGTCGGTCATCAGGTTGGTGACGAAGTCGATCGCGTCGCGGCTGGCGGCGCTGACGCACAGTCGCGGCCGCATCGATTCGAAGTAGTCGCGCATCTGCTCGACCGACTGCGGCACCGTCTCCTCGGGCACGCCGACCAGAGCGGCGATGCGCGCGCCCTCGAAGATGAACTGGTCCTGCTCCTCGGGCGTCAGCGGCCCGCCGAAGGCGCGGTAGCTCGCCAGAAACGAGTGCCACTCGACGCAGTGGACCCAGAGCTGCGTGTCGGGGTCGTCGGCGCTGTAGGCCTGACCGGTGATCGGGTCGGTCCCGCGCACGCGCTTGTGCGCCGCCCGCACGCGCCGCGCTGCCGCGTGCGCGGTCTCGGTGTCGCCGAAGGCGGTGGCGAGCACGTAGTACGAGGTCCGTCGCAGTCGCCGCAGGCCGTTCTTGCGGTAGCTGTCGAAGTCCGCCACGCCCGCCATCGCCCGCGGCTCGAGCGCCTGGACGATCAGCGCGCGCAGCCCGCCCACCAAGCCGGAGGGATGTCCGAGGATCTTCCAGGAGGCCGAGCCGGGGCCGAGCAGGCCGAGGTCCTCGCCGTCAGGTGCAGCGGCGTCCTTCGAATCTGCGGCGAGGGCGCTCGCGGCACTATTGACAACGTTCATTGTCGGAATGCTACCGGCACTCTGTCACGATTGCGCCGTGTCCGAGCAGGCGACTCGTCCCTATCGCGGCGTCGGTGCGCAGCAGCGCCGCGAGGAGCGCAGGGCGAAGCTGCTCGAGTCCGGCCTCGACGTGGTCGCCGAGCACGGCTGGCCCGACACCACCGTGCGCAGGGTCTGCGCCGCCGCAGGGCTGACCGAGCGCTACTTCTACGAGGCCTTCGACGACCGCGACGGGCTGCTGGTCGCGCTCTTCGACCACGTCGCCGTCGAGGTGACCACGACCGTGATGGCGGCGGTGCAAGCCGCTCCGCACGACGCGACGGCCCGTGCGCACGCGGCGATCGGCAGCTTCGTCGACCTGCTGGCCGACGACCCGCGCCGCGCCAAGGTGCTGCTGCTCGAGGCCAGCAACCACGAGGGCCTGCAACGTCGCCGAGCTCGAGCCATCACCGCCTTCGCCCACCTCGTGCGCGACCAGGCGGCCGAGTTCTACGGCGTCTCGGAAGGCCCTGAGCTCGAGGACGCCGAGCTGACCGCGCACGCGCTCGTGGGCGGGCTGGCGCAGCTGCTGTTCGCGTGGCTGCTGGGCGACCTCGAGGTTTCGCGCGAGCGGCTGGTCGAGCACGCCACGGCGCTGTTCGTGGCTGCGGCGGAGGTCCGATCGACCCCCGCTACGAGCCCAAAGGGCGCTTGAACCAGGCCGTTTCCGGGTAGCGCGGCCCGAGAGGAGCTCGTCAGAGGGGACGGGCGCCAAACGCACATCGAGGAGTGAGCGATGACCGAGACCAACGGCGGCGGCGCCGGCGAACGATCGATGCCGCCGGAAGGCGAACGCCGGATCGACTGGATCGCGGCCGAGCGCTCGCCGGAGTTCCGCGAGCTGGTGGCCAAGAAGCGGTCCTTCGTGGTGCCGGGAACGATCTTCTTCCTCGGCTGGTACCTCGGCTTCATCCTGCTGGCGGGCTACGCGCCGGACTTCATGGGCGAGGAGTTCCTCGTCGACGGCATCACCGTCGGCTACGTGCTCGCGCTGAGCCAGTTCGTGATGGTCTGGGTGCTGACGGCCTGGTACCTGCGCCGCGCCGACCGGGTCTTCGACCCGCTCGCCGAGAAGGCGGCGCAGCGCGCGATCGAGGTGGGCGAAGCCGTGCCGGAGCGCGAGGGACGCTTCCAGCGCGAGACGCGAGCCGGACCGGACGTGGCGCAGCCGGGCGCCGCACCGTCCGAGCGTGAGGAGGTGAGCGGCCGATGACCGTCTTCGCCGCCGACGTCAACGAGCTGGCGCTGTCGATCTTCGCGCTGGTCGTCGGCGTCACGCTCGTCGTCACCTACTTCGCCTCCAAGCGCGTCTCCAACGCCACCGACTTCTGGGCGGCCGGGCGCGGTCTGACCGGCGTGCAGAACGGCTTCGCGATCGCCGGCGACTACATGTCGGCCGCGTCGTTCCTGGGCATCGCCGGCCTGATCTTCCTGTTCGGCTTCGACGGCTTCCTCTACTCCGTCGGCTTCCTGGTCGCCTTCCTGACCGTGCTGTTCCTGCTCGCCGAGCGGATGCGCAACAGCGGCAAGTACACGATCGCCGACGTGCTCTCGTTCCGGATGAAGGAGAAGCCGGCGCGCAGCGCCGCGGCGCTCGGGACGCTGAGCGTCGTCGCCTTCTACCTGATCGCGCAGATGGTCGGCGCGGGCGTGCTGATCCAGGCGCTCGTGGGCGTCGACTTCACGCTCGCGGTGATCCTGACCGGCGCGTTCATGCTGGTCTACGTCGTCGCGGGCGGCATGCTCGCGACGAGCTGGGTGCAGATCATCAAGGCCGTGCTGCTGATGTCCGCGACGCTCGTGCTCTCGATCCTCGTGCTCGGCAAGATCGGCTGGAACCCGCTCGACCTCTTCCGCGACGCGCGCGCGTCGTCGCCGGAGGGGGGCAAGTACCTCGAGCCGGGGCTCTTCTTCGCCACGCCGATCGACACCGTCTCGCTCGGCCTCGGGCTGGTGCTCGGCACCGCCGGCCTGCCGCACATCCTGATGCGCTTCTTCACGGTGCCGGACGCGAAGGCCGCCCGCTCGTCGGTCGGCTGGGCCGTCGGCCTGATCGGCGTCTTCTACCTGATGACCACCTGCCTCGGCTTCGGCGCCCGGGCGATCCTCGGCGAGGGCGCGACGGAGGCGGTCGGCAGCGGCGGCAACCTCGCCGCCCCGCTGCTCGCCGAGGAGGTCGGCGGCGGCGCCGGGACCGTCGGAGGCGACCTGTTCCTCGCCATCATCGCCGCGGTCGCGTTCGCCACGATCCTGGCGGTCGTCGCCGGACTGGTGATCAGCGCCTCCGGCGCGGTCGCCCACGACATCTGGTCGAACATCGTGCGCGCGGGCCGCGACTCCGAGAAGGAGGAGGTCTGGGTCGCGCGCCTAGCCGCGCTCGGCATCGGCGCGATCGCGATCTTCATCGCGATCCTCGGCGGCGAGGGCCTGAACGTCTCGTTCATGGTCGGGCTCGCGTTCGCGGTCGCCGCGAGCGCGAACTTCCCCGCGCTGCTGCTGGCGCTGACCTGGCGGCGCTTCAACAC
The DNA here is from genome assembly GCA_963846505.1 of uncultured Thermoleophilaceae bacterium. Lineage (GTDB taxonomy): Bacteria > Actinomycetota > Thermoleophilia > Solirubrobacterales > Thermoleophilaceae > JACVRW01. The sequence continues at coordinate 381,156 of CAWJWD010000004.1, read as the reverse complement.
CACGGGTGCGGTCACCGGCGTGCTGTTCGGCGTGATCAGCTCGGTCGGGCTCGTGATCATCAGCCCGACGGTGTGGCCGGGGCCGGACTCCGAGGGCGGGGCGCTGTCCTGGCTGACGCTCGCCAACCCGGGCATCATCTCGATCCCGCTCGGCTTCGTCGGCTGCTGGCTGGGCACCGTCCTGAGCAGCGCCGGCGAGACCACGCGCGGCTTCGACGAGCTGTACGTGCGCTCGGAGACCGGACTCGGCGCCGAGGGCGGCACGGGGCTGACGCTCACCGGCGGCGGGCGGGGCACGAGCCGCGCCGCGGCGGCTGCCACTACCATCACCACCAAGCTGGCCCCCTGAGGGAGGGACGACACGCTGGCGCCCGCAGCGGAAGGGCGGGCGCCGTGTGTCCATCCGCCGTACCCCGTGTGTCTCATCCGCGGTTGGGGTAGAACAGGCTCCACAGGAAGAGAGCGAGGGAGACCGCGATGGAAGCCAGCACCAAGCCCTCCGGGGACGAGATCGAGAAGCAGCTCGGCGAGCTGATCGACCAGGAGCTGTTCGAGCCGCCCGCCGAGTTCAGCCGGCAGGCGCTGATCTCCGACGAGTCCATCTATGACGAGGCGGCCGCAGACCCGCAGGCATGGTGGGCCAAGCAGGCCGAGGCACTCGACTGGTTCGAGCCCTGGGACGAGGTGCTCGACGAGTCGAACGCTCCCTTCTACAAGTGGTTCGTCGGCGGCAAGCTGAACGCGTCCTACAACTGCCTCGACCGTCACGTCGAGGCCGGTCGCGGCGACCGCGTCGCCTTCCACTGGCGCGGCGAGGGCGGCGAGGAGCGCGACGTCACCTACGCCGAGCTGCTGCGCGACACCAAGCGCCTCGCGAATGTGCTCAAGGAACGTGGCATCGAGCCGGGCGACGTGGTCGGGATCTTCCTGCCGATGATCCCCGAGGTCGCCGTGGCGATGCTCGCCTGCGCGCGCATCGGCGCGCCGCACAACGTCGTCTTCGGCGGCTTCTCGCCGGACTCGGTCAAGGAGCGGATGGAGTTCTCGGACGCCAAGGCGCTGATCACCGTCGACCAGGCACGGCGCAAGGGCAAGAGCGCGGACATCAAGTCGGCGGTCGACGAGTTCCTGGGCGACGTGCCGTCGATCGAGACGGTCGTGGTCGTGCGCCACACCGGCGCCGAGGTCGACATGACCGAGGGCCGCGACCTCTTCTACGACGAGGCGATCGAGGCTGCCTCCGACGACTGCGAGGCGACGCCGCTCGACGCCGAGCACCCGCTCTACATCCTCTACACGTCCGGCTCGACCGCGAAGCCGAAGGGGATCCAGCACGGCACCGGCGGCTACCTGGCCGGCGTCGCCTGGACGCACGAGAACGTGTTCGACCTCGAGCCCGACGAGGACGTCTATTGGTGCTCGGCCGACGTCGGCTGGGTCACCGGCCACTCGTACATCGTCTACGGGCCGCTGCTCAACGGCGCGACCTCGGTGATGTGGGAGGGGGGACCGGACTACCCCGACAAGGACATCTGGTGGGAGCTGGTCGAGCGCTACGGCGTGACGCTCTTCTACACCGCGCCGACCGCGATCCGCGCCTGCATGAAGTGGGGCGTCGAGCACCCGAACAAGCACGACCTCTCCTCGCTGCGGCTGCTCGGCACCGTCGGCGAGCCGATCAACCCCAAGGCCTGGCTCTGGTACTGGAAGGTGATCGGCGGCGAGCGCTGCCCGGTGGTCGACACCTGGTGGCAGACCGAGACCGGCCACATCCTGATCTCGCCGCTGCCGGGCGTGACGGCCGCCAAGCCCGGCTCGGCGACGCGACCGCTGCCGGGCATCGAGCCGGCCGTCGTCGACGAGGACGGCAACGAGGTCCCCGACGGCGAGCAGGGGCTGCTGATCATCAAGCGGCCCTGGCCGGGGATGGTGCGCACGCTGTTCCGCGACGACGAGCGCTTCAAGGAGACCTACTTCTCGAAGTTCGGCGAGACGACGTACTTCGTCGGCGACGCCGCGCGCAAGGACGAGGATGGCTACTTCTGGATCGTCGGTCGCGTCGACGACGTCGTCAACGTCTCCGGGCACCGGCTCTCGACGGCGGAGGTCGAGTCGGCGATCGTCTCGCACCCGAAGGTCGCCGAGGCGGCGGTGATCGGCCAGAGCGACGAGGACACCGGCCAGGCGATCACGGCCTTCGTGATCCTCGAGGGCGACGACGACGAGGGCAGCGAGCAGCTGGAGACCGAGCTGCGCGAGCACGTGGCCAAGCGGATCGGCAAGCTGGCACGACCCAAGCGCATCATCTGGACGGCCGACGTGCCCAAGACGCGCTCGGGCAAGATCATGCGCCGGCTGCTGCGCGACATCGCCGAGGGTCGCGAGCTCGGGGACGTGACGACGCTGCGCGAGCCGGGCGTGATGAAGGACCTCGCCGGCAAGGTGGGCGCCGACGAGGCCTGAACGACGAGAGGCGCCCTAGGGCGCCTCTGGTCTCGAAGGCGGTACGTTCGCCGGCGGGTGTCCGGGTCGGTATGTGGACCGGCTCGTCAGCCTTCGCGCCCTGTGATCGGTCGCACGCTCGGCGGCTTGAGCGCCTGCAAGCGTCCTTACAGCGTGTGGCGAAGGCGGATGACCCGCTGCCCGCTGCGTTCCTCGCGTCTGCTCGCGCCGTCGGCGAGGAAGCCGTGTCGGTCGTAGAACGCGAGCGCCGGCTCGTTGCCGGGCAGCACCCACAGCGTCAGCTCGTGCCATAGCCCCTCGGCGGGCAGCTCGGCGCGGCTGGCGTTCAGCAGGGCGCTGCCGACGCCGGCGCGCCAGCGCGGCGGCAGCACGTAGAGGGCGCTCAGCTCGGCCGTGCGCGCGTCGGCGTCCTCGTCGCGGCTGGGCAGCGAGAGCGCGCTGAAGCCGGCCACGCCGTCGTCGTCGAGGGCGACCAGCACGAGTGGACCGCCGGAGCCGGGCTCGAGGAAGCGCAGCCAGCCCTCGGTGCGCTCCTCGACCGAGAGCGTGTCGAGCATGTCGTCCGGCATCAGGCCTCGGTAGGCGGCCAGCCACGAGTGCACGTGCACGTTCGCGATGCCGGTCGCGTCCTCGGTGGTCGCACGACGGACCTCCAGTCCGCTCATCAGGCGAACCTAGCGCTCGACCGACCATTTAGGATCGTTGCATGCGCTACGTGATCACCGGGGGAGCCGGCTACATCGGCTCGCGGCTCGTGGACCTGCTCTCTCGCCGCGAGGACACCGACCAGATCGTGATCTGCGACCTCGCGCCGCCGCGCGGTCCCTACCTGCCGAAGACCGAGTTCGAGCGCGTGGACGTGCGCGACGGCGCCCGCGTGCGCGCCGTGCTCGAGCGCGTGCGCCCGGACGCGCTCGTGCACCTCGCCTTCATCCTCAACCCCTCGCACGACGAGGGCTTCATGTACGACGTCGACGTCAACGGCACCCACAACGTGCTCGACGCGGCCTCGGCGGTCGGGACGCAGCAGGTGCTGGTGACCTCGTCGGCCTCCGCCTACGGCGCCTTCCCCGACAACCCGGTGCCGATCACCGAGGAGCACCCGGTGCGCGGCGCGCCGCTGTTCTCCTACGCGCGCGACAAGACCGAGTCGGACCGCGTCTGCCAGCTCTGGGCCGAGCGCCATCCGGACCGGACGATGACGATAGTGCGCCCCTGCATCGTCTTCGGCCCGAACGTCGACAACTACCTCGTGCGGCTCTGGACCAAGGCGCCGTTCGCGGTCGACGCCGGCGGCGCGCTCGACGGTCAGATCCAGTTCGTGCACGAGGAGGACGTCGTCGAGGCGATCACGCGCCTGCTGCTCGGCGCCCACGACGGCGCCTTCAACGTGTGCGGCGACGGCCTGATGACGATGCGCGAATGCGCGGAGACGATCGGCTCGCCGGTGCGCAAGCTGCCGCTGCGCGCCTACCGCGCGCTGGCGAAGACGATGTGGGCGCTGCACGCCAGCGAGGCGCCGCCGGGACAGATCGAGTTCGCCCTGCACCCATGGATCGTCACGGCCGACAAGCTCAAGCAGACCACCGGCTGGCGGCCCGCCTACAGCAGCCGCGAGACCTTCGAGATCACGATGCGCGCACACGGCAAGCTGCCCGCCGACGCGTCGGCGGACGAGGTGCGACCGACTGCTACGCTGGCCGCCTGACGGCGGGCGCCGCCCGCTTTCTCCCGGGCCGTTAGCTCAGCTGGGAGAGCGCCGTCTCGACAAGGCGGAGGTCACTGGTTCGAGCCCAGTACGGCCCATCAGGTAGGTAGGTCCGCACCGCTCCGCAGAGCCCCGCAAGCCGCACTGCCGAGCGCCATCTGCGGGGCCTTGCGGGGCCATGCGAGCGGCATTACCGATGCACAACCGATGCACGACACCGTTGTGCATCGGTTGATTTGCGTCCGAGGAGCCCTGGCTTCTGAACAAAGTGCGGGGCCCCCTCACGCGCAGCCAGTGCTAGACAAGACGGTGCCGTTGTGGGCGCGGCAGGAGCTGGTTGTGTCGGGCTTGGTCGCTGAGCGTCTAGCTGTGTAGCGTCCGTCGGGATGCCTCAGGCCGCGCGCTAGACCACGACGACCTTGAAGTAGAGGGATTCGATGTGCTCTATGCCGGTGAGGAGCGTCCCAAAGTACGCGCCGCCATCGCTGGTTATCCAGTCAAGAGTCGGTTCGCGATAGACCTTCGGGCCGGCCCTTCCCGCGCTCGAGCCGACCCTCTTGACGCTCGAGCCAGCTATGTAACGAGCGCAGGCCCGCACCCCGACGGTTCCACCAGGATGGACGCCGTTTCGGTAGTCGCATCCGCGCCAGCTACGCCCTGGAAGGTCACTCGCAACCGAAGTTCCAGCGCGTTGTCCGCCGTTTGCGGCAGGGAGACGCGCGCGAGGACTTCGCCGGCGTCTCCGGGGCCTGGGTTGTCGAGCTGCAGACCTACGTCGACGATCGTCCCTGGGCGCACCGTGACGGAGTCCGTGAAGCTCTCCTGGCCGCGCTTGCGGACCCGGAGGATGTCGCCGCCCGAGATCTGGCCATCATATGTGCCGGGGGGCAGTGATCCAACAGGCTTTGCCCCCCGAGGAGGCGGGTCGATCTCGTTGTAGCCCTTGACGTCGATGGCTGGCTCACATCAGGGGGGGGGGTCCTGAGCCGAGCGCTGCGGCGCTCTGTCGCCACGTTCCCCGCTTACGACATCGAGAGCGCCGACAAGGTAAGCGACCGCTACGCCCCCGGCGATCGTGACCAGGAGCCTACAATCAGCGCGAGGCCAAGAGTGTCGGCCGGGGCGCGAAGTATCGCCAGGAGCCGCTGGCGAAGGCTCGCCGTACCCGAGCAGGCAGCAATACAGTGTCCTGCAAGTTAAGGTCGTCGACAGCCTGGGAGCGCCATGAGCCACGATCTCTCTTCACGACGTGTCGTCGTTGGCGTGGACAGCTCGCTCAGCGCACGCGTCGCGCTCGAGCATGCCGTCCACCGAGTAGGCACGGGCGGCCGCCTACTTGTCGCCCATGTGCTGAGCCCGCTGGCGAACGCGATCGCGGGTGCCCTGGTGGAGCTAGACGACGAGCGTCACGCCGTCGCTCGCGAGCTCGTCGACCGGCTGGCCGACGACCTCGACGTCGAGTCGGAAGCAATCGTCATGGACGGCTTTGCTCCCGAGCGCCTGGCAGCACTAGCCGGCGAGTGGCAAGCCGACGAGATCGTCGTCGGCTCGCGCGGGCTGGGCCGCTTCGCGGCCGCGCTGGGCAGCGTCTCGCATGCCCTGCTCGAACATGCCGAGCATCCCGTCGTCGTGGTGCCCCAAGGCGCTGCCGATCACCCCCGCCAACCACACGAACCCGGCAACTGCACCGTCGTCGTCGGCTACGACGGCTCGCAGCCAGCGCGTGCGGCCCTCGCCTATGCGGCACGACGAGCGGCCAACACCGGCCGCGTCGTCGCCGTACACGCAGCCCAACCGGCGCCGGACTGGCTCGGGTCGCCCTACTACCAACGTGCGCTCCAGGCATACCAGGCAGAGGGCCGCAAACTTCTGCGCACGCTAGAAGAACAGAACGATTTCGGCGTCGAACTGACGACCTCGCTCCTCGAAGGGCCTCCCGCACGCGCGGTCATCGCTGCCGCCGATGCCCGCGACGCTGATGAGATCGTGATCGGCTCTCGCGGCTTCGGGCCGGTCCGCGGCGTGCTGGGCAGCGTGTCGCACGCAGTGCTCCACGAAACCAACCGCGCAGTTGTCGTGATCCCTGCCGCCGCAACCCCCGCCAGCGCCCCAACCCCCTAGACGATTGATTCCACGAGAATGCGACCGTCGAGGTCTCCAGCGGCGAGCTTGCCGCGCAAGGACGACCACGCGAGAGCGGCGTCTAGGGAACAACCAATGGGCTTCTTCGACAAGTTGCTGAACAGCATGGGCGGCGGCCCAGGGCGGCCGTCATGCCCCACATGTGGCGGAGCGCTGGACCCCGAGGGGCTCATAGAAGGCTCCTACTGGTGCGAGAGTTGCGGCACTGTCTTTGTGGACCAAATCAACGAACTGGTCGACCTCAAGGAACTTCGGCCGAGTGGGCGCACCTGTACCTGGTGTGAGGCCTCTCTCGACGACGGCGATCACTACCTCCCCTATGAGGACGGCAGCAACTCGCACGCCTACATCATCTGCCCGTCCTGCAAAGGGCAGAACACCCAGCACGGCTTCGGCGAGGACGACTAACCGGGTGGTCAGCGATGTAGGCCACGAGCGCAGCTACCGCCGGCCGGGTTGGGTGGATGAGGGTGACGCAGGCGCCGAGCCGCGCCGCGGAATCACTCATCTAGGGGGGCAGCTAGCAAAACCGCTGCGTCATGTGGGATCTACTGCAGGGGCCGGATCTCCGTCGCCCGCCAAGGATGGGTGAATCCATTAAATTGGCTGTCCCGCGTCTGCGGTGATGCTCGTTGCACGTCACAGCTCTTCATGCCAGGGGGTACCGGAACCTCGCCACCACGGTCGGGCTGTCTTCGCCGCTCGCGGTCCTGGTGGGCGAGAACAATGCTGGCAAGAGCAACGTCATCGACGCTTTACGGACCGTCTTGGAGCCAGAGGCGGGACCGCGTCACCGGCGCTGGCTGCGCCCTGAGGACTTCACGCACAATGGGCGTGCCGGCGAGCCGGTTACGGAGCTTGAGCTCGCGGTCGAACTTGATGGACTGACCAAGAAGGAAAAGACGCGGATGGTGACGTGTCTGGCTCCAAAGGCGGGTCCTGATGTCGCGAAGATCCGGGTGAAGGCTCGGATTGGTTCCGACGGGCGTGTGATCACGCAGTGGTACGGCGGCGAGTCCGACCATGCCGATCTCGAGCGCCACGCGCGCGATGCCGTCCGTTTTGTCTATTTGCCGCCGCTGCGCGATGCGGCGGCAGACCTGAGGCCGGGGCGCGACAACAAGCTCGTCGGCCTGATCAACGCGCTTGCACCATCGGGTCATCCCGATCGAGACGCAATCGTGGCCGCAGCCGACACTGCGAACAAGGCGCTCGGCTCGATTGCCGCGATCGTCAAGGCACGCTCTCAAATCGCCGGACGGCTGGATGGGATGACGGGTGGCGGCAAGTTTGCACCGCACAGCGACCTCGCTTTTGACGATCCTCGTTTCGAGCGCGTGGTCGGGTCGCTACGCGCGAAGATCGGCGAGTTCGCCGCGCTCGATATGGACGAGAACGGTTTGGGCTACAACAACCTGCTCTACATGGCTGTCCTCCTGGCGGCGATTGCCGATCGCCCTGGCGAGGAGGAGCCCACGCTGCGGGTGCTGTTGGTGGAGGAGCCCGAAGCTCATCTACATCCCCAGCTCCAGGAGCTTCTCATGCAGTTCCTCGAGAGCGAGGCCGTCGCCAACACGCAGGTCATCGTGACCAGCCACTCGCCGAACTTCGCGTCCGCAGCTCGCGTGGAGCGGCTAACGGTCCTCGCGAAAACCCAGCAGGGCTCACCTGAAGCGCGCCTTCCCGCGAGGTTCGGGCTCGATGACACGCAGCTGCGCTACCTGCGCCGTTTTCTCGATGTCACCAAGGCGGCGCTGTTCTTCGCGCGCGGGGTTATCCTCGTGGAAGGCGTGGCTGAGCAGCTGCTGATCCCGGTGCTCGCTCGCCGGATGCGCCGTCCGCTTGCGCCGAACGGCGTCACGGTGATCAATGTCGGCGGGGTAGCGTTTCCGCCGTTCACCGAGCTGTTCGGGCCAGAGCGACTCCCATACAAGCTCGCTGTCGTGTCTGACGGCGACCGGCAGGTGGCTGTGGAGGATGAGCTCAAGGACACGCCGCCTGCGCTGTCCCCGCGCGCCGCCGATCTGTTAGGACGCGCCGGCGACAACGTGACCGTGCAACTCGCGGAGCGAACCCTTGAGTGGGACCTTGCGGCAGCTGGCAACGTCGAAGTGATGCTGCGGGCACTAACTGTCGTCAAGCCGCGCGTGGGGGCGGCCCTCGCCACGCAGCTCCAAGGTACCGATCCGCGCGACGCCGCAGACGCGATTCTGGACAAGGTCTCCGACGTGAAGGGCCGCTTCGCACAGGAACTCGCCGCAATTCTCGAGGCGGAGGGTGACGACATGGTCGAGTTCGCGGTCCCCGGCTACCTCCAAGAAGCTATCGGCTGGGTGGCCGCCGAGATCTCTGCTGAGGCGTGAGCCTTACTGACGCTCAGCAGGAGGTCGTGGACGCAGATGGCGACTTTCTGCTGCTCGCGTGCCCTGGCTCTGGAAAGACTCGGTCCGCGGCGGCGCGCGTCGCGCGGCTCGCTGCGACACCGGGCGTGAAGGTCGCCGCCTGTTCGTACACGAATATCGGCGCGGAGCGCATCGGCACGATGCTCGGAGGGCCTGTTGCACCGCAGCACTTCCTGGGGACGGTCCATGCGTTCCTGCTGCGCTACGTCGTCTACCCGTTTGCGCATCTGGCCGGCGCCAAGCAGGGTCCTGTCATCCGAGCTGGAGATTGGCCGACGCTGATGGTGCACGGCGACCACAGACAGCGAATGGCGCTCGATGACTTCCGCTACGGCCCAGACGGCAATCTTGTCGTCTGTCGACAACCCCGGTCTGTCAAGGGGACGCCGGAGGAGATCATCGCCTCGGTTGGAGTGGCAGTGAGAGCGCGCAAGACCGGATTCTTCAAGGCGGGCGTCCTCAGCGCAGACGACGCGATGTGGGTTGCCCTGAACCTCCTGCGCAAGCGCCCAGAGCTGTCGCGTGCCGTGGCCGGCCGCTTCGACGAGGTGCTGATCGACGAGGCACAAGACACATCCGAGCTTCAACTCGCCTGCATCAGTGAACTCGCACAGTCGGGTGAGCTGGGTTCGCTCGTGCTGATCGGGGACCTCGAGCAGTCGATCTACTCCTTTCAAGGGGCAAGCGCCGCCGGGTGCCGAGCGCTCGCTGACGATCACGACCTGCGCGAGATACCGCTCGCGGAAAACCACCGCTGCTCGCAAAAGATCTGCGATGCCGCCGCGCACTTCTGCGCGCGCGAGAAGGCCGACACCGCGGTCGGTCCTTACCGCTTCTGCCCGATCGATCCCGAGGTGGCCGTTTACCCGCCCGCCGATCCTCAGCAGGCGATGGACATCTTCCGAGCGCGCCTCAACGAGCACGGAATCGCGACCAAGGGCTCTGCAGTCCTAGCCCGGGGACACACGATGGTCGACGCGCTCGCCGGCGCTACATCCACAGTCAAAATCCAAGAGCGCCCTGAACGCATAGCGCGCATCGCGGTCGCGCTTGCCCAGGGAACTTTGACACAAGCCGATGTGCGCTACGCGGAACGCACCGTCGCACACTGCGCATTTGGCAGCGACGTGACCCTCGAGGACCTCGACGACGAAACCCGCGCAGATGTGCGCGCAGCTGCCTGCGCATTCCTTTCGGGTCTCCCTGTCGTGCAGGGAGACCTCCGAGCCTGGATCACAGCAGCCAAGGGTGCGCTCGATGCGAGCGCGCGCGTGCTCCTAAAGAAGCAAGAACCAGAAAAGCCGAAGACCGCTGCCGGGTCTCTCCTGCAATCGGGCGCGCATCACGCGGGTCTCGCCGCTGAGGACGTGTTCACGCCCCCAGCGAGGGACCTGACCCCCCAAACCGTGCACAGCATCAAGGGGGAAGATCGCGAGGCCGTGATGATGGTCGTCCGAAAGCCTCACGGCGCCGACCCCACCCGACAGCTCGACTTGTTCCACGCCGTGACAAGTGGCGCGGACATCGAGGCAGGTGCCGAAGAGGAGCGACGCGTCACCTTCGTCGCACTCACCCGTGCTCGACGTTATTGCTTGGTCGCGCTGCCCGATACCCCACGCGGTCGCAAGGTCGCCGACGCCTGCACACACCTGGGATTCGCACGCATCGTATGACGGCACCCGCCGGCGGCCGGTACGGCCGCTCGATGCCTTTGCGGCGGTCGGTGGCGACGCCGTAGGCGTAGCAGGCAAATAGTCCAGCGATCGCGCCGGGTAGGGGCCAGATCGCCTCGGCGACGCCTGGCGGGTTGTCGGTCGGGATGCCGGGCGATGGCAGGGCGAAGCCGGTGAGGAGGGCGCCGGCCATCGCTGCGAAGAAAGCGCCGATGATCCCGCCCCAGAACTTGTCGGGGACGAGCACCGCGAAGTGCCAGGCCGCGATGCCCATCATCACCCAGATGACGACGCTCATCGCGAGCGCCCGCGCATGATCCGCCAAATCGCCACCACGTCGAGGATCGCGGCCGCCGCGGCTCGTCGCAATGGGTGTCGATACCCAAGCGCGGCGCGTGCGGCAGCCCTGCGCGTAGGTGGGATGGGACCTACGGCCGATTGGCGGCCGCGCACCTGGGCGCGAGCATTGATCGCGTGGCACTGCGCAACATCTGGGTCGGATATGAGCACGGCGCGCTCGGACGCCGAGCGCTGCGGCTGGCGGGCGAGGTGGCCCGTCGTGTAATCCAAATCAGAGGAGCTGTCGATGTACCGCAAGATCGTGGTGGGATGGGACGGAACCGAAGCTGCACGTGACGCTTTGGCGCTAGCCGGCATGCTGCGCGCCCCCGACGGGACCGTGACGGCCGCATGCGTCTACGCCGAACCAGGGCCCCCTGGGCGGCCAGCGGCTCAGGAGCTCGCGCCCGACGGAGTCGGGACGCGCGATCATGCGGAGGAACTTCTCGCTGTCGCACAAGCAGCTGTCCCAGCGGACACTGCCTGGCTCGAAACCGTGGCGATCCGAGGTCGCTCGGCGGCCGACGGGCTATGCGCACTGGCGGACGATCGCAGCGCGTCGCTGCTCGCAGTCGGATCGTCGCGCTACGGACCACCTGGACAGGTCCACGCAGGGGCCACCGGCCGTCGGCTGTTAGTGGGGCCGCCATGCCCGCTGGCATTCTCGCCCAAGGACTTCGGCCAACCGCCAGAGCCCCGGATCGTCGCCGTCGCGTTCGACGGGCACCATCAGCTCGCAGCTGTCTACGAGGGCGCGGAGCTTGCGGAGTCGCTTGGCGCCGCGTTGCGGCTTGTCTGCGTGATGCCTGCGTTGCCGCGCTGGGCTCGCGTCGTGAGCGAGGACGATGGTTATGACTGGAGCGAGGTTCACAGCCACCGCCTGACCGAGTTTCGTGAGCTGCTCGATCAGGCGGCCCTTGGACTCGCCAAGCCGCCGGCCGCTGCGCTGCTGCTGGAAGGCCGCCCCGTGCCGGAGATGCTCTCGGAGGTGGGCGAGGGGGTGGATCTGTTCGTGATCGGCCGTCCTGCGAGCGGAGCCCTCCAACGGGTCTTGGCCGGCGTCACGGCGGGAGCCATCCCGTCGGCGCCGTGTCCGGTCCTGGTGATCCCAGGCCAACGCACGGAAGGGCGCCTAGCCAGACAGGACCGCCGGGTCGAGCTCGCCAGCGCGTGATCGTCTCTACCGTAAACGCCGGCGCTGCGTCGCGCCGGTGACACGGGACGGGCGGCTCGATGACGCGGCCTACGGTGGATCGACGGCTGCGAACAGAGGTGTCCTTATCCGGCATCCAGCAGGCGGCGTCACTGATTGATCAAGCCGGTCGAAGACAGCGGGCCGCGCAAAGGAACAGAGGCGAGCCATGGCAGCAACAGCGTGAGTTCAGCGCCGAGTCCCAGCAGGCGCGTCCCCGGCCGCTACGTGGGCGAGCGCCTTCGCCGACCCGTCGATGCGAGCCGGGGTCCACGGGCGAGGCGCCGCTTGCCTGCAGTCTGTGTCATCGACAACGTGACGGGACCGCCGTCGAGAGACAGACGCTCGCGTGCGGAACTGGTAGCTGGTAGCGGCCGACGGCGCCGTCAACGTGCCGACGCAACGCCAAGCTGCCCAGTCGAGCTCAGAGGCCCCGTGTGCGGCTCGTGCTGGGACAGGCGGCCTTCAACGTTGGCCGGTGCGACGACCCGGGTCCTGAGGCTGTCGATGACTCCACGCCATCGTCGGGTCACCAGGCGGGCTCAAGCTCCTCGTCGGCGGGCATGTCGGATCAGGCGCGGCGAATCCTGTGCGAGGACACCTGGCTCGGGTCCCGGGTCGCTTACCCCGGCTTCGACACGACGTCGGTCGGCCCGTCGCAGCTGTAGCCGCACTGCCTCGATCGCCCGGCGCCGGCGGTCAACGAGCGCACGATCTCGGCTCCCCGCCGCCCCGAACGCAATCACGACGTGTCCTTGACGGCGTGGTTTCCGGGCTGCGCCATGTGGTGGCCTCCTCGGCGGACAGAGAGTTTGCAGATATTGTCGAGATCTCGACGCTACTAGGTTGTCTGCGTAGCCTCCACGTCGAGGAGGCGCAAGCTGCGTGAGCGCCCGTTGGGCAGGTCGACCGTCACGATCGCTCCCGGCATGGTTCCGATCAACGCCTGTCCGATCGGGGAAGCGGCCGAGATGAAGTTGGAGCCGAGCGAGTGATGCGCGCTCGTGAGCTGGTAGCGGCTCGTGGTTCCGGACGCGAGATCTTCGATCGAGACCATGGATCCTATGGCCGCGGCCCCCTGACCTGCGCTGTCGGGATCGAGGACCTTGGCGCGCCTGATCGTTTGTTCGAGCGAGGCCATCCGCGCCTGCAGGACCATCTGCTCTTCCCGGACGGCGTGGTACTCGTCGTTGTTGGACCCGTCGCCATAGGAACGCGCGTCCCTCAGCCGCTGCGCAAGCTCGAGGCTGGTGCGCCGACGAAGCTGTTCGAGCTCGCCGCGTAGCTGCGTGAGCGTCGCAGCGGTCATCGTCGCGGCACCGGCATGTCCGGACTGTCTCTTGATCTTGTCGGGCGGGCGGTCGGGCACGCGCAGGACGTCATTGCTTGGTGCGTGGGTGATCATGCCTCGATGATCCTGGCCGGCGGCCTGCCGGCATATGGGTACAGAGGCCCATCCTCAGCGCCGCAACCGCCCGGTCAAGAGCCGGCTACGTCGTGGCAGGGGCCGCCAGTCGTTCGAGCGCTCGAAGATCTCGCGGCGGCTCCGGCGCCTGCCTGTACGCACCTGGTGTATCGGATCGGCTGGTGGGGACCGGTTGAATGGACGCTAGTACCCATGGCTGGTGCGGCGTAGATCGCCGAAGGTGAGCTCGTGAGGCTGCGGCGATTAGGCGATGTCGTCACATCCTGGTCGCAGGGCCTATGCGGCGGCCGGGCGTCGATGCGTGCCGCATCCGGCCGCTACGTCCTTTGGGGCTATCGCGGGTAGTCTCGAGTAAGCCGACCCTTTGACTTCGCCACCACCTGCTTCGAGAGCGTCACTGGATGCGCGAGCGACACCGTCGCTCGATGGTGATAGTCGTAGGCGGTCGTCGGAGTCGACGCGGGGACCGGCGTTGTCGTTGCTGTGGTGGGTCTTTCTCGCGAACGCGACGGTGCTCATCGTCGCGTTGCTCTTGCTCACGCTGAGCCCGATCACGATCCATGCCCCGATCAAGATCGATCAGCTCGCGCTGCTGCTGGCGGGCTGTGTCGTGCTGCTGGGTTTGAATCTCGTGATCTTGCGACGTGTCCTCTCGTCGTTCTTCACGCTGACGGACGTGATGAGCACGGTCGATCCCGACAGACCGGGTCGGCGACTAGCCGGTGTCCATCCGCTCAGTTCCGAGGGTCGCGCTCTCGAGCGGGCTTTCAATGCCATGCTCGACCGGCTGGAGCGTGCTCGTCGCGACGCTGCGCGTACGGCGCTCGCAGCACAGGAGGCCGAGCGGTTGCGCGTCGCCCAGGAGCTGCACGACGAGATCGGGCAGACGCTGACGGCGGTGACGATCCAGGCCGAGCGGGCCGCGCATGGCGACCCGGCGCTGGCGCCGCAGGCCCTGCGGGCCGTCGCTGACTCGGTCCGCGAGAGCCTGGACGAGGTGCGCCGCATCGCCCGGGAGCTGCGCCCGGAGGCGCTCGACGACCTCGGTCTTGTCAACGCATTGATTGCGCTCTGTACTCGTATCGATGTCCAGGACGGCCCGCGCGTGAGGCGTGAGCTGCAGGGCAGGCTGCCGGCCCTGGCAGCTGACGTCGAGCTGGTGATCTACCGGATCGCCCAGGAGAGCCTCACGAACGCGCTGCGCCACTCCGACGCCGCTACGGTGAGCGTGTCGCTCAAGGCCGACGCGGAGGTCGTGACCCTTTGCGTCGCAGACGACGGCAAGGGGATGCCGGCGCAACCGCCGCCCGGTACGGCCGGGATCGCCGGGATGCGCGAACGGGCGCTGCTAGTGGATGGACAGCTCGCGATAGAGTCGCGAGCAGAGCATGGCACGCAGGTGCGGCTCACGATCCCCGTCGATCAAGAGGACGCATGACCGTTCCGCTGAAGACGCGCATCCTTCTCGCGGACGACCACGAGGTCGTTCGCAACGGCTTGCGGATGGTGCTCGACTCGGCACCGGACCTTGAGGTCGTCGCCGAGGCCGGCGACGGCGCCGAGGCAGTCGAGCTCGCGTTGTCAGAGGATGTCCATCTCGCCGTGCTGGATGTCTCGATGCCGCGCATGACGGGACTGCAGGCTGCGCTGGAGCTGTCGCGGCGCAAGCCCGAGATGCGGGTGCTGATCCTCTCGATGCACGACAACGAGCAGTACTTCTTCGAGGCGCTCAAGGCCGGCGCGTCCGGCTATGTGCTCAAGACGGTGGCAAATCGCGATCTGATCGAGGCATGTCGAGCGACCATGCGTGGTGAGCCGTTTCTGTATCCGGCCGCCGTCAGGGCATTGGTGCGCGACTATCTGGATCGCGCCAGCCGCGGTGAGACGACCCCCGAGGATCCGCTCAGCCCACGCGAGCTCGAGGTCGTCAAGCTGATCGCCGAGGGGCTGACGAGTGAGGAGATCGCCGCGCAGCTGTTCATCAGCAAGAAGACGGTCGACCGCCACCGCGCCAACATTCTGGAGAAGCTCGGCATGCGCAACCGCGTCGAGCTGACCCACTACGCCATCCGTCGCGGGCTCGTCGTGCCCTAAGTCTCCGCCCCGTCAGCGCCGCGCGGGACTACTACCAGCGGCGACCCTGCCGACCGCATGAGCGCCCCCGACACGCTGCCGAGCAGCACGGCTCGCAACGGGCCGTAGCCGCGCGAGCCCACCACCAGTAGGTGCAGATCGCGCGACTCGCGCGCAAGCACCGCTGCAGCGTCGCCGTCCAGCAGCGACCCACCAACCTCGACGTCAGCTTCGAGCCCTGACAGCGCCCGAGCAAGTTCGTCTGCGCGCTGTCGGCGCAGGACGTCGTTGATCGACGCCGTCGCCAACCCACCGCCTACCGCAACCAACGCTGGCAGGGCGGGCTCGTAGACGCTCAGCACGCGCAGCGGCGCCGACCTGGCCTTTGCGAGGTCGGCCGCCCACTCGAGCGCCCGGTACGACTCTTGGGTGCCGTCGAATCCGCACCCGATCGTCTGGATCGCGCGGCTGTTGGTGGTGTACCCGGCGGGCGCGACCGCGACAGCAGCCGACGCGCCAGACAGCAAGCGCTCCCCGGTGCCGCCGACGAGGACACGACCGATGTTCGACCGGTGCGACGACCCGATTACGATCAGCGCGGCGGCTTCCCGTTGCGCCAATGTGTGCAGGCCCGCCGCGGCCGAGGTCGCAGAGACGAGCCGCATAGGCCGCTCAGCCACGGAGGGCAGATGCTCGCGTACCTGATCAACGGTCGACTCGACAATGTCGCGGACCATCCGCTCATGTTCGCCTTCGGAGAACAGGCTCGACAACTTCCCGTAGGGATGCACGTACGCAACGATCACCCGACGCCGCAGCGCAGGCCCAAGCAGGTCCGCGAGCGCAAGCGCGTCGACGGAGCGCTGCGAGCCGTCCACACCAACGATGATCGGACCGCGAACGGATTCGGCGTCGATCACGCGCTGCTTCCAGGTAAGCGGGATCCGCAACTGCGAACGCCAAGACGGCAATAGTGCTCGAGCATCGCTAGGCGACCTTCCGCTCTGCTCTGTCCTGTCGGATTGCGGCTTGGGGTCGCGGCAAAGGCGCGACCGAGCGGCTCTCGTCGGCGGCCGCGGGGCTCGACCTCGCTTTCCCTGAGGCGGGCTGCTCGTAGTCGGCGAAAGCGGCAAGGACCGCGGCGGAGAGAATGGCGATCGCAAGGACCAGGGTCCCCAGCGCCGTGACCAGCACCCATTCGGCTCGCGTCAAGGCGAGCAGCATGACCTGTGCGACAACCAGCGTAAGGCACACCAAGCTCACGATCAGCAGCGCAGGGTAGCCAGCAGCCTCCGCCCTTCGGTGAAAGTCAAGAAATGGCTTATCTCGCATGATCGCTCTTCTCAGAGCCGGGGAACTGGGGCGCCACCTATGCTCGCGGGGCGAGACGTTCACACCTATAGGGACAAAGACCCACGACGGGCCGGGTTGCCGCGTCTACCCCCGCTGGGCTGCACCCAGATACCCATTCCCGCGGGTGCTGTGGGTGGCGACACTCAAGACATGGTTGAGCTCAGCATCCGCTGCCAGCCGGGCGAGTCCCCCTATGTCGAGGGTTCGCTCAAGCGGCGAGTGGACAAGCGTCGACCTGAGGCGCTCCAGGCTGCCGTGCGGCTGTCGCGACTGACTCACGAACACTCAGATGCCGATCTCGACAACGGCCGGCTGGTCTTGCCCGATCAGGCAATTGATCCGCGTTGCGGAGGATCCCTCGCCGGCGCGGACGTACACATGCGGCCGCTCGGCTCGCCGCCGGCGCTGTTGGCCCGTCGCGACGCTAGGACGAACGGGAAGACGGCGTGACGGTCCAAGCAGCAGTCGCCAGGTCCGCCGGTGTTGCTTGGCATGGGCGCGTCGTCGACCTCGAGTCGCTGGGTTGGCTGCGAGCGCTGTCTGAGGACGGTCGTGAGCGCGACGACGCCGTGCGACGTCTGCATGCGTTGCTCCTGCGCGCCGCGCGCAGCGAGGCTTCCAGGCGGCGGCTTTCGGTCGGTGGCGGCCAGCGCGAACTCGACGACCTTGCCATGCAGGCGGCAGACGACGCGCTCCTAGACGTCCTGCGCAAGTTGCACACCTACCGGGGAGACAGCCGCTTTACCACCTGGGCCTACAAGTTCGCCCTGCTGGAGGCCGCCGTCAAGCTCCGCCGGCGCCCGTGGCACGGTCGCGAGGTCCCACTCGAATCCGACGGATTGGCACAGCTCTGCGACCACAGGTGTGGGTGTCCGGCTGCCCAGACGGAGGCCTGGGAGCTCATCCGCGCTCTCCGCGACGCGATCGCCGAAGCGCTGACCCCCCAGCAACGAGCCGTGCTCGTCGCCATCACGCTCAACGACGTCCCGATCGACGTGCTCGCGCAACGACGAGGAACGACCCGCGGCGCCCTCTACAAGACTCTGCACGACGCCCGGCGCAACCTCCGCGCACAGCTCGCAAAGGACGGCCTTGATCAGGCACGCCCCTAGGAGCCCGGCCGACTGCAGGAGGTAACGGGGATCCTCAATCTCACGCTAACCGAAGAGCCACGCACGGCAGGTTCTGGAAATTCTGTGAATTGGCGGATTTGCACGTTTGTCCCCATGGTCTCGCGTCGCCCGGGCTGTGACGATAGATGTATGAAATCTCATCCAGCAGTCACGGTCTTGCCGTTCGATGACCAACCGAATCGCGAGGAGCTCTGATGGCCGTGACCGCTGACGGTCGGTTGCTCCTCTGCTATGACGGTTCCGAGGATGCCAAGCACGCGATCGCACGCGCGGGTGAGCTGCTCGTCGCGAGGGATGCGGTGGTTGTGACGGTGTGGCAGCCGACTGCTCTGCTGGGAAGCTTTGCCTGGTCGGGCGCGACCGCCAGCATGGTCGATTTCGTCAAGCTCGATCGTGCGGGTGCCGAGGACGGCGGCCGCGTCGCCGAACAAGGCGTGCGCGCCGCCCAGAAGGCGGGCCTCAACGCCGAGCCGGTGGCCATCAAGGCGACGGGCCCCGTCTGGAAGACGATCATCGAGTTGGCCGACCTACACGACGCGGTCGCGATCGTAATGGGCTCGCGAGGCCTGACGGGCATGCGATCGATGCTGCTGGGAAGCGTGTCCAGCGCTGTTGTGCAACACACTCAGCGACCCACGCTGGTCATTCACCGCCCCAACAACGACCACGACGAGTGACCAGCAATGAGCCTTCCAGACAGCGCGCCTGCCGGCCGTCACCCGAACGCTCGTAGACCGGTGACCAAGCGGCTTCTGTTCGTCGCCGACGCCGCCGTGGCGGACGTGGACGAGCTGCCGCCGCTGGTGCGGGTGGTTCTCGACTCGGCCGCCGAGGTGTACGTGCTCACTCCCACCCTGCCGGGGCGGCTTGACTGGCTCACCGACGACGTCGATCGCAGCCGGCACGTCGCAGACCAGCGCCTGGACACCGTGCTGGGCCACATGCACTCGATCCGTCCAGATGTCAGCGGAACCGCCAGCCGTGGCAGCCTGCTGACCGTCATCGAAGACGCCGTAGCGACGTTCCGACCCGATCACGTCCTGGTCGCGCTACGAGACGCAGAGCACGTCAACTGGCAAGAACGCGGACTCATCGACCGCATCGAGACGCGCTTCGGCCTTCCGCTGACGACCTACGCGGTCGACCCAGATGGCCGCGTTTCATCGCCCGCACAGCCCTAGCAGGACGCCCGCGTCGGCTCGCGGGCGTCAGGTGGCGATCGAGGCGAAGCCGCCGACGATCGCGCCGTAGGCGGTGTGGGCGAGCAGGGTGGCGATCGGGGTACCGCGGCCGTAGTTGCGTAGAAGAAAGCCTGGCGGCTCGAGCAGCGGGGTGCTGTCGGCGGCGCTGAGTGCGCTGCCCATGCGGGGATGGAGCGCCGGCAGCAGGACGTTGACGAGCGCGGTGGCGGAGACGATGCCGTGGAGGAGCCCCAGCAGCGTTCCGAGCAGCCAGCCGCTGCTGTCGATCGCGACGAAGATCGCGTAGTAGATGAGTGCGAACAGCTCTCCTGCCAGCAGGTGCAGGAGGTATCCGAGCGCCTTGGCGCGTGCGCGATCGCGGGTGACGGCGGTGCCGAGCAGAAACGGCAGGTCGATGCGCGTGAGGCCGAGCTCGTTGGCCGTGCGCAGCGCGGTGGTCAGTATCAGCGTGCCGACGAAGCCTCCGGCGATGGCGCCCCAGACGCTCATCGACCGCTCGCGTCGGAGATCGAGACCGCGGCGTTGATGAGCGCGAGGTGTACGAGCCCCTGGGGAATGTTGCCCAACAGTTCGTTGGTGGCGGGGTCGAGCTCCTCGGCGTAGAGCCCGACGTCGTTGGCGAGCGCGATCAGCTGTTCCATGAGCGTGGCGGCGTCATCGCGGCGTCCAATGCGGGCGAGCGCGTCAGCGAGCCAGAACGAGCAGCACAGAAACGCTCCCTCGCTGCCACGCAGTCCGTCCTCGCCGCTGTAGCGCGACAGCAGCGGACCGCTGCCGAGGTCGCGGTCGAGCGCGTCGACGGTCGCGGCCAGCCGACCGGGGTCGGCGGGGCCGTAGCCGAGCAGGACCCCGAGCAGCAGGCTCGCGTCGAGGTCCTCGCCGTCGGCTTGGCGGGTATAGCTGCCAAGCCGTTCAGACCAGCAGTGCGTTTCGATGAACTCTTCGATCGCGAGCCGTTCGCGCTGCCACGTCGCCGCGTGACGTGGGGAGAGGTGACCGGCGTCGCTGAGACGCAGGGCGCGGTCGAGCGCGACCCAGCACATCATCTTCGAGTGGGTGAAGTGGCCGGGTTCGCTTCGTACTTCCCAGATGCCGGAGTCGGGCTGGCGCCAGCTGCCGCTGACGAGGTCGGCGATGGCGGCCAGCCGCCGGCCGGTCTCACCATCCAGGCGGCCGCCGGCCTGCGCGTAGACCAGGGCGGCCTGGAGCAGGTCGCCGTAGATGTCGAGTTGGGTCTGCGCCGCGGCGGCGTTGCCGATCCGGACCGGGCGCGAGCCCTGGTAGCCGTGCAGGTCGAGTGTCCGCTCGGGTGCGCGTTCGCGACCGTCGAGGCGGTAGAGGACCTGCAGCTGGGGATGGGTCAGCTGCGACGCGTGCAGCAGCCACCAGAAGAACGCCTCGGCCTCATTGGCGCAGCCGACGTGTAGGAGCGCGTCGAGCGTGAACGCCGCGTCACGGACCCAGCAGAAGCGGTAGTCCCAGTTGCGCTCGCCGCCGATCTGCTCGGGCAGGGACGTGGTCGCAGCCGCCGCGATCGCCCCGGAGGGGGCGTGGACGAGCAGCTTGAGCGCCAGCGCGCTGCGGATCACCGCGTCGCGCCACGGGCCATCGTAGGTGCGCTGGTCGGCCCAGCGCCGCCAGTAGGTCGTCGTGGCTTTCAGGCGCGCCTCGACTTGTTCGCGGCCCGGAAAGACGAGCGGCTCCTGGTGTGCGGCGCAGAGAGCGATCAACGCCGGGCTCGACGCTCGCGCCTCGAAGCGCCCATAGATCGTCGCCGCGTCGATCTGGGCCTCGCCGGCGTCCCAGGTGCAGATCGCCAGCGCGTCGGCGCCCGCGACGGCAATCGGGATCCGGCCACGGCGCTCGAGCCGTGGTGGCCCCGCGCCGTAGCCGAAGGCCGGCGTGACGCGCCAACGCATCGGAACTCGTCCGGTGAGGCCGTCGACTCGGCGGATCAGCTCGCGCGTCGGTCCCAGCTCCGAGCTTGGCAGCGCCAGGGCGTCGGTGACCCGCACCACGCCTTGCTCGGTGGTGAACGTCGTCTCGAGCACGTTGGTGTCGGGCAGATAGCGGCGCTGCACGTGCGCGGGTAGCTCGGGTTCCAGCGTGAAGCGTCCTCCGCGATCGGCATCGAGCACCGCTGCGAACATGCTGGGCGAATCGAGGTCAGGCAGACACAGCCAGTCGACCGATCCGTCCCGGGCCACCAGGGCGACGGTGCGCCCGTCTCCGATCGCGGCGTAGTCGGCGATCGGGACGTAGCCTCGCGCGGCCCGGCCCGGCGCCGAGACAGCCCCTAGCCGGTCGCTCGCTTCGTTCATGGCGGGCACATCGGCATGGTCAGACCGAGGCGGGCACGGGCGCACCGATGCGCGCGGCCAGCTCGGCGAGTCGGGTCGCGTACCCCCACTCGTTGTCATACCAGGCCAGCACCTTCACGCAGGTCTGGTCGATCACGCTCGTCAAGCCCGCGTCGAAGATCGCCGAGTACGGCGAACCGACGATGTCCGACGAGACGAGCGGGTCCTCGCTATAGGCGAGGATTCCCGCGAGCCCGTCGCGGTCGGCGCGGTCGGCGAAGGCTTGGTTGACCTCGTCGACGGACGTCGGCCGCTCAGTCTCGACGGTGAGGTCTACGACCGAGCCGGTAGGTATCGGGACTCGCATCGCGTAGCCGTGCAACCTTCCTTCGAGTTCGGGCACGACGAGCCCGAGAGCGGTGGCGGCGCCGGTCGAGGTGGGGATCATGTTGATCGCCGCCGCCCGCGCCCGCCGCGGATCGCGGTGCGGCGCGTCCTGGAGCTGCTGGTCTGCGGTGTAGGCGTGGATGGTCGCCATCAGGCCGTGTCGGATGCCGACGGCCTCGTGGAGGACCTTCGCGATCGGTGCCAAGCAGTTGGTCGTGCAGGAAGCGTTCGAGATGATCCGGTGGCGCTCGGGATCGTAGGCGCGGTCGAAGTTCACACCGAGCGCCACCGTCACGTCGGGGTTGCCCGCCGGAGCGGAGACGATCACGCGTTCGGCGCCGGCCGCCAGGTGTTTGGCGGCGCCGCCGCGATCGCGGAAGCGGCCGGTCGCGTCGATCACGACGCCGATCCCGAGCTCGTCCCAGGGCAGGGCGGCGGGATCGGGCTCGGAGAACACGGCGATCTCCCGGCCATCCACGGTCAGCGTCGAGTCGCCGGCGGCGATCGGCGCCGGGAAGCGGCCAAACACCGAGTCGTGACGCAGCAGATGCGCCATCGTCTCGATGTCCATCACGTCGTTGATCGCCACCACATCGGTGTCGACGCCGCGCTGGTGGGCGGACCGGAAGGTGCACCGGCCGGTCCTGCCAAAGCCGTTGATCGCGACTCGAACCGTCATGGTGGTGTCCTTTGCTCGCGTTGGGCCACCCGGTTACGGGGAAGCGGATACCGCCATAGCCTGCGCCTGTGCCGTCCTGCCAGCAATGGGTCTGAATACGGATTCGACCCTGGGCGGTCACCCACGTCGCGGCTTGACATCGACTCGATCGCGGGACCCGACCGGCCCGGTACTGCTGCTTCCCGCCTACGCGGGCTACGGAGATCCCCACCATCCGCTCGTGGCCCGGGCGCTGTGCGATCACGTCGCCATCCGTAGCCAGGTCGACAGGCTCGCTCGCGAGTCGGAGCCGGCGGTCGCAGATCTCCAACGGCTCGACGTCTGCCTCGCCGATCACATCCGGCTCGAGGAGCGCGAGCTGTTTCCCGCCATCGAGCGAGCGATGCCCGTCGCGGAACTGGCAGCGTTGGCCGTCGCCCTCGCTGCCGACGCTGACGGACCGGCGGCGAATCGTTGACCTGAAGCCGGCGTCCAGGACTGACGCTCTAGCTTCGTGGCAGGCCGCGCCGGAGGACCTCGGCGAGCACGACGGCGTCGTTGTGCTGTTCGTCGTGGGCGGAGTACACGAGCGTGAGCGTGCCCTCCCGCGCCCGCCGGCGCAGAGCGGCGATTCGCGGGCGCTCGTGGCGAAGCTCTTGGATGTAGCGTCGACGAAACTCCTCGAAGCGCTCTGGCTGGTGCCCGAACCACTGCCTGAGCTCGGTCGTGGGCGCGAGGGTCTTCTCCCAGCCGTCGAGCTTTGCCCGCTCGCGCGAGACCCCGCGCGGCCAGAGCCGGTCGATCAATATCCGACAGCCATCGTCTGGTCGCGCCGGTTCGTAGATCCGCTTGATTTGGATGGCCATGGTCGCTGTCACCTCTCGTCGCAGGCCGTCTGAGACATAGCAGCTGCCACTCGCGGAGCCCGGACGTAAGAAGTGGCGGGCGCGTGACGCAAACTTCACATGCCCGTGAACGAACAGCAGAGCACCGATCAGAGCTACGTCATCGTCGGCGCCAGCCTCGCGGGCGCCAAGGCGGCCGAGACGCTGCGCCAGGAGGGCTTTGACGGGCGCGTCGTGCTGATCGGGGCTGAGCGCGAGCGTCCCTACGAGCGGCCGCCGCTGTCCAAGGACTACCTGCGCGGCGAGGTCGGCCGCGAGAAGGTCTACGTTCACGACGAGGGCTTCTACGCCGAGCACGAAATCGAGCTGCGCCTGGGCCGCACCGCAACGGCCCTGGACACGTCGCGCGGCGAGCTGACGCTCGACGACGGCGAGCGGCTTCGCTACGACCGGCTGCTGCTCGCCACCGGCGCCGAGCCGCGACCCCTCACGATTCCCGGCGCCGAGCTCGACGGCGTTCTGTATCTGCGCAGCGTCGAGGACTCCGACGCGCTGCGCGCCCGGCTGGACCAAGGCGGTGCGGTAGTCGTCGTCGGCGCCGGCTGGATCGGCGCCGAGGTCGCCGCCTCCGCTCGTCAGCGTGGCCTGGACGTCACCGTCGTCGAGCCGGCCGCGGTCCCGCTCGCGCGGGTGTTGGGCGCAGAGCTGGGCGCCGTCTACCGTGACATCCACACCGACCACGGCACGAGGATGCTGATGCAAACCGGCGTCGAGCGGTTCGAAGGCGACAAGGTCGTCGAGCGCGTCCACACCAGCGACGGGCGCGACCTGGAATGCGACTTCGTCGTGGTCGGCGTCGGCGTCAACCCGCGCGTCGGGCTCGCAGAGCAGGCGGGCCTCGCCGTCGACAACGGGATCCTCGTCGACGACCATCTGCAGACCAGCGTGCCGGGCGTCTTCGCCGCCGGCGACGTCGCCAATGCCCACCATCCCTTCTACGGGCAGCGGATCCGTGTCGAGCACTGGGCCAATGCCCTGCACCAGGGACCGGCCGCCGCCCGCAACATGCTCGGCGGCGCGGATGCCTTCGAGCGTCTGCCGTACTTCTTCTCCGACCAGTACGAGGTCGGCATGGAGTACTCGGGCTATGCCCGCGGCTGGGACCGCGTCGTGCTGCGCGGCGATCCCGCCAGCCGCGAGTTCATCGCGTTCTGGCTCGTGGAGGACCGCGTCGTGGCGGCCATGAACGTCAACGTCTGGGATGTCAGCGACCCCATCCGCAACCTCATCGGCGAACGCGTGCGCGTCGATGACCGACACCTCGCCGACCCTGACGTCCCGCTCGACCGGCTCGCCCCTGTCGCCGGAGGGGGTGTCGCATGAACCGCCTCCAGGCGCTGCATGAGGCCGGCGTGTCGATCTGGCTTGACACGCTTTCGCGCGAGCTGCTGGACAGCGGCGACTTCGCGGCGCTGATCGCCGACTGCGCGGTCACCGGCGCGACGTCGAACCCGACCATCTTCGCCAAGGCGATCGCCGGCTCTGACCGCTACGACGACCAGCTGAGCGCAACCGTCGCCACCGGCATCCGCGACCCCCAGCAACTGTTCTTCGAGTTGGCGCTCGATGACGTCGGCCGCGCGGCCGACACCCTGCGGGCCACCTACGACGCAAGCGGCGGGAGGGATGGTTTCGTCTCGTTCGAGTGCACCCCGGACCTCGCCGACGACACCGAGGCCACGATCGAGCAGGCGCTCGAGCTATGGGGCCGCCTGGCACGGCCCAACGTGATGATCAAGGTCCCGGCCACCGAGGCGGGGATCCCCGCGATCGAGGAACTCACCGCCCGCGGCATCAACGTCAACATCACCCTGCTCTTCTCGATCGACCGCTATGAGCAGGTGATCGACGCCTACCTCACCGGGCTCGAGCGGCGACGCACGGCCGGCCGGCCCGTCGACGCGATCACGTCGGTGGCGTCGTTTTTCGTCTCGCGCGTCGACGCCAAGACCGACGCCCTGCTGCCCGATGCGTCTGACCTTCGCGGCCGCGTCGCGATCGCCAATGCCAACCTGGCCTACGCGCGCTTCCGTGAACGCTTCGCCGACCGACGCTGGCTGGCGCTGAGCGACGTGGGGGCTCGGGCCCAACGGCCGCTATGGGCCAGCACCGCCACCAAGGACGCCAGCTATTCCGACGTCCTCTACGTCGAAGAGCTGATCGGCCCGGAGGTCATCAACACGATGCCCGCCGCCACGTTGCGCGCCTTCGCCGACCACGGCAACGTCCGCGCCGCCCTGAGCGCCGATGCGACCGCAGCCGCAGAGGTCCTGCGCCAAGCCGAGCGTGCGGGCATCGACCTCCCGTCCATCACCGCCCAGCTCGAAAGGCAAGGCGTGCGCTCCTTTTGCGACTCCTACCACGACCTGCTCGGCTGCATCGAGACCAAGGTGCAGCGGCTCCTCCCGACGACCGGCCTAGCGTGAGCGCTTAGCGACTGCGGGACCGGGAGGCTGGCGCCGGGCGGCGAGCCGTAGACCCATCCCGGCTGATCTCCTGCACACCATCAAGAGTCGGGATGCAGGTTCGCACCCATTGCCGCGGGAGCTGGTCACGACGACCATTGACACATGGCCCAGCTCGCGATCCGCTGCCAACCACGTGTGCCAGTCTCGGCAGACGAGCTGGAGGGTTGGCTGGAAGGCCAGGTCGATGAGCTTCGAGCCGCGGCGCCGCAGGCAATCGTCCGGTTGTCGCGGCTGACGCAGGGACGCTCCGGCGCCGACTTCGAGATCGGCTGGCTCGTCGAGCTGGACCTCGCGGAGGATGAATGGCTCGAAGGGGACTGTCTAGCCCTTGCCCTCAGGGACATGCGGATGCTCGGCTTGCAGCCAACGCTGCTGAGCCCGCTTGACGCCACGACGAACGGTCGGGCCGCATGACAGCCTCGCTGCACGACACCGCGGCGGCTGGCCAGGCCACCGCTGAGCCAAAGGCACGAAAGGAGGGGACCCGATGAGCACCACGATGTCTGGGCACAGCAACGGCAGACCATCCGCAGCGGGTGCGGGCTTGGCTCGGCTGCGTGAGCTTTACGAGACGATGGTCTTGATACGTGTCTTTGAGCAGGAGACCGAGCGTCAGTACAAGCGGGCGCGCATCGGCGGCTACTGCCATGTCTGCTCGGGCCAGGAGGCCGCGACGGTCGGCGCGTGCGCCGCGCTCGAGGACGACGACCTGCTGCTCACCTCCTACCGCTCGCATGGCTTCGCGTTGGCGCGCGGCGTTTCGCCCGAAGCAATGATGGCCGAGCTCTTTGGCCGCGTCGACGGCTGTGCCGGCGGCCGCGGCGGGTCGATGCACCCGGCCGACACGACGGTCGGCTATCTCGGCGGCTGGGGCATCGTCGGCGGTCAGTTGCCGCTCGCGGTCGGCGCTGCCTTCACCCTCGCGCAAGAAGGACGTCGCCAAGCGGTGCTCTGCGAGCTCGGCGAAGGGGCAGTGAACATCGGCGCTTGGCACGAGGCGCTGAACCTCGCCGCGATCTGGAAGCTCCCGGTCGTGTTCCTCGTCATGAACAACCAGTACGGCATGGGCTCGCCGGTGTCTGAGATGTCCGCCGAACCGGAGATTCATAAACGCGCGGCCGCGTATCGGATGCGCGGCGAACGCGTCGACGGGCAGGACCTCGAGGCCGTGATGGGCCTCGCCAGTGAGCTGCTCGAGGAAGCGCGCGAGCATCGCCAGCCGTCGGTCCTGGAGGCGCTCACGTACCGCTACCGCGGCCATTCGGTCGCCGACCCGGGCACCGCCTACCGAAGCGGCGACGAGGTCGAGCAGTGGAAGCGCCGAGACCCGATCGACCTGCTCGGGAGCAAACTGAGCGAGCGAGGGGCGTCGCAAGACGACCTAGATGACGTTCGCCGGCGCGCAGAGCGGCGGGTCGGGGAGGCGGTCGAGTTCGCGGCAGCCAGCAAACCGCCGCCGGTCGAGACTCTCGCTCACCACGTCTACGGCGATCCTGCCACGCCCCGCCAGTTCGAGCGGATGGGCCCCGGCAGCCCCTTCGGGGAGCGCGAGCTCGTGCTCGAGGGAGGCCTTGACGATGCCTGACCTGACCGTAGCGCGACCCACGCGCCTCCCAAAGCCGGTCCAGCCAGCCCCACAGGTCGAGAGCCCTGTTGGCTCGACGACGATGACGTTCCGTGAGGCGCTTCGCACGGCGTTGCACGAAGAGCTGAGCCGTGATGAGCGCGTCTTTGTGATCGGTGAGGAGATCGGCGTCTTCGAGGGGTCCTACAAGGTCACCGCCGGGCTCTATGACACGTTCGGTCCGCGACGAATTCGCGAGACGCCGATCTCCGAGGAGGGGTTCGTCGGGCTGGCGGTCGGCGCGGCGATGACCGGACAGCGGCCCGTCGTGGAGATCATGACCATCAACTTCATCCTGGTCGCCATGGACCAGGTCATCAACCATGCCGCCAAGGTCCAGTACATGTTCGGCGGCGAGATCGGCTGCCCACTCGTGATCCGCACCCCCGGCGGTGGTGGCAACCAGCTCACCGCCCAGCACTCCCAGAACCTGGAGGCGTGGTTCGCGAGCACGCCTGGGCTCAAGGTCGTGGCGCCCGCGACCCCCGCCGACGCCAAGGGGCTGCTTAAAGCAGCCATTCGCGACGACGACCCCGTCGTCGTGATCGAGAGCCTGCCGCTCTACAAGCAGAAGGGCGACGTACCGACCGACCCGGACTTCACCGTCCCGATCGGCAGCGCAAAGGTCGCTCGCGAGGGAAGCGACATCACGCTCGTCGCCCACTCCTACGCCACCGTCAGGGCCTTAGAAGCCGCACAACGGCTGGCCGAGCAGGGGATCGAGGCCGAAGTCGTCGACCTGCGCTCGCTGCGCCCGCTGGACATGGAAACGGTGGCTCGCTCGGTCACCAAGACCAACCGCGCACTCTGCGTCGAGGAAGGATGGCCGACCTACGGCGTCAGCGCCGAGCTCGCCGCCCGCATCCAGAGCGCCTGTTTTGACGACCTCGACTCCCCCGTCGGCCGAGTCGGGGCGGCCGAGATACCGATGCCCTACGCCAAGGCGCTCGAAAACGTCGCACTCCCGCACCAAGACAAGATCCACGCCGCAGCACTGCAGGTACTCGGTGAAGACAGCTTGCAGATCCCCCGGCGCCCGTCCACCGAGGTCATAGCGTGAGCCCTTCCGACGATTTCGACGCCCGTTCCACCCTCGACGTCGGCGGCAAGTCGTACGAGATTTTCCGGCTCGACGCGCTGCAGTCCCAATTCGACGTCGCACGGTTGCCGTACTCGCTGAAGGTGCTGCTGGAGAACCTGCTGCGCAACGGCGAGAGCGACGGCGTGAAGGCGCTCGCCCAGTGGGTGGCGACCGATGAGCCGTCGACCGAGATCGCCTACCGCCCCGCGCGCGTGCTGATGCAGGACTTCACCGGCGTGCCGGCGATCGTCGACCTCGCCGCGATGCGCGACGCGATGGAGGAGCTCGGCGGGGACCCGACCAAGATCAACCCGCTGGTGCCGGTCGAGCTCGTGATCGACCACTCGATCCAGGTCGACGTCTTCGCCGAGCGGCTCGCCTTCCAGCGCAACGCCGAGCTCGAGTTCCAGCGCAACCGCGAGCGCTACGCGTTCCTGCGCTGGGGCCAGGGCGCATTCGACAACTTCGCGGTGGTGCCGCCGAACACGGGCATCTGCCACCAGGTCAACCTTGAGTACCTCGGTCGCGTGGTGATGGAGCGCGACGGGCAGGCGTTCCCCGACACGCTCGTCGGGACCGACTCGCACACGACGATGATCAACGGTCTCGGCGTGCTCGGCTGGGGCGTCGGCGGGATCGAGGCGGAGGCGGCGATGCTCGGCCAGCCGGTCTCGATGCTGATCCCGCAGGTCGTCGGCTTCAGGCTGGAGGGCGAGCTGCCCGAGGGCTCGACTGCGACCGATCTCGTGCTGACCGTGACCCAGATGCTGCGTGAGCGCGGTGTGGTGGGCAAGTTCGTGGAGTTCTTCGGCCCCGGCCTGGCGAAACTGCCGCTGGCAGATCGCGCCACGATCGGCAACATGGCGCCCGAGTACGGCGCCACCTGCGGCATCTTCCCCGTCGATGCCGAGACGCTGCGCTATCTGGAGTTCTCCGGCCGTCCGGCGGAGCGGGTCGAGCTGGTCGAGGCCTACTGCCGCGAGCAGGGCCTGTTCCACGACGAGAGCAGCGAGGACGCCGTCTACTCGGACACGCTCGAGCTCGACCTCGGCGAGGTGGTGCCGAGCATGGCCGGCCCCAAGCGCCCCCAGGACCGGATCGCGCTCACCGAGGCCGCCGACGACTTCCGCGCGGCACTCAAAGAGTTCGTGCCTGGAGAGGTCTACCAGGGGTGGGACAACTCCGCCGCGCTGACGTTTCCGGCTAGCGACCCGCCCACTACCCCGGCAGGGGGCACTTCGCCCAAACCCACCCACCCACGCCCCAGCCACGACACCGCCATCCCCATGAATCGCGGGAAGCAGGAGGGCCTCGGGCACGGCGCGGTGGTGATCGCGGCGATCACGAGCTGTACGAACACCTCGAATCCGTCGGTGATGCTCGGCGCGGGGCTGATGGCGAAGAAGGCCGTCGAGCTGGGGTTGACGCGCAAGCCCTGGGTCAAGACCTCGCTTGCTCCCGGCTCGAAGGTCGTGACTGAATACCTCGACCGTGCCGGCTTGACCGAGCCGCTGTCGCAGCTTGGCTTCGACCTCGTCGGCTACGGCTGCACGACCTGCATCGGCAACTCCGGGCCGCTGCCTGAGGAGATCTCGCGGGAGATCGCCGAGCGTGACCTCGTGGTCGCCTCGGTGCTGTCCGGCAACCGCAACTTCGAGGGTCGCATCCACCCCGAGGTGAAGATGAACTACCTCGCCTCGCCGCCGCTGTGCGTCGCGTACGCGCTCGCCGGCCGCATGGACCTCGACATGTACAACGAGCCGCTGCAGGGCGACGTCTACCTGCGCGACATCTGGCCCTCGCAGGAGGAGGTCAACGCGGCGATCGAGCAGGCCGTGCACTCGGACATGTTCCGCAAGAGCTACGGCGAGGTGTTCGAGGGCGACGAGGCCTGGCAGGAGCTCGACACGCCCGAGGGCGATCGCTATGCCTGGGACGAGGACTCGACCTATGTCAAGCGCCCGCCCTACTTCGAGGGCATGGACGCCGAGCCCGCTGAGGGTTTCGACACGATCGAGGGCGCCCGTGCGCTGGCGCTGCTTGGCGACAGCGTCACGACCGACCACATCTCGCCCGCCGGCGCGATCAAGAAGGACTCGCCCGCCGGCTCGTACCTGATCGAGCACGGGGTCGAGCAGCGCGACTTCAACTCCTACGGCTCGCGCCGCGGCAACCATGAGGTGATGATGCGCGGCACGTTCGCCAACATCCGCCTGCGCAACCAGCTCGCGCCCGGGACCGAGGGCGGCTTCACCGTCAAGGACGGCGAGCAGGCGACGATCTTCGACGCCGCGATGGCCTACGCCGACGCGGGCGTGCCGCTGTGCGTGCTGGCGGGCAAGGAGTACGGCTCGGGCTCCTCGCGCGACTGGGCGGCGAAGGGGCCGCGCCTGCAGGGCGTGCGCTTCGTGATCGCCGAGTCCTACGAGCGCATCCATCGCTCGAACCTCGTCGGGATGGGGATCCTGCCGCTGCAGTTCCCCGACGGCGAGTCGGTGGCCTCGCTTGGTCTGACCGGCTTCGAGCGCTTCGACCTCGCGCCGCTGGAGGAGGGGGCGAGGACGCTCAAGGTCACGGCGACGCCCGACGACGGCGACCCGATCGACTTCCAGGCGCGCGTGCGCATCGACACGCCGAACGAGTGGCAGTACTACCGCCACGGCGGCATCCTGCACTTCGTGCTGCGCAGCCTGCTCGGTCAGCCAATGAGCGACTGCACAGCCTGAGCTCCTACTCGTTCTTGTAACACCACGATTCCCGCCTGAGCATCGCTACGGGGAGCGCGGTCGGCCTGCCGCCGGAGGGTGCTGTTCCCGTCGTGACCTATGCAGGGCGGTTGACGTCCTTCGATGTTGTGGCATAGATCGAGGGTCCTCGAACCTGAGAACGCACCGCTGGACAGGGTCCAATTGAAAGACAGATCCAGCCCTCCTCCGGCTGCGCGGCGAGTTGCAGCGGCGTCTGGATCGCGGAGCGCGGCCTCATTGGTCGTGACTACATGTCTGGCCCCATTGGACGGAAGGCGCTCGTGCTGATCCAGCCAATGGCGACATCCTCGGCGTCGGACGTCGCTTTGGTCGAGACGGGAGCCGACATCGCGTTGCTGCGCTACCACGGTGGCGATGCCGGAGGTCCTCAAGGACGCGAGCTGAGAACTCGGCAACCGGCCCGCGCGCCTCGTCCTGGGGCGGCCTACGCTCCCACGCGGGCCCGACGTGAGCTGAAGGACCGCCTGCCCTGACGCCCCGATGGCGCTAGGCCCGCCACGCATTCCTCGCGCGGGAGGGGGGTCAAAAGGCGTCGCTTCCCGACATCTCCGGTGACTCTCGCTATTCGCTGGCCTGCCCGGCGGGCCGTGCGGTCGATTGTCGCACCCCCTGCGGGGGCGCGGTCGACCGCTCGAACGGCCCGCACTGGGCGGGCCAGCGCACAGGAGGCATCGACCGATGGCCATCACCGTCACTACCCCGCAGGCTCCCGCCAAGGGCCAGCACGACCAGCCGCTGAGCGAACGCGTCGCGACGCTGACCGATCGCTACCCGGTCCCCCGCCAGCGGGCGTTGGCGCTCATGCAGATGAGCCCGGAGGAGCGGCTGGAGATCTACCGGTCGGGTGGGATGAACCTGGACGACTGCTGCATGTGGGCGAGCTACTTCGCGCATGAGGTGCCGCTGATCGACGGCGAGTTCGAGTTCCACATGCTGTTCTCGCCGGAGGTCTGCGAGCGCGACGAGGAGTCGCGATGAGCATCGACCCACCACTTGTCGCGCAAGCGCTGCTTGAGAAGCCCATCGCCGTCTGCGGGCGCTGCGGCGCTCAGCTCCCCACACGTTGGGATGTCTGTCTCAGTCCCCGTCACACCGCGACGGATGGATCCGGTGCCGGCCGTGCGGTTCTGTCGCACGTCCCGCCGCGCCGCCAAGGAGAGGTCGCGTGAGCGCCGAGCACGACGCGCTCGCGTACCTGATGGCGCTCGTGCCGCCGTCTCGCGAGGGCTTCATCGAGCTGCGCTTCCGGCGGCCGGGCGAGGCGAGGATGGGCCGGCGCTTCTATCCGGTGGCGCACGCGCGCGCGGCTGCGCGCGAGGCGGTGCGATGTGCTCCGCTCGACGATGTCTATGTCGCGGTGGCATTTCGTGCCCGCCGTGGAGGCGGCAAGAGCGCCATCGACTCAGTCGGCGTGCTCTGGGCTGACTGCGACGACCCCGCGTCGGTCGATGCGCTCGACCGCTTTGACCCGCGACCGAGTCTTGTGGTCAACAGCGGGGGCGGTCGACACGCGATCTGGCTGCTGAGAGACGCGCTGCCGATCCCGCTGGCTGAGTGGGCGAATCGGCGGATCGCTCGCACGCTTGGTGCGTGTCAGAGCGCGGTGATGAACGCCGCGGCGATTCTCCGTCCGCCGGGAACGGTGAACCACAAGTACGACCCGCCGGTGCCTGTCGAGCTGATCCGGTTCGACGCGCAGCGCTTGGACGCCATGCAGGTAGTGGGTCCACTGCCGGCCTTGCCGCTGGAGCCGCCCCGTCCCGCACACGCGGTCACAGTCACGGGCGACGGTGACTTGGACCCGTTGGAGGAAATCGCCCCGCGCGTCTACGCGCATCTGCTCACTGGCCAGGTCGCCGGTCGTGACGGGAAGGTCAACTGCCCGTTCCACGACGAGAAGACGCCCTCGTGTCATCTCTACGAGACGGCCGCCGCTGGCTGGTACTGCTTCGGTTGCCGTCGCGGCGGCGATGTCTACTCGTTCGGCTGTCGGGTGTTGGGGATCCCCAACGTGCGCTCCGCGCGGTTTCGTCTGCGTCGCGCGCTGTACGCCCGCCTGCTTCCCGGCGTTCGCGTGCCGGCTTGGCGCCGCTCGCGGACCCGGCATGAAGCGCGCCGCCGATCGCGCCGCGCAGTCCTGCTGTCTGTGTCGGGCCCCGAGGCGATGACAGGCACGGGGCCCGAGCAGGTGCGGTGTTTCCTCGGCGGGGTTCGCGACAGGTCGCCTCCGCCCATCTTGGCACGGCGATACGGCGCTGCCGTGCATTGAGGGCTGCGTCAACAAGTCGGAACCCCTACAAGGAGGAACACCAATGGCCGCAATCAACCAGGGATCCGGAGCTGCGCACCACCCCGAGCGGGATGAGCGTCTGCAGCCTGCGGGTCGCGTGCAACACCCGCCGCAAGGACAGCGCGTCGGGGGAGTGGGTCGACAAGCCCAACTACTTCGACGTGACGGTCTGGGGCGCGCAGGGTGAGAACTGCGCCAACTTCCTCGCTAAGGGCCGCCCGGTCGCGGTCGACGGGCGTCTGGAGTGGCGCGAGTGGGAGGACCAGAACGGCAACAAGCGCCAGGCCGTCGACATCATCGCCGACAGCGTGCAGTTCCTCAGCTCCCGCGAGGGCGGCGAGAACGGCAGCGGCCGGTTCGAGCCGCAGGGCGAGGATCTCGCCCAGGCGCCTGCCGGCGACGGCAGCGGGGGCGAGAACGACATCCCGTTCTGATATGGCTACCGACGTCAAGCCGCTGCAGGCTCCAGCCCCTCGCCGCCACCGTGCGGCGGGGGGCTTTCTCTTGTGAGGTTGCTTGCATCGTGCGTGACAGCAGCCGCTAGCGCACTTTCGAGTCGGTTTGGTCCGCGATGAGGGTCGGCCGCGTACTTGCTTTTGCGGGAGTGAGGGAGACGGCCCGTTGTCCCCGCAGAGTGAGTCCAACGGGTCGCCTTCTCGCCGCGCTACCTGTCCGGTCGGATTCACTCCAAACGGCTCGCGTTGGCTTCGGCGCTCCCTTCGGTGCTGCGCGTGGTGGGCCGGTTCCCGGTGATGCCCACCATGCTCGCTCGAAGGGAGCCGCCCGTGTCGGAGTCCGTCTGTCTCGATCTGCCGTGCTATGCGGGGATCGGATCGCGTCGTACCCCTGCTGACGTGCTGGCGCTGATGAGGATGCTTGCCCGCCGGCTTGCGTCTGCCGGGTGGGTGCTCCGTACCGGTGGGGCGCCCGGTGCCGACCAGGCGTTTCAGGCCGGGGCCGAGCAGGCAGACGGTCGGGTCGAGTTGTACCTGCCGTGGCCGGGGTTCGAGGGATTCGAGCAGGCGACGTTGGCCCGCCCGTCGCGGCGTGCGTGCGAGATCGCTGGTGAACATCATCCGGCGTGGGACGGCCTTCGTCGCGGCGCCCGCTTTCTCCATGCCCGGAACTCGCATCAGAATCCTTGGGCGCGCGCTCGACCGGCCGTGCTCGTTCGTGGTGTGCTGGACCGACGACGGCTCGCTTGACGGTCAGGCGGGCAGCGCGGGCGGCACCGGCCAGGCGCTGCGCATCGCCTCCCGCTACGGCGTCCCGGTCTTCAACCTTGCCATCGACGACCATCGCGACCGGGCGCGACATTTCGCTGCTGCGGCCTGACCCGCGTAGGCGCCGGCGCGTGGCCGTCCCCTCCCGGCACGGTCGCACGCTGCGCGTGCGTGCGCGGTGGGGATCGGCCCCGCACCGGGCGGGGCCTTGTCGGATGGAGGTCACGTCGTGAACAGGAAACAGAACGCCGAGCGGATCAGCGCTCACTATGGCTTCGACGCCTTCAACCTCTCAGTACCCGTTGCGCACCGCTTTGTCGGGGTCGCGTCGGCACTGAATGGGCGTCGGTACCAGTGGTACGCCGAACCGACCGAGGCCGCGGTGCTCGCCGAGATGACCGAGGCGTGCGCGATCACCATGTCGCCGTTGGAGCCCGAGTCGATGTTCGATCTCGACACGGGCGAGATGGTGAAGCTCGAGGGCATGGGCCCGGTCAGGCGCAGCAGCGAGCGCTCTGACGACTACGCGAGCCCGTGCGCGGTCATGGTCTGGGACGGGCACTGGCCCGCGACGACCGACGGCTGGATCGCGCTGGGGTTCAGCGCCGTCGACGCCGCGCAGCTGGTCGAGGTGACCAAGCCGGAGCTGCCTGCGGGGTGCGACCGCTACTCGGTCGAGCTGATCGCGGGGACGTGGGACGTCGTGCCGCACCCGCTCTACGTCCAGTAGCGCGTCGCACCGGGCGGGTCTTCCAAGAGGAAGCGATGTGAACCCGCCCTGGTGTAGGCCGTGGCGGCGCCCCGGCCTAAGTCGGAGCGCCCTGCACGGTGTGGTCGACGACGGTGCTCACGGTTGCGGTCGGTGGCTGTCTGCGGCTCATTCTCGGGGCCTGTCGCGGGTGCGCGCAAGCCGCTCGCTTCGCTCGCCGGCTCGGCCCTTCCGGGCCGCCCTTCGGGTGCGCTTGCCCGCGTTCGTGGCCCCGGTGTTCGCCTTGTCAGCCACCGATCGCCACTCGTGGCGGAAAGCGAGGACCAGATGTACGACCGCGGCGCAGCCACCGAGACCGACACGCTGAAGGGCAGCGTCTTCCTGATCGACGGCAGGGTCTTCACCGGGCTCAGAGCAGCCGACGACCTTGACGCCGTTATCGCCGCGGGCGCCCAGGCCGGTGAGGACGTTGCGCATCTCGTTCTCGATGTGGAGCTCGAGGACGAGGGACGGGGGTGGGCGTGACCCCATCCGACTGGTCCTGGCGGGTGCCGCGCCCGCCCGTGGCGTTCCCGGCGGCGGGCCAGTGTCGGCACGCCTGCGGCGTGCGCTTGGCCCAGCCGTCGGGATCGCAACGGGCGGTCCCAGGACCATATGAAGGAGGCTGTGGTGACTACCGCCACGACTCATACCGACGCGGTCAACGGTGCTACCGCGTCCAGCGCCAACCCCGAGGAGCCGTTGTCGGCTGTGCAGGCGCCGACCGTGCCGCGCAGCCGGATCGTCGTCCAGTTCAACCCGCGTCTGGACTTCGACGGCGGGCGGGCCGACCTCAGGAAGTCGATGGCCGAGCGGGGCCTCGACTTCGCGATCACCGTGCGCCCGGGGGAAGGCGACGAGCTGATCGTGGTCGACGGCGAGCGCCGGCTGCGCGAGGCCGACGAGCTGGGCTGGACGGAGATCCCGATCGACCTGCGCGCTGACATGACCGAGATCGAGGCGGTCGAGCTGGCGCTGTCCAGCGCGCACCACCGGCGGTCGCTGACCCCGTGCGAGGAGGCGCGCGGCTTCGCCAAGCTGATCGAGCTGGGCAAGTCCAAGCGCTCCATCGCCAAGCGGTACGGCGTCTCGCAGAAGTACGTGACCATGCGGCTGGAGCTCCTCAAGCTCCCCGAGGCCGTGCAGGCGGTCGTGGGGACCGACGCCGCGCCGCTGAGCACCGTGCCCGAGCTGTGCCGCATCGCGGGGTTCTCCCCAGCGCTCGTCGAGCTGATCGCGTGCGAGGTGACGGGTCCGATCGACCCCGACAGCGCGATGTACGCCGTCAGCGGGCGGCAGGGCACGGACGGCCTCTGGCCCACGAGTCACATCGACGTGTCCAAGCTCGACCTCGACCCCGCTGCGACGGAGAAGGTCGCGCTGCTGACCGACCACTTCTACTCGTGGGCGCCGCAGTTCACCAACGAGGAGCTCGATCGCGCCAACGCGGCCGGTGTGCTCTACGCCGACCACGACGAGACCGGCTACGGCCCGGGGGTGATCTGCGACACGGAGATGGCGACCGAGATGGTCCTCGCCGTGCTCGACCGCGAGATGGCCGAGGAGGGCGCGCGCCTGGAACGGTCCGCCGAGCGGCAGGCGCAGATCGAGGCGAACCAGTCTCGCGCCGAGACGGCGCGGGAGGCTGAGAAGGCCAAGCGCCGCAAGCAGCGCGTGCGTGACCAGAAGATCGCCAAGCAGGCGCGCGCAGCGAATCTCGACCTCGGCCGCCGGCTCGCCGAGAAGGTCAAGGTCGAGGGTCTCGACAAGGGCTTCGTGCAGCTGTGCGCCTACACGATCCTCGGTCAGCCCGCGAGCTACTCGATGGGGCGCGCGGCGGGCGCGTACAGCGTCGCCGAGCTCGCCGGCGCCGGCCTGCGGCTCGTGCTGGAGGGCTGGCAGACCGTCGAGATCCTCAAGAACAAGAAGACGAAGGTCCACTACGTCGGCTCGAGCCAGTACATCGGCGAGCAGACCGAGGAGCTGGCCACTCGCTTCTGGGACTGGTTCGAGAAGGCCAAGACCGCCGAGGAGATGGCCAAGCGCCTGGTGATCGCGCTCGCCGCGGCGGAGTACGCGGCCGCCGAGGCCCTGCCGATGTCGCGCCGCATCGCCTCGCCGCTGCGGAAGGGGCGCGATGACAAGGCGCTGAAGGCGCTTAAGCGCCTGACCCGCGGGTGCGAGCCGCCGACGCTCAAGCAGGTCCGCCACGAGATCGCCAACCCCGGCGACGACGACGCGCCCGCGTCCAGCGCCACGGTGACGCCGATCGCCCCGAACGGCAACGGCGGCGCCGCCGCGGACGAGCCGGCCACGGTCCCCGGCGAGGAGGTCCCCATCGCGGCGTAGCGGCCACTCGGACGCCGGGGGCGGCGCGCGACGCCGTCCCCGGCGCCCTCCCGGGGCCTGGAGTCTCGATCATGCTCTTGCTCGCTACTCAGTCCATCCCGCAGATGGTCCGCTACGCGCACCCCAACCTCGGTCGGCTCCTGCAGCCCGCAGCTGTGAGCGCGCCGCCGACACAGCCAAGCTGGGCATCCTGTGGGCTGCCGACAACGACGGATTCGGCGGCTGGTCGCACGAGCGCGAGCGCCGCTTTGCCCGCATGCTCGACAAGCTCGCGGGCCTGCCCGGGTGCATGTGGGTCGCCTCCCCCGATGTCGTCGGCGACGCCGGCCTGACCGACCTCCTGTTTGAGGAGTGGGCGCCGCAGATCAAGGCCCGAGGGCTTCCCGTCGCCTACGTGCTGCAGGAGCCGGCCCCCGAGCACGAGCCCCGCTTTCCCGGGTGGAGCACGGTCGATCCTCTATTCATCGGCGGCGCGTCTGAGGAGTTCCGCACAAGCCGAACCCCTTCACCGCCTCGTCGACCATGCCCACCAGCGCGGCCTTCCCGTCCACATGGGCCGCGTCAACTCCGAGTGCCGGCTCGCCTACGCGCAGGCGCTTGGCTGCACGTCGGTCGACGGGACCGGCTGGATGCGCTGGCGCGACACCAACCTTCCCCGCGCGCTCGCGACCCTCGCCGAACTCGACCGCTAGTTGTAGCGACCGCCGGTCCGCCCGTTGCAGGACTCGACGGCCCGATCCTGGCACGCCTACGGCGTGCATCGCGGCCGTCGTCGCCCCGCACCGGGCGGGGCCGAGTTCAGGGGGACCGATGTTCGACGACTTGATCCTCGTCGCCGCCAGTGACGACGTGCTGGCCGCCGACCTCGCACGGCGGCTAGAGATCGACGGCTACTGCGCGCACACCGCGACCGCGGAGCGGCAGTTGATGCTGCTGCTCGGCACGAGGGCACCGACTGCCCTGCTGTTGGCCGACATGCCCGACCTTGTCCACTCCCTCGCGATCGTGCGAGCGCTTCGTGCCATGCGCGCGACCGCTGCCGGGGTGGATGCGAGCATGCCGGTCGTGGTGCTCAGCTCGACCGTTGGCGAGCTGTGCGAACTGAGCGCGCTCGATGCCGGCGCCGACGAGTTCCAGGCGGTCGACTGCCCTCCCGCTGTCCTTCGCGCGCGGCTCGCGCGCATCCTCGCTCGCTGCCGAGCGACCCACACGCCGGAGCGGCTGCGCATCGGCGAGCTGCTCATCGACCTCTCCAGCCGCACCGCGCAGTACGCCGGACAGGCGGTCTCGCTGAGCCGCAAGGAGTTCGACCTCCTCGCACGGCTAGGCCGCGAGCCGACCCGAGTGGTCGCCCCCGAGGAGCTGCTGCGCGACGTGTGGGGCTGGCACGCCCCGACTCGCACCCGCACGGTCGCCACATGTGCTTCGCGCTTGCGCGCCCGGCTCGCCGCCGCTGGCGCGCGGGGCTTTGTCGCACCCTCGCGCGGCGCGGGCTACCGCCTCGCTCCGTTTCACCTCGTCGCATGACCGACGCCGGCGATCGGCGCTCTCACGCGCCCGCGCAGTGGATCGCCTGATGGACGATCAGCTCCAGCTCATCGTTGATGAGCCCTTCTGGTGCATCCCAGTGGACCGCTACGGCCGCCAGCTAGATCCGATCCCGGTCAACGACGGGCTGGCCCCTCAGGGCAAGGAGTGGCAGACGGCCGTGCTCTTCGCGCGTCTCGCCATCCACCACGTCGAGAGGTACCCGCCGGGCTGGCTGGCGTGGCAGACCTGGCCTTGCTGACGCGGCTCGCCACTGGTCTTCGCCGCCCGAGGATCGCACCCGTTCGGGTGCGGCGCGAGCGGTCGCTCCTGGCCGCGCCGCTGCACAGTCGGCGCGTCGGCTCCGGCGCGGGCTGGGGCCACCGCAGAATCGCACCCTGCGGGTGCGGCGCGGGTGGCCACAGCCCCGCGCCGGGCGGGGCACTGAATCAGGAGGCATTCATGCCCGCAGGTCTTACCGAAACGGACACGATGTTCAGCGTCCGCGAGAAGCCGTGGCACGGTCTCGGCGTGGTCCTCGACCGGCGGCCCTCGTCGATCGACGAGGCGCTGACGCTCGCCGGTCTGAATTGGGAGGTGCTCCAGGCGCCCGTGTACTTCGGGGTGCCCGATGATCTGTCCTTGCGGGCAATCGACGCGCTCGGCGAGGACCGCACGGCGGTCGCGCTCACCCCAGACGACGAGCCGGGCATCATCTCGCGCATCCCCGATTCGCCCAAGCGCGAACGCGGGGGATCGGACGTCGAGCTCGACCCGAACCCGGGGCTGCGCAACCAGCGGGTCAATCTCCGCAGCGATAACGGCGAGCCGCTGGGCATCGTCTCGACCGGCTACGAGATCGTCAACAACCGGGAGGCGTTCGCGTTCCTCTCGAACCTCATCGGCTCGGAGCTGCATTTCGAGACCGCCGGCAGCCTGTGGGGTGGCCGCAGGGTCTGGGTCATCGCGAAGGTCCCCGAGTGGATCAAGATCGGCGGCGACACCGTCGAGACCTACCTCTGCGTCGACACTCGCCACGACGGCAACGGTCCCGTGCGCGGGATCGTGACGCCGATCCGGGTGGTCTGCCAGAACACCCTGCACGCGGCTGTTGGACGGGCGCGGCAGTCCTTCACCGTCAAGCACTCCGGCAATGCCTCCAGGGCGCTCGTCGACGCACGGATGGCGCTCGCGATCACCGTCGACTACCCCAAGCAGTTCAAGGCGATGGGCGACCGCCTGGCGTCTGAGCGCGTCACGGTCGACAAGGTCCAAGCGGTCCTCCGCCAGCTGTACCCGACCGACGACTCGATGACCCCGAGGACGCGCAAGAGCCGCACCGTCGCGCGCGACGCGATCACCGAGATCTTCCGCGGCCCGACGGCCGGGAACGCGCCTGGGTCCAAGTGGGCGCTGTACAACGCGATCTGCGAGCACGTCGACTGGTACGGCGGCAGCAATGAGCGTCAGCTCGGCAATCGCTCCCAACGCGAACGCACGTTCCGCGCCGCGGTCGACGACCCGGGGGACATGAAGGCCCGCGCCTTCGAGCTGGTCGCCAACTAGCCCGCCCTACGCGAGGGGCGAGCCTGCGCGCTCGTCCCTCGCACCATCGGGTGAAGCCCACCTCGGGCCGTGCCCTCCGGGCGCGGGGCCTGCCCGTCGTCAGTCTCGCACCCTGCGGGTGCGGCGGCGACGGCCAAGGCCCCGCACCGGGCGGGCGCCCTTCGCAGGAGGACGGCGATGCCGCCGACGATCATCTTCATCATCACCTTCCCCGGTGGCCTGTATGTCACCGAGGGCGATCCCGACGCCGTCTACCACCG
The DNA here is from genome assembly GCA_963846505.1 of uncultured Thermoleophilaceae bacterium. Lineage (GTDB taxonomy): Bacteria > Actinomycetota > Thermoleophilia > Solirubrobacterales > Thermoleophilaceae > JACVRW01. The sequence goes on along the minus strand of CAWJWD010000004.1, from coordinate 339,896 downwards.
CCTCGCCGCTGGGGAAGACATCGATGGGTATGCGGTCAACCACGACTTGACCGCCGGCGAGCCGTCCGGTCCGCTGCGCATCGACGCAGTCCGCCACGACGAAGCGGCCGGCTACGTGCTGCGCGTCGGGCCGGGATTCGTCCTGATCTACGACACCGCGGCAAGGCAGTGATCACGGCTCTCAACCTCACCGGCCCCGACGCTGATGCGTCGGCAGGGGGTGGTGCCTGACGATTGTGATCCCTGGACCGTTGCTTGGTGCCGGCCTGTCGCTTTCGGGTAGGGGGCGGCGGGCCGGCTGATCGGGCGTTCCAAGTTCGCCAGCCTGGCACCAGCCGGGCAGAGCCTTCAAGGCCCGCGCTTCGCGCCGGCTTCGCCGGCCCCTGCCGGGGCGGGCCTCCCCTTGCGGGGTCCTCGCTGCGCTCGGATTCCGGCCCTGCCCGGCCGGTGCTGACGGCGCTCTCATGGAACGACCGACCAGCCAGGCACCAGCCACGACCACCACTCAGACCGGGAACCGGAGGACTCGGCGTTGGAGCGAATGCCCCGCGACTCCCGCGCAGCTGACCTTGATCGCGAAGCTCGCCGACGAGCGCGGGATGACCTACGAGAAGCCGCAGACGTTCGACCAGGCGGTCGCTCAGATCGACCGGCTCAAGGGACGCAAGCGCTCCCATCAGGTCGAGCGCAGGACCGAGGCCAAGGACGTCAGCGCGGCGCTGGCGGCAGGGCCGGCGAGCAGCGTCCGCGACGACGAGGTCGACGGGTACGGGTCGGACGCGAGCTACAGCAGCGAGACGCTCGACGGGAAGCAGACGAAGTTCGTCGACGACGAGATCCATGGGTGCGGTGACGCGCGGTGCCGGGCGATCCGGAAGTACCCGAACCCCTACCACCAGGGCTACCCGCTGGGGAAGGGCAAGACGATGAGTCGCGCCGACGCCCGGCGCGCGTACAAGCGGATGCTCTGGGAGCGGATGAAGGCAGCCCCGGCGTTCGTCGCCGAGCTCGCGCGGCTGCACGGCACGCTGACGAGCTGCTACTGCCGCGTCCACCCCTGCGAGCGCGAGGCCCTGGCCGACGCCGCCGCGCACGCGGCCTCGATGGTCGGGTGACCGCCGAGGTCGCAGCCGAGCCGGCCCTGGCGCGCGTGGTCAACGTCCGCGATGCCCGGCGCGGCACCTACACCTACATCGGGCGCGGCTCGGAATGGGCAACCCGTACTCCCACCGCCCGAGCAAATACCCCGACGTGATCCGCGGGAGGATCACGGGCGAGCTCGTCGACATCGCCAGCACCTACTACCACGCCCCGGATGGTTACCTGCGGTCATCTGAGGGCGAGCGGATCCGCCATCTCGACCTCTACCTTCTCCACCCACGGCGAGCGCGGGCCCGTTCAAGGCTGGCCCATCCGAAAGCGCGCCGTCGCCTTCGTCGTAGTGGTCGAGACGGATGCCGAGATGACGTGGACCCGGCCACGTTCGACCCGCGCGTCGCCGTGGCCGATGCCGTCGGCGCGGTGCTGTCCAACCGTTACCCCAGCGCCACCATCGAGTTCGTGGGCGGCCCGGTCGCGATCCCGACCACGACGGGGGACTACGACGTCCGTCCGACCGTGGCGAGCTAGTTCCCAACGTCACCGCAGCACCGAGCCCCAGTCTGCCCCGCGCCTCCTCGACGCTCGCCGTCCCGCGCTCGCGACCGCACTTTCTTCCCCGTTCCCCTGCGCCGCAGCCGCCGCGCCCGCCTCGCCGCAGGCACCATCCTCAGCCGGCCTCGCTCGCCGCGCCCCCGACGCCGTCCCGCGCAGCACCAACGGCTCCCCAACCTGCCAACGGCAGCCGCATACACTCTACGCACCCAGGGGGGTGCTAAACCGCGCCATCCCGACGTCCCTTCTGTGCTGACGGTCCAGAAGGTCACCGGTGGGTCCGCTTCGCCGTATGCGACGTACCTGCTTTCCCGTACCCAGGGCGGCGATGGGCGGGGCGACTACTACCTCAACAAGCACGGGCGCCAGGAGGCTCCCGGGCGTTGGGCGGTGGGGGCCATCGGACGCGGTCTGCTCGATGTCGATGCCGATCGTCCGGTGTCGGAGCAGGAGCTGCGCAATCTCCTCAACGTCCGGTATCCGAACGATCCGTCGCGTGCGCTGCGTCGGGTCGGCTCGTCGGGTACCGCGACGGCTGCGATCGATCTGACGTTCTCTGCGCCGAAGTCCGTGTCGGTCGTGTGGGCGCTCGGCTCCGACGAGGTTCGGCGAGCGATCGAGGCGGCCCATGAGCAGGCGATCGACCGGGCGCTCGAGCACGCGGTGGCGCATGTTCCTATGACGCGCCGCCGGGTCGATCCCAGCACTGTTATTCGGGAGCGGCCCGCGGAGGTCATCGCATCGGTCTATCGGCATACGACTGCCCGAGCTGTTGGCGATCGGCCACCTGACCCGCAGCTGCACTCGCACGTCTTGCTGCACGGCGCGATCCGCGCATCCGATGTCGGCGACGACGATGTCGCCCCGCCTGTGGTGGCGATCGAGTCCCGGGCCGTGATGGTTCACCAGCGCGAGCTAGGAGCCGCCTACCGAGCGGCGCTTGCCGATCGTCTACGCGATCTTGGGTATGCGATCGAGCGGAGTACCGGTCGCGATGGTCGGTACTTCGAGGTGCGGGGTGTGCCGCGTTCGGTGATCGAGTGGTTCTCGTCTCGTCATCGTGAGGTGCGCGAGCGGATCGAGTGGCGCAAGCTGGAACGGCTGCATGGACTTCGCCGCTTGGCCAGGCTCGATGGCCAGCAGGGAGAGGAAGCCCGAACCCGCCTCGCTGGAGTGCAGCGAGACTTCGCCGTACTGCGCGCCGAAGGGGACGGACTCGCCTCTGAAGTCTTGCGCGCCGGGGGTGCTGTCAATGAGGCGGAGTACGACCTGCTTGAGCGTCGCGATGGTGTTCTTGATCTGTCTCGTCGCGTTGATGCTGTCGGTGATCTTGCGCGTGTGCGCCTGGGGGAGATCGAGCGGTGGGGTGGCCGTCTCAGCCCTGCCCAGGAGCGTGTTGTGGCGATCGAGTCGCGCGCACCGAAGGGGCCGGAGACCCATGGCGATCTGGATCGGGAGTGGGGCACAGCGGCTTCGACGCTCGGCTTCGACGCGCGTGACGCGCAGAGCCTTCAAGGCGCGGGACCTGAACCATCGCCTGACCGTGCCGAGCTGCGGCGAACGACCGCGACCAACCTCACCGGTAGGCGCGCGACCTTCGTCCGGCGCGAGGCGCGCGCCATCGCGCTGGAGACCGCTACTTCAGAGCGCGAGGCCGACGGTCTGCTGCGCGAGCTCTATGAGGCGGGCAGCCTCGTCGCGCTCGAGCAGGAGCGGTGGACTACCGCCCAGCAGCGCGAGCTCGAGACCCGCGTCCTCGCCGACGCCGCCATGCTCGCGCGCGGCCGAGTCGAGCCTGTCCCGTCTGAGCTGGTGGCGGCCGAGGTTGACCATCTCAACACCCAGTTCGCAGCCGCAGGGGGACTGGCAGCCGAGCAGGAAGCAGCGATCCGCGCTGCGACATCAGACCGGCAGCTGGTCGCGATCCAGGGGCAGGCAGGCACGGGCAAGTCAACGACGTTGATCGCAGCCGCGCGAGCGGAGTCCCTCGCCGACAGGCAGGTGATCGTCACCAGCACCGGCGGACAAGCAGCCGAGCGACTCGCCAGCGACCTGCGCGCCGCCGGCGTCCCGGCTGAGGCGCTCTCGACCCGAGCGCTCGAGGCCGCATGTCACACCGGTTCGCTGCGTCTCGGACCCGACACCACAGTCATCCACGACGAATGCGCGCTCGCCGCGACCGACGAGCAGCGCTTCCTCTTCAGCGCGTGCCTCGACGGCGGCGCGCGCTTGGTCGAGGTCGGCGACTCCCAGCAGAGTACCCCGGTCGCGGCAGGCGGCCTGATCGAGCACGTCGAACGTCTCGCCGCTGACGCCGGTGTCTTCGTTGCGCTGGAGCGGATCGTTCGTTCCCGCGACGAGGCTGATCGAGAAATGCAGCGCGCCCTCCGCGTCGGCGATACCGGCGCCGCCGTCGAGTCCCTGGAGATGCGTGAGCGACTCACGCTCGCGACCACCAAGGCCGAAGCGGCCGATCGCGCCGTAGACCTCTGGGAGGCCCACCGCCACCACCCAGACGGCGCGCTCGTGATCTGCGAAGGCTCCAACGACCTCGTCGACGAACTCAACGCGCGCCTGCAAGCCGTCCGCTCCGAACATGACGAACTCGACCCCAACGCCATCGCCCTACGCGGGCGACCCTACGATCTCCACGTCGGCGATCAGGTGGTCATCCGAGCTCAGTTCCACGACACCGAACACGGCACCATCCGCAACGGTGAGCGCGCGACCATCACGAGCATCGATGAGGGCCGTGCGCTACTGAGCCTCTCCGACGACCGCGACCTCGAACTCGCCGCAGACCGACTCAAAGAGGCCGACGTCAGGCTTGCGTACGCTCAACATGCCCACCCCGCCCAAGGCGTCACCACCGGCGTCGCCATCGACCTTTTCACTGCCTTGTCGACTCGCCGAGGACAGTACGTCGCTCTCACGCGGGGACGCGACCAGCACCACCTCGTCACCAGCTGCGAAGACCTCCAAGTCGACCACACCGAACCTCGAGCAACGGCCCTCGCGGCTCTCGCCGCACACCTACGCCGCGACGAGCCAGAGATCCCGTCCATCGAATTCGAGGAGGCGCCCTCCGCGCCAGTTCGCGGCGTGGAGGCGACGCCCCCCACACCGAGCCGCCGCGTGGAAGCGTTACGCGTTGTGGCCGAGATTGCCGGTCGTGAGGTCGCCGAACAGACACGCGACACCCTGGCCAGGGCCGATCTCGACTCGTTGGTCAACGGAACGGCTAAGGAGCTGTCGTCGCGATCGGCCGACCTCCATGCCGGCTTGCGATCCGCTGTGAGCCGAGCAGCTCGCGCCGAAGTCCGCGCGCAGCAGGAACGCCGCTTGCGCGACCGTCTCGCCAGCGCCCAAGCACGGCTCGACGCCGCCCGTGCCGCAAGGGCACCGGGAAGGAAGCTGTGGAACCGAGCCGCCGACAGCCTTTCCGACTCCCAGATCCACCGCTGCCAGGCCGCAGTCGACGACATCACCGCAAGGCTCGCGGACCTCACCGCCAGTGGTGAACGCCCCGAGGTGGCGCCGAAGCCGGACGAGACACTCCAGACCGCGCTCGAGTACGTCACGACTGAGACCATGCTCGACGATCAATTGCGCGAATCCGCTCAGGTCGAGTACCTCGCCGCGATCATCGAGCCACCTGCCGCCGTTCTCGACCGGGTAGGACCCCGCCCGAGTGAGCCTGTTGCCCGCGAGCTCTGGGACCGGAATGTCATGCTGCTCGAACGGCATCGCAACGAGACTGGCGACTACCCACCGCCTGACGTGCCCATCGATCTCGCCACCGAGCGCTCAGGGGGCTCCCGACATCCCAGCACGCCGCCGCCAAGCGAACCTGAGGACTTCTACACCATCGACCTATGAACGGTCGCGCACCACACTTACGGATCGTTCTGGATAGGGGGCAACGGGATGCTTGCGAATGGGCCTACGTGGTCGGCGCGCGCCGGTTTGGCGGTGCGCTGCCCTTTGACGGCGTCAATGATGTTTCCGTCGCGTTGGGCTTGCGAGCCCGCTCAGAGTCCACGGGGGTGGGTGGCGATGAATCCCGCCCTTCCCTGAGTTCCGAAGCCGGGTCCGTGGGCGTGGTTGTGGCTGCTGGTGCCCCAGTCTTTGCCGTTGATGGTGATGTAGATGTGGGCTGGGTTTGACCAGATGGTGACGTTGCGTCCGGGGCCGGGTTGGTATTGGGCGCCGAGATCGCCGGAGGCGAGTCCGCCGGGGTCGGGGTAGCCGGTAAGGACGAGGAGCCAGCGAACGGCGCCGGAGCAGTCGAGTCCTTTTTCGGCGGCGCCGTAGCGTTTGACGCCGGCTGGGTTCCAGCAGTAGGTGCCGTTGGAGGGGCCGGGTTGGGGTGCGTGGCCGCCGCCCCAGCAGTAGTGGTAGCGGCGGGATTCGATCCAGCGGGCGATGTAGGCGATGCGTTCGAGGCGGTCGTCGGGAAGGTCGCCGAGCTCGGCGGGAAGGTCGCTCCCTTCGCAGACGCCTTCGTAGCCGCGGGCGGTGCGCAGGATCAGCTGGACGTACCAGTCGGCGTGGTTGTAGGCGTAGATGGCGCGGTACCAGTCGCCGGGTGCGCCGGTGGCACGGAGGTAGCGGGCCGCAGCGTAGATGGAGTCGGCGGCGCTGCCGGGGTCCTTGGTGCCGTCGTTGTCGGCGTCAACGCCGTAGGCCGCCCAGGTCGCGGGCATGAACTGCATGTGACCGAGTGCTCCCGCGGACGAGGGGCCTTGGTTGGTGCCGAAGCCTGATTCGTGTTGGTGGATCGAGATCAGGATCGAGACGCCGCGCTCGCCGAGGTGGTAGCGCTTGGCGGCGCCGTGGTAAAGCGGCACGAAGCGCTTGGGGACGGTCTCGGTGTCGTCGGCGGCTCTGGTGGCTTCGCATTGCGCGCCGAAGCGGGGTGGTTCGCCGAAGCTCGATGCGGCGATGGCGAGCAGGACGGCGAGGACGCCGAGCACTCCGACGACTGCAGTGGCGACGATCGCGATCTTGGCGCCGATCGGGGAGGCCGCGACCGCGACGACTGCTCGTCGGGTCGCTTCTCCCGCGACAGCGCGCGCTATTCGGTTAGGGCGGCTACCAGCCATCGTCGCTGGTGCTTGACGAGGATCAGGCCGACCTCGGTCACGGTGCCGGCGCGGTCTATGAGCGCGCGGCAGGCGTAGGTGGTCGGCGGCTTGTCGAATTCGCCTGTGAGGTCAACCAGTCGGCCACGGCTCGGGCGGGCATCGAGCGTCGGCGGGACGCGCGACCCGCTCTCGAGGACGAAGTCCCCGAGGGTGTTGGTCGCGTTTCGCCGGATGATCTGTTCGTCTGCTCGCGATTGCCCGCCGGTCTCGTGCGCGAGGTAGCCGGTGAGAAACGCGGTCGCGGCCTCGTGGGCGATCTTCCGTCGTGCGAGGAGACGCTTGATCGGCAGTTGGCCCTCGGATCGCAGCACGGCCGACACGGGCTGGCGGTGCGCCGCGGTGTGCTTGCCCGGCGTCGCGCCTGGATTCAGGACGATCGGTCCCGCCGCAGGCCCGCCTACGGCAGGCTGCTGCTGCGGTGGGCTGTCCCGGAGAAGCGCGGCAGACAGTGCCCAGCACGACAGGGTGGCGGCGACTGTGCATGCGATGAGGAGGCGGGCGGTCATCTAGCGGCGTGACCGGCCGTGGTGTGGGCGTCGGGATCGTGCTGCTCGGCGCTCTTGGCGTCGGTTGGAGAACTCGGCGTTGCGGGCGGCACGCAGGTCTCGGTCGTCGAGCGTCTTCGAGGCAGCTCGGATCTCCGCGGGAGCCGCAGGCGGGTCGTTTGCACGGGCTGGGATGACTGCGAGCTGGGCGCGCTCCTGTTGCACGGCGCGTTCGATCTGGGCTCGCATCTGTTCACGCTCTGCGCCGGTGGCGGTGCGGTACTCGACTGGGTTGATGCCGGCGACGCGCAGGTTGCGTTCGTGATCGACTGGCAGTTGGGCGCGGTGGTCTCGGCGGCGCAGCTCGATCCATGCGGCTTCGTCTTGGGCAGTGACTGCGTCGCCTGCTCTGGCGCGGTTGACCTCGGCGTGACGCAGCTGCTCTCGCGCGCTCGCGACCGCTGCTGGATCTGGCCGTTGCGCTTGAATCTCTTGGCGCCGTGCGAGGACCGCGATCTCGGCCTTGGATGGCGTCGGGCGCTTCTCACCGCGAGCCTCGGCTATCGCGGCGCGTTCGTCGTAGCGGCGAAGGGCACTGTCCAGCGGCCGCAGCGCTTGGACGGCTTGACGCTCGCGTGCGATCACCGACGCCGCTGCGATCTGCGTGCGTTGGGCGTGGGCGCGTCCTTGTCGTCGCAGCTCGGTCTCGGCGACAGTGCGCGTCGCGGCCGTCTTGGCAGCGGCTCGATCTGTCAGGGCCGTGCGAGCCGCGGCGGCAGGCTTCGTGATCGGTGCCGCGACCTTGCCTGCGATTCCGGCGCCGTCACGCGCCAGGGCCCGCCCGTAGAAGACCGTTTGCATGGCGTGGCCGATGCCGCCACGTGTCTGGTTGGCTGTCTTGTCCGGTAGAGGGGCGGTGACGAACTCGAGCAGGGCGTTGCGCTTGAGCAGGACTGCCCACCAGAAGACGACTTGCAGCGCCCACGCTGCAAGCCAGCCGAGGTCGTATGCCTGCGCGAGAGCGGCGGCGGCCACGAGGACGACGGCTAGGAAGAGGGCGTAGATGGCCTTCGCGACCAGGCAGCCGAGGAGTCGCTTGGCCCACCCGGCGAACGTGGCCCGTCCCGACTCGCCGAGCGCTGGCGCGAGGAACATCAACGGCGCGAGCAGCACGAGCAGCAGCGCGAGCACGCCGAACCCGAGCAGCCGGAACACCAGCCAGCCGAGCAGCCCGATCGCGGCGACCATCCCGATGCCGATCAGCAGCAGGAGCGCGATCCTCGCGGCAGTGCCTCCCTGCTTCTGGATCCTCGAGAGCGCTTGGAGGCGATCGTTGTCGTTGTCGCGCCACTTCTCGTAGATCTGGTTGCGCTGGTCGTTGCCGTCGCCTGATCCGTTGGGCTCGAACCGCAGCCAGAGATCCGCGACGGTAGGCGCCACCGCCCATGCGGCCTGAACGTCCTCGTCGTCGGGCAGCTCGCCTCTGGGGATCGTCTTGCGCGGGTTGGAGAGACAGAACTCCACGTCGGCGAACTCCAGGGCACACCACGGCCGCAGCACGAGCGCGTCGAACAGCCGGGCGGTCGCTCGGCCAAAGCTCGCCTCGGGCCGGTCCAGCGTGCCGGTTGTGGCGCCGGCGACCATCCCGATCGCCGCGCGGTTTGCGAGCGAGCTGACCTCGCCGATCGTCTCCGCGGGCCGGGCGATCAACACCAACGCTGTCGCCATCAGCAGGACGGTCGCGAGCAGTCCACTGACGGCGTCCGCGTGCTGGCGGCGCACGAACCCTCGCCACATCGCCCAGATGCCGGCGAACATGATCGCGGCGAGAAACCACGGCTTGCCAAGCACGCCGTCATGCAGGCGCGTGAGCGCTCGGCGCACGGAGGCCATGGTGTCGCCGAGCAGGTCGAGGCTGAATGCCCACTCCAACCCCAGCAGGCAGCCCTTGAGCAGGTAGAGCATCCCCATCCAGACGAGGAGGCCGAGGGTTTGCAGCAGGTAGAAGAAGTTGCCGGGGATGTTGTCGGCGCCGGTGTCGACGTGGATGTCGAAGCCGTAGTGGTCGATGCGGTAGGGATGCTCGAGCGCGCCGGAGCGACGGCAGCTTTCGCGCTGTCCTTGGTCGACCGGGCCCGAGCAGAACGGCGATCGGCCGCCCATCGTCGAGAACGGGTCGCGCGCAAGCCGCTCGTCGCGATCCGGCTCGCCGGCCGGACCACGCCCCGTCGGCGCGGACGACGGCGGGCGCCTGCGCTCCTCGGACGGTCCGCGCTCCGCTGGCCGTCGACTTCCTCGATCTAGGTCCTGCCGATCGTCTCGTGCTCGATCCGCGCGGGTACCCGCGTCGCCTGTCTGAGCGGACGCTGGCTGCGTCTGCGCGGCCAGCGCCGCGACGATCACGAGCGCGCTGGCGAGGCTTCGCCTAGTCGAGCAGCGCATACTGATCCGCTTCGGGAAGGCGGGTGTACCGGCGCGCGAGGAATGCCTCGCCGGGGTCGATCTGCACCTCTGCCACACGGCCGTCGTAGTCGCGCATGAGCCCTCGCCCTTCGCGGAAGGACCGCAGCCGTTCTTGTTGCTGCTTGTCGTTCTCGTCGCGTCCAAGCAGCCGCAGCGCGACCTCGATGTCCTCCGTGGCTCCGTCGACGAAGCCGAAGGCGACGAAAGCGCCGATGAGATTCGCTAGCTCCACGAGGTCGACGAGTGTCTGCGTGGCAAGCACGGTCAGCGTGTTCAGCGACCTGGCCATGCGAAGCAGCGTGTCGAGCAGGCGGCGGCTGGCCGCGTCGTTGCCAAGGAAGTGCGCCTCGTCGAGAAAGCAGAAGGCGTGCCGGCTCGAATCGGTGAGCAGCAGTCGGTAGGCGAGCGTCGCCAGCAACTTGACCAGTGCTTGCCCTACACGCTCGTCATCGTCCCAGTCGTCCTTGGCCGTTCCGGGCTTGGGAAGCGGCAGGTTGCGGATCGCGAGCTGGGTGACCTGTCGATCCCCGACCTCCGGCCGTGGCGACGACGGGTCGCCGACGCCGAGCCGCGCGAACCCGGTATCTGCAAACACCTCGAGCGTGCTGCCAACAGCTTTGGCGTCCTCGTGTCGGGAACCGACCAGCCGTTCGATCACACCGCCGCAGGACGCGGGCTTGCGGGCGTCGAGTGCCTCTCGCGACTCGGCCCTGACTGCGCCGACGAGCTCGCGCTGCCAGTCGGGCGAGACGCCCCGCGGAATGATCTCCAGCAGAAACGAGACCGTGAGCGCCTCGCGAAGATCGGCGTGCCCGATCCGCAGCGGGTCGAGCATCCCGCGGCTGTCGTCGTTGGCCGTGAACTCGATCCGCTCGAACTTCGCGGCGAACTCGGGCACCTCGATCAGACGGTGGTCACGGTCGCCCTTGGGATCGACGTCCACGATCCGGGAGCCACACAGCAGCGCGATCTGCTCCAGCAATTCCAGGAAGACGGTCTTGCCGGAGCCCAGCGTGCCGGCGGCGAGCACGGCCGGAGGTCGGTTGCGCCGGGTGCCTTCGGTGATGTCGAACAGCACCGACTGCCGCGAGCCCGAGACGGTGTGGCCGATGTAGTGGCCGCGATCCGATCCGACTGCGTGCGTGGCGACGGGGACCATCGCGCCGACCTGTTCGATGCTCAGGTAGTCCTCGTACCCCCGGACGCGATTGCGCTGTGCGGGAAGGTGCGAGATGAAAAGCGGCCACTGGTCCCCAGCTGGGCGGTGCAGCTTGACCGGGCCGTACTCGCGTTGAAGGCGCTGCAGGCGGCGCTCTAGCTCATCGGCGCTGGATGCGCCGACCGCGAGGCTGATGGTGCTCGCCAATAGCGGAGGCCGTGCCGGGCCGGTGAGGTACTGCTCGAGCTCGCGGGCAGCGTGCGGGCGTTCGGCTGACTGGGCGGATGGTCCGTGATCGCCGTGGCTCTCCTCTGTGAAGGCGTTGTCAGCGTCGATGATCCGTCGTCGCACCAGAGCAACGGCTTGGTCGTTGGACACAAACCGCGCTGAAAGACAGGCATCGACGGGGAACGCCAGCGCTTCGAGCGGCGCGTAGAGCAGCTCGGCTTGCCGGCCTGGGAACGGCGCGGCCTCGGGAAGCGCGCCAAGGCATACGAGCGCTTGGTGGCTGACACCAAGCTCGCTGTAGACGCTGAGGGCGTTTGGCCCGATCGTCGTGGGTGCGTCCATCAGCCGCAAGACGTCGTGTTCGAGCGGCACGTAGTGCCAGCCGTCGCTCTCTTGGGCGAAGGTCAGCGCCTGGGGGGCGAAGCTCGCCTCGCACACTGGCTCGCCGAGGCCGCGACAGAACGCCCGCCGCACGAGCCATTGAAGGTCGGCCGTGCTCGTCGGCTCGGCATCGAGGAAGTCGGTTATCCGCCCGAGGGTGTTCGCCTGCGCCTCGGCCAACGCATCCAAGCGCTTGGCGTTGATCGTGCGGGCATCTCGCGACAGGCCCGCACGCGCGACCACGTCTCTGGCCCAGCCGGCGGGATCAGCCAGGAGACCCTTCGGGCCAAGCGGTTGCGACCGCTTGGTGTCGAGCGAGACGGCGATGTAGATCTCCGGGCGCCACAGCTCCCGGCAGGCGAGCTCCACCTCCTGCTCGGCGAGGAACTCGGCGTGCTGCTCGGGATCCCCGTGGACGGGGTCGACCAGCTCCCTGGCCTGGGCGAGGTAGGCGTCGACGGGCCACGCGCGCGAGACGCGAAGAAGCTGAAAGTCGGCCTCTACTCCGTAGGCGAACCCCGCGATCACCGCGAGCAGCTGCTTCTTGTCGTCGACCGACAGGCCGTCGTAGGACTGGGCCTGCACGCGGTAGAGCGCCCATGCGTCGTCGAGGTCTCTGCCGAAGACGAGGTTGCGATACGCGAAGGTGATCGGCTGTCTCATGCCGGCGGCTCCTCGTCACAGATGACGACTGCGATCAAGACGACGCAGCCGACGATCCAGACCAGCTGCAGGCAGCAGATGACGGCCAGCTCGCGGTCGCGCGCGACGGCGAGCGCAAGGTCGATCACCAGGGTTATCGGGGACGCGATCAGCGCACCCACAGCTCGTGTCCCTCTGGCACCGTGAGCATCGACCCGCGCGCGCTGGGTGTCGTGTCGGTCTGCGTGACGATCAGGCGCTTGCGCGCCAGGCGCGGCTGCGTGGCCCGGCCCGGATAGCGCAGCAGCACCCGGCATGGCCCGGCGATCCGCGCCGGCCGGTACCTGTGGGTCTGCTCGTCCGGCGCGATCGTGACGTCTGCGAGCCGCACGACGCTCCCCACGGGCGGTCGCCGCTGCATCCCTGCGATCTGGTGTGGGCCCAGTCGCCACCGGACCCACGCGAGCAGCGCAAGGTGGGCTGCCCGACCGTCGGGCTCCACGGCGCAGAGTCCGTAGGCGATCAGCGCCGGGATGCCCAGCAGCCGGAACGCCGGATGAAGCTGGCCGAGCACCGCCCCGACGAGGGGGACGCCGCTCAGCACCAGCACGGCGGCGAGGGCGCCCGCTGCGTAGCCAAGGCCACGCAGCGGGACACCCCACGGCACCGGCAGACGCCAGCGGTCGAGCTTGTAGATGCGCCGCTCGAGCCGAAAGCACACTCGGTAGGAGCGGATCGTCATCGAGTCGCGCTCGCTGGCCATCGGGCTAACGCACCGCCTTGGACACCGACTGCGCGAGCCCGATGGTCATGTCCTGAATCGCACCGGGGGCGTACACGAACGCGCCGATCACAAACGCGGCGCCGGCGACTGCGATCAGCGCCCCGTGCTTGCCCTGACGGAGCAAAGGCAGCATGAAAATCGCCGCGAGCACCAGCAGCACGGGCTTGGCGAACCCCTCCAGCTCGTTGCCGATGTTCTTGCCGATGCTCGTCGCCGCGCGTGCCGGCGCGACGACGGTGATCAGCCCCGTGAACGCGAGCATGATCGCCCAGTGGCCGACGCGGCGAGCACGGCTCCGCGGTCCTCGTGGATCTGTCATCTAGTCCTCCTTGGTGGGGGGTTGGTGGGATCGGTCGCGATCGACCGCACGTACCAGCGGTCCCGTCGGACAACTCCGAGCTCGTAGCTGAGGACCAAGACCGTGCTGCCGTCGCCAACCGAGGCTCGGACGGCGACGGTGCGGGGTCGACGTGACCAGCTGATGTCGTCGATCGACTGCACCGCGAGCTCGCGATCGGGCAGCGACACGACGGCCTCGGGGTCGAGGTCGGCGAGCAGATTCAGGCGCTCCCCGCTGAGGTAGTTGCGCACCGCGCGAGCCGCGACTGCCCGCAGCTCGGAGCCCTCCACCTCCGCGCGGTCAGGAAGCTCACGTTCCAGCGACGTCGCCACGCCGCCCACGACCGCCGGATACCCGACGACCGCGAGACGACCACGGCCATCCCGCTCGACGGGGATGACGAGGTTGTAGGCGCCTCGGTCGGTGACCGCCTCGACGCTCACCATCTCGCGCCGCCCGCGCCGCTCCATGCTCGATGCTGAAGCCCAGACCACCGACTGCACGTCGCGCTGATCGACCCCGGCACCGGCATCGAGCCCATCGACCACGAACCGCGCCACCGCCTCCTGCTGACGTTCGGGCGCCTCGGGATCCCACGTCAAGTAGGCGCGCACGAACGCCTCGCCGAACGCAAGCGCGCCGACGTCCATCGACGCAGGCTGCTCGGCGAGGGTGGGCGGGGTCGTTGGCCCTGCGAGGGTGGCTCGCAGCCCAGCGGCGATCAGGACGAGCGCCAGCGCGCCAGCGATCAGCCGCGGTACGCGCGCGCCCAGCCGCACCCGCCAGGCGGGCCGCTGCATGACCGCCATCGCGGCCGTCTCGGGCTCGGGTCGAACCTCACTGGCCATCACCGCTCGAACCCGAACTCCTGCGCCGCTGCGGGAGTCGCCGGACTGCCTGCGGCGGTTGGCGCGCTGCCCACGGGCGACGAGGTCCTCGCCGGCGCGGGTATCCGCGGCGCGGGCATGCGCGTCGGCCGCGGTCGCCTCGGGCGACGCGGAAGCGGACGCTCATACGGGCGATCCGGCACCCGCGGCCTCGTCACCGGGGACGCCGGACCGCCCGGTGGACGCTTCGCAGCCGGACCGTCGGCTTCTCGGTCGCCGCCACGCTGAGCTCCGATCAGGTAGCCCGCGACGACCATGACTACCACGCTCATGCCGACGACAGCGCCGAGCCGCCCCCAACGATCAAGCCGGCCAGCGATTACGCCGGCCAGCACGTCCGCTCTGGCGTCTCGGAGTCGCGGCTTGGTGGTGGACCCGCTCGCCGACGAGGAGCTGGTGGCGAGCTCGTCGAGCCTGAGCTGGGGGCCGCCGATACTCGCGGCCTCGAATGCAACCGGGTCGGCGTCCTCCCAGACGGCGGGCCTATCGTCGGTCTCGTCCGCGTGGGGTTCGGCGACGGCGGTCGCGGCCTCGCCCGCGAAGGGGTCGGTCCCGTCTGCCTCGTGGCCCCACTCGAAGGTCGCGCGCGCGCCGAACATCACGCCGCCTCCAGCGCCCAAGAGGCGCTGCGGCTAGGGAAGGTGATTCGCTGGCAATTCATGTATTGCCAGCGATGTCGCGATGAGGGGGTGTTTCACCCCCCCTGTCCCGACATTTTTTAGTCGGGGCGTATCGAGGGCTTAGCGACGCCGCACGGTCCGTCGCGCTTGAGCCGACCGGTGGGTCGCGTCACCTCGGTAGGTGACGACCAGCCTCAAGCGTCGTGCCGACGCGAGTGTCGGCGCCAGCTTGAGAGCCGCGCGCCACTTTCCGCGTCGCGGGCGGGGCCTTGCGGTGCTCGATCGCAGCCGGTTCTGAACCCTGGCTTGAGCGGTGACGCGTACGCGGCCCGTGGCGCCTGCGGCGAGACGCCCGTGAACGACAAGGCGGCGGCCGGCGCGGACGACCTTCCCGACCTTTAGCTGTGCGGCGCGCTTCGGTGGATAGGGGCACGCGCACGGGGGCGCGACGACCTCGAGCGGCCCGGTGTTCGCGAACCCCGAGGCGTTGCCGAGCCGATCGAGGGCCCGAACGCGGAACACATAGACGTGTCCCACCGGCGTCGAAACGGTCGCCGAGCTGTCCGTCGTCGCTGCGAGCTCGATCGTGAACGGACCGCCGTCGACCTGTCGCTCGAGGTCGAAGCTCGCGACCCCGACTCCGGTGTCGGCGGCGCTCCATGCAAGGCTCGTGCTCGTTGCGGTCGTCCGGCCGCTTGCTCCAGAGAACGTCACGGCCGGCGGCGTGCCGTCAACGAGCAGAGTCGCCCTTGCTGAAGGGCCCGACAGCGTCTCGCCGTACCGCTGTGCTTGGGCCGACGCAGAGAGTTGCGCGACCCGCTCACCGGTCCCTCGGACGCGCCAAGAGACCGGCGCGGAAGCCCCGGGCTGGAGCGTTCCGACACTTTGCGTCGCAGACGGCGAGCTGGGCGCGAGCTCGACGCCAGGTGGCAGCGCGAGCGAGACGGCCGCGTTCTCCCCGGTCAGGTCCGGCGACGGGTTTGTCACCGTTGCGTTGACGGTTACCTCCTCGCCGGGCCGGGCGCCGGGGCGATCCAACGTCAGCGCCACGGTGGGGGAGGGGGTCTGCAGCGCGGTGACCTGCCGGGTCGCCGCGATGGCGAACGGCTCGGCCGCCAGGCCGTCGATCGTGCTGGACGAGCGCACCTTGTAGATCACCGTGCGCGGATACGAGCCTGTGGATGCGCGGATCTGCTCGACGTTGTCACGCGGCGACGCCGACTGCGCTTCGACAGTGCCTCCCAAGGCGTGCTGGGAGAGGTCGAGGTTCGTCAGCGTCAGCCCGCTCGGCAGACAGCCAGGCCCGAGACAGCCTGCCGTGCGCCGGCTCCACGCCAGCGTCGCGCGGTCGCCCGAGGACTGCACCGTCGCCCGGTAGAACCGTGGCGCCCCCGGCGCGACGGCGCCGGTCTGCGCGTTCGTGCGCTGACCAAGGGCCGCTTGGAGGTCGAGCTCGCCCCAGCCCCAGCCCGGATCCCACCCTGCGGTCGGCTGTCGTGCGGAGTTGATGAGCACGCTCTTGACCGCGAGTGGATTCGTCACGCCACTGCCGATGAGCAGCGTGGCCGCACCAGCAACCTGCGGGGCGGCGAACGACGTGCCTTCGAGGCCCGAGCTGAACATCGCCTGCCCCGGCACCGACCACCGCCGATTCGGGTACCGCTCCGGCACTCCTACGGCGACAAGGTCCGGCTTCTTGCGCCCTGCGGGAGTCGGGCCGCGGGCGCTGAAGGCCGCCACCGTGTCATCGGCCTGGCTAGTCGTGCCGTGCGCGTCGACGGCTCCGGTGCAAATCGCGTTGTAGGCGATGCACGGCGTCGCGACGCTCGAGGCAGGACCGGTGTTGCCCGCCGAGATCGCCATGCTCAGACCCAGGTTCAGGTAGCTATCAGTGATTCGAGCGCTCTGGTTGTCGTCCTCGCCAGGCTCAAACTGTCCCTCGCTGAGACTTGCCGTCTCTGCCGCGTCGTCGGCACCCTCGATCAGCGTGCCCGAGCAGCCTCCGGAGCCGAACGCGTCAACTCCGAGCGCCCAGAGCGTTACGTCCATCCCGCCGCCGCAGCTCGGGCTCGCGTCGGCGGCGTCGAGGATCGTGTCCGGCCGAGGGGCCACGCCACGCTCATCCTCATCGCTAGGCGCGCAGCCGGCGGCAACGGTGCAGCCGCCGCTGACGGCGAACGCTCCGACGGCGGTGCCGTGGTCGCAGTCAGGGCCGAAATCGTTGCCGCAGCTCGTGCCGACACCAGCGCCGGGAGGGCGCTGAAACGTCTGTCCCGCGAAGACCGGATGGTCTTCTTGGAGCTTGTCGCCGATGATCGCGTAGTCGGCGCTGCTGACATCGGCGCCGCCCCGGCCACCCTGAAAACCAGCCGCCCACCACGACGGGGCGCCCGTCGCGCCGGTCGTCGTCTCCATCCCGTGCTCGGCGGGCCGAGACGCAGCGTCGATGCGCCCGACTGCTGGATGCCGCGCCAGGCGCGCCAGCTGCTGACGCGGGACCGAGGCGACGATTGAGTTCGCCACCAAATGAACTTCGAGGACGCGACCTCCGGCGTGCCGAACAGCAGCATCGACATCATGCTGGAGCGCTGCCGCTGCGCGCGCAGACGGCTCGAGCTCTGCCAGCGCACGCTGACGCTCCCGCTCCCGCTCGACAGCGCGCAGTCGACCCGCGGCCCCAGACGCCTCGGGCGCGAGCGGCCCCGCGAGTTCACCGCGCAGCCGCCGAGCAGCCCGCGTTACTGGGCTTGCCTTCAGGGTCACGATCACCCGGATGCGCCCGCGCTTGAGCAAGCCGCCGCGGCGGTCGCTCTCTCGCAGGGCCGGAGCTATGCCTCCGGCCGCGGTCCACCGTTGAGGCAGTTCGAGCGGCGTCGCGATCTCGCTCGCTGAGCGACTGCTGGTAGGCGAGGCTGCAGAGCTGGAGAGCAGCGGCACAGCACCAATCACGATCAGCCCGGTGAGGGCAATCGCGCCGCGCTGGAAAAGAGTCCGCTCGCTGGACAATTGAAGGGATATCGGCCGGTCGAAGGCGCCACCAAGTAGAACCCGCTAAGGGCCGGATCGGATCGCCCAAGCGTAGCCAGAACGAGCGAACTCCTCGCTGCCCACGCCGGCAACGACGTCACCCTGTTCGCGCCGGATTCTTTGCGGTAGTCGCGTCAGAACGCCCGATCAGGTGGTCTGGTGGAAACACTCGGCTCTGGGCGTTGCTGAGAGCTATGGGAATGCTTAGCGTTGTGATCACTCCATGCCGCATCCAAGCGCGGCGTTCGTTTGATCCGTTAGCGCCGGCTGTCAGGCGCCGACGCTGGGGGAGAGAGCGCGGGAAGCCTCAGGGCGGACTCGGTGAATTCCTTCTTTCGCCGGGATCCGCCCTGAGGCTGCCAGCGTCTTCAGAAGGGTTGCTGCGGGAGCGGCGCGCCTGTTTCCGCGGGGCGTCCCAACATCGTCGGGGCGCTCCCGGGGGCAGGGCTCTCACGCGGACGGCGGCGCTTCGAGTCGGATGCGGCGCGTCGACAGCGCGAATGCTGCTGCGCACACGGAGGTAGACGCCGCAGCCACCAACAGGGGTCCATGAGGCCCGGTGTGTTCGGCCAGCGGTCCGGCCGCCACGAGGCCGACGCCTCCTGCGCCGAGAAGACAGGTCACGAAGGCGCCCATCGCCTGCTGCCGGAAGTCATCCCGAACTCCGAGCGTCATGATGGTGTTCGACGGGGCATTTGCGATCGGGTTTGCTACGCCGGACAGGAGTAAGGCGACGCCAAGGGCAACCGGGGGCGCGTCTGCGGCGAGGAGCCAGAGTGGGAGCGCTTGGGCGACCAGTCCGGCGCGGAGGACCTGGACGGCGTCACGCTTGGCGAGTCGCCTGGCGGCCGGCATGCCGAGCAGAGTGCCGATAGACCACGCGGTGAAGAGAGCCGCGCTCAAGCTCACATGTCCGTCGTACCTGGTGTACGCGAGGATCGGTAGCGAGAGAAAGACCATCTGCATGGCGAACTCGACCACAGCGTTCGCAACGGTCACCGAGCCTAAGAGACGGTCCCGTGCGACGACCCGCACGCCGGCGAGCAACCCGGTGCTCGAGATCGGTACGTCGCGTCGCACAGGATCGAAGCATTGGAGGAGGCGTAGCAGTAGGACGAACGAGATCCCGAAGGTGGCGGCGTCGAGAACGAGCACCGTCGGCGCGCCGATCAGTCCGACCAGCACCCCCGCGATCGCAGGGGCAATGCTCAGCGGGAGCCGCGTTGCGGCTTGGAGGACGGCGTTCGCTTGGCCGACGTCGTCTTGACTCTCGCCGACGAGCTCGGGCAGGAGGGTTCGTTGCGAGGCGAGGTGCGCCGGGATGAAGACCCCCATGGCGGCGGCAAGCAGCACGAGCGCTCCGAACGGGAGCCAGCCGAGCCAGTACAGGGCCGGGACCGCTAGGGCGAGGGGAGCCCGCGCACCGTCACAGAGCAGCATCGTCTTCAACGGTCCGAGCCGGGCTGCGACCCAGCTGCTTGGAATGCCGACCAGGATGGTCGGCACCAGTTCAGCTGCGGCGACGATCCCGGTCTTCGCGGGCGAGCCGGTGCTAGTCAGAACCAGCCACGGGAGTGCCACGGCCGCCATCGTCGTGCCTGCGGTAGAGATGACCTCCGCGGTGAGCAGGAGTCGAACCCCTGGGGGGACCTCGGGGACGTGCCTCGGGCTATCGGGTTCCGACGATCGGTCAGGCACCCGGCAGCCCGTGTTGGGACCCGGCAGGCCCGCAGCCGCAGATGGAGTCCCGCGCCATCAGAATCGGAATTGCCTACGCCTCGGCGCGTTCGCCTGCGCCTGACAGCGGGGTGCACTCGGCCAGCCTGTCGAAGTCCGGATGTGCTGTCTTAAGCACGCTGACGAACTCGTCGGAGAGCCGGAATCGGACTCTGCTCCCGTTGGGTCCGGGCCGGTACGTACCGATGGTTAACACGGCGTCGACGCGGACAAGGAAGCCGAGGTGTCGCGTGATGATCGGAAGCCCGACCCCGAGCTCCTGCGCTAGCTCTCGCGCCTCGAGCGAGCCGTCGCGGCCGAGCAGCACGGCGATGATGTGTACCCGCACTGGATCCTCGAGCGCTTCCCACTGCGCGACTACGCGATCCCGGGAAAGCACCCAAGCAGCGGGCGACCTGCCGGCCGCAAGCACGGCACGCGCTACCGCACGCCTGACGGCCGGCTTTCCCCGCGGGACGCGCACCCCCGACCCGCCGGCGGCCTTGAGGAGGTCGTGCAGCGCGCCGTGTTCCAGATTGCGGGCGTACTCCTTGCTGATCCCGATGTGATCGGCGGCCTCCCGCAGCGTCCTGCGGGGACCACCGATGCCTAGCCGGAACATGACCACTAGCCGCTGTCGCGGATCGAGTTCCTCCCACACCCGGCGTAGCTGAGCGGGAAGGCGGTAGGGAATCTCGGACGGCTCCGGACGTTCGGGCATCACCGCGCGCGTCGTGCCTGCGCCAGTTCGAGGTGAACGCCGGTCCGGTATGTATCTGATCGTCCAAGGACCTGGAACTGCCTTGCCTCAAGAATCGTGCTGCGCGGAGCCTCCGGCTCGAAGGCCAGGACGCCCCAGAGCAGGCCATCCGCTAACGCGACGAGAGCTCGGTCGTCCGCGACTCTGGCTATCTCACCATGCATGAACGCTCCAACTCGGAGATCGCTCAGAAGCTGCAGCTGACGTTCGCCTCGGCGGGCCCGCGCGTCCGGATCAAACGCGGACAGCACGACATCGGTTCCCAGGTCTTTGACGTAGCCAGTCCAGATCGTGCCGACGGCTGGAGGCGTTCTCAGTGCCTCAACGGGCAGCTCGGAGGCAGTTGCGAAGCCCAGCACGGCGTGCTGTTGCTGCTCCAGTTCGTCGAGAGGCCGCGCCTGTGCGCGGTCCCCGTCCTCATCTGCCTCCGGTTCGCCTCCGAGGTCAACGGCGACCGCGGCGAGGCACGACCATTGCACGACTCCCGAGATCTCGATCGGCATACTGGTTGCCTCGATAGTCCGGTATAGCGTCGCGAGCCGTGGCGACAGGAATACATCGCCGTAGACGTCTGGTGAGAGGGCCGTCACCACACATCGAACGGTTCGATACCCGTGAACCGCTTGCGGGGCTCGACACAGCCAAGCCGGTAACTCGCGAGCCGCAGCGAAGCCGACGAGTCCCTCGTCGATTTTGAAGAACGCACCTGCCTTGGACACGTGGATGACCTGGGCAGAGATCGGTGTGCCCCGCACCAAAGCTCGACGCAGCTCGGCCCAGACTCCGTCGCGGTGGGCCTGCGTGCACGCGCTGGACGGAAGGAACCGCAGCCCAGCAGCGCGCGCCTGTGAGCGAACGGACGTGGAAACGATCGGGTCGCTGACCATGACCATCCCCGACCCTCACGCCGCCCGTCGTCCGTGCCCGGCGGCCGGGGTACCCACGGCTTGAAGGACCGCTACAGCATCGCGGCCTCGGCGGGTATTACTGTAAATGTGTTCGACTGCGCCTCGCACGGGACGCGTCCGGACCAATTCGACGACGCCCAAGTCTGCGAGAAAGCGCATGTGGTAGCTCACGGTGCCGAGCGGCAGGCCGAGTTCACGAGCTAGCTGTTTGGGGGTACGATCTGTTTGCTCGGAGAGCGCCGTGAGAATTCGCACGCGGTAGGGGTGCGCTAAGGCTCTGGCTGCTCGACAGACGGCCTGCTCGGCGTCGGACAGGACTGGCTTGATGGTCTTCTTCTGGGCCATGAGGCCGTCAGCCCCCAAGCGGGCGAGGGTCGTCTACCTCTGGGAGCGGCCGACCGAGGAAGTCGAGCAGGCCGTCTACTAGCGGACTTCGGTGTTCACCGACTGACAATCTAAATCGCCGCTGTATGTCGGCAGTGCCCGGCGACGTCGTCGATATGGGCGCGAGATCGTGAGGCACCTGTTCGACGAGCTGGAGATCGATGAGCCTGCCTACCCAGACGCTCAGCTCCTCGCCGCTCATGGTTTGCGCAGTGATTGCCTGGCGCATGCCCTGCAACGAAGCCGTTTTGCCCTCAAGTGTGAGGAAGAAGGCAAGGACGCTCTGCCCGACAGGGTCAAGAAGGGCTTCGCCGAGCACACTCAGACGATGAGCCGCCTGCCGCTTACTGGCCAAGACGACTCCCATCAGACGATCGTAGGTCTGGGCGGCGGTGGTCGAGAGCGTTCACTCATTGGGACAATCGCGCTCGAGCAGGGCTCCGTCTACGGCCAGACGGAAGCCTTTAGATCAGAGGGCTAGAGCAGGTGATCGGACGAGGTGACCTGATGTGACTAGCAGCGTCGGTCTGACGAGTTGGTGTCACGCGTGCAGGTTCAGAAGCGAGACTGGGTAACGCAAGCGTGCGACGAGGGCGCGGAGACGAAACACGGCGACGACCGGCACTCGGAACGGCATCGCCGTCTGCACGAGCTGAGCTGCGACGTCACGAAGGGGTGCGTCTTCGGGCAGCGGGGTGGACAGGTAGTAGCCGATCATCCCGCTAACGAGCACAGTATGGCCGTGGGCAAAGGGGAGCGATCGACTTCGGTCGATTGCCTCGCGGATCAGGTCCGTGAGTCGCGCGGTTGCGACCTGGTTGCTCTCGTAGCGGGCGACGTGGCTGTAGCTGCCGGTTGCGAGGTCGTCGGAGTGGTCCGCGAGGCTGTCGAGTAGCGTGCTGACGCCGGTGATCCAAGGGAAGTATGCGCGCTCGATGGCACGCACGTCCGCGTCGGTCAGGGGACCAGCAGCCGCCGAGAGCAGGGCGTAGATCGTAAGCGTCGAGCAGGCCGCGGCAGCCACCTCCCAGCCTGT
Organism: uncultured Thermoleophilaceae bacterium; assembly: GCA_963846505.1. Classification (GTDB taxonomy): domain Bacteria; phylum Actinomycetota; class Thermoleophilia; order Solirubrobacterales; family Thermoleophilaceae; genus JACVRW01. Next base: position 317,276 of record CAWJWD010000004.1, on the reverse strand, counting down.
CAGCCAGATGTCGCCGGTGGTGAGGGTCGCCGCCCAGCGTGCTCGGGGCGTGTCGTCACCGGCAACCTCCCCGTGGAGTCGACTTTGCGCTTCGCCCGACAGGTAGGCAGCCCGCCGCGTGGCGTCAGCGGCGACTCCATAGGAGGGGAGGGTGCCTACTTCGCGCTGGCAGGCTTCGACGTATGCCCGGAGGTACCCGCCGTCTTCACGGTGGCGGTGCTGTCGGTAGTAGTCCATGTGCTTGGCAGCCGGCTCGAGGGCAACCTGGAGGGCCGAATGCAGTTGGCGGCCGTTGGCGAGTTGATCGTCGGCCGGTGCCTCCGAGACGGTGTCCAGATAGTCGTGCATCGCCTGGAACGCCACGAGCAGCCTGACGAGGTCAGGTCTATGGGCGCGGGGAGCGAGAGCAGCAAACGCAGCAGCGCCTTCCACGTTCCCGCTCTTGGTGATGAGGCTCGCCACGGCGTCGTGGCGAAGATCGTCGTCAGGGATCGCGTCGGCGTGCTCGCGCCAGCGAGCCAACTCCGCCCGTACTGATGGAAAGACCTCGAGCCAGTAGCTGACCGCCATGGAGACGAACGCCCTGGCGAGGGCGACGCCGTTCCGCATTCGATTGGGGCTCGCTCCTCATTCCTGGAAAGCCGCGTGCGCAGGGACCCGCGTTGCACGATACCCGGAGATCGCGGTGAAGCCGACCCCGATGCCGGCCACGAGCGCGATGCCCAGGAGCGCTCCGGTGTCGCCGGCAGAGAACGGCGCCGGGAACCCGGTGGTCAGGGCGAGCCAGCGCCCGGCGAGGAAGTGTCCGAATACGCCAAAGAGTGCGCCCGTTGCGCAGCCGATGAAGATGATGATGGAGGTCTCTAGGAGCAGTGCGCGCCAGAGCTGCCAGATGTGGAAGCCCTCGACCTTGAGGTCGGCCAATCGCCAGCGCCGCTGCCAGAGCGCTCCGGCCATGGCGAACGCCACAGCCAAGCCGGCGGCGACGAGCAGAAGCGTCGCGATCTGTTTGAGACGCGCCAACCCTTGGCTCATGATCCCGTGCACGTAATCGAGACGCTCGCCGCTCGTCTCGACTCGGAGCCCAGAGTCCGGACCCAGGACGCGCGCCACTGCGCGCCTGCCAGCGGCAGGCGGCACGCCTTCGGCAAGGTCGACCTCGAGTGCCACGGCGCGGCTCGTCCGCCATGCGCGCCGATAGTCGCGCGCATTGAGGATCACGGCGCCAGGGCCCCATCCGAGGTTCGTAGTGACGGCGGCGACCCGGGTAGGAAGTTGGCCCGTGGGGGTCGGCAGGGAGTAGGCGTCGCCGACCTCAAGGTCGTGGGCACTGGCGATGGTGTTGGACACCGTAATCCACCGCGTGCCTCTTGCCAGGCGAGCCGTGGCCTGATCCAGATCGCCCTCCAGCACTTGGCTTGGAGGGATCATCGGACGGTCCGCGGACGGGCGGGCGATGACCCAGATGCGTCGGTCCCCGATGTCGAGGTACTGACCCTGATACGTCCGGACACTGGTGACCTCTGGTGCGGCGGCGATCTCGGCGGCGACCGTCGCACTCGGCTGGAAGCTCTCTGCCTGAAAGCCGTCCGATCCCGTGGTGACCCAGAGGTCCGCCGTCGAAAGGTACTGCCCCAGACCCTCCACTAGGCCGCCTTCCAAGTCTTGCCGCGCCCCCCCTACCGCGACGCTGCCGTAGACAGCGACGGCAGTAACAGCGGCGAGCGCGACCGAGCGGATCGGGACGTCTTTGAGCTCGACGGCGGCGAATCGGAGCGAGGTGCCGCGGCGGCGCTTGGTGAACCGCTCGAGTGGCGCGATCGTCCCGGCGAACACGGAGGGCAGGACGAGAACGGCGGCGATCGCGAGCACCATCCCGCCGGCGACCGTGGAAACGGGCACGACGGCGGCCGCGAGCGCAACCGTCGCAGTGGCCGCAAGACCGATGATCAGCATGCGGCGGCGAGACCTAAGAGAGACCGCGTCGACCGAGGACTGCCCCCGCCCCGGGATTGCTGCCTTGAGGTCCTGGCCCGTGAATAGATCCAGCGCGGGCAGCGCGGACGCGATGACGGCAGCTGCGAGACCGCCGGCGAGCGCGAGGGCGACGGTGAGGGGTTCCACGATTCGTTGCGTCCCGATGGGAAATCCGAGCGCGAGGTACCCCGGTTCGTCTTGCAGGACCGTCCGCGACAGGATGTCGCCGATCAGCAGTCCGGCCATGGAGGCAAGCAGCCCGAGCGCCAGCGCCTCGAACAGAAGGATCGCGAGAACCTGAGAGCGGAAGTAGCCTTGCTCGCGGAGGTCTGCGATCTGACGGCGACGTTCCGGCACCGTCAGCAGCATGGCGCTGAAGGCCAAGAGAAAGCCGACCGCTCCTCCGATGGCCGCGAACAGGCTCGTGGACTGATTGTTGGGGCGTGCGGCGTCCCGGAGCAGTCGGAGCTCGCTGTCAACGGGGGCCACCGTCAGTCGACCGCCGGCGATGCCCTCGAGGCCGGCGCGAACCTCGTCTTCTCGTCCAGGGAGGGCGTCGACCAGGACCTGCGTCACCTTTCCCTCGCTGCCGGCCAGCCGCTGGGCGACCGGTAGGTATGCCACGGCTACGAGGCTCTGGGACAGCGCGCCGATCTCGCTCTCTCCGAGGACAGCACCGACCTTGGACGAGCGCACGGAGCCGTTCACGATGACCTTGATGCTGGTCTCCTTGCGACCTCCGATGGCGTCTGCCACATCGCTTGGAAGCGCCATTCCCACGGGCAGGTCGAGACCCGAGCCGCCGAAGTTACGCGTGAGCGACCCGTCGAGCTTCGCGACCTCCGACGTGACACCGACAAGCTGGACTGCCTGTCGCCCACGGGGACCGACCAGCAGAACACGGATCCGCAATGCCGGTGCTGCTGCCCTAACGCCGGGCAGGCGAGCTGCTTGGCGGGCGATCTCCGAGGGAAAGCCAGCGTTGGACCTGGCCGAGAGCTGGTAGTTCGCGGACCCGGTCGTGCCACGAATGAGTTGCTCCGCGGATGCCGTGATGCTCGTGTTGGCAACCAGGACCGCGAACACGAGGGCTACGCCGACGGCGATTCCGCTGCCGGCGAGGAGCTCCTGGCGGCCGTGCTGCTTAAGGCGTCCACGATAGAACCGCGCATATCCGCGCGGAGTGATGTCGTAGACGGCGATCTTCACTTCGACAACGGCTCGGCGGACACGGGATTCAAGCCGTCGGTCAAGCGGCCGTCCGTGAGGGTGCAAACGCGGTCGACGTAGTCGGCCGCTAGTTCGTCGTGGGTAACAAGCACCATCGGAATCGCGCGCTCCTTGCAGATCGACCGAAGCAGCGTCAGCATCTCGCCGGTTCGCTTGGTGTCGAGGTTGCCCGTTGGCTCGTCGGCCAGCACCAGTTCGGGGTCGCACGCGAGCGCCCGCGCGATCGCTACGCGTTGGCACTCGCCCGTGGAGAGTTCCTTCGGCCGGTGGTGAGCGCGCTTTCCGAGCCCGACACGCTCGAGCCATGGTCGCGCTCGATCTGCCGCCTCGTTGGGACTGAGGCGCTCGCGCGTACCAAGGAGCTTTTCCGCGGCGTTGTCGAGCGCGCTCAGCCCGGCGTTGAGATGGAATGTCTGTCGGACAAGGCCGAGCTGATAGCGGCGATAGGAGGATGCGTCGCGCTCGGACAGCTTGGAGATCGCCTCGCCATCGAAGGTGACGTTGCCGCGATCAGGCTCTATCAGGCCGGCGGCTATGAGGAGCAGCGTCGTCTTCCCGGAGCCGCTCGGTCCGTAGATGGCCACGAATTCGCTCGGGCCGACCGTCAAGGACACGTCGTCCACAGCGCGCACGACGTCGTCGCCGCTCCTGTAGTGCTTGACGACGTCGGCCAGGACCAGGCTGCTCACGAGTCCGAACCCGAGCCCGACGCCGCGCTCCGGAAAGGCAGGACCTCTGCTGGGCCGTGCTCGTCGTGCTCGCTGCGCTCCTCCAGTAGGCGCCCGTTCGAGATGGAGTAGAACCGGCGGGCCGAGCGGACTGCGCCAGGGCTTGCCGACGCGACCACAAGAGTGATGCCGGCCTCGCGCCCGAGGTTACGTAGGAAATCGCGGATCGCGGTGCGTTCGTCGGGGCTCGGGACCGACTCTGGCTCGTCAACGAGAACCAACTGCGGCTCTCGGATCAGTGCCCTCGCAAGCGCGACCTGGGTCTCCTCGCCTGGCGACAGCTCGTTCATGAAGGCGTCAAGACATCGGCTAGCGCCCACCCTGTGAAGGGTGTCGCGGGCCATGCCGTCAGCCTGATTCGGATTCCATCGGCTGCCGATCAGCGGTTCCGCGACATGCTCGACGACCTTCTGGGGGCCGGACCGATGCCTCCTCGACGGCGACACGAACCCGATCATCTCCTTGCGGAGCTGCGTCCGGTCGCGGTCCGACAGCTCGTACAAGTCTCTGCCAGCGACCAGGACGGTTCCCTGGTCAGGCGGCTGCAAGCCGACACACATCTTCATGAAGGTCGACTTGCCAGCTCCGTTTCCACCGCGGATGCCGATGTGATCGCCATCTTGAACCGCGACGTTCAGGCCCTTGAACACCGACGTGTGAAGGCGCCCACGCGCATAGCTCATGTGGACGTCGACGAGCTCGAGGAGTGGCGTGGTCAGGACTGGTCTGCCCAAGTCGCAGGATCACGGAATCGCTCGAATCGCTGTCGCGCGTGAGCGACCCAGTCGAGGTCGGCTTGCAGGCTCCTCTCGACCTTGTCGGTCATGACGTCGTTGAAGGCTTCCTTCCAAGAGCCGCTCGGCGGGGGCGGCCCGTCTCGCTGGGTCACGTGGTCGAGCTGGCGCAGCGCATCGAGGATCTCTCGCTCAAGTTCGTCGAGCTGCTCCATCAGGATCGGGACGTGCTGAGGCCGGGCGACGGCGAGCTTCGCGAGCAGTTCGTCTCGGACTGGCTTGCGGCGGCATCCGCGCTTCATCCACTGCTCGAAGCGTTCAGCTCCGAGGTCAGTCACCGTGTAGAAGATCCGAGGGCCCATGCGCGAACCCGCAGAGCGGTGATCAGGAGCGTCCTCCCGACGCACGACGAGAGCGTCCCGCTCAAGACTGTCGAGGACCGAGTAGACGTTCGAGAACTCGAGACGCCAGCCTGGATTGAAGTCGTCATGGAGACGCTTCGCGAGCTCGTACCCGTATCCAGGTCGCTCGATGAGCAGCCCTAGAAGCGCCACGTTCAGTGGCGAAGGCAGAGCCCCCATCAGTCTTCATTTCCTGCGAACAGCGCACACCCTCCGGAGCGAGAGCCAGAAATACTGGCGGCTCTGATGGAGCATACTCAAGCAATCCAGCCCGGCGCAAGCGGACCCGATCCGCCGATCATGCGACCGAAGGTCGGCTAACTCTGGACCCGGTCACCACTGAGCTGGCGGCGCTTAGGCCGGACACTTGCCGATCGAGGTGGGCCAGAGGCTGGTGGGACGGAGGGCTCCACGCAGGCTGCGGGCGTTGGCAACCACGCTTGCCGCAATCGGCAACAAGAGTGCCTTGGAGCCGAGGCGTCGAGGTCCACTCATGGGCAGGTGCCCAGCGATAAGTCAGCCTCTTGCATTCGGGTGGAGTCTCGCTTAGAGTCCTCGCCGTCGTCTGACTGGCCACGCCCTGAAGGAGTGAGGTCCCGCCGATTCCGGTGGGTCGCACGGGCACCGGCCGCCGACGGTTGAAGCCATTTCTGGCCTTGTCTTAGCCGCCGCCCTCCGGGCGGTGTCTCGGTCGCGGGCCGGTCGATCCATGAAGGGAAGCCCCATGAGAGGTGCGCCGGTCGTGTGCGGGAACCTGCCGACGTGGTGTCGGTCGTTGCCGCGTGTGTGGACACTGTTGTGGGCCACAGTCGTTGCGATCGGGTTGGCCGTGCCGGTCGGGGCGTCGGCGAGTGCGTATTCGGACGAGGTCTCTGGCACGTCGGGGTTGGTCTCCTACTGGCGGCTGAACGAGACGTCGGGCAGCACGTTCGTCGACAGCGAGGGCCTTAATGACGCGACGATCTCGGGCGGCCTCACGCTCGGCGTGACCGGTGCGCTGGCCACCGATTCCGATCCTGCGGCGAGCTTCGACGGGACCAACGACTACGCGTCGGCACCGCTCGACCTCTCGGGCACCAACCAGGCGACGGTGGAGTTCTGGCTGAAGTGGGATGCCTTCTCTGGCAACGACGATCTGGCGCTGGAGCACACGCCGAACTTCAACTCCGTCGACGGCGGGATTCTGGTCGATCCGAACTCGTCGGAGGAGGGCAAGTTCGCGGTCACGATCAGGCTGGGTGGTCAGTACAACAACGTCTCGTTCACGCGACCGAGCGCGGGTGTGTGGCATCACTACGCGTTCGTGCTGGACGGCACCGCGGCCGGCGCTTCGCGGATCACCCCGTACGTCGACGGCGCCCCGGTCTCGTACACGAAGCTCTCGAGCGGAGCGGGCACCGGGACGTTCGCCGACTCGACGCTGTACTTCATGTCGCGCGGCGGCGCGAGCCTGTTCGGCTCGGGTGATCTCGACGAGCTGGCGGTCTATGACGCGCCGTTGAGCTCGACGACGATCGCTGATCACTACGAGGCGGGGGCCGGTCCGCCGGCTAACCAGGCTCCCACCGGCGCGTTTGACGCGACGCCGGCGCGGGCGCTGACCGGCCAGGAGGTCGACTTCGACGCCTCGGACTCGACGGATTCCGATGGTGAGGTCGTCAAGTACGAGTGGGACCTGGACGGCAACGGGAGCTTCGAGACGGACACGGGCACGAGCCCGCTCGCTTCGCGCACCTACACCGGGCCGGGGTCGGTGCCGGTCAAGCTGCGGGTGACCGACGACGGTGACGAGACGGACGAGGTCTCGCATTCGCTGCGAGTGACCGAGGGGGCGACCAGCGACTACGCCGACGCGGTGCTGGGCACGGCGTCGCTGCGCCACTACTGGCGTCTCGGCGAGTCCGGTGGTGGGGTGTTCGGGGACTCCGAAGGCGCGGCGGATGCGGCGGCCGTCGGGACGCCGATGTTCGGCGCGGCGGGTGCGCTGCCGGGCGATGTGAGCGATGCGGCGCTGTTCGACGGGTCGAGCGACTCGGCGACCGCGGAGCTTGACCTGTCCGATACTCAGAAGCTGACGGTCGAATTCTGGCTGTCCTGGGATGCGTTTGCCAGCAACGATGACCTGGCGCTGGAGTACACCTCGAACTTCAACAGCAACGACGGTGGCTTCCTGGTCGATCCCAACAGCGACATCTCGAGCAAGTTCGCCGTCAGCCTCGGCCGCAACAGCTCCCGCAACGTCGCGCTGTTCCCGCGCCCGAGCGCCGCGGTCTGGCACCACTACGCGCTGGTGCTGGACACGACCGCTGCGGGCGCAGACCAGATCCTCGTCTATGTCGACGGAGCGCCGGTGACGGTCGACAAGTTCGCCAACGGCACAGGCGCCGGTGCGTTCGCGGACTCGACGCTGCACTTCATGTCGCGCAACGCCGCGTCGTTGTTCGGTGCGGGCGGCATGGACGAGCTGGCGATCTACGGCCAGGCGCTCAGCGCCGGCACGATCGCAGACCACTTCGAGGCCGCTGCGGTCGAAGCGCCCGAGGCCGCGTTCGACGTGACGCCGAGCCCAGCGCTGACCGGCCAGCAGGTCGCGGTCGACGGCTCGGATTCCACCGACGTCGACGGCGAGATCGTCAAGTACGAGTGGGACCTGGACGGCAACGGCAGCTACGAGACCGACACCGGGACCACGCCGACGACCACCCACACCTACTCGAGCGTCGGCACCGTCACGGTGCGGCTGCGCGTCACCGACGACGACGGCCTCACCGCCACCACCAGCAAGCAGCTGCACGTCAACGGCCCCGGCGCCGGCTACGCGGCCAAGGTGCTCGCAACCGCCGGGCTCGCGCACTACTGGCGTCTCGGCGAGACGTCCGGCACGACCTTGGCCGACGCCAAGGGCGAGGCCGACGCCACCATCGCAGGCGCCCCCACGCTCGGTGCGACTGGCGCGCTCGTTGACGACGACGACACCGCGGCCAGCTTCGACGGCACCGACGACTCCGCAACCGCTGACGTCGACCTCTCGGCAACCAACCGGGTGACGGTCGAGTTCTGGCTCAAGTGGGATGCCTTCGCGGCCAACGACGACCTTGCGATCGAGCTGACGCCGAACTTCAATGACCACGACGGCGGGTTCATCGTCGACCCCAACTGTGGCCTGGGCACGAACAGGTTCTGCGTCAGCCTCGGCCGCGGCGCCTCTCGCAACGTCGCCATGTTCGACCGCCCCAGCCCCGGCGACTGGCACCACTACGCGCTCGTGCTCGACACCACCGCCCCCGGTGCCGACCAGATCGTCCCCTACGTCGACGGCGAGCCGGTCGCCTACACAAAGTGGGCCAACGGCACCGGCGCCGGCGCCTTCGCCGACTCCACCCTCAACGTCATGTCGCGCAACAACGCCAGCCTCTTCGGCGGCGGCGACCTCGACGAGCTCGCTCTCTACACCCGCCCCCTCGCCGCGAGCGAGATCGAGGACCACCACGAGGTCGGCATCGACCCGCCCGAGCCGTACGACGTCTCGATCGACGTCGACCCGGATCAGGCTGCGCGGCTCTGGGCGGTCGTCGAGGGCTGGACGTCGTCGCAGCCGGTCACGTTTGCCTATCAGTGGCAGCTCTGCGACGCGTCCGGGGAGAACTGCGAGGACGCGAGCGGCGAGTCTCGAGATCGTGTCTTCGAGGTGCCGGTGCTGGACGACGACATGAAGGTTCGGGTCGTCGCGAGGGCGACCATCGACTCGACCCCTGAGGCGGTGGCTTCAGAGGTGGTGGTCGTGCATCCGTCCGCGCCTGTCTCCGACGAGCGGCCGCTGGTCTCGGGCACGGCCAGGCAGGGACGGCTGTTGACCGTCGAAGGGATGACGGGATGGGATCGGCCCGGTCTCACCGTCACCTACCAGTGGCGACGTTGTGAAGCCGACGGCGATGACTGCGATGACATCGCGGGCGCGACGGGGACCAGCTACGGGGTGACGAGCGCCGACGTGGGCTCGACGCTGCGCGTCGCCATCACGGGGACCAACGGCGGAGGCTCGCGGACGATCAGCTCCTATGCGACGCCCGTGGTGTCGGGCTCGGCCGTGGTCAACACAGCGGCACCCACGATCTCGCGCGGCGCCGGCGACCGCGGCGACGTCCTCGCTGCGAGTCCCGGGACGTGGACCGGCAGCGGCGCGATTGATTACGCCTATCGGTGGCAGCGCTGCGACGCTGACGGCGCGAACTGCGTTGACATCGGCACAGTCCCGTCGGACCGCTATGAGCTGCGGTCGGCGGACGTCGGTGCCAGGCTGCGTGTGCGGGTGCGAGGCACGAACGCCGGCGGCAGTGACCACGTGCTCTCGGCACCGACCGCCGTCATCGAATCTGCTGCGCCCGCCAACGCCTCCCTGCCGCGCGTGATCGGCGAGGCGTTCGCCCCTGGCGTGCTCGTGGCCGAGGGCGGGGCGTGGACGGGCATCGGTCCTCATGCGCTCGGCTATCAGTGGCTGCGCTGCGATGCCGAAGGAGACGACTGTGCGCCGGTCGTGGGTGCGACCGACCCCGAGTACGCGACGACGCCGGCGGATCTTGGCGCGACGCTTCGGGTGACGGTCACCCCGACCAATGAGGCAGGCCAGGCGGTCGAGTCTTCGGTGGCGACTGCCGAGGTGGCGACGGCGCCCGACGACCCGCTGGTCGGCCCGGAGCTGATCGCGGCGCCGTCGATCGTCGGCGAGACCGAGATTGGTGAGGAGCTGACGGCGCTGGGCGGAACCTGGAGCCCTACCGGGGACCTCGCGCTCTCGTACCGGTGGCTGCGCTGCGATTCGGCTGGCCAGGAGTGCGAGGAGGTGGACGGCGCGGACGGGCAGGCGTACGAGCTCGACGCGAACGATCTTGGGACGACCCTGGCAGTCACGGTGACCGCCCGAGACGACACTGGTGCCACGCAGGCCTGGGCTGTGACCGCGCAGTCGGTGCGCGTGATCGGCGGGCCGGCTAACGACGAGTTGCCCGAGGTGACCGGGATCGCGAAGGAGGGCGAGCTGCTGACGGCCGATCCCGGCGAGTGGGACGCGGGCGGCTCGGTCACCTACGCCTATCAGTGGCAGGCATGCGATCCGGCGCCCGAGGAGTGCTATGACATCGAGGACGCCATGGGGACGACCTACGAGCTCACGGGCGACGAGGTTGGCTTGGCGGTACGCGTGATCGTGGCCGCAGAGGACGGCGTCGGGACGACCAGCGCCGCGTCTGTTCCCACCGCGCCCGTCGACGCGACCTCGCCGTTCAACACCGAGCCGCCCTCGATCGACGGAGGCTCGCGCACGGGCGACACCCTGACCGCGGACGAAGGGACGTGGGACGGCGACGGCACGATCACCTACGCCTTCCAGTGGCTGCGCTGCGACAGCGCCGGTGGCGCCTGCGAGGAGATCTCCGGCGCCGACGATCCGACCTACGTGCTCACGAGCTCCGACGCGCAGCAGACGGTGCGCGTGCGAGTGACCGCGACCAACGCGTCCGCCCAGACGGAGGCCTCTTCGCCTGCGACGGGGCCGATCTCGGACGCCGGAGGCCCGGTCCTCGACGAAGCCCCGGTCATCTCCGGCACCACCGCGGTGGGCGGGACGCTCGAGGTCGACGAAGGGGAGTGGGACGCTCCGCCGCCGTCCTCGTTTGCCTATCAGTGGCAGCGATGCGACGACGAACGCTGCGCGAACGTCGCCGGCGCGACCGCGGCGACCTACGTGGCAACTCCCGCTGACGCTGGGTTCACCTTGCGGGTGGCGGTCATCGCCACCGAAGGAGGCGACAGCACGGTCGTTCTCACCGAGTTGTCGGAGGTCATCCGTGGCGAGCCGTTCGACGATCACATCGTCGCCAACGTCGAGCTGCCGACGATCGTGGGGCATGCCTATGAGGGTGCGACGGTGTCCGCGGACCCCGGTCAGTGGGATGCGGACGGGTCCGTCGCCTACGCCTACCAGTGGCGCCGCTGCAACGCCGCCGGCCAGCAGTGCGAGGACATTCCCGACGCTACGGACGACGAGTACGTCGTCGTCGAGGACGACGTCGACTACACGCTGCGGGTGCTGGTGACTGCTGCGTCCGGCAGGGCGACCCACGTCGTGGCGTCCGCACCTGTGACCGTGGGCTACGACCCGTCTTCTGGCAACGTCGCGAACACGGTCGCGCCGGCGATCGCGGGCGACGCGGTCGATGGCGAGACGCTCACGGGCGACCCGGGCACGTGGACAGGCGACGATCTCCAGTACAGCCGCGCGTGGTGGCGTTGCGACGGCAACGGGCTCGCGTGCGCGCCGATCGACGCCGAGACCGGCAGCACCTACGAGCTGACGTCCGCCGACGTCGGCTCCGCGGTTCGCTACCGGGTCGGGGCCGACGATGGCTTCGACTACGTCGAGGTCGGCTCGGCGGCGACGGCCGTCGTGGCCGGTGCGCCACCCGTGTCGACTGCCGCGCCCACCGCGAGCGGCCTCGCGGTGCAGAGCGGCGAACTGACCGCCGATCCGGGCGAGTGGACGGGCACGCCGGAGATCGAGTTCGGCTATCGCTGGCTGCGCTGTGACGCGGTCGGCGACGACTGCGAGGAGATCTCGGGCGCACGAGACGAGCGCTATGCTCCGACCAGCGCGGACGTCGTCTTGACGCTGCGCCTGGCCGTTCGCGCGACCAACCGCGCCGGTAGCGCCGACGTGCAGTCCGCCCCGATCGAGATCGGCCCGACCCCGGCGCCCGAGGCGGACGTCGGGAACCCGCCGACGATCACCGCCCCGTTTTGGGACCCGTGGGTGCTGCAGGCGTCTCCCGGCGGCTGGACGACCGTCGAGACGCTCTCTTACGAGTATCAGTGGAGTCGTTGCGACGACGAAGGCGACGACTGCCAGGAGGTCGCCGGCGCCACCGATCCCGTCTACTTCGCCGCTGACGCCGACGTTGGCGGCACCGTGCGCGTCGCGGTCACGGCCACCGGGACCGCGGGTAGCGACGAGGCGGTGTCGGCGCCGAGCGAGGTGATCACCCTCGCCGCTCCGAGTGACTCGTGGATGCCTTCGTTCGACGAGGCGCCCAGCTTCACCGAGACCCCCGTCGTCGGAGAGGCGGTCGAGTACGCCAGCGGCACCTGGAGCGGTGGGGCCTCGACGTTCGTGTCGGTCAGCGAGTACCTGGAGCTCTGCGACGGCGAGGGTGCGAACTGCCATCACGCCTCGGCTCGACCGGGCGACTATTTCCCCTCGCGTGCCGACGAGGGCGACACCCTGCGCGTGGTTGTCGTGCTTGGGGACGAGTTCGGCCATCGCGTTTCCGCGATCAGCGAGGCCAGCGAGCCGATCGGCCCGCCGGCCGCGCTGGCGAACGTCGTTCCGCCCTCGGTCGACCAGTTCCAGCCGGTGAGCTACGGCGTCGAGTACCGCGGCGATCCGGGCGACTGGACCGGAGCGCCGGAGCTCGCGGCGCAGTGGCAGCGCTGCGATCCGCTCACGGCGGACCCGGTCACCGAGGAGATGGACTGCGTCGACATCGCCGGCTCCACGAACGCGAAGAACCACGAGATCGGTGTTGCCGACCTCGGCTTCAAGCTGCGCCTCAAAGTCACGGCGACGACGCCGGGCGACAGCGAGACGCTCTACTCCGAGCCGAGCGACGACCAAGCCTGGGTCGACGCCGACAACGAGGGCGAGCGCATCATCGGTCCGGCGGTCGTGGGCGAGACGATCACTGCGGAGAGCGGGTTCGTGCCGCGTGCGCCGCTGCCGGTCAAGACCTCCTACGAGTTCAGGCGCCTCAATCCCAGCGGGCCGTCGACTCTGCTGCAGAGCGGAGACTCGCCGAGCTACACGATCGTGAGCGGCGATCTCGGTCACGAGATCCGAGTCGAGATGACCGCTCGGGCATGGCGCCTCGACGACGGCGCGGCGCTCAACGGCGTGATCCGCACCGTGACGACCTCGGAGGTGGAGGGTCCGCCGGGGAACGACGTGCTGCCGACGATCGACGGGGACCTCTGGACCGGCGCGACGCTCACCGCCGACCCAGGTGACTGGCACGGAGGGGCGGGCCCGGTCGAATACGACTACCAATGGCGACGCTGCGACGAGGAAGGCGACGATTGCGACGACATCACTGGTGCGACGACGTCGACGTACGAGCTCGTCGCCGCCGACGAGGACGCGACGCTGCGCGTCGAGGTCACGGCCAGCCACCAGACCGCCTCCGGCATCGCCGTGTCTGCCGCCACCGCGCCGATCGCGCCGGCCTCGACGCCAAGCAGCACCGAGGCACCGGAGGTCTCCGGAGATCCGATCGAGTTCGAGACGCTGACGGCCACCACCGGCGGCTGGGACGGCGACGCGCCGCTCGGCTTCTCCTACCAGTGGCAGACCTGCTCGCCGGCGGGCGGCGACTGCGCCGACCTCGACGGCGCGACCGAGCAGACGCTGCGCCTGAGCGATCTCGAGGTGGGGTACGGCATCCGCGTCGTCGTGAGCGCCGCGAACGCGGGCGGCACCGACTCGGCAGCGTCGCCGGCGACCGATCCCGTCGCCTCAGCCCCAGCCCCGACGAGCGTGGCGCTGCCGGTCATATCGGCTCTCGGTCCGATCGAGGAGGGATCCACCCTCGCGACCGACGGTGGCGAATGGGAGCACACCGACACTGACGCGCTCGACTACCAGTGGCAGCGCTGCGGCCCGCTCGGCGCCGGCTGCGCGAACCTCTCCGGAGCCGAGGACGCGTCGTATGAGGTGACCGCCGCCGACGTGGGCAGGCGCCTGCGCGTCACCGTCACCGGCCGCAATTCCGCCGGTGCGGCTACGGCGACGTCTGAGCTCAGCCCGGTCGTCTCCGCGTCCACGATCTCGGCCGCGGACAAGATGATCTATCTGGACGAGGAGCGCGAGACCGTCTGGATCGCGAATACCGACGGCAAATCGCCCAAGCAGATCGCCGACTGCGCCTCCCTGGGTCTGCCGAGCACGTGCGTGCTCCGCGGCCCGCGGATCTCACCTAACCTCAAGCTGATCGCGATCGAATCCCGCCCCGACAACACAGCCGTCGGAGAAGGGACGATTCTGCTCATGACCGTCGACGGCGGCAACGTCCGTACCCTCACGCAGGGAAGCCAGCCCGCTTGGTCGGCGAACGGGCTGGAGGTCGTCTACACCGGGAACGACGGAGGGGCCACCCGCATCGCGACCATCGATGCCGACGATCAGGACGGCGACACCGCCGAGTGGCTGACCGAAGAGACCACGGCCAGCCAGACCGGGCCGGATCTATCCCCCGACGGGGGCCTGCTCACCTACGCAGGCGACCCCGAGGGCGAGACGCCGTCGGGGATCTACGTCGCGCTTCCCGATGGGAGCGAGCCTGCTCGCTTGGACCTCGGCCCTTCGATCGCTGCGGCGATGGCGCCAAGGTTCAGTGCCGATGGAACGGAGATCGTCTTCACCGCACGTTCGGACGACGAGTCGCTCGAGGGCGTCTACGCGGACATCTGGAGCGTTTGGGCGGTGAGCCCGGACGGCTCGAACCTCCGCCGGGTCACGCCCGAACAGCAGGTCACCTACGATCAACCGAGCGTATCCGGGGACACCATCTACGTCACCGGCCGCCACTGGATCATGCATTTCCTGTCGGGCGGCGGCTCCGTGATCACCTACGACCCCGCCTACGCCTGGACCATGCACCTCGACGGCAGCAACGCCCAACCCACCGTCCCGGCCGTCGACCCCGACGTCGCCCGACCCCAAGCTCGCCCGAGCTGCAGGCACCCGGTCGACTGCACCATCCAATACGCCTGCGAGATCCGCGACTGCCGCAGCAGCGACGAGAAGTGGCGCGACGCCGCAGGGGAACGTGGAGCGAGCAAGAAACTCCGCACCGCGATGATCAAAGCCCACACTACGCCCCCACGCGACAAGAAAGGCGATGATCGCGGTTGGGATGCCCACCACATCGTGCCGGCTCGGGAAGCCCGGTTCGACAACGCGAAGACGGCCGAGGCGATCGCGTGGGAATGCGGACTGAGGCCAAACCAGCCGCGCAATGGCGTATTCCTGCGAGGCTTCCGGCGGCACGAGACTCAACCGGGTTACAAAAACCTGTATCCGCAGCAGAAGCTGAGGCAATATCACCCCGCTCTAAACGCCAACAACACCTACTACACGAACGTCATGCGGCGCCTTGGGAAGGCCTACGGACCGAAGGATAAGAAGTGCAATCAGAAGCGGTTCAACAAGGAAGTGCACAAGATCCGCGTGCTGTTGATCACGGGTGACTTCCCCATCTACCACGATGAGGAGACGCCGTGAGCCTCGTGAGCCTCCTGGCTTCGCCTGACCGGGCTTCCGATCGGATGGTCGCCTTGATCGCCGCATGGCGAGCGCTTGAGGAGGCAGGCTCGAGCATGGGCATGATCGACGATGGAGGCGAGGCGTCGGGTCAGGACGACCACCTTCGGGAGCAAGGCCTCTCGTTGCCCTACGACCTGTCGGTGCTGTACCGGCACCTCGGAGGTGGAATCACCGTTCAGGACGCGATGATCGAGCTTTATGGGTGGCCTCCAAGGACGCTCGGCGAAATCGGTGTATGGGGAATGGAAGGGCAAGCCGAGCCCCGGCAGCTGCGCTGGATCGGCGGGGAAACTGGAGAAGAGCTATTTGGGATCTGGCTGCCAAGGCTGGGTGAGGAATCGGCGTGGGCGCCCGCGGTCGTCGCGCGACAGGGAACCTCCTACGATCAGGTAGTGGCAGCGGGTGGCGTCGTCGAACTGTTGGTCGAGATGACGGTGATCAACCTGCAGGACGAGCGCCCTGCGGGGACCGAGGAGGCGCTCGAGGCTCTCGGCGTTCCCGCCGGGCTGCGTCGCGGAGATCCGGACGACGCGGCCTACCGGGACGAAGTCGCCGCGTGGGCGGACCCGCTGCTAGGGCAGCGGGGCTACTACGTCAGTCTCGACACCCAAGAGATGGCTGACATCCCGGCCACGATCGAAGCGCTGTCTCGATCCCTAGGCAGCCGCTAGAAGTGCCTCGGTAGCGGTTACCCACGCTCGTGGTGGCTGGACGCGATTGCACGTGTTCACACGTCTGCAAAGGATGAGGCGGATCAGTGAGTCTTATAGGGCTGTTGGCTAAACCTGATGGAGCCTCCGAGCGTCTGGTCGCCCTGGTAAAAGCATGGCGTGCGCTGGAGGCGGCTGGTGCTCAGGTCGAGGTGATTGGCGATGGAGTCGATCTGAGAACGCAGCAGGAGTACCTGGCGGGCCATGGACTCAGGTTGCCGGTTGATTTATCGATGCTGTACCGGCACGCGGGAGGGGTGATCCTCGTTCGGGACGCTGGGATCGAGCTGTATGGGTGGCCTCTCGAGACGCTCACGGAGATCGGGGTGGGGGGGATGGAGAACCACCGCGAACCGGAGCAGCTTCGCTGGATCGGTGGTGACACTGGCGGAGAGCTATTCGGGATCTGGCTGCCGAAGATCGGTGATGAGTCCACGTGGACACCGGCGGTCGTCGCTCGGCAGGGAGGACCCTACGACCAGGTGGTCGCGGCAAGCGGCATCGTCGAGCTCCTGACCGAGATGACCGTCATCAACCTGCAGGACGAGCGCCCTCCGGGGATCGAGGACGCGCTTGAAGCCCTCCGAGTGCCGGCCGACCTGCGGCACGGCGATCCAGATGCCGCGGCCTACCGGGACGAAGTGGCCGCGTGGGCGGATCCGCTGCTGGGACAGCGGGGCTACTACGTCAGTCTCGAAACCGAAGACATGGCTGACATTCCGGCCACGGTCGAAGCGCTGTCTCGATCCCTAGGTAGCCGCTAGGAGGATCTGGGCCAACGACCTCCTGGGTGCGATCTCAGTAGCTTCTGTGCCCGCTGCCCGGAACGGCCGCTGTGCGGGCACTGGCCCCACTCAGCCGCAGTGCCTTGCTGGCGGCGATAGCGGCCAAGTCGAGCGATTCGGGCGGTTTCGGCACTCGCGTCGTCCGCTGCCCATCCGCCGCCCTCGCTCGAGCCGCGCGCGTCGCGGCCGACGGCGTGCGACGCCTGGGTGCTGCATGTAGGCTCGCGCGGCGATGGACGCCCTCCAGGCGGTGATCACGTTCGTCGTCGGCGTTGGCGGCATCACGCTGGGCGCGCTGCTCAGTCGCCGCAACGAACGCCGAGCTCACGCCGACCGGCTCCTCACCGAGGCCCTTAACGACGCCGTGCGCGCTATCGCCAGCATCGCCGGTGGAGCCGGTCCCGAGGCGCAGCGCGAGTATGCATCGGCGCTCTCCCGGGTCGCGCTGCATGGTTCACCCTCAGTCGTTGCGACGTTGCGGAGGTTCCAGGACGACGCCACCACGGTCACTGACGGTGGCCGCGACCGACTCTTGGCCGTCGTGGCGGCCGCTCGCGCCGAGCTTGGCCATCGGCCGGCCGACGAGGGTGACCTCCGGATCCTGCTGTTCGGTGCCGGCCCCGTCGAGGTCGAGCCGTGGGCGCTCGCGCAGCGACAGATCCGCGAGAGCGTCGACGTCGAGGCGATCGAGACGCGCAAGGCCGCGCCCGGCGGAGATGAGGAGCTCGACCAGCTCCTGGCGCTCGCGCAGCAGGAGCCTGTGACCGCGATCCAGGCTGCGTACGACGCTGTCGAAGTTGCCCTCCGGAAGATCGGCGTCGCGGCCGGCATCGACGGAGCAGAGATCATGGGTGTCGCGCGCCTCTCGAACGCGCTCCTCGAGCGTGGGTTGATCAGTGCCAGGGACGACCACGCGCTTGCTGGGCTCGTGACGTTGCGCAACCTCGCCGCTCATGGGCCACCGCCGCCTGGCCGCCGCGCGAGCGAGTTCATCGTGCTGGCCGAGGCCGTCATGTACGCGCTCAGCTCGTCGCAGGCGGCCGCAGGCGCGCCGCCCGCCACCGACTGAGCCCCGGGGAGCGACCGACCGCCTGCTGCAGGCCGTGGCGCTGAGATCGACATGCTCGCGCTCGGCGCGAGCCTCAACAGCCAGCTGAGGAGGCTCGGCGGAGCGCGGGGTGGATGGACGGGCATGCCGGTGTGCTGGGCCACTCTTGTGCATCGACCCTTGGAGGCCGAGAAGGGACCATGAGCGAAGCGAGATACCTGACGCTACGCGGCGTCGTGATGGTCGCGGGAGGCTTGGCGGTTGTTGGGAATCTCTATGGCTGGAGCGTGTTTGGCCTTGGGTGCGAGATCGGAGATACCTCTGGTGATTGGGGTCGGTACTGCGAGTCGGTGTGGATGAGCGCGCCGCCGGTCGGTGCTGCCAGCGCCTTGCTTGGCTGCGTGATCGCGTGGCGCACTGAGTTGCGGCTGCTGTCCGTTGTGTTGGTCGTGGCGGGCGTTGCGCTGGGGCTGATCCCCTGGATTGCGTTCGGCGACCCCGCGGGCAACTTCTAGGTGCAGTTCCTTCGCCGCCTTGCTCACAGCTAGATGCGGACATCCACTGGCCGTTCTCCTCGAACGTGCGAGCAGGTGCTCGG
Organism: uncultured Thermoleophilaceae bacterium; assembly: GCA_963846505.1. Lineage (GTDB taxonomy): Bacteria > Actinomycetota > Thermoleophilia > Solirubrobacterales > Thermoleophilaceae > JACVRW01. The sequence goes on along the minus strand of CAWJWD010000004.1, from coordinate 298,696 downwards.
ACACGCTGAGGGCGCCGAGGGTCAGGCACGTCTGGCCGCATCGCCCACGGACGCTCTCCATCGACGCCCGTGGGCGCGCCAGGGTGCTCAAGGTCGCAGCCCGCGGCCCAGGAGGGCTACGGTCGGCCGTCCGCTGTGTGAGGATCAAGCCATGACCGTGCCTCGTTGGGTCGTCGGTGCGGTCAACAGCGGCTTGGTCGTCGTCGCCGTGATCGCGCTGGTGATCGGTGTCGTCGGCTTTGCATGGCTCACGGGAGACCCGATTCGTGAGGAAAACGATCAATGCATTGGCGGAGGGCATCTCACCTACGGGATCGTCATGCTGGGGGTCGGCGTCACCTCCTTGCTGATGGCGATTGCGTCGCTAGTCCAAGCCCTTCGAGGACGGCGGTCTTGGCCCTTCGGAGTCCTTGGGGCGAGCCTCGTCGTCGTGGCGGTGCTGCTAGTGGTCTACATCCCTGAGACCGCCGAAATCAATGTCGGCCAATGCTAGGCCGCACCTGCGGCTGCGACGCCTGTCCGCGTAGTGCGTGGCCGGATTCCGGCCAGTCCTGGGGATGGCCGCTGCGCTCGAGGACGAGCAGCTCGGCGTGAGCGCCTGCAGCGGCGAACTGCACTCTTAGACGGCAGGGGTTCCAGCAGCGCCGCAATCTTCGTCAGCGGCATAGGTCACGTTCGACTCCCTACCGTCCTGCGACCACCACTTTGATGGGCTTAGACGCGCCGGTCTCATAGCTGTAGGCAGCATCTCGTTGGACGAGCGCTCGTATGCGGTAGACCTGCACGCCGGTCGTGGCCGTGAAGGTGTACCGCGACGAGAAACGTCCTCGCGCGTTGGCGCGTGGGTTCGCGAAGGTCCGCCAGCGCCGTCCGACGCGGGCCTGGATGGCGACGAGCTTGCCCGCGCTTGGGATCGGTCGGCTGAGAAGCCGACCGCTGAAGACGACCGTGTCGCCGTTGCGGACACGGCCGCGGTTGACTGCGAACGAGACCGATGCGGGGACCAGGGTGTGCGCGTCGGCGGTGCTGGGCTTGACGACGTTGTCGCCTTCGTAGCGGAAGGTGACCTTCCGCGACGGCCCGGCGCCGACGACGTATTCGAACCGTCCTCTGCCGTCGGCTCGGGTGTGGCCGAGCGTCGTGGTCTTGCTGCCTGTCACGCGATCGGTCGCGAACACGGTGAGGTAGGCGCCGGCGAGCGGCCTGCCGCCCTCGCTCTCGACCGTGCCCTTGACGCGGACCTTGGCGCGGTAGCCCGCCTTGATGTTGACGGCGCTGCTCAGACGCCGCTTGACGGCGCACCGTCGCTTGGCGGCGCGCCCTTTGCGCTTGCAATTCTTGGTCGAGGGGGCACCGTTGGCGATGCGAGTGGTCGACGACAGCCGCACGGGCAGCTTGACCTCCATCTTCCTGCCATCGGTTCGTCGGTCGCTGGTGCGCTCATTGCCGGCACGGTCGCGCACGTTGACGCTGTACTCGTAGGTGCCGTCCGGCTGCGAGTCATCGACACGCCCGACCAAGTGGTTGCCGACGAGCGTCGTCTCCAACGGCTGCCATTGCCCACCGGACGATGGGCGGGTGCTGATGAGTCCGGTGTCGATGCCGGAGTGACGATCGTCGACGACCACGGCGAGCTTGAGCGGGTCAGCTGGGTCTGGGGCCTCGAAGGCGATCGTCTCCGGTGGCGTGCGGTCGATCTTGAAATCCCTCTGTCGTTCCGGCGAGGCGTTGCCTGCGAAGTCCACTGCGTAGTAGGTCAGGGTGTGCTTGCCGTCCTCAGTGACGCTCACGCTGCTGGCGTCGCCACGGAGCCGGTGAAGCGCACCATCATCGACCCGGTACGCGACGTAGGCGCCGTCCTCCAACTGCGCGCCGTCCGGCGCGGGGGCCATGCCCGAGCGCGCGTCCGTGGCGCTCATGTTGAGCGTGACGGAGTTGCGCACCCACCGGTTCGGATCTGGGCCGCCAGTAACGGCAATGTCGGGCGCGGACTTGTCGACCTTGAGCTGCACCTGGCCGATCCGTGTCGCTGGGACACCGGCGCCGGAGACCGCGCGGGACCTCACCGTCACTTCGCCTTCGGGGAGGTTGGGGACGTGGTAGGTCGGTTTCTGGCCGGCGGCCTCGATCGTCGTGTCGGGATCGGTCCCATCCACGCTGACGGAGTAGCCCTTGATGCCGGAGATCGGCAAAACCTCGCCTACCGCGAGCTCCAGCGGCAAGGGATAGTCGATCGCCTCGAGCGCGTTGAGCCAGCCGTTGCCGGCCTTGGCCTGCGCCCGGCCCGGCGGGGTCGGGTCGTAGCGAAGATGAACGGCATCGGACAGGTTCGCCGACGCCGAGTTGCCGGCTTGATCTTCCAGCCGGACCCGCAGCGTGTAGTCGCCCGCCTGGCCGGGCACCTGCACCGTCGCGCTCCCGATGCTGGCGGCGCTGGCCTCGCCGGTCGTGCAGGTCCCGCCGGTTCGGCACAGCTGCCAGTGAGCCTTGGCGATCGGAGCGAACTGGCCGGGCGCGTTCGTCCAATGCACCTTGAATCCACGAGACGAGCGCCACCCGTCACCACCATCGACACCCATGCCCGTCGGCGCGGCGGGCGCCGTGTTGTCGACGCTGACAGTCCGCGTCTGTCGAGCACTCTCAGCGCCCGACGCATCGACGCTCCACACCTTCAGCTCGTGCTGCCCGTCGGCGACGCGCGTCGTGTCGACCGAGGCTGCCCAGTTGTCCTGCGTCGGGCATGCCTGAGTGCGGTTGTAGCCGCCGGGACGCCGCGCGCACGCGTGCGTGTAGTCGGCGGACACTGTCGCGCCGCCGAGGCTGTAGCGGGTCAGCGAGACGCCACCACCGACATCGGATGCGACGCCCGCCAATCCGACCGTGCCGCGGTTCCAGCCGCCTGCGGTGAGCTGGCCCCCAACGCTTGGCGCATTCGGGGGATGGGGGTCGTTGATGAGCAACTCGATCGAGGTCGTCTGCAGCCAGAGCTTGTCAGCGGAGCGGTTGACGCACGGGCTGCCGGGGGCCGCGAACAGGCCGCAGTAGAACCCGACTCGCAGGACCGTGGAGCTAAAGCTCGACCCGTAACGCCTTCCGCTTCCCCATTGGCCGTTGCCGCTGGCGTTCGAGACGCTGACCATCGGCCCGCCCGTGTCGTTCTCGAGCAGGTACGTGGTGCCCGGCCCGTTGGTGTAACAGGTCGCGACGGTCTGGCAGAGGTAGCCGACTGACACCAGGCCAGTGCCGCCGCCGCCGTTGAAGCGCTGCTCGCGAGCGATGACCGACACGCGCGCGAAGGTGGTGCCAGCCGGAGCGACGGTCATCCAGCCGCCCTCCTCGCCGTAGCCGTAGGTCGAGTTGACCTCGGCGACCGAGTTGAGCAGCCTCGACGCCGCGCAGTCGTCCCACGCGTTGTAGTGCGGGTAGCCGTAGGCCGACATGTCGTGCGTCGCTTCGCCAAGCCCGTGGCATCCGATTACTTGGTAGGTGCCTGCGTCTGCGGACGGCGCCAAAGCGCACGCCAGCAGTGTCGTGACCAGCGTTACGGCGAGGCTCGTCGCGCGGCGTCGTGGGGTTGAGGGGTGGGAAGGCATAGGTGCTCCTTTCATGCACGGGCGGGCGGGTGGCATCAGCCGCCGCCCTCGAAGCTGAACTCGCCGCCGCTCCCGCCGCCTCCGGGGGATGGCGCGGGCGCGGGCTGCGATGCCGAGAACTCGCTCCCGCTACTCGACGAGCTCTTGGAAGGCTGCGTCGATTGACTTGGCACGGCTTCCTGCCGCTCGATCAGAAACTCTTTGGCCGCCGCTGGCGGATCATCAGGGGGGCTCGGCTCGACGGGGTCATCCTCCGGCGGCGGCTCGGCTGGCTCGGTGCCCGTCGAGGCCGGTGTCGTGGACGTGGACGGCGCGGGGGTCGCGACCGTCTGTGGCGGTGGCTCCTCGGTCGTCTTGGGCGGGTTGACCGGCGTGTCCTCGCCCTGTCCGGGCAACATGGTCACGAGGCTGGTCGGCGTGGTTCCTGTCACTACGCACGTTGCGGTGCCGCCAACGCCGATGACACAGGCTGCGATCCCAGCAGCGATTCGCGAGGCGTTGCCACTGCTGCCCGACACCACGGCGTTTGTGGCGGTGTCGCCACTGCTGCCGCCGCCGCGCCCGGCGATCGATCCGACCGTGTTCTTGGCCTGCGCAAACACGGCGATGACTTGCTCTCGCATCGAGGGCGGTGCAGCTGCCGGCACTGGCGTCGTGATCGCCACGCCGCGTATGGCGTGACGGACGCTGCATAGCAGCGCGACGCCCTGAGCCGTGTCGACGAGGTGGGTCGCGAGCTCACGTTCCGCGTCGCTCGCTTCTCCGAGGATGCATCGCGCCAGCAGGCGTTCGTCTTCGCTGGTGAGGTGGCCTGCGTGATACTGGGCCACGAGCGTTCCGAGTCGCTTGCTGATCTTGTTGATCAGCTTGTCGTAGCGGTCGCGCGACATCGCGAGCTCGGCGCAGATCTCATCTGGTGTGTCGCCGCGGCCAAACCGCCGGATGGCTACCTCCCGCTGACGAGGGCCAAGACGCGCGATGAGCGATCGTCCGACCGCAGCCTCGTCAACGATGGCCACGACGTCGGCAAGGTCCTCGACTTCATCGGCGATGTTGACGAGCCGCCCACGCAGCGGATCGAAGGTCGTTCGTCGACGCGCATCGGCGTCTCGGACCAGCTCGATCGCGATGTTGCGCGCGGAATCCGATGATGTACGACAGCTCGTCGTCAATGACAGCGCCGCGGCGTCGCGCCTCGAATACGGCGAGCCACGCCTGTTGGTAGACCTCCTCGCGCCCATCGAAGTCGAGCCACGGGGCCTTCTGAGCGAGAAATCCCCTCACCCTCGGGCGCCATTGCTCGTAGCGCTGCTCGAAGTCGAGCTCGTCGTCCGCGACGGCTGTCACGGCGTTCATATGTGGTGCTGGATTGCCCGCATGTGCCCGTGATGTCGGGAGTGACGGGTTTTTGACCCCCCCCTTGAAAACGAGTCGGCGAACGCCAGCCGAAATACGTCCCTGCACGTACGGCCCCCTGCCTACTGATGCAGGAATCAAACGGTGTAAAGACCAGCGTTCTTCCTGAGCAATCCATAAAGATCGACAGCAGAGGGGGGTGCGTCAGGCCGCGATCTCGACATCGCGGGCATGACTACACCTAAGAACTCTTCCTCCACCGAGACTGATGACCAGCTCGGCGGCTATCTCCTCGCCGGGCTTGTCCTCGCGATCGTGCTCTGGCTCGTCCCGACGTTCGCCGGCCTGATCGCCGCGAGATCCCTGCCCGACATGAGTGTCGTTGAGCAGACCTTCGGCACCGCGCAAATCGTCACCGGCGGCCACTTCGAGGATCCGCGCGCTGCCTACCCCGCACGCGCGCGCGACGGACTGCCTGCTGGCCTGTGGTTCTACCTGGCCGCTGGTGTGCCTTTCGCGCTCGTGGTCCTCGCCGTCGCGCTCCAGTGGCGGCGCATCGACCACATCCGTTCCAGCGCCCGAGCCGATCGCCACCCCCTCGATCCACGCGGCTCCAAGCCAACCACCTGGGCGCGTCCCCGCCACCTCTCGGCTGATCTTGTCGGCAAGGGGCGCGACGGCCAGCGCTTCAGCCTCGGACGCCTTCGCGGCAAGGCAATCTCCTCCGATCCCGAGTCGCAGATCATCGTCGTCGCGCCACCGGGTGCCGGCAAGACCACGCGCCTGGTGATCCCCTGGTTGCTCGAACACGACGGGCCGGCGATCGTCACCACCACCAAGAACGACGTCGCGCCCATCTGCTCACGCTGGCGCCGGCAGCTCGGCGACGTGTACCTCTGGGATCCATTCAATCCCCGGGCGTCTGCGTGTTGGACCCCGCTCGACGGTTGCGAGGACTGGGGCTACGCACTCGAGCAGGCGTACTGGCTTGCCCAGGCTGGCTCCCTTGGCCCTGGCGAAGGCAGCGCTGCCCACTTCTGGAACGAGGAAGCCACGACGCTGCTCGCGCCGCTCCTGCACGCCGCCGCACTCTCTGGCGCCGGGATGGACACCGTGCTCAGGTGGCTCAACCAAAAGGATGACGGCGCTCCACTCGACGTCTTGCGGTCCGACGGTGCCGACGCGGCTAGCGACGAGCTTGCCGGCGTCGGAGACCTCGATCCGCGCAACCGATCGACGTACTACATGAGCTGCAAGCACCTGCTCAAGGCGTACAAGCATCCCGCCGTGCTTGCGACCACCAAGTCGGGCCTCACGCCTGCGGACTTCTTCGACGGTGGCGCGCACACGCTCATGATCACCGCCGGCAAGCGACGGCAGAAGATGCTCGCGCCGCTCATCGCGGCAATGCTCTCCTCGCTGCTTCACCAACAGAAGGAGAACGTCCGCGCGCACGGGCTGGATGGCCCGATCGTCCGCATCCTCCTAGACGAATGCGCGCAGATCGCACGGCTGGACAACTTGGAGGGCGAGGTAGCCGAGGCACGCGGCCAGAACATCCGCTTTGCGCTCGTGTACCAGACCGAGTCCCAGATCTATGAGCGGCACGGCGCCGCTGGCGCCCAGGCCATGCTCGGCGCTTCCAGCACCCGTATCTACCTAGGGTCGACCACTGACAAGCAGACCCACCAAGACCTGATCGGCCTGCTCGGCGACCGAGAGGACCCGAGGCATCCGGGCGGGCACCGCCCACTTGTCAGCGCGCAGGAACTCGTCCAACTCGACGAGGGCCGCGCGATCCTCCTCGCAGGCAGCAACCCGCCCGCGATCGTCACCCTCGATCCGTACTGGAAGCTCAAACACCTGGACGACCGCGCAGAGCACCAGCCGCTCTAACGCGCGGTCGACGCCGCGAACACATCGTCCCGGATGCCCGATCAGGCGAGCGCTGATCCCCCGCCGCTCGCGGGCTCGACGCGCGGACCCAGCGTCGCACGCCTGCGGCGTGCAGCATGGTCCGCACCGTCGAGCCCGCACCGGGTGGGCTCGCCCAAGGGCCGGAGGGATCAATGTGGTCGAAACCACCTACGGACGGGCGCGACGCAAGACGAACGTCGTGTGCTCCTATGGGGTTGGCGTCGCTAGCGGAGCCCGCGGTCCGATCTTGTGACGCCAGCCGGCGTTGCCACTCGTGTTTGGCCGGGCGCTTCCGTACCCTTGCAACCGTGGTCGAGCAGCCCGTCCGCCTGAACGACGAGCTCGTCGCAATTGCGACGGTCGACGGTGGCGTGGTCGTCGGTCGCTTCGCCGAACTGGACCCGACCGACCCAGCTCGCCGGTTCGTTACGGTGATGCTTCGCTACGCACTCGCTTCCCTCCGAGGCGAGCTGCAAGAGGACTACGCCGATTCTCGGGCAGAACTGTTCGCGCGGACGCATCTCATGCCCGACACTGATTTTGACGGCCGCTGCCTTGAGACCGATGACGAGCTTGCCGCCCGCTTCGGTGTCCCGGTGGCGCAGGTCGTCGAGAAGCACGGCGACCTAGTCACTTGGTGGGATCGTCCGCCCGCCTTGCGTTCCATCCTCGTCTAGGCGTCCAGCTTCAACGCATCTTTAGCCCGGGGTGGGGGGGTGCAAGCCCCGCCAATCCCGACGTCTCTAGCGATGTTCCCAGCACCGCTGAGAGAGAGGTTCGATGGCAGGATGCACCCAGGAAATTCCGCAGCAGAGTCCTAAGCCGCCCGCGGCCGGACCGACCCCTGCCAGCACACCGACCCCGTCCCGCCGGGAAGCCTGGCTCGACAAGGACCAGCTGGCCGAGCACTATTCGTGCGGGAAGCGGTCGATCGAGACGGCGTTGGCCGACGACATGCCGCACGCGGTGGTCTTCGGTCGCATCAAGTTCCGCGTTTCCGAGACCGATCCCTGGCTGCGCGAGCACGGGTACTTGCGCGATCGGGGCGATGCGGCGACGCCATCCTCGGAGCGCTGGCTGGACAAGGACCAGCTGGCCGAGCACTATTCCTGCGGGAAGAGGTCGATCGAGACGGCGTTGGCCGAGGAGATGCCGCACGCGGTGGTCTTCGGTCGCATCAAGTTCCGCGTCTCGGCAACCGACCCCTGGCTGCTGGACCACGGCTACATCCGCCCCGGCGGTATCCTTGTCCCTAACAACACAAATGGCGCGGGCACCGCTTGGGGCGGCCCCGCGCCTGACCACAGGAGGTAGTGACTCCCATGGCAACACGGAAGCGTATCTGCGCGGCCCCTGGCTGTAGCAAGCCGGGGAAGTATCTCGGCCGCGTGTGGCTCGGCGTCGACGACGACGGCAAAGAGCGGTGGGACTACTTGGGCTACTTCTGTACGAAGTCCGAGCGCGTCGCAGCGCAGGAGGCGAGGAAGCGCGAGTTGGAGGCGCAGGTCAAAGTCCAAGCACTTCGACTTGCCGACCGCATCACCTGTAGTGCTTACGCGGACGAGATGCTGGCGCGCATGGAGTCCGGAGCCCTGCGTCGGAAGGACGGCCGCCGTTACAAGCGCTCCTCGGTTGATACGGCACGTACTCAGCTCAAGCACTTCAAGGACGCGTACGGCGACCGGCCGATGTCCTGGCTCGAGACCGACGAGGCGGTCTACCACGCCGTGCGCTGGGCGCCGACGATCCCCGCCGGGAGCATCCAGTCGACGACCACGCTCGCTAACAGGGCCGTAGCCGAACGAGTGATCGCGATCCATTGTTTTAACGGCCTGGGCCGACGCGTTGAGGGGCGCTCGAAGAAGCCCCCGCCGACGCCTGAGCAAGTGGTCACGCTCCTTGAGGCGTGCGATGCGCTCGGCGACTACGCGGACCGCATGCGCGTCCAGTTCGAGTTTGGCGCGCACACGCTCACGCGACCCGGTGAACAGTTCCCGCTGGACTGGCCGCGTGTGAACCTGGCCAGGGACGAGGTACGTGTCGATGAGCGTCTGTATCGCGGGGAGCTCGACCTGCCGAAGTCGAACGTGGCGCGCGTGATCGCTCTGACGCCCCCTGCGCGTGAAGCCCTCCTACGCCTGCCCGAGCGGGACGGGCTGGTCTTTCGCAACAAGTCCGGCGGGCGGATGACCCAGTCGACGCTCACGGCCTACTGGGCTCTGGTCTGCGCACGCGCGGGCCTGGACTTCGACTACTACCACGCAACGAAGCACTACGGCGTCTGGTACATGTACACGCAGCTCGGGGTCTCTAAGGGCGACATCGCCGCGCAAGCCGGGTGGTCGGAGTCGACTGTGGATGAGATGATCGCCACGTATGCCCACACGAACGTCGGCGCGCTCGACCGGATCAAGGCGGCGTACACGAGCAACGTTGTCCCTCTCGCCCTGTAACCGGTGCACAGGCGGCGGCTTCGGCTTCCTAGAGCGAAGCTGAGCTAGTACGGCCCATGCCCCGCTCACTACCTCGAGCGAGGAATCGACCACACGGTCCTACAGCGAGACGACGTGCTCACGCTCGCGTTTGTTCGCTACGTCCCTGAGCAGCATGCCGGCTCGCCCTCGACTGGGCGTCTCTGGTGTCTGAGCCGTTACTTAGTGGTTGTTGTTGCGGTTTAAGGCCGCTATGTATAGGGTGCTGAACCGGATCCGGCCTTGCAGGGGCGGACGTCGTGACCAGAGACCAGGAGGCTCGGATGAGGGGACGAGTGGTTCAGCCGATGCCGCTCCCAGCGCGTTTGACAGCGACGATGGTCGGGCTTGGCCTGTTGTTCCCGGCGATCTCCCATGCCGGTCTGACGGATCGCGGTACCGCGTCCGGCGCGTCGACGTCGTCGGCAGTCCCAAGCGTCGAGGCCTGGGACTCGGCGCGTGGGAAGTCGAGGTCGCTGCGGTGCGCTGGGCGTCAGGCGTCGATCGTGGTTGCAGGCCGGTCAGCGAAAGGCACGCCCAAGGCGGACGTGATCGTGGTGATGAACCGTCAGGGCGCTCGGGTCGATGGTGGCGGTGGCGGTGATCGAATCTGTGGCGGCCCTGGCAAGGACGTGCTGACCGGTGGTCGGGGCAACGACCGACTCACTGGCGCAGGCAGCGATCGGCTGATCGGCGGAAAGGGAGTCGACGAGTTCAGGGTGAGCGGACGGCGGGTACGAAGCGACGTTGCGCTCGGAGAGCTGCTCAACGGCCGCCGTAAGACGGTCGAGCAGCGGGTGCGGCCGCGGCGAGCGACAGTCGAGTTGCCGGCGGGTGCCGCTGGCCCTGCGTCTGGGGACCCGGCGGGTCGCCAGACCGTGATCCTTCGGGACGGTGCCGAGGTGCCGCGCATCGGCGGTGTCCTCGTCATTGCCGCGTCCAGTCGCGATGACGGCCTCTTGGGCCGAGTGGTCGCGCGCAAGTCGCTCTCAGGCGGCCGTGTTGCGGTAACGACCGTTCCTACGACGATCGACAAGGCTTACTCGGTCTTCAAAGTCGAGTTCGCGGGCACGATCGCTGAGCTCGAGCGGACCGGCGGCGCTGGGATCAGCTCCCTCCCGGCCGCGCGGGCGAGCGGGTTCCTCGGCCTGCTGAAGGGGCGGGCTGGCAAGTTCTCGTGTACGCGCAACGCGCTCGACACCAAGCATCCGGACCCGATCAAGATCGACGTCGATTTCTCATCGGCACACGTCGACGGTTCGGCCGACCTCAACATCGCCAACCCCGCAATCGCGTTCAACCTGGTCGCTCGTCCGACCATCGACGTCAGCGCGAAATTCGCCACCGGAGGCAGCTGCAAGGTTGACTTTCCGGCGGCGCACATTCCGATGGGAACGACCCCGCTAGTGCTCGTGATTGGCCCATACCTCAAGGCCGACGCGACGGCCTCGGTCTCTGCGCAGTATCACCTCGACACCAGGGTCAACCTCGGCTTCGTCCGCTCCAAGCGAGGCAGCAATGCCGACGCTCGTGTCTTCAAGGTCGAGGGCACTCCGACGATCAGCGGTTCGGGAAAGCTCATCGCCGGGCTTGGTCTCTCGGCTCAGATGACCCTTGGCGGCCGCGTCGGAGTCGGCGGCGAGATCGGGCCGCAGGCGTCAGTGGAGGCAAGGAGCACGACCGGTTCGGCGGGAGTCAGCACGTGCGTCACGGGCACGTCGGCACTGCGGGTCGGACTGGCCGCTACCGCCGACGTCTTCGTCGCCAAGTGGTCCTTCACCCTGGCCCAGGGCACCTTCTTCGAGCGCACCTGGTTCCACCAGTGCGTGCCCGCCGGGGGTCCGGGCGGCTCGCCCGAAAGCGGAGGCGGAGGTGGTGGTTCGGGCGGGGGGACCGGCGGAGCCTGGTCTGGTGCGGACGCGCCGGGAATGACCTTGCTCCAGGACGTCGCGTGCTTCGCGCCGACAGACTGCTTTGCCGTCGGGCAGCCCGGTACGACGATTCTGCGTCGCGACGGCAACACGTGGACGCCGATCACCGTTCCCGCCCCGGCGGGGTCGGTGACGCCGAATCTGCGCTCGATCACATGCACATCCGCCGTTGTCTGCGTGGCGGTTGGCCACGCATTGGTCGGCAGCACCACGTCGAGCTACGCGATTCACTGGAACGGCTCGACGTGGGCGTTGCATGACCTTCCCTTTCCTCCGGACGCGTTCGACGCCCAGATTCGCGCCGTCTCCTGCGTGTCGGCAACCGCGTGCGTCGCCGTTGGTCACTACAACGTCGGCGGCGTCGTGGGCGGCGGCACGCCGTACGCAGCTCGCTGGGACGGAACGGCGTGGTCACCGATCAATCCCCCGATGGCACCCAGCAGCGACGCGAACACGCTGATCGGCGTCTTCTGTCTCGCCGCCAACGACTGCTTGGCCGTGGGGCACCGTGCGATCTTCGGCCCGACCGGCGGCTACATCCCGTTCGTGTCCCGATGGAACGGCAGCGGATGGACGGGCCAAAGCCTGTCGTTCCCGGCCGGGCACGCCGGGGCCTATCTGGCGGATATCTCCTGCACCGCCTCCAATTTCTGCATGGCGGTTGGCCCGCTCAACGTCACCGGTGTCAGCAGTGACCGGATCTTCACCGCGCGTTGGAACGGCACGAGCTTCTCGACCCAACAGCTCGACCAGCCGGCTGGTGCCGACAGGGCTCACCTCCGCGCCGTGTCGTGCACATCCTCGACCGCCTGCTATGCCGTCGGCAGCCGAACGGGGGGAGGCATCACCCACTACTTCGCACGTTCGTGGAACGGGGCCTCGTGGGTGGACGACTCCCTACCCGCGCCGGACGGTGGCATCGGCAGCGGAGGATTGCTCGGTGTGTCTTGCGCCGGGAGCAACTGCACGGCCGTCGGCTATCGCAACAGCAGCCAGGCGGTCACGCTGTCACGCTAGTGCCGGCGCCCCGCCAGCGGACATTCGCCTGCCGGCGTGTGAGGTTGGCAAGGCGACGGCTCGAGCAGACGAAACCCAGCGAAGGCCGGGCCCCGAAGAGCGGCGAATCAGGTGGACATTCGTACCGCCTTGACCTATCGCATCGTGAATTAGTTAATCGCCGTGTTATACACAGCGGCACTTTGGCAACCACACTTCTTCTACGAACTTTCCGTCGCGTCGTCCCCCTGGCCCTCGTCTCGGTCCTCGTGCTTCCGGCCGCGTGGGCGCCGGCGGCGCCGGGTGACCTCGACGCCACCTTCTCTGGGGATGGTGTGCAGACGCTCGACTTCGGCTTCGGGGGCCAAGACGCCGCCAACGCCGTCGCGCGTCAAGCCGATGGCAAGCTCGTGGTCGCCGGACAGAACGACGAGGGAATGGTGATCACGCGTCTCAACGCGGATGGAACCGCCGATCCGTCGTTCGCGGGAAGCGACGGCGTGGTCGAAGCCGACGCGTGGCGCGGTGCGGCCGACGTCGAGGTTCAGGCCGACGGCAAGATCGTCGCGGTGCGACAGGGCAGTGCGCCGCAGGGCACCGCCGCGATGGTCGTGCGGTACAACTCCGACGGTTCGCGCGACAACTCGTTCTCGGGGGATGGCGAGGTCACCGTGCCCCAAGTCAGGAACGGGGCGACTCTCGCGTTGCAGCCAGACGGGAGGATCGTGATCGCGGGCAGCGCCGACATTGGCGATCACACCGGCTTCGCGCTGGCGCGGCTCAACACCGACGGCACCCCCGACGAGGGCTTCTCCGGCGATGGCACGTTGGCTCACGACTTCGCAGGGTCAGGTGCATACGCTAACGACGTCGCAATTCAGCCCGACGGGAAGATTGTCGTTGGCGGCAGCGTCGAGACCGGCACCGAGGAGAGCTCTGGATCGGACTACGCGCTGGTGCGCTATGACGAGGACGGCGAGTTAGACGCTTCCTTCTCGGGCGACGGCTTGCAGACCACGAACTTCGTGATCGGCTATCAAGGCATCAGCGACATCGCGCTCCAGGACGATGGGAAGATCGTGGCGACGGGCGACACGATCCCGTGGGAGGGAACGTGGGGAATCGGCGTCGTGCGCTACAACGAGAGCGGCGAGCTCGACCCGTCCTTCGACGACGACGGGCTGCAGGTCGTGGACCTCGGCACCGAAGCCGGAGCCCAATCGCGCGACGTCGCCATCCAACAGGACGGCCGGATCGTGGTGGCCGGCAAGACGGACACCTGGTCCTTCCTCGATCCAAGCGACTTCGCGATCGTGCGCCTAACGGCGGGGGGAGAACTCGACGTCAGTTTCTCCGGTGACGGCATGCAGACGACGGACTTCGGCGGCCGGGACGCCGCCAATGCCCTCTTGGTCGATCCCGCGGGTCGCATCGTCACGGCGGGTGAGGCACACCCGTCGGATCTCGGCGTCGCGCGCTATGCCTCGGATGGTGCTCTCGACGGAGAGTTCTCCGGCGACGGCAAGACGACGGCTGACTTCCCCGGCTACGAGGACGCCAACGACGTCCTCGTGCAGCCGGACGGCAAGATCGTCGTCATCGGCTCGAACGGCGGCGACTACGGGCCGGGTTCGGTGGCGCTCGTTCGCTACGAGCCCGATGGCTCGCTCGATCCCAGCTTCGCCGGTGATGGGGTGCAGACCACCTCCTTCGACGCCTATGGCTTCGGCATCGCCGGCGCCCTCCAAGCTGACGGCAAGATCGTCGCCGTCGGGGGACGCGAACTCGGCAACGAGGACCCGTGGCTGGTGGCCCGATACACCAACGCCGGCGAGCTCGATCTGTCGTTCTCCAACGACGGCAAGCAGACCTTTCCGAACTTCGGCTCGTTCGCCACCGCATCCGACGTCGTGATTCTTCCCGACGGAAAGATCGTCATCGTCGGCATCGCGGAGGACCACGACGACGAGCCGACGGGGCTCGGAATCGTCCGCCTCAACCCCGATGGGACGCTCGACACCAGCTTCGCCGGCGACGGGATGCGAACGCTCGGCAATGGCGAGTCCTTCGAGCAGCCACGGATCGCCGTGCTCGAGGACGCCAAGATCGCCGTCGCGACCATCGGCATCACGGACAACCCTTGGATGGAGGGACTGCAGGTGTCGCGCCTGAATGCCGACGGCTCGCTCGACACCACCTTCGACGGAGACGGACAGCAGACCATCGACCTCACCGACCACGAGTCGGTGATCGGCATCGTCGCTCAGCCCGACGGCAAGATCGTCGCGGCGACCGGCGGCTTTCGCCTCAACGGGCCATACCCAACCGAGCTGGTTCGCTTCACTAAGCAGGGTTCGCTGGACGCGAGCTTCGCGGGGGACGGACGGCAGACGCTCGAGTTCGACTACAGCTACAACAACGGCGGAGATCTGCTGCTGCGGCCCGACGGCAAGCTGGTCCTCGTCGTCAGGCCCGGCATCGTCCAAGTCACCGCCACCGGCCAGCTCGACACCACGTTCTCGGACGATGGGTTCGCTTGGCACCAGACCTGGACGCTGGACCGCATGGGACGGGCCGCGCTCGACGCCGACGGGGCAGTCCTCGTCGCCGGCTCGATCGACGGCGATCTTGCGCTTGAGCGCTACGAGGGGCAACCGCTGCCCGTAGACACGACGCCGCCCCAGACCACGATCACCTCGGGCGTCAGCGGCACGACGTCGATCGTCTCGCCGACCTTCGCCTTCACGTCGAACGAAGCCGCAAGCACGTTTGAGTGTCGTCTCGACACGGCAGTCTTCACGCCTTGCTCCTCCCCCCACGCGACGGGGCCGCTCACGCTGGGAGCCCACACCTTCGAGGTGCGCGCGATCGACCAGGCCGGGAACGTCGATCTGAGTCCCGCGAGTCGATCGTTCTCGATTGCTGCTACCCCCCCGAACTCCGACCTGGGGGCGAGTCCGTCGCCCCAGCCAACGTCAACGGCACCGAGCCCGACCCCGCCGGCTCCCGCCGTTTCCGAGCTGCTCACGTCGAAGCAATCGCAGGCATGCAAGAAAGCGAAAGCCAAGCGGCAAATGGTTCAGCGGAAGCTGACGGGAACGCGGAAACGACTCCGCTCGACCACCAGCCCGGCCGCCAAGCGCCATCTGCGCAAGGCGCTCAAGAAGCAGAGGGCTGCACATCGCAAAGCGGCCGCCCAGATCCTGGCTGCATGCTGACCGATCTGTCCCAGGCCTGGACATCTCCCAGCGGCGTGGCGAAGGTCCTGTCTCGCCGAACCTGACCTTCGTGGGGTCGGGCAACCGTGGCGGGGACCCCGGTCGACCAGCGCCGAAAGCGCACGCTCGAATCACGCACCGGGGCACCTGGTAGGCAATGTTCATGCGCGAACATGAGTTCGAGTTGCAGGATTCGGCTTCGGCCCAAACGACGACTACTACGGCGGATTCGGAATGGAGAAGGGATGCCGCCTGAGCAGTTCTTCACGGCATAACGCAGGCCGGACGCACGCTTGTCCTGCTCTACGAGCACACCGCGTTCGAATCTTCACGGATGAACCCGGCGAGACGTTCGCCGACCCCTTCGTGACGAAGATCACCGGCACCCTCGATGGCGCCCCGATCGACGTGCAGGAGGCCGAATGGGGCGGCGACACCGCGACCGTGGGAAGCAACGACCTCGGGACGTTCACGGCGACGAACACGGACTCCGCGGAGGACCACTCCGAGGCGCTGCGGCGCTACTCGGAGAGCCGGCCATCCGAGGGACGAGGTCGCCATCGTGGACAAGGCTCAGGTGGGCGATGAGGCGTCCTACAGGGTCACGATCACGAACGGTCGCCTGACCGACGTGTGGAGTTTCGCTTCTCGCCGCAGGTGATGCGGACGCTGGCGCGCGGGGCCGACGCGCCGACCGACGAGCAGGTCCGCCACGAGATCGCACAGCAGATCCGCCGGGACGGGTGGGCGAAGGTCAAGAAACGAGCGGAGACGCCCACCACGCTCGGGCGGATCGCGCGGCCCAGCTAACCGTCCGCCACGCGCTGCGCGGCCCGCTGTACGACGATTCTCACGATGGTCCCTTGGAGCCGTTAGGCGTGTATGGGAATTGCGTCCGAAGCGAAAGCAGATGCAGAGGGCCGGGGTCTTCCAGCCACGGACCCAGTCCCCCCACCCACCTACCCTCCGGTGAATTGGGCCGAACACTCTCCACTCACGGTGTGCGACGTTGAGGTAACAGGAGACCGAGCGCGGAGGTCGACCCTCATGCCGGTGCTCCATCAGCTCCGCGTACTGCCCGAACCGTTGTGATGCCCATACCGCGGCGCAGGCCGGTCGCGTCGGAGTCCGCTGCGGATGAGATGATCGTTATGTGGTAGCCGATGCACCGACCGATGCACAGGCGGCAGCTTCCGCTTCCTGAGCGGACGCTGAGCTAGTACGGCCCATGCCCGATCAGGTCTACATCGCTTCGTAGATCGCGACATTTCATAACAACATACGTATGAACATACGAATGTTGTTAGCCTGCTCGCATCGCTCGCGGTGCCGACACCTGCGATCTGCTACGTCGTGATCTGCCGAAGGCCGAGCGGGTGCGTGCAGGGCTGCCGTCGCTCGTGGAGTTGGAGACGTGGGCGGCTGGCGCCCAGGCGCTCGCTGATCCCACCCGTCTTGCGGTTGCCCTGGCGCTCGCTGCTGGCGAGCGTGCGTGCCCGTGCGATCTCGGGTGGATCGTCGGCAGGGACGAGCGGCTCGTGTCGCATCACGTTCGTCTGCTCAAGGCCGCTGGGCTGGCGCGGTCTGAGCGCCAGGGAAAGATGGTCATGTACGAGCTGACCGATCGCGGCCGGGCGTTGCTGTCCGCGGTCGCCGTCGAGTCGGCGTGAGCGTCGACCTGTCCGCCGCGCCGCTGGCCGTCGCGCGGCCGGTTGCGGCTATCAGCCGTGAGCGGTACGCGGAGCTGGCCCGCCGCGTGCGGCTGCTGTCGTGGCTGTCGCTTGGTGTGATCACGGTCGAGGGTGTTGTCGCGATCGCCGCGGGGATCGTGGCGTCCTCGATCGCGCTGGTGGGGTTTGGGCTCGATTCGGGCATCGAGGGCGTCGCCAGCCTTGTGATCGTGTGGCGCTTCACTGGCAGCCGCATGTTCTCGGCCGTCGCCGAGCACCGCGCACAGCGGCTCGTCGCGGTCCAGTTCTTCCTGCTGGCCCCGTATGTGGCGTTCGAGTCGGTGCGGTCGCTTGCCGGTGGCGAGCATCCTGACGTAAGCTATGTCGGGATCGGGCTGGCGGTCGGGTCGCTGATCACGATGCCGCTGCTGGGCATCGCTAAGCAGCGGCTGGCCGATCAGCTTGGCTCGGCCGCGACTAAGGGCGAAGGCCGACAGAACATGCTCTGCGCCTATCTGGCCGCCGCGCTGCTTGTCGGGTTGGTCGGCAACGCGCTCGCCGGGGTGTGGTGGCTCGACCCGATCGTCGGGCTGCTGATCGCCGCGGTCGCGGTCAAGGAAGGTGCCGAGGCATGGCGGGGGGAGGGGTGCTGCGTCAGCTCCCCGCTCGACAACGCCACCTTCACTGACGACTGCTGTGCTGGCCCGGACGCTCAGGCGAGCCAGCCGACGCGTTTGAAGTAGCGGTAGAGGATCGCGCAGATGGTGGCCATGAGGGCGAGCACGAGTGGGTAGCCGATGCCCCAGTCGAGTTCGGGCATGTGGCTGAGTTCATGCCGTAGATACCGGCGATCATGGTGGGGACGGCGAGCAGCGCGACGATCGCGGAGATCTTTTCCTGACCCGAAGCCTCCAGACGATGGACTGGCTGCGCGACCGCTATCCGGAACTCTACGCCGACCAGGAGCCACGTCGCAGCATGGCCCAGGTCGACCTCGTACTCACGCTGGGCTACCGAACGCAGGAGCATCGCGCCGGCGCGTTCTTCACGCTAGCCGGCGACACAGCACCCGACTTCGCCTCGCGGATGCACCCAAACGAGACACTGCGCCGCAGCGCGTCATCGCCACGAGGCACGATGCTTCGCATGTCAGAGTGCTGACGCCCCATACGCCAACACCGCAACGAGTGAGCGAGCGCTGCATTTCGGTTAGATGCAGATGCGAAACGTGACTGCTTTCCTGCCTTCCCGGATCGCTCGCTGGACGTGGCTGGGCTATTGCCCGCTGTGCGGCACGAGTGTGCTGCTCGACGACGAGTTCGTGCGCGTCGAGGGACACGCGATCCATGCGGAGTGCGAGCGGTATCGGCGCACGCAGCGCCGTCCGCTCAGGTAGGGAGTTCGAGTTCGAACCAGACGGTCGTGGGGCGGTCGCCGTCTATGCCCCAGGCGGTGGCGAGCTCGTCGACGAGCACCAGGCCGTAGCCGCCGCCCGATTCGGGACGGTGTGCGTCTCGGCCTTGCCAGGAGAACGCGCGGCCGTGGTCGGTGACGGTCACCCTGACCCTGGCTTGGGTCTGGGCGACCGTCACCACCACGGGCGCTCCCCTTGCTCCCTCTCCGTGCTTGACGGCGTTGGTGACGAGCTCGGTCAGCAGCAGCAACAGGTCGTCTCGCAAGTCGGCCGAGACGAACCCGTCGTGTTCGGCCAGTCGCTGGCGTGCTTCGCCGGCGGCCTTGACCGTGCCGGGAACCGCGAACGCGACCATTCGTGTGTGGAGCTCATCAGCCTCGTCGGTCATCTCGACGCGGCGAGTCGTTGTCGGCGCCTTCCTCCTGCACTCGGATCGCGCAGGTGTATCACCCACGACGCGTCCGTCCAACGGTGAGCCGGGTGCGATGTCAGCGCGCTGACATACCGACGCACGCCGGCGGTGCAACGGAAGGGGTTCGGCTGTTGGTTGTGGCTGCGCTCAAGACGAAAGGGAATCGTTCGCATGCAGGGATGGAAGCGCGCCCTCCGGGCACGCATGATCGGAACCGCGACGCTCGTAGCCATGGGCGCCGCAATCGCCGCGCTGACGCTGTCACCGGCGTCCGCGCACGGCTCGCCGCGGCAGCTGTCGCTGATGCAGGACGATCCAGCTTTTCGCGGCGATCTCGGCGATCCGCAGCGCTGGTTTGCCGAGGCGAGGGGCCTGGGCGTCGACGTCATTCGCATGAACCTCTACTGGCGCGATGTCGCACCGGGCGAGCGGTCGACGCGCAAGCCCGCCGGCCATGCGGTCGAGGAGCCGTCCTCGCCGGGGTATCGCTGGGAGGTCTACGACCGCGCGCTGGCGAACGCCGAGCGCCACGGGTTGCGGATGCTGTTCACCCTCACCGGACCGATCCCCTACTGGGCCTCCGAGCAGCCGCGCCATTGCGCGCGTGCCCGCCGCCAGCATCACTGCACGTGGCGTCCCGATCCGGTCGCCTTTGGTCGCTTCGTGGAGGCCGCCGCGCGGCGCTACCGGGGCCGGGTCTGGATGTGGTCTCTGTGGAACGAGCCGAACCTCAGCAGCTGGCTGTCCCCGCAACTGCGGCGCACCCGGCAGGGGAAGGTCCGCTGGGCCGGGCGCATGTATCGGCGGCTTTGGTGGGAGGGCTGGCAGGCGATCGCCACGGCGGATCCGAGCCGGCGCAGGAGGGTGCTGTTCGGCGAGACCGCACCCACTCACGATCCGGTTCCACTGCTGCGCTCGGCGCTCTGCCTCGACGAACGGGGCCGGCCCTATCGCGGACGCCAGCGGATCGGCCAGGGCTGCTCGCGCAAGCCACGCCGCCTGCCAATCGCCGGCGTCGCCCACCATCCCTACACGCCGGGCGGTGTGCGCTCCCCGCGCCTGCGGGTGCGATCGCGATGGCAGTTGACCACTGCCTACCTGCCGCGGCTGCACGCCCTGATTCGAGGTGCCGCGCGGCACAACCGCATGCGCCGCCGGCCGGTCTACCTCACCGAGCACGGCTTCCAGTCGCGCCCGCCCGACCGCTACGCCCCGTCGCTGCGCACCCAGGCGCGCTGGATCAACGAATCCGACCGGCTCTTCTACGGCGACCGGCGCGTGCGCAGCGTCGCCCAGTACGAGCTGATCGATCCGCCCGAGCGCGGTGTCTTCAACACCGGTCTGCGCCGCTCCGGCGGCGCGCGCAAGCCCGCTTGGACGGCGTATCGGATGCCGATCGTGGTCACCCGTCGCTCGGCGAGCCGGGTCGCGGTCTGGGGGCAGGCGCGGCCGGCACGGGGGCGGGCGCGAGTGTCGGTCTATGCCAAGGAGCGCGGCCGGAGCGGCTGGCGGCGCATCGCCCGCCGACGCACGAACCCGCAGGGCTTTCTGCGCCTGGTCGTGCATGGGCGGGGTGAGGCTGCGCGCCGCTACCAGCTGCGTTGGCGTGCGCCCGGCGGGACGGTCATCCGCAGCCGCTCCGCGCTCGCCCGTGCGCCGTTGCGCTATCGACGCTGACTCCGCAAGCCCGTAAGACGTGTCGAGGAACGGCTACGCCGTCGCCCGTGGCGTGAGCGCCGTGCGGCCGTCCCAGTGGTGCTCGAGCGCCCAGCGCGCGCCGATCGTCCATGCCTGGACGTGGTTGGAGATAGCGATTCGTCGCGGGCCGCCGGGCGTGACCGCGTAGAGCTCGGGAGCTTCGCCGAGCTTGTCGAGCGCGGCGAGCACGCCGGTGCGGAGCCGCTCGGCGTCGGCATGGCGGCCGGCCGCACGCAACCCGCCCCAGCCGATCCAGCTGTCGAAGGGCCAGACGGCGCCGCGGTGGTAGGCGGTGGGGTGAAACTGCGGGTGCTCGTCCGAGAGCGTGCGCAGGCCCCAGGGCGTCATCACGTCGGGGGCGGCCAGGCGCTCGGCAGCGCCCGGCAGGTCGGCGCCGGCCCAGAGCAGCCAGCCGAGCTGGGAGCCGGCGCCTCGCACCGGCCTATCGTCGGCGTCGAGGGCCATCGTCTCCGCGTCGAAGCGGTTGCGGATCGTCGTGGCCAGTTGGTCGGCGCGAGCGGCGTATGCCGGGGCGGTGCGGTCGCCGCCGCTTAGTCGCGTCAGCGCGCGTAGGGCTGCGAGCGCGGTCGCCTGAGTGTCGGCGTCGGCGAGCGGGACAGCGGGGATGCTGCCGTCGGCGTGCAGGATGCCGCCACCGTCGGGTGCGGTCGGATTGACGCTGTCGCGCCAGCCCTGCTGGATCAGGCCGCCCGGCGCGGCGGTGGGCTCGTGGCGTAGCAGTCCGTCTCCCTGCTCGAGCGCTTCCAGCAGCCAATGGCCGGCGGCGCGCCACGAGCGCTCGAGCTGTTCCGTCACCTCGGGTTCGTCGAGCGCTGCCATCACGATCGCAAACCACGCGGTGGCGTCGGACGAGCCGTAGTAGCACAGCTGTCCCCTGCGTACGGGCCATCCTTGCTCGACGAACCAGCGTGGGGCGGGAGAGCGGTACTCGTGGACGATCTTGCCGGGCTGCTCGCCGGTGTGCCGGTCCTCGCGGCGACCCTGCAGCGCAGCGAGCGCCCGCAGCGTCGCGCGTGCCACCTCGGGGCGGACCGGCAGCAACTGCAGCGAGGTGATCAGCGAGTCGCGGCCGAAGAGCGCGTGGTAGCGACCCGGGTCCTCCTGTGCTTGCGAGGTGGCGCTGGCGTAGGGCCATCCGCCGGGGCTGAGCACGAGCGATAGCTCGCGCATGTCAGCCCTTGACCGCGCCGGCGGTCATGCCCCGCACGATGCGGTGCTGGAAGACGATCACGAGCGCGACGAGCGGGATCGTGATGATCACCGAGGCGGCGCTGATCGTGCCGAGTGGGATCTCGAACTGCTGGCTGCCGGTGAAGTTCGCGACCGCGACCGGGACGGTGTACGCCTTTGGGCTGCTGGTGAGGGTTACCGCGAGCAGGAACTCGTTCCAGACGAAGAACGCGGTCAGCAGCCCAGCGGTCACGAGGCCTGGGGCGGCGAGCGGCAGGACGACCTTGCGGAAGGCCTGGAAGTGCGTGGCGCCGTCGACAAGGGCGGCCTCGGAGAGATCCTTGGGGATCTCCTTAAAGAACGAGGCGAGGATGTAGATGCACAGCGGCAGCGCGAACGTCAGGTAGGGAATGATCAGCCCGACGTAGGTGTTGTAGAGGCCGATGTCGGTCCAGAGCTTGAAGATCGGCGCGGCGATCGCGATCGGGGGAAAGGTCGAGATCGAGAGGATGATCGCCAGCAGCAGGAACTTGTGCGGGAAGCGCAGCCGCGCCAGGGCATAGGCGGCGAACGAGCCCACGACCAGGGCGAGCACGGTGGTCACGAAGGTGACGATCACGCTGTTGCGCAGCGCGTCGGTGAAGTCTGCGTTGTCGAACACCGAGCGGTAGTTGTCGAGCGTGGGCGTCGGGGGGACGAGGTCGGGCTGGGCGAGGTCGGCCCCGGACTTCAGCGACACGTTGATCAGCCAGTAGAAGGGAAACAGGCAGAACACGCAGATCAGTACGACCGCGACCCAGAGCAGGACGGGCTTGGCTCTCATCGGTCCTCCGCCAGCGAGCGGATGTTTCCGCCGACGGTCCGGATGTAGAGCAGCGAGACCGCCATCACGATCACGAACGTGAGCACCGACAGCGCCGAGCCGAGCCCGATCAGGCGGTTGTTGGTCAGCTCCTGATGGGCGAGCAGCGACAGGGTGGTGGTGTCGTTGGCGCCGCGGGTGAGGACGTAGGGCAGGTCGAAGATGCGCAGCGCGTCGAGGGTGCGGAAGATCAGCGCGACGAGGATTGCCGGTACCAGCAGCGGCAACGTGATGCGGGTGAAGCGCTGCCAGGAGCTGGCACCGTCGACCTTGGCAGCGTCGTGTACATCGTCGGGGATCACCTGCAGCCCGGCGAGCAGCAGCAGCGCCATGAACGGCGCCGTCTTCCAGACGTCGGCCAGCACCATCACCGCCAGCGCGTAGCCGCTCTCGCCGAGCCAGATCACATTCGCTCCCGGGAGGCCCAACGTGTCGAGCATCTGCGGCGCGAGACCGAGGTTGGGCTCGAAGAGGGTCCGCCAGACGATCGCGCTGACGACCGTCAGCACCGCCCAAGGCACCAGCACCACCGTGCGCAGCAGCCCACGGCCCTTGAACGCCTCGTGCATCACGAGCGCCATGACGAGGCCCAGCACCAGCTCGAGCGTGATCGAGATGCCCGTGAAGAGGAACGTGGTGCGCATCGCGTCCCAGAACTCCGACGAGGTCAGCGCCTCGGTGTAGTTGTCAAAGCCGACGAAGCGCTTCAGACCCGGCACGCGCACGCTGTACTCGTTGAGCGACAGCCAGAACGCGTAGCCGATCGGGTAGGCGGCGACGAGCGCCATCACGACCAGCGTGGGGGAGAGCATCGCGGCGGCGAGCCGCCGCTCGCCGCTGCCGTAGCGCTCGCGCGCACGGCCGCGCCGGCTCAAGCGGCGACCGACGGCGGTGCTCGCCACGCCCCTCGCTCCCTCACTCGCTCGACCTGCCGCGGCCTGCCCTAGAACGTCTCCAACGCGTCTTGGATGTCGGCATTCATGTCCGACGCCCCGGCGTCGGGCGACTTGTCGCCCTGCAAGACGGCGAACACGTTCGTGTAGATGGCCTCGCTGATCTGTGGATAGACAGGCGACACCGGCCGCGGCTCGGCCTGCGAGACCGCGTCGCGTAGCTCGCTTGCGAACGGGAGCGCCTTCTTGACGGTCGGGTCGTCGTAGACGTCGGTCAGCACCGGCGGCAACGACGCCTCGCTGGCCTGGATCACCTGCTGCTCGGGGCTGGTGGCGAAGTCGATGAACGCCAGCGACCCCTCCGGGTTCTCCGAGTAGGCCGAGATCGCCAGGTCATAGCCCCCCAGCACGCCCGCTCCCTCATTGCCCGCATAGGACGGGAACGTCGTGACCGCGAAGTCGTCGGCGATCTTCGACTCCTTGCCCAGCGCGTAGGCGTAGGGCCAGTTGCGCATGAAGGACGCGTTGTCGGCCTCGAACGCCCGGCGCGATTCCTCCTCCTGGTAGGTGGTGACCGCGCGTGGCACGGCGCCGTCGCGGATCCCGTCGCGCATGAAGCTCAGCACCTGCCGTACCTCGTCGGAGTCGGCCGTGGCTTCGGTCGCGTCGTCGTTGACGACGGTCCCGCCGGCGCTGTAGAGCAGCTCGAGGAAGTTGACGGTCAGCCCCTCGTAGCGGGCGCCTGATAGACGAACCCGTCGTTCTTGCCGGCGGCGTCGTACATGTCCTCCCAGCTGGCGGGGGGCTCGTCGCCGACCTGGTCGGTGCGCCAGTAGATGAAGCCCGCGTTGGTGTTGAACGGGAAGGCCCAATACTTGCCGTCGTACTCGGCGGTGTCGAGCGTCGACTCGATGAACGCATCACCGCGCTCCTCGACGGCCTGGGTGAGGTCCATCAGCCAGCCCTGTGCGGCGTACTCGGCCGTCCAGATCACGTCCATGCCGAGCACATCGCACTCCGGCGACTCGGCACGCAGCCGCTGGATCTGCAGACGGCGCTGCTCGTCAGCGGCCTCGGGCAGCTCGAGCAGCCGCACACGCGCGGGGTTGGCCTCGTTGAAGTTCTTGACGACGGTGCTGAACGCACCGGTCGTGTCCTTGCCGATGCACCACGTCACGTCACCTTCGGCTCTGGCCTCGGCGACCTCATCGACGTCCGGCGTCTGCGCACCGCCGCCAGCGCTTCCTTCGTCATCGCCGCAACCGCTGCCGATGAGCATGAGAGCGATTACAAGTGCGATCCAGCCGGGCCTCTTCACGACCTTCCTCCCTTGATAGGCGGTACCAGGCAGGTACCCGCTTGGTCGGTGCATCAGCGGCGGGATGTCGGGGCTCTGACATGTGGGTGTCTCATGCGGCTTGAATGCATGACACGCCCCATGCGCGCACGGCCGGGCGTGGGGCACGATGAGCCCATGAGTCTGCAACTGGATCTGCCAGAGGTGGCCCGACCCGGCGCCGTCGGAGAGCCAGGACGCGCTGGCGAGGTCATCTGCCTGCAGACGCCGTCGGGACGGTCTCAGATCGTCCCGGACGTCGCGGACTGCCTGGCGGCTGCTGCCGGCGCGTCGGTGCGGGGCTTGTCGCTGCGAGCGGCTCCGCGTCGGCCGCGTCGGCGGCTTGAGCGTGTCGCTGCGGGCGTCGGAGGACAGCTGGTTGTCGCTCCCGCGGCGCGCACGGCGATGGGCCAGCTGCTGGAGCCTGAGCGTTCGCCGGCGCTCGCTCGCAGTGCCGGGGTGACGACCGTGCTCGTGAGCGAGGACGGTCGCGGCTTCAGTGGCGACACCGTCGTTTGCGCAGTCACCCAGCACACCTCGCGCGACGTGTTGGCCCGTGCTGATGAGCTCGCCGACCTGCTCGGGGCCCGGCTTGCGCTCGTGCATGCTCGGGCACCGCTGCCATCGCTGGCGGCCGCGGGCGGACCGGCCGGTGGACCCCCGCCGCCCGGAGCTTTCGAGCGCAGCTCGCGCGAAGCGGACTGGAGGCTGCTCGAACGCGCCCGCGATCTGGTCGGTGGGATCCCTGCGATACGGCTGCTCGACGGCCGCCCCGCCGCCGTGCTCAACGAATGTGGCGAACGACTCGGAGCGTGCGCGATCGTGATCTCCGCCCCGACGACCGGTGCGCTGATGGGCCTGCTGCTCGACTCGCCCGCCTACGAGCTCGCACGCACCGCGGCGATGCCGCTAGCGGTCATCCCCGTGGAGGGCAAGGAGTGATCGTCGGCGCCTGCACGTCTACCGTTGATGTGGCGCGATGTCGCCTGCGCCGCTCGATCCAGATCCTCACAGTCGCCTGGTCTTGAGAGGCAGACGACTGCTTCCCCTGTCCTTGCTCGGCCGGGTGTTCGTCGCTAACGCGGTGGTGTTGATCGTCGCCGTCGGCACGATCGCGCTTTCGCCCGCTCGCATCCCTTCGCCGAGTTCGCTCGGGGCGATCGCGACCCTCGTCGGCGGCGTCGGTGCGGTGCTGCTGGTCAATCTGCTGCTGCTACGCAGGACGCTGAGGCCGTTGGATCGGCTCGCGGATGCGATGTGGCGCTTCGATCCGCTCAGGACCGGCGCTCGCGTTCCGCTCTACGGGCGCGACCCCGAGGTGCAGCGACTGACCGAGGCCTTCAACCAGATGCTCGCGCGGCTCGAAAGCGAGCGACGGTTGAGCGTGCGTCGCTCGCTGCTTGCCCAAGAGGACGAGCGCGCGCGGGTCGCACGCGAGCTGCACGATGAGGTCGGGCAGACGCTGACCGCAGTGCTGCTCTATCTCGATCGGCTCGGCGGCGAACTGCCCGAGTCCTTTGCGAAGACCGCCGACGAAGCGCGCGAGGCCGCGCGCGCCAGCCTCGAGGACGTGCGCCGGATCGCCTACCGCCTACGGCCGGAGATGCTCGACGAGCTCGGCTTCCTGGGCGCGATCGACGCGCTCTGCGATCGCGTGTCCGACCGCGGCGGGCTGCGGATCGTGCGCGACTTCGATGACGACCTTCCCGAGCTTGACCAAGAACAGGAGCTTGTGGTGTACCGGGTGACCCAAGAGGCCTTGACCAACGTCGTACGGCACGCTCAGGCCCAGACGGCGACCGTCGCGCTGGTCTGCGACAACTCCGGGTTGAGACTGACGGTCAGCGACGACGGCCGCGGCATCAAAGGCCCCGTCGAGGGTGCCGGCACCCAGGGCATGCGCGAGCGCGCCCTGCTAGTCGGCGGCGTCCTGTCGCTCAACGGCGCACCGACGGGCGGTACCGAGGTGCGGCTCTGGCTGCCGGTGGAGGACCGATGACCAAGCCGCCGACGCGGATCGTGCTCGCCGACGACCACGCGGTCGTTCGTCGGGGTCTGCGTCTGGTGCTCGAAGCGCAGCCCGATCTCGAGGTGGTCGCCGAGGCTGGCGACGGAATCGAGGCGGTGCGCCGGACGCTCGAGCACGAGCCCGATCTGGTCATCCTCGACATCACGATGCCGCGCCAGACCGGTATCCAGGCCGCCCACGAGATCGGCCGTCAGCGGCCCGCCATCAAGACCTTGATGCTCTCGATGCACAAGCGCGAGAGCTACTTCTTCGACGCCCTCAAAGCGGGCGCTTCCGGGTATGTGCTCAAGTCGTCGGCCGACCTCGACCTCGTCGAGGCCTGCCGCGCGACCGTGCGTGGGGAGTCCTTCTTCTACCCGGAGGCGATCGACGCGCTGGTGCGGGACCACCTCAAACGCTCCGAGGAGGAGGCGGATGCCGACGACGCGCTCTCCACGCGCGAGTTGGAGGTCGTGAAGCTGATCGCCGAGAGCTACACCGCGCGTGAGATCGCCGAGGCGCTGAGCATCAGCGAGAAGACCGTCGACCGCCACCGCTCGAACATCCTCGACAAGCTCGGGCTACGCGACCGCGTGGCGCTGACCCGCTATGCAGTGCGCCGGGGACTCGTCGAGCCGTAGACGCGGTCAGTAGGTGATCAGCCAGCGGTCGTCGTCGAGACGTCGCACGACGCCGCGAGCGGCGAGTTGGGTCAGCGCCGTCGTGACCGTTGGGCGAGCCGCTCCGATCACGTTAGCCAGCAGCTCGTGGGTGATGCCGGGCAGCCGCACGACGATGCCGTCTCCTGCGACATGTCCCCAGCGGTCGGCGCAGTCGCGCAGCGTCAGCTCGAGCCGTTCGGCGACGCCGATCCGCCCGCCGATCGCGAGCGCGTAGCTGAGCGTTCGGGTGCGATCGACGATGCGGCCGGTCAGCATCGCCAGCACCTCCGGCCAGGGCGCCATGCGATGGACGAAGCTGCGGTCCAGCACCGCCACGCGGACCGGCGCGAGCACGTGCCATTCCGCGTGCGCGGGCACGGAGGCGATGCGTTCGCGGTCGGCGTGCCAGGGCCTGATCACGTCGCCGGCTGCCAGTAGCTCGGTCCAGGTGCGGCGCTGGACGGTCACCCGCCGCCCCAGGAAGCCGTCGAGGACGAGCAGGCCGAGTGCCCCGGGCGGCTCCTTGGCCACGACGATGCCGCCCGCGGGCCACTCGTCCAGACGCAGCGCATAGGCGCCGCTCTGGCACCTTGCCGCGTCGAAGGCGGTCGAGTCGAGTTGCTCTCCGAGACCGGGATCTTCGTCGAGCACCGACACCCGCACGGTCTGCTGCAGTCCCCACTCGTTCGACTGAGGGATCGGTGAAGAGGGGCTCGTTCCCACGAGGCTGGCATTTCGCGCGGCAACTGCCATAGCCATCACGATGACCAATGCGGCTCGCGCGGCCAATGGGCTGGGATCCCCATTCAGGGTGACGTGGAACCCCCAACGCTGATTTCGGCGGGGGGCTGCGGATCGCCCGTTGAGTGCACTGATAGCAGCCGGCGGCCCGGCCAGCCGCTGCGGTCGCCGACCAGCACGATCAGCGCCGGCACCAGCAGCGTTCGGACGACGAAGGCGTCCAGCAGGAGACCGACGGCCATCGCGAAGGCGAGCTCGCGGAAGGGTCGAATCGGCACCAGGGCGAGCAGGGCGAAGGAGGCGGCGAGCACGATCCCGGCGATCGCGATCGGCGTGGCGGCCCGTGCGCCCGCGACGGCCACGGCCTCGCGCAGCGGTCGCCGGGTCGCCTCGGCCCAGATGTCGCCCACGAGGAACACGTTGTAGTCCGAGCCCAGCGAGACGAGCAGCACCGCGGCCGCGAATGGCACGAAGTAGGTCAGCTCGCCGTGGCCAAGCAGGTCGCCGAAGATGACGCTCGTGAGCCCCAGCGCCGCCGCCAGCGTGAGCGCGCTGGCGGCTACGAGGTAGAGCGGCGCGACCAGAGCGCGCAAAAAGAGCACCAGGATCAGCACGACCACGCCGATCCCGACTGGGGCGATGCGCCGCAAGTCGTCGGTCGTCTTTTCGATCGTCTCTGCGACTAGGGCGGTGTCGCCGGCCAGCAGCGGCTGGGCGCCGGCCAGGCCGGCCTCGTCGAGGATGCCCGGCAGCTGGGTGCGTAGTTGGCGCAGGTTCTCGACTGCGCGTGCGCCGAGTGGGTCGGAGTCGAGTACGATGAAGAAGCGTGCGGCGTTGCGGTTGGCGGCGAGCACGGCGCCGAAGTCCCGAGCGGCGGGCTGGTTTGCCGGTCCGACGACGGCTGCCACGCCCGGCTGGCGCTCGAGTAGGTTCTGCACCCCACGCAGCGCGCGGCGGCGCTCGGCGATGGCGGTCTGCTCGACGATCACGACGGTCGGGGAGAGGATGCCGGGCGCGAAGCCGCGGCTTGCCTGTTCGTAGGCGCGGCGCGCATCGGCCTCGGCCGGTAGGCCGCGGATCAGCGGGTTGCCGAGGTCGGTGCGCGCGAGGCCGCCGGCGCATGCGAGCAACAGCAGGGTGCAGGCGATCGCCGCGGGCAGCGGGCGGCGGGTGGCCAGGCGCAGCGCCCAGCCGCGGCGCTCGTGGCGCACGGCGCGGTCGCCGGGCTCGGGTCGCTGCGGCGCGCGCGGCCAGAACAGCGCCCGCCCGCCGATCGCCAGCAGCGCTGGCACGAGCGTCAGGGCGACCGCTAGCCCGATCAGCACCGCCATCGCCACTCCGGGCCCGAACGCCTTGAAGAAGCCGAGCTGCGCGATCACCAGCGAGGCGCTCGCGGCCACCACCGTGAAGCCTGCCGTGGCGATGATCGGCAGCAGCTGGGCGGTCGCTCGCACCACCGCCGCATGGGGGGAGAGGTTTTGGCTGAGGCCCTGCCGCACGCGCGAGAGGAAGAAGATCGAGTAGTCGGTGACGACGCCGAATAGCAGTACGACGATCACCGGCTCGACCTCGCTCGGCACCGAGACTCCGAGCTGCTGGCCGATCAAGGCGATCACGCGGGTCGAGGTCAGGTAGGCGGTGGCGACGGCGAGCAGGGCGAGCAGGGGCGCGCCGAGCGCGCGGAAGTGCAGCCCGACCACGAGCGCGACCAGCAGCACGGTCCCTAGCTCGACCAGCGGCAGCCGTTCGGAGATCACCTCAGACTGTTGGCTGCGGGCCGCGATCGTGCCGGTGACGCCCGCAAAGCCCGAGGACGTCGGCTCGATCCTGCGCTGCACGAACCGCTCGGCCAGCCGCTGACGCTCGTCCTGGCTGACGGCGGGGCGAAAGAAGAGGTAGGTGACGGCGGTCGTGGCGCGCTCGCGCCTGAAGGGCTCGCTGCCGATCGAGTTGATCACCGGCAGCGCGCCGCCGACCCGGCGCAGCCCCGGATAGTCATGCCGCGTCAGCGCGAGCGCATGGCGGACGATCCTTGCCTGCTCGCTCTCGTCGAGCCCGTCGAGCTGGCGCTGCACGACCAGGGTGCGGCTCAGCAGCGGGAAGCGAAACAGCTCGCTCGAGCGCAGCTCCGCGTCGACGGCCTCGGCGTCGCGCGGCACCAGGTCGCCGAGCGCGCCCGTCTGCGCCTCGCGGATCGTCGGCAGCAGCAGCAGCGCACAGACGACCGCCGCCAGCCAGACGGCGACGATCGCCCAGCGAGCGCGCACGATCCCGCGCGCGAGCGTGCCGGCGAATCCCGCCCCGGCCTTGCCCGCTCGCGCCATGCGTGTCTGGTGTCCCGCTGGAGCCTGTTCAAGCGAGCACGGCCGGACGCGCCCTCTCGGGCGGACTCACCTCTGAGCCGCCCAGTGTCGTGCCCACTAGCGCCGGCAGCGGGTGCTGCCCTTGATCAGTGGCTGCTGGCCGTTGCTGAGCTCGAGCCGGGCTTCATAGGGCCAGCGTCGGCTGCGTGGGCAGTACGTGGTCGCCAGGATGTCCTTGCGACCTGCCACGACGTGCAGCTTGGTGATGGAGATGGGCACGCCGGCGACGATCTGCAGCGCCACGGGCACCGCGAAGTCGAGCTGGTAGGACCATTTGCCCCGGCGTGGCTTGAGCTTGCCGACGACGGCGAGGTTCACGCGCGCCGGGTTGGTCAACTGCGTGAAGAAGTAGATACGTCGGGCGCCGCCGTTGACGAGGGTGATGCGCGGCCGCGTTATCGCCGTGTCTGCCCAGCCGATCGCCCGGCCCTTGCCGAAGATCGATCGTTTGGGACATGCCGACAGCCCCCGACGGTTGAGCGTGGTCTCGCTGCACTTCGGGAACTTCTTGCCGTTCCAGCGCCCACCGCGCGGGAACAGGATGCGTCCTCGCTGCAGGATCGGCCGCTCGTACCCGGTAGGCGAGTCGAGGCGAGCGTCGACGATCACCTTGACCGCGCGCGGACGGCGCGGGGTGCCGGCCTTGTTGGGCTTGACGCGAGCGTCGACGTCGACCTTCGTTGGTGGCGGGGCGCCAGGCTCTTGGGCGGTGACCGGTCCGGTCACCAGGATGGCGCCGCCCACCGCGGCGCCGCTGAGCAGGAGCCTTCGCCACGAGCTTGAGAAATGCATATGTCTCCGACTACCCATGTCACACGTCTCGTTTGCGTTCACTGTCAGCGCGCGGACATCGTTGATCGCGGGTGCTTCGCACTGGGGTATGGGCGCCTGCATGAGCTGGGATGACCGCCGACTTCGACGGCGGCAAGGACAGCGACTCGCTGAGCGGCAGCGCCGGCAGCGAAGTGCTGTTCTCCGGCAACACCGGCAATGACACGCTGGTGGGCGGCGACGGGCCCGACGCGCTGCTCGCACTCGGCAAGGGCGGCGACACCATCGACGCCCAAGCCGGCAACGACCAGCTCGTCACCAACGATCCCTGCCAGGGACACGTCATGATCGGCGGGCCCGGCCAGGACGTCGCGGGGTTCGCGCGCACGTTCCCGCCCCAGAGTGTTAACGCCAACTGGGGCATCAACGCCTACCTCGGCGATCCCATGGGCAACCCGGCCGACATCAACAGCAGCTACTACGGCCACGCCCGACTGCTCGGCATGGACGGCACCGGCAACGCCTTTGTTGGGAACGCGTTCACCTACGTGGCGGCCAGCAGCGAGATCCTCGAGGGCACGATGAAGAAGGACATCCTGGTCGGCAACGACAGCCCCAACACGCTCTGGGGCCGCAAGATGGACGACCGGCTCTTCGGCGCCGGCGGCGCCGACATCCTGCGCGGCGATCCGGGCAACGACGAGCTGCGTGGCAGCACCGGCGCCGACCGCTTGCAGGGCGGCGTCGGTTTCGACCACCTCTTTGCCGCCGACGGACGGGCCGATACCGAACTCGACTGCGGCCCCGCCCCCGGTTCGCCCGATGGAGGTGTGATCGATTCGAGCGATCCGGTCGATCCGCCTGGCCACAACTGCTAGCGGCGAAGTCGACTTCTCGATGTCAGAGCTCTGACATCGAAGTGGCGTGAAGTGACGGATGCCGAACCTTTCCTGGTGTCTTCAGGTTAAGAAGGGTCGATGAAGGACGCTAGATGTCCGAGCTGACGCGGCGCGGGTTCGTCGGCGCGGGCGTCGCGGCAGGCGCCGCAGGCGTCGGCTTGGCGACGGGTGGCTTGGACGCGATCGGGCGGGCGCTGTCCCCGGGGGATCGCCGGAACGTGGTGCTGATCGTGATCGACAGCCTGCGGGCCGATCACCTGCGCTGTTACGGGGCAGCCCGGATGAACACGCCGAACCTCGATGCGCTCGCGCGTGAGAGCGTGCGCTTCACGCAGGTGTTCCCGGAGGCGATGCCGACGATCCCGGCGCGCCGCTCGATCCTGGCCGGTCGGCGGGCCTACCCGTTTCGTGACTGGCACCCGTGGGCCGGCATGGCCAAGCGCCCGGGCTGGCAGCCGATCCGGCCAGAGACCGAGACGCTGATCACCGCGTTTCGGCGGGCCGGGTGGTGGACCTCGTATGTCACCGACAACCCGTTCCTCGGCTACACGCAGGTGCTCGATCCCTTCCGCCGCACGCCGCATCGCTTCGTGCGGATCGAGGGTCAGCGAGGAGAGCGCAGGCCGCGTTCGAGCGCGCCGCGCGCCGCAGCTCTCGCGCGCTTGCCGCCGGGTCCTCTGCGGAGCCGGTCGCAGGTCAGGTCGCTGCAGCAGTACCTGGCGAACACCGGGGGTGGCCTCGACGAGCGCGAGCAAGTCGCTGCGCGGCTGTTTCGATCCGCAGCCAAGGAGCTGGCGACCGCCAAACGACACGATCCGTTCCTGATGGTGGTCGACTGCTTCGACCCGCACGAGCCATGGACGCCGCCGCGGCGCTACCTCGACATGTACGGCGATCCCGACTACCGCGGCTATGAGATCGCCGACGTCCGCTACACCCACGCGTCGAACTACCTCGACGCGCGGGAGATCGGCAGGCTGCGGGTCACCTACAAGGCGTCCGTGACGATGACCGACCGCTGGCTGGGCACCTTTCTCGAGCGCCTCTGGGATCTGAGACTCGACGACTCGACCACGATCATGCTGCTCAGCGACCACGGCGTCTTCCTCGGCGAGCACGACTGGACCGGCAAGGGCCCGCACCTGCTGCACCCCGAGCTCATCCACGTGCCGATGCTGCTGCGCGACCCCGGGGGAGCGGGAGCGGGCACCACGAGCGACTGGTTCGCCTCGACCCACGACGTGGCCCCGACGCTCGCGTCGCTTGCAGGCTTGCCGCGGCCGTCGAGCTTCGAGGGCGCCGATCTGTCGCCGATCCTCGGCGGTGGCGTGCCCGACGAGGATCGTCTTTACGCCGTAGGCGGCTATGGCAACCACTCCTACGTCCGCGACCGTCGCTGGGCATACATGGTCCGCAACGACGGACGCGAAGAGCGACTCTACGACCACCTCAATGACCGTCGCGAGCGCCGTGACGTCGCCGATCGTCAGGGTGCCGTCGTCGCCGAGATGCGCCGCCGCGTGCAAGGCGCGGCGTCTGGCCGGCCGCCCTTCTACACGGATGCCGACATCGCTCGACGCCCTCGACAGAGGCTTC
The DNA here is from genome assembly GCA_963846505.1 of uncultured Thermoleophilaceae bacterium. Taxonomy (GTDB): domain Bacteria; phylum Actinomycetota; class Thermoleophilia; order Solirubrobacterales; family Thermoleophilaceae; genus JACVRW01. Next base: position 264,698 of record CAWJWD010000004.1, on the reverse strand, counting down.
GCTGAACTGCGCGTTCGCGCACGCGCCTTCGTCATGCACACTGGCGCACGGCGGTGCCGTGGCGACGACCTTGACTTGACGTCTGAGGTCCGACCCGTGCCGTGGAAGGGTCTGGAGTGCCGCCCGCGACGGCCGTGATGGCCGTCGCGGGCGACCAGTAGCGGGACGGGTCAGCAGACGGCGGTGATGTCGAAGGCGCGGTCGGCGAGTGCCGGCGACGGGGTCAGGGTGAGCGTGGTGACCGTGACGGTGCGGTTGTCGGCGCCGACTTGGGTGCCGATGGTGCCGACGTCGGTTCCGGTTGCCTGCTGGGTCGCGGTGACCGCGCACGCGTTCACGGGGTTCTGGAACGTGATGGTGTAGGTCCCGGTCTCGGGGTGCGCGACGGCGGTCACGCCGCGTCCGCCGGCGTTGGCGCCGGCGGCGGAGATCCGCGCGAAGCTCAGGCCCTGCTGGACAGCGCCGACGGCGGCGCTGGTCAGCTGGGCGGGGGTCTGGGACCCGACGCGCTCGGCGTTCAGTCCGGTGGCGACGCCGGTGGCGTTGGTGGTGAAGGGCTTGGAGCCGTCGCCGCTCTTGCCGGCGGTGATCGTGCCGGCGATCGAGCCGCCGGTCAGGAACTCGAACGCGAGGCCGCTGGCCACGTTGCGCGAGCGTGCGCAGGGGTAGTGGCCGGCCGGGGTGCCGCCCGGTTCGGAGCGGCAGCCAAAGAGCAGCCCGCCGCCACCGCCGACGGCGCGGTTGGAGTAGCGCATGCCCCAGGTCGAGTTCTTGGCGATCACCTGGGTCTCGGTGCTGAACGCGCCGGACTTCGGGTTGCGCTTACCGCCGATCAGACCGGTCGTCTGGGCGACGGCGAGCGGGGCGATCACGAGCGCCAGCACGACGCCCGCCAGCACCCCGAGCTTGAGGTTGCCTCCCTGCTGGTGTCGGATGCGGTTCAGTCGGGGCAGCATCTTGTTTGCTCCTTCGTCTGTCGTGGCGGACGCCTCAGCGACATCCCTCAGCTGGGCCAGTAGCCCACGAAGGCGGTAACCCGCCACCCTCACCCGGTGTTGCGCTCCGAGCCGATATTTCCCCGGACGGCGCCGTGAATGTTCGCCTGCGGACATTCAGCCGGGTGCGTCCACGGGTAAGCCCGAGGTGTGCCGTTGGGGTTCCTCATAACCGTGTTGCCGATCGCGCTGGCGACCTGGTTCGCGTTGTCGCCGCCGCGCAGTCCCAAGGCGCTTCGCAGGGTCGGCTTGCGGATGGGCCTTCTCGTCAACGAGCTGCCGTTCATCGTCGTGCTCTGGCTGCTGGTTGCCACCGCGATGGCCGTCGCGGACGGCGATGCGTCGTCCGCAGGCGGCGCGGCCGTGCTGGGCCTAGCGCTGCTGACCGTGGCGGGGATCGCGGTCGTGGTGTGGCGAGCGTCGAAGACGAAAGCCGGGGTCGAACGTGCGCTCCAGGAGGGACTCGGGAGAGGTTGGCGCAAGGCTCTCCCACGAGCGACGGCCGGGCGACTAGAACAACGGCCTCCCGTAGGGAGGATCGTGCTCGCGCCGTTCTACGTTCGTCGCCGGGACGTCAGGCGCGACGCGAACATCGCCTATGGGGACGCCGGGCGCCGCAATCGCCTCGACGTCTACCGGCATCGATCCCGGCCCACTGGCTGTCCCGTGCTCGTCTACTTCCACGGCGGGGGGTACTTCAGCGGCCGCAAGAATCGCGAGGCCCGCCCGCTGCTCTACCGGCTCGCAAGCCAGGGCTGGGTGTGCATCAGCGCCAACTACCGGCTGCGGCCCTCGGCGGCGTTCCCCGCGCACCTGATCGACGCCAAGAAGGCCCTGGCATGGGCGCGCGAGCAGGGGCACAGATACGGAGGCGATCCCGATCAGCTGTTCGTGGCTGGCAGCTCGGCCGGCGGCCACCTCGCCGCGCTCGCCGCACTGACGAACGACCCGACCTTCCAACCTGGCTTCGAGGAGGCGGACACGTCGGTCGCTGCCGCCGTGTGCCTTTACGGCTACTACGGCAACTACTACGGACAGGGCCCGGCTACCTCGCCTGTGACCTACGTGCGACCGGACGCGCCGCCGTTCTTTCTCGCTCACGGCGACCGCGACAGCGAGGTATCGGTCAAAGGCGCGCGCCGTTTCGCGAGCGCCCTGCGATCCGCATCAGCTGCACCGGTGGTGTACGCCGAGTTACAGGGGGCCCAACACGCTTTCGACCTGTTCCACTCGCTTCGCTTCGCTCGGGTCGTCGATGCGGTCGAAGGCTTTCTGGAATGGGTCCGATCTGCCCGCTGTCCCGAAACCGGAACGCTTGAGACAGGGCTCGCGCACCGGACGGACCGCGCCGAGGGCGCCGGCCCGAGTCTGTATGGTGCGGGCTGGTGAGCCGGGAAGACTGGTCGGCATGTTGTCGACCCCTGGGAGCTTCCCATTCTTACGCGCGCCGTAGTCCCGTTGTTTCCTCTGCCTGAGCCGTTCGCATGGCGCTAGCGATCGGGATCTTTGTCGCGGCGTTGGCGTTGATCGCCAGCGAGCGGGTGGATCGCACGAAGGTCGCGTTGCTTGGCGCGGTGCTGGTGCTGCTGACGCAGACGATCGATCAGGAGCATGCGATCGAGTCGATCGACTTCAACACGATCGGTCTGCTCGCGGGGATGATGCTGCTGGTCCGGTTGACCGAGACGACCGGGGTCTATACGTGGATGGCGATTCGGGCGGGGCAGCTCTCGCGCGGACGGCCGTTCGCGGTCGTGGCGTCGTTGGCTGTTACGACGGCGGTGTTGTCGGCCTTCTTGGACAACCTGACGACGGTGCTGTTGATGGTGCCGATCACGTTCTTGTTGGCCGACGCGTTGGACATCGATCCGATCCCGTTGGTGATCATCGAGATCGTGGCGTCGAACATCGGCGGGACCGCGACGCTGATCGGCGATCCGCCGAACATCATCATCGCCGGCGCGACCGACCTTTCGTTCGGGGCGTTTATCTCGAACCTCGCGCCGATCGCCGCCGTGTCGTTCGTCGTGGTGGTCGGTCTGCTGTATCTCGCCTATCGGTCGCGGTTGCAGGTGGCGCCGGAGGCGCGGCAGCGGGTGATGGACCTCGACGCCTCCAAGTCGATCGAGGATCGAGACGAGCTGATCCGCACCGTCCCGATCCTGGGGCTGACGATCCTCGCGTTCTTCTTTCACAAGGCGCTCGGCCTCGAGCCGGCGACGGTCGCGCTCGCCGGCGCGACCGCGGCGTTGCTGGTGACCCGCCAGCCGCTTGGGGAGTCGCTGGCGGGGATCGAGTGGCCGACGCTGTTCTTCTTCCTCGGCCTGTTCGTGATGGTCGGCGCCTTGGAGGAGACCGGGGCGATCAAGGAGGTCGCCGACGCGATCGCCGACGTCACCAACGGCGATCGCACCGCGGAGCTGCTGGGGATCATGTGGGTCTCGGCGATCGGGTCGGGGATCGTGGACAACATCCCGTTCACCGCGACGATGATCCCTGTCGTCGAGCAGCTCCAGGGACCGGATGGGGATGACGCCTACTGGTGGGCGCTTGCGCTCGGCGCGTGCTTTGGCGGCAACGCCACGATCGTCGCCGCCGCCGCGAACGTCGCCGCGTCGGGGATGGCCGCCCGCGCGGGCAAGCCGATCGGGTTCGTCGAGTTCATGAAGGCCGGCCTGCCCGTCACGTTGATCTCGATGCTGCTCGCGACCGGCTACGTCGCGCTTCGCTACCTCTGAGGAGAGATGCCATGTGCCCGCAGAGCCTCAGCCACGACCTCGTAATCGAGGTCCCCGCGCTGCGCAGCGACGACACCATCGAGCACGGCGTGAAGATGCTGATCGACACCGAGCACCCCGCGCTGCCGGTCGTCGACGACCGCGGCCGACCGGCAGGGATCTTCGGCGAGCGGGAGTTCATGGCGGCGCTGTTTCCCGGCTATCTCGGACAGCTCAAGCACGCCGGCTTCGTCAAGCACTCCCTCGACGACGCGATCGAGAAACGTGCCTCCTGCGCCACCGAGACCGTCGGCGAGCACGCCAACACCGACCACGTCGACGTCGACATCGACTACTCCGACGTCCAGCTCGCCGAGATCTTCCTCCACCACCGCGTCCTGATCGTGCCCGTCACCGACAACGGCCGAGTCATCGGCATCATCACCCGCGGGGACTTCTTTCGCCGCATCGCCAACCGCTTCCTCGATGCGACCTAGACGGCACGCGAGGAGTTCGAGATGAGTTCGATCGGCCGGGATTTCGGTCGCGTCGCTGTCGGGGGGTCTGTGCTGCTCGTCCTTGTCGGAGCGTTCGTCGTCTTCCTCCCTAGCCTCAACGTGTTTGGCATCGACAGCCGGCTAGCAGGAGTAGTCGCGATGAACGCGGGCGTCGCCGGGTTCAGCCTTGGCCTTTTCCTCTTGACGAGGGCACCGGGTATCAACGAGCCAGAACAAGGGGAGCCCCCCGCAGATAGCAACGCACACCGCCCGTTAAGCGCAACAGAAGAATGAGGTGATCGGCTGATGTCCAGAACTGCTGTGATGGGGGTGCTGTGCGGGATGCTTGCCGCAGCCGGGTGTGGCGATGACCAATCGTCCAGCGCCGATCGAGAGATGCCGGAGACCGCGTCGGCGTCCATGCAGCAGCCGGAGTCCGCGCCGACGAAGCGCGCCGTGCGCTCGAGAGGGGTGACGATCACGGTCAGAGGCTCCGAGTTCGGTCGGATGCTGTTCAACTCGCAGCGGCAGGCGATCTACGTCTTCGAGAACGACCGGCGCGACAAGAGCGCCTGCTATGGCGACTGCGCCCGGGCGTGGCCGCCGGTCTTCAGCGGCGGCGAGCCGCAAGCCGGCACCGGAGTGAAGCGGGCGCTGCTCGGAACCGTGAGGCGCCGCAGCGGCCGCCGGCAGGTGACCTACGCCGGCAAGCCGCTCTATTACTACGCGCACGAGGCACCGGGGGAGGTGCGCTGCCACAACGTCGACCTCAACGGCGGCTTCTGGTGGGTCATCGGACCCGACGGCAAGCGCCGTGCCTAGGGTCGAGGACAACCTGGCGCGACCGGGTCGACGAATGCGGTCGCGTGGGGGTGCGTCACGCGCGCGAAGGGATCGCGGCGGATGACACCAGACTCCGGTCGTCATATCAAACGTCCGCTCGCGCGTTCGTGGGTGCGGTCCGAGCGCGCTGTGCCGCGCTTGATCGTTCGTCCGCTAGAGCGGTTCCTGAAGCTGGAGTCGGGCAGCGCGGCGCTGCTGATGGCGGCCGCGCTCGTCGGCCTGGTCTGGGTCAACGTCTCCCAGGAGTCCTATGAGAGCTTCTGGACGACGGCGGTGGTGGTCGATATCGGACCGCTGGCGTTCGACGAGGATCTGCGCCACCTGGTCAACGACCTGCTCATGGCGGTGTTCTTCTACGTCGTCGCGCTCGAGGTCAAGCGCGAGGCGCTGTTCGGGTCGTTGCGCGATCCTCGCTCCGCGGCGGTCCCGGTCGCGGCGGCGCTGGGCACCATGGCCGGCGCAGCGGCCACCTATGTCGCGATCAACCTCGACAGCGGCGCCTTGCAGGGGTGGGCGATCCCAATCGCAACGGACATCGCATTCGCGCTCGGCGTGCTCGGGCTCGCTGGGAGGCGAGCTCCGCGCCAGCTGCGAGCGTTCCTGCTGACCCTGGCGATCGTCGACGACATCGGGACCATCGCGGTCATCGCGGTGTTCTACTCCGACGGAATCGGCTTCGGCTGGTTCGCGGCCGGCGCCGGCCTGCTCGTCGCGGTGGCGCTCTGCCGGCGCATCGGGGTGCGCTCGCTGATCGTCTACGTCGCCTTGGCAGGTCTGATCTGGATCGCCGCCCTCGAATCGGGGGTTCATCCGACCCTGGCGGGTGTCGCGCTCGGGTTCCTCACTCCAGCGGTCGCCTTGCACGCCCGAAAGCGGACCGGAGAGCTGATCGGCACACGGCTGTCTGAGCTGGGCGACGACGCCGAGCTCAGCGAGGCGACGATGCTGGACGTCTCGCGGATCTCGACGAGTCGGTGTCCCCCCTGGCTCGGATGGAGACGCTGTTACACCCCTGGACCGCCTACGCGATCCTGCCGATCTTCGCGCTCGCGAACGCTGGGGTCCCGGTCTCGCTGAACGGACTCGAGGACGCCCTCACCAGTTCCGTGGGCCTGGGTATCTTGCTCGGCCTAGTGGTCGGCGCACCGATCGGTGGCGTGCTGTTCGCATGGCTGCTGGTGCGCTTGGGTCCGGCGCGGATACCCGAAGGTCTCGACTGGCCGGCGATCAGCGCCCTCGCCCCGCTCAAGGGCATCGGCTTCACCGTCGCGATCTTCATCTCCGTGCTCGCCTTCGACGAACAGGCGCTCCAAGACCAAGCCAAGCTCGCCATCCTGACCGCATCTGGCATCGCCGCGTTGATCGGCCTGATTGCCATAAACGCACGCTTCCTGCTGACACGCACCGACACCCACCCTGATCGGCGGCGACAACCGCACAGCGAGGGGTCTTAAGGAATGGGCTTAGCCGTTGGTGTGTTTGGACGCTCGGCGGGTTTCGTTTTGGAGCTGTTTGGCGAACTCTTGGGCGAGTTCGAGTTGGCGGCTGAGTTGCTTGCAGCTCTCGTTGGCGGCGGTGGAGAATCGCTTGAGTTGTCCGTGCGCGGCGGCGTAGGCGGCCTGGTCGGTGGCGGGGTCGCGGACGGTGTCGCGGGCGTCGAGGAGGTCGCGCATCTGTTGGACGGTGAATCCGAGCGGCTTCATTCGCTTGATGAGCCCGAGCCGCTCGACTTGCTCGTCGGTGTAGAGGCGGAAGCCGCCCTCGGTGCGTTGGGCGGGGACGAGCAGTCCCATTTCCTCGTAGTAGCGCACCGTTCGTAGCGATAGCCCGACGCGGTCGGCGACCTCGCCGATCTGCAGCATCTCGTCGGTGGCGGCCATCGGTGTCAGCGTACTTCGCGGTGTTGGTGGTGCTGCTCTAGTGGGCGGCGGCCATTTGGCCGGAGAGGGTCTGGTGGAGCTTGTCGCTGCGGGGGTTGAGGCCGGTGATCTCGAGCTTGATGTCGTGGCGGCGGTAGTGGGTCTCGATCGCGTCGAGCGCGGCGATGGCGGAGGCGTCCCAGAGGTGGGCGCGGGAGAAGTCGACGATCACGTTGGGTGGGTCGTCGGTGTAGTTGAAGGCGTCGATCAGCTCTTGGTCGGAGGCGAAGAACACCTCGCCGGTGATCGAGTAGAGCGCGCTCTGGCCGTCGGGGTCGACGACTCGCTCGACGTCGACGAGGTGCGCGACACGGCGCGCGAAGACCGCCATCGCGGTCAGCACGCCGGCGCCGACGCCGATCGCGAGATTGTGGGTGGCGACGGTGCCGGCGACGGTGACGGCCATGACGAGCGTCTCGCCGGGCGGCATCCGTCGCAGCGTGGCGGGCGCGATCGAGTGCCAGTCGAACGTCGAGACGGCGACGAGGATCATCACCGCGACCAGCGCCGCCATCGGGATCACCGCGACGAGGCTGCCGAGCCCGACGACCAGGACGAGCAGCAGCGCGCCCGCGGCGAAGGTCGAGATCCGCGTACGGGCGCGACTGACCCGGACGTTGATCATCGTCTGGCCGATCATCGCGCAGCCGGCCATGCCGCCGAACAGGCCGGTCACGACGTTGGCGATCCCTTGGCCGCGCGACTCACGGTCCTTGTCCGACGGAGTCTCGGTGATGTCGTCGACCAGCTTTGCGGTCATCAGCGACTCCAGCAGCCCGACCGCAGCGAGCGTGAGCGAGTACGGGGCGATGATCAGGAGCGTGTCGAGCGAGAACGGCACCGTCGGGATGCCGAGCACCGGCAGCGTGCTCGGCAACTCGCCCTCGTCGCCAACGGTCGGCACTGTGATGCCCGCGGCGACGCAGACGACGGTCAGCGCCACGATCGCGACCAGTGGCGCCGGGATGGCGGTCGTGATTCGTGGCAGCAGGTAGATGACGAGCAGGCCGGCGGCCACGAGGGCGTAGACGGTCGCGCCGCCGTCGGTGAGGTGGGGGATCTGGGCGAGGAAGATCAGGATCGCGAGCGCGTTGACGAATCCCGTCATCACCGACCGCGGCACGAAGCGCATCAGCTTCGCGGCGCCGAGCAGCCCGAGCGTCACCTGGATCGCTCCGGCGAGGATCGTCGCGGCGAGCAGGTACTCGACGCCGTGGTCGGCGACCAGCGACACCACGACCAGCGCCATCGCCCCCGTCGCCGCCGAGATCATCGCTGGCCGGCCGCCCGTGAACGCGATCGCGACCGCCATCGTGAACGAGGCGTAGAGCCCGACGCGGGGATCGACGCCGGCGATGATCGAGAACGAGATCGCCTCCGGGATCAGCGCCAGCGCGACGACGAGGCCGGCCAGCAGCTCGACTCGCAGCAGGCGAGCGGACGGCAGGCGCGATTGGAGCAGGGCTAGGGAGTTCGTCATCTATCTGTCTCTCGGTTCGGCACGGGCCCGGGATGGCCCGCGAAAATTGGTCTGGGGGGATGGGCTCCGGTGGAGTCCGGCAATCGGCTTCGGGTCCTGCGCGTGCTGCTGAGGTCAAGCTGCTCCTCAGCACCTAGCCCTTTTGAACCGGGCCGTTGCGACAGGACGCGCTCTGACTGCTCACTGAACCGACCGGGCCTACCGCCCGATCGCTCCCTGCCTCTATCGGCAGGAACACAACCCTACATGAACGTCAGGGTTGGGTTGCGAGGGCCCAATCCGCAGGTGGGGGCGTCATGTTCAGGTCTGGGGTCGAGGTTGAGGCTGCGCGGGGTGGTGGCTGGTCATCGCGGTTGCGTAGCGGTCGGCGTCGAGTGGCTGGCCAGGCAGCGGCGTCGGGGTGGGGCGGTTGGTGCGCATGCCGTCGAGGAGGATGGTGAGGAAGCGCTGCCAATAGTGGGGGTCGATCGTGCCGGTGACGTCGGCGAGCGTGCCGAGCATCAGCTGCATCAGGGGTATGTCGTAGACGCCGAAGTCGTCGCGGAGGTGGCCGTCGTTGCGGGCTCGGTCGAGGAGCTGTGCGGCGAGTGGCGCGATCCGCTCGCGCGAGCGGGCTGCTCGCTCTCGTCCCCGGGCGGGGCTGAGGACGGCTTGCCGCAGGCCGCGATCGACCACGCTGCGGGCGGTGGACTCACGCAGGAAATACACGAGCGCTTCCCAGGAGTCGTCGATGGTCCGAGCGTGCTCGGCGAGTTGTGCGACCTCTTCGATCTGCTCCTCGAACAGCGCGTCGATCAGGCCCTCGCGATCGCCGAAGCGGCGATAGACGGTCCCGACACCGACGCCGGCACGGGCGGCGACCTCTTCGAGCGATGCGTCGAGGCCGCACTCGGCGAACAGCTCGGCCGCTGCGGCGAGGACGCGGGCGCGGTTTCGCTCTGCGTCGGCTCGCAACGGCCGGATGGTGGGCGTCACGTCTGCATCCACGGACGTCACCATAGCAAAGCGGAGGCATGTCTCCGGATGTGCTAGCCTGCCGGCGAACGTAAGCTGAGGCTACCCTCCGTTTCGGGGTTGGTCTCTGGATTGCAAGGAGAGACGTCATGGAAATCGCCCTCTTGGCACCGCGGCTGGTCGTGGGGCTCGGGTTCGCCGCGCACGGAGCGCAGAAGCTGTTCGGCGCGTTCGACGGGCCGGGAATCGCCGCGACCGCCGGATTCTTCGAGCAGATCGGCCTGCGCCCGGGCAAGCTGCACGCGTGGGCGGCCGGCGGCACCGAGCTGCTCGGCGGCCTGTTGATCGCGCTCGGGCTGCTGACCCCGGTGGCCGCGGCGGGATTGATCGGCGTGATGACCGCTGCCGTGCTCACCGTCCATCGACCCAACGGCTTCTTCGCGGCCGACAACGGCTACGAGTACAACCTCGTGCTCGCAGCCACGCTGTTCGCCCTCGCGGCGATCGGTGCGGGCGACTGGTCGCTCGACCACGCGCTTGGAATCGATCTCAGCGGCACCAGCTGGGCGCTCGGCGCGCTCGGAGTCGGCGTCGCCGGCGGGCTAGGCGCGGTCGTCAGCGGCCGCCTGATCACCTCGCGCACCGACGCTCGCCGCCAGCCCGAAACCGCATGACCTCGCGGCTTGGGACTCAGTCGACAATCCACGAGAAGGGAAGGCCAATGGCAACAGAAGCGAGGCAGCGTCAGCCGTCGGGGCGCCTGGCGGGCAAGGTCGCGCTGATCACCGGCACCGGGGGCGGCCAGGGACGAGTCGCAGCCCAGACGTTCGCCGAGCATGGAGCGGTCGTCGTCGGTTGCGACCTCGACATCGGGGCCAACGAGGAGACCAAGCGGCTCGTCCACCAGAGCGGCGGCGAGATGATCGCCACCGCCCCGCTGGACCTCGGCGAGCCCGAACAGGTGACCGCGTGGGTCGACAATGCCGCGAAGACGTTCGGGCGCATCGACGTCCTCTACAACAACGCAGCGAGTCCCCGGTTCGCGCCCTTCGCCGAGATGACGCTCGAGGAGTGGGACTACACCCTGCGCAACGAGCTCGCGCTGGTGTTCCACGCCTGCAAGGCCGTCTGGCCACATATGACGGCCGCGGGCGGCGGATCGATCGTCAATGTCTCCGGCTACAGCGCCATCGACGGCCAACCAGCCGGCAGCGCAGCGCACGCAGCAGCCAAGGGCGGCGTCATCTCGCTCGGACGCGCCCTCTCGGTCGAGGGAAGCCCCCACGGCATCCGCGTCAACACCGTCATCCCCGGGATCGTCGACACCGATGTCACCCGCAAGATGATCCCACCCGCCCGGCTTCGAGCTGATCAACTCGATCGTCAAGCTCGGCCGCGTCGCGACGCCCCAGGACGTCGTCGGCTGCGCGGTCTACCTCGCCTCCGACGAAGCGTCGATCCTCACCGGCACCGAAATCGTCGTCGGCGGAGGCAACGTCCTCTTCGCTCCCCAACTCGGACTCATGCAACGCAGCTGACGCTCGTCCGCGGGAGGTCGAGCAGGCGTTTGCTATGAGTCGCCGGGCCATCCGAGGGCGCGCCGCTGCGCCATTGGCAGGTTGCTGACGACGAGATCGTAGGAGTCCTCGATCATGTCGCGGATGGCGTTGTCGGAGAGCGAGCCGTCGATGACGACGGTGTTCCAGTGACGCTTGTTGAGGTGGTATCCGGGAAGCACTGCGGCGTGCGCCGCGCGCAGCTCTGTGGCGAGCCACGGTTCGCACTTGAGGCTGACCCGGAGCGAGGTCGCGGCGAGCTGGGACAGGGCGAACATCTTTCCGCAGGCCTTGAACACCGAGGTCTCGGGACCGAATGGAAAGGTCTCCTTGGCCCCGGCGAACGCGAGGCAGTTGTCACGGAGCTGTGCGGGTGTCATCGCCCAGGAAGCGCAGGAGCTCGGGCACGATGCGCTCATGTGCGTCCTCTTGGAGGAAGTGGCCCGCGTCGTCGAGGCGGGTGACCTCGGCGTTCGGGAAGGTGCGCAACCACAGGTTCTCGAGCATCTCGGGGGTGAACGCCGGGTCGCGCATGCCCCACATGATCCGTACCGGCTTGGATCGAAAGTGCTGCTCGAGGCCGAGCTCCAGGTCGGCCGTGAGCTGTGCGACCGGGCCCGTCCCGTCGGTTGGGATCTCACGTGGGAACACCAGGACGCTCGTGCGGCTGGACCAGCTCGGGTGCGGCGCGAGGTAGGCGTCTCGCACGTCTGCCGTCAGCCGGTCGCGATGCGCCACGCCGACGCGAAACAGGAAGACCCGCACGAATAGGTGCAGACCCTTGACCATGACCTCACCCGCACCGGGTGCCCGGAACAGCCGTAGCGGCAGGGGGAGCTTGACCTTGCCACGCGGCCCGTGGGCGTAGGTGTTGAGGATGAACAGCCCGGAGACGCGCTCCGGGTGGGCGACCGCCCAGGAGAGACCAATCGGCCCACCCCAATCGCTCGGCACGACGATCGCGTCGCGAAGGTCGAGCGACTCCAGGAGCGCGTCGAGACGCTGCACGTGGCGGGGGATCCGGTAGAGCTCCAGCCTGCCGGGCTTGTCCGATCGGCCGAACCCCAGGTGATCGGGCACGATCACCCGGTGGCCGTCGTCGACGAGCGGGCCAACGAAGTTGCGGTACAGGAAGCCCCAGGTCGGGTTGCCGTGTAGGAGCACCACCGGACGGCCGTCGCGCGGGCCTTCGTCGATGTAGGCCATGCGCCCGTCAGGCGTCTCGAACCAGCATGTCTCGTACGGCCACAGGCCGCCGAACGTCCAGTCCTCACGAGCGTTTGGCAATTCGAACCGCCTCTCATATCGACCCCGAGGTAATTTTGGAATGGATGCTACATAATGCAGGAGATCCTGCGTGACCGATCCAGAGACGACCCATCGGCGCGGCCGCCCCCGTACCTTCGAGGAGACCGCCCTGCTCGATGTCGCGATCGATGTCTTCTGGCGCAGCGGCTACGCGCGTGCCTCGATCGCAGACATATCTGCTGCCACCGGCCTGGCGCCCTCGAGCCTCTACAACGTCTATGGCTCGAAGATCAAGCTGTTCGCGTGCGCGCTCGATCGCTATCTCGACGTGACCATCGAGCCGGTGGTCGCGCCGCTCAAGCGTGGCTCCGCCGGCCTCGCCGACATTGACGCGTTCTTCGAGCGGCTCGCCACTAGGATCGACCAGCCGGGCCCCCCGGGCTGTCTGGCCGCCAATGCGATTGGCGAGTTTCGCGACGCGCCGCCGCTGATCGCCGAGAGGACGGCCCGCTACCGCGAGGTGCTTCGGGGGGCGCTCCACGCTGCCCTTACACGCGCAGCGGCGAGCAGGGAGATCGCCGCCGACGACGTAGCGCCGCGTGGTGACGCGCTCCTCTCGATCGTGATCGCGTCCAGTCTGCTTGCCGCCGGCGGTGCGCCGGCGAGCGATGTGCACGACCTGCTGATCGCCGCACGGACACTCGTCGCGTGATCCAGAGCGGGGGCCGCGATTCTCGCCCCCAGCTCGGACTCGTGCAACGCAACTGACGCTCGTTCGCGGTCTACGCGACCGCGCTACGGACGCCCCCCGCTTGGCCGTCGATCGGTGGCGTGGTCGACAGCTCGGCGGAGGAAGCGGTGGACGGCGGGCCCGGCGTTGTCGTGGTGGACGGCGACGATCTCGATCGTGTCGTCGGGGTCTGGCGGCGAGGAGTCGATCACGAGCGTGCCGTCGGCGAGGTCTTCGGCGACGGCGAGGGTGGGCAGCAGCGCTCGTCCGGTTCCTCGGCGTGCGAGGCGGCGCAGTGCGTCGGGGTTGGCGCCTCGGCTCGTACGAGTGGGTTGGTGAGGTGGGGCGCGACGTGGCGGTCGAACGCTTCGCGGTGGACGCAGCCGGGTTGGGTGACGAGCCAGCCGTCGTCGGCCTCGCGGTCGCGGGTGGGGGCGCTGACGACGACGAGCGTGTCAGTGTCGAGCACCTCGATCGAGAGTCGGGTGACGGCTGCGTGCAGTCCGTCGCCGAGTGGTGGCAGCGGCGCTCCGTGTGGCCGGTAGAGGATCACGACGTCGCAGCGGCCGTCGACGAGGGCGCGCAGGAGTCGGTCGCGGCGGTCCATCACGATGGTTGGCTGCTGCTCGCTGGGCATGGTGGAGATTGCGTGCGGCAGCCACTGGACGGCCAGGGTGTCCACGGCGCCTACTCGCAGCCGTGGCCCGCTGCGGATCGTGTCGTGCAGCGCGTCGAGCCCTGCCAGAACTTGCTCGGCGGCGGGTACGAGCCGACGGCCTTCCGTGGTCGGCGCGACACCGGTGGAGGCGCGGGTGAGCAGCGTCACGCCGAGTTCACGTTCGAGGCGTTGCAGCTGCTCGGAGACGCTCGACTGGACGTATCCGAGTCGTGCGGCTGCCCCACTGATGCTGCCGGTGTCGATGACGGTGAGGAACGTCCTCAGGAGCTGCGTCTCCATCGCGTGCGACCCTAACGACCGTCATCGGCAGCGCCGATGGCGGACCCCGGCAGCGTTCGTGGTCGAAGCGGGTGCGGTTCGGCAGCCTCGAGGGCGTGCTGTCCCAACGCTCACGACGCTCCGTCCTGCTCGGCCTGTCGCTCGGCTACTTCATGGTGCTCTTCGACACGACGGCGCTAACGGTCGCGCTGCCGGACCTCGGTCGGGATCTCGGGGGCGGGGTCGAGGGTTTGGCGTGGGCTGTCGACAGCTACACGCTGACCTTCGCCGGATGTCTGCTGGCGGCCGGGGTCGCGGCCGATCGTCACGGCGCCGATCGCATCTTCCGTCTCGGTCTCCTCGCCTTCGGCGCGTTGTCGCTCGCGTGCGCGACGGCAGGCTCGATCGCCCTGTCGGTGGCTGGTCGTGCGCTGCTCGGCGTCGCCGGAGCGCTGCTGCTCCCGGCGTCGCTGGCGCTGACCGCCAGGCTGAATCCTGAGCCGGCGCGGCGCGCTACCGCGATCACCGCGTGGGCCGCCATCAGCGGCTCGGCGCTCGCGGCCGGTCCACTGCTCGGCGGTGCGTTGGTCGCCGCGCTGGGCTGGCGCGGCATCTGCGACGAGACCGGCGCGTTGGTCGGCTACCTGCACCTCAAGGACGCCCTCGAAACCAAGGACGTCCACCGCCACCGGCCGATCGCGCGCCAGTGGATCCGGCCGCTCCCAGAGATCGCCGCGAGTGACCGGCTGCGATCGGTCCTCGCGACCATGCAACGGTCCGGCGCGCACCTCGCGCAAGCCACCGGCGTCGACCAGGCCCCGGTTGGTGTCGTCGCGCTCGAAGACGTGCTCGAAGAGCTCGTCGGCGAGATCCGCGACGGCACCCAACGCAGCATTGCGCGACCACCGCTCACCACCTGAACCGATCCGGACCGAGCGCCAATCGCCCGAGACGCATCGACCGGCTCGCGCGCGTGCAGTCGCCTCGCCATCGGGAGCGGCTACGGCTCCAGAGCACGGTTGGGCTACGCAGCCCCCTGCGCCGTCGCGGGGCGCTCCGCGACTTTGTCTGTGGGTCCCTGGTTCTGCTCCCACCAGTTGTTGATGGCGTCGATGGCGGGGCGCATGATCAGGTTCTTCTGGAAGTTCTCGGTGTCGTTGACGTTCGGCAGCGGCTCGCTCGGCACGGGGAGATCGAGCAGCTCGCAGAGCGGCTCCCATCCGTCCGCGGGGTTCCAGACCAGCAGGCGATCGGAGGGAACGGTGTCGATGACCTCCTGGTTCCAGCGCTCCATCCCGGCGGCCATCTCCGCACGGTCGCCCTTGCTGGGGACCATGATGTCCGCCTTGGACCACATGTCGTTGAGGAGATCCAGCCAGGCGGCGTAGAGCGGATCGACGTGGTACTGCGCCATCGCCAGGTGGTGCATGACGGTGTCGCCGAACCAGATCTGCGCGATCGTGTTGTGCATGCTCTCGACCCAGCTCTCGGCGGAGCGGACGCTCAGCAGCACCTTGGCGTCGGGGTACCCGTCCATCAGCTCGTGCCAGTGGTACGACCCGGGCCAGTCGACGATCGATTCCTTGCCGGCGAAGAGCTCGCCCCAGTCGCCGTCGCCCTCGAACGCCTTGCGCCACTGCGGGATGCTGGTGGCCGGGTCGGCCATCATGTCGCGCATGTGGTAACAGGGCAGCCCGAGCATCTCGAGCGCGATCATCTGAGTCGTCGTTGCGGTGCGGGGCAGGCCCGCTCCGATCAGCTTCATGCGTCTCCTCCTAGTGGGTGTGAAGCGCCGCATCCTATGGCGCTGGCGACGTCCCGTAATCTGCTTCTTGGCGGCGTCGCCACCGGTTGGCTGGTCGGGCTGCTCGGCCTTGCGGGCATCGGGCCGCTGCGACCGGGCCTGCTCACGATCGCCGGCACCGTGAGCATCGCCGTGATCGTGATCGAGAGCCGGCGGCGCGACCGTCGTGCGCTCGTGTAGCAACTCAGTCGCCGAGCGACCACGAACTCCGCATACCACACCCGGGCGAAGGATCCCGGGCATGGGTTCCCGCGGCTTTGGCGTGGGAGAGCGCCGGGCTTGCCGCTGCGCCGCCTTCCCTTGCTGTCCGGCGCGGGCTGCACGTCGAGGGCCAAACCCCCGTCGATGTCGCCACCCGGAGCGCTGGGACCCAACGGTGCCTCATTGGGTCCGAATCAGAGGGGAATCGCCGCTAATCGGCGGGTATCCAGCACGAGTCCAACGATGTCTCAATCCACCGCAAAGCCGCTCCTAGAGCGGAGAATCGGCTTGGTCGAGCTTTGGTTGTGGTCCAGGCGGTCACGGTTGAGTCCCGTCACGCACCTGCAAGTCCTGCAATCGGCTGACTCCAAGGGCTCTGAAGGTTCGACCCAGATCCAGGTTGCCATCGGCATATCCTCGCCGAGGATCGAACCACTGCGACGTCCACACCGCGGCGCAGGCCAGTTGGTCGGAGTCCGCCACGGATGAGATGATCGCCCCCTGGTAGCCGATGCACCGACCGATGCACATCCGGCAGCTCCCGCTTCCTGAGCGGAGCTGAACCAGTACGGCCCATATCCGAACAGGTCCGCGTCGCTTCGCAGAGCCCCGCACGCCGGATCGCAGTGTCAAGCGCTAGTCGCGGGCGAGGTAGGCGAGGACTTCCTTTTCGTGGTCGACGTAGTGGTCGCCGCTGACGTCGATGACGACGCGCTCGATCGTGCCGCCCGTGAAGGGGAACGGCCCGTGGTAGGCCGAGCTGACCGAGGAGCCGTTGCCGCGGCCGACGGCTGCCCCGCTGCCGCTGAGGCCGAACATGCCGGGCTGGGTCATCAGCTCGCCGCTGCCGACCGGCTCGGTGTCGACGTAGAGCGTCAGCGTGCCCGTGGCGCTCATGGTCTGCTCGTCGTCGCCCGTCTTCTGGAACTCCGCGGTGAGCACGTGGCTGCCGGCGGGCAGCTCGGCGTCCGAGCTGACGGTCTGCTCCTTCTCGCCGAGCCAGTTGAAGGTGTAGTGCAGCTTGCCGTCCTTGACGTAGAGGGCATGGCCGCCGGCGCGGGCGCCCTGCGAGAAGAGGACGCCCTCGGCTCCGGTCGTGTCGAGGTCGACCGCCGCCGCGATCGTGAACGACCGCCGGCGGACGTTGACCGACACCGACTCGGGCACCTCGGCCGCGCCCGGGTAGTAGACGTAGCGGTCGCGCGGCTCGCTCGGCTGCGGGCGCACGTCGGAGATGATCTCCAGCGCGGTGCGGTCGTCGAGCGGCAGGCCCTTGAAGATGCCCGCGTAGTAAGACCACAGGGTCTTCAGCTCCTCGAGCTTCTCGGGGTGCTCGGAGGCGAGGTTGTGCAACTGCGAGCGGTCCTCGGCGATGTTGTACAGCTCCCACTCGTCGAGGTGGAAGTTGCCCCAGCCGGAGATCGGAGGATGGAGGGTGTTCGCCAGCCACCCCTGGTGGTAGAGCGAGCGCATGCCGAGCATCGAGTAGAACTGCGTCTCGCGTCCGGGCGCGGCTGGGTCGGTGAACGAGGGGGCGAAGCTGTCGCCCTCGATCGGGCTCTGGGTGTAGCCCTTGATCGTCTCCGGCGGCTCGATGCCGAGCATGTCGTAGAGCGTCGGCACGACGTCGACCGCATGGACGTACTGCTCGCGCACCTCGCCGCCCGCGTCGATTCCCTTGGGCCAGGAGACGATCAGCGGATCGGCGACGCCGCCCTCGTAGCCGGCGAAGCGCTTCCAATACGGGAAGGGCGTGTCGAAGGCCCACGCCCAGCCGGTGTTGTAGTGGTTGTAGGAGGTCGGCCCGCCGAGCTCGTCGAGGCGCTCGAGGTTCTCCTCGATGTCGTCGGCGACGTTGTTGAAGAACTTGTTCTCGTTGACCGACCCGTTGGGGCCGCCCTCGCCGCTGGCGCCGTTGTCGGAGACGACGACGATGATGGTGTTCTCGAGCTGGCCGGACTCCTCGAGGTAATCCAGCAGCCGGGCGATCTGGTCGTCGGTATAGGAGACGAAGCCGGCGTAGACCTCGGCCATGCGCGCGAACAGCTTGCGCTCGTCGTCGGAGAGGGAGTCCCAGGGGCGGACGAAGTCGAGCTGCGGCCAGGGTTGCCCGGCCGGGCCGGTTACCTCGGGCTCGCCGTGCGGATTGATCGGCGACAGCTCGGTGTCCTCGGGCAGCAGCCCCAGCTGCTTCTGGTTGGCGAGGGTCGTGGCCCGGATCGCCTCGTAGCCTTCGTCGAAGCGACCCTCGTACCTGTCCGACCACTCCTTGAACACATGGTGCGGCGCGTGCGCGCAGCCGGGACAGAAGTACATGTACCAGGGCTTCTCGGGGGCGACCGCCTTGGAGTCCCGAACGAACTCGATCGCCTTGTCGGTCAGGTCCTTGGAGAGGTGGTAGCCGTCCTCGGGGGTCGCGGGCGGTGGGACCGTGTGGTTGTCATAGACGAGGTCCGGATACCACTGGTTGGTCTCGCCGCCGAGGAAGCCGTAGAAGCGCTCGAAGCCGCGCCCGAGCGGCCAGCGGGCCTTCCACGCCGACAGGTCGATCTCATCCGCCGGCGTGAGGTGCCACTTGCCGATCGCATAGGTGTTCCAGCCCTGCTCTCCCAGCACCTCCGCGATCGTCCCGTTCTCGAACGGGATCCGCGCCGAGAAGCCCGGAAAGCCCGCCGACCCCTCGGTGATGCAGGCCATGTTGTTGCTCGTCGCGTTGCGTCCCGTCAACAGGCTCGACCGCGTCGGCGAGCACAGCGCCGTCGTGTGGAAGTTGGAGTAGCGGATGCCGCTGTCGGCGATCCGCCGCATCGTGGGCGTCTCGATCGGCCCGCCGAAGACGTCCATCGCCCCGTAGCCCACGTCGTCCCAGACGATCGTCAGCACGTTCGGCGCACCCTCGGGCGCCTTCGGCTGGAGGAAGGGCTCCCAATCCGGCACCGAGTCCCGGATGTCGACGTTGACGACTCCTCTGAAGGGCTTCGGCACGATCCACTTCCTTGTAGACGCGGAGAGTTGGGCCGCGCGAGAGCCTACCTCACTGGTCGAGATGAGATGATCACCACCTATGCATAGGCGCCAGCTTTCGTTTCCTGAGTGGAGGTAGGCCCAGTAGGGCCCATCTCCCGTGGCGGAGCCCGCGTCTGCCTCCATGTCCGGCCCCGCCTATGTCCGCCTCGTCGGTATCGGCGCGCTGATCGGCGTTCCCGCCGCGCTGGTGGCGGTCGGCTTCCTCGCCCTCACGCAGGAGCTCGAGCACTGGCTCTGGGAGGACCTGCCTGACGCGCTCGGCGCTTCGTCGCCGCCGTGGTACCTGATCGTCGGCCTGCCGGTGATCGGCGCCTGCCTCGTGCTGGCGTCGCGGCGGCTGCTGCCCGGCGACGGCGGCCACTCGCCGATCGGCGGCCTCGACATGGCGCGACGCCGATCGCCTACGGCCCCGGGGTCGCCCTCGCCGCGCTCGGCTCGCTCCCGTTCGGTGCCGTCCTGGGACCCGAGGCGCCGCTGATCGCGCTCGGGTCGGTCGTCGGGCTCGCGGTCACGCGCTTCGCGCGGCTGGAGCAGCAAGAGCAGGGGGTCGTCGCCATGGCCGGGTCGTTCGCCGCGATCTCCGCGTTGTTCGGCGGCCCGATCGTCGCCGGCGTGCTGCTCGTGGAGGCGGGCGTGGGCATGGGGGCGATGCTGATCCCGCTGCTGATTCCCGGCCTGGTCGCCGCCGCGATCGGCTACGTCGTCTTCACCGGCTTCGGCAACTGGGGCGGCCTCGAGGAGACGGTGCTCACCGTCCCCGGTCTGCCCGCCTACGAGAGCACCCGCGTGCTCGACCTGGTGCTAGCGCTCGGCGTCGGGGTCGCGGCCGCGCTGACGATCGCCGGCGTGCACCTGCTGGCGGCACGTGTCGATCGCGCCGGCACCGGGAGCTCGTCGAGTCAGGCCCGCATGCTGATCGGCGGCGCGCTCGGCGTGGGTCTGCTGGCGCTGCTGGCGGACGGGCTCGGTGCCGACTCGCAGGACGTGCTCTTCTCCGGACAGGCCTCCCTGCCGAGCATCTTGGGCGAGGGCGCCGCGGGCATCGTCGTCGTGACGCTGGTCGCGAAGGCGCTCGCGTACGCCGTCAGCCTCGCCTGCGGCTTCCGCGGCGGGCCCGTGTTCCCGGCGATCTTCATCGGCGTCGGCTTCACGGCGTTCGCGATCGACGTCTTCGACGTCTCGCCGACGCTCGCGGTCGCCGTCGGTGCCGCTGCGGGCATGACGGCGGCGACGCGGCTGGTGCTCTCCTCGCTCGTGCTGGCGATGTTGCTCGCGGGCACCCAGAACAGCGACGCGATGCCCGCGGCCGTGCTGGCGGCCGTGGCCGCGTGGCTGACCATGCGCGTGCTCGACGCGCGCAAGGTCCCCGCCGGCGAGCCCAGCCCGGCCACGGCGCCGGCCACCTAGCGCGACGGTAACGTCCGGGCGCGTGGACGCGCCGCCGCTGGCTCACTCGCCGGGGCTGATCGACGTGGCACGCGAGTGGGGGCGCATCGGCTGCGTCGGGTTCGGCGGGCCGCCGGCACACGTCGCGCTGCTGCAGGAGCTCTGCGTCGAGCGGCGGGGGTGGCTGAGCGACGAGGAGTTCGAGCACGCCAACGCCGCCGCCAACCTGCTTCCCGGCCCGGCGTCGACGCAGCTGGCGATCTTCTGCGCCTGGCGGGTCCGCGGGGCGGCGGGCGCGCTGGTGGGCGGGCTCGGCTTCATCCTGCCCGGACTGGTCCTGATCCTCGCGCTGTCGGCGCTGTTCCTGGCCGGCTCGCCACCGGACTGGGTGCGGGGCGCGGGGGCGGGGGCGGGCGCCGCGGTCGCGGCGGTGGCCCTGCACGCCGGGTTCGGGCTGCTGCCGGCGAGCTGGCGGCGCGCGGCCGAGGACGGGCGCCGGCGCTGGATCGTCTACGTCGCGCTTGGCGCGGCCGCGACGGTGACGATCGGGCCGTGGCTCGTCTTGGTGCTGTTCGGCTGCGGGCTCTTCGAGGTGGCGGCTCGGCGCCGGTCGGAGCGCGGGCAGCTCGGCGTGCACGCCTGGCCGGCGTTGCTCGCCGCGGCCACCGGGGCCGGGGCGGGGCTGGGCGCGCTGGTCTGGACGGCCGTCAAGGTCGGTGCGCTCTCGTACGGCGGCGGCTTCGTGATCATCCCGCTGATGCAGGCCGACGCGGTCGACCGCCACGGCTGGATGACCGACGAGCAGTTCCTCAGCGCGGTCGCGCTCGGGCAGGTGACGCCGGGACCGGTGACGCACACCGTCGCTGCGGTCGGCTACGCGGCGGCCGGGGTCGGCGGCGCGCTGCTGGCCGCGGCGATCGCCTTCGCGCCGTCGTTCGCGTTCGTCCTCGGCGGCGGGAGCCGCTTCGACCGCCTGCGCTCGAACGCCGCCGTACGGGCGTTCCTGGACGGGGCCGGGCCGGCGGCGATCGGCGCGATCCTGGGCGCGGCGGTCCCGCTCGCGCTGGCCTTGACGGAGGCGTGGCAGGCAGCCGTGCTGGCTGCCGCCGCCGTCGCGCTGCTGGCGCTGCGGCTGCCGCTGGTGCCGACGTTGCTGGGCGCAGGCGCGGTGGGTGCCGCGCTGGCGCTGCTCGGCGCGTCCCTGCCGGCCTAGCCGACGGCTAGCGGCCGAGCACCATCGGGTCTCGTTCGAGGTTTCCTGGTCGCGTGAGCCTCGAACCGTGGCGCTACGCTGGCCGCCGTGCTCGGGTTGCTCTACGACGTCCACGGCAACCTGCCCGCGCTCGAGGCGGTGCTCGCCGAGGCGGAGCGAGCAGGCGTCGGATCGCTGGCTGCTCGGAGGCGACTACGCCGCCTTCGGCGCGTGGCCGCTGGAGACCGTCGACCGCCTGCGCGAGCTCGACGCCGAGTGGATCCGCGGCAACGTCGACCGCTGGACGCTCAAGCCGCCCGACGACGTCGCCGGAGCCCGTGCGCGCCGCGCTGGCCCGCTGTCGGCGGCTGCTCGGCGAGGACGTCGCGCGCGAGCTGGCCGAGCTGCGGGAGATTCGCCGCCACGACGGCATGCTCTACTGCCACGCCTCGCCCTGGTCGGACGTCGAGGGCTTCCTGCCCGAGCCCGGCCGACATCCGACGCGCGGCTGCTGGAGGGCGCGGCAGCGGAGCGGGTGGTCTTCGGCCATACCCATCTGCAGTTCACGCGCGAGGGTCCCGACGGGATCGTCCTGACCAACCCGGGCAGCGTCGGCATCCCGCTCGACGGTGACCACCGAGCGGCCTGGGCGATCGTGCACGGCGACGGTCGCGTCGAGTTGCGTCGCACCGCCTACGACTACCAGGCGAGTGCCGACGCGGTACGCCGATCGGCTGCGGCGAGCAGGGCGAGCTGTTCGCCCGCAGGATCGAGCAGGCACGCTTCGACGTGGAGTGACCGCGACGCCTGCTAGCGTGGCCGCCGGATGCGCCTGTCCAGCGTGATCGCGCCGAAGGACCGTGAGTTCTTCGACCTGTTCGAGGAGGCGGGAGGGAACATCCTCCGCGCCGCCAGCGCTGCTCGACGAGATGCTGCGCGAGTTCCCCGACCGCAACGAGCTCGCGCGCGAGATCCTGATCGCGGAGCAGGACGGGGACCGGATCACGCACGACATCATCCGGCGGCTCAACCAGACGTTCGTCACCCCGATCGACCGCGAGGACATCCACGAGCTCGCCTCGGCCCTCGACGACGTCGTCGACTACACCGAGGAGGTCGCGGACTACCTCGGCCTCTACAAGATCGAGGCGCCGATGGAGCAGTCCCAGGCGCTCGCCAGGGTGCTCGCCGAGTGCGCGCGCCAGATCGCCGAGGCGATGCCTCGGCTGCGTGGCTTCCAGGACATCTCGCACTTCACCGTCGAGATCAACCGGCTCGAGAACGACGGCGACCGGATCATGCCGCGAGGCGATCGCCTCGCTGTTCGACAACGGCATCGATCCGATGGTCGTGATTCGCTGGAAGGACATCTTCGAGCGCCTCGAGGAGGCCATCGACGCGAGCCGAGCGCGTGGCCAACATCCTCGAGGGAATCGTGATCAAGAACACCTGACCTCGGGACGGACCCTGCGATGGATGGCGATCTGATCGTCGTGATCGTCGTGGCGACTGCGCTCGCCTTCGACTTCACCAACGGCTTCCACGACACGGCGAACGTCGTCGCGACGTCGATCTCTACGCGCGCGATGGCGCCGCGAGTGGCGGTCGGCGATGGCGTCGATCCTGAACTTCGTCGGCGCCTTCCTCTCGCTCGAGGTCGCCGCGACGGTCGCCAAGGACGTCGTGCAGGCCGACCTCGTCACGCCGCTGATGGTCTTCGGCGGCCTGATCGGGGCGATCGCCTGGAACCTGATCACCTGGTACTACGGCCTGCCCTCGAGCTCCTCGCACGCGCTGATCGGCGGCATGATCGGCGCCGCGATCGTCGCCCACGGCTTCAGCTCGGTGCTCTGGGACGGCGTGCTCGGCAAGGTCGATGCTGCCCGGCGCTGGTGGCGCCGGTGCTCGCCTTCGTCGGTCGCCGGCATCTCGATCCTGCTGCTCTACCGCATCGTCGGGCGCCTGCGGCCCGGGCCGGTCAACCAGGGCTTCCGCGCCGGGCAGATCCTCTCCGGCGGCCTGCTGGCGCTCGCGCACGGCACCAACGACGCCCAGAAGACGATGGGCGTGATCACGCTCGCGCTGATCGCCAACGGCTCGATCTCCCAGGAGCGAGTTCCACGTGCCGTCCTGGGTCGTCGTCTCGGCTGCGACGGCGATCGCGCTCGGCACCTACGTCGGCGGCTGGCGCATCATCCGCACGATGGGCAGCCGCATCCACAAGATGGACACCGCCCAGGGCTTCGCCGCCCAGGGCGCCGGCGCCGCGGTGATCCTCGCCTCCTCGCACGGCGGCTTCCCGCTCTCGACCACGCACACGATCTCCGGCGCGGTGATCGGCGCCGGCGCGGCCAAGCGCCTCTCGGCGGTGCGCTGGGGCGTGGCGGGCAACATCGTCACCGCCTGGGTGCTGACGCTGCCGATGGCGGCGCTGATCGGCGCGCTCACCTACGCGGTCACGCGCATCTTCGGCACCGGCGCCGCCGGCCCCGCTCGTCGTCTGCGGTGCTGATCCTGGTCGGGGCAGTGCTGCTGTTCGTCAGGCGCGCGCAGCGGGGGCCGGCGGTCGCCCCGACAGCGGAGGCCGCGCGCACGTGATCGCCTCGGTCGACTGGGACGCGCTCTGGCAGGTCGTCTGGAGCTCGGTGCTCGCGGGCATCGGGGTCACGGTCGTCTTCGGGGTCGCGATCGTCGGCGCGACGCGGGCCGTCGATCTGCGCCGCGAGCGGTCACGCCGCGACCGCGGCGCTCGCCGGGATCGTGGGCGTCGCTCGCGCTGGCGGTGGTGGCGGCCGCGGTCGTGTTCGGCATCGTCGTGATGACCGACAAGTAGCGCCGCAGGCTCAGACGGCGGCGAGCGCGACCAGGCGGTCGAGCTCCTGCTCGCTCGACCAGCCGCCCACCGACGCCCGCACGTAGGGCGTGCCGGGGATGTTGCGCGTGACGATCCCCTCGCCGCGCAGGCGCGCCGACGGTCGCGGCGGGATCGTCGACCTCGAACGAGACGAGCGTCGAGTCGCCGCGCGGGGCGACGCCGAGTCCGCGCTCGCGCAGCTCGTCGGCGAGCCCGGCGGCGAGCTCGATCGCCCGCGCCTGCACGGCGGCGAGGCCGGCGCCCCTCGAGCACGTCGAGCGACGCCAGCGCCCAGGCGGCGTGCTCGGCGGGCGGGAAGCCGATGTCGAAGCGGCGCGCGTCGCCGTGCAGCTCGGGCTCGAACGGATCGGCGTTGTCGGCCACGGTCGGGTAGCCGGGCCAGGGCGCGGCGAGCTGGGTCGCCAGCTCGGCGCGCACGTAGAGGTAGCCCATGCCGTTCGGTCCGCAGAGCCACTTCTGGCCGGAGGCGGCGTAGAAGTCGCAGCCGAGCGCGCGCACGTCGACGGGTATCGCGCCGAGACCCTGCGCACCGTCGAGCAGCACGAGCGCGTCGGTGGCGGCGAGCGCCGGCACGTCGACCACCCGGCCCGTCATCCAGGACACGTGCGAGCAGGCGACCAGCTTCGTGGTCGGGCGCACCGAGGCGACCAGCTCGTCGAAGGGCACGACGCGGATCTCGATGCCCCGCCGCTCGCGCGCGACCGCCAGCGGCGCGGACAGGCCGGGATGCTCCTCGTCGCTGGTCAGCACCTCGTCGCCGGGCTGCAGGTCGAGGCCCGCCAGCACCGCGTTGACCCCGTCGGTGGTGGCGCCCGTGAGCGCGACCTCGGCGCCGTCGCAGCCGAGCAGGCCCGCCGCGCGTGCGCGCAGCTCGTCGCGGTTCTTCATCAGCGCCTCGAAGAAGATCGCGTCGGCGCGGCCGTTCTCGAGCTGCAGCTCGAGCGCGGTCGCGGCCGCCTCGCGCGCCCGCCGCGGCATCGGCCCGTTGGTCCCGGCGTTGAGGTAGGCGAGTCGCTCGAGCACCGGAAACTGGGCGCGCAGGTCGTTCACGGCCGCTGATACTAGGCTCAGCTCTCGATGATCCTCGAACGCTCCATGCACGACGGCTGGCTCTCGAACGCGTACCTCGTCGGCGACGAGGACGGCGGCACGGCGGTCGTGATCGACTCCGGCGGCCCGTCCGGACCGCTGCTCGAGGCGGCCGAGCGCCACTCGCTCGACGTCCAGTACCTGCTGCTGACCCACCACCACGCCGACCACGTGGCCGAGAACCACGTCTGGAAGGAGCGCCACGGCGTCGAGATCCTCGCCCACCCGCTCGAGGCGGCGCGGCTGCTGGACGTCGACCGCACGATCGAGCCCGGCGAGCCGGTCCGAGGCCGGCGGCCTCTCGATCAGCTCGCTGCACACGCCCGGTCACACCGACGGGATGCTCAACTTCGTCGATCGACGAGACGGACGTCTTCACCGGCGACACGCTCTTCCGCGGCTCGGTCGGCGGCGTGCGCGCGCCCGGCTCGACGACCTTCGAGGACCTCAAGCGCTCGATCATGGACGTGCTGATGGCGCTGCCGCCCGAGACGCGCCTGCACCCCGGCCACACCGACCCGACGACGGTGGGGGAGGAGTGGGAGTCCAACGCCTTCGTGCGCGTCTGGCGCGGCCTCGACCCCGAGGGCGACGAGCCCTGCACGTCGAGGGCCAGGACGCCCGCCTGGTGCTCTGGGCGCCCGACTACGACGGCGGCCACAAGGCCTGGGTGCGCTGGCCCGACGGCAAGGACGACATCGTCCCGGGCAGCCAGCGTCGAGCGCTAGCTACGCCGGCAGCCGCACTTCGCCGTCGACCAGCTCCACGAACCCGTCCGCCGCCAGGGCGGCGACGGCTTCGGCGTCGGCGGGGGTCTCTCCCGGCAGCCACCGCCCGCAGCGTTTGCGCTCGGCGCTGGCGGAACGAGCCCTCGAAGCGGCTCTGCCTGCGCGCCGGCTCGAAGCGCGCTCCACGTGACGGGCAGCCGGCCGCCAACGGGCAGACCTCGCAGCGCGGCACCCGTGCGAGGCAGACGGTCGCGCCGAGGTCCATCAGCGCCTCCGCCGAGCGCCAGCTGAACTCGCCGCCGCTGCGTTCGACGATGCGGCTGACGTTGACGTCGGTCGGCAGCACCTCGCGCCCGAACGCGAAGCGCCCGAGCGCGTCCGCGGTGTAGCGGCCGACGCCGGGCAGCTCGCGTCAGGTCGTCCGGCCAGCCCTGTCTCGGCGACCACCCGCGCCGCCCGGTGCAGGTTCAGCGCTCGCCGGTTGTAGCCGAGTCCCTGCCAGGCGCGGATCACGTCCGCCGGTCGACGCCTGCGCGAACGCCTCGATCGTCGGCCAGCGCTGCATCCACTGTTCGAAGCGCGGCATCACCCGCGCGACCTGGGTCTGCTGCAGCATCACCTCCGACACCAGCACCGCGTACGGATCGCGCCGCCGTCGCCAGGGCAGGTCCCGCTCGGTCTCGGCATGCCACGCCAGCAGCGCCCGCTCCACGGCGGAGACGCTACCGGTCTCCGGTGACCGCATCGTGCGGCGGAACCGACCGAATGGGGACCCGCCGGCCTCCTTTTGATGGACGAAGACTTTGC
Source organism: uncultured Thermoleophilaceae bacterium (assembly GCA_963846505.1). Classification (GTDB taxonomy): domain Bacteria; phylum Actinomycetota; class Thermoleophilia; order Solirubrobacterales; family Thermoleophilaceae; genus JACVRW01. The sequence continues at coordinate 237,713 of CAWJWD010000004.1, read as the reverse complement.
GGCAACGCGACCTCTGACCAATATGCAGTAGAGATAGGCAATGAGCGCTTCGGCATCGCCTGGGTGGCCGGGCAGGCGGCGGTCGTCCGCGCCGAGCCTCGAGGGTCGCGAGCCGCCGCCAGGGCGCTCCAGCGAGCCGCATCCGGCCGCTGCGCGTGCGCTCACCGCCCGCACCGGGCGTCGCACCCTGGCGACGATGGTGCGCGGCCTCGACGACGTCGCGCTCGAACGGCGCTTCTCCGACCCACGCCGCCAGCGCGCGCTGCTGCGTGCCGCGGCGCGGACCTTCCAGCCCGCGCACGCAGGCGGCTTTCGAGGCACGGTCGCCTACGAGCTCATGCCGTAGGCGATCGACCCTCCGGCCGGAGCCCCGTGGCGCTGGGCGCTCGCGCTCGACGCGCACGCCGGCCATGCGCAGCTGGTCGAGCCCGCCCCGCTGGATGCGGCGATGACGGTCCACGTCGGGCTCGCGGACTGGGTTCGCGCCGACGGCCGGCATCCAGAGTCCGCTGCACGCGATGGTCGCCGGCCGCTGCAGCATCAAGGGAGACGTCCTGCTCGCCGCCCGCCTGGAGGCGATGATCGGCTTGCGCTGACGGGGGCGGCTCACGAGCCGCAGACGGGCCACTGGCCGGGACCGGAGCGCTCGTAGAGCAGCACGGCGCGCATGTCCTGCTCGGACTCGGGCGCCGCGGCCGGGTCGCCGTGACCGCCGACGCCGGCCCAGGTGGAGATGGAGAACTGGTACTTGCCGCGGTAGAGCCCGCCGCCGCCGATGGCGGTCGGGTCGCCGCCGGACTCGCACTGGGCGATCGCCTGCAGGTGGGGCGGGACGGCGACCTTCGGCGCCGGCGGTGTGGCCTTGCGCTTGGCGTGCGCGGTTGCCTCGCGTAGCTGTGACTGTGCCTCGCGCTCGGCGGCCTTGCGCTCGAGCGAGCGCGGCATCGACGTCCAGGGCGGGCGCCGCCAGGGCGGCGGTCGGTACGGCTATGAGTCCGGCGAGCACTGCCGAAAGCAGCAACGTGCGCATGCGAATCACCTCCGCTGCGTCTCCGCCCGCTGCTCGGGGCGGTGCGCGCCGTCGAGGAGGCGCGCGGGGTTGGTGGCCGGGCGTGGTCGCACGCGACGCGGAGCGCCGGCAAACGGCTGCCGAACGGTAGGTGGAGGATCCCCGCTCAATGTGAGATTGCTCACACAATGAGCGGCTGACACAGCGGCTGTGCGAAGGCGCGCGGAGCGCCACGCGTCGGGTACCGTGAGGCCCCTGTGAAGGTCACGCTCCCAGACGGCACCCCGCTCGAGCTGCCCGACGGCGCCACCGGCGCCGACGCCGCGCGCTCGATCGGCGAGGGGCTCGCGCGCGCGGCGCTCGGCATCCGTGCCCGCGACGACGGCGGCCCGCCCGAGCTGCGCGACCTCGACGCGCCGCTGAACGACGGCGAGCGCATCGAGATCGTGACCGCGCGCGACGGCGCCGACGCGCTCTGGCTCGTCCGCCACGACGCCGCCCACGTGCTCGCGACCGCGGTGATGGAGCTCTACCCGGGCGTGAAGGTCTCGATCGGCCCGCCGATCGAGGACGGCTTCTACTACGACTTCGACTTCCCGGAGGGCGTGCGCCTGTCCGAGGACGACCTGCCGCGCATCGAGGAGAAGATGCGCGAGCACGTCAAGGCCGACGAGCACTTCGAGCGCAGCGAGCTGCCGGTCGCCGAGGCGATCGAGCGCTTCGAGGCCGAGGGCCAGGACTACAAGGTCGAGCTGATCGAGGACCTGGTCGCCGACGAGGGCGTCGAGACGGTCTCGCTCTACACGCAACGGCCCCTTCACCGATCTCTGCCGCGGCCCGCACGCCCCGTCGACCAAGCGCATCAAGGCCTTCAAGCTGACCGCGGTCGCCGGCGCCTACTGGCGCGGCGACGTCGAGCAAGCCGATGCTCACGCGCGTCTACGGCACCGCGTTCCTGTCCAAGGAGGACCTCGACGCGCACCTCGAGCGGCTCGAGCAGGCGCGTGCGCGCGACCACCGCAAGCTCGGCCGCGAGCTGGACCTGTTCATGCTCTCCGAGCTGTCGCCTGGCATGCCGTACTGGCTGCCGGCCGGCACCCACGTCTGGAACGAGCTGACCAGGCTCTGGCGCACGGAGAACGTCGGTCGCGGCTACGAGGAGGTGCGCACGCCGATCCTCTACGACGTCGACCTCTGGAAGAAGTCCGGCCACTGGCACGTCTACCGCGACAACATGTACTTCGCGGACGTCGAGGGGCAGCCGATGGGCCTCAAGCCCATGAACTGCCCGGCGCACATCCAGATCTTCAAGCGCGAGCGCCGCTCCTACAGAGACCTGCCGATCCGCTACGCCGAGCAGGGCCTCGTCCACCGCGACGAGCCCAGCGGCACCCTGCACGGCCTGCTGCGCGTGCGCAGCATCACCCAGGACGACGCGCACGTCTTCTGCACCGAGGAGCAGATCGAGCAGGAGGTCCACCGCTGCCTGGACTTCGGCTTCTTCATCTACGACGTGTTCGGCTTCGAGCCGCGGCTGGAGCTCTCGACCCGCCCCGAGAAGCGGGTCGGCAGCGAGGAGATGTGGGACAAGGCCGAGGCCGCGCTCAAGTCCGGTCGCTGGAGAGCCGCGGCCTCGAGTACGACCTCAACGAGGGCGACGGCGCCTTCTACGGCCCCAAGATCGACCTGCACATGACCGACGCGATCGGCCGCTCCTGGCAGCTCGGCACCGTGCAGCTCGACTACTACATGCCCGAGCGCTTCGAGCTCAGCTACACCGGCGCCGACAACGCCGAGCACCGGCCGGTGATGATCCACCGCGCGCTGATGGGCTCGTTCGAGCGCTTCATCGGCATCCTGATCGAGCACTACGGCGGCGAGTTCCCGCTCTGGATGGCTCCGGTGCAGGCCGCGGTGCTGCCGATCGCCGATCGCCACGTGCCGTACGCACGCGAGGTCGAGGCCCAGCTCGAGGCTGCCGGCTTGCGCGCGGAGGTCGACGACAAGGTCGAGTCGGTCAAGAAGAAGATCCGCTCCGCGGAGCTGCGCAAGGTGCCGTACATGCTGGTCGTGGGCGACGCGGAGGCCGAGCAGGGCAAGGTCGCGGTGCGTCGCCGCCACGAGGGCGACCAGGGTGCGGTGCCGGTCGCCGAGTTCGCCCGACGCGCCCGCGAAGAGATCGACGACCGACGCTGATCTGCGCCGCTATACTCGCCCGGAATGAAGGGCACCCGATCCACGCGCAAGCTTTTCCGCTGACGCGCACCCGTGCCTTCCTCGACCTTGCGACGGTCCCGCGTTTGACGTCTAGCCGTCCCCGCTCCTAGTGCCGATCCCGCGTAGGTTCGATCGGCGCCCGCCCGAGCGGGATGAGACTCGTATCAACGAGCGGATTCGCGTGCCACAGGTGCGCTTGATCGGCGCTGACGGAAACCAGATCGGCGTCGTCGAGACCCAGCGTGCGCTGCGCTATGCGCAGGAGCGCGACCTCGATCTCGTCGAGGTGGCGCCCGACGCGCGTCCGCCGGTCTGCCGCGTGCTCGACTACTCGAAGTACAAGTACGAGCAGGAGCAGAAGGCCAAGGCCGCGCGCCGTCACCAGAAGCAGGTCAACGTGCGCGAGATCAAGCTGCGGCCGAAGATCGCGGACAACGACTACGAGACCAAGAAGAACCACGTCGTGCGCTTCCTCAAGGGCGACGACCGCGTCAAGGTCACGATCATGTTCCGCGGGCGCGAGCAGACGCACCCCGAGCGCGGCGAGCGGCTGCTGATGCGCCTGGCCGAGGACGTCACCGAGCTCGGCTCGATCGAGCAGATGCCCCAGCAGGACGGGCGCAACATGACGATGCTGCTGGCACCGGTCAAGCGCAAGCCCGAGGCCGACGCTCCCGAGGCGGACGCTCCGACCGAGAGCGCCGCACCGGCCTCGACGCCGGACGCCCCGGCCGAGGCGGCGGACGCTCCAAGTCCGGTCGCGGACGCTCCTGCCGAGGCTGCGGACGTTGCGGCCGAGGCGGCGGACGCTCCAAGCCCGCCTGAGGACGCTCCGGCCGAGACGGCGGATGCTCCGAGCCCGCCCGAGGATGCTGCGGCCGAGACGGCGGATGCTTCCGCCGAGGCCGACGCCAGCCCCACCACCGCGGACGCCTCCTAGCTCCAGGCTCGCCGTGTCGTAACGGACATGGCCGACGATTCCCGTCACGTCCAGCCCGATTCCGCGCCCTCCCGCTGGGATCGTGCCGGCGCACGCATGTACGACCCCGTGCTGTGGCTCGGCGAGCTGCGCGGCATGCGCGCGCGCCGCGCGCGGCTGCTGGGAGAGGCACGTGGCGAGGTCGTGGAGATCGGCGCCGGCACCGGCCTCAACCTGGGCCACTACCCGGCCGAGGTCGAGAGCTTGACGCTGACCGAACCGGTGGCCGAGATGGCCGCACGGCTGCGGCGCCGCGTCGAGCGGTCCGAGCGCGAGACGCTGATCGTCGAGGCGCCGGCCGAGCAGCTGCCGTTCGCCGACGACGCCTTCGACACGGCCGTCTCGACGCTGGTGCTCTGCACCGTCGAAGACCCCGACCGCGCCCTCGCCGAGCTCCGGCGCGTGCTGCGACCCGGTGGCCGGTTGCTGTTCGTCGAGCATCTGCGCTCCGACGACGAGCGCTGGGGGCGCTGGCAGGACCGGCTCGAGCGTCCCTGGGCGGCCCTCGGCGCCGGCTGTCGTTGCAACCGGCGGACGCTGGAGGCGATCCGGGCAAGCGGCTTGCAGCCGGACGGCGTCCAGCACGAGCGCTGGCTCGGGATGCCGCCCCTCGTGCGGCCGCTGGCGGTGGGCAGGGCTCGGCGATGAGCGTCGGGCCGGCACTCGTGCTCGCGGGCGGCGGCGAACGAGCCGTAGCCTGGGAGCTCGGCGTCCTCGCCGGTCTCGCCGACGCGGGCTTCGACCTGGCGTCGGCCGAGGCGGTGATCGGCACGTCGGCCGGTGCGCTGGTGGGCGCGCACGTCGCAGCGGGAGCCGACCCGTTCGAGACCGCGCGTGCGATCTGCGCCCGGCCGCCCGGCCAGGGCGCCGACGGCGCGTCGTCCGGTGGCCGCACCGCCTCGTCGCTGGCGGCCTCGGAGAGCGACGCTGGACCAGCGTCGCTCAACGCCGACGAGGAACCCGGCCCGGCCTTCGCCGAGGCCGTCGGCGCCTGGCTCGCGGCTGGGGACTTGGGTCACGACGAGCAGCGCCGGCGGGTCGGCGCCGTCGCCTCGACCGGCCCGGAGGGTGAGGAGCGCCTGGTGGCGGCCACGGCGCGGCGGCTGCCCGCGGCGGGGTGGTCGGAGACGCTGACGCTGGTCGCGATCGACGCCGAGCGCGGCGAGCGGGTCGCGCTGCGCCAGGCCGACGGCGTCCCGCTCGAGCGTGCCGTCGCCGCCTCCCGCGCGATCCCGGGGTTGCGACCGCTCGTGTCGGTCGGCGGCCGGAGGCTGATGGACGGCGCGGTCGGCTCCGCCACCAACGCCGACCTCGCTGCCGGTGCGCGCCGGATCGCAATCGTCACCCCGACTCCTCCCGACGCTCCGTCCGACTCGCTGTTCGCGCTCTGGAACGCGGCGCTCGACCAGGAGCGCACGCTGCTCGAAGCGCACGGCTCGGAGCTGCTGGTGGTGCAGGCCGGGACGCGGGACCAGGAGGCGATGGGCCTCGACATGATGAGCGGCGCACGGGCGCCGGAGGCGTTCGAGGCCGGGCGCCGCAGCGGCGCGGACGCGCTGCTCAGCTGCTGTCAGCCGGACCGCTGGCGGGCACCGGCGTCGGCGTAGGTGCGCCGGGTGCCGGGCGGTCGCGGAAGTACTCGCCGCCCTCGACGCTGATCTTCGGCATCAGCTTGTCGAGCCAGCGCGGCAGCCACCAGCAGGCCTTGCCGAACAGCGTCATGATCGCCGGCACGAGCATGCAGCGCACGATCGTGGCGTCGATCGCGATCGCGACCGCCAGACCGACGCCGAACTGCTTGACGACGACGTTGCCGTTGAGCACGAAGCTGGCGAACACGCAGACCATGATCAGCGCAGCCGAGGTGATCACGCGCCCGGTGGTGGCGAGGCCGTCGACGACCGCCTTGCGCGTGTCGCCGTCTTCCCCGAAGTGCTCCTGGATCTGCGAGAGCAGGAAGACCTCGTAGTCCATCGAAAGCCCGAACAGGATCGCGAACATCAGCAGCGGCACGTAGCTGACGATCGGCACCGGACCGTCGAGGCCGATCAGCGACGCCCCATGGCCCTCCTGGAAGATGAACGTCACCACGCCGTAGGCGGCGGCGACCGAGAGCAGGTTGCAGAACGCGGCCTTGAGCGGCAGCAGCACCGAGCGGAAGGCCAGCAGCAGCACGAAGAAGCTCAGCAGCACGACGATCCCGATCATGCGCGGCAGCTTGTCGCTGATGCGGTTGGCGAGATCGATGTAGCCGGCGCTCTGGCCGCCGAGATAGGCAGTCACGTCTTCGCCCTTGACCGCCTTCGGGATCACGTCGTCGCGCAGCTTGTTGACGAGGTCCTCGGTCTTCGTGTCCGAGGGCCCGGTCGTGGGGATCGCGGTGAAGGCGGCGGCCGTCCCCTTCTTGTCGACGATCGCCGGGGAGACGCTCTTGACGCCGGCCGTCTTGGCGATCGCGTTCTCGAGGTCGGTCAGCCGCGGATCCGCGGCCGGCTGGTTGGCGAGCTGCTTCTGCTGCTCGAGCTGCTGCTGCTGTGGGCCGGTCTGCTGGGAGACCTGCTGCTGGGCCTGCTGCTGCGGCACGCCCTCCTCGATCAGCTGCTGCTCTTGGGCCTCGCTCTGCTGCTGAAGCTTGCTCAGCTGCTGGTTGATCTTCTTGACGCTCTGCTGGTCGCCCTTGGCGGGGCTACTGAGCTTGACGCCGACCAGGAACGGGCCGTTGATGCCGGGACCAAAGCCCTCGGAGAGCAGGTCGAAGGCCTGGCGGGCGGTCGTGTCCTCGGGTAGCTCGCCGTTGTCGGAGGAGCCGAGCTCGAGGTTCAGCACCGGGATCGCGAGCACGATCAGGATCGCCGCGCTGGCGACCAGCGAGCGCCAAGGGCGGTGCGAGATTGCGGTCGCCCAGCGCCGCCAGCCGTGTGGCTGGTGGTCGTCGGGGTGCGTCTTGCCGAGCTTCACGCGCAGCGAGTTGATGCGGTAGTCGAGCGCACCCAGCAGCGCCGGCAGCAGCGTGATCGCCGCGAGCACGGCGACGAGCACCGCGACGGCGGCGCTGTAGCCCATCGTGCCGACCAACGGGATCTGGGAAGCCAACAGCGAGACGAGCGCGATCACGACCGTCGTGCCGGCGAACACCACGGCGCCGCCCGAGGTGGCCGTCGCACGGCCGATCGACTCCTGGATGTCCATGCCGTCGCGCAGCTGCAGCTTGTGGCGCGTGACGATGAAGAGCGCGTAGTCGATGCCGACGCCGAGGCCGATCATGGTGCCGAGCGTCGGCGCCACGCTCGGGACCGCCGCGACGTGGCCGAGCAGCTTGATCAGCGCCAACGAGATCGCGAGGCCGATCAGCGCCGTGACGATCGGCAGCATCATCGCGGTCGCGGTGCCGAAGGCAAACAGCAGGATGATCACCGCGGCGGCCAGGCCGATCGCCTCGCTGCTCTCGGTGTCGGACTTCGAGACCGCCTGGCCGAGGTAGCCGCCGACCGCCACGTCCATGCCCGCGTCGCTGGCGGGGGAGGTGGCGTCGATGATGGTGTCGGCGTCCTCCTCGGTGAGATCGCTCGGGCTGTCGGCGAGCGTCACCGAGATATAGGTGATCGTCTCGTCCTTGGAGACGCTGCCCTTGCCGGTCTTGCCGAACGGGTCGACCGCCTTGGTCACGCCGTCGGTCTTGCGCAACTCCTTGAGCGTGTCGTCGATCGCCTGCTTGTTCTTGGAGCTGGTGACCTTTTGGCCGTCCGGGGCCTGCATCACGACGGGGTTGGTGCCGTACGCCTGCGCCGGCAGGCTGCCCGTGAGCAGATCCTGGGCGTAGGTCGAGTCGGTGCCCGGCAGCGTCAGGTTGTCGCTGTTCTTGACGCCGGCGGCGTTGGCGATCAGCACGACCGCGACCGCGAGCACCACCCAGGTGGCGATGACGATGCGATTGTGCCGGGCGCAGAAGCGTCCCGTGGCGTAGAGGAGTCCGGTCATGAGCGCGGCGGGCGGGTGCGAGTCCGTCCCGTGGGCGCAACGCTATGACACGCTCCGGCGTCCCGCAACCGGGGGACGGCGCGTCCCCCTCAGGCAGGGTCTCGCGAGCGTCTGCTTCAATACAGCGTCGCAATGCCGAAGATGAAGAGCCATTCCGGCGCCAAGAAGCGCTTCCGCAAGACCGCCAAGGGCAAGTTGATCGGGCGGCACGCGATGACGAGCCATAACAAGCAGCACAAGAACGCCAAGCGCAAGCGCCGCTTGAACGCCCCGCTCGCGGTCTCGAAGGCCGATCACGAGCGCGTGATGGAGCTGTTGCACAAGTGAGCCGCGTCAAGCGCAGCGTCCACGCCCGCAAGAAGCGTCGCGCGACGCTCGAGCGGACCAAGGGCTTCCGCGGGCAGGCGAACTCGAGCTACAAGCGGGCCAAGGAGGCCCTGCTCAAGGCAGACGGCTACGCCTACCGCGATCGCCGCAACAAGAAGCGGGACTTCCGCCGCCTCTGGATCACGCGCATCAACGCGGCCGCGCGCCGTGAGGGCATGTCGTACAGCCAGTTCATGCACGGCCTGAAGCTGGCCGGCATCGAGCTCGACCGCAAGGTGCTGGCGGACATCGCCGTCCGCGACCCCGAGACGTTCCGACGTTTTGCCGAGCGCGCCCGGGAGGCTGTGGCCGCGTAGGCATTCGCGGACACAGGTCGAAGACTCCGGGGCGCCTCAGCGAGGCGCCCTTCGTCGTTCTAGGACCCTGATGATCACTTCCCTCGACAACGAGAAGCTCAAGACGATCCGCAAGCTCCAGCAAAAGCGCTGGCGCGAGCGCTTGCAGCTGTTCGTGGCCGAGGGCGAGGACCTCGTGGACGCCGCGGCGGCGGCCGGTGCCGAGCCGGAGTTCGTGCTGCGCGCGGGCGAGGACGTGGAGCCGAGGCTGCTCGGCGAAGTCAGCGGACTCGGCTCGGGCACCCGCGTGGTGGGGGTGTACCCGCAGCGCTGGGTCGAGCAAGGGGAGGCGGTGCCGGCCGTCGCCGAGGCGGCGGGCTCGGGGCTGAGCGACGCCTCCGGGTTGGTCGCCACCACACCAGGGCTGTCGGTGTACCTGCACGGCGTCGGCGATCCCGGCAACGTCGGCACGGTGATCCGCTCCGCGCACGCGCTCGCCGACGGCCCCGTGATCCTCGGGCCGGGCTGCGCCGATCCCTACTCGCCGAAGGCGGTGCGCGCCAGCATGGGCTCCGTCTTCGCCCGCCCGCCCGCCCGCGCCGAGTCCTTCGGGCTCGCCGGGACGCTCGTGGCGCTCGACGGCGGTGTGCAGGAGACGCTCGCGGACGCTGCGACGGGCCTCCCGGACGTGGGAGTGGTGCTCTGCGTGGGAGCGGAGCGGAAGGGCCTGCCGCAGCAACTGCTCCGGCGCGCCCACGCGGTCGCGCGCATCCCCGTGCGCCCCGACGGCCCCGACTCGCTCAACGCGGCGATGGCCGCAACCGTCGCGCTCTACGAGGTCGCGAATAGGATGCGGGTAGATGGCTGACCGGCCGGACCTCGCGCAGATTCGCCAAGGGGGCGAGGCGGCCATCGCGGCGGCCGGCACGGCCGCGGAGTTGGAGGAGCTGCGGGTGCGCTTGCTCGGGCGCAAGGCGCAGCTGACCACGACGCTGCGCTCGATCCGCGAGCTGCCGCCGGAGCAGCGCGGGCCGGTGGGCAAGGAGGCCAACCAGGTCAAGGTCGCGCTGGAGACGCTGCTGGGCCGGCGCACGGCCGAGCTCGAGGCGGCCGAGCTGGACACGCGCCTGGCGGCCGACCGCATCGACGTCACGCTGCCCGGCGACCCGCCGCCGGCGATCGGCCACCTGCACCTGATCTCCCAGATCCGGCGCCAGCTGGAGGACATCTTCGTCGGGCTCGGCTTCTCGGTGCTCGAGGGGCCGGAGATCGAATACGACTACTACAACTTCACCGCGCTCAACCACCCGCCCGAGCACCCGGCGCGGCTGCCGCAGGACACCTTCTACTTCGCCGAGCACGTGCTGCTGCGCACGCACACCTCGCCGATGCAGGTGCGGACGATGGAGACCGCCGAGCCGCCGATCTACGTCGTCGTGCCCGGTCGCGTCTACCGCCCGGACACCCCGGACGCCACGCACGTGCCGATGTTCCACCAGCTCGAGGGCCTGGCGATCGACGAGGACATCACGCTCGCCGACCTGCAGGGCGTGCTGCTCGCGTTCGCGCGCCAGATGTTCGGCGAGCACAGCGAGGTGCGGCTGCGCCCCGGCTACTTCCCCTTCACCGAGCCGAGCGTCGAGGTCGACGTCTCCTGCTTCCGCTGCGGCGGGTCCGGCTTCATCGGCAACGAGCGCTGCTTCACCTGCCGCGGCGAGGGCTGGATCGAGATCCTCGGCTCGGGCATGGTCGACCCGAACGTGCTCGGCTACGTGGCCGGCAACGGCTACGACCCCGAGCGCGTGCAGGGCTTCGCCTTCGGCATGGGCATCGAGCGGATCGCGATGCTCGCCCACCAGGTGCCGGACCTGCGGCTGCTGTTCGAGAACGACGCGCGCGTGCTGGAGCAGTTCGGCGCATGAGGGTCCCCGTCGCCTGGCTGCGCTCCCACTGCGATCCCGGCCTCTCGGCCGCGGAGATCGCCGACGTGCTGACGCTGGCCGGCGTCAAGCTCGAGCGCCTGCACCGGACCGGCACCGGCGGGCCCGACAACTTCGTGATCGGCAAGGTCGTCGCCTGCGAGCAGCACCCCGACGCCGACCGGCTGAGCGTCTGCGAGGTCGACGACGGCTCGGGCACTACGCGCACGATCGTCTGCGGCGCGCCCAACGTCGCCGCCGGCCAGACCGTGGCGGTGGCGCTGCCCGGCGCGGTGATGCCCGACGGCGCCAAGCTCGGCGAGGCCAAGCTGCGCGGCGTCAAGTCGAGCGGGATGATCCTGGCCGAGGACGAGGTCGGCATCAGCGAGGAGCACGACGGCATCATGGTGCTCTCCGACGAGCTGACCGCGGGCACCTCGCTGATCGCGCAGCTGCCGATCGCCGACGAGGTGCTCGAGCTCGAGGTCACGCCCAACCGCCCGGACGTGATGGGCGTCTACGGCGTCGCGCGCGACGTGCACGCCGTCACCGGCGCGCCGCTCGGACCCGATCCGACGGACGCCGACGCCGAGGCCGGCGGCGACGACGACGTGTCCGATCACGCGAGCGTCGAGATCGACCCGGATATCTGCCTGCGCTTCACCGCGCGCGTGTTCGAGGACGTGAAGATCGGTCCGTCCCCGCGCTGGCTCAAGCAGCGGCTGATGGCGGCCGGGCAGCGGCCGATCAGCAACGTCGTCGACATCACCAACTACGTGATGCTCGAGACCGGCCAGCCGCTGCACGCGTTCGACCTCGACGAGGTCCGCGGCGCGCGCATCGACGTGCGCCGCGCGCGCGAGGGCGAGACGATGACGACGCTCGACGACGTCGAGCGCAGCTTCGGCGCCGAGGCGGCGCTGGTCTGCGACGCCGAGGGGCCGAGCGGCATCGCCGGCATCATGGGCGGCCAGATCTCCGAGGTCTCGGACTCGACCACGCGCGTGCTGATGGAGGCCGCGACCTGGGTCGGGCCGAACATCATGCGCACCTCGAAGGCGCTCGGACTGCGCAGCGAGGCCTCGGCGCGCTTCGAGAAGCAGCTGCATCCCGAGCAGGCGATCGCCGCCCAGCGGCTGGCGGCGCGGCTGATGGTCGAGCTGGCCGGCGCGCGGCTGGTGCCCGGCACGATCGACGAGTACCCGAACCCGGCGCCGCCGCGGGTCGTCCCGCTGCGGCGGGAGCGGCTCTACGGGCTGCTGGGCGCCGAGGTCAGCGACGAGGACGTCGACGGGATCCTGGGCCGGCTCGGCTTCTCCTGGGCCGGCGACGGCTGGCAGGTGCCGCCCTGGCGCGACGCCGACGTGCAGCGCGAGGCCGACCTGATCGAGGAGGTGGCCCGCATCCACGGCCTCGACAAGCTGCCCACGACGCTGCCGGCGCGCCAGGACGCGATCGGCCGCCTGACCGACAGCCAGCGCCTGCGCCGCCGCCTCGAGGACGTGCTGCGCGATCGCGGCCTGGACGAGTGCATCGCCTACAGCTTCACCTCGCCCGAGGCGATCGCGCGCCTGCGGCTGCAGGACGAGCCGCTGCTGACGCTCGAGAACCCGCTGAGCGAGGAGCAGAGCGTGATGCGGCCGCTGCTGCTGCCCGGCCTGCTCGACGCCGCGCGGCGCAACGCCGCTCACGGCCAGGCGGGCGTCGCGCTGTTCGAGTCCGCGCACGTCTACGCGCCGGACGGGTCGCTGGAGGCGCCGGACGGGTCGCCGCAGGGACGTACGCCGGCGCGCGAGGCGCACGATCTGGCCGTGGTGCTCACCGAGGGCGCGCCCGGGGGTTGGCGCACCCCCGCGCGCGAGGCGGACTTCTTCGCGGCCAAGGGACTGCTCGAGGCGCTGCTCTCGGCGGCTGGCGTGGAGTGGCACGTGGCGCCGGCCACGCGCCCGTACCTGCACCCAGGTCGCGCGGCGGAGGTGCGGGCGGGGGCGCAGGACTCCTCCGCAGGCGGCTCCTCCGACGGCGGCGGGGCAGGCGACGCGGGTGCGGGGGTCGTCCTCGGCTGGCTCGGGGAGCTGCATCCGCTGGTCGCGGCGGCCTGGGACCTCGAGGGGCCTGTGGCGGCGTTCGAGCTGGACGTCGACGCGCTGGTCGAGCTCGCGGGCGGCCGGGCCGCGACCTATCAGGACGTCACGAGCTTCCCCGCGGTGCTGCAGGACATCGCGGTGGTCGTCGGCGAGCGGGTGCCGGCGGCCGAGGTGGAGGCGACCGTGCGCGCCGCGGGCGGCAAGCTGCTGCGCGACGTGCGGGTCTTCGACCTCTACCACGGCGAGCAGGTGGGCGAGGGCAACAAGTCGCTCGCACTGCGGCTCGAGTTCCGCGCGCCCGACCGCACGCTGACCGACGAGGAGGTGGCGGAGCGCCGCGCGAAGATCGAGCGCCAGCTGGAGCAGATCGGGGGGCGGCTGCGTGCCTGAGCAGGCCCGAGTCGCCGTCATCGGAGCCGCCGGCTTCGGCGGCGCGCTCTGCGCGCGCATCGTGCAGGCGCACCCGTCGCTGGAGCTGACCGCCGTCACCGCACGCACCGACGCCGGGCGCCGCCACGACGAGCTCTACCCGCGCTTCCGCGTGCCGCTGACGATGGACGAGTTCGATCCCGATCGCGTTGCCGAGCAGGCCGACGCGGCACTGGTCGCCTACCCGCACAAGGCGGCGGCTCCGGCGGTCAAGGAGCTGCGCGAGCGCGGGCTCAAGGTGGTCGACCTGTCGGCCGACTTCCGGCTCGACCAGGCCAGCTACGAGCACTGGTATCAGCCGCACGAGGCGCCGGCGCTGCTGGCCGAGTCGGTCTACGGCCTGCCCGAGCTCGGCCATCGCGACGAGATCGCCGCCGCGAGCCTCGTCGCCGGCCCCGGCTGCAACTCGACGGCCGCGCTGCTGGCGCTGTGGCCGCTGCGCGAGCTTGCGCGCGACGTCGTGGTCGACATCAAGACGGGCGTCTCGGGCGCCGGGCGCGAGCCGACCGGCGAGACCCACTACGTCTCGGCGGTCGACAACGTCAACGCCTACAAGACCGAGGGGCACCGGCACACCGCCGAGCTCGAGCAGGAGCTGCCCGACGGCATCCGGATCACGTTCGTGCCGCACCTGATCCCGATCGACCAGGGCCTGCTCGCCAGCTGCTACGTCACCACCGAGCAGCCGCTGACGACCGCCGACGTGCGCGAGCTGTTCGCCGAGGCCTACCGGGGCGAGCCGTTCGTCGAGTGGTCCGACGCGCCGCCGCGCACCGCCGACGTCAAGGAGACCAACCGCGCGCGCGTGCACGCCAGCGTGCTCGGTGACCGCGTGCTCGCCTTCGGCGCGATCGACAACCTCTGGAAGGGCGCAGCCGGGCAGGCCGTGCAGGACCTCAACCTGATGCTCGGGCTGCCGGAGACGGAGGGGCTGACGTGAGCGACCAGGCTTCCAGCCCGCCGGGCTCAGCCGGCTCGGCGGCGGCCGCCGCAGACGGCGTGGGCTTCTTCCGCTCCCGCTGGGTCGAGGCGCCGCCGCACGTGCGCGAGCTCGACTCCGCGGCGCTGCCGGCCGGCTTTCGGGCCGCCGGCGCCGGCGCCGGCCTCAACCTCGCGAAGCCCGCGGAGCTCGACGTGGGCGTCCTGGTCTCCGACGAGCCGGCCACCGTCTCGGCGGCCCGCTTCACCAGCAACGCCCGCGTCGGCGCGCCCGTGATCGTGTCCCGCGCGTCCGCGCTCGACCGGCTGCGGGCGGTCGTGGCGAACGCGGTCTGCTCGAACGTCGGCGACGGCCGGCGCGGCATCGAGACGGCCGAGGCGACGCAGGCGGCAGCGGCGCAGGAGCTGGGGATCGAGCCGGCCCAGGTCGGCGTCGCCTCGACCGGCGTGATCGGCACCGAGCTGCCGCGTGAGCCGCTGCTCGCCGGCGTGCGCGCCTGCTGCGCCCAGCTCACTCCCGACGCCGCCGACTTCTCGACCGCGATCCTGACCAGCGACGCCGGTCCCAAGCGCGCCTGCCTCGAGGTCGACCTCGGCGACGGCCGGCACGTGCGCCTCTCGGCCCAGGTCAAGGGCGCCGGCATGATCTCGCCGCGCCACGCGACGATGTTCTGCTTCGTCCAGACCGATGCGGCGCTCGAGCAGGAGACGCTCGACCTGCTCACGGGCGTCTGCGTCAAGCGCTCGTTCGACCGCGTCTCGGTCGACGGCCAGCTGTCGACCAGCGACACCGTCTTCGCGCTCGCCAACGGCGCCTCCGGCGTGCGGGTCGAGCCCGAGAGCGCCGCGGAGCTTCGCCTCGGCGAGGCGCTCGACGCGCTCATGCGCCAGCTGGCGCTCGACATGGTCGCCGACGGCGAGGGCGCACGGCGCGTGGGCCGGGTGGTCGTGAGCGGCTGGCCCGACGCGGTCGAGCCGATCGCGCGCGCGATCGCCAACTCGCCCCTGGTCAAGACGGCGCTGCACGGCGCCGACCCGAACTTCGGCCGCGTGCTGCAGGCTGCCGGCGCCGTCTGGCCGCCCGAGCAGCCGTTCGTCGCCGACCTCGAGATCGAGGGCCAGCTGCTGGTCAGCGCCGGCGACGCGGTCGACGTCTCGACCGAGACCCTGCGAGAGCTCGGGCAGGCCGTCAGCGGCCGCGAGGTGGAGTACGTGCTGACGCTGCCGGGCGAGGGAGGCGAGACCGAGGTGTTCTTCAGCGACTTGTCGGAGGCCTACGTGCGGTTCAACGCGGAGTACACGAGCTGATGCGCGACGTCGCAACCCTGCTCGAGGCATTGCCCTACATCCGGGACTACCACGGCAGGACCGTGGTGATCAAGTACGGCGGGGCGGCCATGACCGACGCCGCCCTCAAGGAGGACTTCGCGCGCGACGTCGTGCTGCTCAAGTACGTCGGCATGAACCCGATCGTCGTCCACGGCGGCGGGCCCGACATCACCGCCTACATGGAGCGGCTGGGGATGGAGGTGAGGTTCGTCGACGGCATGCGCGTCTCCGACGAGGCCACCGTCGAGGTCGCGAAGATGGTGCTGGTCGGCAAGCAGAACAAGGACATCGTCCTGCGCCTCGGCCGCCACGGCCAGCCGGCGGTCGGCCTCTGTGGCGACGACGGCATGCTGTTCACCGTCGGCAAGCGCCTGGTGGGCGAGACCGACGTCGGCTTCGTCGGCGACATCGAGCGCGTCAACGCCGACGTGCTCAACCACATCGCCGTCGACTACATCCCGGTGATCGCCTCGGTCGGCGCGGACGCCGAGGGCCACTCCTACAACGTCAACGCCGACCTCGCCGCCGCCGCGGTGGCGGTCGCGCTGGACGCCTTCAAGATCGTCTTCCTGACCGACGTCTCGGGCTGGCGCGCCGACGCGGCCGATCCCGCCACGCGCATCTCGGAGGCCAGCGCGGCCGAGGTGCGCGAGCGGCTGCCGCAGACCAGCGGCGGGATGCGGCCGAAGCTCGAGGCCTGCCTGCAGGCGCTCGAGTCCGGCGTCGACAACGCGTACATCATCGACGGGCGCCAGCCGCACTCGCTGCTGCTGGAGCTGTTCACCAAGGAAGGGATCGGGACGAAGCTGTGGCCCTAGCCGACCTGCAGGAGCTCGAGCACGAGGCCGTGATGGGCACCTACGCCCGCGCGCCGGTGGAGTTCGTGCGCGGCGAGGGCACCCGCCTCTGGGACGCCGAGGGGGAGGAGTACCTCGACTTCCTCGTCGGCATCTCGGTCTCGCTGCTGGGGCACTGCCACCCGGGCGTGGTCGAGGCCGTTCGAGATCAGGTGCCGCGGCTGATGCACGTCGGCAACCTCTTCTACACCGAGCCGCCGATGCGCCTGGCCGCGCGCATCGCCGACCTCTCGCTGGGTGGCAAGGTCTTCTTCACCAACTCCGGTGCCGAGGCGGTCGAGTGCGCGCTCAAGCTCGCGCGCAAGCACCGTCCGACGGGCAACTTCGTCGTGCTCGAGCGCGGCTTCCACGGCCGCACGATGGGCGCGCTCTCGGCCACGCCGCAGGAGTCCAAGCAGGCGCCGTTCGCCCCGCTCGTCCCGGGCTTCAGCGCAGTCGCTCCGGACGACCCGGACGCGCTCGTCGCCGCCGTCGACGAGCGCACCGCCGCCGTGGTGGTCGAGGCCGTCCAGGGCGAGGGCGGCATCCATCCGCTCGAGAGCGGCCTGCTCGAGGCGGCGCGCGCGGCCTGCGACGAGTACGGCGCGCTGCTGATCTGCGACGAGATCCAGTGTGGGCTTGGTCGCACGGGCACGCTCTGGGGCTTCGAGCACGCCGGGATCCGCCCGGACGTGATGACGCTCGCCAAGGGCCTCGGCGGCGGCCTGCCGATCGGCGCCTGCGTCGCCGCTCCCGGCTGCGCCGACGTGCTCGTGCCCGGCGATCACGGCTCGACCTTCGCCGGCGGTCCGGTCGTCGCCGCCGCGGCGCACGCGGTGCTGGACGAGGTCGAGGACCCGCACTTCCGCGGCGAGGTCGCGGCCAAGGGGGATCGTCTGCGCTTCGGGCTCGAGCGGATCGGCCTCGACGTGCGCGGCATCGGCCTGATGCTGGCCTTCGCGGTCGAGGACGCACCCGGACTTGTCCGCCGCGCGCTGACCGAGCAGCATCTGGTCCTCAACGCGACCGGCCCGGACACGGTGCGCCTGCTGCCGCCGCTGACGGTCACCACGGACGAGATCGACGCGGCCGTTGAGCGCATCGCGGCCCTAGTAGGGTGACGCGCCGCATGGCTGACCAAGAACGACACACCACGCCGCACACCGTCGTCGGCGGCGCCTCGTACGAGGCCAAGCCCGGCGAGGTCGGGCGCGTGCTGCTGCTCTACTCCGGCGGCCTCGACACGAGCGTGATGCTCAAGTGGATCCAGGACGAGTACGAGGCCGAGGTGGTCGCGCTGACGGTCGACCTCGGCCAGCCCGGCGAGGACTTCGAGGTCGTCAAGGGCAAGGCGCTGCAGCTCGGCGCGCTCGACTGCCAGGTCGTCGACGCGCGCGAGGAGTTCGCGCACGACTACGTGCTGCCGGCGATCAAGGCCAACGCGCTCTACGGTGGCGGCTACCCGCTCTTCACCGCGCTCGGCCGGCCGCTGATCGCCAAGCTCGCGGTCGCGGCCGCGCACGAGCACGGGCTGCGACACGATCGCCCACGGCTGCACCGGCAAGGGCAACGACCAGGTCCGGATCGAGTCGACGGTGGTCGCGCTCGACCCGCAGATGAAGATCATCGCGCCCGTGCGCGGCTGGCAGATGGGCCGCGAGGAGGAGATCGCCTACGCGCGCGAGCACGGCATCCCGGTCAAGGGCGGCACCGAGGCGCCGCCCTACTCGATCGACGACAACATCTGGGGCCGCTCCTCGGAGGGCGGCTCGATCGAGGACATCGAGCCGCCGCCCAAGGACGACGTCTTCCAGCTCGTGACCCGGCCCGAGGAGGCGCCGGACGAGCCCCAGGACGTGACGATCGGCTTCGAGCGCGGCTGCCCGGTCTCGATCGACGGCGAGCAGCTCGGCCTCGTCGAGCTGCTCGAGCGGGCCGGGGAGATCGGCGCCCGCCACGGCTGCGGGATCGTCGACCACATCGAGGACCGCATCGTCGGCCTCAAGGTGCGCGACCTCTACGAGGTGCCGGCCGCCGCGCTGATCCTGACCGCGCACAAGGAGCTCGAGAAGCTCGTCGGCACGATCCACCAGAACACCTTCAAGCCCCAGCTCGACGACCACTGGGCCTACCTCGTCTACGCCGGGCTCTGGTACGAGCCGCTGGTCGAGGACCTGAACGCGTTCATGGACTCGGTCAACGAGCAGGTCACCGGCGAGATCACGTTGCGGCTGTTCAAGGGCCATGCGCGGCCTGTGGCTCGGCGCTCCCCGAACGCGCTCTACGACGCGGCGCTGGCGGGCTTCGGCGAGTCCGGCGGCCTCTTCAGCCAGCAGGCCAGCCCGGGCTTCATCGAGCTCTGGAGCCTGCAGTCGCGGATGGCGTACCGCGTGCGCAACCGGGGTAACGGCGAGACATGACCTCCCGTGGATACACCGTGCTCGGCTGGATCGTGTGGCACGTCGGCCGGCGCGTCTTCAAGTACGAGCTGAAGCACAACGTGCGCGTGAAGCTCGGTGCCGGCGCCACCGTGCTCGGGGTCCTGGCGGTCGGCGTGCTCGCCGCCAAGGCCGCCGCCGGCGACGACGAGTAGCGCCGCCGCTTCCGAGCAGGCCTACTTCCGCGACCGCGTCTCGTCCGGCGAGGGCTGCAGCCAGTCGTCGACCTCGCGTTCGTCGTCCTGCTCGGCGGGACGGGCGGACGCCTGCTCGTCCCGCTTGAAGCGCGTCCCGATCGCGACCAGCAGGTACACGGCCCCGACGGCGATGAAGAAGACCGTGGGGCCGGTCTCGTCGGAGAAGCCGGCGACGAACGGGACCGCGATCAGCAGGATCGCCAGCACGTAGTCGAGCACCACGTGCGCGGCGAGCGGGACGTAGTTGATCAGGCTCGTCGGCCCCTCGGTGGCCGCCGCCAGGAACAGCACGACGATGCCGGCGATGAGCGACGCCGCGACGGCGGCGCCGGAGTCGAAGCCGAACAGGAACGGCGCCGCGAAGAACAGCACGGCCGCCGCGTACTCGATGAATCCGTGGACGAAGCGCGGGATCGGACCCTGCGAGAGCATCCGCTACTTATACCCCCGCAAAGTGCGGGACAAGCCGGCTCGACCATCCGGTCCGCTTGTCAGGATGGCCGTCCGGTGTCCTTCGCCCATCTCCACGTCCACTCCGAGTACTCGCTGCTCGACGGCGCCTGCCCGATCGACGCGCTCGCCGAGCGCGCGGCGGCCTTCGGCCAGCCGGCCCTCGGGCTGACCGACCACGGCGTCATGAACGGCGCCGTCGAGCACTACAAGGCCTGCAAGAAGCACGGGATCAAGCCGATCATCGGCCTCGAGGCCTACTTCGTCGACGACTGCAAGACCGAGGCGGTCCGCTACGAGCGCAACCACCTGACGCTGCTGGCCCAGAGCGACGAGGGCTTCCGCAACCTCGTCAAGCTCAGCTCGCGCCGGCTTCCTCGAGGGCTACAAGCGCGGCAAGGCCAACGTCGACCTCGAGCTGCTGTCGCGCTACTCGGAGGGCGTCATCGCGCTCACCGGCTGCCTGCAGTCGCGCTTCTGCCGGCGGCTGGTCGACGACAACCGAGCCGAGGCGCGCGCGCACGCCGACGAGCTGATGCAGGTCTTCGGCCCCGAGGACGTCTACTTCGAGGTCCAGAAGAACGGCATCGCCGACCAGGACAAGGCCAACGAGGGCATCGTCAGGATCGCGCGCGAGGTCGGCCGGCCGCTCGTCGCCACCGGCGACGTGCACTACCTCGGCCGCGAGGACTACGACAACCACCGCGCGCTGCTGTGCGTGCAGACCAAGAGCACGCTGGCCGAGCCGAAGCTGATCGTTCGACACCAACGAGTTCTACCTGAAGGACACGGCCGAGATGGCCGAGGCGTTCGCCGCCTGGCCCGAGGCGCTGGCCACGACGACTCGAGATCGCCGAGCGCTGCAACGTCGAGATCGAGCTCGGCAAGATGCTGATCCCGAGCTACCCGACGCCGGACGGCGAGGACGAGGGCGAGTACCTGCGCCGCCTGGCCGAGGACGGGCCTGCGCGAGCGCTACGGCGACCCGCTCGCCGGCCGAGGCCGTCGAGCGGCTCGAGATGGAGCTCGGCGTGATCGGCAAGATGGGCTTCGACGCCTACTTCCTGATCGTCTGGGACTTCGTCAAGTACGCCAAGGACAACGGCATCGCCGTCGGCCCGGGCCGCGGCTCGGCGGCGGGCTCGATCGTCTCCTACTGCGCTGCGCATCACCGACGTCGACCCGCTCGCGCTACGACCTGCTGTTCGAGCGCTTCCTCAACGCCGAGCGCGTGTCGATGCCGGACATCGACATCGACTTCTCGGTCAAGGGCCGCGATCGCGTGATGCGCTACGTGGCCGGCAAGTACGGCCGCGAGTCGGTCGCGCAGATCGTCACCTTCGGCCGCATGTTCCCGCGCGCGGCCACGCGCGACGCCGCGCGCGTGCTCGGCTTCGACTACGGCGCTCGGCGACCGGCTCGCCAAGCTCATCCCCGAGCCGGTCATGGGCCGCTCGAAGACCTTCGACGAGTACCTCGCCGAGGAGCCGGAGCTCAAGCGCGTCTACGACACCGAGCCCGAGGCGCGGCAGGTGATCGACACCGCCAAGGGCCTCGAGGGGATCGTGCGCAACTCCTCGATCCACGCGGCCGCGGTCGTGATCGCCGACCGGCCGCTGACCGACATCGTGCCGCTGCAGCTGGCCGAGGACAAGGGCGCCGTCACCGCCGACGGCGAGCGCGCCTACCGCACGGTCACCCAGTACTCGATGAAGCCGATCGAGGAGATCGGCCTGCTCAAGATGGACTTCCTCGGCCTGCGCAACCTCGACGTGATCGAGGCGGCGCTGGACATCATCGAGCAGTCCGGCGGCGAGCGGCCCGACATGGCGACGCTGCCGCTCGACGACGCCAAGACCTACGAGATGCTCGCCCGCGGCGACTCGATCGGCGTGTTCCAGTTCGAGTCCGACGGCATGCGCGAGGCGCTGCGCAAGGTCCGCCCGACCGAGTTCGAGGACCTGGTCGCGCTCGTGGCGCTCTACCGCCCGGGCGCGATGCGCCACATCGACACCTACGCGCGCAACAAGCGCAAGCCCGAGGCGATCGAGCTACCTCGACGAGCGCCTGCGCCCGATCACCGAGTCCACCTACGGCGGTGATCCTCTACCAGGAGCAGTCGATGCAGATCGCCAAGGAGATCGCCGGCTTCTCCGGCCCCGAGGCGGACGACCTGCGCAAGGCGATCGGCAAGAAGCAGCGCGAGGCGCATGGCCGCGCTCAAGGACCGCTTCTTCGAGGGCGCGCGCGGCGACCGGCACCAACGAGGCGCGTGATCCAGCGAGCTGTGGGCGATCAACGAGGCCGCGGCCGACTACTCGTTCAACAAGTCGCACGCCGCCTGCTACGCGCTGATCTCCTACCGCACCGCCTGGCTGAAGGCCAACTACCCGGCCGAGTACATGGCGGCGCTGATCTCCTCGGTCATGTCGACCAAGGACAAGGTGCCGTTCTTCGTCGCCCGCTGCGAGGACATGGGCATCGAGGTGCTGCCGCCGGACGTCAACGAGTCCGGGCACGACTTCGTGGTCGTCGACGGCAACATCCGCTTCGGCCTCGACGCGGTCAAGAACGTCGGCGCCGCAGGCGGTCGAGGCGATCATCGCCGCGCGCGAGGAGGGCGGCCCGTTCACCTCGATCTGGGACTTCTGCCGCCGCGTGGACTGCCGCGCGGTGAACAAGAAGGCGATCGAGTCGCTGGTCAAGTGCGGCGCGCTCGACTCGCCCGGCGCCACCCGCACCGGCTTGATGAGCGTGATGCTGCAGGCGCAGGGCGCGGGCGCAGAAGCACCAGCAGGACGCCGCAGCTCGGCCAGGGCTCGATCTTCGACCTCGAGGAGCCGGTGGCGGCGACGACGCTGCTGCGCCACCACGACCTGCCGGTGCCGCCGCTCGAGGACGAGCGCCAGCAGCTCAACGAGTGGGAGAAGGAGACGCTCGGCCTGTTCCTCTCCAGCCACCCGCTCAAGGAGGTGCGGCCCGCGCTGCGCGCCAAGGTCGACTGCTCGCTGGCCGAGCTCGCGCGACAAGAAGGACGGCGAGTGGGTGACCGTCGGCGGCATGATCGCCGAGTGCAAGCGCATCCGCACGCGCAAGGGCGACCCGATGATGTTCGCCACGCTCGACGACCTCGAGGGCCAGGTCGAGATGCTCGTGTTCAACTCCGCCTACGCGGCGAACGCCGAGCAGGTCGACGTCGACAAGATCGTGATCGTGCGCGGGCGGGTGGACAACAAGGAGGCGGGCGAGGTCAAGCTCGTCGCCCAGGAGGTCGAGCCGTTCGAGCCGACGCCGAGGAGGTGCTGCGCGCCGCCGAGGAGGCAGTCGCCGAGCCGACGGTCAAGCGGCTGACGCTGGACGTCTCGCCGAGCGTCCCCGAGTGCTTCCTCGAGGAGCTGCGCGAGGTCGGTCGGACACCACCAGGGCGACCACGAGCTGCTGCTCGCCGTGGGGCGAGCGGCGCCTGCTGCTGGGACCCGACTTCCGGGTCTCGGCGTCGGCGTCCCTGCCAGGCCGAGCTGGGCCAGCTGCAGGGTGCCGCGCGAGTGATCGCCTGAGCGGCCGTCCGTTCTACACTGACCGGGTGCCCATGCCAGCGCACACGGTCTCCGATCCGCACGAGTGCCGGCAATGCTGCTCGTTCTGCGACCGGGTCGTGCACCCGTCCGGCTGCATCGCCTCGGGCTGCCGCTACCTCTACCTCTACGACGACGAGGACACCGGCCGCCGCTTCATGGGCTGCATGAACAAGGTCTTCCGCGGCGAGATCGACGTCGAGCTGTTCGAGCAGGCCGAGCGCACCCGCCACGGCTTCGGCGGCGTGAAGATGACCGGCCTGCCGCTGCCGCAGTGCAGGACCTCGGTCGAGCGCGCCTACGACGGCTACACCGAGGCCTTCGACTGCGTCAACCCGACCTTCTTCGTCAAGCCCGAGATCGAGGATCCGGACACCTTCGACCTGCGCGACGGCCTCTAGCCGCTGCAAACCGTGCCTGAGGAGTCCTCGGTCGCTCACGGGCTGGCGCCCGCCACGCTCCCTGCGTCCGCGTCAGGCTCGGTTTTCGCGGCTAGCGCGTCGGTGGCGGGCCTTCAGCCCGTTCCTGCGCAGCTGCTTCATCCGGTCGATGATCCGCCTTGCTCGGCGCGCCGCCCTCGACGCCCGGGCCCTCGAACAGCGCCGGCAGCTTCTCGAAGCGCGGCTCGGACAGGAAGGCGGCGCAGCCGCGGGCGCCGAGCTCGCCGTCGCCGGGCGGGGCGTGGCGGTCGCGGTTGGAGCCGAGCGGGGTCTGCGAGTCGTTCACGTGCAGGCAGCGCAGGCGGCGGATGCCGACGATGCGCTCGAGGTCGTCGATCACGCCGGCGAGCTTGTCGGCGGTGGGGATGTCGAAGCCCGAGGCGAGCATGTGGCAGCAGTCGAGGCAGACGCCGATGCGCTTGTCGCCGCCGCCGAGGTCGATCAGCTCGCGCAGCTCCTCGAACGAGCGCCCGAGCGTGTTGCCGGCGCCGGCGGTGTCCTCGAGCAGCAGCCGGCAGGAGTCGGTCTCGGCGAGCGCGTGCTCGACCATCTGCCCGACGCGAGGCAGCGCCTCCTCGTGGGGCTCGCCGACGGTCGAGCCGGGGTGCAGCACGACGCCGTCGGCCCCGATCAGGTCGCCCATGCGCAGCGCGTGGACGAGCGAGTCGGCCGACTTCGTGCGCATCTCGGCGTCCTTGGTGGCCGGATTGATCAGGTAGACGGCGTGGATCGTCACGGACCTGATCGGCCCGTCGGCCATCCGCTCGCGGAAGGCGGCGACGTCGTCGTCCTTCCAGCGCGTCGGGCGCCACATGCGCGGCGACTGGTTGAAGACCTGGATCGCCTCGGCGCCGATCTCGACGCCCGCGCTCGTACGCGTTGACGAGGCCGCCGGCCGTGGAGACGTGGGCGCCGAGGAGCATCGGATAGCGTGCGGGTTCATGCGAGTTCGCTTCGCACCGTCCCCGACCGGGGTGCTGCACATCGGCGGCGCGCGCACGGCACTGTACAACTGGCTGCTGGCGCGCGGGAACGGCGGCACCTTCGTGCTGCGCATCGAGGACACCGACCGCGAGCGCTCCACGCCGGAGAACGTCGAGCAGATCCTCGACGCGCTGCGCTGGCTCGAGCTCGACTGGGACGAGGGGCCGTTCTCCCAGGCCGAGCGCGGCGACGCCCACGCCGCCGCGGTGACCCAGCTGCTGGAGTCCGGCGACGCCTACGAGGACGAGGGCGCGGTGCGCCTGCGCGTGCCCGACGAGGGCGAGACCACGATCACCGACGTGATCCGCGGCGAGGTCACCTTCCCGCACTCGGCGCTCAAGGACTTCGTGATCCGCCGCTCGGACGGCAGCCCGCTCTACAACCTCGCCGTCGCCGTGGACGACCGCGACATGGGCATCACCCACGTCGTGCGCGGCGACGACCACCTGTCCAACACCCCGCGCCAGGCGCTGATGCTGCAGGCGCTCGGCGAGCAGCCGCCGATCTACGCCCACCTGCCGCTGCTGCACGGCCCCGACGGCAAGAAGCTCTCCAAGCGCCACGGCGCGGCCTCGGTGCAGGAGCTGCGCGAGGCCGGCTACCTGCCCGAGGCGGTGCGCAACTACGTCGCGCTGCTCGGCTGGGGCTTCGACGAGTCGACGACGTTCTTCAGCACCGACGAGCTGGTGCGAGCACTTCGCGCTCGAGCGGGTGTCGAAGAATCCCGGCCGTGTTCGACGAGCAGAAGCTGCGCTGGATGAACGGCCGCTACCTGCGCGAGCTGGCGCCCGAGGACCTGCGCGCTCGGCTCGAGCAGCGGCTGGGCCGGGAGCTGCCACCGGCGGCGGTCGAGATCAGCCAGGAGAAGATGCAGACGCTGGCCGACTTCTGGCCGCTTGCGGGCTTCCTGGTCGAGCGCCGGCCATCTACGACGAGAAGGCCTGGGCGAAGGTGATGGGCGACGGCGCTCCCGAGCGCCTGCAGGCAGCTCGCGCCGCGCTGGAGAGCGCTCCCGAGCCGTTCGACCCCGAGCAGGTCGAGGCCGCGCTGCGCGGCGTGGTCGACCAGCTGGGCGTCAAGCCCAAGGACGTCTTCCAGCCGGTGCGCGTCGCGATCAGCGGTACGACCGTCTCTCCGGGGATCTTCGAGTCCGTCGCGGCGCTCGGCCGCGACGAGACGCTCGCGCGCATCGACCGAGCGCTCGAACACGCCCAAAGTGGCTGACAGACCTCAACTCTGGGCATCCACCTGCCGATAGCCAGGGCAGGAGGCGCCAGGAAGGCGCATGCCGGAACCCAGCTAGGAAGCGATCACCATCGAACTCGTGGAAGCAGCCGCCGCATTGACTCAGCCCGCCGGGGCCGATCCCGTTGTCGCAAGGCACAACGAGGGCCACGGCCGCCGGCTCACCGCTGCGTTCGAGGCGCTCGAGGCGTTCCCGGCGCTGGCCGAGTCGCGCAACCGCGTGCTGCGCGTCGTGCGCGCCGAGCGCACCTCGACCGGCGAGGTCGTCGCGGCCGTCGAGTCCGACGTCGCGCTGGTCATCACCGTGCTGCGGATCGCCAACCGCACCGCGGTGCGCAAGCGCGGCAAGATCGCCAGCATCCCCGAGGCGGTCGAGATGCTCACCCCCGAAGGGGTCGAGACGCTCGCCGCCCGCACCGCCACCTTCGACTTCTTCGAGCGCACCCCGGGCTGGGACCTGATGCCCGAGCGCTTCCGCCTGCACGCCGTCGCCACCCAGTCCGCCGCCGACCGGCTCGCCCGCGAGCTCGACTACGACGCCCGCGACGAGCTGCTCTGCTCGGCGCTGCTGCACGACATCGGCAAGCTCGTGCTCGCCCACGCCTACCCCGGCTACCCGTCCCAGATCCACGGCGACGCGCGCACCCCCGAGGAGCGCCTGCACCGCGAGCGCCTCGAGCTGGGCGTCGACCACGCGCTGGTCGGCGGCGTGCTGGCCCGCCGCTGGGCGCTGCCCAACCGGCTCGCGCTGGCGATCGAGCGTCACCACGCCGACGACGCCGAGGGCGAGGCCGCGCTCGTGCGCCTGGCCGACATGCTCGCCCACTACGGGCACGCCCAGCCGGTCAACCCCAAGGAGCTGCTGAACGCCGCCAAGGCGGTCGGCCTCTCGACCGAGCAGCTGCGCTCGGTCATGTACGAGCTGCCGCAGGGCAACGGCAACGCCAAGCGCAACGTCGACCCGTGCCCGCTCTCCACCCGCGAGGTCGAGGTGCTCAAGCGCCTGGCCGAGGGCAAGGTCTACAAGCAGATCGCCCACGAGCTCGAGCTCTCGACGAGCACGGTGCGCACGCACCTGCACAACACCTACGCCAAGCTCGGCGCCGTCGACCGCGCGCAGGCGGTTCTGATCGCCACCGAGCGCGGCTGGATCTAACCAGCCGGCTGGGGGTCGCTTTTGGCTGGCTGGCCAGTTAAGGTGGCCTGAGCATGGCTACCGAGCAGAAGGTCACGTTCTGCCGGATCTGCGAGCCGCTCTGCGGGATGGTCGCCACGGTCGAGGACGGCAAGCTGACCAAGCTCCGGCCCGACCCCGACCACCCGCTCTCGCGCGGGTACGCGTGCCCGAAGGGCATCGCGATGGCCGAGGTGCAGAACGACCCGGACCGCGTGCCTGCACCCGCTGCAAGCGCACCGCGGACGGCGACTTCGAGCGCGTGTCCTGGGACAGCGCGCTCGACGACATCGGCGGCCGCCTGCAGCGCCTGCTCGACACGCGCGGACCGAGCTCGATCGCCTGGTACATGGGCAACCCCGGCGCGTTCTCCTACTCGCACACGCTCTGGGTCAAGGGCTTCCTCGACGCGCTCGGCTCGCCGCACTACTACTCGGCCGGCTCGCAGGACGTGAACAACCGCTTCGCCGCCAGCGCGCTGATGTACGGCTCGCCGCTGCTGCTGCCGATCCCCGACCTCGAGCGCACGCAGCTTCCTGCTCATGGTCGGCGCCAACCCGCTCGTCTCGCACGGCTCGGTCGTGCTCGTCGCCGCGCATCCGCGAGCGGCTGCTGGAGATCGAGCGCGTCGGTCGTGTGGTCGACCCGCGCCGCACGGAGACCGCGCGCCAGTTCGAGCACCTGCCGATCCGCCCCGACACCGACGCCTGGCTGCTGCTGTCGCTGCTGCAGGTGATCTTCGAGGAGCGGCCTGGCCGACCGCGTGCTACCTCGAGCGCTGGGCCGACGGCGTCGACGCGCTCGAGCGGCGTCGCCGCCGCGCACACGCCCGAGGCGACGGCCGAGCGCACCGGCATCCCGCCCGAGCGCGTGCGCGAGCTCGCGCGCGACTTCGCCGCCGCCGACGGCGCGGCCGCCTACGGGCGCACCGGCTCCTGCCTCGGTCGCTTCGGCACGCTCGTCGCGTTCCTGCTCGACGCGCTCAACGCCGTCACCGGCAACCTCGACCGGCCCGGCGGCGCGGTCTTCGGCGACCCGCCGATCGCGCTCGACGAGGTCGCCGAGCGGCTCGGGCCTCGCCACCTACGGCCAGCGCCGCTCGCGCGTCGGCGGCTTCCCGGACGTGATCGGCAACCTGCCCGCGTCGCTGCTGCCGCAGGAGATCGAGACGCCGGGCGAGGGTCAGGTGCGGGCGCTGTTCGTGTCCGCCGGCAACCCGGTGCTGTCGGTGCCCGACGGCGACGCGCTCGAGCGCGCGCTCGGCGCGCTCGACCTGATGGTCTCGCTCGACCTCTACGTCAACGAGACCAACCGCCACGCCGACTACGTGCTGCCGGCCACCACCTTCTACGAGCGCGAGGACGATCCCGGTCGCGTTCCTCGGCCTGTTCACGACGCCGTTCATCCAGACCACCGAGGCGGTCGTCGAGCCGGCGGGCGAGGCGCGCCAGGAGTGGGAGGCGATCGACGCGGTCTCGCGCCGGATCGGCATCGCGCCCTACAGCGCGCCGGCCGCTGCGCTGGCTGGCGAAGGCCGGGCCTGCGGCTGCGCCCGCGCACGCTGATCGACCTGCTGCTGCGCACCGGGCCGCGCGGGCGACCTGTTCGGCCTGCGCCGCGGCGGGCCTCTCGCTGCGCTCGCTGGCGCAAGCACCCGCACGGCGTCGTGCTCGCCGAGCACGTCGCCACCGGCGTGCTCGGCGCGAAGCTGCGCACGCCACGCAAGCGCCTGCAGCTGGCGCCGGCCGAGATCGCTCGGCGAGCTCGCCCGCCTGCCGGGCGCCGGAGCACGACGCGGACTTCCCGCTGCTGCTGATCGGCCTGCGCGAGCTGCGCTCGCACAACTCCTGGATGCACAACGCGCCGCTGCTGATGCGCGGCGGCCGGGTGCAGGCGCTGCGCATGCATCCCGACGACGCCGCGGCCTGCGGGCTCGAGGACGGCGAGCCGGGCGACGCTCGAGTCGCGGGCGGGCGCGTCGGCGTGCCGGTGCTCGTGACCGACGAGATGACGCCCGGCTCGGTCGCGCTGCCGCACGGCTGGGGCCATCGCGGCGGCTGGTCGCTGGCCAACAGCCACGCCGGCGCGAACGTCAACGTGCTCGCCGGCTCGCGGGCCGGAGGACCTCGAGCGGCTCGCCGGCATGGCGCACCTGACCGGCATCCCGGTGCGGGTGAGCCCCATCGGTCCGTCCGAGGTCGACGCCGCGGACGGCGAGCGGACGGCGCCCGCCGCGGCCTGAGCATTCGGCTCAGTATGCGGGCGCCTTCAGCGGCGCCAGCACCAGCACCCGCGTGCCCAGGTCCGACGTGGCGATGTCGAAGCTGCCGCCGAGCAGCTCCGCACGCTCGCGCATGCTCGCCAGCCCGAGGTGGCCGGGCTGGCTGGAGGCGAGCGGATCGACGCCCTGGAAGCCGCAGCCGTTGTCGGTCACCCGCAGCTCGACCTGCTCGTCCACTTCTCGCAGCGAGATCGAGACGGCCTCGGCCTGGGCGTGACGACCGGCGTTGACGACCGCTTCCTGGGCGATCCGGAACAGGTCGCCGGCGACGTCGGACGGCAGCTCCAGCGCTTGGATCGTCGCCAGCACGTCGACGTCGAAGCGCTTGCGCCAGACCGGGATGCAGTTCTCGATCGCCGTCGCGAAGCCGAGCTCCTCGAACGCGTACGGTCCGAGCTCGACGATCTCGTCGCGCAGCGCACGTACGTTGCGCTCGGTCAGCGCCCGCGCCTCGTCGATCAGCTCCAGCGCCCGCGCTTCGTCACCCTTGACAGCCGCCTGGCGGGCCGCGCCGAGCATCATGTCGAGCCCGATCAGCTCCTGGACCGGCCCGTCGTGGATGGACTCCGCCACGCGGCGCCGGGCCTCGCTCTCGGCCTGCAGCGTGCGCCGGGAGAGGTCGCGTGCGCGCAGGCGCGAGGCCGACTCGGTCGTGCGCAAGCGCCCGACCACGATGCCGCTGGCCAGGGCCGCCACCACGAACACCACCTGGTACAGCAGCAGCACGTTGCCGCCGACGTTGGTGTCCCCGCGCAGCTCGGTGGCGACCACCAGCACGATCGAGCCGACGGCCGCGATCGCCACGCCGCGCCGCTCGCCCTGGAAGTGCGCGTGCGCGGTGATGAGGAACATCGCGGCCAGGCGGATCGCGCCGAGGGCCTCGGGGACCATCACCTCGAGCAACGTCAGCACCGCGATGTCGCCGACTGCGACCAGCGGGCTGAGGGCCACGTCGGGCTTGCGCCGGGCGAGCACGAGCATCGCCACCGACCAGGGCAGCACCACCCCGCCGATGACGGCGAACCCACGCTCGCTGAAGGGGAACCCCAGCACGAGCACCGCCGCGAGCCCGAGCAGGGCCAGCGCCAAGCGGGCGACCGCGAACACGACCACCATCCGCAGCGACTCGATCGGCAGCCGCGTGAGCATCAGGCGCGGACGCGTTGGCGCAGGCTCAGCCGCCAGGCGGCGAGGCTCGCGCCGGCGGTGTCGATCGCCCAGTCGACGGGCGTGCCGTGGCGCCCCTCGACGAAGGTCTGGTGGAACTCGTCGGTGACCGCGTAGGCGCTGGAGACCAGCAGCGCGACCAGCGCGGCGCGCCCGGCGGGAAGGCGGCGCACGAACACGCGCCACCAGAGGAAGCACAGCAGCGCGTACTCGGAGAAGTGGATCAGCTTGCGGCCGATCAGGTCGATCAAGCCGAGGTCGGTCGACAGGCTCGGCTGGGCGGAGAAGAAGAAGATCACGCCCATCAGCAGCGGCGGCCACAGCCACGGGTCGAGTCGCCGCAGGACGGTCATCGCCATACCGTAGAGTGGAAGTCCGTGCTGGTCATCACTAGCAAGTCTCCCTACGCCGTTCGCGCGTTGACCGAGTTGGCCCGTCGCGGCGGCAACGCACCCGTCCCGATCGGCGAGATCGCCCGTGCGCGCGACATCCCCGTGCAGTTCCTCGAGGGGCTGTTCGCGACGCTGCGCCGCGCCGGCGTGCTGCAGAGCCAGCGGGGCGTCAAGGGCGGCTACACATTCGCCCGCCCGCCCGCCGAGATCACCGTGCTGGAGATCGTCGAGCTGCTCGAGGGCAGCCTCGGCAGCGACGCCGCCGACGCCGGTCCCGTCTGGGAGGACGCCGTCGACGCCGTCAAGTCGGTCCTCGGCGGTACGACGATCGCCGAGGTCGCCGAGCGCGAGGCCCAGGAGGCCGGCGCGACGATGTACTACATCTAGCGGTCCGCGCCTAGAACAGCAGCACGATCAGCAGGATGATGACGATGATCGTGAGAATGCCGCCACCGATGTACACGTGAACCTCCTCGTCGTGGGTCGCTGAGGCCCTCTTTCCTCCGATAGACGGGTCTCAATCACGTATTTGCCGGCTGCGGGTGCCGGGCACGCCGGTACAGTCGTGACGGTGAGCGTGCCGCAGGTCGCCCGTGCCGTGCCGGACAACCTCGCCGACATCGTCGGCGGCACGCCCATGGTCCGCCTCACGCGCGTGGCGCCGGACTGCGGCGCCGAGCTGATCGGCAAGCTCGAGGCCTACAACCCCGCGGGCAGCGTCAAGGACCGCATCGGCGTGGCGATGGTCGATGCCGCCGAGGCCGAGGGGCGGATCGAGCCGGGTCGCAACACGATCGTCGAGTCGACCTCGGGCAACACCGGCATCGCGCTCGCCTTCGTCTGCGCCGCCAAGGGCTACGACCTCGTGCTGACGATGCCGCAGGGCATGAGCCGCGAGCGCGAGGGCCTGCTGCGCCTCTACGGCGCCGAGGTGCGACTGATCGAGTCGCTGGGGGGGATGGACGAAGCGCGCGAGGCCGCCCGCGGGATCTGTCGCGAGCGCGGCAACTGCTGGATCCCCGACCAGTTCTCCAACCCGGCCAACCCCGACGTCCACCGCCGCACGACCGCCGAGGAGATCTGGCGCGACCTCGAGGGACGTGTGGACGTGCTCGTCGCGGGCGTCGGTACCGGCGGCACGATCACCGGCTGCGGCGAGCGGCTCAAGGAGCGCAACCCGGAGCTGCGAGTCGTCGCCGTCGAGCCCAAGAGCTCGCCGGTGCTCTCCGGCGGCCGGCCGGGACCGCACAAGCTGCAGGGGATCGGGGCCGGCTTCGTGCCCGCCGTGCTCAACCGCGAGGTGATCGACGAGATCGTGCCCGTCGACGACGAGGACGCGCTCGAGACCGCGCGCCTGTGCGCCCGCCGCGAGGGCGTGCTCGCCGGCATCTCCTGCGGCGCCGCGCTGTGGGCGGCGATCCAGGTCGGCTCGCGGCCGGAGCTGCGTGGCAAGCGAATCGTCGTGATCATGCCCGACTCCGGCGAGCGCTACGTGAGCACGCCCTTCTTCGCTCCCTGACCTCATGCCCGGACTCTCGCCATGGCTCAAGTCGGTCGCGAGGTGCGCGAGGACCTCACCGCGGCCCAGGAGCGCGACCCCGCCGCGCGCGCGGTCGGGCGGCTCGAGATCCTGCTCACCTACGGCGGCGTGCAGGCGGTGCTGTCGCATCGCGTCTCGCACATGCTCTACCAGGCGGGCGTGCCGATCCTGCCACGGCTGCTGGCGAACATGACCAAGGTCATCACCGGCATCGAGATCCACCCCGCCGCACGCATCGGCCCGCGCCTGTTCATCGACCACGGCTCCGGCGTCGTGATCGGCGAGACCGCCGAGCTGGGGGCGGACGTGACGCTCTACCAGGGCGTGACGCTCGGCGGCACCGGCTTCCAGCGCGGCAAGCGCCACCCGACGGTCGGCGACGAGGTGATGGTCGGCTCGGGCGCGAAGCTGCTCGGCCCGATCACCGTCGGCGCGCGCACCAAGATCGGCGCCAACTCGGTCGTGATCCACGACGTGCCGCCGAACTCCACCGTCGTCGGCAACCCCGGCCACCCGGTCCGCGTGGACGGCAAGAAGCCGAGCGGCCCGGACGCCGACTGGGTGCACCTGCCCGACCCGGTGGCCGACGCGATGAAGGGCCTGGCCAACCGCCTCAACGCGCTCGAGGAGCTGGTGGCCGAGGAGACCGGCCGCAAGCCTCAGGCGGACGACGTGCGCCCGCTCGAGAACCGGCGCGGGCCGGACTCCGTCGGCGGCTAGCTGGCTGCGACGAACGCGATTCGGGTCGCGGTGGCGTCCGGTGCGACGAAGCCGAGCAGTCCCCGGCCCTCCGCCTCGATCGCGGCGCGGGTGTCGGGCGGGTCGTCGGGGTGCGGTGCGAAGCGATCGATCTCGAGCGTCGTGACGTCGCGGTCTTCGGTGATCTTCCAGTAGGCGCGGAAGCAGCCGTCGACCAGCAGCTGGCCGATCCAGCGACCGGTCGGGTAGGGCAGGCCCGGGCTGAGGCCGACGAGGACGCGCGAGCGGTCCTGATGGCTGAGCAGGACGTTGTCGTACTCGGGCAGGAAGCGGGGCGGGGCGGGGGTGTCCGGGTCGGCGAACAGCCCGTCGGGCACGTCGAGCAGCTCGCGGCCGCGCTCGTCGCGGAACGTGCGCAGATCGGGACGCAGCCGGTCGATCACGGCCTTGAGGCCGGTGATGCGCGACCAGGTCCGCACGTCGGCGCCGGCGGCCGGTCCGAAGGCGGCGAGGTAGCGCAGCACGAGGGCGTCGAGCGACGGCTCCGGCTCCAGCGGCTCGCCGAGCTCGCGCTCGGTCAGCGCCAGCGTCGCCTGGTGGCTGCGCTGCCACATGCCGCGCGGCGGGACCTGGATCAGTGGCAGATGGTGCGCGACGGCCTGCCCGAGCGACGCCGGCGGCACCTCGGGCCAGCGCGCTGCCAGGCCCTCGCCGATCTGTGCCCGAGTGAGCGGTTGCCGTTCGAGCAACGCTCGGCCGGCGGCCACGACCTGGTCGAGCTCGGCGTCTCCGAGCGACGCGCCGAAGGGGGCCTTGAACGACTGCGCTCGGACCCTGGCCGTCAGCGGCTGCAGGCTGCGCGCATCCGCAGCCGTGTGCAGATGGACGGTGTTGCGCAAGCTGCTCGCCCGCACGGCCGCGCGTCGCTCGATCGACGCGCTCAGCTCCTGCGGGTCGAAGCCCTCGACCCGCGACCAGAGCGCCACGTACGGATTCGAGGGCACCTGCGCCTGCATCCCGACGAGCTGCTCGATCACGTCCACGGCCGACGTGGACGAGCGCTCGAGCAGTCCCTGGCGGGCGAGCAGGGCGCGGTTGAGCCGGCGCTGAGAGAGGACGGATTCCGCCACGCCGCGCGGACACTACGGGGGCTGCACGAACCCGTGGTTCATGGGGCATCCGCCGTAGTCGGTAGCTTCCTGTCCTAGAAGGCCGCTTCAAGACGCGAAGGCTCCGCTCCGGCGGGGCCTTCGTCGTCTCGGGACCCGGCGCTCGGCGGCCGCGACGACGCCTAGTACCAGCTGCAGCGCGTCCGGTGCCGCGGGATCGCCTTGTAGCGCGGCTGCTGCCCGCGGCTCCAGAGCGCGGTGTCGAGCACGCGCGGCGGGATGCCGCGCTCGGTCGCGATCAGCTCGCAGGCGTGCAGGGCACAGGCGCGGATCTCGCGCTCCTGCTCGCCGGGCTCCAGCAGCTCGCCCGCGTCGATCGTCGCCGCCAGTGCCGGGTCGTAGCGCAGGACGCCGTCCACGCGCAGCACGTGGGGGACGAGGTTGTCGGCGAAGATCGTCAGCCGGTCGACGTCGTCGAACGCCGCCAGCCCGGCGAGCGTGAGGTCGTTCGGCACGATCTGCGCCCGCTTGTAGAAGCCGCGATCGTCGAACGCCGGCATCCCTGCGGCGAGCAGCGTCGCCAGCCGCTCGGCCGAGCGGCTCGCCTCCGCGACCACGTCGAGCGTCCGGCGCTCGCCGAGGAACGTCCCGAGCTCGTTCAGTGCCCGGGCGTACAGCGCCATCAGCTCGTGTTCGCGCTCCTGGCCCAGCACGTCCGCCACGGTCGCCGCGTCGAGCGTCCGCAGCTCGGCCGTCGACCACGGCCCGTGTGCCCGAAAGCGATCCGCCAGCGCCCAGGCAACCGTGTAGTACCCCGAGCAGCCCGGCCGCTTGCTCAACGTCGGGAACCAGCCCGACCCGAAGTTGATCGCGTCCAGCGTCAGCAGGTAGTCGGCCACGTCCGCCGGCGAGCCCTCGAGGTAGTGCCGCTCCGGGTCCAGCTCCGGCGCCGGCCCTGGGTCGACCTCGCCGAGCCGGTCGAGCTCGATCGACACCCAGCGTGCTCCGGCCGCGATCGCGGCGCAGTCGCGGCGGACGTCGTCGAGCAGGCCCATCGGCGGAAAGCCTAGGCCGGCTTCCTACACTGCGGCGCGTGTCAGCCGCTCTCGCCTGCCAGGCCCTCGAGAAGCGCTACGGGGCCAAGCAGGCGCTCGGCGGCGTCGACCTGGAGGTGGCCGGCGGAGAGCTGTTCGGCCTGCTCGGCCCCAACGGCGCGGGCAAGTCGACGCTCGTGAAGATCGCCTGTGGGCTCGTTCGTCCGAGCGGTGGCAGCGCCAGCGTGGCCGGTGCCCCGGCCGGCAGCGCCGCCGCCCGAGGGGCGCTCGGCTACCTCGCCGAGCTGTTTCGGTTCCCGGACTGGCTCAGTGCGGACGAGCTGCTCGTGCTGCACCAGCGGCTCGCCGGCTCGGACGGGGGCGCCCGCGAGCGCGACGAGCTGCTCGAGCTCGTCGGCCTCGAGACGGCCGCCGCCACGCGCGTCGAGGCGATGTCGAAGGGCATGCAGCAGCGGCTGGGGATCGCGCAGGCGCTGGTCGGCTCGCCGCGGCTGCTGCTGCTCGACGAGCCCACCAGCGCGCTCGACCCGGCCGGCCGGCGCACCGTGCGGGACCTGCTCCTGGAGCTCAAGGCGCGCGGCGTCGCGGTGCTGCTGAACTCGCATCTGCTGAGCGAGATCGAGCTCGTCTGCGATCACGTCGCGATCCTGCGCGGCGGACGCGTGGTGAGCGCGGGCGCACCCTCGGAGCTGGTACGGCCGCGCGGGCTGGAGGTCGAGCTCGCGAGCGGCGTGCGCTCGTATCCCGCGGCCGCGCGCGAGGACGTGCCGCGGATCGTCGCCGAGCTGGTCGGCGCCGGCGAGTCCGTCTACGGCGTGCGACAGCTGGCGTCGTCGCTGGAGGACGCCTACCTCGAGGCCGTCGGCGGGGAGGACTCAGGATGAGCGGCGCCCTGACGGTGATGCGCTACGCCGTCCAGGAGTCCACGCGGCGGCGGGTGTTCCTGGTGGTGCTCGTGCTCACCGCCTGCTTCCTCGCGCTCTATGCGCTCGGCACCAACTACGCCTTCGACCAGACCGAGCAGCTCGCCGACGGCTCGGCGCTGGACGAGCGCGTCCTCACGGGCTCGACGCTGCTCGGGCTGGCGATGTTCACGACGCTCTTCCTCGGCGCTGTACTGGCCGTGTTCCTGACGCTGAGCGTCGTGCGCGGCGACGCCGAGCGCGGGTTGCTGCAGCCGCTGGTGGTGCGTCCGCTGGGTCGCAGCGCGCTGCTGGCGGGCCGCTTCGCGGCGGCGGGCGCGGTCTGCGCGCTGTACGTGGCGGTCGTCTACGCGGCCGCGGTGCTGATCACCGGCGGCGCCGGCGGCTGGTGGCCCGACCGGCCGCTGACGGCGGGCGTCGGCCTCGTGGTCGGCGTGCTCACGATCGCCGCGCTGTCGCTGCTCGGCTCGGTCTTCCTCTCGTCCAACGCCAACGGCATCGCCGTCTTCATGGTCTTCGGCGCCGGTCTGGCGGCCGGGCTGCTCGGCCAGATCGGGGACGCCCTCGCGGTCGAGACGCTCGAGGACGTCGCCCGCGCGGTCTCCTGGGCGCTGCCCTTCGAGGCCCTCTATCAGAACGGTCTGAACGGGCTGACCGCGGACACCACCGGCACGACGAGCTTCATCGTCCAGCTCGGTCCCTTCGGCGGGGCCCAGGAGAGCGGCCCGCTGCTCTGGCCCTGGACCGTCGGCTGGCTCGTCCTCGTCGGCGCGGCCGCCCGCATGGCCTTCGCCCGTCGCGACCTCTAGCGCCCCTATCCTCGCTGGGGTGAGCGCGCCGACCACCACCGAGGGCCTGCTGGAGGGCCTGAACCCGCCTCAGCGCGAGGCCGTGCTGCACGCCGAGGGGCCGCTGTTGATCCTGGCCGGCGCCGGGTCGGGCAAGACGCGCGTGCTCACCCATCGGATCGCCACACCTGGTCGGGACCGAGCAGGCGCAGCCGAGCGAGATCCTCGCGATCACCTTCACCAACAAGGCCGCCGCGGAGATGCGCGAGCGGGTGGAGATGCTCGTCGGCCGCCGCAGCAAGGCGATGTGGGTGATGACCTTCCACTCGGCCTGCGCGCGCATGCTGCGCTCGGACGCGCGACAAGCTCGGCTACACGCGCGGCTTCACGATCTACGACCAGGCCGGACTCGCTGCGGCTGGTGAAGGCCTGCATCGACGAGTTCGGCGCTCGACCCCAAGCGCTTCGCGCCGCGCGGCATCCAGCGCCAGATCTCCGACGCCAAGAACGCCCTGCTCGACGCCGAGGCCTACCGGATCAAGGTCTCGAGCTTCTTCGAGCAGACCGCCGCCGACGTCTACCAGCTCTACGAGTCCCGCGCCCACGGCGCCAACGCGATGGACTTCGACGACCTGCTGTTTCGCTGCGTCAACCTCTTCGAGCTGTTCCCCGAGGTCCGCGCGCGCTACCAGCAGGCGTTCCGCTACGTGCTCGTCGACGAGTACCAGGACACCAACCGCGCCCAGTACCGCTGGCTGCAGCTGCTGACCGAAGAGCACCGCAACCTCTGCGTGGTCGGCGACGACGACCAGAGCGATCTACGCGCTTCCGTGGCGCCGACGTGCGCAACATCCTCGACTTCGAGGACGACTTCCCGGACGCCGAGGTGGTCAAGCTCGAGGAGAACTACCGCTCGACGCAGACGATCCTCGACGCCGCCAACGCGGTCATCGCGCACAACCGGGCGCGCAAGTCGAAGTCGCTCTGGAGCGAGCTCGGCGAGGGCGAGCCGATCCACGTGCGCGAGCTCGACGACGAGCACGCCGAGGCGCGCTTCGTCGTCTCCGAGATCGAGCGGCTCGTGGACGAGGGCGAGTCGCGCGACGAGATCGCGATCTTCTACCGCACCAACGCCCAGAGCCGGGTGCTCGAGGACATGCTCGTCCGCTACGGCGTCAACTACCAGGTGCATCGGCGGCCCGCAGTTCTACGACCGCGCCGAGATCAAGGACGCGCTCGCCTACCTGACGCTGCTGGTCAACCCCTCCGACATCGTCGCCTTCCGCGCGCATCGTCAACTCGCCGCGGCGCGGGATCGGCAACACCTCGCAGGGCCGGATCGTCGGCTACGCGAACACGATCGGCGAGCCGGTCTGGGACGTCGCCGCCGATGCGGACGGCGGTGCCCGGCCTCGGCGCGGCGGCGATCAAGGCGGTCGGACCGCTTCATGGCGTGATGGAGCGGCTGCGCGAGCAGCGTCGAGGGTGGCGCGCTCGGTCGGCGAGCTGCTGCACGAGACGCTCGAGGCGACCGGCTACACCGAGGCGCTGCAGGCCGAGCGCACGATCGAGGCGCAGGGGCGGCTGGAGAACCTGGAGGAGCTCGTCG
Source organism: uncultured Thermoleophilaceae bacterium (assembly GCA_963846505.1). GTDB lineage: Bacteria > Actinomycetota > Thermoleophilia > Solirubrobacterales > Thermoleophilaceae > JACVRW01. Next base: position 199,263 of record CAWJWD010000004.1, on the reverse strand, counting down.
GCGTGGCGCGCGAGTACGACGCCGGTCCAGGAGGAGGGCTCGGTCGAGGAGTTCCTGCAGCAGATCGCGCTCTTCTCCGAACAGGACCAGCTGCAGGACGAGCAGGGTCTGCTGACCCTGATGACCCTCCACAACGCCAAGGGCCTCGAGTTCGGCATCGGTGTTCGTGATCGGCGTCGAGGAGGGCGTGTTCCCGCACATGCGCGCGATCGAGTCCGGCGACCTCGAGGAGGAGCGGCGCCTTGCCTACGTCGCGCTCACCCGCGCCAAGCGCGAGCTGTACCTCAGCTACGCGCGCACGCGCACGCTGTTCGGCCAGCGCGACTGGAACGTGCCGAGCCGCTTCCTCGGCGAGATCCCGCGCTCGCTGACCGACCTCGAGGACGAGCCGTCGACGCCCCAGCGGGCGGCCGGCAGCTGGAGCTCGGGCGGCGGGGACGTCGGCGCCACGAGCAGCGGGGCCGGTGCGGGCGCCTCGTTCGCGCTCGGCGACGACGTCGTGCACGCCAGCTTCGGCGACGGCGTGATCATCGGCGTCGAGCCCGGCGGCCTGGTCGTGGTGCGCTTCGCCGGCGACGGCAGCGAGCGCAAGCTGATGGCCGACTACGCGCCGCTGAAGAAGCGCGGGTAGCCTGCGCCGGCTGTGGCGGCGCAGGATCATCGACGGCAAGGCGGTGGCCGAGCGCGTGCGCGAGCAGGTGGCGCGCCGAGGTGGAGCGCCTGCCGCGTGCGAGCCGGGGCTCGCCACGATCCTCGTCGGCGACGACCCCGCCTCCGCGATCTACGTGCGCATGAAGCGCGAGGACTCGGCCCAGGTCGGCATCGAGTCGTTCCACCACGAGCCGGGCGGCGACGTGTCCCAGGCGGACCTGGCGACGCTGATCCGACGAGCTCAACGCCGACGAGCGCGTGCACGGCATCCTGCTGCAGCTGCCGCTGCCCGACCACCTCGACCAGGACCCGCTGATCGAGCTGATCGATCCGGCCAAGGACGTCGACGGGCTGACGCCGGCCAACGCCGGCCTGCTCGCCCAGGGCCGCGCAGAGGCGCTCGTGCCCTGCACGCCGGCCGGCGTGATGGAGCTGCTGGCCGAGGCCGACGTGCGAGCTCGAGGGCGCCCGCGCGGTGGTGCTCGGCCGCTCGATCCTCGTCGGCAAGCCGCTGGCCGCGCTGCTGCTGGCCGCGAACGCCACCGTCACCCAGTGCCACTCGCGCACGCGCGACCTGCGCGCGGTCTGCCGCGAGGCGGACGTGCTGATCGCGGCCGTCGGCCGTCCCGGCACCGTCATCGCCGACATGGTGCGCGAGGGCGCGGTCGTGATCGACGTCGGCACCAACCGCACCGACGCCGGCCTCGTCGGCGACGTCGACTTCGAGCCGGTCGCGAGCGTGCCGGCGGCGATCACGCCGGTGCCGGGCGGCGTCGGCCCGATGACGCGCGCGATGCTGCTCGTCAACACCGTGCGCGCCGCCAAGCGGCGGCTCGGCGCCTAGCCGCGCGCGTCAGCCTCCAGCACCAGCTGCGCCAGGTCGATCACCGAGCGCGGATCGGTGCCGTAGCGGCGCTGGTAGCGCTCGGCCTCCTCGGGGTCGACGAGCGCCAGCACCAGCTCCTCCCGCGACGAGCCGGCCTTGCAGGCGACCCGGTCGAGGGTCTCCAGCGCGGTGTCCTGGACGAAGCCGGTGATGCCCGCCGGTGTCGGGCAGATCGCGGTCCTCGCAAGGGTCGGCGATCTGGACCTCGTCGGGACCGCTACGGCGGACGCGATGCCGGCGTAGGCGATCGGAGCGAACAGCGCGACCGCGACGCACGCGGGCGCCAGCGCGGCCCAGCGGCCGTGGTCGACGGTGTCGCGCAGCAGCCCGAGCACGGTGGCACGCACGCCGGGCTGGGCGGCGAGCGCGAGCGCGGCCAGCAGTGCGAAGGCGGCGCCGGCGAGGTAGGCGGGCTCGAAGCCGTCGATCACGCCCTGGACGAGCGTGTCGTCGGCCCGCTGCTGCAGCTCGTCGTAGGCGGCCAGCTCGTCGTCGGGAACCTCGCCGCGGGCGTTGGCGAAGCGCCTGGTCGAGACCGTCGCGCGGGTCCTCTGTCTCGACGGTGGTGGCGAGCCGCGGGCGCGAGCTGGAGCTTCACCGTCGGGTCGATGCGCGCGTCGAGGATCAAGGCCGCGCCCTGCTCGCGGGTGGTGTCGAGCTGGACGTCGAGTTGGTGCTGGGCGATCAAGGCCAGCACGGCGAGCACCACGGCGATGCCGCGTGGCGGACCGACAGCAGCGCGCGCGGCCTGGCGCGGATCGCGCTCGGGCAGCAGCTCGCCGGCCAGCGCGGGCAGGGAGAGGCCCATCCCGAAGCCCACCAGCGCCAGCGGGATCAGCGTCCAGCGCGATTGTCCCGTCGGGCAGGAACGCGAGCGCCGTGCTGCCGCCGGCGGCCAGGATGCAGCCGAGCAGCGCCGCGCAGCTGCGGCTGGTCCGCCCAGGCGCGAGCCGGCGATCCCGGCCAGCGGCACGACGCTCACCACCGCCGCGGCAGCCAGCGGCTCGACGCTCCAGCCGCTGACGAGCAGCAGCACGGTGAGGAACAGCGCCGCCGTCAGGGCGCCGGAGAGCAGACCGAGGGCGAGCCGCTCCAGGACGCCGCTCGATCCCGCCGCGCGGCCTGCTGCTTCGTCCAGCTCCTCGACCGCGGCCTCCTCGACGGCTGGAGCGGCGGCACGCGCCGGCTGCTCCTTGCCGAGCAGGCACGCCGGCAGCGCGGCCAGCGCCGCCGGCGCCTGCAGCAGGAAGATCGAGCGCCAGCCGAACGCCTGCGTCAGCGCCCCGCCCAGGGCGGGCCCGGTGGCCGTGCCGATCAGCGCGGCCGCGCGCCAGAGCTGGGCGCCGACGGCGTCGCCGGAGAGCAGCGCGTAGGCGGCGACCAGCACGCCGGCGCCGCCGACCGCCTGTACTGCGCGCGACACGAGCAGCAGCGTCGAGATCCTCCGAGACGCCGGAGCGAGCGAGCCGATCACGAACAGCGCGACGCCGCCCGCGCCGAGCAACTGCACGCCGATCCGTCGTCGCAGCAGCTCCGCGGCCGGCAGCGCGACGGCGAGCACGACCGCGTAGACGCCGAGCACCGCGGCGACGCCGGCGACGGTCGTGTCGAGCTCGCGCAGGATCGGCGGCAGTGCGAGCGCGACGACGCCGGTGTCCGCAAGCGCGAGGAAGGCACAGCCGGCGAGGGCGAGCCGAGCCGAGCGAGACATGCTGCGCATTGTGGCGGGCGGAGAGGGATCGGCGGTACGGCTACCCGTACCGACAGACGGGTGTACCCCGTATTCGCCGCCGGTGCCCATGGTGAGAACCTCTCAGGCGTTCGGATGGAGCGGCCCGGCGGGGCCGCTGTCAAGAGCCATCCGGACCTCATCGCATCGCGCGGGCCCCACACGTTCCCCCGTGGCTCCCCGCGCCAGGCATGTCGGGCCGCCCCCGGCGCTCCCCCGCGCCGGGGGCGGCGGTCCGGCGTCTGCGCGCCGCGCCCGGCGATACGCTGCCGGCCATGGACCTGCGGCGCCTTGGAGCCGGAGAGTGGCTGGTCGGCCTGGGAGGGATCGCGCTGCTCGTCTCGCTGTTCCTGCCCTGGTACGAGGGCGGCGGCGACGAGCTCTCGGCCTGGGACACGCTCGCCGTCACCGACGTCCTGCTCGCGCTGATCGCCGCCTTCGCCCTGCTGGTCTGGATCGTGACCGTCACGCAGCGCGTGCCCGCCCTCCCGCTCGCGCTCGACGGCCTGCTCTGGATCGCCGCCCTGTTCGGCGTGCTGCTCGTGCTCTGGCGGGTGCTCTCCGTGCCCGGGGAGGCGGACGGCCGCGCCTGGGCGCTCTGGCTCGGCCTCGTCGGCGCGCTGGGCATCCTCGTCGGCTCCTGGCGGGCGATGGCCGACGAGCGCCTCTCGACGCCAGGCCGCACGACCGACCTCGCCGGCGTGCCCGTCGATCCGCCACCGCTGCCCGAGCGGATTCCGGCGCCGCCGGCCGACGCCACCTAGCCGGTACGACTCCGCACGCGAGGCGGCGCGGCAAGGCCGTCCGCCCGGCACCTACAATCGCGGCGATGATCGATCGGGATCAGGTGCTGCACGTCGCCAAGCTCGCGCGGCTCGAGCTGACCGACGACGAGGTCGAGCGGATGGCCGATGAGCTGTCGACGATCCTCGAGCACGTCGAGCACATGACCGAGCTCGAGCTCGAGGGCGTCGAGCCGACCTCGCACGCGGTGCAGCTCGAGAACGTGCTGCGCGACGACGTGCCGCGGCCGTCCCTGCCGCGCGAGCGCGCGCTCGCGAGCGCGCCCGACGCGACCGACACCGGCTTCCGCGTACCGAGCCCGGGCCAGTGAGCGACGAGCTGTTGCAGCTGACCGCGGCGCAGGCCGCGGAGCGAGTCCGCTCCGGCGACCTCTCCGCTGCCGAGCTGTTCGAGTTCTGGCGCGGCCGCGCGGCGGGTGACGAGACGAACTCCTATCTCTGGGTGGCCGAGGACGCCCCCGCAGCGCCGGCGCCCGACGTGCCGCTGGGCGGTGTGCCGGTCGCCGTCAAGGACCTCTTCTGCGTCGAGGACGTGCCGAGCCAGGCCGCCTCGAAGATCCTCGAGGGCTACCGCCCGCCGTACACCGCGACCGCGGTGCGCAAGCTGCAGGCCGCGGGCGCGCCGGTGCTCGGCAAGACCAACCAGGACGAGTTCGCGATGGGCTCGTCGAACGAGAACTCCGCCTACGGCCCGGTCACCAACCCCTGGGACCCGACGCGCGTGCCGGGCGGCTCCTCGGGCGGCTCGGCCGCGGCGGTGGCGGCCGGTACCGCGCCGTGGGCGATCGGCACCGACACCGGCGGCTCGATCCGCCAGCCGGCGGCGCTCTGCGGCGTGGTCGGGCTCAAGCCGACCTACGGCGCCGTCTCCCGCTACGGCATGATCGCCTTCGCCTCCTCGCTCGACCAGTGCGGCCCGCTCACCCGCGACGTCACCGACGCGGCGCTGATGTTCCGCCAGCTCGTCGGCCGCGACGTCTGCGACTCGACCTCGCTCGAGCACCCCGGGCCGCTCGAGCTGCCGACGGCCGAGCGTCTCGACGGGCTGCGCTTCGGCCTCTGGGGCCTCGACGCCGAGGGCCTCGACCCGGGCGTGGCGGCCAGCTGCCGCGCCGCGATCGACACGATCGAGTCGCTCGGCGGCACGGTCTCCGAGATCGAGCTCCCGACCGCTCCGCACGGGATCGCCGCCTACTACGTGATCGCGCCGGCCGAGGCGAGCGCCAACCTCGCCCGCTATGACGGCGTCCGCTACGGCCTGCGCAGCGGCGACGGCGACCTCACCTCGATGTACGAGCGCACCCGCCACGACGGCTTCGGCGCCGAGGTCAAGCGCCGCATCATGATCGGCACCTACGCGCTCTCCTCGGGCTACTACGACGCCTACTACGGCACCGCCCAGAAGGTGCGCACGAAGATCGCCGACGACTTCCGCGCCGCCTTCGAGCAGGTCGACTTCGTCGTCACCCCGACCTCGCCGACGACCGCCTTCCCGCTCGGCGAGCGCACCGAGGACCCGCTGGCGATGTACCTCGCCGACTACTACACCGTCCCTGCCTCGCTCGCCGGCATCCCCGCGATCTCGCTGCCGGTCGGCCTCTCGGACGGCCTGCCGGTCGGTCTGCAGATCGTCGGCCCGGTGTTCAGCGAGGGTCGCATCCTCGACGCCGCCCACGCGCTCGAGCAGGCGGTCGGCTTCGAGGGAGTTCCAGTCCGATGACCTCGGTGCGCGAGTACGAGCCGGTCATCGGCATCGAGATCCACGTGCAGCTGAACACGCGCACGAAGATGTTCTGCGGCTGCGAGCTGTCCTTCGGCGAGGAGCCCAACACGCGCACCTGTCCGGTCTGCCTCGCGCACCCGGGCGTGCTGCCGGTGATCAACGCGGAGGCCGTCCACGCCGGGCTGATGATCGGGATGGCGCTCGGCTGCGAGATCGCGCCGCGCTCGATCTTCCATCGCAAGCAGTACTTCTATCCCGACAACCCGAAGGCCTACCAGATCAGCCAGTACGACATTCCGCTGGCGAGCGGCGGGCGCCTGGGCGAGGTGCGCATCCACCGCGTGCACCTCGAGGAGGACGCCGCCAAGCTCGTGCACATGGGCGCGTCGGGGCGCATCCACGGCGCCGAGGGCAGCGTCGTGGACTTCAACCGCGGCGGTACGCCGCTGGTCGAGATCGTGACTGAGCCGGACCTGCGCTCGGCCGCCGAGGCCGCCGAGTTCGGCCGCCTGCTGCAGGCCACCATGCGCCGCCTCGGCGTCAGCGACGTGAACATGGAGGAGGGCTCGCTGCGGATGGACGCCAACGTCTCGATCCGCCCCGCCGGCGAGACGACGCTCGGCACCAAGACCGAGCTCAAGAACATGAACTCCTTCCGCTTCCTCGAGCGCGGCATCGAGGCCGAGCTGCGCCGCCAGGAGCAGCTGCTGGCCGAGGGCGGGCGCGTCGAGCAGGAGACGCTGCACTTCGACCCGCAGTCCGGCGCGCTCAGCTCGCTGCGCTCCAAGGAGGAGGCGCACGACTACCGCTACTTCCCCGAGCCCGATCTGGTGCCGCTGGTGCCGACCGAGCAGATGCTCGAGCGCGCCCGCACCGCGCTGCCGGAGCTGCCGGCCGCGCGCGCCGAGCGCTTCGAGACCGACCTGGGCCTGTCCCAGGAGATGGCCAGGCTGCTCGCCTTTCGCACCGAGCTGGGCGACTTCTTCGAGGCGACCGTGGCCGCCGCCGACGGGGCTGGCGACGCTCGCACGCTCGCGAACTGGGTCTGCAACGAGCTCTCGGGGATCGGAGACGGCGACCCTGCGCAGACCAAGCTCGAGCCGGCCGCGTTCGCCTCGCTGGTGGCGATGGTCGAGGCCAAGGAGGTCTCGCGCTCGGCCGCCAAGGAGGTGCTCGAGACGCTCGTCGAGCAGGGGGGAGACCCGCGCGCGATCGTCAGCGAGCAGGGCCTGGCCGGTGCCGGCGAGGACGAGCTGGCGGCGATCGTCGAGCAGGCGATGACCGAGCAGGCGGACGCCGTCGAGAAGATCCGCGCCGGCAACGACAAGGCGATCGGCGCGATCGTCGGCGCGGTGATGAAGGCCACCAAGGGCCGCGCCGACGGCGGCGACGTGCAGCGCATGGTGCGCGAGCGCCTCTAGCCGGCTTGTTCGAGGTCCTATCCTCGGTAGTCAGGCATCCGAGAGGAGGACGCAGATGGCAAGGCTGATCCGGATGGACGGCACGGGCCACACCACGTTGGCGGAGTGGAGCGCGGCCGACGACGCGGCGTTCGGCGCCGCGGTGCGGGAGTTCGAGCAGCAGACCGAGCAGGGCTACATCGGCACGGTGCCCGAGGGCCCTGGGAAGGCGACGCACGTGCGGGCGCTGCCGCGCGAGGCGGACCTCGTGATCATGCGCCGGCCGATCGCCGGCGGCTAGCTGAGCGCCCAGGCGCTGCCGGAGCTGGCGTCGGTTCCCTGGCGGGCACCGACGGACGAGCGCTGGCTGCGTCGCTACGGACGCATCTGGCACGCCTGGACGTTGGCGTGCACGGTCCCGTTCGGGATCGCGGCGGTCGGCATGATGCTGCTAGAACCGCTGGCCGCGCCGGTGTCGTTCGCGGCGCTGGCGCACGCCTGGGTGATCCCGGAGCTGTACGCCTTTCGCGGGGCGAGCGTGGCGAGGCCCAAGCGTTCCGCCCCGGTGCAGGAGGGGCCGGAGACGGTCGCCCAGGGTCTCCTCGGCGATCTGCTCGACCACGACGTGCGCGAGCTCCAGCGCGCCACCGGGCTCGCGCTCGAGCCTGGGGCGACGGGCACCTGGCTGGTCGGCGAGGCGGGTGCCCTGCTCGTCATGCCCGGTGGGCGGCGCGTGCACTGCTTCTGCGTGCGCGTGCCCGACCCGGAGCTGCCGCCGTCGGACCGGATCGCGCACCTGCTGCTCGCCCTGCGCGTCGACGAGCAGGGCTTCGCGACGGTCGCCAACCACGCCTTCTGCGGCGCGTCCTGGCGGGTGCGGCGACGGCTACCGGTCAGGATGCGCCCAGCCCTGGACGCGGCGCGCGCGGCGGCGCGTTAGCCTCGCGGCATGGCGTGGAACGTGGTCATCGCCGGCGGGGGCTTCGGCGGCCTCTATGCCGCCCGTCGGCTGGAGCGGCGCCTCGCTCGCCACAGCGCCCGCATCCTGCTCGTCTCGGACGTCAACTTCCTGCTCTACAGCCCGCTGCTGCCGGGCGCGGCCGCCGGCTCGCTGGAGCCGCGCCACGTGGTCGTGCCGCTGCGCGAGGAGCTGGAGTGGACCGATCTGCGGCTGGGCCGCGTCAGCGGCCTCGACCCGGGTCTCAACCAGCTGCACGTGAACACCGTCGACGGCCGCCAGGAGACGATCCGCTACGACCAGCTGATCGTCTCGCTCGGCTCGGTCTCGCGCACGCTGCCGATCCCCGGCCTCGCCAAGCACGCGTTCGGCTTCAAGAACCTCGCCGACGCGATCTCGGTGCGCAACCGCACGCTCTGGAACCTCGAGGTCGCCGAGTCGCTCGACGACCCCGAGGAGCGCCGGCAGTACCTGACCTGGGTGTTCGTCGGCGCGGGCTATGCGGGCCTCGAGGGCATCGCCGAGCTGCAGGACTTCGTCGCCGACGTGATCGACCGCTATCCGCGCTGCCGGCTGGAGAACACGCGCTTCATCCTCGTCGAGGCCCAGGACCGGGTGATGCCCGAGATCCCGCCGAGCCTGGCCGAGAAGGCGACGCGCGAGCTGCGCGGCCGCGGCATCGAGATTCGCACCGGCACCCGCATCGACTCGATGGACGAGACCTCGGCGACGCTCTCGACCGGCGAGCGCGTGCCGACGCGACTGCTCTGCTGGACCGCCGGCGTCAAGCCCGCGCCGATCGTGGCCGAGCTCGGCCTGCCGCTGAGCGGGCAGGGGCGCATCGAGGTCGACGCCACGCTGCGCGTCAAGGGGCGCGAGAACGTCTGGGCGATCGGCGACGCCGCCGCCGTCCCCGACCCGGCCAAGCACCGCCGTCAGCCCACGCCGCCGACCGCGCAGCACGCGATCCGCCAGGGCCGCGTGGCCGCCGACAACGTCGCCGCCGCGCTCGCCGGGCACAAGCCGCGTCCGTTTCGCTATCGCACGCTCGGCGTGTTCGTCGACATGGGCCAGCACAAGGCCGTCGCGACGATGCTCGGCCTGCGCCTGTCGGGCTTCCCGGCCTGGTTCGCGGCCCGCACCTACCACCTGGTGATGATGCCCGGCCTCGCGCGGCGGTTGCGCCTGATGGTCGACTGGACCGTCGGCCTGTTCTTCGGCCGTGCCTCGGCCGAGCTCGGCCAGCTCGGCCACCCACCGCCGCTCGGCAGCTTCGCCGAGGACCGCGCCGGCGAGACCGAGTCGCAGTGAGCACCGACGAGCTGACCTTCCGCGAGGGCTCGCCGAGCGACCTGCGCGCGACCTTCGAGCTCGCCCAGCGCGCCTGGGACGCCTCGCGCGAGGCACGCGGCCTCTATCCCGCGGGGCACCGTCGCGGCCAGGACATCCTCGACGAGCAGTGGCTGCGCTGGCGGCCGCTGCTGGAGTTCATCTCCGCGCAGCCCGACGGCTCGTACTGGCTCTGCGAGCACGGGACCGAGCTCATCGGCTATGCCCGCACGGCCCGCTTCGACGCGATCGACGAGCTGACCGAGCTCTGGGTCGATCCCGCCTACGCCGGTCGCGGCGCCGGCAGAGGATTGCTGTCGCGCTGTTGGCCCGAGCCGCCGACGCCGGAACTGGGGCGGCTGGTGCTGACGGTCGGCACGCCGACCAACCTCACGCTCTACACGGACTTCGGCGTGATGCCGGTCTGCGGCCACTGGCACCTGCGCCACCGCGCCGAGGACTATCTCGAGCGCCGGGCATTGGAGACCGACGTCAGCGAGCCGGGCGTGCACGTGCTCAAGGCCGAGCGCGCCGTCGAGGAGTGGCAGCGGCTCGAGCCGCCGGCGATCGGCCACGAGCGACCGGAGCTGCACGAGTTCTACGGCCGCACGCGCATCTGCCTCGCGTCGATGGACGCCGAGCGCGGCGTCGCCACCGCGCTCTGCTGGGTCAGCGGCGAGGGACAGATCGGGCCGGCCGTGGGGGAGACGTCGGAGAGCCTGATCCCGGTCGTGCTGGCGGCGCTCGACCGCGTCGCCAAGTCGCAGGAGCCGGAGTACCTCGCCGTGTACTGCATGACCGCCTCATGGTGGCTGCTGGATCGTCTGCGCCGTCTGGGCTTCCACGTGCACTGGCCGAGCTGGGTGATGTGCTCGGTGCCGGTGCCGGGACTGGACCGCTACTTGGCCAGCCGGCCGCCGTTGCTGCTCTAGCGCGGCCGTGGTGCTCTAGCCTCTCGGATATGGGAGAACGCGTGTCCCAAGCCGCCACCAAGCTGATCGCGGTCGCCGTGCTCGTCGTGGCGGCCTGGATCCTGTTCAAGGTCGTGCTCGGCTTCGTCGCCGCGGTCGCCTGGATCCTCGTCGCGATCCTGGCCGTGGTCGCGATCGTCTGGGCGTTGCGCGTGCTCTGAGCCTTGGTCTACGTCGTCCTCGCCTTCTTCTGCGGCCTCTCGGCGGGGGTCATCGGCAAGATCAAGGGCAGCTCGTTCTGGATCTGGTTCCTGATCGGGCTGGTGCTGCCGCTGCTGGGCACGCTGGTGGCGATCTTCTACCGCTTCGAGCAGAGCGAGCCGCGGCGTGAATGCCCCGAATGCGGGAAGATCGTGCCGCTGCACCAGCAGGTCTGCATGCGCTGCGGACACGATCTGGACTGGCCAGCGGAGCTCGACGAGCCGGCAGGAAACCCGGCCTGAGCGCGGAATTTCGGTGTTAGACTGAGCTCTTCCCCGGCCGCCGAGTGCTCGGCGGCCGTTTTCTTCTCCACCACCGGGAAAGGAGCACCGCAGCCATGCGAGCCGTCGACGCCATCATGGAGTGCCTCAAGGCCGAGGGCGTCGAGCACGTATTCGGCATCCCGGGCGGCGCCAACCTTCCGACCTATGACGCGCTCTACGACGCCGGCATCCGCCACGTCCAGTGCCGTCACGAGCAGGGCGCGGGCCACGCTGCCGAGGGCTACGCGAAGGCCTCGGGCCGGGTCGGCGTGGCGCTCGCCACCTCCGGTCCCGGCGCCACGAACCTCGTCACGGCGATCGCCGACGCGGTCATGGACTCGGTCCCGACGGTCTTCATCACCGGCCAGGTGCGCACCGAGCTGATCGGCACGGACGGGTTCCAGGAGGCGGACATCAGCGGCATCACGATGCCGATCGTCAAGCACTCGATCCTGATCCAGGACCCGCGCGAGATCCCGCAGGCGATCCACGAGGCGTTCCACATCGCGCGCACGGGTCGCCCCGGCCCGGTGCTGGTCGACGTGCCGCAGGACCTCTCGCGCGCCGACATCCCGTACGAGCCGGTCACCAACGTCCAGCTGCCCGGCTACCAGCCGACCACCGAGGGCAACGCCAAGCAGATCCGCCTGGCCGCCAAGGCGCTCGCCAACGCGCGCCGGCCGGTGATCTACGGCGGTGGCGGGATCGTCAACGCGAACGCCGGCAAGGAGTTCGTCGAGCTCTGCCAGGCGGACAAGCTGCCGGTCACCTGCACGCTGATGGGCCTCGGCGCCTACCCGGCCGATCACGAGCAGTGGCTCGGGATGCTCGGCATGCACGGCACCCGTGCCGCCAACTACTCGATGGACGAGGCGGACCTGATCGTCGCCGTCGGCGCGCGCTTCGACGATCGCGTCACCGGCAAGCTGTCCGAGTTCGCCCCGCGCGCGAAGTTCATCCACATCGACGTCGACCCGGCGGAGATCTCGAAGAACGTGCCGGCGCACATCCCGATCGTCGGCGACGCCAAGGACATCCTGCCCAAGCTGACCGCCGAGTACCGGGCGCTGGGGCCCGACGGCGCGCGCCTCGACGGCTGGTGGCAGCGCATCGAGGGCTGGCGCGAGAAGCACCCGCTCGGCTACGAGGACTCGACCGACGGCGAGATCAAGCCGCAGTACATGATCGAGGCGATGTTCGAGGCCACCGGCGGTCAGGCGATCATCACCTCGGACGTCGGCCAGCACCAGATGTGGACCGCGCAGTACTACGGCTTCACGCGTCCGCGCCAGTGGATCAACTCCGGTGGCCTGGGCACGATGGGCTTCGGCCTGCCCTCGGCGATGGGCGCGAAGGTCGCCTGTCCCGACCAGGACGTCGTCTGCCTCGCCGGCGACGGCTCGCTGATCATGAACGTCCAGGAGTTCGCGACCTGCGTCGACGAGCAGATCCCGGTCAAGGTGTTCCTGATGAACAACGGCTACCTCGGCATGGTGCGCCAGTGGCAGGAGCTGTTCTGGGACCGCAGATACTCGTCGGTGAAGATGGGCTCGAGCCCCGACTGGGTCAAGCTGGCGGAGGCCTTCGGTGCCACCGGCATGCTCGTCAGCGACAAGGGCGAGCTGGTCGACACCTTCAAGAGCGCGCTCGCGGAGGAGGGGCCGGTGTTGGTGGACGTGCGGGTGACGGCGGAGGAGAACTGCTATCCGATGATTCCCGCCGGGGCCGCCGCGCGGGACATGGTGGGCTGAGCGATGGGCGAGCCGGGGACCAAGGAAGTGCTCAACCTCGACGACCTGCACGCGGCCAGCGGCCGGCTGACCGGACGCAAGCACATCCTCTCGCTGCTGGTCGAGAACAAGCCCGGCGTGTTGGCCCGCATCGCGGGCCTGTTCGCCCGCCGCGGCTTCAACATCGACTCGCTTGCGGTCGGCCCGACCGACGACGCGTCGATCTCCCGCATCACGCTGACCGTGGACGGTGCCGCGCACCCGATCGACCAGGTCACCAAGCAGCTGCACAAGCTCGTCAACGTGATCAAGATCCGCGACCTCGGCCCGTCCGAGGTCGTCGCGCGCGAGCTGGCCGTGTTCAAGATCTCCTGCACCGACGGCGACACCCGCGCCCAGGTGCTCCAGTTCACCGACATCTTCCGCGGCAACGTCGTCGACGTCTCCAAGCGCTCGGTCACCGTCGAGGTCACCGGCACAGACGACAAGATCGAGGCCTTCGAGGAGATGGCCCGCCCCTTCGGCCTGATCGAGATGGTCCGCACCGGCGAGATCGCGGTGGCGCGCGGCCGCAGCGCGACCTAGCAACCCTGTACGCCCTCGGCTTCCTGGCCGAGGGCCCGGAGCGCCTCGTGGAGCTGCCGTTCGGTCTCTTGGGCCAGCGCGGTCAGGTGAGCCTTCCGCTCGCGGTTGGTCGCGATTTCGTCGATCGTGTCTCCCGGGGCGCTCCCCTGCAGCTGGGCCAGTTGCGTCCGCAGGGTGGTGAGACCTTCGCGCGCCCGCGCCGGAAACTCGAGATCGAGCAGGTACGTCCCGGACGTCGTCGTACGGCGAACCACGGGCGAGCGCCCGATCTGGGTGAGGAAGGTCGCCAGCGCGTCCTTGCCGGCGGGCATGAACCCTTGCGCGATGAGCAGCTCGAACCAGTCTCGGTAATGCACGGGCGCGGAAGGTCGCGGGCTCGTGGCGAGGACGCGCACGGCGGCTTCCCGGATGTGGGCGCCGCGCAGCAGCGTGACCCCGTCCACCGCAGGCGGTTCGGCATCCGGCAGCGCGCGGAGTCGAGGACGTTTCGTGCTCGACGGCTCCGCCCCGCGGGCGAAGCGATCGAGGGTGTCCCGCTGATGCTCGAGCTCCGCATGCGCGCCCTGAACGGCGTCCAGCTCGGTGAGCAGCTCGGTCTCGCGCGCCGCCAAGCGCGCTAATTCTCGCTCTACCCGTTGTCGCTCTGCGGCTGCTGCGGTCCGCAAGCGCCGCGATGGGGTCCAAGCGTCTGCACTCGCCATACCGGGAGCAATAGCGCCTTCGCGCATGTCGATGCATGTTCACAACCAGACAAGACGCTGCTACGTCGCATTCATACACCTAGTACCCACGCCAAATTTCAACGTCGTGCCGCACTCGGGGCACGCAGCGTCTGTGTATATGCCTGTGGACAGCTCACAGGAAGCCCTGCAAGCGGCTCCTGCGTGCGCCAAGCAGCTCCTGTGGACACCGGACGTCACCTTCAGAACCCGCATTCTGGGTTGATTTTCGGCGTGGCGTAGCGTTGTAGGCGCGTCATCGGCCGCGTTGTCGTCCGAGACGCGGAGTAGAACCACGGGCATGGAAGCGATCTGGCTCTTGGTGGGACTGGCCGTGGGGGGCGTTGGCGGCAGCTGGGCAATGCTGCTGTTGGAGCGCACACGGCGCCAAGGTGCTGAGAACGCCGAGATCGCCGCGCTGCGGGCGCAGTTGGATGCCGTTGAGTCGACCGCGCAGACGCTCGCGGGCGCACGCCAGGAACTGCTCGCGGTGGTTCAGCAGGGAGCGGGTGCGGAGATGGGACGACGCGGCGGTGAGCTCGTCGAGTCGCTCAAGACCCATCTGGAAGCGAACCGGATCCAGAGCGGGGCCGACGAAGAGGCGCGTCGGCAGGCGGTCGCCAATCTGGTCGAGCCCATGTACCGGGGGCTCGGACAGTTGAACGAACGCCTCGAGCGGATCGATCATGCGCGCGAGCAGACTGCGACGGAGCTGGCTTCGCGCCTGCACCTCGTCACGAGCGGTCAGACGGAGGTTGCCCGCAGCGCGGCGGCCTTGGAGCGGGCTCTGCGTCAACCGCACGTGCGCGGTCGCTGGGGCGAGCTCAGCCTGCGCCGGCTGGCCGAGATGTCGGGCATGAGCGACATCTGCGACTTCGTCGAACAGCCGCGGCTCGAAGGCGACGACCGGGTCCTGCGCCCGGACATGCTCGTCAGGCTTCCGCAGGATCGGCTCGTCGTCGTGGACGCGAAGACCCCGCTAGCGCCGTTCATGGACGCCATGGAGGCGACCGACGAGGCCGCGCGGGTCGAGCGGCTCAGGGCATACGCGCAGGGAGTGCGCGCGCACGTCCGCAAGCTCGCGGACAAGTCGTATGCCGCACGGTGCCCGAGTTCGCCCGACTTCGTCGTGATGTTCATGCCGGGCGAGCATTTCCTCGGCGGGGCCCTGGAGGTGGATCCGGACTTGCTCGAGGACGCGTTCGCCCGAGACGTCCACATCGCCACGCCGGTGACGGTGCTCGCGCTGCTGCGCACGGTCGCGTATGCGTTCCAGCAGCAGAAGGTTGCGGCTGATGCCCAGGCCATCGGTCAGCTGGGACGCGAGTTGTACGACCGCATCGTCACGCTGCTGGCTCACATCGACAAGGTCAGCCGCTGCGTGGACTCGCTTGCCAAGGCACAGAGCGAGGTCGTCGGCTCGCTGGAGAGCCGTGTGCTCTCATCCGCGCGCAAGTTCTCGGAGCTCGGTGTCGCCGGCGCTCAGGAGACGCTCCCGGAAGCTCGGCGTGTGACCGCGACTGGTCGCCGCGTGCAGGCGCGTGAGCTTTCCGCTGCGGATGGCGTCCATGCGGTGGCGCCCTCCTCTTCTGCAGAGGAGGCGGCCTGAGAGTGCAAACGCGTGTGACCCCGACAGCGGCCGCAACCGACGCGTTGACCGTCGCCGAGTACTCGGCCCGCATGGTGCGTGCGCTCAGGGCAGTTGGCGGTGGGGTCGTCGAAGGGGAGGTCCAGGAGCCCAAGCGTTCGTCTGGCGGGATGCTGTTCTTCGAGCTCACCGACGGCGTCGCCAACATCAGGTGCAAGGTCTTTCCCCGGCAGGTGGCTGCCCTAGACCACCAGCCCAAGCACGGCGATCTGGTGAAGGTGCGCGTCGATCGGCCAGATCTGTACGTCGCTCGAGGCTCGCTCAGCGTCATCGTCTCCGCCGTTGAACTCGCTGGGGACGGCGAGTTGCTGCGGCGCCGTGAGGAGCTGCTCACGCGGCTGGTCTCGGAGGGGCTATGCGACCCCGATCGCCGGAAGCGGCTTCCACGCTTCCCGCGTGCGGTCGGCGTCATCTCCGGTTTGGGGTCTGACGGGTTGGGCGACGTGGTGGCGGCGCTGCGAGATCGCTTCCCGCCCGTCCACATCGTCACCTGCACGGCTCTCGTGCAGGGCGCTCGCGCACCCCTCGACATCATCGACGCCCTCGCGCGCCTCGGGTCCCATCCGCTAGTCGACGTGATCGTCATCGCCCGGGGCGGCGGATCGGTTCAGGATCTGGTCGCTTTCGACGACGAGCGCCTCTGCCGGGCCGTCTTTGCGTCGGACACGCCCGTCATCGCGGCCATCGGCCATACCGACAACGTGCCCGTTTGCAACCACGTCGCCTGGGCGAAGGAGACGCCTTCGCGGTCGCCGGAGCTGGCCGTTCCCTCGGCCGCGGAGGTGCGCGGTGAGCTCGAGCTCGCAGCCGCGCGGCTCGCGCCACTGCCCGGCTCTGTCCGGCGGTTGCAGGACTCGGTCGCCGGTGTCGCGCTCGACACGGAGAAGGCGCTGCGCGCGCGGGCCATGGAGGTGTCGGATGCCGCAGGTGCGCTGCGCGAGGCCGAGCACGACTTCTTCTCCGCGCGCCAGGCATGCCTCGCCGAAGCGCGCGAGGCCCTCGCCGGCGTGCCGGGCCGCATCCCGGATGCGGCCGACGTAGACGCGCTGGCCGGGCGGTTGGACACGTGCGCAGTGGCCTTCTTCTCCGCATACGCCGACCAGGTCCGCAACGCGGCCGACTTCACGTCCCCGGTCCTGTCGGGCCTCGGTGCTCGGGCCGAGCGCCTACGCGCGACTGGCAGCGAGTTGCGCCGCGTGTCGGCGGCCTTGACCGAGCGGCATCTGGCGGTGACGGGTGCGGCGCCCCGTGCGCAGGTCGTCGTCAGCGCACTCGGTACGCGACGCCGGAATGCGGATGAGCAGGGGGAGCGCCTCGCCGCGGGCATGCGCAAGGAGCTCGCCGACCACGTGCGCGACTACGGGCGGGCGCTCGCTCGGCACACCCAGGACATCCGCGCCGCGGCGCTGCGACGCCTTGACGAGGAACTGCGGCGCACGGGCGACGCCGACGGCGGCCACGACGTGCCCTACAAGTGCCTGTTGGCCGATGCGTGGCGCGACCTCGCCCATGTGGCGGCCCTGCTAGCCGCGAGCGACCCTCGTCAGCGCGGTTGGGTGTTGGCAACCGATGAGGTCGGCGCTGCGGTGCGCTCGGCCCGGCAACTCGCCGTCGGCCAGCGTCTCGCCCTCAGTTTCCAGGACGGCGCCGCCGGCACCGTCGTCGACACCATCCCCGATCAGGAGCAGCCATGACCGAATCGACCGCAGTGACCTTCGAAACCGGCTACGAGCGCCTCCAGCGCATCTCCGAGCGCGTGACGTCGGAGGAGGTCCCCGTCGCAGAGATGTGTGATCTCTTCGCCGAGGGCAAGGGTCTGCAGAAGGCTCTCAGCGACTATCTGAACGAGCAGAAGAGCCGCGTGGAGGCCATCGACCGCGGTGAGGGCGTGCAGACCTTCGAGATCGTCGCCCCCAGCTCGGCTGCCCCGTCCGATGCTTCGGCCGCGCCAGGCGGATCCAGTCTCGCGGCAGGATCGAGCACTCCGGACGACGACATTCCCTTCTAGGGGCGGTATCGGCGCCGAGCGTCAGCCGTCGACCGAAAGCGTGACGCCGAGGCCGCGCAGCGAGACCTTGCCGAGGTCCGGGTAGTAGGTCGTGTCGCCCGGCTCGCGCGTGCCGTAGACGAGGTAGGTCAGGCCGGCGTCGCCGGCAGCGAGCTGGTGCGAGACGCCGGTGCTCGGCGGGCGTGCGATCACGTCGCCTTCGCGGACGGGGCGCTCGGCGTCGCCGAGGCGCAGCGTGCCGGCGCCCTCGAGCACGACGTAGAGCTCCTCCTCGAGCGTGTGGCAGTGGAAGGGAGCGCCGAAGGCGCCGGCGTCGAGCACGGCGTGGTTGAGGCCGGAATCCCTGGAGCCGGCGGCGGCGCCGACGCGGCGCACGACCGCGCCGGGGAACTCCTGCGTCTCGACGGCGTCGAGCGCGACCACGTTCGCCGGGCGCTCGCCGGGCTCGGGCCGTTCGAGCGGCCCGACCGCCGCCTCGGCCATGAAGGGGTGCTGCGAGTCGACCGGCACCCAGCGCGGCCCGGCCCACATCACCTGCGCGCGCGGCAGCCAGGTCAGGTGGGTTTGCGAGCCGCTGGCGAAGGCGAGCAGCTCGAGGCCGTCGTCGCCGGCGAGGAAGGTGTGCGGCTTGCCGCCGGCGACGTGGACGACCGCATCGCCGGGGCCGACCGTGCACGCTTCGCCGTCCTGCCAGGCTAGGCCGGAGCCGCCCAGCACGAAGAAGATCTCCTCCTCGTCGCCGTGCTGGTGCACCGGCATCTGGCGCGCGCCCGCGGGCACGGAGAAGTGGCTGAGGCCGATCCGCTGCGCGCCTGCCTTGGCGCCCAGGCGCCGGCGCTCGAAGCGGATGTCGCCGGCCTCGGCGGCGCGGGGCGGCAGGTCGTGACGGTTGACGATCGGCGGGGAGCTCACCCACTCATCTTCTCCCAATCCAAGCCGAGCCGGCCCATTCGTCATGCTTCATGGCCGTGACCGTCACCACCACGGCACCGAATCCCTTCGCCCTCGACCGCGCCCAGACCGCACTGCTGCGAGAGCGGGTGACCCGAGCGGTCGTGCGTGCGCGCCGCGAGCGAAAGCCGACGATCGCGTCCGTGACAGCGGTGCTGCCGGCCGAGCTGGACCTGTCTGCCGCCGTGTTCGCCGCCCGGCGGCCCGACGATCGCTTCTCCTGCCTGGAGCAGCCCGACCGCGACGGCTTCACGCTCGCCGGCCTCGGCGCTGCGATGGTGCTCGAGGCCCGCGGCCCCGACCGCTTCCACGAGACCGCTCTCGCCGCCCGTGAGCTGGGCCGCCGCACGATCGCCGACGATCCGGCGCGCGACCCGCACCGCCCGCCGGCGGCCGGCCCGGTGTTCGTCGGCGGCTTCGCCTTCGCAGCCGAGAGCGGCGAGACGCCCGAGTGGTCGTCGCTCGCGCCCGCCTCGCTGGTGTTGCCCGAGGTCATCCTCTCCCGCCACCGTGGCCAGGCACGCATGACCGTCTGCCTGCGGTCCGACGGCGACGAGGACCCGGGCGCGCTCGTCGAGCGGCTGCTGGCACGGCTCGACGAGCTTCGGCCGGCGCCGATGCCGCTGCTCGACCCCGACCCGCTCGAACGCTCGCGGGTGGCCGGGGCGGCGCCGCCGTCGCACTACGAGCACGCCGTCGCCCGAGCGGTCGAGCGCATCCAGGCGGGCGAGCTGGAGAAGATCGTGCTGGCACGCGAGGTGCGGGTGCACGGAACGCAGGAGCACGACCCGGCGCCGGTCTTCGACGCGTTGCGCGCCGCCTTCCCCGCCTGCTACTGCTGGTGCGTCGGAACGCCCGAGCTCGCCTTCGTCGGCGCCAGCCCGGAGCTGCTGGTGCGCCGCGACGGTGCCCGCGCGCAGACCGTCGCGCTCGCCGGCACCACGCGCCGCAGCGCCGACCCCGCCGTCGACGACCACCTCGGCGAGCAGCTGCTGCGCAGCGACAAGGACCGTGCCGAGCAGGCGATCGTCGCGCGCCGGATCGAGCGCACGCTCGAGCCGCTGAGCGTCTGGGTGGCGGTCAACGAGGAGCCGCAGCTGGTCAAGGTCCAGAACGTGCAGCACCTCGCGACACCGATCCGCGCCCAGCTGCGACACCCGCTGCCGGTGCTCGAGCTCGCCGGCCTGCTGCATCCGACGCCGGCCGTCGGCGGCGAGCCGCGCGCGACCGCGGAGCCGATGATCCCCGCCCTGGAGGGCCTCGACCGCGGCTGGTACGCCGGCGCGATCGGCTGGACCGACCTGGCCGAGGACGGCGAGTTCTGCGTCGCGCTGCGCTGCGCGCTGCTGCGCGGACGGGTGGCGCACCTCTACGCCGGCTGCGGCGTCGTCGCCGACTCGCTGCCGGAGTCGGAGCTGCAGGAGACCGAGGTCAAGCTGCAGGCGCTGCTGCCGCTGCTGACCTAGCCTTGCGGTTCGTGCAGCGCTTCGCGAAGGAGCGCCGCTGGTGTAGGCGAGTGTGAAACCCGGTCCCCCTGGGCAATGGGGGACCAGGTATGGCTCTGGCAGGGGTCGGCCGACGCGAGGATGGTCGTCGAACCGTCCTCGTGCGGAGAGGAGCGCTCGCGCTCGTAGTCGCGGCCTTGGGTGCCGTCGTCCTCGTGCTGCTCGCATCCGGGGGCGGGGGCTACCGCGTCACGGCGACGTTCGACGACGCCGGTCAGCTCGTCAAGGGCAACCAGGTCAAGGTCGGCGGCGTGCCGGTCGGCAGCGTCGAGGACATCGATGTCACGCCCGACGGGCGCGCGCAGGTCAGCTTCGAGATCTCCGACGACGAGTACGTGCCGCTGCGCCGCGGCACGCAGGCGATCGTCAAGCAGGCGTCGCTGTCGGGGATCGCCAACCGCTACGTCGACCTGATGCTCGGCCCGGCCGCCGGCGCCGAGATCGCCGACGGCGGGGCGATCGGCCCGGACCAGACCGAGTCCGCGGTCGAGCTGGACCAGGTCTTCAACCTGCTCGACGCAGACACGTGCCAGTCCCTGCGCGATGTCGTCGCCGGCTCGGCGACCGCGCTGAAGGGGCGCGGCGCCGAGCTGCGAGCGGGCGTGCACTACCTCGACCCGGCGCTCTCGACGGGCAGTCGCCTGTTCGAGGAGCTCTCGCGCGATGACGCCCGGCTGCGGCGCTTCCTGATCGACTCGTCGCAGCTGGTGGGCGCGCTGTCCGAGCGGCGGGAAGACCTCACCGGCGTCGTCGGCAACCTCAACACGACGTTCGGCGCGCTCGCAGGGCAGAAGGGGGCGCTGGCGGAGTCGATCGACCGGCTGCCGCCGTTCATGCGCCGCGCCAACACGACCTTCGTCAACCTGCGCGCGGCGCTCGACGACCTCGATCCACTGGTCGCGGCGGCCAGGCCGGCCGCCCAGCGGCTGGGGCCGTTCCTCGAGCAGGCGCGCGGCTTCGCGGGCGACGCCGGCCCGACGGTGCGCGACCTCTCGCGCACGATCGGCCGCGCCGGCGCCGACGACGACCTCGTCGAGCTGCTGGCGAGCTTCCCGCCGCTTGCGCGCACGGCCCTCGACACGCGCCGCGTCGACGGGGCCGAGCGGTCCGGCGCGTTCCCGCAGACCGCTGACGCGCTGACGAAGGCGGCGCCGACGATCGCGATCGGACGGCCGTACACGCCGGAGTTCGTCGGCTGGATGGACGACTTCTCGACGACGGGCGCCTACGACGCCCTCGGCGGCTTCTCGCGTGCCTGGATCAACCTGTCCGAGCTGCTGCCCGCGCCGATCGGCGGCCCGGCGCCCAAGCAGCAGCAGTTCCGTCGCTGTCCGGGCGCGAACGAGGAGCCGGCCGAGGACGGCAGCAACGTGATCAGCGACGAGCTCGCCGGGCAGCTCGACTGCGACCCCGGACAGCGGTCGGTGGGACCGTGAAGCGCGCAGGCGCCGTCGTCGCGACCGTGCTTGCCGTCCTCGCCGTGGGCGCCAAGCAAGGAGCAGGGGACGGGCAGGGCCACAGCTACGAGATCGAGTTCGACAACGCCTTCGGCCTCGCCGACGGCGGCGACTTCAAGATCGCCGGCGTCCAGGCGGGGGAGACCACGGACTTCCGCGTCGTCGGCCAGGCTCGCCCGCGTGCCGTCGTCACCGCACGCATCACCAAGGACGGCTTCGCGACCCTGCGCGAGGACGCTCGCTGCGAGATCCGCCCGCAGTCGCTGATCGGCGAGTACTACGTGGACTGCCAGCCCGGCACGAGCCCGCAGCGGCTGCCGGACGGCGGTCGCGTGCCGGTCGAGCGCACGAGCTCCACGATTCCGGTCGACCTCGTCGGCAACGTCATGCGCCGCCCCTACCGCGAGCGGCTGCGCCTGATCGTCGAGGAGCTCGGCGCCGGGCTCGCCGGGCGGCCGGAGGACCTCGCCGAGGTGCTGCGGCGCGCCCACCCCGGCCTGCGCGAGACGAGCGAGACGCTGGAGGTGCTCGGCCGCGAGACCGAGACGCTGAAGCGCCTGATCGTCGACGCGGACACGACGATCGGCGCGCTCGAGCGGCGCAAGGGCGACGTCACCCGCTTCGTCGGCGAGGCCGGCGAGACGGCCGAGATCGCCGCCTCGCGGCGTGAGGACTTGGCGCGCTCGTTCGAGCGCCTGCCGGGCTTCCTCGAACGGCTCGACCCGTACATGGCCCGCCTCGGCGAGCTGACCGAGGCCCAGACGCCGGTGCTGCGCAACCTCCAGGGCGCCTCGGGCGACCTCGACACCTTCCTCACCCGCCTGCGCCCGTTCGCCGAGACCGGCACCCCGGCGCTGGAGGCGCTCGGCAAGGCGTCGGAGATCGGACTGCGCGGGGTGCGCGCATCGCAGGAGGAGATCGCCGAGCTGCGCGCCCTGGCTCGCGACGTGCCGGGCTTCGCCAAGCCGCTGCGCCAGCTGCTGCAGACCAGCGACGACCGCGCCCGCGCCGTCGAGGACGACCCGCGCGCCGCGCAGACCGGCCCGCCGGCCGGCGACAAGACGCACGTCCCGCCGGGCAAGAGCGGCGGCTTCACGGGCTACGAGGCGATCTGGAACTACTTCTTCTGGCAGGCGCTGACGACCAACAACATGGACGCCACCGGCAAGGTGCTGCGGCTGGCGGCCGTCGTCAACGAGTGCAGCCCGTACACGGTCGAGCCCAGCCGCGAGCTCCTCGCTCGCTGCAACCAGTTCCTCGGGCCGACCCAGCCGGGCGTCACCACGCCAGATCCAACCCGCACGGAAGCGGACGCGGCACGAGCCGGCGGCGATCGGGACCGCCGCCGGTCGGCCGCGCGCCAGCGCGAGCGACAGGACCGCCTGCGCGACGGGCTGCGCGACCTGCTCGGCGACAGCCCGCCGGCAGACACGCCGTCCGCGCCGCAGCAGCCGGCGCCCACGCCGCAGCTTCCAAACGTGCCGGTGCCGCCGGTGCCGACGCCATCGATCCCCGTCCCGACCACGCCCGCCCCGCCCGGCGACGGAGGCGGCGGCCAAGGCGGACTGCCGCTGCTCGACTGGCTGCTGGGGGGCGGATGAAGCAGCGGCGCAGCAAGCCCGCCCTGACGGCCGGCCCGGTGCTGATCGGCGCCGTGACGGTGCTGATCGCGATCGTCGCCGTCTTCATCTCCTACAACGCCAACCAGGGCCTGCCGTTCGTGCCGACCTACGACGTCAAGGTCGTGCTGCCCAACGCCAACAAGCTCACCGAGGGCAACGACGTGCGCGCCGGCGGCTTCCGTGTCGGCTCGGTCGAGCGCATCCGCAGCGTGCGCCGGCACGTCGGCGGACGCGAGCGCGCGGTCGCCGAGCTGTCGCTGAAGCTCGACGAGCGGCTCGACCCGCTGCCGACCGACACGACCGTGGCCGTGCGCTCGCGCTCGGCGCTCGGCCTCAAGTACGTGGAGCTGACGCCCGGCGGGACCGAGGGCGGTTTGAAGGCCGGCGGCGCGCTGCCGCTGAAGCAGGCGGCCGACCAGTCGGCGGAGCTCGAGGACGTGCTCTCGACCTTCGACGCGCACACCCGCCGCAGCGCGCAGGCGTCGCTGAAGGGCTTCGGCGACAGCCTCGCCGGCCGCGGCTCGGACGTCAACGTCGCGATCGCGGAGTTCGACCCGCTGCTGCGCCACCTCGAGCCGGTGATGCACACGCTCTCCGACCCGCGCACCGAGCTCAGCCGGCTGGTGCCCGCGCTCGGGCGCACCGCCGCCGAGGTCGCGCCCGTGGCCGGCGTGCAAGCGCAGTGGCTCGCCGACATGGCCGACGCCTTCGACGCGATCGGCCGCGACCCGCAGGCGCTGCGCGAGACGATCGAGGAATCGCCGCCCACGCTCGCCGCGGCCAGGTCCTCGTTCGCGGTCCAGACGCCGTTCCTGGCGCGCTTCACGGCGCTCTCCCGCGAGCTGCAGCCCGGCACCGTCGAGCTGCGTCGCTCGCTGCCCGCGATCAACGGCGCGCTCGCCGCCGGCGTGCCGGCCTTCGAGCGCACGCCCGAGCTGAGCGAACGCCTCGGGGGCGTCTTCGGCGCGCTCGAGCAGTTCGGCGAGGATCCGGTCAGCCTGATCGGGCTGAGGGACCTGCGCACGGCGCTGCGGGCCGCGAAGCCCGGCCTGGAGCAGATCGCTCCGTACCAGACCGTCTGCAACTACCTCGTCTACTTCTTCAACCCGCTCGGCACGCACCAGTCGACGGTCGTCGCCGGCGGCAACACCGAGCGCATCCTCGTCAAGCTGGCGCTCTCCGGGCAGGCGAACAACCTCGCCACGACGGAATCCACCCGGCCGGCCGACGTACCCGACGGCCAGGACCCGCAGGGCCCGGGCGTGCCGGCCCCGCAGGCGCTGCACACCCAATACGGCGGCCCGGCCGTCGACCGCCAGGGCCGCGCCGACTGCCAGAGCGGCCAGACCGGCTACCCGTTCAGCCTCACGACCGACGGCCGCTACGAGGGCGGTCACACCGCCCTCGACGCGAACACCCCCGGCTTGGCCGGCGGCACCTTCAAGGCGCGCGAGCTCGGCGTCGACGGGACGGGGGACGTGCCGTGAGCCGCTGGACCCGGGGCATGTCGCCGTTCAAGGTAGGCGCGATCACGCTCGTGGCGATCGTGCTGATCGCCTACTTCGGCCTCACGCGCACGAACCCGTTCGCCAACCCGTACGAGCTCAGGGCCGTCTTCCGCGACGCGAGCACGCTGCAGTCCGGCGCGCCGGTGCGGATCGCGGGCGTGCAGGTCGGCAAGGTGACGAAGGTCGAGGGCGTCGACGGTCGCGCGGCCGAGGTGACGATGCAGCTGCGCGACGACGCGCTGCCGCTGCACCGCGACGCGCGACTGAAGCTGCGTCCGCGGATCCTGCTCGAGGGCAACATGTTCGTCGACCTCCAGCCCGGCTCGCCGTCCGCGCACGAGCTCGACGACGGCGACACGGTGCCGATGGACCACACGGCGACGGCGGTCAAGCTGCCGGAGGTCCTGAGCGTCCTGCAGCAGGACGTCGGCGGCGACCTGCAGGCGCTGCTGCGCGAGTACGGCACGAACGGCCTCGGCAACGGCGGGGCGGAGGCGTTCAACGCCGCGATCCCGCAGCTGGCGCCCGCCTACCGCTTCTCGGCGATCACCAACGACGCGCTGCTCGGCGTCGAGCCCACGCGCGACCTCCGGCGCGTGCTGCGCGGCCAGGCGCGCACGTTCGCGGCGCTCTCGGACGACCCGGGGGCGCTGAAGGAGCTCGTCACCGACCTCGACGTCACCGCCGGTGCGCTCGCGCGCCAGGACGACGCGCTCGCCGCCTCGGTGCCGGCGCTGCGCGACACGCTGCGGGCGGCCTCGCCGGCCTTCGGCGAGCTCAACGAGGCGCTGCCGAGCGTGCGCGCGTTCGCGATCGAGGCGCTGCCGGGCGTGCGCTCCTCGCCCCCGGCGCTCGACGCGGCGATGCCGTGGATGCGTCAGGCGCGTGCGCTGGTGGCGCCGGACGAGCTGCAGGGCCTGGCGGCCGACCTGCGCCAGGCCGTGCCGAGCCTCGTGCGGCTGAACCGCCGCCTGATTCCAACGCTGTCGCAGCTGCGCGGGCTGTCCTCCTGCACGAGCAACGTGCTGGTGCCGTTCGCCGAGTCGACCGTGCCGAGCGTCGAGGAGGGCAACTCCGACCAGGAGGTGCGCAAGCAGATCATGCGCGCCTTCACCGGCCTCGACGGCGAGAGCCGCGTCGTCGACGGCAACACGCCGGTCTTCCACGTCAACGCCGTCAACCCGCTGAACCTCGCCACCGGCAAGATCGAGCCGGCCCCGCCGCTCGACTCGCGCAAGCCGCCGGTCCATCGGCCCGACGTGCCCTGCGAGACCCAGGAGCCGCCGAACCTGAGCGCGCCAAGCGGTTCGGCGGCGCAGTTCGGCGTCCCGGACGGGAGCGGAGGATGAGGAAGGCGATCAAGGACCACCGGCGGGACTTCCTCGCGATCCTCGGCCTGCTGGTGCTGGCCGCCGCGATCGCGATCCCGATCCTCAGCGAACAGCGGCTGCGCTTCCCGGTCTTCGACGAGCAGCCGAAGCGGATCGAGGTCGAGCTCGCCGACGCCCAGGCCGTGCAGCCGGGACAGGGCCAGACCGTGCGCGTGGCCGGCGTCGAGGTCGGCAAGATCGGCAAGGTCAGCCTGCGCGACGGGCACGCCGTCGTGCAGCTCGAGATCGAGCGCGAGTACGAGCACCTCATCCGCCGCGACGCGAGCGCGCTGCTGCGGCCCAAGACCGCCCTCAAGGACATGTTCCTCGAGGTCGCGCCGGGGACCGGCCCGGTGCTGCCCGAGGGCGGTGCGATCCCGGCGCGCAACACGTTGCCGGACATCGACCCGGACGAGGTCTACGAGGCGCTCGACGCGGACACCCGTCCCTACCTGAAGCTGCTCGTCTCCGGTGCGGGCAAGGGCCTGCGCGGCCACGGCGACGACCTCAACGCGGTGTTCAAGCGCCTCGAGCCGGTGCACCGCGACCTGGCGCGGGTGACCAAGGCCACCGCCGCGCGCCGCACGCAGCTCGAGCGTCTCGTCCATCGCTACGGGTTGCTGACCGACGAGCTCGGCAAGCACCCGGAGGATCTGCGGCGGCTGGTGGTCGCCTCGCATGGCGTCTTCGACGCGCTCGCCGGCCAGCAGCAGAACATCGAGACCTCGGTCGCACGCCTGCCGGGCGCCCTGCGCCGGACCCAGGGCACGCTCGAGCGCGTGACGACGTTCGCGCCGCTGCTGCGCTCCACGGTCGAGTCCCTGCGGCCGCCGATCCGCAAGCTCGACGACACCAACCGCGCGGTGACCCCGTTCCTCGAGCGCACCGAGCCGGCGCTGCGCGAGCAGATCCGCCCGTTCGTGCGCGCCGCGCGGTCGTTCACCGACGACCTGCGCGAGACGGCGAGCGACACCGTGAACGCGGTGCCGGACCTCGACGCCTCGCTCGAGGAGGCCAACCGCTTCTTCAACATCGGCGCCTACAACCCGGGCGGGGCGGAGTCGCTCGAGGGCAAGTCGATGACCCAGCAGCGGGCGCGTGAGGAGGGCTACCTCTACTGGCTGGCCTGGACGGCGCAGAACGGCGTCTCGCTGCTGTCGACCGCCGACCCGCAGGGTCCGTGGCGGCGCGTGACGATCTGCGGGCTGCCGGCCGAGACGGTCAAGGGCGTCGTCGGCACGGTGCTGGCCGAGCTGAACGCGAAGGATCCGGACCTCGTCAAGGACCTTCTCGACGGTCCGCTCAGCGGCGGCATCGGTGAGGACAGCCCGATCGGGAAGCTGCTCGACTCGCAGTTCGGCTCCTGCAACTTCAACGCCTTGCCGGGGGCGCCATGAACCCCAAGCCGCTGCCCCTGAGCAAGATCGCCGTGCTGGTCGTCTTCAGCTTCTCGGTGATCGCGATCCTCGGCTTCCTCTGGCTGAGCTTCGGCGGCACGCTGCCGCTGAAGGCCGAGGGCTACCGAGTGAAGGTCGCGCTGCCCGAGGCGTCGCTGCTGGTGCAGGAGGCCGACGTGCGCATGGCCGGGGTGAACGTCGGCAAGGTCAAGGGCAAGGAGCTCTCGGCCGACGGGCGGCGCACCGTCGCCGAGCTGGAGATCGACTCGAAGTTCGCCCCGATCGCCCGCGACACGCGCGCGATCCTGCGCCAGAAGAGCCTGCTGGGGGAGACCTACGTCGAACTCAGCCCCGGTCGCCGCCGCGGCGGCGAGCTGCCGGACGGCGGCACGCTGGCACGCTCGCAGGTCGACGGCACGACCGAGCTCGACGAGATCTTCGGCACCTTCGACCAGGCGACGCGGGAGAACTTCAGGGCGTGGCTCGACCAGGCCGGCATCGCCAGCTCGGGGACGTACGCGCGCGACTTCAACGACTCGCTCGGCAACCTGGCGCCGTTCGCCCGCGACGGCGCGGACCTGCTGCGGCCCTTGGACGAGCAGGAGCTGGCGCTCGCGCGCCTGGTACGCGGCACGGGCCGCGCCTTCGACGCGATCTCGGCCGAGAACGGTCAGCTGCGCGGATTGATCGTCAACGGCCAGGACACCTTCGGCGCACTCGCCTCGCGCGACGAGGCGCTGGCCGAGACCTTCCGGATCTTCCCGACCTTCCTGCGCGAGACGCGCGCGACCGTCGGGCGGCTGGAGACCTTCGCGCGCGACACCGACCCGCTGGTGGCCCAGCTGCGCGGCCCGGCGCGCGACCTCGGCCCGACGCTGCGCGACCTCGGCGCGCTGAGTCCGGACCTGAAGCAGCTCTTCGGCGACATCCAGCCCCTGACGAACGCGGCCCGCGACGGCGCGCCGGCCGCCCAGCGCGTGCTCGAGGGCACGCGACCGCTGCTCGCCGCCACGCACGCGTTCATGCCCGAGCTGAACCCGATCCTGTCCTACCTGGCGTACTCGCAGCAGCAGATCGGCCAGTTC
This sequence comes from uncultured Thermoleophilaceae bacterium, assembly GCA_963846505.1. Lineage (GTDB taxonomy): Bacteria > Actinomycetota > Thermoleophilia > Solirubrobacterales > Thermoleophilaceae > JACVRW01. Next base: position 170,764 of record CAWJWD010000004.1, on the reverse strand, counting down.
CTCGCGATCGGCGGCGGCGCGCTGGCCGGCAACGGCGAGGGCGGCTACACGGGCGGTAGCGGCGCCGAGCACTACCTGCCCCAGGTCGCCGTGATCGACAGCCGCTCGCTGCAGCGCCGCACCAAGCGCCCGCCCTGGGATCGCGGCAACGCCTACGTCGCTCCCAACGGCTACCCCCGCGCGATCTCGCTCGGCGCTATCGAGAGCTTCGACTGCAAGCCGGCCGGGGGAGAGCAGCCGAATCCGAGTGGCTCCGGCGGCAGCGCCGCGCCGCTCTGCTTCGTCGCGCCCAAGCAGCTCTACCAGCGCCAGAAGTACCCGCACCTGGAGCGAGGCAAGGCGCCGGCGGTGCCGTCGCCTGAGGGTCGCGAGGGCACCGAGCCGCCGACGCCGTAGCGAGCTCTGACTGCTTCTGACCGCACAGTGGACGAGCTCCAAACATCGTCTGCCGAGCTGGACCGACCGGCGGCTCGGAGCGGGAATTGGCGCTAGCGGCGTCTACGCAGCTGCTGCCCTGCTTCGGCCACTGCCTGCTCTGCCTCTGCGGTGATCGTGCGCACGAGTTCGGCTGCCGGCATATCGCACGCGAGTTCGTGTGCTTGGCCGGCCCAGAGATGGAACGCGTCCACGTCGCCGCGCTCCCGGGCGGCTGCGCGTAGGGACGCGGTCAGGTGGTGCACGTCGGGATAGGCCGAGGGCGCCTCGGCGCCGTGCTCGCGCAGGAAGCGGTTCTCGATGCCTCGCGCCGTGCGACCGGTGAACGCCCGCGTCAGCGCGGTGTCGCCGCTGCCGGCGAGCGCCTGGCGGTGAGCCGGCGACGTGCCCGCCTCCGGCGTCAGCATCAGCGCACTGCCGAGCTGCGCCGCCGCCGCTCCCGCCGCGAGCACCGCCGCCACGCCCCGACCGTCGGCGATCCCGCCGCTGGCTATCGACGGCAGCTCCACGGTCGCCTGCACGAGCGCCAGCAGCGCCAGCAGTCCGATCAGTCCCGGCGCCGCGTCGTCGAACGACCCGCGATGTCCGCCGGCCTCGACGCCCTGCACCACGAGCGCATCCGCTCCGGCGACTGCCGCGACCGACGCCTCCGCCGGCGTCGTGACGGTCACCCAAACCGCTGCCCCGGCGTCGTGCAGGCGCTCCACCGTCTCCCGGTCTGGGCAGCCGAACGTCACCGAGACGACCGGCACCCGCTCCTCGATCACCAGCGCGAGCTTCCGCTCCCAGTCGTCGTCGTCATGCCGCGGTGCGCCCAGCGCGACGCCCTGCGCCCGTGCCTCCGTGGCCAGCCGGCGCGCATAGGCCGCGACGGCGTCCGCATCGGCGACCGGAGCCGGCGGCGCGAACAGGTTGACGCCGAACGGCCGCTCGCTCAGCTCTCGCAGCCGCTCGACGTCGGCCCGGACCGCGTCGGGCGCCTTGTAGCCGGCAGCGAGGAAGCCAAGCCCGCCGGCCGACGCGACGGCCGCGGCCAGCTCGGGCGTCGACGGCCCGCCGCCGAGCGGCGCCTGCACGATCGGCACGTCCAGCTGATCGAGCGTGAACATCGCGACTGAGCCTACGCCCACAGGCCGCGAGGCAGATCCTGAGGAGGCTCCGGGTACTCATCCCTCATGGACACGGCAGCCATCACCATCTTCGTGATCGCGATCGTCATCGTGGCGGTGATCGCCCTGCGCGAGTTCCGGCAGCAGTAGTCAGCCGGCGGCGCGCCTCCGCGCGGCGCGGTCGGCGAACATCTGCGCTTCGAGCTCAGCCGTCCACGGCTTGCCTTCCGCCTGGCGGCGCGCGGCGACCGCCGCGATGATCTTGCGATCGTGCTCGACGGCCGTCGCTTCCGTAGCCTCGCGCCGCCCCTCGAGCTGTTCCCGCTGCGCGGCGAGCGATCTGGCGGCAGTCTGCCGGTCCTCTTCGCTGAAGAGGCTCCGGATGGGTTCGTCGGCCTTCAGCACCATGTCCTCGAACGACAAGTCGAGGCGGCCGCCTTCGAGCAGGGCGTTCCAGCCCTGCGATTCGCCGGACTTGCGTAGGACTTCCCTGATGTACTCGACGAGGGCCGGCCCGTCGTCTTCGCGGTCGTTGATCGCTCGCGTGACGTACGGTCCCCAGTAGTTCGAGCCGCCGACGTTGGTGACGTTCAGATCTTCGCGAGTCGCTTCGAGGCGACGACGAATCTCAGCCAGCAGTTCTGTATGTGCGCTGTTCACTCTGAGCACCATGGTCGCGCATCTTGCCGGCGATGCCTGCTCGAGCCTCTGGCGCTCGACTCGACGCTGGCGTCCGTGGCGTCAGAGCGCCTGCGCGGTGGGCCGGATCAGGATCTCGTTGAGCGTCATCCGCCGCGGCCGTCCGACCGCGAAGGCGATCACCTCGGCGATGTCCTCGGAGGTGATGGCGACCTCGTCGTACAGCTGCTCCGCGGCCTCCTTGGCGCCCGCGTCGGTGATGTGGTCGGTCAGCTCGGTCGCGACGGCGCCGGGCTCGACGATCGTCACGCGCACGTCGGGCTGCAGCTCCTGGCGCAGCGCCTCCGACCAGCCGTTGAGACCCCACTTGGTCGCGTTGTAGACCGAGGAGCCCGGCCGCGCGGTGCGCGCGGCCACCGACGAGATGTTGACCAGGTCCCCGCCGCCGTCGCGCAGCTGGTCGAGGAAGACCTCGGTCGCGGTCATCGCGCCGAGCAGGTTGGTCTCGACCATCTGCCGCATCTCGGCCAGCTGATCGGACGAGAACGGCGCCAGCAGCATCACCCCGGCGTTGTTGACCAGCACGTCGGCGCCGCCCAGCTCGTCCCGCACCCGCTCGGCCGCGGCGACGATCGAGTCGCGGTCGGTCACGTCGGCCTCGATCGCGACGGCGCGGTCGCCGAGATCGGAGGCCAGCGCCTCGACGCGGTCCGCACGGCGCGCCAGCAGCGCGAGGCGGTGCCCGTCGGCGGCAAGCGCACGAGCGGTCGCCTCGCCGATGCCCGAGGACGCTCCGGTGATGACCGCGACGCGGCCTCGATCGTCATTGGCACTCATGCTGTCTCGTCTCCCCCAATGTCGTGGTCAGGTCGACGCCCGTCCCGAGCGGTGCCGATGGTGGTCGTGTACCGGGACCTGGGCAGCTGAAGCCGAGCAGACCCGGCCGGCACGAGTCGGACGTCGGTACGGCAACCGACGGGCGAAAGTACGGCAATCCAGCGGATGTGCCGCCGGACGGGCGGGCGTACGGTCGATTGCGTCAGGCAAACGACTGGAACCGCCGCTTGCAAGGCGGTCCGAAGGAGGAACCACCATGGACCTGTACGTGATCCTGCGGCGCAACGGCTGGGCCGATCCGGCGGCGCTCGAGGCGGCCGCCGAGCGCTCGACCGCCGAGGGCGACAAGCCGGACTCCGGCGTGCGCTGGATCCGCAGCTACGTCGTCGGCGAGGAGAGCGGCGAGCTGGGCACCGTCTGCCTCTACGAGGGGGACAGCCCCGAGGCGATCCGCGCGCACGCCGAGGCGTCGGGTCTGCCGGCGGACGAGATCATCCCCGTCGCCGACACCGTGATCGTGCGGCCCGATCCCGCCCCGGTGGCGAGCTGATCCTGCCCGCCACGCGGGAGCACGGACGTAGACTCGTGTCCATGGCCACGCGCAGCCCGCTCGTCGGGCGGGAGGTCGAGCGCACGCAGCTTGCGGAGGCCCTGCACCAGGCCGAGCTCGGTCAGGGATCGGTGCTGCTCGTCGCCGGCGACGCCGGCGTCGGCAAGACGCACCTCGTGCGCACGGTGGCCGAGGACGCCGACGCTCGGGTGCTCGAGGCACGTGCGACGCAGGGCGCGGCGGTCCCCTACGGGGGGATCGTCGCCGTCCTGCGCGCCTACCTCCGCGCCTGCCCCGACGGCCTCGGCGAGCTCGGCCCGTTGCGAGGGCACCTCGCGCTGATCCTGCCCGAGCTGGGCGAGCCGGCTGCGGCCGGCGATCGCGCGACGCTCTTCGAGGCGATCCACGCGGCCTTCGCGATCCTCTCGCGCACCCGTCCGGCGTTGCTCGTGCTCGACGACCTGCACTGGTCGGACGAGGCGACGCTGGAGCTGCTCGGCGCTCTCGCCGAGCCGATCGGCCGGCTTCCCGTGCTGCTCGTCGGCGTGTACCGCTCCGACGGCCTGCCGCGCGACCACATGCTGCGTCGCCTGCGGCACGAGCTGCGCCGCGGCGACCGGCTCCGAGAGCTGGCCCTCGCGTCCGCTCGACCGGGCCGAGTCCGCCGAGCTGCTCGAGGGCGTGCTCGACGCCGCTCCGGCGCCGTCGCTGGTCTCGGCCATCCACGAGCGCACGCAGGGCATCCCGTTCTTCGTCGAGGAGCTGGGGCGAGCGCTGATGCTGACCGAGGCCCTCGCGCACGGGCCGCGCGGGCTGGAGCTCGCCGACGAGCGCGAGGTGCCGCTGCCCGACACGATCCGCGACGCCGTGCTGGTCGGCGCGGCCGAGCTGTCGGACGAAGCGCGCGCCGCCGCCGAGGTCGCCGCGGCGGCGGGCGACACGTTCGGCCTCGACGTCGTGGCCGAGGTCGCCGGCACCACCGGGCTCGGCGAGCTGCTCGACTGCGGCCTGCTGGTCGAGGCCGAGCCGGGCCGGGGTGCGTTCCGGCATGCCCTCGCCCGCGAAGCGCTGTACGCGGACGTGCCGTGGCTGCGGCGCCGGTCGCTGCACGCCCGCCTCGCCGAGGAGCTCGAGGCACGCGACGCGCCGAGCATCGAGGTCGCGACCCAGTGGCAGGGCGCGCACGAGCAGGCCCGTGCGCGCGAGGCGCTGCTGCGCGCCGCGGAGGAGTCGCGTGCCGTCCACGCCTACCGCGACGCGGCCCACGCGGGCCGTCGGGCGCTCGAGCTGTGGGCCGAGGACGAGCAGCCCGATCGGCGCGTCGAGGCGCTCGATGCCTATGCCCGCAGCGCCGAGCTCGCCGGCGACCTGGCCGAGGCCTGCCGCGCCTGGCGCGAGATCGCGGCGATCCGAGCGGAGGCGCGGAACGCCCGCGCAGCAGGCGGAGGCGCAGCGCCGGCTCGCGGCGATCAACGACATCAGGGGCGATCGCGAGGCGGCGCTCGCCGCGCGCGGCGTCGCGGCCGAGGCGTACGCCGCCGCCGGCAAGCCGGCCGAGGTCGCCGTCGAGCGGCTGGCGATGGCCAACTACCTGCGCGCCGGCGCGAGCTACGCCGCCGCGACCGAGCTGGCGCGCGCGGCGGGGGAGGAGGCGTCGCGTCGCCGACCGGCTCGACCTGCGCATCCGCGCCCTGGGCCTCGAGGGCCTCACCCGCGCGAAGGGCGGCGAGCACGACGCTGGACTCGAGACGGTCCGCGGCGGGTTGGCGCTTGCGCTCGAGCACGACCTGACGCCGGTCGCGGCCGAGCTCTACCAGCGGCTCAGCATGGTCCTCTACGACTCGGCCGACTACCGCGGCGCGAAGCAGATGCTGGACAGCGCGCTGGAGCTCTGCCGCACCGGCGGGGTCGACGCGGCGACGGACGTCGCCTGCGTGACGTGCATGATCTACGTGCTGCGGGAATGCGGCGAGTGGCGGGAGGCGCTGCGGCTCGGGCGCGAGCTGGTCTCGACCGACACCGCCGTCTGGGTGGCGGAGGGGCTGATGGGCGCGATCCACTGCTACCAGGGCAAGCTCAGCTCCGCCCGGCGGCTGCTGTCGTCGTCGCATGCGACGGCCTCGCGGGTGGAGCACTTCAACATGTCGGTCGACACGACCGCCGACCTCGCGCGGGTGGCCGCCGCGGAGGGAGCCGACGACGAGGCGGCGGAGCGCTGCCGCTCGCTGCTGGCCCGCTGGGAGCGCAGCGAGGATCACCACTACGCGGTCAAGGGCCTGCGCTGGTCGGCGGCCTTCTTCTCCCGCCGCGGCGTGGCCGACGAGGCGCACGCGTGCGCCGAGGCGCTGACCCGCATCGCCGCCGACAGCGGTCACGCGGACGCCGTCGCCGCGCTTGGCGCACGCGATCGGCGAGGCGGCGCTCGCGGCGGGAGAGGCCGAGACCGCCGCCGACCAGCTCGGCCAGGCCGCCGAGCTGCACCGCGGCCTCGACCTGCCCTTCGAGCGCGCGGAGATCGAGCTGCGCGCCGGGCGTGGCGCTCGCGGCGGCCGGCGAGCGCGAGCCGGCGCTCGAGCGCATCGGCGACGGCCTACCGGGCCGCGCGCAAGCTGGGCGCCAGGCCGCTCGCCGCCGAGGCCGCGCGCGAGGTCGCCGTGCTCGGCGAGTCGGTGGCCGAGCGCCTCGGGCGCCGGGCCACGGCGGACGCCGACGGAGCGGGACTGACGCCGCGCGAGCTCGAGATCGTGCGCCTGGTCGCCGTCGGACGCACGAACCGGGAGATCGCGCAGGAGCTGTTCCTCAGCGCGCGCACCGTCGACATGCATGTGCGCAACATCCTGCGCAAGCTCGACTGCCGCTCGCGCGTCGAGGCCGCGCACGTCGCCGGCGAGCGCGGCCTGCTCGCCTGAGCACGGACGGGCTCGGCCCGGATCGGTAGAACTCCTGCCATGGCGAAGTCCGACGCCACGATCGTGGAGGCCGGCGGTCGTGACCTGCGCGTGTCCAGCCCCGACCGGGTGATCTTCTCCGAGACCGAGCGCTCGCCCGCCGTCAGCAAGCTCGACGTGGTCGAGTACTACCTCGCCGTCGAGGACGGCATCATGCGCGCGCTTGGCAGGCGCCCGACGACGCTCGAGCGCTGGCCCAAGGGGGTGCACCCGGACATCGTGGTCTCGACCCGAGAGAAGGGCGGCGGCGACGCCTTCTTCCAGAAGCGCGTCCCCAAGGGCGCCCCGGACTACCTGCAGACCGCGCGGATCGAGTTCCCCTCCGGTCGCCACGCCGACGAGATCTGTCCGACCGAGATCGCGGTCGTCGGCTGGGCCGCCCAGATGGGCACGATCACGTTCCACCCCTGGCCGGTGCGCAGTGACGACGTCGACCACCCCGACGAGCTGCGGCTCGACTTGGACCCGCAGCCCGGCACGGACTTTGCCGACGCCGTGCGCGTCGCCGCCGAGGCACGCGCACTGCTGGGCGAGCTCGGCTACGCCGGCTTTCCGAAGACCTCGGGGGGCAGGGGGGTCCACATCTACGTGCGCATCGAGCCGCGCTGGACGTTCACGGACGTCCGTCACGCCGCGATCGCATTCGGGCGCGAGCTCGAGCGGCGGCTACCGGGCGAGGTGACGACCAAGTGGTGGAAGGAGGAGCGCGGCGAGCGCATCTTCGTCGACTACAACCAGAACGCCCGCGACCGCACGATCGCCTCCGCCTACAGCGTCCGGCCCAAGCCGGGCGCGCCCGTCTCGGCGCCGGTCACCTGGGACGAGCTGACCGAGGTCGCGCCCGAGGACTTCACGGTCGCGACGATGCCCGCACGCTTCGCCGAAGTGGGCGACCGACACGCCGCGATCGACGACGTCGCCCACTCGCTGCAGCCGCTGCTCGACATGTACGAGGCCGACGAGGACGGCGACATGCCCTATCCGCCGGACTACCCGAAGATGCCGGGAGAGCCCAAGCGCGTCCAGCCGTCTCGCGACCGCGACCGGCCGCGGTAGCGTCGCCCTAGCGCGACTGCGGCAGCTTGCCCGCGCCGCGCTTGGTCACCGGCGCCGAAGGCGGCGGCACGACCGGCCCGATGTCCCCGTCGGGGGCCTCGTCGACGTCGACGATCACCGGCGCGTGATCGCTCGGTCCCTTGCCCTTGCGTGCCTGACGGTCCACCCACGCCGCCTGCACGCGCTCGGCGACGGACCCGCTCGCCAGGATCAGGTCGATCCGCATCCCGAGGTCCTGGTGGAACATCCCCGCCCGGTAGTCCCAGTAGGAGAAGACCCGCTCGTCCGGCCAGCGGTCGCGCACCACGTCGCGCAGGCCGAGCTCCTGCAGCTCCGCCAGGGCCGTCCGCTCCGGCGCGGTCACGTGGGTCTCCCCGACGTATGCGTCGGGATCGAAGACGTCGTCGTCGGTCGGGGCGATGTTCATGTCGCCGCACACGACCGTCGCCTCCGGCCCGGCCGCGACCAGCTCGCGCAGCGAGGCGAGCCACGCAAGCTTGTACCGGTAGTGCTCGGAGTCCGGCTCGCGCCCGTTGGGCACGTACACCGACACCACCCGGATCCCGCCACACGTCGCGGACACCGCTCGCGCCTCCGGATGCGGGAAGCCGGGCGCGCCGGCGATGCCCGCCACCACGTCGTCCAGCCCCACCCGCGAGAGGATGGCGACCCCGTTCCACGCAGCCTCGCCGTGAACCGCGATCTCATACCCGCGCTGGCCGAGCTCGTCGCCGAGCAGGTCGAGGAACGCCTCGTCGGTGAGCTTGGTCTCCTGCAGGCAGACGATGCTCGGCCGCCGCTCGTCCAGCCAGGGCAGCAGCCGCGGCAGGCGCTGCTTGACCGAGTTGACGTTCCAGGTCGCGATTCGCACGCCCCCAAGGTACCCGGCTAGCTGCGCTCGAGCCGCTCCAGCACCGGTGCGATCGGCGCGGCCTGGTCGAGCGGCCGCTCGGTCCGTACCTCCAGCAGGGCGCCCTCGCGGAGCTCGGCCCGCACCTGTGCCGGCGTGGTGACCACCACGTGGGACATCCCGGCGAGCGTGGCGACTTGCGCCAGGTCGAGGGCGGTGGGAGTGGCGATGTGGCGCTCGTACGCCTCCGTCTCGGCGGTCCCCGCGACGGGGAGCAGGTCGAAGATTCCGCCGCCGCCGTTGTTGACGCAGACGATCGTCAGGCGGACGCCGGCCCGGCGCGCCGCGAGCAGCCCGCCGAGGTCGTGCAGCAGCGCGAGCTCGCCGATCAGCAGGGTGGTCGGCGCACCCGTCGCCAGCGCCGCGCCGGCAGCCGAGGAGACCACGCCGTCGATCCCGTTCGCGCCGCGGTTGGCGAGGAAGCGCAGGCGCTTGGGCGATTGGGCGAAGAACGTCTCGACGTGACGGATCGCCATCGACGAGCTGACCCACACGAGCGCTCCGTCCTCCAGCGCCGGATCGATCGCCGCGAGCGCCTTCGGTGCGGACGGGTCCGGCACTGCGTCGAGCGCAGGACCGACGAGCGCATCCGCTTCCCTCCAATCCCGAAGCCACGAGTCGTCCGTCGTCGCCTGTCCGACGGCATCGGCCAGCGCCCTGAGCGTCGCCGCCGGCTCGGCTCGCAGCAACAGCTCCGCGACACGGGTCGGCTCGTGCCAGGCGCCGTCGGGATCGAGGACGATCTGCGGCGTGCGCGCCAACCAGGTCCGCAGCGGCTTCGAGGTCGGGGTGTCCCCGATCCGCAGCACCGCGTCCGGTACATGGCCGTCCGCGAAGCGCTCGCTGCGCAGCAGCACGTCGTAGTGGGCGATCACGTGCGAGCGATCGTGCGGACCGCAGCGCAGCCCCGAGGTGGGCTCGGCGAGCAGCGGCCAGCCGAGCACGGCCGCGAGCGCGGCGGCCTCGACGGACTCCTCCTGGGCGGGGAGCGTGCTGGCCGGTCCGCAGACGATCACGCCGCGCCGAGTGCTGCGCAGACGCTCGGCCACCTCGGCGACGTCCTCGGGCCGCGGTGCGCCCGGCCCCTCGCGCACCGTCGTCCAGGGCTTCCCGTCCGCGCGCCCTTGCCAGTCGCTCGCGTCCAGCTCCTGCGCCACGGGCGCCAGCGGCTCACGCAACCCGAAGTTGAGGTGCACGACGCCGGGCTCGGCGCCGGCCGCGGTCGCCCAGGCGCGGCAGGCCAGCGCGCGGTAGTGGACCGCGGTGGCTCGGCTCGGCTCGTGGTTGCCGACCTCGACGAACCACTTCGCCGCCGAGCCGTAGATCCCGAGCTGATCGATCGCCTGCCCGGCGCCGACGTCGCGCAGCTCGGGCGGACGGTCGGCGGTCAGCACGATCAGCGGCACGCGCGCCTCGCGCGCCTCGGCGACGGCGGGGTGGAGGTTCGCCGCCGCGGTCCCCGAGGTGCAGGTGACGGCCACGGGCAGACCGCTCGCCTTCGCCATTCCGAGCGCGAAGAAGCCGGCACAGCGCTCGTCGATCACCGACACCGCCTCGATGCCCTCCTGGGCGGCCAGCGTCAGCGTCAACGGCGCGTTGCGGGAGCCCGGCGAGGTGACCGCATGGCGCATTCCACAGCGGGCCAGCTCCTCGACGAAGGCCTGGAGCGGCGCGAAGGTGCTGTTGATCGGGATCATCTGCCGCATGCGCGTGCTCTTCATCCCGGGCTTCATGCAGCGCGGGGACTCCTGGCTGCCCGTCTCCGAGCTGTTGCCCGAACGCTATCCCAGCGACCTGCTCGACCACCGCGAGCACGACTACGAGGGGCGGTTGCGCGAGATCGCGGCGGCCGGGGAGGGGGCGGTGCTGGCCGGCTACTCGCTCGGCGGTCGGCTCGCGCTGCGCGCCGCCCTGCGCGATCCGAGCCGCTACGCCGGCCTGATCACCGTCGGCGCCACCGCGGGCATCGAGGACCCGGCCACCCGCGCCGCGCGCCGCGAGGCCGACCAGCGGCTCGCGAACTGGATGGAGGGCGTGGCGATCGAGGACGTGGTCGAGCTCTGGGAGCGCCAGCCGGTGTTCGTCGACCAGCCCGACTCGCTCGTCGCCGCCCAGCGCGCCGGCCGGCTCGCGCACGACCCGCGCGATCTCGCGCTGCTGCTGCACAGCGCCGGCCAGGGCGCGTTGGAGCCCGTCTGGCACGAGCTGCCGAAGCTCGACCTGCCCGTGCTGGCGCTCGCCGGCGCGCGCGACGCGCACTACCTCGAGGCCGCCCGCCGGATCGCTGACACGGCCCCGAACGCCCGCTCGGCCGCGATCGAGGGCGCCGGGCACGCGGCTCAGCTGGAGCGCCCCGGTCTGGTCGCGGAGCGGATCGGCGAGCTGCTCGAGGCGATCGACCAGCCGGTCGTCTAGGCCGCCGCGCTCAGGCGAGCTGCTCGACGACGAGCCGCTCCAGCTCGTCGTCGTCCATGCGCACGCCCAGCCCCGGTCCGGCGGGAACTCTCAGCGTGCCCTGACGCGGCGCCGGCAGCGCCTTCGTCACCGGTCCGTCGAACAGCTGCAACGTCGCCAGCCCGCACGCCAGCGACAGCCCTTCGGAAGCGGCGAGCTGCAGTGCGGCGGCGATGCCCCACGGACCGTCGAGCGTGCTCGACAGGAATGCCGCCAGCCCGCGCTCGCGCGCCAGCCCCAGCGCCTCGCGCGCCGGCTTGAAGCCGCCCCAGCCGGCGAGCTTGACGTTGACGATGTCGCAGGCCTCCAGGTCGGCGGCGCGGCGCAGCTCGCGCAGCGAGGTCACGGCCTCGTCGGCGGCGATCGGGGTGGAGACGCGCTGACGCACCTCGGCCAGCTCGCGCAGCGTGCGGCACGGCTGCTCGACGAACTCGAGGTCCGCGACCTCGAGCGCGCGAATCGCGTGCACCGCCTCGTCGACCGTCCAGGTCGCGTTGGCGTCCACGCGGATCGCCGGCCAGGGTCCGACCGCCTCGCGCACGGCAGCGACGCGCTCGACGTCGTCGGGCAGGCCGACCTTGACCTTGAAGCAGGCATAGCCCGAGCGCAGCCCCGCGCGCGCCTGCTCGGCGACCTCCTCGGGCGGCCCGGCGGCGAGCGTCATGTTCACCGGCAGCGCGTCCTTGACGGGCTCGGCCAGCGGCCGCTCCTCCTGGCGCGCCTGCAGGTCCAGCCGCGCGATCTCCTCCGCTGCCCGCGCCTGCGGGGGTCGCCGTCCGCCACCGCCGGTCAACGCCGCCACCGCGCGCTCCAGCGGCACGCCGTCGTAGGGCTCGAACGGCGCCGCCTCGCCGTAGCCGACCACGCCGTCGCTGGCCTCCAAGCGCAGCAGCAGCAGCTCGCGCGCGGTCGCGACGCCGTTCGCGGTCACGAACGGGCGCTGGAGCGGGATCGACAGGCGCAGGACGCTGCGCTTCACGACAGCAGCACGCCGGCGGACAGCAGCAACGAGAAGATCGCCAGCAGGCGCCCGGAGTCCGCCAGGGCGCCGTTCAAGGACGGCCCGTCGGTGCGCTCGAACACGGTGCGCAGCAGCGGCGGCGCGAGCGGCAGCGCCGCCAGCGTCAGCAGCAGCCAGGCAGACAGCCCGCCGGCCAGCCAGGTCGCCACCGGAGTCAGGAACGAGAGCACGATCATCGCGGCGAACATCCGCCGTGCCCGCTCACGGCCCAATCTCACGGCGAGCGTTCGCTTCTGAGCGCGCCTGTCGGTGTCCACGTCGCGCACGTTGTTGACCACCAGGATCGCGGAGGCCAGCAGCCCGACCGGCACGGCCAGCGCGAACGCCTCCCAGCGCAGCTCCTCGGTCTGCACGAAGTAGGAGCCGACGACCGCCACCAGCCCGAAGAAGAGGAACACGAACACCTCGCCGAGGCCCTCGTAGCCGTACGGCCGCGGCCCGCCGGTGTAGAGCACGCCGGCGAGGATCGAGGCGGCGCCGACCACCAGCAGCTCCCAGCCGGCCGTCGCCGCGAGGTACAAGCCGGCGACGACCGCGATCCCGAACGCGACGTAGGTGCCGACGAGCACCCGTCTCGGCGGCATCAGCCCGCCGGCCGTCACGCGCACGGGACCGAGCCGGTCCTCGGTGTCCGCGCCGCGGCGCGCGTCCGAGTAGTCGTTCGAGAGGTTCGTCCCGATCTGGATGAAGATGCTGCCGACGAGCGCGGCGACGAACGCGAGCGGATGGAAGACGTCCTGCGAGATCGCGAGCGCGGTGCCGACCAGCACCGGCGCCACGGCGGCCGGCAGCGTGCGTGGCCGCGCGGCCACGACCCAGAGGCGCAGCGGGCTCAAGGACGCTTCGGGAAGGCGCCGAAGTCCGGCGCGCGCTTCTCGCGATAGGCGTTGCGCCCCTCCTGGGCTTCCTCGCTCGCGTAGAAGAGCAGGTTGGTGTCGTGCGCCAGCTGCTGGATCCCCGCGTAGCCGTCCTCGGCGGCGTGGAAGCTGGCCTTCAGCAGGCGCAGCGCGAAGGGGGAGAGGGCCAGCATCTCGCGACACCAGCGCACGGTCTCCTCCTCGAGCTCCTCGAGCGGAACGACCGTGTTGACGAGCCCCATGTCGAGCGCCTGCCGGGCGTCGTACTGGCGCGAGAGCAGCCAGATCTCCTTGGCCTTCTTCTGGCCGATCTGGGCGGCCAGCACGCTTGCCCCGAAGCCGCCGTCGAAGGAGCCGACGCGCGGTCCGGTCTGGCCGAAGCGGGCGTTGTCGGCGGCGATCGTGAGGTCGCAGACGACGTGCAGCACGTGCCCGCCGCCGATCGCGTAGCCGGCGACCATCGCGACGATCGGCTTCGGCAGCCGGCGCATCTGGACCTGCAGGTCGGTGACGTGGAAGCGCCCTACCTCGGCGCCGCCGGCGACGTAGCCGGTGTCCCCGCGCACGCGCTGGTCGCCGCCGGAGCAGAAGGCCAGCGGGCCCTCGCCGGTGAGCACGACCACGCCGATCGAGGTGTCCTCGCGCGCCCGCTCGAGCGCGGCCGAGATCTCGACCAGCGTCTCGGGCCGGAACGCGTTGCGCACCTCGGGCCGATCGATCGTGATCTTGGCGATGCCGTCCGCGGTCTCGTAGCGGATGTCGCCGTAGTCGCCCGCGCTCTGCCAATCGGCCGCGCGGCGGATCGCCTGCTGTCCTGCCTCCATGAGCGGCCCGTACGATAGTCGCGCTGGACGAGTGGCTGACCCAGAGCGCGCAAGCGCGGCCCGACGCCCCGGCCCTCGTCGCCGAGGGACGCGTCGCCAGCTACGCCGAGCTGCACGCCGCCGCCGACCGCTGCGCCCGTGTCCTGGCGGCTCGCGGCGTGCGCGCGGGAGACCGTGTCGCGACCACGCTGCCGCCCGGCCACGCCTTCGTCGAGCTGCTGCACGCCTGCCCGCGCCTCGGCGCGGTCTTCGTCCCGCTCGACCCCCGTGATCCCGCGATCGAGCCGATGGTGACCGAGCCGGTCGAGGGCGAGCCTCAGCCGGTGAAGCTGCGCGACCGGGTCCGGCGCGACGCGGTCCACTCGATCGTCCACACCTCCGGCACCACCGGCGAGCCGAAGGCCGTCGAGCTGACCTACGCCAACCACGCCGCCAGCGCGACCGCCTCGGCCTCGCTGACGGGCATCGAGCCGACCGACCGCTGGCTCTGCCCGCTGCCGTTCTTCCACGTCGGCGGTCTCGGCGTGCTGCTGCGCTGCGCGCTGGCCGGTGCGACCGCCGTGCTCGCCGAGCGCTTCGACGCAGCCGCAGTCAAGCGCCAGCTGGAGCACGGCGAGGTCGCGCTCGCGTCGCTGGTGCCGACGATGCTCGCCCGCCTGCGCGACGCCGGACTCACCCGCGCGCCCGGCCTGCGCACGATCCTGCTCGGCGGCGGGCCGATCCCGCGCGGGCTGCTCGACTGGGCCGAGCAGAACGACATCCCGGTGACGCCGGTCTACGGCATGACCGAGACCGCCTCGCAGGTCGTGGCCGGGATTCCCGGCCGGCCGCTGCCCGGCGTGGCGCTGCGCATCGCCGCCGACGGGGAGATCCTCGTGCGCGGCCCGATGGTCGTAGGCAAGGGCTGGCTGCACACCGGCGATGCCGGTCGCATCGACGCCGAGGGGCTGCTGCACGTCGAGGGCCGGCTCAAGGAGCTGATCGTCACCGGCGGCGAGAACGTCGCCCCGGCCGAGGTCGAGGAGGCGCTGCTCGCCCACCCGGCCGTCGCCGACGCCGGCGTCGTCGGCCGACCCGACGAGGAGTGGGGAGAGGCGATCTACGCCGTCGTGGTGCTGCGCGAGCCGCTCGAGCCGCAGGAGCTGATCGGCTGGACGAAGGAGCGGCTGGCGCCCTACAAGGTCCCGAAGGGCGTCGAGGTCGTGGACGCCCTGCCGCGCAACGCAGCGGGCAAGCTGTTGCGTGAGCGCTTGTAGTCTTCCCCGCCTCATGATCTACGACAAGGACGCCGACCTCTCCAAGCTCGACGGGAAGACCGTGGCCATCCTCGGCTACGGCTCCCAGGGGCATGCCCACGCCCTCAACCTCAAGGACAGCGGGGTCGACGTCGTCGTAGGCCTGCGAGAGGGATCCGCCTCGGCCGACAAGGCCAAGGCCGACGGCCTGCGCGTGGAGTCGGTCGCCGAGGCGGCGAGCCTCGGCGACGTCGTGATGATCCTGCTGCCCGACGAGAAGCAGGGCGAGATCTACGCCGGCGAGATCGCCGACGGGATCGCGCCCGGCAACCTGCTGATGTTCGCCCACGGCTTCGCGATCACCTACGACCAGATCGCGCCCGGTCCCGGCGTCGACGTCGGCATGGTGGCGCCCAAGAGCCCCGGCCACCTCGTCCGCCGCCAGTTCAGCGAGGGCCATGGCGTGCCCGGTCTGATGGCCGTCGCCGCCGACGAGAGCGGCAACGCGCGCGACCTCGTGCTCGCCTATGCCAAGGGCATCGGCTGCACCCGCGCGGGCGTGATCGAGACGAGCTTCAAGGACGAGACCGAGACCGACCTCTTCGGCGAGCAGGCCGTCCTCTGCGGCGGCGTCAGCGAGCTCGTGAGCGCCGGCTACGAGACGCTCGTCGAGGCCGGCTACGACCCGCGTCTGGCCTACTTCGAGTGCCTGCACGAGCTGAAGCTGATCGTCGACCTGATGTACGAGAAGGGCATCACCGGGATGCGCTACTCGATCTCGAACACGGCCGAGTACGGCGACCTCACGCGCGGCAAGCGCGTGATCAGCGACTCGACGCGCCAGGCGATGAAGGACATCCTCGGCGAGATCCAGTCGGGCGAGTTCGCGCGCGAGTGGATTGCCGAGAACCGCGCCGGCCAGGAGAACTTCCAGCGCCTGCGCGCCGAGGGCCAGAACCATCAGATCGAGCGGGAGGGCAAGGAGCTGCGCTCGATGATGGACTGGATCGACACGGAGTTCTGAGTTGACCGATCGCTCGGAGGAGGGCTCGGATCGCCCGCAAGGGGGCTTCCTGCCGCCCGAGCCGGCGGGCCCCGAGCCCGAGCTCGGGCAGCGGCCCTCGCCGGCACCGCCCGAGCCGCAGCCGCAGGCGCCGACCTGGCAGCCGCCCCTGACCGGCGGTCCGCCGCCTCAGCAAGGCGGTTGGCAGACGCCGGCCGGTCCTGGAGCGGGGCCGGCGGCCGGCGGCGCCGGGCAGCCGCCGAACTGGCAACCGCCGCCGCCCGACTGGGCACAGCCCCCGCCGGGCCAGGGCTGGCAGCAGACCCAGCAGCCGTGGGGCTACGCGCACGAGCCCGACAACGGCCCGGCGGTCACCGGCTTCGTGCTGGCGATGGTCTCGATCGGGCTGTGGCTCTTCTCCGCCGGGCTGTCGTCGCTGGTCTCGCTCGGTCTCGCGATCGGCGGCCTGCTCGCCTCGCGGCGCGGCAAGCACAAGGTGGCCTCCGGAGAGACGCGCAAGCACAAGGGGCTGGCCCAGGCCGGCTTCGTCTGCAACATCGTGATGATCGTGCTCGCAGCCCTGTCGACGATCTTCTGGGGCATCTTCTGGATCGCCTTCGCGACCGACGAGGACTTTCGCAACGAGCTCGAGGACGACGACAGCGACGGCAACCCCTTCCGCGGCGACGGCATCTCCACGAGCCTGCGTGCCGGCGCGCTCGTCGTGCGGCTGACGTCCAGCCTCTTGAGCTGACGCTATTCTCGCCAGTCCGCATGGCGAACCCCTTCCACAAGCAGTACCTGATGACCGCCGGCCCGACGCCGCTGCCGCCGCTGGTCTCCCAGGTGATGGCGCAGCCGATGCTCTACCACCGCGCGCCGTCGTTCGTGGAGGTCTACGCCCGCGTGCTGGGCCAGCTGAAGGCGGTCTTCCAGACCGAGAACGAGGTCCAGATCTTCGCCAGCTCCGGCACCGGCGCGCTCGAGTCGGCGGTCGCCAACCTCACCCGCCGCGGCACGCCGGCGCTGGTGGCCTCGTGCGGGAACTTCGGCGAGCGCTGGGCCAAGCTCTGCGACGCCTACGGCGCCGACACCGTTCATCTGGCCGCCGAGTGGGGGACGAAGGTCGATCCCGCCGAGCTCGACCGCGCCCTGGGCGAGAACCCCGGCGTCGAGGTCGTCTTCACGACCTTCTCCGAGACCTCGACCGGCGTCGTCAACGACGTCCGCGAGCTGACCGAGGTCGCCCACCGCCACGACGCGCTGATCGCCGTCGACGCGGTCTCCGGCATGGGCGCCGTCTCGCTGCCGCAGGACGAGTGGGGCGTCGACGTGGTCGTCGCGGGCTCGCAGAAGGCGCTGATGGCGCCGCCCGGGCTCGGCTTCGCGAGCGCCAACGCAGCCGCGCTCGAGTACGCCGCCGCCGCGCCCACCGGTCGCTTCTACTTCGACTGGGCGCGCACCGTCGCCGGCCAGGCCAAGGAGTCCCCGGACAGCCCGTTCACGCCCGCGGTCGGCCTGATCCAGGCGCTCGACGTCGCGCTGCAGATGATCGCCGACGAGGGCCTCGAGAACGTCTTCGAGCGGCATCGCATCCTCGGCAAGGCCACGCGCGCGGCCGCCGCCGCGCTCGAGCTGGAGCTGCTCAGCGGCGAGCCGGACGAGAACGCGAACGTCGTCACCGCCGTGCGCCTGCCGGACTCGATCGACGGCGCCAAGGTCCCCAAGCTGATGCGCGACACCTACGGCGTCACGATCGCCGGCGGCCAGGGTCAGCTCAAGGGCAAGATCGCGCGCTTCGCCCACTGCGGCTACTTCGGCGCCTTCGACATCGTCACGACGATCGCGGCGCTGGAGCTGACCCTGCGCGAGCTCGGGCTCGAGGTCGAGCTCGGCAGC
Source organism: uncultured Thermoleophilaceae bacterium (assembly GCA_963846505.1). GTDB lineage: Bacteria > Actinomycetota > Thermoleophilia > Solirubrobacterales > Thermoleophilaceae > JACVRW01. The sequence continues at coordinate 152,987 of CAWJWD010000004.1, read as the reverse complement.
GGCGTCGGCGCCGCCCAGGGCGTGTTCGCGTCAGCCGGCGTGCCGGCGGCGGCCTGAGCGCCTCGCTGCCATGAAGGTCCTCGTCGCTGAGAAGATCGGAGAGCCGGGCGTGCGGCTGCTGCAGGAGGGCGGTCTCGACGTCGAGCTCGGCACGGACTGGGAGGGCGGCGAGCTTGAGCGCCGCATCGGCGAGTTCGACGGCATCCTGATTCGCTCGGCGACGAAGCTGACCGCGGACCTGCTCGAGCAGGCGACCAACCTCAAGGCGATCGGCCGCGCCGGCGTCGGCGTCGACAACGTCGACGTGGCGGCCGCGAGCAAGCGCGGCATCATCGTCGCCAACGCGCCGCAGTCGAACGTCATCACGGCCGCCGAGCACACGATGGCGCTGCTGCTGGCGCTCGCCCGGCGCGTGCCGCAGGCACAGGCCTCGCTGACCGGCGGCGCCTGGGAGCGGTCGAAGTTCAGCGGCGTCGAGGTCTACGAGAAGACGCTCGGCATCATCGGCTTCGGCCGCATCGGCCAGCTCGTCGCCCAGCGCGCGCTCGGCTTCGGCATGCGCGTGCTCGCCTTCGACGCCTACGTCGCCGAGGAGCGCTTCCGCGAGGCGGGCGTCGAGCGCGTCGAGACCTCCGACGAGCTCTACGCGCAGGCCGACTTCATCACGATCCACCTGCCCGTCACCGACGAGACGCGCGACTGGCTGAACGCGGAGGCGTTCGCGAAGATGAAGGACGGCGCGCGCGTGATCAACGTCGCCCGCGGCGGGCTGCTGGTCGACACCGACCTCCAGGACGCGCTCGACTCCGGCAAGCTCGCCGGCGCCGCGCTCGACGTCTTCCGCACCGAGCCCGTCACCGAGCACCCGCTGTTCGGCTATCCCAACGTCGTCGTCACGCCGCATCTGGGCGCCTCGACCGCCGAGGCGACCGACCGCGCCGGCTATCAGGCCGCCGAGCAGGTGCTCGCCGCGCTCACCGGCGGGGTCGTCACGACCGCCGTCAACGTGCCCGCCGTCGCCGCCGAGGACATGGAGGCGCTGGGACCGTTCCTGCCGCTGGCGCGCGACCTCGGCCGCATCGCGACCGCGCTCGCCGCCGGCAGCTCGGTCGACGCGCTCGAGGTCGAGTACCGCGGCAAGATCGCCGCCCGCGACACGCGCCTGCTGACCGTGCAGGTGCTCAAGGGGGCGCTCGAGGGCCGCACCGAGGAGCAGGTCAACGACGTCAACGCCCCGGCCCTGGCCGAGGAGCGCGGCATCACCGTCTCGGAGACGAGCACCTCGCAGGCGCGCGACTTCAGCGACCTCGTGCGCGTGGCGGTCGTGAGCGGCGGCGAGCGCACGCGCGTCGTCGGCACGACGCTGAGCCAGCTCAACCGGCCGCACCTGCTCGAGGCCTGGGGCGCGCGCTTCAACGTCCAGCTCGAGCCGCACCTGGCGATCTTCCGCTACCAGGACCGGCCGGGCATGATGGGCCGCGTCGGCACGGCGCTCGGCGAGGCGGGCATCAACATCGTCTCCGCCGCCGTCGGCCGTCATCCGGACGACGAGCACGCCAACGGCGAGGCGACCATGCTCGTCACCACCGACGCCCCGGTCGATCTGAGCGTGATCGACCGCATCGTCGACACAGACGGCTTCGTCGCCGGGCGCGCAGTCAGCCTGTAGTCCGGCGCCTCGCCCTGCCCAGGGTGGGATCATCGCCGCATGCGCGCCCTCGTCATCACCGAGTACGGACCACCTGAAGTACTGCGGATCGAGGAGCGGCCCGACCCGCAGCCGGGCCCGGGCGAGGTCGGGGTGCGAGTGCACGCCGCCGGCATCAACTTCGCGGACCTGCTCGCCCGCACCGGCCTCTACCCGGACGCGCCCAAGGCGCCTATGGTGGTCGGCTACGAGATCGCCGGCGAGGTCGAGTCGGTCGGTCCCGGCGTCGAGGACTTCGAGGTCGGCCAGCGCGTGATGGGCGGCACCCGCTTCGGCGGCTACGCCGAACGCGTCGCGACGCCGTCGGCCGCGCTGCTGCCGCTGCCCGAGGGCTGGAGCTACGAGGAGGGCGCGGCGCTGCCGGTCGTCTATGCGACCGCCTATGCCGCCATCGTGCGCTTCGGCGCGGTGCACCCGGGCGAGCGGGTGCTGATCCACGCGGCCGCGGGCGGCGTCGGCATCGCCGCGACCCAGATCGCCAAGCTCGTCGGGGCCGAGGTCTTCGGCACCGCCTCGGCGTCCAAGCACGACGCCTGCCGCGGCTTCGGCGTCGACCATCCGATCGACTACCGCACGCAGGACTTCGCCAAGGAGGTGCGGCGCATCGCCGGGTCCAAGCGCCCGCTCGACCTCGTGCTCGACGGCGTCGGCGGCTCGAGCATGCGCAAGGGCATGGGCCTGCTGCGCGCCGGCGGGCGGCTCGTGGGCATCGGCATCTCCGGCGCCCAGAGCGGGGAGGGCCGCAACCGGGTGCGCTCGCTGCAGACGCTCGCGGCAACCCCGATCCTGCCGGCGCTCGCCTTGATGAGCAGCTCGCGCTCCTTCATCGGCATCAACATGCTGAAGCTGTGGGACGAGCAGGGCTCGCTCGACGAGTACATCCAGCCGCTGCTGGAGTGGGTCGAGCAGGGCAAGCTGCGCCCGGTCGTGTCGGAGGCGTTTCCGCTCGAGCGCGGTCCTGACGCCCACCGCTACGTGCACGAGCGCCGGAACATAGGCAAGGTCGTTCTGACCATGTAACCTGGGTCGGGTATGTCGTTCCGCACCGACCTGCGACTTCTCCTTCTCCTCCCCCGCTAGGGGGAGCTACTGCGTGGCGGCCGCTAATGCCGCAAACACACAAGGGGAATCACAGGTAGGACGACGAAGGGGACGACATGGCTGACCGGGTACTGATCTTCGACACGACGCTGCGAGACGGCGAGCAGTCGCCGGGCATCTCGCTGAACAAGCAGGAGAAGCTGGAGATCGCCCAGCAGCTCGCGCGCCTGGGCGTGGACATCATCGAGGCCGGCTTCCCGATCGCCTCGCCGGGCGACTTCGACGCCGTCCAGACGATCGCGCGCGAGGTCCACGGTCCGGTCGTCTGCGGCCTGGCGCGCGCCAACGCGCAGGACGTCGATGCAGCCTGGAACGCGGTCAAGGACTCCGAGCGACCTCGGATCCACACCTTCATCTCGACCAGCGACATCCACATCGAGCATCAGCTGCAGTCGACGCGCGAGGACGTCAAGGGCCAGGCCCGCGCCGCCGTCGCCCAGGCCAGGGCCTACTGCCAGGACGTCGAGTTCTCGCCGATGGACGCCACCCGCTCGGACCTGGAGTTCACCGCCGAGGTGCTGCAGATCGCGCTCGACGAGGGCGCGACCACGATCAACGTCCCGGACACCGTCGGCTACTCGATGCCCCAGGAGCACGCGGCGATGTGGCAGGAGCTCTACCGGCTCGTGCCGCAGCTGAAGGACGTCGTCACCTCGGTGCACTGCCACAACGACCTCGGGCTGGCCGTCGCGAACTCGTTCGCCGGGCTGCAGGTCGGCTGCCGCCAGGTCGAGTGCGCGATCAACGGCCTCGGCGAGCGCGCCGGCAACGCCTCGCTGGAGGAGATCGTGATGCTGCTGGCGGTGCGCGAGGCCGATCACGGTCTGACCACCGGCATCGAGACGCGCGAGATCGCGCGCACGAGTCGCATGGTCTCCCGCATCACCGGCTACCAGGTGCAGCCCAACAAGGCGATCGTCGGCCGCAACGCGTTCGCGCACGAGTCCGGCATCCACCAGGACGGCGTGCTCAAGGAGCGCACGACCTACGAGATCATGGACGCCACCACGATCGGCCTCGAGGCCAACTCGCTGGTGCTGGGCAAGCACTCCGGCCGCCACGCGCTGCGCAACGCACTCGAGGAGCTGGGCTTCCAGGTCGAGGGCGCCGCGCTCAACAGCGCCTTCAAGCGCTTCAAGGAGCTGGCTGACCGCAAGAAGACCGTCACCGCGCTCGACCTCGAGGCGCTCGTCTCCGACGAGATGAAGCAGGTGCCGACCGCCTACCAGCTGGAGTCCTTCGACGTCGAGGCCTCGAACGTGCGCGCGCCGCTGGCGCGGGTGCGGGTGCGGCTGCCCGACGGCGAGCTGGGCGAGGGCAGCTTCACCGGCGACGGGCCGGTCGACGCCTTCTTCTCCGCCATCAACGCGGCCGTGGGCCGTGACGCCCGCCTCAAGGAATTCCACGTCAACGCCGTCACCGGCGGCCGCGACGCGCTCGGCGAGACGACCGTGCTGCTCGAGCTCGACGGCCGCATCGCCTCCGGCGCCGGCGTCTCGACGGACATCCTCGAGGCCGCGGGCAAGGCCTACCTGCGCGCGCTCTCGAACGTGCTGCGCGACTCGGCGGTCGCCGAGGCCGAGCACGTGCTCGAGCGCGAGGCTCGCAAGACGCCTGCACCGTAGCGCGTGTCCGGGTCCTTCACCTGGAGGGATGGCGAGCGGCTGATCCGCTTCGGCGAGGACGCCCTCGCCGAGGCTCCGGGGCTGCTCGCCGAGCGGGGCTTCGAGCGCTACCTGCTCTTGACCACCGAGCGAGCGCTGGCGGCCGCGCCGGCGCTCGGCTCGGCGGCGGCCGCGGTGGTCGAGGTCCCGCCCGGCAAGGTCGACGAGATCTCCGCGACGCTGCTCGACCGGGTCGGCGACCGGCCGCTCGTGGCGCTCGGCGGCGGGCGCGTGGTGGACACCGCCAAGGCGCTGGCCGGTGCGCGTGACGGACGCGTCGCGGCGTTGCCGACGACCCTCTCCGGCGCCGAGCTGACGCCCTTCCACCGGCTGCCGAAGGGCGTCGAGGGCGCCCGCATGGTGCGGCCGGCGCTCGTGGTTGCCGACCCCGCGTTGATGGCGTCCCAGCCGCCGACGCAGCTGGCTGCCAGCGCCATGAACGCGCTCGCGCACGCGTTCGAAGCCCTCTACACGCCGCTCGCAAACCCGGTCTGCGAGCTCGCGGCGCTGCGCGCCGCGACGCTGATCGCCCACGGGCTCGACGTCGACGACCGTTCCTCGCTGGCGCTTGCGGCGGTGCTGGCCGGCTACGCCTGCGGCTGCACGGGGATCGCCGCTCACCACGCGATCTGCCAGACGATCGTGCGCACGGCCGGCGCCCCGCACGCGCAGACCAACGCCGTGATGCTGCCGCACGCCGTTCGCCTGATGGTCCCTCGCGCTCCGGCCGCCGTCGCCGCCTTCGGCGCGGCACTGACGGTCGGAGGTGCCGACCGCGGCCGGCTCGAGGCGGACGGGCTCGCCGTCGAAGGGACGCCTGCCATCGCCGACGCTCCGGACGACCTCGACGCGGCGGTGGCGGCCACCGCTCGCCTCGCCGCGCTCTGGGGGCACACCCGGCTCGGCTCGCTGGGCGTGGGGGAGGAGCACGTGGACGCGATCGCCTCCGCCGCGGCCGGCCATCCTGCGTTGCAGGACACGCCCGATCCACCGTCAGAGCATGAAATCGCCGCGTTCGTCCGGGCAGCGCTCTAGCCAGGACCGCCAAGTCTTGTAGCCTCCCCACAAATGAGCCCGGTGGTGCCCGAGCGTCCGTGGGAGTCGCTGCCCGACCGGGTGGTGCCGGTGCTGCGCGACGAGCTCGACGCGGTCGCCGACGAGATCCTCGCGGCGATCGCCGAGGGCGTGCCGGATTACGCCCAGCCCTTCGAGGGCTCGTTCGGACGCAACATCCGGCGCGGCGTGCACGAGGCGCTGCGCCAGTTCATCGCCCTGATCGAGGACCCGCACGCCGGCCGTGGCACCGGCCGAGAGGTCTACGTCGAGCTCGGCCGCGGCGAGATGCGCGCCGGGCGCAGCCTCGACGCGCTGCTGTCGGCCTACCGCCTCGGCGCTCGCGTCGCCTGGCGCCGCTACGCCGCCGCGGGCGAGCGGGCCGAGCTCTCGCCGCGCACGCTCTACCTGCTCGCGGAGTCGATCTTCGCCTACATCGACGAGCTCTCGGGCGACTCGATCGAGGGCTACGCCAGCGAGCAGGCCGCTGCCGCGGGCGCCCTGCAACGCCGTCGCCAGCGCCTCGCTCGCCTCCTGATCCAAGATCCGCCGGCGGCGCCGCCGGCGATCGAGGAGGCCGCGGCCGAGGCGGGCTGGACGCTGCCGCAGCTCCTGACGGCGACCGTCGTCCATGGCGTCGAGCCGGATCGCCTGGCGATGCGGGTCGCCACGGACGTGCTCGTCGCGCCCGCGCCGAGCGTGCGCAACGCCGCCCTGGCGCTCGGAGCCGACGCCGCGAACCGCGGCGACGGCGACCGGGCCGAGGCCAGGAACGGGGAGACGTCGTCCTGGTCGTCCCGGACCCTGACGGGCCCGGACGTCGTGGGGAACTGGAGGCGGCGGTGCGAGGCCACTGGGCCGCGAGCGGCCCCGCGGTTTCCTGGCCGGAGGCGTCGCTGAGCTTCGCCCGCGCCGGGAGCGTGCTGTGGCTCGTCAGGACGAGCGCGTTGGGGGCGCCGTCTGGCGGCGCCGGCGGCCGCATGCCGGCCGGGGGCGCCGATGCTCCGCTCGCCGCCGAATCGATCGGCCTGCCCGGTCTACTGCGTGCCGACGAGCACGGCCTCGCGCTGCTGCTCGGCTCCGACCGGCGCCTCGCCGTCGACCTGGCCGAGCGTGCCCTCGCGCCGCTCGCCGAGGAGGGCGAGCGTTCGCGCGCCCGGCTCGCCGAGACGCTCGCGGCCTGGCTGCGCCACCGTGGGCGCACCGAGGAGGTGGCCCGCGCCCTGCACGTGCATCCCCAGACCGTCCGCTACCGCCTCGGCCGCCTGCGCGACCTGTTCGGCGAGCGCCTGGAGGACCCCGACGCCCGCTTCGAGCTCGAGGTCGCGCTGCGGGTCGCGCCTACGCTCGGCCCAGACGCCGGAACGTGAGCCGCGCCAGCGCGGCCGCGACCTCACGGCGACCGGCGTCGTCGAGCCCGGCGACGACCACGCGTACGCGCAGCACGCGCGCTGACGCGAATACGCGACGAGCTGCTTGCGTCCCGTCGTCCACCAGGCGCCCGCGCCGCCGTAGGCGGAGTCCTGTCCGACCCCGCGCAGCTGTCGCGGGCGCTGAGCCGGGTTCGCGTTGTGGTACTCGAGCTGCTCGGCGAGCATGTTGAAGAAGCGCAGCTGCGCGCGGGACGCCGAGTCGATCGACACGCGCACGTCCTCGATCGAGCCGCCGTGCCAGTCGCAGATCGAGAGGTCGAGCGAGTCGTTGGCCACGCTCGGGGCCTCGCGCGGCGCGCTCGCACCGGCCCGCACGAGCGCACGCCTCACCGCGGCGAAGGGGATCAGCTCGCAGACACGCGCCCGGTGCATCCGGTTTCCTCGTACCCGGGCGGGCCATGGGCTAGCGACATACAATCGTACGTGATAGCGTACACGGCTTCATGGCGACGGCCACCCACAACGGCGCGCTCGGCGGACGCGTCCGCAGCCTGCGCGAGGGGATGGACCTCTCGCTGCGCGACCTGGCCGAGCGCTGCGGCGTCTCGGCGCCGATGCTGTCCCAGGTCGAGCGCGGCGAGACGAGCCCGACGATCGCCGTCGCCGAACGCATCGCCGCCGGCCTGGAGCTGACGCTCTCGCAGCTGCTGCGTCTCGACGAGGGCGACGGCGTCGCCGTCGTGCGCGCGAACGAGCGCCGCCGAGGTGGCGCCGGCACGCACCGCTATGAGGTGCTGACCCCGCCGCTGCCGGGCCTGCGCGCCGAGGTCTCCCAGCACACGCTGGCGCCCGGCGCGTCCACCGCCGGTCCCGACGATCCGCCGATGCACGAGGCGGGCAGCCGCGAGACGGCCGTGGTCAGCGAGGGACGGCTGCAGCTGATCTGCGGTGGCGTCGTCCACGACCTCGGCGCAGGCGACGCCGTCACCTTCGACGCCGATCTGCCCCATCACTTCGAGAACCCCGGAGAGGTCCCGGCCCGCTTCTACGCGGTCGTCGCGGCCGGCCTGAGGAGGAGCTAGACCGATGCCCAAGACGCTGTTCGACAAGATCTGGGAGGCCCACGAGGTCGCCGAGGCGCTGATCTACATCGACCTGCACCTCGTCCACGAGGTCACGTCGCCGCAGGCCTTCGAGTCGCTGCGGCTCGCCGGCCGACCGGTGCGCCGCCCCGACCGCACGCTCGCCACGGCCGACCACAACGTGCCGACCGACGGCTCCACGCTCGCGACCCAGATCCGCGACAAGCTCTCCCGCGTCCAGGTCGAGACGCTCGAGAGCAACTGCGCCGAGTTCGGCGTGCCGGTCTACTCGATCGGCTCCGAGCACCAGGGCATCGTGCATGTGATCGGCCCGGAGCTGGGCGTCACCCAGCCCGGCATGACGATCGTCTGCGGGGACTCGCACACCTCCACCCACGGCGCCTTCGGCGCACTCGCCTTCGGCATGGGCACGAGCGAGGTCGAGCACGTGCTGGCGACCCAGACGCTGCAGCAGCGCAAGCCGAAGTCGATGCGCATCCGCTACGAGGGCGAGCTCGGCCACGGCGTCACGGCCAAGGACCTGATCCTCGGCACGATCGGCCGCATCGGCGTCGGCGGCGGCGTCGGCCACGTGATCGAGTACGCCGGCCCGCCGATCGAGAAGCTGTCGATGGAGGGCCGCATGACCGTCTGCAACATGACGATCGAGGGCGGCGGCCGTGCCGGCATGATCGCCCCCGACGACACGACCTTCGCCTGGTTCGAGCAGGCCGAGCGTCCCGGTGCCCCCAGCCCGCTGCCGCTCGACGAGTGGCGCCAGCTCTACACGGAGGAGGGCGCCAGCTTCGACACCGAGGTCGTGATCGACGCGAGCCAGCTGTCGCCGCAGGTGACCTGGGGCACGACGCCCGGGATGGTCACCGAGGTCACCGACGCGGTGCCGGTGCCGCGCGACGAGAGCGAGGAGCGCGCGCTCGAGTACATGGCGCTCTCGCCCGGCACCCCGATCGCCGAGATCAAGCTCGATCGCGTCTTCATCGGCTCGTGCACGAACTCGCGCATCGGCGACCTGCGCGAGGCGGCCGAGGTAGTCAAGGGACGCAAGGTGGCCTCCACGGTCGACGCGATGGTCGTCCCGGGCTCCTACCAGATCAAGGCGCAGGCCGAGGCCGAGGGGCTCGACGAGATCTTCCGCGCGGCCGGCTTCGACTGGCGCTCGGCGGGCTGCTCGATGTGCCTGGGCATGAACCCGGACGTGCTGTCCCCCGGCGAGCGCTGCGCCTCGACCTCGAACCGCAACTTCGAGGGGCGCCAGGGCCGTGGCGGACGCACCCACCTCGTGAGTCCGAAGATGGCCGCCGCGGCCGCCATCGAGGGCCACTTCGTCGACATCCGGGATTGGAGCTAGCCGTGGAGCCAGTCAGCGTCATCGAGGGCCACGTCTCCGTCGTCGATCGCGACGACGTCGACACCGACCAGATCATCCCCGCGCGCTACATGAAGCGGGTGGAGCGGACCGGCTTCGGCGAGTTCCTCTTCTACGAACGTCGCCAGGGCGGCTGGGAGTTGCCGGTGAACCCCATCCTCGCAACCGGCAAGAACTTCGGCTGCGGCTCCTCGCGCGAGCACGCGCCCTGGGCACTGGAGGACTACGGCTTCAAGGCGATCGTCGCGCCGAGCTTCGCGGACATCTTCTACAACAACTGCACCAAGATCGGGCTGCTGCCGGTGACGCTCGCCGAGGCCGACGTCAAGGAGCTGATGCAGGCCGGCCAGGCGCGCATCGACCTGGCCCAGCGGGAGATCTCGTTTGCCGGTCGCGCGCTGCCGTTCGAGATCGACCCGGAGACCGCCCGGCGTCTGCTCGAGGGCCTCGACGACATCGGCGTCACGCTGCTGCAACAGGACCAGATCGACGCCTACGAGGCCGCGCGCGAACGCAGCGGACCGGTCACCACCGCGCTGGCCGGCTGAGCAGGCATGGCCCGCGACTGGGATGCGTCCACCTACGACCGGGTCTCCGGCCCTCAGCTCGAGTGGGCCCGGCGTGTGCTCGTCCGGCTGCCGCTGAAGGGCGACGAGACGGTGCTCGACGCCGGCTGCGGCACGGGTCGGGTGACCCAGGTCCTGCTCGAGCGGCTCCCGCACGGTCGCGTCGTGGCCGTCGACGGGGCGCCGTCGATGGTCGAGCACGCGCGGGAGAGGCTCGGCGAGCGCGCCACCGTGTTCGCTGCCGACCTGATGGAGCTGGAGCTCGACGAGCCGGTCGACGCCGTCTTCTCGAACGCGGTCTTCCACTGGGTGCCCGACCACGATCGTCTCTTCGCGCGCCTGTACGCGGCGCTGAAGCCCGGTGGCCGGATGGTCACCCAGTGCGGCGGCGCGGGCAACGTCGAGCGCTTCCACACGGCGGCCCGGGAGGTCGCCGAGCGCGAGCCGTATGCCGAGTACCTCGCGGGCTGGGAGGGGCCGTGGAACTTCGCGACCGCCGAGCAGACCGCCGAGCGTCTCGAGCGGGCCGGCTTCGAGGACGTCGAGACCTGGCTCGAGCCGTCCCCGGTCATCCCCGACGACCGTCCCGGGTTCATCAGCACGGTCTGTCTTGGCTACCACCTGTTGCGTCTGCCCGAGGGACTGCGCGATCGCTTCGTCGCTGACGTGGTCGAGCATTCGGACCGTGAGATCGACTACGTGCGTCTCAACGTCAATGCGCGGCGGCCTGCCGCATGACCGGATCGTGCTGCGCACGGGCCCGCTCCGGAGCGCCCGCTTCGGAGGACGACGCGCGGCGCCCGGACCGGTAGCGTGCCCCGCCATGTCTGACGAGATCCTGCTCGAGCGACGCGAGGACGGCGTCGCGGTCATCACCCTCAACGCTCCCGACCGGCGCAACGCGCTCACCGTCGAGATGGCGAACGCGCTCATCGGCGCCTGCGAGGACGTCGACGCCGACCAGGCCGTCGGCGCCGTGGTCGTGCGCGCCGAGGGCTTCTTCTGCGCCGGCGGCGATCGCGCCACGCTCGGTGCGGCCGGCGCGGACCCGGCGAACCCCGACACCTACTCGGGCATGGGCGCCATCTACCGCTCGTTCGCGCGCGTCGGCGAGCTCGAGCCGCCGACGATCGCCGCGGTTCGCGGCGGCGCCGTCGGCGCCGGGCTGAACCTGATGATGGCCACCGACCTGCGCATCGTCGCTCGCGCGGCGCACGTGATCTCGGGCTTCATCCCGATCGGCCTGCACCCCGGCGGCGGACATGCCGCACTGCTCGGCCGCACCGGCGCCCGCGAGGCCACGTCGGCGCTGACGCTGTTCGGCGAGCGCATCGACGGCGCTCGCGCCGCCGAGCTCGGCCTGGCCTGGGCCGCGGTCGAGGACGGCGACGTCGACGACACCGCGCTCGAGCTCGCCGCGCGCGCCGGCGCCGACCCCGAGCTGGCGCGCCGCACCGCGCGCTCGCTGCGCACCGAGCTCGGCCCGCCGGCGCTGCCCTGGGCCGCGGCGCTCGAGTTGGAGCGCTCGTCGCAGATGTGGTCGATGCGCCGCAAGGCGCTGGCAGCGGAGGACTAGGAATGGCACATCGCATCGTCACCCTGCCCGGCGACGGCATCGGGCCGGAGATCACGGCCTCGGCCGAGCAGGTGCTCGGCCGGCTGGGCGACTTCGAGTTCGACGAGCGCCTGATGGGCGGCATCTCGATCGACGCCCACGGGACGGCCCTCACCGACGAGGTGCTCGATGCCTGCCGCCAAGCGGACGCCGTGCTGCTGGCCGCGATCGGCGGGCCCAAATGGGACACCACCGATCCGACCAAGCCGCGCCCCGAGCAGGGCCTGCTCGGGCTGCGCAAGGGGCTCGGCCTGTTCGCGAACATCCGGCCGGTGCGTCCGAGCCCGGCGCTGCTCGACGCCAGCCCGCTCAAGCGCGAGCGCATCGAGGGCACGGACCTGATCGTCGTGCGCGAGCTGACCGGCGGCATCTACTTCGGCGACAGCGGCCTGAACGGGGACACGGCGCACGACACCTGCACCTACAGCGAGGGCGAGGTCGAGCGCATCACGCGCGTCGCCTTCAAGCTCGCCCGGCGCAAGGTCACGAGCGTCGACAAGGCCAACGTGCTCGAGACCTCGCGGCTGTGGCGCAAGGTCGTCACGCGCGTCGCCGAGGGCGAGCGCCTGCCGCTCGACCACCTGCTCGTCGACAACGCCGCGATGCAGCTCGTCTCGCGTCCGGCGGAGTTCGACGTGCTCGTGACCGAGAACCTCTTCGGCGACATCCTCAGCGACGAGGCGGCGATGCTCACCGGCTCGCTGGGCATGCTGCCGAGCGCCTCGCTGGGCGACTCCGGGCCCGGCCTGTTCGAGCCCGTGCACGGCTCGGCGCCGGACATCGCCGGCACCGGCAAGGCCAACCCGCTGGCGATGCTGCTCTCCGTCGCGCTCATGCTTCGTCACGCATTCGCTATGGAGAACGAGGCTTCCGGGCTAGAATCGGCCGTCGACCGTGCGCTCGAGGGGGGGCTCCGAACCCCGGACCTCGGCGGCGACGCAACCACTGAGGAGGCCACCCGGGCCGTCCTCGCCAACCTCTGAGAAAGGGGGCACGTACGTGAACACCGCGGACCTCATCTGGCTGAACGGGGAGTTCGTCGCCTGGGAGGACGCGAAGGTACACGTACTGACCCACGGCCTCCACTACGGCACGGGGGTCTTCGAGGGCATCCGCGCCTACGAGACCGACAAGGGCCCCGCGATCTTCCGCCACGCCGATCATCTCAAGCGGCTCGAAGAGTCTTCCAAGCTCTACTACATGGACCTTCCGTTCACGCGGGAGCAGCTGCGCGAGGCGACCCACGAGCTGATCAACAGAAACGGCTTCAAGAGCTGCTACATCCGTCCGCTCGTCTACCGCGGCTACGGCCCGATGGGGCTCAACCCGCTGGACAACCCGGTCGAGGCGATGATCGCGGTCTGGGAGTGGGGGGCGTATCTCGGCGAGGAGGGCAAGCAGAAGGGCGTGCGCGCACGCGTCTCGTCCTACCGGCGCATCTCGCCGGACTCGCTGATCCCGCACTCGAAGGCGTCCGGGCAGTACCTCAACTCGGTGCTGGCCAAGATCGAGTCGCTCAAGTCCGGCTACGACGAGGGCATCCTGCTCGACGACAAGGGCAACGTCTGCGAGGGCACCGGCGAGAACGTGTTCGTGATCCGCGACGGCGTGATCGTCACGCCGGGGCAGACCTCGAGCATCCTCGACGGGATCAACCGCAAGTCCGCGATCCAGATCGCCCGCGACCTCGGCTACGAGGTGATCGAGCGCGACGTCGCCCGTGCCGAGCTGGCGCTCGCCGACGAGGTCTTCCTCACCGGCACCGCCGCCGAGATCGTGCCGCTGCGCGAGATCGACGACATCGAGATCGGCCCGCCGGGCCCGATCACGCGAGAGATCCAGCAGACCTTCGAGGACGCGCTCCACGGCCGTGCGCCGCAGTATGCGGACTGGCTGGACCTCGTCCCGGTACCATCCCGGGCGTGAACGCCAGGTTCGAGCGAATTAGCGGGGCGGCCTCCTAGGCCGCCGGCTTCGCTCGTTCCATCGCATCCACGAAAGGCGTTCACCCCATGACTGAGACGGTCCTCGTCTACGACACCACCCTCCGCGACGGCATGCAGGGGGAGGGAATGTCGCTCTCCGCACACGAGAAGGTGCGCGTCGCGCACGCGCTCGACGAGCTCGGCGTGCACATGATCGAGGCGGGCTTTCCCGCCTCGAACCCCAAGGAGGAGGAGCTGTTCGCGCTGCTCGCCGCCGAGCGGTTCGAGACCGCGCAGGTGGCGGCCTTCGGCATGACCCGGCGCAAGGACGTCGCGGCCGCCGACGATCCGGCGCTGCGGCTGCTGGCGGACTGCTTCGTACCGATCTGCACGCTCGTCGGCAAGACCTGGTCGCTGCACCTCGAGAAGGTGACGCAAGTCGACCCCGAGGAGAACCTGCGCATGATCGCCGACTCGGTCGCCTTCCTGGCCGGGGAGGGCAAGCGCGTGGTCTACGACGCCGAGCACTTCTTCGACGCCTTCCGCGACGATCCCGACTACGCGCTGCGCTGCCTGCACGCCGCAGCCGAGGCCGGCGCCGAGAACGTCACCCTCTGCGACACCAACGGCTCCTCGCTGCCGACCCAGGTAGCGGAGGCGACGGCGCGCGTCGTCGCCGAGCTGGGCGACAGCGTCCAAGTCGGCATCCACACCCACGACGACTCCGGCTGCGGGGTCGCCAACGCGCTGCTGGCGGTCGAGCAGGGCGCGCGCATGGTGCAGGGCACGATGAACGGCTACGGGGAGCGCTGCGGCAACGCCAACCTGATCACGATCCTGCCGGCGCTCGAGCTGAAGCTCGGCTACGAGACGATCGGCAGCGAGCGCATGCGCAGACTGACCGAGACCGCGCACCTGATGGACGACCTCTGCAACGTCACACCGAACCCCAACCAGCCGTACGTGGGCGCGAACGCATTCGCGCACAAGGGCGGGATGCACGTCGCCGGCATCAACCGCGACGCGCGCACGTTCGAGCACATGGACCCGGCCGAGGTCGGCGCCGACCGGCGCGTGCTGGTCTCCGAGCTGTCGGGCAAGGGCACCGTCCAGGCGCGTGCGGACGTCGACGACGCCGACCGCCGCGGCGGTGGTCGAGCGCGTCAAGGAGCTCGAGAGCCGCGGCTACCAGTTCGAGGCCGCCGACGGCTCGTTCGACCTGCTGATCCGCAAGCAGACGGGCGAGTACGAGCCGCTGTTTCGGCTCGAGAGCTGGCGCGCGATCGTCGAGAAGCGCGAGAACGGGCGCGTCGAGACCGAGGCCACGATCAAGATCTGGGTCGACGGCGAGCGCTACGTGCGCACCGCGGAGGGCAACGGTCCCGTGCACGCGCTCGACCAGGCGCTGCGCTCGGCGATCGCCGAGCGCTACCCGCACCTCGGCGACATCGCGCTGATCAACTTCAAGGTTCGCATCCTCGACGAGAACAAGGGCACCGGCGCGGTCACGCGCGTGCTGATCGACGCCGGCGACGGCAGCGACACGTGGGGCGCGATCGGCGTGTCCGAGAACATCATCGAGGCGAGCTGGGACGCGCTGGTGGACTCGCTCGAGGCGGGCATGCTCCCAGGACGCGCGCGGCACGAGCGGGCGCGCGCCGCGACGACGTGAGCGGCGCGGCAGGCACGGGCGACTTCATCCCGCTCGCCCGCCCGCTCGTCGGGCCCCGGGAGGAGGAGCTGGTGCTCGAGACGCTGCGCTCCCGCCGTCTGGCGCTCGGCCCGCGTCTGCCCGAGTTCGAGACGGCGTTCGGGACCCGACTGGGCGTCGAGCACGTGTCGGCGGTCTCGAGCGGCACCGCCGGCCTGCACCTGGCCATCCGCGCGGCCGGGGTCGAGGCCGGCGACGAGGTGGTCACGACGCCGTTCAGCTTCGTCGCCTCGGCCAACTGCCTGCTCTACGAGGACGCCCGACCGGTCTTCTGCGACATCGATCCGCGCACGCTGAACATCGATCCGCAGGCGGCCGCGGCGGCGGTCGGCGAGCGCACGACGGGGCTGCTGCCGGTGCACATCTTCGGCTACCCGGCCGACCTGCCGGCGCTCGAGCGGCTGGCGTCCGAGCGCGGGCTGTGGCTGGTCGAGGACGCCTGCGAGGCGCTCGGCGCCGTCCACGCCGACGGCTCGCTCGTCGGCGCGCGCGGCAACCTCTCGGTGTTCGGCTTCTACCCGAACAAGCAGCTGACCACGGGCGAGGGGGGAGTCGTCGTCGCCGGCACGCCGGCGCTGAAGGAGCGCATCGACTCCGAGCGCAACCAGGGCCGCGCCCCCGACATGGGCTGGCTCGACCACGACCGGCTCGGCTTCAACTACCGCCTCGACGACCTCTCGTGCGCGCTCGGCATCGCCCAGCTGGAGCGCCTCGACGACATGCTCGCGGCCGCGAGCGCGCGTCGCGGCGCTGTACGACGAGGCGCTTGCCGGCATCGAGGACCTCCGGACTGCCCTGCCCGGACGCCGACGGCGACCTGCGCAGCTGGTTCGTCTACGTCGTCCAGCTGCCCGCACGGCGTCGATCGCGACGCGACCGATCACCGCGCTGCGCGAGCGCGGCGTCGACTCCAAGCCGTACCTGCCCGCGATCCACCTGATGAGCTTCTACCGCGAGCGCTTCGGCCACCGCGAGGGCGAGTTCCCCGTCTGCGAGGACGTCGCCGCCCGCTCGCTGGCGCTGCCGTTCTACCCGGAGCTGACGCGACGCGCAGGTCGAGCGGGTGGTCGAGGCGGTGCGCGCGGTGATCGAGTCGTATGCGACTCGACTCAGCTGAGCCGGCGCAGCAGCGCGACGAAGCCGGGCAGCCCGTGCGTCGGCGGCCTGTAGGCGATCTCGTCGAAGCCGGCTCGCGCGTACAGCGCCCGTGCGGCCTCGTTGTCGAGCGTCGTGTCGAGCGCCACGGCCGGCAGCCCGCGCACGCGCGCCTGCCGCTCCGCCTCGGCCAGCAGCGCGCGGCGCGACGCCCCGGCGGCGGGCCTTCGGGGCGGTCGCGAGCGCGTCGACGTAGAAGCGCGTCGCCGGCGGGCTGGGGGACGCGCGTCCACCGGCCCAGTAGAGGTACAGCGTGCGCGGCCAGCGCCACGGCGGGGCGACGCGCAGCGTCAGCCACAGGAACGCCGCGCGCGCGCGGCAACGACTCCTCGACCGGGAAGGCCGCCATCGCCCCGGCCAACGCTCGCCGTCGAGCTCGGCGACCCAGACCATCTCGACGCTGTGCGCGTTGCCCGGCTCGCCGAAGGCGCGCTCGATCAGCTGCAGCGCCCGCTGCTGGCCGCCGGCGAAGCTGTCGTACATGCCGCCTGCGCTCAGGTGCAGCAGACGCCGCCGCGTCGGCGGCGTCGGCGTGGCTCGGCGCGGCCGGACTCAGCGGTTCAGGCATCGAGCGTCGCGCGCAGTCCCTCGTCGAGCGGCGTCGGCTCCCAGCCGAGCTCGCGCCGCGCCTTGCCGGCGTCAGGCGTGGCGTTCCAGAGGAAGAACGTCAGCTGGCCGCGCGGCAGCAGCGGCGGGCTGCCGGTCGCGCGCGAGAGCAGCTCGCCGCCGCTGGCGAGCGCCTGCGCGAGCGGCACCGGCATCGTCGGCGGCACGCTGCCGCGGCCGGCGATCCGCACCACCGCTTCGCGCCAGCTCGCGGAAGCTCAGCGTGGCGCGTCGCAGAGGATGTAGCGCTCGCCGCGGCTGCCCGCGCTCGGCGGCCAGCAGCTGCCCGCGCGCCAGCCCGGCGTTGAAGCACGATCCCCGAGGCCGCCGGGCGGCAGCGCCGGCACTCGGCGCGTCGGCCCTCGACCAGCGGCTCGAACAGCCCCTCTTCGAGCGAGGTCGCCGTGCCGCCGGGGCCGGGCCCGTAGACGGCGGCCGGGTTGACGAGCACGAGCTCCACGCCGGTCTCCTCGGCCGCGGCCAGCGCCAGCTCCTCGGCGCGCTGCTTGGAGCGCTCGTAGGCGGTGCCCTTCGGGTAGCCGGCCACGCGCGACTCGTCGAAGCGCGCGCCGCGGTTCGGCGTGGAAGACGTCGATCGTGCTCGTGTGCACCACGCGGCGCGACGCCGGCGCGCGGCCGCTGCGCGCACGACGGTCTCGCTGCCGCGCGCGTTGACGCGCTCGAACGCCTGCTCGTCGCTCCAGCCACTGCTCGGGCAGCCCCATCGCGTTGAAGACGAGCTCGCAGCCGCCTGCGGCCTCGGCACGGACGCCGGGTCGGTCACGTCGCCGCGCACCGGCTCCACGCCGGCGGGCAGCGTGGCGGCCGCGCGGGCGGGGTCGCGCACCAGCGCACGCACCTCGTCGCCGCGCTCGCGCAGGGCACGCGCGACCGCGTGTCCGACCTTGCCGGTGGCTCCGGTGACCAGCGCGCGCACGCTGGTCATCCTACGACCCCGCCCGGGACATAGACTGGCCGCCCATGGGTCGCTTCCGGGATCCGCAGGACCCGCTCTTCCAGGCGCTCAACTCGTCGATCGCCTTCGACATCCGCCTCGCGCCGTTCGACCTCGAGCAGTCGACCGCGCACGCGCGCATGCTCGCCCGCGCGGGGATCATCTCCGAGGCCGACCGCGACGAGATCGTGCGCCGGCCTGGAGCGGGTGCGAGCCGAGCTCGAGGAGCGGCAGCTTCGACGTCCAGCCCGACGACGAGGACGTGCACATGGCGATCGAGCGGCGCCTGACCGAGCTGGCCGGCCCGGTCGGCGGCAAGCTGCACACCGCCCGCTCGCGCAACGACCAGGTCGCCACCGACGTCGCGCTGCTCGTGCGCGCGCACGCCGTCGAGGCGCGCGAGCTGATCGCCGCGCTGATGGCGCACGCTCGTCGAGCTGGCCGAGCGCCACCTCGACTGGCCGCTGCCCGGCTACACGCACCTGCAGCGCGCCCAGCCGGTCTACCTCTCGCACCACCTGCTGGCCTGGTTCTGGAAGCTGCGCCGCGACCACGACCGCTTCGGCTTCTGCCTCGCCGCCGCCGACGAGCTGCCGCTCGGCGTCGGGCGCGCTGGCGGGCGCGAACTTCGAGACCGACCGCGGCTTCGTCGCCGAGCAGCTCGGCTTCGGCTGCGGTCTCGCCGAACTCGCTCGACGCGGTCTCCAACCGCGACTTCGTGCTCGACTACCTGAGCGCCGCCGCGACCTGCGCGACGCACCTGTCGCAGCTCGGCGCCGAGCTGGTGCTGTGGTCGAGCCAGGAGTTCGGCTTCTGCACGATGGCCGACGCCTTCTCCTCGGGCTCGAGCCTGATGCCGCAGAAGAAGAACCCCGACGCCGCCGAGCTGCTGCGCGCCAAGGCGCCGCGCGTGCTCGGCCGGCTGGTGACCCTGCACGGCGCGCTGCACGGCCTGCCGCTGACCTACAACAAGGACATGCAGGAGGACAAGGAGCAGCTCTTCGACGCGATCGACACGCTCGAGCTGTCGCTGCGCGTCGCGCGCGAGATGCTCGCGAGCGCCAGCTTCGACCGCGAGCGCATGGCCGTCGCCGCCACCGACGAGCTGATCGCCGCCACCGACGCCGCCGACCTGCTGGTGCGCGCCGGGCGTGCCGTTCCGCGAGGCGCACGGCATCGTCGGCGGCATCGTGCGCGCCGCGGTCGAGCGCGGCAAGCTGCTGTCCGAGCTGACGCCGCAGGAGCTCGACGAGCTCGCGCCCCAGCTCGACCCGGACGAGTTCGCGGCGCTGCTGCAGCCGGAGGCCTGGCTGGAGTCGAAGGTCTCCGAGGGCGGCACCGCGCTCGCCCGCGTGCGCGAGCAGCTCGAGCGCGCGCGCACGCGTGCTGGCGGACGCCGCGGCCGCGTGAGCCTGCCGCGGGCCTTCTACGCCCGCCCGGTGCTCGACGTCGCCCGCGACCTCGTCGGCTGCGTCGTGCGCCACGCCGGCGCCGCCGGCCGGATCGTCGAGACCGAGGCCTACCACGAGAGCGAGCCGGCCTGCCACGCCTTCGTCGGCCTCACGCCGCGCACCGGCACGCTGTTCGGCCCGCCGGGCGAGGCCTACGTCTACCGCTCCTACGGCATCCACGCGCTGCTGAACGCCGTCAGCGAGCCGGAGGGCGTGGGCGCGGCGGTGCTGATCCGCGCGCTCGAGCCGCTCGAGGGCGTCGAGCTGATGCACGAGCGCCGCGGGCTCGAGCGACCCGCTGCAGCTCACGCAACGGTCCCGGCAAGCTGACCCAGGCGCTCGGCATCGGCCTCGCCGCTGAACGCGAGCTCGCTGCTCGACGGCCCGATCGAGCTGCTGCCCGCGCCCGCCGACGCAGCGCCG
Organism: uncultured Thermoleophilaceae bacterium; assembly: GCA_963846505.1. Classification (GTDB taxonomy): domain Bacteria; phylum Actinomycetota; class Thermoleophilia; order Solirubrobacterales; family Thermoleophilaceae; genus JACVRW01. The sequence continues at coordinate 133,212 of CAWJWD010000004.1, read as the reverse complement.
CCGCGCATCGTCACGCGGCGAGCGCATCGGCATCACCAAGGCCGTCGAGCTGCCCTGGCGCTTCTGCGACGCGGACAGCCGCTACGTCTCGCGCCCTTGGCCGCCGGCGATGCGCCGCCGCGCCGCCTAGCCGCGGCGCGTCCACGCCGCCGCCCGTCCCGCCGCTCGGCGGCGTCGGGGTGGGCGCGGGAGCCGGCGTGGCCGGGGTCTGCGGCGCCGGCGTGGCTGCTGGCGGCGCCTGCGGCGCAGGCTCGGCCGGCGCCGGGGCGGCCTCCTGCTGTGGTGCCTGCTGGCGGCGGCTCGGCCGGCTGCCGTCCTCGGGCTCCTCGGCCGGCGCGGTCGGCTGCGCCGGATGCCCTCGCTCGGCGTGCTCGGCGCGGGCGTGTAGCCCTGGGTCGGGATCGACTCCTCGTCGTCCTCGTCGCCGTCGTCCTCGGCCGCGTCGCGGCGCTCGCGGATCGACAGCCAGGCGGCCATGAAGTCGTGGAAGATCTCGGCCGGGAAGGTGCCGCCGGCGACCGGCCCGCCGAGGTACTCGGTCTGCATCGGCTGCAGCCGGTCCGGATAGCCGACCCAGACGGCCACCGTCAGGTCCTCGTTGCCAGCCGACGAACCAGGCGTCGCCGTAGTTCTCGGTCGTGCCGGTCTTGCCGAAGATGAACTCGTCGCCGACGGCCGCCGCCTTGCCGGTGCCGCTCGAGACCACGCCGCCCATCAGCGACAGCGCCGTCTCGCCGACCGCCTCGGGGAAGGCGCGGTGCGAGACCTGCTCGTTCTCGTCGTCGATGCCGCCGCCCTTGACGCTCTCGATCGCCACCGGACCGTCCTTGCCGGGCGCCAGCGTGCCGGACACCCGCCGGCCCTTGTTGGCGATCGTGCTGTAGGCGTAGGCCATCTCGAGCGGCGTGACGCCCTCCTCGAGGCCGCCGAGCGTCATCGCCGGGTTGGTCGAGACCGGCGTGCTGACGCCCATGCGCTCGGCGATCCGCGCCACCCGCTTGGTCCCGACCTTGAGCCCGAGCTCGGCGAAGACCGAGTTGTCGGAGGTCGCCAGCGCCGACGCGCAGCGTGCGCACGCCCGCGTAGGAGTCCTCGTAGTTGGCGACGTTGAAGTGCTCGGCCGGCGGAGCCCGGCACCGGGAAGCTCTTCGGCTCGGAGGTGAAGGTCGCGTCCGGGCTGATCCCGTCGGCCAGCGCGCGGATCGAGGATGAACGGCTTGATCGACGAGCCGGGCTGGCGGTGGCCGTTGACGGCCAGGTTGAACGGCCGCTCGTCGAAGTCGGTGCCGCCGACCATCGCCTTGATCGCGCCGGTCTTGTTCTCGATCGCCACCAGCGAGCTGGCCGGTCCGATGCCGCCGAGCCGGCCGCGCGATCGCCTGCTCGGCGGCCGCCTGCAGCGAGGGGTCGATCGTGGTGCGGATCTTCAGCCCGCCGCCGAACACGACGCCCGGGCCGGTAGCGTGTCGACGAGCTGCTGGGTCACCCAGCTGGAGAAGTAGGGCTGCTCGGAGTCCGGTCTCGGCGGGGTGACCTCGTCGGCGGTCGGGACCGGCGGTTCTGATCGCCTCGTGGTACTCCGCCGGCGAGATCATGCGCTGCTCGAGCATGCGCTGGAGCACGATGTTGCGCCGCTCGGTCGCCTTGCGTCGGGTTCTGGACCGGGTCGTACATCGTCGGCGAGGCGATCATGCCGGCGAGCAGCGCGGCCTCCGCCGGCGAGGCCGTCTGCGCCGCGGCCTGCGAGCTCTGGTCCTCGACGATCTCGCCGGTGATCGGATCGACCTGCTCCTGGTCGCCGTCGCCGAAGTACGTCCGCATCGCCGACTCGACGCCGTAGGCGCCGCTGCCGAAGTAGACGGTGTTCAGGTACTGCGTGAGGATCTTCTGCTTGGGCCACTGGCGCTCGAGGTGGTAGGCGAGCGCCGCCTCGCGCAGCTTCTGCAGCACCGAGCGGTTGCCCTGGGCCGAGAGCGCGTTCTTGACGAACTGCTGGGTGATCGTCGAGGCGCCCTGCGCGGCGCGCTGCTTGACGACGTCCTGCACCAGCGCGCGCGCGATGCCCTTGTAGTCCACGCCCGTGTGCTCGTAGAAGCGCCGGTCCTCGATCGCGATCACGGCGTTCTTGATGAAGGGCGAGATCTGGTCCTCGCCGAGCAGCACGCGGTTCTGGTTGCCGGTCAGGCGCGCCATCTCGCAGGCGTCGCCGAGGTCCTTGCAGGCCGGGTCGTCCGGATCGTCGAAGTACAGCTTCGAGTTCTGCGCCGCGCGGTACTCGGCCTTGTTCTCCAGCGAGGGCAGGTCGCTGGCGACCGAGATCAGCATCCCGAACAGCGTCGAGATCACGGCCAGCACGCCGAGGCCGACGAGCACCAGCAGCAGCCGCAGCTTCTTCAGCTTCGGCTTGTGGCGCGGCGGCGGGGGCGGAGCGGCCGCCGTCGCGCGCGGAGCGGCCGTCCGAGTCGGTCGCAGTCGGGGATCAGAGTTGGCGTAGGCGGCTCTGCCATGGCGTCGAACGCTGCGTCACGCAGGGTAGAGGCGCGGCTGCGTGCAAGCTCTCGGCGGCGCTGTGCCCGTCCGGACGAGCCCGGGACGCGGGCGCTTGCCGAGAGGGCGGCAGTCTAGCATTGGCCCCATGACGGATTCGGCGGGCGAGGCGGCCCGGTACCTCACCCGCAACGCCGTCGACGCGCTCCCCGAGGGCGCCCTCGAGCGGCAGCTGGCCAAGGGCCGCCCGCTGCGCGTCAAGCTCGGCGTCGACCCGACCACGCCGGACATCCACCTCGGCCACACCGTCGTGCTGCGCAAGCTGCGCGAGTTCCAGGACCTCGGCCACCAGGTGGTCCTGATCATCGGCGACTACACCGCGCGCGTGGGCGATCCCAGCGGCCGCTCGTCGGCACGGCCCGCAGGCCGATCCCGAGGAGATCGACGCCAACGCCGCGACCTACGAGGCAGCAGGCCTTCAAGGTGCTCGACCGCGAGCGCACCGAGGTGCGCCGCAACGGCGAGTGGCTGGACATGCCGATGGAGAAGCTGTTCGGCCTCGCCCGCACCGCCACCGTCGCGCAGCTGCTCGAGCGCGACGACTTCGCCAAGCGCTACGCCGCACGCGAGCCGATCTCGATCCTCGAGCTGCTCTACCCGCTGCTGCAGGGCTACGACTCGGTCGCGATCCGCGCCGACGTCGAGCTCGGCGCGACCGACCAGAA